>NZ_JBICSH010000002.1:294656-916186 GCF_043196965.1 Nonomuraea sp. NPDC049309 | reverse complement strand
ATCGCCCTGCGCCCGGGTAGGTCGCCTGTCGGCCGACGCTCGGATGGTCACCCGTCGCCGGGTCATCCGTCGCCGAGTCGTCCGTCGCCTGGGTGGGGCATCACCTGCCGCTCTGGTCGGTCGCCTGCCGATCGGGCCGCCTCTTGCTCTGGTTTCTTGCCACCGGGTCGGCCCTGCCGCTCTGGCCATTACTCGGTTCGGCCGCCCGCCGCTCGGGTCGGCTGCTCGGCCAGCAGTTCGGCGGCCGCGACTACACCACGGTGATGCACGCCGGACCGCGTCCGATGCGCGCCCACCGCGGCCGTGTCCTCGTTCCAGCCCGCGCGCACCACGACGATCGAGCGTCATGGTCGGCTCGACCGCCGGCCGATGTGACGCGTAAGGGATCGTGGCGGAACTGCTTCGGGCGGGCTGCTCCAGGGGTCGTCTGTGACGCTCAGCCGCGCCCGCTTCGGCAGGCTGACGTCAGCCGCCCTGCCCTGCCCGTCGAAACGGCCGACCACACCACGTCGCCGGGTGTCATCAGCGTGGCGGAGCCTCGACGCACTCGCAGCAGGTTCAAGCCGAGAGGCTGGGCTGCGCGGCGCAAAGCGGCGCGGGAGTGGAGCCGAATGCGGCGAAGCGCGCCAAGCAAAAGCGCCATCGAGCGGGACGCCACCCAGCAGAAGCCCCGTCAAACCGGGAGGCCGTCTAGCCGCGAAGCCGGAGCCCCACCCGGCCGGAACGCCACTCCGCCGGAGCCCCGCAAAACCGGAGCCGCATCAGGCCGGAACGCCACGCATCTGGAACCCGCCCAGCCGGA
This sequence comes from Nonomuraea sp. NPDC049309, assembly GCF_043196965.1. NCBI lineage: Bacteria > Bacillati > Actinomycetota > Actinomycetes > Streptosporangiales > Streptosporangiaceae > Nonomuraea > Nonomuraea sp. NPDC049309. Next base: position 915,384 of record NZ_JBICSH010000002.1, on the reverse strand, counting down.
GCGCCGCCAAGCAGAAGCGCGGAATCAGTCTTCGGCTTCTCGCATCGCCTGGATCGCCTCCGGTGCCATGGTGCCGATGATGCGCTCCAAGTCGTCGATCGTCGCGAACTCCACCACGATCCGGCCCTTCCGCCGCCCCAGGTCCACCTTCACCTTGGTCTCGAAGTGGTCGGAGAGGCGGTCGGCGAGGTGCGAGAGACCGGGGGCGGTGGGCTTGGGGGCCTTCTCGCGGGGCGCCTTCTTGGCCGCCTTGGAACTGCCCATGGCGACGATCTCTTCGACGGCCCGTACGGAAAGCAGCTCCGCCACGATCCGCTTGGCGAGCTGGATCTGTTCCTCCGGGTCGCTGAGCCCGAGGAGCGCGCGCGCGTGCCCGGCGCTGATGGTCCCGGCGGCGACCTTGAGCTGTACGTCAGGGGGCAGGTTCAGCAGACGCAGGGTGTTGGTGATGTGTGAGCGGGAGCGACCGATCTTCTGCGCCAGCTGATCGTGCGTGGCCTGGAAGTCTTCGAGGAGCTGCTGGTACGCCGCCGCCTCCTCGAGCGGGTTCAGCTGCTCGCGCTGAAGGTTCTCGATCAGCGCGTCCCGCAACAGGTCGTTGTCCTGCGTGTTGCGGACGATCGCCGGCACCGGGTCAAGGCCGGCCTTCTTGCACGCACGCCAACGCCGCTCCCCCATGATCAGCTCGTACTGACCACCACCGACGGAGCGCACCACAATCGGCTGAAGCAGCCCGACCTCGCGGATGGAGGTCGCCAGCTCCTCCAGGCGCTCTTCGTCGAAAACCTCACGCGGCTGCCGAGGATTGGGGACGATCGCCCCGAGCGCGATCTCTTTGAAGTACGCCCCCGCAATCGGCTTGGGACCCGTCTCCCCGGTCGACCCGTTGGCCGGGGCCGGCGCCGCCCCCGTGCCGTCAACGATGGGACCGGTCGGGATGAGCGCCCCGAGTCCCTTGCCCAATCCCCGCCGCTGCTGGCTCACTGCGTCTCCTCATCCACCCGGTCGATTCCGGTCACTCCAGGAGAGGTTACCGTTGTGGACCGGACCGAGTGTCTCCTCGCCACACACCGTCCGGTGGGATTTACACCGACACGGTCACAAACCTGCCCAACCCGTGACTGACCCCCGGCCCATCCCCGTTTTCGCGCGGCGTTCGCCCCAGTGACGCGGCCATCGCTCCCCTCTCGGGAGCACTCCAGCACTTCAACGCTGCTGCCTCGGGCGCACGCCACTGATCGTCTTCGGCAGGCGCTATCGGCCTCACCCCAAGCGCACTCCATCGCCTGCGTCTCGGGCGCACGCCACCCCGGCAGGCGCTGTCGCTCTCCCCGGGCGTACGGCATCTGCATTCTTCCCCTGGCACACGCCATTGGCTTTCGACCTCCGGCAAGTGCCATCGATGCTGGGCGTCAGCAGTGGTGCCAGTGTTGACAAACGGTCGCCGGAGCCGGCCCTGCCGATCAGGAAAGGACGGCACGGGGCGTCTTGCGGTTCCCACGTTGATGCCGTCATGTAACAGCCGCCGCTTCGAGTCGGCGAGAGCCAACGAAAGCCGGCGAGCTTCCGGGCCGACACAGGCCCGCAACGAACAACCATCGGTAGCAGGACTGCTCCGCACAGTCACCGCTGCCGCCGTCCAGTGCTGGAGCTACCGGTGAAGCAGGTCCCCCACGCCAGGGGGTCGAGGCACCGAGCGGGCCCGACTTGGCGTACTGGTAAGCCGGGTCCCCCGCGCCGGGGCCAAGGACTGAGGCGCCGAAGCCGGGACGCCGAAGGCCGGCCCAGGCCCGACCGTGGCACCACTCAGAAGGCAGGCCGCTGCCACACCCGCACTGCGCAAACCATGATCACGGGGCAGGGCGTCCGCGTGCCGTCAAGCGCCCCGGAGGCAAGGGGCAGGGTCAGGAGACCGTGGCGCGGTGAGCGATCTCGCGGGCCGCGTCCATGTACGCCATCGCCCCGCTCGATCCCGGGTCGTACGTCATCACCGACTGCCCATAGCTGGGCGCCTCGGACAGCCGCACGCTCCTCGGGATCACCGTGTTCAGCACCGTGTCCCCGAAGTGCGCCCGCACTTCCTCGGCCACCTGGGACGCGAGCCGGGTACGCCCGTCGTACATGGTCAGCACGATCGTCGAGAGCCGCAGCGTCGGGTTCAGGTGGGCCTTGATCAGGTCCACGTTCCGCAGAAGCTGCCCGAGGCCCTCCAGCGCGTAGTACTCGCACTGGATCGGGATCAGCACCTCGTCGGCCGCCACCAGCGCGTTGACGGTGAGCAGGCCGAGCGACGGCGGGCAGTCGATCACGATGTAGTCGAACTTGATCGCGTCGTACGCCGCCAGCGCCCGCCGCAGCCGCGCCTCCCTGGCCACCAAGGACACCAGCTCGATCTCCGCACCGGCCAGGTCGATGGTGGCGGGAGCGCAATACAGGTTGGGCATGTCGGGCACCTGCTTGACGATCTCCGCCATCGGCAGGTCGTCCACGAGCACCTGGTAGACGTCCGGGACGTCACCACGGTGCTCCGTCGCCAGCGCCGTGGAGGCGTTGCCCTGCGGGTCGAGATCGACCACGAGGACCCGCTGGCCGTGCATCGACAGGGCGGCGGCGATGTTGACCGAGGTGGTCGTCTTGCCCACGCCGCCCTTCTGGTTGGCCACTGCGATCACTCGGGTCTTGGGCGGACGCGGCCACCCGCCGTCGCCGCCGCCAGATGCCTCGCCAGGCTGAGCGGCCGTCGGGGTTGCAGATGTTTCACGTGAAACCACTGAGCTGAGCGCCTCTCGTACCAACGGCGAATCACCGGGGTTCAGGGGGGTCTGGGTCACGATGGCCATCCTTTCAACCACTGGTGTGCCGGTGCCGGGAATTTGCTGTCGCGACACGCCCATTTCGGGCCAGCCAACCCCGGTTGGACTCTGGGACGGAGGGCCGTCCGGCCAGCCAAGACCACTTGACGCGACTGGCACCACCGTCACCTCCTTCGTCGCCGCCTGGCTCGCTCCGGCGGGCGACCCGCTACCACCCGAACCAATGTTGCAGGCGGCTCGACCTTACCGCGCCCGACCGTGACGAGCTCGGCCGTTCGGGCGCCGACGGCGCGCAATTGCTCCTGAGCCTCGGCCAGCTCGCCGGCGGCGCGCTCGCCCTTCATGGCGATGAGCTCGCCGCCCTCGCGAAGCAGCGGCATCGCCCACTTCAGCAGCCGATCCAGCGGCGCGACCGCGCGGGCGCTGGCCACGTCGAACTCGCGCTTGCCCGCCAGCTCCTCCGCCCGGCCGCGCAGCACCTCGACGTTGTCGAGCTTGAGCGCCTCGACGCACTCCTCAAGGAACACGGTACGGCGCAGCAGCGGCTCCAGCAGCGTCACCTGGATGTCCGGCCGGACGATGGCGAGGACCACACCGGGCAGGCCGGCGCCGGAGCCGATGTCCACCAGCCGCACGTCGGGCGGCACGGCCTCGGCTACGACGGCGCAGTTGAGCATGTGGCGATCCCAGATCCGGGGCACCTCCCGCGGACCCAGCAGTCCGCGGACGACGCCGGGACCCGCCAGCAGGTCTGCGAACGTGATGGCGCGATCCCAGGCCTCCCCCGCGAAGACGTCCCTCGCTATCTCCGGCGGTTCCGGAAGCTCATCGCTCACTGGTAGGTGGCCTTTCTGGGGCTCGTGGCCCGTGATCGGGGTGATGGTCGCCGGGCGCGCTGAGGCCGCGGCGACGGATCCGGTCTCCACCCAAGGCTACGGGGTGAGATCACAAGGGAAGCCTAGCGGGCCTTGGTGAAGGTGGCCTGTGAGCACGCCGTCAGCGCAACTTCGCGCGGACCGTTAAAAGCGGATTTGTCGGGTGTACGGGGGTGGGGTGTGCCCCGTGGAAGCGTACAGGGATGAGCGCGCCGGACCCCCACCGGGCGCCTTCCTGCGACCCTGTCCGCGCGCTGACCTACGCAGGTCCGGCTACGACCTGACGATTTGCATGGGCGGCTCCGTGCCGGCCTCCGCACCGGGCCTGCGGGCCGCCCTCCGCTCCTGCTTTCACGCCGGGTGACGGGCGGGGGTGCCGCGTGACGGGCAGCGGGCAGGCGGCCAGTGGCGGGGTACGCGGGTACGGGCGCCGCATAGCGGATGCCGGGAGCGGGCGGCGCCGGCGGCGGTGGGTGGGTCAGGTCGGCGGGAAGGAGGAGTGATGCGATCTGGGTGCTGACAGCAAAACGGGCCGGCCACACACGTGGCCGGCCCGTCACAGGGTCCGGTCGAGCACCTGGTCGAAGCGCTTGCACAAGAGCACTTGGCCGAAGCGCTCGTCGAGGCGCCGCGTCGAGACGATCCGTCACAAGACCGTCCGTCATGGGCGGTCCGCCGGCGTCTCAGCGGCCCGACACCGCCCGGGGCGGCGGGGCACGCTCAGGCGGGCAGGACCACCACGTACCGGTTCGGCTCCTCGCCCTCCGACTCGCTGCGCAGCCCCGCGGCCGCCACCGCGTCGTGGACGATCTTGCGTTCGAACGGCGTCATCGGCTGCAGCGACTTGGGCTCGCCGCGATCCTTGACCTGGTTGGCGATCTCGGTGCCGAGCTTGGTCAGCTCGGCCCGCCGCCGCTCGCGGTAGCCGGCGACGTCCAGCATGAGCTTGGAGCGCTCGCCCGTCTGCCGGTGGACGGCGAGGCGGGTCAGCTCCTGCAACGCCTCGAGGACCTCTCCCCCGGGGCCCACGAGTTCGGTGCTCTTGATCCCGACGACGGAGACGAGCGCGCGGTCGCCCTCGACGTCCATGTCGATGTCGCCGTCGATGTCGGCGATGTCGAGAAGGCCCTCGACGTAGTCGGCAGCGATCTCGCCTTCCTGCTCCAGGAGAGTGAGATCAGGAGCCTTCTTCTGCTCGGCCTCGGTCATGGCCGGCCTCTCCTTCGTGTTCACGACTTCTTGCTGCCGGTGCGCTTGCTGCGGGGCTGCCTGCTCGGCTGCTGCCTGATGATCTTAGGCTGCGGAGGGGACGGAGGGGCCTGTTCTTCCGGCGTGGTCTTGCGCAACTTGGCGATCAGGCCGGGCTTGGGCTGGACGGGGATGGGGTTGCCCTTGGCGTCGTACTGCGGCATGGGGTGCCGGCTGTAGAACCAGTGCTGCTGGCCGAGCGTCCACAGGTTGGTGGTGACCCAGTAGAGGATCAGACCGAGCGGGAAGTTCAGGCTGAAGAAGGCGAACAGCGGCGAGATGTACATGAGGATCTTCTGCTGCTGCGCCATGGGGTTGTCCGGCATCTGAGCCATGGAGCGGGTGACGCTCTGCCGGACGGTGAGGAAGGTGGTCAGCGAGCTGATCGCCACGAAGCAGCCGATGACGACCTTCTCGCCGACGGCGGGAGCCTCGAAGAACGTGGCGGGCAGCGGCGCGCCGATGATGAGCGCCTGCTTGGCACTGTCGACCAGCTCCTGCGTCATCCCGAACTTGGGCTCGTCGGCCGCGATCGCGCGGAGCACGGTGAACATGGAGATGAAGATCGGGAACTGCGCCAGGACCGGCAGGCAGCCGCCGAGGGGGTTGGCCCCCGCCCCCTGGTAGAGCGCCATGACCTCCTGGTTCAGGCGCTGCTTGTCGTTCTTGTAGCGCTTGCGGAGCTCCTGAACTTTCGGCGCCAGCTCCTGCATCTTCCGCGAGGATCGCATCTGCTTGAGGAACAGCGGGAAGATCAGGATCCTCATGCAGATGGTCAGCGTGATGATGGTCAGCGCCCAGGTCAGACCGCTGTTGGGGTCGAGGAACGTGCTGTACCCGGTATGGATCCAGGTGATGACTTGGGCGACGGCTGTGTACAGCCAGTTGAGCCAGGACAGCTCCACCGAGCTATCTCCCTTGCGTTTCGTGGGACGGGACCGGGCGTGGGGGCACCGGGTCTATACCTCCGGGATGAAATGGATGGCACCGCCCGATGCGCCGGACAGTCAGCCAAATGCCGCGCAGTGCTCCATGTACGGCAATCGCTTCGAGCCCGTATGCGCTGCACGAGGGGTAGAACCGGCAGCGTGGACCGAGCAGCGGGCTGATGAACGCCCGATAGAACCGGATGGGGAGGATGAGTGCCCGAGCGGCGAGGCTCGGCACCGCCACCCCTTGCGGTTGCTCCGTCATTTCCGTCCACCCGTCGAGGACTCGCGCCGCCTGAGCAAACGATCCAGCGCGACGTCGAGTTCGGCGGCCAGTTGCTCGAATCGCGCGGACGCGGCCGGTGGATTGGCGCGTACCACAAGCAGGCTACCTCGCGGCAGCCGGTGGAGTCGGTCCCGCATCAGGTGTCGGAGCCGTCGTTTGACCTTGTTCCGGGTCACCGCGCCCCCGACGGCCTTACTCACCACGAAACCTACAAGGGGTGGCTCATCCCCCGAAATGGTGAAATGCACCACCAGGGTGGGGCGCCCGGCGCGCTTGCCGCGCCTGACCGCAGCCTCGAACTCCTCCCCGCGTCGCATGCGGGATTGACGGGACAGCACCGTATACGTCTAACGCCCGCCGGCGTGAGGCGCCGGCGGGCTGTCGTCGCGCGGGACGGTCAGGCCGACAGCCTCTCGCGGCCCTTGCGGCGGCGAGCGGCGAGGATGGCGCGACCGGCCCGGGTGCGCATGCGCAGCCGGAAGCCGTGGGTCTTCGCGCGGCGACGGTTGTTCGGCTGGAAAGTACGCTTGCTCACGGGTGGGCTCCAGGCTTGATGGTGCGCCGCACGGGCGCCTAACACACATGGATGGCCTGCCAAGGAAGCGAGGGCACGCGAAATAGCCGTCGCGTGACAAGCCGACCGTCGTACGTTACGAGGGAAGGCGCCCGCAGGTCAAACCGGACGCGGTTATCCACTGATCCACAGGCCACTTTTCCACCGCCGCCCCCACGTCCACAGTATGTGCACTCAGGTGCCACTAGGCTGTGGACAACGTCTTGAACACAGCTGTGCACAAAGCTACTGTCGGCCCTTCCGGGCCGCTCAAAGCCTGTGGACAGCCTGTGGATCTCCTGTGGAGTACGTGGGCGGGACGCCCGCCGGCCGCGTGTGGACGAAGGAGTCGTCGATCATCGTGATCGGCTGTGGCATGTGGATAACCGATCGCGGGGGGCCGCGAGTGAGAGGAGGGGGAACCGCATCGTGAACGGTGTCGACCTCGGCACGGTATGGGCGAGGGCACTGGGCAACTTCCTCAACGAGAACGTGCCCATCCAGCAGCGCACGTGGCTGTCGATGGTGCGCCCGATCGCGCTGGCCAACGACACGATCGTGCTCGGCGTCCCCAACGACTTCCTCAAGGACCTCATCGAGGGCAAGCTGCGCCCGCTGGTGGCCCATGCGCTGTCGCAGGAGCTCGGCCGGACCATGCGGCTGGCCGTGATGATCGATACGACGGCGCCTGAGCAGCCGTCCGGAGACTCTCATCAACAGCCTGGGGGTCAGAGTTATCCCCAAGGTGTGGAGAGCCAGCCGCGTTATGCACAGCCCGCGCCGCCGCAGCACAACCAGCCTTCCGAGCCGCCACAGTACTATTCGCCGCAGCCCGAGCAGCAGCAGATATCCACCGAATATCCACAGCAGGGCTTCGGTTATGAACAGAGCCAGTCCTATACGCCGCCCGCGGAGAAGCCCGCGGAGCCGGCGCAGAACCGCTGGGAGGCGAAGAGCAGCAAACCCAGCGAAACGGCCCGGCTTAACCAGAAGTACACATTCGAGACTTTCGTCATCGGCGCCAGCAACCGTTTCGCGCACGCCGCGGCCGTCGCGGTCGCCGAATCGCCGGCGAAGGCGTACAACCCGCTGTTCATCTACGGCGATTCCGGGCTGGGGAAGACGCACCTGCTGCACGCGATCGGCCACTACGCGCAGAGCCTGTACGACGGCGCCCGCGTCAGATACGTGAGCTCCGAGGAGTTCACCAACGACTTCATCAACAGCATCCGCGATCACAAGGCCGACGGGTTCCGCGGCCGCTACCGCGCGATCGACATCCTGCTTGTGGACGACATCCAGTTCCTGGAGGGCAAGGAGCAGACGCAGGAGGAGTTCTTCCACACCTTCAACACCCTCCACAACGCCAACAAGCAGATCGTCATCTCCAGCGACCGCGCGCCGAAGCAGCTCATCACGCTGGAGGACCGGCTGCGCAACCGGTTCGAGTGGGGCCTGATCACCGACGTCCAGCCGCCCGAGCTGGAGACGCGCATCGCGATCCTCAGGAAGAAGGCCATCCAGGAGGGCCTGGCCGCGCCGCCCGAGGTGCTGGAGTACATCGCCAGCCGGATCTCCACCAACATCCGCGAGCTGGAGGGCGCGCTGATCCGGGTCACCGCGTTCGCCAGCCTCAACAGGCAGGGTGTGGACCTGCAGCTCGCCGAGGTCGTGCTGAAGGACCTCATCACGTCGGAGTCCGACAACGAGATCACGATCGCCTCGATCATGAGCGAGACCGCGCAGTACTTCGGCATCAGCATCGAGGACCTGTGCGGCACCTCGCGCAGCCGGGCGCTCGTCAACGCCCGGCAGATCGCCATGTACCTCGCCCGCGAGCTGACCGAGCTGTCGCTGCCGAAGATCGGCCAGCAGTTCGGCGGCCGCGACCACACCACGGTGATGCACGCCGAACGCAAGATCCGCTCGCTCATCGCCGAGCGCCGCTCGATGTACAACCAGGTCAACGAGCTCACAATGCGGATCAAGCAGACACAGCGTGGGTCGTGACGTCGTACACAGCCTGTGGAAAACACTGTGGACCAGCGGAAACGCAAAATCGGGGCGGCCGATCGCCCGCAAATGCTGGGAAAAATCCGTCCACAACGGTTGGGGACAGTGCTGGGGACATCCTGGGGAGAACCTGGGGACTACCAGTGGACAACGTGTGGACAGGCTGTGAACAGTCGATCTGGGGCTCCAGAAGGGGCCCTTTTACCCCGTGGATAACCTGTGGAAACCTCGTGGATAACCCGGCCTCGGCCGTGGATGACGGCACCAAGATCTGGGGACGGCCTGTGGGCGAAGTTTCGCCGTCCCCAGGCGCGCGAGTTCTCCCCAGGCGCCACCCACACCCGCGGTGGATAAAAACAAGGGCGCTGACCAGCAAGGACGCCGGTTGTCCCCAGTTTCCACAGCCCCTAATGTGATGACCTCTTATCTCTCTAACTAAGAAACTCAAAGACCCATAGAGGGGTTCTCCCGGAGCGCGAGGCCGGGAGGGTGGATCCTTGAGATCCTTCAATCAACGACGAACCCAGGAGGCTGATCACCGTGATGTTCCGAATCGAGCGAGACGTCCTCGCTGAGGCGGTGGCATGGACGGCACGCAGCCTCCCGGCGCGCCCGTCGGTGCCCGTTCTCGCCGGCATGCGCCTGGAGGTCACCGAGGAGCAGCGGCTGAAGCTGTCCGGCTTCGACTACGAGGTCTCGGCGGAGGTCACGCTCGAACTGCACACCGGCGAGCCGGGCGTCGTCCTGGTCTCGGGCAAGCTGCTCGCCGAGATCACGCGCGCGCTTCCCGCACAGCCTGTGGACTTCGTGGTGGACGGCGCCAAGGCGGTCGTCACCTGCGGCAGCGCCCGGTTCACACTCCTCACCATGCCTGTGGAGGACTACCCCACCCTCCCGTCGATGCCCCCGGCCGCCGGGCGGGTCGGCGCCGACGTGTTCGCCTCCGCCGTCAGCCAGGTCGCCGTCGCCGCCGGCCGCGACGACACGCTGCCGATGCTCACCGGCGTGCGCATGGAGATCGAGGGCGACACGGTGACCCTCGCCGCGACCGACCGCTACCGCCTGGCCGTACGCGAGCTGAAGTGGCAGCCGGGACAGCCCGACTTCTCCGCGGTCGCGATGATCCCCGGCAAGACGCTCGCCGACACCGCCAAGGCGCTCGGCACGACCGGCGCCGAGGTCGAGATCGCGCTCAGCTCCGCGGGCGGCACCGGCGAGGGCATGATCGGCTTCTCCAGCGCCGGCCGCCGCACCACGACCCGCCTGCTCGACCCCGAGTTCCCCAAGTACCGCTCGCTGCTGCCGACCGAGTTCTCCGCACGCGCCGATCTGTCCACAGGCCCGTTCGTCGAGGCGGTCAAGCGCGTGGCCCTGGTAGCCGAGCGCAACACGCCGGTGCGCCTGGCGTTCAAGAGCGGCGAGGTCGTGCTGGAGGCGGGCAGCGGCGACGAGGCGCAGGCCGTCGAGGCGCTGCCTGTGGACTACGAGGGCGAGGAGATGCAGATCGCCTTCAACCACCAGTTCCTGCTGGAGGGCCTGGGCGCCATCGACTCCGATGTGGCCAGGCTGCAGATGACCACGTCCACGAAGCCCGCTATCCTCACCGGGGGCAAGCCTGTGGAGGACGGCGGCGGCACCGACTACCGCTATCTGATCATGCCCATCCGGCTGTCAGGCTGAACCGGCCATCAGGGATGATGGAAGCCTGACAAGGGGGTAGACAACATGCAGATCGGCATGGTCGGACTGGGCAAGATGGGCGGCAACATGGCCGAGCGCCTGCGCCGCGGCGGTCACGAGGTCATCGGCTACGACCGCGACCCGGCCATCAGTGACGTAGGCAGTCTCAAGGAACTGGTCGAGCGCTTGGAGGCGCCCCGGGCCGTCTGGGTCATGGTGCCGGCGGGCAAGCCCACGCAATCGACCATCGACGAGCTCGGACAGCTGCTCGACGCGGGCGACCTCGTCGTCGACGGCGGCAACAGCCACTACGTCGACGACCAGAAGCACGCCGGCGAGCTGTCGGCCAAGGGCATCGGCTTCGTCGACTGCGGCGTCAGCGGCGGCGTCTGGGGCCTGCAGAACGGCTACGCGCTCATGTGCGGCGGCGACAAGGCCCACGTCGACCGGCTCATGCCGATCTTCGAGACGCTCAAGCCCGAGGGCGAGGACGGCTTCGTGCACGCCGGCGACGTCGGCGCCGGCCACTTCGCGAAGATGGTCCACAACGGCATCGAGTACGGCATGATGCAGGCCTTCGCCGAGGGCTGGGAGCTGCTCGAGGCGTCCGACGTCGTCAAGGACGTCAAGGGCTCCTTCAAGAGCTGGCGCACCGGCACCGTGATCCGTTCCTGGCTGCTCGACCTGCTGGTGCGGGCCCTTGAGGACGACGAGCACCTGGAGCAGCTGCGCGGTTATGCACAGGACTCCGGCGAGGGCCGGTGGACGGTGCAGGCGGCCGTGGACCACGCCGTCCCGCTGCCGGTCATCACCGCCGCCCTGTACGCCAGGTTCGCCTCCCGCCAGGACGACTCGCCGGCGATGAAGGTGGTCGCGGCGCTGCGCAACCAGTTCGGCGGCCACGCCATCACCTCGGCGGAGGGCAGCACCGGCAAGGGGGCCGACTCCCCCGGCGCCGACGTCGCGCCGCCGCGCGAGGTCGATCGCTAACGGTTTTCCACAGGCCGCATGCCGGTGACCCCGGCGGCGGTCGCGGCGCACTACCCTTCGTGGGGTGCATGTCGCCCACCTCTCGCTGACCGACTTCCGGTCCTACGCGTCCGTGGAGCTCGGCCTGGAGCCGGGCGTCACGGCGTTCGTCGGGCCCAACGGCCAGGGCAAGACCAACCTGGTCGAGGCGCTCGGCTACGTCGCGACGCAGTCCAGCCACCGGGTCGCGAGCGACGCGCCGCTGGTGCGCCAGGGCGCGACGCGGGCGATCGTGCGCTGCGCCATCCAGCGCGACGACCGGCGGGCGCTGGTCGAGCTGGAGATCAACCCCGGGCGGGCCAATCGCGCCAGGCTCAACCGTGCGCCCGTGTCCAGGGCCCGCGACGTCGTGGGCCTGCTGCGCACGGTGCTGTTCGCACCTGAGGACCTGGCGCTGGCCAAGGGCGACCCGTCCGAGCGCCGCCGCTTCCTCGACGAGCTGCTGGTGGCCAGGACGCCGAGGTTCGCGGGGGTGCGGGCCGACTACGACCGGGTGCTCAAGCAGCGCGGCGCGCTGCTGCGCACCGCCGCCCAGGCCCGCAGGGGCTCGCGCAGCGCCAGGCGGCAGGAGAGCGAGGCCGCGTTCGCCGCGGCCGGCGCCGGCGACGTGCTGAGCACGCTGGAGGTGTGGGACGCCCACCTCGCCAGGCACGGCGCGGAGCTGCTGCGCGGGCGGCTCGAGCTGATCGAGCAGCTGCGGCCGCGGGTGGCGCACGCGTACGCGACGCTGGCCCCGTCGAGCGCGCCCGCGACGCTCGCCTACCGCAGCACGTTGTCCACAGGTGGGGATGACGCCGGGGCGCCGGGCGAGGCGGAAGGCCCCGGTGAGCGGGGATCTTTCGATACACAGACGTTATCCACAGACTTGGGGAAAACCCTTGAAGAGCGCCTGCGCGAGCGGCTATTGGAGGTCCGCCAGGCCGAGCTCGAACGCGGGGTCACGCTCGTCGGTCCCCACCGCGACGACCTGATCCTGGGGCTCGGCGACCTGCCGGCGCGCGGCTACGCCAGCCACGGCGAGTCGTGGTCGTTCGCGCTCGCGCTCCGGCTCGCGGCCTACGACCTGCTGCGGGCCGACGGCGGCGACCCCGTGCTGATCCTCGACGACGTGTTCGCCGAGCTCGACAGCCAGCGCAGGCGCCGCCTGGCCGAGTTCGTGGCGCCGGCCGAGCAGGTGCTCATCACCGCGGCGGTGCCCGATGACGTGCCCGAGGAGCTGTCGGGCGGCAGATTCGACGTCGCAGAGGGGAGTGTCACCCGTGTCCGCTGACCAGCAGCCCCGCGAGCCCGGCCGGCGCCCCACGCGCCCCGCGCGTGAAGAGCGCCCCGAGCGCGGCGAGCTCGGTGGACGCCCGGTGCATGGCGATCCGGGCGGGCGCCCTGAGCGTGGCGAGCTCGGCGGGCGCCCTGAGCGCGGCGAGCTCGGCGGGCGCCCTGAGCGTGGCGAGCTCGGCGGGCGCCCTGAGCGCAACGCGAACGCCACGGCGCGGGGCGTGGCGCTGGCCAGGGAGAAGCTCGCCCAGGCCAAGGCCGACGCCGCCAAGCGCGGCCAGCTCCCCCGGCGCGAGCCCAGGCGCAAGGCGAAGGGCCCGCGCAGGGAGAGCGGCGACCCGCAGCTTTTCGGACGCGCGATCGCCGAGCTGCTCGCCGATCGCGGCTGGGAGCGCCAGGCCGCGGTCGGCGGGGTGTTCGGCCGCTGGCCGGAAATCGTCGGCCCCGACCTGGCCGCGCACACCAAGCCCGAGTCGTTCGACGACGGCGAGGTGGTCATCGTGGCCGACTCCACGGCCTGGGCCACGCAGGTGCGGCTGCTCGCCCGCACGCTCGTGCGCAGGCTCAACGAGGAGCTCGGCGACGGCACGGTCACGCGGGTCAAGGTCAAGGGGCCGCAGAACGCTCCGCGTCCTTCGGGCGCATTGCGGGTGACCGGAAGCCGAGGTCCGCGCGACACCTATGGGTGACGTCGAGGCCGACGCCTTCCGGTCGCCCGAGTTGGGCGCCCGGAGCGGCCAGAAAGCCGCAGACGCGATAAGCCCCCTTTCCGGAGGGGGGATGCTTGCCTGGGGGCAAAACGAGCTAGAGACCACCACAGGCGCGTTCATTGCCACCTTGGCCCGCCGGAAGCGGTAGAATGAAAAAGGATTCCGGACACGTCCGCTTGCGTGTCACCCCGGCAGCAAGCCGACTCCCCTGGGTGACCGCGCATCGGGGCACTCACGACGGTGACGGGCACGGCAGGGGCAGCTTCACGAGTTGATCGCCTCCCCCGCCGCGTGTCCGCGGCAGGAGGATTTCGCAGTTGTCCTACGACGCTAGCTCAATCACCGTACTCGAGGGGCTTGAGGCGGTTCGCAAGCGCCCGGGTATGTATATCGGCTCCACCGGTGAGCGCGGCCTGCATCACCTCGTCTACGAGATCGTCGACAACGCGGTGGACGAGGCACTCGCCGGCTACGCCGACAAGATCGACATCACACTGCTTCCCGACAACGGCGTACGCGTGGTCGACAACGGCCGCGGCATCCCCACGGGCATCCACCCCGTCGAGGGGATCTCCGCGGTCGAGCTCGTGCTGACCACGCTGCACGCGGGCGGCAAGTTCGACAGCCAGTCCTACGCGGTCTCCGGTGGTCTGCACGGCGTCGGCTCCGCGGTCGTCAACGCGCTGTCCACGGCCCTTGAGGTCGAGGTCAAGCAGAACGGCCACTACTGGCGGCAGCGCTACGAGATGGCCAAGCCGCTGGCCCCGCTGGCCAAGGGCGAGGAGACCGACGAGACCGGCACGACGATCACGTTCTGGCCCGACCCCGACGTCTTCGAGACCACGACCTGGAACTTCGAGACGCTCTCGCGCCGCTTCCAGGAGATGGCCTTCCTCAACAAGGGCCTCAAGATCACCTTCACCGACGAGCGGCCCGACCACATCAACGGCGAGCCCAAGCGGGTGGAGTACCACTACGAGGGCGGCCTGGCCGACTTCGTCAAGCACCTCAACTCCAAGAAGGAGCCGGCGCACGCGTCGATCATCTACTTCGAGGAGGAGGGCGACGGCATCGCGGTCGAGATCGCGATGCAGTGGAACAACTCCTTCACCGAGTCGGTCTACACGTTCGCCAACACCATCAACACCGCCGAGGGCGGCACCCACGAGGAGGGCTTCCGCGCGGCGCTGACCTCCATCGTCAACCGTTACGCGCGCGAGCAGAAGTTCCTCAAGGAGGGCAAGGACGACAACCTCACCGGTGAGGACGTCCGCGAGGGCCTGACCGCGATCATCTCGGTCAAGCTGTCCGACCCGCAGTTCGAGGGGCAGACCAAGACCAAGCTCGGTAACACCGAGGCGAAGTCGTTCGTACAGAAGGCGTGCAACGACCACATCCGCGACTGGTTCGAGCGCAACCCCGGTGAGGCCAAGGACATCATCAACAAGTCGCTGCAGGCCTCGCGCGCTCGCATCGCCGCGCGCCAGGCGCGCGACCTGACCAGGCGCAAGTCGCTGCTCGAGCAGGGCAGCGGGCTGCCCGGCAAGCTGGCCGACTGCCAGTGGAACGACCCCGAGAAGTGCGAGCTGTTCATCGTCGAGGGCGACTCGGCCGGCGGCTCGGCCAAGGGCGGCCGCGACTCGCGCTACCAGGCGATCCTGCCCATCCGCGGCAAGATCCTCAACGTCGAGAAGGCGCGGATCGACAAGGTCCTGAAGAACAACGAGGTCCAGGCGCTGATCACGGCGCTGGGCACCGGCGTGCACGACGAGTTCGACATCAGCAAGCTGCGGTACCACAAGGTCATCCTGATGGCCGACGCCGACGTCGACGGCCAGCACATCAACACGCTGCTGCTGACGCTGCTCTTCCGCTTCATGCGGCCGCTGATCGAGGCCGGGCACGTCTACCTGTCCTGCCCGCCGCTCTACAAGATCAAGTGGGACCGCAAGGGCGAGGAGGCCTCCTACGCCTACTCCGACGCCGAGCGGGACGCGATCATCGCCGAGGGCATCGCCAACGGCAAGCCCGACCCCAGGCCGCGCGACAACGTACAGCGCTTCAAGGGTCTCGGCGAGATGAACGCGAGCCAGCTCTGGGAGACCACGATGAACCCGGAGACCCGGCTGCTGCGTCTCGTCACGCTGGACGACGCGGCCCAGGCCGACGACCTGTTCAGCGTGCTGATGGGCGAGGACGTCGAAGCGCGGCGTGACTTCATCATCCGCAACGCCCGCGACGTGCGCTTCCTCGATGTTTAGTCAGAAGGACCTTTACCTGTGACGGACGTGAACACCACTCCCCCGGCCGATCGCATCGAGCCGGTGGACATCCAGTCCGAGATGCAGCGCAGCTACATGGACTACGCGATGTCTGTCATCGTGTCCAGGGCGCTGCCGGACGTGAGAGACGGCCTCAAACCGGTGCATCGCCGCGTGCTCTACGCGATGTACGACGGCGGCTACCGTCCCGACCGCGGCTACTTCAAGTGCGCCCGCGTCGTCGGCGACGTGATGGGCACCTACCACCCGCACGGCGACACCTCGATCTACGACGCGCTGGTACGCCTGGCGCAGCCGTGGTCGCTGCGTTACCCGCTGGTCGACGGGCAGGGCAACTTCGGCTCGCCGGGCAACGACCCGGCGGCGGCGATGCGCTACACCGAGTGCAAGCTCGCGCCCATCGCCATGGAGATGCTGCGGGACATCGACAAGGAGACCGTCGACTTCCGCCCCAACTACGACGGCAAGTCGCAGGAGCCCGACGTCCTGCCGTCCCGCTTCCCGCAGCTGCTGGTCAACGGCTCGGGCGGCATCGCCGTCGGCATGGCCACCAACATTCCGCCGCACAACCTGCGTGAGGTCGCCGCGGCGGTCAAGTGGGCGCTCGAGCACCCCGAGGCCACCGACGAGGAGCTGCTCGAAGCCGCGATCAAGCTGGTCAAGGGCCCCGACTTCCCGACCGGCGCGCTCATCGTGGGCCGGCGGGGCATCGAGGACGCCTACCGTACCGGCCGCGGCTCGATCACCATGCGGGCCGTGGTCGAGGTCGAGGAGGACAAGGGCCGGCAGGCGCTGGTCGTCACCGAGCTGCCGTACCAGGTCAACCCCGACAACCTGGCGCTGAAGATCGCCGAGCTGGTGCGCGAGGGCAAGCTGACCGGCATCGCCGACGTCCGCGACGAGAGCTCGTCGCGGGTCGGCCAGCGGCTGGTCATCGTGCTCAAGCGCGACGCGGTCGCCAAGGTCGTGCTCAACAACCTGTACAAGCACACCCAGCTCCAGGACACCTTCGGCGCCAACATGCTGGCGCTGGTCGACGGCGTGCCCCGCACGCTGCGCCTCGACCAGTTCATCCGCCACTACGTCGCCCACCAGATCGAGGTCATCGTCCGCCGGACGCGCTACCTGCTGCGCAAGGCCGAGGAGCGGGCACACATCCTGCGCGCCCTGCTCAAAGCGCTCAACCGGCTCGACGACGTCATCGCCCTCATCCGGGCCTCCGAGTCCGCCTCCGCCGCCCAGCAGGGCCTCATGGAACTGCTGGAGATCGACGAGGTCCAGGCGCAGGCCATCCTCGACATGCAGCTGCGCAAGCTGGCCGCCCTGGAGCGGCAGGCCATCCAGGACGAGTACGACGCCCTGATGGCGCAGATCGCCGAGTACAACGCGATCCTGGCCAGCGAGATCCGCCAGCGCGAGATCATCAACGAGGAGCTGGCCGAGCTGGTCGGCCGCTACGGCGACGACCGCAAGACCGAGATCATCGCCTACGACGGCGACATGTCTATCGAGGATCTCATCGCCGAGGAAGAGGTCGTCGTCACCATCACCAGGGGCGGCTACGCCAAGCGCACCCGTACCGACATGTACCGGGCGCAAAAGCGCGGCGGCAAGGGCGTGCGCGGTGCTCAGCTGCGCCAGGACGACATCGTCGACCACTTCTTCGTCACCACCACCCATCACTGGCTGCTCTTCTTCACCAACAAGGGCCGCGTGTACCGGGTGAAGGCGTACGAGCTGCCCGACGCCGGGCGCGACGCGCGCGGCATGCATCTTGCGAACCTGCTCGCCATGCAGCCCGACGAGACCGTCATGGAGGTCCTCGACCTGCGTGACTACAACGTCGCGCCGTACCTCGTCCTCGGCACCCGCAGCGGGCTGGTCAAGAAGACCCGCCTGTCCGAGTACGACTCCCCCAGGTCGGGCGGGCTGATCGCGATCAACCTGCGCGAGGACGACGAGGTCATCGGAGCCCTGCTCATCAACGAGAGCGACGACCTGCTGCTCGTCTCCAAGGGCGCGCAGTCCATCCGGTTCACCGCCTCCGACGAGACGCTGCGTCCCATGGGGCGCGCGACCAGCGGCGTCATCGGCATGAGGTTCCTCGAAGGTGACGAACTTCTCGCCATGAATCGCATCGCCGACGGTCAAGACGTGCTTATCGCCACCGAGGGCGGGTACGCAAAGCGGACGCCAGTGGAGCAGTATCCGGTCCAAGGCCGTGGCGGTCGAGGCGTGCTGACTGCGAAGATCGTTGCATCTCGTGGCAAGCTGGTCGGAGCCGTCATGGTCAACCCAGAGGACGAGGTCTTCGCGATCACGTCCGCAGGCGGCGTGATCCGGACGAGCGCCGGTGAGATCAAGCAGTCCGGCCGCCAGACCATGGGAGTGCGATTGATGAATCTCGCTGAAGGCGACAGCGTGGTGGCCCTCGCCCGGAACGCGGAGTCCAGGGAGACTTCGATGGGGAATGAGGAAGACGGGGGAGGAGAGTAACCCATGAGCGCCCAGGGTGGCACCGCCAGGACCACGGCGGCTTCGGGCAACGGACAGCAGCCGAAGAAGCCCACAGACAACGAGATCTCCCACAAGGCGGACGACGGCAAGGACACCTCGCCCGCGCAGGGCAGGCCGGTCCAGGAGCCCCAGCCGCACGCGGCCGGCTCCATGAGCCCCTCCGCGCCGCCTGCCGGCCCGCAGGCGGGGAACAACGACACCGTGCGCCTGCGCCCGTCGCTGGCCACGGAGGCCCCGCCGGCCCCTGAAACCTCCAGCAGCAAGAAGAAGAAGTCCGCCTCCTCGGGACGGCTTCCCCGCAAGGCGCACCTGGTCCTGCGCCGCATCGAGCCGTGGTCGGCCATGAAGTTCAGCTTCGTGGTCTCCCTCGTCTGCTTCGTCGTGCTCTTCGTGGCGGTCGCCGTGCTGTACGGCGTGCTGTCGGGCCTGGGCGTGTTCGACTCGATCGTCGACCTGGTCAACCAGCTCGGCAAGGGCGAGCAGGGCCAGAGCTCCATCCCGATCGACATCGCCTCCTGGTTCGAGCCCGTACGCATCCTCGGCTACACGGCCCTGATCGGCGCGGTCAACGTCGTCCTGATCACGGCACTGGCCACCCTGGGTGCGGTCATCTACAACATCGCCTCCGACCTGGTGGGCGGTGTCGAGGTGACCTTCAGCGAGGCCGAGTGACATCGGCTGCTCGCGCCGTACGGCCCGCCCGTACGGCGCGAGCAGCCCGCCGGACCCTGTAAGCTTTACCTCGTCCCGAACAAACGGTTCGCCTCCGGGAGGCGAATGCGATAACGTTCGGGGTGCGAGCGGGGCTATAGCTCAGTCGGTTAGAGCGCTTCCCTGATAAGGAAGAGGTCCCTGGTTCAAGTCCAGGTAGCCCCACCCAGTTCGAAGGCCATTTCCGAGCATCGGAAGTGGCCTTTTCGGTTTTCTGCGCGACTGACCGGGTGACCATGTTTCCCCGGGGCGAATCTGACGAGCATCACCTGTCGTCCGCCCACGTGCTTCCTTCGCGGGCGGCGTTTCTCGATCTGGTGCGGTCCGGTGACGGGCGGCGGTTGCTGGAGATCGGCGCGGGCACCGGCCAGGACAGCCTGTACTTCAAGGAGAACGGCCTGGACGTCGTCGCCGTGGACCTTGTCCCGCCATGGTGGCGCGGTGCCGTGAGAAGGGCCTTGAGGCTTTTGTCATGGACTTTCTGCACCTCGACTTCGCGCCCGAGTCGTTCGATGCGGTGGACGCGATGAACCGCCTGCTGCACGTGCCCGACAGCGACCTGCCGGCGGTGCTGGAGGCCGTGGGCCGTGCGCGGGCTGCTGCGTGTTCTTCTTCGGGGTTTACGGCGGGGGCGCGCTGCTGGGTGAGGGGCCCTACGACGGGGACGACCATGAGCCGCCCCGGTTCTTCTCGTTCCGGGGTGATGAGGAGCCGCAGGAGTGCGGGCGGCGGTTGTCCGAGGTTGTGGATTTTCACGTCGTGGGGGCGGGTAAGCAGCGATTCCAGTCCTTGACGCTGCGTCGGCCCGCCCGCGTGGGCGCTTAGGGCGGCCGGAGACGCCGCCCCGGGTGCAGGCCCTTGCGGTGGCCGGAACGTGCGGGTTTTCGGGGCGGTCGTGCGTGGGCGGTGGTGCGGGGGCGGTTGTGTCCCGGGCGGGGGTGGGTTCGCGGCACCCCGGGGGCGGCTGTGCCCCTTGCGGGGGGTGGTCGCGCGGCACCCCTGGTCAGCTTGCTAGCCGTAGCGGCCGGAGGTGGTGGGGGTGAGGGCGGTGGCCAGGGCGTCGGCCAAGGGCTCCAGGTCCTCCACGTCCAGCGTTGAGACGGTCAGGCGCAGGGCGGGCGGGGTGGCGATGCGGTTGCGGGCGCCGGGGGCGCAGGCCCAGCCGCGGGCCAGCAGCCGGGTGATGGCGCTGGACTCGTCCGCCACCGAGATCCACACGTTCAGGCCGGTGCGGCCGTGGGCGCGGATGCCGCGCCGGGCGAGCGCGGTGACCAGGCCGTCGCGCCGTCGCCCGTACGAGGCCGCCACCGCCGCCGGGTCCACCGCCCCCGTGCGCCAGAGGTGGGCGACCGTACGCTGCAGCAGGTGACTCACCCAACCGGCGGCCAGGCGCTGCCGTCCGCGTAGCCGGGCCAGGGTCACGGGGTCGCCGGTGACGAGGGCGAGCCGCAGGTCGGGGCCGAACGCCTTCGCGGTCGACCGGAGGAGCACCCACCGCGACGTGGCCCCGGCCAGCGGGTGCAGCGGCACGTCCACGAAGCCCGAGCCGTGATCGTCCTCGATCAGCAGCACTTCAGGGGACGCCCCCAGCACCGCGCGCAGCTCCTCCGCCCGTCCGGCCGTCACGGCGGCGCCTGTCGGGTTCTGTGCGCGCGCGGTGACCACCACCGCGCGTACGCCCGCCCGCAACGCCCGCCGCAGCTCGTCGGGCAGCGGACCGTCGTCGTCCACCCGTACCGGCACCGGCCGCAGCCCGAGCACGGCGACGAGGTCGAGCAGCGCCGTCCAGCCCGGGTCCTCGACGGCGATCGCGTCGCCCGGGCGGAGCTGCCCGGCGAGCACGCGTTCGACCGCGTCGAGGGTGCCCGAGGTGACGGCCAGCGGCCCCGGCGGCACCCCGTCGGCGCGCAGCCGCTCACCGGCGAGGGCCATGAGCTCGTCGTCGTCGCCGGTGCCGTACATGGCGGGCCGCTCCTCGTGCGCCCGCGCGGCGGCGGCCAGTGCGTCATGCAGCGGCGGCAGCAGGCGGGCGTCGGGGTTGCCCTGGGAGAGGTCGCGCACCCCCGGCGGCACCTCGACGCGGATCTCCTCCCTGAACGTGCTCGCGGGCCGCGCCCTGACCCGGGTGCCGCGCCGGCCTGCGGTCTCGATGATGCCGCGCTCGCGCAGCAGGCGGTAAGCGGCCGCCGCGGTGCCGGGGCTGACACCGGCCATGGCCGCCACCTCGCGTACCGGGGGGAGGGTGGCTCCAGGCGGCAGCCGTCCTTCGGACACGGCGACCTCGACGCCGGCCGCTATCTCGCTGGCCGTCGAACCGGCGATCGGATATGTTTCTAGCACAATGTCCATTATGTACTAGTACAAAGAGGTTCGCATGCTGATCCACCCTTGGGACGCGGCCAGGACCGACGACGAGTGGCGTCAGTGGCTGCGTACGCGCGATTTCGGGCAGATCGCCGCCAACGGCGTGGACGGCGCACCCCCGGTGGTGGTGCCGACGCACTTCCTGTACGACGGGCACGACCAGGTGCTGCTCCACCTGGCCCGCCCCAACCCGATCTGGCCCGCCCTCGAGGCCAACCCGGTGGCGGTCGTCAGCGTCTACGGCGACTACGCCTACATCCCCACCGGCTGGCGGGCGGACTCCCCCGAGGTCGGCGTGCCCACCAGCTATTACGCGTCCGTGCAGCTCATCTGCCAGGCCGAGATCGTGGACGATAAGGAGGGCAAGGCCGACATCCTGCGTCGCCAGCTCGCCCACCACCAGCCCGGTGGCGACTACGGGGAGATGGCGGCCGATGCCGGGCCGTACCACCGGCAGCTCTCCGGGCTGCGCGGCCTGCGGCTGCGCGTGACCGACGTACGCGCCAAGTTCAAGTACGACGACCACAAGCCGGCCGAACTGCGTGACCGGGTGGCCGCCGGCCTGGCCGCCCGTGACCTTCCCGGGGACGCCGCCGCCCTCGCTCAGCAACATCGTCGCCGCACCTCCTGACGGGCATCATGGCCGCTCCGCGACCGTCAGGAAGCCGGTGACTCACAAGCTGTGGATAACCAATGACTCTTGTGGATAACCCGTTTTCGCACCCCCGTGCGAGAGTCTCATCCACAGCCCGTCGCGCCCGCGTTCGCCGCCCCTGCCCGCACCCTCGTTCGGCGCCGTCCCCGCCGCCGGTCCCGCACCCCCGCGCTCACCAGCGGTTATCCACATTTCCCCAGGTCAGGTGTGTGTTCTAGGTCACCGGTACGGCCTCGACCGGACGCCCCCGAGTGCCCAGGACCGGCCATACCACACTGAAAAAGTCACCGGTACATAACGTTCCAAATCACCCCCTGTGCCCAGGGCGTCCGGGCGGGTTCCGCCGCCGTCCACCGCACCCCTCACCCTGTGGATGAACGTCGCTCCTGTCACCCCCCTCAAGCCAACGGACGGCGGGCCGAGACCGAGTCCCCGCAGATCGTTCCCGGCCCGCCATCCACACCCCCACCGCTCCCAGCTCAGCTCAGCTCAGTGTTTCCGGCGCCGGCGTTGTGCGCGGTGGTGCTCCCCGCGCCAAACGCTCCCCGCGCCAAACGCTCCCAGGGCCGCACGCTCCCAGGGCCGCACGCTTTCCGCGGCCGCCACAGCTCGGCATCCGGTGGCCGGCATCCACAGGCAGCCGCTCCCCTGTGTGACGTTCACAAGCGGCCGTCCCCTACGCGACGTTTCACAGGCGGCCGTCCTTCACCGGAGTCACACCCGACCGTCCCTACGTGTCCACGGCCGGTCGTCCGCCCCTTGCCGTAGTCGGTGAACAGAGGCCGGTCGGCCGGGCGCTGGGGTGGCGCCCGCGATTGTGGGTGCGAAGTCCGAGCTCGCCCGTGCTGTCTGCGCGGGGTCCGACTTTGTGTGATGTGTACGGGGCCGTCTCCCCCCGGATATCCACAGCCTGCTATCCCCCGTACAGCGTTCGCGATCGGCTGTGCCCTACCCGGCGTGCACGGGCCGCCGCCTGACGGGCGGCGTCCACAGCCCGGCACGCCGGGTCGTGCTCACGTCACCAGTTCCAGTACGACTTGGCCTCCGAGTTCCACGTCTTCGGGTAGAACTGGTGGATCTTGAACGCCATCCCCTGTCCGCGGGCGATGTACTGGTCCCGGTCGAGCTTCCGCTTGATCGGCTTACCGGGGCTGCCGTTGTTGTCCCACCAGGACTCCCACTGCTTGATGCAGGTCTGCTTGCCCAGGTAGCGGTTCGAGCAGGAGGCCGGCGGATACCAGATCTGGGTGTGCCCGAAGTCCACGACCTTGCCCGAGGACTGCTCGGTGATCGTGCCCCACGCCTTCAGGCAGTAGCCGGTGGATGGAATGGTCCACTTGACGTAGTGCTGCGGCCCCGACGTGGCGAAGGTCTTCAGGTTCTTGCAGTTGACGTCGCCGATCTGCTCCTTGGTGACGCGGAGCTTGTAGTACGTTCCATTGTCCCGCCACCCGTCGAGCATCAGCCAGTCGCCCGAACGGACGAACTTCTCCGCGTACGACGGCGGCCACTTCTTCGGGTCGCCCCAGCTGATCTCGGACGTCGTCGACGACAGCGGCTTCCACGCCCACTGCCCGCCGACCTGCCCGCCCGACCAGTGCTGGCCGGCCCGGCGCTTGCCGAACATCGAATACTGTCCGTAGTTCTCGGCCGCCTGTGCGGGCACCGTGATCCCAGCGAGCCCCGTGGCCGCCGCCGCCCCCACGACGGCGACGGCCCGTGCGCATCTCCTCATGTTCCTCACCGCCAGCACGTTAGCGATGACGGCGCGTGCCGTAGCACAGATCAAAAAACCTCGAACCATGGCAAAGCGGTCGTCTGTCCGGGGCGAGGTGACCTGCGGCTGGGGCTGACGTGGACGCGAAGACCGGCCGCCGCCTGGACGACAGCCGCGCGTACGTCGTCACCGCCGGTCCCGCCGCGATCCCGGCGATGCGCGCCCGCACCCCAAGTGAGCTAGCGGACCGGCTTCAGCACGCCGTCGAGGCGTACGACGCCCTCGCCGTACTTGTCGTCGAGCCGCCGCTGCAGCTCCTCGTCGGCCACCAGGACGCCGGCGACGACCTGTTCCTTCACGATGTCCACCGAGGCCGAGACGGCGTGCGGGCCGAGCTCGCCGCTCAGGGACTCCTGGATCTCGCGCAGCTCCTTCTCGCTGCGCCGGGCCTGGCTGACGCAGAGCGCGCCGCCCCAGGTCTGCCTGATCCACGCCTCCCGGCCGGCCAGGTCGCCGGTGAACTTCACGTTCAGCACCAGCTTGGTGGGGTCGTTGGCGTACTTCTGCGCCATGTCGGGATCGCTCTCGTCGTAGCCGGGGATCGCGTCGAGGTAGCTCTGGTCCAGCCACACCCCGCCCACGCCGTCCGCCTCGTTCAGCCGCTGCTGGGTGGTCTCCAGCGCGGCCTGCGTGGCCTTGGCGGGATCGACCGGCCGCCAGCCGCCCTCGGGAGCCGGGCACGGGGAGCCGAAGCGCGGCTCCTCCTTCTGCCCCGAGGTCGCCGGTCCCGGCGGTTCGGTGAGCGTGAGCTTGGCGCCGTCCCAGGTGCCGACCACGCGGTACTGGCCCCACGTGGTGCCGCCGTGGCTCTCGTGCCGCACCTTGGACCAGTCCCAGCCGACGACGTCGGGCCCGCCGCACTGGGGCGGCAACGATTCGGCCACCGTGCTGCACAGTTGCGGCCCGTGCTCGGGGCTTTCCAGGACGGTGACGGAGTCGGCCGCGTACGTGACGGGCTCGGCGGCCGTCGTGTCACCCCCGCCGCAGGCGGTCAGCGCGAGCAGGGCGGGGAGGGCGAGTAAGGGAAGGCTCCGCATGACCTCCATCACGTACGCGGACCGGAAAAGGTTCCGCCTCACGTGCCGTGGAAGCCCTCGGCGCGGCACCGGCCGAGGACGTGCTCCCCCAGCGCCCGCCCGGCGCCCTTGCCCTGATGCGCGGGGGCGACGAGGAAGGAGGGCCCTCCCGCGTACGTACGGTGAAGGCCCTCCGGCGAACGGTTCAGGACAGCAGGGGCTCGCCGATCCAGCCGCCCTCCGCGCACCCGGGCGGGATCGCGAAGACGGCCGACCCGATCGTGGTGATCCACTCGTTGAGCAGGTCGCCTTCGGCCAGTATCCGCTGGATCGGGACGAACTGCCGCTCGACGTCCGCCTGGTACGACGCGAACAGCAGCCCGGCGTCGGGTTCGCCGTCCGGGCTCAGCCCGTCGTCGTAGTTGTACGGCCGCCGCAGCAGCCGCAGCGCCGGGTCGGCCACGTGAGCGCGCCTGATGTGGGCGTACTCGGAGATGACCGGGAACCCGAGCCGGTTCTTGGCCGCGAAGTCGGGCTCGTCGGACTCGGTGGCGCCGGTGAGCGGGGCGCCGTTGTCGAGCCTGCGGCCGATGGTGAACTCCCTGGCCGTGCGGTCGACGGCGTCCCACGTCTCCAGCGCCATGCGGATCCTGCGCAGCACCAGCGTGGTGCCGCCGGCCAGCGGGCCCTGCCCGATCCAGACGGCTCTGTCGAGGTCGGTGGCGTTGCCGGTGCCCTCGATCTGGCCCATCAGGTTGCGCCGGGTGGCGGAGCGGAAGCCGCGCTGCGTCCACCGTACGCGGGCGAACGACCGCGCGTCCTTGACGATCATCCGTACGGCGTGCGCGACCGTCACGTTGTCGTCCGCGCACACCTGCACGAGCAGGTCTCCCCCGCTCCACCGCTTGTCCAGCCGATCGGTGGCGAAGCGCGGCAGCGGCTGCACCGGAGAGTCCGCCCCGGCCGCGTCGAACAGCCCGGGCCCGAACCCGAACGTGCAGGTCAGGCGGGCCGGGTTCGCGGCCAGCTCGGGCTCGGTGTCGGCGAGCGCCGGCCGCCCCTGGGTGAGGCGGGCGGCGTCGTCGGTGAGCAGCTTGAGCAGCCGTACGAGGGCCTCCTTGCGGGTGCCCGGCCGCAGGTCGAAGCCGAGGAAGACGGCGTGCGCCTGCGGTTCCGTGGCCACCCCCGCCTGGTGAGGGCCGTAGAAGGGCTCGGTCCGTGAGCCCGCCGCGACTTCGCGTACCAGCGAGCCGACGTCGAGCGTGCGGGCGGACGTGTTGTCGCTTCGGCAGCCCGCGAGGGCGCCGGCGGCCGCGGTGACGGCGCCCCCGGTGAGCAGCCCGCGCCGGGTGATCACTTGTGCCCCGGCTGGTAGTCCTCCTCGCCGCCGGCGAAGTCCTTGCCGACGGCGGTGAACTCCAGCGGCTCGCCGCCCTGCACCTGCAGCGTGAACGGGATCTGCGCCCCGGGCAGCACCTCCTCGGTGACGTTCATCAGCATGATGTGGTCACCGCCCGGCTCCAGCGTGTGCGTGCCGTGCGCGGGCACCACGAAGCCGCCCTCCTTGGGACGCATGACCATCTTGCCGCCGCTCTCCACCACCTCGTGCAGCTCGATCTCCGAGGAGAGCGGCGAGCTGCCGGACACGATGGTGATCGGCCGGTCGGTGTTGTTGACCAGCGTGCCGAACGCGGCGGTCATCCCCTTCTCGGCGGTCTTCACCCAGGGGTCGGTGATGCTCAGCCCGCCGGTCGCCGCCACTGCGGAGTCGGACGGGGACGGGCTCGGTGCGGCGGCGGGCTCCGCCGAGGAGCCGCAGGCGGTCAACGCCGCCGCGGCGGCCGCGAGCACGAGGGCATGACGGAAGAACATGGCAGTGCCTTTCTCCGCCCGGCATGCCGAAATAGACCCTGCCGGGCGGTGGGGTCGTCTGAACGGAGAGGGGAGCGTCGTGCCCGACCTCGGAGGTCAAGCGGCGACGGCCCGCGGCGGACCCCTCCTGCTGACGACGTGCCGCAGCACGGCCGAGCGCAGGATCGGCGGCTCGGTCGTGCACAGCGGCGTGGCGAAAGGCGTGACCGGCAGCGGCAGCCACAGCACCAGCAGCCGTACGGCCAGGCGGCGCAGCAGCGCCCACAGCGCGGCCTCGCCGCGCGCCAGCCACAGCGCGGTCAGCCCGACCGCCCAGCCGTGGGCGATCAGCATGCCGAGGCTCGGCACCAGGCCCGAGTGCAGGTGCTGCGCGGTGGCCGGTCCGTCCGGTGCGAGCACCGCGTGAGAAAGCGAGAACATCAGGTGCAGCAGCACCTGCAGGGCGGCGAGCAGCGGCAGGATGACCGTCAGCGAACGCTCGCGGCCCGCCAGCGGGTACGCCGCCGCGAACGACAGCCCGAACGCCCACACCCCGGCCGCCGGTGGCACCGACGCACCGCCGAGCACGTGCGCCGCCACGCCCAGCGCCAGACACACCGCGGCGAACACCGCAGTGCGGGCCAGACGGAACGGCAGCGCCATGCGACCAGCATTCCACGCCACTGTGGCGGTCTCGGCTCCGGTGTGTGGTCTTTGGTCGGGCCGGTCCGGGGCCTCTGGCTGCGGGGTGTCTCGTCGTAGTGGGTGGGGTGCTGGGTGGTTCGAGTGCCGGTGGCTGATCTCTTGGCGGTGGGCGAGGGGTGTCTCGTTGTGGTGGGTGCGGGTTCTTTGGTGGGATCGCATAATCGGGAGCGATGCCGAAATTTCAGGAGCTGTCGGAGTTCGCTGAGGCGATCGCCCCGGTCATCAACGCCGCTCACGTCAACGTGCACGCCTCCGCCGTCAGAGCCGTGGCCGACCTCACGGCGGCATCGGGCTTCACTCCGGGGCTCCTGTCCGACCTGCGGTTCAGCCTGCCGCTGCGCCCGCTGCCCCGCAGCGGGCTGGCCGTGCTGTTCCGGTACGCCGACCCGGAGCCCGATGTGCGGGACCATCTCCGCCAGGGCACGCTGGCGGAGGACGGCGACGGCGTGCTGCGCCTGACGGACGCCGGCAGGACGTTCATCCACCGGCTGTACGAGCTGCACGAGGCCGCTGTCGGGCGCGTCTGGGCGGGCGGCGACCTCGCCAGCGCGGCCGACCTGGTGGGCAGGGTGCTCGACACCGCCGACCGGCTGCCCGGCGGGGCGTTCGAGCTGGTGTCGCCGCCGTACGAGCCGGCGGGCGCCTCGCCGGGGCTGCTGCTGTTCAACCGGCTGGCCGTGCTGCGCTACCACCGCGCCGACGCGCATGCCGCGGCCTGGCAGGCGGCGGGGCTGTCGGCGGCCGAGATCGTACGCCTGGAGGACGGCCCGCTGCGCGCGCAGATCGAGGCGGACACGAACCGCCGGGCCGGACAGGCGTACCGGATCCTGCCGGAGCGCGAGCGCCACGTCCTGTACGAGACCCTGCTGAAGCTCATCTAGATCGCCTCTTGAAAAGCCCTCCGGAAACCGCCCAAATGGCCATTAAAGTTCTATAGAGAAAAGATCCGCTCAAGGCTGGATAAATAGCCCTCCCGAAGACGCCGGCCATGCCGCCGACCTGGGGCCCCATCCGCGTTCCCGAAAAAACTTCGGAGTTCGCAAACTGCCACCTCCCGGTAACCGATGGGTAGGCGCACTATGGTCGTACTTCAACAGGAGGCACCGTGGAACAGGAACTGCCCGGCGGCCCGCGGTTGATCGTTGGGGTCGACGAGTCCCCGGCCGCGCGTTGGGCTCTGGCCTGGGCCATCGGGGCGGCCAGGCTGCACCGGATGGCTCTGGTGGCCGTGCATGTCAGCCGCGCGCCCGTCCATCCTTTTCCTGAGGCGCTGCCCGTGCAGCACGCGGTGCGCCAGGGCGAGGAGGCGCGCTGCTCCGAAGTGATCACGTCCGTGTTCGAGGACGTGGCGGGCGGCGTACCCGACGATCTGACGATCGCGGCGGTGGGACGGGTGGGCGACCCCGGCTACCACCTCGTCGACCTGGCCCGCGAGGGCGACCTGCTGGTGCTCGGGCGGGGGCGGCGCGGCCTGCTCAGCCGCATCTTCCTCCCCTCGACCAGCATGTACTGCGCCCGGCACGCGAGGACGACGGTGGTGATCGTGCAGCAACCCGCGCCGCCCGACGAGCCCGAGATCTCAGGAGAGCGCCACCGCCGCTTCTGGACCCGCCGACATCCGTGACCTGAGCAGCCGCAGGCCCGCGGCCACGGCGTCGGTGGGGATCGCGCCGTAGCCGAGCACCAGGCCGTGCTGCACCGGGCTCTCCCCGCAGTACGACTCCAGCCGCTCGACCGCGAGCCCGTCCCCCGCCCGCACGCGCACGCCCGGCGCCAGGCGCGCGCACAGGTGCAGCCCCGCCGATGACGGCACCGGCAGCAGCCGCTCGTCGGCGCCCAGCACCTCGGCGATCATGGCGTGCCTCGCGGCGTACTCGCGGGTGGCCTTTCTGATGTGCCGCGAGAGCAGCCCCTCGTCGATGAAGCGGGCCAGTGCGGCCTGCGTGGGCAGCGCGCCGTGCCAGTCCGTGAGCTGCCTGGCCGCGCGCAGCGCCGGCGCGAGCGAGGCGGGCGCGACCAGGAAGCCGACCCTGAGCATGGGCAGCAGGGTCTTGGAGAACGAGCCCACGTAGATGACCCGGCCGGCCCGATCGAGGCTCTGGAGGGGTTCGAGCGGGCGGTCGCCGAAGCGGAACTCGCTGTCGTAGTCGTCCTCGATGATCACCGCGCGGCGGCGCTCGGCCCAGGCCAGCAGGGCGGCGCGGCGGGCCAGCGACATGGGGGTGCCGAGCGGGAACTGGTGCGACGGCGTGACGTAGACGATGCGGGCCTGGCGCGGCAGCGCGGTGACGTCGATGCCCTCGCCGTCCACGGGCACGCCGGCCACCCTGGCGCCGAGCGTGCGGAACAGCTGCCGGGCGGGCGGGTAGCCGGGCTCCTCGACGGCCACGACCGTGCCGGGCTCGATCAGCACGCGGCCGATGAGGTCGAGCGCCTGCTGCGCGCCGTTCGTGACGATCACGTCGTCGGGGCCCGCGTGCACGGAACGGCTGAGCCCGATGTGCCGGGAGATGGCCGCGCGCAGCTGCTCGTGACCCGCCGGGTCGCCGTAACCTGCGGCGCCCACCCGCAGCTCGCGGGCCACCAGGCGGCGCCAGGTCTCCATGGG
Organism: Nonomuraea sp. NPDC049309; assembly: GCF_043196965.1. NCBI lineage: Bacteria > Bacillati > Actinomycetota > Actinomycetes > Streptosporangiales > Streptosporangiaceae > Nonomuraea > Nonomuraea sp. NPDC049309. Next base: position 885,490 of record NZ_JBICSH010000002.1, on the reverse strand, counting down.
GAACAGGCGGGCGTCGGGGACGCCGACGCGGAAGTCGTAGCGGGCGGGCGGCATGCCGCTCGGGGCGGGGCGCAGGTCCCGCCAGACCGCACGCGGCCGTACGACGCCTTTGGGCGCGGCCCGCCCCCTGACCGGCTCGGCCGACACGAACGTGCCCGCGCCCGCCCTGCCCACCAGGAACCCGTCCGCGACCAGCCGGTCGTAGGCGAGGGCGACGGTGTTCCTGGAGATCTCCAGCCGCTTGGCCAGCTCCCTGGTCGGGGGGAGGCGTTCGCCGGATCTGAGCCGGCCGTCGAGTATCGCGTCGAGGAGCTGCCGGTAGACCTGTGCGGCCAGGTCACGGCGGCCTTCGAGGCTGATGTGCACGTCCACGATTGGCCCAATCAAATAGCCCAAAAACGGAGCTTATCTCGGGACAAGCCAGGATCCAAGATGGTGGCGTCGGCACGCGAGGCAGGGGGCCTGCACCTCATGAAATATCGGCGAATCCTGGCACAGGCGCAGCTTGCGAACTCCATCGGTGACGGTGTCTTCCTCGTCACCTCCGCCTTCTACTTCTCCACCGTCGTCGGGCTCTCGGCCACCGAGATCGGCATCGGCCTGACCCTCGGCTGGGGCGTCGGCTCGGTGGCCGGTGTGCCGCTCGGGCACCTGGCCGACCGGCGCGGGCCGCGCGGCGTCGCCGTGCTGCTCGCGCTCGCGACCGCCGCCGCGGTCGCGTCGTTCCTGCTGGTCCGGACGTTCCCGCTGTTCGTGCTCGCCGCCTGCCTGTACGGCACCGCGCAGACCGGCCTGTCGGCCGCCCGCCAGGCACTGCTCGCCGCCCTGGCACCGCCCGAGGAGCGCACCGTCGTCCGCGCCGTGCTGCAGGCCACGCTCAACGGCGGCCTGGCGCTCGGCGCCGCCATCGGCGGTCTCGCGCTGAGCGCGGGCACGAAGGAGGCGTACCTCGCGGTGTTCGGGCTGGACGCGGTGACCTTCCTCATCGCCGCCGCCCTGCTGCTCCGCCTGTCCCCCGTACGTCCGCAGCCCGCCCCCGCCGGGCCCCGCCTGGCCGTGCTCAGGGACCGGCCGTACGCGCTCGTCACGCTGATCTACGCGCTGATGCTCTTCTACATGCCGCTGCTCAGCGTGGTCGTGCCGCTGTGGATCGCCGCCCGTACCGACGCGCCCACCTGGGTCGTCTCGGTGCTGCTGCTGATCAACACCGGCGGCGTGCTGCTCTGCCAGGTGCGGGTGGCCCGCCGGGTCAAGGACCTGCGCGACGCGTCGGCGGCGGTACGGCGGGCGGGGCTGATCATGTTCGCCGCCTGCGCGGTGTTCGCGCTGAGCCCGTCGTGGTGGGCGTTCCTGCTGATCGCGGCGGTCCTGCAGGTGATCGCCGAGCTGTGGCTCGCGGCCGGCTGCTTCGAGATCGGCTTCGGGCTGGCCCCCGACGACCGGCAGGGCCAGTACCAGGCGTTCTTCGGCAGCGGCGTGGCCGTGGCGAGGATGCTCGGGCCCGCCGTGCTCACCACGGTCGTGCTCGGCGGCGGCACGCTCGGCTGGCTGCTCACCGGCGCCGCGTTCGTGGCGGCCGGCGCCTCGATGGCGCCGGCCGTCAGATGGTCGCTGTCACGAGAAGCGGCGCAGCCGCAGGCTGTTGCTGACCACGAAGACGCTGGAGAAGGCCATCGCGGCACCTGCGATCATGGGGTTGAGCAGCCCCAGGGCGGCCAGCGGCAGGGCGGCCACGTTGTAGGCGAAGGCCCAGAACAGGTTGCCCTTGATCGTTGCTAGCGTGCGTCGCGCCAGCCGGATGGCGTCGGGCGCCACCCGCAGGTCGCCGCGGACGAGCGTCAGATCGCCGGCCTCGATCGCGGCGTCCGTGCCCGTGCCCATGGCCAGGCCCAGGTCCGCCTGGGCCAGCGCGGCGGCGTCGTTGACGCCGTCGCCCGCCATGGCCACCACCTTGCCCTCGGACTGCAGCCGCTTGACCACGTCCACCTTGCCCGCGGGCAGCACACCGGCGATCACCTCGTCGATGCCCACCTCGGCGGCGACCGTGCGCGCCACGGCCTCGTTGTCGCCGGTCAGCAGCACCGGCGTCAGGCCCAGCGCCTTCAGCTCGGCGATGGCCTCCTTGCTCGTCGGCTTGATCACATCGGCCACCACGAGCACCGCGCGGGCCTTTCCGTCCCAGCCGACCGCCACGGCGGTGCGGCCCTTGGCCTGCTCCTCCTCCATGGCGCGGACGAGGCTCTCCGGCAGGTGCTGCGACCACTCCTCCAGCAGCCGCGGCCGGCCCACGAGCACCGCGTGCCCGTCCACGACGCCCTGGACGCCCAGGCCCTCGATGTTCTTGAAGTCCTCGACGGCCGCCGTCGAGCCGGCCTCGCGGGCGATGGCCCGCGCGATCGGGTGCTCGGAGGCGTGCTCCAGCGCCCCGGCCAGCCGCAGCACCTCGTCGCGGGACTCGCCCTCGGCCAGGTGGACCTCGGTCAGCGTCATCTTGCCCTCGGTGACCGTGCCCGTCTTGTCCAGGACGATCGTGTCGATCCTGCGCGTCGACTCCAGCACCTCGGGGCCCTTGATGAGGATGCCCAGCTGGGCGCCCCGGCCCGTACCGACGAGCAGAGCCGTCGGCGTCGCGAGGCCCAGCGCGCACGGACAGGCGATGATCAGCACCGCGACCGCCGCCGTGAACGCCGCGCTCGCGCCCGCACCGCTGCCCAGCCAGTAGCCGAGCGTGCCGATCGCCAGCGCGATCACCACCGGGACGAACACGCCCGAGATGCGGTCGGCCAGCCGCTGCACCTGCGCCTTGCCGGTCTGCGCCTCCTCCACCAGCTTCGCCATCTGCGCGAGCTGCGTGTCCGCGCCCACCCGGGTGGCCCTGACCAGCAGCCGGCCGCCCGCGTTGACCGTCGCGCCCGTCACCGGGTCGCCGGGACGCACCTCGACCGGCATCGACTCGCCCGTCAGCATCGACGCGTCCACGGCCGAGGTGCCCTCCTCGACCACGCCGTCCGTGGCGATCTTCTCGCCCGGCCGGACCACGAACCTGTCGCCGGCCTTGAGCTGCTCGACCGGCACGCGGCGCCCGTCGGCCAGCTCGACGTCCTTGGCGCCCAGCTCCATCAGCGCCCGCAGCGCGGCACCCGCCCGCCGCTTCGAGCGGGACTCGAAGTAGCGGCCCGCCAGGATGAACGCGGTCACCGCCGCCGCCGTCTCCAGGTAGATCGTGCCCGCGCCGTCGGTGCGGCCGATCGTGAACTCGAACGGGTGCGTCATGCCCGGCACGCCCGCCGTACCGAAGAACAGCGCCCACACCGACCAGCCGAACGCCGCCAGTGTGCCCAGTGAGACCAGCGTGTCCATGGTGGCCGTGCCGTGCCGCAGATTCGTCCACGCGGCCTTGTGGAACGGCCAGCCCGCGTACGTCACCACCGGCGCGGCCAGCGTCAGCGACAGCCACTGCCAGTACTCGAACTGCAGCGCCGGGATCATCGCCATCGCCACCACCGGGACCGACAGCACGATCGCGGTGATCAGCCGGTCGCGGAGGGGGTCGCGTTCCTTCTTCCGCTCCTGATGTTCGTCAGGGGCTGAAGCGGGCGGCGGCGGCAGCTCGGCCGTGTAACCCGCCTTCTCCACCTCGGCGATCAGCACCTGCGGATCGACGTCCACGGGGAAGGTGACCTTCGCCTTCTCCGTCGCGTAGTTGACCGTCGCGGTCACGCCGTCCAGCTTGTTGAGCTTGCGCTCGATCCGGTTGGCGCAGGACGCGCACGTCATGCCGCCGATCAAGAGCTCGACGGACTTGCCTTCGGTGAGGGAAGACGTCATCGTCACCTCTCCTTCCTCGTGTCCGTCAGTGGGAGTGGCCGTCGCCGCCGTGGCCCGCGGGCGTGTCGCCGGCCGTCGCCGTGAAGCTCGCCGTACGGACCTCGCCCTTGTGCTTGAAGTCCAGGAACAGACGGTAGTCGCCCCGGCTCGGTGCTTCGGCGAAGAACGTGATCTCGGGGCCTGCGGTGTCGCTCTCCTCCGGGTGGACGTGCAGGTAGGCCAGGTCGCCCGCGCGCAGCGCCACGAGGTGGCCGTACGCGCCCAGGTAGGGCTCCAGGTCCTTGACCGGCTCGCCGTCCTTGCTGACCGTGAGGGTGAGCTTGGCCGTCGCGTTCGGGGTCAGGTCGCCGTCGAGGCGGACCGTGTAGCCGTCCACCTTTGCCGTGCGGCTCGCCTCCGGCAGCGGCTCGGGCTTGTAGTCGCCCGCGGCCGTCAGGTCCGCGCCCAGCGTCAGCTTCTCGCCGCCCTTGGGGATGAAGTCGGCGAACGCCTTGTACGGGCCGGGCTTCGGCGCCTTCAGGCGTACCGACCAGGTGCCGTCGGGGGAGAGCTCGGGGTGGACGTGCTGGAAGCTCGTGAGGTCGCGGGAGACGACGATGAAGTGCAGCTTCTTGTCGTGCTCCACCTCGTAGTCGGTCACGGGGGAGCCGTCGGGGCCGATGACCGTGAAGGTGAAGTCGGTGGCCTTCTTCGTCGAGATCGAGTCGATGAGGTCGAGCGTGTAGCCGTCCTGCGACACCTGAAGCCCCCCGGGGGTATGGCCGGCCTGCTGACCATGGCCCTCTGCGGGGGTGCCCTCGTGGGCCGCCGGCGCCTCTTGGCTCTCGCCGGTCGTGTGCCCGTGGCTCTCGGGGGACTGCTGGACGGGCTTCTGGCTGCCCGCGGCCTCCGTGGATGAGGGGGCCATCAGCTTGCCCGCGCCCAGGGCGCCGCCGAAGACGACGGCGAGGCCCAGGACGTAGGAGCCGAGCTTGGTGGCGGCGTTCATGGGCGATCCACCAGCTCGTAGCCGGCTTCCTGCACCGCGGAGGCGATCAGGTCGCGCGCGACCGGCTCGTCACTGCTGACCGTCAACAGGCCCGTGGCCAGGTCGACCTCGACGCCGGTCACACCGGGAACCTCCCCGACCTCCTCCTTGACGGAGCTCACACAGTGGCCGCAGGTCATGCCGTTGACGGTGTAGGTGGCGGTGGTCATGGCGGGCTCTCCTTCTGTCTTCCTCATCCGGTTCGAGTCTAACACCGTACCCCCCTAGGGTATGTCCGAGATAACGGACCGGGCGTTCCGGTGCGTTACCGGCTGAACGTAATATACCCCCAAGGGGTATGTCAACACGGTCGAACCATGACATATAGCCCCTCTGTACCCACTGGTCTCCCGCATATGTGAGGTGCGTTGCACGGAGGGCGAGCCCTTCACAGCCCTGTTGCCGCCGTGGGAGGAGAAGTGACGCCAGGAGCGCCGTGCGAGGGGGAGCGGGGGCCAGGGCCGCTGCGAGAGAAGGCACGGCGGCGGCCGGGGCGAGAACCGGGGAAGCAAGGGCGACGAGACCTGCGCACCTCGGCCGCATATTTGGCATGATCGAGCTGTTGCCCGTTATGGGAGAACGGCCGCCACATGGACGTGGATCTGGACGTGGGAATGCCCGTCCTTCGCCCGATCCACCCATCTGGTCCGCCGCACAACACAGGGACCGCAGCCATACCTTGCTAGGCTGCTTGTCAACCGTTGGGTCTCACCCCGGCAGGTGAGGCCGTCGAAGAAGTGGGGTCACACCGTGAAGAAGCTGCTCGTTCTGGCGCTGATCGCCCTCGGGGGGTTGCTGATCTGGCGTAAGGTGCAGGCCGACCGCGCAGAGCTCGATCTCTGGACCGAGGCGACCGGCACCGAGAACTAACCGACCGGCGAGGCGATGAGTGACATCGTCCCCATCAAGCTGGTGTGCCTTGACCTGGCCGGCACCACCGTCGGTGACATCGCCATGGTCGAGCGCGCCTTCGCTGAGGCGATCGCGACTCAGGGCATAGTGCCCGGGACCGGAGCGTACGCGAGAGCCATGGTTCACGTGCACCGGTCCCGGGGCTGCCCCAAGATCGACGTGTTCCGCGGTATCTTCCCGGGGAACGAGGCGCAGGCGCAGGCGGCGAACCTGACGTTCGAACGCTCCTACGAGGGCGCCATCGAGCGGGCGGGTCTCACGCCCATGCCCGGAGTCCTGGAGGTCCTCGACAAGCTCCGGGGCAACGGCATCAAGCTCGCCCTCATCACCGGCTTCAGCCGCACCACCTTGAGCCGCATCCTCAGCGTCCTCGGCTGGCACGACAAGATCGATCTTGCCATCTCCCCCGAAGACGCCGGCGGCCGCGGCCGCCCCTGGCCCGACATGGTCCTGCACGCCGTACTCCGCCTGGGGGTCGACGACGTACGCCAGGTCGCCGTACTCGGCGACTCGGAGAGCGACATGCTCTGCGGCAAGCGCGCCGGCGCCTCCATCGTCGCGGGCATCATGACGGGCGTCCACAGCCGCGAACGCCTCCTCAAGGGCGGCGCCACCCACATCCTCGACTCCATCCAGGACTTCCCCGGGTTGGTCCTGAGCGATGATCTCGGTACGACGCAGGTGGCTTCATCGGCCCGGTAAGCTATCTTCGTCGAAGGGGCCTTAGCTCAGTTGGCAGAGCGCCTGCTTTGCAAGCAGGAAGTCAGGAGTTCGAATCTCCTAGGCTCCACCAGGCGAAACGCCCCGCCACCGATCTCGGTGCGGGGCGTTCGTGCCATCCACGTGCCATTAGCTGTCGGCGATCTTCTGCTGTTCGGCCGCGACGCGGGCACTCAGCGCGTCGGCGATCCGCTGGTCCGCGTCGCGCGTGGCGTGCTGGTAGATCAGCGCCGCCCGGTCGCTGTCATGCCCCATCCGCGCCTTGAGGTCGGCCAGGCTCGCGCCGGACTGCGCGGCCAGGGTGTTGCCGGTGTGCCGGAGATCGTGGAAGTGCAAGCCCTGGAGTCCCATCTCCTTCAGCGCCTCCGCCCACCTGGCCTCGCGCCGGAAGTTGCTGCCCCGAAGGAACGCCCCGCGCTTGCCGAGGAAGACGAAGGCGTCGTCGGCCTCATCGACGTACGCGGCGAGGTGTTCGGCGAGGACAGGGATGATGACTGCGGGGATGCTGACCGTGCGCCTGCCGGCGCGTGACTTGGGCGGGCACAGGCGCATCTCGCCGTTGTCGAGTTCGAGAAGCTGTTCGCGGATCGTCACCGTCCGCGCGTCGAGGTCGATCGAGCTACGACGGAGGGCGATCACCTCACCCCAGCGCAGGCTCGCGAAGGTGGCCAGCAGGATGAGGGCCTTGAAGCGCTTGTCGGCCATCCGGTCGGCCAGCTCGAAGACCTGGCGCACGGTGAGGACGGGCCGTTCGGGAGTGTGCTCGTTGTCGGCGCCCTTGATCCTGCACGGGTTGCGCGCGATCAACTGGTCCTCTTCGACGGCCGTCATCAGTATGGCGCGCAGCAGGCGGTACGCCTTGGCCGCAGTCGAGACGGAGACGCCGTTCGCGAGAAGATCGGCGCGCCACGTGCGGATCGCCTGCGCGGACAGCTTGCCGACCGCCACGTCGCCCAGCGTCGGAATGATGTGGCGTTCGAGCAGCCAGGTGTACAGCTCCACCGTCTTGGGGCGCAGGCCCGGACGTTCCTTGATCCAGGCGCGGGCATAGTCGGCGAGCCGGATCTTGCCTCGATCCGGGTCCGTCCACTCGCCCGAGATCATCTGAGCTTCGATGAGCGTCAGCGCCCGGTCGGCGTCGGTCTTCGTTCGGTACGTCGTGGTCCCGGTGCGCAGCCGGCCATCAGGGCCGGGATAGCGGATCTGGAACCGACCGGAGGGCAACTTACGGATGCTGCCGAAACGTCGGCGACCTTCCCTCTTGGCCATCAGGCGGCCCTCCCCGGCGACCGGCGGGTGTCTCCCGCGTTCATGGGGGCGACGGTGCCGGCGGTGACGTAGGCGATCAGGGCCGACTCCCGGATGCGCACCAGTCGGCCGAGCTTGACGAACTCGATCCGCCGTTCAGCGATCAGCCGCCGGACGAAGCGCGGGGTGGTGCTGAGGAGTTCCGCTGCCTCATCCACGCTCAGGAGCTTGTCCACTACGCCGCCTCCTCTCCGATTGCCGAAAGATCTTGCTCTAGCCGGTTCATGTGGGCTCGCCAGCGTTGGCGTTCGGCGACGGTGCGGAGGAGGCGTACGGCGAGGGGCGGTACGTTCGCGTCGCCGGCCGGGACGGGCTTCCAGATGTAGCGGTGCGGGTCGGTGGGCTGGTCGGGGTGGCCGAGGGCTTCCAGGACCCAGGTGCGGCGGTCCTGCCTGTGTTCGGCGAGGGTCTTGTTGGACCACTTGCGCGAGACCAGGACGCGGCGTCCGGCGTAGCCGAGGTGTTCGGGCTTGTGGGCCTTGCCACGGCAGCGGCCGGGCTGCATGCCGGGCTTGGCGTTCTTGGGCTGGATGCCGTAGCGGAGCCAGTTGGCGCAGGTGGGTGAGCACGGCTCGAAGCGGAGGGCTTCGACGAGCCGGGCCGCGTGGTCGCGGCGGGCCTGGTCGTCGGTGGCGGCGTCGAGCGGGTCGGCGAGGCTCTTGGTCAGGTACTTGGTGAGGTAGCCGAGCCACTTGCCGGCGGCGGGCGTGCCGGCGAGCACGCTTTGGATGTTGTGCTGTTCGCCGAAGCCGACCACGTGGAGGGGTTGGGCGTCGTCGTCGGCGTCCAGCTCGTCGAGTGCCTGGTCCCAGGTGGGCAGGACATCGCCGGTGTCGGGGTCGAGGTAGCCGACGCCGTCCTGCCAGAGCGGCAGGTGGACTCCCTCGAAGCGGATGGTGTCGGTGGGTGGCCACCAGACCTGGTGGTAGGTGGCGGCGATGATCTGCTTGAGTTCGGCGCGGGGCAGTGTGCCGCGGATGGCCATGTGCAGGTGCGGGGCGAGGCGTTGCTGCGGCTCGACGGTGGCGAAGTACTGCACGTCGTATCCGGCCACCCGGCGCAGGTTCTGCACGAACCGGTCCACCAGCCGGGAGAAGTGCAGGGCGTCGCGGGCGCCGCGCCGGTAGTCGTAGGTGTCCGGGTCGAGGGGCACGCCGTCGCGCACCTTGCCGTAGGACGGGAGCGTCAGGGTGATGAACATCGAGGGCCGGTAGACCCGGCCGTCCGGTGCGGTGAAGGTGCGGCCCAGCGTGGTGGCGGCCATCTTGCGCTTGGGCAGGTCCGGCGCGTCTTGGCGTCGTCTGGTGGAGCGGACGCGGCGGCCGGTGGTCCGACCGGTGACGTGACCGCGCATCCCGGCCTTGGTGATCTCTTCGTCCAAGCCCTCGGCGAGGATGTCGAGGCCGGTGCTGTCCTGGCCTGCTCGTTCGGCGGCCTCTTGCTGGGCGTGGACGTCGGCGCGGAACTCGACCAGCCGGCGCTGTTCCTCATTCGGCTCGTTCGGGGTGCTGGCCGGTTCGTGGTCGAGGTGCCAGCCCTCGCGGCATTGGGCCATGCGGAGCTGACGGTTGCGCTTGGCGCACGGCGGGCAGGCGGACTCCAGGGTCGCCCCGCAGGGTACGTCCACGATCTCCGTACGGCCGGTGCGGGTGTCGAGGCGCTGGAAGGCCACGGGGCGGATGCACACGCCGTACCGCTTGGCGACCTCCTTGACCACCTCCCGAGCCAGCGGCCGGGTCAGCCGCACCGCCCTGGGCACGGAGCGATCCGTCATAGGGCCTCCCTTCCGTCGATGCCGAAGGCCCTCGGGCGGGCGAAGGCGCTGACCATGGCGTGGATGTCGTCGTCGGAGACGTAGGCGGCGCGGACCCGGATCGGGTCAGGACTGGCCTCCAGGCGGACGTAGCCGACGCCGGCGCCCTTGGCCGGGGCGGGGGAGATCTGATCGGCCAGTGCGCCACGATCGCGGGCGCCGTCGCCGAGGACCATGTCCACCTGTTCGGACTCGTCCAGCCGGAGGGCGATCTTGTCGGGGAAGAGGTTGCGGATGTTCATGACCTCTTTGCGCGGGTCCTGGAGGGCCGCCAGGACCCCGATGCCGACCGCGCGGCCTTGGGTGGTGAGCGTGGCCAGCGCCGCCGTGATGCGTTGCCGCAGGTGCTTGTCGGCCTGGTAGGCGGTCAGGAAGGCCACCTCATCGACGATGACCAGGATGAACGGGTCCTGGGTCGTGGGCGTGTGCGAGCGCTGAACCCCGGCGAACCGGGCGGCCCGTTCCTGCATCACCTTGACGGCCTGTTCGAGGAGGTCGGCGCATGCCTCGGGGGTGGCGGCGTAGCGAGGTCCGAAGAGGTCGCGGCCGAAGGACAGCTCCATGAGCTTCGGATCCAGCGCCCATAGCTCGACGAGCCCCGCCTGGACGGCCGAGAGCAGCCCTCGGATGGTGGACCAGATGATCGAGCCCTTGCCCGCACCCGTCGCGCCGGCCACCAGGATGTGCGTGCCGTGGACCTTGAGCCGCCAGGGCAGGCCGTTCTCCTGCTTGCCGATCTCGACCGGTCCGACGCTCGTCCGGTCCGGGATGGGAAGCGCCGGCAGCGGGTCGGCGAGGGGGTCGTGACGCGGGAAGGTGAGCAGCAGCCGACCGGCCTTGAGGACCGAGACGCGGCAGGAGGGAGCGCCGAAGCCGTGCGCCAGGTGATCGGCGCGGTCGGTCCAGTCCTTGACCGTCTGGCCGTTCAGCATGCGTACGGTTACCAGGTCGGCCCATGCGGTGCAGGTGACCTTGCCGAGGCGTGGGAGGTAGTCGCGGCCTTGCAGGTGCTTGCCGAGCCCGGAGATGATCATGACGGGTTGCCAGTGACGGCGGTAGATCCAGACGAGTCGCCACCAGGCCAGCAGCCGCCGGCCCACCAGGCGGGCGAACGACGTCCGATCGAGAACGGCCCACGTCGCCAGGCCCGTGAGCGGAGGAACGGTCAGCAGGAGGCCGGCCCTCCAGCCGTACAGCCAGCACAGCGCGAGCGGCGCGACGGCCACCGCCACCGCCACGGGATGCCGCCAGATCGTGCGTGCCAGACCTGCGACGAGGCGGGCGACGAAGATGGCGAGGGTGATGAAGGCCGGGGTCGTGACGACGGCCGGCTTGAACACGACGGCCGTGTCCGGGGTGGTGGAGACGATGCGTTGCGACTCTTCGCCGGGCATCTTCTTGAACATTAGAGTGGGAGTCCTTCCGAGCATGTGGTGTGTCCGGGAGATCAAGGGGCCGCAGGAAGTTGCCGCTTCCAGCGGCCCCGCTGGATGTCAGGCCGACCGCTCTGCTCCAGGCCGGCCGCGAAAGGTCCGCTCCACGCTGCGGGCGAAGTCGTTCGCTTCACGGGCCAGTTGCCGGGCGAACTCGACTTCCGCAGCCGTGACGCGGTCCGCCTGGGCAGTGGCGATCTGCACCTGCGTGGTGCCGAACCGGATGATCAGGACCGGCGTTCTGAGCTGATAGGAGTGGTTCTCGGCCACCGCGCCTTCGGCGGTGTTGATGGTGATCACGCTCGTCGGCCGAGCCTGCCGCCGCCCGCTCATGCCGCGTCCGTTGCGCTCGGGGCCTGCTTGGCCGTACGGCGCGGGGCCGGTGCTCGCATTTCGCGGGCCCGGATGGAGTAGGCCAGCCGCCCGACCTGGTTGACGTACGGCGTGACCGTGATGTGGTCGAACTCGACCGGCGTGAACGGCATCCCCGGCACCGCAGCCGGGCAGGCCGGCTGAACCGGCGACAGGATCTTGACCGCCACCGTCTTCTGCGCGGGCTTGAGCGTCGGGTCGGCGTCCACGACGGCGACCTGCCACACCGGTTCGCCGGTGGCCTTGTCGCGTGCCTGGACGAACCGGCCGTTGGTGGAGGCGTCGAAGTCCTTGACCTGCTCGACCTCCCCGACGAGGTAGCAGCCGTGGGGGAAGACCATCTCGAACGTGACCGGGATCGGTCCTTGGAGTGCCATGTGGCGTCCCTTCTGTCAACCCCCCTAGACAGTGACAGGTGCCCTGCTCGACGAACTGTCTAGGGGGCTATGCAAACGAAGATAGGGACGGTGTTCCCGGACTGTCTAGGGGGGTAAACGGAGTCGGTCTCAAAAATGCCGAGCGGTTATGGATCGAGGGGCGGTTTCTGCTGTTTCAAGGCATTGAGAGCGTGACCACGGTGGCGTCGTCGAAGGTCTTGCCCCGTGGCCAGCGGGCTCCGGTGGGGTCGCTGTGTTCGGCGGCGCGTACGCGGCTGATCAGCGCTGCCGGTCCCTCTTGGTCGAGCAGGTCGAGGGTCTGCCGCCAGGTGGCGAGGTGGAAGCGATCGACGAGGCGGGATGCGCCGTCGCTGAGGAGGACCGCCGTGCGCACGGCCTCCTGGGGGACGGTCCCGGTGAGGGCCTGGTCGGCGGCGAGGGGATCGGTCGCGGCCACCCAGAAGCCGCCGTCGCGGTTGCGGTGGGCGCGCAGGGTCTCGACGTATTCGCGGTGGGCTTTCTGGTGTTCGGGGGTGCCGGAGTCGAGGGCGTCCATGGCCTTGCGGTAGCGGGCGCCTACCTGGGCTTCGCGGTCGTCGCAGATGACCATCGGGTCTGTGGTGCCGCCCGTGTCGAGGATCAGGCTGGAGTCGGCCAGGACGAGCCATTCGAGAGCGTCGTCCGTACGGCGGAGCATGACCACGGTCGCCGAGGGCGAGCCGGGGTGGGCGAGGTCGCAGGTGTCCTCGTGCAGGCCGGCGACCGCCTTGATCTCGCCTGCCAGCAGCTCGGGCAGGGTCTCGTTCGGCTTCTGCGTCATAGCGGCCAGCAGCGAGGAGCCGAGGGTGCGCGCGTACCATGCGACCCCGTGCGAGCAGCCGGACTCCGAGCCCGCGGGTGTGCCGGCCCCGTCGAGGAGGACTGCGGCGTCCGCGGTCACGGCGGCGAAGTCTTCATTGGGACGTCCCGGTGCCGCCTCGGTGGCCAGCGCGACGCGCATGCTCACTCCTCTTCGTGCCGGTAGAGCGGACTGGCGAGTTCGACCTTCACGGGTTCCCCGCTGTCCGGGGCGTACTCCGTGGCCACGATGGTCGAGAACGGCTTGTCCGCCACCTGACCCCACAGCGCCGTCAGCTCGGTTTGCAGGAGCCGGACCACGCCGAGCGTCCCCTGCGGGTGGATGCCGGTGAAGACCAGGACGTTGCCGGCCCCGTCAGGGCGAGGAAGCCGTCCCAGGTAGGCGTAGTCGACCGGCCGTGCGGGGTCGTCGTCGGAGCCCGATCGGTAGCGTTCATCGGTACGGGTGTCGTGAAGGGTCCACACGTCCTCCTTCACCCACTCCAGCACCGGGTCCCGCTCGTACAGCTCGCCCATGACCGTCGAGAGTCGTGGCCCGCAGATCACCACGAGGTTGGGCCGGTTCAGGTCGATCTCGCCGCCGAGGGGTACGTGCTCCAGCTCCACGGCCAGATCGAACCCACGCGCCAGATCCTCCAGCCGCTTCGCCGCCGCGACGTCCTCGACGGCCACGACAGGGCGTGCCTGCCGGGCCTCGCGCTTGAGGGGCGTGACGAGCGTGATCGTCCCCTGGCCGAAGAACGCTCCCTCAGGGGCAGGGCCGGTGTGGCGGATCTGGTGGATGCGGCCCCGGGTGAGGCCGGCTTCCTTGGCGATCTGGGCGTACGACATGCCCTGTGCGTGCAACTCCTGGATGACCCGCCGGCGAAGACGCGACAGCTCGGTCACCTCCTGCTGCGCGGCGTTCAGGCGCTCGGTGGCGACTCTGAGCAGTTGATACGGATCTTCGATCGCGGCGATCCGCTCCACGTCGTTCGATGGCAATGGTCCCCCTCGGATCATTGCCGATGAGTCTAGGCCCCTAGACAGAATGACGTCTATCCCCCTCGACGGTACGCATTCAAGCGGTTCGCCGGTTTTGGGATGTACTGCCCGAATTGCTGAGCGTCGTCGAGGAACCCCGCGCGGGCTCATCGAGCATGCCCTGACAACAGAGCCTGCCACACCTCGTGCGCTTCGCCGGTCCGCATCCGGAACGTGTCGGACACCCGCCATCCCTTGCCGGCCCGCACGTACCGTCTGACGAACCCCTGACCTGCGGCCTCGCGCAGTTCGTACACGATCTCCTGGCAGTCGCACGTCCACTGGACGACCCTCTGCCTGCCGTCATCACGAGGCGCCCGCCAGGGGAGGGCTTTGCAGGTGGGCTGCGGAAGCCCCACGTGGGGCGAGATGCACATCAGCAGTCCCGGCGCTGAGGCTGCGGCGCTTCGTGCAGCGAAGCCCAGACCGTGCGGCCCCTGTGGTCGCCCAGCACGCCCCAATCGGTCGCCATCTCGGAGACGATCCGCAGGCCGCGCCCGCCTTCCAGCTCGGGATACTCGGGGAAGATTTGTGGTCTGCCGGGGCCACCTTCGTCCAGGACGCCGATCCAAACTCGGCGGCGTTCGGCGCGAATGGTCACATGGAAGCGACCGCCGAACCGTCCGCTGGCCGAGTGCCGTATCGCGTTCGTGGCCAACTCGCTCACGATCAGCTCGGCCGTCTCGACGTCCGGCCAGCCCTTGAGGAACATGGTGACGAAGCGCCGAGCTTCCGTGATCGAAACGGTGGACCCGAGGAAGGAGCGGGAGATGCACCAAGCTGACACGGGACACTCCTGGGTGTCTAGGGGACTATACGCCGCCGCGCACCCAGCGTATGAGCAGCATCGCAGCAAGCTCAAGGTATTAGACGTATAAATGCGCGCCTTAGTGAGAGCGGGTCGTCAGTTCCTTCATGTCCTGGGCGATCTGCCCGAGAAAGTCCCGCAGCTCGTCCCCGTACACGGCGGCGTTGCCGAAGAGCTCGAAGGTCTCCTCGTGTGCCGCGACCCCATGCGCCTGCGTCATCGTGAGATCACCGGTCAGGGACTCGACCACGCTCACGCCGTCGTCATAGATCGTGAAGCCGTGCAGCGGAAAGGCCGGCGCCTCCACCGTCCACGGCACAACCCCCAGCCGTACATGCGACAACGTGGACACCTGAACCAGCCGATCGATCTGCGCCACCATCAGCGCCGGCGACCCTGGCCACGTCCGCACCGCTCCCTCGGTCAGCACGAACGCGAACTCCCGGCCCGCCTCGAACAACACCGCCTGAGACTCCACACGCACGGCCGCCGCCTTGGCCGCGTCCTCCTCATCGACATCCCGACCGATCGCGAGCGCCAGCCGCGCATATTCGGCCGTCTGGAGGAGAGCCGGGATCATGGCCGACTGGAACGACCTCACCCGCCGAGCCGCACGCAACCGAGCCGCGTTGGCAGCCTCCCGGCCGGCGAGCCCACCCTTGAGCCTCGACACCTCATCACGCAGCCGCGCTAGCAGGCCATCCAGCTCTGCCCGCTCGTTCTCATCCAGTGCCAGGGCATCGACCAGGCGCTCAACGGTCTCCGGGGTGGGCAGCAGCCGGCCGGTCTCGATCCGGGAGACGGTGGGCTGAGCGATCTGGGCGCGCTGCGCCAGCTCCTTGCCCGTCAGCCCTGCCCGCTTGCGCAATCTCCGCAGCAGCTCACCCAACGCCCGCAAGCGATCCCGTCGATCCTCCACACCGAGCGTTCTACCACTCTGGCTGTGGCGGGCATTGCCGAATTGTTCTCATAGGGATCAAGGGCGGCGCTGCGCGCCGCCTCGCGGCCCGTCGCCCGCTCGGCGGCCGGGCGTGCGGCCTGGGGGCCGGTCCCGGCCGCCAGCGGCTCGGGCCGCAGCTTGCCGGACTGTTTCTAAAGCAGTGATTTCGACGCATGTCGTTCGGCCCCTGGACGCATTGAATGAGTTCGATCTCATGACTGAAAGAAGTCGGCGGCGCACGAAGTAACGATCCGAGGACGCAGATGTCTACCTGGTCGGAACGAGCAGCGCGTCCCCAGTCGTCCCGCCACAATGGTCCCTATGGGTACTTTCGGCTACTTGAACGACGACCCGGTTGATGGCAGCGATTCAGCGCCGGATCTGCTAGGACGGGACGCTTATGTTCGTCACGCTGTCACTCTGCTGGAGCACGTTCGCGAGCAGAGTCCTTCGGGCGTGCTCGCCCTCATCGGGCCCTGGGGCTCGGGTAAGTCCTCACTGCTTGGGATGATCACCCGGCAGCTTAAGAGTCGGCCCGACACACCGTGGTCGATCGCCGAGCTTAACCCGTGGATGTACTCCGATGTTGACTCTCTCACCCTCGCGCTGTTCAGTGAGATCCGCGAAGTCCTCCCCGAGGACGAGCGATGGTCAGAAACCCGGCAGAGGATTGCCAAGTTCGGCCGCGCCATCGTCCCATACAGCAAAATCGCATCGTTCGTCGGCATCGATGCATCCGGAGCCCTTGAAAGCGTATCTGCGGCCATCGCGGGCGATGAGAGTGCAAGCGCAGCCAAGCGGCGGGTCGAAGAGGCTCTGCGTGCTACTGACAGGCCGATCCTGGTAATTATTGATGATCTCGACCGGGTTACCCCAGCCGAACTACTCGTTGTTTTCAAACTCGTCCGACTCGTAGGGCGGTTGCCCAACATCTACTACCTGCTCTGCTACGACGAGCGCACTCTTCTGGACGTATTGAGGCGTACCGATCTCGTCGGCAACGAAGAAACTCGTGCGCAGGAGTTCCTAGAAAAAATTGTTCAGGTTCGACTCGATCTCCCGGCATTCCGTGAACGAGACGCGGTCGCCTTGGTTAATCAGGGGATAGGTGACCTCCTTGCTGCGTACGGCCTGACTCTTGAGCCGAAGGCTATGGAGCGCCTGACTTACGCTTATGATGCGCATCTCCGGGAGCGGCTCACCACCCCAAGGTCGATCAAGCGCTACTTTGGTCAGGTAAACGCTGGTTTGATTTCTGTGGCCAATGACATTGACCTGGTGGATTTTCTCATCGTGACGTTCCTGCGTACCATGGAGCCTGGTGCCTATAATTTGCTTAGGCGATATCGAGGTGAACTAACCGGGACTGAGTACCTGCCGGACAAGCATGAAGACCGGTTGGGAAAGTGGCAGAAACGCCTCGTCGATGCTGGCGTGTCGGCAAATAATCGCGAGGGTGTTCTTACGCTTCTTGGCTTACTTTTTCCTTCCATCGCGAAGATAACGCAATTCGGCGTGGGCGACGCCACTCGGCCGCGTGGCATCTGTAGCATCGACTATTTCGACCGCTACATCACCTTTGCAGTGCCAGACGACGATCTCCCGGAGGCAGAATTCGCTCGAGCGATTGAGCAGATCCTCACAGACACCGCAGGCTACGAGCGAGAAGAAGTACTTAAGCGGCTGCGCTCAGACACTCATCGGATCGCCCGGCGGATCCGGCGGTATTTCGAGGGGAATTCGTTGCCCAACAGCAACTTCCTAGGCTTCCTTGCTGATTCAGCAGGAGAGCTTGATGCACCCGCCGAGTCGCTCGGGCTTCTGACACCGGACTCTGCTCTCCGGTTTCTAGCGACTGATCTCCTTGCCAATATCCCTCGCGAATCTCGTTCCGCCGTATTGACTCGAATGAGTCGCACATCGGCCGGAACACATCTTGCTGCACTGTCCTTGCTGAGGCTCAAAGAAGAGAAAACTCCCGCGAGCGACACGGATCTGACCAACCCAGAACCGGAGTGGTCGCTGCGCTGCCGCGAAGCTGTCGAGGCCGGCATCAAGCACCACCTGAGGGGCATCGGCTCATCGCCTGCCGACCTTACAGATATTCAGGTTGATCTCATTTTGCTTTGGAGGTTCCTAGCAGCAGAGCCTGCCAAGGCGTGGATTCACGAGCGGCTCCAAGCAGGCTGGGATCTGCTGGACATGCTCGTACGACTCTTCCCGGCTGCCCGCGTCGTCAATGGCGCGGGCGAATCACGCGTGGTCGGTGAGGTCGACCTGGAGAGCTTCGACACACTGGTGGGTCTGGACTATATTCTGGGCGAACTCGCCGACGAGATCGACAACACGGAGCCGTCCGGTCCATACCCACTCTATGCGCCCGACGATCTAGAGACGCGCCGCAAGAGAATCCTTGACACACTACGGGTTCACCTTCAAAAGAGGAATGCAGCCTCACTTGAAGAGGATCCAAGACCCGATGGCGACAGCCGCCAAGAGGGGTGAACAACTGCCCAGTACCACCCTCACGATCGCCCGATTCTGGTCGACCGCCGTGTATGGCTGGGGCGATCGACGGGCCGGGGCTTCGTTCCTCAGCCCCGGCCCACCGGAAGCCGGTGTGACTGTCCTCACCAGTCTCGCCGAGTGGCCCGCCGAGTTCATCCAAAACTCATCGCCGCACTGGTGCCCCGACGCATTGCCGAAAGGTTCACCATGCAGGTACGCGAGCGGGCTTCTCGGCGGCCGCCGTCATCGAGCATGGGCTGGGCATCGACCCGGTTCCGGGAGCCACTCTAGGAGCCACCGGGACGGACGATCACGAACTGAGCCGGACGGATCTGAACGGCCGGAGTCCCGACGAGCAGCGATACGAACGCCCTCGAACGACCCTGGAGATCGTTTGGGGACCTTGTAAACAGAAGGTGCCGATAGGACTGATCGCGGGATATACACGGGGTGATCTTCCTCTTCTAGGGTTTCTCTGCCACTCAGCAGCAGGTCAGCGGGTGTTTCGATGGCGATACTGCGTCGGACTCATAATCCGATTGTCCTTTGTCCTCCTTGCTGCCCCGAGTATCCCGGCCGTGCCCGCCGAGTCAAGGGCGCCTGCGGCGTCGCTGCGCGATCAGCTCCGCTGACCCTTGACGCGACGGTCCCCGGCCTGGGGGTCGGCAGCTACGAGGAGGACGGGGGCGGACCAGGAGGCGGGGCGCGGGCCCCTTGCTTGGGCAGATCGGGTCGCGTGATCGTCGTGCCATTAGCGTGCCATTGAGAGCGGTCAACAGGGGGTACTCGCGGTCACTTGTGGACTGCTTTCTGCGCAGGTTGAAGCCGTTTCCCCTGTTGATCGGGCCGATTTGCAAGCAGGAAGTCAGGGGTTCGAATCCCCTAGGCTCCACCACCATCGTCACCCGGCTCCACCCACCCGTTGCCCGTCTGGGTGGTTCACCGCCTACGCCCGCCCGTCGTTCAGCGGGCCTCGCTTCGCTCGGGCTGTTCTTCCTCGTGGGCGCGCAGGCGCGCCCGGCTTCGCCGCATGGGTGCCTGACGATTCTCGGCTGGAAGTAGGTAGCCGACGAGGCCAGGTCCATGGCCTTCACCCGCTCCCCGGCTATTTCTCATGACCAGAAATGGTCTTTCCGATTTCGTTCAGTTGCAAAGTACGGTCAGCGGCCTGGGCCTTCGATTTTTCCAGGGTTCGTTTCTCCGAGACGTTCCCGTTACGCGCCCGATGGCTTCTTGGTTCAGCGCACCGCGGGCGACGGTGTTGAGCCTGTGAGCCACCTGGCGCTCCCGCTCGTCGGTGTGGTGCTGGTGAATAAGGGCGGCCTGGGTGCCGGGCCGGCCCATGCGGATCGTCGGTTCTCGGGTGGACACGCCCGTGTTGGCGGCCGGGGGTATTGCCGGTGTGCTGGATATCGCGAAAGTGGATGTTCGGTTCCCCGGCTTCCGGCTGAGCGTCGGTGCGCGCAGCTTCAAGACCACCATGACAGGCGTTGCGTTCGGTGTCGCTGTCCGGAGCTTCGCAGCCACCTGCCTCATCGAGATAGCAGATGTGCACGGAGGCACAGTAGCGCTGAGGCCGCCCGAAACGGGCGGCCTCAGGATGTGGTGTTCGGGATGCCCCTAGGCACTTCAAGAAGATTTCCTGCCCACAGTCAAGCACACCATGCTGTCGTGCGGAAAAGACTCACTCCAGCGCTCCCAGAGCCGCCAGGCATCACCATGGTGTCGCTTCGAAACCATGCACTCGGGCCGCTACGCGATACGCGACGAAGGGAAGAGCCGGGACGCGATCCACCAGCCGCCCTCGCTGTGCCTGCAGCATGGTGCGCGGTGGCTCACTGGCTGGGTCGTTCATGCAAGACGCGGGCAGGCGTCGGTTGGCGCATCGATGCCCGCTTCGTCCAGACCAGCTAACGGCGATGGCCAGTGGTTGAATCGACAACCGCAGGCCGCAGCTGGCCGAGTTCGTCGTAGTGCCGTAAAGCATGGTCGACAAGACGGCCGGCCAAGGCGAGAACACCGATCTTGAGAGATCGTCGCTGCTCACCCGAACAGCATCCAGTCTCAGAGGCTACGCGGAAGTCAATGGGGCACGGCCCCCACGCATCCGTGGCATCAGGATCGGTCGACAGGGGTGCTTCCGGTCACTTGTGGGCTGCCTGTCCAGGTACAGGGAGGTGGCGTGGGGCCGGCCAGGGGCGGGGCCGGGTCGGCGCAGTCGGGGTGAGGTCGGGACCCTAAACTCGGCGGTCGGGCGCTGGTCTGGAAATGAGGACGGGAGGCCGGGGGTGGAGCCGAGCGGGCCGTTGGCGGAGGCCGACTGGCGGTCGCATCGGCCCGCCGTGTTCGGGGCGGCCTACCGCATCCTCGGCAGCGTGGCCGAGGCCGAGGATGTGACGCAGGAGGTCTGGCTGCGCGCCGCCGCCGCCGACGTGTCCGAGGTGCGCGATCTGCGGGCCTGGCTGGTGACCTTGGCGGCGCGGGCGTCGTACAACGTGCTCAAGTCCGCCCGCGTCCGGCGGGAGTCCTACGTCGGGCCCTGGCTGCCCGAGCCGCTGCTGACCGGGCCCGACGTCGCCGCTCAGGTGCTCGTGGACGAGTCGGTGAGCACCGCGATGCTCGTGCTCATGGAGAGCCTGACCCCGGCCGAGCGGGTCGCGTTCGTGCTGCACGACGTCTTCGGCTTTCCGTTCGACCGGGTCGCGGAGGTGCTGGGCGGTACGCCCGCCGCGAGCCGCAAGCTGGCCTCGCGGGCGCGGGCGCGGGTCGCTGCGGTCAAGGAGCGGCCCCGGGCGTCCAAGGCCGAGACGGAACGTCTGCTCAAGGCGTTCAAGGCGGCCGCCGACGCGGGGGACATGGCCGAGCTCGTCGAGCTGCTGCATCCCGATGCCGTCTACCTCGCCGATGGCGGCGGTAAGGCGACCGCCGCGCGCAGGCCGGTTCAGGGTGCCGAGCGGATCGCGCTGCTGGCGGTCAGGCAGATCGAGATCAGGCGTCCCGACGCGTTCCGGATCATCGAGGTGAACGGGCAGCCGGCCCTTGCGACCTACTCCGGTGGCGAACTGGTCTGGCTCGACACCGTGGAGATCGCCGGCGGGCGGATCACGACGTTGCGGAGACTGGTCAACCCCGAAAAGCTCACCCACATCGGTCACATCTGAACCCGCTGTCTTGTCTCCCTGTCGCCCCTGATTTCCAGGGTGAGACTGAGAGAGGACGAGACGATGGCACACGTTGTGATCATCGGTGGCGGTTTCGCGGGCGTGTGGAGCGCGGCGGGCGCGGCCCTGGCACGCGAGCGCGCCGACGGGGATACGGAGCCGCGCATCACGCTCATCGCGCCGAACGAGCACCTGGTGCTGCGGCCGCGCCTGTACGAGCCGGAGCCGGACCTGGCCAAGGTCGAGCTGCGCAGGATCCTCGGGCCGATCGGCGCCCGGCATGTGCGCGCCTCGGTGAGCACGATCGACACCGAACGCCGCGTCGTGGTGGCCGACGGTGTGGAGATCGGCTACGACCGCCTGGTGCTGGCGGCCGGCAGCCGGCTCATCCGGCCGCATGACCTGCCCGGCGCTGAACGGCTCTTCGACATCGACACCCTCGACGGGGCCCGGCGGCTCACCGACCACCTGCGCGACCGGGAGGACTGCAGGGTCGTGGTCGTCGGGGCCGGGTTCACCGGTCTGGAAGCCGCGACCGCGCTGGCCTCCCGGGGCAGAGTGCTGCTGGTGGACCGGTCACCGGTGGTCGGCGACCAGCTCGGACCGGGACCGCGTAAGGACATCGAGGCGGCGCTGGACGAGCTGGGCATCGAACGCCGCCTCGGGACGACCGTGACCGAGGTCGGCGACGGGTACGCCGTTCTGTCCGACGGCACCGAGACCGAAGCGGACGCGGTGGTCTGGACGGTGGGGATGCGGGCCAGCGAGCTCACCCGGCAGATCTCCGGCGAACTCGACCACCTCGGCCGGGTACCGGTGGATCGGCGGCTGCGCGCCCTGCCCGAGGTGTTCGCCGCCGGAGACACGGCCGCGGCGCCGTTCGACGCCGAGCACACGGTCATGCAGGCGTGCCAGCACGCCACCCCGCTCGGCAAGGTCGCCGGGTACAACGCGGCGGCCGACCTGCTCGGCGTGCCGCTGCGCGACTTCACGCCCGGCCCGTACGTCACCTGCCTGGACCTCGGCGACGCCGGCGGAATCTTCACCCGGGGCTGGGAGCGCAGGGTGCTGGCCACGGGCAGCCACGGCAAGGAGATCAAGATGCGGATCAACCAGGCGATCCACCCGCCGGTCGACGACGCGGAGAAGATCCTCGCCGCCGCCGACCGCGTCCGCATCGACCACCCCTTCTTCCCCCGCGACGAGAAGGGCGCCGCTCCCGCCGCCTGACCCCCGCCCTCCAGCGGAACGCGGCGGACGGCCCCCGGCCGCCGCGTTCCCGCCCGCTCCGCCAATCCCCTGCCCGCCTGGGTGGTCCACCGTCACCCCCTCCACCCACCCCTTGCCCATCTGGGTGGTTCACCGCCTACGCCCGCCCGTGACCAAAGGGCCTCGCTTCGCTCGGGCTGTTCCTCCTGGTGGGCGCGCCTACGGCGCGCCCCGCTGCGCCGCAAGGTCGCCCGATGTACTCCGCTCGAAGTGGTGTCAGCGGGACACCGGGCCGGGGACCCGGCACCGCTCCCCGTCCCGGTCCCAGGACCACGTGCACCTCCGGAGCCTCGGCTCGCGGGTCCCCGATCAGTCCTACGCCGGTGATGGCATCCTCCGGCCTTTCGGGCGGGGTGGGTCCCGTGTGCGGGATCGGAATGGCTTTTCAGGAACGGGCTCATGCCGTCCTTCCAGGAACGTGCTCATGCCGTTCTGAAGTGGCGGACCGAGTCCTCCTGGACTGGGTACGAGCTTGCCGCAACGTGACCTGGACCGGGTTCGAGCCTGGCGCCCCGTGGACCCGTCGGGCCGGCGGGGTTCAGCGTGGCGCCGGGGGGGGGGGGCGTAGCTGCCAGGCTCGCTTCGGGCACGCTGGGGGACGCACCAGGCATGACACGTGTCGCCGAAAATCATGGAACCGCTGGCCGCGTTCGTGGCAATTACTCGTGTCATGTCCGAGGACACCCGAGAGGCGACAGATGCGACACGAGAGCCGGGTGGCTCCCTCGCCCTGGCCCCACGCCACCGAGGGGCCGCCGCCCTGGAGCGATTCCGAGCGGTTCACCGCCCTGTTCACCGACCACGCCCCCGAGCTGAAGCACTACATCATCCGGCGCTTGGGGCCTGAGCCTGCCGACGACATCGTGGCCGAGACGTTCGCCGTGGCGCTGCAGCACCTGGCGTCGTACGACCGGAGCAGGGGAGATGAGCGGGCCTGGCTGTTCGGGATCGCCACCAACCTCATCAGCCGGCACCGGCGCCGCGAGATCGGGCTGTACAAGGCGCTGAGCCGCACCGGTATCGACCCGGCGATCGAGTCGTTCACCGACGTGGTGGATCGGCGGGTGAGCGCGGGCGCGGCGCGCAGGCGGCTGGCGAAGGCGCTGGCCGGGCTCTCCCAGGCGCACCGGGACACGTTGTTGCTGGTGGTCTGGGCGGAGCTGACGTACGAGGAGGCCGCGGCGGCGCTGGGCGTGCCCGTGGGGACCGTGCGGTCGCGGGTGAACCGGGCGAGGAACAAGCTGCGCCGGGCGCTGTCCGGCATCGAGCGGGACGAGGAGTAGTCCATGGTGGACGAGATGGAGATGCTGCGCGAGATGCGCGGCGAGGTTCCCAGGCGGCCCGACGTGTCAGAAGCCCAGCGCAAGATCGCCGAGTACGCGGGTCGGGTTCGCGCTCCACGTGTGCGTCTCGCGGACGGGGTCCCCGTTCGGCGTGCGCGGCCCGCGTACGGGGTGAGGTTCGCACTCGGGCTGGCCGCGGCGGTCGTGCTGGCGGCGGCGACGGCCGTGGTCATCCTCCGGCCGGGTGGGGGCGAGCCGGTGACGGAGCCGGCCCCGCCGAGCGCGGCGGCGGTGCTGGAGCGGGCCGCGCTCGTGGCGGCGCGGAGCACGGCCGCCGAGATCCGGCCGGACCAGTGGTTCTACCTCAAGGAGTCCCAGCACATGTCGGGAGCCGGCCCGTCGACGTTCGAGATCTGGGACCGCATGGACGGCCGCAGGATGGCGCTCCGCCATGAGGGCGGGCGGTTGAAGAAGGGCCCGGGGGAGAAGGGGCCGACGAACGTGCGGCGTACTCAGCAGGAGGTGGAGGCCTTTCCGGCCGATCCCGACGCGCTGCTGCGGCTCTTCCGCGATGCTCCGGAGCGCACTCCGCTGTCGATCTGCGTGCCGACCTGCCCGCCGGAGATCGCGCAGGACATGAAGGCGTTCGGGACGATCGGGTGGTACTTGAAGTACGGGCCCGTGATCCCGCCGGAGACGGCCGCGGCGATGTTCCAGGCCCTCGCGAAGATCCCGCGGGTCTCCGTGGAGGAGGACACCACGGACATGGAGGGCCGCCACGGCATCGGTGTGAGCTTCGATGCGGGCGAGCACGGCAGGCTCTCCTATGTGCTCGATCCCGGCGACTACCACTACATGGGCGTGAAGGCCGAGCGGGACGGCCGGAGCTTCGGCATGTCGGTGCTCGGCTCCGGGATCGTGGACCGCGCGGGTGACATTCCCTAGGCGGCCGGGCTCCGGGAGCAACGCCGATGAGTTCTGTTCTTCTCGAACGGAGGGTCAGCCGGTCGGCGATCTCCGCCGGCCGCGTACGTTGAACCACTCCTGGGCGGGCTCGGTGAGGAGCTGGGTCGCGCCCACGCTCGCCACCAGCATCGCCAGGGCGCCCAGGAAGAACCCGCCCTCGCCGAACATGGAGAGCAGGAAGGTCAGCGCCAGCAGCGCCTGGAGGCAGACCGCGGTCAGGCGCACCCAGGTGCGCCGGGTGGTGACCATGAAGGTCAGCGTGCCCAGGGCGAGTACCGCCGCCACCTGCACGGCGAGCTGGACGACGACCTGGAGGGTGTCATCGCCGGCGCCGGCCCGCAGCACCATGATCAGCAGGGCCACCGACGGGAGAAAGAACAGCGCCTGCACCCATAGGCAGAGCCGCGCCAGCCTGACCGGTCGCGGCGGGTCGAGCGGATGATCGTACCCGGACATGGGGCGCCTCCGGCGGGACGGGGGATGTGCCCCGAGCGTAGGCGCCGGGCGGGGGCGAGAACCGGCCGCAGATCTCATCGGCATCGGATCGAACCCGCGGCCGGACGCGCTCCGTACGTCTGCGCTTCCCATCAGTGGCGGCGGTACATCGTCACCCGGAGCTCGTCGAGCGCATCGAGCCGCATGAGCGCGCGGTTTCGGGCTCCGCCGGCACGGGGGTGCTTGTCAGTGCTGCGGACGGCGTGTCCGGGCGGAACTCATCGGCGCTCCGGCTCGTCGGTCTCCCGGCGGACCTCTCCGTCCTCGGCGGGCCTGGTGGAAATCGGCGCGACAGCGGGCTAGCAAGCGTTTAGGTTGGCCTGATGACGCGGACGGAGGCCACGGGCTACGACGGCCTGGCCTCCCGCCTGGTCCCGGAAGCCGAGCTGCGGGAGTTCCTGCTGGACTGTTTCGGGATCGCCGAGCACGAGCTGTTCGTCAGCCACGCCGACCGGGTCGATGAGGCGCTGGAGGGCGTTCCGAAGGACGTGACGTTCCCGGCCTTCTGCACCTACGAGGAGGCCGGCGGCCATTTCGCGATGCGGTTCGACGTCGGCATCGAGGGACGCCTCGCCGACCGGGTGGGCAGGCGGGAGTTCATCGCAAGGTTCGCAGCGCGCTTCGGCATGTACGTGCTGTACGGCGACGACGATCCGGTCTGGCTGTGGTCGGTGATCCTGCCGGACGGCAGTCGCCTCCTCGCCGAGCTGGACGACGAGGACGGCACCCCCATGCTGTACGCGGTCACGGCGCCGGTGCCGGGGCTGACGGACGTTCGCGTGGATGAGAGCCTCTGGCGGATCCGCTGACTCCGCGGGGCGCCCTTTCACGCATGAGGGTCGGCGGAAGTCTCCGTCTCCGTCTTCTGGATCCCGCGCGCGAACGGCAGCGCCACGCCGAAACTCACCGACAGCGCGATGCCCAGGGCGATGTTGGACAGCGCCAGGCCGAGCGCCAGGCCGATGGCCAGGCTCCCGCAGATGCCGAACCTCCAGTCGGGGGAGCACTTCGTGTTCGTCATGGCTCACATACTTCCGTGGACGCCGCGTGCGCAGTAGAGGCGCAGATCATCGGTGTCGTATGACATCTGTCATGAGAGACGAGGACACGAGAAGCCGGTGAACGGGGTCCGTCAGTAGGGTCTCCGTTACGGGGATCCCCGAGCCGGCGCTCGTTCCCGCCGGCCTCGGGCGCCTCCTGCCACCGCACGTGGAGATGCCGCTGACCCCGCTACAAGCCTTTCGCCACGGCATTCGAATTTCTTCTGGCGGACTTTTACAGCGGCATTCTGCAGAGCCTCGGGGGGCGTCACCGAAGGTCGGCCGCTGTGGGGCGTCGGCCTGTCAAAGGAATGAAACAACGATGCAGAATCCGCCGTCGTGCTGTCTTCCTGGCTTTCTGCAGCGGTGTTCACTGACGAGTCCGGCATTGTCGAGTGGAATCGGGGTGAGGAGGCCATCCGCGTCAAGTCGCCGGGGAGCAGCTCGCGCGTGTTCTCCGGCGGCTACGACGAGGTGGTCGCGGTGCTTTCCGAACTCGGCGGACGCGGTCGGGACGTGGCCACCTGCGCGGCCAGCGGCAACTGGCTGTTCTGGACGCTCCTGCCAGCACACTCCCGACCCGTGGGCGAGCCAGGAGGGTCGGGCAGCCGATCCGGCTTGTTGCTTCTGGATTCCGCTCGAGCGCGAACGCCCGCTCACCGTGACTTCTCAGCGGCGGTGACGGATACGACCTTGGTCTCGGTCAGGCGGTCGAGGATGCGGCGCCGGTCGCCCCACACCGCCGGGATCCAGTCCACCCACGCGAACGGTCCCACCAGCAGGCTGAGCCTGCGGACGATGCCGGTGATCGGGTGGATGCGCAGCCCGGTCTCGGTGACGGTGCGGAGCTTCATCAGGCGCTTGCCGGGCGTTATGCCGGTGCGCGCCTCGATCAGGCCGAGCCCGATGATCGACCAGGCGAGCGCGAGGGGGAAGCCCAGCGTGTAGACGAGGCCGGAGCCGTCGTACGCGCCGCACCCCGCGGTCGAGAGGGCGGCGCAGCCCTCGCCGATCCTGAAGTACGTGACGGGCGGGAACGACATCGTGAACCCGCCGCCGCCCTCGATCGTCCTGATCAGCCCTTGGACGAACAGCGTGATCGAGATCCCGGCCAGCGGCAGGTTGTCGATGAGCACGGCGATGAAGCGGATGTCGGTGCGGGCGGGCTTGGTGTCGCGCAGTTCGGCGAAGGAGGCCGCCGCTTCGGCCGGAGTGCCGAGCCGCTCTAACGCCTCGGACAGCTCGCCGGCCTCCGCCGCCTCCGCCAGGTGATCGCCGAGCTCCGCCCTGGCCCTGTCGCGTTCGGCGCCGACCAGGTGGCGGGCGACCTTTCCGGTGTAGTCGTCGATGGTCTGTCGTACGTCGCTCATTCGTGTACCTCGCCCAGGGTGTCGAGTAGCTGGCGCATCCCGTCGACGAGGCCGCTCCATTCCTCGCGCAGCATGGCGAGGTACGCGCGTCCGTCCTCGGTGATGACGTAGTACTTCCGCGGCCTGGACCGTCCCTCGGCCTCCCAGGTCGCGACGATGTGGCCGGAGTCCTCAAGACGGTGCAGCAGCGGGTAGAGCGTGCCTTCCTTGACCTCGAGGACGCCCTCGCCCGCGCCGCGCAGCACCTTCATCAGCTCGTAGCCGTATCGGCGGCGAGCGTTGAGCACGGACAGTACGGCCAGCTCGGTCGTGCCCCGCGCGAGCTCCCGGCGGAGCCGCGCGATGGTGGCCGATCCCGGCGTCGTCTCGGTGTCCTCGGTCATACAAGCACGGTACGACCCGATACCTTGTGTGGCAAGGTATCGGGTCGACCATAGCCATCTGACCGTTCCGGCAGCCCCAGGGTTCGACCTGGTCAGGAGCCGCCGGGCGGGTATCCCACCGCCGCATCGCCGGCTCGCCGCCCGCGACTCCCGGGCTCAGGACGGCGGCGGCCAGGGCCGAACGTACGGGTCAGCGCCGCGGGCCGCGCCGGCCCGGTGCGCCGCGCCGTGGCCCGCTCTCGGGGAAGAGGTTCGAGCTGCGGATGTGCTCGTACACGATGGAGGTGCGGACGTCGGCGACCTCCGGCTTCTCCGTGAGCCGGTCGATGACGAACGCGTACAGGTGATCGTTGGACGGCACCGCCACGTGGAGCAGGAAGTCCTCGTCGCCCGCGGTCACGAACACGCCGATCACCTCGGGCAGCCCGGCCGCCCACTCGCGGAACCCCTCGATGTTGGCCCGCGTGGGGGGACGTACACGGACCGCCACGAGCGCCTGCACGGCGCG
Source organism: Nonomuraea sp. NPDC049309 (assembly GCF_043196965.1). Classification (NCBI taxonomy): domain Bacteria; kingdom Bacillati; phylum Actinomycetota; class Actinomycetes; order Streptosporangiales; family Streptosporangiaceae; genus Nonomuraea; species Nonomuraea sp. NPDC049309. The sequence continues at coordinate 857,088 of NZ_JBICSH010000002.1, read as the reverse complement.
GCCGATCTTGGCGAGGTCGACCTCCAGCCGCGCGCCGGTGATGACGCCGCGCTCGCGCAGTGAGCGCGTGCGGTCGAGCGCCGTGGTCGGTGCGACGCCGACCGCCGCCGCGACGTCACGGTTCGTACGCCGTGCGTCGCGCATGAGCTCCCGCAGGATCGCCGTGTCGAGTTCGTCCAGCTCAGCCATACGCCGAGTATCGCCGAACGTCATACGCTCAGCACGGTATCGAGCGAATCCTCGACCGCGATCCTGCGGAATCTCCGGACGATCGACGTCGAGGGGGCGACGGACGCCGCCGCACTCTCGACGCCGCATCGCGCGCTCAGGCCGCCGGCTTGGCGATCAGCGCGTCGGCCACCGGGGCCGAGGAGGCCGGGTTCTGCCCGGTGATGAGCAGGCCGTCCTCGGCCACGTGCGGCGCCCAGTCCTCCGAACGCTCGTACTCGCCGCCCAGCTTGACCAGCTCGTCCTCGACGAGGAACGGCACCACGTCCACCAGCCCGGCCGCGGCCTCCTCGCTGTTGGAGAAGCCGGTGACCCGCTTGCCCGCCACGAGCGGCCGGCCGTCCTCGCCGGTGACGCGGCGCAGCACGCCCGGCGCGTGGCAGACCAGCGCGACCGGCTTGCCCGCGCGTACCGCGCTCTCGATCAGGCGGATCGAGGCGGGGTCCTCGGCGAGGTCCCACAGCGGGCCGTGGCCGCCCGGGTAGAAGATCGCGTCGTAGTCCGCTGCCGAGACCGAGTCCAGGCGTACGGTCGAGGCCAGCGCCGCCGTCGCCTCCGCGTCGGACTCGAACCAGCGCGTGTCCTCGCTCTGGGAGGCGGGCGCGCTGCTCTTCGGGTCGAGCGGGGGCCGTCCGCCCGCGGGCGAGGCGAGCGTGATGTCGTAGCCCGCCTCCTTGAAGCGGCGGTACGGCGCGGCGAGCTCTTCGAGCCAGAACCCCGTCTTCTCGCCGGTGTCGCCGAGCCGGTCGTGCGAGGTGAGAACGATGAGAACCTTCATGATTCCTTCCAGTAGACCGGTCGTCTTGGACGCGTGTGCGCAGGCCCGGCGGGAGGCCGGTCGGCGCCGTCAGGCGAGGCGGAGGATGCGGGACGTCGCGGCGAGCGCGCTGTCGAGCGGCCCGGGATCTCGACGGATCTTCGCCAGGACGCTCGCCCCCACCCACATCTCGTACAGCGTCTCGGCGACCTCGCGCGCGTCGCCGCCGGCATCCAGCGAGCCGTCTGACGCACCCGCCTCGATCATGCGCTGGATGCGGTCGATGATCGCCGTCGTGCCCTCTTTCAGCGCCAGGCGCATGGGCTCCGACAGGTCGGCCACCTCCGCCCCGAGCTTGACCGCCAGGCACTTGCCCTGGCAGTCCCCGATGCCCTGGTCGTCGCGCCAGTTCCGCCAGTACGCCATGAGCCGCTCCGCGGCCGGGACGCCCGGGCGGGCGAACAGCGCGTCCATCTCCGCCAGGTACGTGGTGAAGTAGCTGCGCAGCATGGCCTCGCCGAAGGCGTCCTTCGAGCTGAACCAGTGGTAGAACGACCCCTTGGGCACGCCGGCCGCCGTCAGCACCTCGTTGATGCCGACCGCCGCCCACCCCTTGCGCGCCACCGTGGCCTGTGCGACGTCCAGAATGGTCTGCCGGGTGTCGGAAGCGGTCATACCTCGACCGTACCCAATGGATTAGACCGGTCGTCTAGCGGTGCGGGGCTGCGGAAAGCCGGCAGGCGTTCACGTGCTTTGCAGGACGGCGATGGCGGCCGTGATCGTGAGAGCCGCCAGGGCCGCGAGCAGGGCGATGATCCCCAGACTGCTCCACCGGTATTTGCGTGAGGCCACTTGGGCGTTCGCCCACACCTGTTCGGCCACGGCGGTGGTGAGCGCGTCGGGATCCCGGATGAGACCGCCCAGGTCGCCGGCGTACGCATCGGGCCGGTCGCGGTAACGCCCCGCGATCTGGTGGTAGTAGAGGAGGTTGGCTGGCTTCACGTTCACGCGGCGGGGCAGGAGGCTGAGCCCGGCGCAACAGGCGGCGCCGATCACCAGCAGTGCGCAGATCGCGACCGCGACCGCGAACAGCGCGCTCGGCCGCACGGTGGTCCTGATCAGCGTGTAAACGAGACCGCCGATGACTCCTGAAGCGGCAAGGGTGAACCCCGCCTTGTTCTCCGCGTGCTTGACCAGATCGACGACGAGCGAAAGAGCCTTCCACGCGTCCTCCACTCCAGTACGCGGCTGGTCCGGTCGAGGGGCGGACGCCGGTGCCGGCATCGCGGCGCGCTTCTTGCTCAGGAACATCTCACCGGCCCTTCGAACGACACTGATCGGCTCCGACGATTACGGAGATCGCCGAGAACCGTGGTGATACCTCTTCACTGAGACGGCGGTGCCTGAATTCCGTATCATCACGAATACCCGCATTCATGCGAAGGTGATGGTCATGCGGTGGCCCAGGGGCACGTTCATGGCGGGGCTCGACCAGCGGACCCAGGCGGAGTTTCTCGCGCTGGGCGAGCCGCAGCACTTCGATGCGGGTGACGTCCTCCTTCGCCAGGGTGATCCGCGCGTGGATCACGTCTATCTGCTGCGCTCGACGCGAGCGGGAATGTGCGCGTGCGCGAAAGTGACGGCGAACCGGGGAACGGGCGTCGAAACGCTCCTCGGCATCCGGGTCAGCGGCGATCTCATCGGGGAGATGGGCGTGCTGCGCGGCACGGAGCGCTCGGCCACGGTGACGTCCTGCACGCCGACTCTGGCGTTCCGCATCACCGCGAAGGTTTTCACGGATTACCTCAAGCAGCGGCCTCAGGTCGCCACGGCGATCGCCGCCATGCTCGCCAACCGGCTCGACTGGGCGAATCAGCGGCGGCTCGATTTCGCGGCCTTCGACATCCCCGTACGGCTCGCGCGCATCATCGGGGAGCTCGCCCGGCGTCACGGGGTGGAGACTCCGGCGGGGATCGAGCTTGGCGTCGATCTGTCCCAGCAGGAGCTGGGGCGGCTCATCGGGGCGCGGGACGCCGCCGTGAGCAAGGCCATGCGATTCCTCAAGGAAACCGGCGTGCTGCGTACGGGTTACCGTCAGTACGTCATCACGGACCCGGCCCGGCTCCACGACCTGGAACACGCAAACTGACCCGGCCGGTATTGGCGGCGTTTAGAGCAGAATGTCACATACGCCCCATCTGTCGGGATCATGAGTGTATTGTGCCGCCGGATTCTTCCTATTAATAGGTAGTCTGCGCGCGCTTAAGCGCTCATACTGATATCCGCGTCAGAGGCAGAGAGGCGGTCTATGGTCGTGAAAAGCACAACTTTCGGGCGTGCTCTCGTAGTTTCGAGCGACCTCAAAGGCTATGGGCGCGGCAATGACAAGCGTCATGAGACCATGCAGGCGGAGTTCGTCCGGATCCAGCAGGCTGCCACGCAGGCGGCAGGTCTCAACCGGGACGCATGGGAGCGCCAGCCGGGTGGTGACGGCGAACTCGCGGTGCTGCCCGCGGGTGAACCTGAGATAAGGGTCATCGACCAGTACGTCAGAGAGTTGGGCAAGCAGCTTCGTGACTATAACGCGGACCTTCCATTGGAGGAGCGGCTGCGGCTGAGGGTGGCGATGGCCTTCGGCACGGCCTATCCCGCCGCCAATGGCTATGCCGGCCAGGCGGTTGTGGAGGCCAGTCGGCTCTTGTCGTGCCGGCCGCTGAAGCTACTGCTGGACAGGCGGCCCGAGGTGGATCTGGCCCTCATACTCTCGCAGCGGGTCTTCGACGAGACCGTACGGCAAGGGCACACCTCGTACTCGCTCTCGGAGTTCCGGGAAGTGCAGGTCCAGGAGAAGGAGTACGTTTCATCGGCCTGGATCCGCGTGGCCGGTATTGACGTCTCCGACTTGAGCTCGCTTTTCGCGGAAACGGAACCCGAGCCGAGCGGGCCGTCGCCGCGCCACGTCGTCGGAGCGATGACTCAGAAAGCCGAAGTCATCACCAATCTCTACGGCGCCGTCGACGCGCGCAACGCTGTTTTCGGCGTGAGCGGGAAGTGACGATGGCGGAAGCATCACCGGCAAGGGAGCCGGCCGATCCCAAGACGCCTGAGGATGGCTCTGCATCCGAGGAGGGGAAGGCGTCGAAAGGGAAGGAGACCGCCGAGCAAAAGGGCGAGCAGAAGGCCGAGGAGAAGAGCGAAGAGAAGGACGAGAAGAAGGACGACGAGAAGGGCGAGCAAAAGCCTGGGCAGCAGGACAAGAAGGAAGAAGCCGCCTTCGACGAGGGCGCGCTCGGCCAGAGCGCTACCGTCATCAACAACTTCTTCGACGCGGTGGACGCCTCACAGTCCGTCTTCGGCGTAGCCTCCCGGCGCACCACGCGTACGATGACGGGCACCCTCGGCCCCGCCGACATCGAGCGGGCCCTCGAACCCTTCGTCCCTCCCCCTTGCTTCGAAGACGCTCTGGCGAAGTTACGCGAGCGTCGCGTGCTCGTGCTCGTCAGCCGTGAGGACACCGGCAAATGGACCAGCGCGGTCGCGCTCCTGAACCGGGTCAAGCGGCCGGATACGAAGATCATCGTGCTGTCACCTGCGCGCGCCCTCGACGACCTGGCGAGCAAGACCGCCTATCGGAACGGCTGGGGCTACGTCATCCAGGGATGGACGCCGGATGACATCGCGCCGGCCCTGCAGCACTTCGAGTTCGAGACGCTCGCTCGCACGCTTGAAGAGGCCGACGCCTACCTGGTGCTCACCGTCCACCGTGATCCGGCGACCGCCGCGCCGGGGCCCTTCCACATGCGCTGGCAGATACCGGAGCCTCTCGCGCTGTTCGACGCCCACCTCGGCGGCACGGCCCTCACCGACGAGCTCGCCGAGGTGCGCGCCCACGCGGCGGAGCTCCGTTCACCCGGCCAGATCGCCGGTCTCGCACGTCAGATCGCCGTAGGCGGGCGATCCCCGGCCGACGTCCTCGCGGAGATCTCCGACAGCGAGGTGACCAAGTGGTTCGAGAGGCAGCCCAAGCGGTCCGAGGTCCTCGTGGTCGCCGCCCTCGCTTTCGCGCACAACCTTCCCGAGCGAATCTTCGAACGCCTGCTGGTCGACTTCGAGCGCATAGCGGAGGACGTCAAGCTGCGCGGCAGGGAACCGGGCGCGCAGAACGATGACGACACCCTGCCGCAGCATCGAGCGCAGTGGAGCGGTGACCACCCACTGATCACCGTCGACAGATCGTCGGACCTGCTCGCAGGAGAGCGCAGGATCGTCTTCCGGGCGGCTCGCCATCGTGAGCAGGTCATCACCGAGCTGATGCTGCTCTACAGCTACGACCTGTGGGAGCCGCTGCGGCTGTGGATCCGTGCCCTGGCCGACGACCTGCCGGAGGTACAGGCTCAAGTCGCGGAAGGGCTGTCGCTGCTGGCCGCCGTCAACCCCCAAGAGGTGCGCGAGTCGTTCCTCGAACCGTGGGCCGCGGGCCCGGCGTCGGAGCAGATCATGGCCACGCTGCTGCTGTCGATGATGTGCGCGAACGACACGCTGGCCCCGATAGCCCTTAGAACGGTCTTAGGGTGGGCCGTCGACGCCGACCGGCGCCGTGCCATGACCGCGGCGCTGGCCTTCGCTGGCGGCCTGTCCATCCGCTACCCGGCCGACAGCATCGACTGGCTGTGGTTCCTGTCCTTGCGTGCGATCGACATCCGCGTGGTGGCGATACGTGCGCTCGTCCTGCTGATTCAAGGCGCCGCCGAACGCGAGGAAGGGGCGTCACAGGCACTACGGCTCCTCACGAAGCACATCGAGCTCGAGCTGCACGGCCCCATCGACCCCGGCTCCGCCCGCAAGGCCCTAGCCGTGGCTCTGGAGGTCCTCAAGGCCGACCGGCTCGATACCGAGGACGATCCTCTGGCGGCCTGGCTGCTGCTGAACGAGCCCGACAGTGCCCGGCCCCTGGGCACTCTCTGGGCGTGGGCCCTGCGCAGCGGCCATTACCGGAGGGACGCGATACAGGCCCTCTACCGCACCTTGCGGGCCCTCTGCGGCAAGGACGGAGCGCGCGCCGCCGCCATGGCCTTGGGGAAGGTCGTGTGGTCGTCGCTGCCGCCCAACACGGTTCCCCTGGTCAAGCACGCGATCGAGCGCGCGGGCAACACGTTGCGGGAGGGCCGCGAAGACGCCGGCAGGACGCGGGAACTCGTTCTGGCGGTGCTCGCGGCGAGCGCTGGAGGAGGGCTTTCGAGCAGCACACGAACAAGAGGAGTCATGCCGTGAGCACCTCATATCCGATCATCGAGGAACAGGACCTGCCACCGTCGCAGCGGCGTTTCGGGATCTTCGCCCGCCGCGATCCCGCCCAGCTGCCCCAGCCGCGTGCCGGAACGGTCCTGGTCTTCGAAGTTCACGGCGGCCATCACGCCTTCGCGGAGCGCGGGCACCCACGAGGGACCGAGGAGGCGGTCGTCGAGGCGCGCTCCGTCGCCGTCGTGGACGTGCGGACCCGCCACGTGTCCACCGAGGTCGAGCTGCCTTCACGCGACCTCGGCTACAAGTTCACCGTGCGGGCGAACTTCAGATGCCGGGTGACCAACCCGGAGACGGTCGTCGCCGATCACGTGAAGGACGTCGCCGAGATCCTGGCCGGGCATCTCCGCAAAGACTCGACCTTGATGCAGCTCGGAGCGACCCGCCCGATCGAGGACGTCAACGCCCTCGCTCCCGACGTCGTCTCCAGGGTGCAGGCCTTCTTGGAGTTCCATCCGCCGGCGATCGACGGCATGGAGATCGCGCTTGAGAACGTCGAGCTGCTCATGCCGGACGACGTCGCCGTACACGGAAGAGGGCTCAAGCGGATCCAGTGGGGCGGCGAGAGCGCGGAGCTGCGCGCGGCGATCGAGAACCGGGACGTCGAGCGCATCGAGAGCATTCTCCAACGCGGGGTCGAGGCGGCGATCGCCCTCGGCATCAGCCGGGAGCAGATCACGATGGACGATGTCGCCCAGGCCAGCCACAAGCTCCAAGAGGAACGGCTGCAGCGCCTGCAGGAGGTGCTCGACAAGCTGCCCCAAGGATCGCTGGACTTCCTCCCCATCGACTCCCAGCAGCTGCTCAAGTTGATAAAGGCGATGGCCGGTTTCGAGCCCTTCATCGAGGCGCCGGAGTCAGGGGAACGGCCTGCCCTACCCGACGGGCGCGATCGGGGCGAGACCAACGGTCCACGGTCCATAGGGCTGGAGGATCTGGATGACTGAGTCCGCACAGCACACAGGGCCGGCGCACGTCGGTCGGCGGTCTTGGCTGCGCAAGGTCGATGTAGGCCGGCGCCTGCGGGTGCTCGCCGGCGTCGACGAGGCCCTGCTGGCGCGCGTGCCGCTGGAACGTACCCGCTACACGGGGGTTGGCGGCGTCATCCTGGGCACCGCGGTGATGGCCGGGCTTTCGATGTGGTTCGCGCTGAGCCAGGTGCTCGGAGGTTCCCATCTGCTGCTGGCCGTCCCGGTCCTGATCTGGGCCCTCATCGTGCTCAATCTCGACCGGTGGCTGGTCTCCACCGTCACGGGCATGTGGCAGCGCCGCCTCCTCACGCTCATCCCGCGGCTGCTCGTCGCCATGGTCCTGGGAGTCGTCATCGCGGAACCGCTGGTGCTGAGGGTGTTCGAGACAGCGGTGGTCCAGCACGTCAAAGACCAGCGCGAGACGCTCAGGAACGTACGCAAAGCCTGGTGGGTGGAGTGCAATCCCCTGCCTCCCGCCACCCCGAAGCGGCAGGACTGCCAGGGGAGCAGCCTCATGGCCTCGACCACGGTGGCGGACCTCACCGCTCTGGCCGATCTGCAAAAAGACGCCGAGAAGCTGCGGAAACGCATCGACACGGCCAACCGCCGCCATGCCAAGCTCGTGGACCAGGCGAGTGACGAGTGCGCCGGCAGGTCGGGCCCGGGGCTGAGCGGAAGAGCGGGCGAAGGGCCCCGGTGCCGCCGCCTGAAGGAGGAGGCCCGGCGCTATCTGGCGAACAGCCGTCTGAAGGAGAACACGGCCGAACTGCGGCAACTGGAAGCGCGGATCGACAAGCTGCGCGAGCCTCTTCCGGTCAAGGGGGAGGCGTACCAGAAGGCCCTCGACGCGGAGATCCAGCGGAGACTCGCCGAGATGCCGTCGCCGGACGACCCCGTCGGTCTTCTCGAACGCCTCAAGGCACTGCATGAACTGACGCGGGACAACACCTACCTTGGGGCGGCGAGCTGGCTTCTCCGGCTGTTCCTGATCCTGATCGACTGCCTGCCCGTGCTCGTCAAGCTCATGGGCGGGACGACGACGTACGACCGCATGGTCGGCGAAGAGAATCGCCGCAGGGAAGAGGTCCACGCACACCAGGTGCGGCTCGCGGCGGAGGCCGAGATCGGCCGGCTCGAACTGAGCGCGTACATGACCGCTGAGGAACGTCACAGGGCCCGGCAGCAGATCGATGTGGAGCGGAAGGCGACCGACCTGGCCGCACGCAGCAAGATCGAGGAGATGATCAGCAACCGGACGCGTGAGCTGCGCAGGACGATGCTGAACGACGGGCGCAACGGCGCCAACCACCAGTTCAGCTGACCCCACGGCGGGCGCGGGCGCGCTGACGTCTCTTAGTCTGCGGCCATGGCGTTCAGTGAGGAGGAGTACGTCGCGTGCCTGGAGGGTGAGCGGCGGCGGTACGCCTGGGTGATGCGGAGGTACGGCGGGCTCGGTGAGGCCGAGGCGGAGGCGGCGGCCCGGGAGTTCTACGCGTACGAGCCGGCCGGCGAGCCGTACCGCGGCCTGGTCTTCCACGACGAGGCGTGGCACTGGGCGATGCTCGGGATCTACGGCGAGCGCTACTGGGTCTCCCATCCCGAGCTCGCCGACCCGCCGCCCGAGTACCGTGCTCTCGGATGAGAGCCGCGGCGGCCGCATCTCGTTCGGCGGGATGCGGCCTGTTCGCCGTCGCGCCCTGCCGGGTCAGTCCCGGATGGTCCGCTGGTGCCAGGTGTAGTAGGGGAAGGCACCTTCGGGCCCGGTCATCGTGCCGTCGATCCGCCAGTAGCTGTTGGGCGGCATCGTGTAGCTGAACGCCTTGTCGCCGGGCCGGCCGTCTTCGAAGATGACCTTCTCGTTGTCGTACAGGTCCTTCACGCGGATGGTGAACGTCTCGCCGTCCGGGATGTCGACGCAGACTTCATGCGTAGTCTTCTGCGACCCGTTGACATTCCAGGCCGCGTTGTTGACTCCGCGCCGTTCCACGTTGGCGGGCCCGTACAGCCGCTGAACCTGGTCCCACGGGCCGATCGCCGCGCAGTCGACCGACGACGTGGCCGCCGAGGCGGGACCGCCGGCGGCGAGTGCGGTGCCGAGCACGCCGGCGGCGCCCAGTCCGGAAAAGATGCGCTTCATGCCACTCCTCATCAGTCCACGCCAATCGGGAATGTTGAACGCTCAACTGATTGTGTGCGATGTTCACCTTTTCTGCAAGATCGGGAAAGGTGCTGGAGTCAGGTGGCCGGCGTCCCGGGTCTCGCCGCACCGCCGTGCCTGCGGACGCGGGGTGGCGGCGTCACAGCGGGCCCTGGCGCCGCTCCGGGGAGCCGTTGTCGTCGCAGAGGCCGCACCCCGGCCGGCGGGATGCGGCCTCGAAGGCGTCAGAGGGTCAGGACAGGGTCTGCTTCTCGTGCCAGGTGTAGTAGAGGTACGTGCTGCCGGGGCCGGTCAACGTGCCGTAGACCTGCCAGAAGCTGTTGGGCGGCAGCGTGTACGTGAAGATCTTGTCGCCGGGCCGGTCGTCGGTGAACGTGCTCCAGGCCCCGTTGTTGTAGATGCGCACCTCGATGGCGAACTTCGAGGCTTCGTCGGGGATGTCGAGGCAGATCTCGTACGTGTAGGTGTAGGGACCGCCGATGTTGTAGCTGCGGCCGTCGATCGCCGGCCGCTCGACGTTGGTGGGGACGTAGCTGTTCCTGACCCACGTGTAGTCGTCACGTGCGGCGCAGTCGACGCCGGAGGTGGCCGCCGAGGCGGGGGCGGCGCCTAACAGCGTGGCGCCGAGGATGCCGGCGGCGAGAGCGGAGATGGTGCGCTTCATGCCTCTCCTTCATCGGTCTCTTCAACCGGGATAGTTGAAGACTCAAGTGATTCTGGCGCGTGCGCCCGCCTCCGGACAAGACTCGGCAAGATTCCGCACGGCCTGCGAGTCGGTCCGCGCACTCCGGAGGAGTGGGACGCCCTCCCCGAAGACTCTCCCTCCGTCTACGGGCCCGGCATCCTGGCGCCGCCGGTGAGCGTCCGTGGCACGCTCGCCGACGTGGACGACGCCCACCTGCCCGCGCTGCCCGCGCGGTGGGCGGCCACCGAGCATTCGGCGACGATGACGACGGTACGGAGGCGCACCGGCAACACAGGGGTGCACCTCACGGTCGCCGGGCGGTACAGGAGGCACGGGCGGTCCCCGATATTCGGGTGAGGCGGGGACAAGACGGTGGATAGCGTTCCCGTATGCGGCGATGCGGGCAGTGCGGGCAGCGGGAGCCGGCGGGGGCGCCGGACTGCCGGCGGTGCGCGGGCGTCGTGGACGAGATCGTCGAGTCCGGGTGGCGGGCGTTCGTGGCGCGCGAGTTCGGGGCGCTGGGCGACCAGGAGGAGCGGGACGTCGCCGCGATGGTGGCCGACGAGCCCGGCAAGCACCTGTGGCGGGTGGTGGACGCCGCCTACGACCGGCTCACCTGCGAGGAGTGCGGCGGCAGGCTGAGCAGGGGGCCGGCCGGGTGCGGCACGTGCGATCGGGCCAACGGGTTCCGGTATGCCGCCATCGAGATCGACCGGCCCGGCGTCCCGCCGGGGAACGAGCACGCGATACGGGTCAACGTGTCGGTGGTGCGCAGGCCGTACGGGATCTCGTCGCACGAGATGGTGGCGCGGCGGCTCCTGCTGCCCTACCTCCTCGACGGGCGGCTGCCGACGACCGCGCAGGCACAGGCGGTCAAGGCGCTGCTCAACAAAGGCGGCACGGCCGCCGACCTGGCCGAGCGGCTCGAGCGGACCTGGGGGTGCACGGCGGTGACGAACTCGATCGGCGGGTAGCCCATCGCCGGGCCTCTCCCGCACCGGTTCTTTCGGCCACGCTGGTCCGGATCTTCTCCGTTCACACCGCGCGCATCAGCAGGTGGCCGCGGCGGAAGCGTTCGTCCTCTAGGGGCTCGCGCAGCATGCGCCCCACCTCGGTGAAGCCCTCCTTGCGGACCAGGCCGGCCAGCTCGTCGATCGGCCAGCGGTAGGCAGGGGCGACCTTGTGGTCGAACTCCGTCACCGGCCCGCCCTCCGACTCGAAGAACCCGAGCAGGAGGTGACCGCCGGGGGTCAGCACGCGGCGGAACTCGGTGAGGTACGGCGGCAGCTCCGCGGGCGGGGTGTGAATGACGGAGTACCAGGACAGCACGCCGCCCAGCGCGCCGTCCGGCACGTCGAGCGCGCCCATGGAGCCCGGCTCGAAGCGCAGATCAGGGTGGTCCCTGCGGGCGATCTCGATGAACGCGGGCGAGAGGTCCACGCCGAACGGGTCCAGGCCGAGGTCGCGAAGGTGCGCGGTCATGTGGCCGGGTCCGCAGCCCGCCTCGACGACGCGGCGCATGCCCGAGGCTCGTACGAGCTCCGCGAACGCCCCCACGATGGCCCGGTCCAGCGGCAGGGCGTCGAGCGAGTCCCTGACGAGGTCGGTGTAGAGGTCGGCGACGGCGTCGTAGGCGTCCGCCGTGGCGGTCAGGTGGGAGGGTTCGGCCATGGCGGACGACTGTAGCCCATACCTCCGGGGGCATCCGGCCCAGGCGCGGCAGTGGTCCATCCGTCCATCCGGCCGTTGCGGCGGAGCCTCCCGGAGACGGTCACTCGGCGGGGGCGGGGGTCTTTCCTGCCGGTACGACGGCCTCCGGCGCGTTCTTGCGCCGCATCGCGAAGAAGTACACGATCGCCCCGGCGAACAGCACGAGCGACGTCCACTGGTTGATCCTGAGATCCAGGAACGTCGCCGCGTGATCGACCCCGCCGACCGGGTCGATCCGCAGGCCCTCGATCCAGAAGCGGCCGAACGTGTATCCGGCCACGTAAACGGCGAACAACCGCCCGTGATGGAGCGCGAAGCGCCGCCCGGCCCAGATGAGCGCGAGCCCGAGCGCCAGGTCCCACAGCGACTCGTACAGGAAGGCCGGATGGTAGAGGACGCCGGGCTCGCCGCCGTGCGCCTGGTCGATCTCCAGCCCCCACGGCAGCGTGGTGGGGCGGCCGTACAGCTCCTGGTTGAACCAGTTGCCCCAGCGGGCGATGGCCTGGCCGACGGCGAGGCCCGGCGCGATGGTGTCGGCGATGGCGCCGAGGGGCAGGCCGCGGCGGCGGCAGGCGAGCCACACGCCGACGCCGCCCAGCGCGACCGCGCCCCAGATGCTCATCCCGCCTTCCCAGATGAACAGCGCCTGGTAGGGCTCCTTGACGGCGCGCGGGCCGAAGTAGAGCTGCCAGTCGGTGATGACGTGGTAGGCGCGGGCGCCGATCAGGCCGAAGACGACGGCGGGGACGGCGATGTCGGTGATCGTGCCCGGCGCGCCGCCCCGGGCGCGCCAGCGGCGGTCGCTGATCCAGGCGCCTGCGACGATCCCCGCGATGAAGCAGAGCGCGTAGGCACGGATCGGGATGAATCCGAGATGCCAGACCCCCTCGGAGGGGCTGGGAATCGCGGCGAGGACCATACGAGTGACGCTAACGGACGTGGAGCCCGCTGCCCGGATTCGTAACGCGATTGTGGAATTTGTGCCGCCGATTGGTCGCTGTACGCCGGTGGAGAAGCCCGGCGCCGCCCGGCCGATGAGTTCTGTCGGTGGCGCCGGTCAGTATGTGCATGACGGCGATGACCGCATCCGCAGGCACCGTTTCTCGAGGCACCGTCCCCCAGGCGGAGCCCCTGACCACCTTCTGACCGACGACCGGGATCGAGGCTCCGTGACCACTTCCCCGCAAGACGCCCAGCAGGACGCGCCCCCTCATACTGCGCCCCCTCATACTGCGCCCCCTCATACTGTGCCATCCCATACTGTGCCGTCCCATACCGAGGGGGCCGGTGGGCGCACACCGCCGGTGATCCGGCTGCTGGTGCTGGCCACGTTCGTGGTCATTCTCAACGAGACCATCATGATCAACGCGATCCCGCGTCTGATGACCGCGTTGAGCATCACCGAGCAGACGGCGCAGTGGCTGTCGACCGCGTTCATGCTGACGATGGCGGCGGTCATCCCGATCACCGGGTGGTTCCTGCAGCGGGTGTCCACGCGCACCGCCTACGCCACCGCGATGGGCCTGTTCCTGCTGGGCACCGCGCTGGCCGCCGTGGCGCCGACGTTCGAGGTGCTGCTGGCCGCCCGCATCATCCAGGCGTCGGGCACGGCCGTGATGATGCCGCTGCTGATGACGACGTTGATGCACGTGGTGCCGGAGAGCAGCAGAGGCCGGGTGATGGGCGGCGTCAGCCTGGCGATCTCGGTGGCGCCCGCCATGGGGCCGACGATCTCCGGGTTGATCCTCGGTTTCGGGTCGTGGCGGCTGCTGTTCGCGGTGGTGCTGCCGATCGCCGCGCTGGTCACGTGGCGGGGTCTCGCGCAGTTGCAGAACGTCGGGGAGCCGCGCGCCGGCACGATCGACTGGTTCAGCGTGGTGACGGCGGCGGCCGGGTTCGGCGGCCTGGTCTACGGGCTGAGCAGGTTCGAGGGCGGTGACGCCGGGGTCGCGGCGGGCATCGTGGCGGCCGGCCTGGCCACCATCGCCGTGTTCGTGCTCCGCCAGCTCGTGCTGCAGCGGCGCGGGGTGCCGCTGGTCGATCTGCGCACGCTCCGGCACCGCACGTACACGATCGCGCTGATCATGATGTCGGTGGCGTTCATGGCGATGCTCGGCTCGATGGTGCTGCTGCCGCTCTACCTGCAGAACGTCCGGTCGTTCAGCCCGCTGGAGACCGGGCTGCTGGTCATGCCGGGCGGCCTGGCGATGGGGCTGCTGGGGCCGGCCGTGGGGCGGTTGTTCGACAAGTTCGGCGGCCGGGTGCTGGTGGTGCCGGGAGCGATCGGCATCATGCTCTCGCTCGCCGGCTTCACCCAGATCACGATGACGACGCCCTACTGGCAGCTCCTCGCGCTCCACGCGCTGCTGTCGATCAGCCTGGCGGCGACCTTCACCCCGGTCTTCACGCTGGGGCTCGGCGCGGTCCCACCGTCGCTCTACTCCCACGGCAGCTCGATCCTCAGCACGCTGCAGCAGGTCGCGGCGGCCATCGGCACGGCGCTGGTGGTCACGGTGATGAGCGCGCGCAGCGCCGCGCTGCGGGCATCGGGCGTCACCGACCTGCTCGCCGACCTCGGCGGGATGCGCCTTGCGTTCGTCATCGGCGCGGTGCTGTCGGTGGCCGTGGTGATCACCGCGATCCTGCTTCCCTCCAGGGCGGCGCCCGTCAAGGAGTAATGCCTTGCGCGGTCGCGATGGCCGGTGTACAACCAGTCACCATCGACGAGGAAAGGTCATCAGTGACCGCGTTTGGCGTTCTCGGTGCTGTGCAGGCTCGTTCGGCGGACGGGCCGGTGCACGTCCCGGGGAAGCAGCGGTCGGTGCTCGGTGTGCTGCTGCTCTACCCCAACACGCCGATCTCGATCGAGCGGCTGATCGACTGCCTGTGGGAGGAGCCGCCCGCCTCGGCGGTGTCCAACATCCACAGTTACGTCACCCGCCTGCGGCGTACGGTGGCGCCCCGCCTCGTCACCCAGGACCACCACTACCTGCTCCCCCTCGACCGCACCGAGCTCGACCTGCTGGTCTTCGTGGACAGGGTGGCCGAGGCGCGCCGCCGCGCCGACGCGGGCGACCTGGAGGCGGCGCACGAGGCGTACCGGTCGGCGCTGTCGCTGTGGCGCGGCAGACCGGCCGAGGACGCCCAGCTCACCGGCGCCGTACTGCCGCGCGTCACCGACCTGGAGGAGCTGGCGGTGTCCGCCCGCTGCGACTGGACGGACCTGCGGTTACGTCTGGGCCTGCATGAGGAGCTGATCGGCGAGCTGCGGGCGCTCGCCCAGGCCAAGTCGCTCAACGAGCGGATCTGGCGGCAGCTCATCCTGGCGCTGCACAGGTCGGGCCGCCGCGCGGAGGCGCTGGAGATGTACGGCCGGGTACGCGCGGTGCTCTCGGCGGAGCTGGGCGTCGAACCCGGCCCCGAGCTCCGGGATCTGCATGCCGCGATCCTCGCGGGCGACGAGACGCTGGCCCCGCCGCTGACCCCGCCCGTCCGCGCCGCCGTCCCCTCTCGCATCGTCCCCCGCCAGCTCCCGCCCGCGCTGGGCCGCCTGGTGGGCAGGCGCGCGGAGCTGGAGCGGCTGGAGGCCGTGTCGGCCGCGAAGCTGATCCTGGTGGTCGGAGGCGCGGGCGTCGGCAAGACCACGCTGGCCGTGCACTGGGCGCACCAGGTCGCCGACCGCTTCCCCGACGGCCAGCTCTTCCTCGACGCGCGCGGCTTCGACCAGGCGCCGCCGATGAGCGCGGCCGAGGCGCTGCCGCGGCTGATCCAGGCGCTCGGCTGGCCGGCCAAGGACGTCCCCGTGGCGCTGGAGGCCCAGATCGGCCTGTACCGGTCGATCCTGGCCGGGCAGCGGGTCCTCGTGGTGCTGGACAACGCCGCCGATCCCGACCTGATCAGGGCGCTGATCCCGCCGGGCAGCGGCTCGCGGATGCTCGTCACCAGCCGCGACCGGCTGAGCGGCCTGGTGGCGCTGGAGTCGGCGGCCCCGGTCACGCTGGACGTGCTCGGCCTCGATGAGGCGGTCGCGCTGCTCGCCGAGACCGTCGGGCCGGAGCGGGTGGAAAGGGAGCCGGAGGCCGCCGCCCGCCTGGCCGAGCTGTGCGCGCGGCTGCCGCTGGCGCTGCGGGTGGCCGCGGCGAAGGTGGCGGCGGGCCCGCACAGGACGCTCGCCGATTACGTGGCCGAGCTGGGCGGTCAGGACCTGCTGTCGAAGCTCGAAGTGGCCGGCGACCAGCGTACGGCGGTGCGCGGCGCGGTCGGCAGGTCGCACGAGACGCTGACCCCGGAAGGGAGGCGGCTGCTCCGGCTGGTCGGGCTGGTGCCGAACACCGGCATCACGGTCCCCGCCGCCGCCGCGCTGTCCGGCTACCCGGCGGAGGAGACGGCCGGGCTGCTCGACGACCTGGCGCGGGTCCACCTCATGAACGCGGGATCCGGCCGCTACACCTGCCACGACCTGGTGGTCACGTACGCGGCGGAGCGTGCGGCGGCCGAGGACCCCCAAGACGAGCGTGACAGCGCCGTCATCCGCTACTTCGACTTCTACCTGCGCTCGATCGTGGCCGCGGGGGAGCACGTGGACGTGCGCGTCGTCGGTCCCGCGCCGGGTGCGCCCGAGACGGGGGCGGCGCCGCTCGCCTTCGGCGACCGGGCCGAGGCGGAGAGCTGGCTCGAGCAGGAGTGGGACACCATCGCCGCGCTGATCGCCCGCGCGGCCGAGCACGGCTCGTACGCCATGGCCTGGCGGATGGCCGACGCGCTGCGGGACGTGCTGCCATGGAGGCGGCCGGTCGCCGAGTGCCTGCGCATCGCCGAGCTGGGGCTGAAGGCCGCCCGCGCCGAGCGCGACAGCCTGGGGCAGGGCGCGACGCTGATGTCCATCGGGTACGCGCGGTGGCGCATCGGCGACCTGCAGGCCGCCATCGACGCCTACCAGGAGGCGCTGCCGTTCCTGCGCCGCGCCCGCTGGCAGGCCGCCGAGTCGGCGGCGCTGCGGGCCGCCGGGGTGGCGCTCGCGCAGGCGGGTGAGCCTGAACAGGCGGCCGGCAGGTTCCGGCGCGCGCTGTCGCTGGACAGGAAGCTGGGCAACCGGGCCGGTGAGACGACCAGCCTCGCCAACCTGGCCTCGCTCTCCCTCGACCTCGGCCGCCTGCGCGAGGCCGAGCGTCGCCATGAGGAGACCATCGTCGCCGCCGCCGAGATCGGCAAGCGCCATCTCGAAGCCGTCATCCTGGTGAACCTCGGCGTGGTCAGGCGGGAGATGGGGCGGCTGGACGACGCCAGGGCCACGCTCGGCCGGGCCCTGGCGGCCGGGCGGGATGCCGGCTCGCCGTACGTGGAGGCCATCGCGCTGGAGTCGCTCGCCCTGGTGCATCTGGAGTGCGGCGGGAACGAGGAGGCGCTGCCCGTCCTGTCGGAGGCGGCGGACGCGGCGCGCCGCGCCGAGAATCCCGAGATCGAGGCGCGCGCGCTCATCGGGCTGGCGCTCGCGCACCTGCGGCTCGGCGACGCCGCCGAGGCCGGTGAACGGCTCGACGCCGCCGCCGCGATCGCCGAGCGGACCGGACACCGGCCGATTGAGGTGGAGCTGCTGCTCGCCCGCTCCGAGCTGGCCCGCGCCCGGGGCGCGCTCGCCGACGCGCTGGCCTTCGCCGGGCAGGCCAGGCACCTGGCGGAGCGGGGCTACGGGCTGGCGCTGGGCAAGGCGCACGCCGCCGTCGCCGCCGCCCGGCTCGACCTGGGCGAACCGGCCGCCTGCGAGGAGAGCTGCGAGGAGGCGCTGCTGGTCTTCCGCAGGACCGGGCAGCGGCTCGCCCGCGCCAGAACGCTGATCACGCTCGGCCGTGCCCTGCACGCCATGGGACGGCGGGACGCGGCACGGTCGGCCTGGCGGCGCGCGCACGCCATCGCCGCCGACGCCGGAGCCCCGGAGCAGCGCGCGGCCGCCGTCCTGCTCTCCGAAAGCTGATCAACGGGACTCGGGCCGGGCGTGTGTGTGACGGTGGCGCTGGGTCAGACCTGCTTGACGAACGGCGCGCCCTCGTAGCCGGCGCGGCGGGCGGCGCGCAGCGCCGTTCCGGGGGTGGGGCCGTGGCCGACCACGCGGTCGTCGCCGGCGACGGCCACCCAGGTGCCCGCGGGCACGCCGGTCTCGGCCGCGCGGGCGGCGCGCAGCGAGCCGGCCAGCCGCTCGACGCGGCCGGAGGTGTCCACGCCCGACGCGGGCAGGCCCAGCCATTCGTGGGTACGCCGCTCGGTCCCGCGAAGGCGCCGCCAGATCACGTACTGGATGAGGATGGCCGGGCCGAGCACGGTCAGGAACGCCATCCCCGAGCGCAGCAGCCCGGTCACGAACCCGATCTCCACGAGCACGATCAGGCCGACGCCGACGGCCGCGCCGATCCAGCCGGCCACCTTGCCGTACGCCTTCGTCGCCACCAGCGGCCACAGCGCGAGCATCAGGCAGTCGCCGAGGCCTGCCGCCACCGGCGCGGACCCGTCCGTCACCGCAAGCAGCGGCGCGAACGGCCGGCCCACCACCTGCGCGAGGAACCGGTCGGTCAGGTCGCCGAGCCCGGTCGCGAACAGGTCGTACACCGCGAGCACGGTGGCGAACGCGGCCACGTGGCCCGCCTTCATGCCGGTCTGTGCCCACAGGCTGGTCACCCCGATCACGGCGACCGCGATGAGCAGCGCGTTCAGCACCAGCACCGCGCCGCCGAGCCCGGCGAAGGCCGCGGCCACGTCGGCGGCGACGAGCAGCAGCGAGCCGAGCGTCGCCCACCGCCCGCCGAGCAGCGGCGCGAGCGTCATCTGCGTGCCGGCGAGGAACAGCACGCCGAAGACGGCGGAGACCGCGGGACCCGGCAGCGCGAGGTACGCGACCGGCATCACGACCACCAGGCACGTCATGATGAGCACGTCCGAGGCGGTCGAATGCCCGACCGGCGGCCGTGGCAGGGCGAACCGCCGCACGTACCCGAGGCCGCCCAGCACGATCGCGGCGATGAGGACGTCGAGCAGGGCGATGTTCTGGAAGGTGAGCATGAAGGGGGTCTCCGGCGGGCTAGAAGAGCGACGACTCGAAGCTGTGCTCGTACAGGTCGGCGCGGACCCGGCACGGCTCGGGCAGGTTCTTCGCGTCGTCCACGAGCAGGATCTTGGAGACCTGGAGCGAGCGGGCGGTCGCCCGCTCCTCGATTTCGCCCAGCGCGCCTGGAGGCGCCGCCACGTGCAGGTCCGGCTTGACCGGGTCGCCGGTGAGGGCGTACCTGGTCGGCAGCGGGACCTCACGCACCCCCTGCAGCACCTCCAGGACGTCGCGGGCGGTCGGTCCCCCGCCGTATCCGGTGGCCCGCCCGAGCACCAGTGACGTGGCCGGGAGCATGGCCAGCTCGCAGCCGTACGGCTCGTCGGGCAGGCGGCGCACCAGGTCGCCGGTGCGGTAGCGGATCAGCAGCGTCGTCTCGCGGTAGGGCGCGTACGGGGTGGCCACCAGCTCCCCGATCTCACCGGGGGCGACCGGCCGGTCGGCGTCCACGTCGAGGATCTCGAAGTGCGCCTGCTCGGCGGCCAGATGCAGGTGCTGCTTGCTGCACACCATGCCGGTGGTGGGGACGAGCTCCGTCATGCCGTACACGTCGTTCACCGGCACGTCGAACAGCTCGCGTACGCGCTCGCGCAGCGCGTCGGTGAGGACCTCGGCGCCGGTGAAGATCCGGCGCAGCCCGAAGTCCTTCTTCCGCCAGCCGTCCCGCTCCGCCCGCTGCACGAGCGCCCCCAGGTAGGAGGGGACGGTGTAGAGATCGGTGATGTACGGGGCCTTGCGCGGCAGGTGCAGCGGCGTGGCCAGCCGGTCCAGCGCGATGCCGGGATCGACCAGGCCCTGCGCGATGAAGCCCGCGCCCACCATGTTCAGCGCCCGCTGTGCCGTGACCAGGCCCACGGTCGCGCGCGAGCTGATGCACGACAGGCCCACGTGGTGCTCGCGCATGTCGCCGACGATGAGGTACGAGATCGCCGACAGCACCGCCGCCAGCTCCAGCTCGTACCGGGAGAACCAGACGATGGTCGGCGTGCCCGTGGTGCCGGTGGTCTGCGCCAGCAGCACCGGCTCGCTCCGCTCCGACACGAACGCCGGGCCGGCGCCGCGCAGGGCGGACTTGGGCGTGGACGCCACCTGCTCGATCTGGTCGATCCCGACCTCGGCGGGGTCGATGCCGTGCTCTCTGAACCAGAGCCGGTAGTACGCGGTGTGCTCGGCGGCGCGCTTGACCGCCTGCCGCAGCCGGCGGTCCGCCATCGCGCGGCGGATCTCCGGATCGTCGACACCGCCGCCCGGCAGCAACTCGCCCGCACCCTCACCCGGCTCGCCCAGTTCGGCCAGCATCAGGCGGATGTCGGTCACCATCTTCCGTAGCGCGTCCACATCGAAGCGGCCACCGCGGAGGACGGTGGCGGCGTAACGAAGCTGTCGAGCGGCAGTGGCGAGCAATGGCACCTCGATTCAACGTGACGGCGCGATGGGGGCCGGCCGGCCCCGGAGTGGCCGGCCGGCCTCGTCCGATCAGGTGGCGGGGATCTGGAACAGCGCGGTCGTCAGGGTGCTGATGGCGTACCTGGCGTAACGCAGGCCCATACGGATCACAGGTTCCTCCAATCGACGCTCGCCGCGGAGCTCCGCGGCGAGGCATGTGATCGCCTCCTGGCCAACGATCGCCCGGCACTCCACAAAAGCTCCACATGATCACCACATGGGCCTGTCAAGCGTGAAAGCCCTGCTCAGGGCCGTGGACGGGGGTGTGTGCGGGGGTCAGCCGCGGCGCCTGGCGCGGTAGGCGCTGGCCTTCGCGCGGTTCTGGCAGGACAGGCCGCAGAAGCGGCGGGAGGCGTTGCGGGTGGTGTCGAAGAAGACCAGCGCGCACTTGCCGGCCTGGCATGCGCCCAGCCTGGCGGCCTGGCCGACGCCGATCACCATCGCGAGCGCGGTGCCCATGTCGGCCGCCCAGGCGTCCACGGGGTCGGCGTCGGGGCGGTGGAAGGACAGCCCGAGCGGGTTCGCGGGGGAGCCGTGCAGGTTGGGCACGGCGTGGTGGCGGACGAGGAGGTCGTTGAGCCCGGCGGCGGCGTCGGCGAGGCCATCGCCCGCGGCGAACACCGGGCGCAGCTCGGCGGCGATCCCGGCCAGCCGGTCGGCGTCGGCGGGCGTGAGCAGGCTCGCCGCCGGGTGGACGGTGAGGTGCTGCTGAACGGCGCGCACGGCGGCCAGCCGGTCATCTCCCGACGCGGGCGGCGTGACGGCGCGGCCGTGCTGGAACGGTGTGGCCAGGGCGTTGATCAGCCGTACGGCGAGTTCTACCCGGCTCCCAACATAACCGTCTATTTCCGCTTGACCAGTGATTCGCCATGTCTCTACCATCACTGTCATAACTTATCTAGACAGTGAGGATTCCTGTGGCCTTCGAGCAACTCGCCCGGCAGATGTGGCACCAGATCGAGCCGGTGCACGCCACGCTCTACTACAGCAAGGAGGCGTACGAGGAGGCCGCCGCGCTCGGCTACGCGATCGAGCCGCGCTGGCCGAGCTACTTCGCCTGGCGCACGGCGCCCCTGGGCGCCGCAGGTCGCGGGCTGGTCACCGCCGCGTACTACAGCTTCAGCCCGAAGATGATCGCCGAGTACGTGCCGGCGATCTGGGACACGGCCGCCCCCGGCCGGGTGCTGGAGGCCAGGCTGCGGGCGATGGACCGGACGGTCCGCGCCCTCGCCGGCGATGTCGCGCCGCTGGCCGAGGCGGCCGAGCTTGCTGTCAGGGCGGCGGAGAGCGCCGACGTGGCGCACCGGCCGATGGCCGCGGCCAACCTGGCGCTGCCCTGGCCCGACGAGCCGCACCTGCGGCTGTGGCAGGCGTACACGGTGCTGCGCGAGCACCGCGGCGACGGTCACCTGACGGCGCTGCAGGCGGCCGGGTTCGACGGGTGCGAGGCGCTGGTGTCGTTCGCCGCCGTGGGGGCCGCGCCCGCCGCGACCTTTGAGAGCCGGGGGTGGAGCGAGGAGGAGTGGGCGGCGGCCCGTGACCGGCTGGCCGCCCGCGGACTCGTCGACGCCGAGGGCGTGGCCACCGACGAGGGGCGCGCCCTGCGCAACCGGGTCGAGCGCCACACCGACCAGCTCGCCGCCGGACCCTGGCGGGCACTCGGCGAGGAGCGGGCCGCGCTGCTCGCCGAGCTGAACCGGCCGCTGCTCGGCGCGGTGTTCGAGTCGGGCATGCTGCCCTCGCAGACCACGCTGGGCATCGGCAAGATCGCCGTTGCGTACTGAACGCATGCAACGCAAAGGCCCGCCACCGCGAGGGTGACGGGCCCGAAGCTCCGGCCGGCCGTGCCGGCGGGCCGGGAAGACCGCCGTGACAGGGCCGGAAGGCGGCCCGCCACCGCGAAGGCGGCGGGCCGGAAGGCGGCCCGCCGCTCCCTTCGGCAGGTGGCGGCGGGCCGGGAGGGTCAGCGCAGGTCGAACCGGTCGAGGTTCATGACCTTGTCCCAGGCGGCCACGAAGTCCTTGACGAACTTCTCCTGGGCGTCGTCGCAGGCGTACACCTCGGCGAGCGCCCGCAGCTCCGAGTTGGAGCCGAAGACGAGGTCGGCGCGGGTGCCGGTCCACTTGAGCTCGCCGGTGGAGGCGTCGCGGCCCTCGAAGGTGGTGGAGTCCTCGGAGGTCGGCTTCCACGTGGTGTTCAGGTCGAGCAGGTTGACGAAGAAGTCGTTCGTCAGCGTGCCGGGCCTGGTGGTGAAGACACCGTGCTGCGACTGCTGGTAGTTGGCGCCCAGCACGCGCAGACCGCCGACCAGGACGGTCATTTCGGGGGCGCTCAGGGTCAGCAGGTTGGCGCGGTCGATGAGCAGGTACTCGGCGGGGAGCCGGTTGCCCTTGCCCAGGTAGTTGCGGAAGCCGTCGGCCTTCGGCTCCAGGGCGGCGAAGGACTCGACGTCGGTCTGCTCCTGCGTGGCGTCCACGCGGCCGGGCGTGAACGGCACCTCGATCTCGAAGCCCGCGTCCTTGGCGGCCTTCTCGACGGCCGCGCAGCCGGCCAGCACGATCAGGTCGGCCAGCGAGACCTGCTTGCCGGTCGTCTGCTCGCCGTTGAACGCCTTCTGGATGCCCTCAAGGGTGCCGAGCACCTTGGCGAGCCTGTCGGGGTCGTTGACCTCCCAGCCGGCCTGCGGCTGCAGGCGGATGCGAGCGCCGTTGGCGCCGCCGCGCTTGTCGCTGCCGCGGAAGGAGGAGGCGGAGGCCCACGCGGTGGAGACCAGCTCGGAGACCGACAGGCCGGAGGCCAGGACGCGGCTCTTGAGCGTGGCGATGTCGTTCGCGTCGATCAGCTCGTAGGTGCGCTCGGGCAGCGGGTCCTGCCAGAGCAGCACCTCGCTCGGCACCTCGGGGCCGAGGTAGCGGGCGACCGGGCCCATGTCGCGGTGGGTCAGCTTGAACCACGCCCGCGCGAACGCGTCGGCGAACTCCTCGGGGTGGTCGAGCCAGCGCCGCGTGATCTGCTCGTAGATCGGGTCGTAGCGCAGCGACAGGTCGGTGGTGAGCATCGTCGGGTGGACGCGCTTGTTCGGGTCGTGGGCGTCCGGAACGGTGCCCTCGCCCGCGCCGTCCTTCGGCCGCCACTGCCAGGCGCCCGCCGGGCTCTTGTACAGCTCCCACTCGTACTTGTAGAGGGTCTCCAGGAAGCTGTTGTCCCACTTGGTCGGGGTCGGGGTCCAGATGCCCTCGAGGCCCGAGGTGATGGTGTCGGCGCCCTTGCCGGTGCCGAAGCTGTTGCGCCAGCCGAGGCCCTGCTCCTCCAGGGGCGCGGACTCGGGGTCGGGGCCGACGTTCTCGGCCGGACCGGCGCCGTGGGTCTTGCCGAACGTGTGACCACCGGCGATCAGCGCGGCCGTCTCCTCGTCGTTCATCGCCATGCGGCGGAACGTCTCGCGGATGTCGCGGGCGGCGGCCAGCGGGTCGGGGTTGCCGTTCGGGCCCTCGGGGTTGACGTAGATGAGGCCCATCTGGACGGCGGCCAGCGGCTCCTCCAGCTCGCGGTCGCCGGTGTAGCGCTCGTCGCCGAGCCACGTGGTCTCGGGGCCCCAGTAGACGTCGTCCTCCGGCTCCCACGCGTCCTCGCGGCCACCGGCGAAGCCGAACGTCTTGAAGCCCATCGACTCCAGCGCGACGTTACCGGCGAGGATCAGCAGGTCGGCCCAGGAGAGCTTCCTGCCGTACTTCTTCTTGACCGGCCACAGCAGGCGGCGGGCCTTGTCGAGGTTGGCGTTGTCGGGCCAGCTGTTGAGCGGGGCGAAGCGCTGCTGGCCGGAGCCGGCGCCGCCGCGGCCGTCGCTGATGCGGTACGTGCCCGCGCTGTGCCAGGCCATGCGGATGATGAACGGCCCGTAGTGGCCGAAGTCGGCCGGCCACCAGTCCTGCGACGTGGTGAGCACCTCGGCGATGTCGCGCTTGACGGCGGCCAGGTCGAGGGTCTTGAACTCCTCGGCGTAGTTGAAGTCCTCGCCCATCGGGTTGGCCACGGCCGGGTTCTTGGCCAGGATCTTCAGGTTGAGCCGGTCCGGCCACCACTGACGGTTACCGCCACCCTGGGTGGGGTGAGGTGCGCGGTGGGCTACCGGGCAGCCACCTCCATCCTGCCCCTTCGGGTCTGTGACGATCGCGTCGTGGTTCTCAGACATGAATCCCTCCGGACTATGTGACGCAAGATGCTCATGAGCTGGTGGCGGTGGAACAGTCGGGGCATAGACCCCAGTAGATGACCTCGGCCTCGTCGATGGTGAAGCCGTGGTCGTCGGACGCGTGCAGGCAGGGCGCGTGTCCGACCGCGCAGTCCACGTCGGCGACGGCGCCGCAGACGCGGCAGACGACGTGGTGGTGGTTGTCGCCGACCCGTCCCTCGTATCTGGCCGGGCTGCCCGCCGGTTCGATGCGGCGGACGAGTCCGGCGGCCGTGAGGGCGTTGAGCGCCTCGTAGACGGCTTGCAACGAGATGTGGCCGACGCGCTCGCGCACCCCGGCGGCGATGGCTTCGACGTCGAGGTGGTCACCGTCGCGGACGGTCTCGAGCAGCGCGACCCGGGCGGCGGTCACCCGCAGCCCGACGCTGCGCAGCTCCTCGGCGCCGGTCGGCGTCCTGGGTGCGGTCATGGCGACTAACCTACTCACGTAAACACGAACGATACAAGTTTATGAGCGATGCAATTTTCGTGTCGCTTCAAAGATAAGTTGGGGTTCCCTTGGGTTTGCCCTGGTTGGGGCCGTCGCGGGGTGGGTGAGGGCAGAGAGCGCCGGCGTGTCCTGATCGCTCAGCGCGGAATGTCCGTCGTGTCGCCGTCCCGGCCGGGTGGGCGTGGTTACGCTCGGCGGCATGACGTGGGATCCCGACGCCCCGGGCGTGCTGCGCCTGCCTTCAGGGCGGCTGGTGCGCGGCCGCGGCCTGCGCCATCCGCTCCCGCCGGGCCCCGAGCCCGACTTCGGGCTTTACCTGCTCGGCAAGCAGCCGCCACCCACCCCCTGGGAGCAGCGGTGGGTGCGCTGGCCGGACTTCTGGCTGCCGTCCGACCGGCGCAAGGCCGCGGCCGACATGCGCGAGGCGTGGGAGCGCGCCGCGTCGGAGCGGGTCGAGGTGGCCTGCGGCGGCGGGCGCGGCCGCACCGGCACCGCGCTCGCCTGCCTGGCCGTGATCGACGGCGTCCCCGCCGATCAGGCCGTCGCGTACGTGCGCGCCCACTACTCCCGCCACGCCGTCGAGACGCCCTGGCAGCGCCGCTACGTCGCCCGCTTCAGCGCCCAGCCGTCACCCGACCGTCCGTGAGACGGTCACGGCTCCGCCTCGCCGGGCGGGCGAGGAACGGGGCCGGCGGCCCGAAGAGCAGCCCCACCGCCAGGCAGACCAGCGGGATGGCCGGGATGACGTACCGGACGTCGAAGGCGGCGAGGAACGGCGGTGAGGCGACGAGCGCGAGCGCGGCGAGCGCGGGCAGCAGCGCGTCCCAGCGCCGCCGCAGCGGCGCGGCGACCAGGGTGCCGGCGAGGACCAGCGTGAGGATGGGGAACGGCACGTAGCCGAAGCGCTGATAGGCGCGCAGCCAGCCGGCGAAGGGCTCGACCACGCGGGTGGCGGCGGGCCCCATCTCGTACGACTCCGCGACGCCGCGCACCGACTCGCTGATGGGCCGCTCGGACGTGGGCAGCTTGTACGGCGTCTTCTCGTCCACGGCCGTCCGCTCCCAGCGGAAGAGCTGGCCCAGGTCCGTCAGCACCGCCCCCAGGTACTCGCCCGGCTGGGCGAGGATGGCCGCCCGCGCGAACTCGCCGGCGAGCCGGTTGCGGTTGGCCGTGCCCGGCACCTTAGGCAACGGCGAGAAGTCCTCCCACAGCCAGTGGGGCGGGTAGGGCCGCTCCTCGACCGGCATGTCCGGGCAGAGCACCTTCAGCCGCTCCGGCGGCTTGATCACGTCGCAGTCGGCGAAGCTCATGGTGCGCGACCACAGGAAGTTCCCGTCGGCCTCGGTCAGCGCGAAGACGCCCTTCTCGGCCTTCATCCAGCTCGCGTACGCGCCCAGCGGGATCGCGCCGGCGACCAGCAGCGCCACCAGGGGACGCCAGCCGTAGCGGCGGATCAGCAGGTACGCGGCGGTGAGGATGAGCAGCGGCAGCCCGACGGTCCTGGTGATGCCGGCCAGGCCGAGCAGCATGCCGCCGGTCGCGGCGGTGGCCGGGGTGACCCGCCAGACGAGCAGCGCGATCGCCGCGGCGACGAGCACGATGAAGACCGCATCGGCCATGATCATGTGCTCGAGCAGGATCATGAACTCGTCGTAGAGCACCGGGGTGACCAGCAGTGCGGCGCCCCAGCCGGGCAGGCCGCGGCGGCGCAGCAGCGCGTACAGGGCGACGGCGAGCCCCAGTACGAGCAGGTGCTGCAGGACCGTGACCAGCGTGAGGCTGTGGGCGGGGCGCAGCAGCGCGAGCAGCAGCGAGTAGCCGGAGGGCCGCGTCGTGCCGGGGGTCAGCTCCTCGCGCAGGAACGCGAAGGAGTCGCCGTAGAAGAGGATGGCCGGAGGGAAGCCGAGCACGGCGAGCACGCGCAGCCCGATCGCCGGCAACATGGCGATGACCAGTGCGCGATGGGCCAAGACGAATCCGCTTCCTCGTGAGTCCCGGACCACACAATAGTGGACATCCTGGTCAGCGCATCGGGCCGGTCTTGCCGCGGCTATTTCCGAATGACATTCTGAAAATAAGGTCCGGAGATGCCGAACGCCGCCGGAGGAAAGCATGACCGTCGCCGGCCGTCCCGCGATCGACAAGGAAGCCCTCCGCAGGAAATACCGCGAAGAGCGCGACAAGCGGCTGCGCCCCGACGGCAACGACCAGTACATCCGCCTCACCGGCCGCTTCGCCCGCTACCTCAAGGACCCGTACACGCCGGTCGCGGAACGCGCGCCCAAGGCCGACCACGTGACGGTCGCCTTCATCGGCGGCGGCTTCGCCGGGCTGCTCACCGGCGCGCGCCTCAAGGAGGCCGGCATCGACGACGTGCGCATCGTGGAGAAGGGCGGCGACTTCGGCGGCACCTGGTACTGGAACCGCTACCCCGGCGCGCAGTGCGACACCGCCTCGTACGTCTACATGCCGCTGCTCGAAGAGACCGGCCACATGCCGACCGAGAAGTACGCGCACGCGCCCGAGATCCTCGAGCACTGCCGCCGCATCGGCAAGCACTACGGCCTGTACGACAACGCCCTCTTCCACACCGAGGTCACCGACCTGGAATGGGACGAGGCCCGCTCTCACTGGATCGTCCGCACCGACCGGGGCGACGCGTTCACCGCCCGGTTCGTCGCCATGGGCATCGGCCCGCTGCACGTGCCCAAGCTGCCCGGCATCCCCGGCATCGACGACTTCGCCGGGCACTCGTTCCACACCAGCCGCTGGGACTACGCCTACACCGGCGGCGACCCCTCCGGCGCGCCGATGGACCGGCTCGGCGACAAGCGGGTGGCGATCATCGGCACCGGCGCGACCGCCGTGCAGTGCGTGCCGCACCTCGCCAGAGCCTGCCGCGAGCTGTACGTCTTCCAGCGCACGCCCTCCTCCGTCGACGTACGCGACAACCGGCCGACCGACCCCGAGTGGTTCGCCTCGATCGCCACGCCCGGCTGGCAGCAGCGCTGGCTGGAGAACTTCACCGCCAACCAGACCGGCGTCCTGGCCGACGAGGACCTGGTCATGGACGGCTGGACCGACATCGCCCGCCGCTTCCGCGCCAAGATCAACGCTTTGCCGCCCGGCCAGGTCACCCCGGAGAGCGTGCAGGCCGCGTTCGAGGACGCCGACTTCGAGAAGATGGAGGAGATCAGGGCCCGCGTGGACGCCGTCGTCCGCGACCCGCAGACCGCCCAGAAGCTCAAGGCGTGGTACCGCCAGCTCTGCAAGCGCCCCTGCTTCCACGACGAATACCTCCAGGCGTTCAACCTGCCGGGCGTCCACCTGGTCGACACCGACGGCAAAGGCGTCGAGCGCATCACCGAGCGCGGCGTCGTGGCGGCCGGCCGCGAGTACGAGGTCGACTGCGTCATCTACGCCTCCGGCTTCGAGGTCGGCACCGGCTACACCCGCCGCGCCGGCTACGACGTCAAGGGACGCGGCGGGGTGCGGCTGTCGGAGCGCTGGGCCGGCGGCATGCGCACCCTGCACGGCATCCACGTGCACGGCTTCCCCAACGTCTTCATCGTCCAGCCCGCCCAGGGCGCGAACCTCATCTCCAACATCCCGCACAACTTCACCGAGGCGGGCAAGACCATCGCCGCGATCGTCAAGCACGCGGTCGAGCACGGATACACACAGGTCGAGGCCACCAGAGAGGCCGAGGACGCCTGGATCGAGCTGCTGCTGTCGGGCAAAGGACGGCTCATGGGCTCGCTCGACTGCACGCCCGGCTACTACAACAACGAGGGCCGCGACCTCGGGCTGAAGTCGTGGCTGAACGTCGGGCACCCGCAGGGCGCGATGGCGTACTTCGCCTACATCGACCGCTGGCGGAACTCGGGCGACTTCGACGGGCTGACGTTCCGCTGAGGGGCGCGTACGAGGGCCTGAGCGTCCGGTGAAAAGCTGGACCCAGCACTACTGACCACGCGGTGCTGCTGCCGCCGGTGGCCGCGTACACGGTCACCGCCTGAGGACACCGAGCTCGGGCGGCTCATCGCGCAGGCGGGTGATCATTTCATGAGGGCATATGTCATGACCCGGCGCGCTCAGTATGGTTCGGTGGCATGAACGAGCAGTGGCAGGAAGTCGGCGACCGGGTCTACGTACGGCGCCACCGGTCGTACGACGTCAACACGGGCCTGATCGTGGGCGACGGGCACTGCCTGGTGCTGGACACCCGCGGCTCACACCGCGAGGGCGCGGACCTGGTCGAGGCCGTCCGGCGGATCACCCCGGCCCCCTGGACGATCGTCAACTCCCACTCTCACTTCGACCACTTCTTCGGCAACGCCGCGTTCGGCCCCGCCGAGATCTGGGGCCACGTCAGGTGCGCCGAGGAGATCGAGCAGTACGGCGAGCAGCAGCGGGCCCACCTCATCGAGAGCCGCCCCGAGCGGCGCGACGAGTGGGAGGAGGTCACGATCGTGCCGCCGGACCACACGTTCGCCTCCGCGGCCAGCCTCGACATCGGCGGGCGCATCGTGCACCTGCGGCACTTCGGGCTCGGCCACAGCAGCAACGACATCGTGGTGCAGGTGCCCGACGCGGGCGTGCTGTTCGCCGGTGACCTCGTGGAGGAGGGCGCGCCGCCCGCGTTCAGCGACTCCTACCCGCTGGACTGGCCGGTCACCACGGCCGCCATGCTCGCCGAGATGCCCGAGCAGGTGATCGTGCCCGGCCACGGCGCGGTGGTGGACCGGGCGTACGTGCAGGGGCAGCAGGAGGAGCTGGCGCTGGTCGCCGACCTGGCCAGGAAGGCCCACGTGGAGGGGCTGCGCGACTCGATCAAGCTCTTCCCCTACCCCGAGCCGATCTCCCGCCAGGCCATCGAGCGCGCGTTCATGCAGCTGGACCAGCTCGACGCCGCGATCAACTGAGCGGACCGGTCGGCTGGGCCAGCCCTCGGCCGGTATGGCTCCGGTCAGCCGAGGGGAGCCGGCAGGGTTTCGGTCAGCGGAGGGGAGCCGGCGGGGTTTCGGTCAGCCGAGGGGGAATCGCGCGACGAAGCCCGCGTCCTCGTACACCAGCGAACCGCCGTGCAGGTGCGCGATGTCCCTGGCGATGGGCAGTCCGAGCCCCGCGCCGCCCGCGTCCCTGGCCCGCGCCTCGTCCAGCCGGGTGAACCGGCCGAACACCGCCTCGCGCTGGTCCGGCGGGATGCCGGGGCCGTCGTCGCTCACCACGAGCACCGCCGCGCCGTCCTCGGCGGCGACCCGCACCGTCACGGTCGAGGCGGCATGGCGTACGGCGTTGTCCACCAGGTTCGTCACCAAGCGGTCGAGATGCCCACTCGACCCTGACATGACCACGTCCGGCGCGACGTCCAGCTCCACCCGCACACCCGGCCGCCGCCTGGCCCGCAGCGCCGCCTCGGCCGCCACCTGACCCAGGTCCAGCTCGGCGGCCCGCAGCGGCTCGCCCGCATCCAGCCTGGCCAGCATGAGCAGGTCGGCGGCCAGCGACTGGAGACGTTCGACGTCGGCCAGCGCCTCGGCGGTCAGCTCGCTCGGCTCGGCCAGCTCCAGCCGGGCCCGCAGCGTCGCGATCGGGCTGCGCAGCTCGTGCGCGGCGTCCGCGACGAACCGCTTGTGCTGCTCCACGGCCGTCTCCAGCCGGTCGAGCGTGCCGTTCACGGTGGTCGCGAGCGCGGCGACCTCATCCTTGGAGCGCGGTACGGGCACCCGCTGGTGCAGGTCGCGAGCCGTGATGTCGGCCACCTTCGCCCGGATCGCCGCCACGGGGCGCAGCGCCCGGCCCACCGACAGCCAGGTCATCGCCGCCACCACCGCGAGCAGCGCCGGCACGCCGGGCAGCAGCGCGCCGTAGACGGTCCGCAGCGCCTGCTCGACGCCGTCGAGCGGGACCCGCGACAGCAGCGTGGCGGGGCCGTCGGCGGTGGTCACCTCGACGGCGGCGACGGCGTACCCGCTGGCCCTGGCCAGCTCCGCGGCGCCGTCCTCCTTGGTCACCACCAGGTCGGGGTCGGCCAAGCGCACGGACACGCCCTCCTCCAGGGCCGCCGCCCGCTGCGCCCCCTTCACCAGCTTGGGCTCCTCCTCGGGTGCCTTCGCCTCCGGCTCGGTCGTGCGCTCCGCCGGAGCCCCCGCCTCCGGCTCGGTCTTGCGCTCTGCCGGGGCCTCCGGCTCGTTTGTGCGCTCTGCCGGGGCCTCCGGCTCGGTGATGCGTTCCGTGGCGTGCTCGGGGATCTCCAGTGTCCGCGCGTACGGCACCGCCGCCGTGGCCCTCCTCGCCGCCTCCGCGTCGGCGCTGCTGACCAGCGTGCCGCGCAACGACACCACCAGCACCAGCGCCGCCGTGCCGAGCGCGAGCGCCACGACGAGCGTGGCCGCCGCCGTCGCCCGCACCCGCACCGAGGACAACGCGGGGGAGAGCCGCCGCCACAGCCCCTTCACCCCGCGCCCCGTCCCGCCCTCGTCCTTCACCCGCAACACTCGCACGGGCACCAGGGTGCCGCAGCCCACCTAAAGCCAACCTGAAGATCGTTCAGCGCCGGGCGACCCCGGTCTCTCACACCAGACCGACGACGACCGGCATCTCCGGGTGCGCGAAGACCAGCGAGCCGGGCGCCTGCAGCAGGCGCAGCGGGGAGTGATATATGTCCTTATCAGTGCGGGCGATGGAGATCCGCGTCGTGTCGGCCGTATTCCACGGAGTGACCAGCACAACGATGGATGCCGTGGGTCCGGGGTCATCGCTCGGGTATGTCACGACCAGCGAGTCGTCGAGCGGCAGCTGCCCAGTTGCGCGGTCGCTCCCAAGCGACCGATTCAGCCCCGCGAGGGAGAACGACGCCCGCTTCACCGGACCCGTGCCGAACGGCTGCCACTCGGAGGTCCACCGGGTGTCTTTGAGCTCGTGGTCCCCCATGTCGAGGACGCCGTCGGTGTTGAACGCGCCGGTCACCCGCTGCTGGGCGATGACCTTGCCCGACGCCTGGTCCAGCACCACGCCTTCGTCCTCGCCCCAGATCAACGACAGAGCCTTGGCATCATCCGACATGTGGAGTTTGACGCTTTCCGGGGCGGCCGTCACCTTCCGCTCATGCCGCCACTTTTCGGCGCCCGTGGCGGGGTCGAGCCCCAGCAGGACGATGGTGAGTGAGCTCGGCGTGTACCGGTAGTCCGAGTCACGCTCCCGCTGCTCGATCCCTGGCGCACAGATGAGGACGTGAGCGAACACGTTCAGGGCCATGGCGTGGTGGTAACTCTGCGAGCTCTTGTGGTCTTGGCCGGTCAGGCAACCGCGCGGCGGGGTGTAGTGCCAGGCGGGCTCCGAGGCGGTCACCCGCCATCCGGTGAGTGTTCCCGGCCACAGGTGAGCGAGCGGATGGCCGAGGCCGGCGGTGACCACGTTGGTGGAGTTGAGCCACATGCCGTAGTCGCCTGGCCACGAAATTTCGAGGAAGGCCGGACCGGACTGGTGAATGTTGGAGCTCAGCCACATGCCGTAGTCGCTTGGCCACTTCAATGGGTGCTCGGCGAGGACCGCCCCCGTGTACGCGTCCAGGACCACCGTCCGACGGTTGAACCGGATCAAGAGGGTGCTCCCGTCAGGCGACGCTTTGAACCCCCAGGCGAAGCCGCCCGGCCTGCGGTAGTGCCAGCGTTCCCGGCCGGTGGCGCTGTCCAGCGCCACGACGCCGTCTCTGATCATCGCCACCAGACCCCCGCCCGCGACGGCGACATGACGCGCGGCAAAGCCGTCGGGCGTCTGCCACTGCCATGCGATCCTGCTCACTGAGGCCGGCACCGCTCCCTTGGGGGTGTCCTTCGTCGTGGTGGTGGCGTCGACGGGCACCACTGCGGCGGCGATCACGACGGCTACGGTCGCGAGCACCGTGACGGCCGCTCCGCCCAGCGCTCCGGTCCATTCCTTCTTCCGCGGCCGGAACGTGAGCGCCGCCGTGGCCAGACCCACCGCCGTCGCCGACAGGCCGATCGCCAGGGCGGCCTCTGATCCTCCCGGCTCGCCCAGCTTGAAGGTGTTCGTCAACGCGATCCAGCGGAATACGGCGGCGACCGCGAGCCCTATGGCGAGGATCATCGATGGCGGGCGCGATTCGTAGAGTCGTAGCTCGCCATCTTGGGGGTCCCGACTGTGGCGGATGTCCAGGACGAGGGCGATCAGCACCCACATCAGCAGGACGACCAGCGCGATCCCCCAGAAGCCGAAGGGCGGCTCCGGGGGGTGCGAGGCGGGTAAGAAGGGCCAGGCGAACCCCCAGGTTGCGTAGGCCGCGATCGTCGTCACGGCTCCGGTGACCGCCAGGCCGACACCGAACCACCCGCACCATGATCGATTCATGAGGTCCCCTTGCGCGCCGGCCGCCGCACCCCGCGTCCGGCGGCCCGCCCCGTAGACGTCAATGCCTCTGCTCGGTGCCCTCGGTGGCCCGCACCACGCCGCACCGGTTCAACACGTGTACCATTCGCGGCCGTTTGCAGGCATAAATCTCTCGGGCGTCCCGCTTGCGCTCGCGCACGCGTCGCCCGGCCGCGATCGGTTATCGCTCCAGGAAGAACCCCGGAAATGGCGGAAGGCGCGCCCCGCCGGCCGGGGCGCGCCTTCCGCCATCGGCGTAACTCCCGCGCTCACGTCGCCTCCAGGCGGTAGCCGGCGCCGCGTACGGTGATCAGTGTCGTCTTTCCGAACGGGACGTCGATCTTGCGGCGCAGGGCGCTGATGTAGACCTCCACGATGTTCGGGTCGCCGTCGTAGCTGAAGTCCCACGCCTGGGCCAGCAGGTCGCTTTTGGAGACCACCTCGCCGGCCCGCCGGGCGAGCGCGTGCAGCACGGCGAACTCTTTCGGCGTGAGCGCGATGTCCACCTCGCCGCGGCGGCAGCGCAGACCGGCCGGGTCGATGACGAGGTCGCCCACCGTGATGCGGACGGGACGCTCCCGCCCGCCGCGCCGGACCAGCGCGCGCAGCCGGGCCAGCAGCACCACGTACGAGAACGGCTTGGCCAGGTAGTCGTCGGCCCCGTTGTCCAGCGCCTCGGCCTCGTCGTAGACGCCGTCCTTGGCGGTGAGCATCATGATGGGCGTCCAGTCGCCGGCCTCGCGCAGCCGGGAGCAGACGGCGTAGCCGTTCATCCTGGGCAGCATGACGTCCAGGATGATCACGTCGTAGGTGTTCTCGGTGGCCAGCCACAGGCCGTCGCGCCCGTCGTGGGCGACGTCCACCGCGAAGCCCTCGCCCGCCAGCCCGCCCTTGATCAGGTCGGCCAGCCGCTCCTCGTCCTCCACCAGCAAGACTCGCACGCGGTCCAGCCTGCCTCAGCGTACCTAAAGCGAAGCTGAAGATCGTTTAGCTCCCTTCAGGGTCGCTTCAGGTCGGCGCGGCCACCCTCGGAGCCGTCTCACCGTTTCCGAGAGAGGAGCACTCCATGTTCAAGCGGCGTTTCGCGGTACTCGGCGCGGCGGTCGCGCTGACCGTCGCGGGCCTGACCGGGTCGGCGCTGGCCGGGACTCCGTCCTCGCCGCCCGAGCCCGCCTGGGACTCGACGGCCTCCGCCGCCTCCGGGACCGGCACGCTGACCTGCAAGACCGCCGATGGCAAGGTGATCACACTGGCCAAGGCGAAGCCCGCCGAACGCGGCGCCGGCACCGAGGCCCGCCCCGCCCAGCCGGCGGACCCGCCGAGCGCGATCACGCAGCCGCGGCGCGCCGAGTCGGTGGACCCGAACGGCGAGCCGCAGGTCGTGTCGCCGTCCAGCGGTGAGGGCAAGGCCGAAGCCGGGGAGGTGAAGTTCCGTGCCACCCGGGCCGCCGCAAGCGGCGAGCCCGCCGGTGACGCCCCGGTGAAGGTCCGCGTCGTGACGCCGTCCGAAACGCAGGCTGAGAAGGTCGCCGAGACCATCGAGATCACCTGCGAGGGGATCGCCGGCGCGGGGCTCGACGACTGAGAGCGCCGCTCACGGGCGGCCCGAACGCCCTCCGCCCGGCCAGGCCGTGACCCGGAAGCAAAGCGCGCCCCCGTCATGTGACGGGGGCGCGCTTTTCAGGACGGACGCGCTCACGATGTCTCGTGCGAGGTCTCGTCCGTCCCGCTGGACACCTTGTCCGCCATCTGGTCCGAGGACTCCGCGGCCCTGTCCGCCTTCTCATTGACCCATCGTGTGGCATCGGAGGCGGAGTCCTTCATGTGCTCGGTCCACTGCTGAGCGTTGCGGCGGTAGAACATGTAGCCGATCGTCCCCACCGCGAGGCCGGTCAGCAGCATGAGCGCCGGCCATCGCCGCGATCGCGCCGGCGCCGGGTCGATGCGTTTGGCCGCGGCGGTCAGCATCGAGCTGACCTTGGGGGCGACCTGCTGCTCGAACCCGTGCGCCGCGGACTCCAGCCGCGGCGCCGCCCAGTGACGGGCTTCTTCGATACGTTGCGCCGCGACCACCTTGGCCTGGTCCGCCATGGGTGCGAGGCGCTGGCCGGTTTCAGCGGCCCGGGTCTTCACTTGACCCATCCACGTGGTGGGCACGTCGATGACCACGCGGCGTCTTTTCATTGTCAGGGACACGACAACCTCCCCTGTCTTGGGGCCCCGAGCCTGACCTTCCCTGGACAAGGCGGCTCAATCATGGCCGTCCATGGGAGGATGGCCCGGTAGGCCGAACGGCCATAGTCCTCAAAACATCACAAAACCAACCCTGTCCATAGAGGGGGGCAGCTGTCTCGTGGCTGAGAAGCTGATCGCGAACCTGCAGACCAATCACGGCAATATCAAGGTGGAGCTCTTCCCCACCAAGGCGCCCAAGACGGTGCGCAACTTCGTGGAGCTCGCCGAGGGCACCCGTCAGTGGACGCACCCCGGCACCGGCGAGAAGAGCAACGCCCGCTACTACGACGGCACGATCTTCCACCGGGTCATCGCCGGCTTCATGATCCAGGGCGGTGACCCGCTCGGCCAGGGCATCGGCGGCCCCGGCTACGAGTTCGACGACGAGATCCACCCCGAGCTGCGCTTCGACCGCCCGTACCTGCTGGCCATGGCCAACGCGGGCAAGCGCTTCGGCAAGGGCACCAACGGCTCGCAGTTCTTCATCACGGTCGCGCCGACGCCGCACCTCAACGGCAAGCACACCATCTTCGGCGAGGTCATCGAGGGCAGCGAGGTGGTGGAGGCGATCTCCAAGACCCGCACCGACGGCCGGGACCGCCCGGTCGAGGACGTCGTCCTGGAGTCGGTCACCATCGAGCGCCAGGCCGCCTGACACCCGGCCGCAGGGGCCCGCAGCGCCGGCGTGTCGCGTCAGGGGGCGCACGCACACCGGAGGCGGGCCTCGCGGGGCCGTTGCTCAGGGCTCCTCTGGGGTTCCCAGGGTTCCTTTGGGCGGGTCGGTATCGTGCGGCCCTCCATGCGCGCCGGACGGCCGCTCTCAGCGCCCTTCCGGCCGCGCCCGGCCGCCGGGCCCGGGAGGCTCACGCAGCATGCCTCCGCAAGCCTTAGGCTTCGGTCATGACCAGCCAGCCGCCGAGCCAGCCCCCGCAGCCCGAGCAGCCCGCTGAAGCCGTCCCCACGTGCTACCGCCATCCCGAGAGGGAGACGTGGGTGCGCTGCCAGCGTTGTGAGCGCCCCATCTGCCCCGACTGCATGCGTGACGCCGCGGTCGGCTTCCAGTGCCCCGAGTGCGTCGCCGAGGGCAACAGGGCCGTCCGCGAGGCCAAGACCGCCTTCGGCGGCGGCATCGTGCGCACCCCGGTCGTCACCTACGCCATCCTGGCGCTCAACGTGCTGGTCTTCCTCGCGACGCTCGCCGCTCAGTTCCTGCTGGGCGGCTCCCACGCCATCGTCGCGGAGCTGGGGATGTCGCCCATCGGGGTCGCCGTCCTCGACCAGTACTACCGCCTGATCACCGCGGCGTTCCTGCACCAGGACGTCATCCACATCCTGTTCAACGGCTGGGCCATCTGGGTCGTCGGCCCCTACCTCGAGCGCGCCTTCGGCCACGCCCGCTTCACCGCCCTCTACCTGATCAGCGCGCTGGGCGGCTCGGTGCTCGGCCTCTGGCTCGACCCGGTCAACACCTTCACGCTGGGCGCGTCGGGCGCGGTGTTCGGCATGTTCGGCGCGGTCTTCGTGGTCGGGCGCAGGCTCGACCTCGACGTACGCGGCATCGGCCTGATCATCGTGCTCAACCTGGTCATCACGTTCGTGCTGCCCGCGATCTCAGGTGTGCGCATCAGCTGGACCGGCCACGTGGGCGGCCTCGTCACCGGCACGCTCCTGGCCCTGGCGCTGGTCTACGCGCCGAAGGCCAACAGGGCGCGGGTGCAGTGGCTGGCGATCGCTGGAGCGCTGGCGCTCTTGGTGGTGCTCGTGCTCGTACGCGTCCCAGCGATTGTCAGCATGCTCGGCGGCTGAGCTTCCCCAGGCTGTGGAAAAGACTGTGGAAAGAACTAACGCCAGCGGGTGGAGAGAACCACACCGAAGATGATGAAAACAAACCCGATCAGCAGGTTCCAGTTCTGGAGGTCCCTGAAGAACGGCGCCTGAGGAGCGACGTAATAGGTCGCGATCCACAGAATGCCGATGACCCACGCGGCGACCATCGTGGGGGCGAGCCAGCGCGGGCTGACCTTGACCTGCTGCGACCGCTGCGGCGGGGTGTAGACCGCCTTCTTGCGAGTTTTGGACTTGGGCACTGGATGACTCCTGCTGAGGGCCTGGGCATCCGGATCGTCCGCAGGCTCTTCGGTAAGGGTAGTTGAAGTGAGGCCCAGGATAGTCGCCACGCGCATCGCATGGCGATCCCAGGGGCCCGCATCGCGGCGGAATACCCTGAGCGCATGCGGGCCACCCTGCGTGCCCTCGGGGAGCTCAGCATCACCGCGGGCCTGATCCTCATGCTGTTCTGCGCGTACCTGCTCTGGGGGACGGGCGCGTACACGCAGCGCCAGCAGCTGCTGCTCCAGCGCGAGCTCGCGGCCAAGGAGAGCGTTGCGCAGCGCCCGCCGCGGCCGAAGATCGGGCAGGCGTTCGCGCTGCTGCGCATCCCCAGGCTGGGCCGCGACTACACGTACGCGGTGGTCGAGGGCGTCGGCGCCGAGCAGCTCAAGAAGGGGCCGGGACACTACCCCGACAGCGCGATGCCGGGCGAGGTCGGCAACTTCGTGCTGTCGGGCCACCGCACCACGTACGCGGCCCCGTTCAACGAGATCGACGAGTTGGAACGCGACGACGAGATCATCGTCGAGACCCGCGAGGCCCGCCACACCTACCGCGTCACCTCCCAGGACATCGTGCGGCCCGACGAGGTCGAGGTGCTCGCCCCCGTGCCCGGCAAGCCCGACATCCGCCCCATCCGCGCGTTCATCACGCTCACCACCTGCCACCCCGAGTACTCCGCCGAGGAGCGGCTCATCGTCTACGGCGTGCTCAAGCACAGCGAACCGCGAGAGGAGTGACACCGTGTACGCCTGGCTCTGGCGCAAGCTGCCCGGCCGCCCGCCCGTCCGGCTGCTGACGGCCGCCCTGCTGGTGCTGCTCGCGGGGGCCGTACTCTGGTACGTCGTGTTCCCGCTGATGGAGCCGTCGGTGACGCTCGACGAGGTGACGGTGAGGAGATGAGCCGGGTGCTCGTCGTGGACAACCACGACAGCTTCGTCCACACGATCGTGCAGTACCTGCGCGAGCTGGGCGCCGACTGCGACGTCCGGCCCCGCGACGACGTGCGCGTGCACGACGCCGGCGGCTTCGCCGGCGTGCTCGTCAGCCCGGGACCCGGCACGCCGGAGGCGGCGGGCGTCAGTGTCCCGCTGGTCCACCACGCGGCCGAGACCGGCCTGCCGCTGCTCGGCGTCTGCCTCGGCCACCAGGCCATCGCGGTGGCCTTCGGCGCCACGGTGGCGCGCGCCCCCGAGCTGTTCCACGGCAGGACGAGCGAGATCGCCCACGACGGCAAGGGCGTGTTCGAGGACCTGCCGTCGCCCGTGCGCATGACCCGCTACCACTCGCTGGCCGTGCTGCCCGAGACCGTGCCCCCGGAGCTCGAGGTGACCGCGCGCACCGACGACGGCGTCATCATGGGCCTGCGGCACCGCCGGATGCCCATCGAGGGCATCCAGTTCCACCCCGAGTCGGTGCTGTCCGAGCACGGCCACCGGCTGCTCGGAAATTGGTGGCGAAAAATCCTGTAACAAACGGCGCGCGGCGAGCGACGTACCAGTGAGCGTCCCCGCCGTTGCCCCCGAGCGGCGGGGGCGTTCTCGTGTGCGGACCTCCTGCCGCACGGGGGCTCCCGTGCGCGGGGACCAGGCCGCGCGGCGGAAATGAGCAGCGAAAAGCCGCCCCTCCGCAAGCGGAGGGGCGGCTTTCTCGTCGGCTCGAAGCCTTAGTTCCTCGGGCCCCAGCCCGGGCCGCGGCCGCGGCCGCCGCCCAGACCGTCCTCGATCGGGCTGTCGCCCGGCGGCTCCTCCTCCGCCGGGAAGCCGTCGTCCGGCTGGTCGTCACTCGGGACGTCCTGTGTCGGGAAATCGTCGGTCGGCGGCGGCGAATCCTCTTGCTGCTGCTGGGGACCGGTCGACACGGTGATCGTGATCGTGGTGCCGGGCAGCAGCTTGGTGCCCTCACCCGGGTTCTGCTGCACGACGGTGCCCTCGGGCTCCTGCGCCGGCTGCTGGGAGACCTTGACCTTGAAGCCCGCGGACTTGAGCTGGGCGGTCGCGTCCTCCTGGGTCAGCCCGATGACGCTCGGGACCTCGCGCATCTCCTTCGGCACGAAGAGCGTGACCGAGCCGCCCTTCTCCAGCTCGGCGCCGGCCTTCGGGTCGGTCGCGATGACCGTGCCCTGCGGCTTGGTGGAGTTGCGGGTCTTGATGACGCCGCGCAGGCCGACCTCTTCGAGCGCCCGCTGCGCGTCCTCCTGGGACATGCCGACCAGGCCGTCGGGCACCTTGATCTTCTCGGGGCCCTTGGACACGATCAGCTTGACCGTGGAGCCCTTCTCGACCTTGGTGTCGGCCGGCGGGTCGGTCTCGATGACCGCGCCCTTCTCGACGTCGGAACTCGCCTTCAGCTCCACGTCGGGCACCAGCCCGAGCTTCTTCAGCTCGGCCTCGGCGTACGAGCGCTCCTGCGACACCAGCGACGGGACCGTCACCGTCGAGTCGGACGGCGTGTCCTTGCCGCTGAAGACCGTGTAGCCGATCGTGATGAACGCGCCGATGATGAGCAGCGGAATGATGATCCACAAGGCGGTCTTGAGCGCGCTGTTGCCGCCGCCTCCGCCGGAGGCCCGGCGCCGGCCACCGCCGCCGCGGCCGCCGCGGTCGTCGTCGTACTCGTACGGCGGGATCGCGCTGGTGCGCTGGGTGGCCGGGCCGGTGGCCGCCTGGGCCGCGGTCATCACGCGGGTGCCCTGCTGCATGGGACCGGTCATCGCCATCGTCTGGGCGTCGGTCGGCATGCCGGACATCGCCCGCTGGATGTCGGCCCGCATCTCGCCCGCGCTCTGGTAGCGCTGGCTCGGGTCCTTCGCCATCGCCTTGAGCACGATGGCGTCGGCCCACTGCGGGATGTCCGGGTCGATCTGGGACGGCGGGATGGGCTCCTCGCGCACGTGCTGGTAGGCGATCGCCACCGGGGAGTCGCCGGTGAACGGCGGCTGGCCGGTCAGCAGCTCGTACAGCACGCAGCCGGTGGAGTAGATGTCGCTGCGCGCGTCGACCCGCTCGCCGCGCGCCTGCTCGGGCGACAGGTACTGCGCGGTGCCGATCACCTGGGCGGTCTGCGTCATCGTGGCCGCCGAGTCGGCCATCGCGCGGGCGATGCCGAAGTCCATCACCTTGACGTCGCCGGAGCGGGTGATCATGACGTTGGCGGGCTTGATGTCGCGGTGCACGATGCCGCCGCGGTGGCTGTAGTCGAGCGCGCGCAGAATGCCGTCGACCAGCTCCACGGCGCGCTCGGGCAGCAGCCGGCGGTCTTGGCGCAGCAGGTCGCGCAGCGTCCGGCCGTCGACGTACTCCATCACGATGTACGGCACGGGCGTGCCGTCGGTGACGTCTTCGCCGGTGTCGTAGACCGCGACCACGGCCGGGTGGTTCAGTGAGGCCGCCGACTGCGCCTCACGGCGGAACCGGGCCTGGAAGGTATGGTCTCTCGCCAGATCAGACCGGAGGGTCTTGATCGCGACGACGCGGTCCAGCCGGATGTCTCGGGCGCGATACACCTCGGCCATGCCGCCGCGCCCGACGACACCGTCGAGCTCGTAGCGACCTCCGAGTAGCCGAGGCTGAGTCATTTCCTGCACTGTCCCTTACCGTTCATCTTGGGTACCGGCCGGCTCGCGGGGCCGCCGGTGTCCATCATCGACCCCATGGCGCGTCACGTCTCCTCATTGGGCGGGTTTGTCTCACCCGGATCCGGCGAGGTGCTGGTCGTGGTGGGTGTCGGAGTTGTCGGAGTCCTGGTGGGCGTTGGGGTCGGGGTGGGGGTGGGTGTCCGGGTGGTCGGGGGCGGTTTCGGCGTCGGCTTCTTGGTGGGAGTAGCCGACGTGCTTACCGTAGCCGACCGCGAAGGTACCGGACGCGGTGTCCTCACCGTAACAACCGGCGGCCGCCGCGTGGCCTCCCTCGTCTTCGACGGCCGCGGCTTGTGCCGGGTCGGCGTCGGCTTCACGTTAGGCGACTGTGTCGGTTCGGCCACCTGGGGAGTGGCCTGCGGGCGCTGCGGCTCGGCGAACGTGATGGCGGTCAGCCCCACCGCCGCCGCACAGCCCGCCGTGGCGACCAGCGCCAGCGTCCGCGCGCCCCTGCGCCGCTTCCTGCCCGTGCCCTCCTGCAGCGTGGCCGGCTGCAGGTCGTCGGTCGCGAGCTCGTCCTCAGGGCCCGGCTCGCGGACGCGGAAGCCCGCGGGGTCGGTCAGCATGCTGAGCTCGGCCTGGCCTCGCACAGCCCCGGCCAGCGACTCGCGCAGCATGTACGCACGGTCGGCGACTTCGATCGCCGACCCCGGCCGCTGCTCGGGCTCCTTGGCGAGCAGGCTCATGACCAGCTCGCGCACCGGGGCCGGCACGTCGGCGCCGAGCGGCGGCGGCTGCTCGTTGAGGTGCAGCAGCGCGATCGCCACCTGGCTGTCGGCACGGAACGGCGTGCGCCCCGCCAGGCACTCGTAGGCCACCACGCCCAGCGAGTACAGGTCCGTCGAAGGCGTCAGAGGCAGGCCCTGCGCCTGCTCGGGACTGACGTACTGGGCGGTGCCCAGCACGGTGCCGGTCTGCGTCACCGGCGCGGCCTCCAGGGCGCGCGCGATGCCGAAGTCCGTCACCTTGATCGCCCCCTCGGGGGTGACCAGCAGGTTGCCGGGCTTGATGTCGCGGTGGATGATGCCGGCCGAGTGCGCCGCGTGCAGCGCCTTGGCCGTCTGGTGCACCACGTCGAGCGTCACCTCGGGCCCGAGCGCGCCGTTGCGCGCCAGGATGGCCGACAGCGGCTCGCCGTGCACCAGCTCCATGACGAGGTAGGCCAGGTCGCTCTGCTCGCCGTAGTCGAAGACCTGGGCCACTCCCGGGTCGGCCAGCGCCGCGGTGAGCCGCGCCTCGTTCCTGAACCGCTCGCGGAACGTGGGGTCGGCGTGCATGTGGCTGCGCAGGATCTTCACCGCCACCTCGCGCCCCAGCAACTCGTCGCGGGCACGCCAGACCTCTCCCATACCGCCCGTGGCGATACGGGAGACCAGCAGATAGCGGTTACGCAGCCGCATGACCCAGCAGGTTACCGTCACTCACTTGTTCAGCACCGCCTCCATCACTGCCTTGGCGATGGGCGCGGCGGTGTGACCACCGGTGGCCTCGGCCCCGACGTTGGCCGCCCCGGACTCGACGATGACCGCTACGGCCACCTTCGGGTTGTCCGCGGGCGCGAAGCTGATGAACCAGGCGTGCGGGGGCCGGCCGTCGGTGGTCTCCGCGGTGCCCGTCTTCCCTCCAACTTCGACGCCTGGAATCTGCGCGAGGTTGGCGGTGCCGTTGGCGACGACGCTCACCATCATCTCGCGGAGCTTGGCCGCCGTCTCGGAGCTGACCGCCTCGCTGAGCTCGTCGGG
This sequence comes from Nonomuraea sp. NPDC049309, assembly GCF_043196965.1. Classification (NCBI taxonomy): domain Bacteria; kingdom Bacillati; phylum Actinomycetota; class Actinomycetes; order Streptosporangiales; family Streptosporangiaceae; genus Nonomuraea; species Nonomuraea sp. NPDC049309. Next base: position 813,943 of record NZ_JBICSH010000002.1, on the reverse strand, counting down.
GTCGGCCTCATCGATGGTGTCGCCCTTGGAGTCGGTGATCTTGTTGACGAGGTACGGCTTCATCACCGTCCCGTCGTTGGCGATGCCCGCCGCGACCATGGCCATCTGCAGCGGCGTCATGCGGTTGCTGCGCTGGCCGATGGAGGCCATCGCCACGGCGGCCTGGTCCTCCTTGGGCCCGAAGTCGCTCTGGGCGACCGACATCGGCACGCCGATCTGCTTGCCCATGCCGAACTTCTCGGTCTGCTCCCGCATCTTGTCGTAGCCCAGCTCCATGCCGATCGCGCCGAACGGCGTGTTGCACGACCGCTCCAGCGCGTAGGTGAGCGTGACCTGGCCGCTGCCGCACGCGGCGCCGCCGTAGTTGGGCAGGCTGATGTTCGTGTTGGGCAGCGGCAGCCGCTGCGGGGCCTGCACCGTGGTCTCGGGGCCGCGCGAGGAGTCGTCCTCCAGGTACGCCGCCGTCGTCACGACCTTGAACGTCGAGCCCGGCGGGTAGGTCTGGGCGATGGCGCGGTTGAGCAGCGGCTGGCTCTTGTCCTTGGCCAGCTCGTCGTACCGCTTGAACACCGTCCCCTTGTCGGTGCCCGACAGCTCGGACGGGTCGTACGTGGGCAGCGAGACCATGGCGAGGATGGCGCCGGTCTTCGGTTCGAGCGCCACCACGGCGCCGCGCTTGCCGCTCTGGCGCAGCGCGTCGTAGGCCGCCTTCTGGGCCTTGGGGTCGATCGTCAGATCGACGTTGGCGCCCTTGGTCGGCTCGCCGGTGAACAGATCGATGCTCCTGCGCAGCAGCAGGTCGGCGCTGGAGCCGTCGAGCAGTTTGTTCTCGGCCGCCTCGATGGCCGAGGCGCTCTCCGGCGAGAAGAAGCCGGTGACGTGCGCGTAGAGCTTCGCGTCCGGGTACTTCCTGACGAACCGGAAGTTGTTGTCGCCGGTGTCGACGGACTCCGCGAGCACCTTCCCGCCCGCCGTGATGCGGCCGCGCTCGACCGCGTAACGGTCGTAGAAGTTGCGGGTGTTGCGCGCGTCGGAGGCGTACTCGTCGGCCTTGACCGCCTGCAGCCAGTTCACGTTCACCATCAGGAGCGCGAACATGGCGAGGGCGGCCACCGCCACTCGCTTCAGGGGGCCGTTCATCGCTGGAACACCTGCGTCAATCCCTCGTTCTGGATCGCCTGGGGTGGGGGGCGTCTGGCGGCGTCTGACGTTCGTACCAGCAGCGCGATAAGGATCCAGTTAGCCAGCAGCGCCGAGCCGCCCTGCGACATGAACGGCGTGACCAGGCCGGTGAGCGGGATGAGGTTCGTCACACCGCCCACGATGATGAACACCTGCCAGGCGAGGATGAACGACAGGCCGCCCGCGAGCAGCTTCGAGAACGGGTCGCGAGCCGCGAGCGCGGTGCGCAGGCCGCGTTCGACGATCAGCGCGTAGATCATCAGGATCGCCATCAGCCCGGTCAGGCCGAGCTCCTCGCCGACGGCGTTGAAGATGAAGTCGGAGAAGGCCAGCGGGATCAGATCGGGGTGCCCCTGGCCGAGACCCGTGCCCAGGATGCGGCCAGAGCCCAGCCCGAACAGGCCCTGCATGATCTGGTAGCTGCCGCCGTAGGCCCGCTCGTAGTACTCGGGGTTGCTCGGGTCGAGCCAGACGTCGAAGCGGTCGCCGACGTGGGAGAAGATCTGCCCGGCGACGAACGCGCCGCCGACGAACAGCAGCAGGCCGATCAGCACCCACGAGGTGCGCTGCGTGGCGATGTACAGCATCACCACGAAGCCGCCGAACAGCAGCAGCGACGAGCCGAGGTCCTTCTGCAGCACCAGCACGCCGATGGCGACGGCCCAGGTGATCAGAACCGGGCCGAGGTCGCGTGCTCTCGGCAGGTCGATGAAGAGCAGCCGCCGGCCCGCCAGCGCCAGCACGTCGCGCTTGGCGACCAGGTAGCCGGCGAAGAAGATGACCAGCGCGATCTTGGCGAACTCGGCCGGCTGGATGGAGGCCGAGCCGAACCCGATCCAGATGCGGGCGCCGTTGATCTCCTTGCCGAGACCCGGGGTCAGCGGCGAGATCAGCAGGACCACGCCGACCAGCCCCGCCGTGTACGTCAGCCGCTGCAGCATGCGATGGTCGCGCAGCACCAGCAGTGTCACGGCGAACAGCACGACCCCGATGCCGGTCATGATGATCTGGCTGGTGGCGGAGGCGCCTTGCATCGGGGCGTTCTCCAGCCGGTAGATCATCACCAGGCCGATGCCGTTGACCAGCGTCACCAGCGGCAGGATCAGCGGGTCGGCCCACGGGGCGAACCTCGCGAGCACGAGGTACGCGGCCAGCATCAGGCCGCCCAGGCTCAGCCCGTACGTCAGCATCCCGGCCGGGATCCGGCCGTCCATGGCCAGGCCCACGTTCGCGTAGGCGCCCATGACGATGCCCACGGCGAGCGCGAGCATGAGCAACTGCGCCACGCGCCGCTTGGCCGGCATCGGAACGGGGGTGACGGCGACTTCGCTCATCTACTGCTGTCTCGTCTTGGACTTGGTGGCGGAGGCGCTCGCGGTGGGAGTGGCGCTCACCTCCGTCTCGGGCTGCTGCTCTTCTGCTTCGGCCTTGTCGGCCTCCTTGTCGCCGGTGAACGACAAGCTGTTGATCTTCGTGATGCCTTCGTCGACGGTGGTGACGGGGATGCCGCTCTTGACCAGAGCCTGATCGGCCTCGGAGAGCTGGGAGAGCTTGCGACCGGTGGGCCTGGAGACGTGGAAGAGCTGGAAGGGACCCACCTCTTTCTTGATCCCCTGGTAGATGACCACCTCGCCGCCCCTAGCACCGACGAAGAACTGGTCCTGGGTCCACTGGTAACCGAAGTAGACGCCGGCGGCCACGCCGACGACGCCTACACCGAGCACGGTGAACAGCACGGGCCACAACCTGCGACGCTTCCGCGAGCGCCGGGACGTGGCCTCGGCGACCGGCTCATCGAAGTCGTCGTCGGAGAGCACCGGCTGGGGTGCGGTCACCGCGCCTGCTCGCCCCGGCTGAAGGTCCTTGGTCGGATCGAGCCGGTTCATCCCCGCGGCGCCGACGATGGCGGCCTCCGCGGGCAGTTGCTGGTCGTCGGAGATCTCCAGCACGTCGGCGAGAACGCACGTGATGTTGTCGGGCCCGCCGCCCCGGTTCGCCAGGTCGATGAGCTGGCGGACGACCTCTTCGGGATCGTCGATGTTGGTGAGCGTGGCGTGCAGCGTCTCCGCGCTGACCACGCCCGACAGGCCGTCGGAACACAGCAGATAGCGGTCGCCCACCTGCGCCTCGCGCAGCGTGAGATCGGGATCGACCTCACCGCTGCCGTCGAGCGCGCGAAGCAGGATCGACCGCTGCGGATGGGTGGCCGCCTCTTCCGGCGTGATGCGCCCGTCGTCGACGAGCTGCTGCACCAGCGTGTGGTCATGGGTGATCTGGTAGAGCTCACCACGTCTCAGGAGGTAGGCCCGCGAGTCGCCCACATGGACCAGGGCGACCTGGGTGCCGTTCCAGAGCATGGCGGTGAGCGTCGTGCCCATGCCTTTGAGGCTGGGATCCCGCCCCACCATTTCGTGCAGCCTGCGGTTGGCGTCGCGCACCGCTGCCTCGATGGCGTTGAGCAGGTCACCCCCCTGTTGGGCCTCTTCCAGAGAGGCCATGGCGGCGATGGCGACGGAACTTGCCACCTCGCCGTGTGCATGCCCGCCCATGCCGTCGGCGACGGCGAGCAGGCGGCCGCTAGCGTACGCCGAGTCCTCGTTCCCTTCGCGGAGGAGGCCGACGTCCGAGCGGGCGGCGTAGCGGAGTGCGATGGTCATTTGCGCAATTCAATGACTGTCTTGCCGACGCGGATCGGAACACCGAGCGGCACCGGGGTCGGGCGGGTGACTTTCGAACGGTCGAGATACGTGCCGTTGGTGGACCCAAGATCTTCCACGATCCATTGACCGTCCTGAGGAAAGAGCCGGGCATGCCGGCTGGAAGCGTAGTCGTCGGTGACCACCAGCGTGGCGTCATTGGCCCGGCCAATGGTGATGGGCTGCTCCGTGAGGTTGATGGTGGTGCCCTGGAGAGGCCCACCCGTGACGATGAGCTGGCGTGGCTCGCCCCTCTTGCTCTTGGGCTTCGCCACGGGTTTGGCGGGCTTCATGGCATTGCGGCCACCCGCCGGCGCGGTGCGTGAACCGAACAAGTCAGTCCGGATCACGCCGACTGCGGCAATGACAAAGAACCACAGCACCGCCAGAAAGGCGAGCCGGATCAGCAGCAGCGTGAGCTCGGACATGGACCGTCTGTCTACCCCTAATCGCGCCGGAACACCAGAGTCGTACGCCCCAGCGTCACTCGCGTGCCGTTTTGGAGCTCGATCCTGCGCACCGGCTGGCCATTGACGAAAGTGCCGTTCGTCGAACCCAGGTCGACGAGGACCACATTCTGGCCCTCGACCCGCAACTCCGCATGGTGCCGCGAGACACCGGGATCGACGAGACGAAGATCGCAGTCGGTGCCCCTGCCGAGCAAGGTCACCGGAGTGGTGAGCTCGTAGGAGCGGTCGCCCTGCGGATCGTCCTGAGTGGAGACGAGCAGCCGCGGCCGCCCGCCGAACGCATGGGGCCTCGACGGAGGCAGGTCGCTCACCGGCTGGCGGATCTCGTCCTGCTCCACCGTCGCACCGCGGATGACCCCGGACCGGATGCGGAACAAGCCCACGGCCAGATCGCCGGCGGTCTCGAAGCGAACCCGGACCGGTCCCACGAAGGAGTAGCCCTGCTCCTTGGCGTACTCCCTGGCGAGGTTGGCCAGCTCCTGGCTGATGCTGTCGGCGTACACCTCAAGCCGCTCGGCATCGGTCGTCGACAGCTCCACCACGAAATCATTGGGCACGAGCGTGCGACCTTGAGCGACGATCGCCGCACGCTCATCCATCTCCCGCTGAACCGCGCTGGCGACCTCGACCGGCTGAAGGTCAGATTTGAACGCCCGCGCAAAGGCTCCCTCAACCAGGCCTTCGAGCCTTCGCTCGAAGCGCTGAAGGACTCCCACCGGGTACCTCCCTTCCTCCGTGCATATGATCGCGGCCCCGTAGACGCATCGGCGCCCGGTCTCCGCTCGTTCCACGTGACGGTGTCACAGGCGCTCGTCGGGCGGCCGCGCCCAGCTCCTCCGCTCCCGTGTCTTATGCGATCGTATCCGGGTTCAGTACCAGTGGCTGTTCCGTGCTACTGTTCTTTCCGCACCCACAAGGGCGGGTGGCGGAACGGCAGACGCGCACGGTTCAGGTCCGTGTGTCCGAAAGGACGTGAGGGTTCAAATCCCTCCTCGCCCACTCGGTGACTGGGGGCCCCTGGTCGCAAGCCTTGGTCGGCTTGCTCCCTCGGGGCCCCTCGTCGTGTCCGTCCTGGGGATGACCCCCGGACCCCCGGCAGGTCGCTGGCGCTCCTGGCCCCCCGGAGGGGGCGCTTCCCCTCCTGAACGGGGGTGCTTCGGTTCTGTGGGTTTGTGTTCCCGGGCCGAAGATCCGCCCGCGAACACGAGTAGAGCGCTTCGGCTCTCCAGAGCTTCGACTGCCCCCAGAGTTTCAACTCGACGCGTTCCAACCCCCTTCAGACTTCCGATCCGACGTGTTGCAGCCCCCTGACTCCAGCCCGGCGCGTTTCAGCCCCCAGATCCCCGCTCGAGGCCTTCCGGCCTCCGGCCTCAGCCTGACGCCTTATAGCCCCCAGATCTCAGCCCGGCGCGTTCCAGTGCCCGGATTCCAGCCCGACGTGTTCCAGCCCTCCACGAGTCCCGACCCGACGTTTGGCATCTTCGGGCTTTGCCTCAGGTGTTCGGATCGTGGTGGTGGTGCCGTGGTGCCGGCGGGCCTTTGCCGGTGTCCGAATGCTCGGCCGTGCTGTGGTTCTGAGAAGGCGCTGTTCTGAGAAGGCTGGTCACCGAGGTGGGGCTGGTGTTCGCGGATCCCGATCGCTGAAGGCCTTGAACTCCGGGCCCCGGGGCTTGTGTGTCTGGGGTCTGGTGACCTTGGTGCTTGGCTTCCTCCGGATTTGCTGTGCTCACCCTGTCCAAAGGACGCGCTCCGCGCAAGGGGAATCTCGTCTTCTTTTCTTCTTCACGATGCGGCTTGGGGCTTGCAAGGCACTTGCAAGCCCCAAGCCGCACCCTTTGCCACTCTTGTGAACTACGTCACACTTGTCGCCCTCGTGTCCAGAAGTTCACCCACCAGGTCCGTCAGGCTCACCATTCCGATGACTTTCTGATCCTGGTTCGTGACCAGGGCCAAATGGGAGCGTTCCTCCTGCAGCACGGTCACCGCCTCCGGGACCTGGGTCGTGCAGGGCAGGGACGGGAGCTTGCGGAGGAAGTCCACCGCCTTGCGCTCCGGGTTCAGCAGGGCGTCCCGTACGTGCAGGGCGCCCTCTATGCCGTTCGGGCCCTCCACCAGGAGCCTCAGGTGGGCGCTGCCCGCCGCCGTCTTCTTGATCTCGGCCGCCGTCGCGTCCACCTTGACCTTGACCACCTTCTCCAGGGGCACCATGAGGTGCTCGATGCCCTCGTCGCCCAGGCGGAGGGCTCTGGTCAGCAGGTCGTGTTCCGCCCTGTCCAGCAGGCCCATGCGGCCCGACTCGCCTACCAGGATCGCCAGCTGGCGCGGGGTCCGCGCCGTCGCCAGCTCGTCCCTCGGCTGGACGCCGAAGAGGTGGAGGGTGAAGTTGGTCAGGGCGTTGAGCGCCGACAGCAGCGGGCGCATCACCGTGGTGAACGCCCGGAACGGGAACGTCAGCAGCAGCGCCGCGCGCTCGGGGTGGGTCAGCGCCCAGCTCTTCGGCGCCATCTCGCCCACCACCATGTGCAGGAACGTCACCAGGGTCAGCGAGAACGTCAGCGCGATCGGCATCCGCATCGCCTCGGGAACGCCCACGGCCGCGAACACCGGCTCCAGGTAGTGCTCGATCGCCGGTTCGGTCACCTGGCCCAGGCCCAGCGTGCACAGCGTGATGCCGAGCTGGGCGCCCGCGAGCATCAGCGAGAGCCTGCGGCTGCCGCCCGCCGCCGAGCGGGCCGCCATCCTGACCAGGCGGTTGCCGCTCGCGCCGATCTCCTCAAGCCGGTGGCGGCGCGAGGAGACGAAGGCGAACTCCGCGGCCACGAAGAGCGCGTTGAAGGCCAGCAGGGCCAGGCTGAGGATGATGAGGCCCATCAGTGCGCGGCCTCCGCGTGCTTGCTGAGCGGGGTCAGCCGCACCCACTCGGGCACCCTGCGGTTGAGCGAGATCACCGTCAGCTCGGCGAACTGCTCCTCGGTCTCCTCCGCGAACGGGTCGGTGTCCTGGCTCACCGGCACCGTCACCGTGTCGCCGGGGTCGGGCAGCCGGCCCAGCCTCGCCAGCACCAGGCCCGCCAGGGTGTCGTAGTCGTCGCTCTCGGGCAGCGCGAATCCGGTCGCCCGCTCCACCTCGTCGAGCCGCAGCCGGCCGGGGACCTCCCACACGCCGCCCGGGTGCTCGACGGCGCCCTGCGGCTCGGGGTCGTTCTCGTCCACCAGCTCGCCCACCAGCTCCTCGGCCAGGTCCTCGATCGTGATGACGCCGGCCAGGCCGCCGTACTCGTCGATGACACAGGCGATGTCGTCGCGCGCCGCGCGCATGCGGTCGAGGACGGCGGGCAGCGGCAGCGAGTCGGGCACCAGCAGCGCGGGGCGCGTGATGGCGGCGATCGTGCCGTCCTCCACGCCGGCGGTCAGCAGCTCGCGCACGCCCGTCACGCCCGCCACATCGCCGTCGTCGGTCACCACCGGGTAGCGGGAGTGCCCGCCGTCGCGCATGACGTCCAGCAGGTCCGAGATGGGCTGTGAGGCGCGCAGCACCACCACGCGGGGGCGCGGCACCATGATCTCCTCGGCGATGCGGTCGCCGAACTCCAGGGCCCGCTCCAGGAGGTCGGAGAGCCGGGCGGGCAGCTCGCCCGCCTGGGTCGACTCCGCGATGATGCGTGACAGCTCCTCGGGGGTCGCGCCGTGCTCCACCTCCTCGACGGGCTCGATGCCGATGCGCCTCAGCAGGCCCGTGGCGGCCGAGTCGAACAGCCTGACCACCGGGCCGACGACCGCGAGGTACGCGAGCGTCGAGCGGGCCAGGAACTTGGCGACCGGCTCCGGCCTGGCGATGCCGAGGTTCTTGGGCGCCAGCTCGCCGAACACCATCTGCACGACCGTGGCCACGAACACGCCGGTCGCCACGGAGACCCCGGTGATCGCGGCGTCGGGCAGGCCGAGGCCGCTCAGCCAGGGGCGGACGAGTTCGGCGATCGCCGGCTCGGCGAGGAAGCCCACCAGCAGGGCCGTCACCGTGATGCCGAGCTGGGCGCCCGAGAGCATGAAGGAGAGCCGGGAGGTGACCTGGAGTGCCTTTTCGGCGGAGGTGTCGCCCGCGGCGGCCTGCTCGCGCAGCAGGCTGCGGTCGGCGGCGACGAAAGCGAATTCCTGGGCGACGAAGTAGCCGGTCGCCGCGGTCAGAAGCAGCAGGGCCAGCAGCCCCAGATAGGCGCTCACCGTGGTGAGTCCTCAGATGAACCCGTGCCCGAGCACGGGCGGGGACTGCACGGGTCCGAGTCGGACACGATCTTCCTTTCGATAGGGGTCGTCCACAACCGTAACGATCCCGATGGCATCTATGTTTCCGCAGTGACTCTCCGCTGGCTCCGCGTACTTTTCCGTAGGAAATCCTTGGCGGAACGTCTTGACTGCCGGGGTTGGACGTAGCGTTGATGACAAGTGAAGGGAAGAGGCGAAGTGTCTGAGGACGACCGGACGCGGGCCATGCGCTCGCCAGGCGACGGCCGCCCGCTGCCACCACGGCCCGGTGACGGCCGTCTGCGTTCTGGGGGCGCGCCGGCGCACCGGATACCGCCCGCAGGGCCTACTCCGCCTGGTGGGCCGACCCCGCCTGGAGGGCACGTTCCGCCCAGAGGGCATGTTCCGCCCGGAGGGGCGCAGGCAGCGCCCACACAGAAGCTTTCCGCCCCCGTGCCGCCAGGTCCCGCCGAGAACGAGCCGCGCCGGGTGTCCTCGCGGATCTACGGGCGTGAGCGGTCGGGCAGGAGCCCGATCAGGCCGCTCGGGTCGCGTTCCGGTTCCGGTGAGCGGCGGCCCTGGGGGCTGGTGCCGCGCCCGCGGTTCTCCGGCAAGACCGTTTTGGGGATCATCGCCGGCCTGCTCGTGGTGCTGTTGATCGCCGGCATCGGGATGTACTTCTGGATCGACTCGCGGTTGACGGGCATCGAGGGGGTGCTGGACGACTACGAGGGACGGCCCGCCGACACGCCGGGCACCAACTGGCTGCTCGTCGGCTCCGACAGCCGCAAGGGGCTGACCGCCGCCCAGCGCAAGAAGCTGAAGACCGGGCGGGCCGCGGGGCAGCGTACGGACTCGATGATGCTGCTGCACATCCCCGAGACCGACGACCCGCCCACGCTGATCAGCCTGCCGCGCGACTCCGCCGTCACCATCCCCGGCAGGGGTCGCGACAAGCTCAACGCGGCCTACGCCTTCGGCGGGCCCAAGCTGCTGGTGCGCACCATCGAGAACGCCACCGGCGTGCACATCGACCACTACATGGAGATCGGCTTCGCCGGGTTCGTCGACATCGTCGACGCCGTCGGCGGGGTCGAGATCAACGTGCGGGCCGCCGTCGACGACCCCAAGGCCGGGCTCAAGCTGAAGAAGGGCGTGCAGACGCTCAACGGCGCGCAGGCGCTCGGCTACGTGCGCACCCGCAAGGGCGGCGCGTTGCCCGACTACGAGCGCACCAAGCGGCAGCGGCAGTTCCTCGGCGCGGTCGTGAAGAAGGCGGCGAGCCCCGGGGTGCTGCTCAACCCGTTCACCGCGGTCCCGCTGGCGGCGAGCGCCACCGACGCGGTCGAGGTCGACGCCGGCACGGGCGCCTTCGACATGCTCTCGCTCGGGCTGGCCATGGGCGACAGCCCGGTGACCACGGTGGTGCCGTTCGGCGGCAACGAGACCGTGCCGAGCGGCGCGGCGGTGAAGTGGGACCGGCCGAAGGCCCTCGCCATGTTCAACGCGATCAAGGAGGGCCGGCCGGTGCCGAAGGACGTCGTCGACCGCAACTGATGCTGAGGGGGCGGGTCGGGTCGGGCTGGTCGGTGTCGAAGGGCGTCGTCGGCCGTGACCGATCCCTCCCGGGTCACCGGGGCTCAGGTCACGGGGGTCACGTTATGGTGGTCGTCATCACCGCGACGTTGTCGGAGCCGATGGCGCGGGCCACCGCGTCGGCCACCCAGTGGCCCCTGGCGAGCTCCTTGACCCGTGACCTGCTCGAGCCGGGAAACGCCTTGCGGTCCAGGCCGGCCGCCTTGGCCAGCGCGATCAGCGCGGTCGTGCGGGCGTCGGGTGCGGCGCCCGCGAGCACGGCCGCCGCCCGGCTCCTGACCTCGGCCTCGACCGCGGGATTCAGCTCCGGCCAGCGGGTGACGGGGAAGATCCCGAGCGCCTTCGTGCGCTCCATGGCCAGGACGCCGGCCCGCGCCAGGCGGGCGAGCAGGCGGCCGCGCAGGTCGTCCGACTTCAGCTTGCGCACCCACCACTCGGGGGTGCGCGGCCTGTCCCGCGCGATCAGCGATAGCGCGGCGTCCAGCTCCGCGTCGCCGAGCGGCTGGGGCGCGGCGACCGCCAGCCGCCTGCCGACCTTGGCGATGCGGCCGGCCAGCGCCAGCTCGGCCAGGACGCCGCCGCCCAGCGCCAGGTCGAGCTGGGCCGTGCTGATGAGGAACCTGCCCTGGTGCTCGCTGAGCGCCAGGAGGAGAAGTTCTTCGGCGATCGTCACGGTCATGCCTTCGACCCTAACGGCGTGATTTGGGGTTCCCCGGCCGGGTGCAAGCGGGACGTACGCTGGGGGCATGCCCGAACTTCCCGAGGTCGAGTCGCTCACCGGCTTTCTGCGCGAGCGGGCCGTGGGCCGCGCGATCGCCGGGGTCGACGTGGTGGCCGTTCAGGCGCTCAAGACGTTCGACCCGCCGGTCACCGCGCTCAACGGGCTGACGGTGACCGGCGTGGCCAGGCACGGCAAGTTCCTCGATCTCGACTGCGACGGGCTGCACCTGGTCGTCCACCTGGCGCGGGCGGGGTGGCTGCGCTGGCGCGACGACCTGTCGGGCGCGAAGCCGGTGCGGCCCGGCAAGGGGCCGCTGGCCGTACGCGTGCGGCTGGCGCCCGACGAGGAGGGCCTGGCGCCGGGGTTCGAGCTGACGGAGGCGGGGACGCAGAAGCGTCTTGCCGTCTATGTCACAAAAAATCCGGACGATGTGCCGGGCATCGCCGCTCTCGGCCCCGACCCGCTCGCCGAGTCGTTCACGGTCGAGGCGCTCAAGCGCATCGTCGGCGGCAAGCGCACCCAGATCAAGGGCCTGCTGCGCGACCAGAAGGTGATCGCCGGCATCGGCAACGCCTACTCCGACGAGGTGTTGCACGCGGCCAAGATGTCGCCGTTCAAGATCGCCGCGACGCTGACCGACGCGCAGATCGCCGACCTGCACGAGGCCATCGTGACCACGCTGCGCGACGCGGTCGAGCGGGCCCGCGGGCTGGCCGCCAAGGATCTCAAGGCGGAGAAGAAGTCGGGGCTACGGGTGCACAACCGTACGGGGCAGCCCTGCGACGTGTGCGGCGACACGATCAGGGAGGTGTCGTTCGCCGACTCCTCGCTGCAGTACTGCCCGACCTGCCAGACCGGTGGCAAGCCGCTGGCCGACCGCCGCCTGTCCCGCCTGCTGAAGTAGCCGGGCGGCCGGTGCACCGCCGCGCGCAGGCCATGATGGAGTCATGACCGTTCCTGAGATCGAGGCCAGTGCCGTACCCGCAGACGCTTACCTGCTCGACGTCCGCGAGCAGGAGGAATGGCTGGCGGGCCACGCGCCGCAGGCCGTTCACATCCCGATGACCCAGATCCAGGGGCGCGTGGACGAGGTTCCCGACGACCGCACGATCTACGTCGTGTGCCGGGTGGGCGGCCGTTCCCTGCAGGTCGCGGCCTGGCTCAACCAGCTCGGGCGCGATGCGGTCAACGTCGGCGGCGGCATGCAGTCGTGGGAGGCGGCGCGGCGGCCGATGGTCAGCGAAACGGGCCAGGAGCCTTTTGTGGCATAAGTCCCCCACTATGGCGACTTAGACGCCATTGAGGCATTATTGGGGCGCAAACTACAGATCGTCGCGGGAGCTCGGGGTCGCCGGGCTGAGAGGGCAGCACAACCATCCGCTGCCGACCGCCTGAACCTGTCCGGGTAATGCCGGCGTAGGGAGTGTGCGATGTCGCACGGCGTCGAAGAAGTACCTCTGACTCTTGACGGAGAGGCCCCCAAGACCCTGGGCGTGCTCGATCAGGGCGCGCTCTGGGCCAACCTCGGTGTCAGCCTGCTCGGCTTCTCCGGAGCGCTGCTGCTGCTCGACCCGCTGGGCGACGCCCCGCTGACGCTGGCCGCGGCGCTGATCGCCACCGTGGTCGGCAGCCTCATCGGCACCGCCATGGTGGGCCTGTCCGCCATCCCCGGCACGCACACGGGCAAGCCCGCGATGGTGCTGCTGCGCGGGTTGTTCGGCGCGCGGATCTCGTACGTGCCCACGGTGCTGAACATCATCCAGATGATCGGCTGGGGCGCCTTCGAGCTGTGGGTGATCGCCAAGGGCGCGGGCGCGATCTTCCCCGCGGTGCCGTACCAGGTGTGGGTGATCGTGGCGGGCGTGCTGACGGCGGCGCTGACCATCTGGCCGCTCGGCTCGATCCGGCTGCTGCGCCGCTACGTCACGGTCGGCGTGATCGTGGCGATGGTCTGGTTCACGGTGTTCTTCCTGCGCGAGGCCCCCTCGCCCGAGGGCGGGAGCTGGACGGCCTTCCCCGCCGCCGTGGACTACGTGATCGCGCTGTCGGTGTCGTGGGTGCCGATGGCGGCCGACTTCGCCCGGCACTCGCGCTCGGGCAAGGCCGCGTTCACCGGCGTGGTCGGCGGCTACACGCTGGCCCAGGTGGCCTGCCTGGGGCTGGGCGTGTACGCGGTGGCGCTGGCGGGCGCCGACGGCGTGCTCGCCGACCAGACGACGGTGTTCAACCCGTTCGTCGCGGTGCCGCTCGGCGCGCTGTTCTTCGGCATCCTCGTGCTGCGCGAGACCGACCAGTCGTTCGCCAACGTCTACTCCACCACGATGTCGCTGCAGAACCTCATGCCGCGGGTGGACCGGCGCATCCTGTCGACCGCCATCGGCGTGGTCACGATCGTGATCGCCCTGTTCGCGGACGTGAACTCCTACGGCGTGTTCCTCGGCGTGATCGGCGCCGTGTTCGTGCCGATGTTCGCGGTGCTCGCGGTCGACTACTTCGTGCTGCGCCGCGGCGAGGGCTGGAACACCGCCGAGGACGCACCCTCGCGCTGGTCGATGCTGGTGCCGTGGGCGCTGGGCTTCGCCGCGTACTGGCTGACCACCTCGACGCCGACCTTCGCCGCGTGGGACGGCTGGTGGGCCGGCGTGCGCGACGCGCTCGGCTTCGTACGGGAGCCGTGGATGAACGGCGCGCTGGGCGGCGCCTTGGTGGCCGCCCTGGTCACGCTGCTCATCGGGCTCATCCAGCGATCGCGCGCCGCTCGACGTTGAGCAGATGCTGCTTGGCGGCCGCGCCGCCCGGGTAGTCGCCGAGCTCGCCGTCCTCGCGCACCACCCGGTGGCAGGGCACGATGACGCAGACCGGGTTGGAGGCCAGCGCGTTGCCGATCGCTCGCAGCGCGCGCGGCCTGCCGATGCTCTCTCCGATCCGCTCGATCGTCGTGGTGGTGCCGTAGGGGACCGCCATGGTCTTCTGCAGCACCGTACGCGCGAACGGCGTGGCCAGGGTCAGGTCCACCGGCGTGGCGAACGCGCGCAGCCGCCCGGAGAAGTACGCGTCGAGCTCCCTGCGCACCGGGTCGAGCCGCCGCGAGTCGGGTCCGATGAACCGGCCCAGATGGCGTGTGACCCGCTCGAACACGTCGTTCTCCGCCTCATAGCTGCACGCCACGATGCCCTTGGCGGTCACCGCCAGCACCAGCCTGCCCACCGCGCCGTCGTAGGTGCCGAACGCGATGTCGGGTGGGGTCTCACCCCGATAGGTGCTGGAGGTCACTCGCAACAGGGCATCGAGATCGTTGCTCGACATACCCCTCACCCTCCCACCTGCCGGGAATCACCGTGACCGCAGCGTATCGGACGGATCGCCCGACGCACCCACCGCGCCACGTGCACTATGGAGTAGTGGGGGACGAATGGGCCGGTAGTGACGATGAGATCGCTCGTGCGGCGCTCGCCAGCTCGCCCAACGCCATCGTGGCGCTCGACCGCGACCAGAGCGTGCTGGTGTGGAACGCCGCCGCCGAGCGCATGTTCGGCTATAGCGCCGACGAGCTGCTCGGACGCCGCGCGCCGATCGTGCCCGAGGAGCTGACCGCCGAGCACAACGCGGTCCTCGAGCGCGTGCGCACGGGAGAGCCCGTGTCGCTGCGCACCAAGCGCCTGCACGCCGACGGCCGGGTGCTCGATCTGCGGGTGGACATCAGCGCCCTGCGCCTGGGCAGCGCCGTGGCCGGCTACGTGTGCGCCTACCACCCCGCCAGGGCCGACGAGATGGCCGAGCACCGCATGGCGCGCAGGGCCCGCCTGGTCGCCCGGCTCACCGACGTCGTGGGCGACATCAACTCCGAGCTGGAGCTGCCCGCCGTGCTCGACCGCATCTCGGCCAGCCTGACCGAGCTGACCGGGGCGGACGCGGGCGGGTTCGTCCTCATCGAGGGCGACAGGCTGCGGCTGGTCAGCACGTACCAGCTGCCCGAGGCGATCAGGGGCATCACCACCGACCTGCGCACGAGCCTGGTGGACAAGCTCTTACGCACCGGCAAGACCGTGCTGCTGCAGTCCGAAGGGCTCGACGACCTGGTGTGGGCGCGGCTGAAGGGGCTGCACACGATCGCCCTGGGGCTCGCGGCCGTGGGCGGGCGGCCGTACGGCGCCCTGTACGCCCTGTTCGCCCGCCGCAACCCGGGACACCTGGAGCTGGAGCTGCTGGAGCTGCTGGCCGGGCACGCCGGCATCGCGGTCGGCAACGCGGTCGCCTACCAGGAGGCGGTGCGGCAGCGGGCGCACGAGCAGGCCGTGTTCGACGCGAGCGCCGACGGCATCGCCGTGCTCGACCAGGAGGGCAACGTGGTGCGCTGGAATCCGGCCGCCGCCGAGCTGACAGCGCTGCCCGCGGAGTCCGTCATCGGCGGTCCGCCGCCGTTCCCGCTGCCCAAGGCCGGCGAGAAGGGCACCTTCCAGCTCGGCAACGGCCGCTGGCTCGACGTGGTGAGCGCGCGGATCGAGGAGACCGGCGAGGTGGTCGTCGACTTCCGCGACGTGACCGCCGCCAAGGAGCTGGAGGAGGCCAAGGACCTGTTCCTCGCCACGACCAGCCACGAGCTGCGCACCCCGATCACCATCGTGCGGGGCTTCGCCAGCACGCTCGACTCGCGCTGGGACGCCATGACCGACCAGGCCCGCCGCTCGGCCGTGCACACGATCGCCGAGCGCGCGAAGTCGCTGGGCGTGCTCATGGACCACCTGCTGCTCGGCGCGCGGGCGGGGGCGGACGAGCTGAAGGTCCGCATCGAGGAGTTCGACCTGCGCGAGCGCATCGTGGCGGCCACGCTGGGGCTGCCCGAGCTGTCCGACCGGCACCGGGTCGAGGTGCACGTACCCGAAGGGCTGCCGCGCGTGCTGGGCGACGCGCTGGCCACGGACATCCTGCTCGGGCAGCTGCTGGAGAACGCGTTCAAGTACTCGCCGAAGGGCGGGCTGATCAGCGTGGCGGCCTGGCCGGAGGACGACAAGGTGGTCGTCGTCGTGGACGACGAGGGGGTGGGGATCGCCCCGTCTGACCGCGAACGTATCTTTGAGCGCTTCGTCCAGGTGGACAGCGGCGACCGGAGACGGTTTGGTGGAGTGGGGCTCGGTCTCTACATCGTCCGCAGCCTCGCACGTGCACAGGGCGGAGACGTGAGCGCGCATCCGAGACCGGGAGGGGGCACCAGAATGCGGCTGGTTCTGCGGAGCTCTTCCTCTATCGGATCCGACACACCGATGCGGTAACGAGGTGGTCACGGTTGCGCTGATCTATCTTCCAATGTGTACAAGCTGTGATCGAGATGCGGTTTCTGGGATCGAGTAACGGGGCATTTCGGTCGTACCGGGGAGTGTTCCCGCGGGGGGCACAGGGAACGGGGAGGTGGGTGTGTCAAGCGTGGTGCTGCTGCCGTACGCGCCGTCCAGCGTTGCCGTCGCCCGCCAGCGTCTGAGCACTGATCTGCAGGACAGTGGGGTCTTCACCTCGGCCATCGACGATGCCGTGCTCGTGGTGAGCGAACTGCTGAGCAACGCGCTGCGGCACGCGCACCCGCTGCCGTCCGGCATGGTGCGGGTGGCATGGCTGCGCAGCGACGATCACATCGAGGTGGCGGTCAGCGACGGCGGCGCGGCCACCGAGCCCCGAGCGGGCCGGCCGACGCTGTCCTCGCTCGGGGGACGAGGGCTCGGCATCGTGGAGTACGTCGCCGAGAGCTGGGGGGTCAGGCACGACGGCGACACCACGACCGTGTGGGCGATACTGCCCGCGCCGAGTGAGAAGGTGAACGAGCAGGTCGCGGCGCTCAGAGAGGCCGGCTAGCCAGCACCGCGCGCTCGCCCGTCGCCCATGCCGCGGAGACGAGCAGGTAGAGCCCGGCGGCCAGCGGCAGCACGAGCGCGGCCAGCACCGAACCGTACGGCAGCAGCGGCATGATCTTCTTCATCGGCTCCGGCTGCTCCTCCGCGACCTTGATCTGGCGGGCGGAGAGCCACGCCACCGCGATGACCAGCGCGATGACCGATACGAAGACCAAAAACGGTGCGCTGGCCAGACCGAAATGGGCGACGACGCCGGCGAGCTGCTCCCCGAGCGGAGCCCCGAACAGGGTGTGCCCGGCGAGCGCCGTCGGATGCGTGGCCACCCGGTACATCAGCCACAGGAACGGCACCTGGGCGAGCGACGGCAGGATCCCGGCGTACGGCGACGAGCCCTCCTTGGCGTAGAGGGCGGTCATCTCCTTGGCCAGGCGCTCAGGGTCGCGCCCGTGGCGCTCGCGCAGCTCGCGGAGCTTGGGCGCGAGGCGTTCGCGGATCCTCGCCGTACGGGCCTGGCGGACGTTGAGCGGCAGCAGCAGCAGGCGTACGGCCAGGGTGAACAGCACGATGCCGAGCGCGGCGCTGCCGCCTGAGACGTCGATGACGAACGTGACAAGAGAGTCGATCATGAGCCCTGAATCCTTTTGAGCGAAGGTGATCCCCGTTGGACGGGTCTCCTCGCGGCGGAAGGGATGCCGTTCGGCGGGTTTCCCATCGGCGAAGGGGACCCGTTGCAGCGGGGTGATGACGACGGGCTCGCTCGTCATGCCGAGCAAGCCCCGCTCGACGGGGCTCGCGGATCGCGAGAAGCGCGGAAAGCGCGGAAGCGCGGCGAGTGGCGCGGAGAAGCGCCGAGAAGCCGAGAAGCCGAGAAGCGCGGAAGCGCCCAGGAGCGCTTGCAAGCGCCGAGAGCCCCGCCCGACGTGCGCACGCCGGGACGCGGGGCGCGCCTAAGGGGCGCGGGGACGCGGCCGCCCGGCCGCGTCGGGATCGCGCAGCCGCTGGAAGGCCGTGCGGCGCGCGTAGGAGAGGGGGAAGCTCAGCGGCTCCCCGTGCAGGGCGGACAGCAGCGCGGCCGCCCACGTGGCCAGCAGCAGGATCACCACCATGGTGATCCCGACCAGCCACGGGTCGAACAGCAGCTGCATCAGGCTGAGCGGGAGGTCTTGCCGACGACGGTGACGGCGACGAACACGATGAGGGCGATCACCCCGACGATCAGCGCGAGCTTGATCAGGCCCACCAGCATCGGCAGGATGAAGGTGAACAGCACGAAGAGCCCGAGCAGGGTGCCCAGAACGAGCATCACGACTTTACCCATGCAGTAACGGTACGTCCTCGGGGCATGATCCGCGACCCTTACGAAGCCATGACGTACCCCACTGTTTCCGGCAGGGTGGCCTTACCGTGAAGGCGTGAACACGCGCATCCTGGTGGTGGACGACGATCCCACGGTGTCCGAGGTCGTGGCGCGCTATCTGGAGCGCGACGGTCACGAGGTGGAGTGCGTCGGCGACGGCGCGGAAGCGCTGCGCAGGGCGCTCGCCAACCCGCCCGACCTCATGGTCCTCGACCTCATGCTGCCCAAGATCGACGGTCTCCAGGTGTGCCGGCGGCTCAGGGAACGCTGGCCGGTCCCCGTGATCATGCTGACCGCGCTCGGCGAGGAGATCGACCGGGTCGTCGGGCTGGAGACCGGCGCCGACGACTACGTCACCAAGCCGTTCAGCCCCCGCGAGCTGGCGCTGCGCGTGCAGTCCGTGCTGCGGCGGGCGCGCGGCGCCTCCGTCACCGGCGGCACCGGCGTGCTGCGCGACGGCGACCTGGTGGTGGACGTCGGAGCCCACGAGGTACGGCTGCGCGGCGAGGAGGTGCTGCTCACCGCCCGCGAGTTCGACCTGCTCGCCTACCTCATGCGCAACCCGCGGCAGGCCTTCAGCCGGGCGGCGCTGCTCAACCAGGTGTGGGGGTGGTCGTTCGGCGACTCGTCCACCGTGACCGTCCACGTACGGCGGCTGCGGGAGAAGATCGAGCCCGACCCGACGGAACCGCGCAGGATCGTCACGGTGTGGGGGGTCGGCTACCGCTACGAGCCCTTGGAGAGCCCGTGATGTCCGGCCGCGGCCCCTTGATGCCCCGGAGAGGCGCCGAGCCCGCGATGCCCGGCCATGAGCCCCTGGAGAGCCTCTGATGCCTCATCCTGGCGATCTGCCCGTGGTCATCGCGGTCACGGCCGGGCTGGGGCTGCTCATCGCGCTGGCGGGCGTCTGGCTGATGTGGCGGCTGCGCACCCGGTCGATCGGCGTGATGATGGCCGTCGTCGTGGTGGTCGCGGTGGCGGCCACACTGGCGGGCGTGGTGGCGATCATCAACATGATGATCATCGAGGGGCCCACCAAGGACTTCGTGCTCAGCGTGGTGGCCGTGGGCGGGCTCGTGGGGCTCGGGGTGGCGTTCGTGCTGGCCCGGCGGGTGGTCCAGGAGAGCAGGCGGCTGGTGGCGGCCGTACGCGACCTGCCCTTCGCCGCGCCGCGCGGGCTGCCCGCCGAGCTGCAGACGATCGCCAACACGCTGGAGGAGGCCTACGCGCGGGAACAGGCGCTGGAAGGGGCGCGGCGGGAGCTGGTGGCGTGGGTGAGCCACGACCTGCGCACGCCGCTGGCCGGCATGCGCGCCATGGCCGAGGCCCTTGAGGACGGCGTGGTCACCGACCCCGAGACGACCAGGCGCTACCACCGGCAGATCAAGGCGGAGGTGGAGCGGCTGTCGGCGATGGTGGACGACCTGTTCGAGCTGTCGCGCATCCACGCCGGGGCGCTGCGGCTGTCGCGCTCGCGCATCGGCCTCGCCGACCTGGTCGCCGACACGCTCGCCGTGGCCGAGCCGCTGGCCAGGGCCAAGGGGGTGGTGCTCACCGCCGAGGCCGCCGCGGCCGTGCCCGTGGAGGCCGACGCCGGAGCCCTGGGGCGCGCCCTGCGCAACCTCGTGGTCAACGCCATCAGGCACACCCCGTCCGACCGCCCCGTGGTGCTGCGGGCGGCGGTCGAGTCGGGGATGGCCTGCCTGTCGGTCAGCGACTGCTGCGGCGGGATCCCCGAGGAGGACCTGCCGCGGGTGTTCGAAGTGGCGTTCAGGGGGGAGGCCGCGCGCACGCCCACCGCCGACGGCGGCGCCGGGCTCGGGCTGGCCATCGCGCAGGGGATCGTGGAGGCGCACGACGGGGAGATCGGCGTGGTCAACGACGGACCAGGCTGCCGCTTCGAGATACGCCTCCCCCTGGTCGGCTGAGCCGCAGGACATCCGACGTCAGGAGCCGTCGGTGAGGTCGCGGCCGAACGACTCCGACATCGCCCGAAATGTCGGGCAAGGCCAGCGCCACATGCAGCTCCTGCACCGCAGGATCGGATGCGCGGCGTCGCTCGTGATGCCGCCCGCGTCGCGCGGCTGATGCAGGTCGAGCAGCCTCAGCCCGAGCTCCGCGAACCTGAGCAGCTCCGTACGCGCCCCGGCCAGGAACTCCAGGTCCTCGACCGCGAGGCGGGCGCGGATGGGGACGTAGCCCTCATGGTTCACCAGGCCGCGCAGGTGCCCTGCTTCCTTGTGCCATGAGGTCGCCTTCTCTGTGGTGATGAGGATGGTCTCCAGGCGTTCGCGGAGGCCCTGACGCTGAGGATCTTCGGGTTCGTCGGCGTTCATCGATCCGGGGCTCGTCGCTCCTGCCCCAGCCCCTCCCTCTCCGTGAAGCGGTGGCGGTTCCGGTGTCACGCTGTCAAGCTTCGCGTACTCTCCGTTTTCATGGAGCCCAAACGGAGGACAAAAACCTGTGCTCGCCCTATCGGCGTGACAACGTGACCGGAAGCCTCAGCGCCGCTAGCCTGCCCATGTGGAGCTCAAGGTCTCGACTCGATCACATGCCGGGTGCGCGCTCGTCGCGGTCACCGGGGAAATCGACCTCTACACGGCGCCCCACCTGCAGTCCGAGTTCACGCGGCTGCTGCAGGAAGGGCCTAGCCGGGTGGTCATCGACATGTCCGCCGTGGATTTCTGCGACTCCACGGGGATGAACGTCCTGCTCTCGGCGCTCAAGCGGATGAAAGAGCAGGGAGGGACGCTCGAGGTCGCCGCGCCGCGTCCCGCCGTACGGAAGATTCTGCAGGTCACCGGGCTCGACTCGGTGTTCACCGTGCACGAAGAGGTGCCGCAGGAGTTCCTCATCACCGAGGGATCATGAGAGAACGCGATCGCGGCTGCGCCGCGTGCGAAGGAGGTGCGGCTCGATGAGCGGTGACACGGCGGTCATCATCCCGGCCGCCGACGAGGCGGACCGCATCGCCGCCACCGTCAAGGCCGCCGCGGCCCTGCCCGGCGTCGATCTCGTCGTGGTCGTCGACGACGGCTCGCGCGACCAGACCGGCAGGATCGCGCGCGCGGCCGGCGCGCGGGTCGTCAGGCACAGCCGCAACCGCGGCAAGGCCGCCGCCATGGAGACGGGGGCCGAGGCCGTACGCCTCCTCGACGAGGAGGGCTCCCCCCGCCACCTGCTGTTCCTCGACGCGGACCTCGGCGACACCGCCCAGGCCGCCGCGCCTCTCATCGAGCCCGTACGCGCGGGCGAGGCCGACATGACCATCGCCGTCTTCACCACCAGGGTGAAGCTCGGCGGCCACGGGTTAGTGGTCCGCCTGTCCAAGGAGGGCATCCGCCGCGCCACCGGGTTCGACGCCACCCAGCCGCTCAACGGCCAGCGCTGCCTGACCAGGGCGGCCTTCGAGGCGGCGCGCCCGCTGGCGCACGGATTCGGGGTGGAGACGGCGCTGACGATCGACCTGCTGCGCAAGGGGTTCCGCGTCAAGGAGGTCGAGGTCGACATGGCCCACCGCGCCACCGGCACCGACTGGCGCTCCCAGCTCCACCGGGCACGCCAGCTCCGCGACGTCGCGCGGGCACTCGCGGTGAGGGAGCCGGTGATCGTGCAAAATCTGGACAAACTTCGTCCCAAGCGCTGAAATGCGGTCTACCAGGCGTCACCCCTACACTTGCCGGCCATGACCGTCACCGATGAGCAGGGCCGTCCCGAACCTCCCCTTGCCGGCGACGAGCTCAGCATGCTCGTGGGCTACCTCGAGTTCCACCGCGCGACCCTGGCCTGGAAGTGCAGTGGCCTCGGCTCCGCAGGCCTGAACGCCACCGTGGGAGCGTCGGCGATGACGCTCGGGGGGATGCTCAAGCATCTGGCGTACGTGGAGGACCACTGGTTCGCCCGCATGCTGCACGACCGCGAGGGCCAGCCGCTGTGGACCACGGTCGACTGGAAGGCCGACGTGGACTGGGACTGGCGCTCGGCCGCCTCCGACTCCCCTGAGGAGCTTCGCGGCCTGTGGGAGGACGCCGTCGCGCGCTCCCGGAAGCTCCTGGACGAGGCGCTGGCCGGCGGCGGCGGGCTCGACCAGCCCGCCCGGCGCAAGTGGCCGGACGGGCGGACACCGACCCTGCGATGGATCCTGGTGCACATGATCGAGGAGTACGCCCGGCACAACGGGCACGCGGACCTCATCCGGGAGTCCGTGGACGGGCTGACGGGCGAGTAGCCTCCCGCGGATCCGGCCGCCCGTGTTCCACGCCGCTCGTGCCCGGGGACGCCTCGATCGCGCCGGTGAGCGGCGCG
This sequence comes from Nonomuraea sp. NPDC049309, assembly GCF_043196965.1. Classification (NCBI taxonomy): domain Bacteria; kingdom Bacillati; phylum Actinomycetota; class Actinomycetes; order Streptosporangiales; family Streptosporangiaceae; genus Nonomuraea; species Nonomuraea sp. NPDC049309. The sequence continues at coordinate 791,532 of NZ_JBICSH010000002.1, read as the reverse complement.
TCGCCGGACCTTGTCGGCCGGCTCGTAGTCCCGTACCGGGGCCGGTTGTCCACAGGGTGGGGGTTCCCATGAGTGTCATCCACAGACGGAGCAGGGCGGGCGGGGGCCGTGTCGCGGGTGTGCTGGAATTTCCCGGTGACTTCGCAAGCGCGGCGCGGGCAGGGGCGAGGCCGGTCGGCCGGGCCGGCCATGGCGGCGATCGCCGCCTCGATCCTGCTGACCATCACCATCGGGCTCCTCGGCCCGTCGGCGATGGTCCCCGCGCTCCCAGGCCCGGCCTGGCAGCCGCCGTACTCCCTCGAGTCGGCGCCTGAGCCGCACCTGGTCATCATCCTGGCGGTGGCCGCCCTGCTGCTGGGCGGCCTGGGCCTCCTGGCGGCCCTGCCGGCACTGTCCGCGGGCGACACTTCGCACGGCCCTCCGGTCTCCGGGCGGCCGTCCGCGGGCGACACCTCGCACGGCCCTCCGGTCTCCGGGCGGCCGTCCGCGGGCGACACCTCGTACGGCCCTCCGGTCTCCGGGCAGCCGTCAGCCCCGATCCCCGAGCATCCGTCCAAGGGGTCGCGCCGGCCGCCGGGCGCGTTCCCGAGCCCGAAGACCCTCGTGCTCATCGGGTGCGTGGCGGCGGCGGTGCTGGCGTTCCTGCCGCCGTCCGGCTCCGGTGACCACCTCAACTACGCCGCCTACGGCCGCATGGTCACGCTGGGCCTCAACCCGTACACCCACGGCGCTACGGACCTCCCCGGCGACCCCGTCGCCGACGCCGTCGAGGAGCCCTGGCGGGAGGAGCCGAGCGTCTACGGGCCGGTCGCCACGGCCCTGCAAGCGGTGGCGAGCTGGATAGGCGGCGACTCGGTCCGGCTGACGATGTTCGTCCTGGCGCTGTTCAACGCGGCGGCGTTCATCGCGACGGGGCTGCTCATCGACCGCTTCACCCGGCACGACCCCCGCAGGCGGCTGCGGGCGGCGCTGCTGTGGACGGCCAACCCGCTGCTGCTCTACCACCTCGTCGCCGGCATGCACGTCGACACCCTCGCCATCGCCTGCATGGTCGCCGCCCTGCTGGCGAGGGGCCGCCTCGCAGGCTCCGGGGTCCTGCTCGGGCTCGGCGTTGCGATCAAGGTGAACGCCGGGCTCGTCGCGCTCGGCCCCGCCTGGGAGCTCCGCCGCCGCCCCGGCCGTTTGGCGGTCATGGCGGGCTGTGCGGTCGCGGTGGTGGTCATCGGGTACGCCGTCGTCGGCCTCGACGCCCTCGAGCCGATCACCCGTACGAGCAAGGCGATCTCCCACGCGTCGTTCTGGAAGCTCGTGCAGGGCCGGCTGCAGGCCATCGTCGGCACGGGGAGCGCGTACCGGGGGCCCATCCAGGTCGGGTCGCTGCTGGTGCTCGCGCTCATCGCCTGGTCGCTGCTGCGGCTCGCGGTACGCACGGGATGGACCGGCGCCCGCGGTCCGCTCGCCCGGTGCCCCGACCCCGCCTCCGCGCGGGACGGCCACGGGCTGGAGGCGCCGGTCGTGGCCATGGCGCTGGTGGTGGCGTACCTGTTCGCGACGCCCTACATCCTGCCCTGGTACGACGGGCTGGCGCTCGGGATGCTGGTGCTCGTGGGGGCGTCCGCGCTGGACGGGCTCGTGGTGGCGCACCTGCTGGCGCTGTCGCTGGCGTACCTGCCCGCCAGGGTCGAAGGGCAGCCCGAAGACCTCGAATGGCTGCGCACGGTGGTCAGGCCGCAGATCGGCTGGGCGCTGCTGGCTCTGACGGTGGCGCTGGTGGTGTGGGCGTGGCGAGCTGCAGGGCGCGAACGCAGGCGGCCAGCGTGAGCGGCACGGCGACGGTCAGGGCCATGGCGGGGATGGCGATGCCGGAGTCGTTCATGAGGAAGCCGATCAGCGCGCACGCGAGGGCGCCGAACAGGCCCGCTCTGAGCGTCGGCGCCATCTGGTACGCGAGGCCGAGCGCCGCGACGCCCCAGCGCGAAGGACGGGCCAGCACCAGGAAGAGGAAGGCCAGCGCCACCAGCGACAGGAGGGTCAGCGACCAGTTGCCGACGGTCACGCCGACCATCGCGGCGAACTTGCGGCCGACGACGGTCCACGCCTCACCGTCGATGATCTGCTGCACGAACGTGCCGAGGTGGGTGCGCTGGGACTCAGGGCGCAGCCAGTCGATCACGGACAGGGCGCCGACGAGCGCCGCCCCGGCCAGCCCCACGAGCAGGAGCCGCAGCGGCGACACCCGCTTACCTGACAGCATGATCAGGAAGACGGCCAGGCCGATCACGAACGCCGGCACGCCGCCGAAGTCCGCACCCCAGGAGGGCCACCCGTCCGCGAACACCGCGAACCCTCCGTACGCGGCGCACAGCGTCACCACCACGGTCCTCGGCACCCTCCTGCCGAGCAGCCAGTGGGCGATCCCGGCCAGGCCGAGGATGGTGCCGGTGGAGTAGATGGCGAAGGCGATGTTGCTGAAGCCGTAGAAGCGTCCGCCGGTCACGGGCTCGTAGCCGCTCACGGCGTTCACCTGGAGCGTCGAGCCCGTCATGACGTCGAGGAGGAGCGCGACGGAGGTGACGGCGGAGACGATGGTCAGCGGGCCGAGCACGTGAGCGCGCCAGGGGCCCGCGAACGCTGCGGCGGTGATGAGCGCCGCGATCCCGACGATCGTGACGATCACCGACAGCATGGGCACCGGCAACGTCCACCAGGGGATGAGCTGGGCGAGGAACGTCGAGACGGCGATCGCTCCGCTGATCACGGCCACGATCTGGACGGACTTGAGGACCTTCGAGGTGCTCGCCTGGCCGCCGGTGGCGGTCAGGGGCGGGGTCTGCCCGGGGGTGATCGTGGGTTCGGCCGTGCCGGTCGGTTCCGTGGGGAGCGGCACGGCGGTGCCTTCTGACGGGTGGTCGTGGGTCGGCGCCGGTCCGGCTGGGGTGCCTTCCGCGGGGACGGTCGGGGTGCCTTCCGCGGGGACGGCTGGGGTGCCTTCCGCGGGGACGGTCGGGGTGCCTTCCGCCGGATGGCCGGGTGCGGGGGCCGGCTCTGCCCCGGCTGATGGCCGATCGACCGCCGGGGTGGGCGTTGCGGGGAGTCGGCGGCGGCGGAGGGTCAGGGCGGCGAGCGCGTAGAAGAGGAGCTGGGCGGTCACCAGGACGGTGAAGAACGGGCCGCGGACATCGCGGAGCACCTGGCTGGCCAGGTCCTCGTCCGCCAGCTCGGTCACCACGTCGGCGGGGGTCGCGGGAGCGGGGCCGCCGGGCTGCCAGGGGCGGCCGACGACCTCGCGGGGCGCGGTCAGGCCGAGGGCCTGGATGGCGGTCGCGGTGAGGTCGCCGATGGTGACGAGGGCGTCCTGGCGGGTGGAGGTGGCGGTGAGGAAGCCGTGGCGGTATGTGGAGCCGTCCGGGGAGGGGCCGGTGGCGATGGCGACGTGGAGGTGGGCGTTCGGGGTGATGTCGGAGATGCCGGCCAGCAGGGTCGTGGTGCCGGGCGGGAGCAGGGCGAGCAGGTCGCCGATGCGCCGGTCGGCCTCGGCGGCGGCGGTCCTGCGGGTGGCGGCGGGAAGGCCGGTGGGGATGCCGTGCTCGTCGCGGGGCTGTTTCGCCCAGGCGGCCGCGAGGTCGGGGACGTCGAAGACGATCAGGCTGTACGGGGCGGGGTCGCCGAGGGCGGAAGGAGTGGGGGCGTATTTGTCGATATTTCCGGACTTGTTGGCGGCGGCCAGCGCGGCGCCGGGCCCGATGGCGGCGACCTTGCCGCCTCCGTCCGCGACGATCTGGCCCAGCGTGCCGATGCGGGCGGCGTACCCGGTCTCCGCCTGGTAGGCGGCCAGGGCCTGCCAGCCGGGGACCGCGGCGCCCTCGCCGTTCCGCCGCGGGGTGGGCGGGGCCGGGCAGCCCCCGTCCGGCGTACCGGCTCGCCGGCCCGCCGAGATCGTCAGCCAGCCGGCGACGGGGCAGGTGATGCCACGGCCTGCAGGCGGCACGGCGCGGGTCGAGAGCGACGCCGACGAGCCTTCCGACACCAGGCGCCAGAGGTTGGGGGTCCGGCTCTGGTCGATGTCGCTCCACTCCAGCCCGGGGACGCCGATCAGGGCCACTCGTCCCCGCAGGGCGGTCGCGTCCCTCGTGCCGGTGACGCTGCCGGTGGCGGTGGCCGGCGTGCCGGGGGAGGCCGCCGAAGCCGCCGGTCGTGCCGGCTGCGCGGCGGCGGGCGTGGTGAGGGCCAAGGGGAGCGTGAGGGCCAGCAGGGCCATGAGGTGGCGGACACGCGCGCTCAGCCGCTTCCCGCGCCGATCCGGGCACGGCGTGGCGTTCGGCATGTACGGACCCCCAGTAGTCTGCCCTCGATCAAACAACAGCCACGGTAACGTGCCACACCGTGACAAGTGGCGAGGTACGGGTGAGACGGCGGCAGTGGTGGGCGTGGGCGGTCGCGGCCCTGCTCGTCGCGGCGGCCGCGGCGCCGCTGGTGTACGAGTGGCTCACCAACCCCGACGACCAGCGCCTGGTCGACCTGGACGTTTACCGCACCGGCGGGCAGATGCTGCTCGACGGCAAGCCGGTCTACGACTACGTCACCCCGGCCCCGCAACTGCTGCCGTTCACCTACCCGCCGGTCGCGGCGATGCTGGCGGTGGCGCTGGCCGCCATGTCATGGGAGACCGCGCAGTGGGTGTGGACGGCCGGGATCTTCGTGGCGCTGGGCGTGACCGTGGGGTTCGCGTTCCGGCCGCTGCTGACCCGGGAGACGCTGCGCAAGTACGCGCCGTGGGTGTTCGCGCTGCTCATGGTGCTGTGCACGTACGTGATGCCGATCCGGGACCAGGTCAGGTTCGGGCAGGTGGACATCCTGCTGGTCGCGCTGTGCGTCGCCGACTGCGTGGCGCGGCGGCCGTGGTGGCCCCGCGGGTTCCTGATCGGGCTCGCGACGGCGGTGAAGCTGACGCCGGGCGTCTTCCTCATCTACCTGCTGATCACCAAGCAGTGGCGGACGTTCTTCATGGCCTGCTTCACGGCGGCGCTGCTGACGCTGCTGCCGTTCGCGGTGATCCCGCAGGACGCGGTGGACTTCTGGTTCGGGGCGCTGCTCGACCCCGAGCGCCTCGGCGCGAACGCGGCCACCACCAACCAGTCGATCCGCGGCATGCTGATCCGGCTCTACTGGCCGGACGCGCTGACCTCGGTGCTGTGGGTGCTGATCGTGGCGGCGGTCGGCTGGTACGGGTTCCGCGGCGCGCGCGACGCGTACCGGGCGGGCGATCACATGACCGCGGTCGCGCTGGTCGGGCTGATGGCGGTGCTGCTGTCGCCCGTGGCCTGGATCCACCACCTGGCGTGGGTGGTCGTGGTGCTCGCCGCGATCGCGGGCGACGGGACCGACCCGGTCCGGCTGCGCGTGGCGGCCGGCGTGTGGCTGTACTACGTGGTGCCGGTGCCGTGGTGGGGGGTGTCGCTCAAGGCGGCGGAGATCCCGGGCGTGAGCCTCGTCCTGGGGAAGATCGTGCAGAACGGGTTCGGGCTCGGCGCGCTGGCACTGGTGTGGCTGCTCGTGCGTTGGCTGCCGAAACGGCGGCGGCCCGCTTGACTTTGCCGTTACTCTTCGTGGCGTGCTCGTTACCATCTGGGTGATCGTGGGCGTCGCGGCCGGGGTCAGCGGGGTGCTGGCCGGCTATGCGGCGCTGCGGCAGGCCAGGGCCACGGCCGAGGAGTGCCGGCGGATGCTCGCAAGGCAGCAGCTCGGCGCGGGCCGGGGCGATCTCAAGGCCATCAGGGACGTCGCCGTGTGCCGGTACGACGCGCTGTCGGAGATGTCGGGGCGCCTGTCGTTCTCGGTGGCGATGATCAACGGGCTGGGCGACGGGATCGTGCTGACGTCCATCAACGGGCGCAGCGAGACCCGCACGTACGTGCGGCCCGTGGTCGGCGGCAAGGGGCAGGAGCCGCTGTCGCCCGAGGAGGAAGAGGCGGTGCGCGCGGCTCGGCTCGGCCTGGGGCCCCTGGTGGCCGCTCCGGTGTCCGAAACCCCGTAGACAGGGCCCCGACCTGCGGATTCTCCGCCGGGCGAAACGGCCGCGGACGCCTTCACCTGGGGCTACCCTGGACGCATGCCCAAGCTCGCCTATCTCGGGCCGGAAGGCACCTTCACCGAAGAGGCCCTGCGGCTCCTCGACCCCACGGCCGAACGCCTGCCCTGCGCCAACGTGAGCGCCGCGCTCAACGCCGCACGCTCCGGCGAGGCGGACGGCGCCGTGGTCCCGCTGGAAAACTCCATCGAAGGTGCCATCACCACGACGCTCGACGAGTTCGCATGGGGCGAGCCGCTGGTGATCAACGCCGAGCTGCTGCTGCCGGTGCAGTTCTCGCTGCTGGCGCGGCCGGGCACCGAGATCCCCCACATCAAGCGGGTCTACACCCACCCGGCGGCCATCACGCAGTGCCGCGCGTTCGTGGCCCGCGAGCTGCCCGACGCGGTCGTGGTGTCCGCCCCTTCGACGGCGGCGGCGGCGCAGGAGGTGGCGCTGCCGGGGTCGCCGTACGACGCGGCCATCGCCGCGCGCATCGCCGGCGAGCACTACGGGCTGGTCGAGCTGGCCTCCGACATCGGTGACAGGTCCGACACGGTGACCAGGTTCGTCAAGGTCGCGCGGCCGGGGCCGCTGCCCGAGCCGACCGGGTCCGACCGCACCACGCTGGTCGTCTTCCTCGCCGACGATCATCCAGGCGCGCTGCTGGAGATGCTGACCGAGTTCTCCGTACGCGGGGTCAACCTCACGCGCATCGAGTCCCGGCCGACGGGCGATGGCATCGGGCGCTACTTCTTCCACTTCGACTTCGAGGGCCACATCGCCGACGCCCGGGTCGGTGAGGCCGTCGCCGGCCTCCACCGGATCTGCGGCGAGGTGCGCTTCCTCGGCAGCTATCCGCGCGCCGACGGGCTGAAGCCGCAGATCAAGCGCGGCACCTCCGACTCCGACTTCACCGAGGCGGCCGAGTGGCTGGCGAAGGTGCGCGCGGGCGAGATCTGACGCCGCGCGGTCGCGGGAGTCTGCCTCGGCGCTCATCGAGCGTGCCCGGGCGTCCGGCTCGCCGTGCGCCTCGGCGGGTTTTCCGCGTGAACGGGCAGGTGGCCGGGCCGTGGCGAAGGTTTCCTGAGCGTCGGTGGATATCCAGGGGCGGTCAGGCGCCGTACGCCGGTAGCCTTTCCTTGTGATTGACCTGCGTACCCTTCGTGAGGACCCTGACCGGCTACGGGCGTCGCAGCGTGCCCGCGGTGAGGACGACTCGGTCGTCGACACGCTGCTCGACCTCGACGAGCGCCGCCGATCGGCGCTGACCTCGTTCGAGTCTCTGCGCGCAGAGCAGAAGAGCATGGGCAAGTCGGTCTCCAAGGCGCAGGGTGAGGAGAAGGCCGCGCTGCTCCAGCGGGCCAAAGACCTCGCGAGCCAGGTCAAGGCCGCCGAGTCCGAGGCGGAGAAGCTGGGCGCCGAGCTCGACGCGCTGCTGCGGACGATCCCCAACCTCGTCGAGGAGGGCACGCCGCCCGGCGGCGAGGACGACTACGTCGTGCTGGAGACACACGGCGAGCCCCGCCAGTTCGACTTCGAGCCGAAGGACCACCTGGCGCTGGGCGAGGCGCTCGACGCCATCGACACCGAGCGCGGCGCCAAGGTGTCGGGCGCGCGGTTCTACTTCCTCAAGGGCGTCGGTGCGCGGCTGCAGCTCGGCCTGCTCAACATGGCGATGCAGCAGGCGATCGAGGCCGGCTTCACGCCGATGATCACGCCGGTGCTGGTCAAGCCCGAGACCATGCAGGGCACGGGCTTCGCCGTGGCCCACGACAGCGAGATCTACCGGCTGCCCGAAGACGACCTCTACCTCGTCGGCACCTCGGAGGTGTCGCTGGCCGGCTACCACGCCCAGGAGATCCTCAGCGCCGACGCCCTGCCGCTGCGCTACGCGGGCTGGTCGTCCTGCTTCCGGCGCGAGGCGGGCTCGTACGGCAAGGACACCAGGGGCATCATCCGGGTGCACCAGTTCGACAAGGTCGAGATGTTCTCCTACGTCCGTCCCGAGGACGCCCACGAGGAGCACCTGCGGCTGCTCGAGTGGGAGAAGGAGATGCTGGCCAAGATCGAGGTGCCGTACCGCATCATCGACACGGCCGCGGGCGACCTCGGCATGTCGGCGGCGCGGAAGTTCGACTGCGAGGCCTGGATCCCGACCCAGGGCCGCTACCGCGAGCTGACCTCGACGTCCAACTGCACCGAGTTCCAGGCGCGCAGGCTCGGCGTCCGCTACCGCGACAAGGACGGCAAGCCCAAGCACCTCGCCACACTCAACGGCACGCTGGCCACGACCCGGTGGATCGTGGCCATCCTGGAGAACCACCAGCAGGCCGACGGCTCGGTGGTGGTGCCCAAGGCGCTGCGGCCGTATGTCGGGCTCGACGTCCTCGAGCCGCCCAAGTAGGCCGTCATCCTGGGGCGGCTCGCGCCGTCCGCGTGACCGTCACGACCCCTGCCCGTCGGTGGGGGTCGTGTCGTGTCGTACGTGAGGGTCCCGCGTCCCCGGGTGGAGGGCGTCGTGCCGCGCGAGCGGCACAGGTCCGTCCGGCGGGACGAGGACGTCGGCGGGGACCGTGTCGCGGGCGGCGCGCCGTACGATGAGGGTGCCCGCGACCAGCACCGCCGAGGTCAGGAGCGCCGCGACGGCGGTGGCGGCCTCGTAGGCGAGAGCCCCGCTCGACCAGGCCTGGAACGGCATCTTGACGGCGGCGAAGACCAGGGGAGCCCCGAGCAGGCCGACCGAGACCGGCAGGGCGCGCGCCCCTCCGCTGACCGCGGCGCCGAGGCAGGCCACGCCGCACAGCAGAGTCACGTAGAGCCCGGCCGGCATCATGAGCGTCCCGATGGTCCCGTTCGGCGAGCCGAACGACGGGTCCAGCCAGCCGATCAGGAATGCCGCGAACCCGGCGTAGGTGATGACGGCGACGATCAGGTACGCACGGACGTGGCGGCGCAGCCCCGCCCCCACGAACCCGAGCAGCGTGCACGCCGCCAGCAGCCACGCCCAGACCAGCTCGGTGGTCAGCGGCACCTCGGGGGGATCGCCGTTCAGGGGGACGTGCCGCCACGTGCCCGAGGTGTCGCGGACCAGCACCAGGTCAGGACCGCTCGCGGCGACCACGACGTGGCCACCGGGGCGCGCCTGCACGGCCAGGGAGGTGACGAGGCCGGTGCTGCCCTTGTACAGCCTGCTCAGGCGCCTTGTGTCATCGTCGGACGGGCGCCAGGACGGGCGCCAGGTGATGCCGCCGTCGTCCGACTGGTCGACGCCGGTGCGATCGCCGGTGACCCGGTAGCAGCGGGTCGCCTCCTTGGGTACGCATTGGGCGCTCTGCCCCTTCTTGCCCTCCTGGGCGGAGGGTTCGAGCGACCACGTGCCGCCGCCGTCCTCCGAGACGTAAGTGACGCCATAAACGGTCTGGACGAGCAGGCGGCCGCGGTCGTCCACCGTGACCTCGTTCGGCGACGAGTGGGCCGGCATGGCGGAGGTCGCGGTCACCGCCACCATGGCCAGCGGCATCGTCACCACGACCCGCCACCGTGCGGTGGGCGGGCGGCGCAGGCTGCGGTTCCGCGCCCACCAGGCGGCGGCGAGCGCTGGGAGTGCCAGCAGGTCCGTAGGATCGGCCAGGACGCGCGACGGGCCCGCCAGGAAGGTCCACACCTGGGAGGCGGTCTCGGCGCCCGTCTCCGTGGTCTTGACGAGCGCGAAGAGCAGCCCGGTCAGGACGACCGCCGCCACGTCGCTCCGCCGCAGCAGCTCCGTACCCGGCCGCTCGGCGTGGACCATGTGCTGTTCCACACGGGGGAAGGCGACTCGGAGGCGGGTGGCCAGCGCTGCCGCCGGGCGGGTGAGCAGGACGGCGACCAGCGCCGGGGCCATCACCAGCCCCGCCACGTCGCTGAGCTTGCCCGTCACGATCCCGGGAAAGGCCGGTTTGAGCAGGTGGTCGTTGATCAGCAGCAGGAGTACCCCGGCAACCGTCACGGGGTGGCACAACCACGCGTACCTCATACCCCAATTGACCGGTGTGCGGAGAAGGCGGTTCAAAGCACGTGTGAGTCGAGTCACAGTCGTGACCAACCCGACACCACCACAAGACGCCGCAGCGCGGGGCGAGAACCCAGGGGCGCCCACGTGCGCCAGAACACCACTGCCGCCCGAGCCGGGGCCACGCCACCCGCGTCAGGCCTCGCTCTCGCCGGCCCTCCGCACCGGGAACCTGCCGTCCGCGCCGGGCTCTCCTCGCACCGGGACGTCAGCGGAGACCGCTGCGATGCCTGGCGGCACGGGGGTGCGGCGTCCTGGTCCAGGACCTCCTGGGCAGTTCGGAAGGGCGCGTCTACGGCCAGAGGGACGAGCCTCGGAAGCGGGGCAGGAGCACCCAGCCGTGGGATGGACCACAGAGCGGGCCGGGGATGCCGTGGGGTGGTGGAGGGTGTGCGGAGCGGGCTGAGGATGTTGCGGAGCGGGCCGAGGTGCCGTGGGGCGGCGGGAGAATGCTGCGGAGCAGGCGGAGGCGGGTCGAAGGATGTTGTGGCGTGGGGGAGGGTGTGCGGGGCGGGCGGGTGAAGGTCCCCAGGACAAGCGAAAGGCCGGGGCCCGCTGGGAACGGACTCCGGCCTGTCTCGCTGCTACAGGTCAGAGGGCACGGACCTGAGAGGCCTGCGGCCCCTTCTGGCCCTGCGTGATCTCGAACTCGACCCGCTGGCCGTCTTCAAGGCTGCGGTAGCCGTTGCCGACGATCTCGGAGAAGTGCACGAACACGTCCGGCGCACCGCCGTCCGGGGCGATGAAGCCGAAGCCCTTTTCGGCGTTGAACCACTTGACGGTTCCCTGAGCCATAAAAGCTCTCCCTCAGGATGTGAATCTATGGGACCCACACCTCGTGGGTCCCGGTGTGTCGTACAGCAAGCACCCCGGGGTGGCTCAGACAAAGTCATGCTGGTTTTCACTACGGGATCAGCTAATACAACGCCATCACATCTAACACCATTCTGGAGCGTTGGTGTTCCCGTCCCAACGAAGATTTCTGTCCGCCGGCATCACCAGGCAAACTGGAACCTGTTATGCAGAGCGATCTCGCACCGCGGCTAGTGGCCACCGACCTCGACGGCACCGCGTTGCGTACGGACGGAACCGTGTCTCCCCGCACGGTCGCCGCCTTCGGCAGGGTCGAGGAATCGGGGGCGGTCCTGGCGTTCGTGACGGGGCGTCCGCCCCGGTGGATGGGCGGGGTGGCGAGTGCGGTGCGTCACCGAGGGCTGGCCATCTGTGCTAACGGGGCGCTGATCTACGACCTGCATACCGAACGGATAGTGGAATCTCACCTGATCAGCGTCGATGTACTCGAGGAAGTCGTCGCTCAGCTAAGAGCGAACGTGCCCGAACTCGTATTTTCGGTCGAGTATGAAGCCGGTTTTGCGCATGAGTCGGATTTCCGTCCAGGCAGGTTGGACCGGACACGGGACGTGAAACGTGTGGATTCGGTCACTTCTCGCCCATGCGCCAAGTTGCTCGCCCTGCACCCCCGCATGGACCCCGACGAGCTGCAGGCGACGGTCCACGAGCTGGTCGGCCATCTGGTGACCGTGACGCACTCGAGCCGCAGGGGACTGATCGAGATGAGCGCCAGGGGCGTGACCAAGGCGACCGCCCTGGCGGCGCTCGCCGAGCGGCATGAGATCGAATCGTCGCAGGCGGTGGCCTTCGGGGACATGCCGAACGACCTGCCCATGCTGAGCTGGGCGGGCACGTCGTACGCGGTCGCCAACGCGCATCCGCTCGTGCTGGCGGCGGTCGATCACGTGACCGCCACCAACGACGACGACGGCGTCGCCCAGGTCATCGAGAAGCTGTACCCCTGACGCCCGCGCCTGGCGCCTGGCCTCCGGGCCCGTGCCTGACCTCTGTGGGCGGTTCCGGGGAGAAGCGCCTCGGGCGGGCGGTACGCCCCAGGACAGCGGTGCCTCGGGCAGGCGGGGAGGCGGTGCCGGCGGGGAGGCGGTGCCCCGGGCCCGGGCGCAGCGGTGCCTGGGCGCAGCGGTGCCTCGGGTAGGTGGTGAGGCGGCGCCTCGGATAGGCGGTGTCTCCGGGTGCGGCGGTGCCTCGGGGAGGCGGGTGAGGCGGTGCGTCAGGGCATAGCGGTGCCCTGACCGGGCTCCGCGTCTGTGGTGCCCTGGTCAGGGCGGCTTCATGTCTGAGGACTGTGGGGCCCTGTAGGCCCTGGAGCGGGCCTACAGGTAGGGGCCGGAGCCGCCGTGCGGGCGCTGTGCCTCCTCACCCTGGGGCACACCGGTGGGCAGCGCCCTGCGCATCTGCTCGAGCTGGGCGCGGGCGGCCATCTGCTGTGCGAACAGCGTGGTCTGGATGCCGTGGAACAACCCTTCGAGCCAGCCGACGAGCTGGGCGTGCGCGATGCGCAGCTCGGCATCGCTCGGCGGCGTGCCGTTGTCGTCGGTGAACGGCAGCGACAACCGCTCCAGCTCGTCGACCAGCTCCGGCGCGAGACCGTCTTCGAGCTCCTTGATGGAGGACTCGTGGATCTCCTTCAGCCGCTTGCGGCTGGCCTCGTCGAGGGGAGCCGCGCGCACCTCCTCGAGGAGTTGGCGGATCATGCTGCCGATGCGCATCACCTTGGCGGGCTGCTCGACCAGGTTGGTCACCGAGCGATCGTCTTCACCGCCGTCGCCGTGACTTTGGAAATCTGGGCCCACCACCACGACGTGGGGGGTGTTGTTGTCCTCAGCATTCATAACACTCACCGTACTAGCAGGATCTTGCCGACGTGCTCTCCCGAATCCAACATTCGGTGGGCTTCGGCGGCTTCGGACATCGGCACCTCCGCATGCACGACCGGACGCACGGCCCCCGCTCCGATCAGGGGCCACACGTTCTCGACGACGCTGCGGACGATGGCCCCCTTCTCGTCGACGGGGCGCGCGCGCAGCGTCGTCGCGTGCACGGTGGCCCGCTTGGCGAGCAGAACGCCGAGGTTGAGCTCGGCCTTGGTGCCGCCCTGCAGGCCGATGACCACGAGCCGGCCGCCCGTCTTCAGGGAACGGACGTTCCTGTCCAGGTATTTCGCGCCCATGATGTCGAGGATGACGTCGGCCTTGACCTTGTCGGCGAAGTCCTCCTCGCGGTAGTTGATCACCTCGTCGGCGCCCAGCTCCTTGACCCGCTCGGCCTTGGCCGCCGATCCGACGGTGGTGACGACGTGGCTGCCGAGCGCCTTGGCGAGCTGGATCGCGAACGTGCCGATGCCGCTGGCCCCGCCGTGCACGAGCAGCGTCTCGCCCCTGCGCAGGCGGCCGATCATGAAGACGTTGGACCAGACCGTGCAGGCCACCTCGGGCAGCCCCGCGGCCTCGCGCAGCGGCACGCGGTCGGGCACCGGCATGACCTGCTGCCAGGGCGCGGCTACGCGCTCGGCGTAACCGCCGCCGGCGAGCAGCGCGCACACCTCGTCGCCCGGCTTGAACTGCTCGACGTCGGCCCCGACCGCGGCCACCACGCCCGAGACCTCAAGCCCCGGGTACGGTGACGACCCCGGCGGCGGATCGTAAAATCCCTGCCGCTGCAGCACGTCGGCGCGGTTGACCGCGGAGGCCGTGACGTCGATCAGCACGTCTCCCGGCCCCACCTGCGGCTCCGGCACCTCGCGCCATTCCAGCACCTCTGGGCCGCCTGGCTTGACGATCTCAATGGCTCGCATGCGAACCACGGTAGCCGGGCAAAGAACTTGTGGGTTGCCGGGCTGCATGGCAGCAGGTGGCGTTACCCTGCAATGTGTTTGCTGCCCCTTTAGACCCACCCGAGGGGGAACACGGTGGCAAGACACGATCGAGAAGAATCTCTCGAGGAACAGCTCGCCTGGCTTGACGCTATCAAGGAGACGGAGGAGACCCCTGTCTCCATCAGCGCGTCGTCAGCTCCGGTCGACGAGCCGGTCGCGTCCCCGTACCCCGCGGACCCGTGGGCGCTGGTGCGGCAGCAGCAGGAGACGACCCCGCCGCCGGTGTTCAGAGCGGCGGTGGACTCGGCGTACGGCGGCCCTGCCGAAGGGTACGGCGGTTCCGCCGAGGCGTACGACGGGTCCGCTGACGCGTATGGCGGTTCCGCGACCGAGGTGTACGGCGGTGCCGTGACGGCCGGTGACATTCCGGCGAGCCGCATCGGCTCCGGCGAGTGGCCGGTGGGCCCCGCGGCCGGCGACCCTCGGGCGAGCGCCGCGCCGAGCGTGGACGATCCGTTCCTGGCGCCGCTCAAGCCGCTGCCGAGGGCCGACGACACCGACACGTACGCGCTGCCGTTCACCCCGCCGCAGCCGGAGGGGAGGACGGAGGGTGCCACGTGGCCGCCCGCCTCCGACTGGCCGGGTTCGGACGACGGGCCTTCCGCCCATGACACGGCTCATGACACGGCCCATGAAACGGCCCATGACACGGTTCGCGTGGAGCCGCTGCGCGCGGAGCCCGAAGCCGCCGGTACGCGGGGCGACGACGAGCAGGACGCCGCCGGGGACGCGGGCACGGCCGGCACCAGGGCGCGCACCGAGCCGGCGACGGCGCGGGGGCAGCGGGCACCCGGCCGGGAGGCCGCCGCCGAGCCGGCCGGGGACGCCGCTGAGGACCCGGCCGAGGACCAGGTCGAGGCCCCGGCCAAGGGCCTGACCGAGGACGCGGCGCAGGACGCTGTCGGGGACGCGACCAAGGACGCTGCGAAGGACGCTGCCAAGGACGCGGCGCAGGACGCCGCCGGGGACGCGGCCAAGGAGACCGTCAAGGAGCGGGCGAGCAAGACGTCCGGGGAGCCGGATGAGCAGCCGGCCGCGGGGCGTTCCGCATGGTCCTCGGACGCCTCCGAAACCCTGCCGCGCGCCGAGCGCCCCCAGTGGGACGCCGCCGCGGAGGACGGCCCGGCCGCGCCGAACGCCGACACGCCCCCGACCGGCATCCCGCAGTGGGCGCAGGAGGGCTCGCAGTGGAGCAGGGAGCAGGCCGAGTCGTTTTCGCGCTGGGACGGCGCGTCCGCGGCATCCGGCACGTCGGGTGAGTCCGCGAAGGCGGGGAAGGCCGCGCAGGCCGATGACGCCGAAGGAGCGGCCCCCGAGCCTCGGGAACGGCAGGAGCGGCCGGCCGCCTGGGCCGGCCTGCCGGAGCACTTCGAATGGGGCAAGGACCCGGCGGCGAAGCCCCCGCAGTGGGGCGAGGACCGCCCGGAGGGGTCCGCGGAGGACAAGGGCCCGCGCTGGGACGCCGACGGCGCCGGTGCGGCCTCGCCGTGGAGCGACGCGGCCGGCGATGAGACCGCGCCGTCGTGGGGCGTGCCGCGCGGTGACGAGACCTCGCCGTCGTGGGGCAAGGGCCAGGACGCGTCGTCCCCGTGGGGAGCGGACCAGCGCGAGGACGCCCCGGGCTGGGGCCAGGGCGACGACGCCGCGTCGTGGGGCAAGGGCGAAGCCCCCGCGTGGGGCCAGGGCCGGCGCGAGGACGCCCCGGGCTGGGGCCAGGGCGACGAGGCCGCGACGTGGAGCCAGGAGCGGCCGGAAGAGCGCCCCCAGTGGGTACGCGAGCAGCCGGAAGAGCAGTGGGCCGAGCGGCCGGAGGAACGCCCGAAGTGGGCCGAGCAGCCCGAGTGGCGCCCGGCCGACCGGGACATCCCGCAGGTGCGCCAGAACCGCCGCCCGGCGCCCGCCCCCGTGTTCAGCGCGCCGTCCAGGCCTCCGGTGACCGGCCGTCCCACGGCCGACAGCCTCGATCCGGAGACGCTGCTGCGCGGGCGGCGCAACGCCCCGTCCAAGGGTTGGCGGCGCCTGGTCTACAAGGCCTCCGGCGGCTGGATCAAGCCGGGCGAGCCCCCGGAGGTGCGCCGCCGCCGCGAGCTGATCACCCGCGCCCGTACCCCGGTCACCACCGGGCACCACCGGGTGGCGGTGCTGAGCCTGAAGGGCGGCGTGGGCAAGACCACGACGACGGTGGGCCTGGGCGCGACGCTGGCGCAGGTGCGCGGCGACCGCGTGATCGCCGTGGACGCCAACCCCGACCGCGGCACGCTCTCCGACAAGGTGGAGCTGGAGACCTCGGCCACCGTGCGCGACCTGCTGAACGAGCGCGACCAGGTCAAGCGGTACGTCGACATCAGGGCGTTCACCTCGCAGGCGCCGTCGCGGCTCGAGGTGCTGGCCTCGGACCGCGACCCGTCGGTGTCGGAGGCGTTCAGCGGCGAGGACTACCAGGCCGTCGCCCAGGTGCTGGAGAACTTCTACTCGATCTGCATCACCGACTGCGGCACCGGCCTGCTGCACTCGGCGATGGGCGGCGTGCTGGGCATGGCCGACCAGATCGTGCTGGTCAGCTCCCCGTCGGTGGACGGCGCGCGGGCGGCGTCGGCGACGCTCGACTGGCTGGAGGCGCATCAGTACGGCGACCTGGTGAAGAACGCCACCGTGGTGCTGTGCAGCGTGCGGCCGAGGTCGAAGTCGGCGGTGGACATCAAGAAGCTGGAGGCCCACTTCGCGGCGCGCTGCCGCGAGGTGATCAGGGTGCCGTACGACCCGCACCTGGAGGAGGGCGCGGAGATCGACCTGGACCGGCTGCAGGAGGCGACCAGGGACGCCTACCTGCAGCTCGCCGCCAGCGTGGGCGACGGTTTCGCGGGGATCCGCGACTGAGCGGAGGGTGTGGGATTCGAACCCACGAGGCCATCGCTGACCTGGCCGCTTTCAAGGCGGCTGCACTCGTCCACTATGCGAACCCTCCCTGTGCGGAAACCACGATAGCGGCTGTGATGGCAGCGGTGTACGTTCAGGTGGTGGCGGATCTCGACGTCGAGGTGAAGCGGGGTGGCCGCGATGCGTGCGTGTGCCTCGCCGGTGACCTCGACAAGTCCACCGCGCCGCTGCTCAAGGACACTTTGCTGGCGTTGTTCGCTGAGGGCCGAGTGCGGGTGGTGGTCGATGCCGAGCGTTTGGAGTTCTGCGACTCCAGCGGGTTGTGGGTGCTGGTGGAGCACCGGCGCAGGGTGGCGGCCCAGTCGGGGTCGCTGGGCATCGTGGGCGTGCACGGGGTCTTACGGCGGGTGCTCGACGTCACGGGCCTGGAGCCCGCCTTCGACCACGTGACCGTCGCCGAACCGTGAACGTTCAGGGCAGCTGCGACAGCAGCCACTTGGGACCGACGGTCTGCGCCCCCAGCTCCTCCACGCGCCCGCGCAACCCCCGGTCGGCCGTGACGACGAGCACGCGCTCCCACGGCCTGGCCCGGCGTACGACGCCCACGATCGCGTCGTCGCCGCTCCCCATGGCGGCCACCACCTGAATACCGGGTACCTCGGGCGCGCTCCTGGCCGCGCCCTCCACGACCGCCACCACGCGCGGATACCACTGCGCCAGCACCGGGTGGCTCAGCCGCAGCCCTGAGACGGCCCGCAGCAGCCGGGTGGCCGCGCCCAGGCGGTCGTTCCACCAGCCGCGCTCCGCCCGCGCGCCGACGATGTTGGCCACGTCGAGCACGAGCGTTTCGGGGTCGAAGCCCAGGGAGGCCTCCTCGCGGGCCTCGCGCAGCGCGGTGGTGACGGCGTCCTCGTGGCTGTCGCGCGCGCGGCCCGGCAGTGCCCAGGTGCCGCCGTGGTGGCAGCGCAGTGAGCGCTTCTGCAGCAGCACGTACGGGACGCCCCGATCGTCGTGGTGGACGACCAGGAGCCCGGAGGCGCCGTGGACGCCCCAGTGCCGGTGGCCCCGGGCGCACTCGGTCCAGCCGTCGCCGTCCTTCGCCGTCATGAGGGGTCCTTTCAGCCTCCGCCCTTGGAGAAGTGCTGGAAGTCCTTGGCGCCCGACCAGTAGCCGCCCCACTCCCAGCCGACCTCGGCGAACGTCTTCACGACCCGATCGCCGGGGTTGATGACACCTTTACCCTTCATCGGGCGCTTGGTGAACTTCCTGGCGTTGCGGTGGGCGGTGCTCCCGCCGGCGGTGACGTACGGGTTCTCCAGCGGGTTGACGTCGATGGCCTCGCCGTACGCGTGATTGGACCAGTTGCTCGACCCGGTCGCCCGGCGGCAGTTGAAGGCCGAGGTGTTGTCGTCGTCGATCGAGGCGTAGTCGTCGGCCTTGTAGGCGTCCACCAGCTTCATCTTGCGGATCGGCCAGCGCCGGTCGTACAGCTTCTTGAAGACCTTCTCGATGTCGCCGGTGACGGTCTTGCGCACGACCAGCTCGCCGGTGTGCGGCTTGCCGTCGAACCCCCAGTACGACAGCGTCACCAGCCGCAGGTCGCGGTAGTGGACGGGGCAGCCGGGCCGCCAGGAGTAGGGCAGGCGGTCGCGGGAGATCCGCGAGACCTTCGAGGTGAACGGGGGCGGCGCCGTCGGGCTCGGCGTCGCCGTGGAACGCTCCGATGCGGTCTGTTCTGCCGTGGCGGTCACGGGCGTGGACGAGCGCGGCGGTTCGGCCGGCGCGGCGGCCTGCTGCCCCGCGCCCGACTCCGCACACGAAACGGACGCGAGCACCACGAACGCCATGGCGGCAACACGTTTCATCTCGCCACCATATGCGACGTCAGGCCAGGTCAGGGCACTATCAGCACCGTTCTGCGGGAGCGTTTCGCGAGCTTGGCCGCCACCGAGCCGCGCCACGAGGACCGGGAGCGGCCCACCACGATGGCGTCCGCCATGTACGTGTCGGCCAGCGCCTCGAGCTCGCGGGCCGCGTCACCGCGCACGCTGACGAACTGCCAGGGCACCCCGCAGCCGCGCAGCTCGTCCTTGAGGTCCTCGGTCAGGTCGGCCGCAGAGTCGGGGATGATGGGCGCCCCGGCGAAGAACCACAGCGTCTGCGTGTTGAGCGCTTCGACGAACGCGATGAGCAGGGCCGCGTCGTCCCTGCGGGCGAGCCCGGCCGCATACGCGAGGGCGTTGCGGCTCGGGCCCGATCCGTCGAAGCCCACGACGAGCAGACCGGCGCCGTCCTTGCCGATCTCGAACTGCCCTTCGGGGAGCCTGCGCGAGGCGGGCTCCCAGCGCGGGTCCGCACCACTGCCGGACACGGCATGTTCCGGTGGGTCAGGCGTCCGCGTGCTTGCCGCGGCCGGCCAGCTCGCGCAGGGCGTCGGCCGCGTAGATCACGAGGGACACGAACGAGATGCCGGCGATGATGCCGCCGAGCCACAGGTCGTTGACCGTGGCGTCGACGTACTCGGCGCCGCGCGGCTGGTAGCCGACGGCGAAGGGGGCGGCGACGAGCCAGAGGCCGCCGAGGAACAGCAGCACGAGGGCGCCCACGCCCAGCTTGGCCTTCATCGGTTCTCCTCCACTCCGACCAGGGAAGTCCTGCCGTTCTGGCGGTGCTCGCCGCCGCTGCGGGCGTTCAGGTCCTCACGCAGCGCCTCGACGAGCGGGGCGAGCAGGGTGGCGAGCTCGGCGGACGACGACTGCGGCGCGGCGGCCGGCACGGGCTCGGGCTCCGGCTCGACGCGGCGCGGCTTCGGCACGACCAGTCCGCGCGCCACCAGGTCCTCGTAGATGGCCGACACGAACGCGATCACGGCCACGACGCCCACGACGGCCACGCCCAGGCCGGTGAAGAACTCCGACTGGGTGGCGTTCGTCCAGTCGGCGTCCTCCGGCTGGGTGCCGAGGGCGAAGGGCGCGATCATCAGCCACAGCCCGGCCATGGCGGCCAGGGCCGCGGTGACGGCACCCACGAACTTGCGAATCATTGAGTGATTCCTCCTGAGACAAGGTCCTTCTGTGGCGGCGTGGCCTGCGCGATCAGGGCGCGCGAGGTGGGCCGCAGCACGTTCTGCGCGACCGACCTGGCCCGGTCGCGCTCCGTGCGGTCGTCGGGCGGCGCCATCTTGGCGACCGCGGTGAGCAGCGCGGACGGCTCGCCGTTGGCCCGCTCGACGCGCTGGGCGATGAGCTCGAGCAGCAGGCCCGCCAGGACGAGGTCGTCCTTGCTGAGCGGCTTGGGCTCCGGGGCGGCGGGCGCGGCCGTGCTGCGCAGCGGCAGCTCCTTGAGCAGGAGCGTGGCGACGAAGCCGAGCAGCGCGATCGGCACGCCCACGAGGAACACCGTCTCCAGGCCGCGCGTGAAAGCCTCGAGCACGATGTTCTTGATCGGTCCAGGCAGATGCCGGATGGCGTCGGGGCTGCCGAGCTTGACGTCGCCACCGCCGCCGGGCAGCTTGATGGAGGCCTCGCGCAGCAACTCGGCCATCTCGTCCTTGAGCCGGTTGGTCAGGATCGCGCCGAACGCGGCCACGCCGACGGCGCCGCCCAGGGAGCGGAAGAACGACACGCCGGACGTGGTCGAGGCCATGTCGCGCAGCTCGGAGCCGTTCTGCGCGGCGAGGATGAGCATCTGCATGGACAGGCCGAGCCCGATGCCCAGCACCGCGACGTCGAAGCCGATGAGCCACTCGCTGGAGTCGACGTGCAGCCTGGACAGCAGGAACAGGCCGCAGGCCACGATGAGCAGGCCCGCCACCGGGAAGATCTTCCACCGCCCGGTCTGGGTGACGATCTTCCCGGAGATCACACCGGACAGGAACAGCGCCGCGACCATGGGCAGCGTCATCAGGCCCGAGTTCGTCGGGCTGAGCCCCTTGACGATCTGCAGGTACTGCGGCAGGTAGATCATCGCGCCGAACATCGCCATACCGACGAACAGCGAGGCGGCGCTGGTGAGCACGAACGTCCGGTTGCGGAACAGCCGGGGCGGCAGGATCGGGTTGCCCGCGGTCCGTTCCGACAGCACCGCCAGGGCCAGCATGAGCAGGGCGATCGCGGCGAGGGTGTACGTCCAGGGCGAGTTCCACTCGAACTCGTTGCCGCCCAGCGTCAGCAGCAGCATCAGCGCGCTCGCACTGGCGGTGATCGTCGTGGCGCCCCAGATGTCGATCGAGGTGTTCCGCTTGACCCGCGGCAGCCTCAGCACCTTCTGGATGACGAAGAACGACACCAGGGCGAACGGCACGACCACGTAGAAGCACCAGCGCCAGCCGAGCCACTCGGTGTCGACGATGAAGCCGCCCAGCAACGGCCCCGCGACCGTCGAGATGCCGAAGACGGCGCCCATGTAGCCCGAGTAGCGCCCCCGCTCGCGCGGCGAGACGATGTCACCCAGGATCACCTGCGACAGAGCCGACAAACCACCGACACCAAGGCCCTGGACGGCACGCGCGGCGATCAGCTGTCCCATGTTCTGCGACATGCCGGCCACCATCGAGGCCGCCACGAACAGCGCCAGCGCGGTCTGGAAGAGCAGCTTGCGCCCGAACAGGTCGGACAGCTTGCCCCACAACGGCGTCGAGACCGTCATCGTCAGCATGGTCGCGCTGGCGACCCATGAGTACTGATCCTGACCGCCTAGCTCCCCCACGATCGTCGGCAGCGCGGTGCCCACCACGGAAGTCGAGATCATCGAGGTCAGCATCGCCAGCATGAGCCCGGACAGGACTTCGAGGATCTCGCGGTGGGTGTAGTGCCGCTTCGCGGGGGACGCGGCCGGTGCGTGCGCTACCAAGACAACACCACATCCCCTTCGTACTGTTTATCCACCAGGAGTATACGACTGTTTACTAGCCGGGCGGTAAGTCGGGTGTCCGTTCAGTAGAGTGCGGGCATGAGTCCCCAGGTGACTGAGGCCAGGCCACGCGACCGTGAGGCCACCCGGGAGCGGATCTTGCAGGCGGCTCGCACGCTCTTCGGCGAGCAGGGCTACGAACAGGTGACCGTACGCATGATCGCGGCGGCGGCCGACGCCAACGTCGCGCTGGTCGGCCGCTACTTCGGCTCGAAGGCCGGTCTCTTCGGCGCGGTGCTGCAGGGCGAGCCGACGTTGAGCGAGCTGTTCGAGGGCGAGGAAGAGGACCTGCCGCGCAAGCTCGCAGAGTACACCGCGGAGCGCATGCACCGGCCGCCGGACAGCCCCATCCTGCGTACGCTCGAACGCTCGGCCGGCCACCCCGAGGTGCACGCCGTGGCCAGGGAACGCCTGATCACCGCGGTGGTCGAGCCGCTGAAGGCCAGACTGTCCGGGCCCGACGCCCACGCCCGCGCCCGCATGGCCACCGCGGTGCTGCTCGGCGTCGGCGCCACGCGCCGCCGCCTGGGGCCGGAGGAGCCCACGCAGGCCGACGTCGACCGCCTCACCGCCGTCTTCAAGGCGTGCCTGAACATCTGAACGCGCCGATCCGGCCTCAGGCACCCCGGTCAGGCTGCGGGCGCGCCGATCCGGCCTCAGGTGCGCCGGCCCGGCCTCGGGTGCCGGGCCGCCGTTCACCGTGCGGCGGTTGAAAGTTTCACCGTCCGCAGCCGCGCCGACCTGCGAGGACGGCGTTCGCAGCGATCGGAGGTCTTTGTCCTGACGGGGGCCGCTCCTACCATCCTGAGAGCCGGTGGGAGCGCTCCCACACGACGGACGGAGATCGTTCATGTCTCGCAGAAAGCCCGCACTGGCGGCGCTCCTTACAGCGATCGCCACGGCCGCGGCGGGGGCGGTCATCGCCGCCTCCTCCACCACCGCCCAGGCCGCCGCAGACTCCGCTTTCTACGTGGATCCCCAGAGCAACGCCGCCAAATGGGTGGCGGCCAACCCCGACGACAGCCGCACGCCGGTGATCAGGGACAGGATCGCCGCGGTGCCACAGGGCCGCTGGTTCGCCACCTACAACCCGGACACCGTGCGCGCCCAGGTGGACGAGTACGTCGGTGCCGCCGCGGCGGCCGGGAAGATCCCCATCATGGCCGTGTACGCCATGCCCAACCGCGACTGCGGCGGCCCCAGCGCAGGCGGCGCCCCCGACCACGCCGCCTACCGCGCCTGGATCGACCAGATCGCCGCCGGGCTCGGCGGCCGGCCGGCCACGATCGTGCTGGAGCCCGACGCCCTGGCCATCATGACCAACTGCATGGACGCCTCGGAGCAGGCCGAGGTGAAGGCGTCGATGGCCTACGCCGGCAAGGCGCTCAAGGCCACCTCGTCGCAGGTCAAGGTGTACTTCGACATCGGGCACGACGCCTGGCTGTCGGCGTCTGAGGCCGCCTCGAGGCTGGTCGGCGCGGACGTCGCCAACAGCGCCGACGGCATCGCGGTCAACACCTCCAACTACCGCTCGACGCCGGGCCTGATCTCGTACGCGAAGAGCGTCATCGCCGCGACCGGGGTGAACAGCCTCAAGGCCGTCATCGACACCAGCCGCAACGGCAACGGCCCGTCCGGCAGCGAGTGGTGCGACCCGGACGGCCGCGCCACCGGCACCTGGAGCACCACCGAGACGGGCGACTCCGCGATCGACGCCTTCCTGTGGGTCAAGCCGCCGGGCGAGTCCGACGGGTGCATCGCCCCGGCCGGGCAGTTCGTGCCGCAGCGGGCGTACGAGCTGGCCATGGCCGCGCCCGACCCCACGATCACGCCCACCGACGACCCCACCGAGCCGACCGAGACGCCGACGCCGGGCACCGAGGGCTGCACGGCGACGTACCGGGTGGCCAGCGAGTGGAACGACGGCCTGCAGGGCGAGATCACGGTCACCAACACCGGCGACGCGCCCATCAGCGGCTGGAAGGTCTCCTGGACGCCGCCCAGCGGCCAGACGATCACGCAGCTGTGGAACGGCGACCTGTCCACAGGCGGAGGCACGGTCAGCGTCACCAACCTGAGCTGGAACGGCGCGCTGGCACCCGGCGCGACGACCTCGTTCGGCTTCATCGCGAGCGGCGGTTCGGGTGACCCGTCGGCGCTCACCTGCGCCGCCTCCTAGCGCGCGGCCCCGCGCGCGCACCCTCCTCCGGCCTGCGCGCGCACCCGACCGGCGCGCACTCGCCGAGCCCCCGCCGGACGCCTGCGGGGGCTCGGCCTTTTCCCGCGAGTCCTTTGGGCCCCTTGCGCGCGGTGCCTCTCATCACGGGACGAAATAACCGTGCGGGCGCGGCTGTTGACCACGACCAGGTCAATCCCGCTCTGCGAAAGGCTCGTACTCATGGCTCTGCCGCTGTCCATCCTTGATCTGGCGCACATCGGCGAGGGCGAGACGGCGGCCGACAGCTTCGCCGCCAGCGTGGCCCTCGCTCAGCGGGCCGAGGAGCTCGGTTACAAGCGCATCTGGTACGCCGAGCACCACAACATGGACAGCATCGCCTCCTCCGCCACCAGCGTGCTCATCGCCCACGTGGCCGCTCATACCCGGACGATCCGCCTCGGGGCGGGCGGCGTCATGCTGCCCAACCACTCGCCGCTGACCATCGCCGAGCAGTTCGGCACGCTGGAGACCCTGCACCCCGGCCGCATCGACCTCGGGCTCGGCCGCGCGCCGGGCAGCGACCAGCAGACCATGCGCGCCCTGCGCCGCACCCCGTCGTCGGCGGACTCGTTCCCGCAGGACGTGCTGGAGCTGCAGGGCTACCTGACCGGCGAGACCCGTATCCCCGGCGTGCACGCCACCCCGGGCAGGGGCACGAACGTGCCGCTCTACATCCTCGGGTCGTCGCTGTTCGGCGCGCAGCTCGCCGCCGCGCTCGGCCTGCCGTACGCGTTCGCCTCGCACTTCGCGCCCGCCGCGCTGGAGGAGGCCATCGCGCTCTACCGGCGCGAGTTCAAGCCGTCGGCGCAGCTCGACAAGCCGTACGTGATCGCCGCGCTCAACGTCATCGCCGCCGACACCGGCGAGGAGGCGCAGGAGCAGTTCCTGGCCTCCAAGCGGCTGCGGGTCAGCAGGTTCCTCGGGCGCGGGCGCACGTTCACGCCCGAGGAGGCGGACGTGATCCTCGATTCCCCGGCGGGGCAGCAGATCGTGCAAATGATGAAATACACGGCCGTCGGCGACTCCGCCGAGGTCAAGGCGTACGTCGAGCGGTTCGCCGAGCACACCGGGGCCGACGAGCTGATCGTGGCATTCTCCGCCGTCGACAGGAAGGTGTGGCTGCGCTCGGCCGAACTGCTCGCCGCAGCCTGGGGGCTCTGACCGGTCCTTGCAGCCGGCTCCTTCGAGCCCGTCCCGCTAGTCGGCCACCAGCCGGGCGCGGCGGCGGCCGTCGTGCTCGCGCTGGCGGCGCACCACGTACGTGCCGGGCGCGCAGCCGGAGCCGCCGTGCTCGGGATGCAGCAGGTAGACGGGGGCGGAGGCGGAGAACACGCCGATGGCAAGGCCGTCCGCGTCGGTCATGTTCACCGTCCAGCGGCAGGTGCCCGGCTCGGCGACCAGCGTGTGCGGGTTGCCGCCGGCCTCGCCGCGCAGCAGCTCGATGCCTTCGGGCGGCACGGCCTGCCATCGGGGATCGTCGCGGATCTGCACCGCCGACGACACCAGCCGCAGCGGCACCACGATGAGGTCGCCCTGGGCCTGCGGGCCGTCGAGCACGGGGATCTGGATCTCCTGCTCCAGGTGGTCGAGCACGGTCATCCCGGTCTGACGGGCCAGCGCGGCCAGCGTCACTGTCATGCACATCACCTCAGGTTCTGCGTAGGAGTTGGGCGTACTGCTCGCCGGACAGCCCGTACGTCCAGCCGGCGGCGGCGAGCGGATCGTCGAAGGAGCCGGGCACGAGGAGGCCGTACCGCTTGCGGTGCCCGTCGCGCTCGGCCGAGCCGTTGACCGCGAGCAGCACCCGCGCGTTCCGGCCCCTGTCGTGGTATGCCGCGTCGTAGAGGCGCAGCTCGGAGCCCGGGTTGCCGGGGTCGGGCGCGGTGGCGACCAGCCGCAGCCCGGCCTGCTCGATGTAGGCGGGCCAGCCGATGCGTTCGATCGCGCAGCGCCTGACCTCGGCGTTGGGCTCCAGGGAGATGCGTTCGGCGGCAGGGTCGTCGATCACCCAGGACGGCACCACGGTGCCGTGCCAGGCATGGACGGCCCAGCCGTCGGCGTACCTGATCGCCGGGCCGTCGTCGCGGTGCGGTCGCCGCTCGCCGGTCTCCGTCCACGGCTCGGTGTGCAGCTCGGCGGGACGTTCGGAGACGACGCACACGTGCTCGGACGGCCACCACCAGTGGCACGCGGTGGCCACGGCGGTCCACAGGCCGAGCTGTTTCGTCAGCTCTTCCGGCAGCGCCACGCCGGCGATCCGGCGCAGGGCGTCGCAGTGGGCGACCCAGGAGACGCACAGCGTGCGGTACCAGACCTCGTCCCGCGAGCCCGCGTTGTGCGCGCTGCGGACGGCCGGCAGCAGGCAGCGGCTGGTGGTGGTGAGGAGCGGCTGATACACCTCGTCCCGCAACTCCCGCTCCATCGCGTACTGTCCCCTGCGGATGCGGGCGCTGACCGCGCCGTACAGGCGGTGGCGCAGCTCGATGAGGCGTTGCGCGAGCGGCCATGCGTCCACCCGCTCGAGGAGGCGGCCCGGCGGCAGCCCGGCGGGCACGGTCGCGAACGCGGCGGCAGGCGAGGTGACCCAGTGAAATCGGGGCGGGGACAGACCGATGTGCCGGTAGAGAGCGGAGATGGCGGCTTCGGCGGCCGGGCGGTCCGCGGGCCGCGTCGAGAGCGAGCGGCCCAGCCATCGGTCACGGAGCGTGGCGGCAGCTTCCCGCTGCGGGACGTGGCTCACCGGGCGCGGGCGGAGGCGCCCTCCTTTCGCATGATCATGAATGGAATGGTGACAGAAGGGGGCGGCCGATGTCCACCCATTCGCCGGTGGCCGTGCGCTGCCGTTTTCCGGTCAGCCCTTCTCGGTGAGGGTGATCGGCGGGAGGTTCCACGCGTCGAGCCGGACCGCGCGGTCGTGCGGCGGCACGCCGTCCCAGGTGGCGCGGAGCACGCGCTCCTCGCCGGGCAGCAGGTCGAAGGCGTTGTCGTCCCAGCGCACCCAGCCGGGTGCGGACGCGGGCCGGTCGTCGAGCAGGCGCAGGAACGGCACCACGGGCCCCGACTCGTGGCGCAGCCGCAGGGTCCACGCGTCCGCGCCGGTCTCCAGCTCGGCGGTGACGCTCGCCTCGGGCAGCGCGAGCAGGTCGGCGAAATCGGGGCCGCAGGTCAGGACGTACCTGTTGGTGATCGTACGGGCGTTCTCCCGGCGTACGGACAGATCGAGGAGGAAGCTCCCCGGCCCCGGCGCGCACGCGATCTCGCCGATCTCGCCGGTCTCGCCAGGAGCGGTGGCGGTCCAGCGCCGCTCGGCGCGCACGCTTCCGTCGAGGCCGAGCACCCGCGCCTCGACCTCGGCGGGACCGCGCTCCCACCAGGCCCAGACGGTCGCGCGCAGCTCGGTCATGCGGGGCGCGGGCAGCGCCGCGCACACGTGTTCCCGCCGGTACGCGCGGCGCACGTAGTGGTAGGCCGCCTTCGGCTCGCCGAAGTAGTCGACGGACGCCGTGCACCAGCCGTTCGGGAACGACTCGTTGAGCTGCCACGGCAGCACCCCGCAGCTCTCGGGGCGGCGCCGGTTCGCCTCGATCGCGTAGCGCAGGCCGTCGGCCTGCAGGAACTGGCTCGCCCGCGACATCGTGGCGAGGTCCGCGATCGCGTCGCCGAACGCGGCGCGCACCAGCGGCTCGTTGTTCCACCAGCGGCCGAGGTGGTCCCAGACCGGGTTGCGGTGAGTCGGCAGGCGGCGCTCCGGCGCGGGCACCACCGACTCGATCGCCCGCAGGTTGCTCATCCCCTCCACGCCGAACTCGCTGAGCAGCAGCGCCCGGCCCTCGTCGTAGAGGCGGTAGTGGTCGTCGAGCCCCTGGTGCTCCCACGGGCCGTGCACGTCGTGGTGCTCGGGGCCGCTGCGGACGCTGCGCAGCGTGTTGCCGAACACCGGACCCGTCGGGGACGTCGGCAGCCAGTGGCGATCGGGGTCGAGCCTGGCCACCACCTCGTGCAGCGCCGCGAGCACCGGCGAGTCCGCGTCGGTCAGCGGCACGCCGTCCGCCCGCTGCAGCTCGTTGCCGCCGCACCAGATCGCCAGGCTCGGATGGTTGCGCCGTGCGGGGACGATGCGCTCGGCCTCGGCGGCCATCCGCGCCACGAACGCCGGGTCGTCGCTGGGCAGGCTCAGCATGCCCGAGCTCGACTGGGCGAACTCCTGCCAGACGAGGATGCCGTACTCGTCGCACAGGTCGTAGAACGCCTCGGTCTCGATGAGGCCGCCGCCCCAGACGCGCAGCATGGTCACGCCCGCGTCGCGGGCCAGCGTGAGAAGGTGGCGGAGCTTCCCCCGGCCGACGGCGCCATAGAGGGCGTCGGCCGGGACCCAGTTCCAGCCCTTGATGGTCGTGGGGCGGCCGTCCACGGTCAGGCGGTAGGGCAGCGAGCCCTCGGGGGCGCCGGGGTCGCGGGTGAAGCGCACGTCGCGGAAGCCGATCCTGGTCTCGCGCCGGTCGCTGACCTCGCCCGTCGCGTCGCGCAGGACCGTGGTGAGCGTGTACAGGCAGGGATCGCCATCGCCGTTCAGGTGCCAGCGGCGGGGGCGGGCGACGGTGAGCTCGGTGGTGCCGCCCGGCTCGGTGGTGGCGGTGGCGACGACCTCGCCCTCCGCGGTACGCAGGGTCAGCTCGGCGCTGCCCTGGCCGTCGCCGTCCGTTCCGAGCCGGACGGCGACCTTGCCCGTGTCGCCGTGGAGCGACGGCCGGGCCCACACGTCCGCCAGCCGCAGCGCGCCTGTCGTCCGCAACCGGACCTCGCCCCACAGGCCCTGGTGCACGAGGCGGGGGCAGAAGTCCCAGCCGTACCCCATGCGCCCCTTGTGGACCTTCACCTTGTCCGTGTAGCCGACCTGCGGCTCGCTCACCGGCGCCGGATCGATCACCACGGCCAGCGCGTGCTCGCCGCCCAGCCGGCCGGTGACCTCCACGACCAGCGGCACGTACGTGCCCTCGTGCCTCGCGATCCGCTCGCCGTCGAGGTGGACGGCCGCCGCGTAGTCGATGCCGTCGAACTCCAGGAACGCCCGCCGCCCTGGTCCGGGCTCAGGCGCGGCCAGCCGCGTCCGGTACACCCAGGTCCGCTGCGGCACCCACTCCGACAGCATGCTCTGCCGCCCCACGTACGGGCTCGGCACCTCGCCGGCCGCCAGCAGGTCGGCGAGCACGCTCCCCGGCACGCGCGCGGGCACCCAGCCGCCCGCGGCGCCCTCGCGCGCGTGCAGCTGAGCGCGGTGCAGCTGCCAGTCGTCCCCGAGGAAACCGCGCAGCTCCCAGCCCTGATCGAGAACGCGGACAGATGACGCAGCGGACATGGCGCCTTTCGATGGGATGTGGCAACGTTCCCATGTGATGCTAGGGGCGGCGCGTCCGCACGGTCAACGGGAACGTCCCCCGCCCGACGGACAGTGATTGTGTGTGGATATGTCACTGCGCGCCCGTATACGTGACGGGGATGCCGAGGCGTTCGAGGCGCTCTACGAGGAGACGGCCAGGCCGGTCTTCGCCCATGCCTTCCGCCTGACCGGCGACTGGTCGGCCGCCGAAGATGTGCTCTCCCTGACCTTCCTCGAGGCCTGGCGCCTCCGGCACCGGATCGACGCCGACGGCGGCAGCCTGCGGCCATGGGTGCTCGGCATCGCGACCAACGTGGCGCGCAACCTCCGCCGCGCCGCCCGCCGGTACGAGGACGCGCTGGCCAGGATGCCGCGCGGCGAGCGCATCCCCGACTTCACCGACGAGCTCGTCGGCCGCATCGAGGCCGCCGAGCAGCTGGCCGCGATCCGGCGGGCCTTCGGCGCGCTGCGCCGCCAGGAGCAGGAGGTGTTCGCGCTGTGCGTCTGGTCGGGGCTCGGCCACGCCGAGGCGGCCGAGGCGCTGGGCGTCGCCGTGGGCACCGTCAGGTCCCGGCTGTCGCGGGCGCGCAAGAAGCTGGAGAAACTCGCCGCAGAAGAACGGGAACGCCCCGCCGCGCGGCGACAGGTAACGGGTGACCACGAACACGTGGCCCGGTCCGTACGGGAGGAGAAGCGATGAACGCTGACGAGCGCGACGCGCTGGCCGAGCTGCTGCCGTTCGAGGCGGAACCGCGGCTTCCCGACGGCCGGCACCGTCTGATCAAGGAGTTCGTCATGTCGGAGATCCGCAGACCGGCCCGCCCCCGGCGGCTGCCACGCCCCGCCCTCCTGGTCCCCGCGCTCGCCCTGGCGGCCGCGGCGGCCGTGGGCATCCCGGTGGCGCTCGGCGGCGGCACGCCCGCGTACGCGGTGTCGAAGAACCCCGACGGCACCCTCACCATCACCATCGAGCAGGCCAAGGACCCCAAGCCGCTGGAGGCCACGCTCCGGTCCATGGGGGTGAACGCGGTGGTCGACTACATCCCCAGCGGCAAGCGCTGCTCGCCGCAGCCGCGCAGCACCGCCTTCCTGTCCCGCGAGGAGGCGCAGAACCCGGCCGACGGCCGGCCGTTCCTGATCTGGCCGCCCAAGACCGAAGAGAGGGCCTTCCAGATCGACCCGGGCGCGGTCAAGCCGGGCCAGACCGCCGTGCTGGAGTTCAGCGTCTCCGACGACGAGCGCGTGGCCGGCATCTGGGCGAACCTCTCGAACGGCCCGGTCGAGCCCTGCACCCTCGTGGACAGCGACGAGGCCCCGCTCGGCCCGCCGCCCGGCTGGGACGGCTGATGCGGGCCGCGTGAGATCGATCCCACGATCGATCGCCGGGCGCCGGCCGGTGCCCAGCCCGATGCCGGAGAGGTCGCGCGCGCCGGGAGGGGGCGCGCGCGACGGCCCAGGCGTCAGGGGGCCGGGCGGGTGCGGCGGGTGCCCCTCTTCTCGCGGATGACCGCGAGCGCGTCGGCGACCGCGCCGATGTGCGCGAACGGCGGCGGGTCACCCCGCAGACCGGGCGGCGGGCTGCCCCGCCTTCGAGCGTCAGGCTTCCCCGGAAGGGCTTCGCGCGGCGGGCTTTCCTGGAGATCGGGCGAGGGCGAAATTCGATTGCCCGGCGGCGTACGGCGAGCCTAGGGTCCTGCTTCTGATGCGAGAAGACCCAGAAGCCCCTGAGCGGCATCGCGGCTCGGGACGCGAGGTCCCCGGCGCCCTGACCATGCTGCTCGCCGGCACCGCCGTCTCCACGCTCGGCGACGGCATGGCGACCCTGTCGCTGGTGCTGGAGGCGGCCGACAGCGGCCCGTCGTGGTGGGTCACCGAGGTCTACCTCGCCGAGCTCGTACCGCCGCTGCTGCTCGCCCCGCTGCTCGGCGCGTTCGTGGACCGGACCGACGCCAAGCGCGCCTGGCTGGTGGCGGTGCTCGTCCAGGCGGTGCTGTTCGCCGGGGCCGCCGCCACCCCGTTCTTCCACGCGCGGGTGCTCATGGTGGCGCTGGCGAACGTGCTGGGCGTGATCTCCTCGGCCGCGGGCTTCAAGCTGCTGCCCGCCGTGGCCGGCCGTACGGGGCTGGAGAAGGCCAACAGCCGGCTCACCGCGGCCACGTCCCTCTCCACGCTGGTGGGTCCCGGCCTGGGCGGCGCGCTGCACACCGCGTACGGGAACGGGTGGCTGCTGGGCTTCAACGCGGTGACGTTCGTGATGGTCTCGCTCGTCGTCTGGTTCGTGGTGCCCGCGGGCAGAGACCAGCGTCTGTCCGTGGGCGGCGGTTCGATGGCGGGGGCGCTCGACGGCATGAAGGTGATGTGGCGGTCGCCGGTCATCCGCCCGCTCCTGCCGATCCTCGCGGCCGTGGTCTTCTGCACCGCCCTCCAGGGCGTCGCCGGGGTCTTCTACCTGCGCGGCATCACCAGCAGCGACACCCTCTACGGCTTCCTGCTGTCGGCGTGGTCGCTCGGCTCGCTGCCGGGCTCGCTCGTCGCGGGCTGGGGCGGGATCGGCAGCCGGCACCTCGTGCTGGTGCTGGGCGGCGCGGCGCTCATGGGCGGCGCGCTGCTCGTCGAGGGCCTCGTCCCGGTCGCCCTGATCATCGCCGTCGTCTTCGTCCTGGGCGGTTTCGGGAACGGCGCGCACAACGTCGGCGTGCGCAACGTCATCCACCACCACGTGCCGCCGGACATGCACGGGCGGGCCTGGGCGTACTGGCGCGTGCTGGCCAACACCTGCGTGACCGCCGGCTACCTCATCGGCACGCCCGGCGTGATCCTGGAGGCCCGTACGGCCGTCATCAGCTCGGGCGCTCTGACCCTGCTCGCCATGCTGTACGGCGTGTGGCGGCTGAACAGCGCCGGCCTGCTCCGCAACCACCCGGCCGCCCAGCCCACCGGGTGACCCGCCCGACCGATACCGCCAGTCGTGGCTGGTCGGACGTACGTGACAGGCTCGCCCGGCTGGCCGACGTCTTCGGTCCTGGGACGCTTGAGCCGCCCCTGACCCCTGGCGAACCGGCCGCGCTGGAGGCCCGGCTCCGCGTGGAGCTGCCGGGCGACCACACCGCCGACGGCGGCGGATTCTTTCCGCTCATCGACGAGGACGGCGGCCGGATGGGGTTCGCACGGTGGCACCGGCGCCGGCTGGACGATGCCGAAGAGCAGGCGATGCGCGGCGCCCGCCGATGCAGCGGGCGGGGCGCTTCACGCGAACGCGGTGACCGTCCGTCTGACCATCCCGCGACGATTCGAGCAGGTCCCCACGAGCCTCGCCCGCGAAACGAAATCCCTCACCTGCCCGGATACTCCTCGGGGAGAGGGGGACGGACATGGACGAGGACCTGCCGGCGGTACGCGCCGAACTCGGCGAAGTTCCGCCGCGCCTGAGTGAGGCTCAGGTCGGAGTTGGGGCCCCCGTAGACCTCGTCGGCGTCGTCATCGTCCTGCCCGTCGTCCTCCCAGAAACAGACAGGACAGATCTCGTACCCGCCTCGCTCATGGAGAGTGAGGAACCCGCAGCACGGACACGGATACGGCTCGTCTCTTCTAGGGCGAGTGATCATATCTTCCCCCTGCGATCACATCGGGGCGTGTCGGCTCCTCGGCTTTCACAAGCAGCGTCCATCCGTACGGTGCTCACCCCGATGGTCTCGCGCACAAGGCCCGCTGACGACCCCTGAACGCATGGATCAATCGTTCACGATGCAACTGACGTGGCGCGGAATGCGGCAGCGAAGAAGGACTATCCGGACATGCCGCCTGGCGAGAGCGCCGTGCTCGCCGACGTCCTGACGTACCGGGCACCTCCGTGGGCGATAGCGCGTCCCGCACCGGCACCGTGCAGAGTCACGTGTAGGCGATCGTCGCTCGCCTCCGCAAGCAGGGGCTTCTTGTGACGGCCGTCGATCCCGTCGATCGGCGGCGCACCCTGGTGGAGCTTGACCAGCTCGTCGCTCAGATGATCTCTCCGACCGGGGCGGCCGGAGCGGGGACGCGGCTCTGCGAGAGGCGCTGGGCGAGGACGTCGACGCTGGTCGGGCGTTCGGGTGTCCTGCGCATCCGCGTCCACGACACCCGCCACACCT
Organism: Nonomuraea sp. NPDC049309; assembly: GCF_043196965.1. Taxonomy (NCBI): domain Bacteria; kingdom Bacillati; phylum Actinomycetota; class Actinomycetes; order Streptosporangiales; family Streptosporangiaceae; genus Nonomuraea; species Nonomuraea sp. NPDC049309. Next base: position 758,153 of record NZ_JBICSH010000002.1, on the reverse strand, counting down.
GTGCCTCGCTTCTGGCCGCCCTCGACGTTCACCCTCGCGTGGCCATGCGCATCCTGCGCCACTCGCAGATCTCGATGACCATGGACGTCTACACGCAGATTCCCAGTCCTGAAACCCGTAAGGCGCTTGACCGGCTCAACCGGAGCCTCGACCGTTCAAGCGATATGTAACTAATCCCTCAGTGCTACAACATAGGCCCTCTGGGGATATCCCAGAGGGCCTATCTGTGTGCACCGGACCCCGTCTTAGCCGAAGAGATATGTCGGACTGGCTACGGTGGTCATTTCGCTTTTCGCTGCTTGTGATTCAAAAGAAGAGGGCTTCCAGCGAAGCGCTCAATTCACTGCCTGCCGGATGGGGCGGAGGGCGGATGACGCACCCTGTGATCTGTGAACGGGCCAAGGGGCACAACTGCGCGTGTTCTGCCTGCGGAGGGACGCAACACGGCTGGACCAATGATCTCAAGTGGGCCCGGGACCCTTCTCCTGCCGCTCGTCGGCAGGCGAGAGATGACAGCGATCGAGCTTGGGCCGAAGCTCAACAGAAGCCGCCAAGGTATAGGCGGATAGCAGCCACCGATAGTGCCACAGTCGATCTCATTGACTGGTTATCCGAAAACCCCGACACCATCGACCGTATTCAGGCTATCGGCAACCTCCTTGCCGGCCCGGTAATCCAGGAGCTCGATAAGCAATTCGGTGGGACCAGGCCCCGAAAGCTTAGAAAGCAACTCACTGATCACTTCTGGTGCGATCTTTTTGTCGCCGTGGCCGAGGCCATCGAGACATTCTCGAAGGCCATCGACCGAGTCCCAGAGTACGTGACGGCGGTCGTCCTGCAGTCTCGGAAAGCCGAGGGACGCAGTGTCCTTCTCGATGCACTGGTGGGACTTGCCGTACGAACGGCATGGAAGTCCATCACGAGCATGATCGACACAGCGGGGGCCGAGGAGATCCAACGAGGATGCCGGATCCTCGCCGTCCTGATCTGCCCTGCGCCCGAGAAGCACAAGGCCGTCCAGGACGGCGCCCTCCTCCCCTTGGCGAAGGAGGGGTTGTTGGAGACCAGCAGGGAGCGACTTGAGCAGGTCTTACCCGAGGATTGGGTGCGCCGCCTGCGAGAGGGCCTCGACGACGCCTGAGTGCAGCGGTCGGCGTCCTGTGAGGCGTGAGCTGTACGCGAGGGATCGGCTGTGTCGGGCTGCGTTGCTGTACGACGCTGCTGTACGGCCACGACAAAGGCCCTCCGGGATCATCCCAGAGGGCCTTCGACCTGATGCGCGGCCGAGAGGACTCGAACCCCTAACCTTCTGATCCGTAGTCAGATGCTCTATCCATTGAGCTACGGCCGCTTGGCGCTGCCGCTTTGACCTGCCCGGCCTCAGCGACAAGAAGACTCTACCAGAGTCGCACAGTGCTTTTAGCCGTCTGAGCGCCGTCCCGGCCGAACGGATCACAGGACGGCGGGACGGGCCTGCCGGTGTGGTCAGGACAGGGAGACGCGGACGCCCCCGGAGAAGAGCGAGTCGTGCAGTTCGATCGTCTCGGGGTCAGGTCCGGGGGATGTCGAACAGGACGACGCCGCGTACGGAGTTGCCGGGGTTGATCTTCTCGTAGAGGCTCTTGGAGTTTTCGGCGTAGATGGAGGCGCCGGTGTCGGCGTCGTACTCCTTGCCGTCGGCGTGCAGTTTCTGGGCCGCCGACGTGAACGCCTGCGGCTCCAGCGCGGCGCATCCGCCGAACAAGACGAGCGCCACGACGCCCAGGATGATCAGAACGGTCGGGGCGCTGGACCTCTTCCGGTGGGGGCGGGTAGCCGTAGCCGGGCGGCTGGGGCGGGGCCGGTCTGTTACGGCTGGCGGCGGCAGTGGGGTCGTGCAGGCCGTGGGACGGGGCGGGGCCGGTCTGGAGGGCGGTGGTCGTGGTGGGGCGTGGAGGTCGTGCAGGCCCTGGGCGGGGGTGAGGGCGCTCGGAGCGGGTCGGTGTCCGTCTTCCCGCAGCGGCTGTGGATACATCGAAGGGTGTATCCACAGGCGGACCTTCGCAGGAGGCCGAGGCCGGTGGGAGGTGGTGGGATGGGAGGCATGTGGCGAGTGGTGCTGGGGGCCGCGGTGGCCTTCGCGACGGGCGTGTTGCTGATCGTGGGCAACGCCTACCTGCCCCGTGGCGTGCCCTCGTGGGTGCTGGTGGTGCCGCTGGCGTTCACCTGTGCGGGGGTGCTGGTGCGGCAGCGGGCGCCGCTCGTCTCGCTGGGGCTGGGTGTGGTGGGGGTGACGATCGACGGGTTCGTGGGGCCGTCCCTGGGGACGGTGCTGGTGTTCACCGACAACCTGTACGCCGCCGCGCTCTACGGTCCCGCCCGCTTCGCCCGCGTGCTGCTGGGGGTCTGCTCCGTGCTGGCGGTCGTGGCGGGCGCGCTGGCCGGGATCCTCGACTCCGACTGGCGGACGCTGGCCGTCATGGGCATCCAGGCGGGGCTCGTGTTCATCACGCCGGTCACGACGGCGCTGGTGCTGCGCGAGCACCGCGACCGGGCGGCGGCTGAACGCGCGCGGGCCGAGCAGGTCGCCCGCCTCGCCGAGCTGGACCGGCAGGCGGCCGTCACGTCGGAGCGTACGCGGATGGCCCGCGAGCTCCACGACCTGATCGCCAACCACTTCAGCGCCATCGCCATCCAGTCCACGGCCGCGCTGTCCCGCAAGGATCTCGACGCGAAGACGGTGCGGTCGATCATGGAGTCCGTACGCGAGAACAGCGTCAAGGGCATGGCCGAGATGCGGGCCATGATCGGGCTGCTGCGGCAGGAGGGCGACGACGGGGAGGGCGAGGCCACGCGTCCCCGGCTGGCGGACGCCCAGACCCTGGTCGATCGGGCGCGGCAGGCGGGGATGTCCGTGGAGATGCGGGTCGAGGGGGAGGTACGAGAGTTGCCGGCGGCCGTGGACCTGGCCGGTTACCGCATCCTCCAGGAGGCCCTCACGAACGCCATGAAGCACGGCGAGTCGCCGGTGCGGGTGCGGGTCTCGTACGAGGGCGGCGACGGGGGCGGGCGGGTCTCCCTGCGGGTGGAGAACCGGATCGGCGGCGAAGGCCGGGCGAGCGGGGTGGAGGGCCTGCTCGGCGTGGGGGCCGGGCTGGTCGGGATGCGCGAGCGGGCCCTGCTGGTGGGCGGCTCCTTCGAGGCCGGTCCTGTTACGGGCTCGCCGGCGGGGTCGGCTCCGGGGGCTGCCGTGGGCTCGGCGGCGGATGGTGCGGACGGTTCCGGTGCGCAGTGGTGGCGGGTGACGGCGGTGCTGCCTGCCGCGGCGGAGGCCGACCCTGCGGCGGCTTCCGGGGGCGGGCCATGACCGGTGCTGCGTGGGCCGTGACGGGTGCTGTTCGCGGAGCCGGGCGCCGGGGGCTGGGGGCTCGTGGCGGGTGCTGTTCGCGGAGCCGGGCGCCGGGGGCTGGGGGCTCGTGGCGGGTGCTGTTCGCGGGGCCGGGTGCCGTGAGCCGGGGCTCGCCCGTGAAGGTGAGTGACGGGGTTCCTTCGACTTGTGGTGGAGGTGGATGGTGGCTGTACGGGTGCTCGTCGCCGACGATCACGCGGCGGTCCGGGTCGGCATCGTGCTGATCCTGGAGGGGACCGACGACATCGAGGTCGTGGGCGAGGCCGCCGACGGGGTCGAGGCCGTTGCCATGGCCAAGGAACTGCGGCCCGACGTCGTGCTGATGGACATCCGGATGCCGCGGCTCGACGGCATCTCCGCCACCCGCGAGCTGGCGGGGGTCTGTGACGTGCTGATCCTCACCACGTTCGACGTGGACGAGTACGTGTTCGGCGCGTTGCGGGCGGGCGCGGCCGGGTTCCTGCTGAAGAACACCGACGCCGATTCCCTGGTGGAGGCCGTACGCGTGGTGGCGCGCGGCGACGGGCTCATCTCGCCCGCAGTGACGCGGAAGCTGATCGCCGCCTTCGCCGAGCAGGCGCCGGCACCGGCGCGCAGGCCCGAGGGCGGTGCGGACCTGGCCGCGCTGACCCCGCGCGAACGCGAGGTGCTCGCCTGCATCGGCCGGGGGCTGTCCAACGCCGAGATCGCCCGGGAGCTCGACATGGCGGAGGCCACCACGAAGACGCATGTGAGCCGGGTGCTCAACAAGCTGGGGCTGAAGAGCAGGGTTCAGGCGGCGATCTATTACTCGGAGGGTGCGTAACGGGGCAAGCGGGCTGTCGGGCCGTAGGGTGTGCGGGGTGAGCGTTTTGTCGTTGCTGTCCCGGTCGTCGGTGCCCGGCCTCATGCGGTACGGGCTCGCCGCCGGCGTGAACGGGCGGTGAAGGCGTTGACCGGATGCCGCTTGCGGATGCCGGGTCTGATCATGGCGACTGGTCTGAGCGTGACGACGAGGGGGGTGGACCGAGCCGATGACCACGACACCGCCGCCGGGACCTGACGAGGAGCCCGAACTGCCGGGGCAGGGGGATGCCGAGCCGGCACAGCGTGACATGCCGTCGCCTGGACGGCCGGGCCAGGAGGGCGCGTCGGCCGGGCCGGCGCAGCGTGACATGCCGTGGCCTGGACGGCCGGGCCAGGAAGGCCGGTCGGCTGGAGGGGCGGCGTCCGGGGCCTCGCCCGCGGGCGGATCGCCTGAGAGTGTTCCGGCCGGTGCGGCGAACGACCAGGAAAGGGCGTCGGCCGGGCCTGCGGGGTCTGAGGAGGCTCTGGGCGGTTCGGCGGGGCAGGAGAACGTGTCCGGGAGCGGGCCGGCGGAGGACGGCGGGGCCGCTGAGCGGCCGCGGTTCCTGCCGCCGCCGGATGGGTCGGTGATCCAGCCGCCTCCCGGCGCCGAGCCGTCCGGTGGGCCGGCGGTGCCGCCGCCTCCCAGCGGCCGGCCGATCATGATGCCTCCGCCCACCGGGACGCCCGCCGCCATCCCGCCTCCGCCGGGCGTCCCGAGGCCGATGCCGCTGCCGGACGAAGACCCGTGGAATGCGGGTGAACCGCGCGCGGATGCGGCTCACGCGGGCGAGTCACGCCAGGGCGCGCGGGGCGACGAGGCCCCGGGTGAAGGCGAGGCGGGTCGCGAGGGGGCGGGGCGGCCGACGTTCGTGCCGCCCGACAACGCCTACCCGCTGCGCGCCGAGCCGCCGCAGGGGCGCGGCGGTCCGTCGTACGAGGGCGGGTTCGCCGGGCAGTCGCCGTACGGGCCCGCAGCCGGTCACGCGCAGCCTGGGGCGGCCGGTCCTGGGCAGCCGCCGTACGGGCACACCCCATCGTGGCAGCCGCCGGACGGAGCCGCCTCGTCAGGCCGGCCGCCGTACGAGGGCCGGCCGCCGCACGAGGGTCAGCCGCCGTACGAGGGTCAGCTGCCGTACGAGGGTCAGCCGCCGTACGGAGCCACGCCGCCAGGCCAGGGCCCGTACGGCGGGCCGCCGCCGGGTGGGCAGTTCCCGCCGCCGGGCGGGCAGTTCCCGCCGCACGCCTTCGGCCCGCCACCCCCACCGCCCACGGCGAGCAACAAGGCGGGCATCGTGGTCGCCTTCTTCTTCGCGGGCCTGGCCGTCTACAGCGTCCTCAACGCGGCCATCGGCTTCTTCGTCTTCTTCGCCGCCGTGAACGCCGAAGGCAGCCACAACCCGTACGTGATCGCCGGCACCGTGATCCTGGCCGCGGTCGGCCTGGTGGCGGGCATCGGGCTGTGCTTTGTGCGCAGGCCGTGGGCGCGGGGCCTGGGCCTCGGGCTGATGGTCGGGTGGGCGTTGTGGTCGATCATGTCGGCGGGCTTCTGCACGGGCCTCAATCCGGACCTGTACACCTGACATGCCGTACCACGAGATCTTCGTCGGCCTCGGGGTGCTGGTGGCCGGGGTCGTGTTCGTCCGCGAGGCGCGCAGCAGAGGGGCGCTCAACGAGCAGTCCCTGGTGGCGGTGGCCGGGGCGCTGGTGGGCGGTGCGATCGGGATGCGGCTTGCGGGCTGGATGGAGACGCTGAACCTGAAGGACCTGTGGCTGTACGGTTCGCGCAGCATCCTGGGCGGCCTGACCGGCGCGTACGCCGGGGTGCTGGTGGCCAAGCGGATCATCGGCTACAAGGAGCGCACGGGTGACCTTTTCGCCCCCGCGGTGGCGCTGGGGATGGCGGTGGGCCGCATCGGCTGCCATCTGACGGAGGCGCCGGGCCGGCCGACGGATCTGCCGTGGGGCGTGCACGCGCCGCCCACGACGCCGGAATGCCCGGGATGCCTGACCGGCGAGGCGATGCACCCGTCGTTCATCTACGAGATCATTTTCCAGCTCGCCGCGTTCGCGGCGCTGCGCTGGGCGCGTCACAGGATCACGCAGCCGGGGGAGCTGTTCACGCTCTACCTGGCGGGTTACGCGGTCTTCCGCTTCTTCGTGGAGTTCACCAGGGCGAACGAGACCGTGTGGCTCGATCTCACCAGACCCCAGTGGTTCCTCGTCCCGGGGATGGTGCTGCTCGGGGTGCGGCTCGCGTTCGGCTGGCGGCGCGGTTACTACGATGCCCTTTTCAAGCGGAAGGTCCTGACATGAGTGCTGGTATGGGGCTGCGGGGCGATCGCATCCTGCGGTACGTGAACGCGTTCTGCCCGAGCTGTCACGGCCGCGACCTGGAGCGGGTGGAGCGGCTGAGCGGATACCTGGCCGAGCGGGACGGCAAGGTCTGGCTCGAACGCGGCTGCCGCGAGCACGGCTTCATCCGCACCCTGTACGACGAGGACCCGGAGATCCTCGCATACCTGGAGGAGTGGACCGCCCCCACCAAGCAGCACATCCCCGACACGCCGGGGAACTTCCTGCCCATCCCCTCCGCCTACCTCCAGGGCCTGCCGGAGATGCAGACGCAGCACACCTGCATCCTCCTGGAGGACATCGCCGAGACCTGCAACCTGCGCTGCCCCACCTGCTTCGCCGACAGCTCGCCCGACCTGAGCGGCGTCGTCCCCGTGGCGGACGTCCTGGCCAACGTCGACCAGCGCCTCGCGCGCGAGAACGGCAAGCTCGACGTCCTCATGCTGAGCGGCGGCGAGCCCACGCTGCACCCCGAGCTCAAGACGCTGCTCGCCGAGCTGACCGCCCGCCCGATCACCCGCATCCTCGTCAACACCAACGGCGTGCTCATCGCCAGGGACGACGCGCTGCTCGACCTGCTCACCGAGCACAGGGAGCGGGTGGAGGTCTATCTCCAGTACGACGGCACGTCGGCCGAGGCGTCCCGGCACCATCGGGGCGGCGACCTGACGAGGATCAAGGCGGACGCGGTTCGCCGGTTGTCGGAGCGTGAGATCTTCACCACGCTCGTCATGACCGCCGCGCTCGGCGTCAACGACGGGGAGATCGGCGACGTCGTACGGCTGGCGCTGGAGACCCCGTTCGTCGGGGGCGTGTCGCTGCAGCCCCAGTTCGGCTCCGGCAGGTCGGCCGCCATCGACCCGAACGACCGGCTCACTCACACCGGCGTGCTCAAGCGCCTGGGCCCGCAGACCGGCGGGCTGGTGACCTGGCGCGACCTCACCGCGCTGCCCTGCTCGCACCCGCACTGCTGCTCGGTCGGCTACATGATCCGCGACGACGCGGGCCGGTGGCGCTCGCTGACCGCGCTGATCGGCCACGACCGGCTCAAGGAGAACCTCGGCCTGGTCTCCAACCGCATCGCCGACACCGAGATCCCGCGCGAGCTGCGCCTCGCCGTCCAGGAGTCGCTGCTCGGGCTGCTGTCGGAGCAGTCGTCGCTGTCGCATCCGCAGATCGGCGACCTGTGGCGGACCATCTGCGAGAACTGCGACCTCGGCATCTCCACCCTGCTCACGCTGGCCTCGTCGGCGCTGCCCGGCCGGCGCAAGAAGCTGCGCAGGATGCTGGGCGAGCGGGTGGTGCGGATCACGATCAAGCCGTTCATGGACATCTCGACGATGATCGAGGAACGGCTCACGCAGTGCTGCGTGCACGTGGGGACGCGCGGCGAGCGGGACCAGTGCGCGCCGTTCTGCGCGGTGCAGGCGTGGCCGCAGCTCTCCCGCCAGCGGCTGTCGGCGGTGGCGCGGATGCCCGAGGGCCGGCGCCTGCCGCTGGTGGAGCCCCTGGCCGAGGCGCAGGCGGCGGAACGATGACCGAGCCTCAGGAGAAGGCGCAGCCGTACGATCCGCTGCGCCTGTGCGTGTACGCGACCGTCGCGCTCCTGGCCTGGCTGCTCGGCCCGTGGGCGGTGCTGGGCTTCGCGGCGCTGGGGTTCGCCGGCTATTGGCGGGCCAGGCGAGCGGGGCTGTCCAGGAGCAAGTGCTTCCTCCGGGACACCCGGCTCGTGCTGGCCTACCTCGGGCTCATCGGCGCGGCCGCGCTGGCGGCCATCGTCGTGGGGTTCCTATGACTCCGCGGGGACGTACAGGCTGAGGGTCTCGGCGACGCAGGCGGGACGCTTCTCGCCCTCGATCTCGATCGTCATCTTCAGGCTGGCGAGGTAGCCGGCCGGGGTGCCCTTGACGTCGGTCAGCTCGCCGACCGCGCGCACGCGTGCGCCGACCGGCACGTGGCGGGGGAAACGTACCTTGTTGAGGCCGAAGTTGACGCCCATCTGGATGCCCTCCACCTTGACCATGGAGAACATGAACGAGGGCAGCAGCGACAGCGTCAGGTAGCCGTGGGCGATGGTGCCGCCGAACGGCCCCTCCTTGGCCCGCTCCACGTCGACGTGGATCCACTGGTGGTCGTCGGTGGCGTCGGCGAAGGTGTTGACCTGCTCCTGGGTGATGGTGCGCCACTCGGTCGGGCCGAACGTCTCGCCGACGGCCGCCTTGAGTTCCTGTACGTTCGCGAAGGTCCGCATGGCCACGAACGCTATTGCGCGGGCGGTACCCCTGCCAACTTCGCCGTACGCCGTGAGAAGGCGTCCCGTACGCCGCGAGGAGGCTTGGGGGCGGGCGCGACGCGCCGGGAAACGGGCCGGAGAACCGGGGGCTCCGGGTGTTCCCAAGATCTTTACTCGAAACCATCGCATAGATGTTCGAGTCCGCGCTACAGTCTTAGGTGTCGCAATCGAACAGAGGTTCGGCCTGGTGAGAGGGGATGTGTCCGATGACGGTGTGCGCGCCCGCCCCTGCTCGGACACGCCGTAGCACTTTCTTCCCAAATCTAAGACGGCCGCTATATCCGGCAATAAAGTCCGAGAGCGTGGACCCTGTGCGAAACCCCTACGCTCCCGGCGCCGGGCAGCGACCGCCGGAGCTCGCCGGGCGCGATCGCGAGCTGCAGCAGTTCGAGGTCGTGCTGGAGCGGGTGGCCCGTGGCCGTCCCGAGCGCAGCATGGTCGTCACCGGCCTGCGGGGAGTCGGCAAGACCGTCCTGCTCAACACGTTCAAGTCCATGGCCATGCAGCGGCTGTGGGGCACGGGCAAGATCGAGGCCCGGCCCGACCAGTCGATCAGGCGGCCGGTGGCCGCCGCCCTCCACATGGCCATCCGCGAGCTGGCGCCGCGCCACCGCGCGCCCGAGCGCATCGAGGAGTTCCTCGGCGTGCTCAAGGCGTTCGCGATGCGTGACCCGTCCGCGGCCAAGGGCACCTCTCACTGGTCGCCCGGCATCGAGGTGCCTGCCAGCCGCGGGCGCGCCGACTCCGGCGACCTCGAGATCGACCTCACCGAGCTCTTCGTCGACGCGGCGAGCGTGGCCACCGACCTGGGGGTGGGCATCGCGCTGTTCATCGACGAGATGCAAGACGTCCAGCCCGCGGACGTCTCCGCGCTCTGCGCCGCCTGCCACGAGCTGTCGCAGTCGGGCGGGCCGCTCATCGTGGTGGGCGCCGGGCTGCCCCACCTGCCGAGCGTGCTGTCGGCGAGCAAGAGCTACTCCGAGCGGCTCTTCCGGTACGCGCGCATCGACAAGCTCGACCGTGAGGCGGCCGACCTCGCGCTGATCCTGCCGGCCCGCGAGGAGGGGGTGGAGTTCACCCCCGAGGCGCTCGACGCGCTCTACGAGGCGGCCGACGGCTACCCCTACTTCGTGCAGGCGTACGGCAAGGTCGCGTGGGACCTCGCGCCGCGTAGCCCGATCACCCTCGAAGACGTCAAGGTCTCCGCGCCCGAGGCCGAGGAGGAGCTGGCGGTCGGCTTCTTCGGCAGCCGCTACGAGCGGGCCACGCCGGCCGAGCGCGACTACATGCACGCCATGGCGCAGATCGGCGACGAGCCGGTCGCGACCGCGCAGGTGGCAGAGGCGCTGGGGCGCAAGCCGTCCAGCCTCTCGCCCGCCCGTGACAGCCTCATCAAGAAAGGGCTCATCTACAGCGCCGAGCGCGGCCAGATCGCGTTCACGGTGCCGCACTTCGGCAAGTTCCTGCGCGCCCAGCCCATCTGAGCGCGCCCCTAGACCTCTATTGGGCTGTCTAGTGGGGAAGCTAGACAGCCCAATAGAGTCAAATCGCCGTGCCTGTCGAGCGAAATCTAAGGCTGTCTAGCGTCAGGCCGATACCGGCGTATATTCCGCAACAGGCTCGCTGTCCTCCGCGCTGACCACGGCCATCCGCACCGCCGGGCGCCGCCCGCTGAGATAGACCGCGAAGACCACGTCGTCGCCGTCGTGGTTGCGGAAGGCGAAGAACCGCCAGCACAGCTCCCGCCACGAGTCGTACGGCTCCTCCGACGTCAGCGTCTCCTTGCTCGCCTGCCAGGCGCCGCTCGACCTGAGCCGCGACAGCGTCACCGACTCGGCGGGTCCGCGGCGCTGCTCGCAGGGGGCGCGGAAGCGTACGCGGTCGATCAGCTCCTCGATCTCCGGCGACAGCAGCACGAGCAGGGCCACGCCGGCGGCGGCGAACCAGGAGAGCTGGAAGGCCGCCGTCCAGCCCGTCACCGGCGACCACACCGACATCAGCGCCATGCCGGTCAGCACCACCGTGCGGCCGATCGAGCGCAGCCCCACCGGCGCCGAGCTGACCTCGCCGAAGCAGCCGCAGCCCGCGTCAGGCCGCCGCCTGCGCAGTTCGAGCAGCACGTACGTGGACATCGCGAAGAACGCCACCGTGCCCCATCGGAACAGCGGATGCGTCGTGACCAGCAGCCCCACCGCCAGCACCAGCTCGCCCGCCGCGCACAGCAGCAGCGCCGGGACCTGCATGCGCCCCGGCACCAGCACCGCAGGCCCCAGCCTCGACAGCGACCCGGGCTCGCGGCCCGAGGTCACGGTGCCCGCCTTCGCCACCGTGCCCAGCAGGAGCATGACGATCAGGAGCGGAAGCTGTGATTCAAGCACGAACGTCACCCCAATCCGATCTGCGCGTTGAAGCACCCTTTGACCAGGTCGCCGCCGAGTTCGACGTACGAGGTGGGTGAAAGCTCCGCGATCCGCCCGCGCGGCGAGGTGTCGCACTCCACACACCGGTCGCAGAACCGCCCCGCCACGCACCCGCACGCCACCACTGGCACGTTGGCCGAACGGTTGGTGCACACGTTACGCACCCGCAGCAGGGAGCCGAGCGAGAGGTACGGCAGGCCCGCGCACGACACCCCCGCCTGCGCGCAGCCCGTGTCGGTGCGCTCCAGCATGGGGTAGGCGGCGCCCCGCTCTTCCTCGTCGAACGTGTCGGACCAGGTGGCCGTGCCCGCGATGCGCGACTGCGCGCCCGCGTACGCCGGAGGCGGAGGCGGCACCGCCCGCGCCGGGTAAGGGGGCTGCGAGGTGGCCGGCAGCAGCGCGAGGCCCGCGCCGTCCTGCCTGATGCCGATCGCGTCGAACAGGTAGCCGGGCTCGAACCTGGGATGGCGCACCTGGAGCCGGCCGGAGGCGCGGTAGGGGATGACGACCGTACGGTGTCCGCGGTGGGGGCCGCAGTCGAGCTCAACGGTGAGGTCCCTGCGGCCTTCGATGGACAGGATGGTCCCCGTGATGCGGGTGGTGTCGGCCCAGATGCGCTCGACCACGCGTCCGTCGCGCATCGCCCGCATGAGCACCATGGAGCCCACGGGCACGTCGGCGGGCGCCACCTCGGCGCCGTGCCAGGCGGTGGCCCACGGCGCGATCACCAGGCGCTCCTCGTCGCCGCCCGGGGTCTCGATGGTGATCAGGTGCGGGCTGACGTCGAGCACCTCGCCGGCCACGGCCCGAAGCGGCTCGCCGGTGCCCGCCTCGGGGCCGGGAACGCCTCCCTCACGGCCGAGCGCCGCCGCGGCGAGCACCCTGCGGCGCTCAACGCTCGGATAGCCCATCCGCCCTCCCTCGCCTCGGGTACTAGGGTCACACGAATCGGAGGCTGATCACGCCGTGAGGCCCGGATGAGAGCAAAATACGCATCCCAGGGGAAGTGCCTTCACCTACGGCGTCGTACAAACCGCCACCAACCTTGACCTACCTTTGTCTGCGGTGGGCCGAAACCTGAATTGCGGTTCGGGCACAAAAGGGCATCAGGCTGCGATTCTGGCCACGATGCAGACGACCGGCTGGGAAGACGAGTTCCGCGAGTACGTGAGGGCGCGCGGTCCCGCTCTGCTGCGCCAGGCACACCAGCTCACCGGGCACCCGCTCGACGCGGAGGACCTGCTGCAGAACGCGCTCACCAAGACGTACCTCGCCTGGAACCGCATCGAGGACAGGGGAGCGCTGGACGGCTACGTGCGGCGGGCCATGGTCAACATCAACATCTCGCAGTGGCGGCGGCGCCGGCTGGAGGAGTACCCCTCCGACGAGCTGCCCGAGGTCGTCGTCCACCACCAGCACCACGACCAGGGCGGGGAGCTGCACGAGGCGCTCGAACAGGCGCTGCGCGAGCTGCCGGAGCGCATGCGCGCGGCGATCGTGCTGCGCTACTACGAGGACATGACCGAGCCGGAGATCGCCAAGACGCTGGGGATCAGCGTGGGGACGGTCAAGAGCACGGTGTCACGCGCGATGGCCAAGCTGAGAAGCGCCCTGACGGGCTGAACGTGGCTCGCTTCGGTCGGAGCGCGGGACGCGGCGGGCCGGCCCTGGGGCTCGGGGCGGGCGCGGCGGACTGAGCAGGGCGGCTCAGGGGCGGGCCGACGAGGGGGCGGGCTCGGTGACGCCGGCGGTGGCGCAGGGCCGGACGACGTTCCGGATCTTGCGCAGGCTGCCCAGGAACGCCTCGAGCTCCTCTTTGCCGAGCAGCCCGGTGAAGGAGTCCTCGATGTCCTGGACGTGCTTGGGCAGCACGTCCTCCAGCCGCTCGCGCCCGGCGTCGGTGAGCGCGGCGTAGGAGGCCCGGCGGTCGGAGGGGCAGGCCTCCCTGCGGACCAGGCCCTCGCGTTCGAGGCGATCGACGACCCGGGTCACCCCGCTGGTGGACAGCCCGGTCTGGGCGGACAGGTCGGACATGCGCAGCCTGCAGCCCTTCGAGCGCGCCAGGCGGATGAGGGTCTCGAAGTCGACGTCCGACAACCCCGCGGCATTGATCACCGGCGCGAAGCGCTCCATCAAGCCCTCGTGCACTTCGTGCAGCAGCCCGATCGCCGTCACCCGAGGGTCGTCCACGTTCATCACATTCACACCTTAGCCGACGATAGTTGACGAGAGGAATATTCCTCAGGTAGACAATCGTTGCCGCAGTAATCCACGAGGCAACTGTCCAGCCAAGGAGAGCCGATGACCACCCGTACCTGGGAGTCCCTGACCATTCCCGCCGCCGGTACCTACACCATTGACGTAGCCCACACGACCATCGGGTTCGTGGTCAAGCACATGATGGTCAGCAAGGTCCGCGGCCACTTCGGCAAGTTCAGCGGTTCGGTCACGATCGCCGAGAACCCGCTCGAGTCCTCCGCCGAGCTGACCATTGAGGCCGCCAGCATCCACACCGGTGTCGCCGACCGTGACGCCCACCTGCGAGGTGACGATTTCCTGGCGGCCGATAAGTTCCCGAACATCACGTTCCGCAGCACCCGCGTGACCGGCCACTCGGGTGACGAGTTCACCGTGGTCGGCGACCTCACCATCCGCGACGTCACCCGCGAGGTGGAGCTCAAGGTCGAGTACGGCGGCGCCGGCACCAACCCGTGGGGCCAGGCCGTCTGGGGCTTCTCCATCACCACGGAGTTCGACCGCGAGGACTTCGGCCTCACCTGGAACCAGACGCTGGAGACCGGTGGTGTGCTCGTGGGCAAGAAGGTCAAGGTGGAGATCGAGGGCGAGGCCAACCCGGCCGCCTGACCCTCCAGGGACGTACGGTGTCGCCTGATGGCCGGCTCCCGGCACCCGGAGGCCGAGTCGTACCTCCGAGAACCGAACCCCGTTCTCGGGGACGTTGCCCTGTGGGGCTGTGGAAAACCCGGTTATCCACAGCCCTGAAGCCCGCCTCAACACTGGGCGGGCTTCATCCACAGGCAGTTACCCACAGCCTGTTGATAACGTGGAATGGAGGCCCGCGGAGCAATCGCTTTGCCGCCTCGCCAGAAGGCCGGTACGCTGTGCTGAGCCACACTGGCTTCCAGGAGGATTCGCCTAGTCAGGTCTATGGCGCCGCACTGCTAATGCGGTTTGGGCTTACCGCCCATCGAGGGTTCAAATCCCTCATCCTCCGCACGTGAGAGGCCCTCTTCCCGAATACGGGGAGAGGGCCTCGTTGGTGTTCTGGGGACGGTGAGTCGCACTTCGGGTTGCAACGGCCGCCCCTACATCCACAGCGCTGCTCCGGCGGCTGCGAAGGCGTCGTCCACAGCGCTCGCGATGGCCGGCGAGGCGTCCACAGCGCCGCGGCGACGGGCGGTGGGGTGTCCACAGCGCCGCGTCCTTCGGGCCGGGGAGCGCGTCGAGAGTTTCCCGGCAGGCGGCGCCGGGCTTCCGCCCGTACGTACGGAAGCGACCGGCGGGCGGGGAGGCGCGCGCCGGTCGCTTCAGGGTCAGCGGGCGGTGGATCCGTCGGGCACGGCGGCGTCCGGGGCGAGGGCCTCGGCGACCGTCACGCGCCGCCCCGCGCGCTGGCGCCAGACGCCGACGCCTACGACGATGAGGGCCACGGCCACGCTCATCGCGAGCTGCGACCGGTTCCCGTCGTCGAAGAGCATGCCGACCAGCAGGGCGACCATGCCCGCGATCGACGCCCAGGTCAGGTACGGATAGCCCCACATGCGCAGGGTCAGCTTGCCCGGGGTCTCACGCTCCAGCACCCGGCGCATCCGCAGCTGCGAGAACGCGATCACCAGCCAGACGAACACCGCGACGGCGCCGGAGGAGTTGGTGAGGAACAGGAACACCGTGTCGGGCGAGACGTAGTTGAAGAACACCGCGACGAAGCCCACGACGGTCGACACGAGCACGGCCACGACCGGCACCTTCGCGTTCGACAGCCTGCCGAACGCCTTGGGCGCGTCCCCGCGCACCGCCAGCGAGTAGGCCATCCGCGAGGCGGTGTACAGCGCGGAGTTCAGGCAGGACAGTACCGAGGTCAGCACGATCGCGTCCATCACCACGCCGGCGGCGGGCAGCCCGATCCGGTCCAGCACCGCGACGTACGGGCTCTTGACCACGCTCGCGTCGTCCCAGGGCAGCAGCGTGACCACGACCGCGATGGAGCCCAGGTAGAACACCAGGATCCGCCACACCACCGAACGCACCGCGGAGCGCACCGCCTGCTCGGGGTGGGCCGACTCGCCCGCGGCGACCGTGGCGATCTCGGCGCCGAAGAAGGAGAAGACCACGACGAGCATCGCGGCGAACACGTGCCCCGGTCCGTTCGGGAAGAAGCCCTGATGCCCGGTGAGGTTCGACAGGCCCGGTGCGGGGAATCCGGGCAGCAGTCCCACGATCGCCACCACGCCGACCAGCAGGAACACCGTGATCGCGGCGACCTTGATGGAGGCGAACCAGAACTCGAACTCGCCGTACGAGCGGACGGAGACCAGGTTGGTGACGGTCAGCGCGACCATGAGCAGAAGCGCCCATGTCCACTGCGGCACCACGGGCAGCCAGCGGTGCACGATCGCCGCGCCCGCCGTGGCCTCGACGCCGAGCACGACCACCCAGAACCACCAGTACAGCCAGCCGATCGAGAACCCGGCCCACGGGCCGATCGCCCGTTCGGCGTACGCGGAGAACGAGCCGGTGTCGGGGTTGGCGGCCGCCATCTCGCCGAGCATCCGCATGACCAGCACCACGAGCAGGCCGGCGGCGGCGTAGGAGACCAGAACGCCGGGTCCGGCCTGGCTGATGGCGGCCCCGCTGCCCACGAACAGGCCCGCTCCGATCACACCGGCGATCGCGATCATGCTGAGATGGCGTTTGCCCAGAGCACCGGCCAAGCGGGGAGCCGAACCAGGGGAACCGGTAGCGCGGCCGTCCATTGCTTCTCCTTCCCGTTGCGCTATGACGGAAGGGTGGGGCTGTGTGATGAATGTCGCCAAGTGCCCGATTCTGACAACTTTCTCGACGAAGTTGGACAGTGTGGAGTAGTGCCTGCGGTGGTGGGGATGCCGCAAACTGAGCGCCACCGCCGCCTGCCGTCACGCAGGTAGCACGCGCTCAACCGCGCCCGCGCGCGGACTGGGTCATCGGCGGCGCTGGCCGTGACGGTCCCTGTGGACATCGAGGGGACCGCCACGGACGTCGCCGGCAGGGGACGCGAACGCGCGGTGGTGTTACGTCGCCGACGACCCCTTCGGAGCAGCCCGTACGTCAGCGGCCTGCTGAGCCGGAGACGATCTGATCGGGATTCGCGTCACTCGTGCCCGGACGGCGCGTCCTTGCGAACCTCGTCGTTGAACGTGAACATGCGCCGCCCCGGCACGAGGGGGAGGGGGTCGGCTGTGAAGCGGTGGACGCCGACGCCGAAGCCGGCCTCCGGGGGCGACACCCATGCGCGTTCGAAGCCGCGTTCTTCGAACCAGCGGCAGATCAGCGGCACCCGGTCCGGCGGCCGGCGGTGGCGGGTCCAGATGACCACCCCGCCGGTGGCGCACAGCTGGCGGCAGGTGTCGACGGTGTTCTCTATGTCCTCGTCCGTGATGTTGCCGAACACGCCGCAGACGAGGACGATCTCGGCGGGCGCCATGTCCTGGTACTGGTCGGTGAGCGCGGCGTCGGCCGTCAGCACCTCGACCTGGTCGAGTCCGAGCGATGCGACCGTTTCCGAGGCGAGTGCGGTGTTGCGCGGGTCCAGCTCGACGAGGCGGGCTCGGACGTCGTCGCGGCGGGGATGCTCGGCGAGCACCCCCAGCACGTCGCGGCCCTGGCCGGAGCAGAGGCTGATGAGCCGCAGCGGGCCAGGTGGGGACTCGTCCAGGGCGAGGCGGATGCGCTCTTGGACGACACGTAAGCGCTGGGCCATGTAGGAGCCGGGAACGTCGTACTTGTCGTGCCAGGTCAGCCAATCCATGGTCGAAGCCTACGAAAGCATCTGGCGGCGGTCTCGCGTTCTTGGCCGCCCGGACGCCCCGCCCCGCGCGGTGCGGGCGGCGGGGGATCCGGTACGCGGGACCGCCGTGCGCGAGGGGCGACCGCGAATTCGGTGCGCCGCCGATCACCGAGATCGCGCGCGGGGTCGCAGCCGCGGCCGGGAGCGGCTAAGGGGACGCGGACCAGGGTGGCTGCGGGGTGTGGCCCGGGGGAACGCGAAGCGGCGCGCCCCCGGTGAGGGCGCGCCGCGTCATATCCGCGGAGGCGGAGGATCAGCCGGTGACGAGGGTGAGGCCGTACACGCTCAGCGCCTCGTTGACCGGCTGGTGGTAGGTGGTGCCACCGTAGGTGCAGTTGCCGGACCCGCCGGAGGTCATGCCCTGCGCCTGGTTGCCGGAGATGAAGGAGCCGCCGGAGTCACCGGGCTCGGCGCACGCGCTGGTCCTGGTCAGGCCGGTGACCGTGCCCTGCGGGTAGGTGACGCTGGCGTTGTGCTGCTGGATGGTGCCGCAGCGCCAGCCGGTGGTGGAGCCGGAGCGGCAGATCGACGAGCCGACCGAGGCCTGCGTGGAGCCGCGCACGGTCACGTTGGCGCCGCCGGACCCGCGCACGTACGGGGTCACGGTGTTGCCCGGAGCGGCGACCCAGGCGTAGTCGTTGCCCGGGAAGGACGAGCCCTGGAAGGTGCCCGACGGGTTGCTCGTGGTCTGGCCGGCCCGGCCGCAGTGGCCCGCGGTGACGAAGCCGGGGGTGCTGCCGCGGGTGACCGCGAAGCCGACGCTGCACCGGCTGGAGCCGATGTAGTACGGGCTGCCGCCGATGATGTTGATGAGCGGCTTCGGCTGCTCGGTGGTCGCGGAGACGTTGACCGCGCTCTTGTCGACGCCCGCGGCGTCGGCGAGGGCCTGGGCCGCCTCGACGGTGGGCGCCTGGACGGAGACGGTGTTGGTCTTCACGTCCACGTACCACAGCGCCGCGCCCGCCCTGACCTTCTCGGGGGCCTGGTCGAGCTTGGCCATGATGCCGTTCAGCTCGGCGAGCGAGTGCTTGACGACGACGGGCTTGGCGCCGCGCGCCTCGATGGCGGGGGCCTCCGCCGGGTCGGTGGTGGCGACGTTCAGCTGGGTCGCGTCGTCGTTGAGCCAGGCGCCGCCGAAGGAGTCGTTGCCCAGCTCGGAGCTGAGGCTCTTCTCGGTGGCGGCGGCGCGCTCTTCGTTCGCCAGGCGGGTGATGACCTGGTCTTCGGAGAGGCCGAGGTCGCGTTCGAGCGCGTCGATCATCTCCGGTGGTGCGGCGGGGGAGGCCGTCTGAGGTGCCGGGTCGGCTAAGGCCGGGCTCATGGGGGTTGCCAGGCAGACGGCGACGAATAGCCCGCCTGCCAGCGCACAGCGCTTACTCAACATGTGCACTCCTCGGGTGGGGGTGCTGTCAAGTTAACGGCTGTGGCGCGCGATGTTCAGATACCGAAAGGAAACTATTTCGGTGTTATGGCTCCCATTATGGACCTATCTCACATCACATAAATGTCGTCCGAAACCTGCGGCCGGAGCCGATCTTTGGCTCCGGCCGCAGGTGGTGCCGCTCAGCCCGCTATCGGGGAGCGCGGGCGGTGAACAGGGCGATGATCAGGTACGGAAGGGCGAGCAGCGCGAACGTCGTCCCATTGGACGCGTGAGTTGACAGCCCCCCATACGCGCCATAGGTCCCCAGAGTCACGACGTTCGTGCCGAGACCGGCCACCGAGGTGACCGTGGCCCGCGCGGGCCCGCTGATGCGGTTCTGCAGCCGTACGTCGGCCAGCACCCCGGCGAGCTGGAACGCCCCGAACGCCAGCGCGACCAGTACGAACCCGACGACGTGCCTGCTGAGCGCCCCCGCCACCAGGGCGAGCGCGGCCAGGCCGAGCAGCAGCCCGTACGCTCGCGGCGGCAGCCGCTCGGCGGGCCCGGCGAGCATGCCGCCGGCCGCGACGCCCAAGGTGACGAGCAGGACCAGCAGCGGCACCGCGGCCTTGGGCACCCCGGCCTCCAGCGCGAGGTACGGGACGTACTCCTCAAGACCGCCCCAGACCGCCACCACGAAGGCGACGAGCAGCACCGCGTGCGTGACGCGCCGATCGGCCCGCGTCCGCGCGACGCCCTCGCGCAGCACGGCCAGGTACGACGGCGCCTCCGTGCGCACCCGGTGCTCGGGCAGCGTCAGGGCCGTGGCCGCGCACAGGACGCAGGCCGCCACGCTGGCCGCAGCGACCGCGGGATGGCCACCGGCGGCGAACACCGGCACGGCGAGCGCCATGGCGGCCGCGGTGGCGATCAGGCCCGCCGCGGTGGCCCGGCCGATGACCGTGGCGTAGCGATCGGCCTCGCCGCGGTGGTCGAGCTCCTCGTACGCGAGCGCCTCGTACGAACCGGACACGAGCGTCTCGCCCGTCCCCCAGAGCACGAAGCCGGCGGCGAAGGCCCAATAGGAGGGGAACAGCACCCACAGCGCGAACCCGAGCCCGCTCAGCAGCGGGCCGAGGCAGAGCAGCAGGCGGCGGGAGACGGCGTCGGCCCAGGCGCCGGACGGGATCTCCAGCAGCAGGCCGGTGACGGACCAGATGGCGAACAGGCTGGAGACCTGGGCCAGGGAGAGACCGGTATCGGTGAACAGCAGCGCGTATACCGGGTAGAGCAGGATGAATTCGCTGAGGAACGCGTACGCGTACAACGAAGCGACGAGCATGAGGCCTTCCAGGGGGCGGATCGAACGGGGCTCCGAGTGCTCGTCGGCTCGGAGGCCCGCGCGCCCCGCGCCGGCCCCTTGTGCTGGATCCGCTGCTGGATCCGCTGGTCAGGCATCAATGTCGCCAGGTCATGCCGTCGATTCTAGGCGACGGATCCGCTCGCGCCAGGGGCGTCGGCCGTAGGCGAAAAAGCGCCGTAGGCGAATAGCGGGGTCTGCGGACAACGCAGTCTGCGGACAGTGGGGTCTGCGCACAGCGAGGTCTGCGGACAACGGGGTCCGCGGGAAGCGGGGTTTACGGATAGCAGGGTTCGCGGACAGCTGGGGTCTGCGGAAAGCGACGGTCTGCGAAAACCGGAGGTCTGCGGAAAGCGACGGTCTGCGGAAACCGGAGGTCTGCGGAAAGCGACGGTCTGCGGAGAGCGGGGGAGTCGCAAACGCGCCGGGGGTCGCGAAGCCGGGAGGGTCTGCGGGGCCGGACGGCCCGTCGTGGCTGCGGAAAGCGCGGCGGTCAGGCGGAGGCGGTCTCGGGCAGCGGGATCCACTTGTGCGCCCACGTGACCAGCTCGTCGACGACGGGGCGCAGCTCCTGCCCCATTTCGGTCAGGTGGTATTCGACGCGTACGGGCGAGGTGGCGAGCACCCGTCGCTCGATGATGCCTGCGGACTCCAGCTCGCGCAGGCGCCTGGCCAGCATCGTGTCGTTGATGCCGGGGATGGCCGCCTTGATGTCGGCGTACCGGTGCGCGCCTTTGAAGATGATGCTGATCACCGCCCCTGACCAGCGCGCGCCGATGAGTTCCAGGGCGATGTGGAAGCGGGTGCAGACGGACGGAGGGCTCATGATTCCAGTGTAGCGTTTGCTCAGGAATATGTAGCTCCTCAATAATGTTGAGCAACGAAAACCCGCCTCACCAGGAGTAATGATGGAAGTCAAGCCTGTCCTGCAGGTCATCGTCGGCAGTACCAGACCGGGGCGCACGGGCCGCCCCGTGGCCGAGTGGTTCCACGGCAAGGCCGCGGCATCGGGCCTGTTCGACGTGGAGCTCGTGGACCTCGCCGAGGTGGCCCTGCCGCTGCTCGACGAGCCCAACCACCCCAGGCTGCGCCAGTACGTGAACAGCCACACCAAGGAGTGGAGCGCCACCGTGGAGCGTGGCGACGCGTACGTCTTCGTGACGCCCGAGTACAACCACAGCTTCCCCGCCTCGATCAAGAACGCCCTCGACTACCTGTGCCTGGAGTGGCAGCACAAGCCGGCCGGCTTCGTCAGCTACGGCGGCGTCTCCGGCGGCACCCGCGCCGTCACCGGCCTGCGCCACGTCGTCAGCACGATGAAGATGGTGCCCGTGCTCGAAGGCGTGATCATTCCGTTCGTCACCCAGCACCTGACCGAGGACAGGAAGCTGCGTCCCACCCCCGAGATGGAGCAGGGGGCCGACGCCATGCTGGCCGAGCTGGCCAAGCTCACCGAGCCGCTGCGCGCGATGCGGCTCGCCCACGCCTGAGCTACGCTGCCGGACGTGGCGCTGGCAGTCTGTGTGGTGGTCCGATATCGCAAGGCGGTGACGTACGGCGTGCACGCCCTGCTCGCCGCCCTGGAGACCGCGAAGGTCGAACACGAGCTACGGCTCGGCACCACCCCGGAAGAGACCGCCGAACACATCAAGGCCACGACGGCCGACCGCGTGATCACGCTCTGGTCGTTCTACTCTCCCGACGCCGAGGCCATGGCCGCCGAGCTCGCCACGGTCAAGAAGCTCAGCGACGGCCGCGGCCTGCACATCGCGGGCGGCGTCCACGCCACCGCCGAGCCCCAGCAGGTCATCGACGCCGGGTGGGACCTCGCCGGCATCGGCGAAGGGGAATCCACCATCATCTCGCTCGTCCGCGCGCTGCAGGCCGACGCGCCGCTCACCAGCGTGCCGGGTCTCGCCATCAGAGACGCCGACGGCGTCGCGCTGCGCACCAGGCCGGCGCCGCAGCTCCCGCTCGACGCGTTCCCGTCGTTCGTGGGCAGGCACGGGCCGATCGAAATCACCCGCGGCTGCCGCTACACGTGCCGTTTCTGCCAGACGCCGTTCATGTTCGGCGGCCAGTTCCGGCACCGGTCGGTGGCGAGCGTGCGCGAGCACGTGCGCTCGATGGTCGACAGAGGGCTGCGGGACGTACGGTTCATCACGCCCACCTCGCTCTCCTACGGCTCGCCAGGGCCCGACCCCGACCTCGACAAGGTCGAGGAGCTGCTGGCCGGGGTGAAGGAGGAGCTGCCGCCGCACGGCCGGGTGTTCTTCGGCAGCTTCCCGTCCGAGGTGCGGCCCGAGCACGTCACCCCGGAGGCGATGCGGCTGCTCAAGCGGTACGTCGCCAACGACAACATCATCATCGGCGCCCAGTCGGGCTCCGACAAGGTGCTGGCCGCCTCGGGACGCGGCCACGGCACCTCACCCGTGCGCGACGCCGTCAGGATCGCGGTCGAGCACGGCTTCCGGCCGAACGTCGACTTCATCTTCGGCATGCCCGGCGAGTCGCCGGAGGACCAGGCGCAGTCGCTGGCCCTG
The DNA here is from genome assembly GCF_043196965.1 of Nonomuraea sp. NPDC049309. Taxonomy (NCBI): domain Bacteria; kingdom Bacillati; phylum Actinomycetota; class Actinomycetes; order Streptosporangiales; family Streptosporangiaceae; genus Nonomuraea; species Nonomuraea sp. NPDC049309. Next base: position 735,542 of record NZ_JBICSH010000002.1, on the reverse strand, counting down.
GCCGGGGAGCTGGCCGACATGGGCGCCCGCATCCACACCCACACGTTCATGCCGCTGCCCGGCACGCCGTGGCGCGACGCCGAGCCCGCGTTCATTCCGCTGAGCACGATGAGCGAGCTCGACCGGCTGGCGCAGCGCGGCGACGCGTACGGGCACTGGCGCAAGCAGGCCGAGCACGCCGCCCGCCTGGCCGAGACCGCCAAGGCCTACCCGCGCAGGACCAGACGCCGCCGCACGGGCTGACGCGCCGAGCGAAACGGGCTGCGGGCGCGTATGCGGCCGCCTTCGGCCTGTTGGCGGCCGGGCGGCGGCTGTCTTGGGCCTGTTGGCGGCCGGGCGGCGGTCGTCTTGGGCCTGTTGGCGGCCGGGCGCGCGATCGCGGAGGGCGCCGCCGGGCACCGGGCCTCACTCGCCGCGCCGGTCGGCCTCCTCGCCGCGCTCCCCGCGCTCGCCCGGCTCGATCATCGCCTGGTCGACGTGTTCCTCCAGCGACGTGAGCACCCGTTCGAACGCGTCGCCGATCGGGCGCAACGCATGGGTGACGGCGTTGACGAGCGGCCCGAAGATCTCGTTCACCTCGGTCATGAGATCGGGGCGCTTGCTCTCGGGCGGCGCCCAGCGCATGGCGTCGGCGCTCAGCGTCTCCCACTCCTCGACGACGCCGTCGATGGCGTCGACCACATGGTCAGGATCGCTTGGCATGGCCGGTTCTCCGTATGACCAGAGGGCTTATACCTCCACGGTACGTCAGGCGGGAATCGACACCCCCACGCCGCCCCTGGTCCGCGCGCCGTAGCGCCTGATGTCGGCGTCGAGGTCGAGAGGACGCACCCGCGTGCGGCCCGCCAGCGTCTCCTCGGTGAGCAGCGCGGCGGGCACCAGCCAGGACACCTCGAACTCCAGCCCGTCGGGATCGCGCGCGTACAGCGCCTTGGTGGTGCTGTGGTCGGAGGCGCCCACCAGCGCGCCCAGCTCGGCCGGCTTGGCGCGGACGCGCTCCAGCTCCTCCAGCGTGTCCACCTCCCAGGCCAGGTGGTAGAGCCCCACGCTGGTGCGGCCCGCGGGCGACGGCGCGGCGGCGGGGCCGATCTGGAACAGGCCGAGGTCGTGATCGTTGGACGAGCCCGGTGCCTGGAGGAAGGCGGCGCCCGGCATGCTCATCACCATGTCGAATCCGAGGGCTTCGCGGTAGAACGCGATGCTCGCCTCCACGTCGCGTACGTACAGGACGGCGTGGTTCAGCCGCTGGACCGGCATGGTTCGCCCCTTTCGACGGGTCCCGGACTTGAGTATATGAGCGTGCAACTAAATTGGGAGGGTGACCAGATGGCTGGATGACGATGAGCAGCGCACGTGGCGCAACTTCCTGGCCGCGACGCGGCTCGTCCACGAGGCGCTCGAGCGGCAGATGCAGCGCGACGCCGGCATGCCGCACACGTACTACGTGATCCTCGCGGTGCTGTCGGAACAGCCTGGCCGCACGATGCGCATGTCCGACCTCGCGGCCAAGGCGGGCTGCTCGCAGAGCCGCCTGTCGCACGCCGTGCGCCGCCTGGAAGAGCATGGGTGGGTGCGCCGGGAGCAGGACAGCTCCGACCGCCGCAGTCACTTCGCCGTGCTCACCGACGAGGGGTTCGCGGTGCTCGAATCCGCCGCTCCAGGCCACGTCGAGGAGGTGCGGCGCAGCCTGTTCGACGCCCTCACGCCGGAGCAGGTGCGCCGGCTGGACGAGATTTGCTCGGCCGTCAGGAACACGTTGGAGCGCTAGCGAGAAAACTGTCGGGCGGAGGTCGTAGCGTTGCCGGGTACCCGACCGAGGAGAGGCCGATGCACGACACCGAAGAGGCACTGTTCAGGGCGGTTCACGGGATCGCGGGCCGGTTCGCCGGCCAGCCCGTCCCCGTGGTGATGGACGCTTTGCTGCGCCATCTGCCCAAGGCTCCCGGCCTCGAGGTGGCGGAGATCCGGAAGATCGCCGAGGAGATCAGCGTGGGGCGCGATCCCTCCGGTCTCTGAGTCGCGGGGCGCCCGGCGGCGGGCCCTTCCGATCGCGCGATCGCGCTCGGCACGGTTGTGCGCGACCGATCACCGGGGGAGCATCGAACCATGGACAAGCCTCGCCCTGACGGTCGTGTCACGTCCGGCCCACGGACGGCCGGCCGGTGGGCGCGCGATCGGTGCGGTGACGCCGCACGGGCGCCCCTCGCCCCCGCCGAACCTGCGCATTTCTCGTTCGGGCGCGTCGCCCTCGCCGAACCCGCGTGTTCCTCGTTCGGGCGCTCCTCGTCCTCGCCGAAGCCGCGCATTCCTCGGACGGGCGTGCGGCCTTCTCACCCGCGATGTCCTGCTCTCCACCGGTCCCGATCGCGCGAGCAGGAACTCCGGCAGGGCACCGGCCGAGACCGGCGTGCACGTGTTCTCAGCCGCCGCCGGCCTGTCCGCGCGCCCCGTCTTCCGCGCCGTGTCCTGCGATGTCTTCCGTGCCGTCTCGTGCGCCGTCTTCCGCGACGGCGCCTTCACCGGCGGAAACCGTGGCGCGCGGCGACGGGTGGCTCCAGGCGTCGGCCGTACGACCGCGCCGCGGTGGCATCCGTATGCCGCGCCGGTCGCGCCGTGTGTCACCCCGGGTGCGAAGACGCCCGTGTGCCGGGCACGGCGTCGTCCGTATGCCGCGCCGCGCGAAGACGGACGTGTGCGAGGCCGGGCGAAGGCGTCCGCGCGCCGGGGCGGGCGCGGGGGCGCGGCGCCCACGCTCGATTACGGCGAGACGCCGGTCGGCCGCGGCGAGGCGCGGGCCGGTGGCGGTGAGGCGCTGGTCCGTTGTGGCGAGAGGCTGGTCGGTCGTGGCGAGGCGCGGGCCGGTGGCGGTGAGGCGCTGGTCCGTTGTGGCGAGAGGCCGGTCGGTCGCGTGGGCGGTGACATCGTTATCGTGGCAGATGCCGCCCGCGGCTACCATTTCACGCATCTCACCCAGCTTGCGCTGGAGCACTTGTTAGGAGTTCGTGGGTGACGCTGGTCGCAGGGGTCGATTCCTCCACGCAGAGTTGCAAGGTCGTCATTCGAGACGCGGACACCGGTGAGCTGGTGCGGCAGGGCCGAGCCCCCCACCCCGCCGGTACGGAAGTACATCCGTCCCATTGGTGGACGGCGCTGTTGCAGGCCATCGACGAGGCCGGCGGGCTGGACGGCGTGTCCGCCATCAGCGTGGGCGGGCAGCAGCACGGCATGGTGTGCCTGGACGAGTCCGGGCAGGTCGTGCGCGAGGCGCTGCTGTGGAACGACACCCGCTCCGCGCAGGCCGCCGACGACCTGATCGCCGAGCTGGGCGGGCCGCAGGCGTGGGCCGAGGCGGTCGGGTCGGTGCCCGTCGCCTCGTTCACCGTCACCAAGCTGCGCTGGCTGGCCCAGAACGAGCCGGACAGCGTGGCGCGCACCGCCGCCGTGTGCCTGCCGCACGACTGGCTCACCTGGCGGCTCATCGGGGCGCTGGAGAGCGGGCCGTTCTCGGTGGAGGCCTGGGCCGACGCGCCCACGCCGTCGCTCGACAGGCTCGTCACCGACCGGGGCGACGCCTCGGGCACCGGCTACTGGTCGCCCGCGACGGGGACGTACCGCACGGACCTGCTCAAGGCCGCGCTCGGCACGGTGCCGAAGCTGCCGCGCGTGCTCGGGCCCGCCGAGGCCGCGAACGAGGGCCCGATCCTGGTCGGTCCGGGCACCGGCGACAACATGGCGGCCGCGCTGGGCGTGGGCGCGCGCTCGGGCGACGTCGTGGTCTCGCTCGGCACCTCCGGCACGGTGTTCGCGGTCTCCGAGACGCCGAGCGCCGACCCGGAGGGCCTGGTCGCCGGGTTCGCCGACGCGACCGGGCGGTTCCTGCCGCTGGTCTGCACGCTCAACGCCGCCCGCGTCATGGACGCCGCGGCCCGCATCACCGGCGTCTCGCTCGACGAGCTGAGCGAGCTCGCGCTCCAGGCGCCGCCGGGGGCCGACGGGCTGACGCTGGTGCCGTACCTGGAGGGCGAGCGCACGCCCAACAGGCCCACCGCCACCGGCTCCATCCACGGGCTGACGCTGGCCACCTCGACGCCCGCGCACCTGGCGCGGGCGGCCATCGAGGGCATGCTGTGCGGGCTCGCCGACGCGCTCGACGCGCTCGCCATGCGGCCGGAGCGCGTGCTGCTCATCGGCGGCGCGGCGCGCTCCGAGGCGGTGCGGCGCATCGCGCCGACGGTGTTCGGGCTGCCGATCACCGTGCCGCCGCCGGCCGAGTACGTCGCCGACGGCGCCGCGTACCAGGCGGCCACGCTCGTCACGGAGCCGCCGGACTGGAGCACGGGGGAGGCGCGGACGTACACCGGCGACCCCGTCCCGTCGCTGCGCGAGCGCTACCACCGCGCCACCGGCCACATCCTGGACTGATCGCGATTTCCTGACGCCCCTGCCGGCATGCGCCGCCGGCGGGGGCGCCGTATTTCCGGGTACGGGGCCGGGATTTTCGGTGATCGGATTTTTCCGACCCGTAAATGATCATTAGGGGGGTTCAGGGGTGGTCACTAGGGGTCGGGTCAGGGGTGGATAGGGGTAAAGGCCCGATGTGTACATCCCCGCTCCGGCGAAAGAGTGGGGTGCATGACCGCAGCAGTGAAGAGGCTCAGCCCCTGGATCGCCTGTGCGGCGATCCTGTTCTCGGTGGTGGCCGTGGTGGCGGGGCAGCTCGTCCCCGATCAGCGGCTCGACCTCGTGAACATCACGGTCAGCGAGTACGCCGTGGCCGACCGCGGGGGCGTCACGGAGACCGCGATGGCCGTGCTGGGCATCGGGTCGCTTGCGCTGCTGCTGGGCCTGCGGGCGTCGGGGGCGCCCGTACGGGGGTGGCCCGAGCGGTTGCTGATGGTGTGGTCGGGCGCCCTGGTGGTGGCCGCGGCCGTCCCGACCACACCCATCGGCCAGGACCTCGACCTGACGGCGCAGATCCACCGGTGCGCGTCCGTGGCGGCGTTCGTGAGCCTCCCGGCCGCCGGTGCGCTGCTGGTGCCCAGGCTGGCCTCAGACGCCCGCTGGAAGCCCGTGGCGCGGGCGGTGGAGTGGGTGTCGCTGGCCGGGGGGTTCGGGCTGCTGGCGATCACCTACGTGGCGCTGCCGGGCGAGCGGGTCATGATCGGTCTCGTGGAGCGGCTGTTGCTGGGCGCGGAGGTGGCGCTGCTCGCCGTACTGGCCGGTCGGCTGCTGGTGCTGACGTGGCAGCGGAGCACTCGCAAGGCGATAAATTTCCCGACATATCACGGATTTATCGCTAGTCGATCTTAAAACCATGTGTTTCGATGCTATTCTCTCCCGCGATCTTCTATCCGGGAGCAGGTGTCATGGCATCGGGCAGATCCATCCGATTCAAGATCTCGACGCTGCTCGTCGTTCCTTTGGTCTCCCTGGTAGCGCTGTGGGGCTTCGCCGCGAGCACCACGGTCGGCGAGGCGCTCAACCTGCTCAAGGTCGAGACCATCTGGACGGGTGTGATCAACCACGCGGACTGGCTGATCGCCGACCTCCAGACCGAGCGGCTGGAGACGGCCGAGCGCCTGGCCGGATCCGGCGGTGACGAGGACGCCATCGCCAAGGCCCGCGCCAAGGTGGACGACCGCGTCAAGAACTTCCGCCAGGCCGCCATGTCCGACGACACGCAGTCGGCGCTGACCGAGGACATGAAGACCCAGCTCTCGACCGTCTTCGAGACGATCGACCGCTTGCCCGACATCCGCCGCAAGGCCGACGACCGCCGCTTCACCCCGAGCACCCTGGTCACCGAGTACGCCAGGATCTCCGACGAGATCCACCTCCTCTACTCCCGCCTGACCGTCAGCACCGACCTGGAGCTCGCGCTCCAGGCCCAGGGCCTGATCGCCGCCGACCAGGCCCGCGAGCTGCTGTCCAGGGAGCACGCCCTGGTCATCGCCTCCAAGGGCAAGGCGGGCATGCACGACGTGCACATGCTGGCCAGCCTCGACGGCGCCAGGAAGTACGAGTTCCCCAAGGCCCTGGCCAACCTCGACACCGAGCTGCGGGCGCCGTTCGAGAAGCTCTACTACAGCTCCCGCTACGTCACCATGGAGAACCTCCTGGAGGCGTACATCAACGGTCAGCCCATGGACCTCGACCTGTGGCGGGGCATCTCCGACCAGGTGCGCGGCGAGTACCGCCAGGCGATCGCCAACACCGGCAACAAGCTGCTGGCCCGCATGGAGCCCGCGGGCGTCGCGGTCCTGGTGCGGGCCGGCGTCGCGGGCGCGCTCGGCCTGATCGCGGTCGTCTTCTCCATCGTCATCTCGGTGCGGGTCGGCCGCAGGCTCGCCCGCGAGCTGGGCGCGCTGCGCCGTACCGCGCTCGACCTCGCGGAGATCAGGCTCCCGGACGTCGTCGCCAAGCTCCGCAAGGGCGACGACGTCGACATCGCGACCGAGGCGCCGCCGATCACCGTGGGCGAGAAGGCGACCAGCGAGGTCAAGGACCTCGCGGCGGCCTTCGACAGCGTGCAGAGCACCGCCGTGGACGCCGCCGTCGAGCAGGCCAGGCTGCGCGAGGGCATCGCCGAGGCGCTGCGCAACCTGGCACGGCGCAGCCAGTCGCTGCTGCAGCGCCAGCTCAAGCTGCTGGACGAGATGCAGCGCGAGACCGAGGAGCCGGAAGCACTCGAGCGGCTGTTCAAGATCGACCACCTCACCACCCGCATGCGCCGCCACGCCGAGGGCCTGGTGCTGCTGTCGGGCGGCTCGGCGGGCCGCAGGTGGCGCGGCCCCATCCCGATCGAGGACGTGCTCAGCGGCGCCGCCGCCCAGGTGGAGGAGTACACGCGGGTGCGCGTCTACCCGATGCCGGAGTGCGGCGTCTCCGGCGCGGCCGTGGCCGACCTCATGCACCTGTTCGCCGAGCTGATCGAGAACGCCACCTCCTTCTCCTCACCGAACAACGAGGTCTCGGTGCACGGCGAGATGGTCGGCAGAGGCTTCGCCGTCGAGATCGAAGACCGCGGCCTCGGCATGGACGAGGAGACCCGCAGGGCCATCAACGCCCGCCTGGCCAGCCCGCCGGAGTTCGACCCCTCCCAGACCGAGCGGCTCGGCTTCGCCGTCGTGGGCATGCTGGCGGCCAGGCACGGAGTGAAGGTCACGCTCAAGCCGTCGCCGTACGGAGGCACCACCGCGATCGTGCTCGTGCCCGCCTCGCTGGTGGAGCCGCTCGCGCCGCCCGCGCCGCCGGAGCCCGAGCCGGTCCCGGTGTCGGTGGTCAGGTCGGAGCCCACCGGGCCTGGCGGGCTGCCGCGCCGCATCCGTACGAGCAAGCGCAACAACGCCGGGGCGGTGCTGCCGAAGCAGGCGCCGCCCCAGGACGACCCGCCACCCCAGCAGCTGCCGCGCCGTGAGCGCACCACGGGGCTGCCGCAGCGGCAGCGGCTGAGGCGGGCTCCTGAGCCCGGCAACGGCCAGACGCGGGCTCAGGGACCGGCTCAGGGGCCGGCTCCGGCCGCTGAGGAGCGCTCGCCTGAGGAGGCCAGGGCGCTGCTCTCCTCGCTCCAGTCGGGCTGGCAGCGCGGCCGGCAGGAAAGCGAGCAGGATGGGGGATCTCGATCGTGAGCCGCGAGCACGAGTGGGTTGACGAGGAGGCGGGGCCCGTCGTGCGGCCGTACGCGGTCGCGCGCGGACGCACCAGGCCCGCCTCCGCCGAGGTCGACTTGCTGGCGACCGTCGTGCTGACGGGGGCGCCCGCCCCGGCCAAGGCCGAGCTGAGCGCACAGCACCGGCGGCTGCTGGGCTGCGTGTCGGGTCACAACAAGCCGGTCGCCGAGATCGCCTCGGATCTCGGCCTGCCCGTCGGTGTCGTCCGGGTGCTGATCGGCGACCTGCTCGAACACAACCTGGTCACGGTGCGCCCGCCGCGCGACAAGGCCGCCACCCCGTCGGAGAGCCTGCTCCGCGAGGTGATCAACGGCCTGCGTGCCCTGTAGCGGGTCAGGGGCGCGCGGGCCGTCAGTTGGCCGAGGTGAGCTGCCGCAAGGAGTGCTCGACCAGCGTGATCATGACCTCCTTGGCCGACGAGCGCCGCCGCACGTCGCAGAGCATGACGGGCACGTCGTCGTCCAGGTCGAGCGCGATGCGCACGTCCTCCACGCTGTGCCGCTGGGCGCCGTCGAAGCAGTTGACGGCCACCACGAACGGTGTGCCGCGCTGCTCGAAGTAGTCGACGGAGGGGAAGCAGTCGGTCAGCCGCCGGGTGTCGGCGATCACGACGGCGCCCAGCGCGCCGTAGGACAGCTCGTCCCACATGAACCAGAACCGCTCCTGTCCGGGGGTGCCGAACAGGTAGACGACCAGCCCTTCGCGGATCGTGATGCGGCCGAAGTCCATCGCGACGGTCGTGGTGTTCTTGCCTTCGACGCCGTCGAGGTCGTCGATGCCGATCCCGCGGTCGGAGAGCACCTCTTCCGTGCGCAGCGGCTTGATCTCGCTGATCGACCCCACCAGGGTGGTCTTCCCGACGCCGAACCCGCCCGCGACCAGGATCTTGAGCGCGACGGGGTCCTCAGAGAGCACGGAGTCCATTGATCACTTCCTTGAGAATGCGCTCATTCGACCGCGCACCTCCGGCGGAGGGCGACGTCACCGAGATGAGGCCGTTGTCACGCATGTCACCCAGCATGACCCGGATGACACCGACGGGCAGGTCGAGCTCGACGGCGAGATCGGCCACCGAGATCGGGTTTCGCGCTGCCCGCAGGATGTGCCGCTGTTCGGGGCCGAGGTCGTCGCCGTCCGCCTCGGGGTCGCCGAGGGTGCGCACGGTGGCCACGAGGTCGAACATGTCGCCCGACGACCGTGTTCTGCCGCGAATCAGAGCATAGGGGCGGACGACGGGTCCCGCCTCCTCATCGAACCACTGCGGGCCGTCGCTCATGACGCTCCAGCGCGCGGATTGGTCGTGATGTGCTGGCCCACCCGCTTGACCAGCATCGCCATCTCGTATGCGATCTGGCCGACGTCCACGTTCGCCTCGGCGATCACGGCCAGGCACGTGCCCTGGCCGGCCGCCGTGACGAACAGGAACGCCGACTCCATCTCCACGATGGTCTGGCGCACGTCACCACCGCCGAAATGCCGTCCCGTGCCTCGGGCGAGGCTCTGGAAACCGGCGGCAACGGCGGCCAAGTGCTCGGCGTCCTCACGGGTCAAACCCTTCGAGTGGCCGACGGCGAGCCCGTCGGTCGACAGGATCACCGCCTGGCGCACCGCGGCGACCCTGGTGGCAAGGTCGTCGAGCAGCCAGTTGAGCTCACCGGTGTTGGCGGTCGGCACAGTCATGCATCCCCCTTAGTCATGGCCCCTCCTCAGGAGCTTCTTCTCGGGCGCGTTGGGTTCCCCGCTGGAAGGCGGAGAACAGGTCGCGTACCTCGTCGGGAGAGCGTTCTGCCTGCCGCTCCTGCTCCGGCGGTGGTTGTTTGAGCTGCGGTGCGAGGCTGGCCTGGCGGACGCGTCGCGGCAGCCCGTTGTGGGTGCCGGAGGTCACGACGGCCAGCGCCTTCTTCCGCGTACGGCTGGGCAGCTCGGCCTTGCCGTCGCCGCCCGCCGCCTCCAGGGCGCTCTGCTCGGTGACGACCGAGCGCGGCACCAGCACGATCGCGGTCGTGCCGCCGAAGGGGGAGCGGCGCAGCAGCACGTTGATCCCGTGCCGCTGGGCCAGCGTGGCCACCACGAGCAGGCCGAGCCTGTCGCTGTCGGCCAGGTCGAACTCCGGCGGCTTGGACAGCAGCGCGTTGTAGCGCGCGTAGTCGGTGGGCGACAGCCCCAGCCCCCGGTCCTCGACCTCGATGGCGTAGCCGTTGCTGACGAGGTCGCCGCGCACCTGGACGGTGGTGTCGGGCGGCGAGTAGATGGTGGCGTTCTCGATCAGCTCGGCGACGAGGTGGGTCAGGTCGGCGGCGACGGTGCCCTCGACGGCCCCGGCCGGCATGGTCTCGACCGAGACGCGGGTGTAGTCCTCGACCTCGGCGATCGCGGCTCTGACGATGTCGATCACCGGCACCGGCTTGCGCCAGGCCCGTCCCGGCGCGGCGCCGGAGAGCACGATGAGGCTCTCGGCATGCCGACGCATGCGGGTGGTCAAGTGGTCGAGGCGGAACAGCTCTTCGAGCCTGTCGGGGTCGTGCGTACGCCGCTGCATGCCGTCGAGCAGTGCGAGCTGGCGGTGCAGCAGGCCCTGCTTGCGGCGGGCGAGGTTGAGGAAGACCTGGCCGATCCCGCGCCGCAGCGCGGCCTGGCCGACCGCCGCGTCCACGGCGGTGCGCTGCACGGAACCGAAGGCCCCGGCCACGTCGGTGATCTCAGCGGAACCGCTCACCTTGATCGGCTTGGCCTCCTTCCGTACGTCGACGTCCTCACCCTTGCGCAGCCGCGCCACGATCGAGGGCAGCCGCTGCTGCGCCAGCTCGACCGCGGCGGCACGCAGCCCGGCCAGCTCTCCTGCGAGGCGACGACCGAAGCGTACAGAGATGATGATCGACGCGAGCACGGCGATCAACCCGAGGCCGCCCGCGACGGAGATCCTGGCGAGGGTGGAGGCGGCGGCGCTGGAGGCGCGATCGGCCAGGATGGCGGTGGAGGAGGCGTTGAGGTCGTCGAGGCGGGAGGCGAGCCGGTCCATGGTCTCGTGCCAGGCGGTCATGTTCTGCGGCGGCGCGCCCGTTTTGATCACGCGGTCTTCGAGCGAGACGAAGGTCAGGTAGGGCTCGGTGGCGAAGACCTGCTCGTACGGCCTGCGCAGCGCCACGTCGAGTCCGGCGAGGCCGCGCGAGTAGAGGAACTTCCTGGAGGCGGCGTATTCGGTGAAGGCGGTCGCCTCGGCCTCGGTGAGCCGCCGGCCGCCGCGCTTGCCGACGAGGAGCGCGTTCTCCCTGGAGATGTACTCCCTGGCGTGGCCCATGGCCTGCAGCGATGACGCCTGCTGGGAGAGCTTGAGGTCGGGGAGCGTGACGATGTGGTCGTAGACGGCGAAGAGGGCGTCGAGTATGCGGTTGTAGGCGTTGAGCCCCGACAGCCGCGACGCGGAGCCGTTGTCGATGTTGGCCCGGATGGCGGTGAGGTTGTCGAGCGCCTTGTCGAGGGCTTGGACCGGGCGGCGGAGTGTGCCGTCCACGGCGCCGCCCGCCTCGGTGACGGCCTTGCGGAACTCGGCGACCGAGCGGTCGGTGCGGGCTCGCTGGGCGCGTACCACGTCGGAGAGTTGACGCGTTGTGACCGTCTCGGCGGAGCGTACGCGTTCGGCCTGGAGCTGTGTTCCCAGGTCCATGGAGGTGACGCCGATGGTGGAGTAGAGGGTGTTCGCGCGAAGCAGTGACTGTGCGTCGCCCATGGTGAGGTTGAGAACGAAACCCCACAGCGCGCTCAGAGACAGGAGGGGTAGCAGCAGTAATAAGAAGATCTTGAACCGAATAGACCGGTTTCGCGAGCCCATGTCCCAACCTCGAGTCGGGGGCATTTCCACACCTTGTGTAAATACACCTCCGGAAGATCGCACAGGAGACTAGCACCGATTATGCTTCCGGCGCAGTGGGAGGAACGCGTTCATTCCCGTGATTATTGGGACAAGATCTCCCTCTCGCGGCCTCTTCCGGACAGCACACCCCACAGCCACACGAGCGCCACCAGCGAGATCACGACGAGTCCCGCCCAGTTCACCACCGTGTACACGTGCACCTGCCAGGCCGTCACATCCGGCAGCCGGCCGATGCGCAGCAGCTCGAACTGCCACGGACGCCCGGTCAGCACGAGCGTGATCGCGATGGCGATGGCGCTCATCGAGTCCCACAGCGCGTGCAGCAGCGAGACCCCGAGGTAGGTCGTCAGCACCGGCGCGGAGAACCGGCCGCGCGCGGCGAACAGCGCGCCGCCGGCGATGGCCGTCCACAGGCCGTGGCCGACGGGGGTGAGGATGCCGCGCAGCACCTCGGTCTCCACGAGCTGGGTCAGCGACAGCCCGTCGGCGGTGAACAGGGCGTTGAAGGCGTACCCGGCGCTCTCGAACGCGGCGAAGCCGAAGCCCACGGTCGCGCCCAGCACCACGCCGTCCCTGGTGAAGCGCCTGGCCACGTGACGGGTGACGAACACCAGCGCGGCCAGCTTGACGCCCTCCTCGATGAGGCCCACCAGCACGTACATCAGCAGCGACGGGCGGATCAGCCAGCTCTCCAGCAGCGAGGCCCCGAGCACCCCGAGCACCCCGCCGATCATGAACGCCTTGAACAGCAGCTCGACGGTCACCACCGGCGAGCGGCCCCGCCCGTAGGCCCAGACCACGAACGTCACCGGCACCAGGAAACTGCCGATCAGCACCACGGTCGGCACGAGGTTGGAGTTGGCCGTCCAGGCGGTGACCACGACGGTCGCCAGCCACAGGACGAAGCCGGTCAGGAAGATCCGCAACCACAGTCTCTTCATCTCGTCAGCTCCTCGACGGCGAGCACGGCGGCTCCGTCGCCCGCGTCGGAGCCCGCGATCGCGATCCGGCCGAAGCGCCCGCGCGCCGCGTCCGCAGGGGACGGTCCGTCCGGGTGGAACTCATGCCAGGGCCGCCGATATTCCGGGGGAATCGCGTGCCCCCAGCGGTGCACGGTGATCGCCGCGATGCCCCGTCCCGGGTCGAAACCGGCCGGGCCGAGCAGCCTGGCGAGCTGATCGCGCACGGTGTGCTCGAAGACCTCGTACGGCGTCCTGAACAGCTCGCGCCGCCCCGCCGCCGAGCCCGCGTCGGGACCCAGCTCGGAACGGCACGGCGCGGCCAGCAGCCGCACCCGGTCTGGCGGCGCGAACTCGGCGGCGCACCAGTACGCCCCCGTCCACCGCACCCTGCGCACCCCCAGCCGCCGCCACGCCTCCGGGTCGCTCAGGCGCACCTCGGCGGTCAGCAGCGGCACGCGCACGGCCCTGGACAGCGCCCTGCGCCGCTCCTCCGGCAGATCGGGCACGAGGTACGGGACGGCCGCGCTCGGGCAGGCCAGGATGACGGCCCCGGCCTCGACCGTGCGCACCAGGTGGCCGTCGAAGTAGCCGACGGTCGCCGCACGCGCGCCGTCGCGCACCGACACCACCGGGCTGGACCACCGCACGGGGACGTCCGGCGGGGCCGGTCTGGTACGGGACGCTCCGTGCCACTCGGCCCGTACGGTCGCCGAGTTGTACCGTGACGGCCTCGACCGGTCCAGCCCCAGCCCGCCGAAGCCCGGATAGCCGGTGCCCCAGGCGTCGATCGCCCCGAACGCCCGCGTGTCGTAGCCCCACTCGGGCGCCGACATGGTGCGGCAGAACCGCTCGGCGTCCGGGTGCGCGCCGCACACCTCGCGCAGGAACGCCGAGTACGTCAGTCCCGCCAGCCGCTCCTCCTTCGCCTCCGCCGACAGGCCCGGCAGCCAGTCGGGCGGGTCGCCGTACAGGGTGCGCAGGTCTTCGCGCGCCTGCCCGTCGATCGGCAGCCGGTCGATCCAGCCGGGGCCGGAGAGCGTGACGAGCGTGTCCGCGCCGAAGCTCTCCCTGTCGCACATCACGGCGTCGAACGCCACGCCCCTGCGCAGCGGCTCGCGCCGCGCCCCGCCCTCGGGATGGTTGTCCAGCACCAGCACGCGGTCGCGCGGCCGGCGGCGCGACCACTCGGCGGCCGCCTCCAGCCCGCTGCGGCCCGCGCCCACGACCACCAGCCCGTACCGCTCGCCCGTCGGCACGGGGGTGCCCGCGTGCGCCCAGAAGCGCCCGTCTCGCAGCGCGTGCGGGACGCTGAGCGCCTCACCGGTGTCGCCGAGCACTGTAAAGGGCGTACGGGGCGCGGGCGGCCCTGAGGGCTGCTGGGCCGCCCGCGCCGGCACGGCGGCGGACGGGGCGGCGGACGGGGCCGCGGACGGGGCTGCGGACGGGGCGACGGTCGCGGCCACGCAGCCGGCGGCGATCCCGTCGAAGAAGTCGCGGCGGGAAATGGGAACGTCCATGCCGAGATCGCGCGGGGTCAGGCTCATGCCGCGATCATCGGCAGCGCCCGGGAAAAGCCGCACAGGGACGCGCAGCGCATCGGCGAACATTTTGCCCGCCCCATTACGGATGATGCCGCTTTGTGGATGCATCAGCCGAGGTGAAGCCCGTTGCGCAGGGCGAACGGTAAATGGCTCACGAAGCCGCGTAATACCGCGGATAGCGCCGTTGTACGGCCCCTCGCGCGCCACTTCCTCTAACGTTTCTCAATGCCGCTGGAGTGAAATGGAGAACCCATGCGTCAAGCAGTTTCCGGCATATTTCTGAGCGCACTCGTACTCGCCGGATGTTCCGCCGCCGACAAGCCGCCCGCCCCGGCCGCCACCGCGCCGTCCGCGCCGTCGGCCGCCGAGACCGACCGGCTGCGCGCCGCCCTGCTGCCCGTGCCCAAGGGCATGCAGGTCGCCTACGGGCCCGAGACCGGCGCGTTCGGCTCGCTCAAGTCCACCCAGCAGGGCCTGGAGGCGGTACGCCAGGCCAAGCTCCAGCATCCCGAGTGCGCGGGCGCGGCCCAGCTCGACGCGGCCAAGGCCGAGATCGCCCAGTCGCCCGCCGCCGTGGTCGCCTTCTCCGCCGAGCGCGGCTCCATCAGCCAGGCCGTCGTATCGCTGCCCGAGCCCGACTTCCCCGCCGCGCTGCCCGAGAAGTGCACCTCGTACACGGCCGACGTCGGGGGCACGCCGGTCACGTACACCACGCGCACGCTCGAGATGCCCGCCAAGGGCGACCAGTCCCGCGCCTACCTGACCACCGCCAAGGGCGGCGACCAGAACGCGCAGATCGGCTCCGTCATGATCAGGCGCGGCACCACCGTCATGTCCATGCTCGTCGTCGGCCGCCAGGTGAAACCCAAGGGCCTCTACGAGCTGGCCGACCTCGCCGACCAGAACCTCGCCAGGGCGAGCAGATAGCTCACCAGCTCGCGAAGAGGTCCACCACCACCGAGGCGCGGGGAGTGCGCTCGACGTAGATCTCCCGCCCGTCGCGCCGCCGGGAGATCAGCCCGGCCGACTCCAGCCGGTTGCAGTGGTAGCTGACGGCGTTGGGCGCGTAGTCGACGCGTCTTGCCAGCGCGCCCATGGTCAGGGGGCGCTCCAGCGCGATCAGGATGGCCGCGCGCACGTCCCCGACGAGCAGGCGCAGGCGGTCCTCGCGCCGGCACGGCGGCAGGTCGGCGCCCGGCAGCGGGTAGCCGAGCCAGACGGCCTCGGGGCCGTCGAGGCGGGAGATGAGCGCCTCGGGGCCGGCCAGCATGGGCATGAGCACCAGGCCGCGCGAGCCGATCGTGAAGTGCTCGGGCTCGAAGTCGGGGAAGCTGAGCGTGTCGTCGCGGTAGCGGCAGTTGGGGTGCAGGCTGTTGAGCAGGACGTCGAGCGAGCGGCGCGCGGCGGCCACCGCCACCCGCTCGACCTCGCGTTCCAGCAGCGGCCGCGCCCGCTCCCAGACCGGCCGCATCGCCGACCAGACCTCCTCCAGGAGGGCGGCGTAGCCGTGCAGCCAGCGCTGCGGCTGCGTGAGCGCGGGCCGCCAGTGCTCGGGCGGGCGCCCGCCGACGATCGTCTCCACCTCCGCGACCAGCGCGTCGCCCGGCAGGTCGCGGAGCATGTCGAGCTGGTCGGGCACGGTGAGGTCGCGGGTGAACTCACCGGGCAGCACGAGGTCGGGCAGCACACTGAAGCCGGGGCTGGCGAGCGAGCGCACCACCGTCGGGTCGGGCCGGCGCGCGGCCGAGCGCACCAGCCGCCGCCACGACTCGGGCGCGCCGCGCGCGCGGCCCGCCAGGGCGTCGGTGATCAAGGCGAGCATCGACAGGCCGGGCGTCAGGGTGACCGTCACCGGCACGCGGTCGATGCGTTCGATGAGCAGGCTCGTATGCACGAACGCGCCCCTTCACCCACTACGTCACACTTATCGCTTCGTCATCATATGTAGATTTAGGTGACGCTGCGTCACATGACGTCTCAGATGAGGACGTGGTCGTCCGGGCGGCCGACGAAGGAGAACTGGGCGTTACGGGTCAGCTTGATGTGGTCGGCCTGCCAGGTGTGCATCTTCGTGTCGGCGCTGCGCCAGTACACGAAGTTGAACCGGTCGGCGGAATAGATCTTGACCCCGTCTTCCTTGAGCCGGCGGACCAGGTGCGTGTCCTCACCCCGGGTGATGTCCGCGAACTGGTACTTGCGGAACAAGTCCGCCTTGCCGAGGAAGGTGCCGCCCTGCACCAGCCACGAGTAGCGGTGCTCCAGGCCGGGCAGCCGCAGCATCGTGGTGTTGATGCCTTCGAAGTACGCGTAGTGCGCGCCCTTGCCGACCAGCTCGGCATCGGAGTAGTCGAAGGCCCTGACCAGGTCGGACAGGTAGTGCTCGCCGTAGAGGTTGTCGTCGTCCATCTTGGCGATCAGCTCGCCTTCGGCGGCGGCGATGCCGAGGTTGAGGCAGGCGCCGAGGCTGAGCGAGGGGTCGGCGGGCAGGACGACGACGTCGGTGACGCCGGCCATCCTGGCCTTGTCGGCCACCACGACGGGGTCGATGTCGAGGCCGTGCAGCACCATGACGAGCTGGAGCGGCCGGTGCCGCTGCTTGGCCACCGACGAGATCGCGTGCTCGATCTGCGAGGCGCGGTTGGTGGGCAGCACGACGCTGATCGAGCGCGAGCGCGGCGTCACCTTGTGGCCGAGGCTCTGCAGGATCTGGTCCACGCGGTGGGAGAACAGGTGCTTGTCGAAGACCTCGCGCATCGCGAGGTGCCCGAGGCGGGCCCGCAGCTCGGGGCTGTTGATCAGGTGGAGCACCTGGTTGTACGCCTCGACGGGCTCGCGCGCGATGGGGATGAGGTCGCCGAAGGTCTCCTCGATGGCCCGCGACCACCCGGACACCACGGGGGTGGCGCAGGCGGACAGCTCGAAGACGCGCCGCGCGCACATGGTGGGCGAGTCGAGCACGGAGTTGACGTTGAGGAAGACCTTGTACATCCGGTACGCGGCCAGCATCTGGTCGTAGGGCAGCTCGCCCACGATGTGCGGCCGGTACTTCTCGGGCCAGGCGTACTTCTCGTCGACCTCGCCGTTGCGGGCGAAGATGTGCAGGCCGAGCTCCCTGACGGGGTCGAGCACGATCTCCATCTGCTCGCGCCGCTCGGGATGCTTGTCGCGGAAGTACATCCCGGCGAAGACCACGTCGTGCAGGCGGCCCTTGTTCTGCTGGATGGGGTTGTGCACGCGCGGCTGGGCGGCGAACTGCAGCACGTCGACGCGGTCGTGCCCGAGGACCTCCCGGTATTTCGGGATCATGTCACCGTCGCAGGTGAACACGTAGTCGAAGAGCTTGGCCGTGTCGATGAAGAAGTCGAAGTTCGGCGGGTCCTCCTTGTTCCAGAAGACCGTGGGGATGCCCTCCCGCTTGCACCAGGCGACCAGCTCGCGCAGCGGCTCCTTGGGAGCGTTGGTGCCGGTCATCTGGTAGCGCCAGCGGCCCTGGTTGCCGTGCCAGGCCGACTCGCAGAACAGCAGGTCGGGGCGCTTCTCGGCGAAGATGTCCGGCCAGTCCTTGAGCCCGAACTCGATCTGGTCCCACTCGTAGCGGAAGGCCATGCGCGAGAAGTCGTCGAGGATCACCGCGACCTTCAGGTCGGGCCGGTTGATCGGGCCCTTCGGCCATTTGACCGCCGGCACCTCGACGAGCGGCGGCCGGTTCTCGGCCTGCTGGATGGCCTCGCTGACCGGCATCGGCGGCTTGGGCGCGCGCTCCCGCGACCGCACCGCCTCGACGATCTTCCTGGGCTTCTTCGAGCCCAGGGCCTCGCCCAGCTTGTACGTGCGCTTGGCCTGCGTGGCCTCCAGCTTCCATGTCGCGTACGCGGCCTTGGCCTCGGCGATCTCCAGCCGCTTGCGCAGCTCCCTGATCTCCGCCTCGTAACGCTCGACGAGCTTGCGCTCCTCGGGCAGCCAGTTGACGGGCCCGAGCCGTTGATACGTGGGCTGTTCGGGGGTTTCGGCCATGGTGGTACGCCTATCGCTCAGCGGAGGTGTTTCATACTACGGCGGGGTTTGCCGCTATTCGGGGCGTTTGGCCTGAGAGGCAGGCGCGAGGTTGTCGCCCTTCAGCCAGGCGGCGATCACCGTGGCAATGCGCGGGCCCGCCTTGCCGTCCCACAGCACCGGCAGCTCGCCCGCCGGGGTGGCGGCGCCGTCGGCCAGCGCCTTCTCCGCGGCGACCGGCAGCAGCGCGGGCGTGACCAGGCGGTTGGTGCCGTGCGTGATCGTGATCGGCCGCTCGGTGTTGGGCCGGACGGTCAGGCAGGGGACGCCGAGCATGGTCGTCTCCTCCTGCACGCCGCCGGAGTCGGTGACGACGAGCGCGGCGCCGCGTACGAGTGAGAGAAAGTCCACATACCCGAGAGGGTCGATGACCTTGACGGTCTCGCCGTCCACGAGACCGGCCTCGGCCAGCCGTGCCTTGCCGCGCGGGTGCACCGGCACCACGACCGGGACCTGCCGCGAGACCTCCAGCACCGCGTCCACCAGCTCCTTGGCGGCCTCGGCGGTGTCGACGTTGGCCGGGCGGTGCAGGGTGGCCACCGCGTACCTGCCGGGCAGGCCGAGCCTGGCCTTGATCGGCGCGGGGTCGAGCTTGGGCAGCGCGGAGAAGAGGCTGTCGATCATCGGGTTGCCCACGAGGTGCACCTTGTGGGCGGGCACGCCCTCGGACGCCAGGTACGACAGCGCTTCGGGCGAGGTCGCGAACAGCACGTCGGCCAGGGCGTCGGTGACGACCCTGTTGACCTCCTCGGGCATGCTGCGGTCGTAGGAGCGCAGGCCCGCCTCCACGTGCGCCGTCGGCACCCCCAGCTTGGCGCAGACGAGGATGGCGGCCAGCGTCGAGTTCACGTCGCCGTACACCACGACCAGGTCGGGGTCCTGCTCCTGCACGACCTCTTCGAGGCCGACGAGCAGCGCGGCCGTCTGCTTGGCGTGGCTGCCGGACCCGACGCCCAGATTGGCCACCGGCTCGGGCAGCCCGAGGTCGGCGAAGAAGACGTCCGACATGAGCGCGTCGTAGTGCTGACCGGTGTGGATGATGCCCTGCCGCACGTCGAGCTCGCCGAGTGCCCGCACCACCGGGGCCGCTTTCACGAAATTGGGGCGAGCGCCCAATACGTGCAGGACCAGGGGGTTCTCCCTCATTGACCTCGCCTTTCATAGCGGAAGGGAAAAAACGCTGCCTATGGTACGGTCCCACCGTGGCATCCGACGCCAGTCGTCAAGACTCCTCCCGTACGAACGACCGGGTCTCCGCGAAGTCCGCCCGTGCCGGCGTCGGTGGGCTTCTGAGGGGGTTCGTCAACCACCCCGTCATCGTCTCCCGCGTCGTGTGGACGAAGGTCAGGACCGACCCGGTCCGCGTGGCACAGGCCGCGGCCGAGACGCTTCCGCCGAGGCTGCGTCCCGTCGTGGGCAGCGTCGCCTGGCCGGCCGCCCGCAAGGCCCGCCGCATGGTCCGCAAGTTCGGCATGCGCGTGGTCAAGGGCCCGTGGAACGAGGCCAAGGAGCACTGGGACGCCGGGCGGATCAGCGAGGCCGCCGCGGTGCTCGAGGCCCACACCAAGTACCCGTTCGTCAAGCGCAGGGCCGCCTACTACCGGGGCGAGCTGGCGGCGATCAGCCCCGACCCCATCCCGCCGGCCCCCAAGGTCGCCATCCTCAACCGCGTGCCCAACCGGGTGCTCCACCTCGTCACGAACGCGCTGCCGTACACGCAGGCCGGCTACACCGTGCGCACCCACCGCATCGTCACCGCCCAGAAGGCCGCGGGCATCGACCCGCACGTGGTCACGAGCTGGGGCTGGCCGATGCTGCAGGGCCACGCCGACGCGGCGCCGTATGACGAGATCGACGGCATCCCCTACCACCGGCTGCTGCCCGAGCCGCACATCGAGATGCCGTTCGAGACGCAGGGCCGCATCATCAGGGCCGCCGACCGGGTCACCAAGCTCGTGACCGAGCTGCGCCCGCAGATCCTGCACGCGGCCACCGACCACCGCAACGGCTCGGTCGCCCACGCCGTGCGCGACCGCACGGGCACGCCGTTCGTCTACGAGGTCCGCGGCTTCCTGGAGGAGACCTGGGCCTCGCGCAACCCGATCAGGGTCGGCAGCCAGCGTCACGTGCTGCAGCGCGAGCGCGAGGCGTTCCTCATGCGCGAGGCCGACGCGGTCGTCACGCTGGCCGAGACCATGGCCCAGGAGATCGTCGAGCGCGGCGTGCCGCGGGAGAAGATCCACCTCGCGCCCAACGCCGTGGACGACTCGCTGCTCACGGCGCAGTACGACGGCGCCTCGTTCCGCAGCGCGTACGGCATCGCCGACGACGAGATCGTCGTCGGCTCGGTGTCGAGCATCGTGGCCTATGAGGGATTCGCCACACTGCTGCGGGCGGCGGCGCTGCTGCGCGACGAGGGCTCTCCCGTGCGCGTGCTGCTCGTCGGCGACGGCACCGAGCGCGAGAACCTGCTCCAGCTCGTCGAGGAGCTGGGGCTGAAGGACGCGATCCTGCCCGGCAGGGTCGGCCCCGACGAGGCGCTGCAGGCCCAGGACGCGATCGACATCTTCGCCTGCCCGCGCGAGGACCTCCGGGTCTGCCGACTTGTTACGCCATTGAAACCCGTCGAGGCCATGGCGCTCGGCAAGCCGGTCGTGCTGAGCGATCTGCCCGCGCTGGCCGAGCTGATCGGCACCGACGGCGCCGGGATGCTCGTGCCACCAGGCGATCCTGAGGCGCTGGCCAAGGCCATCGCCGGGTTGCGCGACGACCCCGCCAAGCGCAGGGAGATGGGCGAGGCGGGCAAGGCCGAGGTCGCGGCCAAGCGCACTTGGAGCCGCGTTGCCGAGACTTATCAGGCTCTATACCGTTCACTTACCGAACGTTGACCGTTCAGATGGCTGTCTCTTGTGACTGGTTCGCTCGCATTAGGCGTGAGCTAGGTGGACTTGAGATAACCTTTGCCACCATGAAGTGTTGTTTCCGGCTCCCAAAGGCACAGCTGTGACAGAAATCGACTTGGCTGTCATCGGTCTGGGCTACGTCGGCATGCCGCTCGCCAAGGAGGCGGTGAGCGCCGGCCTCCGGGTCGTCGGCCTCGACGTGGACCCGGTGAAGGTCGACTCGCTCAACGCCGGGCGGTCGTACATCGACGACCTGACCGACGCCGACCTCGAGCACATGCTGGCCAACGGGTTCAGCGCCACGCTCGATGAGACCGTGCTGGCCAGAAGCAACACGATCGTCATCTGCGTGCCCACCCCGCTGGACGAGGACCACCGCCCCGACCTGTCCGCCGTGGAGGGCGCGACCAAGGCCGTCGCCCGCAACCTCACCAAGGGCACGCTCGTCGTGCTCGAGTCCACCACCTGGCCGGGCACCACCGACGAGGTGGCAAGGCCGCTGCTCGAAGCGTCCGGCCTCGTCGCCGGCGAGGACTTCCACCTCGCCTTCTCGCCCGAGCGCATCGACCCGGGCAACCCCAAGTTCGGCCTGCGCAACACGCCCAAGGTGGTCGGCGGCTACACCCTCGCCTGCCGTGACCGGGCCATGGCGTTCTACGGGCGGTTCGTCGAGCGGGTCGTGCCGGTCAGCGGCACCCGCGAGGCCGAGATGGCCAAGCTGCTCGAGAACACCTACCGGCACGTCAACATCGCGCTCGTCAACGAGATGGCGATCTTCTGCGACGAGCTGGGCATCGACCTGTGGGAGGCCATCGAGGCCGCCTCCACCAAGCCGTTCGGCTTCCACAAGTTCCTGCCGGGGCCCGGCGTCGGCGGTCACTGCATCCCCGTGGACCCGTCGTACCTGTCGTACACGGTGCGCAAGCTCGGCTACCCGTTCCGGTTCGTCGAGCTGGCGCAGGAGATCAACGAGCGGATGCCGTCGTACGTGGTCGCCCGCGCCCAGCGCCTGCTCAACCGGCACAAGAAGGCGGTCAACGGCTCCAAGGTCGTGCTGCTCGGCGTCACGTACAAGCCGGACATCGCCGACGAGCGCGAGACCCCGGCGCTGCCGGTGGCGCGGGCGCTCCTGGAGCTGGGCGCCGAGCTGTCGTTCGCCGACCCCTACGTCAAGGAGTGGTCGGTCGACGGCACGCCCATCAAGCGTGAGGAGGATCTGGCGGAGGCCGTGACGAGCGCGGACGTGACGCTGCTGCTGCAGCAGCATGCCGCGTTCGATCTCGACATGGTCGAGGCGAAGGCCAAGCTCGTGCTGGATACCCGCGGC
The DNA here is from genome assembly GCF_043196965.1 of Nonomuraea sp. NPDC049309. Lineage (NCBI taxonomy): Bacteria > Bacillati > Actinomycetota > Actinomycetes > Streptosporangiales > Streptosporangiaceae > Nonomuraea > Nonomuraea sp. NPDC049309. Next base: position 713,215 of record NZ_JBICSH010000002.1, on the reverse strand, counting down.
GTGCTCGCCGAGGGTGAACGCGTCGAGCGGCTGTAGCGACGGAGGGCTGCGCGCAGTGCACGTGCTCGTCATGACGGTGGTGCATAACCCCGAGGACGCGAGGATCCTGCATCGGCAGATCCGCGCTCTCGTGGACGCCGGTCATGAGGTCACGTACGCCGCCTCCTATACCGCGCACGGCGTCGTCCCCAGGCCCTGGGTGAACGGCGTCGACCTGCCGCGGGCGGCCCAGCGCAAGCGGATCGCCGCCGTGCTCGCGGCGCGGCGGCTGTTCAAGCGCATGCGCGACAAGGTCGACCTGGTCCTCATCCACGACCCCGAGCTGCTGTTCGCCGTGTGGGGCGTGCGCAACAGGCCGCCCGTCGTGTGGGACGTCCACGAGGACACCCCCGCCACACTCTCGCTCAAGCCGTGGCTGCCCGCGATCCTGCGCCCGCCCGTACGCTTCCTCGCCCGCCTGCTGGAGGGCACCGCCGAGCGGCACCTGCACCTGCTGCTCGCCGAGACGGCGTACGCGGGCCGGTTCAAGCACGCCCACCTCATCGTGCCCAACGAGACGTGGGTGCCCGACACGGTGACGCCGCCCGGCGACGACCGGGTGGTCTACCTCGGGTGGCTGTCGCGGGCGCGCGGCGTGTGCGAGGCGGTCGAGGTCGCCAAGCTGCTCCAGCCGTACCGGGTCGCGGTCGAGCTCATCGGGTACGCCGACCCGCAGAGCCGCCCCATACTCAACAAGGCCGTCACCGAGGGCCTGCTGGAGTGGCGCGACTTCATGCCCAACGACGAGGCGCTCAAGCGGCTCGACGGCGCGCTCGCCGGCCTGTCGCTGCTGCACGACGAGCCCAACTACCGGCACTCGATGCCGACGAAGATCGTCGAGTACATGGCGCACGGCATCCCGGTCATCACCACGCCGTCGCCGCGCGCGGTCGAGCTGGTCGAGCGCTACGACAGCGGCGTCGTGGTGCCATGGGAGGACCCGAAGGCGGTCGCCCAGGCGGTGCTGACGCTGCGGGACGACGAAGAGGAACGGCGGCGGCAGGGGGCGCGCGGCTACGCGGCGGCCCGCGCGAACCACCACTGGCCCAACTCGGCCAAGCGGTTCGTGGCACAGCTGGAGGCCTGGGCCGGGGTCAAGCCGCCGCTCAAGTCGTGACCCACGAGGGGCGGGTAGGTTCCTGAACGTGCGCTGGCTTTTACTGGTCGCGGGCGCAGCCATCCTCGCGGTGATCGCCGCGGTGGTGCTCGTCCTGCCGTTCGGCGGCTCCGAGCCGACGGCCGCGCGGTCCCCGGTGGCCAAGCCGTCGAGCACGCTGCCGACGCCGAAGGTGAGCGAGTTCACCGACCCCTGTGGAACGTTCGACACCGGCGAGATCGCCCCGTACGCGGTGACCGGCTACTGGATCACCCCCAAGTCGAACCCCTGCACCTGGCGCAAGCAGCTCCAGGAGATCCACCGCGTCGGCGGCGACACGATCATCAGGATCGGCTACGGCCTGCAGTTCCGCACGGTCACCGCCTCCGGCCAGGTGCGCACCAAGGACGGCGAGATCGACTCGCTGTACCAGGCCTGCGTCGAGGACGGCATGAGCTGCCACGACGCCGCCGAGCGCGACCTGAAGGCGGCCAACCCCAAGAACCGCATCGGCCGGGTGTACGTCTACAGGACCGACGAGGCGTTCGGCCCCGGCCTGTACCGCTGCCCGCAGATGGAGCACTCCATCGAGGCGGGCAAGCGCATCTACTACCGGCTCATCACCCAGGCCGACGGCTCCGACGACGCCACCTGCGACTTCAGCAGCAAGGCGCAGTCGTACGACATGATCCTGGTGGCCGGATCGCCGTCCGACAGCCTGAGAGAGCTGCTCGACCTGGGCGACCGGTTCGGCATGCGGATCTTCCCGGCGCTGCCGCTCGCCCCGCGCGATCACCAGACGCCGACCCGGGCGGAGAAGCGCCACATCGGCACGCTCACCACCCTGACCAGGCGCATCCTGCAGGACTACGGCCGGCGCTTCGCCGACCGCGAGTCGCTCGGCGGCGTCTACCAGCCGTTCGAGGTGCAGATGTCGGCGACGCTGGCGAGCAACCCGACGCTCGAGGTCTACGCCGACCAGCACCGCATCGTGCAGCAGGAGCTGCCGGGCAAGCCGATCCTCATCAGCCCCTACCTCGACGCGCGCAAGCGGGTGGCGTTCGGGCAGACGCCCAAGCAGGTGGCCGAGGGCTTCAAGGCGCTCGCCCGCACCGGCGTCGGCATCATCGCGCCGCAGGACAGCCGCGGCACCGGCAAGGTGGGGCTGTTCTGGCCGGACGAGCGCGACACCGAGGTGGACGAGCGGCTGCGGCCGGTGGTGGGCGAGTCGACGTACGGGACCGCCTACCACGGCTCCACCCGCGACTACTACCGCGCGATGTCCGAGGCGCGCGACCAGATGATCGACGAGGGCCACCACGTGCAGCTCTGGGCCAACGTCGAGGTCTTCGAGCCGTCCGGCGACAAGCCGTGCGCGCCCACCGGCACCCGCGGCAAGACCGACAAGCAGCGCCTCGACCAGGCGGTCACGATGGCCGGCCGGTACGTCCAGAAGATCGTCTCCTACATGTGGAGCGACTTCATGACGTGCGGCGAGCCGTCCATCGAGCAGGAGGTCATCAAGGACTGGCAGCGCCCCATCGCCGTGGACGCCATCAGGCGGCCCCGCGAGGCCGACGACGGCGTGGAGGTCCGCGGCTACAACCTCGACCTCGGCACCGTCACCATCCAGTGGTCCGGCGGCACCGAGGAGCGGGACATCGCGAGCACCGGCTACCTCGACCGCGACCCCATCGAGGAGGAGCTGCCCGAGGGCATGGCGGCGGCGTGGGTGCCGTTCGACTGGACGCGGGTGCCGCCCGGCGAATGGGTGCGCATCGGGGTCAGGCTGCCGTCGGGCCAGGCCACGACCGAGCAGCTGCACGTCCGCATCGCGGCACCGGCATGACGTGCCGGTCGACGCACGGTTCGCTGCGTTCATACGAATGCGTGTAACGTGCCGGGCATGGTCCCGCGCATCCCGGTCAGTGTCGACCTGGTCGTGCTCACCGTGCGCAACCAGGCGTTGAGCGCTCTCGTGTGGCGCCGCGACAACCCGCCGTTCCTGCGCCGCTGGTCGCTGCCCGGCGGATTCATCCAGCTCGACGAAGACCTGCCGGCCGCCGCCCACCGCATCCTGTCCGAACGCGCCGGGCTGCCCGGCGCGCCCGTGCACCTGGAGCAGCTCCAGACCTACGGCTACCCCGACCGCGACCCGCGCCAGCGCGTGCTCAGCGTCGCCTACCTCGGCCTCGCCCCCGACCTGCCGGCCTCGGAGAAGGCCCACATGAGCTGGCAGCCGATCGACTCGCTGACCGTGATGGCCTTCGACCACCGGCGCATCATGCTCGACGGCGTCGAACGCGCCCGCGGCAAGCTCGAGTACACCTCGCTCGGCGCGGCGTTCTGCCCGCCCGAGTTCACCGTCGCCGACCTGCGGCGGGTCTACGAGATCGTCTGGGGCCGCACGCTCGACCCGCGCAACTTCCACCGCAAGGTCACCAAGGCCGAGGGCTTCCTCGTCGAGACCGGCGCCACCACCACCCGCGACGGCGGGCGGCCCGCCAAGCTCTACCGCCGCGGCCCCGCCGAGCTGCTCCACCCGCCCATGCTGCGCAGTCTCAAGGAACAGGGCGGTCTCGAACAATGAGTGGACCGGGTGATGCCACACCCGGCCGTTCCTCTTAAGGTGATGCCATGCCTCGTTTCCGCCAGATTCTGGACACCATGGCCCCCTACACCCCGGGCAAGGCGGTCGTCGCGCCCGACGGGCGGTCGTACAAGCTGTCGTCCAACGAGTCCCCGTACGAGCCGCTGCCCTCCGTGGTGGAGGCCATCGCCGAGGGCGCGCGGACCATTCACCGCTACCCCGACGCGGGCGCGGTCAAGCTGACCGAGGCCATCGCGGAGCGCTTCTCCGTCCCGGCCGAGCACGTCGCGCTGGGCGCCGGCTCCGTGACCGTGGCGCAGCAGCTCTTCGAGGCGGTGGGTGAGCCGGGCGCCGAGGTGGTCTACGCCTGGCGGTCGTTCGAGGCGTACCCGCTGCTCGCCGACCTGGCCGGGGTGACGTCCGTACGGGTGCCGCTCGCGGGCGAGGACCACGACCTCGACGCCATGGCGGAGGCGATCACCGACAGGACCCGCATGGTGTTCGTGTGCAACCCGAACAACCCGACGAGCACCGCCATCCGCAGGGCCGAGCTGGAGTCGTTCCTCGACCGGGTGCCGCAGGACGTGCTGGTCGTGCTCGACGAGGCCTACCGCGAGTACGTGCGCGACGAGGACGTGCCCGACGGCCTGACCCTCTACCGCGACCGGCCCAACGTCGCCGTGCTGCGCACCTTCTCCAAGGCGTACGGCCTGGCCGGGCTGCGCGTCGGCTACATGATCGCGCACGAGCCCGTGGCCACCGCCGTGCGCAAGACGATGGTGCCGTTCGCGGTCAACCACCTCGCCCAGGTCGCCGCCATCGCCTCCCTGGCCGCCGAGGACGAGCTGCTCGACCGGGTCGAGCAGGTGGTCAAGGAGCGCACCCGCGTCCGCGAGGCGCTGATCGGCCAGGGCTGGACGGTCCCGCCCACCGAGGCGAACTTCGTCTGGCTGCGGCTCGGCGAGCGTACCCAGGACTTCGCCGCCGCCTGCGCCGCCGAGGGCGTCGCGGTGCGGCCGTTCCACCCCGAAGGCGTGCGGGTGTCGATCGGCTCGCCCGAGGCCAACGACGCCTTCCTCGCCGTCGCCGAGCGCTTCCCCCGCTGATCAGGCGCTCTGCGGGCTGGTCGTCGTCTCGCCCGCCTGTGCGGGGGCCGGTGCCTTCTTCGCGCGTCGCTCTGTCGAGACCACCAGGGCGACGCCGATGAGGATCACCACGCCGCCGAGCACGATCTGCGCCGTCACGTGCTCGTTCACCACCAGCACGCCCAGCACGACGGCCACGGCCGGGTTGACGTAGGCGTACGTGGAGACCAGCGAGATCGGCGCGTTGCCGAGCAGCCACGTGTACGCGGTGAAACCGACCAGCGAGCCCACCAGCACCAGGTAGGCGAGCGCCGCCCACGACCGCACCGACACCGCGGCCAGGTCGGCGTGCTCGCCGATCGAGGTGCTGACGACCGCCAGCCCGGCGCCGCCCGCCAGCATCTCCACCGCGCTGGCCGTCCACACGTTGGGCGGCATCGGGATGCGGCTGGAGATGAACGAGCCGATCGACCACGACAGCGAGGCCAGCAGGATCACCACGATCCCGGTCGTACCGGCCTCCTCGCCGCCGCCGCTGAGCGACAGCGCCGCCACGCCCCCGAATCCGACCAGCACCCCCGCCACCGTCAGCAGAGCCGGCCGGTCGCGGGCGATGATCCGGAACACCACCAGCCACAGCGGCACGCTGGCCACGAGCAGCGCCGCCAGCCCGCTGGAGATATGCTGCTCCGCCACGGCCACCATGCCGTTGCCGCCGGTCAGCAGCAGCAACCCGACAAGCGCGGCCCCGCCGAACTGGCGCGGCGTCATCGTGAACGCGGCCTTGCCCTTCGTGATGAGCAGGAACGCCGCCAGCAGGAGTGAGGCGGTGACGAACCGCGTGGCGCCGTGCAGCAGCGGCGGCAGCGTCTCGATCGCGATTCTGATGCCGAGGTACGTCGAGCCCCACACGACGTAAACAATCGCCAGCGCGCCCCAGACGAGGAGCGGGGATCGGCTGACAGGAGCGTTTGCACTCATGGCTCATGACTGTACAGCTCGGGCATGACAAATCACCCGCGAATATTCCGCCTCAGACCTCCCACCCCCTGACCTATCCGACGCCCTGGAGCATCCCGGACGCCCGCCCACCCCACCGGCCCGCTCCGCTCCCAAGCGCCCATCCACACACCCCGCGCCCCGCGCTCGCGGTCTGGCGCCCCGCGCCCCGCGCCCCTCACGCTCGCGGCCGTGCGGTGGCCGTCGGGTGGGCGCGCTCCGCGCCGGGCTATCCGCTCGGCCTCGCCGGAGCAAGGGGGCGGATCCGGGCAGGGAGGGCTTACAGGGCCGATTCTGGGGGGCGTTCAGGATGGCCGAATCCCCCAGAGCCGCCCGTGCGGTGGCGGACGCTCACGGTGGCGTACAGGCGCGCATAGCCGCTACTCCATGGACCGGTCCCGATCGTCATTCCCGCAATCAGACGGAATCGCCGTAGAAAAGGTACAAAAAGGTACGAAAAACGCCCCCGTGTCGGGCGGGATCAACGCACCGGAGCGCCGACGACGATGGGGATTTGGTGCCCCCGTCCGAATCCCGTCGATCGGGGGCGTCGGAGAACATACCCGCATCTCCACGGGTCAACCAATCCGTTGACAAAAGTGCGCCCGCAATGTCCCCGAAGCGGACACACCCCGGTCAACGTCCGGACCAAGAAAGCCGGACCAAGAAAGAAGGCCGGCCCGCACAGAGCGGACCGGCCTCGTCGTCCCGGCTCAGCGGGGCCCGAGCTTCTCCACGATCAGCCGGTAGAGCTGGCGCGGACGCCCCGGCTGCGGCGTGCGGTTCGGCGGAAGCGGCCACGCGAGTCCCTCGTCAACCAACGTGCGCAGCAACCGCCGTGCCGTACGCGGCGTGACCCCGAGCATCTTGCCCGCTCCCTCGGCGTCGACCACCGTGTCGCCGCCTTCGAGCTTGGCCGCCAGCCGGGCCAGTACCTCGACTCCTTTCGGTTTCAGTGCGGTGGCCCCGCTCGGCGGCATCCGCGGAGCCGGGATCAGCGCCCGGCCCTCGCGGTCCACCGCGAAGCCTTGTGCCTGCTTGCCCGCCTGCGTGCGCGCAAGCGCGGCGCGGGCGTGCGACTCGGCGTCGTGCGTCGTGCGGCCCATGCCCACGCCGACCTCGACCGCCAGCCCCAGCTCGTCCCTGATCCTGGCGGCGAACGGCAACACCCTGAACCCGTCCGTGGCCGCCGCGACCGAGCCTCTGGTGGCGGTCACCAGATAGCTGTGATCGTCGATGGGCCAGACGGTGGCGTTGATCCGGTTCGCCTCCTGGACCAGCAGCCGGTGCAGGGACAGCCGCAGCTCGTCGCGCCAGTAGCGGGGCGCCGCACGCCGTACGGGCTCGCGCAGCGTCGGCACCTCCACCAGCACGACGGTGAGTTGCGACTCCTCCAGGCGGTGGTGCGCTCCGAGCAGCGCCGCGGTGTGCAGCGCCGTACGGACCGCCGCCGAGGTCGGCCGGATCCTGATGACGGGCACGCCCGCCGTTTGCAGGCGTTCGGCCACCGCGGGCAGGCACGTGAGCGCGCCCGTGGTGGCGCCCTGCCGGGCGAGGCGTTCGTGGTAGGCCGCGATGGTGCCGGTGGCGCCCGGCTCGTCGCGGCTGTGCACGTCCGTCGCGGGGATGCCGAGGTCGGTGTACGCCTCCTCGACGTCGGCCCTGGTGACCACATCGATGCTGACCCGTTTCGGGTCGATGCGGGTGTCGAGCGCCGCCTTGGCGAGCGCCGCCACCAGTGCCGCTCCGCCGAGCTGCACGTACGTCGCGGGCATCGTCAGCACGCCTGAACGCCGGGCCAGGTCGTAGGGGACCGGGCTGGCGAACAGGCACGCGTCGACACCGGGACCGAGCCGCGTCACCTTGTCGGGCGCCTCCTGCTCGTCGCGGTAGGCCGCGGCGACCAGGCGACACGGCAGCGGCGCCGCGGCGTGTCCCATCAGCATGACTCGCTCGACCAGGTCGTGGGGTCCGACCACGCCGATGGTGAGGTCCGGTGTCATAGCGCCCGGGCGTGACACTCGGGGAGTTTCTTCGGCCCTCTCGACCAATGTTCGTCCCATCCTGCCGTCCGTTGCAGTGCTCTCTTTTGGAACGATCGCTCGCGGGGGCCGTAATGTCACGCCCGACTTTTCCGGAAAGCCGTTCAGCTTGACCGTCCGACAACGTGTTTTAGCAGCTCAACGCCACTTTTCTGGCGTTTTTAGCGCTCAGAAATCTCTCGTGTAATGTCCGCTCCGAGAGCACGCATTCGGGCCGCGAGATGTGCATGGCCGCGGTCGATCAGGTAACCGGAGTCGATCACCGTCTCGCCCTCGGCGGCCAGCCCGGCCAGCACGAGCGCGATGCCCGATCGCAGATCGTGAGCGGTCACGTGCGTTCCGGTGAGCGGCGTACGGCCGCGGACGATGGCCCTGCTGCCCTCCACCTCGACGTCGGCGCCCATCTTGTTGAGCTCGCCGGCCAGCGCGAAGCGGCCGTCGAAGATGCGCTCGTGGATGTAGCTGGTGCCGTCGGCGAGCGCCGCGACCGTCATCATCGGCGACTGCAGGTCGGTCGCGAAGCCGGGATAGGTGTCGGTGATGATGTTGATCGGGCGTAGCGGGCCGTCGCAGCGCACGTGGAGCACGGCGCCCTGGCGGTGGAACTCGACGCCCATCTGCTCCAGCTTGTAGCGCACGACGCCGAGGTCGAGGCCGGTGCCGACGAGGCTCAGCTCGCCCTGGGTGATCGCCGCCGCCATGGCGAAGACGCCGGCGTCGAGGCGGTCGGGCATGACGGTGTGCTCGACGGCGTGCAGCTCGTCGACGCCCTCGACGGTGATGAAGCCCGTGCCGCCGCCGCTGATGCGCGCGCCCATCTTGTCCAGCATGTCGATGACGTCGAGCACCTCGGGCTCGAGGGCGGCGTTCTCGATCACCGTGCGGCCCTTGGCCAGGCAGGCGGCCATGATGAGGTTCTCGGTGCCGGTGTGGGACGGGGTGTCGAGGTAGAGGGTGGCGCCGGTCAGGCCGGCCGCCTTGACGCGGATGACGGTCTCGCCCTCGTCGACGACCGCGCCCAGGCGCTTGTAGCCGAGGTAGTGGAAGTCGAGGTTGCGGCTGCCCAGGTTGCAGCCGCCGACGCCCTCCACGACGGCTTCGCCGAGGCGGTGCAGCAGCGCGGGGGTGAACAGCACCGACCCGCGGAAGCGCCGGGCGATCTCGGCGGGCAGGACGGGGCTGCTGACCTTGGAGGCGTCGATGACCAGCGTGCGCTCGGCTTCGTGCAGTTCGACGTACGCGCCGACCGCTTCGGCCAGCTCCACCGCGCGGCGCACGTCCTCGATGATCGGCACGTTGCGCAGGACGGTGCGGCCCTTGGCGGCGAGCAGGGCCGCACCGATCATGGGAAGCACGGCGTTCTTCGCGCCCTGGATGAACGCGGTTCCACGCAGTGCGTTGCCACCGCGCACGCGGTAACGGACCATTTCGTGCGGCTCCTTGATTTCCGGTGAGGCTCGGACGGGCCAACAGTAGTCGCTCACACCAGTCGACCCAGCCGAATCATCCGCTAAAGGGAGCCCCCGTGATGCGCTCATACGCTTCTAGGTATCGCTGCCGGGTGCGCTCGACGATGTGGTCAGGGAGGCGCGGTGGGGGGTTTCCGGTGGAAATGTCCCATCCGGATTCGGGCGATAGCAGCCAATCGCGTACAAATTGCTTGTCAAAAGAGGTCTGACTGCGGCCGGGCTGCCATTCGTCGGCCGGCCAGAAACGCGACGAGTCCGGAGTGAGCACCTCGTCGCCCAGCGTGAGCACGCCGTCGGAGTCCCAGCCCAGCTCGATCTTCGTGTCGGCCACGATGATGCCGCGCTCCGCCGCGATCTGGGCGCCGCGCTCGTAGACGGCCAGCGTGATCCTGCGCAGCTCCTCGGCGGTCTCCGCGCCGACCTCCGCCACCACCCGCTCGTACGAGATCGGTTCGTCGTGCTGCCCCTGCGGCGCCTTGGTCGACGGCGTGAAGATGGGCGCGGGCAGCTTGGAGCCGTCCTCAAGGCCCGGCGGCAGCGGCACCCCCGACACCGTGCCCGTGGCGCGGTACTCCTTCAGCCCGCCGCCCGTCAGATAGCCCCTGGCCACGCACTCGACCGGGACCATCTTCAGCGGCCTGCACACCACGCTGCGCGCGTCGTCGCCGCGCTTGACGACATGATTGGGCACGACGTCCTTGAGCTGGTCGAACCACCACAGCGAAAGCTGGGTGAGAATGGCCCCCTTGTCGGGGATGTCGGGCTCAAGAATGTGGTCGAAGGCCGAGATCCGGTCGGACGCGACCATCACCAGCAGGCCGTCGTCCGTCTCGTAGAGATCGCGGACCTTGCCAGAGTGCACGTGCTTCACGGGTCAAGTCTGCCACCGGCCCGCCGCCCCGGCAGGCGAGGGGTCGCGCCCGGCCGGGGCCGGCGCGGGCGAGGGGCCGTGCGACCCGTGCGACCCTCGCCCGCGCCGTCACGTCACTTCACGGCGGCGATGTCCGTACGGTGGTGCGACCCGCGCATCTCGATGCGATCGACCAGCTCGTACGCCGCCCGCCGCGCGCTCTCCTGATCGGGCCCGTGGCCGATGACGTTGAGCACCCGCCCGCCGGCCGAGACGATCTCGCCGTCCTTCCACGCCGTGCCGGCGTGCAGCACGTACGCATCGCCCGTGGACTGCAGGCCGCGGATCACGTCGCCCTTCACCGGCGAGTCCGGGTAGCCCTCGGACGCCACCACCACGCACACCGCGGAGCCGTCCTTGAAGACCGGGTCCAGCCCCAGCTCACCGGTCGCGCAGGCCATGAGCAGCCCGCCGAGCGGCGTCTCCAGCCGGTCCAGCAGCACCTGCGTCTCGGGGTCGCCGAAGCGGGCGTTGAACTCCACCACCTTCGGGCCCTTCGACGTCAGCGCCAGCCCGACGTACAGCACCCCCTGGTACGGCAGCCCGCGCCGGGTCAGCTCGCCGATCGTCGGATGCACGATCTCCCGCATGACCTGCTCGGTCAGCCCGTCGGGCGCCCACGGCAGCGGCGTGTACGAACCCATGCCGCCGGTGTTGGGACCCTGGTCGCGGTCGTAGGCGCGCTTGAAGTCCTGGGCGAGCTGCAGCGGCACCGCCGTGCTGCCGTCGCACAGCGCGAACAGCGACACCTCGGGCCCGTCGAGGTACTCCTCGATCACCACCCGCTCGCAGGCCCGCGCGTGGGCGAGCGCCTTGTCGCGGTCCTCGGTCACGACGACGCCCTTGCCCGCCGCGAGCCCGTCGTCCTTGACCACGTACGGGGCGCCGAACTCGTCGAGCGCCGCCGCCGCCTCCGCCTCCGTCGTGCAGGTGCGCGAACGCGCGGTCGGCACGTCGGCGGCCGTCATGATCTCCTTGGCGAACGACTTGGAGCCCTCGATCATCGCCGCGTCCCGCGAAGGACCGAAGCAGGCGAAGCCCGCCTCGCGTACGGCGTCGCTCACCCCGGCCACGAGCGGCGCCTCCGGCCCGATCACCACCAGATCGACCCGCAGCCTGGTCGCCAGCCCCGCCACCTGCTCGGGGTCGAGCGGATCGACGGGATGGACGGTGGCGACCTCCTCGATGCCAGGATTGCCTGGCGCACAGTGAAGCTCGCTGACCTGCGGATCGAGCTTGAGTGAACGGCACAGGGCGTGCTCACGCCCTCCGGATCCAATGACTAGAACGCGCACCGCCCCATTCTCGCAGGCCCGCCACCGCCCCCGACTCCCCCGCCCACCCGCCCCTGGGGTGCCCGCCGGCCCCTCTCGGGGGATGTTGCCCCGGTTCCGGCGGATGTGCGCCCCGCCCCCGGGCCCCCGCCCTTCACCGTGAACGGGCCGGGCCCCGCCTGGCTGACGTCCCGCTCCTAAGCCTCCCATCGCACTTCGGTGCTGTCCTTTCGAGGAGGAGGGTGGTGGGCCGCCTGCGCCGGCCGCGCTCGCCGCGCTGTGGCGGATCGTGACGGGCTGCGGCGGCTCGGATCGGGCTGCGGTGGGTCGGGGTGTGGCGGGTCGGCCGGGCTCGCGGCGGGCCGGGCTCGGGCCGAGCGGCGGCGAGCCCTACCTGTCCCTCCCGCCTCCGGAGTTCCCTTTCTCCCCCAAGGACAGCACCGAAGTACGGCGAGTTCTCTGCAGGGGAGGGCCGCCCGGATCGGTCGCTCAGGGGGTGGTCCGATGTGCGGGTCTTCGCTCTCGGAGGCGCTTGCGTGCCTCCGGTACGGCACCGCGTCCGGCCCGGCTCGCCGTACTTCTCTCCGGTTTGCGGAGGGGCGGGAGGGGCGGAGGTCTTCTGTGGGGAAGGGGAATAGGCAAGAAACTTTGTGGAGTTCTACGTCGGCGGGGGCCTGGGGGCGAGTATCGTCGGATGGGTTCTTCCCGCCTGTGGTAGGTTAAGGCGGCTCTACGGCGTCTCTTGTGATTGGAGGTGGTCCGGGATGAATCCTGGTGATCCCAGCAGTACGTGCTCGCACACGTACGCCGTGAATACCCCCGACCACTCCAATTCGGCAGCCTGATCGTGCCTCCACGCATCTGTGTTTGATTGAGGTGACTTCGTCGCGCGTGGAGCGTGCCTGGTCGGGCGGAAAGGGACTGCCATGCGCTCGTCCACCCTTTTCCGTCGCATCAACCGACACTCTTCCGTACCTACGCGTGCCAAGCATCAGCACGTGAAGCCCGCGGCGCCGGTGCGCGTGCCGCCGGGCGACTCCGTCGTCGAGTTCGGCGCCTACGTTCAGGGCAAGAAGATGCCCGCGCCCGGCATCGTCGAGGCGCTGGAGCTCGTACGCGAGCACAACGCGACCTCCGACGAGGCGAACGCCTTCGTCTGGGTCGGCCTGCACGAGCCCGCCGCCCCGGAGGTGGAGTGGCTGGCGGGGGTGTTCGGCCTGCACCCGCTGGCGGTCGAGGACGCGGTCAAGGCGCACCAGCGCCCCAAGGTCGAGCGGTACGGCGACTCGCTGTTCATGGTGCTCAAGACGGTCGCCTACCTCGATCACGAGCAGCCGGGCGACGGCAGCGAGATCATCGCCACCGGCGAGATCATGATGTTCCTCGGCCCGGACTTCGTGGTGACGGTGCGCCACGGCCGGCACTGTCCGCTCGGCGGGGTGCGCGAGCGGCTTGAGGACAAGCCGGAGCTGCTGAGCCGCGGCCCGTCCGGCGTGCTGCACGCGATCGCCGACCACGTGGTGGACCACTACCTCCAGGTGGCCGACCTGATGCAGCTGGAGCTGGAGGAGGTCGAGGCGACGGTCTTCGCCGACGTCAGCTCCCGCGACATCAACCGCATTTACCAGCTCAAGCGCGAGATGCTGGAGATGAAGCGGGCGGTGACGCCGCTTCAGGCGCCGCTTCAGGCGCTGCCGCAGCGCCGCGCCATCCCGTCGGAGATGCGCGAGTACTTCCGCGACGTCGGCGACCACCTGTCCCGGGTGTGCGAGCAGGTGGAGTCGTCGAACGAGCTGTGCAACTCGATACTGCAGGCCGCGCTGGCGCGCTCCAACGCGCTCGCCAACGAGGACATGCGCAAGATCTCCTCCTGGGTGGCCATCCTGGCCGTGCCCACGATGATCGCCGGCATCTACGGCATGAACTTCGACTTCATGCCCGAGACCAACCAGGTGTGGGGTTATCCGGCGGTGCTGGGCGTCATGGTGACGGTCTGCGTGCTGCTGCACCGGGGCTTCCGCCGTAACGGCTGGCTCTGAAGGCCACCGCGACGGCCGGCTGTAAGAGCCCCGGTGCGGCTCACACGCCGACAGGCTTGAGCGGGCCGACCGGCTCGGGCAGCTCCAGCCCCCGCTCCCGCCACAGCTCCCGCATCCGGTCGGGGTAGTCGGTGACGATCCCGGCCGCGCCCAGGTCCAGCATCCGCGCCGCCAGGGCGGTGTCGTTGACGGTCCACACCGCGACGTCGAGCCCGGCGGCCGCGCACTGCGCCATCAGCGTCTCGTCGACCATGATGTGCTCGGGCGAGAGCGTGGTGGCGCCCGCGTCGCGCGCCGCGGCGGGCACGTCGTCGCCGACGCCTTCGTTCCAGTGCAGGGTGTCGAGCTCGATGAGCGCGAAGCGCCGCGTGCCGGGCGCGAGCTTCTCGGCGTGCCTGATGATCCGCCAGTCGAAGCTGAGTATGGCCGCGTTGTCCAGCCTGTGGTGGCGTTCGAGCTCTTCGAGCACGAGCTCGGTGAACATGTGCGGGTCCGACGTGAGGTGCGGACGCGTCGGGTCCGACTTCAGCTCGACGTGCACCCGTACGCCGTCGGCGTCGTAGGCGTTGATCAGCCCCAGCACCGCGCCGAGCGTCGGCATGCGGGTCTCGGGCATGGGGACCTGCGTCATGGCGAACGGGTCGTTGGGGTGCCGCGGCACGCGTACGCCCACGTCGAGCGTGCGCAGCTGTGCCAGCGTCAGGGAGTTGATGGGCTTGCCGACGTAGGGGTAGAGGGGATCGCCGGGATAGGCCGGACGCCGGTCGGCGCTGGTGACGGCCGACACCGTCAGGTCGTGCGTGAGCACGAGGCGGCGGTCGGCGGTGAGCGCGACATCGAGCTCCAGCGCGTGGACGCCCAGCTCCATCGTGCGGCTCATCCCGGGCAGGGTGTTCTCCGGCCAGAGGCCGCGAGCCCCCCGGTGACCATGTATCTCAACGCGCACACCCGGGACCCTACCTGGCCGGAGGCCCTTGAAGGCAGTGCCACGCCGTGTCCTTTTCATCCTGATACGCCCGGTCGGATGGTTCAGGCCAGACAATAGGCTGTTCGTCATGACGGAGGTTCTCAAATCAGCCCATTTCCCGACAGTGCGGGCGTGGGTTGACGGCTGGGTCATCTCCCGTAAAGCGCCCCGGCCCGTACGCGAACCGTGGGGCCTGCGCGTGGACGTCGGGCTGCCCGGCCACGTGGCCCGCCACATCGTCTCGGCGCCGACGCCCGAGATCCTCCGCCGCCTGACGGCCACCATCCGCACGCCGGGCACCTGGCTCAAGCTCTGCGCCCCGCCCGAGGCCATGGCACCGCTGCTGCCCGAGCCCTGGGCCGTGCAGGACCCGGAGTTCATGATGACCGCCCGCCTGGCCCGCGACCCCGTGCCCGCGCCCGACGGCTACACGCTGGCCGTCACCACGCGGGCGGGCGTCACCGTCGCCCGGGTGCTGACCGCGGCGGGCGAGGTCGCCGCGCGCGGCCAGTTCGCCATCGCCGGCGAGACCGCCGTCGTCGACCAGGTGGAGACCGCCGCGAACCACCGCCGCCGCGGCCTCGGCACCGTCGTCATGAAGACGATCGCGACAGCGGCCACCTCGATGGGCGCCACCAAGGGCGTCCTGGTGGCCACCGCCCAGGGGCGTGCGCTCTACTCCACGCTCGGGTGGACGCTGCACACCCCCATGACGGCGGCCGTGCTCACGGCGTAGCCGCTCACACCAGCGGGCGCACCACGATCGTCTGGTCGCGGCCGGGGCCCACGCCGATCGCCGAGATCGGCGCGCCGCTCATCTCCTCGATGGCGCGCACGTACGCCTGCGCGTTCGGCGGCAGGTCCTCGAACGACTTGGCGCTGGAGATGTCCTCCTGCCAGCCGGGCAGCTCCTCGTAGATCGGCACCGCGTGGTGGAAGTCGGTCTGCGTCATCGGGATCTCCTCGTGCCGCACGCCGTCCACGTCGTACGCCACGCACACCGGGATCCGCTCAAGGCCCGACAGCACGTCGAGCTTGGTCAGGAAGTAGTCGGTGATGCCGTTGATCCGGGTCGCGTACCGGGCGATCACCGCGTCGAACCAGCCGCAGCGGCGGTTGCGGCCGGTGGTCACGCCGTACTCACCGCCGGTCGTGCGCAGCCACTCGCCCATCTCGTCCTCGAGCTCCGTCGGGAACGGGCCGGAGCCGACGCGCGTCGTGTACGCCTTGAGAATGCCGATGATCTTCGTCAGCCGGTTCGGCGGGATGCCCGCGCCCGCGCACGCGCCGCCCGAGGTGGGCGAGGAGGAGGTGACGAACGGGTACGTGCCGTGGTCGATGTCCAGCAGCGTGCCCTGGCCGCCCTCCAGCAGCACGAACTTGTCCTCGTCCAGCGCCTTCGACAGCACCAGCGAGGTGTCGGCGATGTGCGGCTTGAGCCGCTCGGCGTAGGCGAGGTACTCGTCCACCACCGCCGCCGGGTCGATGCCGCGCCGGTTGTAGACCTTGGTCAGCACCTGGTTCTTCTCGGTCAGCGCGACCTCGATCTTCTTCGCCAGGATGCCCGGGTCGAGCAGGTCCTGGACGCGCACGCCCATCCGGGCGATCTTGTCGCCGTACGCAGGCCCGATGCCACGCCCGGTGGTGCCGATCCTGGCCTTGCCCAGGTAGCGCTCGGTCACCTTGTCCAGGGCCTTGTGGTGCGGCATGATCAGGTGCGCGTTCGCCGAGATCAGCAGCCGCTCGGCGGAGATGCCCCGCTCGGCGAGCCCGTCGATCTCTCCGAGCAGCACACCCGGGTCGATCACCACGCCGTTTCCGATGACCGGAACGACGTCCGGTGACAGGATCCCCGTGGGGAGCAGGTGCAGCGCGTACTTCTGATCACCGATGACCACGGTGTGACCCGCGTTGTTGCCCCCCTGATAGCGGACGACATAGTCGACGTCGCCACCGAGCAGGTCGGTGGCCTTGCCCTTGCCCTCATCGCCCCATTGGGCACCCACGAGTACGGCAGCCGGCATGGTTCAGTCTCCCGAGCACAAAACGAAAACCCCTGGCGCAAGCGCGACAGGGGCTCTTGCGTAGAGAGACTACCCGAACGTGCCTATTCGTCCCAAGGGTCAGGCCTTGGTCAGCGCGTCGTACCCGGTCTCCGTGCTGTCCTTGAGGAACTGCAGACAACGCTCGGCCTCGTCCTTCTCGCCGATCGCCTGAGCGGCGCGGTGCAGCGCGTACAGGCAGCGCAGGAAGCCGCGGTTGGGCTCGTGCTCCCAAGGGATGGGGCCGTGTCCCTTCCAGCCGTTACGGCGCAGCTGGTCGAGCCCGCGATGGTAGCCCGTGCGGGCGAAGGCGTAAGAGGTCACGGCGTGGCCCTGGGCGAAGTATTCCTCCGCCAGCGCGGCCCACGCAGCCGGATAGGCGGGGAAACGTGCGGCCACGTCGGCCGCCTTGGCACCGGATTCCAGTGCCTGCCTGGCCTCGGGCAGGTCCGGCAGCTTGGTCGGGGGCGGCCCGGCGAGAAGGTTTTCCATAGGACAAGTCATACCCGCCGGGCCGCCCACATGACTATGAGATCTTCGTCCCAGCGCTCTTGAGGTGCTGGCACGCCTCGACCACGCGGGCGGCCATGCCGGCCTCGGCGGCCTTGCCGTACGAGCGGGGGTCGTAGGTCTTCTTGTTGCCGACCTCGCCGTCCACCTTCAGCACGCCGTCGTAGTTACGGAACATGTGGTCGGCGATCGGGCGGGTGAAGGCGTACTGGGTGTCGGTGTCGATGTTCATCTTCACCACGCCGTACGAGATGGCCTCGTGGATCTCCTCCAGCAGCGAGCCGGACCCGCCGTGGAAGACCAGGTCGAACGGCTTGTCCTTGCCGTACTTGGCGCCCACCGCGTCCTGGATCTCCTTCAGCACGCCCGGCCGCAGCTTGACGTGGCCCGGCTTGTAGACGCCGTGGACATTGCCGAACGTCGCCGCCAGCATGTAGCGGCCCTTCTCACCCAGGCCGACCGCCTCGGCGGTGGCCAGCGCGTCCTCGGGAGTCGTGTACAGCTTCTCGTTGATCTCGCCGACGATGCCGTCCTCCTCACCGCCGACGACGCCGATCTCCATCTCCATGATCACGCGCGCCTTGGCGCACTTGTCCAGGAGCTCCTTGGCGATCTCGAGGTTCTCATCGAGCGGTACGGCAGAGCCGTCCCACATGTGCGACTGGAACAGCGGTTCGAGACCCTTGTTGACCCGCTCGATCGAGATGTCGAGCAGCGGCCGCATGTAGCCGTCGAGCTTGTCCTTCGGGCAGTGGTCGGTGTGCAGCGCCACCGTGACCGGGTATTTCGCCGCCACCACCCGGGCGTACTCCGCGAGCGCCGTCGCGCCCGTGACCATGTCCTTGACGGTGCTGCCCGAGAGGTACTCGGCGCCGCCCGTGGAGACCTGGATGATGCCGTCGCTCTCGGCTTCGGCGAAGCCACGCAGGGCGGCGTTCAGCGTCTGCGAGGAGGTGACGTTGATCGCCGGGTAGGCGAATCCGCCGGCCTTGGCCCGGTCGAGCATCTCAGCGTAGACCTCTGGAGTCGCAATAGGCATGATTCATCTCCCTGAGAAGTTGCGGCTTCGCGCCAGGGCCCAGTATCCCGGCTCACTACCCGCTGTGGTAGAGACAACGCGCGCTTCATGGTCGGTAGTGGAGACGGCGCGCGTTTGACGGTGGATGGCGGTGACAGCATGCTTGAAGGTCAACTGCCGCATCCCGGCTACAGGTAGGCTCTCCGCCGTGGACTGGCTCTTGAATCTCCTTGACCCGACATGGTGGCTGACCATTCTGGGCGCTTTCGCCACCATCGGCGTTCTCGCCATCATCTTCGCTGAAACGGGTCTGCTCCTTGGGTTCTTCCTGCCCGGCGACTCGCTGCTGGTGGCCGCGGGGATTTTCAGCTCGGCCTCGGTCGCCCAGGGCATGGGCATCGAACCGCTCTCCTTCCCCGTTCTGGTGATCGGCACGCCGCTGTGCGCCATCGCGGGCGCTCAGCTCGGGCATTTCCTCGGCATGCGTTTCGGCCGCAAGATGTTCGACAAACCCGATTCCCGGCTGTTCAAGCGCGAACACGTCGTCAGGGCCGAGGAGTTCTTCGAGAAGTTCGGTCCCGCCAGGGCGGTGATTCTGGCCAGGTTCGTGCCGATCGTCCGCACGTTCATGAATCCCGTCGCCGGCGTACTGCAGATGAGCCCCAAGCGATTCTTCATCTGGAACGTCATCGGCGGCGTCGTCTGGGTCGAGGGCCTCATCCTGCTCGGCAACTTCCTCGGCGCCCAGGTCGACCCCAAGCAGATCGACAAGTACATCCTGCCCGGCGTCTTCCTGATCGTGTTCATCTCGCTGATCCCGATCATCGTCGAGGCCATCAAGCACCGCCGCGCCGGCAAGCGGCTCCCCGAGCCCAACGGCAAGCACCACCGCGTGCCCACGGGCTTCGACGGCCAATACTGACCGTTCGTGAGCCGGGCGGGGCGGATCGTCTCCAGGTACGCTGCCCCCTGTGGGACGCCACAGGTCTGAACCGATGGGCCTCGCCCGATTAGCGCTCCTCGTCGTGGCCGCGTTGGCCGTGGTGGCACTCCTCTTCGTCGGCGGCCGCGCCCTGCTCGGCGTGCTCGGCGACACAGCCGGTGAGACCGCGCGCGGACGCTCATCGCCGGCGCCCGACGAAGGCGCCGAGACGGACGCGGAAACCCCCTCCGCCGGCGCGCGGGTGCCCACCGTACGCATCGAATGCATCGCCGAGACCTGCCCCCTCGTCACGGTCCGCGTACCGGGTGGGGACGTGCTGTTGTACCGGGACATGGCGCGGGGCGAGGAGGTCAGCTACTTCGAGCCGGAGCTGGACGTGGTGCTGACCGACGCCGCCACGGTCCGCGTCACGGAGAACGGCGAACTCCGCCCCCAGGGCGCTCCCGGCGAACGCGAAGCCTTCACCGCCACCGCCCCCGGCTGACCCCGCGAATCGGCCTCCACCGCCCCCGGCGTGACTCCGGGATCAGCCCCGGCCGGCAACGGCGCGTTCAATACCCGCGACCGCCCTCGGCCTGCAGCGATGTGTCACAAGCCCGAGACCGGCCCTGATCTGAAGCAGGGCGTTCGAAGCCCGAGACCAGCCCCGGCCTGCGTCATTGTGCTCAAAGTCCGAGATCGGCCAGCGTGTACGCCGAGCGGTATTCGAGCCCCTCGGCCTTGATCCGCTCCGCGGCGCCTCGGTCGACGATCGTCGCGATCGCCACCACCTCGGCGCCCGCCTCGCGCAGCGCCTCCACGGCCGTCAGCGGCGACGAACCCGTGGTCGAGGTGTCCTCGACGACCAGCACCCGCCGCCCCTTGACCTCCGGCCCCTCGATGCGCTTCTGCAGGCCGTGCGTCTTCTGCGCCTTGCGCACCACGAACGCGTCGAGCGTACGGCCGCGCGCCGCCGCCGCGTGCAGCATCGCGACCGCCACAGGATCGGCCCCCATCGTGAGCCCGCCGACGGCGTCGTAGTCGAGGTCGGCGGTCAGGTCGAGCATCACGCGGCCGACGACCGGCGCCGCCACGCCATCGAGCGTGATGCGCCGCAGGTCGAGGTAGAAGTCGGCCTCCTTGCCGGAGGACAGGATGACCTTGCCGTGCACGATGGCCTTCTTCGTGATCTCGGCCAGGAGGGTATCGCGATCCGTCATGCGTCCAAGCTTAGGCTCCGGCCCACCCCCGCCCCCCGCCGGTACACCACCCGCCACACCCGCACCTTCCGCGGTCCTGCCGCCACGCCGCACCCGCACCGTCCGGCCTCCGCCGCTCGCCCCTCGGCCGCGACGCCCCCACGCTGTGAGGCGCGGTAGCGCCGCTGCCGTCTGCTGACCCCGTGCTCGGCGGGGCTCCCGCGCCGCGAGGCGTGGCAAGGCCGCTTGCGTGCGCTCGCCTTCGCCTGGGCCGATCTCTGCGTCGCCAGGTGCGGATCGCCCGTGCCTCTCGCTCGGACCCGCTGAGGCGTGACGTCGGTGCGGTGCGGTGCGGTGCTCGCGCCGCGCTGTGCTCACCGCCGCCGGCCTCGCTGCGCTCCCCGCGGCCGCACCTGCTGCTGCGCTCCCCGCAGCTGTCCCTGCCGCCGCTCTTGCCGCTGTTCTTCCCGTGGGGCCCTTGTCGGGGCTCGGCCCGTGGGCGGTCGGGATGCCGGTCGCCGGACTCAAGGGCGCGGTCGCGTGGAGTAAAGGGGCGTGTGCGGTTTAGTCAACAGGGGGAGTGCGGAATGATTGCGCGGGCAACCCCGCGTAATCGTGAGGTCACTATGGGTACCGAATCGGCACAGAGCGACGCAGAGCTCCTTCAAGCGGTCAGGGAGGGCAATGCCCCTGCTTACGGGCAGCTCTACGAGCGTCACGTGGTGGCGGCGCGTGCCATGGCCCGGCAGCTCGTCAGGAGTGCCGAGGTCGAGGACGTGGTGGCGGAGGCGTTCACGAAGATCCTCGATCTGGTGGGCAGGGGCGGCGGGCCCGACACGAGCTTCCGCACGTACCTGCTGACCGTCGTGCGCCGCACGGTCCACGACCGCTCGCGCGTGGAGAGCCGCGAGGTGAGCACGGGCGAGATCGAGGAGTACGACCCGGGGGTGCCGTTCATCGATCCCGCGCTGGCGGGGCTGGAGAAGTCGCTGATCGCCAGGGCGTACCTGTCGCTGCCCGAGCGGTGGCGGGCCGTGCTGTGGCACACGGAGGTCGAGCGGGCCAAGCCGGCGCAGGTGGCGCCGCTGCTCGGCCTGTCGGCCAACGGCGTGGCGGCGCTGGCGTACCGGGCCAGGGAGGGGCTGCGGCAGGCGTACCTGCAGCTGCACCTGGGCGCGCCGCCGCGGCGCGAGTGCCGGCCGGTGCTGGGCACGATGGGGGCTTACGTACGCGGCGGGCTGGCCAGGCGCGAGTCCAAGGCGGTCGACGAGCACGTCAAGTCCTGCGAGGAGTGCCATGGGGTGCTGCTCGAGCTGGCCGACGTCAACCGCGGGCTGCGCGTCATGGTGGGCCCGCTGATCGCCGGGCCGATGTTCGGCGGCTACGCGGCGGCGCTGGCCAAGGCGATGGCGACCGGCGGCGCGGGCGGCCTGCTCGGCGTGCTGCGGCGGCTGCGGCAGACGCCCAGGCAGCAGCAGGCCATGATGGCGGGCGGCATGGCCGTGCTGGTGGCGACGGCGGCCGGGCTGCTGCTGGTCTCCGACGAACGTCCGCTGCAGGCCGCGCCTCCGGCGGCCACGCCGGTCGCGCAGTCGCCGATCATGCCCGAGCCGGTGCCGGTCGATGCGCCGTCCGATTCCGACACCCCCGTGCCGGTACGCGCGCCGAGCCCGAGCGAGGCGCCGGCCAGGGTGCCGCCGCCCGCCAGGACGCCCAAGCCCGGCCCCGCCCGGCTGCGGGTCACGATCGAGCCGATGGGCTCGCTCGTTCGCGCCGAGACCGGCCTCATCGCGTTGCGCCTGCACAACTACGGCGGTTCGGTGAGCGAGAGCCTGTCCGCCGACGTGCGCCTGCCGTCCGGCGTGACCCTCATCCCCTCCTCGGCGGCCCGCTCCGGTTTCGCGGTCTCGGCGGCTCGCCCCTCCACGGTCTCCTCCGGGCGGCGGGAGTCCGGGGTCTCGTCCGCTCAGGGGGTCTCCGCCTCGGCCGGTCGGGAGGGTGGCGCGGCGATCTCTGGGGCGGTCGAGGGTGCGGCCGGTCGCGGGGGCGGAGCGGTGGCCGAGGCGGCGGCGGGTCGCGGGGTTGGGGCGATGGCGTCCGCGGGGGTCGAGGGTGCGGTCGGGCGGAGGTCGGATGAGGCCCCGCCGAAATCCGGTGGGGCGGGCGGGCAGAAGCCCGGCGGGGCCTCCGGGCCGAAGATCACGATGGACGGGTGGAGCTGCCGGCCGTCCTCCAGCGGGGCCAGGTGCACGAGGAAGCCGCTGGCCGCGGGACAGGGGACGTCGGTGTTCCTGCGGGTCCTGGTGGCCGAGAGGGCGCCGGAGGGCGGTGGCCCGTCGGTCCGGGTCGCGGCGGGGCCGCTGCGCGTGCAGGCGAAGGCAAGGCACGGTGTACGCGCGTCCGGCGCGCCCGCCAGGTTCGCCACCGACGGTCCTGTGACGGTACGCGCGATCGGCAACACCCTGCTGAGCTGCCCGCGCGAGGTGACGAGCTGCGCCGAGGCGCGCAGGCGGGCGGGCGCGCAGCGCGACAACGACCTGTGGCCGATGATGGCGCTCGACCTCGACGACCGTCCGGAGACCAGGTCGTCGAGCGGCGCGAAGCTGACGCTGCCGAAGGGCGGCAAGGTGGTGTGGGCGGGCCTGTACTGGTCGGCGGCGGGCGGCGAGGCGGGCCCGATCAAGCTGCGGCCTCCGGGGCGGCGGCGCTACGTGACGGTCAAGCCCGCCGACGCGGCGGTGCGCGAGCTGCCGCTCGGCCCGGTCTACCAGGCGTTCGCCGACGTCACCCACCTGGTCGGCAAGAGCGGCACCTACTGGGCCGCCGACGCCCCCATGGAGGAGGGCCCCGCCCGCCACGCGGGGTGGAGCCTGGTGCTGGTCGTCGCCGACCCTGGCGAGCCGTACGGCCAGGCCGTGGTGCTCGATACGGCCACCGTGATCGGCGGCGCGTCGAAACGCGTCCGTTTCCCGCTCGGCGGTCTCACGCCCGCGCAAGCGCCGGCCAGGGCGGAGCTGGTCGTCTGGGAGGGTGATGTGGACCTGCGGGGCGACAAGGTCTCGCTGGGCACGGGCGCGCTGACCCCGGTGGGCGGCGACCGCGACCGCGAGAACGTCTTCGACGGCTCTGCGCGCGGCGTGCCGGAGCTGACGTTCGGGGTGGACGTCGACACGGTCACCGCCGTGCTGGGCGCCGATCCCGGGCTGACGATCGTCACGGACAAGGACGTGGTGCTGTTCGGAGCGGTCGCGGTGAGCGTACCGGCGAGGCGGTGACCGTGAACGGGACAAACTGGTACGGTTCGGCTGATTGCTCTGGTGGGACGGCGAGTGCTATTCGAATCGTCGGGATTAGGCCTCGCGCGATCACCTGCTTTCATTACCCTGAGAGAGGGCCGCCGAGTCCGGTCTCTGACGGTGCAGAGCCAGCAAGGTCGGACCACCAGGAAAGGGGCGGTGTCAGTGGATCGCTGCGCGCTGTTCGTGGACGCTGGCTATCTGCTGGCCGATGGCGCGATGGCCGTGCACGGCACGCGTCATCGTGAAGCGGTCGCCTGGGACTACCCGGGGCTGCTCCAGCTGATGACCAGCCTGTCGCGTGAGCGCACCGGGCTGCCGCTGTTGCGCTGCTACTGGTACGAGGCGACGGTCGAGGGCCGCCGCACTCCAGAGCACGACGCGCTGGCCGACATCCCCGGGCTCAAGCTGCGGCTCTCGCGCATCAGGCCGGGCCGTCGCGAGGGCGTGGACGCCCAGGTCCATCGTGACCTGATGACGCTCGCCCGCAACAACGCCATCTGCGACGCGGTCGTGGTGAGCGGCGACGAGGACCTGGCGCAGGTCGTGTGCGACGCTCAGGACCTGGGCATCCGGGTCACCGTGATCCACATCGCCGCCGAGGGCGGCTGGGCCGTCTCGCGCTCGCTGCGCCAGGAGTGCGACGACCTCGTGGAGCTGGGAGCGGTCCATCTGCGGCCGTACGTCACGCTCGTCTCGGGCGCCACCGAGGCGTCCAACGGCCACCAGCCGCTCAGCAACGGGCAGGCCGCCCACTCGCTGCCGCCCGCTCAGCCGGCCCAGCCCCAGCCCCAGCCCGCTCAGCCGTCGCAGCAGCCGTCGCTGCCGTCGTCGTCGTCCTCGCTGCCGCCCCTGCCGCAGCCCCAGCAGGTCCAGCAGCCGCAGCAGGTCCAGCAGCCGCAGTCGCAGCAAGCGCAGCAGGTCCAGCAGCCGCAGTCGCAGCAAGCGCAGCAGGCTCAACAGACGCAGTCACAGCAGGCGCCGCAGCCCACCGGCAGCCACGCCGCGGGATCGCAGCCGGGCTCCTCGTCCACCGGCAGCCACGCGGCGTCCAACGGGCCGTCGCCGGGCCAGCAGCAGTCGCAGCCCGTGCTGCCGACGTACGCGAACTATCAGCCCGAACAGCCGGCGCAGACGCCGCCGCCCGCGCCCGCGAACCCGACCGCCACCGCGCCCGTCCAGGCGCAGCCGCAGTCGTCGCAGAGCGGCAACGGCAACGGCAACACCGGCCAGTTCCCGGCGCAGCCGGGCACCTCCTACCAGCAGCAGCAGTCGAGCGGCGGCTACCAGCAGCAGCCCGCCCAGTCGAGCGGCAGCACCTACCAGCCGGCGCAGCTCGGCCCCTACACCGGGCCGCAGCCCGCCCCGGTCAACCCGCCGCCCGCCGCCACGGCCGGCGCGACCACGCTGGCCGAGGCCGTGAAGTCCGCGCACCGAGAGGGCCACGACTTCGGCGAGTCCGTCGCCCGGGACGCGCCCGCGCTCTGGCTGGAGGCCGTGCTCGCGCGCAAGCCCCGCATGCCCTCCGACCTGGAGGCCCGCCTGCTCCAGGGCTCGTCGCTGCCGATCGACTTCCTGCTGCACGATGAGGTGCGTCACGCCCTGCGGCGCGGCTTCTGGGACGCGTTGGAACGCGCTCGCCACTGACCCTCACCCCGCCTGAGGTCGTGCAGGCGGGCGGAGGAGGTCAGGAGAGGGACTGACCCTCACCCGCCTGGGGTCGTGCAGGCGGGCGGAGGAGGTCAGGAGAGGGCGTCGAAGCCCGCGCGCAGCCGGGCGACGCGGTCGGCGAGGTCGGCGAGCGGCACCGCCAGCGCCGGGTCCTGCGACTTGCGGGCCAGCTCGCGCACCCTGGCCAGCTCGTCCTCGACGGCGGTCAGCCGCCGCGACAGCTCGGGCAGCACCGACGCCTGGTCGCCCGCGCCGGGCGGCAGCTCGCCGCTGAGCCGGTCGCGCAGCATGCTGGCCTGCTCGGCGAGCCGTTTGTTCATGTTGTACAACTCGGTGAACACCGACACCTTCGCCCGCAGCACCCACGGGTCGAACGGCTTGGTGAGGTAGTCGACGGCGCCCGCCGCGTAGCCGCGGAAGGCGTAGTCGGGCGCGCTGTCCACCACGGTCAGGAAGATGATCGGGATGTTGCGAGTGCGCTCGCGCCGCTTGATGTGGGCGGCCGTCTCGAAGCCATCCATGCCGGGCATGCGAACGTCCAGCAGGATCAGCGCGAACTCGGTGTTGAGCAGCGCTTTCAGCGCCTCCTCGCCCGATCTGGCGCGCACCGGCACCAGGTCGAGCGAGCTGAGGATGGCCTCGAGGGCGATCAGGTTCTCCTCGCGGTCATCGACGAGGAGGATCTTGGCACGCTCCGGCATCGATCACGACCCTTCGGATGGCGCTGTGGACGTGTCGGCCGAGCCGCCGCTTCCCCGGCTGAGCCAGCCGCGCAGGCGCTCGAGCAGGCGGTCGACGTCGACCGGCTTGGGAACGTAGTCGGACGCGCCCGACGCGATGGACTTCTCCCTGTCGCCGCGCATGACCTTGGCGGTCAGGGCGATGATCGGCAGGTCGGCGAACTGCGGCATGCGGCGGATGGCGGAGGTCGTGGCCCAGCCGTCCATCTCCGGCATCATGATGTCCATCAGCACGAGCGCGACGTCCTCGTTCCGTTCGAGCTGTTCGATGCCTTCCCGCCCGTTCTCAGCGTAGACCACGGTGGAGCCGTGGCGTTCGAGCACGCTGGTCAGCGCGAAGACGTTACGGATGTCGTCGTCGACGATGAGGATCTTCGCGCCGTTGAGCGGGTCGTCGCCCTGCCACTTGCTGGGCGTCTCGACGGGCGGCTCGACCAGCTCGGGCATGGGCAGGTCGAGCGGCATCGGCGGCTCGGGCGCGGCGCTGGTCGTCGCGGCGGTGGTGGTCACCTCCTCCGGCGGCGGCGTCATGAGCTGGCGCCGCGAGGCGGAGCTTCCGTCGGTGGCGGCCAGCGGGCCGGTGTAGGAGGCGGGCAGGTAGAGCGTGAACGTGCTGCCCTTGCCCAGCTCGCTGTCCACGTGGATCTCGCCGCCGAGCAGCCGCGCGATGTCGCGGCAGATGGCGAGGCCGAGGCCGGTGCCGCCGTACTTGCGGCTGGTGGTGCCGTCGGCCTGGCGGAAGGCCTCGAAGATGACGTCGCGCTTGTCGGGCGCGATGCCGATGCCGGTGTCGATCACCTGGAACGCCAGCAGGTCCTCGGCGTCGTGCAGCGAGTCGTCGTCGAACTGCACGCCGGGCGCCGCCCTGGAGACGCGCAGCTTGACCTCGCCGCGCGGGGTGAACTTGACCGCGTTGGACAGCAGGTTGCGCAGCACCTGCTGCAGCCGCTGTTCGTCGGCGCGCAGCTCCTGCGGCACGTCGGGCTCGATCTCCACGCTGAAGTCCAGGCCCTTGTCCTGGGCGACCGGCGCGAAGGCGGCTTCGAGCAGCTCGACCATCTTCGGCAGCGACACCTGGATGGGGTGGATGTCCATCCGGCCGGCCTCGACCTTCGACAGGTCGAGCATGTCGTTGATGAGCTGCAGCAGCGCCGAGCCCGCGCTGTGGATGGTCCGCGCGAACTCCACCTGCTGCGAGGTGAGGTTGCCCTCGGCGTTCTCGGTGAGCAGCTTGGCCAGCACGAGCAGGCTGTTGAGCGGCGTGCGCAGCTCGTGCGACATGTTCGCGAGGAACTCGGACTTGTAGCGCGAGGACACCGCGAGCTGCTCGGCGCGCTCCTCCAGCGTGCGGCGGGCCTGCTCGATCTGGAAGTTCTGGATCTCGATGGCGCGGTTCTGCTTGGCGAGCAGCGCCGCCTTGTCCTCCAGCTCGGCGTTGGACCTGCGCAGCTCCTCCTGCTGGCGCTGCAGCTCGTCGGAGCGCTCCTGCAGCTCGCGGGTGAGCCGCTGCGACTCCTTCAGCAGGTCCTCGGTGCGGGAGTTGGCGATGATGGTGTTCATCGTGACGCCGATGGTCTCGACGAGCTGCGTGAGGAAGTCGAGATGCACCTCGCCGAACGGCGTGAACGAGGCCAGCTCCAGCACGCCGAGCACGCGGTTTTCGAACAGGATCGGCAGCACCACGATCTGGGCGGGCGTTGAGCGGCTGAGTCCGCTGTCGATGGTGATGAACTCGGGCGGCACGTCGTCGAGCACGATGTGGCGGCCCTCGGCGGCGGCCTGGCCGACGATGCCCTCCCCGATGGCGAAGCGCCGGCGCGGGCCCCGGTCGGGACGTACGCCGTAGCCGCCGATGAGGATCAGCTCGTTGTCGGCGTCGGGGTCGATGCTGTAGAAGGCGCCGTAGCGGGCCGAGACCAGCGGGGTCAGCTCGCTCATCGTGAGCTTGGCCACTTCGAGCAGGTCGCGGTGGCCCTGCATGAGCCGGGAGATGCGGGCCAGGTTGGACTTCAGCCAGTCCTGCTCCTGGTTGGCCTGCGTGGTCTCGCGCAGGCTGGCCACCATGGAGTTGATGTTGTCCTTCAGCTCGGCCAGCTCGCCCTGCGCCTCGATGGAGATGGAGCGGGTGAGGTCGCCGCGGGCGACGGCGCTGGTCACGGTGGCGATGGCGCGGATCTGCGTGGTGAGGCTGCTCGCCAGCTCGTTGACGCTCTCGGTGAGCCGCTTCCACGTGCCCTCGACGCCTTCGACGCGGGCCTGGCCGCCGAGCTGACCTTCGGTGCCGACCTCGCGGGCGACGCGGGTGACCTCGGAGGCGAACGACGAGAGCTGGTCGACCATCCGGTTGACGGTGGTCTTGAGCGCGAGGATCTCGCCCTGCGCGTCCACGTCGATCTTGCGGGTGAGGTCGCCGTTGGCGACCGCGGTGGTCACCTCGGCGATGTTGCGCACCTGGTACGTCAGGTTGTTGGCCATCGAGTTGACGTTGTCGGTGAGGTCCTTCCAGACGCCCGACACGCCCTTCACCCGCGCCTGGCCGCCGAGCTGTCCCTCGGTGCCCACTTCGCGGGCGACGCGGGTGACCTCGTCGGCGAAGGACGACAGCTGGTCCACCATCGTGTTGAGGGTGTCCTTCAGCTGGAGCATCTCGCCCTGCGCGTCCACGGTGATCTTCTTCGACAGGTTGCCCTGCGCCACCGCGGAGGACACGGCCGCGATCTGCCGCACCTGGGAGGTGAGGTTGTTGGCCATGGAGTTGACGTTGTCGGTGAGGTCCTTCCAGACCCCGGACACGCCTCTCACCTGCGCCTGGCCGCCGAGCTGTCCCTCGGTGCCGACCTCGCGGGCGACGCGGGTCACCTCCGAGGCGAACGAGGACAGCTGCTCGACCATCGTGTTCATCGTGGACTTCAGCTCCAGGATCTCGCCCTGGGCGTCCACGTCGATCTTGCGGGTGAGGTCGCCATTGGCGACCGCGGTGGTGACCTGCGCGATGTTGCGCACCTGGTACGTCAGGTTGGCCGCCATGGAGTTGACGTTGTCGGTGAGGTCCTTCCAGACGCCCGAGACGCCCTTGACCTCGGCGCGGCCGCCCAGCTTGCCCTCGGTGCCGACCTCGCGGGCGACGCGGGTGACCTCGTCGGCGAAGGACGACAGCTGGTCCACCATCGTGTTGAGGGTGTCCTTGAGCTGCAGGATCTCGCCC
Organism: Nonomuraea sp. NPDC049309; assembly: GCF_043196965.1. Taxonomy (NCBI): domain Bacteria; kingdom Bacillati; phylum Actinomycetota; class Actinomycetes; order Streptosporangiales; family Streptosporangiaceae; genus Nonomuraea; species Nonomuraea sp. NPDC049309. The sequence goes on along the minus strand of NZ_JBICSH010000002.1, from coordinate 684,102 downwards.
TGCGCGTCGACGGTGATCTTCTTCGACAGGTCGCCCTTGGCCACGGCCGTCGCCACCGTCGCGATGCTGCGCACCTGGGAGGTGAGGTTGTTGGCCATGGAGTTGACGTTGTCGGTGAGGTCCTTCCAAACGCCCGACACGCCGGTGACGCGGGCCTGGCCGCCCAGCTGGCCTTCGGTGCCGACCTCGCGGGCGACGCGGGTGACCTCGTCGGCGAAGCCGGAGAGCTGGTCCACCATCGTGTTGACGGTGTTCTTCAGCTCGAACATCTCGCCCACGGCGTCGACCGTCACCTTGCGGCTCAGGTCGCCCTTCGCCACGGCGGTGGTCACCACGGCGATGTCGCGCACCTGCGCCGCCACGCGCGAGGACATCGTGTTGACCGCCTCGGTCAGGTCGCGCCAGCTTCCGGACATGCCGCGCAGGTTGGCGCTGCCGCCCAGCCGGCCCTCGGTGCCGGCCTCGCGGGCGACCCGCAGGACCTCGCTGTTGAACAGCGCGAGCTGGTCCACCATGCCGTTGATGGCCTTGCCGAGCCTGCGCACCTCGCCGCGCGCCGACCTGTCGAGGTCGATGCGCCGGGACAGATCACCCTTGGCGACCGCGTCGATGACGTCGGCGGCGCCGCTCACCGGGCTGACCAGGGCGTCGATGAGCTGGTTGACGGACTCGACGCTCTCGGCCCACGCGCCGACGCCGGGGCCCGGCGTCAGGCGCTCGCTGAAGCGACCTTCCTTGACCACTTCTTTACGTACGCGCGTGAGCTCTTTGGCCAGGTGCTCGCGACGGTCGGCGATGTCGTTGAGCACCATCCGCACTTCGCTGAGGATGCCGGGAGGCGCATGAGGAACCCGACGCCGGAAGTCGCCGTCACGCCAAGAGTAGAGAGTCTCCAGGATGGGTACGAGATCCGACTCGGTGTACGTCCTCTCCTTTGGACTTGGCGCAACTTTGGCCGTGGTCATGGGGCCTCCTTCACTCGCGGCTGGCTCCAGCGAGTGATTCAAGTCTGTCACGATGAGTAGCTCGTAGTCCTGTCCTTGGATTTACCCCAAGTCAGCGGGAAGTGTGGTAGGGACGTGAGGATGACTGCTTCTCCCCATGCGGTGCTCGCTGCGACGTTCGCGCCGGGCGAGTCCGCAGTGACGGCTGCGATGAGGTTCACGCGCGAAGTGATGACCGCGTGGGCCACCGGCGGCATGCTCCACACCGCCGAGCAGGTCGCCGGAGATCTCACCGCACAGGCCGCGAACGAGCCGTTCGAGGTGATCTGGAAGCATTTCGGGGACGCAGTCCAGGTCGAGCTGCGGCAGCGAAACCTCTCCCAAGGCGATCTCAAGGCTCCTTCCGTGCACGTCGAGGAGTGGGGGGTCACCTTTTCGGGCGACTCCCGTGTCCATTGGGCCAGACTCACGCTACCTGGCTCCCCGGACACCGTGGCCGCCGAATGGACGGAGGAGAGCAGCCGAGGCCCCCACTGGCTGGGCTTCCTCGCCGACGCGAGCGACCTGCTCGCGGGCACGCTCGACCCCGACATGGTGCCGGCCATCATCGCCCAGGTCGTGGTGCCGCGCCTGGCGAGCTGGTGCGCCGTCTACACCTCCGACCCCAGCGCGCCGCCGCGCCTGGTCTACCTCTGGCACGCCGACGAGGCGCGCATCGACGGCCTGCGCGAGCAGCTCGGCGAGATGGACGTCGCCGCCGCGGCCGACACGCAGGTCACCTCCACCCTTCACCTGGCCGAGTGGCAGGTGCTCGCGGTGCCGCTGATCGCCCGCGGCCGCACGCTCGGCATGATGTGCCTGGGCCGCTCCGACCGCTTCCCCGACGAGGTCATCCAGTTCGCCGACGACATCGGCAGGCGTGCGGCGCTGGCGATGGACAACGCCAGGCTCTACGCCCAGCAGGCCGCCGCCAACCGGGCGCTGCAGCGCAGCCTCCTGCCGCCCAACGAGCCGGAGGTGCCGGGCCTCGACTACGGCGTCATCTACGAGCCCGCCGGCGAGGCCAACGAGGTCGGCGGCGACTTCTACGACCTGTTCAAGGCGGGCGACGACTCCTGGCGCTTCGCGATCGGCGATGTGTGCGGCACCGGCCCCGAGGCCGCCGCCGTCACCGGCCTGGCCCGCCACACGCTGCGGCTGCTGGCCAGGGAGGGCTATGGCGTGGCCGCCGTGCTGGGCCGGCTCAACCAGGCGATCCTGGAGGAGGGCGAGCGGGCGAGGTTCCTCACCCTGCTGCACGGCGACATCACGCCGATGCCCGAAGGCGGCCTGGAGGTGCGGCTGGTCTCGGCGGGTCACCCCGAGGCGCTGCGGCTCAAGCCGAGCGGCAAGGTCGAGGCGGTCACCACCCCGCAGTCGCTGCTCGGGGTCTTCCACGAGGTGACGTTCGAGGCCGACACCGTCCGGCTCGACCCCGGAGACGTGCTGCTCGCCGTCACCGACGGGGTGACCGAGCGCCGCTCCGGCGGGCGGCTGCTCGACGACGACGGCGGGCTGGCCAAGATGCTGGCCGAGTGCGTGGGCCTGTCGGCCAGGGCGGTGGCCGAACGCATCCGCAGGGGCGCGGCCGAGTTCGCCTCCGAGCCCAGCGCCGACGACCTCGCGATCGTGGTGCTGCGCGCCCGCTAGGTCTCGTCCGATCATGGCGGGCTCGTGTTGTCGCTGCTCACGTACGTTCTTTCCGGGCTGAGTACGGGGTGCCGTGATGCTGACACGCCGGATGACCGAAGGTCAAGCCCCTGGTAAGAAAGCGCGCTCAGGCCGGACCCGCGTGCTTGCGCGCGAAGTCGAGCTGGACGGCCGTCTGCGCGATGCGCTCGGAGACCACCAGCGAGCCGCGGATCGCGTCGTAGGTGTAGACCTCGTGCTCGACGCCGTGCTCGGCCAGCCGCGCCACGTACTTCTCGATCTGCCGCAGCGGGCAGCGGGTGTCGTTCTCGCCGGCCAGGATCAGCAGCGGGGCCTTGATCCGGTCGACGTACGTGATCGGCGAGCTGGCCGCGTACCGCTCGGGCTGTTCGTCGGGTGAGCCGCCGAGCAGCGCCCGGTGGAAGACGCGCAGGCTCTCGGCCTCGTCCTCGTACGACGTCTGGTGGCAGGCGATCGGCACCGCGGCGATGCCGCAGGCCCACAGGTCGGGCTGGGTGCCGAGGCCCAGCAGCGTGAGGTAGCCGCCCCACGCGGTGCCGGCGAGCACCGTACGCGAGCCGTCCACGATGCCGCGCTCGACCACCTGCTCGCGCACGGCCCGCACGTCGGCCAGCTCGATGTGGCCCACGTCGCCGTGCAGCGCGTCCCGCCAGGCCGAGCCGTAGCCGGTGGAGCCGCGGTAGTTGACCCGCACGACCGCGAACCCGGCGTCCACCCAGGCCGCGACCTCCGGCGAGAACTCGTCGCGGTCGTGGTCGGTCGGTCCGCCGTGCAGCAGGAACACCGCCGGGTAGGGGGCGGTGCCGACCTCCGGCCGCGAGACCAGCGCGTGGATGCGCCCGCCTTCGCCCTCGACGTCGATGTCCTCGACCGGCACGCTCGGCGGCGCGGGCGGACCGAGCGAGTTGAGCACGACCTGGCCGCTGGTCGAGCGGATGACCGGCGGGCGCGACGCGCTGGACCACAGGTACTCGACCTGGCCGCCGGGCCGCGGCGCGGCCTCCTCGATCACGCCGTGCGGGGTCTCGATGGGGGTCAGGCCGCCGCCCCTGAGGTCGTAGCGGTGCAGGTACGTGCGGGCGCGGTGGTCGCGCAGGATGAGCAGGCCGCGGCCGTCGTCGTACCACTCGGCGGCGAGGTCGCCGGAGTCGCGCAGCCAGATCTCGCGCTGCTCGCCGGTCACCGGGTCCCACACCAGCGGCTCGCTGCGCTGCCGGCGCTCGTGCAGGGCGAGGAGGCGGCGGTCGCCGGCGACGGGCGCGAAGCTCAGGCCGGTCACGCCCTTGCGCGGGCCGTCGTACAGTTCGCCGACCGTGCGGCCGTTGGGGCGGACCACGCGCAGGGCCGGGTGGCGGAAGTCGCCGTACTCGCCGTGGTTGACGGCGATGAGCGAGCCGTCGAGCGACATGGCGGCGACCCAGGCGGCCTCGGTGTGCTCGTACAGCGTCTCGGTGGGCTCGCCGGGGCGTACGAGGTGCACGCGGAACTTGTCGCCGCCGGCCAGGCTGATGGCGGCGGAGCCGGTGATGGACAGGCCGATGCCGCTGGGCTGTCCCGGCTCCAGGTCGGTCGCGATGGGCTCGCTCGCACCGCCGGTGAACGGCTGGCGCCACCATCCGCCGAGCTCGTCGCCGTCGGTGTCGGCGAACCAGTAGATCCACTGGCCGGTGGGGTCGATGGCCGCGTACCTGGTGCCCTTGGGCTGGTCGGTGACCTGACGGACGGAGCCGGTGACGCGGTCCCAGGCGTAGACCTCCCACTTGCCGGTGGCGTTGGAGCGGTAGATGGAGCGGTTGGGGGCCTGTCGCGCCCAGGACGGCAGCGTCATGCGCGACGCACGGAACCTGGCCTGCCAGCGTTCCTCCGCCTTCATCCGGTGCGCCCCCTCCCATAGATGTCCCGCGCTCCGGGGCGTGGGATGTCGTCCAGTATTGCGCCTGCGCCGGGGAAATTCTTCGAGAATGTGGGGGAATTTCGGACTAAATGCCCCATCAGTAACACCGGTCGCACCTGCCCGTCAAGAAACGGCGCTTGAACGGGGTGCCGGTTCGAAGATGGACAGATGGAATGCCGCACGGGTAACTACACCGTGTTTTCCTGCGGCGACATTTCTTGCCACAAATGCGGCAATTCGCTCATCGAGCGTGGCCGGGTCGTTATGCCATGCATTCGGTCCCATACCGACGACCTGGGTGATGTCCCCATGCCCCAGCTCCATCTCGAAATCGATCGAGCGCCGGTCGATCTCCACGAAACCGTCGAGGCTGCGTGCCACCCTGCGCTCCTTCTCCTCGTCCACCGAGAGCAGCCCCAGCTCCCCGACCAGCGGACTCAGGTGATGCGGCGCCGGAGTGACGACCACGGCAGCGCCGCCGGGACGCAGGATGCGCCGGAATTCGGGCCCGTTCCTGGGCGCGAACACGTCGATCACCACATCGGCCACCCCGCTCCTGATCGGAAGCGGGCGCCACACGTCGGCCACGAACGCCCCTGCCCTGGGATGCACCCGCGCCGCCCGGCGTACAGCGTGCTTCGACACATCGAACGCCATCCCGATGCCATCGTTCATCGCATTCAGCACGGCCGCCAGATAGTGCCCGGTGCCCGTGCCCGCGTCGACGACCACCGGCGAGATCCTGCCCACCGCGCCACGGTCGCCGACGGTGTCCGGCTGCCGCCCGGAAGCTCGTACCGGGCCGTCGCCGGCCTCCACTCCCGCCCCACGGTACGCCCTCAACCCCGCGCCGTCATTCGTTTCGGTAGAGGACTCATGTTCTGCTGCATCTATGCAGGTCAGGACGGCCTCGGCGAGCGCATTCGCAAGCGGTTCGTAGTGGCCTTCGCCGAGGAACGCGGCCCTTGCCGCCACCATGGCGGCGGTGTCGGCGGTGCCCGGCGGCCGCGAGCCGACCAGCAGGCTGACGTATCCCTGCCGCGCCACGTCGAAGGAGTGCCCGGCGGCGCAGCGCAGGGCGCCGGCGTCGAGCCGCAGCCCGGCCTGGCGATCGACCCCGCAGACGGGACAGATGAGGTGTTCGACGATGTCGGCCAGCATGCGGCCATTCTGGTGCACGCGCAGGTGGGGTGCCCGATCAGGCCGCAGCGGCGGCCTCCATGAGGAAGGCGGCGTTGGACGGCGTCGAGCGCAGCCGCTCGGCCAGCACCTCCATCTTGCGCGCCGGCTCCATCGCCGACAGTGAGCGGCGCAACCGCCAGACGATCCGCCGCTCCTGCTCGTGCAGCAGGATCTCCTCGCGGCGGGTGCCGGAGGCGTCGAGGTCCACGGCGGGGAACAGCCGCCGCTCCGCCAGCTCGCGGGTCAGGTGCACCTCCATGTTGCCGGTGCCCTTGAACTCCTCGTACAGGTTGTTGTCCATCCGCGAGCCCGTGTCCACGAGCGCGGTGGCGAGGATGGTGAGCGAGCCGCCGCCCTCGACGTTGCGCGCGGCACCGAAGAAGCGCTTCGGCGGATACAGCGCGCGGGCGTCGATGCCGCCCGTCAGCACGCGCCCGCCGCCGGGCGCCACGTTGTTGTACGCCCGCCCCAGCCGCGTCAGCGAATCCAGCAGCACCACCACGTCGCGGCCGGACTCGACGAGCCGCTTGGCCCGCTCGATGACCAGCTCGGCGAGTGCGGTGTGGTCGCGGTCGGGGTGGTCGAAGGTGGATGCGTACACCTCGCCGTCGATGCGGGCGCGCATGTCGGTGACCTCCTCGGGCCGCTCGCCGACGAGCAGCACCATGAGGTGGACTTCGGGGTGGTTGCGGCTGATGCCGGCGGCCAGCGCCTGCATGACCATGGTCTTGCCGGCCTTGGGCGGGGCCACGATGAGGCCGCGCTGCCCCTTGCCGATGGGGGCGAACAGGTCGATGACGCGGGTGCTGAGCGACTCGGTCTCGATGTGCAGCCGCTCTGTGGGGTGCACGGGGGTGAGCGCGGCGAAGTCCGGCCGGTCACGCCAGTCGGACAGCCCGTTGACGGCGTCGACGGCGATGAGCTTGTTGCCCGCGAAGCGGGCGGTGACGTGGTCGCCGGGGCGCAGGCCGTACTGGCGGATCTTTTCGGGCGGGACGCGGACGTCGCCGGGTCCCGGCAGGTGGCCCACCCGGATGAAGGCGGACTTGTCGCGCACGTCCAGCAGGCCGCGCTTCACGGAGCGGACCTGGGAGGTGGGCGTGCGCTGCGCGGGAATGGTGTGCGCAGAGGTGTCGAGCATGTGAGCCCCTTGAGGGAGATGCGCCTGATCGTGCGAAGGCGATCGGCAGGTGATGAGTGAGAAGCAGGGCAACGCGCCGTACGGAAAACGGGCAGAAGGAAACAAACGGCCCGAAACAGAAGGGCGGAGCCCGATATGAGACGTGAGCGGAGCTGAAGCTCAACGCTCAGTCGGAACATACCACACGATCTGCCCCATACAACGCCTAGCCCTGATGGGCTATTCCCGGGCTGTTCTCGTGTCTTCGCACGCGCGCGAGTGTCTTGAGGGTGACAATGTTCTATGCGACACCGGCTCGCGAGGAATTTGACCGCAGCAGGTGTTTCTCAACGAGACAGAACCCACATCGGGCCCGTATCGGGGCCCCATCGGCGTGCCGCCATCGTGTCAAGCGGCATGCAGGGACCCTGCAACCCGATGAGGGTTCCGTAAGACATAGGAAGAAAGACTCCTCAGGAGAGCACCCATGAAGACCGTCAGCCGCTGCCCGCGGTGCCACCACGAGCTCGACGAGGGCCCGATCATCTACCGCTGCGCGCACTGCCGCCGCGCCGTCTACGCCGCCGACATCGAGAACGAGTACGTTCCGCGGGAGCCCGTCGCCGCCTAGGCTGGTCGGGTGCCACACCCTCCGATCAGCACCACCTCCGGCGTCGAGGTGACACCCCTCTGCGACGCCGTAGGACCCATGGGGCCGTCCATCGCCCGCCCGCCGGCCGAGCTGTTCCCCGGCTCCGGGCTGCCGGACGAGCCCTGGGTCCTCCACTTCCACTGCTATCTGATCCGCGACGCCGCGGGCCGGCTGACCCTGGTCGACACCGGCATCGGCGCCGCGGACTCCCCGGTGTCGAGCTGGGCCCCGGTTCCCGGCATGCTGCACGGCGAGCTGGCCGCCGCGGGCGTCACGCCCGGCGAGATCGACACGGTCATCCTCACTCACCTGCACGGCGACCACGCCTCGGGCACGGTCAGCGACGGCAGGCCGGTGTTCGAGAACGCACGCCACGTCCTCCAGCGGGCCGAGCTCGACGCCGCCCGCGGCCGGATGCTCGACGAGATCGTCACCCCGCTCAAGGCGCAGCTCCACGTCGTCGACGGCGACGCCGAGGTCGCGCCCGGCATCCACGTGCACGCCACGCCCGGCCACACCCCCGGGCACCAGATCGCCCGCGCGGGAGAGCTGGCCATGACCGGCGACCTGGTACTCCACCCCGTGCAGCTCGCCGACCCGGCCATCCGCTACCTCTACGACGAGGACCAGGAGACCGCCGCACGCACCCGCGCCGAGATGCTCGCCGAGCTGCGGGCCGAGCGCGCGATCCTCGCCACCGCGCACTTCAGCGAGCCGTTCCACCGGCTCTGACCCCGGCCGCTCGACGAACGTCGCCGATCAGGCGTGCCCGGCCAGCGCGGGCTGGTCGGCGAGCAGCGACGACGGCAGCGCGACCCTGGCGGTCAGCCCGCCGTACGGCGAGGACACCAGCACCACCTTGATGCCGTGCCTGGCCGCCAGCCTGGAGACCACGAACAGGCCGAGCCGGTCGCTCTGCGCCAGGTCGAACTCGGGCGTGTTGGCCAGCCGGTCGTTCAGCTCGTCGAGCTCGGTGCGGGGCAGCCCGAGACCGCGGTCCTCCACCTCGACGACCATGCCGTGCGGGCTGAGCGCGGCGCGCACGTCCACCCGGGTCTTCGGCGGGGAGAAGAGGGTGGCGTTCTCGATCAGCTCCGCCATCAGGTGGACGACGTCGGTCACCGCCGAGCCGACCAGGAAGACGGGCGGCGGCGAGAGCACCTCGACCCGCTCGTACTCCTCCACCTCGGCGATGGCCGCGCGCAGCACGTCGAGCACCGGCACCGGCTTGCGCCAGGCGCGGCCCGGCGCCTGGTCGGACAGGATGATCAGGCTCTCCGCGTGGCGGCGCATGCGGGTGGTGAGGTGGTCGAGCTTGAACAGGTCGGCCAGCATCTCCGGCGCCTCCGTCTCCCGCTCCATGCTGTCGAGCTGCATGAGCTGGCGGTGCAGCAGCGACTGGTTGCGCCTGGCCAGGTTCACGAAGACCTGGCTGACGCCGTGCCGCAGCCGCGCCTGGTCCACCGCCGCCTCCACGGCCGTGGCCTGCACCTCGTTGAACGCCTTGACGATGTCGTGAATCTCCGTGGTGGTCGCCTCGACCTCAAGCGGCGCGATCTCGGCGGACGTGGGCGGCTCGGTGTTCGTGCGCAGCCGCTTGACCAGCCCGGCCAGCCGTACCTCGGCCAGCTCGGTGGCGGCGTCGCGCAGGCGGGCGAGCTCGCGTACCAGCCGATTGCGGAAGCGCAGCGAGAGCAGGATCGAGGCGGCGACCGCGATGAGGCCGGCGCCGGCCGCCACGCCGATCTTGACGAGCATGCCGACCGCAGTCGGCCGCACCCGCTCGGCCAGCGCCCGCGTGGTCTCGGTCTGGTTGCGCTGCACCGCGTTCCAGAGGTTCTCGCCGTCGATGGGCCAGGTGGCCGCAGCCGCGGGCAGGCCGTCATTCGGCGACTGGTCCTTGACCGCGTCCTCGGCCGTCGTCCACTCCTTGTAGACGGGCGAGCCCGACAGCCGCTCGTACGGCCCGCGCAGCCCGCCGTCCAGGTACGACATCGCCTGCGCGAACAGCAGCCGCCTGGTGGCCACCATGCCGGTGAAGGCCTCCCGCTCGCGCCCGTCGAGGCGGCCGCGGGCCAGCACGGCCGCGATGACCGCGCGCTGCCTGGAGAGCACCTCGGTGGCCTCGCCCATGGTGATCATCGCTCGCGCCTGCTGGTAGAGCGACTGCTCCGGCACCATGATCATGGCGTCGTACAGGCGGAACGAGGCGTCGGCGATCTGGTTGTAGTCGTCGATGACGTCGATGGGCTCGACGACGTTGACGTCCACCTGGCGGCGGATCTCGGGAAGCTGGTCGAGCTTGACGTTCAGCGCCTGGAGCTGGGTGGTCATCTCCGGCGACAGGTTGCGGGCGCGGCCCGCCGACGCGCGGAAGCGCTTGATCGCCTCGTCGGTCTTGCCGCGCTCCTTCTTCACCTCGGCGGCCTTGCGCCGGCCCATCATGAACTCGACGGAGGCCAGCCGCTCATCCTGCAGCGCGACGGTGACCTGCGTGGACGGGCTTGTCAGGTGCTCCGCCAGCTCGTTGGCCTCCAGCAGGCGCAGGCCGTCGCCACCGGTCAGGCCGGCCGCGAAGGCCCACAAACCCACCAGGGACAGCAGCGGAACGAGCAGGAGGACGAGCAGCTTGACGGTGATGGGGCGGCCACGCGTGGGGGGCATGCGACCTCCGGGTGCATGATGAGACCGCCTCGCAGATTACACCCCCCCTTTGCGGGGATTTCCGGGCGTCTGTGGCGTTCTTTCGCCGGCCGGACCGTACGCGGCCGCCGCCCGGCTCCCCGGAGCCGCCCGGTCAGCCGCGCTCTTCGGCACGGCCGGCCACCAGGTGGTCGCCGTCGCTCGCGCGCTCGCGCTCGAGCCGCCGTTCCAGCTCGCGCTTCTCGTCCTCCAGCCGGGCCACCCGGCCGGAGGCCTCGGCCCGCGCGCTGCGCAGCCGGCGCCGCTGCCTGGCCGTCCTGCGCGAACCCGCGCCCATCAGCCAGAGGCCCACCAGCAGCAGCGCCGCGGCGGCGGCCCCCGCGAGGAACATCTCGACGTACCCGAGCTCGACGGCCTGGCCGAACAGGACGTACCTGGAGCTCTGCTCGAAGAGCACCAGGGCGAAGGCGGCACCGGCGAGCAGGATCATGAGCAGTCCCAGCACGATCATCTGACTCACCCCTTGTCGGAAAGAGAGGCTCTCCACTGCCCGGCGATCGGCGGGATATGCGCGATGATGCGCTCACGAGGCCCGCGCCTGGGGAGGTTCCGCACTGCTCGGAAGACCCGACGATCGAGCACTTCGCGCCGCGCGTGGCGCCGACCAGCCGGCTGCGGGCCGCGCGTGCACGCCATCGAGTACGGCCGGCTCAAGCCGATGATGAACGTCCGCCTGTACGCCTACCGGCTGCCCGCCGGCACCATCCAACCCATCGGCGACCCGCCGACGGCCATGGTCTCCACGGTCCCGGTGACGCCGCTCGGCCCGCCGGAGCCGGTGGGCGACCTGCCGGCGCTGCACGAGGAGGCGGGCATCCAGCTCAGGGTGCTGGACCGGCTCTGGCCGTTCTGGGACGAGGTGATCGCCGGCACCCTGGAGCTCAGCGGGATCAGGCTGCGGAACGCGCGTCGATGAGCGCGCGCACCTGGTCAGGGGTCATCGAGCCGGGGGCGAGCCGCTCGCGGGCGACCCTGTTGGCCTCGCGCCGCAGCGTCTCGTTGACCGGCGTCGGCACGCCGTGCATGCGGCCGATGAGCACGATCTCGCCGTTGAGGTAGTCGGACTCGATCGAGCCGCTGCCCCTGGCCAGGCTCTGCCAGGACGACCCGCCGGCGCGCTCGACGCCCTCGATCTGCTTGGCGTCCACCTTGTGGCCGCGGACCTCGGCCTCCTCCTCGGGCGTGTTGTAGGCGATGCCGGCCCGGTCGAGCACGGTGCGCGCCTCGGCCCTGGCCAGCTCGGCGAGGTCCGACATGCCGGGCACGTGGCCGACCAGCGCCTCCACGGCGTTGGCCAGGTTGCCGAGCAGCTTGCCGTACTTCCAGCGCATCACGTCCGGCGAGGTGCGCCCGACCAGGCCGTGCTTGCCGAGGTCGGCGGCGATCTGCTCGGCGAGGTCGTCCACACCCTGGGGATAGCGGCCGACGTGCAGCATCCCCGAGTACGGGTGCCCGTGCGCCGCCACGGTGCCCGGTGCGGGGATCTGGGCCGGCAGCCAGACGCACATGCCGTAGACGCGCTCGAAGCGCCGCAGCGCGATGCGCTCGTTGGCCACGCCGTTCTGGGCGCACACCACGGGCAGGTCGGGCGACCACGGGGCCAGCGCGGCGATCGTGTCCTGCGTCTTGGTGGCGACGATGAGCACGTCGCCGTCGCGGGTGGGGATCGGGCCGTCGGCGGCGGGGATGGGCAGGGTCTCGGCGGAGTCGGGGGTGATCAGGCGCAGGCCGTCACGCTTGAGAGCCTCGTAGTGTGCTCCGCGCGCGATGAGGACGACCTCGTGCCCACCTTGGAACAGGCGGGCCCCGATCGTGCCCCCGACCGCTCCTGCTCCGATCACTATGTAGCGCATTGTTCGAGGATGTCACTCCTCATTTCGCCAGTGCCACCTGGGTCCTGCCGGTGACGGCGGCCCCGCGCGACCGCTCGCGCCAGATGGTCCGCAGCACCCGCCAGCCGTCGCGCACGGCGTGCAGGTTGCTGGTGCCGTGGATGCGGGAGCGCTCGCGGCTCGGGACCTCGCGGATGACCAGGCCGGCCTGGGCGGCGCGGACGTTCATCAGCGTCTCGATCTCGAAGCCGTCGCAGTCGAGGTCGAGCACCTCCAGGTGGCGCCGCCAGAAGGCGTTGTAGCCGTAGCAGAGGTCGGTGTAGCGGGTGCCGTAGAGCAGGTTGGTGATCGCGGTGAGGAACCTGTTGCCGAGCGAGCGGATCGGGCTGAGGTCGTCCGAGCCGCCACCAGGGGCGTACCTGGAGCCCTTGGCGAAGTCGGCGCCGTTGATGAGGGTGGCGACGAAGGAGCGGATCTCCCTGCCGTCGGTCGAGCCGTCCGCGTCGATCATGACGATGATGTCGCCGCGGGCGGCCTGGAAGCCCTCGATGAGGGCGTTGCCCTTGCCGCGCCCGCTCTGGGTGACGACCCGGAGGTCTGGGCGCAGCCTGCGCGCGACGGCGACGGTGTCGTCGGTCGAGTTGCCGTCGACGAGGATGACCTCGTCGATCCAGTCGGGCAGCGTGGCGAAGACGTGAGGAAGGTTCTCGGCCTCGTTCATCGCGGGGACGATGACACTGACGCTCGCGGCGAAAGGCGGCTTGTTCATGCCACAAAGGTTTCCCCGTGCACATGCAAGCCGCTTGATGATTTCTTGCAGAGGTGGCGATTATCCCGGCGGGTCCGCTATTTGTGCTTCTCTGGCCTTGGAAATGATCTCGTCAATGGTCTCGCCGGGCGTTTGCCGCGAGGTGTCGAGCCACAGGCCGATACGCGGCGTCTCCTCCCTGAGTGCGGCGTCTAGCTGGGCGATCGTCCATCCGCCGCCGTAGCCGGTCTTGGCGCGGGCGCGTGATCCGGGGTCAATACGATCACATAAATCGGCCGCGATCGTATCATTTCCACAAATGGCCGTGGATTGCGCCCAAGAATGACATCTTGAACGATTGCCGTAAATCCGGCATCGCACTATGTATCGGCCGTGACGGCGGCGAGCCGATAACGCAGATGAAGCCGGCGCACCGCCTCGGCACCCGCCTTCGGCGTCATCTCCGCACGCCCGCCGGCCACCATCCGGCGGAACACGTCGCCCCGTACGTGCGCCGCGCGCGGCAGCCGCTCGGCCAGGCCCTGCGCCACCGTGGACTTGCCCGCGGCCGAGACGCCGGTGATGACGACGACGCCCTTCACCGCCCGACCAGCTTGCGCACCTGATCGGCGCCCACCGCCATGAGCAGCGTGGGCAGCCGGGGGCCCGTGTCGCGGCCGACCAGCAGCTTGTACAGCAGCGCGAAGAATTCCCGCTGCGCCGCCTTGAGCTCGGGCGTGGCCTTCGCGTCCGGCGGCAGGCCCGCCTGGATCTTCGGCACGCCGTACACGAGCTCGGTCAGACCGTCGAGCGTCCAGTTGTCGAGGCCGTCGGCGAGCAGCCGCAGCGCCTCGCGCTCGCCGTCACTGAGCGAGCCGAGCAGCTCGTGGTCGGGCGACTCGCGCACCCGCGTGCGCTGGTCGGCGGGCAGGTATTCGGCCACCCAGCGCTGCGCCCTGTCGAGCCGGGGCCGCACCTCGTCGAGCGACCGCACGCCGTCGAGGTCGCGCAGGATGCGCAGGGTCTGCTCGGCGTGGCCGGTGGTGATGTCGAGCACCGAGGCGAGCGTGCGGTAGGCCACCGGGTGGGGCGTCGCCGGCAGCGGGCCCGCGGCGGTGGACACGGCCCTGGTGTAGGCGGCCAGCTCGGCGGGCTGCGCCTGGCCGCTTTCGACCTTGCGGCCGAGCGCGTCCCACTCGTCGTACAGCCGCTGGATCTCGTGGTCGAAGGCGATCTTGAACGACTGGGCGGGCTTGCGGCGGGCGTACAGCCAGCGCAGCACCGGCGCCTCCATGATGCGCAGCGCGTCGGACGGCGTCGGCACGTCGCCCTTCGAACTGCTCATCTTGGCCATGCCGGTGATGCCGACGAACGCGTACATCGGCCCGATCGGCTGCTCGCCGCCGAACACCTCGCGCACGATCTGACCGCCCACGACCCACGCCGAACCCGGCGAGTGGTGATCGACGCCCGACGGCTCGAAGATCACCCCCTCGTGGGCCCAGCGCATCGGCCAGTCGACCTTCCACACCAGCTTGCCCTTGTCGTGCTCGGCCAGCCGCACGGTCTCGCCGAAGCCGCACTCGCAGGTGTAGGCGAGCTCGGTGGTCTCGTCGTCGTAGGCGGTGACCGTGGTGAGGTCGCGCCCGCACAGCTCGCAGTACGGCTTGTACGGGAAGTACTCGCCCTCCCGGGCCGGCTCGCCCTGCTGCTTGGTGCGGTAGCGGGAGAGCACGGCGTCGATCTTCGCCCGCTCGCGCACCGCCAGCAGGATCTGCTCGCGGTAGGCCCCCGACGTGTACTGCTCGGTCTGGCTGATGGCGTGGACCTCGACGCCCAGCTCGGCCAGCGCCTCCACGAAGGGCGCCTTGAAGTGCTCGGCCCAGGTGGCGTAGGGGCTGCCGGGCGGGGCGGGCACCGCGGTCAGCGGCTTGCCGATGTGCTCGGCCCATGACGGGTCGATGCCGGCGGGCACCCTGCGGAAGCGGTCGTAGTCGTCCCACGACAGCAGGTGGACGACCTCGTGACCGCGCCGCCTGATCTCGTCGGCGACCAGGTGGGGCGTCATGATCTCGCGCAGGTTGCCCAGGTGGATCGGGCCCGACGGGCTCAGCCCTGAGGCGCAGACGATCGGCCGGCCGGGCGCGCGCCGCTCCGCCTCGGAGATCACCTCGTCCGCGAACCTGGAGACCCAGTCGGTCTCCCTACTGTCAGCCATCGCAGCATTGTCGCGGCTCCGCGAGCCGTAAGCCAACGCGATTCGGCTCATAGGGGGTCGTGGGGCTCGATGCGGGGGTCGGCGAAGACCTCGGCGAGCTCGTGGCTGACCCGTCGCGCCGCCTCGTCGGTGACCCGCAGGACGTGGCGGCCGGGGGCGACGGGCACGAGCCCGAAGTCGGCGTCGGCGTCGTCGTCGGACAGGCCGAGCAGGCGCAGCGCGTCGCCCAGGGTGGCATCGGGCGGCAGGCGTACCTGGATCATCGCCATGTCAGGCCGCGACGGTGCGGTTCTGCCGGGCGAGCGCGGCGAGCACGCCGGGCGGGTCGATGACGCCGAAGCCGTAGTCGTAGTCGAAGCCGACCGTGCTGCGGTCGTCGGCGGTGCGGTGGAGCAGCGTACGGAGCTGGGCGGGCGACAGCTCGGTCGCCGAGCGGCGCGTCCTGACGGCGGCCACCACGCCGGCCGCGACCGGGCAGGCCGCGGAGGTGCCGGTGTCGGCGGGGCCGACCGCATCCGACCCCGCGAAGTGCGTGTAGGCGCACAGGTCGGGTTTGCGCTCCGACAGCCTGCCGGGCCCCTGCGAGGAGTAGCCGACCCGCTCGCCCCGCGTGTCGACGCCGCCGACGGACAGCACGGCGGGGTGCGAGTTGGCGCCCACGATGGTCCTGTCGGGGTAGCCGCAGCGCCCGTCGGGGCACTCGCGGCCGCAGTTTCCCGCCGAGAACAGGATGTCGGCGCCCGCCTCCGCCAGGCTGCCCACGATCACGTTGAAGGGGTGCGCAGGGTTGTCGGAGTAGTTGCCGGGATGGCCTGGCGGGAAGTCCATGTCGGGCGAGAACAGCCCCCAGCTGTTGCTCACCACCAGCGCCCTGGACTCGGCCGGCATGGCCCGCAGCACGCGGTCGAGGTGGGCGTATGCGGCCAGCGCGTCCGACAGCAGGCCGTCGGCGAGCGAGCCGCCCTCGCGCCTGCTGAGCAGCACGGGGATGTCGAGCAGCGTCGCCTTGGGCGCGGCGAGCAGCACGTCGAACGCGCACATCGTGCCGTGGCCGACCGGGTGGCGACCGGGCCGCGCGGGCACGCCGGGCGGGCTCCAGCTCCGCTGGGCGTCGAGCGTCACCTCGTGGCCGATGCGGGCGGCGACGTGGTCGGCGTCGACCCCGCCGTCGACGATCGCGACCGTGACGCCCTCGCCGTCGTGGCCCGCCTCCCACAGCTCCTCGGCGTGCAGCAGCCCCCTGACCTCCCGCCAGTCGCCCACGGGGCCGTCGCCGCCGCAGACGGGGTGCGGCTGGATGTGCGGGTCGGCGAAGACGCCGGCGACCTCGCGTACGGAGGAGGTCAGCAGCGCGGAGCGGGTCGCCAGGTCGCCGTCGGAGATCTCGCCCCTGACGAGCACCGAGGCGTCTTCCGGCGTCATCGAGAACTGCATGCGCTGGTGGGGCGAGAGCGAGACGGGGCGGGGCACGGCGACGGGCTCGAACGCCTCGTCGATGGCGACCCCCGGCAGGTCGCCCGCGACGTCGGCCGCCGCGCTGCTCGCTCCGGTGTCCATCACCGACGCGACGACGTCGGCGGCCGGCCGGAGCTGGATCATGACACGCATGGGCATCCCCTTGAGCGTTCGGTTACCGCATGATTACCCATGGTAATCACCGGAGACACCCGTGGGACCGGACCCGCCGCCGGGCCCGGTCACACGCGCTCGTCACAGGGTGGCCGCGTACGGATCCCAGTCCTCCGGCAGCGGCGCCGGAGCCTCGGGAGCGGAGTCGATGTCGCGGAACTCGGACCGCTCGCCCGACTCCGTGATCGCCGACATCAGCTCGAGCACGTGGTAGGTCAGCTCGCCGGAGGCGCGGTGCGGCACTCCCGCACGGATCGACCGCGCCATGTCGAGCACGCCGATGCCCCGCCCCGCCGTCGTGCCGGTGACCGGCAGCTCGCGCCAGTCGGCATCGCCCGGCCGGCGCACCAGCAGCGGCCCCTCGAACGTGTTGGGATCGGGCAGCGAGAGCGCGCCCTCGGTGCCGATCACCTCGATCATCGTCTTGCTGATCGGTGAGTCGAAGCTGAACGTGGCCGACGCCGTCGCCGTGCCGGGGAAGTCCAGCAGGGCGTTGACGTGGGTGGGCACGTCCACGGGGAAGAGCGTGCCCGCCTTCGGCCCCGAGCCGACCACCCGCTGGTCGCGGGCCCTGCGCGTGCCCGCCGCCACCCGGACGGCGGGGCCGAGCAGCGCGACCAGCGCCGTCAGGTAGTAGGGACCGAGGTCGAACAGCGGGCCGCCGCCCGGCTGGTAGAAGAACTCCGGGTTGGGGTGCCACGACTCCGGCCCGAGGCTCTGTGTGGCCGCGGTGACCGCCACCGGCCTGCCGATCGTGCCCGACGCGATGGC
Organism: Nonomuraea sp. NPDC049309; assembly: GCF_043196965.1. Lineage (NCBI taxonomy): Bacteria > Bacillati > Actinomycetota > Actinomycetes > Streptosporangiales > Streptosporangiaceae > Nonomuraea > Nonomuraea sp. NPDC049309. Next base: position 666,699 of record NZ_JBICSH010000002.1, on the reverse strand, counting down.
CCGCAGCGCCGACTGCAGGCCCGCGCCGAGGAACGTGTCGGGCGCGCCGCCCACCCGCAGCCCGCGGTTCTCCGCCTCCGACATGACCTTGGCGGCCTCGCCGGGGGTCATCGCCATCGGCTTCTCGCCGTACACGTGCTTGCCGGCGCGCAGGCTCTCCAGCGCGACGGCCGCGTGCGCGGACGGGACGGTGAGGTTGACGACGATCTCCACCCCGGGCACGGCGAGGGCGTCGGCGAGCGTGCCGGACACCTCCACGCCGTGCTCGCGGGCCACGGACGCGGCCCTGGCCGTGTCGATGTCGGCGACGGCGAGCACGCGCACGTCGGGGAACGAGGTGAGGTTACGCAGGTACTGGCCGCTGATCACACCGGCGCCGACGATGGCGACGCCGACGGGGCCATCGCTCACGAGCCCTCCAATGAGGTGAGGTACGTGTGGCTTTGCGCGAGGGCATCGAAGATGTCCGTCGCGCACTCGTCGAGCTCGACCACGCGCCGGGCGTCGGGGGCGGCCGCCAGGATCGCCGGCACCGGCATGGCGCCCGCGCCGACCGCGGTGTGCGGCTCGCCCTTGACCACGGGGCCGTCCTTGACGTGCAGTGCCTCCACCCGGCCGGCCAGGCGGCCGAGCAGGGCGGGCACGTCGGCGCCGCCCACGGCCGCCCAGTAGGTGTCGATCTCCAGGAACACCTCGGGCGCGAGCAGGTCGGCGAGCGCCTCGATGGCGTGCCTGCCGTCCACCTTCGGCTCGAGCTCCCACCAGTGGTTGTGGTAGCCGAGCCGTACGCCGTGCCGGGCCGCCTGCTCGGCCAGGCCGTTGAGCAGGTCGGCGGCCCGGCCGAGGCCGTCGCGGGAGGTGAACTCCTCCTGCGCGATCCCGGCCGGGACGATCACCTTGTCGGTGCCGATCGTGGCGGCCGCGTCGAACACTTCAGCGGGCTCGCGCTGCAGCAGCGCGATCGCGTGCGTGCCCGACACGCTCAGCCCCAGGTCGTCGGCGACCGTGCGGAAGCCCTTCGGGTCGTTCAGCGGGTCGAAGGGCTCGACGGCGCGGTAGCCGGCCTCGGCGACGCGGCGCAGCGTGGCGTCGCGGTCCTCGGCCAGCGCCTCGCGGACGGTGTAGAGCTGGACGCTGAGCGGCCCGCTCATCCACGCACCCCGAGCAGGTGCTCGAGGGCGAGCTGGTTGAGCCGGGTGAAGTGGAAGCCGCGGGCGGCCGCCTCATCCACGTCGAAGTCGTCCTTGGCGAGGTCCTGCCAGGTCTCGCCCTCGGCGAGCGTGGGCTTGCCCAGCTCGTCCACGCGCGAGGCCTTGAGCGCCTCCTGCACCTCGGGGTCGGCGCGGAAGGCGCGCGACTTCTCCTTGAGGATCAGGTACGTGCGCATGTTCGCCGCGGCGGAGTCCCACACGTCCTGCTTGTCCTCGGTGCGCAGCGGCTTGTAGTCGAAGTGGCGCGGGCCGTCGTAGCCGCCGTTCTCCAGCAGGTCCACCAGGAAGAACGCGCTCTTCAGGTCGCCGTGGCCGAAGATGAGGTCCTGGTCGTACTTGGGGCCGTGCTGGCCGTTGAGGTCGATGTGGAAGAGCTTGCCGTGCCACAGCGCCTGGGCGATGCCGTGGACGAAGTTGAGCCCGGCCATCTGCTCGTGGCCGACCTCCGGGTTGAGGCCCACCATCTCCGGGTGCTCCAGCTCGTTGATCAGCGCCAGGGCGTGGCCGATCGTGGGCAGGAGGATGTCGCCGCGCGGCTCGTTCGGCTTCGGCTCGATGGCGAAGCGGATGTCGTAGCCCTTGTCGATGACGTACTGGCACAGGACGTCCAGGCCCTCCTTGTAGCGCTCCAGCGCGGCCTTGACGTCCTTGGCGGCGTCGGACTCGGCGCCCTCGCGGCCGCCCCAGCACACGTACGTCTTCGCGCCGAGCGAGGCGGCGAGGTCGAGGTTGCGCATGACCTTGCGCAGCGCGTAGCGGCGGACGTCGCGGTCGTTGCTGGTGAACGCGCCGTCCTTGAACACCGGGTGGGTGAACAGGTTGGTGGTGGCCATCGGCACCTTCATGCCGGTCTCGTCGAGCGCCTTCTTGAAGGCGGCGATGGCCTTCTCGCGGTCGGGCTCGACGGCGAGCAGGTCGTCGTCGTGGAACGTGACGCCGTACGCGCCGAGCTCGGAGAGGCGGTGGACGGTCTCCACCGGGTCGAGCGGCGGGCGGGAGGCGTCGCCGAACGGGTCGCGGGCCTGCCAGCCCACGGTCCACAGGCCGAAGGTGAAGCGGTCCTCGGGAGTCGGCGTGAAGGAATCGGTCATTTCGGGCCCCTGTAACTATTAGTCCATAATCTGTACTTATCCTGAGGAGGTGGGCACCGTGTCGTCAAGAGGCGTCAGGCACGATTCCATGCGTGCCCGTAACCTGGCCGTAGTGCTGGCGACCATTCACCGATCAGGACCTCACACCCGCGCGGCGCTGGCCGAGAGGACCGGGCTCACCAAGACCACCGTATCCAGCCTGGTCGCCGACCTCCTGGAGGCCGGCGCGGTGACCGAGACCGGCGCCGTGCGCGCGGGCGAGCGCGGGCGCCCCGGCGTGGCGGTCAGCCTCAGCGGGCACCGGGTGGCCGCGCTCGGGCTGGAGATCAACATCGACTACCTCGCCGCCTGCGTCGTCGACCTCACCCGTACCGTCCGGGTGCGGCACCTCATCCCCGCCGACAACCGCAACTCCGACCCCGCCGCCATCCTCGAACGCCTGCGCGTCCTGGCCAAGGAGATCACCGCCGAGGCCGCCGCGGAAGGGCTGCGCGTCATCGGGGCGGCCCTGGCCGTGCCCGGCCTGGTCGAAGGCGGCACGCTGCGCAGCGCCCCGCACCTCGGCTGGCGCGACGTCCGCGTGGCCGACCTGGTGGACGTGCCCCTGGAGATCGACAACGAGGCCAACCTGGCGGCGCTCGGCGAGCTGTGGTTCGGCCCGCGCGACAGCGACTTCCTCTACGTCTCCGGCGAGATCGGCATCGGCGCGGGCCTCGTCGTGCAGGGCGGCGTGTTCCGCGGCACGTACGGGCTGGCCGGCGAGCTCGGCCACGTCGTGGTCGTGCCCGACGGGCCCGGCTGCCGCTGCGGCGGGCGCGGCTGCCTGGAGGTGTACGCGGGCCAGGACGCGCTGCTCGGCGACCTCGGCTCGGTGACCGAGCTGGTGCGCGCGCTGGAATCCGGCGACGAGCCGGCCCTGGAGGCGTGCCGGCGGGCGGGCCACGCGCTCGGCGTCGCGCTCACCTCCGCCGTGCACCTGCTCGACCCCGGCACGATCGTGCTCGGCGGCATCTTCGCGCCGCTGTTCCCCTGGCTGTCGGAGCCGGTCTCCGCCGGATTGAAGACCAGGCTCGGGCAGATGCGCGGCGGCCCTCCCGCGCTCGCCGTCTCGTCCACCGGCTCCGACGCCGCCGTGCTGGGGGCGGCCGGGCTGGTCATCCAGCAGATCATCGCCGAGCCCGCCAAGCTGCTCGGCCTGTGACCGGCCGCCCTCGTGATCCCTATCGTGCGGTGAGCGCGAACACCTTCAGATCCGGCACCGCCGTGCTGGTGAACGAGACCGCCTCGCGCGAGGCGTCCACCGGCACCGAGACCCGCCAGATCGTCACCTTGCGGCCGTCGGCCGTGCCATTGACGTTGTAACGGGTGTCGGCGGTCAGCGCCGGCTCCTCGCCGAAGTGCGCCGACGAGGCGGCCCAGTCCGTCACCCGCAGCGGGGCCGTGGAGGTGGTGCCGTCCGCGTAGGCGATCGTCAGCTCCGTCTGCCGGTCCCCGTTGACCGCCGTGACCAGCAGGTCGAGCGCCTGGTAGCGGCCGGGCGTCAGGTAGGTGCGCTGCCCGCGCAGGCTGTGGAAGTTGCCCGCCGTCCCCGTGGTCTCGGGGATGAGGAAGCCGTCGCGCACGCCGGGCTCGGGAAGCTGCTCGGCGGGGAAACTCCAGCCCTTGCCGTCCAGGTTGCCCTCATGGCGCGCGTCGGTGGTGGCGACGCCGTCCACGTCGTACTGCAGCCGCTGCGCGCATCCGTCGCCGACCGGCTCGCACTTCTCGGGCAGGTTCGGGATCGGCTCCCGCGCCGGCGTCACGTGATCGACGGGCAGGTCGGACTCGGCGGTCGCCCACTCCTTGTTCGGCGCCGTGCCCACGTTCACCGTCACCTCGCCGCCCTTGAGCGGCAGCGACTCCGGCAGCCACGACGTGGTGTGCGGCCTGCCGTTCAGCCTGACGCTCTGCACGTAGATCGCGTCAGGGCCGGCCTGCGGCGCGTTCACCGTGATCGTGGTGCCGTCGCCGCGCTCGATGCGCGCCTTCGGGAACATCGGGCTGGACAGCAGCATCTCCGCCCGGCTCGGCGTCTGCGGGTACATGCCGAGCGCGGCGAAGACGTACCAGGCCGACATCGTGCCGAGGTCGTCGTTGCCCGGCAGGCCGCTCGGCCCCGTCTTGTAGACCAGCGAGGCCATCGCCCGCACGGTCTCCTGGGTCTTCCACGGCTGCCCGAGCGCGTTGTACAGCCACGGCACGTGGATGCCCGGCTCGTTGGTCGGGTCGTAGCGGAAGCCGTCGCCGCCCGTCGCCCACGAGCCGTCGGGCTTGTGGAAGAAGGCGTCCAGCCGCGCGGCCGCCGCCTGCCTGCCGCCCATCGCGGCGGCCAGGCCCGACACGTCGTGCTGCACCATCCACGTGTACGTCGCGCTCGTGCCCTGCGCGAACCCGGACTCCGAGGTCGGCGAGAACGGCCACGCCCAGCTCCCGTCGGCCTTGCGCGCCTGCTGGTAGCCGCCCTCGGCCCCGGCCGACGGGTTGAACGTGTTGCGCCACCAGCTCGCCCTGGGCAGCAGCACGTCGCGCTCCTTGCGACGGCCGAGCCGGGCGGCCCAGTCGGCGAGCGCGAAGTCGGCGGTCGCGTCCTCCAGCGTCTCCGCCGCGCCGCCCCAGCAGTGGCAGGTGTCCTGCGGCGCGTAGTGCAGGCGCAGGTACTCGGCCAGGTTCGGCCGCTGGCCCTCGCACTGTCCCGGGCAGCCCCTGTCCGACAGTCCCGACTCGTGCGGCACCGTCGCCTGCCTGTACAGCGAGTCGAACGCGCCCCGCACGTCGAAGTTGCGCACGCCGAGCGCGTAGAACCCGGCAAGCGCGGGCGCCGACGGGTCGCCGGTCATGACGTGCGTCGGGCCGTTGACGTGCACCCAGCGGTCCCAGACGCCGCCGTTCTGCCTGGCCAGGTTGTACAGCGACTGGGCGTAGTCGCCGGCCACCTGCGGTTCGAGCAGGGCGAGGAGCTGGGTGTGCGCGCGGTACTGGTCCCAGCCGGAGAAGTTGCCGTACTGGACCTTCTGGCCCTTGCTCAGCCGGTGCACCTTCCCGTCGCTGCCCAGGTAGGTGCCGCCCACGTCGCTGGTGACGTTGGGCTGCTGGTAGACGTGGTACATCGCGGTGTAGAACGTGGTCAGCAGGTCGGGCGTGCCGCCCGACACCTGGATCGAGCGCAGCGCGTCGTTCCACGCCCTGCGGGCCTTCACGGCCACCGCGTCCACGCCGTCGTGGCTTGAGATCTCCGTCTCCAGGTTGCGGCGGGCCGCGTCGAGGCTCGTGTACGAGATGCCGATCCGCATCCGCACGTCCGCGTCCGACGAGGTGTCGAAGGTGACGTATCCGCCGGAGCCACGGCCCGCACGGTCGGCTCCCGTCGCGTAGCCCTCGCCGCCCGAGGCGGTCTTCGCGCCCTTGCGCAGCTCGCCGTTCACCCACGTGCCCTGGCCGGAGAACGCGCGGTCGAACGTGGCCACGAAGTGCAGGCGGTAGTAGCTCTTGCGGTTGTTCTCGCCGCCGTTGGCACGGCGGCCGCAGAAGGCGCCGGTCAGGACCGAGCCGGTCACCGTACGCGCCTTCGGGTCGATCGTGATCTCGGCGTCCTCGCTGCCGTTCAGCGAGTTCGACACCCGGAACAGCAGGTTCGCGGGCGAGCCCTTCGGGAACGTGAACTCGCCGACCCCGGCCCGCGTGGTGACCGCGAGGTCGGTCTTCACGCCCGAGTCGAGCGTCACCGTGTACCGGCCCGGCACGGCCTTCTCATGGGCGTGGTCGAACGAGCTCGCGTACACCGCGTCCGTCGTGTCGGCCGTCGGCGACGAGGTCACCTCGCCCGCGAACGGCATGATCGGCACGTCGCCCGCCGCTCCGGGGTGGCAGCCCGCGCCGTTGACGTGCGTCAGCGCGAACCCGCGCACGCGCGGTGTGTCGTAGGAGTAGCCGTTGGAGCCGGCGGCGTTCGTCTGGTCGCCCGCCGTGTTGGTCGGGCTCCACGAGATCATTCCGAACGGCACGACGGCCCCGGGGTAGGTGTTGCCGCCGCCGGCCGAGCCGATCAGCGGATCGACGTACGCGGCGGGGTCGGTGACCTTCGGAGGCTTGGAGGGGGTGCTTGCTGCGTCGGCCGGTACGGCGAGCCCGGTGGCCAGGACGGCACCTGCTAACGCCGTGGCGAGCCACGAACGGGGAGAGAACACCTCGTGATCACACTGCTCCACCTTAACCAGACAGTGAACGCCCCTGTAAGACCGGAGAAATCTTCAACTTCGGGGCGTCATCTGGCATCTTCCGAGTCTTAGATCCGCATTACACGGTGCCTTCTATGGTGACGGCCGAGACCGTACCTCGGGAGCAGCCCATGTCAGAGAGAAAGGCGAAGCGCAGGCGGGCCGCGATGCGGCGCGAGGAAGCGAAGCGGCGCGAGCAGCGCCGCCGTCTCAGGCGGAAGATCGGTTACGGCTCCGCCGCCGTACTGTCGGTGGTGTTCGTGGCGATCGGCGTGCTGGCGTACATCACGGCCGACGGCCCCTCACCCGCGGCCGGCACGGCACCCTCCGCGACGGCCACTCCCACGGCCACAGCCTCACCCACCGCCACCCCGTCCGCCGGGAAGACGGACGCCGGGAAGACGGACGGGAAGAAGACGGACGGCGGTAAGCCGGAGGACGGGAAATCGGACGGCGCTGAGCCGGAGGACGGCAAGCCGGACGGCGACAAGTAGCGCTGAGCTCACCTCCGTCCGCACCGTCGTCTGGTGACCGGCAGGGTCCCCGCACCGCCGGCCGTGAGGTTCCGCGCCGCCGGCCCGCCGCCCGCCGGATCAGGGCAGGCGGCGGGCCGGCGCGACATCGTGCCCCCGCGCACCGATGAGTTTCGGCGGCCCGTGAAGTCCATATCGGCACACACCGGGAACTTCCTGAGGGAGGCCGATATGCGGAAGATCACTGCGCAGCTCTTCATCTCGCTCGACGGTGTCGTGGAGGCGCCCGACCAGTGGCACTTCCCGTACTTCAACGAGGAGATGGGCGCGGCCATCTACGCGGGGCTGAGCAAGGCGGACACGCTGCTGCTGGGACGCAAGACGTACGACAGCTTCGCCGGCGCCTGGCCGGCGCGCGAGGAGGCAGGCGAGGTGGACGCCTCCTTCGCCAAGGTGCTCGGCGACGCCCGCAAGATCGTCGTGTCCCGGCAGCGGCTGGAGTTCACCTGGCGCAACAGCGAGCTGCTGCAGGGCGACCTCATCGAGGCCGTCACCGCGCTGAAGAACGAGCCGGGCGGGCCCATCGGGATGAGCGGCTCCGTCTCCGTCGTCCGCCAGCTCCTCGCCGCCGGACTGCTCGACGAGCTGCACCTGATGGTCCACCCCATCGCCGTGCGGAAGGGGGAGCGGCTGTTCGACGAAGGCGAGCCGGTGCCGCTGCGGCTGGTGTCGTCGGAGACGTTCACGACCGGCGTGCTGAACCTCCTGTACGCCCCCGCTCCCTCGCCCGGCACCGTCGGGTACGACGACGTCAAGAAGCGCATGTCGTAGCGCAGGCGACCAGCCTGAGACGTCTCACGCAGCGCGCTTGCCGCCGGAACGACCCGGCGAAAGGCACCGGACGTCGAAGGCCCGGATGATCAAAGTACCTCGTCGAGGCGCCACAGGCGGGCGGTCTCGTCCTGGCCGCCGGTATGAGCATCGTGCCGTCGGGGGAGAACGCGACCGAGTGCGTGGGCAGCGCGGAGACCTCGATCTCGGCCAGGAGGTCTCCGGTGCGCGTGCTCCACAAGCGGACGAAGTCGTCGTCGCCCGCCGTGGCGAGCATCGAACCGTCCGGGCTGTAGGCGACGTCGTTGACGGTGGCGGCGTGCCCGCGCAGGGTGAAGCGGAGCCCGTTCGTCTCGGCGTCCCAGATGAACGCGTCGCCGGATGCCGCACCGGCCGCGTACGTGGCGCCGTCGGGGGAGAAGGCGGCGCCGTACATCTCCTCGTTCGCCTTCGGATAGAGTTCGGTCATCATGGTGCCTGGCACCACGTTCCACCGGCGGACCGTCACGTCACCGGCGGTCACCAGGGCGTCCCCGGCGGGGGTGAACGCCACCGCGTGCACGTTGCCGAGGTGCCCGGTCAGCGTCTTCAGGTGCTCGCCCGTGGCGGGGTCCCACAGCCGGACAATCCTGTCCCCGCTCGCGCTGGCCAGCAGCCTGCCGTCGCGGCTGAACGCCAGGTCCTCGATCGCCTCCGGGTGCCCTGGCATGGTCCGCACTCGCCGGCCGCTGCGCACGTCGTACAGGCAGATGCCGTACGGGCACGGACCGGCGAGCAGCCGGCCGTCGGGCGCGAAGGCGACCGCCAGGCCCGAGCGGCCTTCCAGGGTGTGGAGGTGCGCTCCGGTCTGCGCGTTCCAGAGGTCGAGGCGATCGCCGGAGGCCGTGGCCACCAGCTTCCCGTCGGGACTGAACGCGACACCGTTCACGCTCTCCCCGTGCCCGTCGAGGGCGAGCGCGGGGCTCGTCCCGGTATTGAGCGCGATCAGCGTGGCGGCGACGAGCACGCCGGCCGCGAGGACGGCGCCCAGCGCGAACAGCGGTCTCCTGCCGCGCTTCGCAGTAGGGCTCGGGGGCTCGACGAAGGTCACGCGAAGGGTCCGCCCCGGGCTGTCGCCGGTCCCGCCCCGGTCCGCGTGATTCACCTGGTTTGCCGGGTTCGGCGGGGGAACCGGGGTCGTCGAGGCCGCCGGGTTCACCGGGGCCGGGACTTCCGGAGGTTTCGTCTTCGGGCTGAGCGGGCGGCAGACGTCCAGGATGTGGTCGAGGCTCGGCCGGGCGTCCGGGTCCTTCTCCAGGCAGGAGGCGATGAGCTTCACCAGCGGGCCGGGGACGCCGGACAGGTCGGGCCGCTCGTACACGATGCGATGGGTGATCGCCCACGGCGGGCCCTCGCCGAACGGGCTGCGCCCGGTCGCCGCGTACGCCAGCACGCAGCCCAGCGAGAACACGTCGGCAGCCGGCCCCACGGGCAGGGCCGTCACCTGTTCCGGGGACATGTACGCGGCGGTGCCGAGGACGGTGGAGGTGCGCCGAGCGCCGCGACCTCGGGCAGGGGGAGCGGGCCGCGCTCGCGTACCGCCTCGTGCAGGGTGGAACCGGGCACGTACGCGGTGGCCAGCCACGGCGGGTCGCCGTCGGGGTCGGCGTCCACGACCTGGGCGGTGTGGAAGCCGCCGACGCGGCGCGCCGCGGTGATCTCGGTCGCGAAACGCCGCCGGAAGTCGGGATCGTCGGCCAGCTCGGGGCGCACCACCTTCAGCGCGACGTCCCGCCCGCCGGGCGAGCGCCCGAGATAGACCTCTCCCATGCCGCCGCCGCCCAGCTTGCGCACCACCCGGTAGGGGCCGACCTGCTGTGGCGCGCGGGCGTCCGGGGACACGGCGGTCTCGGCCACCGTCGCCGCCTGCGACGGGGACACCGCCGGCGCCCGCACCCGCGCGGAGGACGTCCTCTGCCGCCGGAGTACCACGATCAGCGCCACAACGAGCCCGGCGATGACGACCACCGCGACGGTGATGATCACGAAGGGGAGGATGGAGGGAGCCGCTTCCGCCGCCGCCACATGTCCGACTGCTGCCACGTCCCTCCTCGCGACCGTCTGTGATCGGCTTGTCGCGGATGAACCCTAACGGTGAATCGGGGACGCTCGCGAGCCCTCTCGGCAAGCCCGAAACCCCGGCGGCATCGGGGTTTCCGAACCAACGGCGGTGCGGCCGCGTCAGACGAGATGATCACGCTTGCCCGGGAGACCGCATGAGTCTGACGCCGCTCGCCCACGACGATCCGACCCACATCGGTGCGTACGCGCTGGCCCGCCGCGTCGGCGCGGGCGGCCAGGGGGTCGTGTACGAGGCGTACGACCCGGCGGGCGTGCGGGTCGCGATCAAGGTGCTGCATCCGGGAGGAATCCGCCGCCCGCCCGCGAAAGAGGTGGCGGCGGCACGGCGGGTGTCGTCCTTCTCGACCGCCAAGATCCTCGAGGTCGACCTCGACGGCGAGCGGCCGTACATCGTGAGCGAGTTCGTGGACGGCCCCAGCCTGCGCGCGGCCGTGGCGCAGGCGGGCCCGTACGAGGGGGACGCGCTGCACCGGCTCGCCATCGGCATCGCCACCGCCATGGCCGCCATCCACGGCGCCGGCGTCGTGCACCGCGACCTGAAGCCCGAGAACGTGCTGCTCGCGCCGGACGGCCCGCGCGTCATCGACTTCGGCATCGCGCGCGTCCTCGAGGCGTCGTCCACGATGACCAACGGCCTGGCGGGGACGCCCGCGTACATGGCCCCGGAGCTGTTCCGCGGCGAGAACCCGCGTCCGGCCGCCGACGTCTACGCCTGGGGCATGATCATGGTGTTCGCGGCGACCGGGCGGGTGCCGTTCCAGCGGGAGCACCCGGCGGCGACCATCCACCAGGCCCTGACCACCGAGCCCGACCTCGACGGCGTGCCCGACTCGCTGCGCCCGCTGGTGGCCAAGGCGCTGTCCAAAGACCCGGACGAGCGGCCGTCCGCACCCGACCTGCTGCTGTCGCTGGTCGGCGTCGGCACCGCAGGCGTGGTCGAGCCGCCCGCCGGGCTGGACCGGCGCACCCCTGAACTCGGAGAGATCGCCGAAGACCTCTACCTGTCGCTCAGCGAGGACGAGCAGGCCGCGCTGCCCCTCGCCATGCTGCGCCTGTACGGCGCCGACGGCGAGCCGCGCACGGTGGACCTCGCCGACCTGGGCCCGATACCGGCACTCGGCAGGCTGGTCGAGCGCGGCCTGCTCGTCCGCGAGGGCGGATCGGTGCGCCCGGCGAGCGCGGCCCTGGTCCACGGCTGGCCGCGGCTGCGCGGCTGGCTCGCCGCCGAGCGGCCAGGACACGCCGTCCACCTGCGCATCAGCGAGGCCGCCCGCGAATGGGAGGCCAACGGCCACAAGGACGGCGACCTGCTCGGCGGCTCCTCACTCGACGCGGCCACCCGCTGGGCCGCCGAGCCGCACCCGTACCTGACACTGAACAGCCGCGAGCAGCACTACCTCGACGCGAGCATCCGAGCGGCGGGCCGGCGCACCAGGCGACGGCGCGCCACCGTCGTCACGCTCGCCACGCTGCTGGCGATCTCATTGGCCCTCGCCGGGGTGGCGCAGACCCAGCGGGCCATCGCCGAGGAACGCCGCATCGAGGCCGACAGGCGGCGTGACGAGGCCGTCGCACTCAACGTCGCCACCCGCGCCAACGACCTGCGCCAGTCCGACCCGGCCACCGCGATGAAGCTGAGCGTGGCCGCGCACGCGATGGCCTCGAGCGTCGAGACCCGCTCGGCGCTGCTCGCCTCCGCGACCCAGGTCGAGACGAAGGTGTTCAGCCCGCCGAGCGTGGACGTGCACGCCTTCAGCGGCGACGGCGGCACCGAGGCGGTGCTCCTCGGTCAGGAGGTGCAGATCTGGGACACCGTGAAGGGGACGCTCAAGCGGACGTTCCGCATCCCCGGAGTGAAACTCGACGACTACAGGGTCCAGCTGAGCGCCGACGGCGGCATCCTGGTGCTGAAGCCCTTCGACAAGGGCGAGACCCAGGTATGGAACGCCAAGACCGGTGAACGGCTCGACCCGCCCGCCACGTCCGTGAGCCTCGGCTGGCAGGGCCGCTACCTCATGGACGGCGACGGCCGTACGTACGAGCTGCCGAGCCTGACCCCGGTGCGGTCACCGCACCTGGAGGCGATGATCAAAGACAGCAAAGTGCGGGTCACCCGGGTGGGCGCCACCCGCGAGGACATCGCCGTCATCGACCTGTCCAAGCAGCGCGTGAGCGGGTCCTTCAATCCCGAGCCGGTTGCCCTGAACAAGGCGGGGACGCTCGTCGCCGTGGCCGATAGCGACAAGACCGTGATCGCGAGCGTCACCGGCGACACGCCGCCCAAGGTGGGCCGTCTGCACGAGAGCATGGGCACGACCGGCGGCACCGGCCTGCACCTGGTCGCCTTCGACGAATCCGGGACGGTGCTCGCCACCGCCTCGTCATGGGCGGTGCAGCTCTGGGACGTCACCAAGATGAGGGCGCTGCGGCAGTACGCCTTTCCCGGCTTCGCGCCCGAGCACCTGGCGTTCCGCGACGGCGGCGACACTCTCATGGTGGGCGCGTACGACGGCTCCGTGCGCATGCTCGACGTCGGGTGGTTCACTCATCCGTCGCGGCTGCGTACCGCGAAGGGAGAGCCGGACGACCTCATCGACGGCGCGGTCTTCAGCCCCGACGGCCGCACGCTGGCGACCTTGACCGAGCAGGCGATCCGCTTCTTCGATACCGCCACCCGACAGCAGCGCGGCGGTGACGTCGAAGGCCGGTGGAACGCACAGTGGAGCACGAGGAACTACACCAGGGTCACCCGGCCACCGCTCGCTTTCTCACCGGACGGCACGATGCTCGCCACGGCCCGCGACCGGCTCACGGTGTCGCTGATCGACGTGGCCAAGGCCAAGGAGGTGCGCGCGGCGAGCTTCAAGCAGGAGGACCCGGACAATCCTGGAGAGGTGCTGTCCGTGGCGTTCAGCCCGGATGGGAAGCGCCTGGCCGTCTCCACCAGCGATGCGCGCGCGGCGATCCTCGACGCCACGACGCTCCGCGTCCTCAGCGGGATCCGAACCGGGGATTTCGAACCGACCGTCGCCGTCTGGCATCCCAACGGTCACACCGTGGCGCTCGGTGCTCCCAACCAGATCCGCCTGTGGGAGGTCGGCACCGGCGGCGACGCGGCCACCACGACCGTCTCTTCGCGGCAACCGGGCGATCCGCTGGCGCGGGAGCACAGCAGCGAACCGCTGGCGTTCAGCCGCGGCGGCAGGCAGCTCGTCGTGCGCGGCGAGAACCAGTGCTACTGCGAGTTCCAGATCGGTCCCGAGGTGGACGCCCGCGTCTGGGTCTGGGACATGGAACGCCGCACGCCGGTGAACCCGCCCCTCGCCGGTCATAAGGAACCGGCACACCAGGCCGCCTTCTCCCCGGACGGCACGCTGATCGCCACAGTGAGCGCCGACGCCACCCTCCGCCTGTGGGACGCCAAGGATCACCGCCCCATCGGGCAGTCCATGGAACGGCACCGATGGGAGGCGCTCGCGCTCTCCTTCTCCCCGGGCGGCAAGCAGATCACCACGGTCGGTGCCGACAGCTCCATCCGTACGCTGCGGCTCGACGAGGCCGAGGTGACGGCGGCGGTGTGCGCGCGGGCGGGCGGCGGCCTGACCGAGGCCGAATGGTCCCGCCACATCCCAGAGGTCCCCTTCCGCCGGACCTGCTGACGGTTAGGCTCGCTTTGTGGTGGGCGCCAGGTCCTCAGAGGAGATGAGCCGGTGGGCGGGCTTCACCGATGACCGCCCGCCCTTGGTGCTCGGCGTGTTCTTCTGGGGCTCGGCGTTCATCAGCGCCGTATCGGTCGCGGGCGTGCTCTGGAGGCTGGAGGAGTTCACCTGGCCGCTGGCGAAGGCGTCCCTGCTGGCCGGGGCCGGTGCGCTGCCCCTGATCTGCGTGCTCTGGCCGCTGCTGCCGTGGCGGCCGCGGCCGTCGCCGCCGCGCAGGGCGGTCGCCGTGACGTTCCTGGCCGCGAGCCTGCTGCTCCTTCCCGCCGGCGGCGCCGTGGCCCCGCTCATCGTCAGCGTGGCGGTGGGCAACGCGCTGACCGTGTTCGGGCGGCGCGGCAGCATCGCGTACGTGGCGACGGCCGCGCTGTCAGGTGTCGTGCTCGGCCTGTTCCATCCCCAGCGGCCGGTGCTCGCGAGCGTGATCGACGGAGTGCTGGTGCTGCTCCTCGGCCTGATCATCATGGTCGTGGTGGCCGCGATGATCGAGTCCCAGCGCCGAGCCGAGGAGACCAGGCGGCTCCTGGCCGACCTGGAGGAGGCGCACGCCGAGCTGCGGCGCTACGCCGCCCGTACGCGTGACCTCGCCATCGCCGAGGAGCGCGCCCGCATGGCCAGGGACATGCACGACTCGGTCGGCCACTACCTGACGGTGATCAACATGGGCCTCGCGAACGCCGAGCGCTTCCGCACCGCGCGCCCCGAGGCCGCATGGGACGAGGTGCGCCAGGTCAAGGAGCTGACCCTGGAGGCCCTGGCCGAGACCCGCCGCTGGGTGCGGGCGCTCAGGCCGCTGCGCATGGAGGGCCGTACAGGGGTCGAGGCCCTGCGCGCCCTCGCCCGCTCGTACGGCTCCGACGTGGCGTTCACGGTGACCGGAGCCTGGCCGAACCTGGACGAGGAGCGCGTGCTCGTCTGCTACCGCGTCATCCAGGAGGGCCTGACCAACGCGCTGCGCCACGCCAAGGCGGGGCACCTCGCGGTCGCTCTCGACGGCACGCCCGAGCGGGTGCGGGTGACGGTCACCGACGACGGCGAGGGAGCCGTACCGGAGACGACGGAGAACGGCTTCGGGCTGCGCGGCCTGCGCGAACGCCTGGAGGCGATCGGCGGCACCCTGGACGTGCGCAGCGAGCCGGGCGCGGGCTTCACCCTCCAGGCGGTGGTGCCGGTGCAAGCGACCGCGGAGGGGAGCACGCCGACGTGATCCGGGTACTGCTGGTGGACGACCAGGTCCTGATGCGGGAGGGCCTGCGCAAGCTGCTGGAGATCGAGCCGGGCATCGAGGTGGCCGGGTCCGCCCAGAACGGCGCGGACGCGCTCGCGCTGCTGTCGCGCACCCCGCCCGCCGATCATCCGCACGTGGCGCTCGTGGACGCCCGCATGCCCGTCATGGACGGGGTCGAGCTGGTCGCGCGGCTGCGTACCGAGTATCCGGGGATCGCGCCGGTGATCCTGACGACGTTCGACGATGACGACTACATCTTCGGCGGTCTGCGGGCGGGGGCCAAGGGCCACCTGCTCAAGGACACCCCGCCCGACGAGCTGGTGTCGGCGATCAGGCGGGTGGCGCGCGGCGAGACCGTGCTCGGCGGTGCCGCTACGGAACGCCTGGTCGCGGCCGTACGCGAGGGCGCCGTCCCCCGTACGGAATCCGCCCCCGACGAGCCGCCCTGCGGGCTGACCGGCCGCGAGTACGAGATCGCCCTGCTGGTCGGCTCGGGCGCCACGAACAGGGAGATCGCGCGCCGCCTGCACATCACCGAGGGCACCGTCAAGAACCACATCTCAAGCTGCCTGCGCAAGCTCGGCCTGCGCGACCGCACCCAGCTCGCGGTCTGGGTCGCCCGTCACCGATAGCGCGCGGCATGACTCCGGTCATACGTCCGGACATGACCCGTTCATGTCGCGCGGTGGATGCCGCGCCTCGACCCCGCGATCTACGGTGCTGCCATGCAGCACCACGAGCCCGCCGGCCTCCGTGCGGCGCGCCCGCCGTGGGCCGGCGTCATCGCCTCCGCCGCCGGTCTCCTCGCCATGATCGCGATCGCCTGGGCGCTGTGGGACTCCCTGCCCGAGCAGATCGTCACCCGCCAGGCCACCGACGACCGCGCGGGCGTCGCGGTTCCGCGGCTCGTCATGGCCGGCTCCCTGCCCGCCCTGCTGCTCGTCGTCGCCGTGCTCACGCCCGTGGGGCTGGCCGTCCAGCGCAGGCTGGCCCGTCACTTCCCTTCCTGGCTCGTCACCCAGCCGCACGTGCAGGCGCGGGCCATGAACATGCTCTTCGTCGTCCTGCCCCTGCTGTTCGTCACGCTCCAGGCCGTGATGCTGGGCAAGGAGGCCGGATACGACATCCCGGTGGAGCGGGTGTTGGGGGTGGTGGTCGGGGTCGTACTGATCGTCCTGGGCCGCGCGCTGCCCGCGCTCGGCTCGTCACACGCCGCGCCGGACGGCCCGATTGGCAGGCTGATCACGGCCTGGCAGCGGTCGCACCGCGAAGGCGGCCTGGCGCTGATGATCATCGGCGCCGCCTGCGCGGCGGGCTCGCTCTTCCTCCCGCCGATGCTCGTCGCGGTCACCTCGGCGCTGCTCATAGGCCCGATCTTCCTCATGATGGCCGTACGGGCCATCGCCCGGGCGCGCTGACCGGGACCAGACACGCCAGGCCGCCGTCCCCCTCCAGAACGGCGGCCGGCTTCTTCAGCGAGCCGAGGCTCAGCAGATCTTGTAGGCCTGCCGCGACGAGTTGTACGAGCAGGAGTCGATCAGCTTCCCTGCCGGGTTCCGCAGGTAGGCGGTGTCGCTGACCTGGTTCCAGATGTAGGCGAGCCTGCCGCCGCTCCTGCCCCAGTAAAGGGTGGTGCTGGTGTTCTTGCCCCTGCCGGTACGCAGGGTGACCGTCTTGCCGGGCTTCAGGACGAACTTGCCGAACGTGTAGATGTGGTCCCGTCGCCGGGTCGCGTCGCGGATCGTCCAGCCCGCGAGGTTGACGGCCTTCTTCGTCATGTTCCTGATCTGGACGTACTCGCCGTTCAGGCTGGCGTTGCCGCCGTTGTCCGGGGAACCGGGCGAGTCGTAGTAGATCTTCGTGATCTTGACCGGGGGAGCGGCGGCGTACGCCGGCTGCGCGACGGCGACGACGGACGCGGATAACAGGGCGGCGGTCAGCAGAGATCGAACACTCACGGGACGCCTCCTGGGGAGTGAGAGTTGAAGTGGAACGATCCTAATGATGTCGATGGGAAAGGAATGGACCGTTCCGTATCGGTTTGATGTCCCATACGCGTCCTGACTCCGAGTCGAGGAGCACACGGAGGAGCGGCCGGAAAACGTCGGGTTGATCGGCTGCCATCCACCCAGGTGATCCGGCGACCATGCCCCCTGGAAATCTGGAAGATCGTCTTCACGCCCGAGGATCACGCCCGTGCACGGATCGCTGCCCATCCCGACGTCGAGATCGAAACCACCGCCGTGCTCGACTCAAGTGAAAGTCTGGGACGACTCGCCGTCAGTCCAGGCCCGCGTAGATCCACTGAAGGGTGGTGTGGCAGGGCAAGGAGTTGGTACGCCGCGCGGCTAACTGTACGAATCGGGCGTCGCGCGGCGGAGCGCCGGTGATTTCGTGGTCTCCGCTGCCCGCTGTGATCGTGCCCTGCGCTATGGCTTTGCCGTCCACCCGTAATAAGTCCATCACGGCCGGACAGTCCCGGACCTCTTGCTGCTCCTCGACGAAGAGGCCCGCATCCAGGCGGAACCAGCCCCGGAATTTCGTCCGGTCGTGGATGTCCTCGCGTTCGAACCGGGTCTGCCCCGGCGGCCGTGCCGGTGGCCGAGAAGGCGACCGAAGCCCCGCCCAGATCGCGGCAGCCGTCCGCGTCACCGCCTGGTGGCGCATCCTCGGATGGCCGATCGCGCTGACCATCGGCGCCCCCTGGTCGCCACCTGGTACGCCGTCAGGTCCGCCCTGTACGCCGCGGCGTACCTCCTCGCTGCCGCCCGGAAGTAGGGCATCACCCTGATGTTCGCCACGCCGGAGCCGTCGTCGACGAGCCTGCCCCGCCGCGTCATGGCCGTCACCAGCAACAAGGCGTGCTTCGCGATCGGCGACCAGCAGTCCAACGACGCCATCCTCGGCACCGGCTCGTACAACGCGGGCATCTCCGCGGTCGGCCTGGTGCCCACGACCGAGGAGGGGCCCGCGACATCGGCACCTGCATGGCGCGCGGCTTCCAGCCCAAGCCCGGCCTGCTGCGCAGCTTCTACGTGGCAGCCGCGCAGGTCCCCCGGTCGTCGAGCGTGCGCTGGCGCTGCGCGCGAAGGCCGGCGTCACCTCGACGCGGGTGGAGGCTGCCGAGCAGCAGCGTGACCTGCTCGCCGACATCTCCGAAGCCATCGGAGACCAGACCGTCCCCTGCAACGACCTGCCCGCCCTGCTCGCCCGGCTCGCCCCGAACTGGCGGCCGTACAAGAGCCTGACCGGTAAGCAGCTCCGCGAAGAACTCAAAAAGCTGGGCGTCAAGGTGCCCTCGACCGGTAACCGCTACCCGGTGTCTCCGGACCTCGTCCGCGAGGCGATCGCCTGCCGTGAGGACGTCGGAGAGCCGGGTTAAGTTAACCGCCGACCCCCTTGAAACCGCGCCCCCGAGGGCTTCCACAGCCCTCGGGGCGGGCGGCGTGACTCACCTGACTTCGGCCCGTTTCCGCAGGTCGGGACAGTTAACCCCGGCCTTTCCGAGCGGCTCAACGCAAATTACGAAGCTAACTCCTTAACTCCGATCTAGCCCCCGGGAGATGACCTCCGATGGACCCTTCGACCGCCCTCCTCATCGCCGCCGCCATCGCCATCGCGCTGTACCTCGCCGCCGCCCGCATCCCGCTCACGAAGTGCATGCGGTGCGGCGGCCGGGGCGTCCTCCGCTCGTGGCTGCTGCCGTGGCGGTTCCGGCCCAGCCCCCTCACGCCCCCAACTGGGGCAGCTCCCGCTGCGCCGGCGCCCCGTACAGCTCCCGGTACGCCTCCCGCAGCTCGCCCACCTCCGGCACGCCCCGCCGCTCCACCCCACTGATGACCTCGACCGCCCGCCAGTAGTTCGACGGCACTAGCAGGCCGCTCATCACGGCCTGCAGCGCCACATGCCCCGCCTCGCCAGGCTCGTCCGTGGACAGCAGCGCCAACGCCAAATCCAGCCGCGCCGACGCCGCCCGCCGAGGCCGCGGCCCGCCATCCTCCCGCGACTCCAGCCGCTCAAGCACCGCGCGCGCGTACGACACCGCGGCCGGATCACCGATCCAAGACAGCGTGGTCGCCGTGTACGCCTCGCTCTTAGCCGGGTCGTACCGGAAGTGATGCTCCGGCCGGTCCGGCATCGGCATGGGCGACACGATCTGATGCACCCTGTTGAGCGCCGCCCGCGTCTCCGGGCCACGCCCCATGCGCGCCCACGCCCGCCCCTCCTGCCCGGTCGCCTGTATGTACGCCGAGCTCGAGCGCGGGGCCACGTCCTGCGCGGCCTGAGACAGCACCATCGCCTGGCGGTATTCGCCCTCCGTCAGCGCCTGCCACGCCTCCGTCTCCAGGCACCACGCCCGGATCTCCGGATGCTCGGCGTGCTCGGCCAAAGACGCGGCCGTACGCAGCCGGGCCGCCGCCGCCGGATACTGCTTCAAGTCGATGTGGCAGGTGGCGCCCAACAGCGAAAGCCACCCGCCGGCCACCAGCAGACGGCGATGCTCAGCGAGCGTCTTGCGGCCGTCGAGGAGACGCGCCACGTACTCCAGGTGCCGCCGTACGCGGCCGAGAAGCTGCGCCGGAGGCGTGCGCGGGTATGCGGACGCCAGGTCGTCCACGGCCAGCTCTAGCCGCTCCAACGTCTCCCGGCCGACGTCGCTAGCTGCTGCCCTGCGCGCCAGCTCCATGGCGTCGATCTCGTCGCCGAGCTCGACATCCTCGTCCTCGCCGCCGAACAAGGCGCGCTCGCTGAGCCCGTACAAGCGGCAGTACAGCTCGGCGTACTCGTCGTCCGGCCGGTGCCTGCCGCTCTCGTGGTCGCGAATCCGGCGGACCATGCTCTCGTACGACGGCATCGGCCTGTCCGAAACCGCCGACAACTGCACGGCCAGATCACGCTGCGACCAGCCGCGCCGAGTCCGCGCGGTGCGTAGCCGACTCGCCCAACCTGGAACATTGCTCATCGCGCGCACCTCCGGACGTGGCCGGACACGGGGGATGTCCTCGTCCGCCTCCAGTGTCCTCTTCGCAGCCGTACCACGCGAAGCTGTCATAGGAGCGTGCGTTGGGACGACGCATTCGACGACCCATACCGCTTCGACGACCCCTACCGCGACACCACGCGGGTCACCGACCAGCGGACGCTCTACGAACGCGCCCAGGAACACGCCCGCGCGCTCGCCGAGCGGGACCTCAGAGCACGCCAACTAGACGTGCTCCGCAACACCTACCCGGCATGGACCGTGCACACCGAAACCGACGACAACGGCGCCCTGGTGTGGGTGGCTGGCCCTGGCGTTCCCCTACACGTCGGAACTCAAGCGCGCCGGGGTCTACCAGGTCGACGGACGCGCCACGCGGCCGGCCGGAGTTGACCCGGTACGGGCTGCGCGGCTGCCCGAAGTCGAAGAAGTCGCACCGTGCCGTCCCGGTTCCGCCGCACACGCCGGCCGCGATGAAGCAGCTCATGGAAGGCCGGTGGGTGTGGGGGAGGTGCACGTGCCCCAAGGTGACGCCGGACGGGCAGAAGACGCCGGGATCGGGTCCGTGCCCGGGGCTGATGTTCCCCGCCGCGAAGGGCGGCCCGCTGAACGACAACAACTTCCGCCAGCGGTATGGGAACCCGGCGGTGGAGGCGGCCCGGCTGTGCGGGAAGCTCTCGCCGTCGGTACGCGCATCTGGCGCCGGATGCCCACGACAAGATCATGGGTGTCTGGCGGCGGCGCGGCGAGTCTTCTGCCGCCCCGCGGGCGGTGGCGGAGCGTAACCATGGGTAGCCGTGGCCGGGGTCCGGAGTGCGGACGTGGCGCGCGACTGGAGCCGATTTTCCGAAATCTGGCGCACGTGTGGCGCACCAAAGCAGAAAGGCCCGGCCCCCGTGATGAGAACCAGGCCCTCTACCTGCACCTATACCGGTCGGGGTGGCGGGATTTGAACCCACGACCTCTTCGTCCCGAACCGAGATCGACCGTTCAACGCAGCGTGTACAAGCAATAGCTTTCTGTATAGAATCCCAGGTAGGAGGCATGATCGGAGTGTTACGTGGTTCTGTCGAGTGCCAGGTCGTGATGCAGGGTCCACTAACGCGACGCTAACGGATGATCAAGGAGGTAACTTGGGCTACTCGTTCAAGCGGATCGACTCGCGCGGTCGAGTTCGCTACACCGCCTGCTACAAGGACATACGGGGGAACGTCGTCTCCGCAGGCACGTACTCCTCCAAGCGGGCGGCGGACAAGGCCTGGCAGCAGGCCGAAGCCCGGATGGACCAGGGGAAGATCGGCCACCCCAGCCGGGGCAAACAGACCTTCGACGAGTACGTGAGGAACACCTGGCTCCCCAACCACCAGGTGGAGCCCTCGACCATGCAGAGCTACACGTACACGCTGAACAGGCACATCCTGGCGACCTTCGGACCGATGCGAATGGTCGACATCCTTCCGGAGCACGTCAGAGCGTGGGTCGCCAAGTTGAAGGACGACGGCGTCAAGGCACCGACCATCAAATACGCCAAGGTTCTGCTCAGCGTCATTTTCACGACCGCGCTCAACGACCAGGTGACGTACATCCACCCGTGCCGGGGTGTGAGAACGCCGACCGTCGCCGTGAAGCCCCGGACCGTGATCACGCCTGAGCAGTTCGATGTGCTCTATCAAGCTCTGCCCGACAACGACACCCAGTTGCTCGTCGAGACCGCGATCGAGACCGGGCTCCGGTGGGGAGAGTTGTCCGAGCTCCGAGTGAAGGACCTGAACACGAGAACCCGGATCCTGACCGTGAGCCGCGCCGTGGTGGAGGTCAACCCGAAGTTCCACCCGACCGGCGGTCGCTTCATCGTCAAGGAGTACCCGAAGGACAAGGAGTTCCGTCGGTTCAAGCTGAGTCGGCAAATGGTCGACAAACTTGAGGAGCACGTCAGGAACGCCGAACTGGAGCGCGATGACCTGTTCTTCACCTGGAAGCAAGTTCCGCAGACCCGTTCGCGCACCAAGGCACTTCCCGACGTGGACACTCTGGGCAGGACCAAGCCGAACGAGAAAGGCAAGACGTACAAGCACGGGACGTTGTCCGCCTACAACGCCGGCAAGTGCCGGTGTGAGCATTGCCGCGCCGCATTCGCCCTGTACAGAGCGAAACGCCGAGTCGAGGAGGGCAAGGACGACCCCCGCCAACCTCGACAGCGCGACACCGACGGCCATATCCCGAGCGACTGGTTCCGTCGACAGGTATGGAAGCCGGCGCTGAAGGAAGCGGAACTCGGCATCCACGTCCGTATCCACGACCTTCGTCATGCCCATGCGTCATGGCTGCTGGCCGGCGGCGCAGACCTCCAAGTGGTCAAGGAGCGGCTTGGCCATGCATCCATTGCCACTACGGAGAAGTACCTGCATACGTTGGACGACGCGGACGAGACCGCGCTGGACGCGTTCTCGAAGATCCGGAACCGGTCGGCGAGGTGAATGGAGCAGCTCAATAAATCCGGATCCGAAGGGGGTGAGCGGCATGACGCACAGTAACCGGGCAGTGCTTCGCATCCAACGCACAACAGTCGCTGGCGTCGGGTCCCTGGCGCTGATAGCGGCCGTGGTCTCCTTCCGCCACATGCATGAACTCTGCCTCCGCCACGGTGAGGATCAGCTGGCGGCGGTGCTCATCCCGCTCGCGGTCGACGGCACCATCGTTGTCGCCTCGATGTCCATCCTCCTGGCCAACCGGTACGGCTCCCGCGGCGGGTTTCTGGCATGGATCATGCTGTTGATCGGCAGTCTGGCGAGCCTGGGGGCGAACATCGCCGTTGCCGAGCCCAGCCTGATCGGCCGCCTCATCGCGGCCTGGCCGAGCGCTGCGTTGATCGGCAGCTACGAGCTCTTGATGGCCCAGATCCGCCAAGCACCTGCCGGAGAAGTCGCCGTCGTGCGGGACGACGCGACCGAGACTCGGGAACCTTTCGGCACTGATGCCCCGGAGGCCTTCGAAGAGACGGGGTCTCACGGTCGGCAGACGGGTGATCTCCGTCAAACCGCCTGGCACTGGGCCTTGGCAAATCGCCTGCCCGACGGAGAACTCCCATCGGGCAAGGTCATCGCTGAGCAGTTCGCGCGGAGTGCCCGGTGGGGCCGCTGGGTCAAACGAATAGGCCTTGAGGGGAAGTTCGGCGAGTACGATCACTCCACTACTGCATGAAGGTTGCGTCCATATCACGAGGCACCAGGACCAGAACAGGCGCTGCTTGGGGAGCGACGACGGTGCTAACCCAGTCGACTGGTGCGTCGATCGTGGAAGGGCAGCGTTGGTGCACGTGACTTCCGGGGTACCTATCCCTCCTCATCGCGAACGCCTTACTTACTGCTTCCAGTAGCAGGGCCTCATGTGCATGCGAGTTGTGTCCGAGAGGGGACACACTCGATACGTACATACCCTTCACAGCCTCCACCACCCTGGTTCTCCCAGTTGGGCAGGGGTGAGTGGCGGAGGTGGAGATTTGTGCGGTGCGCGGCATCCCGCGCACGATGATCGCCGGTGTCTCGTTCCTGGCCGTGGTCGCGGCGGTCGTCTCCTTCCGCCATACGCCGACACCTTGTGCAGGGAGGGCAATGAGTTCGGCTGCGGACCGTCGGAGCGGCACAACATCCTGAGGCCTTCGCTGCCCAAGTGCCCCATGGCATGGCTGCGACGCTTCACTGGAGAACCGTCCCGTTACGGGGACGGTTCAGCGCGATGGGATCAGAGTCCGGTGGAGGTCCTCCCTGAGGCGTTCCTTCAAGGTGATCGGGTCGTCAGTGTGGTGGTGTGCGATACGGATCGTGGGGGTGCCACAGCGCATCCAATGCCGATCGCGATCTTCGTCGTCGGCTTTGCGAGTGACGCCGTAGTGATGTGGCCCGTCGACTTCGATGATGACCGCACGGCTGTTGCCGATGACCACGAAGTCGGGGCTACGGACTCTCGTATCCCGAAGCTTGGCGGAAGGGAGCGGCAGGATAGCGATGGACTGCCTTGGCTGGCTGTCACGCTGGATTTCAGTCAGGACCTGATAGACAACGAGCTCGGCCCTGCTGGCGAAGACCATCCCGTCCATGGTGGGGTAGCCCTCGTTGATTCCTCTCTCGCGTCGTGCCTGATTGCTGGGAGCTGGGGTGGTGGCCAGTTGCCGCCAGTTCTGCGCAACGGGTGGGAGCGGGAGAGGAGCCGCCTCGATTACCAGCGACATGACGTCTTCACGCTCTAGCTGCTTGAGTACTGCACCCAGGTGCTGCCATATCGGCTCAATCACTGCGGGGGTGAATTCGGTGGCAAGCGAGGGAGCTACGGTAAGAACCGCCTCGTATGTATCGGATGTCCAGTTGTCGCCAGGGGTCGGGTGGTAGATACCGCCATCTCGGCGAAGGGTGAGGGTCGCCTCTCGCAAAAGATCGCGAGCAAGCCCGTGGCCGTCTTCACCGAGAAGGTAGTGGATCCGACCGAGTACGAAGTCCAGCTTGCTGGCGTCGTCGTCCCGAAGTGGCAGGGGAATGACTGGGCCTGCAGCCTTGCCAGTCGCGATCGGCTCATAGATAGGCCGGCCGGACAAGAATTGGCGAGCCCGCAGAGCCCATCCATCCGGCGCCAGGAGTCGATTCAACTCATCGACCTGGCGTGCGGCTCGATCGACATCGGACTGCACCTCGGGATGGACTAGACGTGCCAGAAACGCCAGGAGAACCTCGTCCGGACCATTGAGGAGCTGCAGCCGGGGATCCTCGAAGATCCAATCATCCTCCCAGTCGAAGTTGTTGAACCGGTGCTGGATGATGTCGCCTCGAGCTGAGGTGTACCGAGGATCGCTGGAAGGCAACGTGTCCAGATCGTAGAGGCCATCCAGGAAGGCGATCTCGTCCAGGCGTCCATACCACGGCTCAGTCGCGCCACGAAGATGATCGAAGAGATCGCGTCGTGTAACCGCTGTGATCCTCGGCTGGTCGCTGTCCTCGGACGGCATTGCGGGAGTGATCATCCTGAACCGCCTCTCCTTTCGTCGATCATGGCAGTGGGCCGGCAGAGGCTGCGGACGGGAGCTGGATCGTCGGCTCAAGCAGCCGAGACTCTTCGGGCTGTGGGTTCGGCAAGTTCAGGGAGACCCCATGGCGTGGGGACGACCGGCATCGAGTCACTAGGCCATCTGGCTGGCATGAAAGCGTGGAAGTGCTCTTCGCCCTCCGGCTGAAGCTTGACGACGCAACCCTTGGCCGACCCGGCGTCGAGCGCCTGCGTTACTTGGTCGGCATTGACGGCGATCACACGTGTGTGGAACAACATCACATCGCCGATCTCGAGTTCGTGACCAGCAATCTCCATGGTGCACTCGGATAGATCCAACCGGATGCTCTGAGGGTTCCCCGAAAGGATGAGGCGGAGTTCATTGCTCTCCGAACCCGTGAGAGTGGCCGTCAAGCACCGTGCCATCGGATGAACGGCGCACTTGCCTTCGACCAGCAGTCTCACCATGCGTAGAACGGCCCGCTCGACGCCGGACAATTGGACAGGCACCGGAAAGAAGCTGTCGCAGTGGCGTTGGACGATATCCAGATCCTCAGCCAGTTGCTCGCACCGACGAACCTCATCCAGGTGGGCGCGAACATCCGAGGAGTGATCCTTCGCGGTGAAACTTGCCACCCCCAGGCGCTGACCATTCAGGTAGATCTCTCCCGTGCACGTCTTGTGTAGCTGTTTGATGAGCCGCATCGCGCGGAGCAGGTCCGCCGGGTTGGCTTCATCCACCTTGTATGCGTACGAGAGAGTGGCTGGCCGCTCCTTGTCATAGGGAAACATGAAGATCAATTCGGCCACGTTGTAGAAGGTGGCCTTGAGACAGCGCCCCTCATAGCCAGCGTTGCCGTGTTGAACCTTCGCGTGGTGTGAGGCCAACCGGCGGCCGGTGTCGTCGAGGACCCTCAGCTCCAGACGAACGTCTTGGTCGCTTGCCAGCGAACTCGGGAGCAGCTCTACGTGAACGTGTTCCACCGTCTCACTCAGCCATTCGGGACCCGTGATGGTCAGCCGCTCAACAATCTCCGCTGGCAACACGACCTTCTCATCGGTCCCATACCCGAAGGTCCGTCGTATCTGTTGGCTGAGCGCCGAGTCCTCCCCCAGGGAGTGCTCCACAGTGAGCTGGATGGGGCTTCTCTCATGTGCGCGCGGATGCTTGGCACGAAGGGTGCGAAAGACTTGGTCACCCTGCCTAGAGAAGTCGAACGTCCAATCCTCATCGCACTGGTCCACGACCTTGCCGAGATCAAGGACACGGTGGTCCAAGTCGCTGGGGCCGCCAAGTAGGAAAGCCCTCTCCTGGTTCAGGATCTTGACATTCTCGATGAGGGGATCGCGCTGGTAGTGGGCCTCGAGATCCGGAAGGTCGATCATCTTTGCGTCGAGCTCCACGCGGCCCATCACGGAGACTCGAACGTCATGACCGATCTTCAGCTCGTCGATGAACTCCTTCTCGTTGGGCGTGAGATTGCATGGAACGACCAGCGTCCACTCGTAGGGGCTGTGCTCCATTGCGCGCGCGAAGGAGTCTTTGATCTGGCGTCGCCTGGTGCGGTTCTCCTTAGGGAAGCCTTCGGGGAAGAACTTGAGTTGGAAGATCCGGACGCGGGATCCCTGAGTGACCACGATGTCGCGGCCCCCATCGCCGCCCCGTCCATCCACGACCTCAACCGTGGCAGTGTCGGAGTACATGCGGTGGACAATGGATTCCACTATCCGGTCGAATCGCTTCTGCTCCAGGAACTTCCACTCGATCGCCATAGCCGCCTTCCCTGAGGTCGTTCGGAACAGTTCCAAACACGGGAGAGATCTGCATCCCGAAGGGTCCCAGGTGTCGGCTCTCTACTGCAGCCGACACCTCAGCCGCGTCGCCGTTCGCATGCCCGCTGATCTCAACAGAGCTGCGAGTCGGATACCGCCACCAGACGGGCCATGTTACGCCCGGCCCCCGACAATTAGGGGCACCTCGAAATGAGATGGGTGACGATGACGTGGCATTGATGCCGGGAGCTCGGTAAGTGGCCAGCTCTCCCGTGAGGTACATCACCAGTATGATCGGTGGCGCCTCAGCCAACGGGTCGGGTGAGCTCGGGCGCGGAAGTGACGCAGTACCAGACGATGACGCCGAACTCCAAGTCCGCGAGCTCCCCTCCGGCCCTACGGCGCGGACGGACTCGACAGCGTCAGGTGGTCAGCGGGGGATCGCGACGACGCACACTCACCCTTGGGTGCCGAAGGAGCCGTCATGCAGGCCGCCGTTGTGTCGCCCGCGTCGCGCGGGCGACACCGGCCACCCGCTGGACCGGGTCGCTTTCACCGGCGGCATCCGCGAGGCGATGGTGCCCATGGCCTATGCCTTGCAGCTCAACCGGCTGGCCGGCCCGTTGCTATTCGAGACCTCGCATGAGATCGCGGCCTGGTTCGGCAACGACGCCTCGGCCCTGTGCAGCACGCAAGCGCGTCACGCTGGTGGGATAGAACAACGGGGGCAACCACTCCTCCTCTTCAATTGCGGCGGCTGCTTAATGCGCCGGACGCGATCGATCGCTCGCGCAGTTCCCGCAAAGAGACCGTGTTTCCCTCAAGGTCAGTCACCTTCCAGAGCCGCATGCCGTTGCTGCTCTTGGTGTTACGGATGATATTAGCTGCGTCGTCCACCTTGGTGTAGGTGACGCCGGTGCTTTTCAGCGTCACATATCCCGCCGAGTCGATTTCAGCCTCATAATCGACGCCCTTGTGGGTGAGAACTATGGGGGTACCAGGCCGGATGATTCCTGCGGCGACCATGCCGGCAAGATGGGTGTTCAGTCGCCTACGCGGCCGTTGTGGACGTGGCGCTTGGATAGCGGATGACGTATTGAAGGGGTCCTTATAGTCGGGAAGATACTTCTGCTCGATGCCGAGCTTCTCTAGTGACCAGATGTGTGAGCAGAGCCGTAGATACAGCTCTTGCCTGACCTTGATCACCTCTTCCATGGACGCCCCGGGCTTGAACGGTCGCAGGAGTTGGGCGAGGTCGTGGGATTTGGCGAATTCGTGCAGGCGGGGGAAGTTGGAGTGGTAGTCGCGATCGAGTACGCCGACAAGCACGTCCTGTCTCCCGTATCTCTTGACCTTGTCATCAAAGGGCATGGCGCCCAAGCTCGCATTGTCTCGGTCGGGCAACAGCACGAGCCCGCCGAACTGGTTACGCAGCGAGCGGAAGCGGACAGGGTCGGACACCTCCGCGCTGTGCCGGTCGGGTTTGTTGGCGAAGAGGTGCTCGATCTGGTAAGGCCGGTTGTCGCTCAGATATTCGGCGACGTCGCCGCGGCGACCGCAACCCTCCTGTGCGTAGGCGGTAAGCCGAGCCAGCAGGTATTTGATCTGGTGACGGTTCGTTCCACGGAGCCCGAACCCATCCAGAACGATAGCTTCGTATTCTTCTCTCGCGATTTGCTCGGCCAGGACCTGGCTGACATCGCTGGCGGTCTGGCATTTTCGCAACCCGGGGAGGAGGTCGCGCACGCAACCCATGACGTCAGGCGCCTGTACGGGGAGGTCGTTCAGGATGCGCAGAACGTACCAGCGGTCGATGTAGGCCGCGATGCGGCGGGCTTTGTCCTTGGCCACCACCAGAGGCTCACCAGGACGAATTGCGGCAAGAATAGCGATCATCTGCGCGTGGAGGCCGTTTTTGTCGTTGAAGAAGATTTCCTGCAGATCCGGTTGAAGGGTACGGCTGGCGTGCAGGAAGGTTCGGTGGAGCGTGGCCAGTCCGAGAAGCGTGTCGACGAAGGCGTGGAATCGTTCTGGCTCGGTGAGGCCTAGGTGGGCCTCGTTTCTGCGTACCCAGAGATTGAGCGCCCTGTCGATCTCGCCCATGTCGTCGATCCCGTCATCCAGGCGTGCGTACCTGCCCTGCAATGCGGCCTTGACGAAACGGGCTGGAGCGATGGGATCGTCTCGTGTTGTCGTCAGCTCAGCCAGCATCCGGCGCCAGCCCTCGTTGAGCTTGGTCTCGTCTTCACCGACGTTGGCCAGCAGATAGCTCTTGACGAGATCGATGGGGGTAAGCCGCGCGCCTCGGTCGTTCATCGATTCGAAGATGCGGAAGGCGTTGCCGCTGTCGGGCGCGCGGATGCCGGCAAGCATGACGCGGTTGAGCAACCAGTTCACAAAACGGGTGTAGTACTCCGAAGGAATCTCTTGGAGCAGGATCTCGACGTCCTGGCTACGTCGCCAGAGGTTGCGTACGGAGAGGGAGTCAGCCTGGGAGGGCTCGTAAGGCCGCTCCTCGAAGAGCGCGTCGAGCACCCTGGCACGTTCCTCGATGTCGATGCGGTAGCGCGGTCGGTAGCTGTCATAGCGTCGGATGACTGGTCCGAGCATCTCCGTGATGGCTCGTTCGTGTTGCTGTCTGCCGATGGTGTGCAGCTGTAAGAAGATCAAGTGCAAGGTCGTGAAGCGCTGCTGCCCGTCAACCAGGGAGCGTAGATCGTGTCCCTGTTCGTAGTAGACGAAGGGACCGAGGAAGTACTGAGGTGCCAGGTGGGGCTTCCTGCGGAACTCGCGAGCATCGGCCCACTCGAAGAAAGCCTCACGTAGATCGGTGAGGAGTGTCCGTACCTCCTCCTCGCTCCAGGCGTATTCGCGCTGGTAGTAGTCGATCGTGTAGAAGGACTCCTCGAATAGTTGCTTCAGTGACAGATTGCTGACCGAGATGTCCGTGGACGTCAACGTCGTCACCCTCGCTCTGATGTGTAAGCGCTCGCGGAAATTCCATTCAACAATCGCAGAGCGCCCTTGGCGACGGGGTGCCGAGATTCGTCGCGGTTACTGGACGGTGGGGGCGGTCGCCGAGTGGGTTGGGTGGAGCGCACTGTCATCCTCCGTGATATCGGACAGGCCAAAACCTATATATGTGCTGCGTTTGGGACGTCGGATCGATAACGGGCCGTCCCGGCCGCGCTATGTAAGGAAATGGAAGGGGCTAAAGTGCCTTCGAGGTGGGATTGCGGTGGGCGTGTCGGGTGGCATGAGTGCTGCACCGGCAGGATGGAGCAGGGGTGATCAGTGAGTTTCTTGGACCGTTTCAGACGCGACCCCAGCCCACCGCCCGTGACGGCTCCGCCAGCGGCACATGCTCATGACTCGTCTCCTGTTCGGCGCGGCCGCCACGCGATGCACGCTCCTGCCGCTCCTGCGTTGCAGGCACGTTCTTACGCTCCCGCGGATCCGTGGCTACCCCCAAGGACGAGCATCACCATCGCGGGCTACAACATCGTCGGCGGCCTGCTCTATGTAGGCCCCGAATTAGCCGCCGCGTCGGGATACATGGCAGATCCGGCGCTTATCAACCCCGCACTGCCTGTTGACCTGCGTCAACCGGACTGGGGCGGGCAAGGGCTGGACTATTGGCCGTCATACGGCGACATTCCGCCGCAGTCCAGGGCCGCCTATCTGGCATGGCTCGCGGATGGGCGGCGCTTCCCGCAGGCGCCGATCGGTTACGTGTTCCTCTACTTCTACGGGCTGGAACGCCGAGTGCTGCACGACCTGCAGCGGGACCGTTCCACCGCAGCGTTCGAGCTGCCGATCATCCACCACGAGGTACGCCGTCTGCTGGACATCTACGGAGGTCACAAGGCTTTCAGGCGCTATGCCGGACAGTTCGAGCAAGTGTTGGACCTCCTCACCACCGGCGCGCCCGGATCAGGCCCGGCCCCTGTCCCCACGCGCGACTACCCGCCCCCGCTGCGCTTGCGAGCCGGCCTTGGCGCCTTCGCGGCACAAGGAGCACCTATCCCTGGTCAGTGGGCGCTGACCTGGATCCGCTCACATCCGGACTACCACCCGCGTACCCCTGCCACACGCTGCGCGGCCGAATTCGACGCGCTCTTCCTGCAAAGGTACGCCGCGCGTCACGGCCACGGACTTGGCGTACGGCCTGGGCGTAAGGAGGTCACGCTGGATTACCGGCCTGCCAGCGCCGGCTTCCGCGGGGTTGCCGAGCTGACTCTGCCCGGCATCCCCGACGTGCTGGGGCTCGCCGCGCCGACTCGAAAACTGATCGCGCTGGCCGACGAGTGCACCTCGGATCTGGAGGCATACAGCCGCTACCTCGGTCGCGTTCCGGACGGGCAGGCCTCCGTCCAGGCTCAGGCGTTGCTGCCGGCCGAACTGGTGAACCTGTCCAGCGGCAGCGCTGGACAGGCCATCGCATGGGCGCGCCATCGGCTGGGCGCGCACGATGTTGCCGTCGTCCCAGTGGGTGAGTTCTCCGCTTTCATCTCCTCGCCCCAGGACGCCAAGCCAACCAAGAAGGACGTCATCGCCCTGGCTCAGGTGCTGGGCAGAGCGGGTGTCGGCATCGAGCCCGACCCGCGCTTGGGCGGCGCGGTGCTCACCTCGGGATCCATGGTGTTGTTCGCGGCGCCGGAAGGCCCCACGGCGGCGGCCTCCGACGCCTACCAGGCCGCCACGTTGCTACTCCACCTCGCAGCAGCGGTCAGCACCGCCGACGGAAACTTCGACGAGACCGAGCAGCGCCACCTGAGCGATCATCTGGAGCGGGCGCTGCACCTGACCGCCGAGGAACGGCGGCGCCTGCACGCGCATCTGCGCTGGCTCACTGTCACCCCGGTCAAGCTCGCCGGACTCACCAGGCGCATCGGGGGCATCGACGCGGCCCAACGCTCCTATGTGGCGGAGTTCCTCACTGCCGTGGCCGCAGCCGACGGCCGCATCTCGCCGGCAGAGGTGAAGACCCTCACCAAGATCTATCGATTGCTGGAGCTCGATCCCACACTCATACCAACCACGAACATGCCTGCGCCGGCGACCGAACCGATCGTCGTCCGCCCGGCCCAGCCAGAGCCGGGATACGCCATCCCACGGCGGACCGCCGCACCGATCATCCAACTGGATGAGGCGGCGATCGCAGCCAAGCTGGCCGAGACCGCGCGCGTCGGTGCGCTGTTGGGCTCGATCTTCGCCGAGGAGGAGACCCCGCCCGCGGCCACACCGTTACCCGCCGCCGCGCCTGTCGCTGGGCTGGACGGGCAGCACTCCGGGCTGGTTCGCGAGCTGGCCACCGCAGAGCAGATCTCGCGTGCACAGTTCGAGCAGGTGGCGGCGCGCTGGAAGCTCCTGCCTGACGGCGCACTGGATCGGATCAACGAGACCGCCTACGAGCTGGTGGGCGAGCCGCTGCTGGATGGGGACGACCCCATCCGAATCGACCGGAACCTGCTGGGAGAGATACTGACGTGATACCGACCGCGATCCGCCCCCGAGAGCGTGACGCCCTCCTGCAGTCCCTGCGCGCCGGTGTGGTGCCGCGCATCGGGCAGCGCCACATCCAGGTAGGACGTGAGCCAGAGGTGAAGGCGCTGGTGAGCGACATCGACCGCATCGCCGACGGCGGATCTGCCGTGCGGTTCGTCATCGGCGACTTCGGCGCGGGCAAGACCTTCTTCCTGCATCTGGTGCGTTCGATCGCGATGGAGAAGAAACTGGTCACGGTGCACGCGGACCTCAACCCGGACCGGCGCCTGCACTCGAGCGGTGGCCAGGCTCGCGGCCTCTACGCCGAGCTCATGCGCAATCTGGCCACTCGGGCGAAGCCGGACGGGGGAGCACTCAGCAGCGTCGTGGAGCGTTTCGTCTCAACGGCCCTGGCCGAAGCCCAACAGACCGGAGTCGATCCGTCGCAGGTCATCCGGAACAGGCTGGCATACCTGAGCGAGATGACCGGCGGCTACGACTTCGCCGAAGTCGTAGCCGCCTACTGGCGTGGCCACGACTCTGGGGACGAACAGCTCAAATCCGCAGCCGTACGCTGGCTCCGCGCAGAGTACTCCACCAAGACCGAGGCCCGTTCGGCGCTCGGAGTGCGCACGATCATCGACGACGCCACCGTCCACGACCACCTGAAACTGATGAGCAGCTTCGTCCGGCTGGCCGGCTACGACGGGCTCTTGGTGTGCTTGGACGAGATGGTCAACCTCTACAAGCTCGCCTCCACTCAGGCGCGCAACTCCAACTACGAGCAGATCCTGCGCATCCTGAACGACACCCTTCAAGGCACTGCCGCCCATCTCGGCTTCGTCTTCGGCGGCACCCCGGAATTCCTCGCCGACACCCGCCGTGGGCTGTTCAGTTACCCGGCCCTGCAATCACGTCTGTCCGAGAACACTTTTGCCACCGGCGGCCTCGTCGACTACTCCGGCCCTGTCCTGCGCCTGGCCGCCCTCACCCAGGAAGACCTGTACGTCCTGCTGGCCAAGCTGCGCCACGTCCAGGCTGGTGGCGACACCTCCCGCTACCTGCTGGCTGACGACGCGCTGGCGGCGTTCATGCACCACTGCGCGAACCGTGTCGGCGAGGCATACTTCCGCACACCGCGCACTACCATCAAGGCGTTCTGCGACCTGCTGGCCGTGCTCGAACAGAACCCCGGCGTGGACTGGCGCCAAATCCTGCCCTCGGTGGAGCTGACGCCGGAGCACAATCCCGACCTGTCGCCGCTCGATGAGGACTCGGCGGAAGGACCCGGCGATGACAACCTCGCCTCCTTCCGGCTCTGATGCTTTCGAACGGCTCCATCCCAAGGTCCAGCAGTGGATCTGGCAGCAGAACTGGCGGGAACTGCGCGAGGCTCAGGAGGTCGCCGTCGCGCCGATCCTGTCCGGCGACCGCGACGTGCTCATCGCGGCAGCCACAGCGTCGGGCAAGACCGAAGCCGCCTTCCTGCCGATCTGCTCGTCACTGACCGAGCAGCCGGAGACCGCCGGGTTCGCTGCCATCTACATCAGCCCGCTCAAGGCCCTCATCAACGACCAGTACAGCCGGCTCGATCAGCTGTGCGACCACCTGGGCATCACGGTCTCCCGTTGGCACGGCGACGTCGCCACCTCGTCCAAGAGTAAGTTGCTGGACCATCCCCGAGGCATCCTGCTGATCACCCCGGAGTCGCTGGAGGCCATGTTCGTCCTGCGCGGCTGGAAGGTCCGCGACCTCATGTCATCCGCCCGCTACCTCGTCATCGACGAGCTGCACTCCTTCATCGGCACCGAACGCGGAGCCCAACTGCAGTCACTGATGCACCGCCTCGACCTCGCGGCCCGCCGCCGTGTCCCCCGCATCGGCCTGTCAGCGACACTCGGAGACATGGGCAAAGCCGCCGACTTTCTGCGCCCAGGAGCCCGCGACGACGTCACCGTGATCATCTCCAATAGCGATGCGCAAGAGCTTCGCCTGCAGATACGCGGCTACGTCCAGACCGCTCCAACGCTCGACCCCCGCGCCCGCGCCGCCCACGAAGCCCTGGGCGAGGAGGTCAGCGCAGAAGACGTCGCCACCGGAGACCGGCTCGCGATCGCCGACCATCTGTTCGCCACGCTGCGCGGCTCCCACAACCTCGTCTTCGCCAACTCTCGCGCCGCCGTTGAGGACTACACCGACCTGCTCAACCGACGCTGCGAAAGCGCCCACGTACCGAACGAGTTCGTCCCCCACCACGGCAACCTGTCGAAAGATATCCGCGAACACACCGAGACCCGGCTCAAAGACCGCACCCGGCCGACCACCGCCATTTGCACCTCCACCCTGGAGATGGGCATCGACATCGGCGCTGTCCACTCCATCGCGCAGATCGGCGCACCACCCAGCGTCGCGGCATTACGACAACGTCTTGGTCGCTCTGGGCGGCGCGGCGGGCCGGCCATCCTGCGCCTGTACGTCAGCGAGCCCGAAGCCACCCCGACCATCCATCCGGCCGACGAACTGCGCGCCCAGCTGGTACAGGCCATCGCCACCATCGAACTGCTCCTGCGACGCTGGTACGAGCCCCCGGCGGCTGAGGCCATGCACCTGTCCACCCTGGTCCAGCAGCTCCTGTCTCTCATCGCCCAGCACGGCGGCATCACCCCGGCCGACGCCTACCGAACGCTGTGCGCGCAAGGCCCCTTCCGTGCCGTGGACGCCCCGACTTTCGCCATGCTGCTCCGCGACCTCGGGACCGCGCAGCTCATTCGGCAGGAAAGCGACGGCCTGCTGCTGCACGCCGAGGTGGGGGAGCGGTTGGTCAACCACTACACCTTCTACACCGCCTTCGCCGCCCCCACCGAATATCGGATCGTCACTGAGGGCCGGACACTCGGCAGCCTGCCCATCGAACAGCCGCTCCCCGAGGGCAGCCTGCTCATCTTCGCCGGCCGCCGCTGGCGCATCCTGACCATCGATACCCACGCCAAGCTCATCGAGGTCGCCCGCGCCTCTGGAGGCCGGCCGCCCCGCTTCACCGGCACCGGACCACTTGTCCACGACCGCATCCGCACCACCATGCGCCGCATCTACGAAGAGATCACGATCCCGCCCTACCTCGACGCAACCGGACAGGTCCTGCTCGCTGAGGGCCGCGCCGCCTACCGTCGGCTAGGTCTGCATGACAACCCGCTCGTCGGTTACGGCAACGACACCCTGCTCTTCCCCTTCCGCGGCGACGTCATCATGACCACCCTCGCCCTGGCCCTGCACACCCATGGCGTCGACGTTGTCCGCTACGGACTCGCGCTGCTGATCAGTGACACCTCACCACAAGTAGCCGCCGGCCTGCTGACGAAACTCGCCTCGGATGGCATCCCTGACGCCAAGGACCTGGCGGCGCTGGTCAGCGACAAGCGAATCGACAAGTACGACGACGTCATCGGCGAGGAATTGCTCACCCGCTCCTACGCCCGCCGGCTCGACGTCACGGAGACTCAGCAATCCATCACCGCTCTCGCAGCCGTGACCGGTTGCGCAAGACCCGCCAGCGTGGACACGCCGACGAACGTCGCAACACCGCCCCATCGACACCGCCTGGGCACGTTGCCCTTCGCCGTCCTGGACATCGAGACCACCTCCCTCGACGCGCGCAAGGCTCGCATCGCCGAAATCGCGATCATCCGCCTGCACCCCGACGGCAGCGAAGATCTCGCCTACTCCACCATGGTGAACCCTGGAACTGGGCCGGGCCCCACACATATCCACGGCCTGACCGAAGGCGATCTAGGGCCTGTACGGAGTTGAGATCAGAGGGATTCGCCTGCGCTTGGCCTCTGTTCCTGGTAGGCCATCGCCATGGCGCGTGGAGACCTCACCGACGAGGAGTGGTCGTTGATCGAGCCTCACCTGCCGCTGGGTGAGCGAGGCCCGATCCCGGACCTGCGGAAGCAGTTCAACGCGGTGATGTGGCGGTTTCGCACCGGCAGTCCGTGGCGGGATCTGCCCGCCGAGTACGGGCCCTGGTCCACGGTCTACGACCGATTCCGGTCGTGGGCGATGATGGGAGTCTTCGAGCAGCTGATGCAGGCGATGATCGCCGAGGCCGCGGCCCGGGGGCAGGTCGACCTCGACCTGGTCAGCGTGGACTCCACCACGGCTCGCGCCCACCATCACGCCGCGGGGATGGTCCTGGACGGTGAGCTTGCTCAGGCGCTGGAAGAGGCCGTCGAGCAGGAAAAGGGGCTGCGCCAAAGGGGCAAAACACCCTCGACGGCGACTCTGGCGAAGACCTGAACCACGCCGGACGCCGACGGGTACGGCTGCGGCGCAGGATCCGGCTGAAGGCCGCCGCGCTGGGCCGCTCGCGGGGCGGGCTGACCAGCAAGGTGCACCTGTCCGCCGAGCGGCGATGCCGTCCCCTGTCCTTCGTCTTGACACCAGGCCAGGCGGGAGACAGCCCGCAGTTTCGCGCCGTCCTGGAGCGCATCAAGGTCCGCCTGGCCGTCGGCCGCCCGCGCACCCGCCCGGGTGCGGTGGCCGCCGACAAGGCGTACTCCTCTCGCGGCAACCGCGTCTACCTGCGCCGGCGCGGCATCAAGGCGGTCATCCCAGAGAAAGCTGACCAGGCGGCTAACCGCAAGAAGCGCGGCTCTCGTGGAGGCCGCCCGGTCAGTCATGATCCCGATCTCTACAAGGAGCGCAACACGGCGGAACGCTGCATCAATCGGATCAAGGAGTGGCGTGGGCTGGCCTTCCGTTTCGACAAGACGCCCAGAAGCTACCTGGCCGGCCTTCATTTACGCGGAGCCGTCTTGTGGATCCGGAGTCTTCAACCGATCTGAAGATCCGAAGTCCGTACAGGCCCTAGCAGCGGCACCACACTTCCCGCAGATCGTCGGAGATGTGGCAGCCATGCTCGCCGACGCGGTGATCGTTGCCCACAACATCCGCTATGACAGCGAAGTGCTCAGCGCCGAATTCGCCCGTGCGGGGTTCGCCCCCGACAACCTGATGACCCTGTGCACCCTGGACCTGTCGCGCAGCTTCGGGCCGTCGCTGCCCTCCCATCGCCTCGCCGACTGTGCCGCTGCCGAAGGAATCGACAACGGCACGGCGCACCGAGCCGAAAGCGACGCCCGTACCTGCGCCAAGCTGCTACAGATCTATCTGGCCCGCGCCACGGCACAAGGGCTGCAGTGGTTAGACGAAGTCGGCGTCTCTGGACAGCTTCCAGCCCAACCGTGGTGCCCTGCACCTGCCTCAGGCAGTGTCCGACGTCGCGCAATGCCAGGGTGACCTCAGCCCGCTCGGCCAAACGGCTTCCAGCTTGGATCTCCCCTTAACCGCTGCCAGGCCATTGAGATGATCAGACATCGAAGTCGAAGGTTAGCTGCTCTGTGTCAGGAGGGGCAGGAGCGGAGGCAAGCGCGCGGATGGCGGTTTGCGTCTCGGCGTCGTCGATGTCTTTGAGGACCGGAAGCGCGGAGCCGACCAATTCTTCGATGGGGAATGTTGCGCTGGTCTGGCCGAAGGCGGTCAGGCTCGAGAAATCACAGATGATTCGCCTCCCGCTGGGGAGCACCAGCGTAGCCCGATGGATGAGGACGTCAGGGCTCTCGGCAAGCTCTATGAGCCGCTCGTCGTTGATGACGTTCTCCATGCCTCGCGAGGCATAGGTGATGACGCGGTCTCCAGAACTCAGCTCGAGCTGCCCGATGTGGACCGGCTGGTGGAGGCTGCGCTCGCGGAGGCGGGACACGGCTATGCCCTGCCGCTGTTCGGCTCTCGGTAGCTGGTCAACGGTGTTGGCGGCGATGTACAGGCTCCAGTCCTCGCCACGGAGGATGAGGCAACCGCGGGAGATCAACCATCGTGGTACCTGGGTGATGTCGGCCTCATCGACTCTGGGAGGTTCGTGCAATAGGCGCATGGCTTTGCCAGTGAGCCTGTCGGCATTGGCCGCCACCAGTCGTTGTAGGTTGGCCGACGGATCGCTCAGTGCCAAGCGGGAAAGCTGATCAAGGTTGATCGTGCGTCCGATTCGTCGCCAGAACTGCGGATCGTCGGCGGTCAGATTGTCGATGAGGAATGCCACGTCCTCGTCCGTCAGGCGTCCGGAGAGGTCTCTTCGCCCTGGGAAATCTGCAGGGCGGGCGCCATGGCCCTCCCAGACGGACTGGAGAACCCGAGTCATCCGGCTGGCTTGGTCGTCTGTGAGCAGGTCGGCAATCAGGTCGGTGGCGCTGCGGGTTGGTGCGGTGATGCCTCGCTCCGCTCCGCGGAAGCCCTGGTCCGTGATCGTCGTGGCGTTCGTGGCCTGTTGCCGGCCGAGGATGCCTCTGCCTCCCCGGAGAATCGCCTGGGACAGCAGACCGATTGCGGGCCGTTCGGGCTCGCGTGCCAACTCCTGCACACCGAGGGGGTCGGTGACGAGTGTGTCGGTGCTCTGCGCAGAGTTCTGCAGGTCGCTTGCTGTAGGGAGGGCGGTGGCCTGCAGGGTGACGATGATGGGATGGCTCTGCCCGACGATCTTGACGTCTTCCTCCAGCCACGCCGGATGTTGATTGGCCCTTAGGAAGACGAAGCGTTCTCGCTTTTCGGCGGGCCATTTGACGATCATGTCGGGGGCGATCGTGTTGTTGAAGTACTCGGTGTGTTTTATCCGCAGGCCTCGCTCCATGCCTTCTAGTTGTCTGCTGACCGCTGTTTTGATGCTGGACACCCGGGCGCCTGGTTCTGGCTCCCCGAGTGCTCGGTCGATCGCCGCCACGAAGGATTCAGTCATGGCCGGTGCAACTCCTCGGCGAGCATCATGCTGACGACATCGCGGTAGTGGTTCTCCGCAATGATCAGGTTTTCTTGCTTGTCGCACAGAGTTATCAACCAAAGGCGGTCGGCGACATCGACGAGGAGCTTCTCGTCAAGCAGACGCTCGGCTTCCTCTCTGTCGTCAGTATTGAAGATTCGCTGCCGCTCCTTAAGCACTGCGTTTTTCACGCTGGGGACGCTCGGGTGGTGGTGCCACTTCTGTGCCTGAAAGGGCGCCCAGGAGATCCACATGAAGTGGTCGCAGCGCGTGGGTTTGGCCTGCAGTGCCACATAGCACTTGGCGAGGAACGACTGGTAGTGATGCGGGAGGTCGTATTCGGCGCGGTAGCCCTTGACTTCGGCGACGAACATCCTCCCGCTGAGCTCGTCTCCGCGGAATCGGCCACCTATATCGAACGAGAAGGGTTTGTCCCAGTACGGCCAGTCGAACTCAAGCATCTCCTTGAGTCCAACGTCCTCATTTGTCCATGATTGCGCTACGCGGGTGGATGATTCGAGCCAGCGCTTCGCTCGACGAAGCTTCAGTATTCCCTTGAGTTGCGCATCCTCACCCGCCACAGGTGAGAGATTAGATCTGCTCTCGCTATTTGATAAGAGCTTCACGTGATCACGATTGCGTAACTCTCGCGTGTGCCCCGAAGTCGTGTTCGAGAAATGGCTCGCAAGTCCGGTATGGATCCCATCGTTTGAGCCGCGAGACTGCTACTGGCGGCGTTACCTTGATCGCGCATGCATGAGATCCAGCACGGCTTGGGTTTCTGGGGAGCATCTGACGCCTAGAGCGTCGAGGCGCGACTTCAGGTGCGTGGCGCGCAGGCGGGCTTCGTCTGTGCGGCCGAGGTGGAGGAGCAGGCGGATGGCTGATCTGGTAGCGCTTTCCATGTCGGGGTCGAGGGTGGTGGCCTGGTCGTAGATCTCAAGGGCGCGTTCGTGGTGGCCGGTGCGTTCGTGGAGGGCGCCGAGTTGGAGGAGGGCTTTGACGCTCGCCACGGTCAGGGGCCAGCGGTGGTCTTGGTCGAGCCAGTCGTAGCGGAGGCCTTGGCCGAGGCGTCCTCGGCATAGGCCGGCGACCGCTTCCAGGGCGGCTGTCTTCGTCTGCTCGTCGGTGGCGGTGCGGGCGTCGGCGAGGGCGCGGTGGAAGGTCCAGAGGTCGACGTCGATGTGCTGGGCGGCGATGCGGTAGGTCTTGCCGGCGCGTTCGATGAAGGTGGCTTCCTTCTCGCCCAGGCCGGAGGCTTCGCGTAGGGCGGCGCGCAGGTCTTTGAGTGCGGCGTGGAAGCGGTACCCGGCCAGGGTCTCGTCCAGTTCTGGCCAGAGGTGGTCGCAGATCTGTTCGCGGTCCAAGCCCTTCGGATGTACGGTCAGCAGGACGAGGAGCTCCAGGGCTTTGGTTCTCCTGGAGAGGTCAACGGTCTTGCCGTTCACTTCGAGGGAGGGTTCGCCCACGATGCCGAAGCGCACCGGTTGGGCCACGGGGCTTGGTGGCGGAACGGCTGGCTCGGCGGGCGCCGGTGCGGGTTCCTCGGTCGGCATGCCGTTGCCTGTGGCGAGGGTGTGGAGGAGTGCGTTGGCGGCGTCCTCGGTGAGGTGGAACAAAGTGGCGTCGCGCAGGTCATCTGCCAGGTTGCCCGTGGTGTCTGTCACCCGATGGTTCTGATCGATCTCGCATGTGGTGCCGGAGGTGGAGTGGCCGGCCAGTACGGCGCCGACGCCGAAGGCGGATGCCAGGCCCATGAGCTTGTCCAGGTACGGGTGTGCTTCGGCGGAGCAGGCGGTCAGCAGGAGAGCGGGTAGGGGCTCGCCGGGTTCGGCTTGGCGGAGCTGCGGGATGTCGTCGGCCTCGGAGTCCCGGAGGATGCGGCGGCGGGCGACGAACTGCTCCTCCAGGTGGTCGATGGCCTTGTCCAGCGTGGCCGTAAGGCGGAGGCCGGGCAGGTGGGGGACCAGCGTGGAGACGGACTCGCCGAACCACCGTACGGCGTCGGCTTCCGGCATGACGATTTCCGCGCGGTGCTGGTCGGCCTGGGTCAGGAGGTCCAGCACGATGGCGCGTACGCAGTCGTCCGCTCCTGGGCCCGTCAGCGCCAGGTTCAGTCCCGACAACGCGACGGAGATGGGCTCGTCGCTGCGGATCCCGGCCTTGAGCATGACCGGAGGGTCGATTGTGAACGCGGATGTGACCAGCTCGAAGTCCTCCGGCGGAGCTTCCTCGGAGTCGGCGCAGGAGCGGATGTGTGCTTGTTCCAGGGCGCGTACGGCCGGCGGGTGGGGCGTCGGCGCCGGCAGGCTGACGGGCTCCTCGACGGTAGGAGCGTTGAGGCGGCGGCGGTAGTGGAGCCGGGCGGAGGCGAGCGCGACGGCCACACCCGCGGCGAAGGACAGTGCCATCATCCCGCCGTCAGGGAGGACGACCACTGAGGTTGTTGTCCTTGCCGCGGCTGACTGCTGTACCTGTGGAGACGGCTCGACGCTGGGCTGGGCAGGAGTGACCTCGCGGTGCGAGGCGCGATCGAGGCGTGTGCGATCGCGCGGTTCTGGCTCCCGTCTGGGCAGCATCAGGCGCCAGCCGGATTCCAGCACACCGGGGTTGGTCAGGCGTGCCCCGTCGGGCTGAGTGCGGCCTTTGTTCAGGCGGAAGATCTCCTTGTAACGGTTGCCGTCTCCGAGGTGCCGCTCAGAGATTTCCCAGAGGCTCTCGCCAGGCGAAACGGTGTGTGTGCGTTCAGAGCTATGGGCTTCTTTGCGGGCATCGGCGGGAAGGCGCAGGGTCCAGCCCGGCCGGAGCCAGTCTCCTCGGGTGAAGGTCTGGCCGTCGTCCATCGTGCGACCCTGGTTCAGCGTGACGATCTCCCGGTACCGCATGGGATCTCCGAGCTGTTTCTCCGCGATCGTCCAGAGGGTGTCGTGTGGCTTGACCACGTAGCTGGTGTACGCCTTCGCGGTGGAGCCCTGCGGCTCTGCGGCGGGTGGGGGACCGGGTGGCGCGGCAGGAGTGACGGTCACTGCTGCTGCCGGAACCATGCCGCGAGGTCCTGCGGCAGGGGCGGTCGCCGCCACGACGATGGTGGTGATCAGGTAGGCGGCCAGCCGCTGGAAGGGCATGCGCACCGGGCTGCGCCGGGCTCGGACCGTTTCCACCAGTTCCACCACGACGGCACAGGCGAACAACGCCCAGCACGTCCACACGACACCCAGCAGGAGCGCCTTCACCACGACCGGCTCTCCTGGCGTAGCCAGATCGTCGAGCGTGGGTACGTCCACGGGCCAGAAGAAGGTCAGAAGGACGGCAGGAATGCCGAGCAGCAATCCCGTGAGCACCACAACGGCACCGGCCTTGGCGAGGATCGGGTGACGCAGCCCGTACATCTTCATGATCGTCCTTGCTCGATACCGTGGAACATGCGCGCCGAGGCGCCGGCAGTGGCGGTCACGCTGTCGATGCCGATCAAGGAGATCAGCGCGGTCGGCTTGGACACCGTGACCGTGACGCGCACCTGGTTACCTGTCGTGGAGACGGTGCCGGTGTGACCGGCGGCCGTCAGGTAGGCGCGGGCGGCAGATAGTGCCTGGGCGGTGTCGATCTCGAACCGGCCGCTGGTGTAGGCGCGTGCGGTGTTCATCTGTCCGGCTCCGGCGCGGGCGGCTTCCTCGGCCGCAGCGTACGCTTCCCGGTACGCCTGGATCTTGGCGCCGCCGTCCACCATGAGCCCGGCGCAGAGCAGCAGCGCGAAGGCGATCACTGCGGTGAACACCGTGACCGAGCCCCTCTCGGCGTTCACGGCTGCTCTCCTCGTGCGCGGTAGGGGTCGATCGGGCTGGTGAAGCT
This sequence comes from Nonomuraea sp. NPDC049309, assembly GCF_043196965.1. Taxonomy (NCBI): domain Bacteria; kingdom Bacillati; phylum Actinomycetota; class Actinomycetes; order Streptosporangiales; family Streptosporangiaceae; genus Nonomuraea; species Nonomuraea sp. NPDC049309. Next base: position 623,843 of record NZ_JBICSH010000002.1, on the reverse strand, counting down.
GCTGGTGATGGTCTTGGTGCCGGGGATTCCCGGTACGGCGAGGTCGGCCAGCTCCACCTCGCAGGAGACGCGGGCGACCACCGCAGCCGGTCTGCCCAGGGGTGCGGACAGGCCCGTGGTGTCCACGGTCACCGACGGCGTGCAGGCCAGACCTTCACGAGCGAGCGCCGCCCGTGCGCTCGTCACAGCAGCCGATCGCGCGGCGGCTGGATCGCGGGCGATGGAGGCTTGCCGGGCGGCGTCCCGCGCGGCAGCGTCGAGGGCGCTGTGGGCGAGGGCGACGCGGCCCAGCCCGATGACCATCAACAGCAGGGTGATCAGCGCCGGTGCGATGATCGCCATCTCCAGGGCTATCGATCCGCGCTCGCGCGTCATTCGGTGGTCCATCTCTCGATGGGAGCGCGGGCGACCTGGGTCACGGTGAGGTTCAGCAGGGGGACCAGGCTGATGGCCTGGCCGCTGACCGACACCTCGACGGTGTTCGCGTCGCGCGTTATGGCGACCTTCGGATGGGTGAGGAACGAGCCGCCTGCCTGGCGGATGAAGCGTTCGGCCGTCGCCTGCCCCGCCGACAGGCTGGAGTCGAAGGCCCGCCCCGCGCGCAGCCCCTCTTGGGCGGCGGCCATGGCGAGGGTCCTGGCATGGAACCACAGCGCGGTGTTCAGGGTGAGCAGGACAAGCAGGAGTACCGCGGGATAGACCAGGGCGGCCTCCAGCGTTGCTGATCCTCGCTCACGTCCGCTCATTTGATCTTGGCGAGCTGCTCGTTGACGACAGAGGTGATCTTCGTGCCGACGGTGACGGCCAAGATGAAGAGCACGGCAGCGATGATCACCCATTCCACGGTCGAGGCGCCGCGTTCGGGGTCCAGGCCGCGCCGTACGGCATGGCGGTTGAGCAGCAGCTCCAGCCGCACGGCACCGGCGAGCACGCGGTTACGGATCATCAGTTGGATACCTCCGGGATAGGGGTCAGCCGCCGGTCATCCGCGCGAAGGCGGGGTAGCCGAGCAGCAGTAGGAATCCGAGGACCGACAGGGCCATCGGGACGGTCATGGTCTCGGTGCGGGACCGGGCCTTGGAGACCTCGGCCGACAGGTCGGCCTCGCGTAGGGACTGGGCTTTGGCCATCAGGGTGTCGAGGATGCTGGCTCCTCTGGTGCCGGCCAGCTGGGCGATGGCGGCCACGTCAGCCAGTTCAGGGACGCTGATCTCCTGGGACAAGCGGGTGAGCTCGTCCCATGCGCTGCCGGCGGATCGGCGAGCGGGGTCCAAAGCCTGAGCCAGCCGCTGGAACGTCCACCCATGGCCGATCTTCGCCGCCGACTCCAGCGCCTCGGCCGGCCCGGCTCCTGCCGCGCGGGCGAGCGCCACCAGGTCGAGATAGACGACGATGGCCTGCCGGAACGCAGTGCGTGCTTCGACGGCCTGGCCGCGGATGGCCGCGTCGGGGGCGAAGAACACTGCGACGGCGAAGCCCAAGCAGGCGGCCCAGGAGACGGGCCAGGGCAGGCTGACGTCCAGCAGCGCACACCACGCCCAGAACACGAACGGACCGGCCGCCCCCAGGGCGATCATCAACGCCTTCTGGGCGAGGTAGTCGTGAGGCGTCTTGCCGAGCAACGCCAGGTCGGCATGCGGTATCCGCGCGCCGATCATCGTTCTCGACAACTTGCCGGTCAGCCGCGCTTTCCAGTCTTGCTCTGGTTCGGGATGTCCGCCTGGCCGGAGGCGTTCCATCGCAGGGGCGAGCGCGGGAGGGGCTGGGAAGGCGGTGGCGAGGACGAGGGCGATCCCGAGGCCGCTGATCGCGCCGCAGGCCAGCACGATCCCGATCATGACGGCTCGCTGGCGGTGTTGAGGAAGCGGTGGCCCTTCGGCGGCCTGGAGAGGCGGTACAGCCAGGTGAACGCGCTCGCGTAAAGGGCGATCACGATCGCGAGCACGAGCTGCCCGCCGACTGTGCCGAATGGAGCGACGTAGGCGGTGTTGAGCAGGGCGAAGGCCGTGTAGCCGAGTAGGGCGCCGACGACCCAGCGGGCGGTGACACGGTGAGTGGCTCGTTCGGCATTGATCTCTCGGCGGGCGGCGACGTCCTTGGCGACCGTGCGGGCCAGTCGCTGCAGGACCTCACGCAGCCCTTGTCCGCGAGCGCGGCAGGCCAGGATCAGCGCGGCGGCGATCATGTCGCCGGTCGGGTCGGCCAGGTCGTCGGCGAACGCGCGTAGCGCCTGTTCGGTGGGGGTGCGGTAGCTGAGCCGCCGGGCCAGCGCGCGTACCTCGAGGGCGATCGGCGCGGGCGGGCGGTCGGCGCTGGAGCGCAACGCCTCCTCGATGCCCGCGCTACCGCCCAGCACGTCGGCCAGGTGGCGGATCCAGGCTTCGAGCGCTTCCAGCCGTTCGATGCGCCGTACGGTGTCTCGGCTGGTCAGCATGCGCGGCAGTGCGATCGCGCCGACTGCTGCCCCAGCGGCGGCCACCGGCCAGCCTGTCAGCCACCACGTCACGCAGAACGCCGCCAGCCCGTACACCAACGGCATGACGGCGGTCCGGGGGATCCGGCGCCGTGGCGGGCGGGGCGGCCGTACCGGAACCCGACGGGAACCGGCGGCCGCCAGGATCGGCCCGGCGATCAGCGCCGCCCCGGCGAGGGCGGCCAGCCAGCCGTTCATGCCCATGCTCCCGTGAACAGGTGCGGATCGAAACCGGCAGCGACCAGCTCGTCCATGCACTGGGGGATGGTGTTCGGCACCGCGCGCCCATCACGGCCGGGAACATAGACGCGGTTGACCGCCGGTTCCAGCCCGTCAGCCGGTGGCAGGACCTCGTGGATCTCGGCGACGTATCGGCGGTTGACCAGCCCGTCCAGGTCGTGGCGGAGCTCGTGCCGCAGGTGGACGACGAAGTCCACGGCCATGCCGATGGTGCGGAACAGCGTCTCCGGCGCGATCGACAGGCCGCCCGAGCCGGCCAGGATCAGCATCCGGGCGAACACCTGGTCGGCGGAGTCGGCGTGCATGGTGCAGATGGAGCCGGCGCCTCCGGTGTTCATCGCCTCCAGCATCGGGACCAGCTCGTCCCCGCGGACCTCGCCGACGATGATGCGGCGGGCATTGAAGCGCAGGGCGTCCTCGATCAGCTGGTGCAGGGTGATCGCGCCGAAGCCCTCGGTGTTGCCCTCGCGGGCCTCCAAGGCGAGAACGTCCCGGTGGCGCTCGGGCTGGGCGTGGAGGAAGAGTTCGTACTCCTTCTCCACGGTGGCGATCCGCTCGTCCGGGTCGATCTCCGCGGCGAGGGCGCGGGCGAAGGTGGTCTTGCCGTCGCCCATCCCACCGGTGATCACGATGTCCTTGTGGGCGCGTACGGCAGCGGCCAGGAAAGCGCGGCACCCCTTGTCCAGGGTGTCGGCCGCCATCAGGTCGTCCAGGTCGGCGTGGAGCATGCCGTGTCTGCGGATCGACAGGGACGGACGCGGTGTGACTCCCATCAGCGCGGCGATGCGCGTCCGCCCGACCGAGAGGTGCAGGCGCGGGCGGGCGATGGAGAAGTCTCGGGCTGTCTGGCCCTGGTAGGCGGCCCACCGGCGGACGTTGTCCACCAGTTCCTCGTCGCTGTCGGCGATCGCCGGGCCGAGGACCTTACGCCCGTCCCGGTAGGTGATCCACACCTGGTCGCAGCCGTTGACGTCGATGTTCTCCACTTCGGGGTCGTCGACGAACGGCTGCAGGCGCCCCAAGGCGAAGATCTCGTTGTAGACGGCCTCGGCCAGCAGCCGCTCTTCAGGCAGGGTGGGCACGTCGCGGCCGGTCAGAGTCCTGCTGTCGGCGTACTCGCGTACCAGGTGGATGATGACCGCCCGTGCGTACTCGCGGACGGCCTCGTCCCCGGTGACACCGGCGTTATCGAGCGCCTCGGTCACCTGGGGCAGGATGTCCCGCACCGCTTGCTGCACATCGAAACTCATGACGCCGTCACTCGCTCACACAGCTTGGTCCCGAGCGAACGCGCAGCGCGCAGGAGGAGGGAACGCGACAGGTGCCGCTCGCTGCCCGCGCCGTGCGTCAGCACCGCCGCCGCCTTCGGATCATGCGGAAGGTGGCCGGCCACCTCCACGTCCAGCGTTCTGGCGACCTCCCTGCGCCCATAGGGCCCGTCACCGGTCAGTACCACCCGAGGACTCAGCCGGTGGCCCCGTACCGTCGCGATTTCTGCGAGGCGAGGAGCGAGTGCGGACAGGTCGCGCAGTGTCGGCTGCGTGATAACGACGACGTGGTCCGCGCCGGCCAGCAGCGGGACGGGGGTGTCCGAGCCGCCGATCCGTCCGATGTCGGCGATCACATCCCCGGGCATGGTGGCGAAGGTCTCGGCGATGTTCGGCCACAGCGGCTGGACGGATGACGCCTGTGAAGGAGTCGCCAAGCCGGGAAGAATCCGGCGGTTCTCCGGGCCGTTCAGCTGCAACACCTGGTGGGCCAGCGTGGCCATCGCGTCGGCTCCGCGCCGGAGCTGCACCGACCACTCACCCAAGCCGCGATCCTGCTGATGACCGACCAAGTAACCGGACAGGACACTTCCACCGGCCGGGTCGCACTCAGCGAAGAGGGCCTCTCGCGGCCAGGTCAGGGTCAGAGCCAGCCCGGCCGTCGTCACGCCGGGGCTGTGCCCACCCGAGCACAGAACGATCAGCATCAGGAGCTCACCCAGCCCGCGACTGCAGCACGATCGCGACCTGGCCCTCAGCAGCCTGGCGGGCCAGAGCCGTACCAGCCGCAGCCGGGACGACCAGGTCGACCACGACCAGCCCGTCAGCGTCCGGCTGTCCGACGCGATCCACCCTGGCCGGTTGATCCTGTGCCGGCCCACGGCCCACATCACCGGACGACACGGCAGTGGCCACCACCCGATCGCCCGGCTGGATCCCCCTGGCCGGCAACCGGCTGGGCTTCAGCGCCACCGGCACCACAACCTCGCCCGGCGCCGGCACCAGCACGTCGGTCACGTGTGCGGGGGACAGCAGGCTGCCCGCCTTCAGATCCACCGCGGCCCGCCTACCGATCAGCGCGGTCCTCGCCGCGGCGTCGACGGAGTGGACCGCCGCATCCACACCAAGCGCGACCGTGCGCAGGTCCTGAGCCTGAAGCTGCTGGCCGACCGGCACATCTCTGGCCATGACCAGGACCGGCACCCGCTGGCTGGCGACCCCGTACACCTGCCAGGCCACCAATGCCCCCAGCGCGGTCAACGCGACGCCCACCACGAGCATCATCGGGCTGCGCCGACTCGGCAACGGGCGCAACTGGCCCGCTTCCCTGGACGGCGAGAGCCGCTGAAGCAGCATCAACCTCTATCCCTTCGTAACGAGGGCTTGGGCCTCAACAATGCGGACCGGGAATGAGACCGACCTGGTGATCGGCGGCAACGCGCCGCCTGCGCCGCCGGAGCCGCGCCACGTACCCCGCCAGGTCACCGACACCGTCACCCGGCGGGTGTGGGCCGGTTGCTGATAGCGGTGTGAGCACGTCGAGTGCTGCGCGGTGGCCGGGCGCGCGGGGTCGTAGGCGGTTCCGGGGCCGTTGCAGGTCAAAGTGCGGCCGTCGCCGGTGTCGATGGTCATCCGCTGTGGGGTGGCGGTGGCCTCGACCCAGACCGTCCCGGCCTGCAGCCGCTCGGACTTGGCCGCCCACTGCTCTTTGGCCAGATAGAACCAGTGCGGGAGGCCGACGAGCCCTTCCCTGCCGCGCGGCGGAGCGGTGAGCACCTTCGGTGGCGTTATGGGGATGCGACTGTATGCCCGGCGCGCGAGTTGCTCAGGAGCGACTGCCGGTGCGTCACGGTTGTCGATCCAGACGATGTCCCGGTAGCCGTCGGAGCATTTGACCTCGTACCAGGCACCCTTCTTGGGTTCTTCGGTGCTGGAGGTGCGATGGGGATCAACGACGCCTTCGCCCACCTTCTTCAACCCGTTCACGTACCACCACCGCCGGTAGGAGCAGGTGACCTTCGGTTTCCTGCCGGCTGGAGCGGCAGCCGCACGACTCGCCTTGTCGTTGGCCCACACGAGGTAGGAGAAGGGCTGGGCCGACACGCCGGCGCCGTCCCCGTCGTCCATCGCTACAGGGAGGACGACAGATCCGGCGGCAAGGAGCTGGGTCAGGCCGCCGGTGAGCAAGGCTCCTCCAACTGATCGACCTTCGCGACTCGCCAGACGCCATCGGGCTCCTTGACCAGGGCAGCGACCATATGAGTACGCGGCATGCCGTGAGTGAGGCGCTTCCCCGTTCGATCGTCTGCCTGTCCGGCCTTCCGCGCGTCCTGGCAGTCGTGCAGAGCAGCCCGGTCGCCTTGGACCTGCACGTCGAAGACGTGCAGGACCGGTTGTCCCCAGGTGACCCGGCCGCTGGCTCGGAGCGCGTCGATGCCCTTCAGCATCGTGTCGAGAAGGGGCTGGGTCGCGACCTGCGCAAGAATCGCTCGTCGCTCGTCGGCAGGCACCTGCTCGGCGCGCGGACCGGCGCGGTACAGCTCGCGGTACGCAGCCAGGACGGCGTCCCTATCGGTGGTGGGAGTAGGGGTGGGAGTGGCCGGCGCCAACGTCTCCGTAGAGAGCGGCTTGGGAGCGGATCCGCTGGACTGGCAGGCAGTCACGGCACTGAGAACGACAAGCAGCGCCATCAGCGGAATTACCCGTCCCAAGCTGAGCGAATTCACCCTCACCGACCAACCCCTTACGCAAGGAAGCTGATTGACTACTAAAAGTTGCCAGGCCAGGGTAGCCGTCGTTCTTCGCAAGCCAGCTGATCATTACCCGTTGTTTATCCACCGGCCTCCCACCGCTTGGTGGGCAGGTTCATTGCCCGAGGCCGGGAATCGCGTCATAGAGACGGATGTCTGCCATCCAGTCGAGGTCCGCGGGTGTAGGCGTCGGGAGGAGGCCGTGGCGATCGTCATGAAGTGGCGGTCGCAGACCTGGAGTTGGGCGGGGCCGCGGGGATGACAGCGCGGTATTTGCCGCCGGCGCTCTGTTGCGGCGGCTCGCTCGCACGCTCGATGGTGATGTGGCCGAGGCCGTGGCGGGCCAGCAGGTCGCCCATGCGGGTCTCGATCTGGCGCCAAAGCGTGTCGGGGTCGGCGCCGGGCGCGGGGTGCAGCCGGACGCGAAGCGCGGTCGGCTTGGTCTGGACGATCTGGAACAACTCCAGGCCGGGTACCGCTTCGAGCAACGTGGCCAGCGGGAGTGGGGCGAGGGTGACCGGCGTCTCTTCCCCCGCCGGGCCAGGGCGCGGGAAGGTGAGCAGGTCGGCGGCGCGTCCCTGGACGCGGACGGCCGGACCGGGGTTTCCACACGAGCAGGCGTCTGGGCGGGCCACAACGGCATCGCCGAGGTCGTAGCGCAGGATCGGCTGGACATGGTTGGCCAGGTTGGTCAACAGCACGGTATGCGACGGCGCACCACGCGCCACTGGCTGATACTGCTCGTCGACGGGCTCGAGGACGGCCCAATCGGCGTTGAGGTGCATCCAACCTTCCGCGCAGCCGTAGGACAGGAAGGGGCACTCGTTGCAGGCGTAGCTGGTGCGTACCTTCGCCCCCAGCGCGGCCGCGATGCGCGCGTACTCCGGGATGGGCAGGCCTTCGGCGCTGAGCATGACGAGGGCGGGGTTGATGCGCAGCCGTCCTGACTCGGCCTCGCCGGCCAGCAGTGCGCCGATGCTCGCGTAGGGGGCCAGCACCGTTGGGCGGAACGCGTTGAGCCCGGCCACGAGGTCGCCCAGCGGTTGATGCACGCTCAAGGTGGCGATGCGGGAGCTGCCGCGCAGGCGGGCCGCGGCGACGGTGGAGGCGAAGTGCCCGCCGGTCGGCGCCACCAGCGCCATCCGGGCTCCGCCGCGCACGATGCGCGCCACGTCCCCGACGCTGAGCCAGGTGGCCAGCATCCGGGCCATCATCGCGGAGGTCACCGCGCCTGCGCGGGCGTCTTGCAGGAAGATGCCATGCGTCCCGGTGGTGCCGGAGGTGGTGGTCAGCTTGTATCGGCCGGCGAACGGCTGCCCGATGCGCGCGGGGTCGTCGGCGAACGCCCTTGCCTCTGTCAGGGTGACGGCCGGGTCGGTGACCCAGTCGTCGAAGGCGGCCATCAGCTCGCTCTTGCGGGTCACCGGCAGGGCGGTCAGGTCGGCCACGCCTGCCGGAAGCTCACGGTACAGGTGCCGGTAGTAGGGCGAGCGGGAACGTGCCCAGGCCACGAGCTCGACAAGGCGGGTCCGCTGCCGGGCGGCCATCGTTCGCTCGCCGCCGGCCTTTGCGGAGCGGGCGTCGGCCAGCAGCCGCAACGTCGAGACCTTCATGTGCTGTGGTGTCCTTTCTCGCTGGCGGCGCCGTTTGCGCCGCCGCTGGTGGTGGTCATGACACTGGACGTGGGTGTTCGCGATCTCCGGTCGGACCTATCGCGCTGGTGCGGAAGTGGCGTCGGGGGACGAGCTCGACCTTCCGGGCGCTCGGAACGGCGCGGCGAGGGTGGGAACGATGTGCCGGCGATTATGGATCAAGGCCGCCAGGGCGAGCGCGAGGTAGACCCCGCACAAGACGTAGCGGGCGCTTTGGCCGGGCAGGACGAACTGCACGGCGAACAGGCCGAGCAGGCTCCAGGCGGCCCAGCGGGGGAAGCGCAGCGCCAGCAGCGCGGCCACGCCGAGCAGGGTTTGGGCGGCGGTGAGCAGGAACTCCTCGATCTGCCGGGCATCCAGCTGCAGGCCGCCCGTGCCACCGCCGCCGAGCAGGTAGGCGATGGGCAGGGTGCCGATGAGCAGGGTCCACTGGTTGACCTTGCTGGAGATCAGGGTGCCGATCGCGTCGTCGCCCTTGCCGCGTACCGCGAACAGGATCGCCACGATGAATTCAGGTGATTCGGAGGCGAGCGGGGCGAGCCACTGCACGAGCAGGAACTCATCGATGCCCAGTTGCCGGCCCGTGGCGATGAGGCCATGGGCGAACGGTTCGGCGCTCGCCAGGATCACCGCCGCGGCGAAGGCGAACAAGACGACGACCGTGATACGCCTTGCCCGCTGGGGAAGTGCGCCGATACGGGCAGCAGGGCCCACCAGGTGCGGCTCTTCCGCCTCGGTGTGGGCCATCTTCCACAGGTAGAAGCCGAACAAGCCAAGCAGGGCGAAACCCAGTAGCAGGGAAATCTGGCCGGTCACGGGGATGGCCATCGCCACCAGCGAAGCGATGGCCAAGAAGCCGAGTTCCATGCGGTAGCCCGAGTTCAGCACCAATTCCCGGACGGTCCGACCGGTGCGCCGCCTGACCAACGCCAAGCCGATGAGTACGACCAGTGACCAGCCCAACCCCAGCAGCAGGCGGTTGGAACCGGTCATGTTCGCCGCCGCGTAGGCGACGTACGTGGGGTCGGAGCCGGCGGTGTAAGCGAAGTACAGATCGACCGCGTACTCGGGCAGCACCGCGATGACAGCCAGGATGGCGATGGCCAACCCGCCGGAGATGTCGACCTGCGCGGCCTCGGCCGCCCAGGCGAGAACGAATGAGGCCGCCACCACCGCCGCACCGAACAGCAGCAACGCGACCAGCGGCGGCGCATGGATGCCGGCCAGGCGGGTGATGAGTGCGGGCAGGGTGAGCAGCGCGCATATCAGGAGGGGGCGCAGCAGTTTGGTGGGTGCCAAAGGAGGTTCCTTCCCGGGCGGGGGCGACCCGGCCGGGCACCCGGAGGGGAACTCGGCCAGGCATGACTGCGTGGCCGAAGGTCTCGCCCACCGGTCGGTGACCGGTCCCCGCCGCCGGAGAACGCGAGGTTCTCAGCGTGTCGACGTGCGGGCGTTGCGGACTACTCCCCTTCGGAGTTCTCCTAGTTTCCCTACGTTTCGGCATTCGCGCAAGTGTCGAAATGAAGTGGGAGCCAGGACGCATCGGTGAGAGACAATGGAGGAACGATGTCCATCTCCCCCGCGCCGAGCTCTCCCGAGTCCGAGCACCCGCCGCCGACCCCTGCGCAGCTGAGGTCGGCGGCCGAGACGTTCTCGCTGCTGGCCAGCCCGGTACGGTTGCAGCTGATGTGGCTGATCACCCACGATTCCTATGACGTCAGCACGCTCGCCACGCACGTGGGTATCAGCATCGCCACCGTTTCCCAGCACCTGGGAAAGCTCCGCCTCGCCGGCTTGATCACCGCGCGCCGGGACGGCCGCCGGATGCTCTACGCGGTTGAGGATCCGCATGTGATCACGCTGATTCGCCAGATCTTCGACCACATCGCCCCCGATGGGAGCCTGGCGCCCGATCCTCCCGCTTAGCCGCGACAGCGGTGTCCTCGAGCAGACAGCCTCTGCCCACGCCGCCACCGGGAAGCTCTGTTCACGGGCCGTACCCCGGGAGTCCGCGCTGGTGTGGGGTGGCGCAGATCCGGCCGGACGCGTAGAAGGTGCAGTGACAGCCTTTGGCGGTGACTTCAGTACGACCGGTACATCCAGTCATGATCTGGGATTGTTCGCCCTGAGCTATGCCAGGTCGAACTCTTCGCCTTTAGCCCCAGCCAGAAAAGCAGCCCACTCAGCGTGAGTGAAGACCAGTGCTGGGCCTTGGGGGTCCTTGCTGTCCCGAACGGCAACTACGCCGGGCAGGTTGCGTGCTACTTCTACGCAGTTGTTGCCGCCGCCGCTAAGGCTGCTCTTGACCCAGATAGCCTTCGAAAGATCAACCATGATAGAGGGCTTCCTTGGTTTCGTTGATCATCTGGAGGGAGTCGTCTGAGGACAAAGCGGACTTTCGGATGCGCTCGAACGCGAGCTTACAGCGCTCGACCTGCTCTGCGCTCTCGACATAAATGTCGCCTGCCGTGCCCTCCACGTAGACCACGTCGGGGTCGATCTCCTCGGCGAAGCTCAGGAGCGTGAACGCTCCTTCCAGCCCGGCGTGGGCTCCCGCCTCATAGGGAAGGACGTGGAGCGAGACGTTCGGCCGCCGGCTCGCGATCAGGAGCGCTTCGAGCTGCTCGTACATCACCCTCGGGCCCCCGATCGGGCGGCGCAGGACGGCCTCGTCGACCACCGCGCAGAGCTCCGGCGCGTTGGGTCTGCTGAGCAACGTACGCCGCGCCATGCGCGCCATCACTCGGCGTTGGACGTCATCGTCCGGGCGGAGAGTGGTGATGACCGTGCGGGCGTAGTCCTCTGTTTGCAGAAGCCCGGGAACGAGTTGCGTCTCCCACTGGCAGATCAGGGAAGCCTCGTCTTCCAGGCCGATGTAGGAGCCGGTGAAGACATCGGCGTACGCCGTCCACCAGCCACGTTGCCGGACATCCTTGGCGAGCTGTATCAATCCGGCGCGGACATCGGACCCTACTCCGTAGAGGTCGCAGACCGCGGCGACGTCCTTGGGGCTTGCCATCGTGCGCCCCGTTTCGATGCGGCTGACCTTGCTGCGGCTCCATCCGAGCTGGGCGGCGGCAGCCTCAGGCGTCAGACCTCTCTCCTCGCGCAATTTGCGTAGTTCGCGCGCAAGACGCCGGAGTCTCACCGTAGGGCTGTGGCTCGGTGGCATGGGGCTCAGTGTGCCAGAACGCCAATCGATATCACTATCCCGTTGCATGGGTCACTCTAAAACTGCACTGTGCATTGACATGATGAACAGTGTAAGCAGATGATGACCATGCGTAATCAACGGGGGCCGGAGCTTCTGTGCCGTGCATTGGCCTGCGCAATTGGCGCAACGCCGTAGCGCCGCGGGTGTCCTACAGGAAAGGTCGAGCCGTGAAAGCGATGTGGACATTCCGGATAAATGGTGGAATGGCAGAAAATTCAGCTAATGAGAGCAGCATGCCCATTCGATGGGCGTGCGTTCGCCGCGGGCTGCAAAGGCGGTTGCGGTGAGTGCTCAGTTTCTCGGGGAAATGGTGCTGCCTGGGATGGCCAGCTCAGTGCCACTGGCCCGGCACTTCGTCGGACACGCGCTTGCAACTGCGGGCCATCAGGGTGTGGATGGCGTCCGGCTTGTGACCAGCGAGTTGGCCACGAACGCTGTCGTCCACAGCCAGTCGGGGTGGCCGGGAGGGCTGATCGCCGTCGAGGTCACGTCGATCGACAGCGGCCTCGCACGCATCGAGGTCACCGATGAAGGGGGGACGACCTTTCCCCGTCCTCGTGAGGCCGACGACGGTGAATGCCACGGACGAGGCCTGCGTCTCGTCGACCAGATGGCGCAGCGGTGGGGCGTGCGCCTGAACGCTCGCGGGTGGAAGACCGTATGGGCCGAAGTGCTCACCACGGAGGACGCGCCGATCGGACTGCTGGACGCAGCGTCGTACCTGGAAGAGATGCCCCAATGAGCGGCTCCCAAGAGCGGGGAGGCCGGGTCGAGATCTCGCAGCTGGAACACAGCCCCGCGAGTACACGGAAGTACGCTGCCCTCCTGCTGGGACGTCACGGGGTCGTGGCCGAGGCGTTGATGTTCGGCCAAGTGGCTTTGGTGAAGCTGGACGGCGAGGCGTACGACCTGCCCATGGGGTGCCGACGATGGGCAGTGCATTGGGCGGATCTCCGCATTCTCGAGGAGACAGCGGCAGGCGATGGCCGGGTGTCTCCGTCCTACCGGGTGGGGGTCTCGTTCGCCGGTAACAAGGTGCTCCAGCACGCGGTCGACATGCACCAGTGGGATCATGAGCCGGATGACAAGGCCATCGGGCCGTATCCGAGGAAGGCTCTCTGCGGTGAGCGGGTGGAGTCTCTTCCGGTATGCGGTTGGACGTTGCGCTTCACGCCGGTGGCGGCGGGCACTTGCCGTATATGCGCCGAGCTGGTCGCAAAGGACTCGTGAGCGGGGCGCCCCCTCAGCACCGCGGTGTCTCTACGACGTCGTGTACGACCTGGTCGCGCTGATCTTCACATAGCGCGGAATGCGGCTGACGTCGGTGAGGCGGAAGCCGTCCGGCATCATCGACTCCCTGCCCGTGAGCGGTGGGTGAGAGGACGGGCCTCGATCCGGCAGGTAGGCGATGATCTGGTCCACGAGATCGTCGGTGAGGAAAGGCGCGGCGAGGTCAGGGCCGCCATCGAGAAAGAGACGGCGAACTCCTCCCGCGTGAAGCGTCTTCAGCAGTTCATGGTGTTCTGGCATGAGAGGGCTGGTCGGAAGGCGGAGCATGCCTGGCCCGTGGCTGTTAGGGGTTGCTTCCTGTAGCCGGCCGTCGGCGTCGAGCACGGCGTCGGCGGCGAGAAGCAGGTCGCGTGATGACGGGATGTGCCTGAGCGCGCCTGTCCGGCCATTGGCGGTCTCGATGTAGACCCAGGTGACGACAGGACGGCTCAGGGCGAGTGCGGCCCGCCATTGGCCCAGGACCAGCATCGCCTCATCGGCGAGCACGTCGGTCTCCACGCTGACCCCGGCCTTGCGCAGTTCTCGTACGCCGCCCTCGCCTCTGGAAGTGGGGTCGATCAGGGCTACGACCACGCGCGCGATTCCGGCGTCGATCAGGAGCTGGCGGCAGGCGGGTGCGTGTCCGACGTGGTTGCAGGGCTCCAGGGTCACCACGGCTGTGCCTCCCCTCGCGGCGGGGCCGGCGGCCTGCAGGGCGTTGCCCTCGGCGTGCGGCTCGCCCTTGCGGGCGTGGTACCCCTCGCCGATCGGCTGGCCGGCGGCGTCGAGGATCACGCAGCCGACCGGCGGGTTGGGACTCGTGGTGCCCAGCCCGTGGGCGGACAGCGCGATGGCCCGGCGCATGGCCTGGAGTTCGAGGGCCGATGCCATCAGTTGGCCACCGCCTCGGCGAGGGCCAGCCGGAACGCGGCCACAGTGGGAAGGCGGCGATGGGCGCTCAACGAGCGCTCGACTGAGGTTAGAACCTTGATGATCCTTACGGAACCGGCGGCGCGGGCGATGTCGAGGGCTTGGACCGCCGTGGCGGCGGCCTGTTCGACGCTTCCTTGTCCGGCGTAGGCGGCGGCCAGGCCGGCCAGAGCCATGCCTCGATCTCGCCGGTACACCGGTGGCAATGCGGGAAGCGCCCGCTCGTAGGCGGCGACGGCGCGTTGGGGTTTCTTCAGCTCCAGCCAGCAGTGGGCACGCTGCACCTCGACATAGGCAGGCGTGCAGAACGATCCGTGCCCCCCACGGGCGTCTCCACCGTCGTCCACAGCCGACGCGAGCTCGTGCGCGTGGTCCAGGAGCCGCTGGCAGGATCGGGCCTCGCCGTCGAGGGCATGCCCGTGGGCCTGCTGCTGGACGATCGCCGCGCGCATCGGTGTCGGCAGGTGGCTCGACTGCCGGAGCGCTGAGGCGGCCAATCCAAGTACGTCACCGGCCCGGCGCCCGCCCATGGCCTGCTGACTGCCTCGGAACATCGTCCACGCGATCATCTCGTCATCACCGATCTCATAAGCCCACGTGGACGCTCGGTTGGTCCAGAGCTCAGCCGGCTCCACCTCTCCGGCGTCCTCATACAACCATGCCGCCGACTCGGCATAGCGAGCGGCGAGACGGAGCACCTCTACCCGGTCGTTCCCGCGGGCGGGGATGAGCAGGTCCTCGAGGACGGCGATCTGTTCGCGGACCGCGGGAATCGTGTGACGGGGGCCGAGCAGGTTGTCGCGCTGGACAAGCAGGTGCCACTGCTCGCGGAGGTGTTCGAGGACGTCGCCGTACTGTTCCCTGGCAGGCATCGGGACCTGTGCGCTGCGGCGGACCGGCGTCGTGGTCGTTGGAGCGCGTCCGCCGAACAGCTCGGCCTCGGTCATGTCGAGGGCCCTGCAGAGCAGCACGCGGTCGAGGGCGTTGGGCTTGTGTGTGCCGGCCTCCCAGTAGCGGATGTTCCGGCACAGGCTGTCGGTCTTCGGGAGCGGCATGTCGTCCCCGGCGGCCTGGCGCATCAGCCGTACGAGGCCTTTCTGGCTGAGCAGCCTGTCGAGCCTGGCCTGGCGGAGCCGTACCGCCCAATCGGGCGTCTCCTGGTCGTCCATTCCGTAGCCACCTCGCCGCGGAGAGGGAAGGAAGGGGGGCGGAAAGCCTTCCTCGTGCTTCCCCCAGTCTCCCCTCCCGACATGGCGTCTTACCAGGCTGTGATGGATCTGTGCCTGTCCGGCATCGGATTCACGCTCCGGTCAGGGGGACTGTCTGTCGCTGTGAAACGGGCAAGGAAGGGGAGGTCAGTGACGACCATTTCCGGTGGAACGCTCACCGAACTGTTCGCCAGGGCGGTGAGACTGGCGATCGATGGCGAGAAGGTCAGCCCCCGGGGCATGGACACGCGCGAACTGCTGGACGTGCGCCTGCTCTTGGGGAGACCGCGCGAGAGGCTGCTCCACGCTCCGCCTGGCCGCGTTCTCAACACCGCGTTCGCCGTCGCCGAGACCGTCTGGATCATGTCGGGTTCCGACGCGCCGTGGATCTACGAGTTCAACAGCCGGCTTCGGCGGTACGCCGAGGACGACGGCATCCTGCGAGGCGCCTACGGGCCGCGCATGCGCAGCTGGGACGGACAGGTCGATCAGCTCGCCCAGGCGCTGGCCACCCTGCGAGGCGACCCCGATTCGCGCCGGGCGGTCATCCAGCTCTACGACCCCGCCCGTGACGCCGGCGGCCACCGGGACGTGCCCTGCACTCTCGGGTACCGCTTCCACCTCCGACAGGGACGTTTGCACATGGCGACGACCATGCGGAGCCAGGACCTGTGGACCGGGCTGCCCTACGACGTCTTCGCCGCGACCACCCTGCACGAGCTGATGGCCGGCTGGCTCGGTGCCGAGCTGGGCGACTACCGCCACCACGTCGACTCCCTCCACCTGTACGAGGAGGACCTCGATAAAGCGGTCGCCGTCATGGATACGGCGGTCTCGCCGCCCGGAGAACTTCCCTCCCTGCAGACGCCTTGGGAGGGGTTCGACGCACTGCTGGCTGATGTCCGGGCCGGCCGGAGGGTCCACCATGCTGGCTGGGACGCCATGGCCGCCGTGCTGGCCAGCTACCAGCAGTGGAAGCGCGGCCACCGCGAAGCCGCCGTACAGAGCGCCGAGGAGATCGGCGGCTCGCTCGGCGAGGGACTATGCGCCTGGTACGCGGTTCTGAAGAGCCGGTGATCTCGATGTCTCCTTACATCGTCCTGGGGCTGTGCTCCTTCACCCATGACTCGGCCGCGGCCCTTCTCGTAGATGGCGAGTTGGTCGGGTTCGTCGAGGAAGAGCGCCTCTCCGACGTCAAACACACCCGCGCCTACCCCGAGCATGCGATCTCGTGGCTGGTGAGTCAGGCGGGAATCACCCCCGGCCAGGTGGACACGGTCGCCTACAACTTCCACCCTCTTCACTATTTGAGGGTCGTTCCAGCAGCTCTGCGCTCTGCCACCCGCGAGCGTGCCGTGATGCGCGCGGCCAGCTTCGCCAAGGTCAGCTTCCGCACTGTCCGCCGGCTTCAGAGCTTGAGGCGCCGTTTTCCACGCGCCCGCATCAGCCCGCTGCTGCACCATCGCACCCATCAGCTGTACGCCTTCGCCGCATCCGGGTGGGAGAGCGCGGCCGTCCTGGTCGCAGACAGCCTCGGCGAGGCGCAGACCACCACCATCGCGCTCGGACGACAGCTCCAGCCCGGCCGACCTGCCGTACGGACGTTGTACGAGCTGACCGACCCCGCCTCGCTCGGCTACGCCTACGGCGCCGTCACGGAGCACCTGGGCTGGCGCCGCAGCGACGAGGAAGGCACCGTCATGGCATTGGCCGCCCTCGGCGACCCGGCTCGCTTCCGTGACCTCTTCGCTGACGCGATCCCCATCACGCCCACCGGCTTCGCCCTCAACCCGGACTACTTCGCGCTCAGGGTGCTGTCCTCGTCCTTCCCCCGTCTGACGCCTCGCTTCGCTGCGGAAACCTGTCTCCGCCGGGCTCCAGAAGCTCCGATCGACGAAGCCCACCAAGACCTGGCCGCCGCGCTCCAGGAGCGCACCGAGCAGGTGATGCTCCACCTGGCCGGGCAGGCCTGGATACGCACCGGCATGAAGCGGTTGTGCTTGGGTGGAGGCGTCGCCGCCAACTGCGTGTCCGTCGGCAAGATCGTCGAGTCGGGGCTGTTCGAGGAGGTGTTCGTGCCTCCGGCGCCAGGCGATGCCGGTACGGCGATCGGCGCCGCCGCGGCCGTACACCTCCAGGAAAGAACGCGTCCCCTGAGCGGTATTGCGGGCGCGTGTTACCTCGGGCCTGCCTTTCCCGATCAGACGCTGGACCTCTCCAGGTTCACGGTGCACCGAGTCGACGGCGATGTTGCGGAGTTCCTGGCGGAGCGCCTTGCCGATGGCCAGATCGTCGGCCTGTTCCAGGGGCGGGTCGAGGCCGGGCCCCGTGCGCTGGGCAACCGCTCGATCCTGGCGTCGCCTCTGATCCCTGGAGTTGTCGCGCGGCTGAACGACACCGTGAAGTTCCGGGAGCCGTTCCGGCCGTTCGCGCCCATGGTGACGGCTGAGCGAGCCGCCGACTACTTCACTCTCGGCCAGGAGGCCCCGTTCATGTCCATGGCCTCGAAGGTGACCGAGCTGGCTCGTGAGCAGATCCCCGCCGTGGTGCATGCGAACGGCACCGCTCGCGTGCAGACCGTTACCAAGGACCTCAACCCGTTCGTCCACGCTGTGCTGACCGCCTTCGCCGGCCGGACCGGCGTACCTGTTCTGATCAACACGTCCCTCAACGTGAAGGGCAAGCCGATCTGCGGCACCCCGGCCATGGCGCTCGACTGCCTGGCGAACAGCGGCCTGGACGCCCTGCTGATGGAAGGCCGGTGGATCACCAGATGAGGATCGGCTACAGCTTCTGGGGCTTCCTGGGCCCCGGCATCACCGACACCCCGGACGGTGGGCGCAGCCACCGGCGCCCCTTCATCGATGCCATCCAGGCCGCCGGCCACGAGGTCGTCCTCCTCCAGCCCAACCGCGATGTCATCGAGGCCGGAGACCACATCGCCGACCGGTATCTGTTCGACTCGGGCCTGCCTGACATCGACGTGCTCTTCGCCGAGTGGCGATGGTCCATCCCCGGACGCAACACGACCGCCTGCACCGCCGATGGTCACACCTGTGACCTGCACCGGCAGACCGAGTTGATCGAGCACTACACGTACGCGCTCGGCACACCAACGATCATCTGGGACAAAGACCGGAAGCTTCCGCTGAACCACCCGCTGCGCCGACACCGCCGCGTCGTGGTCTGTGAAGCCGCGCTGGCCCCCTCCGCGGGCGCTCGCTCCCTGTTGTTCCCGGTGGACGATGCCCTTCTGGAAAGAGCAGACCCGGCGGTGCTCGCCGCGCAGCCGCGGCCCTTCCCGCTGACCTACGTCGGCAACCAGTACGACCGCGACCAGGCGTTCGACCACTACTTTGCCCCCGCAGCGGCCCATCTGCGGCACCAAGTCGCCGGGAAATGGCACAACACCCGACGCTGGCCCTGGGTCAGCTTCATCGGGAGGGTGCCGTTCGACAAGGTGAGCCACATCTACGGCGAAAGCCTGGCCACGATCCTGCTGCTCCCCAACCGTTACGCGGCCACGGGCCAGATGACTCAGCGGATCTTCGAAGCCGTCCTGGCCGGCTGTGTGCCGCTGGCACCGTCCACCATCGCGCACGTCGACCAGTTCGTCCCCGACGAGCTGATCGTTGATGACGCGAGCGACGTGATCACCGTGGTGCATCGGCTGATGTTCCTCGCCGGAACGGTTGAACACTCCGACCTGATCGCGGCCTGCCTGGCCAAACTCGACGTCTTCCGGCTCAGCCGCCAGCTGCAGACGCTGGAGGCGATTCTGGGCGAGTTCGGTGCGCTCCGGAGCTGCCGATGAGCGCGACCGCACAGGGCGTCGGAGCCCCTCTGACCTCGTCCTTTCCGACTATCGTGGAGCGCCATGCAGATGAACCGGGTGGTCGTCGTCGGATCCGGTGGAAGCGGCAAGTCCCACGTGGCCCGCGAGCTCGGCCGGTTGCTGCAGGTGCCGGTCATCCATCTGGACGCGGTGTACTACGACGACGAGTGGAACCCGCTTCCGCCGGAGAAGTTCGAGGCCGCCCAGCGGGAGCTGGTGGGGGAGCCGTGCTGGGTGATCGACGGCAACCACAACTCCTCGCTGTATATCCGGCTGGCGGCGTGCGACACCGTGGTGATGATGGACGTTCCCACGTGGGCCGCCCTGTGGGGCATCTTCTTCCGCCAGCTTCGGCACGGCTCGGGCCAGCACGGCTCCGGCGTCTACAACCGCATCCACTGGGGCGTGGTCTCGTACGTGGCGACCTACCGGCGGCGCATGCGGCCGAAGGTGCTCGCGAAGATCAACGAGTTCGCCGCGGGCAAGCAGGTGGTGTACCTGACCAGCCGCGCAGAGACGCGCCGCTGGCTGGAGCGGGTGGCCGCCGGGCGCTGACCCGCAGAGGCAGCGCCTGCCGTGCGGTGACACTGGCCGCCGGAGGAGGTGACCGGCCGTGATCTTCAGCAAGCCGTACGCCATCCGCGAGGCGCTCGAACAGACCGTCGCCCACCACGCATGGCTCAAGGAGCATGCCGGACCGCTGCGGATCCCGTCGATCGTGACCGTTCACTCGGACCAGATCGACTTCGTCCTGGTCGAGGGCCGCCACGCCCTCGTCGCCGACGCTCCGGCCGTGGCCACCGACCTCGGCTGTGCCCATGCCGCAGCCTGGAAGAGCGATCTGCACCGTGCGATCCTGACCGCCGCACATCCGCTGCCCGGTGGCCGGAAGCTGTCCGACTTCGTCGCTCCGCGTATCGCAGCTCTCCGCAGACACCGTGATGCTGGGCTGGTCAGCGCCCAACAGGTCGCTGACGTGCAGTCGCTCCTGGCGATCAACGGTGCCACCCCGGTCGCCTTCTACAAGGACACCAATCCGCGCAACGTCCTCATCACCGCTGAAGGCCCCGTCATGGTGGACTTCGACAGTCTGACTCTGGCGCCGTTCGGCTACGACCTTGCCAAGCTGCTGGTCACCCTGGCCATGACGCACGGCCCTCTCCCGCTCGAGATCTTCACGACCTCCCTGGCTCGTTACAACGAGCCGCTCATCGCTGCCGGCCTGCCGCCGGTCTCCATCGACCAGTTCCTCGCTCATGCGGAACTGCATCACCTGCTCACCCTGCCCTATCTCGGTAAGGGCGGTTACCGGTATCCGTGGCCGAGCGTCCGTCCCCTCTCGGAGGATCTGAAGTGATCTCCACCGAACTGATCTTCATCCGGCACGGCGAGGCACAATGCAACGCGGACGGCGTCGTCGGTGGCCCGCGTACCTGCACGGGACTGACCGACCTCGGTCGCACGCAGATGACGCTGACCGCCGCGCGCCTCCTCTCCGAACACGAGACGAACCCGTTCACCCGCGTGTACGCCGGACCTCGTCAGCGGCTTCGGGAGAGCGGCCGCATCCTGGCCGACGCCGTCGGCCTGCCGCTGATCAACAGTCATGCGCTGGACGGCCCCGTCCACGGCGATGCCGACGGCAAACCCTGGCACGAGGTGAAGACCGCGTTCCAGGGAGGCCCGCACGCTCATCCTGATCAACCGTGGGCGCCGGGCTCCGACACCTGGAACGGCTACCTCAAACGCGCCGGCGCGGTCCTGGCCGATCTCATCCGAAACCATCAGGGAGAACGCGTCCTGTTCGCCGCCCACGGCGAAACCGTGCTCGCCGCGCACGCGCTCCTGCTCGATCTACGCCCCGGCCTGACGACCAGCTTCACCGTCGACCATGCCTCGATCACCCACTGGCAGCTGCACCGCAGCCGGTTCGGTGTCGAGCGATGGATGCTGCTCTGCCACAACGACACCGCCCACCTGCATGAGTCGGCCGGCTCATGAGCAGCACCGATCGCGACCCGCTGGCTCTGGCCCGCCGCCATCTCGGCCCCGTCACGGCGCTTCCGTGTCCCGACCTGCCGTCGCACCTCCGGCTCCTCGCCGCGGACGACGGACAGCGCTACATGCTCAAGCGCCACACCGCACACGAACGGTTCCACGCGGAGGCCCACGCCTACTCCACCTGGGTCCCGTCCCTGGGTGATCACGCCCCGTCCCTGATCCACGCCGATCGGGACAGCCTCTCGTTACTGCTGACCGTCATACCGGGGCAACGCGCTACGCAACTGATCGAGGGTTCCCCCGCCGAACAGCAGGCTCATCGCAGCGCGGGTCGCGTCCTCCGGATGCTCCACCAAGTCCCGCCAGGCCCGCACACCGACACCGATGTTCCTGCCTACCTCGCCGAACGCGTGCGCTGGTGGGCCGCCCGCGCGCACTCGGCCGCCCTCATCACCGCCTCCGAACTGCGCGTTCTGCACGCCTGGGCGGACCAAATGGCCACCGAAACGCTGGAGACCAGCGTCTGCCACCTGGACTACCAACCGCGGAACTGGATCGTCAGAGCGGACGGACGGATCGGCGTCCTCGATTTCGAGCACACCCGCCTGAATGCGCGCATCCGCGACTTCAGCCGCCTTGAACACCGCTACTGGCGGCGGAACCCGAGGCTTCGGACAGCATTCTTCGACGGCTACGGCCACTCTCTCGATTCCGCCGAGGAGCAACTTCTGGAGCGTTTCCGCCTCAAGGAAGCCGTGACCGCGCTGGTACGCGGTCACGAGACAGGCAACGCGGAACTGCTGGCCCATGGCCGGGCTCTGATCTCCGACCTCCACCGACCCCACCAGAGGACCACCATGACGACCCCTGTCCTTCCGAACAACGCACACACGCCGCTTCCCCGGCGGGCCGTCGTCACCGGCGCAGCCGGATTCATCGGCTCGCACCTCTGCCAGGCATTGCTCGAACGGGGCGTGACCGTGATCGGCGTGGACCGCCGCGACCCGTGCAAAGACCTCGGCGCCGCGCAGAACCTCGCCGAGTTTCGCGGCCATCCGGCGTTCGTCTTCGCCGCCGGCGACCTGCGCACCTGCGCCATCGAACCCCTTCTGCTGGACGCCGACGTCGTCTTCCACCTGGCCGGCGTCCCCGGTGTCCAACCCTCATGGGGTGCGGACTTCGACGACTACGTCGCCTCCAATATCTCAGCCACTCAACGGCTCATGCACGCGGTCACGAGGCTGCGCATCCCACGCCTCGTCGTAGCCTCCTCTTCCAGCGTTTATGGCTCGACCTGCGGCCGACCGAGCACCGAAACGGATCACCCGCGTCCCGCCTCCCCGTACGCGGTGACCAAACTCGCGGAGGAACAACTCTGCCTGGCGCACGCGGCCCGCTCCGACTGTGAGACCACTGTGGTGGCTTTGCGGTACTTCACCGTCTACGGCCCTCGCCAGCGGGAGGACATGTTCGTCCAGCGACTCCTCACCGCCGCCACGACTGGTCTGACCCTGCAGATCTATGGAGACGGCAGCCAGCGCCGGGATTTCACCTACATCGACGACGCCATCACCGCGACCATCGCGGCCGGAACCGTCCACCTGCCGAACAGCGTGATCAACGTCGGAGCCGGCGGCACGACGAGCCTCAACGAGGTCGTCGAACACGCTCGCAAGATCACCGGCCGTGCGATCGACCTCCACTCAACCATCGCGCGGAGCGGCGATGTCCCCGCTACCTGGGCGGACCCGTCCTCCGCGCGTCAACTCCTCGGCTGGGCTCCGACCACCGATCTGCTGACTGGCATGGCCGCGCAACTCGAATGGCTGGCCTCCATTCCCGGCCGCTCGCCTGTCGCAGCAGAGACTGTCTGATGCTCCATATCGTCTAGTGTGCGCAAACCGACGATGACGCGCAGATCATCATCTTGGCGCCCGCTCGGGCGACTGCCCAGAGCTCTGGTTCACCTTGTCGGTTCACCCCTGGGTCTGTCAGCGAGCGTATGGACTTCAGGCGGCTCCATGAAGCGTGCCCACAGAGGGCGCGTTGCTTAGATAAATGTCTAACTTGACGAGCTTCTAATCAGCGTGGCATTGTGGCGATTGCTTAGACATCCATCTAATTCTTGCGGATGTGGCGGTTCACCGCCGTACCCGCTCTGAGGGGAAACACGATGACGAAGCAAGTCGGCGGTTTCATCGGCAACCTGGAAGAGGCGTTCAACCCGGCTGCGGCCGGAGGGTGCTGTGGGGCGCCCATTCCGGCGTCCGCCCTGGCAGAGGCGGGCGACGTGGAAGCCACGGGCTGTTGTGGCAGCCCAACAGCTGCCGTCGAGGCTGCCCAGGCAGGGTGCTGCGGCCAGGCACCCGCCGGCGCGCAGGTCACCAGCAACAGCTCCACCGGCTGCTGCGGATGACCTCCACTCCGACGGCGGCAGCCAGTGCCCGAGTGGAAGCGGGCCTGACGGCCGCCTTAGCCTCGGTGTCCGCGACGCGGATGCTGACCACCGTGCGAGAGTTGGCCGGCGACCGCTATGCCGGACGGCGGGTCGGCACACCCGGTGGTCGGGCCGCCGCTGACTGGCTGGCCGCGCGGCTGCGCGAACTCGACGCCGAAGTCGAAGTCGACGGCTTCCCTGTTACGAGTGTGCGCGAGCTGTACGCCACGCCCCTGCTGCAGTGGCACTCCGGTGGGCAAGTACGGCGCCTGGAGCACCGCCGGGATTTCGTGGAGCACCTCGCCTCAGCCGAACGGTCGACCCCGCGCACTGCGTCATTGGCTTCCCACCTTGCCGCCGAGGGCGACTTGCGAGACCGATGGGTACTGGCCGAGGCCGGTGATTGGGCGCGGGCCTGCAAGCTGGCCGAGGCCCAGGGTGCGGCGGGGGTGCTTACCGCGCGGGGTAGCGATGCCGAGGGCTGGATGCCCAAGATGATCGCCGGGCCACCCGTCCGGAAAGTACCGATCCTGGCTCTGCGCACAGAGATGCACCGGGAGCTGGCCGAGGCGTTGGCCGGAGGCCCGGTGCAGGTGACGGCGTCACTGCCTCTGCGGCAGGTCGCGGCCGAAGGGCTCAACGTGTACGCCCGTTTCCCCGGAACCGGAGGTGGGCCGCGGGTACTGCTGACCGCGCACTACGACGGCGTGGGCGACGACCCGGCCCGGCGGCTCCCCGCCGCCGCCGACAACGCCTCCGGCGTGGCCGCGGTGCTCGAGGCGGCCTGTGTCCTGACGGCGAACTCGGTCGCCGCACCGGCTGAGTTGTCGGTGGCGTTCCTGGACGCCGAGGAGGCAGGCGCGTGGGGCTCGGCCCACCATGCCGCCACGGTGCCGCCGGACACGCTGGTGCTCAACCTGGACGGGGCGGCGCAGTTGCACCAAGCCGCCTCCGTCGAGGCGGGCGGGCCGGCACATGCCCTGCTCGCGACTCTGGACCAGGCGGCGCGGCTGACCGGAGTGCCGTTGCGGGCCGGCGCCATGGCTTCCGACAACCGCCGCTACGCCGCGGCGGGCCTGGCCGCGGTCGGCATCGGCATGGGCATGCCCGGCTACCAGACCCCAGCCGAGACACCCGACCGCGTACAACCGGACACCCTGCTGGCCGCGGCCCGCCTGCTGGTGGCCACTGTTGGACTGCTGGACAGGCCATGATGGCTATGTCCAGCGTCCAGGAGTGACCGCCGTTCACCGTCGACCAGGCGCTGGTGGCCGGGGCGAGGGTTGAGCAACGGTCTTCTGGCGACGATCGGCCAGGGCTGCCGGGCACGGCGCTCCGTCGCCTGAAGAAGAAGTCCTCAGCCGGAGCTCTCTCCTGCGAGAGCGGCCAGTTTGAACGCCGCAGCTGGATCGATGCCCAACTCGGCGGCTGCCGCCAAGACGGCGTCGGCCGGGTTGATGTGCTGTGGCAGGTGCCGAGAGGTTGCGGCGAGCAGCTGAGCCGGAATGTCAGGCGCCAGTCCGAAATCTGCGGCGATGGCACGTACGGCCAGGGTGACGGAGCAGACCCCGGTCTCGGGCAGATCGAGCTGGACGTCGCGCGCGGCCTCCCAGTCTCCGGCCAGGGCTGCCACGACGGAGCGTGCCTGTTCGTATCCGGTCGCCAGCAGGAAGGTCGGGGCCCGACCATAGCTCTTCATGCCGATGGCGTAGTAGCCGGGTTCGGGGTGGGCCAGTTCGTCCACACCATGTGGACGAACGGTGCCGCAGGAGTGGTCGTTCGGGTCGATGAGCGGAGCGAGCAGGCGGGTCGTGCCTAGGATCGGGTCCAGATCCAGGCGGAGTTCGCCGGCGATGGAGTGGTCAGGCCGGTAGCCGGTGGCCGCCACAATGTTGTCCGCCGCGATGGCCCACTCGGAGCCGTCTTCTCGGCGGGCGATCAACTCCACTCCCGCGCCGCCCGGCAGCGTCCTCAGGGCCCGGGTTTTGAAGCCGGCGGCGAGTTCCACCACGCCTTTGTCGACGAGCAAGCGGAGGCCGGAGCCCAGGCTGCCGCGGGCGGGCAAGGCGTCGTCATCTCCACCGCCGTACGCGCGATCCGGGGCGTCGGCGCGGATGGCCCAGGTCAGGCGAGTGCCCGGCTCTTGTTCGGCGAGCTCGGCCAGGGCGAGGAGCGTGGTCGCAGCCGAGTGGCCGGCGCCGACGATGACGGTGTGCTTTCCGGCGTACCTGGAACGGCCGGCACCGAAGACGTCGGGCAGTGCGTGATCGATCCAGGCCGCCGCCTCGGGCTCGCCGTGGGCGGGTAGACCGTTGGCTCCTAGGACGTTGGGGTTCGTCCAGGTGCCGGAGGCGTCGATGACCGCCGCTGCGGTGATCTCGTCGCCGTTGGCGAGTCGGATGACGAAGGGCGCTTGGTCGCGCGCGGCTGTGCGCATGCGATCTGTGTCGAGGCGGCTGATCGCGGTGACGCGTGAGCGGTAGCGCAGGTGAGGAGCGATCGCGGGCGAATCGGCCAAGGGCTGCAGGTACTGGTCGACGAGTTGGGCTCCGGTCGGTAGCTCGTCTGGGTCGGGCGCGTTCCAGCCTGTGTCGTCGAGGAGACGGCGCGCGGCAGGGTCGGTGTTGTAGCGCCAGGGGCTGAACAGGCGTACATGTCCCCACTGACGGACTGAGTGACCGGGGCCGACACCTGCTTCGAGAACGACGAAGGGCCGCCGGCGCTCGGCCAGGTGGGCAGCCGCCGCCAGCCCTACGGAGCCGGCGCCGATCACTGCGACGGGCAGATTGGCGGTCATCGGGTGACTTTCCTTCCGAGATGAGTGGTTCGGCGTAGCGGGATCACGGCGAGGCCGGTGACGGCGTACATGACCAGGCCGTACGCCAGGACGGTGAGGCTGACACGGGTCGCGTCAGCGGACAGTCCGGCAATCAGGAGGGCAAGGGAGAGATTGCGAACGGTGGTGGTCATGGCGACTGCTCGCCGTGCCGCAGCCGCGCCCAAGCCAGGAGCCGTATAGGCGACCAGGCACACCACCGTCAGCAGCAAGAAGATGGCCCAGCCGGAGCCCGGAATCCCGGCCAACTGATCGGCTGTGGTGAAGAGGATGTAGAGCGTCGATGAGATCAGCAGCACGTCGGCCACACGCCTGCTGACCCGTTGGACGGCGTCGGCCCACAAGGGCCGGCCGGCCCGTAGCCACATGCCGGCGCCGATCGGGATCACCTGGGCCACCAGCACGGCGATCACCTGGAAACTCGCCGAGCCGGTGAGGGGAACGCCTGCGTAGGGGGCGGCCAGGCTCCACGCAGGCACAGCGGCCAGGCCGAGCACACCCAGGGCGCCCTGCAGGCTCACCCCCAGGGCGAGATCGCCTTTCGCGTGGTACGTGAGGAGCACTCCTGTGCCCCCTCCGGGCGCGGCGGCGGCCAGGATCACGCCGTACGCGATGGGTCCCTCCAACTCCAGGAGGCGAACCAGCAGAACCGCGAGCGCTGGTACGGCCACGACAACCACCGCCGTGGCCACCACCAAAGCGAGCGGCCGGCGTAGCAATGCCGCGACCCCTGCCACCGTCAACGAGGTTCCGGCGGTGAGCATGGTCGCCACAAGCAACGCGACCAAGGCCAGCGTGATCACAGGCGACGCCATGTCACAGGCCGTAGACGGCCAGGCCCTTGCTCGCGTACGCCGCGATCGGGGCGGCGATGTATTCGGCGTCGCGGTGTACGCCGCGCAGGGTGTTGGAGGCAAAGGAGCGCTGGAACTCCAGCCCGACGTAGCCGAGGCCGAGATGCGTCGTGGAGATGCCGCCGCTGTGCAGAGGCATGCCGGTCTCGTCCAGACAGCCGAGAGATCGCAGGTAGTCCAGGTGGGGACGGTAGCCGGTGGCGTAGATGACCGTGTCCATGCGCTCGCGGGCTCCGTCGGCCCATACGACGTGGTCGCCGTCGAAGGCGGTGAACATGGGGCGGCGGTCCATGCGCCCCGCGGCGAGGGCGGCGGCGTAGTCGCCGGTGTCCAGCACCAGAGTGCCGGTGGCGACGCGGGCCAGCCATTGCGGCGGCAAGAAGTCAAAGCCGGTGGTGTCGTGCCAGAAGTGCACGTCCTTGCCGCCGATGAGCTGCGGCATGAACTGGATCGGCTGTCGTGTGGCGAGGGTGACGGTGGCGACCTCGGCCAGCTCGTAGCCGACCTGAACGGCGGAGTTGCCGGCGCCCACCACGATCACGCGTTGCCCGGCGTAGTGCTTGGGATTGCGGTAGTCGGCGACGTGCAGGGCCTGGCCGGTGAAGTTGTCCTGTCGGGGCACGTCGGGGATGTAGGGGTTGCCGAACGAGCCCGAGGCCGCCACGACCCCCATGGCGTGCATCGTTTCGCCACTGGTGGGATGGACCAGGAAGCCGCCGGCGCCGTCGGCCTCGACGGAAGCGACGCGGACGCCGGTGCGGATCTCTACGTCCAGGGTGTCGGCGTAGCGCCGGAGGTAGGCGACGACTTCGTCGCGGGTGGGGTATCCGTCCGGATCGCCCGGGAAGTTCATGCCCGGCATGGCGCTGTAACGGGCGGGCGAGAAGAGGGTGAGGCTGTCGTAGTAATCGGCCCAGGAGCCGGTGGGCTGGTCACCCGCTTCCAGGATGACCGGGGTAATGCCGCGGTCGCGGAGTGCGCGGGCCACGCTGAGGCCGGACTGTCCGGCGCCGATGACGATCGTGTCCATGCCGCCGGATCATATCGTCATATCCAGAAAGCACAATATGATGGGCTTGGGGTGATGCTATGACCATGGATGGGATCGAGCTGAGCGATGCGGCGCGTGGCTTCCTCAAGGCGATGGCCAGCGAGACGCGCCAGCAGATCATGGAACTGTTCGTCGGAGGCGTCGAGCTGACCGTCAACGAGGTCGCCGAACGCATGTCGCTGGCCCAGTCGGCGACCTCGACCCATTTGGCGACGTTGCGCGACGGCGGGGTGCTCGCCTCGCGGCGCGAGTGGAAGACCGTCTACTACCGCGCCGACTCGGCCCGTATCAGCAAGGCGCTGTCCGACCTCCAGGCCACCCTGAACGCCTGCTGCCCACCGGACGACGCACCCGCCGCCGGCTGCTGCTGATCAGGACGTCGCCCGCCTGCGCCGGACCGCGCGGACGATCAGTGGGAGGCCGATCGCGCCGGGCAGCAACCAATAGCTCCAGTACGGAAGTCGCTCCCACAGCGGCAGATTCGCACCGTTGTCGACATAGAAGCCGGTCAGTAGCCCGATGTAGGAGAGTCCCATCCCGGCGATGTGCACCGCCTGATGGCGACGCCGGTTGAGGTAACCGATCAGTGCTGCGGCGACGGTGAACGATCCGACGGCGAACAGATGGGCGTTCTCCCGCCAGCGGATCATCGACATGATCGTCAACGTGGCGAACAGCACGACCAATCCCCACACGTAGATGCGCCCGAACCGCAGATGCCGTGGTCCGCCCTTGCGTGACAGGGCGGCCACGGCCCCGCAGGTCACGCAGGTCAGTCCCGCCAGCACGTGGACGCTTAGTGCGGCCAAGAAGAGCGGTCCGGCATCGGGAACCGGCAGCCCCAGAACGTCCACCGCCCGCCTCCATACGTAGTGATGCTATATATCGCGACGCTACTTCAGGAGTTGTCCGCTGGATAGCCCCGATATAGCGTTACTACCTATGAGGGCAGAGGCGCTCAAAGGTCACCTCGATGGCCTATTGCTGGCCGCGCTGGAAGACGGGCCGCGGCACGGCTACGCGGTCAAGGAAGCCCTCCGCGATGCCACCGAGGGCCGCATCGACCTGCCCACCGGCACCGTGTATCCGGCGTTGCACCGACTTGAGCGAGCCGGGCTGATCACCGGCAGTTGGTCGGTCGTCGGCGGACGCCGCCGACGCAGCTACGAGCTGACCACCGACGGCCGTGCCGCACTCGGCGGCGAGCGGGCCAACTGGCAGGAGTTCGCTACGGCGATCACCGCGGCGCTGAGGGCACGGCCATGGCCGTCCACCGGCTGATCAGCGCCGAACTGGACGTGCTCGCACAATGGCTGCCGCCCCAAGCCGTCGAGGAGCTCGCCGACGGCCTGACCGAAGCCTACGAACAGCACCTACAGGAGCTCGACGACCCCGAAGCTGCCGCGCGCGCGGCCATCACCGAATTCGGCGACGCTGATACGGTCACCGCCGCCTTCATCCGTCAAGCACCCTGGCGGCGGGCAGCACAAACCCTCCTCGCCACCGGCCCGATCATGGGCGCCGTCTGGGGGACGACGCTGGTGGCGGTACAGGCATGGACGTGGTCGTTGCCCTCCCCCGCCAAGATCCTTTACGGAACGGCCCTCGCCGCCATCGCCTGTCTGCTGCTCCATGTGATCCGCGAAAGACGCGCCTATCGGCGGGCACGCGCATACACCGTTGGCGCAGCGGTCGGCCTGATCGTCCTGGACGGCCTGACGCTGGCCGCGCTCGCCCTCCTCGCGCCGGCCCCGATCTGGCCGATGGCCGTCGCCGTGGCCGCGAGCCTGGGCCGGATCCTTCTCACCATCCGCACCCTTCCTGTCGTGCTCTCGCCCACCTAACCGTTCGGAGTCCATAAGGTGCCCGATTAGACCGTTCTCTAATTTGACATCCGTCTAATCGTGCACCAATCTAGGGTCTACTTAGACGAACTTCCAATCAGGAGGGTCCGGTGCTTACGCTTCTCCGCCGCATGCGCTCAACCACGATCACGTTCGACGAGAGGCGTGGCGACGTGTGCGACTCCGCGTGTCGTGCGACAGCGCTGGTCGACCGTGCCCGTACCTCCAGTCTGATGGCCCGCTGAGACAGAGAAGAGAATCGATCATGAGTGAATGCTGTGGCTCCGCGGCCGTGGAGATCGAGCAGTTCGCGCCCCGCACGGGCCTTCCGGTGGTCGTGATCGGCGCTGGGCCGGTGGGGCTGGCCGCCGCCGCGCACCTGGCCGAGCGCGGCTTGGATTTCCTGGTTCTGGAGGCGGGCGAGCAGGCGGGTGCGTCGATCGCGCAGTGGGGGCACGTACGGCTGTTCAGCCCGTGGAAGTACGACATCGACGCCGCCGCCCGCCGGCTCCTGGAGGCCGAGGGGTGGACGGCGCCTGACCCCGACTGGCTGCCGACCGGCGCCGAGCTCATCTCGGACTATCTGGAGCCGCTGGCCAAGCTGTTCGGCGACCGGGTGCGTACCGGCGTGAAGGTGACGGCGGTCAGCCGTCTCGGATACGACCGGGTCCGCACTACGGGCCGTGAGCAGGCGCCGTTCCTGATCCGCCTTGACGACGGCACCGAGCTGCAGGCGCGCACGATCATTGACGCCTCCGGCACCTACGCCAGCCCCAACGTGCTCGGGGCCAGCGGCCTGCCCGCTCACGGTGAGCACACGGTCGCCGAGCTGATCGACCATGCCCTGCCTGATGTGCTCGGCAGCGACCGCGACCGCTACGAAGGCAGGCACGTCCTCGTCGTCGGGGCCGGCCACTCGGCCGCCACCACCCTGCTCGCCCTCGCCCAACTGGAGAACACCCCGGTCACCTGGGCCATCCGCGCAGCTTCCGCCAGCCGCACCTACGGAGGCGGCGACGCCGACGCCCTGCCGGCGCGTGGCGCGCTTGGCACCCGGCTGCACGCCCTGGTCACCTCCGGCCGCATCCGCCTGCTGACCGGTTTCTTCACCCACCGGGTGCAGCGCACGGACGCGGGTGTGGAGGTGATCAGCCGTGATCCCTCCGGCCACGAGCAGACGGTTATCGCCGATCGCATCGTGTCCGCGACCGGCTACCGGCCCGACCACTCCATCGCCTCCGAGCTGCGCCTGGACCTGGATCCCGTCCTCGGCTCCACCCGCGCCCTGGCCCCGCTGATCGACCCCAACCAGCACTCCTGCGGCACGGTCCCCGCGCACGGCGTCGACGAGCTGTCCCATCCGGAGCCCGGTTACTACGCCATCGGCGTCAAGAGCTACGGCCGCGCCCCGACCTTCCTCATGGCGACCGGCTACGAGCAGGCCCGCTCGGTCGTGGCGGCGGTGGCCGGCGACTGGGAGGCCGCCCGCGACGTACAGCTCGACCTGCCCGAGACCGGCGTCTGCTCCTCCAATCTCGCCGAGGCCCAGGAGCAGCGAGTCGGCCTGGCCACCGGCATCAGCGGCGGCCTGCTGTCCACCCCGCTGCCGCTGGTTACGGTGCCGGCCTCCGAGGGCGGAAGCTGCTGCGGCTGACCCCGAAGGGATCGAACATGTCCGACGGATACCCGACCGCGGCGCAGAAGGAAGCGTTGCGGGTGATCTGCGATCAAGAGCCGGTGCCCGTAGAGCAGGTGGCCGAGCGTCTGCTGTCGGCCCGCAGGAGCAGCCCCAATCCCGGCTACGCACCGGCCATCGCGCGCATGGCCGGGACGCTGATCTGGCGGCTGCAGGCCCAAGGCTTCGTCACCGAGGCCGGCGTCGGTCGCTGGGCGACCACAGCAGACGGCCGCGATCTGATCGCCTGTTTGGGCCGGCGTTCGTGAGCGCTACGACTGAGACCTCCGCTACCGTCACCGGGAGCGGAGGCCGATCTCGGTTCACCCGCGGCTGGCGGATCGTCGCCGCTCTGGGCGTCACGCAGACCATCGGCTATGGCGTCCTGTACTACGCCTTCTCGGTGTTCCTCGCGCCAATGACGCGCGACCTGCGAGCCGGCGGAACGCAAGTCGCCACCGCCCTGACTCTGGCCGTGCTGACCACGGCGCTCTGCGCGCCGCTGGTCGGCCGGTGGCTGGACGCCCACGGCGGGCGCGCTCTGATGACGGCGGGCTCGGTGATCGGGACGCTCGCCGTCCTGGCCTGGTCCCAGGTGGACAACCTGACCCAGTTGTACGGGGTTTTCGTCGCCATCGGGGTCGCGTCGGCGATGGTGCTGTACGAGCCCGCGTTCGCCGTCATCGTCGCCTGGTTCGACGGCCCTGTGCATGGACCGGCCCGGGCCAACGCGCTGCTCGCGTTGACCATCGTGGCCGGGTTCGCCTCCTCCATCTTCCTGCCGCTGAGCGGCCTGCTGGTCGAGCACTACGGCTGGCGCCAGGCGCTGGTCCTGCTCGGCCTCGGATACGGGGTGCTCGCGATCCCGCTGCACGCTCTGGTGCTCACGCGCCGTACCCGGCACACCGCCACCGCCGTGAAGAGCGAAGCGCGCGCGGAGGTGGTGCGGGCGGCCGTACGGGCCAAGCCGTTCTGGCTGCTGGTGGCGGCCTTCACCGCACACGGCGGTGCGGTGGCCGTCATCGCCGTCCTCCTGGTGACCTACCTGGTCCACCTCGGTCACCAGCCCGTTTTCGCCGCCACCATCGCGGGGCTGCTCGGCATTCTGTCGGTGACCGGCCGCCTGGTCACCACCGGCCTGCGCCGCCGGTGGCCGGCCGCACCGGTCGCGGCGGCCGTCTTCGCGTTGCAAGGAGTGGGCGCGCTGCTCTTCCCCCTGGTCGGGGCGAGCGTGCCGGGCGCCGTCGGATGCGTGCTGCTGTTCGGCATCGGCTTCGGTGTCGGCACCATCACGCTGCCGCACCTGCTCGCCGAGCGCTACGGCACCGCCGCCTACGCCACCCTGTCCGGCCGGATCGCGCTGTTCTCGGTCGCCGACAAGGCCGCCGCCCCGCTCGGCGCGGTCGCGCTCGCCCAGGCGGCCGGTTACGGCTGGGTGCTCACCGCGGTGGCGGCAGCCTGTGGCCTGGCGGCGTTCGCACTCCTGGCCTACCATCGCGTATCGTTTAGACAATCATCGAAGCAGACGGTTTCGGCAGAACCGGATCAGGAGCCGCTGTCATGACCCCTCCCCTCACGCTCGCCGACAAGCCCGGCGCCGGCGCCTGCTGCGCTCCGATCGCCCGCGAGCCACTGGCCGAGCAAGAGGCGGCCGACCTGGCCGCCCTGCTCAAGGCGGTCGCCGACCCGGTGCGGCTGCGCCTGCTGTCGATGATCGGCTCGCACGCGGGCGGCGAGGCGTGCGTCTGCGACCTGACCGACGCCTTCGACCTGACCGCCCCGACCATCTCCCACCACCTCAAGGTGCTGCGGACCGCCGGGCTGATCGACGGCGAGCGGCGCGGCACCTGGGTCTACTACCGGATCATTCCCGAGGTGGTGAACAAGCTGGGCCGGCTGTTCGCCCCGCTGGCCGACCCCGTCCCCAGCACGCCTGCGGACATCCAACTCGTCAACGCATGATGCGAACTCCGCGGTCGACAGGTTGGCGCACTGCTCAGGGCGGGTGACGCATCGTGAGGGAGTGCGGAACGGCTTCTATCGCTCTGTGTTTGTGTGGGTCAGCACCGAGCCACTCAGCCGCTGTGCTTGTTCCTGTCTAGACTTAATCCTTCAGCGGATGGAGAATTGAGGGATGGCTCGCGGCTCACATAACGCTGGTCCTAACGCGATCGGATACCAGCACCAAACCTGGTGGGCACTGCTGGAGTTGCTTCGTTCTGGCCCGGAGAGACCAGACTCGGCCATCAGCCTTGAGCTCTACGATGACATTGCCTGGGACCAGGCCGGCACACCGACCGAACTGCTGCAGGTCAAGCATCATCAGGGTAATCACCGTGCCCTGACAGACCGGGCGACGGATGTGTGGAAAACACTGCAAGTATGGATGGACACTGCGCTTCCTGGCAATGTGGAAGGGCCAGCGCTGGCACTTGTCACCACACAGGTCGCCGCAGAGGGGTCCGCAATGGCGGCCTTGCGGGCCATCGGGCGCGATGAAGAGGCGGCGCTGGCTATACTTGAAGTCATTGCTGCGGAAAAAGGCTCCAAGGAGACGAGCGCAACCCGTCAGCAGTTCCTTGGGCTGACTCCCTCTGAGCGCCGTTCCTTTCTCCATCGCATTCGGGTGATCGACGGGTCTGTTCACATAGAGGACGTGAATGCAGCTGTACGTACCTGTCTTCGCTGGACTCTGCCGCTAGGGCACGAAGAACTCTTTCTATCCATGGTCTGGCAATGGTGGGACGGTCAAGCGCTGGCCCTATTGCAGAGGCGCTTAATCAGTCTTGATGTCGGGGCTGCGCATGCCGCCATCGATGATATTCGGGATCAGTTTGCACGAGCGAATTTGCCGACGCTTATCCACCTTGCCGAGGTCAACGAAGATGAGCTCAGGGAGCAGTACCGCACTCGCCCATTTGTTCAGCAGATGCAATGGGTGGCATTTCCGCCCAGAAACCTACAAAAAGCCATTGTAGATTACTATCGGGCGTACACCCAGGCAGTCCTATGGATGGACGAAGACCTGATCGGTATAGCGGAGTTGACTAGATTCGAACATGAGCTGGTTGACGAATGGGAAAGAGAGTTCGAATGGATGGTCGACAGCCTAGATGAAGACGCCGACGAGGCGGCAAAGCGAGCCGCAGGCAAGGAGCTCCTGCGGACGCTGCTGAACCAGACTGGAATCACCATCCGTTCCCGCTACAACGATCCCTTCTTCGCGCGAGGGCAGCGGCATATTCTGGCAGACTCGGGCACCATTGGTTGGCATGCCGACTTCAAGGCTCGAATCCAAGATCTGCTCAGCGTTCGTCTGTGAAGCCGAAGCGGTTGAACCATCAGGGGCGCCTATGAAAGAGGAACGTGGTTGACGGTATGGAGTGAGCGGTCTCCCATCGTGGCCGTGATGTTGAATCCCGCACTCCTAGCAGCGGTTCTTGGTACAGCAGCACAGGGCTACCAGAAAGAGTCCGACAGGGGCGTGCCATGGATGTTGTCCTTCGTCATCGCGCCGATGGTTCTGCATCGTGGGACGCGCAACGCGCTTCCTGCGACGACCACAACGCACTTGTCCACGTGGCTGTCGCGAAACCCGGTCCTGAGAGCGGGCTTCCCGCTGCGCGCACAGGGGCTGGTCGACCCTGTGCGGGAAGGCATCCGCTTCGGGCTAGCGCACAGCATCCTGCAACTTGAGGGAGAGAGGCTCCTCGCCCAAGCACGAAGGCGGCCTCGAGGGTTTCGGTCACCGCAAGATCTTGAGGAGATAATGCGTAAGGCGAACTTCGTGGGGCGCTGGCTGGCGAAGACAGACAGCCCAACCACCATCTTCGCGCTCCTCGGCGTGGCACCCTGATTCCTGTGCAGTTGCTCGCGATCGTCCTCTACAGCGCCACGGGCGCCAAGCGCATCCTGGACTTCAAACCGGGAGCGCTCAATGTCGTCACCGGTGAGTCCAAGACCGGCAAGAGCGCACTGCTCGATATCGTCGAGTACTGCCTTGGCCGCGACACCATGCAGATGCCTATCGGGCCCATCACGCAGACGGTTGCCTGGCATGCTGCCCTATTCGAGATCGGCGGAGGACGTGCCTTCGTCGCTCGACCCGCACCACGTCCTGGACGGAGTTCCACCCAGCGCGCAATGCTCCGCTTTGGCGCCGACCTGGAGCCGCTTGAGTTCGATGAGCTCCAAGCCGATATGGACTCCGCTTCGATCCGTGAGCAGTTGGGGCGCAGGATCGGTATCGAAGAGAACCGCCATGAGCCTCCGACTGGATCGGCGCGGAACGCTGTGGAAGCTCACCTGGGGCACGCCACACTCTTGTGCATGCAGCGGCAGAGTGAGATTGCCGATCGGAACCTGCTGTTCCATCGCCAGGGTGAACAAGGCATGGCACAGACGCTCAAAGACACCATCCCCTACTTCATAGGTGCAGTACCCCGCGACCAAGCCCTTCGGCGGGCTCAGCTGACCTCAGCTCGACGCGACTTGCGCGATGCTGAAGCGGCTTATCGGCGCGCTGAGGAAGCCAGCCACCTGGCCGGCGCGAGCCTGGCCGCACTATGGCGGGAGGCATATGCCCTTGGGATGGTCCAGTCGCCGGAACAACCCGAGCGTCTCATCGCAATCTCCGCACTGCAGACAGCGATCACAGCACCACAACCTTCACGGGAGGTGGATGGGGAGATCGCTGCCCGCGCGACCTTCCTGGAGCAGGATCGGGACAACCTGCGCGCCCAGATACGAGCTCTTACGGCAGAACGAGAGATCTTGCTACAGCAGGAGGCTACGGAAGCTGGCTTCGATGGCGCCATCCGGACGCAAACCGCGCGTCTTACTAGCTTGAACCTCTTGGGACTTGTGTCACAGCAGAATGGGGCAGATTCGTCCGAAGACTCTGCCGTTGACTGCCCCTTGTGCGGCAGTACTCTGGCCCAACCCGACCCTAGCGTCGCCGACCTTGACCGCAGCCTGAAAGCTCTTAACGCCCAGCTAGCGGGAGTCGACGCGGCTCGCCCAGCACGCCGCGCAGCACTTACGGCACTCGATGAACAAGCCTCAGTTCTTCGCTCTCGTCTTCGCTCCGTGGAGGCGGCACTTCGGTCATTGACGTCCAGCAGGTTCGCCACAGATCAGCTTCCACAAGACTCCCGGCATGACTTCACACGCGGCCGTATCCACGCCACACTGGCGGCTCTGCCAAGCGGTTCCGACGAAGAACTTGATCGCCTGAAGCTTCTCCAGGAGTTCGCTGCCGAACGCGTCCGCGCCTTGGAAGCCGAACTGGACCCAGCCGAAGAGCGTGAGCAATTGACCTCACGCCTTGTAACGATCAGCCGGGACATGACGGCTTGGGCAAACAGGCTCGAGCTGGAACACGGAGAGGGCAACGTACGGCTCGATCTGAGTCGGCTCACTGTTGTGGCTGACACCGCGCAGGGGCCAGCTCCGCTCTTCCGAATTGGAAGCGGCGAGAACTGGGTCGGTTACCACGTTGTGGCACACCTCGCCCTACATCGCTACTTTGTCCGTCAGAATCGGCCAGTTCCCCGCATGCTCATGCTCGACCAGCCTACGCAGGTCTGGTATCGATCAGAGGTCGACCAAGCCTCAGGAGCACTGCGTTCGGACAGTGATCGTGAAGCCGTGAGCAGACTTTTCAGACTGATCTATGACATCGTACGAGAGCTGGCTCCGGACATGCAGATCATCGTGTGTGATCACGCCAACCTTCCGGAAGAGTGGTTCCAGAACTCTGTGATGCATAACTGGCGCAACGGAGAAAAGCTAATTCCTCAAAACTGGATCGACGAGGCGGCGAATCGTTCTTAGCGCCTGTCAGCAACCGGGTTCCTGGTCCCAGGATCCAGGCGATCGGCAGGTACGACTATTGACTGGCGGGATGTGGGATCAGCTCGTCCAGCAGGTCGCGGACCATCAGGTCGATCATCTGGCACAGGTTGTGGACATCGTGCAGCGACTTGCCGCGGGTGTCGGAGAAGTCCCAGTTCAGATACCGCTTGCCGGGGTGGACGGGGCAGGCGTCCCCGCACCCCATGGACACGATCACGTCGGCGGCCAGAACGATCTCGTCGGTGAGCGGCTTGGGAAATTCGGTCGTCGTGGTGACCCCCATGAGGGCGAGCGCCTCGATCACGGTCGGCTCGATCTCGTGCGCGGGATGCGTGCCGGCCGTACGCACATGGACGCGTCCAGCCGCGTGGTGTTTCATCAGGGCCGCTGCCATCTGGGAGCGTCCGGCGTTGTGCGTGCAGACGAAGAGCACCTCGCACACCGGCTTGCCGATCGCGCCGCGACTCTGGGCGAGGGCGGTGAGGCGCGCTTCGGCCAGGCGATGGGTGAGGGTGAACAGGTGCTGGCGGACGCGGGCGCCGCGCGCGAGAGACTCGTACGACTCCGTCACGTACCGCTCGACGGTCTCCATCGAGAAGATCCCGGGGAAGTGGGGCAGCAGTTGCTGGGCGATCCGGCGCAGCAGCGCATCCGGCCGGCTCAGTTCCATCGGCGAACCTCCGGCGTGAAGGGCTCACACCGAGACGTACGGCCGTCATGGTGGAGCGCCTCGCAAGGCTTCATCGAAGCTCATCCCATCGACGTGAGGTTGAGAACGCGCTCTCAATATAGACAGATATCGATGCGATGCAAGCAACGCCCGACGCTGTGAGGTGGTCGAGTTCTGCGGACATTCCGCCGAGTTCCTGCTGGCAGGCCCCGATTGGCGCTTGCTCATAGACGTATGTCAATATGGAGGAGGACTTCGACAACCATCTATACAGGGGGTCATGTGGAGCCGCTGCAGATTCTGGAGTGCAGCCCGCCGCTGGTACGCGAGCAGCTGGACCCCGGCAAGGCCGCCGAGGTCGCTCGCGTCTTCAAAGCGCTGGGCGATCCTGTGCGGCTCCGCATCCTGTCGATCGTGGCCAGCCATGCGGGCGGTGAGGTCTGCGTCTGCGACATCACCGACGCCTTCAAGCTGACCCAACCGACGATCAGCCACCACCTGAAGGTGCTCAAGGACGTCGGCCTGCTCACCCACGAGCGGCGCGGCTCTTGGGTCTACTACCGGCTCGTCCCCGAGAACCTGGCCCAGCTGTCGGCACTGCTGAACACGCCCGCCTCGGTCTGACGGCCGCTCTAGCAGAAAGTACGAGATGTCTTCGAATGCTGCCCGCGCCCAAGCGCCCGCCGAGGGAGTCACGACCGCCATCGTCGGCCGGTTGTCGGTCCTGGACCGGTTCCTGCCGGTGTGGATCGGCGCGGCGATGGCCGCCGGCCTGCTGCTGGGCCGGTTTGTCCCGGGCCTGGACGCGGCGCTGGAGGCGGTGAAGGTCGGCGAGATCTCGCTGCCGATCGCGCTCGGCCTGCTGCTGATGATGTACCCGGTGCTGGCCAAGGTCCGCTACGACCGGCTCGACACCGTCACCGGAGACCGCCGGATGCTGGTCTCCTCGCTGCTGCTGAACTGGATCGTCGGCCCCGCGCTGATGTTCGCGCTGGCCTGGATCCTGTTGCCGGACCTGCCCGAGTACCGCACCGGCCTGATCATCGTCGGGCTGGCCCGCTGCATCGCCATGGTGCTCATCTGGAACGACCTGGCGTGCGGTGACCGCGAATCGGCGGCCGTGCTGGTGGCGATCAACTCGATCTTCCAGGTGGTCGCGTTCGGCGTGCTGGGGTGGTTCTACCTGCAGGTGCTGCCCGGCTGGCTCGGCCTGTCGCAGGCCGCCCTGGACGTATCGATGTGGGACATCGCCCAGTACGTGCTCATCTTCCTTGGCATCCCGTTGCTGGCCGGCTACATCTCCCGCACCTGGGGCGAGCGCGCCAAGGGCAGGGCCTGGTATGAGGAGCGGTTCCTGCCGAAGGTCGGCCCGCTCGCTCTGTACGGCCTGCTGTTCACCATCGTCATCCTCTTCGCCCTCCAAGGCCACACGATCAGCGAGCGACCGCTGGACGTGGCTCGCATCGCCCTGCCGCTGCTGGCCTACTTCGCTCTGATGTGGGGCGGTTCGTTCCTGCTGGGCAGGGCCATTGGCCTGCCGTACGAGCGGACCACCACGCTGGCCTTCACCGCCGCCGGCAACAACTTCGAGCTGGCCATCGCCGTGGCGGTCGGTGTCTTCGGCGTCACCTCCGGCCAGGCGCTGGCCGGGGTCGTCGGCCCGCTCATCGAGGTACCCGTCCTGGTCGCCCTGGTCTACGTGAGCCTGGCCGGCCGTCGCCTGTTCACCACCGCATCCAAGGAGCCGCTTCGTGGCTGAAAACTCTTCCGGCAAGCCCAGCGTGCTGTTCGTCTGTGTGCACAACGCCGGGCGTTCCCAGATGGCCGCGGGGTGGCTGTCGCACCTGGCAGGTGACCGGATCGAGGTCCGTTCCGCCGGGTCAGCGCCCGCCGACCAGGTCAACCCGGTGGCCGTCGAGGCGATGCGCGAGGTCGGCATCGACATCACCGCCGAGCAGCCCAAGATCCTCACCGTCGATGCGGTTGAGGCGTCCGACGTGGTCGTCACCATGGGCTGCGGAGATGCCTGCCCCATTTTCCCGGGCAAGCGCTACGAGGACTGGAAGCTCGACGACCCCGCCGGGCAGGGCATCGAGGCGGTCCGGGTGATCCGTGACCAGATCCGCACCCGCATCGACAAACTCATCGGCGAACTGGCCGCCTGACCACGGCGCAAGGGACGAGCACCGAAATGCGTCCGCTGACCAGCGGCGCCCTTTGTCATGGTTCGTCGCGTGGCGGGTGGCCGAATAACTGCACAAGGTGCCGGAACAGCTCCGCACCCAAGTTCGTCACCGAGTAGACGCCTGTCTTTTGGCAGTCGACCAGCCCGGCGTCGAGCAGCACTTCCAGATGATGGCTGATCTCCGGCTCAGTCGGTTCCAAGGCGTTGGCGAGGTCGTACACGGACACTCTGCCCTGCTCGTGGGCCAGCAGGATGCTGATCGGCCGTAGGCGTATCGGGTCGGCGAGCACGCTCACCCGCCGCGCCAGATCCGCGGCCACCTGTGGAGGAAGTGGCGGGCCTGCCGTCGAGCCGAAGCAGGCGTCGGCGGCGGCGGGCGGGCCGGGCCGCCGCGGCCCATGCATAGACACTCGTCTATTTTTGGGGATGGGGTCTGGCATGTCCAGCGTCCTAGAACGGCGGCAAGGGTCGGCGGCGTCACGCGTCCTCGGCAGGCTCCTCGGGTAGCGCGAAGCGGTAGCCGACGCCTCGAACAGTATGGATTCGGGTGGGGCTCTTCTCGTCGTCCCCGATCCGGCGGCGCAGGCGCTTGCTGTGGACCGCGATGGTGTTGTTCGGCGGGTCGACGGTGCTGTGCCAGACGTCGCGGCTGATCTCGGTGCGGGTGACCACCCGGCCGGCGTTCTGCATGAGGTACGCCAGCAGCTCGAACTCCCGCAGCGGAACGTGCACGACCTGACCCCGCACCTTCACCACGTGCGCCAGCTGGTCCAGCTCGACCTCACCGATCCGCAGCGGCCCCGACAAGCCGGGGCCGGCGCTGATCAGCGACAGAAGTTCGGAGAACCGGTAGGGCCGGGCCACGCAGGCGGCCGCGCCTGCCTGCAGGGCCCGCATCGCGACCTCGGCGTCGCCGGCCCCCACCCCCACGATGATCCGCAGGTTCATGCGCCGGCGCAGCGTGCTGATGAGCGTCGCCGCGTCGATGTCGGGCAGATCCACGCTCAGCAGCAGGATGTCGGGTTGCTCGGCACCGATGCGGAGCAGCGCCTCCACTCCGTCTCTGCAGTGCACGACCGTGACCCCGTGCTGGGACAGTTCGGCCAGCTCTGCGTGCGGGTCGGCGACCAGCAGGAGGGGGCCGATCCTGGCGGTCTCCTCGCTGCCCCGCTGGGTGGGCAGCGATACGGGGGCGGCGCTCGCGTGGCTCATGTGTGCTCGGCTCCCCTTCCTGCTCAGCCGAAGCGTCCGGTGATATAGCCCTCCGTGCGCTTGTCGGCGGGGTTGCTGAAGATGCGGGCGGTGGAGTCGAACTCGACCAGGCGGCCGTGCCGTTCCCCCTTGTCGTCCACCTCCGCAGTGAAGAAGGCGGTGCGCTCGGAGACTCGGGCCGCCTGCTGCATGTTGTGGGTGACGATGACGATCGTGTAGTCCCGCGACAGGACCTGCATGAGATCCTCGATCTTGGTGGTGGCGATCGGGTCGAGCGCGGAGCACGGCTCGTCCATGAGGATCACGTCGGGCTTGACCGCGATGGCGCGGGCGATGCACAGACGTTGTTGCTGACCACCGGAGAGCGCGAGCGAGGATCTGTTCTCCCGCCAGCTGCTCGCTACGCCGTGTCCGAGCATCACGACCACGCGCTGACGTGCGCCTCGCTGCAGATGGCGGCGGCCACTCGAGGCGGCAACGTGGACGGGGGATCTTCCACTCCGACTGCGGCTCGGAATACACGGCCCCCGCTACCAGGAGTTGTGCTGGCGTCTTGGTGTGGTGCAGTCGAGGGAGCGGGTGGGCTGCGCGCTCGACAATGCGGCCGTTGAGGCGTTCACCGGTTCCGTATCCGGGCCGAGGCCCGCCTGAAGATTGCAACCTGGATCGCCGACCTCTACAACGCAACCCGGCGGCACAGCACCCACCGCGGCCTGCCGCCTCTGAACGCGACATGATCGAGAAGAGACAGGCCGAATCGGCCCTGCTGAGAACCGCTGTGGCATAGAACCATCTCCACACTTTCAGGGCATTGACAGTGTGTTGGACGAGGCAGACGAGACCGCCCTGAGCGCGTTCGGGCCCCTCGGATTCACGCGAGGCACGAG
Organism: Nonomuraea sp. NPDC049309; assembly: GCF_043196965.1. Taxonomy (NCBI): domain Bacteria; kingdom Bacillati; phylum Actinomycetota; class Actinomycetes; order Streptosporangiales; family Streptosporangiaceae; genus Nonomuraea; species Nonomuraea sp. NPDC049309. Next base: position 581,496 of record NZ_JBICSH010000002.1, on the reverse strand, counting down.
TGCCTCAGTGGGCTGTGAGGGCGGCTACCACGCGGAGCATGCGCTCACGTAGATCCGGCGCCTGGGGGCCACGCGTCAGTAGGAGCTGATGCGCCGCGCCCACCAGGGCAAGGGCCATGGAGCCGGTATCGGCACCAGCCGGAACGCGGCCGAGTCGCTGCTCGGCTTCGAGGTAATCGGCCAGCACGCGTTCGCTGGCGTCCAGTTCCAGTGCTTCGGTGCCGTGCGCCTGGCTGAGCCGGGCCACGATGGACGGCCTGACCAGTGCCAGCCCCGCCAGGGCGAGCAGGTTGCCGGCGAACAGCGAGTCGATACACGCCATCACGTTGTCCACCACCGTGCCTGAGCCGGCTCGTGCGGGCAGATCGCGGAATCGCTCCGTTGCCGCCTTCGCACGGTCGAGGAAGAGTTCGGCGAGGAAGTTGTCGAGGTCGCCGAAGTGGTTGTGGAGTAGCCCGGCGGCGACCCCGGCCTCCCGGGTGATGGCGCGGCTGGTGAGCGCGGACGGACCCTGGCGCAGCAGCACTTGCTCGGCGGCGTCGAAGAGCTGCTGCCGTACTTCGGGGATGGTGACGCCACGGGGTGACATGCCTCCCGAGTTTACGACCTTGCCAGAATGAACACTCGCTCATACTGTATGAGCATTCGTTCATTCTCGGGAGGATCATGAAGACGCCGGAGTTCGTGTGGACGCGAAGGCACGTAGTCGCCCTCTTGGCGCTGTGTACGGCGCAGGTGCTGGACGCCGTCGACAGCACGGTGGTGAACGTTGCGTTGCCCGCCATACAGGACGACCTCGCCTTCACGGCGGCCGACCTGTCCTGGGTGGTGAACGCGTACATGGTGCCTTTCGGCGGCTTTCTGCTGCTGGGAGGTAGGTTGGGCGATCTGCTCGGCCACCGGCGGGTTCTGCTGGGCGGCATCGCTCTCTTCACTGGGACATCGCTGGCGGCAGGACTGGCCCAGGGGGCAGGAATGCTGGTCGCGGCCCGCGCTGTGCAGGGCCTTGCGGCGGCACTGATCGCGCCGATGACACTGGCCCTGATCAGCCAGATTTTCCCGGACGGGCGAGCGCGCGCCCGTGCCTTGGCGCTGTGGGGTACGGCCACGGTCGTCAGCGGCGCGCTGGGGCTCGTCGCCGGCGGGTTACTCGTCGACGGGCCAGGCTGGCGGTGGATCTTCTTCATCAATGTGCCGGTCGGCGCGCTGCTGCTGGTAGCGGGACGTGTGCTGCCGGGGCGCGCAGAAGGCCGCCGATCCACTGAGTTCGATTTCGTCGGCGCGGCGACCGCCACCGTGGGGGTCGGGCTGCTGATCTATGGCGTGCTGCGGGCGCAATGGTGGCTCGTGCTCGTCGGGGTGGCGCTGCTGGGCTACTTCGCCGTCCATGAGGCCGCCGTGGCGAAACGCCCGCTGGTCGATTTCGGACTGTTCCGCGACCGCGCGCTGGTCGGGGCCAACTTGATCCAAATGGTACGGGCCAGTGCCCTGTTCGGGCTGTTCTACCTGGCCACGCTGTTCATGCAGGATGTGCTCGGCCTCTCGGCTCTGGCCACCGGCCTGGCGTACGTGCCGCTCACGCTCGTCATGGTCGCGGCTTCCTGGCTCGGGCCGGGGCTGACTCGCCGCCTGCACGTCCGTACGGTGTTGGCGTCCGGCGCGTTGCTCGCCGCCGCGGGCCTGCTGCCGCTGGCCTGGATCTCGCCCGATACGGGTCTGCTCATGGGGGTGATCGTGCCCCTGGTCGTCTTTGGCGCCGGTCTCGGGCTCATTGTCGTGCCACTTACCAACGCCGCGCTCTCTGGCGTCTCGCCCTCAGCCGCTGGTGTGGCGGCCGCCCTGCTCAACGTCAGCGCCCAGCTCGGTGGGGCGTTCGGGCTGGCGGTCCTCGCGACGGCGGCTGCCGCCCGTACCGGTGATCGGCTTCGGGAAGGGACACCGATGGATCTGGCGCTCACTGACGGATACGGCTCTGCCTTCGTCGTCTCCGCCTTCTTGATGGCGCTGTGCGCCGTCCTCGCGATCACGTTCTTCCACGGCAGAAAGGACGCGGCGGCATGACCGCGAAACGAGTGATCATCATTGGCGCGGGGATCGCGGGCCTGGCTGCTGCGCTGCGGCTGCGCCGGAGCAGCTGGGAACCTCTCGTCCTCGAACGCGCCCCGTCGCGTCGCAGCGGCGGCTACGCGGTCGTCTTCTCCGGTATCGGACACGACGCGGCCGAACGCATGGGCATCCTGCCCGGCCTGCAGGCGCGCCAGGTCGGCGCGTTCGACCTCGCTTATCTGAGGGCCGACGGGCGCCCGCGCTTCACCGTTCCGTACGCGACCGTGCGCAAGGTGCTCGGCGGCGGCGGCATGGCGCTCCTGCGCGGCGACATCGAAACCGTCCTGTACGAAGCAGTGGCCGATCAGGCCGAGATTCGATTCGGCACGACCATCACGGCCGTGCGGCAGGAAGCTGAGGCAGTGGAGGTCACCCTCGCCGACGGCACAGTCGAGCGGGCGGCCCTCCTGGTGGGTGCCGATGGCCTGCATTCGACCGTACGTGCGCTCGTCTTCGGCCCCGAAGCGCAGTACCGGCGGGACCTGGGCCATATGGTGGCCGCTTTCACCCTGGACGAGTTGCTGGCCGGAGCGTCCAGGAGGGCGTTCACCACGGTGACCCGCGTCGGGCAGACGTTCACCGTCGCAGGCCTGGGAGGGGGAAGGGCCGCCGCGTTCTTCACCTATGGCACCGACGATCCCGCCGCCGAGGTGGACAAAGGCCCGCGCCACGCCCTCCAGCAGGCATATGGGGGCCTGACGTGGGCCGCGCCTGAGCTGATCACGAACATGCGGGAGAAGGACGCGTACTTCGACAGTGTGAGCCAGATCGTCATGGATCAGTGGAGCCAAGGACGGGTCGTGCTGCTCGGCGATGCCGCCTGGTGCGTCAGTCTTTTCGCCGGCTACGGCTCCGCCTTGGCGGTGGGTGGTGCCGACCTGCTGGGTACCGCGCTCGATCGCCACCCCGATGGGATTCCGGCGGCTCTGCGTGCTTGGGAGGCAGGGCTCCGGCCGGAGGTGATCGAGCGGCAGGCCAAGGGGCGGGCCAACACGGGCCTGCACGCTCCACGGAACCGTCTCGAACTCGCCCTGCGTGACTTCCCGTTGCGTTTGGCCGCAGTCCCTCCGGTCACCCGGATGCTCACTCGCCACCTCGACTTCCACAAAGGCTGATCAACTCGGATCCAGCCGCGCTAGACGCCCTCCGTAACTCCTCCACCGCCAAAGCTCGGCCCGCGCACAGCCGCCACGGGTGACGCGCCGATCGGCGTCTTAGGACGGGCGATGCATGGCGGGCAACCATCGCGCGCAGGGAGGGAGACTTCGGACGCTACCTGAGAAAGTGCCGCTTTTACGGCTAGTACATAATTGCCAAACAGTGTCAATTGGGACGTTAGATGCTGTGCCATGGAGGGGTATACGTGTCAGATCTTCCCTCAACCCGACGCGGTGCCGGGCGGCTGCTCGGGCCGGAGAAACGCGGGCTGGCAGGCATGGCCGTGTTCATCTGTGCCCTGCACCTCATCGGTTGGGGCACCCTGATCCTCATCATCGCTCCTGAGCACTATGCGGTCGGCGGGCAGGTGTTCGGCGTGGGGCTCGGTGTGACCGCCTACGCTCTCGGGATGCGGCACGCGTTCGACGCCGACCACATCGCCGCCATCGACAACACCACCCGCAAGCTCATGTCGGACGGGCAGCGGCCGCTGTCGGTGGGGTTCTGGTTCTCGCTGGGGCACTCTTCGGTCGTCTTCGGACTATGCCTGCTGCTCTCCTTGGGGGTTCGTGCCCTGGCGAGGCAGGTGGGCAACGACTCTTCGACCTTGCAGCAGGTCACCGGGGTGATCGGGACCACCGTCTCAGGGGTGTTCCTCATGCTGATTGCGGTGCTGAACCTCGTCGTCTTGCGCGGGATCGTCAGGGTCTTCCGCCGCATGCGCCAGGGTGACTACGACGAGGCCGCGCTGGAGGCTGAACTCGACAAACGTGGCTTCATGAACCGCATTCTCAACGGTGTCACCAGGACCGTCACCAAGCCCTGGCACATGTACCTCGTCGGACTGCTGTTCGGGCTGGGCTTCGACACCGCCACCGAGATCTCGCTGCTGGTCCTGGCCGGAGGTGCGGCAGCCTTCCAACTGCCCTGGTATGCGATCCTCACCCTGCCGATCCTCTTCGCCGCCGGCATGAGCCTGCTGGACACCATCGACGGTTCCTTCATGAACTTCGCCTATGGCTGGGCGTTCTCCAAACCGGTTCGGAAGATCTACTACAACATCACGATCACGAGCCTGTCCGCAGGAGTGGCCCTGATCATCGGTTTCATCGAGCTCGACTCCGTCCTCGCTGACAAACTAGGCATAACCAGCGGCCCGCTCCGCGTGATCGCCGACTTTGACCTCGACTACGTCGGCTACGGCATCGTCGCGCTGTTCATCCTCACGTGGGTGCTGGCGGTCGCTGCGTGGAAGGTGCTGCGGATCGAGGAGCGCTGGACCGTCCCCGCGCGTAGCCCTGCCGACGAGACCGCGTAGTAGGGCAGCGCGGGCAATGCCACTACTTGACCAGTAGGTCGGCTGCCGAATGCCGCCGTGCCCTCGAAGCGCGCTCCCCAGTGCCTTGCACACGCGTAGCGGCGCGCATGAGGCCGGTAGCTTGATCGCCAGGAGGCGCCTGCGTGTCGCCAGGCTTCGGGCGAGGCCAGGTGCTAAAACGAGATTGTCATTTCCCCCCGACCCGCCCATACCGGTCCGTGCATGGCGATGTGACGACGCCAATGCCTATTGAGGGCATCGACTGGCGCACGGCCTGGGGCAATCCTCATTGACATCATCGGGGGAAACGCATGTTCATCTCATCGACTTCGCGGCATCGTCGGGCCTGGGCCCTCATCCCTCTCACCGCCGCCCTGGTCGCGGTGCCGGGAGTGGCCGCCACTACGGCCGCGAGCGCGTCGGTGCAGCAGGTCGCCGCCGCAAGCGTCACCGTCCGCCACGATGTGACGTTCATGGCGATGCTGCTGCCGCACCACGTCACTGCCGTGCGCATGGCGCAGGTCGCCAGGCAGCGGGCCGTCCTGCCCGAGGTACGGAGGCTCGCAGACCGCATCGTCGCCGCACAACTCCGAGAGATCCGGCAGATCCAGAACTGGCTGGAACGCCGGGGCGCGCGGCCCATGGAGGAGCCCCGCGCGATCCAGGAGATGAACGAGCAGGACCTGGAGATGCTCCGCACAGTCGACCGGGCGGAGTTCGACCACATGTTCCTCATGATGATGCGCGCGCATCACGCGGCCGGCGTCATGATGGCCATCGACGAGCTCGAGAACGGAAAGGACAGGGAAGCCCTGCGCCTGGCCGAAACGGTCCGGGACACCCAGCTGCGGGAGATCGAGGAGATGAACCGCCTGCTGGAGCGCCTCCACGGTTAGTCGCTGAATTCGTCGGCGGCGTTGGGCGGTGTCCACACGACCCTCGAGCCCAGCGCCGCCGCACGGGCCCACCTACACGGCAGCAACGACGTCCATTGGCCGAACCTGACGCGGACCAGCGAGGCCTAACGTGTCATGGGCGGACGGCGCCGAGGAGGCGGTTGCGCCAGTAGTCGTCGAGATCGCTCACCTTGATGACGTCCCCGGTCTGCGGGGCGTGGACCATCTTTCCGTTGCCTGCGTACATCCCCATGTGCCCTAGGCCCTTGCTGAAAAGCAGGTCGCCAGGCTGTAGCGAGTCGAGGGGCACGCGGCGGTCGGCGCCCCAGCTCCATTGGGTCCACGTGGTGCGGGGTAGTTCGACCCCTGCGGTACGCCAGGCCGCCTGGGTGAGGCCGGAGCAGTCGTACGATCCCGGTCCAGTGCCGCCGTACCGGTAGGGCTTGCCGATCTGGGCGAAGGCGAACTGCAGGGCCGCCCGGGCGTTGCCGGAGGCAGGGCCGGTGTACGGGATGCCGGGACTGTTCGGGTCGCCGGTCTGGAAGGCGCCGAGCCGGCGAAGGAGTTTGGTCTGCTCGGTGACGAGTTCGTCGACTTTCGTCTTCTCGTCGCGTACCTCGTCGCGGGCCGTCTTGGCCTCGGCCAGGGCTCGCTCGGCCCCTGCGCGCCGGTCACGCAGCTCCTTGGTGGTCGCCTCGAAGGCTCGCATTTTCGCGGCTCTGGCCTGCACCAGCTGGTCCAGGGTGGCCATGCTGCTCAGAACCGTCTCGGGGCTGCCCTCGACGGTGAATCTCGCCCAGCTCGTGAGCGACCCTGACTGATAGTCCCCAACCGCCGCGGTGACGAGATCGCTGCGCAGGGCAGTCGCTTCCGCGTCCATGCGCCTGACGTCGGCGTTGAGGGCGTCGTGCTTCTTCTTGGCCGCCTTGTAGCGCTCGGTGGCCTGGTTGTACTTCTCGACGAGCTGATCGGCCTGTTCGTTCAGCTTCACGAGCTTGGCCCGGGCCTGCTCGGGCGACGGTTCGGCGGCGGCATTGCCCGAGGTGGAAACCAAGACAGCTAAGGCCAGGGCTGTGGCCACCGCTGATCTCCCGAGCCATGTCGGCGCTGCCACTACGATGCCTCCTCGTAATTTCTAAGCTGGGGCGAAATAGTACAGAAGGTCGAGGGCTGGGTAGCCGGTTCGCCGCAACTTCCTCAGAGTGTGAACGTACGTTGCGTAATAGCCGGTCATGGGAGGTGTGCGTACGACCTCCCATGCGTTCAGCCCGTGGGCGGTCCACGCCGCGACGGTGAGGGAGAAGGCGGCGTGGCATAGACCTTCATGTGGACATGCGGCGTTGAATAACTACACTGCGTAGTAGTGAGTCGGTGTGGTCCTAGCCCCCCACCGGCTCACCTCTATTGGCCTCGTCACGAAACATCAACGCTGGCCGGGCGGAAGACGACGGTGAAGTCCGTGCCGCCGTTCCTGGACTCGTACACGGTGCCGTCCTCAGTCGCGGCGAGCAGGCGCTGCCGGTCGACAGCGGTGAACGCCACGGGGGGAGCCGGAAGCCGGCCGCTCGTCCGCCAGGTCTTTCCGGCGTCGACGCTCATGTGCACTTGACCGTCGACGTCCGACCCGATCAGGAGATCGGCGGCAGGAGCCTCGATCTGGCCGAGCGGGGGTGCGTCTTTTACCGGCTCGAAGTCCATGCCGCCATTCCCGCTCACCTGCACGCCACTGGTCGTGGCCGCATAGACGCGCTCCGGCTGCGCGGCATTGGCGGCGAAGTCGATGACCTCTTCAGGAGCACCCTGCCGCCAGGTCGCGCCGCCGTCGACGCTGGCCCGAACGCGACTGGTCTGGCTGTCATAGGCATACAACGTGGCCCCTGCCGGTTGCAGGGCGTGGAAGTCGGAGATCCCGAGCTCGGAGACGGTCTCCCACGTCTCCCCAGCATCAGTGGTACGAATCAGGCCAAGATTGGGCGGGGAGTCGGTATCGGCTTCGCCGGGGTGACCGCTGGCGAGGAAGGTCTTGGGGCCGACCACTGTGAATCCCATGTGGTCTTGGACGCGCCCTGCCACGCGCTCGGCGGTGTGCGCGGACGTGACCTTGAACAGACCGTAGTGCCCGGCAAGATAGACGGCGCCGTCGGCCGGATCCACACCAAGGCCATGGATGTGCCCGATGCCTGGATCGTCGGCCTGGGCAGGCTCCCCGGACTGCCCGCACGACGCCAATGCCATGACCACGATTGCCGAAACGACAGCACGAATCCCTCGCATGACGCGGAGTCTACTAGGGATGTTCGTAGGCCATGGACGAGGAAGGAATGAGCGCAGCGGCGACGCTCTGGCCCTCGATGGACTGGAGTGGCTAGCCCGACCGCTCACCCATCGGGATGGTGGTCTCTGTACACAGGTGCCCATTTCTGTTCAGGATGAAGAGGACTGCCCCGCAGGCCCATCCCAGGCCGAGAAGCGCCCACCAGTGCAGACTGGGCAGGCTGAGCGACCGAGCGGCGTCGAGGGCGCCGCCAATGGCCACGTTTCCCATCGCGAGTCCTAGCCCGGAGATGGTGTTATAGCAGCCGTAATAGGTTTCGACCAGTGATCGCCGCCGAGCTTCAGGACCGCGGCCATCTCGAACGGGTAGAGAACCATCGTGCCCAGCGTCAGCAGGGCCGCGGTCAGTGGCGAAGGTTGTGAACATCATGGGCAGCGCACTTCGCGTGGGGCTGTTTCGATGAGTACTGACGGTCACAGAAGTAGCCCTGCTCACCCTAAATACATGCGTATTACTTAATCAATCAATCCTTGCACGTAAGGCGCGGTTCAGCATCGTAGACCGTGTGGAAGCGCTGCTTTCGGATCACCTTTCCGTCCTGCTTGAAGATGCGCCACACGTCGATCGTGAATCCCTCGGCGCCTTCCATGGGGATGCACTCGGGTCCTGAGTCGGTGATGCTGCGGACGGGCTTGATGTCGTAGCGCCCTGAGCTCTGCGATTCGATGTCATAGCGCTTGGTGCTCCAGAACTGCACGGTGATAGAGGTATCGGTGTAGGACGTCTTGATGAGCACTCCGTACGGCGAGTCGTTACGCCAGCGGAAGTCCGGTTGAGGGTACGAGACCGTCGATTCGCGGCCGGCCGGGTAGCGGGAGATGTAGTACTGGTGGGGCATGTGCTGGACGTCCTGGAAGCCCCCGAAGAAGACGGCGTTGAACATCGTGGTGGCGAACTGGGACACCCCGCCGCCGACGTCGTTGACGAAGCGGTTGTTGAGGATCATCGGCGCCTCGACGAAGCCCCGCGCTTTGTCCCTTTTGCCGACCACGCCGTTCAGGGAGAATGTCTCGCCTGGCTGCACGACATAGCCGTCGACGATGTCGGCGATGCGGTGAATGTTGGTCACACGGGGGGCGCAGCACGGGTATCGGGTGGTGTACGAGCTCACCTTCTCGCTGACACCCAGCTTCTTGGCCTCTGTCGTGGTCACCCGGGGCTGCAGGACCGTGGCGGGCAGCTCGACGCGGCGGTTGCCCGCCGCCAGGGCTTGGGAGATGGCCGGCCCGAGCGCCTTCACATCGACGCCGCGGCCCGGCTTGGAAGGGATGACCTGCGGTCTGCCATCGACGATTTTGAAGGAGGCGTCTCTTGGCGGGATGCTCACCAGTGCCTTGGCCAAGGCCGGAGCGACCTCGGAAGCTCTGAAGGACGGGCGGAGGCTGCCTCTGCCATCGGAGACGAAGCGGAGACCGGCCGCCAGTTGCTCCCTGGACACGGTGGCTTCCTTACTGCCGCTCCGAACAGTGAGGGGAGATGCGACCGCCGTACGCGCGGTCGTCGCGGCGACCCGCCGGACCTCCGCCGCGGTGAGCGCGGGAGGCATGACCTTGACCTGCAGTTCGACGGTGGGGCGGCCGTCCGCGAAGGCCGTTCGCACAGCTTCCGTCGCTCCGCTGACGTCCAGAGCGCGTCCGTTCTTGGGAAGTACGCCTCGCGGCTGCAGGCCCTCGTAGCGGACCGTGCCCTCCACCGGCTTGGTGGCCACGCTCTTGGCCAGACCGGCGAGTCCGGTGGCGAGCCGCTGCTCGTTCACGGTGACCTCGGGCCGGATGTGCCGACTACCGAACAACGAGCGAACGACGCCCGCCGGAGTGGCGGCGTCCTCCATGGCGGCCTCGACCGTCGCGTGGGTGTCGAAGCCGAGACCCAACGCGGCGGGCGTGACCTGCTTCCGCTTACTCGCCGCGATCAACGTCATAGGCCGATGGAGTCGCCCGCTGAGCTCGGCTTCTAGGCGGGAACGGGCCGCCCCTGGCGACAGGCCACCGATGTCCACGCCGTCCACCTGCGTGCTCGGCGGGACTTTCCCGGCCAGCACGATGGCGGGCACGGCATAGGCCAGCAGCGCGACGAGAGCGACAGCCGCCGGGATGAGCATGCGCCGCGAGCGCACGACTCCCACGGCACCACGAGACCGGAGACGACGATCAGGCCGCTTCGCGCTCACGACACAGCCGGACGGAAAACGATGGTGAGGGCCTCGACGCGGGTGAGCAGCGGCGCATCTCTGACGATGGCGAAGCTCGTACCGCCGTTCATACTGGCCTGGGGGCCGCCCGGGATGGTGGCGTAGAGGCGGTCCCGCTCGGCGGCGTTCGCAGCCAGGTCGATGGCATCCTCCTTGCCGTCGGCTGTCCAGGTCTGGCCGTCGTTCTCACTTCCCGTGGCCGGTGGCCATAGACGTAGAGCCTGCCATCTGCGAGCTGTCGCGTGGAAGTCTACTAGTCCATATAGTAAGCGAGCTTCCCATGTCTCGCTCGACGGTGGACCGAGGCATGCCTCCAATAGGTGATCCCAGGATTGGCTAGCGGGCGAGGATGTCCCTGGCTGGGCGCTGATGTAGCGGGGAGCCGGCAACTTCGGGAAATGTCGTAGCGGTGGTCCCTCGGGTTCATGGGCGGCCAACGTCGCATCGTGATAGAAAATCAACTATGGAAGATAGTAGACATGGCTCTGTTGGTGGGAGGATCCCAAGCCGCTCATGAAGATCACTGTTGTTCATCCAGGCAATCTGGGGCCTTCTGAGCTGCGCAGGTGGCGTGCTCTGCTGCGTTCCGGACGCGAGCTGATCAACCCGTTCCTGTGCCCGGAGTTCACTCTCGCGGTCGGGCGGCTCCGGCGTGACGTGCGGGTCGCGATCATCGAGGAAGCCGGAGATGTCGTTGGGTTCTTTCCCTTCGAACGACACGCGCTCGGCATCGGCAAGCCGGTGGGCGCCGGGCTCACCGACGCTCAGGGTGCGATCTTGTCTCCGGGCCTGGAACTCGATTCGTCGTGGCTTCTCAAAAAGTGTGGGCTGAGTGTGTGGGAGTTCGACCACCTGATCGGCGATCAGTTTCCCGCGCACCAGGCCAGTCGCCACCCGTCCCCGTTCATGGACTTGCGCGGCGGATACGAGGCCTACGTGAATGTGATCAAGCTCCAGTCCGGCAAGACCTACAAGTCAACGATGTACAAGGAGCGCAAGCTGGGCCGGGACGTCGGCGAACTGCGCCACAGGTACGGCGTCACCGACCGGGCCGCGCTGCGCACTTTGATGGGTTGGAAGAGTGAGCAGTACCGCCGGACCGGGCGGACGGACAGGTTCGCGTGGCCGTGGATCGTCCAGCTGGTGGAGGACCTCCTACACGTGGACAGACCTGCCTTCGCAGGGGTGCTGGACATGATCTACGCCGGGGACCGGCCGGTCGCCGGGCATTTCGGCCTGCGCAGTGACACGGTACTGGCTGGGTGGTTTCCTTCCTACGATCCGGAATTCGCCCGTTACTCGCCCGGGCTCATTCACCATCTGTCGATGGCGCGCGAGGCGCCCAAGCAGGGGATCCAAGTGGTCGACATGGGCCGCGGCGACAAGGAGTACAAGGACAAGCTGAAGACGGGGGAGTTCGAGGTCGCCGAGGGGCGTCTGGCCCGGCGCACGCCGGCAGCCGGGCTGCACTGGCTCGTTCGCACGCCCGTTCGCGCCGCACGCAACACCGTGCTCGCTCAACCCAGACTGCGCGAACCCGCCGATCGGCTCCTCAAAACCTACGGCAGAGTGCGCACCTCGATGCTCCGCACCGCCCACGACGACCGATCCGCATCGGTTACAGAGACCTCGAGGTGATCGGTGTTCGCGCGTCTGGAGGCAGAGCTGAGGTCCCGGCTCGGGCGGGAATGCCTGTATGTACCCTCGAACAGATTCGGCCTTTTCATCGCCCTGCGCCGCTGGATGAAGCCCGGCCAGCGGCTGTTGATGTCGCCGATATCGGCTGACGAGATCCTGTTCCTGGTCCTGGCCGCGGGTTTGCGGCCGGTCATCGCGCCAGTATCCACGCGCAGCGGCAACATCGACGCTGCGGCGGTGACGGATCTCCGCTTCGACGGGGTGATGACCACCAACTTGTTCGGCCTGCCGGATGATGTCGTCGCGCTGGCCGACCTCTGTGCAGAGCGCGGAATCCCGCTCATAGAGGACGCAGCCCATGCACTGCAGACCACCGTCGGCGGGGTGCCGGTGGGCGCGTACGGCACGGCAGGGGTGTTCAGCCTGTCCAAGCACGCGGGGGCGGCTCAGGGAGGAGTGATCGCCGTGACCTCACCGGATGACCGCGCTTTCCTGGAGGAACTGCGCGAGCGGTGGCTCGGTCGACGATACGCGGCCGCCGAACTCGCCGGCCTGCTGAAGGCGGTGGCACGCAATGCCGTGGCCGGGACCGGGCTCGCCCGGCCGGCGTGGTGGCTGGCCGAAGCCCTGGGGCTGAACGAGCGGCGCGATGGATTCAGAATCCCGCTGCGCCGTAATGTGCTCGCCTCTCGCCTGGCCGGGGTGCCGTATTCGGGGATGGTGGTCCTGGACCCCTGGATCCGCGCCGACAACCACAACTACCGCATGAGACAGGGCGGCCTCTCCGAACGGTACGCCTTACGGCGGTTGAGGGTGGCCGAGACCCAGCGGAAGCAGCGTCTGCGCGGTGTGCGCCGCCTGGCCGAACTCAAGACTGCGGCACCGGTCGTGCACGATCATCTCGATCAGCCGCTGTTCCGCGTGCCCCTCCTGGTCCGGGACCGTGACGGTGCTGCCGAGAGGCTACGCCGTCTGGGGATCATCACCGGACACATCTACGACCCGCCGTTCGACGACTACGCGCCCGGTCTGACCGAGCCGTCGCCGACGCCCGAAGTCGCTCGATGGTGGGCCAGGCACGTGCTGCCCGTGGACCCCTTGCTGGTCGATCGGGCGTGGCCGATCCTGGCCTCCCTGCCGTCTGCTCTAGAGCCAGTGCGATGAGCATCTCCCACACAAGGACTGGATCACATAACGGCGCACTGTTTCATGGAGAGGACGGTCTCGTGAGTCGATTCAGTGGCGTGGAAGAGGCGGTCCTCAATCGTCTGTGGGAGTGGGGCCGCCCGGCCGATGCCCAGGAGCTGCTGGAGACTGTGCGCCGCGACAGTTCCGCTACCCGTGCCGTCCTCAACCAGGCGCTCGACACCCTTCATCGCGCAGGGCTGCTGGACCGGGAGCGTGTTGACGGCAGGGACGTGTTCTCGCCGACTGTCAGCCAGGTAGCGCTGAAGGACTTGCTCATGTCCCAGGTACTGGGTACGGCTCGAAGTCCCGTGGGATATGCGGTGACATGCGTGAAGCACATCGCCCCGACAGAATCCGTGCCACCTTGAAACAGCGCATTCGTAGTGTCGGCGCGCGGGCGTCCGTATCTCGTGGTGCTGAGAGCCGGACTTACGGGGACAAGGATTGTGGCGCGGGCCAGCCCCTCCGTCAGAGGAGGAAGAGATTGTGGCAGTGGTGTGCCACGAGGGCGGTCACTCCGGGAATGAGGGCAACGGCCGCGGGGCCGGCCAGCAGCACTCCAACGGCGATCATGCCGGCGAGTTTTTCGCGCTGGCACAAGGGGACGGCCGGATGGAGCATCCGGCGGATCCGGGCCAGTGCCGTATCCCCACCGGCGCCGAGCGTGAAAGCGGGTGTTCGACCAGTGGCAAGGCTCACCAGAGCGGCGGCGATGTGCAGGCGCGGGTGATGACGGGCCGCCACATCGTCCGCGCGCAGTTCGACCAGGCGGGCTACCTCGGTATTGGCCTTGACGAACAGCGGTAGGACAGGGAAGGCACGCTTCAGGCCCTCGGCCAAGGCCAAGACGAGGTGGTGCCTTCCACGCAGGTGAGCCCGCTCGTGGGCGAGGACGGCGGCCACGTATTCAGGGGTCAGAGACCTCAGCGCGGCCGTCGTGATCACCGTCTCGCCTTGGCGGCCGGGCAGGCAGTAGACCAGCGGTTCGTCGTACTCGAGCACGATCGCGTCCAGTTCACTGTCGCGGCGGCCCAGGAGGCGCAGCATCTCGGCGTGCCGTCTACGTTCTCGGGACGCGGCCAACAGCACAGCCCCCACGCCGGAAGCTGCCCAGGCCACGATGAGACCCCCCGCGGCGAGGGCAAGCCAGCCTCCGAGGGACATCGTCGCAGGATCGAATCCGCTGTGGAGCATGGCGAAACAGGCCTCGATGACGCTGGCCAGCCCATGCCCGATTGTGTCGGCAGGCACTGCGGTGGCCACGGCCGCCAGAATCGAGGACGCGATTGCGGATCCGCAGGCGGCCAACCACAGACAGATCGCGAGCTGGGGTGCACGATCCGACCACGACGCACGGATCAAGAGCTGGGGCAGCAGCGTCGTCGACACTGCCGCATACACCGTGAGGATGGCAGCGATCATGAGCGAGGGGTTCGCGGCGAGAACACCTGGAGCGCTGTCTCCAACGCCTTCGACTCTTCGGGATTGAGTCGCTCGAGAAAGTGCACCAACGTAGCGGCCTGGTTGCCGCTCCGGGCCAACGTCTCACGCATCTGCTGGGCTGTGTAGGCCTCTTTGGTGATGACGGGCTCGTATATGTAGGCCTTGCCCTGCGGATGCCGCTTCAGCAGGCCCTTCTTGAACAGCTTGTCCATGACGGTCATCACGGTCGTGTAAGCGATCTCCCGGTCACGGCGGAGATCCTCCAGCACGTCCCGGACTGACGTGGGCCGACGGTAGGACCACAAGCGATCCATGATCGCGGATTCCAGGTCGCCCAAAGCACGCGCCACGCGCCCGCCCTCCTAGCCATGACTTCCTTGATGTTACCTGAGATCGTAGTCCTCCTGGATCGTGGAGAGGCTTGTGACGGGGTCTGTTACCTGCGCAAGCATCCATAATGCCACGCTTGCGTGTCACCCTTCTTGCGGATAAATACTACGTTAATTAGTAAAGTCTCTTTGGCAAAGCCGGCGGCGGTTCAGTTCGTGCCTTTTGGGCACGACATTCAGTTTCGGCTGAGCCGGGTCAAGGAAGCCGCCCAGGAGCGGCCGGGAGTGTCCCAAGTCGAGATTCCCGGGCGTCGCCCACGGCAGCGGCGTCTTCGACGCCGCGCCCTTGATCGGCGAGTCCGTTGTCGGCTTCCTCTCGACCATGAGCTGGGTTGAGGTGCACGTCCATGGGATGTGCCGCCTGTGGACGTAGTGCCCGAACAAGATCAATAAGTCCTACGGTCACAAACATGCTCTGATGCCTCGCGGATGGAGAGCTTCCTTGACGGCACCCAGGCTCCAGGTGAGGGAGCGCCGGAGATGGGAGGGCAGGCTGTCATGGTCTCCACCACGGCGTCGTGCATGTTCTCGGCGCTGCTGTCGATCGGTAAGCGGGGGAGTATCACGTAGCGCGGGGTGGCGGGCACGCATGCACTCATTGGTTTCTTCAGGGGAGAACAGCGGCCGGTGGGGCCCTCGTCAGCCGATGGGCTCATTTGGGAAGAAGGTAAAGAATCGAGGCAAAAACCCCGGCCTGGTAAGGGTTTGCGGTGACCTGCGCAGCTAACGCTCGAACCGCACTTGCACTGCACCATACAAACTACTTACCTTAGTAGGCCTGAGGCGCACGGCTAGGGCCCCGTACAGGGGTGTGCGTCCGAGATAGCCGAGACCGTGTCCTACCTGCACCCCATCATGTCCGCAGGTAGGCGCGGCCGCCGAATCCGCCAAGAGTGCGGAACCGGGGACCCATGTTCCTTGGGGTGAATCGGATCGCCCGCAGGGCTTTCCGTAGGGCACTTCCACGCCCGAACCCGTCAGCTAACCCGGTAGGCGGCATGGAAGCAAGGAGCTTACCCCAGCATGACCAAGACCGTAATTCTTCGTGCCCTCACGCCTGCGAACAGTCTGCGACTCGTCATGGGAGCAACCGTGGCCGCCGGAGCGCTGCTGACGGGAATGCCGGCCTTCGCCGCCGACCACGAGAGCGACCGCAGCGAAGGCGTTCAGTCCTCCACCCAGCAGCGGCCTGGGCAGGTGACGGCCGACGCAGTCCTCCAAATCGCGGAATCTCAGGTGGGCGTGACCGAGAACGCGGCGGGCGGCGGAACGCCGTTCCACGAGTGGTACATGTCCTCCCAGCGCGCTCAGGAGACCGTGGCCCGCGACGGTGGAAACGTCCGGGCTTACGCGAACGCCCCATGGTGCGCCATGTTCGTCTCCTGGGTCGGTGAGAAAGCCGGCGCCCGCCTCACCGTCGGCTGGGACGCCTACACCGTCACCTGGGCCAAGTGGTTCCAGGACAACGGGCGTTGGGGCACCAAGCCCAAGCCTGGCGCAGTCGTCTACTTCTCCTGGGACGGCAAGACCGTCAACAGCATCGACCACATGGGCCTGGTCAAGCAGGACAATCGGAACGGGACGATCACCACCATCGAAGGCAACACCGGCAACGGCAAGGTGGAAGAACGGATTCGGCCCAAGTCCGACGTCGTCGGCTACGGCTACCCGGAGTACCGGGACGTGCAAGTCTGATCGCCGGGGCGGGGCCACCAAGGCCCCGCCCTTATCGTCGGCACCGCGGTGCTTTGTTTCCTTCTGGCGGCCTTCCCCTTCCGAGAGAGGCTCGCTCGCCACGCGGTTGGACCCGTGGGTTTAGCAGTGTGAGCTGGGGGACAACGAGATCGCTGGAGGAAGGGCATAGCCGACCATGCTGATGAACCGCATCGAGACTCTCCTGGTGAACAACTCAGCTCGGCGTGCCCTGCAGCGCTTCTACGAGACCCCACTGCTCATCAAGCTCGGCGGCCGGACGCCGGGAGCTCATGTCGCGGAGATCGGCTGCGGTAGTGGGTACGGCACCAAACTCATTCTTGACCAGTTCGGCGCCGCCTCCGTCGATGCCGTCGACTTGGATCCTGCGATGGTGCGTCGTGCGCGCGCCCGGCTTTCCCGCTACACCGGCCGCGTCCGGTTGGCCCAAGGCGATGCCAATGACCTTCGCGGGACGTTCGGCACCGCTGACTCCAGCTACGACGCGGTGTTCGACTTCGGCATCATTCATCACATCCCCGACTGGCGGGCGACTCTCACCGAGATCGCTCGCGTACTGAAGCCCGGCGGACGCCTGTTCTTCGAGGAGGTCACCGCAGCCGCTCTGGCGCGTCCCTCATATCAGCGTCTGCTCGACCACCCCAAGGAAGACCGATTCACCGCAGGAGAGTTTCTGGCTGAATGCGTCCGCCACCATTTGGATGTGGACGACCGCTGGGTCACCCGCATCGGCGGCGATTTTGTGATCGGCGTCGCACTGTGCCAGAAGTAGGCCTCCTGCCAACCGCGGGCGCCCGTCCTGACGATGGCGGAGAGGAGCCGCGCGCCATCCAGCACAGGGTGCACAAAGCTCTGGCATTCCCCTTTCGGGGCTTACGCGTCCCCTGCAGCGAGCGCAGTACTATCGGTCTTAGTCGCGTGGATCACAAGTGATCCTCACGCCTCGGTCGTGAGGGCATGAGAGACAGCTGAGAGGAGGGGCAATGGGCAGACAAGCCCGACGATTGCGCCTTCCTCGGCTGCGATGGTTGTTGCCGCTGATGCTCGTCCTTGGTGTCTGGGGGATGCACACGCTCGGTCATCTCGCCTCGCACCATGGTGGCATCACCGGGATGGCCGCGTACGATCCGGTGCACGAGACGGGACCTACAAAGGCGGCACATGATGGCATGGTGCCGGAGCGGCGGAGCGAGTTCCCCGAGCAGCTGATGTCTGCTGGCGTGTTCAGCGGATCCTCGCTCGTCTCTGGGGCCTCGCTCTGGTTTGACCCGACCGATGTGTGCCTGGCCGTGTTGCCCTCACTTCTCATCATGTTGATCGCGGCGATGTGGGTCGAGTCGCGACCGCGGCCTGGAGGAAGGGCCGCCTCCGCGCTGTGGGTGGGTGGGGTGGCAAGGTCGCCACCGCGTCGCTTCGCTCCCGCCCTCGTCGAACTCTCGGTGATGCGTACATAGGCCGACCCATCAGCGGACGACTCCTGATCGTCCGAGATGCCGGCTCATGTACCTCGATCACAGAGAAGACCATCAAATGTTCACGAAGACCAGGAAATTCGCTGCTGCCGTCGTCCTGTCGGGCGCCGCGCTTACCCTTGTGAGCGCGTGCGGCGGCACGGACAGCGGCTCCACGGCTGGACACGACATGTCCACCATGTCCAGCAGCGCGCCTGCCGCCACGACGGCCAGCGCCCAGCCGAGCGCCGACTTCAACGACGCCGACGTGATGTTCGCACAGATGATGATCCCGCACCACCAGCAGGCGGTCGAGATGGCCGAGCTGGCGGAGACCCGGGCATCGGACAAAGAGATCAAGGAGCTGGCGGCGAAGATCAAGGCCGCGCAGGATCCGGAGATCCAGACCATGCAGGGCTGGCTCACCGCCTGGGGCAAGCCGATGCCGTCCGAAGGCATGGACCACGGGATGGGCCATGACATGGCCGGAATGATGTCCGAAGAGGACATGACGAAGCTGGAAGAGGCCAAGGGGGCCGCGTTCGACCGGCAGTTCGTCGACATGATGATCGCTCACCACAACGGGGCGATCGAGATGGCGCGCACCGAGCAGTCGCAGGGTTCGAACCCTGAGGCGAAGGAGCTGGCGAAGACCATCGAGACCGCTCAGCAGGCTGAGGTGGAGCAGATGCAGAAGATTCTCGAAAGGCTTTAGAAGAGAGGTCGGCTGCCCGGCCGCCGGGCAGCCGACCCGACCTGTCGTCCGGCCGAGACGATAGTGAGAGCCGTTCTGGGGAACGTATGGGCTGGTCAGCCTAGGTCTAGTCGCAGGTTCGTCTCCTGCGATCGGGGGTCGGTGTCATGTCCTTCAAACCAACGTTCACTCGCGGTACGTCATTGGCGGCGGGAGCGCTAGTCCTCGTCTCCTGCGGTAGCGCGCCGACGGCCCAGTACGCGTCTGTGCTGACCAACGCCAGCCCTACCGCGACGAGTCCTCAGCCCAGTGGCGACTTCAACGATGCGGACGTGATGTTCGCGCAGATGATGAGCCAGCACCATCGGCAGGCGATCGAGATGGCCGATCTGGCCGAGACACGGGCCTCCGACACCGAGGTCAAGGAGCTGGCGGAGCGGATCAAGACCAGTAACCAGACAGAGAAGGCAACCATGCAGGGGTGGCTGAAAGCATGGGGCAAGCCGATGCCCACCGACGGCATGATGCACGGGATGCCGGGAGCGATGTCCGGAGAGGACATGCAAAGGCTGGAGTCGGCCAAGGGCGCCGCCTTCGACAAGGAATTCCTGCAGATGATGATCGCGCATCACAAGGGCGCGATCGCCATGGCTCGCACAGAGAAGCGGCGAGGAGAGAACCCGGAGGCCAAGCAGTTGGCCGACACGATCATGAAGGATCAGCAGGCCGAAGTGGAGCAGATGCAGAAGACGCTCGATCGGCTGCAGTAGCACACGGCGGCACCCGGACTCAGTGAGGGATCACTCCGTCCGCCAGAACGCGGCGGTAGGCGGTGACGCGGTCATCGACGCTGTCCAGGCAGCAGCTGGAGCACTTCACCGCCTCGTCCGAGGTGTAGTAGAGGCAGCATGTGTTGCGCAGGTAGAACAGGCCTTCGCGATCGCCTTGGCGCAATTTGATCACCCGGCCGAGCCGATCCAGCCCACCCGTGGACGCCGCAAGGAACTCCTTGTAAGCGCGTTCCAACAGGTCGACGTCACCGCCGCGCCGGCTCGCGATGCAGAACGCCGCCGCGCATCCGTGTGCCACTCCGCCGTTCAGCTGGCGCAGTCCCGCCCGGGTGCGTGTACGCATGGCACTCGCCAGGGGCAGGAGGTGTTCGTCGAGCACCCACGAGACGAGCGTCTCGACGGGAGCCTCGACGACAGTCGGTTCGCGTAAGGCGACCGCTTCGAAGCCGTGGTGATCGGACAACCGAATGGCCACGTTCTGCGGGCGCATGTCCACGACCACTCTTTCGAGCGCCCACGCCAGCAGCGCGGCTGCGGTCACCGTGCCTGCGTACACGGCCATGACGGTCAGCGCCGTGGCGTGATCCGACTTCTGGCCACTGGCCACACGCTCTGCTTCTAAAACCCGCGACAGTTCCTTGGAGGAGGGATCCAGCAGCCGGTGACAGGCGATCCAGTCGCTGTGCGGTGTCAGCCCGCGCTCGAGTCGGAACCGATCCCCGAATGACTCCAGCTTAGAGAAGACATCCATCACGGGCGGACCGCACTACGTATCGCCATAGTTGTTGAGCATACCCATAACCGGTATGAGGCAGGAAGAGTCGGACCTGCTGAAGGAGCTCAAGCGGCCAGGTGGAGAACGGCCTGGACGGCGACGAAGGAGGCCACGACGAAGACGAGGTAGGCGAACCAACGGCGCAGCCGCCCCGGATCCAGCCTGCTACCCCACCGCCCTGCGGCGAGTGACCCGACCACGGCGGCTGTGGCGAAGGCGGCGATGACACCGTAGTCCAGGGGTGCACTCCCGGTGTGGGCGGCGAACCCGGCGGTCGAGTTGACCACGACGATGAGCAGCGACGTGCCGATCGCGGCCGTCATCGGCAGGCCCAGCCCGAGGACCAACGCCGGGATGACGAGGAAGCCACCGCCGACGCCGAACAAGCCGGTCAGCACGCCGACGGCGGCACCGGAGACAACGGCTTTGGGCAGGCAACTGCGCCAGTTCACTCCACCGCCGGGTAGGGCACAGACCCCGCTAGCCGATACCCGTTCGGCGAGCATCCGCCATCCCGCCACCATCATGAGTGCGGCGAATCCGATGAGGACCGCCTGCTCGGGCAACAGCCGGTTGAGGGCGGCGCCGCCGTAAGCGGCAGCCGCGCCCGTGCCGCCGAAGACGGCGGCGATGCGCCAGCGCACCTGGCGGGCGCGTATGCGGGGCAGGACGGCCGTTGCGGAGGAGATGCCCACCACCAGGAGAGAGGCCGGCATCGCAGAGGACACTGGCAGGCCCACTCCGTAAACCAATGCGGGTACGGCGAGGATGGATCCACCGCCGCCCAGCAATCCGAGCAGGACGCCGATCACGGTGCCGAGGCCGAGAACGGTCAGCATCGCCGCCTCCGGTCCATCGCCTCGGTCTGCGGAGCAGGCGGGAAGCGAGTCGAAGGGGGCAGCTGGTGACATTCCTGGCGAGGCGTCACCGACGCTCCTCAGCGAGCGAACGCAGGACGGTGGTGATATCGGTGCGCGGTCCGCGGTTGTAGGGGAGCTTGGCCAGCAGCATGCCCATGGCGCAGGTGTTGGACAGGGCCGCGAAGGTCAGACCACCACCGATCGCCGCAGCGATCCATTTGGCCCGCGGGAACACCGTGCTGGTCATGACCGATCCGAGCACGATGGAGCCGGCTACCAGGCGGACCTGTCGCTCCAGGCCCCAGCGCGCTTGTCCAGTGGCCACCGGCGCTCGGGCGGCCTGCCAGGCGTTGATCCCGCCGGTCAGGATCCGGAGGCTGGGCAGCCCCGCTTCGGCGAAGGCCTGGGCGGCACGCTGGCCGGATTGGCAGATGAGCACCGCCTGCTCGTCCAGGTGAGACGTCAGCTCGGCGCGGTGCGCGCGCAACAGGTCCAGCGGCACGTTGGAAGAGCCGGGAATATGAACGGTCTCGAACTCGCCAGGGGTTCGCACGTCGATCAGCTGTGGAGCGTCACCGGACTCCAGCATCTGACGCAGAGCGATGGTGTCCAGGGTGGCAGGGGTCGCCGGGGTGTCAGCGGCGGTCATGTGTTCTCCTTTTCGGAACAGGACACGCTCTCCTCGACAGCGGTCATCTCACCAGCGTCGGGAGAAGGCATCTGGGTGCCCTATGGACGGCGGTCAGTCCTCGGGCGGGGTGATGGTCAGGCCGGCTGCTGCGGCGTCGGCGTAGGCGTCGTCGATGTGGACCACCTGGCGTCCGGCACGCTGGAGGAGGCTGGCGGCGATGGCAGCCCGATATCCGGAGCCGCAGTGCACCCACACCGTTCCGTCCGGCACATCTGACAGACGCTCGGGAAGGTCGAACAGCGGGATGTGGATGGCGCCGTTTATGTGCCCGGCTCTCCACTCATTCAGTAGACGCACGTCCAGTACGACGTCCGGTGAGGAGAGCCCGTGAGCAGCCGTGCCGCGCTGGGTAGCGGCCAGATCGATGAACGTGGCGACGCTCAACTCACCCAGCCGGGCCTGCTCTCCATCTGCCCACTCCTCGGGTGTACCGGTCGCGGCGGCGGCTGGGCGATCGATGCCGATACGTGCCAGCTCACGCTGCGCGGCGGCCACCTGCTCCGGACTATTGCCCAGCAAGGTGATTTGCGCTCCCCACGGGGCCATCCAGGCCAGCCAGGTCGCCATCGGGCCGTCCAGGCCGAAGCTGAGAGTGCCCGTCAGATGGCGCTGGGCGAATGCCTTGCGCGAGCGTAGGTCCACCACCCACTCACCGGCGGCGATCCGCTCCTGCAATCGACGGGCGTCGGCCTCTTGCACTGGCATCAGGTCCACCAGGTCGGCTCCCACGCTGTTGCGGGCGCCCATGTGAGCGTAGTAGGCGGGATAGGCGTCCAGCCCCGCCAGCGTCTCGGTGACGAAGTCGTCGGCCTCAAGCCGCAGTGCGGGGTTGACCTGCTTCTCGCGGCCGATGGTCGAAGCCGGAGCGTCGGACTGGGCCGCGGAGCAGAAACTGCCGAAACCGTGTGTGGGCCAGATGTCCGCGCCGTCGGGCAGCAGGTCGGCCAGGCGGCGCACGGAGGCGTACTGGTGGCGGGCCAGGGTGTGCGCGTGCTCCTTGCCGAGAAGGTCGGAGCGGCCGGTGGTGCCGAACAGCAACGATCCGCCGGTGAACACCCCCTTGGCTTCGCTCGGGCCAGACAAAACGTAAGAAAGGTGGTGAAAGGTGTGCCCTGGAGTAGCGACCACGCGGAGTCGCATCACCTCGGACAGGGTGATCTCATCGCCGTCGGCCACAGGCCGCCGATCGAAGTCGACGGCGTCGGCCCCGGCGACCAGGTACGTGGCACCGGTCACTCGTGCCAAGGCCAGGCCGCCGGAGACGTAGTCATTGTGCAGATGGGTTTCGGCCACGTGTGTGATGCGCACCCCGAGGCGTCCAGCCAGGACCAGGATGCGGTCGATGTCGCGCTGCGGGTCGACGACCAGCGCGGTACGCCCGTCGTGGGCGAGGTAGCTGCGATCGCCCAGGGAGGAGGTCTCCACCACCTCGATATGGATCATCGGCCGGCCCCCATTGTCGTGCGGCAGGTCACCGACTGTCCTTTCCGGATTCGTCATCAACACTCAACTCCTCCAAATACCCCGGGGGGTATCATGAGAACATGTGAACACCCTGTTTTCGGGCGACTGCTCCTCAGGAGCTCATGAGCAGAAACGCCTCGCGGGGCGACCTCATGACAGGGCTAGAAACAACTTCTCCAAACGCTCGGGAGAAATTGCCGGCTCCTCGCCGCGCTCACGAGCCGCCTGACAGTGCCGCAACCCGGTCGCAATGATTTTGAATCCAGCCCTGTCCAGCGCCTTGGAGACCGCCGCCAGCTGAGTCAGTACCTTCTCGCAATCCTCGCCGTTCTCGATCATTGTGATCACGCCACCCAATTGACCGTGGGCTCGCTTCAGCCGGGTGAGCGCGTCGGCCAGGACATCAGCATTCATCTCCATGCTCTCCACCTCCAGCTTCACCATACCCCCAGGGGTATGGTGAACGGGATGTGAAGGTTCTCACTCGCCGCTCACGCCGCCTTCGGTAAGCACTTGAGCACCATGTCGATTGCGTCATAGCGGCATGGACGCTCGAAGTAGCTGGGAGGTGTAGGCGTGGGAGGGGGCGCCGGCCACGTCGTCGGTCCGGCCGTGCTCGACGATCTCACCTGCCTGAAGCACCAGGATGCGGTCGCATGACTGAACGGCTTCGCCCAGGTCGTGGGTGACGAACAGAACGGCGAGACCGCGGTCGGTGGCGAGCGACCGGAGAGTGGTGGCGATCCCAGCCCGGGTCGAGACGTCCAGCATGGACGTGGCTTCGTCGGCGATGAGCAGCACAGGGGTGCCGGCGAGGGCGCGGGCGATGGACACGCGCTGCCGCTGTCCGCCGGAGAGCTGGCCGGGGAACCGTCCGAGGAACTCGGAGTCGTCCGGCAGCCCGGCTGCCGTCAGAGATTCCCGTACGCGAGTGAGCCGGTCTCGACGCGGTACTCCAGCTACTGCCATCGGCTCGGCGACCAGGGCAGAGACGCGCATTCCCGGATGGAGCGAGTCGTAAGGGTCTTGGTGGACGAAGCCGATCCGCTGTCGCAGGCGTCGCAGAGCTCTCCCGCGGCGCGTCGTCAGCTCCAGATCTTCGAGAGTGACGCGGCCGGCGGCCGGCTTGATGAGCCCGAGCAGGATCCGGGCGAGTGTGCTCTTGCCCGAGCCGCTCTCGCCCACGAGGCCGACGATCTCGCCCGCGCCGATCTCGAGGTCGACGCCGCGCAGCGCCTCCACCACGCGGGAACGGGTTCGATACGTGTGCCGGATTCCCGTGGCGGTGACGACGGCGGTTTCTGGCGTACCGCCGGCTCTGGGCACGCGCGGATAGGAGGGGCGGTCCGGCTCGGCGCGCCGGTGGCAGGCCATCTGTCCCTGCCCGTGGTCGACCAGCGATGGTGCTTCCTCGTGGCAATGGTTGACGGCGAGCGGGCAGCGAGTCGCAAAGGCGCAACCGGGCAGGGTGTGCCCGAGCGCTGGGGCGGATCCGGGGATGCTGCCCCATGAGATTTTGCGGTCGGCGACCGGTGTGGCGGCGAGCAGGCCCGCAGTGTAAGGGTGCGCGGTGTCGGGGGAGAGGACACGGGCGGGGCGGACCTCGGCGAGGCGACCGGCGTACATGATGGCGACCCGGTCGGCGTACGGCAGCAGCCCGCCCAGGTCGTGCGAGACGATCAGCATGCTGGTCCCCAGCCCGGCCAGCAGGGTGAGGATCTGCCGTTGGGTGATGGCGTCGAGCCCGGTGGTGGGTTCGTCCGCGACGAGGAGCTTCGGCTCGCCGGCCAGGGCGAGCGCGATGGCGACCCGCTGGCGCTGGCCGCCGGACAGCTCGTGTGGATAGCACCTGGCCATCGATCGGTCGAGTCCGACCCGGTCGAGCAGGTCGGCGGGTTCGGCGCTGCCGCCGTGCAGAGCCAGCATCTCGGTGAGCTGGGCGCCTATCCGGTGCACAGGGCTGAGCCCGGACATCGCGCCCTGCGGCACGGTGGCGATACGCCTGCCGCGTATGCCGGTCCAGTCGGTACGCCCGACCAGTTCATGGTCGCCCAGCAGCGCCGATCCGGTCGCCTGTGCCGTGGCGGGAAGCAGGCCGAGCAGTGTGCGAGCCACAGAGGTCTTGCCGCAGCCGCTCTCGCCGACCAGCGCCAGGATCTCGCCGTCGGCAACGTCGAGGCATATCCGATCGACGGCCGGCAGGCCGTTGTAGCGGACGGTCAGGTCGCGCACTTCGAGGGTCATCGAGCAGCCTCCCGCAAGGCTGGATTGAGCCGTTCTTCCACCGCGACGCCGATCAGGGCGAGCGAGAGCACCGTGAGCGTGATCGCGGCACCTGGCGGCAACGCCCACCACAGCCAGGCGTCGGAGAGGAAGACGCCGTTGGTCTGCACCCAGTAGAGCGTGGTGCCCCAGCTCGGAGAGGTGGGGTCGCCCAGACCGAGGAACGACAGGGTGGCGTCGTAGATGATGGCGACCTTCGCGGTACGGACGAAGACCGGGATGAGCAGCGGCCCGATGAGGTAGGTGCCGTGCCGGGCCAGCAGCCACCAGGCCGGTGCGCCAAGGGCTCGCGACACCTCCAGGTGACCCCGCGACCAGGCGGTGAGCACGCCCGCCCGCAGCACGCGGGCCGGCACCGGCCACAGGATGAGCGCCAGGATCGCCGCCCGAACGCCGAAGGACTGGCCGAGGAACGCGGCCGCCAAAATGTAGAGGATCAGCTCGGGGAGGATCAGCAACACGTCCGCGCCGCGCATCAGCGTGGCCGACAGCCAGCGCGGCCCGATGCCGGCGGCGCCGCCGATGATCGCGGCCAGCAGCGTGGTGCAGGCCGCGACGATGAACGCGAGCCCGAGCGAGGTGCCCGCACCCACGACCAGCTGGTCCAGCAGGTCGCGGCCGAGGTCGTCGGAGCCGAGCGGGAGCCCGGCCCGGGGTGTGGCGTATGGCTCGGCGACTCGCTCCCGTCCGGCCTCCTCGGGCAGCGTGAGTCCGTAAAGGGCGACGGCCACGATGGATACGAGGATGGCTGCGCCGATCAGGCCTTGCGTGCCGAGGAGGTTCCGGCGTGGAGCCTTGAGGAACATCATCTCGCGCCTCCTGCCCTGGCGCGGGGGTCCAGAAGGGGATAGGTCGCGTCGGCCAGCGCGTTCATCATCACCACCATGACGGTGAGCACCAGAAACGCTCCTTGCATGAGCGGGTAGTCGCGTGCGGTGATCGCGTCGAACGTCAGCCGTCCGAGCCCGGGATAGGCGAAGACCGTCTCCACCACGATCGCTCCGGCGGCCAGAAAACCGATTTCCAGCATGAGGATCGTGTGCACCGGTAGCAGCGCGGGACGCAGGGCGTGCCGACGCACCAGCCTTCCGTACGGCACCCCACGTGCGTGCGCGTGCTGCACCGGCTCGCTCGTCAGGACGGTCAGCAGGGACGAGCGCGTGTAGAGGAACAGGTAGCCGAGACCGGTCACGGTGAGCGTCGTCACCGGCAGGACGAGATGCTGGAGTACGCCGCCTACTGTCACGCCGTCCGTGCCGGAGACGCCAAAGGTGGGCAGCAGCTGCAGCTTCACCCCGAACAGGACGATCAGCAGCATGCCGAGCCAGAACTGGGGGATCGAGTCGGCTACGACGGCCGCACCGAGCAGGCCGGATCCCTTGCCCCTGCGTCGGCGTAAAGCGCCGACCACACCCAATGTCACCCCCAGGACGGCGGTGACCACGGTGCTGGTGCCTACCAGGAGCAGCGTCCATGGCAGCGCCTCGGCCAGCGCCTGGGTGACTGGGCGGCCGTCCGAGAGTGAGGTGCCGAGGTCAAGGGTGAACACACCGGCCAGGTAGTCGAGGAATTGCTGGGGGAGGGGCCGGCCGAAGCCGTACTCGGTGGCGATCTGCGCGCGCTCGTCGGCCGTCAGTCTGGCAAGCGCCTCTGGGCTGCCGAACAGCTTCAGTGGGCCACCCGGCAGCGCACGGGGAAGGGCGAAGTTGAGCGTGAGCGCGACGAGGAGCACCACCAGGTATTCGGCGAACCGGCCGGCAATGTAGCGGCTGTAACCGCGGCGGCCGGGCGCCGCCGCGGCCTGGATGGCCGTCATCCGAGCTGGAAATCGATGAGTGAGAACTTGTTCAGAGCGGCGGCGCCGTTCTGCCAGGTCCAGCCGCTGTAGACGTCCTTGCGGAAGGCATAGGCGCCGTTGCGGTAGTACAAGGTGAGGAACGGCATGTGTTCCACGATCTGAGCTTGGAGCTTCCTCGCCGCCTCCGTCCTGGCCTCCATGGTCGGCGCGGCGGTCATCGTGGCGATCGTCTCATCGACGGCCGGGTCCTTGAAACCGACGATGTTCAGGCTGCCGTCCTCCGGGTCGGAGGCCAGCAGTTGGGCGATGCTGCCGCTGCTGAGCATGACGGGAGCGGACCAGCCCCACATGGACATGTCGTAATTGCGTCCCTTGCGGACGTCGTAGTCGGGCCACACCTTGGCGTCGAGCGAATCTGGGTCGAGCGAGGCGACCTTCACCGCGACGCCGACGGACTTCAACATGTCGCGGATGAGCTCGGCGCTGCGCAGCCGGTCCGCCGACGTGCTCTGCACCAGCAGCTCGTACGACATGGGTTTGCCGTCCAGCACCCGGATCCCGTCCGGTCCCGGCTTGGCACCCAGCGCGTCGAGCTCCCGCTTGGCCGCCTCGGCGTCGAAGACGGTCGGAAGCTGGTCACCCTTGATCGGCGACTGCGCATGGATGAACCCGGGGTTCCCTGGAGTGCCCTGGCCGAGTAGAGCGGTCTTCACGATGTCGTTCGTGTCGATGGCCTTGGCCAGCGCCCGTCGCACTTCGGGCCGGTCGAACGGTGGCCGGGTGGTATTGAACGCCAGCAGCGTGGAGGCGAACTCGGTGCCCTTGACCACGCCGATGTTCGGCTGCTTCTCCAACGCCGGGAGCTGCTGCGGAGGCACGATGCGGGTGGACATGTGTACTTCGCCGGTACGCAGGGCGGCGAACTGCGTGGACTCCTCAGGAATCACCACCACCTTGACCGACTCCACCTTGGCCTTGCCCATGGCGTAGGCGGGGTTGGCGGTCAGGGTGTAGCCGCGGGCGTTGTCGTACTGGGTCAGCTTGTACGGGCCGCTGCCCACGGCCTTCTGCACTCCGGCCGTGCTGACCTTGTCCACCGACTCCCACAGGTGCTTGGGCAGGATCGCCATGTCGGCCAGGATGCGGCGGGGGAACTCGGGATCCGGCGCCTCGAGCGTCATGGTGACGGTGTCGCCGCTGGCGCTGACGCGCTCGATCGGCCGGACGTCGATCGCAGAGTCGCCCTCCATGTTCTTGCGGTAGAACTCGACGCTGAAGATCACGTCGTCGGTGGTGAGCGGCCTGCCGTCGTGCCAGGTGACGCCCGCTCGCAGCGGCATCGTGAACGTCTTGTTGTCGGAGGTCTCGATCTCCTTGGCCAGGAGCGGCGTGACGTCGTCGCCCCGCACGATGACCAGCGTGTCGAAAAGTAACTTCACCAGGTTGTTGCCTGGGTAGCCGGTCTGGTTGGTGAAGGGCGTGAGCGTGCCCTCATCGGAGGAGATGGCGACGGTGACGCTCTTCGCCGACCGAGCGCCGGGGGCCGTGGGAGTCGTGCTGGTGTTGGATCCGCAGGCCGTGAGGAGTATGACGGTGAGTGCCGTGGCCGTGGTTCGGTGGTACAAGAAAACCTCCGGGGGGTATGAGAGGTTCAGGCCACCCATCGAGGAGGGAGCACGTTTCCCGCGACTCTATAGGTCCGTTTCGTAGATGCAAGTGTCAATTATGTAAACACCGTAATTCCCTCAACTCTGGCCTTCACGTGAGGCATCAGAGCGTTGAGCTGCGCTGACTTCGCTGGGATCACATGGCTACAGCCGTAGATCCAGCTGCTTTCGTGCGCGGAGCAAACACTTCAAACTACTTTTCCTAGTAGCAAGCAGCTCCGCTTGCCGGCGACGGGTTGGCTGACGGCGGCCACGGCGATGGTGATGAACCGGTGCACCAATGCGAGACCTGATGCGAGAGCGCCCGTGGGCTGGTGGGCGGCGAGCCAGCTCATATGGCCCGGCGTCAGGGGTCGGAATCGACAGTTGGAATACGGTAGGGGGGTATGGTACGTTGAAGAGGATGGAAGGGGGCAGACATGGTCGGATACAGCCACAACAAAGAGGACCAGCTGCGTCGGTTGCGCCGGATCGAGGGTCAGGTGCGCGGGCTGCAGCGGATGGTCGATGACGACAAGTACTGCATCGACATCCTCACCCAGGTGTCGGCGGCCACGAGCGCCCTGCAGTCCGTCGCCATCTCCCTGCTCGAAGACCACCTGGCACACTGCGTCGCCGAGGCCACCGTCAAGGGCGGTCCTGAGGCCGAGGCCAAGGTCAAAGAGGCCTCCGAGGCCATCGCGCGACTTGTTCGTTCCTGACGAAATTCATGGGAAAGGGTTGATTGACATGGCCACCGCCACCTACACCGTCAAGGGCATGACCTGCGGACACTGCGTGAGCTCGGTCAAGGAGGAGGTCGGCGAGGTCGCGGGGGTCACCTTCGTGGAGGTCGACCTGGCCGGCGGCCTGCTGACCGTCGGCAGCGACAGCCCGGTCGACTCGGCGAAGATCGTCGCGGCCGTCGAGGAAGCCGGCTACGAGGTGGTGAATCCGGCATGAACACCGCGACCAGACTTGGCGTCTACGTCCTGGGGCTGGCCGTCGTCTTCGGCGGCGCCCTGGGCGCGGGGCGAGCGATCGGCCCGGCCGGCGCTCCGTTACCGGCGGAGGACCACAGCGCCATGGCCCCCGCCAAGCAGACGGCGGAAGGTCACGGTGACGATCATGGCGGCACCACGCGACAGGCCGCCAGTGATACCCCCGGGGGGCTCCAAGTGTCCGACAAGGGTTACGCCCTCAACCCCCTGACCACCATCAGGGCCGGCGAGCCCACCGATTTCCGTTTCACCGTGACGGGCCCGGACGGCAAGCCGCTGACCCGCTACGAGGTCGAGCACGAGAAAGAGCTGCACTTCATCGTGGTCTCGCGGGATCTGGCGACGTTCCAGCACCTGCACCCCGGCAGGGACGCCGACGGCGTGTGGTCCACGAAGCTGACGCTGGACGAGCCGGGCGCGTACCGGGCGTTCGCCGACTTCGTCCCCGCGGGCGGGAGCGGCCTCACCCTCGGTGCGGACCTGCTCGTCGCCGGTGACTACGAGCCCGAGCCGCCGGCCGAGGTCAGCCGCACCGCCGAGGTGGACGGCTACACCGTCACTCTGGATGGCGACCTGGTGCCGGGGCGGTCGAGCAAACTCACGCTGAGCGTCAGCAAGGACGGCAAGCCGGTGACGGACCTGCAGCCGTACCTGGAGGCGTACGGACATCTGGTGGCTCTGCGGGCCGGTGACCTGGCCTACCTGCACGTTCACCCGGACGGCACGCCCGACGACGGCAAGACGGCGGCGGGCCCGGAGATCGTGTTCTACGCCGAGGTGCCGAGCGCCGGCGACTACCGGCTGTTCCTCGACTTCCAGCACGACGGCAAGGTCCGTACCGCGGACTTCACCGTCCAGGCCGGGGCCGGACAGCCCAGACCCACGGCGGAGCCGAGCGCCGGCGCCTCCCACGACGACGACCACACGCACTGATCGCAGGACGCAGAGAAAGGAGAGGTGGAATGTCTTCCGTAACCGAAGGCAGGGCTGTCGAACTCACGATCGGCGGCATGACCTGCGCGTCCTGCGCCAACCGCATCGAGCGCAAGCTCAACAAGCTGGACGGTGTGACCGCGTCGGTCAACTACGCCACGGAGAAGGCGAAGGTCACCTTCGCCGCGGACATCGACCCGCAGCAGTTGATCGCCGAAGTCGAGAAGGCCGGCTACACCGCCGCACTTCCGGCTCCGCCCGCCGCCGAGGGCGGCACGGCGCCCGAGCACGAGCCTGAGGACGAGCTGCGGCCGTTGCGCCAGCGGCTGATCACGTCGGTCGTGCTGAGCGTTCCCGTGATCGCGATGGCGATGATCCCGCCGTTGCAGTTCACCAACTGGCAGTGGTTGTCGCTGGTACTGGCCGCGCCGGTGGTGGTGTACGCGGGCTGGCCGTTCCACAAGGCGGCGTGGACGAATCTGCGGCACGGCGCCGCGACGATGGACACGCTGATCTCGATGGGTACGCTGGCGGCGCTCGGCTGGTCGGTGTGGGCGCTGTTCTTCGGCACGGCGGGCACGCCCGGGATGACGCATCCGTTCGAGTTCACCATCGCGCGCAGTGACGGCTCCGGCAACATCTACCTGGAGGCCGCGGCCGGGGTGACGGCGTTCATCCTGGCCGGGCGCTACTTCGAGTCCCGCTCCAAGCGGCGGGCCGGCGCGGCGTTGCGGGCTCTGCTGGAGCTGGGCGCCAAGGATGTGGAGCTGGTCGACGGCCGTCGCATCCCGACCGACCGGCTGAAGGTCGGCGACACCTTCGTGGTGCGGCCGGGCGAGAAGATCGCCACCGACGGCGTGATCGTCGAGGGCTCCTCGGCGGTGGACGCCTCGATGCTGACGGGCGAGTCCGTCCCCGTCGAGGTCAGGCCCGGTGACGCGGTGACGGGCGCGACGGTGAACGCGGGCGGCCGGCTGGTCGTCAAGGCCACCCGGGTCGGGGCCGACACCCAGCTCGCCCAGATGGCCAAGCTGGTCGAAGAGGCCCAGACGGGCAAGGCCGCCGTGCAGCGCCTGGCCGACCGCATCTCCGGGATCTTCGTCCCGATCGTGATCGCGCTGGCCGTCGGCACGCTGGGCTTCTGGCTCGGCACCGGCAACGGCGTGGCGGCGGCGTTCACCGCCGCGGTGGCGGTGCTGATCATCGCCTGCCCGTGCGCGCTCGGCCTGGCCACCCCGACGGCGCTGCTGGTCGGCACCGGCCGGGGCGCGCAGATGGGTATCCTGATCAAGGGCCCGGAGGTGCTGGAGTCCACCCGTCGCGTCGACACCATCGTGCTCGACAAGACCGGAACGGTCACCGCGGGCAAGATGACCCTCACCGCCGTACACCTGGCCGAGGGCGAGACCCGCGAAGAGGTCCTGCGGCTGGCCGGCGCGCTGGAGCACGCCTCCGAACATCCCATCGCCCAGGCCATCGCCCGAGCGGCCCAGTCGGACGCCACGGTCGAGGACTTCGCCAACGTCGAGGGCCTCGGCGTGCAGGGCATCGTGGACGGCCACGCGGTCCTGGTCGGCCGGCCCCGGCTGCTGGAGGAGTGGTCGCAGCACCTCCCGCCTCAGCTCGCCGACGCGCTGCAGGCGGAGCAGGCCGAGGGCCGTACGGCGGTCGCGGTCGGCTGGGACGGCAAGGCCCGCGCGGTGCTGGTCGTGGCCGACGTGGTCAAGCCGACCAGCAAGGAGGCGATCGGGCAGCTCAGGGCGCTCGGTCTGACCCCGGTGCTGCTGACCGGCGACAACGAGGCCGTGGCCAGGAGCGTGGCGGCCGAGGTGGGCATCGACGAGGTGATCGCCGAGGTGCTGCCCGCCGACAAGGTCGACGTGGTCAAGCGCCTGCAGACGGAGGGGAAGGTCGTGGCCATGGTCGGCGACGGCGTCAACGACGCCGCGGCGCTGGCCCAGGCCGACCTCGGCCTCGCGATGGGCACCGGCACCGACGCCGCCATCGAGGCCTCCGACCTGACGTTGGTGCGGGGCGACCTGCGGGTGGCCGCGGACGCGCTGCGGTTGTCGCGTCGTACGCTGTCCACGATCAAGGGCAACCTGTTCTGGGCGTTCGCCTACAACGTGGCCGCGCTGCCGCTGGCCGCGCTCGGCATGCTCAACCCGATGATCGCGGGAGCCGCTATGGCGTTCTCCAGCGTCTTCGTGGTGAGCAACAGCCTGCGGCTGCGCCGTTTCAAGTAGAACCACTCGCGATGGCTCCGGGCAAACATCAGCCCGGAGCCATCCGCATGGAAGAAGGGGAAACAGGCTTTCCTGGCCGGCTGACGCAAGATCGAGGCGCATCTGCCCGTGAAGGAGAAGCCGCCGGCGGAGGGGCGCCGTTCCCCAGTTGCTCATCGAGATCATCGAGGGGATGCGGCCACGTCGTAGGCTGGTTCGCATGGCGAAGACCGGGACGGGCCAGCCTGTGTCTGGACGGCGTGCCGACGCCGAACGCAACATCGCGGCGATCCTCGACGCAGGGACCAGGCTGATCAGCGCCGATCCCACCGTGAGCGTGGCGGACATCGCCAAGGCCGCCGGGGTGGGCAGGGTGACGCTGTACGGGCATTTCCCCTCGCGGGAGGCGCTGGTGGACGCGGTGCTCGACCACGCGGTCAACGTGGCCGACATCATGCTGGCGGACGAGTTCATCGAGACCGCCCCCGCGCCGGAGGCCATGGCCCGGCTGCTGCGCTCGTCCTGGGAGGTGCTCGACCGGCACCGCCGGCTGTTCCTGGCCGCTGATCGGACGCTGCCCACCGAACGCATCAGGCAGCATCACGACCGGCCACTGCAACGCGTCCGGCGGCTCATCGAGCGGGGGCGGCGCGACGGTGACTTCCGCGCCGACCTGCCTCTCTCCTGGCTGGTGACCACGTTCTTCTCGATCCTCCACAGCGCTGCTCAGGAATGTGAAGCGGGCCGGCTCGAGCCGGAAGAGGCCGAGTCCGTGCTGATCAAGACGATGCTCTCGCTGCTCACGGTGCCTGCGGAGTTCCCACAGCCGTAGCCGCGTCTGGACAGCGCTGCTGTACGGGCCGATCGATCATGTCCGATGAACCCTACCCGGGTACCCTCGCGCGTGCTAACTTGAACATCAGTGTTCGAGTTAAGGAGGAGTGGGGATGAGTCATGACACGGCTCCCGTTCAGGTGCGCACCGGCGGGTGGAATGTGCTGGTGCTGCTGTGCCTGGCGCAGTTCATGCTGATCGTGGACATCACGGTGGTGCAGGTGGCGTTGCCGACGATCGGCGCGGATCTTGCGCTCGGCCGCGAGGCGCTGACCTGGGTGGTCACCACGTACACGCTCTGCTTCGGCGGCCTCATGGTCCTCGGCGGGCGGCTCGCCGACGTGTTCGGCGCCCGGCGCACGCTGCTGGCGGGGCTGGGGCTGTTCACGGCGGCCTCGCTGATGTGCGGGCTGGCCGGCGACGGCGGCGTGCTCATCGCCGGGCGCGCGCTGCAGGGGGTCGGCGCGGCGTTGCTGTCTCCCGCGGCGTTGGCCGTCATCGCCGCCACCTTCCACGGCGAACGTCGTGGTCGTGCGCTCGGTGTCTGGGCGGCCGTCGGTGGCACGGGAGCGGCCTTTGGTGTACTGCTCGGCGGCGTGCTGACGGCGGGGCCCGGGTGGGCATGGGTGTTCTTCGTCAACGTCCCGATCGGCCTGCTGGTGCTCGCGGCCGTGCCCGCCGTGGTGGCGCCCACGGAGGGCACGGCCGGACGGCGCGAGCGGCTCGACGTGCCCGGCGCGCTGCTGGTCACGCTGGCGACGGCGCTGCTGATCTACGGGTTGGTGACCGCGGGCGACGCCGGCTGGGCAGCGGCCGGCACGGTGCTGCCGCTCCTCGGCGCCGTGCTGCTGTACGCGCTGTTCGTGGTGGTCCAGCGGTCGGTACGGGCCCCGCTCATGCGCTCCGAGACGCTGGCCAGGCGGCCCGTGATCTCGGGGACGTTCGTCATGCTGGTGGCGACGGGGCTGATGCTGGGCCTGTTCTTCGTCAGCTCGCTCTACCTCCAGCACGCGCTGGGGTTCGGCGCGCTGGAGACGGGGCTGCTGTTCCTCCCGGTGGCCATCGCGATCACGGTCGGGGCGCAGCTCGGCGGGCATCTCATCGGCCGGATCGGCGGACGGCCGGTGGCGGTCGCGTCCTTCCTGGTCACCGCGGCGGGGGCAGCCCTGATGACGCGCATCTCGCCCGACGCGAGCGCGTACACCACGTTGCTGCCGGGGTTCGTGCTGGCCGCGCTGGGCATCGGGCCGGCGTTCGTGACGGCGACCACCACGACCATGGCGAACATCCCGCCCGGTGAGACCGGCGTCGCCTCCGGCGTCATCAACACCTTCCACGAGCTCGGCGGCTCGATCGGTGTGGCAGTCGTCTCTACGGTCGCCGCGTCGAGCCTCGTGCCCGGTGCGGCGGCGGGAATCGGCGGCTTCGTGGCGGGTCTCATGCTGTGCGCCGTCGTCGCGGGCGTCGCGGCGATCGTCGCGCTGGTCCTGGTTCCGCCAGGCAGGCCGACGACGTCGTTCGTGGGTCATGGGCACGGCCACTGACATGGCAGCCGTACTCGCGGCCTGGGCCGTCTGTCCTCTGGTCGGGCTCACCGGCAGCCGGCGAAATCAGATCTTCCCTGTGTCCCATCAAGGAGCGACCAGGTGATGACCACTGTCCTCATCTTCGGCGGGTACGGCGCGGTCGGTCGCGAGGCTGCGGCCGCCTTGACCGGATCTCCCGGCACCCGTGTGATCGTGGCCGGTCGCGACCCTGCCCGGGCGCGCCCCGTCGCCGGGGCCACGGCCATCCGCGTCGACGCCGCCGACTCCGGCGAGGTGGCCCGCCTGTTGGAGGGCGTCACCACCGTCCTCATGTGCGCCGAGACCGGCGACGCGCAGGTCGCCCGCGCCTGCCTGGAACGCGGCATCGGATACGTGGACGTCTCGGCCTCCCACGACCTGCTCGCCGAGATCCAGGCCCTCGACGACCTGGCCCTGGCCCGCGGCGCGACAGCCGCCCTCAGCGTCGGCCTCGTCCCCGGCGTCACCAACCTGCTCGCCCGGATCTGCGCCGAACGCTCGCCCGCCGGCGAGCTGCGCATCGGCGTGCTGCTCGGCTCCGGTGAGCGACACGGCCCCGCGGCGATCGCCTGGACCCTGGACGGGCTGGGCGAGCTCGGCGACTCGTGGACGATGGGCTTCCCCGCGCCGTACGGCCGGCGTACCGTTCACCGCTTCCCGTTCTCCGACCAGCACACCGTGCCCGGCACCCTCGGCGTGCCCGCCGCGCGCACCGGGCTGTGCCTGGACTCCCGCCTCATGACCGGTCTGCTGGCCGCGGCCGGGCGGCCTGCCGTTGCCCGGCTGCTGCGCCGCCGGACGGTACGCGGCCTGCTGCTCGCCGCGCTGGAGAAGATCCACCTCGGAAGCGACGGGTTCGCCGTGACGGTCAGTTCTGCCACGGCCGGGGCGTCCTTCAGCGGGCGGCTGCAGAGCCGGGCCACCGGGCGCGCCGCCGCGCTGCTCGTCCGCGACCTGCCCGCGCTGCCGCCGGGCGTCCGGCACATCGAGCAACTGGTGGACCCGGTGGCCTTTCTGACCGAACTCGCTGCCGACGAGTTCGAACTCCACCTCGACGACGACCATGAGCAAAGCGCTCGCCGCTGACCTTCGACGGTTCGCGGCCTACCGCCGACGTCCCATGGTGCCTCCTCAAGAAGGCCTTCAGGGGTCTGTTGAAATACCCCTTGGGGGTATATTGTTTGCGGGGAACGAGGAGGATTCATGAGACGTCTTCAAGCACTCGATCCGGCCGACGCGCCTGGGAAGTCCCGCGAGCTACTGAGCGACATCGTCGACCGGCATGGTGGAGTGGGTGACATGGTGGCCACGATGGCTCACTCGCCCGCTCTGCTCCAGGGCTATTTGGACTTCTCCCGAGCGATGAAGCGGGTGAAGATCCCGCGCCCGCTGAGCGAGAAGATCTCCCTGGCCGTGCAGGAGTGGATCGGTTGCGCGATGTGCCTGTCGGCGCACACTGAAGCAGCGCAGGCGGCAGGCCTGAGTGAAGCCGATATCGTGATGGCGCGGCAGGGCACGTCCACCGACGCACGCGAGGCAGCCTTGATCGCCCTGGCCGTTCGTGTGCTGGCTGAACCCTCGTCCATCACTGACGATGACGTGGCGGAGTTGCGTGCTCTTGGATGGAGCGACCGGGTGATGGCCGAGATCGTCGGTCTGGTCTCGCTGAACCTGTTGACGGGTGCCTTCAATCTCCTCATAGGCCTTGAGCCTGAGGAGACCTCCTAGGCATATCTAGGAACCCGCAGTGCTCCTGACTTCCTACCGAGGCCGGGGACACCACGGGAGCCAACGACGACCGGCGAAGGCGTCGAGTTCCACCTCAGGCTGCGCCGTTTCCAGTAGCAGTCATCCGTGTGGCCGGAGGCGATCCCCGCCTTCGGCCACAGTCGTGAATCTACGGATTTGCCCTTTTCGTGCCGTTAGCCGTCCCATGCGCCGGGTAGCTCTCGCTCCGTTCACCAGCAGGTCCAGGAGACGGGGAATCGACATGACCCTGCAAGTGTCCGAGATGCTCTCCACCTACCCGAAAGATCTGGGCGACGTCGACCAGGCTCGCCTCACGGCCTGCATCGAGGCATGCATGCGCTGCGCCCAGGCCTGTACGGCATGTGCCGACGCCTGCCTCAGCGAGGACACGGTCGGCGAGCTGACCAAGTGCATCCGCACCAACCTCGACTGCGCCGACATCTGCGAGACCACGGGACAGGTTCTCTCCCGGCACACCGGTTACGACGCCAACATCACGCGAGCGATCCTCGAAGCCTGCGCTCAGGTGTGCAAGGCGTGCGGCGATGAGTGCGCGCGGCACACCCAGCACTCCCACTGCGCCGTCTGCGCCGAGGCGTGCCGCGACTGCGAACGCGCCTGCCGGGAGCTGCTCGGCGCTCTCGGCTGACGCGAAGACGACCCTACGGCGCGTTCAGGCCGTTCTCGTACGCGAAGATCACCGCCTGGACGCGGTCGCGCAGGCCCAGCTTCATGAGCAGCCGCTTCACATGGGTCCTGATCGTCGACTCCTCCACCACGAGGGCGGCGGCGATCTCGCGGTTGGACAAGCCCCGCGCGATGAGGGCGAGTACCTCTCGCTCGCGCGGGGTCAGCCCGGCCAGACTTGACTGGTCGGCGAGGTCAGGGGTGGGCTGTTTGGCCATGCGATCGATCACGCGCCGAGTGACTGACGGCGACAGCAGCGAGTCGCCGGCCGCGATGGTGTGCACGGCGGCGATGAGCTCTTCGGGACGCGTGCGTTTGAGCAGGAACCCGGAGGCGCCGGCGCGTAGCGAGCCGAAGATGTAGTCGTCCTGCTCGAAGGTGGTCAGGATCAGGACCCGCACACCGGGCGCCGCCCGTGACAGCTCACGGGTGGCCATGATGCCGTCGAGGTCGGGCATGCGCACGTCCATGAGCACGACGTCGGGGAGAAGCCGGCACGCCTGCTCGACCGCCTCCCGGCCGGTCGCCGCCTCCCCGACGATGTCGATCGTGGAGTCGTTGGAGAGCAGCTCGGCGAGCCCGGCGCGCATCAGGTGATCGTCGTCGCTGATCAGGACGCGCGTCATGGGCGGTGGCCTCCGTAGGGGATGCGGGCATGCACGTGGAAGGCGTCGTCGGCGTGCTCGACGTCGAGGCTACCGCCGAGCAGCGTCGCGCGTTCGCGCATGCCGATCAAGCCGTGGCCGCCGTTGCGGCGTCGCGTGCCGTTGGGACATACGGGGTTGGTGACTTTGAGGTCGACGTCGCTGTCGCCGAAGGTCAGCTCAATGTGGACGTCGCCATTGCCGTGGCGGGCCGCGTTCGTGAGTGCCTCCTGGAGAATTCGGTAGACGGCCTGGTCGGCGGGGCCGCTGAGGGTTCGCGCCGAGCCTGAGGCATCCAGAGTGACCTGCAGTCCGGCTGCAGTGTGGCGGGCGATCAAGCCGTCCACGGACGCGAGTCCGGGCGGAGCCTCGTCGCCTGGGCTCTCCGTACGCAGGGTGCTGACGATCTGGTCGATCTCTCCGACAGTCTGACGTGCCAGTTCCTCGATCGCCTCCAGGGCCCGCAGCGAGCGGTCCGGATCTTGGTTGTGTCGTAGTCGGGCCGCGCCGGCGCGGACAGCAATCACGCTGATGGCGTGACCGGCCGAGTCGTGCAGGTCGCGGGCGATGCGAGCGCGTTCCTCGACGGTGGCGAGCAAGCGTTCCCGTTCCGCTTCCCGTTCGGCGCGTACGGCGCGTTCCCGGAGCTCGGCCAGTTGCTCGCGCCGCAGCCGCGTACGTTCGCCGGCGAACCACGCCACGGCCCAGGCGACAGGCGTCAGGACCAGCACCGTGATCCCCGGATCGCCCCCGGCTGCCACTGTGGTGGCGCCCATGTGGGCAGTGCCCAGGCCGACGACCACGGCGGTGGTGCGCCAGGTCCACGACTCGCGGGTCGCGGTGAGCAGGTAGAGAGCGACGGCAGGGCCAAGCGTCAGAGCAGATCGGGGTTCAAGGCCGCTGACCAGCACGCTCGCCCCGGAGGTCACCGCGAAGACGCCCAGCGGAAAGCGCCGCCACACCAGCAGGGGCACCGCCGAACACGCCACGAGCGCCAGGACCTTCGCGTCGACGTTCCCAGGTTCGAGCTCTGCGGGAAGGCCACGATGCGGGATCAGAGCCAGCCCGTGCGCCAGCAGCACCAGCGAACAGGCCAACGCTGTGATCATGATCGCGACGTCGAACAGTCGTCCCCAGACCTGCCGGGTTGCGAAGATCCGGTGCGTGGTCGTCGAGGACACGCAAGAGAGGCTACCTTCGCGCGAACGCAGGGGAATCCCCCCGTGGGGGGAGCCGTGTCCACGCAGCGGGGACATCGAAGTTCTCCTCTTGGGGTGACGCACCGCCCGGTCTGCCACGTGTGGACTGGACCTCGGAGGGCCACGGGAGGTGGCCGATCAGACCAGAGAGAGGACACACTCATGCCGGACTCGCCCCCCGACACCGGCCCGATGGCCGACCGCGGATCGCCCCCGGGTGTGCCTCGTTGGGTGAAGGCCGCCGCGATCGTCGTCGGCATCCTGATCCTTGCCTTCGCCGTCATGCGGCTCACCGGCCTCGGCGGCGAGCACGGTCCGGGACGACACATGCCGACGGGCTCCGGCGTCACTGGTCAACCGGTGCCGCAAGGCGGTGGCGCCGGATGACGATGGCGCCCGGCCTGCGCAAGGTCCTGCTCATCACCCACGTCAGCACTTCGGTGGGCTGGTTCGGCGCGGTCGCCGCCTACACGGCGCTTGACGTCGCGGCGGTGAACAGCCAGACCATTGCCACCGTGCGGGCAGCGCATCTCGCGATGGAGCTGATCGTTTCGTACGTGATCGTGCCGCTGGCGTTCGCCGCGCTGGTCACCGGTGTGATTCAGGCGCTGGGCACCCCCTGGGGATTGCTGCGCCATTATTGGGTGCTGGCGAAGCTTCTCCTGACCACGGTCGCTACCCTCGTCCTCCTGGTGGAAGCGCAGACGGTCGCGGCCATGGCACAGCATGCCGCCTCCAGCGGCGATCCCCGCGGAATGCCCGGCACGCTACCGCACTCCATCGGCGGTCTCGTGGTTCTGCTCCTGATCACGATGCTTTCCGTGGTCAAGCCACAGGGCCTGACCCGGTACGGCTGGCGCAAGCAGCAGGAGCAGAGACGCGCAAAGGCCGGGAAGCGCATGGCGACCACGCGATGACCGACGTACTCAGTGGCCGTGGTGGTACTGGTGCATCACCGCGTGGCCCTTGCCTCGGGAGATCAGCCACTTGTTCACCGGGGTCGTCACGATGAAGGCCACCACGAACGCTCCAGCGAGGGCCACCCAGAACAGCCAACTGTTCAGGCCGGCGTCCATGGCGCCGGGCACGGTCAGCATGACCGCGTTGTCCACGATCTCCATGACCGCGATGGAGATGGTGTCCGCGGCCAGCGCGACCTTCAACGCGGTGCGGAAGTCGACTCCGGTGCGGAGCACGCCGCGCATCGTCAGGGCGTAGCCGAACACGAAGGCCAACGCCACGGCGAGCACCACTGTGGCCATGTTGGACATGCCGGTGGCGGTGCCGATGACCATGCCCAGCACTTCGCCGATGGCGCAGCCGATCAGGCAGTGCAGCGTCGCCTGCGCGGCCATGCCCCATGTGGCTAAGGACGGGGCGGCAGGGTGATGACCGACGTGTTCCACGTGCTCGTGCTCGCTGGACTCAGTTGGTTCTGAGCTCGCGTGGTGGTGACCGGTGTGGTCCAAGATGATCCTCCTTAGTCGTGGAGCCCTACATTATACGGGTAGGGGGTATAAGGGAAATCTGCCGGGGTGACGAGTCCTATATGTTCCGTCGGCACCTCTTGAGGGCTGAACCAGAGCTGGCATCATGGCGCAGTGACTATGGGGCATAGTAGGGATCTTCAGTGGACGGTACTTCTGCTCACGGGGTTCGTGGTTGTGACGTTGGTCGCCGGCGTGCTGGTGCTTGGTGAGCCCGGCCGACCGACCGAGGCGCGTCCGCTTCGTGCGTGGGCTCCTCGGAATTCACCAGTTGCCGCGACCTCGGCCCCGCCGCAGGTGGCTGCGCTGAAGCGGTTACGGGAACCGCACCTGCTCGTGGTCGCCGACCGTTCGCTACCGATGGCGGTCATCGAGCGAGTTCGGCGGTGGAAGGACGTAGATTCTGCCGAGATCGTCGATGCGGCTCAGGCTGCCTTCGATGGCCGGAAAGTAGGCACCATCGGGGTGAACCCCTCCACTTTTCGTGCCTACACGCCCAAGCCGACGGCTGCCTCGGATGATCTTTGGCGACGTGTGGCCGGCGGAGAGATGGCTGTTTCGTTCAGTCTTGGGACCGACGGTGGCCTGGCGCTCGGGAAGAGGGTGGAAAGCCACGGGCAAGCCATACGTGTCGGCGCTCACGCCACCATGGGACTGGACGCCGTGGATGCGGTCGTGTCGCGGAGCATGGCCCGCGCGCTGGGCTTTCCTCAGAACAACGCGCTCTTGGTCAGCGCCCCGAAGGTGGATTCGGCCAAGATGCGGGACGCGCTGCGAAAAGTGCTGCCTCGCGGCACCCAGGTGGTCGTGCTCAAGCCCGCTTTCTCTCCGTCCCATCGCCAGCAGGTCCCGGCCGGCCGGGTGAACGTCGCCCTGACGGCAGCCGCCAGCAAGCTCGGAGCCCCGTATGTATGGGGTGCTGAGGGTCCCGATGCCTTCGACTGCTCAGGACTGATCCAATGGGCCTTCGCCCAGGCAGGTGTACGGCTGCCGCGCGTGACGCATCAGCAGTTCGCCAGCGGATCCCTTGTTCCCTTCTCCGAGATGCGTCCGGGTGATCTGATCTTCTGGCGCCTCGACCCGACCAATCCTGGCTACATTTCGCATGCGGCGATCTACTGGGGTGACGGAAAGATGATCCAAGCGCCGAGGACAGGGGACGTCGTCAGGATCGTTCCCGTTCACACGCGCAATCTCGCGGGGGTGGTGAGGGTGAGCAACTGATCACAACGGTGCGAGGCGGGCTCAATCTCCCGAGGCGACGGATCGTGGCAGGCGAAGGCCCTTGAGGGTGAGTGCGTTGACAGCGACGATGAAGCTCGATCCGGACATCGAGAGGGCGGCGATCTCGGGCCGCAGAACCAAGCCGAAGGCTGGCTCGAAGACGCCGGCAGCGATCGGCAGCGCGATCGCGTTGTAGCCGATCGCCCAGCCGAGATTCTGGCGCATCTTGCGCAGCGTCCCGCGACCGATGGCCAGCGCGGTGGGGACGTCGAGCGGATCCGAACGCATGAGCACCACATCAGCGGTCTCGATGGCGACATCGGTCCCTGCGCCGATGGCGATGCCCAAGTCAGCTTGGGCAAGTGCCGGGGCGTCGTTGACGCCGTCGCCGACCATCGCGATCTTACGCCCGCCACGCTGTAGTTCGGCGATCTTGGCTGCCTTGTCGCCGGGTAGCACCTCGGCGATGACCGTGTCGATGCCCAGTTGATCGGCGATGCGCCGGGCGGTGGCTTCATTGTCACCGGTCAGCATGATGACCTCGACGCCGGCCTCGTGGAGAGCGGCCACCGCGGCAGCCGAAGTGTCGCGGGGCGCATCGGCGATGCCGATCAACGCGGCCGCGCGCCCGTCCACGGCGGCGATCACCGCGGTACGCCCGCCTGCGGCCAGTTCCTCGCGTCGAGCGGCAAGCTCGCCCAGATCCAACCCCTCGGCCAGCATCAACTTCGTGTTGCCCACCACGACCCGATGCCCGTCCACCTGGGCCTTGGCGCCATGGCCGGGGACGTTCTCGAAATCGCGCGCCTGCCCGCCGTCCGGAGCATGTATGTCGGCATACCGGACCACAGCTTCGGCCAGGGGGTGCTCGGACTCGCGCTCTACAGCGGCCACCAGTCGCAGCAGTTCGGATTCCGCCATCCCCTCGACGATCACGTCCGTGACCTCTGGCTCGCCCTTGGTCAGCGTGCCGGTCTTGTCCATGACGACGGCCTGGATGCGAGCCGATGTCTCCAGTGCCATGGCGTTCTTGAACAGCACGCCACGTTTGGCGCCCAGACCCGTGCCGACCATGATCGCAGTGGGTGTTGCCAGCCCGAGCGCGTCCGGGCAGGTGATCACGACGACGGTGATGGCGAACAGCATCGCCGTAGCGGCGGTCGCACCCGCGAGCAGCCAGGCCGCCAGCGTGAGCGCGCCGCCGATGAGCGCGACGAAGACCAACCAGAACGCCGCCCGATCGGCCAGACGTTGTCCCGGGGCTTTGGAGTTCTGGGCCTGCTGGACGAGCTTGACGATCTGGGCCAGCGCGGTGTCGGCGCCGACCTTGGTGGCGCGCACCCGCAGCGTGCCATTTTTGTTGATGGTCGCGCCGACGACTTCGGTGCCCGGGGCCTTGTGCGCCGGCAGGCTCTCGCCGGTGACCATCGACTCGTCGACTTCGCTCTCGCCCTCGATGACCTCGCCGTCGACGGCGATCTTCGAGCCGGGCCGGACCAGCAGCACATCACCGACCACGACCTCGGCGGTGGGAATCTCCACCTGTTCGCCGTCGCGGATCACCACCGCCTTGGGCGGTGCCAGGTCGAGCAGCGCCCGGATGGCGTCGTTGGCGCCGCCCCTGGCCCGCATCTCGAACCAGTGCCCCAGCAGTACGAACGCCGCG
This sequence comes from Nonomuraea sp. NPDC049309, assembly GCF_043196965.1. NCBI lineage: Bacteria > Bacillati > Actinomycetota > Actinomycetes > Streptosporangiales > Streptosporangiaceae > Nonomuraea > Nonomuraea sp. NPDC049309. The sequence continues at coordinate 537,454 of NZ_JBICSH010000002.1, read as the reverse complement.
AGTACGGTGGCCGCCTCGTAGAACACCTCGCCGCCACCGGTTAGCGTGATGTAGAGCGAATACAGCCAACCTGCGCCGATCGCCACGGCGACCAGCACCATCATGTCCAGCGTGCGTGCGCGCAACGCCCGTACCGCGCCGTCGAAGAAGATCCATGAGGAGTAGAAGATCACCGGCAGGCTGAGGATCAACGCCCACACGTCCTCGCGTAGCCCGAATGGCACCGGCACCTCAAGGCCGAACACTTCCCGACCGATCGGCGACCAGATCAGGATTGGGATGGACAGCACGGCCGCCACCAGGAACCGGTTGCGCATGTCGGCGACCATGGCCTCCATGGACATGGCGCCGTGGCCACCGTGCCCCATCATCTCGTGGGGTGCCGGGCCGGCTTCAGGCTCCGCACGGGGTGGCTCGCGCACCGCCTGCGCGGTGTGGTGGTCGGCGTGCTCACCTGAGGGGTCGGGCTCTGCCATGGGATCACAGACGTGCGATGGGACAGACTGCCCCGCGCAGTGGTAGCCGCATTCCTCCACCCAGCGTCGCAGCTCGGCCATGGACGTGACGCGGGGATCGAACACCACAGTGGCGGCTTGGCCGACCGGATTGACCTCGACCTCGACGACCCCGGGGCGTCGGCTCAGTACGGCGCGGACCACGTTCTGCTCCGTAGCCCACTGCAGCCCGCTCACGTCGAGAATTGCCGTACTGCGATCCTTGCTGGCCCCGGCGGTCATGATGTCCTCCATACCCGCCCCGGCAACTCCCATAGCGACCGTTGGGTCGGGTACTAAGATCTATCGTAGATTGTGAGGTGGCGAGAACTGCAGCCTGGCTCACACGCGTACGTGTGGCGGGGGTGCCAGGGAGATCCGCTCGGCCACCTTGGACTGGAAATGGGGACAACTGCTGAAGTCCTCGTGATCGCACTCGAGCGCGCAGTCGATCAGTTCGAGCGACGCCTGCGCTTCGGCGATGTGCCGGGCGAGCTCCGCCCTGCGCCGCAGCAGGACAGCGCGCCGTTCCGCCGCGTCAGAGGTGGCCATCATCTCGCGGATCTCGTCCAGGCTGAATCCGGCTTCCTTCGCACGGAGGATCACGGCTATCCGATAGAGGTCGTCGGGCCCGTACCGGCGGCGCTCGCCTTCTACTCTGGCCGGGGCGAGCAGGCCCATCGCCTCCCAATGGCGCAGGACATGAGTCGCCAGCCCGAATCGCTGTGCGATGTCACCGATGCTCATGGTCGCGGTTGACTTCATGTAGACATTAAGTCGCATGCTGGCTCGCATGTTCAAAACGACGGAACACATGGATTCACTCATCCAGCTGCTGGATGTCGTCGACGCGATGCCCGAGGCCGTCGCGTTGCGTGCGCGGTCGTACGAGTTGCTCGACCTCCCGGACGGAGCAGCCGTGGTCGACGTCGGCTGTGGCGCCGGGCGCGCGGTCGCCGAACTCGCGGAGCGAGGGAGGCGAGCCGTCGGCGTGGACGTCAGTGAGAAGATGATCGCAGTGGCCCGGCACCGCTGGCCCGGCGCCGACTTCAGGATCGGTGACGTGTTCGACCTGCCGCTTGACGATGGGGAAGTCGCCGGATATCGGGCCGAAAAGGTCTACCACGAATTCGCCGACGCCGCCGGGGCACTGCAGGAGGCGAAGCGGGTGCTCGCGCCCGACGGGCGGATCGTGCTCATCGGGCAGGACTGGGACGCCTTCATCATCGACTCCGACCACCCGGCGCTCACCCGGACGATCGTGCACGCACGTGCTGACATGACTCCCCATCCGCGGGCGGCCCGTCGTTACCGGAACCTGCTCCTGGAGGCCGGCTTCAAGGACGTCGAAGTGGAGGCGCATGTGGGCGTCTTCACCGATGCCACGATGTTGCCCATGCTCACGGGTGTCGCGGAAGGCGCCCGCACCGCCGGAGCCATCACGCCCGAACAGGAAGCGGTGTGGGTGACCGAACAGGAGGAGCGAGCGCGTGCCGGTCGTATGTTCTTGGCCCTACCGATCTTCGTTGCCACAGCACGGCGATCGCGGGAGTAAGACCAGGCACGGAGATGGCCTGCGCACGTAGCGGACTTCGCTGTTGTCAGGGCTGGACTGGGGCAGGTCGAGCCACCCGGCCGACCGATCTGGGCGAGTGAGACGCGTTTGCCATCAGGTCAGAGGAACAGGAACGAGTGGCAGTGATGGGCCAGGAAGGAGCCGATGCCTGGCACCAGCGCGACAACAGCGGGCCCTGCAAGTAGTGCGGCGACGGTGAGCAGACCCGTCAGACGCTCTCGCCGGCCGAGCGGCGCTTCGGGATGGAGCATGCGGCGCACGCGGGTGAGCGCCGTCTCCCCACCCGCGCCCAGCGTGAACGCCGGCGCGCGGCCGGTGGCCAGCCGGACCAGCGCCGCGGCGATCTGCGTGCGCGGGTGGCGACGGGCGGCGACGTCGTCGGCGAGCAGTTCGACCAGCCGCGCGATCTCCGTCCTGGCCCGCTCGAACAGCGGGACTCCCGGGAACGCCCTGGCCATGGTCTCGGCACCGGCCAGCACGAGGTGATGCCGCCCGCGCAGATGTGCCTGCTCGTGCTCCAGCACCGCGGCCACCTGCTCAGGGGCCAGGCTACGCAGGGCTCCCGTGGTGATCACCATCTGGCCGTGCCGGCCCGGGACGCAGTAGGCGAGTCGCTCGTCATGGTCGATCACGACGGCACCGAGATCGGTGTCGCGCCGGCCCAGCAGACCGAGCAGCGCCGCGTGCTCCCGCCGTTCCACAGCCGCCCTGTACAGGACGGCAGCGCCGCAGTAGGCGACCCGTCCCAGCACCGAGCCCGCCGCCACCAGGGCCGCCACACCCGCGAAAGTCAGCCCCTCGCCGGCGCTGAGCATGTCGGCACACGCCTCGAACAGACCGGCCAGGCCGTGTCCCACGACATCGGCGGGCACGGCAAAGGCCAGAGCAGCCAGCACCGTGGAGGCGACCACGGAGGCGATCGCCGCCTGCCAGACGGTGATCGCCAGCCGCGGCGCCCGCTCGGCCCAGCCTGCGGCCCGCCGCCCAAGCTTGGGCAGCCAGAGGGCGGCGACGACCGTGTAGAGCAGCAGGACCGCAGCCGCGATCATGCCGATCCGCCCCTGGGTGGGATCACCTGGAGCGCCGCTTCCAGCGCCGCGGCCTCCTCCGGCGTGAGCCGCTCCAGGAAGTGCACGAGAGTGGCGGCATGGTTGCCGCTGCCCGCCAACGCGCTGCGCATGAGGTCGGCGGTGTAGGCCTCCTTCGAGGCCACCGGCTCGTAGACGTAGGCCCGGCCGGCGGACTGCCGCTTGAGCAGGCCCTTGGTGTGGAGGTTGTCCATCACGGTCATCACGGTGGTGTAGGCGATCGTCCTGTCCTGCCGGAGATCTTCGAGCACGTCCCGGACGGTGGCCGGTCGCCGTCGGGCCCACATGCGATCCATGATCGTCGATTCGAGCTCACCGAGGCCGCGCATCATGCCGTCATGCTACCGGCGATCGTAGTCAGGATGTCGGGCGAGGGTTTGATCGCGCACCTGAGCCCGGGGAGGTTGACCGCGACAGAGCCAACGCGGATCCCGTTCTCCGCGAAGCCGTCAATCGGCTGGCTCGCTTCCGACTGGGTCTTTGTTCAGAGAAATGGCGAAGACGCATGCCGTAACAGCCGTGCCACCATGCAGCGGCGTGCCCCGACCCCAAAGTAACGGAGCCGGGGCACTGCTGTTCGTGACGCGGTTAGAGGGGCTGCCGGACAGCACCGCCTGCATTCGGCGCCGGCCACGGGAGCACGGGATTATCAGCGAAGCGTCGAAGGTCTTGGCGTCAATGTCGCGGAGGTCCTCCGGAGCCGGATGGCCTTCGAGATGCATGGCGCAGCTCTCCAGCGACGGGCGGGCGTAGAGCACCACCGCGGGTGCGGTGGGAGAGAGACCTACGGTCTCCTCTATGGGGTGCCGAGCGTGGGGCGAGCCGTCGTAGGCGATGTGGGTGGAGGGACATGGGATTCCCCTTTCGTGTGTGGAGCGTCATCTGTGGGAGGCGGTGACATCGTCAGCGGGCACGGCCGTGCGCTGGCTGCGCAGAGTGGCCGAGGCGAGCAGGGCGCCCGCGAGGGCGATGGCCGCGGCTCCGATGAACGCCGCGGAGAAGCCGTCGGTCAGGGCGGGCAGGTTGCCGAGCTGCCCGGAGCCGTTGGCGACGGCGACGGCGGTCATGGCCGCGAGGCCGAGTGCGGAGCCGACCTGGTAGCTGGTGTTGACGATGCCCGAGGCCAGTCCGCCCTCCTCGGGACGGGCGGAGGAGATGGCGGTGCCCAGGGACGGGATGAAGGCCAGCGACATGCCGAGCGCGGAGACGAGGCTGGCGGGCAGGACGTCCATCGCGAAGCTGCCGTTCGGGCTGATCAATGACAGCCAGGCCATGCCTCCGGCGAGCAGGAGCAGGCCGGTGACGGTGACGGCCTTGGGGCCGAAGCGGCCGATGGCCCGGGGCGCCAGGACGATCATGCCGATCATGATGAGGACGGTCATGGGCAGCAGCGCGGCGCCGCTGGGGAAGGCGCTGTAGCCGAGGACCTGCTGCAGATAGAGGTTGAGGAAGAACCACATCGGGATCCACGCCCCGCCCAGCAGCAGCTGGGTCAGGTTTGCCGCGGCGAGGTCGGGGGTGCGGAAGATGGACAGTCGCATCAGCGGTTCCCGGCGGCGGGCCTGGATGGCGACGAACGCGGCCAGCAGCGCCACGGCAACGGCCAGGACGATCCACGTCTCGGCGGAGCCCCAGCCGACCTCGGGTGCCCGGACGATGGCGTAGACGGCGGCGCCGAGGCCGAGAGTGACGGTCAGCGTGCCGAACACGTCGATGGAGCCGCGCTGGGACTGCGCGGCGGGCATCAGCGGACCGGTGGCCAGGAGCGCGACGAGGGCGATGGGGATGTTGATGTAGAAGACCCAGGGCCAGCTCAGGTACTCGGTGATGACACCGCCGAGGAACACTCCCGCGGTGCCGCCCGCGGGCGCGGCGGCGCCGTACAGGGCCAGGGCCTTGGTGAGCTCTTTGGGATCGTGGCCGAAGAGCATCATGAGCAGGGTGAGCGCGGACGGCGCGATGAGCGCGGCGCCGATGCCCTGCACGGCGCGCCCGGTCAGCTCGACCCACACCTCGGGCGCGATGCCGGCGACCAGTGAGCCGGCGAGCAGGACGAGCCAGCCGGTGCCGAACAGCCGACGGGCGCCGAACAGGTCGGACAGACGGCCGCCGAGCAGGAGAAGGCCGCCGAAGGCGACGACGTAGGCGTTGAAGACCCAGGACAGGTTCTCCTGGGAGAAGCCGAGGTCCTCCTGCATGCGGGGGAGGGCCACGCCGATGATCGACGTGTCCATGATGACGATGAACTGGGCGGTGGCGATCAGGGCCAATGCGGCCCAGCGCCGGGGGGATGGTCCGGACATGAGCTTCTCCTAAACAGTACGGGGGGAGGGTATATAGCGCCGACAAGAAGCCGTTGATGTCAGCGGCGCCAATACCCGTAGGGGGTATGTCCAGGGAAGGTATATACACCCCGGGGGTATGTCAAGCGGCGTGACGCGCAGGTGTGTCCGAGTGCGCAACGGCAGGCGACTGCAGCGGGTCCAGCGGCTCAGCGAGGGGGCAGCGTGACGGGGACTTCCGCAACAACCTGCTCCTCGTCTGGCTGACAAGCACGTTCATTCGATGTCCACAGTGCGCTCAGGGATGCGGGGCGAATCGGCCTGTGCCGGAAGAGGCCGCGCCCGTGCTGATGATGCTGTCGCTGCTCTCCAGCCTCGAGGAATCCCCGCAGCCGTAGCCGCGCTTGGGCCAGCACGGTCGCCTCCTGCTGTGGCGGCCAATCGTCATGTGCGGGCTTACCTACGGTTACCCAATGACACTCGCCGAGAGACTGAGACCAATTGGTCTCAGCACGCTGAACGAGAGCCAGGTACGCGAGCTTCTTCCCGTAGCGGACCGCCACGGCTAGGGCGCTGCCGTCCTGGTCTACGAGACGGTCGTCGAGGCCGATGGGACACGAGTCACAGCCGCGGTCCTCAAGTCGGCGGCTCAGATCGTGGTAGCAGCTCCTCAGTTCGATCCGGTCGCGGCGGCCGCCCAGATTCGGGCCTACCTTGCCGGTAAACTCCACACCGACCCGCCGACGGCGGACGCGGATGAGCAGTTCGCGGTAGAGACCGAACGTCTTCGGAAGACCTTCGCCCGCACGATCCAGCGGCCGGCATTCCTGTCGTACGCCCGGGCTCATCCTGACCGGGCCCGTGCTGTGGTCGTTGAGCTCCGTGCGCTGCTGGACGACATCGAGAAGGCGACGGCCGAGTCCGAGAGCAGGATTGACCGTTCACCACGCTGAAGGATGCCCTGGCGCCTCCATCCGGGAAGCGTCAGGGCTCCGCTCTGTCTGCGCAGCGGCCGCGCCCGCACGCTTGGCCTTCTCCAGGCGTCTGACGCACTTGCCCAGCCGTTCCTGTGCTTTCGCGGAAAGACCTGGCGCGTCCATCACTTGATCGAGCACATACGCGGCCTCAGAGAGATGACCGTGGTCGATCATCCAGTAGATGAGTTCGTCGGTGCCGAACCAGTTGCCGTTGCGCCAGTAGGCCGTCAGCGCGTCGCCGAGGTCCGTAGCCATACGGCGTTCCGGGGCGGAGATCTCAGGTGGCGGGTCGGGGGAGTCACCGTTGATGCCGCGGCTGCTGGTCTTTGTCTTGAACCGTGCCCAAATCCCGCCCATCTGTGCCCCTCGCCGTCGGGTACGAGACATGTGCCATCGAACCGGACAATATGAAGCCGCTCGCTGAGACGGCTAGGCACGGCTGGCTGGCGTCTGGGCGATGTTGTGCTGACCAGTCCGATCATGCGGGGTCCCATTGGGCGTGGTGTCGTGCCGACAGCAGGAGGCCTGAGGACCGACGTAAAGCGCACCCTGGTATGGGGCGTGATGTTCGCATGTCTTGTGGGTTCGCATGTTCGCTCAATGGGTGCCGCCTGGCGGCGGCTGACGGGACCGGCCCCAGGCCGCAGCCCGGCCGAGCGACCGCGTATTGGTAGGTGCTACCACGTCAGCACGCCCGCGTGCCGACACGCCAGCATGCCGGATCACGAGCGCCCCCAGCCCGTACGGCCGGCACCGAAGTGGGGGCGATCGTGAGGCCTCAGCCACTCACCAAGCGGCCTGCGGAATCGCAGATACCTTGGTCCATTCCGTGTTTTTGATCTTGCTCGTGTCCGTCAGGTCGTCATGCCAAGAGTTGAGCGCCAGGTTCGTGACAGTGGGAACGACAAGTCGGTGACGGTGACTCGCGTCAAGTTGATGGCAGTGGGGCTTACGCGCAGTGATCTCCTGCAGGAGGCTGGTCGAGTTCGATGGTGACGGATCCGACCATGGCTTGCCTCCGGTGTCGCTGCCGTACCGCTGCTCCTGGACGTGTTGCCCGTCGTCGAGGCGTGGCCGGCGCCACCAAGGCGAGCCGATCGGGTGCGGTCCATAGCGGTCGCCCGCCGTACGTCCCTGCCGGTCATGCAGGATCGCCGGTTGGGTCGTGAGCCTTGCTGAGTTACCAGGACGCCCAGTTGGTGATGATGGCCTGTAGTGGTCCGTCCCAGTGGTGGCGGTTGATGGTGCCGTTGGTGTCGAGCAGGGGCACTTCGGCCAGGCCGAAGGCGTGACATGCCTCGTTGGCGACCAGCGCGGCCGCCGAGATCAGGCCCGGTCCATCGGTGGCGAGATCGTCGAGCGGGGCGAAGACGTCACCGACGGCACGGTGGGTCGGTGACAGACGCGCGTAGTCGCCGTAGCTTGTGTTGGACGTCAGCTGGATCTCGCGGAGAGGGTCACGGCGAGGGAGATCGATACCGGAGTCGCCGACCTCGTCGGTGTCTGCCAGCAGGCTCAGTCTGATCGCAGTGACGCCGCCGGCAGCTGTGCGATCGCGTGCGTGGCGGCCGAGGTGCCGCAGGCCCGACAGCAGGTACCAGACCAGCTCCTGGACGAGAACTTGGATCGTTTCACCGGTCTGGTCCTCGCGTAGCAGCGAGATGAGGAACGATCCCGACCCGTCGGTGTGCAGTTCGCTGTACACGGCGATGATGGGATCTCCGAGGATCGCGGTGAGTCGGCCGGGGGCGACGCCCACCTGTTGGAAGGTTCTGTCGAGTCCGATCAGCACCGGTTCGGCAGCCTGGGCGCGCCGGAGCTCCTGCAGGGCCGCCTGATTGATCACGAGCCTTCCAGCGGTCTCTGGAACGACGGTCACGACCAGGTTGGGCCGCGCCGGCTCCTTCCGGTAAAAGCCATACTCCGGAGTCCGCGGCCCCAACCCGTGGTGAGGTTCCTGCGGCGGGTCTGGGAGGGTTGAGCCGTCACGTTCTGCGTAGGCCTCGACGCATTCGATTTCCACGGCGTTCAGCCGGTCGTGGACGGATCGTCCGGTGATGAAGCGGTCACGGTAGCGGGTAGCGACTTCGGGTTCGAGCATCCAGCGGGTGGCGGCGCCGTTGCGGATGGGGAAACGCAACCAGCCGTCGCGGTGGTGGGTCTTGTCCCGGGTGTCCAGGAGCGCGTGGGGGGCCAGGCCACTGCGCTCCACCAGAACCAGCAGGACGCCGTGACCCGGGTCGTCGGGGTCCTCAACGGCAAGGATGTCGACCCGCAAGGGGTGAGGGGACACGTTCAACAGCACGTCATACAGCCGGCGCAGCTCACCGTCGCTCACTTCGACCTTGGTCACTTCTTGAGGGAGAGCTCGCTGGCCGTCTTCCTTCATGCCGATAACCAGGAGTCCGCCGCGGTCGTTGGCCATGGCCACGACGTCCTTGCAGAATTCGACCTTCTGCTCGTCGTTCTTGGCGTGAACCCGTTCCTTGTAGTCCAGGTCGGCCGCTTCGGCTGCTTCCTCACGCCCGATCAGCGCGATGACGTCCGCGAAGACCACCTGATCAAACCGCTTACCGAACAGCGCTTCAAGACGCGCAGACCGAAACATGTCGCCACGCTAGCGAAGCCGACCTTGGGTCTGGGGAGGTGTCCGGGAGAAGGGCCGCCTCTTTGGGGCGTCGTGGTGACGGCGCGCAGGGAAGGTCGACCCCTTCGCCTGCTAAGGGGCAGCGTGGGAACGTGCGTTACGGAGGGCACGCGAGCGGTGCGCCCACCCCGCGGGACCTGGGGCTGCGAAGCCACCAGCGCATCGGACATCAGCCGGGCAGGTGCTCGGGGGGCAATGGCTGGGAGGACGGTCAGACGGGCAGTCCTGACCCAGTCGTGCCGGTGTTCAGGTGATACACAGGAGGTCCGGGGCTCCGGCCCGGTGGGCGCCAGCGCCCGCTGCACGCTGATCCTCACGGCGCGAGGACGCCGAGGCGGTCGGCCGCCTCGATCACCTCACTGAGCAATCGGCGGGGGCCTCGGTCCACGAGCACGTGCCGAAAGCTTGGTGGCCGAGGTGCCCGCAGCCGGCTGGAAGCGCATCTCGGCCGGCCAGGGCGCCAAAGGGCCGTGCCTATATGACTGGGCGATGGCCACCTTGCCCATCATCCGCGAACCGGAGGAGGGGTATGAGCGGTGGATCCTCATCCGCCGCAGCATCGCCCACCCTGAGCAGGTGGCCTTCTATCTCGGCTTCGGCCCGGCCGACACCACCATCGATGAGCTGGTGAAGGTTGCCGGGAGTCGCTGGGCTGTTGAGGAGTGTTTCCAGAGCGCCAAGACCGAGGTCGGCCTGGATCAGTACCAAGTCCGCCGCTATGACGCCTGGTATCGGCACATCACCTTGGCCATGATCGCCCACGCCTATCTCGCCGTGACTGCGGCAAACAGCCGACCGGAACGAATCAGGACGGCCTCGTCCCCCTCTCGATGGGAGAGGTCCGGCGTCTACTGGCACACATGATCACACGCCCACCAGACCTTGATCAAATCCGGGCGTGGTCGCATTGGCGTCGGCGCCACCAATACACCGCCCAGATCAGCCACTACCGCCGAAGACAGCCAAAGATCACAAAGTGATGCTGGAGTACTAGTGGGCGCACGCTGTCGGAAGAGGTGGTCGCGAGGGTTCATAGCCAGGCGGGGTGGCGGCGTGGAGCAAGTCGAAATCGTGAATCGCTTCGCGACCAGGGTGGCCAGTGCCCACGTGAACGGTCATAGCGATCTGGCGGGGCAGCCGCCGCGGGTCATCGCCGGCCTCGGAAGCAGGGTTTCCGGAGGTTCGGGGATACGCGCGGCAGAGTCCGGACTGCGCGTGAGTCGCCTAGCTCTTGCCAATACATGGCAATCTGCGACTATCATCGCATTATGGCGATTGATCCTGAGGGTGGCCGGTGTCTCAATGCCGAGATCGCCGCTGGCATCGCTCCGGCGGCGGCCCTGTTCCACTCCCTGGCAGATGAGACTCGGCTGCGTATTGTTGCCCGCTTGGCCCGTGGCGAGGCTCGGGTGGTAGATCTCACCACTCAACTGGGGTTGGCCCAGTCCACCGTGTCAAAGCACCTGGCCTGCCTGCGCGACTGCGGCCTGGTCGACTACCGCGCCGTGGGCCGGCAGTCCTTCTACAGCCTGACCCGCCCCGAGCTGATGGACCTGCTCTCCTCCGCCGAGCAACTGCTGGCCGCCACCGGGCACGCGGTCGAGCTGCGCCCCGTCCCGCCAGACGACCATGGTTCCGCCGTGATCGGACAGGCGGGGGCCGGCCAGTGACGAGCCGACAGCTCCCCGACGTGACCGGCCCTGCCGCTCGGCGGGCAGTGGGATACGCGCGATTCACCATCGGCTACAACATCGTCGAAGGCGTCATCGCGATCGCCGCCGGCGCGGCGGCCTCGGCCATCTCGCTCATCGGTTTCGGCATCGACTCAGGGATCGAGGTGGCGGCCGCCGCGGTGGTGCTGACCCGGCTGCTGGCCGAGATCCGCGGGGGCGAGCCGGACCCGGTGAAGGAGCGGCGGGCGCTGAAGTTCATCGCGATCACGTTCTTCGCGCTGGCCGCCTATGTCGTCTTCGAGGGCGTCCGTGACCTGCTCGGCGGCGAGGCACCGGACACCTCCATCGTCGGCATCGTGCTGACCGGTGCCTCCATCGTCATCATGCCGTGGCTCGCGCGGCTCAAGCGCAAGGCCGGACAGGAGATGAACTCCCGCCTCGTGATCGCTGACGCGGCAGAGACGAAGCTGTGCGCCTGGCTGAGCGTGTCCACCTTCGCCGGCCTGGTCGCCTACGCCACGTTCGGCTGGACGTGGCTGGACCCGGTAGCCGGGTTCGTCATCGCCGCGTTCGCCGTCATGGAGGGCAAGGAAGCGTGGGAAGGCGAACTCGTAGAAGACGACGATGACGATGATGACTGACCTCGGCTGAGGTTCGCCGCGACGAACCGGCATAGTGGCCGTCACCCGCTCGACCCGTTCGGGGCTTTTCTGGAATTGTCATCCCGCGAGGGGAGCCCCGTCCGGCTCGCCAGGTTCGGCGCCGACTACGCCGAGTCCCGCGCGGCTGTGCCGCGCTGGTTGCCACGCCTACGCCCGTGACGGCCTTCGGCCCCGCGGCGGTGCGAGTAGCCGCCGACGGAGCTCGTCGGTGATCCGCCATCGGAGTTAGCGCTGTTGGAGCACACCGCAGGCGATACGGCCGCCGGAGTCACCTGTCTTGAGGGTGTCGGCGTCGGGACCTGTCTTCCCATCCGCTTGGCGGTAGCGATCCGGGATATGGGCCTGGTTGTCCGGCCCGGCATGAATGATGACGGCGCTGCCATCGCGATCGAACAGCTGCTTCACGCGGAATCGATCAGTGGCAGCGGATGCGACGCCTGTACCGTCCGCGCTCACCAGGAGGGCCGGCAAGTCGCCGGTGTGGTCAGGATGGGAGCCGGAGCCGAGGTCGAAGTGGCCGCCCGCGCTGAAGAACGGGCTCCCGGTGGATGGATCGGTGGATCTGGGATCGCACACACCTTTGGTGTGGATGTGAAAGCCGTGATAACCGGCCGGGATGTTGCTCACGCTGACGGTCACTTTCGATGTAGTGGAATTCAGTGCCTCAACGCGGAGCCGGCCGACGTTCTCGCCTTCTGTGCTCTTGATGAGGGCCTCGGCCGCCGGCTGCTCCTGCATCCTCTCGGCCGTCCCGGTGACGGCGATGCCGGCCGTTCCCACGCCCAACGTGGCAGCTAGAGCCAGATGAACTTTCCCAGGCATGACAACCCCCCGTACCTGGTTGTCCCTCCATGTCCCAGCTAAGGTCCTGGACCTGTTACCCCTCAGGTCGAGTCCCATTCACACCGCCCTCCGAGACGAGCGCGGTCTCTCTGAGGTCGGCACCTTCATCCGTCGGTCACGGTGCGGAGGCCGGGCGGCAACCGATGCCATCGGTCCGGGCTTCGATCCGCTCGGTGATCATCGGGCCCTGCGGGGGTCCACTCATGTAGCGCTGGATTGTGTCGTGAACGTCCTCGCGATCAGAGCGGCGTCCTCGCCGACCCAGCCCAGCAGAGCCGATCCGCGGCTTCGCTGGTAGGGCAGCCCGAGGTAGGCCAGGCGGGGCACCGGGCTGAGGCCTCCGGTGTGCCGAGGGAGCCCATCGGCCAAGGCGCCGGGGACGCGGATCCAGCTGTAGTCGGGTCGATAGCCGGTGGCCCAGATGACGGCAGAAGGCTTTGCCGTGTGCCCGTTCGCCGTTCGCAGCGCAGGGCCGTCTGCCGAGACGATCCGGTCGATGATGCTTACTCCCAACCGTCTCAGGTGTCGCGGCCCGGCGCCGATCAGGGGGTCTCGGTCGCGGACGAGGCGGCCCAGCCGGCCGGTGACGGGCGCGCGTACCAGGCCGAGGGCTTGGAGCCAGGTGAAGACGTCGGCGCCGAGGATGCGCTGGGGCAGCACCGGTTGGCGTTTGCCGAGCGAGATCGTGACGGGTCGGGCGGCGGCCAGTTCGGCGGCGATCTGCACGCCGGAGTTGCCGCCGCCGACCACCAGTACGGGACCGTCGGGCAGTTGTCGCGGGTTGCGGTAGTCGGCGCTGTGCAGGCTGATGATTTCGTCCGAGAGTGGAAGGGCAGGGATGTGGGGTTGCTGGAAGGGACCGGTCGCGACCACGACTCCGTCAGCGGTGAGAGTGCCGTGGTTGGTGGTGGCTTCGAATTTTCCGTCCGGGGCCAGGCGCAGCTCGGTCACGGTGGTGCCGAGGCGGACGGGCAGGTCGAAGCGGCCCGCGTACGCCTCCAGGTAGTCGGCCACCTCGTCTTTGCTGGGGTATCCATCTCCGCCGGGGAGCGGCATGCCGGGCAGTGAGCTCAGGCGGGCGGGAGTGAACAGGCGAAGGGAATCCCACCGGCACCGCCACGACTCTCCGATCCGTGAGTGCGTCTCCAACAGGACTACGTCCTGTCCGGCAATGCGGAGCGCGCGGCCGGCCGCGAGCCCCGCCTGACCAGCGCCGATCACGATAATCACGAGGTCAAGCCTGCCTGGACGTAAGGCAGCGGGGCTTGAACGAACCTGCTAGGAAAGCCACCGGACTTCGGCGGCCAGGAACGACGGCGCGGCTCCCATCATCCTGCGGACCGCCCTGGTCAGGTGGGCGGCATCGGAGAAGCCCGCCGTGTGCGCAGCCTCGGTCAGCGTGGCGCCGTCCGACAGCGACGACAGCGCCGCGCCCAGCCGTACCCACAGTACATACGGCCGGAACGGCAGCCCGAACTCCTCCTTGAACAAGTGGGACAGGCGGCTTTCCGACATGTGCACGGTGCGTGCTACGTCCGCGAGACGCGCCTGTCCGGGCAGCATGGCCGCGACGATCCGCACGGCGTCGTTGAGCGCGGGATGTCGCGGAGGCGGGGTGGTCGCTCCCAACACGTGGTCGACCAGCGCCGTCAGTGAGGGCAGGCCCCGGTCGGAGGGAACCTCCACCTCGACGCGCCAGGCTGCGGCCGAGCCCGGTGGCGGGAAGCCGGCCGACTGATCGGTCTGCGCCGGGTCGATCAGGGCCAGCAGCCCGTCACTCGTACCCCGGACGATGGCATGCGGAGTGTTGGCCGGGATGAGCGCGGCCGGCATGGCGTGTGCTTCGCCATCGGCGCCGCGCAGGATCAACTCCTCACCGATCAGGAGCTGTACGGCGTGGTGGGCGTGCAGGTCGGCGGCGCCGATCTGGCCGCCGTAGTAAAGCCGTCCCGGCCGGATCGCCGCCCACCCGCGCCATCTCGCTGTCACGGGGTGCATCAGCGGTTCACCAGGTCGGTGTCGGCCGCATCACGACCCTGCCCGCTGGTCGGTGGTGCAGCAGCCGTCGGCGCAGCCCTGCGCGGTGGATCCCGCGTTGGCGGCGGCCAGCGGGTTGGGCGCGCAACAGGCGTCGCCACGCCAGGCTTCGCGGCCTTCCTTGATCGCGACGGCGGCGATGATCAACGCGGCGATCGGGTCCGCCCAGGACCAGCCGAACAGGCTGTTGAGTGCCAGACCCACCAGCAGGACCGCCGAGAGGTACGTGCACAGCAGGGTCTGCTTGGAGTCCGCGACAGCGGAGGCGGAGCCGAGCTCGCGACCGGCACGGCGCTGGGCGTACGACAGGAACGGCATGATCATCAGCGAGAGTGCGGCCAGGATCAAGCCGGGAGTGGAGTGCTCGGCCTCGCCGACGCCGAGCAGAGCACGGACGGCATCGAAGGTGACGTAGGCGGCGAGCGCGAAGAACGAGATGGCGATGATGCGCAGTGCGGTCTTCTCGCGCTTCTCGTGGTCGGTAGCTGAGAACTGCCAGGCGACCGCGGCGGCTGAGGCGACCTCGACGACGGAGTCCAGGCCGAAGCCGATCAACGCGGCGGAAGAGGCGATGGTCCCTGCGGTGATGGCGACGGCCGCCTCGATGACGTTGTAGGTGATGGTGGCGGCGACCAACAGCCGGATCTTACGCGTCAGGGCGGTGCGGCGGGCGGGGCTGAGGCCCAAGGTGATGTCGGTCATCAGCAGCAGTCCTTGGTGGCTGCGTCGGGGCAGGTGGCGTCGGCGGCGATGGTGACCACAGCGGTGCGCAGGTCGTCCAGGGCATGGCCAAGTCGCGGATCGGCCAGCTCGTACCTGGTGCGGCGGCCCTCGGGGACGGCGACGACGAGGCCGCAGTCGCGCAGGCAGGCCAGGTGGTTGGACAGCCTTGTACGGGAGACGCCCAGCAGTTCGGCGAGGTCGGCCGGGTAGGCGGGAGCGTCGCGCAGCGTGATGAGGATGCGGCAGCGGATCGGGTCGGCCAGGGCGCGACCGAAGCGAGCCAGCACCTCGATCTCGGGGGCGATCGTCAACATGCTGCCATAGTACATGGATTTCTGAATTCAGAAAGTCGTGGACTCATGACCGTGGACCTCTGGCCCGGTACGTCGCCGGCGACGAAGGAGGGGGAGAGGGACGGTCAGGGACGCTGGTCGGTCGGGGCGCTGGCGGTGGGGGCGGACGGAGCGCCGGCCAAGGTGCTGAGCAGGTGGTTCCGCTGGCGAAGGGTCAGATCGCCGATATCGGTGTCGGCGTCGACCCCGGCCTTCTCGAGTGTCTGGGTGATGGTGTCGGCGCTTCGGCCGGGCAGGGCCCGCAGCACCCATCCGATGGGTGCGTCGATGGTGGTGGGATCGGTACGCGACAGCAGGGCGTGCAGGCTGAGCCGTCCGGCCGCGACGGCCTCGCGCAGTTGGCTCCTGCTGGTCGATGAGGTCGGGAGCGGGGCGGCGACCGGCGTGCGGGTGGGCGGAGGCGCGGTGGTGCGAGGGGCGTCCGTGTGAGCGCTGGCGGTGGTGAAGGGTGCCGTTCGGTCGGCCAGCAAGACTTGCGCGGCGGCCAGCAGACCGCCCACGGCGAGCGTGATGGCGGCGACGGGGACCAGGCGGCGCCGTGGGAGGCGGCCGTCGGCGCGTGCTATCTGCAGTCCGATGACGGCGGTGCGCAGGAGCACCCCAGCAAGGATGGCGAGCAGGATGGGCAAGCTCTCGGGAGGCAGGGTAATGACCTCGGCCAGCACGACGCCCGCCGCGGGACTGAGGCAGGCGGCTACCAGCCATGGCGCGAGCGGCTTTCGCGCCAGGTCCAGCAGCGCGGTGAGGGCCAGGCCTTCGCTGGCGGAGTGCACCATGAGGGCGGCCACGACGACAGCCGACAGGGCCAGCGCCAGAGTGGTGCCTTCGATCATGCGGTGCAGGGTCAGCGCGCCGGCGGTGCCCACGCCGCCGAACACCGCGGCGCTGACCGCGTGCTTGACCCGGCGGTGCAGGCCGGGTGCGTGCCGGCGGGGCCTGCCAACCCTGGTGTGCTGGTGACCGCAGCCTTTGCGGGTGAAGTACGTGATGACGGCGAAGCCGAACAGTCCCGCCAGGGCGATCGCCCAGATCGGTACGCCGGTGGCGACGGCCTCCTGCCATGCCTCGGGCAGCAGCTCGGTCAGCGCGGTGATGAGCATCAACGCGGAGGCGATGGCCAGCCACAGACCGATCTTGGGCGCGTTCCGCCGGGCCAGCCAGGCGCCGGCCAGCGTGGACACCACGATCAGGGCTACGGCTGCCCAGGAGCTCCAAGCGGGAAGGTCGGCGTTCATTGACGGGTGTGCCAGGGCCCACAGCGTTTGCGGTGCTGGTCCCTCCAGTGCCAGGGACATGGTGGTGGCCTTTCTCTGCGAGGGGTGGTCGAACGACGCCGCGCGGGGGCGAGGTGGGGACGCGGCATCTACAGCGGGGCCTGCTCGGCGGAGCCGGTGATGCCGGACTCTCCGGTTCTCGGCCAGGGGTCCGTCGTCGTGATCGGGATGGGGAAGGGGGTGTGCTGGAGGAGGCCACGCAGCTGCGTCACCTGGACGGTCAGGCCATGCTGCAGCTGCCTGCCGTGCTCGGCCACGGTCGTTTCCAGCTGGTCGATCTGGTCCTCCAGCGCCTGGCGGTGGGCCGAACAAGCACGGTGAACCAGCGTCTCTGCCGCTGTCAGCGCCTCGCGCTGCACCTGTTCGGCCTGGGCGTACGCTTCGGCCAGGATCTGCTCGGCCTGGAGGCGGGCTGCCTCGACCGCGTCCTGGCCGGCGCGTTGAGCGCTGTCCAGGCGCTCGCCCAGCTCCTTGTTGTCACGCCACAGCGCGGCGAGGCTGGATTCGACGCGGGTCAGGAAGGCGTCCACCTCGGCGAGGTTGTATCCCTCCCGCAGCCGGACCACGCTGAAGACCTGATGGTGCACCGCTGCCGGAGTGAGCACCTCTGCCGAACCCGCTCCGATGGTGTGGGTCGCGTCGGTCAGGTGGCCATCCCCGCTGTCCGCGCGGCCATGCAGGTGCTGATCATGCGCGGGTCGGCCAGGTGTGGTGGGAGTGTGCTGCGGAGGTCGGGGGTCGGGTTGGACGTCATAGTCGAGATCAGCGTGCATGGCTGCCGTCACCTTTCTCTGTGCGGTCGACCAGAGTGCACGCGGCCCCTCGGGCGCGGGGGACCGTGCGCCTCGGTGGGTGGCCGGTGGATCTCACCGGCGGAGTGGGGAACTGCTGCTGCTAGCGATCGTGGCGCTGATCGGCAGCGCAGGTGGCCTGCCTGGACGAGTGCTCAGGCGAGCCCGTCAAGTACTTGTGTCGGCCCTCGCATCGAGTGCTGTGTCGGGCGTCTGGCGATCGCCACTGCGGGCTTCTGGTCCTGGGTGGTGAGGCGTCATAGCGGCTGCCTTTCGTAGGGGGCCGGGCTCCGGACTTGATGTCTGGGACTCCTACCAGCGCTATTACTCAAAGTAGTGCTCTCATTACTTTGCGTTTAAACGCCTGAGCACATGTTCATGAGTAAAGGCAAGGTGCCGGCGAAGTCCGGCACTGACCGACGCCAGGTGCGGGCGCCGTCGTTGTCCCGCACGCCTTACTCGGCGCAAGGAGCTCGCATATGTCTGAGCACCACGAGCAGCACCAGCCGCCATCCGGGCACGGCCCGACCTCCCGGAACGACCATCATGACCACGGGCACGGGATGAGCGTGCAAGCCGATCGCCGCTACCTCGGCGCAGCTTTAGTGCTGATCACCGTCTTCATGGCGGTCGAGGTGGTGATCGGCGTGCTCGCCGCTTCGCTGGCGCTGATCTCGGACGCGGGACACATGCTGACCGACGCGCTGGCGCTCGTGCTCGCGCTCGCCGCGATGCGGATCGCCGCACGCCCGGCGGCTGGTGGCTTCACGTACGGTCTCAAACGCGCCGAGATCATCTCCGCGCAGGTCAACGGCATCACCTTGCTGCTGCTGGCGGCCTACTTCGGCTTCGAAGGCGTTCGCCGCCTCATCGATCCGCCGCAGGTCGAAGGCCTGTACGTGGTGGTCACCGGCCTGGCGGGGATCGCCGTCAACCTGGTGGCGACCTGGCTGGTGTCCAAGGCCAACCGCTCCAGCCTCAACGTCGAGGGCGCCTACCAGCACATCCTCAACGACCTGTTCGCCTTCATCGCCACCACCCTCGCCGGCGTGGTGGTGTGGTGGAGCGGCTGGAGCCGCGCGGATGCCATAGCGGCGCTTGTGGTGGCCGCCCTGATGCTGAAGTCCGGCTGGAATCTGGTCCGCGACTCGGGACGGGTGTTCCTCGAAGCCGCTCCGGAAGGCATGGACCCTGCCGCCATCGGCCGTCAGATCGCCGCCCTGCCGCAGGTGAGTGAGGTCCACGACCTGCACCTGTGGCAGGTCACCTCCGGTTACCCCGCACTGTCCGCACATGTGCTGGTCACCCCGGCGGCCGACTGCCACGCAGTACGAGTAGCCGTCGAGCACCTGCTGCATCAGCGGCACGGCATCGACCACGCCACCGTCCAGGTCGACCACATTCCGCCCGATGGCCTGCCCGGCGTGACCGCGGCCGAACCCGGCAGCGCCGTACCTGATGACCCCATGCCACGCCGGGTACGGCACTGTGCTGACCCGCACGGTCCCACCCATCACGGCGGCCGAGGCGCCGAGCCCATCAGCCGGCACCCAAGCAGCCAGGTGCCGGGCGGTCATCCCGCTGCGGCTCCGTCGAGGCCTTCTTGTCACGACCCGAGGTGAACGACATGGACAGTCCGATGCTTCACGCCGCCGGCGTCATCGACGGCTGCACGGCCCGCGTGGTCGACGCCGACCGCGTCGCCACGGTGGCCTCCCGCATGCCGGCCGAGCCCGACCTGATCGACACGGCCGACGTCTTCGGCCTGCTGGCCGATCCCGGCCGCCTGCGGCTGCTGCTGGCCCTGACCGAGGGCGAGCTGTGCGTGTGCGACCTGGCCGTCGTGAGCGGGCTGAGTGAATCAGCGGCTTCGCATGCCCTGCGCCTGCTGCGTGCCCATCGGGTGGTGTCGGTCCGCCGGGCGGGGCGCATGGCGTACTACCGGCTCGACGACGCCCACGTGCGCATGTTGCTGGATCTGGCCATCGCCCACACCGAGCACACCGAGGCCGTGCATCCCGAACGTGGCAAGGCCGCGGACCCCGAGCTCGATCCCGAATGAGGGTCATTCTGCAGGGGATCTCCCGAAGTCCGTACCCGTCCGACCTCGATCGATAAGGCCGTCGTCAGGGTCCGACCTCTCTCCGGATCACGCGCTTAACCAGCTCTTACGCGGTTCTTGACACCGTTGAGCCATCGGGATCCGAGGGAGATGACAGATGAACGCGAACGAGCCTCACGAGCAGGGCGTCGGTGGATGGAGTCAGTTCGGCGCCGCACCGCCCACCGCCGGGGGCTTCCCCCGGCGGGACACGATCATCATGGAGCAGCCGCCGCCACCGCCCGCGCCCTCCGTGAAGGCTCGCCTGAGCGTCGGACAGAAGGTCGTCGCCGGGCTGGCTCTGGCCGCCATGGCCATCGGCGGCGGTGTTGTGGGGGCCGCCGTCGCCACCTCGTTCCAGCCCGCGCAGGTCGCCGCCGTCAGCACGCCGAGCCCCGTCTTCAAGCGGGCCTCCGACCAGCTCTCCGTGGCCGAGGTCGCCGCCACTGTGCAGCCGAGCGTCGTGATGATCCAGGGCCAGACGGGCGAGGGATCCGGCGTGGTGTTGTCGGAGGACGGCCTCATCCTCACCAACAACCACGTCGTCGATGGCGCGAGCCAGGGCGGCGGGCAGATGAAGGTCAAGTTCAGCGATGGGAAGACGGCCGACGCCCGCGTTGTCGGCACCGATCCCGCCACCGACCTCGCCGTCATCAAGGCCGAGGGCGTCTCCGGGCTGACCAAGGCCACGCTTGGGGACAGCGACGCTCTCAAGGTCGGCGACCCCGTGCTGGCCATCGGGAGCCCACTCGGCCTGGACGGATCCGTCACGGCGGGCATCGTCAGCGCGCTCGACCGTACTCTCACCACCGGTCCTGAGCAGCAGCAGCTGCCGCCGGGCTGGGGTCAGGAGCAGCAGAGCCCCGGGACCACGATCGGCGGCGCCATCCAGACCGACGCCGCGATCAACCCGGGCAACTCCGGCGGCGCCCTGGTCAACGCGGCCGGAGAGCTGATCGGCATCAACACCGCCATCGCCTCGGACGCGGCCGGCGGCGGCGTCGGCTTCGCGATCCCGGTCAACACCGCCAAGCAGGTGTCCGAGCAACTCATCAGCAGTGGCAAGGTCAGCCACGCGTTCCTCGGGGTGAGCGTCACCGACGCGACCGGCGACGTACCGGGCGCGCTGATCAGCCAGGTCACCGCGGGAAGCCCGGCGGAGAAGGCGGGGCTGCGGCAGGGCGACCTGATCACCAAGATCGGCGACACCGCGGTGGACGCGGGCGAGACGGTCGTCGGACAGGTCAGAGGCTACAAGCCGGGCCAGCAGGTCAAGGTCGCATATCTGAGGGACGGCAAGGCCGGCGAAGTCACCGTGACCCTCGAAGAGAAGAAGTAACAAGGGCGCTTTCGCGAACGAGTGA
This sequence comes from Nonomuraea sp. NPDC049309, assembly GCF_043196965.1. NCBI lineage: Bacteria > Bacillati > Actinomycetota > Actinomycetes > Streptosporangiales > Streptosporangiaceae > Nonomuraea > Nonomuraea sp. NPDC049309. The sequence goes on along the minus strand of NZ_JBICSH010000002.1, from coordinate 516,569 downwards.
GGGGAGCCGCCAGGCACATGGCCCGTTGTGGGGCATTGCGATGAGTTCCGTGATGGCGGTTAGGAATGGGTGGCCGATCCTGGGAGATCAACGGTTGCGATGACCCCGCCATCGGGCGCATTGGCCAGCCGTATGCGGCCGCCCGACTCCGACACCGCTTGCGTCACGATCGCCAGGCCCAGCCCGGAACCGGGCAGGCCGCGGGCCGTTGGCGAGCGCCAGAAGCGTTCGAAGACGTGCGGCAGTTCCTGTTCCGGGATCCCGGGTCCGTGGTCGCGTACGCTCAGCCGGCCATCGCGCAGTGTCACCTCGACCTGTCCGCCGTGGCTGAACTTGGCGGCGTTGTCGATGAGGTTGAGCACGGCACGTTCCAGCGATGCAGGACTGCCGATCACGTACCAGGCAGTGAGGTCGGTGACCACCTGGGCGCCGCGTAGCCGGGCTCGCTGCGCGGCGGCCGCGACGACGTCGTGGAAGGCCACTTGGGTGGGCGGCTCCCGGTCGGTGTCACCACGAGCGAGCTGGAGCAGGTCGCCCACCAGCGTGGACAGCTCGGCGAACTGATCCTTGACGTTGGTCAGCAGACGCTGTCGGGCGTCGGGATCGAGTTGGCGTCCGGTCCGCTCGCTGCGCAACAGCAGATCGATGTTCGTGCGCAGCGTGGTCAGCGGCGTGCGCAGCTCATGTCCGGCGTCGGCGATGAGCTGCTGCTGGCGTTCGCGCGAACCCGCCAGGGCAGCCGTCATGGCGTTGAACGAGGCGCTCAGGCGGGCGATTTCGTCGCGCCCCTGGACCGGGATACGGATGTGCAGGTCCTCGGTGCGGGCGATGCGCTCGACCGCCTCGGTCAACCGGCCCACCGGACGCAGGGCGATCCGGGAAACCCACAACCCGGCCACTCCCGCGCCGAACGCTCCCACGACGGCGACGGCGCCGAGCAGGATCGCGGCGTTGCGCAGCATGATGCGGACATGGGAGAGCGGCCGAGCCTCAAGGACGGCGACGCCAGGGGCGAAGTTCATCGTCACCACATGAATCGGGACGCCTTTTCTGGTCACCCCATTGCGGTGCATCGGCTCACCGCGTTCGATCAGGGCCCTCGCATCGTCGCCGGTGGTCGCGACCGGTGAGCCGAGCGAGCAGGTGCGGCCGTCGGCGAACAACAGGGTGGCCATCTCGTGGTACTCGGTGGAACCCTGCGGGCTGCATCGTTCCTGCAAGTACCGCCGGTCACCTGGCCCTTCCGGCTCCAGGATGCTCTGGTCGATCTGCCGGATCAACTGGTCCTGCACGATGAGCCATGACAGTCCCGCGCAGACCGCGATCGCCGTCGCCACGACCGCCGTGATCAGGACCGTCAGCCGCGAGCGCAGACTGCCTCTCCTCACGGCGCGACGCACGAGAGCTCCCGTGCCGTTTGCCCCGCGCGGATCCTTCACGGCCCTCCTTCAAGGCTTGGCTGCGCGCCGCCGCCTGACCGGGGAGGCGGCTGGGACTGGGGCTCCCGCTCCCGGCACGCCGGTGGGCGCTCGCCCGTACCGCACACCCTAGGAGCGCCGCATGAGAGCGCCATTAATGTGCCAGTGAGCTCACAGTGCACGGAAGTAGCCTGATGATGCACCGCAGCACGGCTCGGCGATCAAGCCACGTGAAGTGTGAAGATTGGACCGTTGGGGCTGAACCGATCGGCACGTCCCGACGTCATGATCCCGGCGACGCCGGCGGCTTCTCGTCCTGCTCGTCTGCCGATGGTGAACCCGGCGTCACCGGCACCGGGCGGTGCTCCCGGGCCTCGGCTGCCTTCGCACGGCCTTCGGAGCGCGCGAGCTTGACCACGCCGATGACGAAGGCCGTGCCCACCACGAGCGGGGGCAGCAGGGCGGACACGATCTCGAACATGGCATCACCTCAGGAATTTCTACGCTAAGTAGAAGATAGGGGGTGGAACGGCGACGCGCATCCGGGTCAGGTCGGGACATCGGCGTAGGAGTGCAGGCCGGGGATCCACAGGTTGACGCCGATGAGGTTGAACAGCAGCGCCACGAAGGCGGCGAGCTGGACGATGGTGGCGTTTCGGCCGCGCCATCCGGCAGTCGCGTACGCGTGCAGGTAGGCGGCGTAGCCGATCCAGGTGATGAAGGCCCAGATCTCCTTGGGGTCCCAGCCCCAGTAGCGTCCCCATGCCTTGTCGGCCCACATCGCGCCCGCGATGACGGCGAAGGTCCAGATCGGGAAGCCGATCAGGATGGCTCTGTGCGCCAGGTGCGCCAGCTCTCCGCGCCGCCGGGCCAGAGCGACTGCTCCGGCGAGTGCGGCCACCATGAACAGCCCGCTGGCGATCACTGCGGCCGAGACGTGGATGGCGATCCAGTAAGTGTTCAGCGCCGGCATGACCGGGGCCGTCTCGATCTGCAGGGACAGGACGGCGTAGCCGAGGCCGAGCGCCGCGGCGCCGGCCACGAAGGCGCCCAGGGAACGTGCCCGCAACAGGAGGAACGCCGTCACCATGGCCAGGCAGATCGCCACCACGAACTCGTACATGTTGCCCCACGGCCAGCGTGCGGCGGCCAGGCCACGCGCCAGCACCGCCCCGAGGTTGGCCGCCCAGCCGGCCACCAGCAAGATGACGGCGGCTAGGCCGGCCCGCCGATCCCTGCCGTGGGCCAGCGCGAGCGTGCTGGGCTCGGATGCTCGGATGGATACCGGACGGAAGGCCAGCTCCACCGCGTAGCCCAGCATCGCGCCCAGGTAGGCCAGGACCGCGACGAGGACCAGTTGGTCGCTCAGCATGGCCCAGAACGGATTGATCTCAACGGACATCGGACAGCTCCTTGACGAGGTCGGCGAACTCCGCCGTGAAGGCAGGCCCTGGCGTGCGTGACAGCCCGGCGACCTCGGCCGCACGTATCCACACGCGACGCCGGCGCACACTCACTGACAGCACCAGGCCGAGCGTCGCCGTGGTGGAGAACAGCAGCGCGGGCACGCGGAAGGGGTCATGGGAGACCTGCAGAGTGATCCATTTCTTGATCCCGGTGAGCTGGATCGTGCCCGCGCCGTCCGGCAGCGTCATTGCCTGACCGACCCGCAACGGGGTTGCCGGGCCCATGACGAGGGGCTTCAGCTTGTCGGCCTCGAGCTGGTAGACCGATTGCGGCACGCCGTCGTCCAGGCCGAGATCGCCGCTGAAGGCGCCGTAGACCTGCACCACAGGATCGGCCAGGCCGGGGAAGACCGACACCCACTGGCTGCCCTGCTGCACTGCGGTGGGCAGGAACCGGGCCAGGATGCCGAGCTGCGCCGGACGGGCGTCCGGGACTTTGATCACGCATCCCGAGGTGAGCGTGGCGACCTGTTCGACCAGGCATGGCACCGGCCCGTTGAAGGCGACCTGCCCCTGCCCGTCCGTGATTTTGAAGATCGGAGCGTAGCCGTTGCCGAGGAGATACGTCTGTGTCCCGTTGACGTCGATCGGCTCGTTGACCTTGAGCTGGACGGTCCGCTCGGCCTCGCCGGGTACGTCGACGACGGTGATGGTGGCCTGGAAGTCCACGGCTTGTCCGCGCCTGCTGCCTTGGGCGATGTAGCTGGCCTGGAACTGGCGCAGCGTCAGCGTGAACGGTTGCAACGATTCGGCGGTGACGCGCGGGCCAGGCAGGTAGCGGTCGAAGGCGGAGACGGTGTTGGCGAAGCCGTTGCCCTCGACGAGCAAGATGTTGCCGCGATAGCCGTACTGGCCACCGAGCCCGAACGCGACCAGCAGTCCGAGCAGGGAAACGTGGAAGACCAGGTTGCCCGACTCACGCAGGTAGCCCTTCTCGGCCGCCACCCAGCCGTCGCCGGTGAGCACCCTGAAGCCACGCCTACGCAGGCGGCCGGCCACTGCCGTCAGGTCCGGCGGGGCGGTCAGCGCCGCGTGGTGGGGCAGCCGGTCCAGGTGACGCGGCGGAGCGGGTGGCCGGCGCCGTAGTTCGCGCAGGTGCAGCCAGGTGCGGGGCAGCACGCATCCGATCAGGGACAGGAAGAGCAGCAGGTAGATGGCGGCGAACCACGGAGCCCGGAAGACGTCGTAGAGCCACAACCGATCCAGCCAGGCCGCCAGCTGCGGGTTGTCGGCGTAGTGCTGGGCGACCATCGCATCGGAGACGCCGCGCTGAGGGAGGAGCGATCCCGGCACCGACGCCAGTGCGAACAGGAACAGCAGCACCAGCGCGGTCCGCATCGAGGTGAGGGTCCGCCAGGCCCAGCGCAGGCTAGCTCTCATCGCGTACCGCGGTCAGAGCCCGGACCAGATCGCTGTGCTTGACGGCGCCGAGGGCGCGGGCCGCGATCCGGCCCTGCCGGTCGATGATCAGCGTGGCCGGGATGGCCGCCGGTGGCACGGTGCCCTGAAACGACAGCACGATCCGGCCCGGCTGGTCGAACACGCTCGGATATCCCGGCTTGGCCGTGCGCTCGAAGGCCTGCGCCTGGGTCTTGTCGTCCTTGATGTTCACGCCGACGAACCGCACGCCGTCGGCTTCGAATCTGGCGGCGGCATCTCTCAGGATCGGTGCTTCGGACCGGCAGGGGGCGCACCAGGACGCCCAGAAGTTCAGCACCAGGATCTGTCCGGCGTATTCAGCACTCGACAGGCGGCCGCCATCGAGTCGTTCGCCGGCGACCTCGGGCGCCGGGCGGCGCTGCTCGGCGGGAAACAGCACGATCTCGCCGTCGCCGGCGACGAAGCGGGTCTCTCCCGCCGGAGAGTCACCGGAGGGACCGGCGGCGCAGCCTGTGACGAGGAGCAGGCCGACGACGGCCATGACGGCTTTCCCGGTCATGACGCCGAACACCGGACTCGGACCGTGCCACCAGGCCTATGTAGTGCACCCCGGCGGAGACGGCCGGTTCCTGGGGTAGGCCCCAGGCACGCGTTCGCGTCAGACCGGAAGGGGGCCGGTGGCCACAACGCCGCGAGGGCAGACAGTCTCGCGAAAGCCGCGCGGGCGAACAACGCTGTGCTCGCGGCCTGCCCGCTAGAGAACCTTGCCGGCGCCCGCCGGCGCCCGGCACCGCACAGGCCGTCATACGCCGGATGCACGCGTCTCCCTCCACCCCTGGAACCTGGCCGACCGCAGGCAGCGGTCGGCCGCCTGCCAACTTCTACATTGTGTAGAAGTTAGCAGGCCGCCAGTGCGGTCCCGAATCCGCCCTCCAGCGCGCTTGGACGTTCCAGCCGATGACCAAGCTCATGAGCCGCTGTCTTCACCTCGAACTTCTCCGCCCAGGGTCTTGCGGAGTGTTTCCAGGACGGCGGGGGAAGCCGTGACCACCCAGCGTCTCCCGACGAGGTAGGTGCCGCCGTACATCTGTGCGTAATCGAGCCAGTCTCGCTTCCCTTGTTCCGTCGTGAAACTGGTGATCACGTAGTTGCCGACGGACGTCTTGCATACTCCCTGGCGCAACTCGGCCGCCTTGGTCCTCATGTCGGGCTTGCATCCGACCTTTCCGGCGAGGTCCTCGGCGCTGAGAGCGGCCTCCTGGTAGAGGCTTGGAGAAGGGGTTCCCGCGACGACGGGTTGGACGTTGGAGGCGCATGCGGTGCCGAGAGCGAGCACGGCCACAGCGCAGACGGCCCCTTGCCATGGACGGGACATGATGAACCTCCCAACTACGATCGCTGAGAGGTACGGCGCCGCGATGTCCGCAGTTCACAGGAGGGGGCATCATTTCTACATGGCATAGAAGTTCCGCCCTCCTGGTGGCTCAGATGAGCGCGGTGCTCCAGAACCACCAGAAGCGCTGCACGATGAGCCCCACGATGACGAGTCCCCAGACCATCACCACGACGGAGTGGTAACGCGTCGCCGCGCCCGCAACGCGCCGTAGCGGGGACGGCAGCCGAAGTCGGCCTGACTCGAGGTTGGCCAGCGTCACGTACCAGAAGACGACCACCGTGACCACCCATACGAGCATGCAGTACGGGCACAGCGCGCCGATCCGATACAGCGTCTGGAAGATCAGCCAGTGTACGAAGACGACCCCGGCCACGGTCCCCACCTGCAGGCCGATCCAGAACCAGCGCCGGAATCGGGCTCCCGCCAGCAGAGCCATGCCGATGGCGAGCACCACGGCGAACGCGGCGATGCCGATGAGCGGATTGGGGAAGCCGAAGACGGAGGCTTGCTCGGTCCTCATGACCGAGCCGCAGCTGAGGATCGGGTTGATGCTGCAGGTGGGCACATAGTCGGCGTTCGTGGCCAGCTTCAACCGCTCGATGGTGAGCACGAAGGCCGCGGCGAAGCCGAGAGTTCCGCCGATGGTGAGGACGTACGGCAGGGATCGGCTGACGATGGAATCGGACGTGGTCGTCATGAGGCCAGGGCGGCGTCGATCTTGGCCTTGAGGTTGTCGTAGCTGGGTTCCACGTCGAGCGGGGCTCCATTGAAGAAGATCGTCGGCGTGCCCTGTACGCCGAGCGCGAGGCCGTCTCCCTGGTCTTTCTTGACGCGTTCCGCGGTCTCGGGCGCGGCGAGGTCACGCTTGAAGGCGTCAAGATCGAGGCCGATCTCGCGAGCCAGGTCGAGGAAGAACGCTTCCTTGCTCTCGCTGGCCTCGCCCCATTGGATCTGCGTCTCGAACAGGCGGGTGTACATCTCCTCGAACTTGCCCTGCTGAGCAGCGGCCTCAGCGACCCGCGCGGCGAGATCGGCGTTGTGGTGACCCGGCATCGGGAAGTAACGAACCACGAGGTTGATCCGCCCGGCGTACTCGGCGCGGATGCGCTCCATGTGCGGGAAGACGGCGCCGCAGCCCTCGCACTCGAAGTCGAGGAACTCCACCAGCGTCACCTTGCCGTCCGCGGCCGTCGAAAGCCGGTGGCTGTCATCGCGCACGAGGAACTCGGCCGGCACGGTGGACGCGCCCGGGGCGGCGGACTGCTGGTCGCCCTGCCCGCCGGTGGTGCCGGACATCGCGAACACGGCCACGATCAGCGCCATGATTAGCGCAATGACGGCGCCGATGCCGAGGCTCATCTTCAGGTTCGTCGTCATCTTCCGCTCTTTTGCAGGGGTGCAGGCGAACACGAAATTTCTACTAGATGTAGAAGTTTACTGGTCCTTCGTGCGCTGGTTCAGCCGGCCGAGATAGTCGTTGTAGGCCGCCAGGTCGGCCTCGCCCGTGCGCTCCGCGTGACGGTCCAGGCGGCGGGAGTCGCGGTGGTCGCTGAGTGCCCACTGCGTGGCGATGGTGATCACCACGATCATGGTGGGGATCTCGCCGAACGCCCACGCCATGCCGCCCGCCACGCTCTGGTCGGCCAGCACGCTCGCGCCCCAGGGCCGTTCCAACTGCTCGTACCAGGACGAGGCGATGGACTTGCCCATCATCATCATCGAGATGCCGAAGAACGCGTGGAACGGCATGGTCATCATCAAGGTTCCGAGCTTGGCCACATACGGCAGCCGGCGCGGCGCCGGATCCACTCCGATGATCACCCAGAAGAACAGCAGCCCCGACAGCAGGAAATGCGTGTTCATCAGGATGTGGCCGACCGGCTGGCGCATCGCGGTCTCGAACAGCGAGGTGTAGTACAGCGCGTAAGAGCCGCTGATGAAGATCACCATCGCCAGTGCAGGGTGGGAGACGATCGCGGCGACGCGGCTGTGCAGCACGGCGACGATCCACTCCCGCGGGCCGCGATCGCCGCGCCGGGTGGCCGGTTTCAGCGCCCGTAGCGCCAGCGTCACCGGCGCACCGAGCACGAGGAAGATCGGGGTCAGCATCGCCAGACCCATGTGCTGGATCATGTGCACGCTGAACAGCACGGGCGCATAGGTGGCGAGGCCGCTCTGGGTGAAGATCACGATGAGGATGACGCCTACGGCCCAGGCGATCGAGCGGCCCAGGGGCCAGGCATCGCCGCGCCGGCGCAGCCGAACCACGGCGGCGGCATACCCGGCCGCGGCGAGCAACGCCAGCAGGGCGAAGAACAGATCCAGCCGCCACAACGAGGCCAGCCGCGCGGCGTCGAGTTCGGGCGGCATCGCATAACCCAGCAGGTCCCGGACCGGGTCGACGGGCAGCACCACCGGGGGCGGCGGGGTGCGCGACAACGCCACCGCCAGCCCCATCACCACCGCCATGACCACCACTTCACCGGCCGCCAGCCGGGTGAAGGCCCGCGGCCGGCCGGCCTCGAGCGCGATGAGGGTGCGGCGGCGGTGCAGCCACCCGAAAGCGCCCAGTACGGCAAGTGCGGCGGTCTTGGCCAGTAGCAACGCCCCGTAAGAGGAGGAGATCAGTTGTCCGAGGTCGCTCAACCGGGCTGCGGCGCTGGCCACGCCGCTGACGCCCACCCCCACCAGGCACCACAGTGCCAACCGGGAGAACCGCGCGGCCATCAACGGCAATTCGTCCCGACCGCGTAGCGCGTGCAGGGTGACGGCGGCCAGGCCGCCGACCCATAACGCCAGCACCACCAGGTGCAGCCCCAGTCCGGTGATGGCCATCGAGTGGTTGGGGGAGCTGGCCGAATGGCCGGTCAACACCGGTGGCAGCAGTGCCAGCAGCGCGAGGACGAGCAGGCCCGCGGCGGCGCCCGCGCTCACCACGTCGCGCGCGAGCGCGGCCAGGCATCCGGCCAGGATCAGCACCAGCAGCAGCATGCTGCCCTGCGGGATGCTGGTGACGAAGCTGAACACCTCAGTGGCGCTCAAGCGTATGACGGGTACGGCGAGAAGGTCCGACAACGTGAACACGATGCTCGCGGCGCTCGCCACGGCCCAGGTCAGCGCCGCTGCGGAGGCCGCGCGCGTGTAGCGTCTGGCCTGATCCCGTAACACGCCCTTGTCGGAAGGCAGCAGTACGGCAGCGGCCAGCAGCAGGCCCACCGTGGTCACGGCGGACAGATCGGCGGTGAGCCTGGCGATCGGCAGCCCCCAGTGGGTGAAGGGGCCGGCGTCACTCAGGCCGGCGATCACCACGGGCACGGCTGCGCCGCCTGCCAGCAGGCCGATCACCAGGGCGGCCACGGCGGCGCCCACCGCGGCCAGGACCAATCGGCTCGGGCGCGCAGCCATGCCGGACCTCCTTGGTGCAGTCAGGGCTTGTTCAGCCGAAGGGAGGGGTGCCGCCGTCGGCGATAGAGGGGGAACGAATCCGCCGGCGGCGACACGAACAGGGTCACTGGCGGGATCCCGCCTGTGAGGATGGGTCGGCGCCACGTGCCGTCAGCATGCGCCGCATGAGATCGGTCTCGGCGCGCTGCGAGGTGACGATGGCCTCAGCCAACTGGCTGACCTGAGGCTGGTCGCTCAGTCGCAGGGCGGCCGAGGCCATCTCCGCTCCCCCTTGATGGTGTTTGATCATCAGACGCAGGAACAGGATCTCGGCATCCTTGCCGCTGGCCTGTTCCAGCTCCTCGATCTGAGCTGGTGTGGCCATGCCGGGCATCGAACCGGTGCCCTGGCCCGTCTCCGTCATGCCGGCCATACCGGTGTGGTCCGCTCCCATCCAGGCCATCTGCGCCCGCAGCGACGCCTGGGACAGCCCCCACATCTGCAGCCAGGCGTACATCTGACCGATCTGATGCTGCTGGGTGGTGGCGATGTCGTAGGCGAGTGTCCTGACTTCTTGGTCCTCGGTACGGTCGCGCACGATCAGTGCCATTTGTACGGCCTGCGCGTGGTGGGCTTGCATGTCACGGGCGAAGCCGGCCTCGGCGGAGCCGTCGGCGGGCGGCCACGGATAGAGCATCCGCAGCCCGAAGGTCGCCAGCCCGATCGCCAGCAGCCCGCAGACGGCCAGCACAGCCCGGCGCCTGCGCAAGAACCTCATGCCACCGGCTCCCCGACCCCGCCGGTGCAGGGGGCGCCCGGTTCCGGGGTTCCCGGGCCGTTGATGTTGGCGCGCAAGAACGCCGTCAGCCGTGGATCGTCGGGACTGTCGAGCTTGAGCTGCTTGCCCCACGAGCTGAGTACGACCGGTGACGGGAGATCCGCGTAAGGCGAGAGCACGACGAAGTCTTGATTCCGCACCTGATCGAGCAGCACGTCCTGCTGCGCTTTCGGAAGGTCGGGCCGGTAGGCGACCCACACCGCGCCGTGCTCCTGACTGTGGACCACGTTCTCGCTGCGGACCGGAGCGGTGTAGACACCGCAGTTCTGCCACTCCGGGGCATGGTCTCCGCCGACCGGTGGAGTCTGAGGGTATTTGACAGGGTCATTCGTGTGATTGCGTTGTGTCACGGTGAAGGTCTGAACCTCCTCCAGCGAGGAGCGGGAGCGCTCGGTGCTCACGAACACGACCACACCGACGATCAGTGTGCCGGCCGCACCCACCACTGCGCCCATCACGACGATCTGCCGCCGCAACTCGGCTCGCCGTTGCCGGGCCTTCAGCGCGGAGAGCCGCTCCTTGACGCTGCCTTGCGGCTTCTCACTCATCCACTACCTCCCGGCCTTAACTTCTACGGCGAGTAGAAGTTCTACTGTACGTCGAATATGAGAGCCGTAAGGAGCTGTTGCGCATTCGCACGCGGGTCATTGCATGGAGATGTGTACGTGGTCTTCATGGTTGGCGGTGATCCCACCACGGTCACTCATGGCCTTCCAGGCGCCTGACTGCCAGATACGCCGTTGGTAGATGACGTACTTGACGCCGAGGCGAGAGGCGTTCCTGATGGCCCAGGCGGCCAGCTCGTCGCCGACCGCCACCTGTGAGGCGGTGGGCCACGTACCCCCTCTGGAAATCATGAAGTCGCAGGCGCGTCCCTGGGGGTGTTCGCCGCCGTCTTGCAGCGATCTGTAGCAGCCGATGCCGTAGGGGAGCTGGAAACGCTGCCTGGCCTGATCGCGCAGCAGCCGGGTCCGCGGGGTGATGTTGTCGGGGCCTCCGGGCAGCTCGGGCACCCAGCTGCCGTCGGGGCGGCGCGTGCCCGGCGCGACGATGAGCCGATCAAGCCGGTCGGTGATGGCGGCTATCAGCTTGTCGGCGCGCTCGCGCTGCTCACGCAGCCCGCTGCTCCGGTCCCGCAGCTGTCGCGTGCTGGCTTCGGCCTCCTGCTGCGCCTGGCGACGGGCGTCGCGTGCGGCGGCGTAACGGTCGATGACAGCCGTGCGCTCGCGAGCCTGGGCCTGCAGGATCGCCGCGGCCCGGAGCATGTCGTCCGGTTCGCCGGCGCCCATCAGAAGGGACTGGCTCGCCGGAGGACTCTGATAGCTGAGCTGAACCAGCTGGACGATCTGCCGGCGGGAGTCGTCGTACTCCTGCTGGGCGCGCTTGAGCCGGTCCGCTGCCGCCTGCTCCCTGCGCCGGGCGGCGGCCAGCGCGACTTGGCTGGCGTTGTAGTCGGCGGCCGTGGCGTCGAACTCCTTCTGCAGCCGACGTAGCTGTGTGAGTAACTGATCGGCGGACGGCTTGGGGTCGGCGACCGCCGGTGGAGCCGCCGCCAGGAGCGCCGCCGCGGCGGTCAGCGTGGTGACCACGGCACGTGCGCACACCCTTCGCCGGCTCCGTCTTCCAGCCGCCACGCCTGTCCCCTCGTCAACGCTTCTTCTTCTACGACATGTAGAAGTTAGCGTGCGGGGCTGGGGCATGCGAGTCGGTGCCCGCAGATGTACGGAGGTGATGCAGTCAGAGGGCCATGCAGATGAGCGGGGCGAACAGCACCGCGAGCGGACCACTCAGCAAAAGCATGGCCGTGCAGTAGGCCGCCGCGGGCACCCAAGCCGCCTGTTCGCGCTGGGACACCAGGCGTTGCACGCGCTCCACGACGCCTGTATCGGCGAGCGCGAATGTGGCGCCGCTGTGATCCTCATGGCCGCCGGCCATCCGGACCAGGGCACGGGCCAGCGGCAGCTCGCCATGGGCTTGACGGGCGTGGTCGTCGGCGATCATCTCCAGCAGCACGGCCACGGCGCGGCGCGCCGTGCGGGCGGCGGGCAACCACGGGAAGGCGTGGGTGAGCGCCACGAACGGAAGCAGCGCCAGATCGTGGTGGCCGCGGGCGTGGGCGCGTTCGTGACGCAGCACGGCCTGTAGCTCGCTCGGGGGGAGCAGGTCCAGGGTCCCCTGGCTCAGCACGATGCGCCGGTGCCTGCCCGGCACGCAGTAGGCGACCTGCTTGGCGCTGGGCAATACGTAGGCGTCATGGTCGGGGTGATGCTCGGCCACGATGTCGACCAGCAAACGCTGGCGGCTGCGCTCCCGGGAGGTTCGCACGGTGACGCGGGTAGTGTGCGCCAGTAGCCAGCTGAGCAGGCCCGTCGACCACAGCAGAGCCAGAAGATGCGCAGGCCCGAGGCCCTCGAGTCCGTGCCCGGTGACGATCTGGCGGGCCAGGGTGTGCATCCCGTGCGGAAAGACCGCCGCCAAGGGGGCGACCGCGGCCACCAGGCCGAGACCGACCGCCCCGAGCCCTGCCGCCAGTCCGGCCGCATGCCACAGCGCCAGCGCGGCGCGGGGGCAGCGGTGCGTCCAGCGGGCGTCGGCCAGTGCCCGGGCGGCTCGGTCGCCGAGAGCGAGCGGCAGCAGCGCGATCCCGGCGGCGACCAGCCAGGCGGTCACTGCGTCGATCCGTCCTGCTCACCGAGCGCTTCTCGCAGGGCGGCGGCCACCTCTGGGGTGACCCCGCCGACGAAGCGCTGTACGGCCGCCTGCAGGTCGCCGGCTTCGTTCAGGGCGGCCTGCATGGCTTCGGCGACAAAGGCGTCTCTGTCGGCGGTGGCCTTGTACAGATGAGCCCGGCCGACCCGCTCGCGCGCCACCATGCCCTTCTTCGACAGCCGCATCAGCACGGTCAGCACCGTCGTGATGGCAGGCTCGGAGGGGAGCTGGGGCGCCAGTACGTGGGCGAACATGCCCTCCGGGTGCTCCCACAGGGCTTCCATGATCGACCGCTCAAGGTTGCCGAGCTGCACCGTCGCCTCCTACCGCGTTCTACCCAAAGTAGAAGGCTACCGTCCTGCAGATGTTTACCGGCGGCCGATTGCGCGGGTAGATCGTCACGCTCGCCTTCGTCGCCTCCGAGGCGTGAAGGACCGCCTTTTACTTGGGGTCGAACTTCGTGTGGCGGGCCCGCGTACCTCCGGACGGAAGGTCCCCTGCTGATCTGAAGGGTCCAGACGATGACGCATCCATCGGCGCGCCGGCCACGAGTAGGCGAGTAGATGCCTCGGCTGAGCTTGTGCCGCTCCAGGACGATCTGCTTCATAGCCACCAAGATCATTAAGGCCGCGCTGTGCATAGCAAGCGCTGTCCTCCTGGGTACGTTCCTGATCTCCTGCGCTTCCTCTGCCCCCACTCAGACGAGGGCGGTGGCACAGCATCACGGTGCCCCGGACTCTCCTGCGACGGCAGGTACTCCCACGCTGCCGGCGGCGAGCATGGACGAGATCGGGGCCGGTCTCGGGTGCCCTCGCCCGGCTCTGCAGACCGACGCCGCGGAATTGCGGCAGGCCGTCTGCCAGACCTCCCGTGGGCGCTACACCGTGCTCACCTTCGCCACCGACCGGGGCAAGCGCGACTGGTTGGATGCCGCCCAGATGTACGGCGGTACCTACCTGGTGGGGCAGCGGTGGGTGGTCGTCTCCACACCGGCACTGCTGGATGGCCTACGCCAGCGACTGGGCGGTCAGATTGAGTCGCCTCGGCATTGATCCGTTGGTGGTCGACCACGCGAGCTGCGCGCAGTCGCTGCCTGAGCACCGGGGTGTGGCCGCGCCTTGCCGCCGTGTCGCTCCAACGGACGGCCATGGCGCCCTCTGGCAAGATGGTGGCGTGCATGTCGGACGTCCCGCGGTCCGCGCGCTGCGCGCCGCGGCCTTCACCGCCATCTGCACGCTGGCCTCAGCCGCCCTTCACGTACTGGTCGGCGGTACCGCCATCCCGCCGGACAAGCTCGCCATCGCCGTGGCGCTGATCTGGGCGAGCGCGTATGCGGTGGGTTCGCGTCAGCGAGGCTGGCCAACGCTGTTGACCTTGTGCGGAGCTTGCCAGTACGGGCTGCACCAGCTGTTCGCCGCGGATGAATACACGGCCTCGGCGATGCTGGCGAGCGCTCAGACCGGCCACCAACACAGCACCGCCCCCGGAATGCTGCTGATCCACCTCACGGTCGCCCTGGGGTCGAGCTGGTGGTTGGCCCAGGGCGAACTGGCGCTGGCCACGCTGCTGCATCTGGCCGCCGTGGGCATGTCCGCCGTCCGGGGCCTGCTGGTGCTGGCGCTGGCCGCGCTGGCCTGCCTCCCCGTCATTCAGTGGCCCTCACTCACCCCGTTCTGGCCCGAGGCGGCCCGCGGCATTCCCGCGACGATGGCCCGGGCCGTGCGGCGCCGTGGCCCTCCCGCACCGCAGCTCTGCGGCTGATCCATCGCCCAGACGCTCCTTCGATACGTCATCTCACCAGCCGCCTGCGGTGCCCCGGCCATGAATCGGTCGTGCGAGCACATCCACGTGGCGTCACTGGCTTCACCCCGGCACGCTGCCGGGTCCGACATCTTCTGGAGTCCGCATTGACTCACCTGTCCACCTTCCTGCGGCGCTCTGTCGCCTCCACCGTCGGCGCCGCCCTGGTGCTGCTGCTGACCGCTCCCGCCGCGCTGGCCCACGATCGGCTCAAGGCCAGTTCCCCCGCCAACAACGCCAAGGTCGATCGCGTCGAGACGATCGAGCTCGAATTCACCTCCCTCATGACCATGCCCACGGTCTTGCTGGAAGGCCCTCACGGCGAGCAGGTGCCGGTCACCAAGCCGCGCGCAGAAGGCGTCAAGGTGTCCACCAGCCCGCAACAGGACCTGGCGGCGGGCAAGTACCGTATCGCCTGGCGGGTGATCTCCTCTGACGGTCACCCCATCCAGGGCGAGATCCGCTTCACTGTCACCGCTCCGCCCAGCCCGAGCGAATCGACCACGAGCGAACCCACCGCCACCGAATCGGCTACGGCACAACCGTCTCCCACGACCTCCGAGACACCGCTGCCGGCCTCCGCGCCGCCGTCCTCGCTCCCGGCGGAACCTGCCGCCGACGCGACGGCATCCGCGCAAGGCAGTGGTGTGCCCGGCTGGATATGGGCCGCGGTCGGCGTGCTCGTCCTGGGCGGCGGCGCGGTCGCCGTGGCCGGCCGGCGCAAGCGCGGCTCTGACAGCGCCTGACCACTGCCAGAGCCCCCTTGTCGGAGCGGTCAGGTGGTGACGGCCACCTGACCGCTCTCACGGAACCGATTACGCCGATCCAGGCGCATGACGGCCGCCGCCGAGGCCAGCCCCGCGCCGGCCAGCAGTAGCCACGGCACGGCCGCCAGCCCGGAGGAGCGGGCCACATCCACCAGGGCCCCGGCCAGCAGGTTGCCGGCCAGGATGCCGATGCCGGACAGCAGGTTGTACAGGCCGTAGTAGGTGCCGATCAGCCGATCTCCCGCCATGTCCGCGATGGTGGCCATCTCGAACGGGAAGGCGATCAGCGTCCCCATGGTGAGTAGTAGCGTGCACGCCACCAGCGGCACGAGCGCCCAGCCCACCGGTAGGTGAAGGTGCGCCATCACGGCTGGGGGCAGGAACGCGACTCCCATGAGGGCGAGACCGCGGCTGATCGCTTGTCCGCGGCTCCACCGGGCCGAGCACCAGGCGGTCACGCGGACCTGTCCGGCGATGCCGAGCAGCGCGGAGATCGCGTACAAGGCCATCACACCTGTCTCGCCGCCGCCGAGCCGCTGCACCTCGAGCGGCAGGGCCAGATACATCTGGAACGACAGCGCGTACGAGGCGATCATGGCGGCGGCGAAGGAGACGAAGGCGCGGTCGCCGAACGCCCGTCGCCAGTCGGTGAGCACCGGCGGATGTTCCCCTGCCGGGCCGCGCCTGGCCGGTAGGCACAGTCCCTGGAGCACGGTCAGCACCGCGAAGATCGCCGCGGCGGCCAGGCACACGGTGGTGAATCCGGCGTTCAGCAGGGCGATGCCGACCAGTGGGCCGAGCAGGATGCCGCCCTGGTAGAAGACGTTGAACACGGCGAACGCCGCCACCTTGCGCTCGCCGGCCTCGCATGCGAGACAGGCGCGGGCCGCGGGGTTGAACAGCGCCCCGGCCAGCCCGGTCACGACGGCGGCCACGATGAGCAGTGGCAGTGAGGTGGTCAGCCCGAACAGCGCGAACCCGACGGTGCGCAGCGCGCACCCGAGCATGATCATCGGCTTGTAGCCGAGCCGGTCGGCCAGGGTGCCGCCGATCAGGAACATGCCCTGCTGGCTCAGGTTGCGCAGGCCCAGGACGAGCCCGATGGTCCAGGCGGCCAGGCCCGCGCCGGTGGACAGGTGCTGGGCGAGATAGGGCATGAGCATGTAGAAGCCGAGGTTGATGCCGGCCTGGTTGATCTGCAGGAGCTGGATCGGCCGGTCGAACGAGCGGAACTGCCGCAGTGTGTCCCTCATCGCATGCCCGCCAGCGGGTCGATCACGTTGGTGCAGCGCGTCCAGCGGCGCACTTCGCGTTCCGCCGGCTTGTCGAGCAGGTCCGGCTCGTCGGCGGGAGGCGTGCCGAGAAGGCCGTGGGTGTGGCAGTAGTCGTCGTCGAAGATGGTGTTCCAGTACCGCCATGGCCCGTCGGGGAAGACTGCGACGATGGTCTGGCCGGCGTTGGAGCGAGCCAGCCAGCGCGCCACCAGGGTCACGGCGCCGGTGCTCCACCCGCCCGAGACGTAGTGCCGGGCGGCCAGGGTGCGGCAGGCCCAGACGGCCTCGGCCGGGGCGACCCAGTGCACCTCGCTGAAGGCGTCGTAGGCGACGTTGCTCGGGTGGATGCTGGAGCCGAGGCCGCGCATGAGGCGGGAGCGGGCGGGCTGGCCGAAGATGGTTGACCCCACGGTGTCGACGCCGACCAGTTGGAGGTGGGGGAAGTGGCGGCGCAGCACGTTGAAGATCCCCGCGCTGTGCCCGCCGGTGCCGACGGAGCACACCAGGGTGTCGATGTGAGGGAGTTGGCCCATCAGCTCGTGGGCCAGTCCCGCGTAGGCCTCGACGTTGTCGGGGTTGTTGTACTGGTCGGGGCAGTAGGAGCCGGGGTTCTCGGCCAGCAGACGCTGGACTCGTTCCCGGCGGGCCTGCTGCCAGCCGCCGACGGGATGCGGCTCGGTGACGATTTCCAGGCGCACCCCGTAGGAGGCGAGCAACCGGCACATGAGCGGCTCCATGCCGGGGTCGCCGACGAGCACGACGGGGTGACCGAAGACGATGCCGGCCAGGGCGAGTCCGAGCCCCAGGGTTCCGCTGGTCGACTCGATGATGGTCGCACCTGGGCGGAGGTCTCCCCGGGCGCGGGCCTGGCGCACCATGTGCAGCGCGGGCCGGTCCTTGATCCCGCCCGGATTGAAGCCTTCGAGCTTTGCCCAGAACCCTCCTCCTCCCGGTACGAAGGGCCCGGAAATGAATGCCAGCGGCGTGTTGCCGACGGTGAGGGAAAGCGCGGGATATCCGGATGACGGCGCCTCGTCCGGGCGCGCGAAAATCGCGGTTGACGACATTGAGAAGTCTCCGAAGAATAACGCGGTTCACGGCACGACGGAATGGCCGCGAACCATGTAGGACATGGGCGACTGCTGGACGTCGACGGTCCTATATGCGCATCACGCAGAGATTCTTCAGGCACGGCGCGGCGAGGCCGACGCGTGCCACGGGGCCGAACGGAGCCTGGGCGCCGGTGCGGGGCGCGGCGACGGACAGTGTGGCCGGAATGGCCACGTAGGGCGTCGAACCGGCGGGAGCGCTCGCTGAGCAGTCCTGCTCCGTGCCGTGCCGATGATGCTCCGGCAGGCTGCTGTGCAGACACCCGTCACCATGATGGGCCGGTTCGGAACCACGCTCTTCCAGGTGAGCGCTGTGGCCGGCCGACTCGGCCAGCTCCACGGCCGCGCACGCGCCGCCGTGGGCGAAGACCGCGCCGACGACCAGGGCGATCACCAGCAGAGCATGGGCCATGACCCGGCCGGCGAAGGATGCTGCCGGTCGGCTGTGCAGGTGAACTGTCCGTGTCATGGTCATCACCTACAGTAATGCCCGTGCGGCGACCGTACGCGCCCGTCGGCAGCAAAGGTTCCAGTAAAGCCGACGCATTTGTTTCGTTTGCGGAAGAATGTCGATCAAGCGTTAAACCGGCTTGTGACCTGCATTCCTTTCACTCTCCGGACGAGGCTCGCCGACCGGTGAAAGGATCGCGGCGGGTGCGGAGATTACCGCGACAATGATTCGCGAAATCCCGTCGATATAGGTGGTGTTCTTCATGACCATGTCCAGACGCCAGGTCGTCGCGGGCCTCGGCGGGCTCGCCGCCGGCGCCGTGACCTTCCCCACTCCGGCCGAGGCCCTGACCGCGCCCCGCGGCGTCCCCGCCGACCGGCTGGCGGGCGACGAGCGCTTCTGGGGGACCGTCGCCCGGCAGTTCCGGGTGAGCCCGGACTTCGTCAACCTGGAGAACGGCTACTACGGGATCATGCCGGACCCGGTCCGGCGGGCTTACCACCACAACGTCGACCACCTGAACGAGCGCAGCTCCCACCTGCTGCGCCACGTCTACAAGCCGCGCGCCGACGTGGTCCGCGACCGCCTCGCCGCGCTGCTCGGCGTCACCAGGAACGAGATCGCGCTGACCCGGGGCGGCACCGAGGCCCTGCAGAACCTCATCGCCGGCTACAACCGCCTGCGCCCCGGTGACGAGGTCATGTACGCCGACCTCGACTACCACAGCGGCCAGTACGTCATGAACTGGCTGCCGTCCCGGCGCGGCGTGCGCGTGGCGCGCATCGTCATCCCCGAGCCGGCCACCCGCCAGGCGGTGCTCGACACCTACGAGCGCGCGCTGCGCGAGCACCCGAACGTACGGATGCTCCTGCTCAGCCACATGAACAACCGCACCGGCCTGGTCACCCCGGTCCGCGAGATCGTCGCCATGGCCCGCGAACACGACGTGGACGTGATCGTGGACGCCGCCCACTCGTGGGGTCAGCTCGACTTCACCCTCACCGATCTGGACGCCGACTTCGCCGTCTTCTCGCTGCACAAGTGGATGGGCGTGCCGCTGGGCGCCGGGTTCCTCTACATCCGCGAGCAGCGGCTGGCCGACATCGACCCCTGCTACATCGACGAGACCTACCCGGCCTCCGACATCCGCTCGCGCGTGCACTCCGGCACCATGAACGTGGCCCCGTTCCTGACCGTGGACGCCGCCCTCGACTTCCACGAGACCCTGGGCGCCCAGGCCAAGCAGGCCCGCCTGCGCTACCTGCGCGACCGCTGGGTGCGCCAGGCGCAGGACCTCGGCTCCATCCAGATCCTCACCCCGGACGAGCCGGACGCCTACGGCGCCATCACCGCCTTCCGGCTGAACGGCCGCACCTCCAAGGCCGACAACGAGGCCATCGCCGAGCACCTCATGACCCGCCACCGGATCTTCACCGTCGCCCGCAGCGGGATGAGCGGCGGCGACGCCGTACGCGTCACGCCGGCCCTCTACACCACCGCCGAGGACGTCGACCGGCTCGCGGCAGCACTACGCGACGTCATCAGACGCTTCCCGCCTCGATGAGTGAAAGGTGGGTCTTGACAAGCGATCTGAGTCACTCCGTATCCTGCACATGTGAAGAGTTCTTCAGATGAGCCTGTTGTGGCCCTGGACGGCTGTACCGTCAAGGTCGTCGATGCCGATCGGGTCGCGGCCGTGCATGAACGCATGCCTGCCCCAGAGGACCTGACCGACACCGCCGACATCTTCGGCCTGCTGTCCGACCCCAACCGGCTGCGGCTGCTGGTCGCCCTGCTGGACGGCGAGCTGTGCGTGTGCGACCTGGCCGCCGTGACCGGCCAGAGCGAGTCGGCCGTCTCCCACGCGCTGAG
The DNA here is from genome assembly GCF_043196965.1 of Nonomuraea sp. NPDC049309. Lineage (NCBI taxonomy): Bacteria > Bacillati > Actinomycetota > Actinomycetes > Streptosporangiales > Streptosporangiaceae > Nonomuraea > Nonomuraea sp. NPDC049309. The sequence goes on along the minus strand of NZ_JBICSH010000002.1, from coordinate 496,705 downwards.
GCTGCTGCGCGCCCACCGCATCGTGGCCGCGCGCCGTTCGGGCCGGATGGCCTACTACCGGCTGGAGGACCCGCACGTACGGATGCTGCTCGACCTGGCATTGGCCCACACCGAGCACACAGACGCCATCCACCCCGAACGCGACGGAGCTTCCTGATGGGTGCCGGGCACGGGCATGGGCACGGGCATGCGGGAGGCCGGCACCGCTGGAGGCTGGCCGTCTCGTTCGTGCTGATCGGCGCGTTCTTCGTGGTCGAGCTGGTGTTCGGCTTGCTCTCCGGCTCGCTGGCGCTGCTGTCGGACGCCGGTCACATGGCCGCCGACGTGGTCACCCTGGGCGCGGCGCTGGTCGCGACCCGCATCGCCACCCGCCCCGACACCACCGGCCGGCGTAGCTACGGCTCTTACCGGGCCGAGGTGTTCGCGTCGCTGCTGGCCGTCGTCATGATGCTCGGTGTCGCACTGTACGTGGTGATCGAGGCCATCGGGCGCATCGGTGGCCAGGCAGAGGTCTCCTCGGGGCCGATGCTGGTCGTCGGCGCCATCGGCCTGGCGGTCAACGTCGTCGCGCTGCTTCTGTTGCGGGCCGGCGCGAAGGAAAGTCTCAACGTCAAGGGCGCCTATCTGGAGGTCGTGGCCGACACCGCCGGCTCGGTCGGCGTCATCGCGGCCGGTTGGCTGGTCGCCGCCACCGGCCAGACCTTCTGGGACACGATCGTCGCGCTGGCCATCGGGGTTTTCGTCGCCGTACGCGCCGTCGCGCTCGCCCGTCAGGTGTTCGCCGTCCTGGGCCAGCACGTCCCCGAAGGGATCGACGCCTCCGCCGTCGCGGCGGACCTGGCCGCCATCAAGGGCGTCCGTGACGTCCACGACCTGCACCTGTGGACGCTCACGTCCGGCATGAACGTCGCCACCGCTCATCTCGTCACCGCCGACGCCGGCGACAACCACGCCGTTCTCGACGAGGCCCGCGACCTGCTCCGCCTGCGCCACGACATCGCCCACGCCACCCTCCAGGTCGAACCCGCCGACCACAAGGGCTGCGACGAACTGGGCTGGTGACCCTGCACCTTCCACCCCGGAGAGCAATGTCCACTCCACCGACGAGCCCCGTCGCCCACCCTCAAGCCGCTCATGGCGCGCTCGGCAACTGGCCCTTCCTGCTGCCGTTCGGCGTGTACGTCGTCCACACGCTGGAAGAACTGCCGGGCTTCGCCGCCTGGGCCAGCCGCCACTTCGGCCCTGAAACCACCAGCACGTTCGCCGCTTACCACATCCCGCTGTTGCTGCTGGTTCTGCTGTGCTCCTGGCGAGCGTCGGCAACCGGCCGGAACGGCGTCTGGGTGGTGCTGACCACCGCATTCCAGTGGCAATTCAGCGTCAACGCCTTGTTTCACCTCACCACCTGGGCCGTCATGGGCGAATACTCACCCGGCGCCGTCACCGCGTCCGTCGTCTCCATCCCGGCCACGATCTACTACCTGGCCTGGATCCGACGCGAGCAGCGCGCGAGCAAGCAGGAGATCACGGTGGCCGTCGTGCTGGGCACCCTGATCGCCGCCGCCGCGATCGGCTTCTTGTTCCTGTAGCCTCGCCCTCCCGCAGGGAAAGACGGGGCTGGTGACCGGCGTGAGTCACGGAAAGTCGCCGGTCACCAGCCGCTTCTCACGGCCGCGGTCTTCTGGACGAGGGACTTTTGGAGTCGCCTAGCGGACGCGGACGAAGATCGGGTTGGAGTAGAACCACAGGTCTTCCCACGGGCTCTCCAGGCCGTCGGCCTGCGGCTCCATCTCGTCAGTGCCGGTGCCGCGCACCCGCAGGTAGCTGTCCTGGCCGACGTCGCGCAGGGTGTACCTGATCACGTAGTCGTGGCCCTGCCGCCGCCAGTCGTTCGGGCCGAAGCGGGCCACGACCTTGGTGGTGGGGTTGGTGTCGGCGTCGAGGTTCGAGCTGACGCCGGTGACCTGGCCGACGATCAGGTCGACGCGGCGCACCTCCGGACGGTCGCCGTTGGCGTTCTCGCCGTCCAGTGGCCGGAAGCGGATCTCGATGTCGACGTCGTTGCGGTTGCGGCTGCTGATCTGGAGAGTCTCGCTGACCGTGGCCTTGCGGCCCTGGCTGCTCGCGGTGACGTCCAGGGCGGTGATCAGGTCGCCGGTGGTGACGAAGATCCGGCCGTTGCGCAGGGCGTCCATGATGTCGCCGTAGTCCTGGCGGGCCGCGACGTAGGTCTTGCTGTACTCGCCCGGCCAGAAGTCCGAGCCGCCGCGGGTCCAGTGCACGTGGGAGTCGGAGGTGGCGGTGATCCACCAGTGCCGGCCCTCGCCGAGCAGGGAGTCCCACAGGCCGCCGACGCGCGCGGTCATCTGGTCGAAGCCGCCATAGGTCGGGTGGTTGTCGTAGCCGCCGCGAGCGCCGCCGTTGAGGGGGCCGGCCTGGTGGCCGGGAGCGCCCTCGAAGCCGACGTAGATGTCAGGGGCGACGTTGTTGCCGTTGCGGAACTCCTTGGGCGTGTCCTGACCCCACACGCCGAGCCCGGTCGCCGAACGCGCGGCGTGGTGCGCGATCACCAGCGGCTTCTGGCGCATGTCGCGGGCGGCCTTGAGGAACTCCACCATCTTGGCCTCGGTGTCGCGGCCGGGGTCGTTGGGGAAGGCGTCACGCTTGGCGAAGCGGCTCTCCAGTTCGAACAGCTGCTGAGCCTCGTCGGCGTGGTGCGGGATCATCAGGGTGTGGTGGTCGAGCGCGGGAGCGTCGAACTCCATGCCCCAGAACTGCAGGACCTCCGGTACCAGCACGCGCGAGCGCAGCAGGTCGGGGTAGGCCTGCTCCAGGTTGACCTTGGAGTGTGTCGGGCCGCCGTGGTCGGTGCACATCGCCCAGGTCAGGCCGAAGTACTTGGCCATGATGGCGTTGGTGACGATCGGGTAGACCGCGTCGGCGCCCTTGTGGAAGGTCGGCGGGTTCGTCGTGGTGTCGAACTCGCCGCTGTACTCCGAATGGATGTGGTGATCGCCGGCCCGCCACATGCGGCCGCTGTTGCCGCCGTGGCCGAACTTGCGCTCGTCGTCCGCCTGCGCCGGGGTGCCTCCGACCAGGGGAGCGGCCGCGGCCAGCGTGGCGCCGACACCGGCGTACTTGACCAGCCGGCGCCGAGAAAGCCCGGAGAGCTCGGTCTCTTCGGCCTTGTTGCTCTTCACAGTGATGCCTTTCGTGCTTCTGCGAGAGATGGGGTGCTAGCCGACGAGTGTGCAAGGAGGGACTGAACGCAGCATGAACGGAGATCGGGACGACCAAGAACAAATGCGACACGCTGCATCACCGTCGCGTCCGCGATTGTGTATTGGCGACGGCGTGACGGCCGCAACACACCCGCGCCGCGCCGACAGCGGCAAAGTGTCGGTCGCTGCTGCTTGGCTGTGCCGTGTGACGACGGTCAACTAGGAGCGTGAGCCCGGGGAGAAAGTGGAGGAGGACGTAGCGGCGCTGCTGCTGCTCAATCATTCGCGCGGCAATCGGATCACCTCTTCGGGCGGTGAGCGGGGTGTCGACGTGCGGGTGAGTAATCCCAACGGGTACGACATCTATCAGGTCAAGCGCTACAGCCAGGCACTGACGGCCAATCAGGCCGCAAGGGTGAAAGACTCCTGGAACACCTTCGCCGCCGAGACGCTCCCGGCGCTGCCCGTGCGCTCCTGGACCTTGGTCACGCCGTGGCAGCCCGCCAACGAGCGGCTGGATTGGCTCGAACGGCTCACGGCCGACAGCGGGATCCCATCGACTGGATGGGGCATCTCTCTCGACGGCATGGCCGCGGAGAAGCCCTCGCTGTTGGAGTTCTTCTTCGGCGACGGCGGACAGCGCCTGCAGCGGCTGATGACCGAGGCGCTGCAGGGCGGGCGGAGAGGTGCGCCCAGATCTGGTGGCCGAGGATCTTTTAGCGGCCGTCATCACGCGCCACCGCAGCCTTGCGAACACCCTGAACGAAGTGGACCCTTTCTACCGCTACGAGATCGAGACCCGGCGATGTGCTACCGGCCGTCCACATGGTGGCCGACCTCGCGGCCACCGCCGGTCTTGTGCTGGCGGTCCGGCGTGGCCGGCCGCTCACTCCCGTGTGGTGGACAGAAGAGCCGGCCGTAGATGGCGCGCCATTGGTAGCCATGGCCCGCTGGTCGGTCACCTTCCTTGAGGCACCGCTTGAGGTGCAGGCCCACACCTTCCAGCGGGTGACCGTTCCCGACCTGGAGCAGCTCACCGCCGATCAGGTCGCCGGTATTGTGTGGGCCGGTTGCTGCGCGGGGAGGAAATCCACTCCACCTGGACGCAGGTCACCATGACGCTTGGCACGCCGAGCAACATCCCGACTGCCCGCGGTGGGTTCGGCCACCGAGCCGATCCAGGTAAATCTGGTCGGCCGCATGATGCTCTTGGAGAATGCGCGCCGGCGTGCCCTCTACCACAGCGTCCGCCTGGCCGACCCGCACGAGATCGCCTCGCCTCCATCAGGTGACATCGTCCGCTTGGTTCCGGGACTCACCGCAGAAGCCACGATCGCTGCCGTTCCCGCCACAGGCTTCGACGGCTTAGTGGCCGACGGCACTGCGAGCCGTTTTCAGCCGCTGAGGGCCGCGGCCATGACGGCGACCCTATCCCGGTCAGTCGATCAGCCGTCGGCCTGGCTGCAGGTCCTGCGCGGCCTCGGCATGTCGAGCGGCAACGATCTCTGTGGCGATGGTGACGCATGCGCCGCAGATCTGTACGCCGGGGCCGTGCACCATGGCGCGGTGCGGATCGGTGCAGCCGCAGAAGGAGCAGGCCCGTACGCCGGTAGGAACCTTGCCGATCTTGCGAGTGCGGCGGCCGGACCGAGGCGGCGCAGGGATCCACTCGCTCAGTTCCTTCTTGATCTGGGCGGCCTGAACCCCCAGGACGTCCAGGATCCGGTGGGCCGAACAGCCGGGGTCGGTGGCCAGGACGAACAGTAGATGTTCGGTGCGGGCGAGGTTCTGGCCACGGGCGGCGGCGAAGCGGCGGGCGCACAACACGGCGTCGTTGGCCTCGCCGTCTCCGACAATGCGAGTGCCGTCGCCGCTCTCGCGGGGGTGCAGCAGGCGGGCGGCGGCTTGGAGAACCTTCTCGTGGGTGACGCCGAGCCGGTCCAGCACCCCGGCGGCCAAACCCACCTGGAGCAGGCCGAGCAGAAGGTGCTGGGTGCCGGGCGCGCTGTCTTCGGCGTCGGCAGTGTCCTGGGCAGTACGTAGGCACTCGGCCAGGCGGGGGTCGAGCGCGGCTGGTTTGGTGGAGGGCCCGCCGGTAATCTCCAGACGAGGCGCGTACCGCTGACGCGCGGCTTGTTTGGAGATGCCCAGCCGGTCACCGATCTCCGTCCAGGACAGTCCGGCCTCGCGGGCGGCCTGCACGTAGTGGTCGACCATGGCATCGGCGGCAGCCCCCGTCAGGGCGGCGTAGGTGACTGCCTCCTGGAGCAGCGCGAGCGGGTCGGGGACGGCCACGCGGGCGGCGACGGCCTCGATCATGGCTTGAGTGTTCAGCGCGGAGCTGTCCATGCCGACAATATTAGATTGTCAACATGTGGTTGACAATACGAACTTGTCCTACTACGAGAGAGCCATCCGATCCGCTGGCGGACGGTGAGCGACTCCAGCGACAATGAGCCGGTGCGTTACCTGGTCCCTGACGATGCTGCGGCGGTCGCGGTGGTGAAGGCCATCCACCTCGGCGACCTCGACAAGCTACGACATCTGCTGGTTGCCCATCCCGGCCTGCGGGGGCGCGGCTGGGGAACGCGGGCGGTATGTCACGTACGTTGCTGCACGTGGTGACCGACTGGCCCGGCCACTACCCGAGTGGCCCAGCCATGGTCCGCGAACTGGTGGCGGCAGGCGCTGAGGTAGATGCCAGCTTCGCTGGCCCGCACACCGAGACGCCGCTGATGTGGGCGGCCAGCAGCGACGACGTGCCGGTCCTGGACGCCCTGCTGGATGCCGGCGCGGATATCGACGTCACCGGCGCAGTGATCTGTTGGCGGCACTGCACTATCGGACGCATGCGCGTTCAGGCAATGGAACGCCGCCCACCGGCTGGTCGAGCGCGGCGCCACCACGCAGTTGTGGGAGGCGGCCTCGCTCGGGCTGATGGAGCGTATCCATGCCGTATTCGTCGTCGATCCGCCACCGGATGCCGACGAGGTCACTCAATGCCTGTGGGCGGCCTGCCATGGGGGCCAGCGGGAGGCCGCGGAGTTCTTCTTGGCACACGGCGGCGACATCAACTGGATCGGCTACGACCGGCTCACTCCGCTGGATGCCGCACGCCGCCGCGGCGCCGAGCAACTGGCGGTTTGGCTGGTGGAGCACGGCGGCCGGTCAGCCATCCCGTCGAGCTGAGTTTGCCCGGGCCTGCGACCGTATTGCGTTTCTGAAGCCGACGCGTGGCCTCCTAAGGCGTTAGGAGAGATCACGGAGCGGGCTCAGGGCCTGCAGTCAGGAGCGGGCCGAAGATGGCCACGCCGAGGTCCACCGCCGCCCGCAGGTCCAGGAGCCGACCCTCCACATGCGGGTGTGCCTTCGCCCACGCTTGGGCGCTGGCGGAGCTGACGAAGAAATTGACGTACCCGCAACACACCTCCGCCGCCGCCTCGGGGCTCGAGGCGGCTGTAGGCGTACACGGCTCGCACGCGGCCTGCTGCCCGGCGAACACTACTGCGGTTTCCGGCTCCCAGTTCGCCTGCCCGGCCGGGGTAACCACCGCGGTGACCGGCCGGCCATCGGTCGGGTCGGTCGAGGTGATGTGTACGTCGCGGCCAAGCATCGCGGCCATGCCGAGGGCGTCGATGGCGCACATCGCGAACACCTGCGGCCCGTCGTCGATGTGCACTCGGTGCCGAGTGGCCACTGCGGAGAACGGGTAAGCGGCGCGGATCTGCCCGCCGGCGTCCAGGCGCAGGAAGTCGGCCTCATGAAGTTCGGCGAGCACCTGCTCGGCGCTCGCGCCGTGCGGAGCGGCCACCGCCGCCAACACGGCCGCCGGCGGTGGCGCTCCGGTCTCGGAGAAGGCGCGCAGCACCCGCTGGTGCACTGCCCGCAATCCACCCTGCACCGGAGCGACCCGCCCGGCGCCGGCGCGGCCCAGCGCATCGGCCTTCACCGATACCTGACCTGCCACATCATCGGCACGATCGAGTGCCTGGGCCAGGACTCGGCGCAGTGCTGCCACTGACGGTGCTCCTTGCGGGTGGCCGTCCTCGTCGCGGTACATCCGGCACGCCAGCCCAGGTGGCACCGCAGGGTCGGCGAACGGGTCGGTCCCGTTCACCAGCAGAGTTGGCGAGCCGCGCATCTGCCAGCGCACCGCCTGGTCGGCGTCGGTCACCGTACGGCGCATGATCGACGCCTTCGCTCCCATTCCGATCTCGGCCACGGCCTGGACCAGCCGATCCTCCAAAATCGGCGCGTTCGGGCAATCCGGCACTGTCACCACCGTCAGCTCCATCGTGGTCTCCTCCTGCTGCGGCTTCGCTCAGCTCGACGATAAAGCTTCCAGTGCACTGGAAGGTCAAGACATAGTGTGGGGACATGCGCATCGGGGCTCTCGCCGCCGTGGCCGGCGTCACCACCAAGACCATCCGCTTCTACGAACAAGCCGGACTGTTGCCGGCCCCACCCCGCACACCAGGCGGCTATCGCGACTACCCACCCACTGCCATCGAGCGACTCGCCTTCATCCGCGAGGCCGCCACCGCCGGACTCACCCTGGCCGAGATCGGCAGCGTTCTTACCATCCGTGATGCCGGTCAACCGCCCTGCCAGCACGTCACCACCCTGATCGACGCACACCTGGAGCAGGTCAACCAGCGCATCACCGAACTTCTAGCCGCCCAGGGAGCTCTGGAGGCCCTTCAGCGGCGGGCGGCACGTGTCGATCCAGCTGACTGCGCACCGGACGGCATCTGCACAATCCTCACCGCCGCGTAACTAACACCACCAACGACCTGAAGTGCCCAGAGGTGATTCTGCAAATGGTGCTTCGTCGGGGGGATAGGCCAGGCGAGCGTTGGATCGCGTCATACCGACTGCGAGCCAGAGGCTGGAGGCCTGGAACAAGGCGCAGTACTCGAGTAAGCGGGGAGCTGGGCCAAAGCTCGGCCTGCTCCACGTCTCCAGGATCCACATACAGGCGCGCCGCCGAATCGGCCTAGCGAGCCGAGATCTGCTCGCTCACCGCGGGAGCGGCGTGGCATGGCCCCGGCTGTCCCGCAAGAGCTCAGAAACGCCGTCTGGACGCGGCAACTCGGATAACCAATCGTAGGCCAATGGCCGGCCACTTAAGAGTGGCCGACCGGGGCGATGGCATAACCCAAGGTCGAAGCGAATAAGGCTGGCCAGTCGCCGTCCCGACTGTGCTGGCGTCCCAGCATATAGAAGTGGGGCGGAATTCTTGGCGTTCCAAATTCGGCTCTGCCGGCTTTTACGATGTTGCATTCTTTATCCTCAACTCATATAGCCATGTTTCTGCAGATTGCTCGAAGGGGTGGTTCTGTTATTGCGCCTTTCTTTCTTTTGTCAGATCGAATCCGGGCCACTCTTTATCGGAGATAATGGTAAAGGCTCGCCGAATGTCGTTGATCTGCGCGCCTGTTCGGGATTGAATTGAACCGAACAAAGGCAGTGCGGCGCGAAAGTGTGTCGCAGAAAGCGGAGGCAGATCATGTCGTACGCGGCTCCTGGCAAGAGCGTTCCCGCCAACGTCCCGGGGGAGAATCTCACGCCGGAAGACATGGCGCGGGTCACGGCGGAAGACTGGGCGGAAATCCGGCGGCTAGCGCGCGGTTACTGCCGTACGGTGGACGCCACGCGGTCCCGTAAGCGAATGGACGGAAGCGCCACGATCGTCAAGCAGGGGCACGCGCCATATGGCACGGACGACGTTTCGGATGACGTCACCCAGGATGCGGTGCTGCTCTTCGCTCAGCGGCTCAGGGACATCTCCGCGTCGTGCCGACAGGCTCCCGAGAGCACGGCGGAGGCCCTCGTGTGGGTCTACGTCCGCCGGGACGGAGGCGAGATGACCATCTCCCGTACGACGCTCCAGAGGTGGGCGGTGCGAGACGCCGCCGCGCGGAACGGCTACCGGGTTGACGTGGCTCCGGACGAGATCGATGCCACGCCCGGTGCGCAGCTCATGCGGCCGGTGCCGCGCGTGGAGAACGCAACGCGGGCGGCTGCGGCCTTCTGCGCCGCTCAGAACAGCGCCATCGTCTTCCGGCAGGCGTTCGGAGACGGTCAGGACTTCCCGGTCCTTCGAGACGTGATGGAGATCGCGGCACAGGCCGATGATCTGGGGCGGGCGGGGATTTTGAGCCAGGTCGCTCAAAAGCGGTACGGCGGCGCTTACGGTTCCCGGCGGGCCGTGATCCGGGCGCGTGACGCCGCACGTGCGGAGTGGAGGGAACTGGCGGAGCGCCTTGACGACGCCAGGGACACGCTGACGTACGGCGACGAATCCCCGGAGGAGTGACCGAGCGATAAGGAAAGGGCCTCAGAGAACCTCTGAGGCCCTTTCCTTATGGTGCGCCAGCGCCGCAGGAATACCGGCGCCGAGTCGCTAAGAAAAAAACCGAGTCGCGGACGGTTGGGCAGCTGCGGCAGCCGTATTTAAGTGAGAGCGAGATTCGCCGGTACGCGCCTGACGCGAACGGCGTTCTTCCACCTCTCCGGTGCTGTTACACGGCTCCAAACGCTGATTGGCCGTGAACAGACAGAACGGCCGGAACGGCCACCGTCTTGCTCGGCGCACACACAAAAGGAAATCTCCGAGCGCGGACGGTTGAGCCGTTCCGGCCACCGTATTTAAGTGAGAGCAAGTTAGCGACCGTTACGCAGCCGCGTGCTGATGACTGGCCCGGCTTGTAACGCGCTCGGGCAATTTCGCCCGTCGAATCTTTCTCGGCCCATGCGGCCGCGTCCGCGTAGCGCAGACGCTGCATCCATCTCGCTCACCCCGGTCATCGGCCGGGGCTTTCTCATGTCTGGAGGATTCCCATGACCGGAGCAACTGAGTTCAGCGACACCATCACCATCAGGAAGCTGGCCGATGTGGTCGCCATCGTGCCGTTCCTGCTCGGGTTCCACCCTTCGCGGAGTCTGGTGGCGGTGGCCATCGACGACGCAAAGGTGAAGGGGGCCATACGTCTGGACCTGACACAGGATCCGGCCGAGATGGCAGAGCGCACGGCGCACCTGGCCAAGGTGCTGGCGCGGAACGACCTCCGGCGGGCGCTGCTGGTGGGCTACGGGCCGGGCTCCGAGGTCACGCCGATCATGGACGCGGCCATGGGAGCCCTTCGCGGGTTCGAGATCGCCATCAGTGAGGCGATACGCGTCGACGACGGGCGTTACTGGTCTTACATCTGCACGGAGGTCACCTGCTGTCCCCCAGAAGGGGTGCCGGTCGACACGTCAAGCAGCGTGCCAGCTGCTGCGGCCGTAGTGGCCGGGCTACGCGTGCTTCCCGACCGGGCAGCCTTGGCCGCGACCCTGGAACCGCCTCAAGGGTTCGATCAGGACCAGGCCAGCAGCATCACGCGAGAGGTGTGCACTCAGGCGAAGAGGGCGAGCAAGACGGGCGGCGACTGGTTCTCGGAGGGGGTGGAGAGGGCCGTCGCTGCGCTGGATCGCGTCCAGAGTGGCGATGATCTGGAAGCTGAGACGGTGGCCTGGCTGGGTCTGTACCTGACCGCGAAGCCCGTACGCGACATGGCCATGACATACATGGATCAGTACGGGGCCGAGACGCATGTGCGCTTGTGGACCGACGTCACCCGCAAGGTTCAGCCCGCGTTCGCCGCCGCTCCCGCGAGCCTCTTGGCCTTCGCGGCGATGTGCCAGGGCAACGGGCCGCTGGCCAGCCTCGCGCTCGACCGGGCGCTGGCGTCGAACCCCCGCTACAGCCTCGCGCTCCTGCTCGTCGAAGGGCTCATGGCAGGAGTGTCGCCGTCTGCGGTGCTCGGCTGCGGCTGGAGCGAACTGGCCGACGCCGTCACGGCTCAGGTGCGGGACCGCCCCTCCGCTGCCTGGCCGCTGATCCCCGAGGGCTGGTGATGCCGTCGTGCGCCGAACCGAAAGGACTTCCATGGACGACTTCAGTGTGAACGATCTGGTGCCCAGGATCGCTGAGCATTTGGACGGGTTCACTTCGCAGACCATCTGGGGAACGCCGTACCTGATCGGACCGTACGGCGCACGACTGGCCGTCCACCCGCTGATGGGGCGGAACGAGTGGATCGTGGTGACGGGGCTCTACCTCGCCGAATCCTCTGACCTGCGACGGCACTCGATCATCGTGGCGACCGCGCGAGGGCCGAGACACATCGCGAAGAAGATCGCCCGCCGGCTCCTGCCGAAGTACCTGCGCGATCTCAAGCGGCACGGGGCCAGAGCAGCCAGGTTCGCCGAACGGAGTGACCTGGTGGAAACCCTGGCGTCTCTTCTGCCTGGCCACGCCGTCACGGAGGTCGAGCAGGCATCCGTCATCCGGTGGCGACTCGGCTCCATGTACGGAGTTTTCGAGCTCCGCGACGACGCCACCAGCATCGAGATCGGCAACGCGGACCGCGAACTCGCCGAACGGGTCGCGTACGCGATCAACCAGCGCGCCACCTGAGCGCGCCAGACCTTCCACCGGGCACCGGCTACGGCCGGTGCCTTTCCCATGTCAACCCGAGAACAGAGGGGAAGACCATCATGTCCCGTGAGTCCCTGGAGTGGCTGAACACGAACACGTTGATCGGCCACACCGACAAGCGCGGTACCGCCTGGCACTACCGGGCGAGCATGCAGGGGGAGGAGCCGAACCATTACCCGGGCCCGATCCCGGTCGACGACGTCAAACGCCGCCTGTTCGGCTGGCAGGCGCTGTCCAGCCCGGTGTACGTGGAGGATCCACGCGGAGGGCTCGCACAGGTGCCCGGACGCCAGGCGATCCTGCGCAGCGACAACGGCCACGTCATGGGGATCTTCTCTGACGGCTACGAACCACACCCGTACGTGGAATGGCTGGTCGGCAACATCTCCCGCCTGCTGGACGCCGATCTGTCGATCGGCTCGGCCGGACTGCTGAAGGGCGGCGCGGTCGCCTGGGTGTCGGTCGAGGTACCCGACAACATCCGAACACCCGAGGGGGTGGAGTTCCGGCCGCACCTGTTCGGGGCGACCTCCTTCGACGGATCCCTGGCCACCACCTTCAAGCGGGCGGTCACCAACATCGTGTGCGACAACACGATGGCCGCCGGGCTCGCCGAACGCGGCCAGCAGGTGAAGATCAAGCACTCCCGGCACTCGAAGTTCCGGCTCACCGAGGCTCGCGACGCCCTGAACATCGTCTACACGCTGGCCGACGCGTTCTCAGAAGCGGTGGCTGACCTCTGCCGGATCTCGGTCAGCCGATGGCAGTGGAACGCTTTCCTGGACGCCCACGTACCGATGCCCGACCAGCCCGGCCGCAGCCGGACCATGGCCGAGAACAAGCGCGACTCTCTGACCAGACTCTGGAACCACGACCTGAGGGTGTCGCCCTGGCAGGGGACCGCGTGGGGTGTGGTCCAGGCGGTCAACACCTACACCCACCACGAACAGCACGTACGCGGCGCCGATCGGGCCGAACGCAACATGCTGCGCGCCGTCACCGGCGGCGTCGACGACCTCGACCGCGACACCCTGCGCACCCTGTCCACGGTGCTGGACCGCTCTCTCGCCACCGCTGTCTGAAAGCCACTGGTCACGTGGTACGGCTCCCGGCCCGTGCCGGGAGCCGTACCGGAAGGAGACACCGTGTTGTGGACCTGCCCCCGCTCAGGGCACTCCCGGACACCTGCTGGCCGTCATGCCCGACGGTCCCGGCCGCGCTCCCGTGAGAAACGACTCCGAAGCACGGAACAGCGCGCCCTCCGCGCCTGGCGGACCAGGCTCCGGGCCGACAACAACGTCTGGGCTGGTGGCCGGCTTCATCGGGCCTCGCTACCAGTGCGCTCTGGAGACTAACGCGTCTCCGGCACCCACGCCCAACCAGATCAAGGAAGGAGGGGGAGCATGACGGTCGGAGATTTGACCATTGCCGGTGGCGGGTGCGTGATGCGCATCATGGCGATCGGGGACAACACGGCGACGCTTGTATCAGCGGCCGAGCCGGGCGGGGAACGCGCGTACGTGGCGACGCGCGCACTGGATTCGATCCCGACCGGTGCGGATGTGATCACATGCTTGGGCTGTCTGCAGGACACCCACCTGTGGACGGACGCGACCTACAGCAACCGCTGGTCCGGGCATCGGGCGCGGCTGATCCGCTGCGCCCGTTGCTACGTGGATCTTCTCTACGTCCATGACGTTGAACTGCACGCCACCAGCACCACCATCCAACCCCACCACCTGCACTCCTCGTAAGCTGGATTGCGTGACGCGCCGCTCGTTCCCGGCGCGGAGGCACGTTCATGCCGGTAGGCATTGACAGAAGCCGAGTTCTGACGCCACACCACCGGAAAGCTTCCGCGAGTTCTGAGCCCGCACCAGGCCGTTTCTGAAACCCTGGCTGGTGCCGCGGAGCACGCCGCGAGCGAGGTGGGTCGGAGGCGACATGAACGAGGCGACCGCGCATTTGCTGTTCGACGTGGTGGAGCGCTTGGAGAACAACATCGTGGCCCTGGAGTGCCCCGCCATGGTCGCCATGGAGGGTAGGAACAAGCTCGTCCTGAGCGATTACGACTACCTTCGCGACACCACGACAGCAGAGGCGTTCGAGGCCAAGGCGGCGGAGAAGGCTCTGGAGATCGACGCCGTCCGTTGGGTGTTGGCCGTTCCGCAAGTGTGGCTGTTCAAGCCGCCGAGCACGATCTCCGTCCGGGCCGTCTCCAACCATCCGCTCCGAGAGGGGGAGCAGGAGGCCATCACCTGGATGAGCTTCGACCGCGACGACGGCGTCGACTACGGACGCGTCGCGTACGTACGTCGCCCGAGTGGAGAGCCCGTGTTCGAGGACCCGGAGATCTTCGACGTCGGCATCCGGCCGGCGGAGACCATGCCCGGATTCGTGCTGCTCCAGCGGTGCCTGGACAAAGAGTGAGGGCCAGTTCTGAGGAACCGGCCCTCGACCAACTTCAAATCTGTGAACAAAGGCAGATCGAGGCCGGCCGCCGCTAGCTTACCGCTTGCTACCGAGCGCTACCAGGATTGGAAGGACGTCCATCTCATCGGGAACTGATTCATCCGATTGTTGATGATCGCGAGAGGGCTTATGCGGGTGAGTGTGCGACTGGGTTGTACACATTGCGCTGATTTGACAATCACGCCTAGCGTGATCGTAAGCGTGGGACCCATATTCGTGTGCTACACCGCGAATTCAGGATGAAAGTGGGGCACCCGCTTCCTGCGCGGCCTCCGCATAGTCGTCGAGGGCTCGCGTCAGGAACGCTGTGGTTGCTTCGGCAAGTTTGCGGTGCTCATCCTCGTTCAGCGTCATCGAGAATTCGTACCCGTCGCGCATGCGGCGTGCCGAACTGGGGGAGCTGAGCCGGATCGATGCCCATGATCGTCCGTGAGCGAACCCCGAACTGGCGCGCCAATGCGCGCGGATCGACTTGGTGTCCAATCCGACGATCTCCGCGGCGCGTTCGATAAGCCCTGAGTAGTACAGCTTGGTCGCAACCTGGTCACCTCGCAGACCTATCGAGTTGGCATGGGAGACGATCTCGGCGGCGCGGATCTTTCCGCTCTTTGCTGGCGGAGTGATGAGGTACCCCGCATCCTCTTCCCACTTGCCTCTGTCGTCCATGTCCTGACGCCATACCCGCAGGGCGCGTTCCCGACGGATATTGCGGCTTCCGCCGTTAAGTACCCAGACTGCGAGGGCGGCTGGCTCCATTGCGCCGCGGAGTAGCGTCCAGGGTGCCGCGTTGGTTACGACGCCTGCCCTCGTCGTCAGAAGATGAAGCGTAAGGATATGGTCGATGGCCGCGCTGATGGCGTGGATGACCACGGTGGATACCTTTCGGCCGTCCATGTTTTGGTCGTCCAGGGCTAGCTGGCTGTGCTCGTCGATATCCCCGAGTCCGAAGCTGACGTTTTCCTGCTGTTCGTCGTCGACGAGTGACGTTGCGACATTGAACAGTGGGTGAAGGTACCCCAAGTCGCCCTGAGACATGTCGTTAGTCCTAAGAGATAGAGGGGACCAATGTTACGTTCCAGGCTAACGGTGACAGTGTCATCTGTTGTACGTTTTTTCGATGTATCGCATGGCCGCGGGCGCACATCTCACGGAGCCGTTGCCAGAAGTCTGGTAACACCATCTAACGAGATCGCCTCGCTGTCGGATCACTCATCGGCCCGTGCCGTGTTCACGGCGGGGCCGGCCAGTAGCCACCATTTTCATGTCGCGGGTCGGACGGCGCCGATGAATCCTAGTTCGCGGTAGGAGTCGCCTGCCCAGGTGTCGATGCGTACGGTGCTGCCGGTGGAAGGGGCGTGGACCATGCGCGTGGCGTCGACGGCGATGCCGACATGGTGGATCGTCGCTGGGCGGGCGGGGTCGTGGGCGAAGAAGATCAGGTCTCCTGGGCGGATCTGGCTTCTGGGGATGCGGGTGCCGGCGTTCCACTGGGTGGAGGTGTGTCCGCCGATGCGGGCCCCGGCCTTGGCCCAGGCGTATTCGGCCAGGCCGGAGCAGTCGAAGCCGCGGATATGAGCCCCGTGTTCGATGCCGTAGCTGGGACCGTTGGGGCCGCCGCCGCCCCAGGAGTACGGGACTCCACGCATGTGAAGTGCGGCGTGTACGGCGATCAGTCCGCGTTGTGGACCGGCGAGTCCCTCAGGAGGCAATTCCATGTCGGGGAGCTGCGCACATGGTCGCACGGAGCTGGGTTCGGGTTGCCTCGCCTGAGGTGGTGATGGGCTGGCTTCGTCGCATATTGCGGCGCTCGTGGTGGCCGCGAAGTGGGCGCCTCCGGCAAGCCCGGCCAGGAGTACGACGCCGCCCATCAGGCCCACAGCTGCAGCGAGGATTGGTGCCAGTCCGGTTTCTGCGATCAACAGCGTGCCCCAAGTTGGGGCCAGTGCTCGGCGAGCTCGGCGAGGCGTTGCCGCTGGTCGCGCCGGTCATGAGGGAGCCAGATCGGACCATGAGGGCTGGAGCCGGCGACCGCGGTGGCGCATGGCACGGAGTTCTGGCCGGCACGCAGCTGAAGACGGTCGTGCAGGGTCCTCTCTCTGCGCGAAGAGCTGGTCAGGAACAGGACAGGCGTCGTGATGCCGGTGGCGGCGGTGAGGGCGGCATAGCCATCCAGTTTGGCCACGACTCGGCCGATGGTTTCGCTGCCGGTGTCGTACTCGAGGAAGAAGTCCACCGTCCGGCCGTTCTCCGTCCATCGAGCGTAGGCATCGGGGCGGACGTGGGTGCCCCATTGGTTGGCGCAGCGGCCTTCTGGCCACCAGGAGTGCAGGTGGCATCCGCTGGTGTGGCGGGCGGTGCCGTACAGGTGGGCGAAGACGTCGTTGGTGCCGACGGTGTGGGCCAGGCGCTGGCTGTAGGCGATGGACAGGACGCGGTCGCGGCGGTAGCCGAATTCGGCCAGTTCGGTGCCGTCCTCGGCGGCCAGCACGACCGCACCAGGCTCGCCGAGCACGTAGTGCCAGGGAGCGGAGCCCACGGGTGGTTTTGGACGGAAGCGGTTCAGGACGCCGATGTGGTGCAGCTTGATCAGGCGGTGGCGTGCGGTGGTCGGGTCGTTGAATGCGATGCGGGCGATCTGGTGGCTGGTCAGGACCTTGTGGGTCCAGACCAGGCGGAGCAGGTGCCGGTCGCGGCTGGTGAGTTTGGTGGCGAGTGAGGCCATGACGGCCGGCGTGTAGTGATCGTTCATGAATCATCTCCTTCGGTGTTGGGTTGTCGCCGCGGGTCGTTGTGCGGCAGGGCTTTGGGACGGGCCGGGATGCGGCCGTGGGCTTGGGCGGCCGCGGCCCGGACGCGTTGCGCGAGCGCGGGGTCCGGGGTGGGGAGCGGGTGGGTGCGCAGGGTGAAGGGCGGGGTTTCGCCGGAACGGACGATGAGGCGGGCGGCGGCTTGGTAGGCCCCGAGGTTGGCCAGGTCATGGCGGGTCAGGTAGGGGCTGAAGTGGTGTTCGCTGTCGCGAGCGTCCTCGGGGGAGAGCGTGAAGTAGATCTTGTTGCGGGCGTCTGAGCTGACGGCCTGAGTGAGGTCGCGCGGGAGCTGGGCCAGGTGCTGGTGGGCGAGCACGATCGACAGGCCGTAGGCGCGGGCTTCGGCGAGCATGTCCGACAGGGCGCGGGGGAGGTTGAGGAAGTTCTGGGTCTCGTCGACGTACAGGGCCGATGGGGCCCGGGTGCGGCCGAGGCGGGCGCGGTGGGAGGCGGCCTGCCAGACCTGGGCGAGCAGGAGCGAGCCGAGCAGGCGGACGGTGTCGTCACCGAGTACGCCTTTGGGTAGTCGGGCGAGCAGAATCTTGCCGTCCAGGACGTCGCCGACGTCGAAGGTGGATTGCGCGGAGCCGAGGATGTCGCGGACGAAGGGACGGAGCAGGAATGCCCGGAGCTTGTTCATGATGGGCGCGGTGACGTGGGATTGAGCCTGCTCGGACAGGCGCTCGTACCAGGTCCAGAACCCGGCCAGAAACGGGTCGTGCAGATGCTCGGTGAGCTGGTGGCGGTAGGCGGGGTCGGTAAGCAGGGCGGGGATGTCGGCGAGGGTTCCGCCGCTGCGGGACAGGGTGAGAGCGCAGCCCCGCAGGATGTCGTCGCTGCGTGGCCCCCACGAGTCGGCGTAGATCTTGTGGAAGATGCCGACCAGGTTGTCCACCAGGGTGTCCTGGTTCGGGCCTGCCAGGACGTTGAGGGCGGGCCGGGAGTGCGGGTCGTCGGGGTCGATGAGGGCGATGCGCTGGCCGGCGTCTTCCGGGATGAGGCCGAGCAGGTCGGCGATGAGGTCACCTTTGGCGTCGATGACGGCGACGCCGCGTCCGGCCTGGATGTCGGAAAGGATCATGTGGGCGAGCAGGGTGCTCTTGCCGGTGCCGTTCGGGCCGAGGATGTGCACGTGGTGGCATGAGTCGGGGACGCGGAGCGCGACCGGCCGCTGGTGGCCGGCGTCCGCGGTGCCGAGCACCTTGCCGTGCTGGGCGACCTGCGGCGTGGGAGCGACCGTGTTGGCTCCGGCCCTTTGCAGGCCGGGGACGGCGGGATCGGTCGGCAGGTGCGCGAGAGCGGCCAGCTCGGGAACCGACAGAAGGAAGCCGCGCCCGAGACGGCGGCACGCGAGCCGGCGTGCGGGGTTGAACAGCCGGTGTCGTTCCAGGCGGTTGTGCCCTGAGTACAGGGCGAACGCGGCGGCGATCGCGTGTGCCCGGCCCCGAGTCGCCTGGCGGCGCAGTGAGGCCGCGCCGCCGTCGTCTGCCTGGACGGCATAGCGAATCGCCACCTCATAGCGGGGGTGAAGGGCTTTGTCGCGGGTGGCGCGGGCCTCGGCGTACTGCTCCAGCCGTACGGCGTGATCCTGTTCCCGCTCCTGGCGGGAATTGACTGGGGCGACGAGATCGAGGACGCCCCGCAGCAGCGCGACGGGGATTCCCGGTCGGGAGAGGCGGCGGCCGGTGGCAGGACGGGCCAGGATCTGTACGGCGGCGTGCTGCCAGGTCGGCATGCCGACTCCGGCGCCGAGCAGGGCGCGAAGGGGGTCGTGGTCGTGGTCGTTCCGGATCGGCAGCCGCTCGCTACGGGCGATCACCAGCCGGCCACCGGTGGCACGTCCGGTCAGGGGCACCGGCGGGTCAGCGTCGATAACGGTCGTACGGGCGGAGGGCCAGGCGGCCTCGACCGCGTGGTCCACCAGGTGCTGGGGGACGGTGCCGGGTACCCACATGCGGATTCGCACACCACCGGCACCGAAGACGTACTCGAAGGTCAGGTGCGGCTGGCCGAACAGGACGCGCTTCCAAGCCGGGCGTAGCAGCCCGAGGAGGTTGCCCCACAGCGCCTCGGCTCCAGGCAGGTCGGCGACCGGCGGGGCCAGGATCTCCAGGCAGCGCGCTCCCCGAACCGCCACGCGATGGCGCAACTGCAGCAGCAAGAACCGGCCCAGTCCGGCTACCAGCACGCTGGCCAGGGCCAAGACCGCTATCTGTGACCCGTGCCTGTTCAGCCATTTCCGTACGAAGTCCAGCAGGGCGTCTGGGTCGTGAAGGAGTTGATGGAGAAGGTCGTGGAGCGTCACAGGTCCTCCTCCTCGTACTGGGCGAGTTCTTGAGGGGAGGAGGTGACGAGCCGGTGTTCGTGGGCGCTGGCCAGTACATGGAAGGCCACGCGGGAGGCACCGGAGTCCGCGGCCAGCAGGCCGGTGCCGCGTTCGGCGGACAGCAGCAGATGACGTTCGCCTTCTGACAGGTTGAAGGCGTCGCTGACCGCGTCGATGGCCTGGGGTGCCTGCCGCAGCAGGATCTGCGTGGCGGAGTTGGCGATGATCGCCTGCCCGATGGGGGAGCCGAGCAGGTCGCCGGCGTCCTGGGTGACCACTGACAGCCCGGCCCAGTGCTTGCGAGCGGCTTTCGCCATCCGGAGCAGGAACTTGGCTCCTTCGGGGTCCTTCATGAGCAGCCACGCCTCGTCGACCACGACCAGTCGCGGACGCCGCTGATCGGGGTGGGACACGCGCCTCCAGACGGCGTCCAGGGTGAGCAGCGTGCCGACGGCCTTCAGTTCCTCGGGCAGATCCCGCAGGGAGAAGACACTCAGGTGTGAATCAGGCCGGGTAGTGGTGTGCCCGTCGAAGAGCCGGCGGTGGCTGCCCGTCACGTAAGGGGCAAGCCCGGCAGCGATCTCGGCGGCTTCAGGGGCAGAGTCTTCGGTAAGCGCGCTTACCAGATCGTGCATGACCGGCGGTGTTCGGTCCCAGGTGCCCGGGTCGAAGGTGATTCCGGCCTGCCGGTACGCGCCCAGGATGGCCCGATCCAGCGCTGCCTTGCCGGCCTTGTCCAGGGGCTCGCCGAGCATGACCGCGATGAGTGTGTGCAGGAACAACACGCGCCGGGTCAGCGCATCCCGGCCCTGGGGCAGATCGAACGGGTTGAGCCGCACGTCAGGGGCGCCCAGATGGAGGTACGCGCCTCCTACCGCCGTACACAGCCGTGCGTACTCGTCTTCGGGGTCGATGACCGCGGCCTCGACCCCGACGTACAGGGAGCGCAGCACCTCCAGCTTGGCCAGGTACGACTTCCCGGCGCCGCTGCTGGCGATGATCGCCGAGTTGTGGTTGGGCTGGGCGAACCGGTCCCAGGTCACCAGGGAGGCGCTGGCCGCATTTGCCCCGTACAGGACAGCGGTCGGCCCCATCGTGGCGGTCAGATCTGGGCTGGTGAACGGGAACGCCGCCGCGAGTGCCGGGGTGTCGAAGGTACGAGTGGCGTTGAGGTTGTCGAAGGCCAGCGGCAACGACGACACCCACCCCTGCAACTGGCGGAAGGCGACTGCGCGGGCGTCCAGGAGCAGAGACGCGGCCAGCGCGCGAACCTGAGCGCACGCCTCGTCCAACTCGACCTGACTGGCCGCGTGAACGGTCAGATAGATCGACACGCGGAACAGCCTGGCTTGCCCCCGCGCGATCCGGGACGCGAGTTCCTGGGCATCCTCGGCGGCCACCTCAGTGCTCGGATCGAGCAGGCGCCCGTGCTGCTGGTCGCTGCGCAGCCCGGATTCCAGGCGGGCCAACTGCTTGCGCAACCGGTCGGCGGCCACCAGTGAGGGGACCGGATCGATGTGGAGTGACACGTCCAGTCGGCCGGGATAGGTGAGCAGCGGCTCCAGCCACCCCGAGGTGACCTCACGTGGGTACCCGTTGACGGCCAGCGTCGCGCACAACCCATCGCCGACCCGCAGATGGGATGGCCGAACAAGGACAGCGTTGGGGCCGAAGCCGCCGTCGGCAGACCTCGCACGTCGGAGCCTCACCGGTGATCTCCTCTCGTGATGACCTCGTCTGGATCGGCGAGCAGGTCGGCGAGCAGAGGCGGCGCGGCCGGGTCGAAGCAGGACGCCAGCACGGCGCTGGTGGCCTCGGCGTTCAGCAGCCGGACGGTGACCCCGCACGTCGGCAACAGGCGCGTGGCCTCCTCCACTCGTCGGAGCGCCCGCGCAGCCGCCGCATCCTGTCCACCGTCGGACGGTTCGCGGACGATGAGCAGGACCTGGCGGCGCAGCAGGTCATGCCGGGCGGAGAGATCGGCCAGGAACGCGGCGTGCTCGTGCGCTGCTGCTGTCAACGCCGGATGAGCAAGAGCGCCGGCGCCCTCCACCAGCTGGTTGATCGTCGGAGCGAGGTCGATGCGCTGGGCGCGCAGCAGGATCTGCGCTGGTCCGGACAGTGAGTTGAGCCAGCGTCCGAACGTCGCCACGAGCGCGTCCTGCTCCTCCGGAGTGCGCAGTGCGAAGCTCACCGTGGAGACCTCCGCCACAGCGGCGACGCCGTCTTGGCCGAGATCGATCAGTCCGTCACCGATCACCCCGCGAGCAGGCAGTCGCAACGGCGCAGGACGGACACCGGTGCGAGCGGCCACCCACGCCGGAGCCGCAGAAGGTCGTTCGGTCGAGGAGGCCAGGGCCTTCGGTGAGATCAGGTGGCGCAGCGCGGCCAGGAGGTAGCGGTACAGCGGGACACCATCGCGCCGCCCGACTGCCAGCAGCAGTCCCGTCACCGCGACCGGCAGAGCTGCGGCAGCGAACACCGGCAGCGCGATGCGCTCCCCGGCGATCAGGTACGCGCCGTAGAGCAAGGCCGCGGTGCCGCCGAGGATCGCCACTTGACGTGCGGTGAACCCCGCGACGATCCGGTCGTCCTGCTCGACATCGGCGGGGATTCGTACGGGCCAGCTCATCTACGTTCACCTCCTGCGTCGCCTGGGCGGATTGCAGGAGGGCGTCGCCGCGATGTGTCGCTCCTGCCGGTGCCGGGATAGACCGGCGGCAGGAACACGGCAGGCGGAACCGGGGGACGGCCAGGAAGGGAAGGACGGTGCTGACCGCCTGGCACCTGGCCTGGTCCAGCAGCGCTGCTGAGCCCGTGTGGTTGCCACGGTCGAGGCCTGGTCTGGTGTGGGCCCGAGACCGGTGGAGCGTAGGAAGCGTGCGTGATCAACGCGGAGCTTCCCCTGGGGTGACGGGCGGTGGTGGGTGGGTGGCTGACCTGGCCTGGCCCTCCGTGCGGAGCCGGCCCATTGGGCGGTTGTGGGCCGCCCGAGCTGGCAGGCCCGCCTGGGCCGAGGGGACCAGGGGGACGGTGCGGTGGCAGCGTCCTTCCGCTGATCGCGTGGGCAGCTCGTACACCTCCAGAGGGCCTGCCGCCGCGCCCGTGAGATCCCCGGCCCAGGTGCAAGGCGTTCAGCACGGGCGTGGTCAGCTTGTAGGCCAGGGCGTACTTGACGATCCGGGTGATCGTCGAGCCACGTCCCGCCGTCTGAGCGAAGATCCGCCGAGACATCCAGCGAGGAATGCGCACCAGAATGATCAACAGGCAGATAGCGAGGACCAGGTTGATGAGCTGGCCCGACGGTACGAGTCCGAGCAGCAGGCGCCCGTCCTGGTTGAAGAAGACCCGTACTGCCATCACCAGCGTCAGAGACTGAGCCACCTGGGCGATCAGCAGTCCGGTGAAGGCGCGCCACCAGAACCGGGCCAGCCCATCGGTGTGTGGAAGCGCGAGGCAGGCCAGCGCCAGCGGCGCGGCCACGACCAGCAGCAGCACCAGCGCCGCACGCATCACGAAGGCGATCAGCAGCAGGATCAGCAGGATGACCGCGACCAGCGCGAGCAGGATGTAGAAGCTCTCGTCCTGCGCCGGAGGCAAGATCATGTGCCGCAGGGTCGTCAACGCGCGCCGGCCGTCGAAGTTCTGGCCCAGCAGCGCCTGTGACAGGGCGTTGGCCAGCTCAATGATCTTGCCGCAGATGGTGAAGCTCGTGTTGGTGGCCAGAGCGGCGACCAGCAGTCGAGGAAGCACCTCTTTGATGGCGTACCGGGTCTGGACCGTCTCGTGCCCCATCGCTGTGATCGCGCCGATGGTGGTCAGCAGGACGAATGAGCTGTTGGCGATGACGGCGCTCGCCTGCCATAGGTCGTAGACCCGTTCGTTGGCGGACACGTCCGGGGTGGAGAGCAGTGTCTCGGCGAGGACCTTCAACATGGGTTCGATCGCCAGCGTCACCAGATTGGCGAACCACGAGTTGATCCAGCCCCCGATCCAGTCGCCGATGCCCAACCCGAACCCGGGAGTCTCGATCGAGACGTCCCCCGGCGGGGTTGGCTCTGGCGTGGCCGATGGCGACGGGGTGGGTGTTGGAGCGACTGCGGCAGCGGGAACTGCCATCGCGGCAATCCAACTGGCAACGACGGCAGCGGCAACGGCTGGTCGGACTATGCTCCGCCGAACGGAAACAGCGGTGGCCGGACGCGGCATCGCGCTCACCCGCCGACGATCCGCTTGAGCACGCTCACGAAGAGCGGCGCCAGCACGGCCAGCGCGTACCCGAAGGCCGCCGCCTTGAGCGCGGCCTTCGCCTTCTGGACCTCGCCCGGGTCGCCACCGGCGATCAGGTAGCGCAGCCCGCCCACGGTCAGCATGAGCGTGGCCAGGGTGGCCAACAGGCCGATCAGCCAGTTGCGCAGACTGGTGAAGACGCTGTTCAGATCTGATGGCACGGCGGCCAGTACGGAGGCTGCCAGCACCTCCGTTGCCACCGCGGCCACCACCAGGGCGGCGATTGCCGCTACAGCAAGGAGCCAGGCGGCAACGGTGGACGGCGGAAACTGCCTGCCTCGGGCGCGGCAGCCGGCCGGTTGCCGCCGCCGGGCTTCACGGCCGCACCGGCCTGCCACTGATGGGTGATTGGGAGAGATCCGCGCGGAGCCAGGGGTGGTGTCCCTGCCTCCCTCCGAGTCGGTTGCCGTGTCTGCATCCGGAGTTTCCTGGCTCCGCGCGGAAGTCATGGGGGAAGTGGGTTCGGGTTCCGGCAGCCTGCTGGCCGGCGAGGCGTCCTGCCGGGTGTGCGGCCTGACGACCAGGCCGCCGTCTCGTAGAGGTACGTCCTGCAGCCGCGTAAGCATGATCAGTTCTGCGTCGAGCTCGCTGAGCGTCCCCTCGGCCACGGCGTCGAGCAGCACCAGGTCGGGGTGGTGCCACGGACGCGCCGCCGGCGGCGACTCGCCCGCCTGCCGCTGCCGCTCGGCCTTGGCGAGAATGTAGCGGCGGGCGCTCTCTCCGGAGCAGCGGGCCGCCTCGCACAGGCGGCGCCGGATGTGGGGCATGCCGGTGTCCACGCGGTGCAGAGCCCGGAGGAAGCCCGCCAGGATCGCGATGTCGACGTCCACGGGGTCTCCGGACGGAAGGTCCCGGGTCAGGGAGAGTGCCGCCCTGCGGAGAGCCGGCATCGCCATGCCCGCGGCGGCGACCGTCCAAGCCGATTCGGACTGCCGGGCACGGGCGATGAGTTCCGTCCAGACGGCGTCCCTGGCCTGCTGGCTGACGTTCTGGCTAGTGAGCAGCACTCGCAGCTCCAACAGCTCGATCGGCCCTCGCGGCAGGCCGGGCCCGAACGCTGTGCAGTCCAGGGACAGGCAGCCGGGGCCGGTGCTCAGCAGACGAAACGAGGTTTCCGCCGTGTCCAAGGGCGATTCGGTGAGGCGATGTGCGCTCATGTCGTGCTCCGATTCGAGAAAGGCTCCCGTGGTCTCGGAAACAGGTCTACGCATCACCTCAGAAACCGCTCGGAAAAGCGTTGGGAATCAGCTCAGAAATTTCTCAGCAGTCAGCACTTCCGAACGCCCGGACAAATTTCTGAGCGGTCCGATCGCCCGCTTCTGAACGGGCTCTGAGCCCGCTGCTTGCCTGGTCGCATGCCTCCAAGGCCGTGTTCGCGGTCCTGGGGGCGTCGCATCCGGAAAATGTGTCCCGACAACAGCGATGGAGAAGTCGAATGACATCTACGCGACCATCGAAAACCGCAGGCTGACAAATCCCGTACGGCTGGCAGACCGGCGCCTGGTCATTTCACCGGTCGCCCTCAAGACGGCGCGGGCATTCACCGCCTGGACGCACCGCCACCCCGTCGCACCCGTCGATGCCGAATTCGTCCTCGGCGTCCGCAACAGCGAGGCGACGTTGGCCGGGGTCGTGTTCGCCGGCCCGCCCACCTCATGGAGGGACGACGACGGGGCCACAGCCGAGATCCTCTGCCTGGCCACCGACGGCACGCCCGGTGCCGAACGGGCGCTGCTGGGCGCTGCCTGGTGGGCGGCCCGGGTCAAGGGCTACCAGCGGATGACCGTCAGCGCCGGCGTACGCGCGGCCGGATTCGCCGCGACCAGAGGCGCCGCCGAGGTGCTGTGGGTGGCGCGGACGGTCGGAGGCTGCCGATGACCGTATTGAGGCAGCCGTACTGGCACGACAGCCAGGCGGCCATCTACCACGGCGACGCGCAGCACGTGCTGTCCAAGATGCTTGCAGGCTCGGCAGACTGCGCGAGCCGCCCTGGAGCGGCGGCATGAAGGCGATGACTCTTCGCGATCTGCAGGATCTGCCACCCACCATCGACCTGATGACCGCTGCCCGTGTCCTTGGAATCGGCCGGTCCAAGGCGTACCAACTCGCCCGTGACGGCGAGTTTCCCGTTCGGATCATCCGCATCGGTGATCTCTATCGGGTCTGCACCGCTGACCTCATGAAGGTCCTCGGGGTGGAAACGGATGAGAGAGTGAGCTGACCTTCGTAATCGCGTTGCACCCTGGGACGCCGACGCCGTCCACGCCTACACCATCGAGCAACTCGACCCGGCGGCGTGCCGATCGTCGACGAACAGGCTTCGAAAAGAAGGGCACCTCGGCCGGAGTGCAACGCCAGCACTCCGGCCCCACCGGCAAGACCGAGAACTGCCAGATCGGCGTCCTTGTGGCCTATGCCACCCGCTGGCAGAGCGCTCATTGACCGTCGGCTCTACCTGCTTGAACATCTCTGGCTGGCAGACCCCGCCCGCTGCGCGCAGGCCGGCATCCCCGCACATGCCGGGGTTCGCCACCAAGCCCGCCCTGGTCACGACAAGATCGTCGCCGCTCTAGAGGCCGGGGTGGAACACCCGCTGGGTGACCCGGGACGAGGTCTACGGCCACCTCCGCATCTGCGCGAGACACCGGAAGAACACCAGATCGGCTACGTACTGGCCATCGCCGCCCATCGCACCTCTTCCTGGACGGGATCAAGCAGGTCACCGCCCAGGTCACCCGAACGGTGGCAGACCGGTACTGGAACCACTACAGGCTCCAGCGCCGACGCCAAGGTACACCGCCTCTACGCCCGGGCCTGGGCTCCTATCGACCCCGGCCCGGCTTGCGGGGCCTTCCCACTGTTATGCACCACGGGCCATCGATCATGAGACCAGGCGCAACCAATCGCCGACTCGCGGCCCTCGGAGTGGTGGCATCCCGCCGCGCAGACGCAGTTGGTCGGCGCAGCGGCCTTGGACGGCGTTGAGGGCGTTCGGCGGTGTGTGGTCGACCAGGTCCCGCAGCCTCACTGTGGCGAAGACGCTGAGCCTTCGTGGGTCGCTCGCATGCTCGCTTAGCAAGGCGCCCGTTGGCCGGCACGGGCCTATTCAGCCAGAGATCGACGGCAGGGCCGTGGCCAGGAGTAGGGGACATGCGATTGTCGATCAAGGACTGGGTCGCGATGCCAGCCAGCCAGCAGCGCCTGGTGGAAGCCACGTTCAAACGGACACGAGATCAAGTGCTTTCTAGTGCCGTCTGGGGTTAGCGGCAGTCACATGATCGGGTTCAAACCACTAACGCCACGCTAACGAACGACCAAGGGCCTGATCGCTGTCTCCAGCGATCAGGCCCTTGACCTGCAACTACAGTGTCGGGGTGGCGGGATTTGAACCCACGACCTCTTCGTCCCGAACGAAGCGCGCTGCCAAGCTGCGCTACACCCCGGTGCACGCCCGTCGTGTGCGTGCTTGAGAAAGTCTAGCGGACTTCCACAGTGCTTGTGACAGCCTTTATCGCCGCGGCACGAGAGTCAGCAGCGTGGCCTCCGGGAAGCAGGCGAAGCGGGCCGGGGCGTAGGGGGAGGTGCCGAGGCCGGCGGAGACGTGCAGCCAGGCGTTCTCGTGGC
Organism: Nonomuraea sp. NPDC049309; assembly: GCF_043196965.1. Lineage (NCBI taxonomy): Bacteria > Bacillati > Actinomycetota > Actinomycetes > Streptosporangiales > Streptosporangiaceae > Nonomuraea > Nonomuraea sp. NPDC049309. The sequence continues at coordinate 469,480 of NZ_JBICSH010000002.1, read as the reverse complement.
GGCTGAGGCCCTTGACGCGGGCGCGGTCGATGCCGCAGTTGGTGACGAGGGCGCCGTAGAACGGGATGCAGAGCTGGCCGCCGTGGGTGTGGCCGGCCAGCAGGAGCTGGTAGCCGTCGGCGGCGAAGCGGGACATGTTGCGCGGCTCGGGCGAGTGCATGACGCCGAGGCGCAAGTCGGCGTCCGCGGGGGCGGGGCCGGCGACGAGGTCGTAGCGGTCGCGGTTGATGTGGCTGTCGTGGATGCCGGCCACGGCCACGTCGAGGTCGCCGACCTTGATGCGGGCCGTGGTGTTGTTCATGTCGAGCCAGCCTTCGGCGGCCATGCCGGCCCCGAGCTCTTCCCAGGGCAGGTTGGGGGTGTGCTGGCGGCGGTCGTTTTTGGAGGTGCGCCACAGGTAGCGTGCCGGGTTCTTCGGCTGGGGCGCGTACAGGTCGTTGGAGCCGTACACGAACAGGCCGGGACGCGACAGCAGCGGCTCCAGGGCGTGGAGCAGCGCGGGGACGGCCTCGGGGTGGGCGATGGAGTCGCCGGTGTTGACCACGAGGTCGGGCTCCAGGGCGCCGAGCGAACGCACCCAGTTGATCAGCATGGTGCGGCGCGGCGTCAGGTGGAGGTCGGACAGGTGCAGGACGCGTACGGGACGCTGCCCCCGCTCGAGAACGGGCACGTCGAAGCGGCGCAGCCGGAACCAGTTGCGCTCGACGACGGACGCGTAGCCCAGCCCGGCCAGGCCGAGACCGAGCATGGACAGGGGCACTGCGACGGCTTTCCTCACCCCTTCATGATGCCCGACATCCGGCCCGGGGCGTCCTGGTGGCGACGGGGTGGTCCGCGCAGGCGGCAAGATAAAGCGCATGAGCGCATTGAAGGACAAGCTGAAGGCCGACCTGACGGCCTCGCTGAAGAGCAAGGACGAGGTACGTCTCCGTACGGTCCGCATGGCCCTGGCCGCGATCAACGTCGAGGAGGTCGCGGGCAAGGAGGCCAGGGAGCTGACCGACGAGGAGGTCATCAAGGTCCTGACCAAGGAGGCGAAGAAGCGGCGCGAGGCCGCCGAGGCGTTCCGCAACGCGGGCCGCACGGAGCAGGCCGAGGCCGAGCTGGCCGAGCAGGCGGTGCTGGAGGAGTACCTTCCCGCGCAGCTGTCCGACGAGGAGCTCGCCGCGCTGGTCGACGCCGCCATCGCCGAGACCGGCGCTTCGGGGCCGCAGGCCATGGGCCAGGTCATGAAGGCGGTCAACCCGAAGGTGGCCGGCCGGGCCGAGGGCGGCAGGGTGGCCGCCCTGGTGCGGGCTCGCCTGACCGGCAAGTAGGCCTTTCCCGATCTGTCGGACTCTCGGGCTCTCAATCCTTTCGGTACGCGGGCGGGCTCGGTTCAGGGGCCCTCTCGGTACGCGGTTCAGGCTCGAGGTTCTTCCGGCCCACGGTCCGCTGTGCGGCTGTGGTTCGCCCGGAGCGTCCCCATGCCTCCCCGTACGGCCTCCAGCGCCTCTCTGCGCCCCAGCGGCCCGTCAGGCGGCATCCACAAGCACCTGAGCCTCCTCCCGGCACCGGGAGGAGGCTCAGCGCGTCTCAGAGGGCTCTCAGCCGCCGGGTGTGATGAGCAGCGGCCCGTTGTCGCCGCCGGGCCCGCGGCCGCGGCCACGGTCGCCGCCGGGTCCGCGGTCGTTGTCGCCCCAGCCGCCGCGGCCACGGTCGCCCCGGTCCTGCGGCCCGTCGCCGAAGCGGTCGCGGTCGAAGAAGTCGAGCGGGCCCCCGTCGTCGTTCTTCTTTTTCTTCGGCTTGGGCGCGCAGTTGTCGCTGCATCCGCCGAACCGCGACTTGTCCACCGGCTTGAACTTGGCCGGCTCGATCCCCTTGAGCGCCTGGATCATGGAGTCCTTCCAGATGCGCCCGGAGATCGACGAGCCGTACACGTAGGGGTAGTAGCGCCCGCCGATGGTGACGCCGATCAGCTTGTGGGCGGAGGTGCCGCGCGGGTCGCCCAGGCTGACGGCGGAGGCGAGGTTGGGGGTGTAGCCGGAGAACCAGGCCGACATGTAGTTGTCGGTGGTGCCGGTCTTGCCGGCCGCGTCGCGCCCGATGCCGCCGACCTCGGTCATCGTGCCCTTGGTGAACACCCCGGACAGGATGCCGCTGACGGCGTCGGCGACCTCCTCTTCGAGGACCTGGTTGCACTTGGGCTTGTACGTCTTGACCTTGCCGTTCCGGTCCTTGATCTCGGTGATGGCGAGCGGCTTGCAGTACTTGCCGCGGGAGGCGAAGACGGCGTAGGAGCTGGCGATGGTGACGGGGTCGACCTCGTTGACGCCGAGCGTGAACGTCTCGACCTCGAACAGCTTCTGCCCGTCGGCCCGCTTGACGCCGAGCTTCTTGGCCATCTTGACGACGTCGCAGAGCCCGACCTTCTCCTGCAGCCGCATGAAGAACGTGTTGACCGAGCCCCAGGTGCCGGTCTGCAGGGTCTTGAAGCCGCCGCCGCCCTCGCTGGAGTTGCGCACGGTGTGGTTCGGGTCGCCGACGTTCTGGCCCTTGCAGTTCTTGAACGTGCTGTAGCCCTTCGCCTGGTAGCCGGCCGGCGAGGGGAAGCCGTCGCCGTACTTGAGCCCTTCCTCCAGGGCGGCGGCCAGTGTGTAGACCTTGGCCGTGGAGCCCTGCTGGAAGCCGCGGCCGCCGCCGTGCGCGGCGTCGGCCACGATGTTGTAGCTCATCTCGTTCTTGGACTTGCTGCGGCCGAACTTCCGCGAGGCGGCCATGGCCTTGATCTCGCCGGTGCCGGGGACGACCATGGCCTGCGAGGCCACGGGCTTGTCCTTGGGGCTGACGTACTTCCTGATCGCCTTCTCGGCGGCCGCCTGCATCTTGGGGTCGAGCGTGGTCTTGATCTGCAGGCCGCCGCGCTGGAGCAGCTTCCTGCGCTCGTCGCGGTTCTTGCCGAAGTCCTCGTTGTTGAGGATCTCGTACTGGACGTAGAGGCAGAAGTACGGGTATTTGCTGGCCTCGCAGCCGCCGGGCGCCTTGACGTCCTTGAAGCCCAGCTTCTTCTTCTTGGCCTTCGCCGCCTCCTGCGGCGTGATCTTGCCGAGCTCGGCCATCCGGTCGAGCACGATGTTGCGCCGTTCCAGCAGGCGCTGCCGCGACTCGGCGCTGACGCTGGGGTCGGTGCGCGCCGGGTTCTGCACGGCGCCGGCGAGCGTGGCGGCCTCGGTCAGGTTGAGCTTGGACGCCGGCTTGTCGAAGAACCTCTTGGCGGCGGATTGGATGCCGTGGGCGCCCGCGCCGAAGTAGGCGATGTTGAGGTACTTCTCCAGGATCTGGTCCTTGGTGTACTTCTCCTCGATCGCCATGGCGTAGCGCAGCTCGGTCAGCTTGCGCGAGACCGTCGGCGCGATGGCCGCCGCCTGCTCCTCAGGCGTCTCGGCCGCGTTGACCAGCACCTGCTTGACGTACTGCTGGGTGATGGACGATCCACCCTGCGTGACGCCGCCGCTGGTGAGATTCTTCATCAGCGCTCTGGCCGTTCCCTCCACATCGATCGGCCCGTGCTGGTAGAAACGGAAGTCCTCGATCGCGATCAGGGCTTCGCGCATGATCGGGGCGACCTTGTCGAGGGTGACGGACTCCCGGTTCTCGAAGTAGAACTGAGCGATCTTGTTGCCGGCCGCGTCGTAGAGTTCGGTGCGCTCCGGCAGTGGAGGTTCGTCGAGTTCCTCGGGCTTGAGGTTGAGGCCCTCGACCGCGGTCTTGGTGGACATGCCCACTCCGCCTACCGCCGGGAGGGCCACGGCGGCGGCGAGCACCCCAGCCGCCGAGCCCGCGATGAGGAGGCGCAGGACGCTGAGGATGGGGTTGGCACGACGTTTGCCCTGGGCTTGCACGTCTCTAAGAGTACGTCGAAACCCACACCGAATCGGTAGCAGGACACCATTTCACCTTGACTGATGGGGGTGACTAGTCATTCCCGGTCAACATCACCCGCAAGAAATTGGTCCTCTGGGGTCTGTCGGCCCGAACGTCTGGTTGCGTACGTTCTCCCTGCGGCAACTGAATACGGAGGCTCGGCGCCCGCGCCCGTCGGCCCCAAATGACGACTGACCACCTAAGGGGAGTGGGGTCGAAACATGTGGATCACGGATTGGACCTCCCGTGCCGCCTGTAAGGGTGCGGATCCGGATGCCCTGTTCGTGCAGGGCGCCGCGCAGAACAGGGCGAAGCTCATCTGCCGGGGTTGCCCGGTCCGCACGGAGTGCCTCGCCGATGCGCTGGACAACCGCATCGAGTTCGGGGTGTGGGGCGGCATGACCGAACGGGAACGTCGCGCGCTGCTTCGTCGGCGCCCCGACGTCACCTCGTGGCGAGACCTGCTCGAGTCCGCCAAGAACGAGTACGAACGCACGAATGAGCTGATCGCGGGCTGACCCCAGCCCGGCGACCGGGTACGGCCGGTGCCGCCGCCGGCCGTACCTCTATGCGGTGGCCAGCAGGTTCCCGATCTGGCGCAGCCCCGCCAGGTCGTGGACGTCCTCGGACATGGCGCGGACCTGTACCACGGGCACCGTGGGGTGGGCCGAGACGAAGTGCTCCTGCTCGCGGTTCTCGCGGGCGGCGAGTTGCATTCGCCCGGCGTGCAGCCGCAGCACGGCCGCGGTGAGCTCGTGCTCGCCCCTCGATTCCAAGTCCTCCGCGGCGGCGGCGCTGCGGGCGGCGGACAGCCCGGCTGCGGGCGAGACGTGCACCCGGTTGACCACCAGACCGGCCAGCGGCATGCGCTCCTCGGCCAGGCGCTCCACGAAGTAGGAGGCCTCGCGCATCGCGTCGCGCTCCGGCGCGGCGACCACGAGGAAGGCCGTGCCCGGGGCCTGGAGCAGCCGGTACGTCATCTCGGCCCGCTGCCTGAACCCCCCGAAGACGGCGTCGAGCGCGGAGACGAACGTCTGCAGGTCCTTGATCACCTGCGCGCCCAGCAGCTTGGTCATCGCTCCGGCCATGAGCCCGAATCCGGCGTTGAGCAGCCGGAACGCACTGCGTCCTCCGGCTTTGGCAGGCGCGGTCAGCAGCCGGATGAAGCGGCCGTCGAGGAACCGGCCGAGCCGCTCGGGCGCGTCGAGGAAGTCGAGCGCCGACCGTGACGGCGGCGTGTCGACGATGATCAGGTCCCACTCGTCCGAGCGGCGGAGCTGGCCCAGCTTCTCCATCGCCATGTACTCCTGGGTGCCGGAGAAGCTGGACGACAGGGACTGGTAGAAGGGGTTCGACAGGATCTGGCGGGCCCGCTCGGGATCGGCGTGCGCCTCGATGATCTCGTCGAACGTGCGCTTCATGTCGAGCATCATCGCGTAGAGCTGGCCGCCGCCCTCGGGCGAGCTGACCAGGCGCGGGGTGTTATCGAGCTCGGTCAGCCCCATCGACTGCGCCAGCCGCCTGGCCGGGTCGACGGTCAGCACGACCACGCAGCGGCCGCGCTCGGCGGCCCGCAGCCCGAGCGCCGCCGCGGTCGTGGTCTTGCCCACGCCGCCGGCGCCGCAGCAGACGATGATCCTGGTGCCCCGGTCGTCGAGGATGGCGTCGACGTCGAGTGCTGGGGGCTTCTTCACGCTGCTCCCTGGGTGCGCATGCTCTCTGCCAGCTCGTACAGGCCGGCCAGGTCCACGCCGTCGGCGAGCAGCGGCAGCTCGTAGCGGGGCAGCCCGGCTCCCGCCAGCGTCTCGCGCTCGGCGCGCTCAAGCTCGGTGCGGTGCGCGTGCTCGGCGACCTCCTCGCCCAGCGCCCTGGCCAGCTCGGTGGCCTGCGCGCCGTCGGCGACGCCCGCGGCCTTGAGCCCGAGCACCAGCTCCTCGGGGTCGAAACGGCCCTGGGCGGCGGCGTCGAGCACGGGCCGGGGGAGCTGCGACTCGCGCACCATGTTGACGAAGACGCCGCCCGCGGGCAGCCCGGCGGCGCGCAGCTCGGCGATGCCGTCGAGGGTCTCCTGGACCGGCATCTCCTCCAGCAGGGTGACGAAGTGGACGGCGGTCTCGGCGGACTTCACGACGCCCTTGACGAGCTCGGAGTGGTTCTTGATGGGCCCGACCTTGGCCAGGCCGGCCACCTCTTCCGTGACGTTGAGGAAGCGGGTGATGCGGCCGGTGGGCGGCGCGTCCATGACGACCGCGTCGTAGACCCTGCGGCCGTTCTTGCCGCGCCTGCGCACGGCCTCGCTGGTCTTGCCGGTGACCAGCACGTCGCGAAAGCCCGGGGCCACGGTGGTGGCGAAGTCGACGATGCCCATCTTGGTCAGCGCCCGGCCGGCGCGGCGCATCCCGTAGAACATCTCCATGTACTCGAGCATGGCCTCTTCGGGATCGATGGCCAGCGCGTAGACGTCGCCTCCGGAGGGCGCGACGGCGATCCTGCGCTCCTCGTACGGCAGCGGCGGCAGGTCGAAGATCTGGGCGATGCCCTGCCTGCCCTCCACCTCGACGAGCAGCACCTTGCGGCCGCCCGAGGCCAGCGCGAGTGCGAGGGCGGCGGCGACGGTGGTCTTGCCTGTGCCGCCCTTGCCGGTGACGACATGGAGTCGCACGTCGGCCCAATGTGTGTCCGTCGAGTCCACGACTTGAGGCTACCGAACGGTCACTTGTCGAAAGCCTGCGACCACCATTTGAGATTGCTCACAATAAGCTGCCCCCATGAAGAAGTGGGAGTACCTGACAGCACCCGTGCTGATCCACAACACCAAGATGATCCTCGACAACTTCGGCGCCGACGGCTGGGAGCTCGTCCAGATCGTGCAGGGCGCCAATCCGGAGCAGCTCGTCGCCTACTTCAAGAGGGAGAAGCAGTGACGCCTGAGCAGAAGCTCGAGGAGCTCGGCTACACGCTGCCGCCGCCCGTCACGCCGGTCGGCTCCTACCTGCCCACCGTGCGCACCGGCGACCTGCTCTACACCTCGGGCCAGGTGCCGATCCTGGAGGGCAAGCTGCACCAGACCGGCAAGCTCGGCGCCGACCTGGGCGTGGACGAGGGCAAGGCGGCGGCGCGTCAGTGCGTGCTCAACGCGCTGGCCGCGCTGAAGGCCGAGCTGGGCGACCTGTCGCGGGTGCGGCGGATCGTGAAGGTCGTGGTGTTCGTGGCGAGCGCGCCGGACTTCGTGGAGCAGCCGCAGGTGGCCAACGGCGCCAGCGACCTGCTCGCCGAGGTGTTCGGCGAGGCGGGCAGGCACGCGCGCAGCGCGGTGGGCGTGGCGGCGCTGCCGCTGGACGCCCCCGTGGAGGTGGAGCTGATCGCCGAAGTCGGCTGAACGGGCATATGTCACCATGACCGAGTGAAGTTCTAGAGGAGGTCATGTGACCGCGATGCCGGGAATGCTGCTACCAGCCGAGCTCGCCGCCCGTGCCAGGGAGGTCATGGCCGGGCGGCTCCAGCCGGTTCCGGCGCGGGACGCCGCCACGGTGGTGCTCCTGCGCCCGGGGCCCGGGGGCCGTCCACAGGTCTATCTGCTACGGCGCAAGGCCACCATGGCCTTCGCCGCCGGCGCGTACGTCTTTCCCGGCGGCTCGGTCGACGCGCGCGACACCGACCAGGCGGTGGCCTGGGCCGGGCCGTCGCCCGCCGAGTGGGCCGAGGTGCTGCACGCGGACGAGGCGGTGGCGCGCGGGCTGGTGTGCGCGGCGGTGCGCGAGACGTTCGAGGAGTCGGGCGTGCTGCTGGCCGGTCCTGGACCTGACTCGGTCGTGGACGACACCACGGGCGACGACTGGGAGGCCGACAGGCTCGCGCTGATCGACCGCTCGCTGTCGTTCGCCGAGTTCCTGTCCAGGCGGGGGCTGGTGCTCCGTACCGACCTGCTCAAGGCCTGGGCGCACTGGATCACGCCGGAGGTCGAGGCCAGGCGGTACGACACCCGCTTCTTCGTCGCCGTGCTGCCGGAAGGACAGCGCACCCGCGACGTGGGCGGCGAGGCCGACCGGGTCGTCTGGCAGCGCCCGGCCGAGGCCATCGACCTCGCGCACCGGGGCGAGATCTTCCTGATGCCGCCGACGTACCGGACGCTGAGCGAGCTGGCCGGCTGCGCCGGTGTGGCCGAGGTGCTGGCCACGCCGCGCGAGATCGTGACGATCATGCCGAGGGCCGTGGAGGTCGACGGCGAGCTGCGGCTGGAGGTGGCGTCATGAGCGGCCTGTACATCCCGATCGGCTCGCCCGACGGCTCGCGCACCGAGCACGCGGAGAACCTCCTCGCGCCCAACCCGTCGGCGATGACGCTCGACGGCACCAACACGTGGGTGATCGGCACCGGTGACGAGGTCATCGTGGTCGATCCGGGGCCCGACGACGAGGGCCACCTGCGGCGCGTACGCGACCACCTGGGGGAGCGGCGGGTCAGCACGATCCTGCTCACCCACGGCCACTTCGACCACAGCGGAGGGGCGAAGGCGTTCGCCGAGATGGTGCACGCGCCCGTGCGCGCCCTCGACCCGCGTCACCGCCTGGGCGACGAGGGGCTCGCCGACGGCGACGTGGTGACGGTCGGCGACCTGGAGGTCCGGGTGTACGGCACGCCGGGACACTCGTTCGACTCGCTGTGCTTCTGGCTGCCCGCCGACCGGGCGATGCTGACCGGCGACACCGTGCTGGGCAGGGGCACCACGATCGTCGCCCGCGACGGCGGCCTCGCCGACTACCTGCGCAGCCTCGACCGGCTCAGGGCGGTCGCCGAAGAGCTGGAGGCGCGGGCGCTGCTGCCCGGCCACGGCCCGGTGCTGCCCGACCCGATCGGCGCGCTCGACGGCTACATCGCCCACCGCAGGCAGCGGCTCGAGCAGATCAAAGCGGCGCGCGAGCAGGGCGCGCGCACGCCGCGCCAGATCGTCAAGATCGTGTACGCCGACGTGGACCGCTCGCTCTGGCCGGCCGCCGAGATGTCGGTGGCCGCCCAGCTCGACTATCTCGACGGGCGCTAGCGCGAACGGTTGCGCAGGCGCTCGACGTCGAGGATCACCACGGCCTTGGCCTCGATGCGCAGCCAGCCGCGCCCGGCGAAGTCGGCGAGCGCCTTGTTGACCGTCTCGCGGGAGGCGCCGACGAGCTGCGCCAGCTCCTCCTGGGTGAGGTCGTGATGCACCCGCAGGCCGTCCTCGGTCTTGGTGCCGAACCTTTCGGCGAGGTCGAGCAGCTGCTTGGCCACCCGCCCGGGGACGTCGGTGAAGACCAGGTCGGCCAGCACGTCGTTGGTGCGGCGCAGCCGCTGGGCCAGCGCGCGGAGGAGGTGGAGCGCCACCTCGGGGCGGCCGGTCAGCCAGGGGCGCAGGTCGTCGTGGCCGAGGCCGGCCAGGCGGACCTCGGTCAGCGCCGTGGCCGTGGCCGTGCGGGGCCGCGGGTCGAACAGTGACAGCTCGCCGAACATCTCGCTCGGGCCGAGCACGCTGAGCAGGTTCTCACGCCCGTCGGGGGAGGTGCGGGACAGCTTGATCTTGCCTTCGAGCACGACGTAGAGCCGGTCGCCGGTCTCGTTCTCGTGGAAGAGGGTCTGTCCCTTGGACAGCTGGACCTCGGTGATGCTCGTGCGCAGCGCCGCGGCGCTTTCGCGGTCCAGCGCGGCGAACAGGGGGGCCTTGCCCAGCACATCTTCGGTGTTCACTCTGCCTCCTCTGCTGCCATTGTGACTCACCCCACTCCAGGCGTGCGTCTACAGGTTAGGGGAACGCCAGAGTGGTCGTGCCTTGTCCGGACTTGTGAAGTCCGGGAGGGCCAGGAGGGAAAGGTACCGGACGTCCGTGCCCGGATCGTGACCGGGATCGCCTTTGCAGCTCAACCGGCCTTGTGCAGCAGGTCGTCGACCGAGGCCACCGCCGCCGCGACGGACCGGCTGAGCAGCACCCTGAGCACGTCACCCGAGGCCGGGCGGCTCGCCGGATCGGGCCTGCGGCACTGCGCGACCGCGATGCGCAGCGCGGGCGGCAGCACCGTCGTGTCGCCGCGCTCGGAGCCGGTGGCGGCGAAGACCACCAGATCGGCCCAGGCGCGTACGTCCTCGGCATGGGCGGGCGGCGCGGCCGTACGCCACCCTATGAGCACCTGGCCACCGGGACCGAGCGCCACGCTCTCCTTGCCGAGCCGCAGCCCGGTCGCGCCACGCGCGTGCAGCTTCGCCACGATCGCCACCGTGCCGACCGCGAAGCGCAGCAGCGCGTGACCGCGCAGCGGCCCGCACCGCCCGACGAACTCCGCCAGCGTCGTCCCCTGCCGCTCCCTCATGACAGCACCCCTTTCGATGGCCCGCGCCCGTTGTACGCGGGAAACCGGTCCTGGGTTCAACCGCCTCCGGAAGCTTCTACGCTTGCGGCATGGCGACGAACGCGGCGACGAACGCGGCGACGAAAGCGGCGGGGCGCAAACCGGAGAGCCGGCTCGCCCTGGTCCGGCGGGCGCGCAAGATGAACCGCATCCTCGCGGAGACCTACCCCGACGCCCATTGCGAGCTCGACTTCTCCAACCCGCTCGAGCTGCTGGTCGCGACCATCCTGTCCGCGCAGTGCACGGACAAGCGGGTCAACATGGTGACGCCCGTCCTCTTCGCGAAGTACCCCACGGTGGAGGACTACGCCGCGGCGGACCGCGCGGAGATGGAGGAGATCATCCGCTCCACCGGCTTCTTCCGCGCCAAGACCAACAGCATCATCGGCATGGCGCAGGCCATCTGCGAGCGCTACGGCGGCGAGGTGCCCGGCACGCTGAAAGACCTGGTCACGCTGCCCGGCGTGGGCCGCAAGACGGCCAACGTGGTGCTCGGCAACGCCTTCGGAGTGCCGGGACTGACCGTCGACACCCACTTCCAGCGGCTCGTACGCCGCTTCGGCTGGACCGAGGAGACCGACCCCGTCAAGATCGAGCACGCCGTGGGCGAGCTGCTGCTCAAGAGCGAGTGGACGATCTTCTCCCACCGGGTGATCTGGCACGGCCGCCGCATCTGCCACGCCCGCAGGCCCGCGTGCGGGGTGTGCCCGCTGGCCGCGCTGTGCCCCTCGTACGGCACCGGCCCCACCGACCCCGCTCAGGCGGAGAAGCTCGTCAGATCCGGCCCGTTCTCCTGACCCGGGGAAGTGATCGGTGCCACCGCGTGTTGGAGGATGCGTGACCCACGTGCCCGAATGGCTGGAGCGACTGGCGGCGCAAGCACAGCGGATCGAAGTCCCGCTTCCACTCCGGCCACCGGACGGGCGCGGGCGGGCCGCCGCGGTGCTCATGCTGTTCGGCGAGGGCCCGGGCGGGCCTGACGTGCTGCTCATCCAGCGCAGCACGCGCGGGCGCAGGCACGCCGGCCAGCCGGCCTTCCCGGGCGGTGGCGTCGATCCCGAGGACGCCGGGCCGATCGAGGCCGCGCTGCGCGAGGCCGAGGAGGAGACCGGCGCCGACCCGCGCGGGGTCCACGTCATCTGCACGATGCCCGAGCTGTACCTGACCTACAGCGACAACCGCGTCACGCCGGTGATCGCCTGGTGGCGCGAGCCGTCCGCGGTGCACGCGGCCTCGCCCGACGAGGTCGACTCCGTCGAACGCGTGCCGATCGCCGAGCTGGTCGATCCGGCCAACCGCCTCATGCTCCGCCACCCGCGCGGCGGGCTGCCCGGGCCCGCGTTCCGGGTGCGGGGGATGCTGGTGTGGGGGTTCACCGCGATGATCCTCGACACCGTGCTGCGCGGGGGCGGGCTCGATCGCCCGTGGGACACCACGCGGGTGGAGGAGCTGCCGCCCGAGGTGGTCAGGCTCAGCGCCCGCTGACGACGCCGTTCCGGCACCCCGATCCGAGTGCGCCGCCCGGCGCTCAGGCGCCTGCCCTGAGCGCGACGCCCAGCGCCGCCCAGCCGGCCACGTCGGCGTCCTCGTCGTCGGCGAGCGCCTGCAGCGCCTCCAGCCCGGCCCGGTCCGGCGGCTCGCCCAGCACGTGCTGTAGCGCGTACGCCGCGCCGTAGCGCACCCGGGGGTCGTCGTGCGAAGCCAGCTCGATCACTGACGGGAGCGAGCGCGGGTCCGCCAGGTGCCCGAAGGCGATCAGCACCGAGTACAGCACCATCGCGTCGTCCTCGCTGGCCGCCAGATAGCGCAGCACCGGAAGCGTGCGGTCCACGAACGGGTGCAACTGGCCCATGATGTCCACGCCGAGCAGCCGCTCGGCCACGGTGTCCGCGGCGCACAGCCGCCTCGCCTCGATGAACGACTCCAGGTCGCCCCGCTCGCGCAGCAACGAGATCACATGCCAGCGCAGGGCCCCATCGGGATCGGTGTCACGCAGAGCTGCCTGGATGAGTTCGCGCACTGTTCCCCCGTCCGGCGGCATGCCGCTCACGCTAGCCAGCGGGTGACGCCATCCTGATCGAACACGTGCACACTTGACCCACTTGCTGGTTACCTTTGAAGCGTGCGCGGTGATCTGCTTGACCTCATACTGATCGGCCTGGTGATCGCCTTCGGCGTCTCGGGTTACCGCCAGGGCTTCATCATCGGCGCGATGAGTTTCGTGGGGTTCGTGGGCGGCGCCGTGCTCGGCGTGTTCATCGCGCCTCCCATCGCCAAGGCCCTGGTCGACGGTGACACTCCGCAGGCGCTGCTGGCCATCGTGATCGTGTTCCTCGCGGCGACGATCGGGCAGTTCGCCTCGTCCACGCTCGGCGCCGTCGTGCGCAGCCACGTCACCTGGGAGCCCGCCAAGGTGGCCGACGCGGTCGGCGGCACGTTCGCCAGCGCGCTGTCGGTGCTGGTCATCGCCTGGCTGATCGGCTCGCTCATCGTCTCCACGTCCTTCACCCCGCTCGTCGACCAGGTGAAGAACTCCGCGCTGCTGACCACCGTCGACGACGCCATCCCGCAGGCCGCGCGCAACTGGCAGCAGCCGTTCAAGAAGTTCATCGACCGCTCGGAGTTCCCGCCGGTCTTCGACGCGATCGGCGCCGGCCGTCTCATCGACGTGCAGCCGCCCGACCAGAGCGTGCTGCAGGGCGCCGAGCTGCGGCGCGCCCGCCGCGCCATCGTCAAGGTGCAGGGCAACGCCGAAAGCTGCAACAAGCACATCGAGGGCACCGGCTTCGTCTACGCGCCCGGCCGCATCATGACCAACGCCCACGTCGTGGCCGGCGTGACCCGCAACCTCGAGGTCATCGACGCCTCCGACAACCGCCACACCGCCACCGTCGTCCGCTACAACCCGCGCCGCGACATCGCCATCCTCTACGTGCCCGGCCTCGACCTGCCCCAGCTCGCCTTCGACGGCGACGGCTCGCGCGGCGACAGCGCCATCGTCGCCGGTTTCCCCAAGGGCAAGGGCTTCACCGCCGAGCCCGCCAGGATCGGCGGCCAGCTCGACGCCGAGGGCCCCGACATCTACCGCGACACCACGGTCAGGCGGAAGGTCTACGTGATCCGCGGCACGGTGCTGCCGGGCAACTCCGGCGGACCGCTGCTCACCCCCGAGGGCAAGGTCTACGGCGTGATCTTCGCCGCCGCCATCAACGAGGAGCAGACCGGCTACGTGCTGACGGCCGAGGAGGTCGCCCCCGACGCGGCGGCCGGTCGCAACGACACCACGCCCGCCAGCACCCGCAAGTGCGACTAGCGGGGCAGCTTGGCGAGGATCAGCGCGATCGCCTCGCCGGGGTCGCTGTCCTGCGTCAGGCTCGTCGCGGCCTTGCCGACCTCGTCGTACACGCCGCCGTACGACTGCGTCTTGGCCGCGCCCCTGGTGAGCAGCGTCACCGCGCCGCGCCCGTTGCCCCGCTGCAGGTGCGTCAGCCCGACGCAGATCTGCGCGAGACCCTGCCACAGGTCCCGCTCGTCGTCGGGCGCGCACTTCCAGCGGCCCTCGAAAACCTCGTGCGCGTTGAACGGCAGGCCCTGCTCCAGGAAGCGGCGGCCGTCGGCCAGAGCCTGCTCGGTGGTGGGGGCGTAGTCGTCGGGGACGCGCGGCATGCCCTGCGAGCCGTAGGGCAGCGGCCGGCCGTACGCGTCGCGCGGCCTGGCGTTACGCGGCCTGCCGTCGGGATCGCGGTCTCTCATCGGTCGGGCTCCGGGTCGTTCAGCCAACCGAGCAGCTCGGTGTCGAACACGTCGGGGATCTCTTCATGGGGGAAGTGGCCGGCGCCTTCGAGCAGCCGCCACCGGTAGGGAGCCGCCACGTAGCGGCTCGACCCCTGCGCCGTGCGCGGCAGCACGCTCGGGTCGAGCGCGCCGTGCAGCTGCAGCGTGGGGGCCTCGATCTCGGTACGCATGAGCCGGGCGTAACGCCGCCCGTCGGGGCGCAGCTGAGAGCGGCCGAACCAGCGGTGGTACTCCAGCGCCGAGTGCGCCACGGCCGGGATGCGAAACGCCTCCCGGTACGTACGCGACTCGTCCGGCTCCGGCCACCCGGGCCGCGACCAGGCGTCGAGCAGCCTCCCCACCAGCGCGGCGTCGTGCCGGGTGAGCCGGTGCTCCGGCAGCAGCGGAAGCTGGAAGCCCAGCCGCCACGCGCTGGCCTTGAGCTGCCCGAACGGGTCGGTGACGAGCGAGCTGCGCAGCCGCAGCGGATGAGGAGCCGACACCACGACCAGGCGGCGCACGCACTTGGCGTCGAGCACGGCCATCGTCCAGGCCAGCAGCCCGCCCCAGTCGTGGCCCACCACGGTCGCGCCGGTCTCGCCCAGCGCCCTGATCAGGCCCGTCGCGTCGGTCGCCAGCGTCGGCAGGTCGTAGCCGCGCGGCGGCTTGTCGCTGCCGCCGTACCCCCGGAGATCGACCGCGACCGCGCGATAACCCGCCCGCGCCAGCGACACGAGCTGGTGCCGCCACGTCCACCAGAACTGGGGGAACCCGTGCAGGAGCAGCACCAGCGGGCCGTCGCCCGCCTCGACGACGTGGAAGCGGGTACCGCCCGCGTGCACCGCGCGGTGCGTCCACGGGCCCTCGATGTGAACGATCGACTCGTCAGGTGCCATCGCGGGTCACCGGCTCCCGATCGGGGGCGAGCGCCGGCTCCCGCTCCTGCTCGTCGGGGATGGCGATCTCCTTCAGCCCCTTGATCGATCTCGTGGTCCGCTTCATCCCCGCCAGCCCCTTGAGCCGGCGCACGCCGAACAGCACCGCAAGGCCGGCGACCAGCAGGTACAGCGCCGTCACGATGAGGAAGGCCAGCCACTCGGGCATCACCTGCGCCAGCGCGTACGCGATCGTGAACGAGGCGAGGATCAGGCACAGGTGCGCCATGAACGCGGCCGCGGCGAACATTCCCACCGCCGTGCCCACCCGTTTGGCGTCGAACCTGAACTCGGCCTTGGCCAGCTCGATCTCCGAGCGGACCAAGGCCGAGATGTGACTGGTCATCTGGGCGACCAGCGAGCCCAGGGATTCTTCCTCGGGAGTCTGCGGCATGAACGTCTCCTATCGAGGCCGGTTGGCCCTGTCAAACATCATCAGCGCGACGCTTGCGTACCCGCGTGTCAAGCAGCACCGCCGCCGTGCCTGCTCCCTCGACAGTCTCGCCAGGCCGGGCCGCGAGGACCGCCAGGCGCCGCCGAACACGCCGAGGAACTTTCCGAGCACGGTTCCGCCATCACTCCCAGAACTACCTGATCGGACAAGATAGCGCTCGGGGCGAAGGGCCGCGGCTTCGGCCCCTCGCCGGAACGGCGACGGCCGCTGCCCGGCGCGCGCTGTGCTGCTGCCGCGCGCCGGGAGCGGCCGTTTCACGTGGAACCTGAGGAGGCTCAGTCCTCGGGCTTGGCGGACGGGAGCTTCTCCTGGATGAGGTTCATCACCGTGCTGTCGGCCAGCGTGGTGACGTCGCCGATGCTGCGGTTCTCGGCCACGTCGCGCAGCAGGCGGCGCATGATCTTGCCGGACCGGGTCTTGGGCAGCTCGGGCACCACCAGGATCTGGCGCGGCTTGGCGATCGGGCCGAGCGTCTTGGCCACGTGGTTGCGCAGCTCGGTCGCGATGTCGTCGCTCTCCTCCACCTCGCCGCGCAGGATCACGAACGACACGATGGCCTGGCCGGTCACCGGGTCGGTCGCGCCGACCACCGCCGCCTCGGCCACCTTCGGGTGGCTGACCAGCGCGCTCTCCACCTCGGTGGTGGAGATGTTGTGCCCGGAGACGAGCATGACGTCGTCCACGCGGCCGAGCAGCCACAGGTCGCCGTCGTCGTCCTTCTTGGCGCCGTCGCCGGGGAAGTACATGCCGTCGAAGCGGCTCCAGTACGTGTCGATGTAGCGCTGGTCGTCGCCCCAGATCGTGCGGAGCATGGACGGCCACGGCTCGCGCACGACGAGGAAGCCGCCGCCGCCGTTGGGCACGCTGTTGCCCTGGTCGTCCACCACGTCGGCGCTGATGCCGGGCAGCGGGCGCATGGCGGCGCCCGGCTTGGCGGCGGTGACGCCGGGCAGCGGGCTGATCATGATGGCGCCGGTCTCGGTCTGCCACCAGGTGTCGACGACGGGGCAGCGGTCGCCGCCGATGTGCTTGCGGTACCAGACGTACGCCTCGGGGTTGATCGGCTCGCCGACCGAGCCCAGGACGCGCAGGCTGGACATGTCGTACTTGGCGGGGATGTCGTCGCCCCACTTCATGAACGTCCTGATCGCCGTCGGCGCCGTGTAGAGGATCGTGATCTTGTACTTCTGCACGATCTCCCAGAACCGGCCGCGGTGCGGGGTGTCCGGCGTGCCCTCGTAGATGACGCTGGTGGCGCCGTTGGCGAGGGGGCCGTACACGATGTAGGAGTGGCCGGTCACCCAGCCGATGTCGGCCGTGCACCAGTAGATGTCGGTCTCCGGCTTGAGGTCGAAGACCGCGTGGTGCGTCCAGGCCGTCTGGGTCAGGTAGCCGCCCGTCGTGTGCAGGATGCCCTTCGGACGGCCGGTGGTGCCGCTCGTGTACAGGATGTACAAGGGGTCCTCGGCGTCGTGCGGCTGCGCCTCGTGCTGGTCGCTCTGGCGGTCGACCAGGTCGTGCCACCAGATGTCCTTGTCGGTCGTGGCGATCTCCTGGCCGGTACGCCGTACGACGACGACGTGCTCCACCTGCGGGCACTCGGCGACCGCCTCGTCCACCGTCGGCTTCAGCGCGGACGGCTTGCCCCTGCGGTAGCCGCCGTCGGCCGTGATGACCACCTTCGCGTCGGCGTCGTCGATCCGGCTCTTCAGCGCCGAGGCGGAGAACCCGCCGAACACCACCGAGTGGATCGCCCCGATGCGGGCGCAGGCGAGCATCGCGATCGGCAGCTCGGGGATCATCGGCATGTAGATCGCCACCCGGTCGCCCTTGCCGACGCCGAGCTCCTGTAGCGCGTTCGCGGCCTTGCTGACCTCGCGCTGCAGGTCGCTGTAGGTCAGGGTACGGGTGTCGCCTTCGGGCTCGCCCTCCCAGTAGTAGGCGACCTTGTCTCCGCGCCCCTCCTCGACGTGGCGGTCGACGCAGTTGTAGGCGACGTTCAGCCGGCCGCCCACGAACCACTTCGCGAACGGCGCGTTCCACTCAAGAGTCTTGTCCCACTTCTTGGCCCAGGTGAGCCGATCGGCCGCGCGCTCCCAGAACGCGAGACGATCCGCGGCGGCCTCGCCATACGCGGCTTCGGTCACGTTCGCGGCCGCCGCCAGGTCAGCCGGCGGTTCGAACCGGCGATTCTCCTGCAGCAGGTTGGACAGCGCCTGGGTTTCGTTACCAGCGGTCTCCGGGGCCACCTCGTGCTCCTTCTATGGCCAGAATGGATAGGTTCGTGTCCCACTTCACCAGCTCACGGCCTCCGTACACAAGAGGTCTAGACAGGTCCGTACCGTGGTCCGTGGCGAGTGGGCGGCTTATCTGTGCGCATGACAACCGCTATTGAAACGTTGTCATCCTGAAATCTTGAGAAAGCGGCGATGGGGGAATGAACGTGCTTTATGGGTCCCCCTTGCGGTGGTTTTCGGGGGTCCGGACAACGGTGCGGGCGCGGCGCGGCGAATGCCTGGATCGCCGGTCCCGGGCGCTCCGCGGGTGTTTCGCGGGCCCGTTCGACCGTTCCATGGCCCTACCGTACGCAACGGTAACCGCTCCGCTCGGCGTCGCCCCCGCCTGCACGTCGGGTGAAAGCCGGCTGTGCGCGCGCAGGTCCGTACACCTGCACACGAGCACCCCACGCCACGCGAGGTCCTGCAAGTCCCTTACTCGCAGGTAAGGTCGGGGACGTGAGTGACCCATTGGCCGTCATCGCCCAGTTCCCCGGCGTGCCCGAGGCGGTGGACGAGGCCCGGCAGGCCGTGGACCGGCTGTACCGGCACCGCGTCCTGCGCCGTGCCAGCCCTGCGGTGTCCGCGGAGTCGTCCCTGCGCGGAGCCCGCGCGTCGGCCGCCATCGAGGGCACGGACGTACCCCTCGACGCCCTGCGCCGCGACGAGGTGCACGACCCGCTGGTCCAGGGGGCGCTGCGCGCGTCGGCCGAGCTGGGCCGCCTGGGGCAGACCTGGCGCAAGGCTCCCAGGCAGGTGCTCGCCAGGCTGCACACAGTGGCCGCGGCCGGCCTGGCCGACCAGGAGGGCCTGGGACGTCCCCGTTCGGTGGACGAGGCCCCCGACCCGCTCTCCCTGGGCCCGGCGCCGGGCGTGGCCGACACGACGGCCCGTATGGAGACGTTGTTCACGCTGCTCGAACGCCCCACGAAGGCCCCGGCGATCGTGCTCGCCGCCGTGGTGCACGGGGAGCTGGCGGTGCTGCGTCCGTTCGGCACGGCCGACGGCGTCGTCGCGCGGGCGGCCGGAAGGCTGACCCTGGTCGAGTACGGCCTGGACCCCAAGTCGCTGGTGGCGGTCGAGGTGGGGCATCTGGAGCTGCCTTACGCGGACGCGCTCAGGGCGTACCTGACGGGCACGAAGGAGGGCGTCGCCGCCTGGGTACAGCACTGTGCCTCTGCGGTAAGCCTGGGCGTTCGCGAGACGACTGCGATCTGTGAGGCCATGCAGCGAGGCTGACCCCGCGTGGAAGGGGAGAGCCGGGGAGATCGCACATAGCGGACGGCGTCTCTGAGACGAGACGCCGTCGGCCGTGCACCGCACCGGGTTACCAAGCGTGCACCTGTATCCGTCGGAGCGGGTCAAGCCCGTCACGACGCGCCTCCCGCGGCTGGTCGCGCGTGGGTACCCGGTCGATGCACCCGGACAAGGTGGTCCGTAACACCGTTCTATGTCGATTCCGCGCAGATGGGAAGCCCTGGCCCCAAGACCTTTACCCGCCCGTGGGTCGCGCTCGCCGATCGGTCACTCTCCGTGACCGTCTTTATATGATCGTTATGCCAGGACGAAAAAACTTGGCGGAAATTCCAGATTGCTCCTCGACGAAACTCGAGTGGATCGGGCAGCATACGGTGGTATCGCCCGAAACTGGAGCGGTCTTGCTTGGGATGGCTTTGCGGGTCCCTTGCCAGGCTCCGGTCTAGTGATGAAAGCTTTCTTCTGAAACGGGACCGGCTCTACCCCCCCGGAGCCGGACCGATCGGCGACCCCCGCTCTCCCCCCCGGCGGGGGTCGCCCCTTTTCCCCAGGGCCTCAGGACGCCTTTCCCGCCGCCTCGAAGCCGCGCGCGCCGCACCTCGCTCGCCCGATCGACCCGGCGCTCCCGCATCCCCGAGCCGACCCGTTCTTCCGTACGGAAGACGCTCCCCGGACGTACGGAGGACGCCCTCGGACGTGCGGTGGACGTATCCGTGCGTGCGGAGGACGTCCCCGGGCGTGCGGAGAACGTCGTCGGTGCTTTTGAGCCGCCGGCACGGTGCCGCACGAAGACACCACCTCAACCTGATGGGACCTCCCCGCCCCTCGGACTTATCCACAGAAGACGAGGGCCGGCAGGACCACCATCCCCAGAACCCCGTTCGGCCCCTCGCACCCCCGCCCCGCTCGACGAAGCTCGGACCTCCCACGGCAGCACACCATCCGCGACAGCCACCGCGATCAGCACCAGTGCCTACCGGGAGGCCCGACCATGCACCGCCCTCTGGTCATCACCGAAGACCACGCCCTGCTCGACGACCTCGTCCGCATCGCTGCGGCCGCCGGGGCCCAGCTCGACGTGGCCCACGCCCCGGCCGCCGCCCGCCCGTTCTGGAACCTGGCCCCGCTCATCGCCATCGGCGCTGACCAGGCGGACGCCGTGGCCGCCACCTCACCCCCGTCCCGTGACCAGGTTCTGCTGGTCACCAGAGCCCCGGACGACCCCGACACGTGGCGAAAATGCGTGGCGGTGGGAGCGCAGACCGTCCTCACCCTCCCCGCGGACGAACGCCGCCTCGTCGACCGCCTGGCCGACGCGATCGAGCCCGACCCCCGATCGGGTTCGATCATCTGCGTGATCGGCGGCAGAGGCGGGGCGGGCGCGAGCGTCCTGGCGGCCTGCCTGGCGCTGCGAGCCTCGGGTGACCGCCTCCGTACCCTCCTGATCGACGCCGACCCGCTGGGCGGCGGCATAGACGCGCTCCTGGGGCACGAGGAGGCCAAGGGCTCCCGCTGGGGCGACCTGGTGGCGCGGGAGGGCAGGATCGGCTCCAGCGCCCTCCAGGCGGCGCTCCCGTCGTTCGGAGACCTGGCCGTGCTCTCCTTCCACCGGGGCGAGGTCGCCCCGATCCCCGCACAGGCCATGCGCTCGGTCCTAGAGGCGGGCAGGCGGGGCTTCGACGTGGTGGTCGTCGACCTTCCCCGGCACCTCGACCCCGCCGCGACGGAGGCACTCGGCCGGGCCAAGACCACCCTCGCGGTGGCGCCGGCCGACGTACGCGGCATCCTCTCCACCGTTCAGGTGCTTTCCGAGGTGCGCAAGCACACCCTCGACGTCCGTGCCGTCCTGCGCCCTGGAGCGCTGGACGAGGACCTGGCCGTCTCGTCCCTGGGCATCCCCTCCGCCGGCATCCTTCCCGACCAGCCCAGGCTCACCGCCACCCTCAACCGCGGCGAGCTTCCCAGGCTGGGTCCCCGCACGGTCCTCGGCGCCCTGTGCACATCCCTCCTCCGCGACCTCCTCCCAGCCACATGAACACCCGAGCCGCATGAACACCCGAGCCGCATGAACACCCCGGCCGCATGAACACCCCGGCCGCGTGGAAACCACCCCCAGCCACATGAGCATCACCCCGCCCATCCCGCCCGCCCCGAGCCGCATGAGCACCGCCCCGAGCCGCATGAGCACCACCGCGCGCACCCCGCCTACTCCGACCCGCATGAGCATCACCGCGCCCATCCCGCCCGCCCCGAGCCGCATGAGCACCGCCCCGAGCCGCATGAGCACCACCCCACCCACCCGGAGCCGCATGAGCACCGCCCCGACCGCTTCCAGCCCCATGAGCGCCACCTCGACAACACCCGGTCACCTGAGTACCAGCCCGCCTGCTCCCGCCGAGTCCGTCTCCCCCGAACTGGTGGAGGCCGTTCGCGTACGCCTGGCCAGGGCAGGCGTCGAGCCGACCGCGGCCCAGGTGGCTGTGGCGCTCAGAGCGGAGAAGGCCGTCTACGGGGACGCCGAGATCCTCGCCGTGGCCCGCGCGCTGTGCGCCGACCTCATCGGCGCCGGCCCGTTGGAGCCGCTGCTGGCCCGCCCCGACGTGACGGACGTCCTGGTCAACGGCCCTCGCGAGGTCTGGATCGACGACGGTACGGGCCTGCATCGCACCTCCATCACGTTCACCGACGACGGAGCCGTACGCCGCCTCGCCCAGCGTCTCGCCACGGCGGCGGGCAGGCGCCTCGACGACGCCTCCCCGTACGTGGACGCCCGTCTGCCAGGAGGAGTACGCCTGCACGCCGTGCTCCCACCCGTGGCTCCCGGCGGCACCTGCATCAGTTTGCGCCTGCCGCCCCGCCGCACCTTCACCCTGTCCGACCTCGTCCAAGCCGGCACCATCACCCCACCCGCCATCCCGATCCTGACCGCCATGGTCACCGCGAGACTGGCCTTCCTCGTCACCGGAGGCACCGGCACCGGCAAAACCACCCTCCTCTCCGCCCTGCTCTCCCTCGCCGACCAGGGCGAACGCCTCCTCCTGGTGGAGGACTCCGCCGAGCTGCGCCCCCTGCACCCCCATGTGGTGCGCCTGGAAACCCGCCCGCCCAACCTGGAGGGCGCGGGCGAGGTGGGCCTGCGCGACCTCGTGCGGCAAGCCCTCAGAATGCGCCCTGACCGCCTGGTGGTGGGCGAGGTGCGGGGTTCGGAGGTGGTGGACCTCCTGGCCGCGCTCAACACCGGCCACGAGGGCGGCTGCGGCACGCTCCACGCCAACACGGCGGCCGACGTACCTCCGCGCCTCGAAGCCCTGGGCTGCGCGGCCGGCCTGACGAGGGAGGCCGTTCACAGCCAGCTGGCCGCCGCCTTGGACGCCGTCATCCACCTGACCCGCGACCGCCAAGACGGCAGAAGGCGCATCGCCGAGATCTGCCTGCTCACCAGAACCCCCTCGGGCCTGGTCGAATCCATCCCCGCCCTGACCTTCACCGCCCAGGGCACCGCCCACCCAGGTCCCGCCTACGAAGCCCTGACCACCCGCACCCGAACCGCGCTCCACCGGCCCGCCAGCCCCGCGACAGCCCCGCCACAAGGTTCCGTGACACCGCAGGCCGTCGGCTCACAACCGCCCCCGCCCGAACTGACCACACCCCTGACCCGCACAGCCCCGCCGAAACCGGCACCACCGCCGTGCTACGCCGTCGGATTACCACAGCCATCCCCCGCGGCATAGGCGCCCGCAACCACCACCCACAGCACTCGGACCGCCACAATCCCGGGCCACGACCCGCCTCTGCGGGCCGTACCCCGCCACCCGTGGGCGACACCCGCCGTCTGCGGGCCGCAGCCCACATCCACGGACCGCCAACCCACCCACCCACGGGCCGTAACCCACCCACCGGACGAATCGGAACCTCGCCGATGATCAACGCCCTGCTGGCCGCGCTGTCTACAGCCTGTGCACTCTGGCTGTGGACAGCCCCCACCCCAGCCACCACCCGCCTGACCAAACTCCTGGCGGCGAACGAACCCTCACGCCACCCCCGGCGAGCGTCGCTGTCCAGGCTGCTCGCTCGCCCGAGCCCCACCCGCCGAGCCGAAGCCTGGCGAAAGGCGTGCATCGAGCTGTGTCAGGCGCTGTCAGCAGAGCTCTCCGCGGGCCGCACCCCGGCTGAATCGATGACGAGAGCGATAGCCGCAGTAGAGGTCCCCGACCCGGACCTCCTCCGCCCCGTCATCGCCGCTGCAAGAGACGGCGGAGACGTCTCAGCAGCCCTCAAAGCGGCCGCCCCACCACAGGGCGGCGAGGGCCTGCATCAGCTGGCAGCGTGCTGGGAGGTCGGCACCACGGTCGGTGCGGGCATGGCGGCCCTCATCGACAGAGTGGCGCAAACGTTACGAGCCGCCCAGGCCCACCGCGAGGACGTGGCCGCTCAGCTGGCCGGTCCCCGCACCACGGCCAGGATGCTCGCCGTCCTCCCGGCCCTCGGCCTCCTCATGGCCGCCGCGTTGAACATGCATCCATTGGGCTTTCTGTTCGGCAGCATCCCGGGCCTCATGTGCCTGGTAGCCGGCGTGACCCTGGACGTGTGCGGCCTGTGGTGGACCAACCGCATGGCCACCCGAGCCCAAACCTGACGGCACCCGTCAAAGCCCTATCCCGATCCCACTCTCAACGCCCGCACCTGACCCCACCACCACTCAACCCCGCGCCGACTCGACCGCTCGACGCCCGTACCTGACCCCACCGCTCAACGCGGGTTCCTGACCCCACCGCTCAACGCCCCAATCCCGACCTCACGTTCGACGTTCACTCCCGACCCACCCCGCAAAGCCTCAATCCCCGGTGTCACCCGCAACGCCCAGCCCGCCCCTCAACCTCCTCTGACCCCGATGAGAACCCGAGGGACCCATCGATGCTCCCCGTGCTGTCAGCCCTGTGCGCCGCCATGTCCGCCTGGCTCTGGCTCTCCCCGCGGACACCCGCTGAGCGCCTCGCCCGCCTACGCCCGCAACCGAGCACCACCCACCCCGTACCGGAGGAAGGCAATGCCCACCCACCAGCCCCAGACCCCACCTGGCCGGATCCCACCAGCCGCCGCATCACGAAGCGAGCGACCATCCCGGCAGCGGGCATGGGCCTGCTCGCCGCAGTCCTGATCGGTGGCGTCCCAGGCCTGATGACCGGCGCGCTCATCGCCCCGGCCGTGGCCTTCTACCTCCACCGCAAAACCCCGCCACACTCCCAGGACGATCAGCGCAGAATCACCGCCGACCTCCCCTTCGCCGCCGACCTGATGACGGCCTGCCTTCGAGCAGGACGCCCGGTGAGCGCCGCCACCGAGATCGCCGCGACCGCGATCGGCGGCCCCTTGGGCGAGCGCCTGATGTGGGTCAGCACCCAGCTCCGTCTGGGCGCCGACCCGGAGCCGACCTGGGCCTACCTGGCCAAGGACCCGTCGCTCGGCAATCTGTCCAGAGCCATGAGCCGGGCCGCTCTAAGCGGCGCCCCCGTGGCCGACGTACTGACGCGCCTCGCCGACGACGCCAGAGAAGCGTCCAGAGCGGCCTCGGTCGCCGCCGCGAGGAAAGTGGGCGTGAAAGCGGTGGCACCGCTGGGCCTGTGCTTCCTGCCGGCGTTCGTACTCCTCGGAATCATCCCCGTGGTGGCCGGCCTGGCATCGTCCGTCGTCCTGCCCTGAACATGGGCCAACCGGCCGGGGCGAGCAAGACCGAGCTGGAGATCGCGACCCGGCCGCGAATTCCGGAGCCCAAGCATCAGGACTGACAGACCCAGAGCCCACGCAGCAGGACTGGCGGAGCCCAGAGCCTACGCAGCAGGACCGGCGCAACCCGCAGACCAAGCATCAGGGTTGGTTGGTACAGCCCGGAGCCCAACCATCAGGCAGCCGCCCAGCGGCGCAGCACGGCTACGAGCCAGACGTACCGATCAACCGCGCACGAAGCTCAGCCACATCCCCATCCGTAAGCCCCGCCGCTCGCAGATGCTTCTCCACATCCAGCCCGTCCAACGCGTCAAGAAGCGCATCCCGGACGGTGGTGCCTTTGCGAGCGAGAATCCGCTGGATCTCCTCGGTCTGATCCGCAATGCCAAGAGCCCGGAACAAGCGTGGCAGCCGGGCCGTGCTCAGCTCATAGTCATCGGCGATGTCCTCGGGCGCGACCCCGGCCAGCGCCAGCACCAGCATGACGATGAGCCCGGTCCGATCCCGCCCGAGCCCGCAGTGCACCAGCACCCCTCCAGACCGGGCACGTGCGATGGCCGCGACGGCGTCGGCGCACAGCCGCGCCTTCCGCTCGATGAAGATCCGATAGTAGAGCGGGGACCCGTCGAGCTCGTTCTCCCAGATCTCGTTCCAGAACGCCGTGTCCGCGGAGTCGTCCAGCGGCACGTGAACGGTCGTCAACACCTCAGGCCGAGGATGTGCGTCGCCGCGGCGCTCGTCTTCGTTCCGGAGATCGATGATGGTCCGAACGCCGTGATCGACGAGCGCCCGCCACCCCTCCTGGGTCAGCCGCTCCGGGCTATCAGACCGGATCAATGCCCCCGTACGGATGACCCCGCCGCCACGCACGGGGAGCCCGCCGAGGTCTCGTGCGTTGAAGCACCCTTCCCAGTCGACGTGCCGCTCATCGCGCACAGACCCTCCCAGGGACGAAGCCAATGGGGGCGAAAGCCGCACTTCGCCCACCGCCACTGATCAATAAGACAGAGCCGGCCTCACTTCGGTTCACCCTCACCCGTACGTGGATCGACCGCCCTCATCCGGACGTCGATCGGCCCCGTCATCTGGACGTCGATGGGCCGCCGTCACCTGGGTATTGATCGGCCCCGTCATCCGGACGTCGATCGATCGCTGCCACCTGGGTATTGATCGGCCGCCATGCCGCCGAAGCCGATCTCATTGCCTTCGGGGTCTTCGTAGATGACCTTGGTGACGCCGTTGTCGTACGTCTCCCGCTTGACCGGCTCGATGCCGCGCCCTGCGATCGCCGCCACCCGCCCGCTCAGGTCCTCGACGAACGAGAGCACCAGCGCGTTTCCCGCGCGTTTCGGATCGTGGACGACGTAGACGTACCGATGCTCGGCGAGCTCCCATACGGCCTCGATGTCGTTCGGCACGAACGACGGCGGCCCGCCGAACAGCCGCTCGTACCACCGCAACGCCGCCTGGTAATCGCTGACGGGGATGCCGGCGAAGAGATCAAGCGCCATGTTGTCCTCCACGTACAGTCGCGTGCCGAAGCAGACCCCCGCGCTACCAAAAACTCATCGCGACAAGCCGCCCCAGGAACCGGCCAACCGAGCCCAGTAACTGGTCGGCCGCCCCCAGGGAACAGACAGCCGAGCGCAGAGATCGGTCGGCCGAAGCGCAGGGGACGGCTGGCGAAAGCACAGGGGGTCAGCCAAGGCACAGAGATCGGCCAGCCGAGGCGCAGGGGCCGGCCAGCCGAGGCGCAGGGGCCGGTCGGCCGAGGCGCAGGGGCCGGTCGGCCGAGCCCAAGACAAGCCGGCCGGCAACTCACGGGACAGAACCTGCCCGTCCACAGACCACACCCTTCCAAGGGCCTCATCCACAGAACCCCGTTCGAGCCATCTTCCGCCACCCCGCCTCCGCCACCCTTTGAACCCCCGCCGGACAACCCCGGCCCTCAACACCTGGAGGCACGATGCCAAGTCCCGCCACCATGCCAGACGACATCAAAGCCACCCCAGACCACCGCAGGCGCACCACGTTCAAGCACCCGCGCCGGTCCCCGCAGCACAACACGCGACGAGCCACCGCAACCAGCACACCCCGAAGCACGTCATCGACCACCACCGAGGCACCCCACCCAACGGATCACCGATCCGCAGCACGTAACCCGCAAGGCAGCGAACCCCCAACCCCCCATCCGACCAGCTCAGCTGGGCCTGCATCTGACCCGGCGAGCTCGGCTCACCCAGCCCTCCAGCCGACGAGCTCGGCTGGCTTCGTACCCCATCCGACGAGCTCGGCTGGCTTCGTTCCCCATCCGACGAGCTCGGCTGGGCCTGCACCTGACCCGGCAAGCTCGGCTGGGCTTGCACCTGACCCGACGAGCTCAGCTCACCCCACCCCCCACCCGAACAGCAGCGCATCACCCCAACCGTCAGATGCCTCGACGACCGCGCGCGCCCGTCGCACCGCCAGGGGCTCTCGCACCGCCAGAGGCTCATGGCCCAGCGTCGCCCAGTGGCTCCATTACGCGGCCGTCAACCGCGAACGCGGCATGTCCACCGCCGAGTACGCGGTAGGCACGATCGCGGCCTGCGCGTTCGCCGCGCTCCTGTTCAAGGTCGTGAGCAGCACAGAGGTCCAGGAGATGCTGACGTCGCTGATCAACCGAGCCCTCAACACGGCCAAGTAATGACACTGCGCCTCGCGCGGACGCGTAGAGGCATCAGCGGGCAGGCATCGCGAGGTTCGGTCACCGCCGAGACCGCCGCGATGCTGCCCGCCCTCATGGTCGTCCTGGCCGCCGCCCTGTGGGCGATCCAAGCCGTCGGCGTCCAGCTCGAATGCGTGGACGCCGCGCGAGCCGCAGCCCGGGCGGCCGCCAGGGGAGAGCCGCTCGACCAGGTCCGCGACTACGTCCGTGCAGCCACAAGACCGAACGCCGAGATAGCCGTCACCCGCAACCCCGACCTCACCCAGGTGCAGGTCACCGTCGAAGTCCGCCCGCCGTGGGCGGGCTCGCTGCCCGCCGTCCAGGTATCAGCCGCCGCCACCGCGGTCACCGAGCCATGACGACACAGGACCGGAGAAACCAAGTGACCACCACCAGAAGAGCCGCATAAACGCCTCCGAAGGCACCGAGTGCCCGCCACCGAATAAGCCGCGTGATCGTCACCGGAGGAACCTGCGACCACCACAGGAGAAACCAAGTGACCACCACCAAGGAGAACCCACCACTCCACCCCAGGGAGCGCGGGTCGGCCACCCTCTGGGGCGTGGCCCTGATGGGTCTGCTGATGGCGGTCGCCATGGCGTTCGCCACGATCGGCTCCGCACGCGTGGCCCAACACCGCGTCAATAGCGCCGCCGACCTCAGCGCCCTGGCGGCGGCGAAGCTCGCGCTGATCGACCCGGAGGGCGCCTGCGTCCGCGCCGCCGAACTCGCCGCCGAGAACGGCGCCAAGCTGGCCAAGTGCGCAATCACGGAGGACAGAGCCGATGTCTGGACCGCTCTGCCCCTGTCACTCCCGTTGATAGGCCAGATAACGCTGACCGGAAGGTCCCGCGCCGGCCCAGCACCCCCTGCCCTGCCGAACACCCCTCACTAGCGCTCCCCACGCCCCTGACCGGCTCAGGGATGGGAGACCACGAGCCGGCGAAACACCAGACCGAAGGGAGCGACCCTGAACGGCCTGTTCACGCACCAGCGAACGTGACCGTGAGCAAGAAGAGAGGGACCGTCGGGCGTGGATGTCCCGCCGTCGCCGGGGCAGCCGAGCTCATCCTGCCAGCACTGCTGCCGTGGCGGCGTCGGCGGGCAGGAAGGCCTCCAGCTTCAGTTCGGCCGTGACATCCGTGGCCGTGGCGAACGTCGTGATCGTGGTCGTCAGCCGCAGTTCGCCGCGAGCCGAGCGCAGCCGTATGGGCACGGCGAACCGACGTGGTCGGGGCCCGGTTCGGCGGGCGGCACGTACGCGGAGAGTTCGTCGTGCAGTTCGCCGGGAGGAAGGCGCGGCGCGGGAAGGTCCCGGGGCCGGGGGCGGGGGAGGCCGACGCATACTGCCGGGCGACGTACGGGCTGCCGTACGCGACCGTCCGCACCATCCAGGCGATCGTCGCAGGTCCGGCCGAGCAGGTGGTGGCCGCGCTTGCCCGTTACGCCGAAGCCGGCGTGGAGCACCTCGTCTGCCGCATCGCGGCCCCGTCCATGAAAGCCCACATCGAGCAGCTGGAACTTCTCGCCGCCATCGAACGGCCCACCCTCGCCCAGTCGACCCCTCGCTGACCTCCGATCGCCGTCTGAACGAGTACGGCGTTCAAGCCTCGCCGGACGTCACCGATGGTGACCGTTGGGGCGAAAGGGACGAGGTCACAACGATCATGACTTCTTTGGCTTCGTGTCTAGGAGTCGACTGGCTTCCGTAAGGTTCCGCTTACCCCCGGTCCATGACTGTTGCGACAAGGTGTGCGGGAGAGCGGGAACACGGTCGCCAGGGTGCGACCCGAGGTCGTTCGGTGACCGTTATCGGCTGGGCGGACTGCACTTCTGGTCGTCGCAAGGGCGCCCCGAAGGTGCTCAAGCCACGCGATCCTCTCGACGGAGGGAAGCGCCGTGACGGTGGTCGGCAGAGTGATGGTCACGGAGCGATCGCAGCCGGTTCTCTCGCTCTCGGTGCTCCCGTTCACGCGGCCGGTTCTCTCGTGCTCGGTGTTGCCGTTCACGCAGCTGGTTTCCTCGTGCTCGGTGTTGCCGTTCACGCAGCTGGTTTCCTCGTGCTCGGTGCCCCTGCTTACGCAGCTGGTTCTCTCGCGCTTGGCGTCCGTGTTCATGCAGTCGGTTCTTTCGCATCCGGTGTCCCTCTCGGGCATCCGGTCTCCTCGCGTTCGGAGGCCACGCTCACCCAGCCGTGGCGACCAGCCCGCAGTCATGCCCGGCCTGACGCGCAGGGCGCTGGCCCTAGGAGGTGACTATTGAGAAGCCGGGCGGTGGCGGCGGCCGGCCGCGTATTCACCACACAACTGGCGGCGCAATGCGCAGTGTTGGGTAATACGCCCTCGGCTTCGATTCATGAGCGGTATAAGAGTTTTGCCGCCTGTGCCCGGATCTATGGATGGCGATGCAATCTGGGTGGTCCTTCGGAAGGGCATTGATGAATCCGGAAAAGTCGGCCATTGAGGTTATCAGGGGAGCGGGAGAGGCGAGTTCTAGCCGTTTTGCGGAAGAGTGCCCAGGGGCGGGAAAGTGGGGTAAGGCGGATTTCCGCTGCCGATGAGTGAGGCTCTGCGTGAGTTGTTCGGTACAGGCCTGACGGTAGGTGCCGTAGTCGCGACGGCCTTAGGGGCGTGCTCCTTACAGCAGCAGTTGAAGGCGGTGCGCAGCCGCGGTGTTCAGGGCGGTGCGCAGGGGTGGCGTTGATGTGATCGCGTTAGAGCTGGAGGCGCCCGAACGGAGTGGGTGCACCCAAGGGCTGCACCCACTCACTTGGGTCCTCGGGCACACAACTCACCTCGCCCCTCGAGTGCCAAGCCCAGCCCTGCTACACCCAGCTCCACTCAAACCCTGGACCGCACCAGCTCCGCTCGGACCCGGCCCCGCCGCCACCGGCGCGCTGCTGGACCTGCTCGAAGCCGAGGCCGAACGCGTGCTGGAGGAGCTGCTGTAGGTGAACATGCTGCTGCCTGACCGCACCAGCTCCGCTCGGACTTTCGGAGAGCACCAGCTCCCTTGAACTCTTGGACGCACCGACCATCTCAGTCCCTCGGGTGAGCTCAGGATCGGGTGGGGTTGTGTGGCGGGGCGGGGCCGGTTGCCGGAGTGGAGCTTGTACGTCTGAGGGGGCGAGTGAAGTCGGCGCAGCCGAGCGGCTGAGCGGGGTTTGTGCGCCCAGGTGGTCCAGGGGCCCAGGTGGTCCAGGGGCCCGGGGGTCCAGGGGCCCGGGGGTCCAGGGAGCCCAGGTGTCCCGGCTTGGAGTGATGCCTAAGGACGGCTCAGATCTGGTGCTTCGAGGTCTGGCTCTGGGTGTCGTCGTCCGCGCTCCCCTGAGCCCGTCATTCTCTGTCCGTCTGAGTTGCAGGCTGTGGTTCCGACGTCATCCTCACGAGCCCTCGTCACCCCTGGCGACGAGTAGCCCTTACGCGAGAAGGCGCTTTCGTCGCCGTCTCGAAGTAATAACGCAGCCGGGACATTCGGCGCATCTGCGAAGGATGTCCCGGTCTTGAAATGGGCAGTTCAGCGGTGAGCTGAAATGTCCAGCACCGGTGCTGGTGGAGGGGTGGGTTGAGATAGAGTTTAGGGCATCGGGCAGGGCGTTGTGGTGAGATTCGGCGAGCTGCTTCTCATCGAGATTTCTTTTTCGATTACTGCGGGGACAGCAGGGTGTTGAGGAGGCGGATTGCGCCTCTTTTGTCCAAAGGTTCGTTGCCATTACCGCATTTCGGGGATTGGATGCAGGAAGGGCAGCCGCGTTCGCATTCGCAGGACAGGATGGCCTCGCGGGTGGCGGTGAGCCAGTCGGTGGCGCGGGCGTAGCCGCGTTCCGCGAAGCCGGCGCCTCCCTCGTGGCCGTCGTAGACGAAGACGGTGAGCAGGCCCGTGTCGGCGTGCAGTTCGGTGGAGACGCCGCCGATGTCCCAGCGGTCGCAGGTCGCGAAAAGCGGGAGCAGGCCGATGGAGGCGTGCTCGGCGGCGTGGGCGGCGCCGCCGAGGTCGATGCCGGTCTCGGCGAGCGGGGCCACGGCCGAGGCGGGCAGCGTCCACCAGACGGCGCGGGTCCGGAGGGTGCGGGGCGGCAGCTCCAAGGGTTCGTCGCCGAGTGATTCGCCAGATTGGAGGCGCCTCTTCAGGTACGAGACGACTTGCCGGGTCACCTCCACCTCGCCGAAGTGGAGGGTGCCGGTGCCCAGAGGTTGGGATCGTTCTGTGGAAAGGATGGAGATGTCGGTGATGTCGCGGGCGAAAGTCGTGTAGTCCGGGTCGGCGCTGGAGACCAGGGCCACTCCGGCCTCCAGGTCCAGGAGCTCCACCAGGAACGTCTCGCCCTGGTGCAGGTAGATCGCGCCCGTGTGCACGGTGGTGTGCGCGGAGGGCTCGTCCACGCTGCCCAGGAGACGGCCTGTGGACGACTCCACGACCTGGATCGGATTGCCGCCTCCGCCTCGGATGTCGGCGAGGTCCGTGGCGCGTTCGCGCTTGGTCCAGAACCATCCGGCCGGACGCCTCCTGAGCATGCCCTCCGCCACCAGGTCCGCGAGCACCTTGGCGGTGGTCGGGCCGAAGATGGGCAGGTCGTCCTCGGTCAGCGGGATCTCGGCCGCGGCGGCGCAGAGGTGAGGGCCCAGCACGTACGGGTTGTCGGGGTCGAGGACGATCGCCTCCACCGGGCGGCCGAACAACGCCTCCGGGTGGTGCACGAGGTAGGTGTCCAGCGGGTCGTCCCTGGCGATCAGTACGGCCAGCGCGTCTTGGCCGTCGCGGCCCGCCCTGCCCGCCTGCTGCCAGAACGAGGCGCGGGTGCCCGGCCAGCCGGCGATCAGCACGGCGTCGAGGCCTGAGACGTCCACGCCGAGCTCGAGGGCGTTGGTGGTGGCCAGTCCCATGATCGTGCCTTCGCGCAGCGCCTTCTCCAGGAGGCGGCGGTCCTCGGCCAGGTAGCCGGCCCGGTAGGCGGCGATCTTGTTGGGGAGGTCGGCGAGGTCGTTGAAATCTGTCTCGGCCTGCTCCGGGATCGCCCAGGCGAGGGAGGACGGCGACTGCTCCGGGTGCGCGGAGGGCTGGGCGCGGTGGTTCTGGCCCGCGGCGGTGGCGGTCGGGGTGGCCGGGGATGGCTTGCTGGGGCGGTCTGCGGGCTCCGGGCCCTTGCCGGATGAGGCCGGGGGCTCGGTCGTGCTCCGCGAAGACGGGGGTTCGGTCGTGCTGGGCAACGGCGAGGACTCGCTCGCGCTGGGTGAGGGGGTGTGCTCGGTTGCGTGTGGTGTGGGCAGCCTTTCGCCTGCGTCGGGCGTGGACGAAAGCTTGGTGGTGGTGGGAGAGGGCGTGCGCTCGGTCGAGTGCGGCGAGGGCTGGGCTTCGGCTGGGCCGGGCGCGGGCTCGGTGGCGGTGGGTGAAGGCGTCTGCTCGGTTGTGGAGGGGGAGGGCGTGCGCTTGGTTGCGTGTGGTGAGGACTGGGCTTCGGCTGGGCCGGGCTGGGACGAGGGGTCGGCGGTGGCGGGGGAGAGGGCGGGCTTCGGGGTGGTTTGACGGTGGGTGGGGGTGTAAGGGAGACGGTGGGTGGGGGTGTAGGGGAGGGAGAAGGCCACGTCGGCGAGCTTGGCGCGGGCGGTCAGGGCGACGGTCTCCGCGCCTCGGCGGGAGCGGACGAAGGCGAGGGTGCGTACGTCGGCCAGGACGAGGTCCGCGAGCAGGTCGGCGGCCTCCGCGGTGGCGGTCCGGCGTACGGGAGCGCCGCCCTCGCCCCGCAGCTCGGTCAGGGGCGGCTCCCAGAGGGCGAAGGTGGTCGCGCCCTTGGGGGAGGCGTCCACGGTCACCTCGTCCATCTCGAGGCCCGTCAGCCGCCTGCCGAAGACGCCGGGCTCGCTGGCCGTCGCCGAGGCGAGGATGAAGGTGGGCCGGGAGTGGTAGCGGGCGCAGGCGCGGCGGAGGCGGCGCAGGATCTGGGCGACGTGGGAGCCGAAGACGCCGCGATAGCCGTGGCACTCGTCCACGACGACCAGGCGCAGGCGGCGGAAGAACGACGACCACTGCGAGTGCCGGGGGAGGATGCTGCGGTGCAGCATGTCGGGGTTGGTCAGCACGTAGTTGGCGTGCTGGCGCACCCAGGTGCGTTCCTCGAACGGGGTGTCGCCGTCGAAGGTGGCCGCGCGCAGTTGCGTGATGCGCAGCTCGCGCAGGCTGCGGAGCTGGTCGGCGGCCAGGGCCTTGGTGGGGGTCAGGTAGAGGACGGTGCCGCCGTCGAGGCAGGCGGCCACGGCCGGGGTGAGGTACGCGAGCGACTTGCCCGACGCCGTACCCGTGGAGATGATCACGTTTCGGCCACGGAATGCCAGGTCGGCGGCCTCGTACTGGTGAGGCCAGAGTCCTGTCACCCCGCGGTTCGCCAAGCGCGTAACGAGGACCTCCGGAGCCCAGTCCGGCCAGCGCACTTGACCCGCCTGACGTGCGGGAACATGCTCCACGTGGGTGACACGCTCACGACGCGAGGGCACTCCGAGCAGGTGGCGGAGGAGTGATGCCGTCTGTTCTGGGGAGGATCCGGTGGAAGTCACTGTTTCCAGTCTTGCATCCGTGGGCAAAGTCGCCGGGAATCGTGATTTCGTATAGACACAAGCCAGGCGCGTGGTTGAATGCCGCGCGTCAGGGTCGGACAGTCTGGGGCTACGCTCCAGATTGCCAGGCCGGCAAGAGTACTTTCGCAGGCGAGGCGCTGGAGGATCTGTGGATCTGAAGTTGGATCACCGCACCGAGGACCGACTCACCATCGTCGAGGTCGAGGGTGAGATCGATGTCTACACGGCGCCGAGATTGCGTGAGCTCCTCATCGATCTGGTCAACAAGGGCAACTTCCACCTTCTTGTCAACATGGAGAAGGTCGACTTCCTCGACTCCACGGGCCTCGGTGTCCTGGTCGGGGGGCTCAAGCGGGTTCGCGCGCACGACGGTTCGCTCGAGCTGGTCTGCACGCAGGAGCGCATCCTCAAGATCTTCCGGATCACCGGTCTGACCAAGGTCTTCGGGATCTACGCTTCGGTCGACGAGGCCAAGGAAGCTCACGGCAAAGACAAGTAGCATGGCTACCGTCGAGCTCACGTTCAGCGCTCTCCCCGCACACGTGCGCACCGCACGGCTGGTCGCGACGGCGATCGCCCGCCGCACCGGTGTGGACGAGTCGATGCTGGACGAAGTCCGGCTCGCCGTGGGTGAGGCGTGCTCCCGGGCAGTCGAGGCGCATCGAGCGCACTGTCCGGGCGAGCCCATTCGCATCGAGCTACGTGACGATTCAGGGCGTTTCGAAGTCACGGTCAGTGATTCGGCCCCCAGCGAGGAGATCAAGCAGGAACAACCGCTCGATCTGGGCATGCTCTCCGACTCGTTCATGTCGGACTTCGGGATCGCGGTCATCGAAGGACTGGCCGACGATGTCGAGGTCTATCCCACGCCCAAGGGGACGAACATCCGGATGAGCTGGCCGGCCGCCGTCAGCAACAGCGGGACCGGCACTGGTACCGGTACCGGGACTGCCGCCTTCTGACTCAGGGGTGGGTCGCGCCCTTCGCCCCCGGTGGTGGAATTCGCCCCGTTTGTCGTGAGGGGTCGTGTTCGCGCTCCGTGTCTGAGGAAGGGCTGAGGGCGCGGTTCTGCGTCAGGCGTCGGAGGGGTTCGTTCCCTACGCGGCCGTCCGGCCGTTGTCTGCGCGCCGTCCAGGTCGTCGTTCACGCGCCGTCCGGGTCGTCGTTCACGCGCCGTCCGGGTCGTCGTTCACGCGCCGTCCGGGTCGTCGTTCACGCGCCGTCCGGGTCGTCGCTCATGTGGCGTCCGGGTCGTCGTCTACGTGGCGTCCGGGGGGCGTCTACGCGGCATTCAGGTCATTGCCTATGCGCCGTCCTGGTCGTCGTCTAAGGGGCGTCTGGGTCGTTCCTGCGCAGCCTCAAGGGGTTCGGTGTCTTATGTGGCCTCTGAGGGCTGCGGGGCTCGGGATTGGGGTTTCGGGTTCGGGTGGGGTTTCTCGTCCGTTGAGGGCGCTTACAGGGCCTCTGGTAGGGCTTTTCGGGCTCTCCGGGGGCTTTCCGCTTGTTCGGCCTGTCGGGGCCGTTCGGCCGGGCTTTCGGTTTCTTCTGGCGGAAGGTCTTTGGGGTTCTCAGGGCTGTACGTCGGGGTTCGAGGGTCGCTCGTGGTGAGGCCGGCGGCATGATCCAGCAAGGGTGCAGGCCTGTCTTCGTATGAGCGAGGGGTCGGCTCAGCCGTGGTGTGAGGGGAGAGCGTGGAAGCCGGCCTGGTCGGGGTGAGTGTGAGCGCCGGAGTGTTCTTGGCGCGGAGGGCGGTCCGGGCGGTGGTTCAGGTTGGTGGTCGGGACGGCGGTTCGGTTGGTGGTCCGGGCGGCGCTTTGGGCGGCGGCTCAGGCGGAGGTCGGTTTCGTTACGTGGTGGTGTGGCGCTCTCGTCCCCGTCGACGGTTGAACGGGCGGGTGCCGGCGTGCGGAGCCGGAAGTGAGGGCTGTGGAGACTTCGGGCAGCGGCCTGGGGCGAGCCGCGGCGTGGCGAGGCGGCACCCGGGCGGCGAGCGGGCAGTGAATGGAGGGCGCCAACGAGCGGCTTACAGACGGTGAGTAGGCTGCGAGCGAGCAGGGCGCCGGTGGCGCGGCCGGGGCAGTGCACTTGCAGCGCGGGAGCGCGCCGGATGCCAGTGGCGCGCGGGAGCGTGGGATGCCGGCGGCGCGCGGGGGAGTGCGGGCGTCGGTGGTGCACCGGCCGCGCGCCGGGCGCGGCACACCGGCGGTGGCCAGGCAGAGCGCCGGCGGTGGGCAGGCGGGGCGCCGGCGGCGGTGGGCAGGCAGGGCGCCGACTGCGCGCGGGCGCGCGGTGAGTGGGCGTCTCGCAGCCGGGGACGGGCGTCGGCGGTGAGGCGGACGGGGCGCCGGAAGGCCGGAGAATACGGGGTTTCCGGCCGTCCGAAATTGCGGCTTGCAGTGACCGTAAAACCTTGGAAATTTATCCAGTCAGATCCCAAACCCGGGCACTGTCAGGGGATTACTAGACACTCGCACAATTAGCGACCCTCAGAGCCTTCATATCCGCCGACTGCCTGCGTAGACTCCCGGCACCGGCCAAGGTGATCCAACGCGGATTCAACCGGAAGCGGCACCCACAACCCGGACGGTGCCGCGAACACCCGCCGAGGAAAACTGCAGCACCGCCCGGGCAGGACGACCGGTCTTGCCGAGGAGAACGATGAGCAGGCACATGCTGGCACTGGAGCCAGCGTCCAATCTGGTTCTGAGCGGAAACAATCTCACCATCGTGATCGTGGTCGCCGCGGTCGCACTCATCGCGCTAGCCGTCGCCGGTGGCCTGGTGCGCGAAGTGCTGTCCAGCGGCCAGGGCACCGAACGAATGCAGAACATCGCCCGCGCCGTCCAGGAGGGCGCCGCGGCCTACCTCGCCCGTCAGTTCCGCACGTTGGCGATCTTCGTCATCGTGATCCCCTTCCTGCTTCTCCTGCTACCGGGAGAGATGGACGTACGCATCGGTCGCTCCATCTTCTTCGTGGTCGGGGCGGTCTTCTCCGCGCTGACCGGGTTCATGGGCATGTGGCTGGCGGTACGCGGAAACGTGCGCGTCGCCGCCGCGGCCAAGGAGTCGGGCGAGAAGCGGGCCATGCGCATCGCCTTCCGCACCGGCGGCGTGGCCGGCATGTTCACCGTGGGCCTCGGCCTGCTGGGCGCGGCGGTCGTGGTCTTCATCTACCAGGGCGACGCGCCGGGCGTGCTGGAGGGCTTCGGCTTCGGCGCGGCGCTGCTGGCGATGTTCATGCGCGTCGGCGGCGGCATCTTCACCAAGGCCGCCGACGTCGGCGCGGACCTGGTCGGCAAGGTCGAGCAGGGCATCCCTGAGGACGACCCGCGCAACGCCGCCACGATCGCCGACAACGTGGGCGACAACGTCGGCGACTGCGCCGGCATGGCGGCCGACCTGTTCGAGTCGTACGCGGTCATGCTGGTCGCGAGCCTGATCCTGGGCCGGGTGGCGTTCGGCGAGGAGGGCCTGGTCTTCCCCCTCATCGTCCCGATGATCGGTGTGATCACGGCGATCATCGGTATCTTCGTCACCGGCCTGCGCGACCGCGACCGCAGCGGCATGGCGGCCATCAACCGCAGCTTCTTCATCTCCGCCGCGATCTCGGCGGTGCTCGTGACCGCGGCGGCGTTCTGGTACCTGCCGAGCAGCTTCTCCGGCCTGAGCGGCTCCGCCGTGCAGTCGGACGCCGACCCGCGGCTCATCGCGATCGGCGCGGTGCTGATCGGCCTGGTGCTGGCCAGCGCGATCCAGCTGCTCACCGGCTACTTCACCGAGACCAACCGCCGCCCGGTGAAGGAGATCGGGGAGAGCTCGGTCACCGGCCCGGCCACCGTCATCCTGGCGGGCATCAGCGTCGGCCTGGAGTCGGCGGTGTACTCCGCGCTGATCATCGGCGGCGCCGTCTACGGCGCGTTCCTGCTCGGCTTCGGGAACGTGACGATCGCGCTGTTCGCGGTGGCTCTCGCGGGCACCGGCCTGCTGACCACGGTCGGCGTCATCGTCTCGATGGACACCTTCGGCCCGGTCTCCGACAACGCGCAGGGCATCGCGGAGATGTCCGGCGACGTCGAGGGCGAGGGCGCGCGGGTGCTGACCAGCCTCGACGCGGTCGGCAACACCACGAAGGCGATCACCAAGGGCATCGCCATCGCCACGGCGGTGCTGGCGGCGACGGCGCTGTTCGGCGCGTTCCGCACGGCGGTGGAGACCGAGCTGACCGCGGCCACGGCGGCGGTCAAGAACGCGCTGGGCACGTTCTCGACCTTCAGCCTCAGCATCGACCAGCCGAACGTCCTCGTCGGCCTGGTCATCGGCGCCGCGGTGGTGTTCCTGTTCTCGGGCCTCGCCATCATGGCGGTGGGCCGGGCCGCGATGCGGGTGGTCTTCGAGGTGCGCGACCAGTTCCGTAACAAGCCCGGCATCATGGACGGCACCGAGAAGCCCGAGTACGGCCGCGTCGTGGACATCTGCACCCGCGACTCGCTGCGCGAGCTGGCCACCCCGGGTCTGCTGGCGGTCATGACGCCGATCGCGGTCGGGTTCGCGCTGGGGTACGCGCCGCTCGGCGCCTTCCTGGCCGGAGCGATCGCGGCCGGCACGCTGATGGCCGTCTTCCTCGCCAACTCCGGCGGCGCCTGGGACAACGCCAAGAAGCTCGTCGAGGACGGCCACCACGGCGGCAAGGGCTCCGAGGCGCACGCCGCCACCGTCATCGGCGACACGGTCGGCGACCCGTTCAAGGACACCGCCGGTCCCGCCATCAACCCGCTGATCAAGGTGATGAACCTGGTGGCGCTGCTGGTGGCGCCGGCCGTGGTGCTGTACGCGGGCAACCCGGCCCTGCGCATCGGCGTCACCGTGGTCGCGGTGGCGGTCGTGGTGGGCGCGATCATCGTGTCCAAGCGGCGGTCGGCGACCGTCGCACCGGCGAACGACAACAACCGGGAGCACGAGCCCGTCGCTTCGTGACGCATCCGGTAGCGGACGCCCGTCCCCGCGGTTCGGGGGCGGGCGTCCGCGTGTGTGGCGGGGGTGGAGCGCGCCGTCAGGGGCCGCGGCGTCCTTTGGAGAGATGGGGCGCCTCCCTTCGGCGCGGAGGGCGTGCGTCCTGCCGGGGAGGGGCGGACGGGTCCGGGAGCGGCGGGCGTGCTTAGCGGTGCGTACGCCGGGCGGGCGGGGAAGGGGCCTGCCCGGCGGGTGTGCTTTTGCGGTGCGTACGCCGGGCGGGTGGGGACAGGACCTGCGGGGGGCGGTGGGAAACTGGGCGCGTGAAGGATGACAATCAGCAGCCCGCCGGTGGCCGGACCCTGGGCTTGATCCTGCTGGTCATGGTCGCCATCCTGGCCGTGATCGTGGGCCTGGCGGTCTGGGCGTCCCGCGGATGAGGGGCGCCGCGGGGATGAAGGGCGCCGCAAGAGTGGCGGGTGCCGCGAGGACGGTGGGTGCCGCAAGACTGATGGGCGCCGCGAGGGTGACGGGCGTCGAGGGGATGAGTTCGTGCGTACGTTGATCGTGCTGCGGCACGCCCAGGCCGCCCACGTGCCGGGCCTGGCCGACCGCGAGCGCCCGCTGACGGACCGGGGCGAGCGGGACGCCGAGCGCGCGGGCGAGGAGATCAGGGCGGCCGGGTTCGTCCCCGACGTGG
The DNA here is from genome assembly GCF_043196965.1 of Nonomuraea sp. NPDC049309. Classification (NCBI taxonomy): domain Bacteria; kingdom Bacillati; phylum Actinomycetota; class Actinomycetes; order Streptosporangiales; family Streptosporangiaceae; genus Nonomuraea; species Nonomuraea sp. NPDC049309. Next base: position 429,857 of record NZ_JBICSH010000002.1, on the reverse strand, counting down.
TGCTCTGCTCGCCGGCGGTCAGGACGCGGCGCACCGCCGAGCTGGCCTTCCCCGGCGTCGAGGTCGGCTACGAGCGGGACATCTACGAGGCGTACCCGGACGAGCTGCTGGAGCTGGTACGCCGCTGCGACCCCGAGGCGGCCACGGTGGTGCTGTGCGGTCACAACCCCGGGGTGCACGAGCTGGCGCTGGGGCTGGCGGGCGGCGACTACGGCTTCGGCCCGGGGTCGTTCGCGGCGATCGCGGTGGAGTCGCCCTGGGAGGAGCTGTCGCCGGGCGAAGGCCGCCTGATCACCCGCTGGACCCCGGGGAAGGACTGAGCCGTCAGGAGGCGGTCAGCACGCCGTCTTCGGCGTCGGCCGCCTCCACCTCGTCGCGCGAGATCCCGAGCAGGTAGAGGATCGAGTCGAGGTACGGCGTGTTGACCGCGGTGTCGGCGGCCTGCCGGACGACGGGCTTGGCGTTGAACGCGATGCCGAGCCCGGCCGCGGCGATCATGTCGAGGTCGTTGGCGCCGTCGCCGATGGCCACCGTCTGGGAGATGGGCAGCCCGGCCTCGCGGGCGAACCGCTCGAGCGCCCGCGCCTTGCCGGGCCGGTCGACGATCTCGCCGACGACGCGCCCGGTGAGCTTGCCGTCGACGACTTCGAGAACGTTCGCGGCGGAGTAGTCGATGCCGAGCTCTTCGACGAGCGCGTCGGTGATCTGGGTGAAGCCGCCGCTGACGATGGCGAAGCGGTAGTCGAGGCGCTTGAGCGTGCGGACGAGCGTGCGGGCGCCGGGCGTGAGCACGACCTGCTTGCGCACCTGCTCGAACACGGACTCGGGCAGCCCCTTGAGCAGGGCGACGCGCCGCTTGAGCGACTCGGCGAAGTCGAGCTCGCCGCGCATGGCCTCTTCGGTGACGCGGGCGACCTCTTCCTGGCAGCCGGCGTGGGCGGCCAGCAGCTCGATGACCTCGCCCTGGATGAGGGTGGAGTCGACGTCCATGACGATGAGCCGCTTGGCCCTGCGGGACAGGCCGGTGCGCTGGACGGCGACGTCGACCTCCTGCTGGGCGGCCTCGGCGGCCAGCTCGACGCGCAGCGCGGCCGGGTCGGCGCCGGAGACGGACAGCTCGATGCAGGTGACGGGCCACTGGGCGAGGCGCTCGATGCGGTCGATGTTGGCGCCCGCGGCGGCGATGCGGCCGGCGATGCCCGCGATGGCGGCGGGGGAGAGCGTGGTGCCGAGCACGCTGACCGACAGGCGGCCGCGGCGGCGCTGCTCCTTGGTCTGGGAGCCGGTGGACAGCTCCACCTCCATGCCGAGGTCTTCGGCGAGGCGCTCCACGGCGGTCCACATGGCGCCGAGCGTGGTGCCGGTGCCGGTGGAGGGCCCGCCCGCGTACGCGACGAGCACGCCGAGCGTCAGCCGGCCTCTGATGACGACCTGCTCGATGTCGGCCACTGTCACGGGGAACTGCGACAGCACGGAGAAGAGCCGGGAGGTGACCCCGGGGCGGTCGGGGCCGGTGAGCGTGATCAGGAGGGTGCGCTGGTCCACATCCAGTCACGGTACTGCGCCCGATCCGATGCTCGCGCAGCAGGGCGCGGATTCGGGGCCGGGCGCAGCGTGCGCGGACTCAGCGGACGATCTTGGTCTTGACCGTCTTGGCGTAGCCGTGGACGGGGATGCCGAGCCGGTCCAGCTCCTCCTTGCTCATGTCCTCCATGCCCGTCTGAACGTCGTAGGAGACGATGCCGAGCCGGGCGGTCTGGGTGCCCCTGGCCTTCTTGGTGAGCCGCACGTCGAAGATCATGGCGATGGCCTCGCCCTTCTCCACGACCTTGGGGATGAAGCAGTAGAGCGCCCGGCCGTCGAGCTCGCACTCGGTGCCTTTGACGCTGGAGCGGTAGTAGACCTTCTTCAGGTCGATGCCTTTGGGGAACTCGCCGCCGAGGAAGTAGTAGTCGGCGTAATGGGGGCCCTTGTTCTGGGCGACGACGGTGTAGGAGATCTTGCCGCCGGCCTTGACCTTCTTCGGCGCCTTGACCGACACGTCGAAGACGGAGAAGGGCTCGTTCTTCGAGGCCTGCACGGCGGCGGACACGGGTGCGGCGGTGAGCATCAGGGCGCCGGCGGTTAACGCGGCCGTGGCGACCTTCGGCAGTGTGTTTCGCATGCGAACGTCTCCGTTGCGGACGGGAAACGGGGACGCGTCACCTGAGGCCCCCGTAAATGTTGGCTTTTCCTATCACGGTGGCAAAAAACATGTAAAGGCTATTTCCGCAGAATCAGGTGCGTGTCGCCGAACTCGTGCCACAGGTAGCCCGCGCGTAGCGCCGCGTCGTACGCCCGCGCCAGCGCCCGCTCGCCCGCGATCGCGGCCAGCATCATCAGGTGGCTCGACCGCGGCTCGTGCAGCCCCGTGATCAGCCCGGTGACCGCCCGTACGCCGCCCTGCGGCGTCACCACGTGCCTGGTCCACCCGCCGGCGGCGGTGACCGTTCCCGAGGCGTCCGCGGCCGTCTCGAGGGCCCGTACGACGGTCGTGCCCGCCGCCACCACACGGCCACCGCCGCGCCTGGTGACGTTGACCAGCCGGGCCGTGGCGGCGGGCACCTCGTACCGCTCGGCGTAGGGCGGCTCGTCCTTCTCCGGCGAGGCCACGCCCGTGTGCAGGGTGATCGGCGCGATCCCGATCCCGCGCGAGACCAGCGCGGTCACCAGGGCGTCGCTGAACGGCCGCGCCGCGCTGGGCATCTCCGCGCTGCCCGGCACGGTCGCGAAGACCGTCTGGTACGCCTCGAGCGGCCAGTCGCGCCCGACGTAGGCGTACCGGATCGGCACCCCGTGCACCCGCAGGTACGCCTCCACGTCCCGGTCGAGCGCGGCCCGCCACAGCCGGGGCGTGGCCCGCTCGATGAGCCGCAGCGTGGCGCCTCCCGGCAGCGGCAGCCACTCGCCGGGCTCGCCGCCCGCGTACGGCTCCGTGGCGCCGCCGGCGCGGCGGCGCAGCTCCACCAGCCAGGTGCCGTCCTGCTCGGCGGTGGAGAAGTGCACGGCGAGCCGGTCGAGCCGGACGGCGGCGGGCAGCGTCGCGGAGTTGTTGACCACGATGAGGTCGCCGGGGTCGAGCAGGCCGGGCAGGTCGTGGAAGCGGTGGTGGCTCGGGGCCTGGTCGCCGCGCGTCAGCAGCAGGCGCACGCCGTCCCTGGGCGTGCCGCGCGCCTCGGGCGGCTCGTGGGCCGACAGCTCGGACGGCAGCGAGAAGTCGAGCGCCGCGGTCATTGCAGGCTCACCTTGCCGCTCGCCGGGCGCGAGCTGATCAGGTCGTACAGGGCGGCGGCGACCTTGGCGGGGTCGGTGGCCTGTGCCGCCTCGCCGGCTCCGACGGCGTCGGCGAGCATGCGGGTGTTCATCTCGCCGGGATCGACCCACCAGACGCGCACGGCGGGCTCCTCGGCGGCCAGCACGTTGGACAGCTGCTCCAGCGCGGCCTTGCCGGCTCCGTAGCCGCCCCAGCCCTCGTACGCGCCGGTCGCGGCGTCGGAGGTGACGTTCACGATCGAGCCGCCGGCGGCCCGCAACGCGGGCAGCGTGGCCTGGATGAGCGCGAGCGGCGCGGTCACGTTCGTCTCCAAGGCCCGTCTGAAGGCGTTGAGCGGATAGTCCGCGAGGTGCGGCAGCGGTGTCGCGCCGAGGTCACTGGCGTTGTTGACCAGCAGGTCCAGCTCGGGCGCCGCGGCGGCGAGCCGGGCCACGTGGGCGGGGTCGGTCACGTCGCCGGGGATCGCGGTCGCGTCCAGCTCGGCGGCGGCGCGGTCGAGGTCGGCGCCCCCGCGGGCGGTCAGCACGAGTTTCCAGCCCGCCGCGCCGAGCGCCCTGGCCAGGGCGCGGCCGAGACCGCGGGAAGCTCCGGTGATGAGTGCGGTGTTCGTCATGGGATCGACGCTAGGAACGGGCGGTGCTCCCGGCATCGGGCCACGGGCCCGCCCGCGCCTGGGCACTTCGTCCTAGGACCATAGAGTGAGGCCGTGCCATCCGACAGAGACGAGATCCTTCAGGCGGTGAGCTCGGCCGTGCTCGCGGTCACCCGCCACCTGTCGGTGCGCGAGGTGCTGCAGGTGATCGTACGCTCGGCGCAGCGCCTGCTCGACGCCCGCTACGCCGCGCTCGGCGTGCCCGACGACGACGGCTCGTTCGCCGAGTTCGTCGCCGAGGGGCTGACCGACAAGCAGTGGGAGGCGATCGGGCCGCTGCCCCGCCAGCACGGCATGCTCGGCGCGATGCTCCGCGACGGCAGCCCGGTCAGGCTCCCCGACCTGCGCAAGGACGAGCGGTTCGAGTGGTGGCCCAAGGCCCACCCGGTGATCAAGGACTTCCTCGGCGTACCGATCCGCGACGGCGACGAGGTGCTCGGCATCATCTTCCTCGCCAACAAGCGGAGCGGCGGCGGGTTCACCGAGGCCGACCAGGAGCTGCTGACGCTGTTCGCCGCGCACGCCGCGATCGCGCTCACCAACGCCCGCCTGTACGAGCACAGCCGCGAGCTCGCGATGCTGGAGGAGCGCAACCGCATGGCCAGGGAGCTGCACGACGCGGTCAGCCAGAAGCTGTTCTCGCTGCGGCTGTCGGCGCAGGCGGCGGGCGCGCTGCTGGACAAGGACCCGGGTAAGGCCGCCGCCGAGCTCGACCGGGTCCAGCGGCTGGCCGGCGAGGCGATCTCGGAGCTGCGGGCGGTCATCGTGGAGCTGCGGCCGGCCGAGCTCGACCGCCACGGCCTCAGCGAGACGCTGCGCAAGCACGTGCGCCTGCTCGACCGGCTGCACCCGCCCCTGGTGTCCTTCGAGTGCTGCGAGCTGCCGCCGCTGGCCGCCGAGGTGGAGGTGGCGGTGCTGCGGGTGGCCCAGGAGGCGCTGCACAACGCGCTGCGCCACTCCGGGGCCGGGACCGTACGCGTGCGGCTGGCCCGCGAGGGCGGCAAGCTGGCGCTGACCGTGCGCGACGACGGCTGCGGTTTCGACCCGTCGCAGCCGCAGCGGGGGCTCGGGCTGGTGTCGATGCGCGACAGGGCCGAGTCCGTCGGGGGCGTGCTGGCGGTCGAGTCCGCCCCGGGACAGGGGACGGTCGTACGCATGGAGGTGAGCGGGTGATCCGGGTCCTGATCGCCGACGACCATCCGGTGGTGCGGCAGGGGCTGCGTACGTTCCTCGACCTTCAGGACGACATCACGGTCGTCGGCGAGGCCGGCGACGGCGCGCAGGCGGTCGAGCTGGCCGCCGAGCTCGCGCCCGACGTGCTGCTGCTCGATTTGAAGATGCCGGTGCTCGACGGCCTGGGCGCGCTCGAACGCCTCACCGGCACGCCGACCAGGGTGGTCGTGCTGACCTCGGTGAGCGACCCGGCCGACGTCGGGCCTGCGATGCGGGCGGGCGCGGCCGGCTTCCTCTACAAGGACGTCGATCCCGAGGCGCTCGTGCAGGCCGTGCGCGCGGTGCACGGCGGCCAGGTGCTGCTCGCCCCCGAGGCGGCCGAGGCCGTGCTGACCTCGCCGGGGCCGGCCTCACCGGGGACGGTCTCATCCGGCAACGGCCCCGCCCCCGGCCCGGTGCCGCTGACCGAGCGCGAGCGCGAGGTGCTTGCGCTCATCGCGGCGGGCCGCTCCAACAGGGAGATCGCGCGCAGCCTGGCGGTGGCGGAGAAGACCGTCAAGACGCACGTGTCCAACGTGCTGATGAAGCTCGGCGTGCAGGACCGTACCCAGGCGGCGCTCTACGCCGTACGCCACGGGCTCGGCTGAGTCACTGGTACGAGACGGGTTCGAAGATGGCGTGGTGCGCGGCGATGAGCGCGCGGCGCACCGCGCGGTCCAGCTCGCGCAGCGCCTGCTCGCGTACGGCGAGCTGCCCGGAGGTGAGCCCGCGCGAGTCGGCCAGGCGCAGCACGGCGGCCAGCCGGGTGGCGAGCGTGGAGACCCGGTGGGCGCGCCCGGGATAGCCGGGGGCCAGCTCGCCGCCTCTGCCCAGGCGGCCGGGGCGGTCGGCCGCGGGCCCGTCGACGGAGGTCAGGGCCTCGGTGGCGGCGCGCATCGCGGCGGACAGCTCCCGCTCGGCCTCGGCCAGCGAGGGCAGGTCATGGCGTACGGGTCCGGCGTCGTGCACCTCGAAGCGCACCCCGGAGTACGACGAGCCGCGCAGGTCGGGATGGGGCACCAGGCCGAGGTTGCGGCCGTCGAGCACCGCGATGACGGCCTGCCCGGCGTCGAGCGCGGCGGAGTTGAACGCGGGCGGCCCGGAAAGCCCCAGCGGGTCGCCCGGCGCCGGCAGCGCGAGCCGCAGCTCCCGCAGGCCGTCGGAGCGCAGGTTCGCGAGATGTTCGCGCAGCCGCAGCTCGCCCACGACGGCGGGCCCGGCCGCGGCTTCCACCTGGTCGGCCGCCTCGTCGAGCCCCACGTGGCCCGACAGCCACGCGTTGCCCCAGGCGACCAGTGATGGGCTGACAGTCGATTCAGGGCGCACCGGTCCACGATAAGCGGTCGCCCTGCAATAGGTTTGTCCCCAGGGTCACTCCTAAGGAGGTATCGGGGATGGGTGGAGAGGTGCTGCGGCTCCAGGACGTCGCCGTCAGGCGAGACGGAGCGGCCCTGCTGCGCGGCATCGACTGGACGGTCAACGCCGACGAGCGTTGGGTCGTCATCGGGCCCAACGGCGCGGGCAAGACGACGCTGCTGCAGGTCGCGGCCACGCTGCTCTATCCGAGCGAGGGCCAGGTCGAGGTGCTGGGCGAGCGGCTCGGCCAGGCCGACGTGTTCGACCTGCGGCCGCGCATCGGTCTGGCGAGCGCCGCGCTGGCCGAGCGCATCCCGCCGGAGGAGAAGGTCATCGACCTGGTGCTGACGGCCTCGTACGCGATCATGGGCCGCTGGACCGAGGAGTACGACTCCAACGACGTCACCAGGGCCGTCGAGCTGATCGACATGATGGGCGCCGCCCATCTGATCAGGCGCAGGTTCGGCACGCTGTCGGAGGGCGAGCGCAAGCGCGTGCAGATCGCCCGCGCGCTCATGCCCGACCCCGAGATGCTGCTGCTCGACGAGCCGGCCGCGGGGCTCGACCTGGGCGGCAGGGAGGACCTCGTGCGCCGGCTGTCGCTGCTGGCAGGCGACTACCGCGCGCCGACGATGGTGCTGGTGACGCACCACGTGGAGGAGGTGCCGGCCGGTTTCACCCACGGGCTGCTGCTGCGGCACGGCTCGGTGGTGGCGCAGGGGCCGCTCGACCACGTGATGACGGCCGACAACCTGTCGCAGACCTTCGGGGTGCCGCTGTCGCTGGAGCGCAGCGCGGAGGGCCGCTGGTACGCCAGAGCCCTCTGATCGCCGTTTCGTACGGTAAAAACCGCCCCAAGGGGAAACCCCCTAGGATCTACGGAGTCGGTGTCCTCGGCTTCGGAGCGTCGCCATGTCCGTCGAGCAGCTCGTCGTCGCCGTCGTCGTGGTCGCGGCGGTCGGCTTCGGGGTGGCCCGTACGATCCGCATCATCCCCCAGGCCACGGCCGCCATCGTCGAGCGGCTCGGCCGCTACCACCGCACGCTCTCGCCGGGCCTCAACCTCGTGGTGCCGTTCATCGACCGCATCAAGGACGTGATCGACCTGCGCGAGCAGGTGGTCTCGTTCCCGCCGCAGCCGGTGATCACCTCCGACAACCTCGTGGTGTCCATCGACACCGTCGTCTACTTCCAGGTCACCAACCCCAAGGCGGCCACGTACGAGATCGCCAACTTCCTGACCGGCGTCGAGCAGCTGACGATCACGACGCTGCGCAACGTCGTCGGCGGCATGGACCTGGAGCGCACGCTGACCTCGCGCGAAGAGATCAACACCGCGCTGCGCGGCGTGCTCGACGAGGCCACTGGCAAGTGGGGCATCAGGGTCAACCGGGTCGAGCTGAAGGCCATCGACCCGCCCGCCTCCATTCAGGACTCGATGGAGAAGCAGATGCGCGCCGACCGCGACAAGCGGGCGGCGGTGCTGAGCGCCGAGGGGCAGCGCCAGGCGGCGATCCTGGCCGCCGAGGGCGAGAAGCAGGCGGCGGTGCTGCGGGCGCGCGGCGAGGCGGAGGCGGCCGTGCTGCGCGCGCAGGCCGAGGCCGAGGCGCAGGCGATGCGGGCCAAGGGGCAGGCCGACGCGATCGGCATGGTGTTCAAGGCCATTCACGAGGGCAACCCGACCCAGCAGCTCCTCGCCTACCACTACCTCCAGACCCTGCCGGAGATCGCCAAAGGCGACGCCAATAAAATCTGGATCGTCCCATCCGAAATGGGAAAGGTCCTGGAAAACCTGGGCGGCCTCTTCACACCCCCCAAGGGTTCGGACACCCAGTGAGAGTCCGGCGGGCTGCGCGGTCCTGACCGGGATGATGTGACGGCAGTCCGATCGGGAGGGTCGTGTGACGGGGTGGGAACTGGCCGTCGTCGTCGGCGTCGGTGTGATCGCCGGCGCCATCAACGCGGTGGTGGGGTCGGGGTCGCTGATCACCTTCCCCACGCTGGTGGCGCTCGGGGTCGATCCCGTCGTGGCGAACGTCTCCAACACGGTCGGCCTGGTCCCCGGCTCGTTCTCGGCCGCCTACGGCTACCGCGCCGAGCTGCGCGGCCAGCGCGACCGCCTGCTGCGCCTGGGCGCGGCCTCCACGATCGGCGCGCTGATCGGCGGTGTGCTGCTGCTGTTCCTCGATCCGAGCGTGTTCGAGGTCGTGGTGGTGGTGCTCATCGCGCTCGCCTGCGTGCTGGTCATGGTGCAGCCGAGGCTCAACACGTGGATGGCCGCCCGCCGCGACATGCCGCATCCGCACGGCGGTCCGGCCCTGTGGCTGGGCGTGCTGGGCGCGGGCGTCTACGGCGGCTACTTCGGCGCGGCGCAGGGCGTGCTGCTGATCGGGCTGCTCGGCATCTTCCTCGACGACGGCCTGCAGCGCATCAACGCGGCCAAGAACGTGCTGGCGCTGACCGTCAACGGGGTGGCCGCGCTGCTGTTCGTGATCGTGGCGGACGTCGACTGGCAGGCCGCCGCGGGGGTGGCGCTGGGCGCGATCATCGGCGGCTGGCTGGGGGCCCGGCTGGGCCGCCGCATTCCGGCGCCGATCCTGCGCGGCATCATCGTGTGCGTGGGTATCGTCGCGATAATCGTACTGGTGTACGGATAACTCCGCCTGGGTATGACTTTGTCATGAAAGGTGACCGGGTGGAGATCGTCATCGACGCGGGTGGGTCGTCACCGCGCACGTACGAGATCACGGCCACCCGCGCCGGCCGGCGGGTCGAGGTGGCCACCCGGCGCGGGCTGGTCGAGGTGAGCGAGGTCACCAGGAGCGGCACGCCGGTGCGCACCGCGCGGTTCATGTCCAGCCGCGTTCTCGCCCTCGTGGAGCATCCCGCCGACGAGGCCTAACGGAAGTCGGCCGCGTGGTCCTCGGCCCACTGGCGGAAGGTCAGCGCCGGCCGGCCGAGCAGCCGCCAAACGGTGTCGGTGGCCCGCTCGGGGGCGTCCACGAACGAGCGCCAGGTCGCCAGCGCCTGCTCCACGAACGCCGCGTCGCCCCAGGCCGCCATGAGCCGCTCGCGGGCCGAACGCTCGTACGTCCAGACCGGCCCTGGCGAGCCGGGAGACCACGAGACTGCCCACATTGCCGGTCGCGCCGGTCACCAGGATCTTTTCCAGGGCTGCGACCGTAGGACCTCAACCGAACGTCAGGTCAACCCCGGCCGCACCTGGATCGTGCCGTCGCGCCTGATCCTGGTCTCGAACACCGGGGAGGGCGCCGTCGCCGGCCCGTGCTTGACCGAGCCGTCCTTCAGCCGGAACGTGCTGCTGTGCCACGGGCACACCACGCACGCCTCGCCGTCCTGCATGACCAGCCTGCCCTGGTGCAGCGGGCCGGCGAGATGCGGGCAGCGGTCGCCCAGCACGGTCACCGCGTCGCCCTGGCGCAGCACGAAGAGCTGGATGTAGCCGAGCCGCCGCGCCACGGGCCGCCCCTCGGGCAGGTCCTTGATCGGGCACAGGTCGTGCCAGCCCAGCGGCACCAGGTGCGTCACCTGCGGCGCGTGGTTCGCGCCCGCCGCCTGCCGGTGCGCCAGGTGCCCGCCCAGGTACGCGCCGAGCCCGCCGACCGCGAGCCCCGCGTACGACAGCATCCGGCCGGGCCGCTCCTGCCCGCGCAGGCGGGTCAGCAGCGAGGCGGTGAACAGGCCGAGCGCGGCGGTGTTGGCCAGCATGTGGACGAAGCCCACCCGCTGCTGCTCGCGGTGGAGCATCGACCAGTCGGTCACCCCCGAGGCCGTCGTGGGCAGCGCGTTGACGATGCCGGTCGCCAGCAGCAGGCGCGCCGCCCTGGGGTCGGCGTTCGCGAGGTCCAGCACGGCGGTGGAGAGCCAGCAGCCCAGGCTCACCGTGGCCAGCGACGGGTGCACGGGCTCGCCGAGCGGCACGCCGTGCAGCATGTCGCGCAGGCGGCCCTGGCGCAGCCGCCGGCGCACGACCTTGGCGAGCGCGCGGATCGGCCGGTCCATGCCCTTCGACTTCTCGAGCCGATCGGCGAGGGCCACCGGCCCGGCGAAGCCCCGCAACTGCCGACGCTTCGCGCGTACTGTCTCTTTCACGACAAGTCCCCTACCCCGGGCATGAGGGGATCACTCGGACAGGTGTCCCCTGGCCACGGAGAGTTCGACCAGCTCGAGGGCGTACTTGCCCAGCGTCGGCGAGCCTTCCTCGATGATCCGCACCTTCTCCCGAACCTGCGCTGCCGTCACCTTGAACAGCGGCCAGGTGCCCCCCTCGGTGTGGTGGTTGGCCAGGATCGGGGCGAACCTGTCGAGCGCCTTGGCGAACTTCGCCTCCGGCGTCTTGCGCTCCTCGAACTCCTCCCACAGCTCCCGCAGGCGCGCCCCCTGCTCGGCGGGCAGCAGGCCGAAGATCCGGTCGGCGGCGGCCCGCTCGGCCTCCGCCTGCGCGGCCACCTCCACCGGGTCGTAGATGAACGTGTCACCCGCATCGATCTCCACCAGATCGTGCACCAGCAACATCGCCACCACCCGCTGCAGGTCGGTTCCAGGTGGGGCGTGCTCGCCGAGGACCATCGCCAACGTGCCCACGTACCAGGAGTGCTCGGCGGTGTTCTCCCGTCGCGAGCCGTCGATGAGGTGGTTGCGGCGGATGATCCGCTTCAACTTGTCGATCTCGATGGCGAAGGCGATCTGAGCGTTCAGGCGGTCCTCTTCTGGCACGATAGTCACGCGCGACACCCTAATGTGCGGTGATCACCCCGGTTGGTGAAATCGTGACCGGAACTCCGTTGAACACTGCGTTACCACTTGGGGGGTCGATCGCCGTTTCGTCCGTGAGCGCGTTCGCGCTGACGCCCGCGTGACCGGCCGCCACCCGCTGCGCGCCGCCCGCGTGCCCCCAGCCGTGCGGCAGGCTCACCACACCCGGCATGATCGTGTCGGTCGGCTCCACCGCGACCGTGACCTCGCCCGTCGCCGAGCGCACCACCGCCTCGCCGTCCAGCCCGAGCCTGGCCACGTCGTCGGGGTGGATCTGCAGCGTGCACGTGTTGCTGCCGCCCACCAGCGGGGCGACGTTGTGCATCCAGCTGTTGTTGGAGCGCAGGTGCCGCCGGCCGATGAGCACCATGTCGGGCGGAGCCTCGCCGAGCCTGGCGCGCAGCCGCTCGACGTCCTCGAGGATGTGCGGGGGAGCCAGCTCGATGAGCCCCGACGCGGTCCCCAGCACCTCGCCGAGCCGCGGCTGCAGCGGGCCCAGGTCCAGGCCGTGCGGGTGGTCGAGCAGCTTGCGCAGCGACAGGTCGCCCTTGCCCGACCACGCGCCGTACGGGCCGAGCCGCAGCATCATGTCCAGCCGCCGCTCCGCGCCCGTCTCGCCGTCCAGCAGCGCGCGCAGCTCCGCGACGTCCCTGCCCTCCACGCCGGACCCGGGCGTCTGCGTGGCCTTGCGCAGCGTCTCGTCGATGACGTACGCGTCCAGGTCGCCCTCCAGGCCCGAGGCGATGCCCGCCAGCCTGGCCAGGATCTCCGCCTCCGACGGCCGCCCGTCCAGCGGCAGCGCCGGCCGCGAGTACCTCGCGTAGTTGCGCACCGCGAACCCGAGCAGCGCGAAGTCGTAGTGGCCCGCCTGCAGGATGCGCGGCGGCGGCAGGATCACGTCGGCGTGCCTGGTCGTCTCGTTCAGGTACGGGTCCACGCTCACCATGAACGCGAGCCGGTCCAGCGCCCTGTCCAGGCGGGCCCCGTTGGGCGCCGACAGCACCGGGTTACCCGCGATCGTCAGCAGGAACCTGATCTGGCCATCGCCCGGCGTCTCGATCTCGTCGGCCAGCGTGGCCACCGGCAGCTCGCCGTTCGCCTCCGGCAGCCCGCGCACCCTGCTCCGCCAGCGCCCCACCTGGTACGGCCGGCGCCGCCCCGGCGCCTCCGTCGCGGGCTTGGCGAACATCACGCCGCCCGGCCTGTCGAGATTGCCGGTCAGCACGTTGAGCACGTCCACCAGCCACTGGGCCAGCGTGCCGAACTCGGCGGTGCAGGTGCCGATGCGGGCGTACACGGCCGCCCGGTCCGCCGCCGCCAGCTCCCTGGCCAGGCGCGTCACCGTCTCGGCGGGCACGCCGGTTCTGGCGTGGACCGCCTCCGGCGGGAAGTGCTTGGCCGCCTCGCGCACCTCGGCCAGCCCGTTCACCTCCTGCCGCGGCCTGACCAGGTCCTCGGCGAACAGCGTGTGCACGATGCCGAACAGCAGGTACGCGTCCGTCCCCGGGCGGATGAACACGTGCTCGTCGGCCAGTGCCGCGGTCCGCGTACGGCGCGGGTCCACCACGACCAGCCGGCCGCCGCGCCGCCTGAGCGCCTTGAGCCTGCCGGGGAAGTCGGGCGCCGTGCACAGCGAGCCGTTCGACTCCAGCGGGTTCGCGCCCAGCATCAGCAGGTAGCCGGTCCTGTCCAGGTCGGGCACCGGGATCGCCATCGGGTGGCCGAACATCAGCCCGGCCGCCACGTGCTTCGGCATCTGGTCGGCGGTACTGGCGGAGAAGACGTTGCGGGTGCCGAGCGCCTTGACGAGCGGGGAGACGTACAGGGCGCCGGCCATGGTGTGCGCGTTCGGGTTGCCCAGGTAGACGGCCGTCTCGCGGCGGTCCTTCACCTGGTCGAGGCCCGCTCGTACGGCCTCGAACGCCTCCTCCCAGCTCGCCTCGCGGAACCGGCCGTCCCGCTTGACGAGCGGGACGCTCAGGCGGTCGGGATCCTCGTCGAGCCGGCCCAGGCTCGCGCCCTTCGGGCAGATGAACCCCTTGCTGAACGGGTCGTCCTTGTCACCGCGCACGCTCGTCACGCGCCCGGCGTCGTCCAGGGTGAGCGTCAGGCCGCAGACGGCTTCGCAGAGGGGGCAGGTCCGGTGCACGGTGGTCGGCATCACGACTCCTGAGTTCGCCAGATGAACTCATCTTCGCGCGGAGCGCGCGCATGGGGAAGCCCCGGAGCCCCCGCGGTCTCCGGGGCTTCGCCTCCCAGGGACCCGGTTCCCTAGGTCTTCACGCCGCCCTCGGCAGCACCACCTGGGTGCGCAGATCAGGCGGCTCCTCGAAGTCGGAGCGCAAGGGGACCCAGGAGCGGCGGCCGTACAACCGGTCGAGCCCCGGGGACATCGTGCCGGGCGAGTCGTCCCTGCGGACGATCTCCACCAGCACGAACTGGGGGCGCGTGCGGTGCCGGTACACGTTCACGCTGCGGGCCCAGCAGGCCGCGGCGATCTCCTCGGCGTACGCATCGAACTCCTCGGCGCTGATGCCGGCCCTGACCATGATCAGCGCCTTCTCGCCCGTCGTCGTCGGCGTGATCCAGAGCACCAGCGGGATCCGTCCCGCCCGGGTGTGCATGGTCGTCTCCATGCACACCCGGTGCAGGCGGTGGCGGGAGACCACGCACCAGAAGTGCGCGGCTACCCAGCTGCGGCCCGCCTTGGTGGCGGCCGGCACGGACACGGCGCTGGTCAGCAGGACGACCGGCACCCAGTGGCCGTCCCGGGTGGCGCCGAGAAGCGCCAGCACGAACAGCGTCGCGGCGCCGAGCAGCAGCAGCTCGGTCCTCGCCCGCCACAGCTTGACCAGCGGCCGGCTCCCGCGGACCGGGGGAAGGTCCTCGTTGGCGGGGTAGATCTGGTTGCGCGGGTTCCTCGCCATCAGGACACCTCCTCCGTCACCTTGCGTGGGAGGCGGAGCTGGTCGAAGCGCGGGTCGCGGTAGCGACGGGAGCCGAACCCCGTCCTGGTCACCGTCCAGCCCATGCGGAAGGCGAACTCGTCCGGCTCTACGCAGATCTCGTAGTCGGCCGAGGCGATGAGGTCCTGGATCCAGGACTTGATTCGGCTGAGTCCCTTGGTACCTTGTGAGTACATAGAAGACCCCTTTCGCGGCATTTAGAGGTGGCTTCTTGGCCGGTCCGACGGCTGATGACCGGTCTCGCCGCAGGGTGGCAGCCCGTGGTGCGACGAAGAATCGGTGGTCAGCCGCGGATCGGCTTTTTGCATGCTCGATCGAGCGAATTCGCGCTGCGCGCTCAGGCGATGACGAAGTCCTTCCGGCAAGTGGCCTCCCTGTGGCGGTGATTCGTTTCCGGGACGGCGACGTTGCCGGGGGCGCGCCCGCCGAACGAGCGCGTGATCATGGTCGGGAGTCCCCACGCGTGCGGCCGATGCGTCATGTCCGGCCTCCTCACCACTCGAGAACCCTCCTGGTTCAGATGGTCCCCCGAGGTCCGCGAAGCTGCAATACTCCGAGCAAGGGAAGATTTAAGTTTCTTCGCCCATTGCCCTGCAACTTGCACGTTAAGTGTCATCCCCCGGATGCGAGGAGGAAAAACCTGACCGCCTCCGGCACACCTGCGAAGGTTGTCCTTGCTCCTACGCTCTCTCCGTGAAAGCCTTCTGGCAAGGCTGTGCGGCACATCTCATGCAACTTGCAGTGTAAGATTGGGCGAACGGCCCAAAAAGCCGGACTGCAAACGATCCCTTCCGGCTACACCTTCATTCCCGAGAAGGAGAGTGGACGGTGCCATCGCAGCAGGGCAGTCCCACAGTACGGCGGCTCCGCTTGGGCCAGGAGCTTCGCCTCCTCCGCGAGCGGCGCAAGCTCACCGGCGCCAAGGCGGCCAGAGACCTCGGCTGGTCCGCCAGCAAGGTCAGCCGCATCGAAGCCGCCAAGACCATGCCCAGCACTGAGGACATCAAGGCCCTCGCCAAGCTGTACCGGCTGGACGGTGACAAACTTGATGAACTCTTCGGCTTGTTGCGTGATGCGGAGCAGCGAGGGTGGTGGGAAGATTACGAGGACGCCCTGCCCGAGGAGTACACGACATTCCTGGGGCTGGAAGCGGAGGCCATCGTTCAGCGCAACTGGGAACCCCAGGCTGTGCCTGGCCTTCTGCAAACCGAGGACTACGCGCGAGAGGTCATCCTGGCCACGCGCGGTATCGCGCGCATAACGCACAGTGGTGTCCGTAGTCGCGTCGAGGCCCGTCTGGACCGGCAGCAACGAGTTCTCCACAGGCCGAATCCGTGCCAGTTGAGCGTCGTGCTGGACGAGGCGGCTTTGATGCGGCGGTTCGGCGAACCCTCGGTCATGCGGGAGCAGATGGAGCATCTCCTGGAGATGTCCGTACTGCCGCACGTGAGCGTCCACGTACTCCCGCTGGATGCACTGCATCCGGTGAACACGGGTGCGTTCATTCACCTGAAGTTCTCGGGTTTTGACGATGTGGTGTATCTAGAGCAGCTGTATACAGCCGACTTCGTCGAGGATCTTGAACGGGTCGCCGGATATGAAATGGCATTCGATCACATGAGATCGGAGGCCCTGGACGAGGACGAATCACGAGTCCTCATCCAGCGAAAGGCGATGCTGTGGCGGCGATGACGGCATGACCTCACCAAAGAGGCAATGACGCCTCTGACCCTTTGGGGAGAATATGCACGACAATATTTCAAGGGCGGCCTGGCGTAAGGCGAGCTACTGCAACGGTGCGACCGCATGCGTTGAAGTGGCGCCCCTGGCGGATGGCAACGTAGCGATCCGCGACAGCAAGCAGGACGACGGCCCTGTGCTCGTGTTCACTCCTGAGGAGTGGGCCGCCTTCGTCGCGGGAGTCCGCGACAACGAGTTCGACCTGGCCACGCTGGGCGCGAGCGCGTGACGAACAGCCCTGGAGGGTCCCGCGACCGACTCTCCAGGGCCATTCTTTTGGCATGCTGCAACCCCTTTGTCGCCTGCGGCCCTGAAAAGGGCCGCTTCACTCTTGAAGATCGCTATTTCTTGGCCCTTCCGATCGCAAGTGCGGCGAGCTCCCTGCGGAGTGCTCCGCCTTCTCTGTGATCCTCCATCCTGAAGTCCTGCGCGCAGCCGGCGACGACCTCGCGGCTCGCGGCAGGAAAATGCATGGGAATCTCCATTCACCCGCGGACGAGGCGCCCGCCCGCCTTTCCGAACGGCCGGTGCGAGCGCGATGATTCGCCCCTTATCTCGATGCCGCTGCCGATGCGGGAAATGACGGCGAAAAGCCGGGCCACCCGGGATCTCCCGGTGCCCGGCGGAGGGTGCTCGGTCATGCGGTGGTCAGGGGCTTGGGGCGGCGGGTGAGGAAGAGGGAGCTGAGGCCGGCGAGGACGGCGAGGGCGGCCATCGCCAGGGACGTGGCCATGGGGGCGGAGGAGGCCGTGGGGCCGGTGTCGAGGGTGATGAACAACGTGCCGACGGCGGCGACGCCGATGACCTGGCCGAGCTGCATGACGGTGAGCAGGGCGCCGCTCGCGTCCGCCGCGTACGCGCCGTCCACCTGCTCGGTGGCGAGGTTGGTGACCGCGACCTGCACGCCGAGGCCGGCGCCGACGAGGGCGCTCATGATGGCGTAGACGACGCCGCCGCTCGCGGCGAGGCCGAGGCCGATGTAGGCGGGGGCGGCGACGACGTAGCCGAAGGGCAGCAGGGGCCGCTGCAGGCGTACGGGCAGGCGCGGCCAGGCGAGCCCGACGAGGCCGAACGCCAGCGCGCACGGCACCAGCATCATGCCGGAGGCGAGCGGCGTCATGTGCAGGTCGCCTTGCAGGTGCAGGGCGGAGGTGAACAGGAAGGCGCCCCAGGTGGCCGGGCCGAAGAGCAGGACGGCGAGGCCGGGCCGCATGCCGGGCGCGCGCAGCACCCGGGCGTCCACGAGCGGCCGCCCGCCGCGCCCGGTGACCCAGCGTTCGACGCGTACGAACACCGCGAACGTCACCACGCTCAACGCCATCGAGATCCAGCCCCACAGCGGCCAGCCGAGGTCGCGGCCGAGCACGAGCGGCACCACGAACAGCAGTACGGCCGCCGACAGCGTCACCAGGCCCAGCGGGTCGAGCCCGGTCCGGCCGCCGCCGGAGTCGTGGGGCAGCAGCCGGTACGCGGTGATCAGCAAGAGCGCGGCGACGGGCACCAGCACCAGGAACACGATCCGCCAGCCGAGCCCGATGCCGAGCAGAATTCCGCCGAGCGCCTGGCCGGCCACGATGCCGCCGCTGATCGTCAAGGACCACAGGCCGATCGCCCGGCCGCGGGCCGCGCCGTGGAAGTTGCGCTGGATCAGCGTCAGCACCTGCGGCATCATCATCGCCGCCCCGGCGCCTTGCAGCAGCCGGGCCGCCACCAGCCAGCCCGTCGTGGGGGCGAGGCCGGCGGCGAGGGTGGTCACGGTGAAGGCCGCCAATCCGCCGATGAACGCTCTGCGGTAGCCGAACAGGTCGCCGACCCTGGCTCCGGTGATCAGAAGGACCGCATAGACGATGGTGTAGCCGGCAATGACCATCTGCAGCCCGGCGCCCGACGAGTGCAGGTCGGCCTCGATGGTCGGGGTGGCCACGTTGACGATGTTGACGTTCAGGATGGCCAGGAACTGCCCGAGAAGGATGGTCGTCAGGAGCAGCCCGCCGGCCTTGGGGGCCTCCTGTGGGGTGGTCACCCCTTCAGAGGACACAACGGTGGTTTGCGACATGTTGTGAAGTATGCAGTGACCCCAATACCAGTAACGAGAGCCCACTTATACTGGTATTGGGAGTAACTGGCTAAGTGCCGCAGATGTCACGCATAGTGGATTAATGCAGGTGGCTGAGGCAAGACGTACGGATCTGTCGGCGTTCCTGCGCTCCCGCCGCGCGCGCATCACGCCCGAGATGGTGGATCTGCCGCCGGGGACGCGCAGGCGCACCCCCGGGCTGCGCCGCGAGGAGGTGGCCCAGCTCGCCGGGGTCGGCGTCACCTGGTACACGTGGCTGGAGCAGGGCCGGCCGATCAACGCCAGCCCGCAGGTCCTCGACGCGATCGCGCGCGCGCTGCGTCTGGACAGCGCCGAGCGGCAGCATCTGTACCGCCTGGCCGGGCACGCCGCCGACCCGGTGCCGGACGGCTCCGGGCAGATCACGCCCGAGATCCAGATCATTCTCGACCGCATGGGCGACATGCCCGCCGTCATCTCCAACGGCCGGTGCGACGCCCTGGCGTGGAACGACGCGTACGCGGCGCTCTTCCCCGAACTCTGCTCCGCCCCCGAGGGCGAGCGCAACCAGCTCTGGCAGCTGTGCACGCGCCCCTCGACCACGCTCATGCTGGCCGATCACGACCATGAGCTGGCCAGGCTGGTCGCCGTCTTCCGCGGCGCCTACAGCCGGCACTCCGACGACCCGTGCTGGCAGGACTTCGTGCGCCGGCTGCTCTCGGAGAGCGCGGTGTTCGCGCGGTTGTGGGCCCGGCAGGACGTGGCCGAGGCGGGGTCGAGGGAGAAGGCGTTCAAGCACGTCGAGCACGGGCTGCTGCGGTTCAATGTGACGAGTTTCACCATGGTGCCCGAGATGCGAATGCTCGTCTATACGCCAATGGATGACCCGACTCGTACGGCGATGTCCAAGCTCATGGAGGCTGCCCGGTAAACCGCCCTGCATGGCATGCTCGATCCCTGAAAGTCAGGTTTCGAGCGGAAGTGGCGGCATATGAGACTCCCCCATGCCCTCCCGGTTCTCGCTGCGCTCTTCTCCGTGGCCTCCTGCTCGGCCATGCCCGGAGCGGAGCCGGAACGGCAGCCGCAGCGCAAGGAAGTCCAGCGGCAGGCCGCCGAGGAGCCGACCAGCGAACCGACCAGGAAGCCCAAGCCCAAGCGCCGGCCGTACACCATCGCCTTCGGCGGCGACGTGCACTTCGAGGGGATCCTCCGCCCCCGGCTCGCCGACCCCCGCACCGCGCTCGGGCCGATCGCGAGCGTGCTGCGCAAGGCCGACCTCGCGATGGTGAACCTGGAGACCGCCATCACCACGGGAGGGACGCCGGCGCCCGGCAAGCAGTTCACGTTCAGGGCCCCGGCGAGCGCGCTCACCGCGCTCAAGGCGGCCGGGGTGGACGTCGCGTCCATGGCCAACAACCACGGCATGGACTACATGGAGAGCGGGCTCGCCGACTCGCTGAAGGCGATCAAGCGCGCCAAGTTCCCCGTGGTCGGGATCGGGGCGAACGCCACCGAGGCGTACCGGCCCTTCCGCAGGACCGTGAACGGCAACCGCGTCTCGATCATCGGGGCCACCCAGGTGATGGACACGGAGTTCATCCAGGCGTGGACGGCCACATCGACCAAGGGCGGGCTCGCCTCGGCCAAGAACGAGGCCGCGCTGCTGAAGGCGGTCAAACAAGCGCGCAAGAACTCCGACACCGTCATCGTCCACCTGCATTGGGGCACCGAGCTGCAGAAGTGCCCGAACGAGGCGCAGCGCGCGCTCGCTCCCAAGCTGGTCAAGGCGGGCGCCGACGTGGTGGTCGGCGGGCACGCGCACATCCTGCTCGGCTCCGGCTACCTGGACGACGCCTACGTCAACTACGGCATGGGCAACTTCGTCTTCTACAACTCCGACCCGGCCACCACCGGCAGGACCGGCGTGCTGACGCTGACCATCAACGGGCGGCGGATACTCAAGGACGCCTGGACGCCGGCCACCATCCAGGGGGGAGTGCCGGTGCCGATGACGGGAGCCGCGAAGACCCGCGCGGTGGCCGACTGGAAGGCGCTGCGCTCCTGCACGGGGCTGTCCTCCCGCCCCGAGTCGCAGTGACGGCGTCCTGTCCGCGCGTCCGCCTGAAAGCGGGAGTCGGCGGACCGCGTGACGCCGCCCCGGGCGCGACCGGCTGGTCTGCGGCGCGCAGCGCGGGACCGATGGGTGCGGCCGGTTCGGGGATCGGGCGGGGTCGCGGTGCACGGCGGGCGGGTGGTCTGCGCGGGTATCGATATCGACGCGGCGAAGCAGACGGCCGACGCTATTGTGAATGATTTTCGCGGTACGGCTTACGTCGTGCGCGTGGGCGTGGCGAATGGCGATCAGATGGAAGCCTTCGCGTGAAATAGCATATCCGAAAATGGAATACCGGACATTGTGCTGAACAATGCCGGTATCGCGGTCGCCGGTGCGTTCCTCGATCGCAGCGCTGACGACTTGGCGCAGTGTCCACGACGTCAATCTCCGGGCCGGTCATCCACGGCTGCCGGCTCTTCCGCGCCGGCATGGCCGAGCGCGGCGCGGCGTCGGGGCCGGCGTCATCTGCGCGGGTTTCGTCTCGACGGGGATCGCGGGCGACGCCACGTACACGGCCGAGGGGGCTGCGCGGGGGCGGCGGCGTGGCGCGGGTACTCGCCGGGGCGGGTGGCGGCGCGCATATTGCGCGCGGTGCACCGTAAACGGCGGTCATCGTGCAGGGAAAAATCGGGTATGCCCTGTCGCGGATTTCGCCTCGAACCGTCCGCGGGTTCGCCCGCTTGATCTCTCCTTCGAGGATTCCGGAATTCGGCAGGTAACGATCGCCCCAACGGGAGAAGATGGTTTCGTGTTCTCGCCGCAGCAAATGGACCCGCAGCAGATGGATGTCGCGTGCGTCCCGCCGAAAGCTCTCAGGCGGCAGCCCTCGCAGCGCCGCAGCGCCCGACGGGTCGAGCGGATGCTCGACGCGTGTGCCCAGCTCCTCGACGAGATCGGCTACGAAGCCCTGTCGACCACCCGCATCGCCGAACGCGCCGGGGTGGCGATCGGCTCGGTCTACCAGTTCTTCCCCGACAAGCGCGCCATCACCCAGGAGCTCACCAGGCGCAACGTCGAGGAGTTCGTCCGCAGGGTCGATCGCCGGTTCCTCGAAGAGGACCTTCGTGGCTGGTGGGAGGCCGTCGACGCGATCATCGACATCTACGTCGACATGCACAGGACCGTCGCCGGCTTCAAGAGCCTGCGCTTCGGCGATGCCGTCGATCTCAACCTGCTCGACTCCGACTCCGACAACAACGCCGTGATCGCCGGACGGCTGCGCGGGTTGTTCCTCAAGGAGTTCGGGCTGGCCGACAGCCCCGCGCTCGACCTCGCCGTGCTCGTCGCGGTCGAGGCCGGGGACGCGGTGCTCAAACTGGCCTTCCGCCGGGACCCGCAGGGCTCGCCCGAGATCATCGACGCCGCCAAACACCTCATCAGAGGATTCCTGTCCCGGCAGCTCCGCTCCTGGTCACCCGCCGCGGCCGCGGCGAAGGACCCCGCCGGAGAGCCGGCAGGAGAGCCGGTCGGGGAGTCGGCAGGAGGGCCGGCCGTAGAGCCGGTCAGAGAGTCGGCCGGAGGGCCGGTCGGGGAGCCGGTCGCCGGTCAGTAGGCGGGACCGGGGGCCGGGGTGCCGGATCCGGTTGCGGGACAGGGTCGTGGTGCGGTCCGGCGTCGAGTCCGGGTCGTGGTGCGGTCCGGCGTCGAGTCCGGGTCGTGGTGCGGTCCGGCGTCGAGTCCGGGTCATGGCGCGGTCCGGCATCGAGTCCGGATCGTGGCACCGTCCGGCATTGAGAGTGGATCAGTAGCGGACCATGCCCGGCCGCTCAGGAAGTTCGGGCAGCCGCCGCTCGGCCTCCTCCTGCTCCGCCAGCGCCGTCGCGGGCATGTCCTGGAGCTGGGGCGGGGCCGGCGTGCTCCCGCATGCGCCCGAGAGCGAGGCCGGGCGTGCCTCTCTCGCCTCGCGGATCTGCAGCCGGGTCTCCAGTGCGTGCAGGTTGCGTTCGGCCGCCTCGATGGACTCCAGGCGGGCCGACAGGTAGCCGGCCACCCCGGGCCCGAGGGCCGCCAGCACCACGGCACAGGCCAGCGTGAAGGTCGTCTGCTTGGACATGCCCATCACAGTCCCTCCGCTCGCTGTGGCGGCTGAGTGACGCCTATATGCCCGATGACCTGGGCGAATACGCATTCTCGGCGTGGGATTGGCGGAGAAGTTACCGAATTTGCACGTGACCGGCGATGCGGATTGACCGGGCAAACAGCCGGGTGGCTCGGTAGTCTCGCGGTGTGGCGCATGTGACCCGTGAGCACCTTGATCGTCTGCTCGAGCAGGCCCTGCTGGCCGACGACCACAGTTCCCTGGCCAGTCGGCTCTACGACGTCGCGCAGGACTATTCGTCCGGCGATGTCTCCAGGGCGTCCATCCTGGTCCTCGCCGCCGAGGAGTGGCGAGCGGCCGGGCAGCCCGCCCGCGCGATGGAGTGCTTCCAGCTCGCGGTCGAGGACGGCGGCGATGCGGGTTTCGACGCGCGTGCCGGCATCGCCGACACGCTCTTCGAGCTCGATCGGCCGGATGAGGCAAGAGAGATCATCGAGACGATACGCGCGGAAGGCAACGTCTCCACGGCGACCGCTCACACGATCGCCGAGACGCTCGTGGCGTACGGCGACCTGCAAGGGGGGCTCGAATGGGCCACCCAGGCCGCCCTCGCCTGCGATGAGAACGATCCAGAGCAGGTGGCGGTGCTCCGCACCCGCTACCGCATCCGGGTCGATCTCGGGTTGCCTGAGGACGAGCTCGACGAGCTCGTCTCCTGACGGCCGCGCGTCCTGACGAGCCCTGCCGCTCGTGGCAGGGCTCCCTCAGCTGTGCCCGCGGCCGGGGACGAGGGGCAGGGTGTGCGGCCCTGCAGCACGTGAGCCTGTGGGTCAAGCCGTGTGTCGCGGGTCGTGGGGTGCGGCCGTCCAGCGCGTGAGCTTGCGGGCCGAGCCGCGCGTTGCGGGTCGTGGGGTGCGGGTCGTGGGGTGCGGCCGTCCAGCGTCGTCTTCGCCGGGCGTGTGGAGGGGGTGGCCGGAGGGACGGTTGCCCTGGTCCCTCCGGCCTGGAGGCCGGGCGCGGCAGGCACGACCCGCGCCCGGACAGTGGCTCACCTCCGGCGCAGGCGGCGAGGAGGCGTCGCCGCCCGGATCCGGCGGACGCCGGGGTGAGGAGCTCCGCCCGGCTCCGGTGCGGGCCGGTGAGGAGCGCTTATCGTCCGGCCCCGGTGAGGAGAGGCCGAACGGGGCGGTCACCGCGTCTCGGCGCCCGGGTCAGCCCAGGGGCAGCGGGAGAGCCTGGGTGAGGCCGCCGAGGCTGCTGAAGCCGCTGATGATGGAGCCGCCGCCGGGGGCGAAGCGGGTGCCCTCCAGGCTCTCGAACGCCTTGGGCAGCAGCTCGCTGATGACCTGGGAGCCGACCTCGCGTACCGGCTCGTGCAGCTTGATGGGCGAGTCGAGGCGGGTGCCCGCGACGGTGGGGGGCGGGGGCGCCTTGCGGTCCTGCCTGTTCGCGCTGTGCTTGCTCTCTCCGAGCGTGCCCTCTCCTTGCCGGCCCGCGGGCGGCTTGCCGGCCAGCGGCACGCGGGGGAGTTCGGGCAGCGCGGGGACGCTGCGCATGGTGGCGAGGTCCTTCATCGTGAGCGGCTGCGGGACCAGGGGAAGCAGCGTGGGCGAGCCCGCCAGGGACGGCATGCCCCACGTCGCCGCGATGCCGCCGAGGTCGCTCATGCCGAGCGCCCGCCTGCCGGTCGCGAGCCCGGTGAGGCCGAGCCGCCTGGCCGTCTCACCGGCCGCCATGGCCAGCCTGTTCGTCTCGGTGGTGATCACGCGCGAGGCGCCGATGCCCGGGTCGTCGAGTTCGATGCCCGTGTGGTGCCCGCACTGGGTCAGGGGCAGCGCCGCCGGTTCCGCTCGGGCGCAGGTCCGGGCCGCCGCAGGACCCGCGCACAGCCAGCTGACACCCGCGGCCACCGCGGCCACCGCGATCGTGCTCCGGATCTTCTGGAATGACACCGCACGTCCCCCTCATCGATGTCGGTGCACTGACGAACGCACAACGTAGTCAGCGATCTTGGCCGGGGGAGGCGGCTTGTCCGAAGAGTGGGGCGAACCTTACCGAACGCCGGGCCCGATGACCCGGTCATGACACGCCGAAGCCCGGAGATCTCGCAGATCTCCGGGCTTTCGACGTCGTGGGTCGCACCGGCCATCGCCGCGAGCGCCCCTCGGGGCCCGGCGCTTCGCCAGGCCGTTGGTGATCCGGCAGTCGCAGCGGACCGCAGGCGCCCCTCGGGACGGTCCGCGCCACGCGAGTAGAGGCCTCGAGCGCGCGCCCGGCGCCGGCGCGAGCAACCCCTCGGGCGGTGCGCGCCGGCGAGCGTCAGGCGGCGCGCTGGATCAGCAGCTCGTCGTCGCCGAGCTCCACCTTGACCGTGTCGCCGTCCACGATCTCGCCCGACAGCACGGCCTTGGCCAGCTTGTCGCCGATGGCGGACTGCACCAGGCGGCGCAGCGGGCGGGCGCCGTAGAGCGGGTCGTAGCCGGTGAGCGCCAGCCACTCGCGGGCGGCGGGCGTGACCTCCAGCCGCAGCCGGCGGTCGGCCAGGCGCCGGGCCAGGCGCTCGACCTGCAGGTCGACGATCTGCGCCAGCTCCTCGGAGCCGAGCGCGTCGAACAGGATGACGTCGTCGAGCCGGTTGAGGAACTCCGGCTTGAACGAGCTGCGCACCGCCGCCATGACGGCCTCGCGCTTGGCGCCGTTCTCCAGGCTGGGATCGACGAGGTACTGCGAGCCGATGTTGGAGGTCAGGATGAGGATGGTGTTGCGGAAGTCGACCGTGCGGCCCTGGCCGTCGGTCAGCCGCCCGTCGTCGAGCACCTGCAGCAGGATGTCGAAGACCTCGGGATGCGCCTTCTCGACCTCGTCGAGCAGCACCACCGTGTACGGGCGCCGCCTGACGGCCTCGGTGAGCTGGCCGCCCTCCTCGTAGCCGACGTAGCCGGGAGGCGCGCCGACGAGCCTGGCCACGCTGTGCTTCTCGGAGTACTCGCTCATGTCGATGCGGGTCATCGCCCGCTCGTCGTCGAACAGGAACTCCGCGAGCGCCTTGGCCAGCTCGGTCTTGCCGACACCGGTCGGGCCGAGGAACAGGAACGAGCCCGTGGGCCGGTCGGGGTCGGCGACGCCGGCGCGGCTGCGGCGCACGGCGTCGGAGACGGCCTGCACGGCCTGCCGCTGCCCGATGATCCGCTTGCCCAGCTCCTCCTCCATGCGCAGCAGCTTGGCCGTCTCGGCCTCCAGCAGCCGCCCCGCGGGGATGCCGGTCCACGACGAGATCACCTCGGCGATGTCGTCGGCGCCGACCTCCTCCTTGACCATCGCGTTCTCCGGCTGCGCGGCCTCGGAGGCGGTCTTGAGCGCCTGCTCCAGCCGCGGCACCTCGGCGTACATGAGCCGGGAGGCGGTCTCGAAGTCGCCGTCGCGCTGGGCCCGCTCGGCGGCGCTGCGCGCCTCGTCGAGCTGCTTCTTCAGCTCACCGACCTTGTTGAGCCCGGCCTTCTCCTGCTCCCAGCGGGCGACCAGGGCGTTCAGCTCCTCCTGGCGGTCGGCCAGCTCGCGGCGCAGGCGTTCGAGCCGCTGCACGGAGGCCTCGTCGGTCTCCTTCGACAGCGCGAGCTCCTCCATCTTCATCCGGTCGACGCTGCGCTGGAGCTGGTCGATCTCCACGGGACGGGAGTCGATCTCCATGCGCAGCCGCGAGGCGGCCTCGTCGACCAGGTCGATCGCCTTGTCCGGGAGGAAGCGGTTGGTGATGTAGCGGTCGGACAGCGCGGCGGCGGCGACCAGCGCGCTGTCGGCGATCTGCACCTGGTGGTGCGCCTCGTAGCGGCCCTTGAGCCCGCGCAGGATCGCGATGGTGTCCTCGACCGACGGCTCGCCGACGTAGACCTGCTGGAAGCGGCGCTCCAGCGCCGGGTCCTTCTCGATGTGCTCGCGGTACTCGTCGAGCGTGGTCGCGCCGATCATGCGCAGCTCGCCGCGGGCGAGCATGGGCTTGAGCATGTTGCCGGCGTCCATCGCACCCTCGGCGGCCCCCGCACCGACGACGGTGTGCAGCTCGTCGATGAACGTCACGATCTGCCCGTCGCTCTCCTTGATCTCGGAGAGCACGGCCTTGAGCCGCTCTTCGAACTCGCCGCGGTACTTCGCGCCGGCCACCATGGCGCCCAGGTCGAGCGCGATGAGGCGCTTGCCGCGCAGCGACTCGGGCACGTCGCCGGCCACGATGCGCTGGGCCAGGCCCTCGACGACGGCGGTCTTGCCGACGCCGGGCTCGCCGATGAGCACCGGGTTGTTCTTGGTGCGGCGGCTGAGCACCTGGACGACGCGGCGGATCTCCGTGTCGCGGCCGATCACCGGGTCGAGCTTGCCGGCGCGGGCGCGCTCGGTCAGGTCGACGCCGTACTTCTCCAAAGCCTGGTAGGTGTCTTCAGGGGTTTCGCTGGTGACGCGGGCGTGGCCGCGTACCTTCTCGAAGGCGTCGAGCAGCGCCTGCGGCGTCGCGCCCTGGGACTTCAGCAGCTCGGCCGTCTGACCCCCGTCGGCCGCCAGGCCGACCAGCAGGTGCTCGGTCGAGACGTAGAGGTCTTCGAGCCGGTTGGCGTGCTGGGCGGCGGTGTTCAACACGGTCAGCAGCTGGCGCGAGGTCGACGGCGCCCCCACCGTCGCGCCCTGCGCCTTCGGCAGCGCGGCGAGCTGCTCCTCGGTGCGGGCCTTCAGCGCCCGCCAGTCGGCGCCCACGGCCTCCAGCAGCGGAACGGCCGTGCCCCCCGTTTGCGTGAGCAGCGTGCTGAACAGATGAGCAGGAGCGACCTCGGGGTTGCCCTCGGCGGCGGCGCGCCGAACGGCACCCGAGAGCGCCTCCTGGCTCTTCTGGGTGAGCTTGTAGTCCATTTCTCAGGCCCCCGGTGGCAACTGGTAGCGGATCAACGCCTTGATCATCGCCATCTCGGCGCGCAGGCGGTGCACTTCCTCGCGCAGCCGGAGGTTCTCGTTCTCAAGCTCGAGGATCCGCTTGATCCCCGCGAGGTTGATGCCCTCCTCTTGAGAGAGCCGCTGCACCTCACGGAGCTGGATGATGTCTCTTGTGGAGTAGAGGCGGCCGCGTCCGGCCGTGCGGCCGGGGCTGACCAGGCCGAGCCGGTCGTACTGCCGCAGGGTCTGCGGGTGCAGCCCCGACAGCTGCGCGGCCACCGATATGACGTAGACAGGGGTGTCGTCTGACAGATCGAAGTAGTTGGCGTCCATCCCCGCTCACTCGCTTCTGGCTCGCTGAATCAGCTCGGCGCGCGGGTCTTCGCCCGCGGTCGCGTTGGCGAACTCGGTGAGGAGCTCGCGCGACTTGTCATCGAGCGTCTTCGGCACGAGCACCTCGACGGTGGCGAGCAGGTCGCCCCGGGTGCCGTCCTTCCTCCTGACACCCCTGCCACGGATGCGGAACGTGCGTCCGTTGGGGGTGCCGGCGGGGATGCGCAGGGTGACCGGCATGCCGTTGAGGATCGGCACCTTGATCTCGGCCCCGAGGGCGGCTTCCGTGAACGTCACGGGAACGGTGACGGTCAGGTTGTCGCCCGTTCTGCCGAAGACGGCGTGCGGCTTGACGTGGGTCAGAATGTAGAGGTCTCCGGCCGGCCCGCCGTTCTCGCCCGGCGCGCCCTTGCCCTTGAGCTTCACTCGCTGGCCGTCGGCCACGCCGGCCGGGATGCGCGCCTGAATGGTGCGGGTGCTCTTGGCCCGGCCGCTGCCGTCGCACACAGGGCAGGGGTCGTCCACGATCAGCCCGCGGCCCTTGCAGTCGCGGCACGGCTCGGAGAAGGCGAAGCTGCCCAGGTTGCGGCTGGCCGCACCGGTGCCCTCACAGGTCGGGCAGACCCTGGGGGTCGTGCCGGCCCTGGCGCCGGTGCCGCTGCACGCGGTGCAGGCGGCGGAGCTGGTCAGCCTCAGCGACACGGTGGTGCCCTCGACGGCTTCGGTGAACGTCAGCGTCACCTCGGACTCGATGTCCTGGCCTCGCCGCGCCCGGGTGGCGCCGGTGGTGCGGGCGCCACCCCGGTTGAACAGCCCGCCGAACAGGTCGCCGAGCCGTTCGCCCGCGCTTCCTGCACCCTGCGGGCCGGTGCCGCCGAACAGGTCACCGAAGTCGAACGGGAAACCGCCACCGCCGGCCCGCTGGCCGCCCACCCCGGACCCGAACAGCGTGCGCGCCTCGTCGTACTCCTTGCGGCGCTTGGCGTCGGACAGGACGTCGTACGCCTCGGAGATCTCCTTGAACTTCTTCTCCTTGGCGGCGTCGCCCTGGTTGGTGTCGGGGTGGTATTGGCGGGCCAGCTTCCGGTAGGCCCTTTTGATCTCCTCGGCGGTGGCGGTCTTGGGCACACCAAGGACGGCGTAGTAGTCCTTCTCCAGGTAGTCCTTGGTGCTCATCTACGGCCCTTCGTCCTTGTGGTCAGTTTTCTTGGTCGTCATCGGACGCCGCTGGAGCGTCCTCACCCGGCTCGGCGACGGCCACCCGCGCGGGGCGCAGCACCCGATCGCCCATCCGGTATCCAGGCTGCAGCACCTCGACCGCGGTCGGCTCGGTCACTTCCGACGAGTAGCTGTGCATCAGCGCCTCGTGGATGGTCGGGTCGAACGGGTCGCCCTTCTGCCCGAAGGAGCTGAGGCCCAGCTTGGTGAGCACGGACTCCAGCGATTCCGCGACCTTGGCGAAGCCCCCGGTGAGCTCGCCGTGCTCGCGGGCTCGTCCGATGTCGTCGAGTACGGGCAGGAGCTCGGTCAGCGTGGCGGCCACGGCCTGCTCACGGACCGCGACGCGGTCGCGCTCGACCCTGCGGCGGTAGTTGACGTACTCCGCCTGGAGACGCTGCAGGTCGGCGGTCCGCTCGGCGAGCTGGGCGGCCAGCTCGCCCTCCTGCGGCTCCTGCGGCTGCTCGCCGGCCGGCCCTGTGGTCGGCGCGGCGGCCTCCTGCTGAGGCTGCCGCTGCTGGCCGTCGGCGGGCGGCTGCTCCCTGACCTGGCCCGTCTCCGGGTCGATCTTGCGCTTGTCGCGGATCACCGGCTCCTCGTGCCCGTGGTGGTCACTAGCCGGCATCACTGGTCCTTCTTCGGCTCGTCGTCCACGATCTCGGCCTCGACCACGTCGTCGTCGGCCTTCTGGCCCTGACCGGCCGAGGCGTCCTGAGCGCCGCCCTCAGCGCCCTGCTGGGCCTGGCTGGCGGCGTAGATGGCCGAACCCATCTTCTGGCTCACGGTGGCGAGCTTCTCCGCCGCGGTGCGGATGGCGTCGGTGTCGGTGCCCTCCAGCGCCTTCTTCACCTCGGCCAGGGCGTCGTTGACCTCGGTCTTGACGTCGGCCGGGACCTTGTCGTCGTTTTCGCGGAGGAACTTCTCCGTCTGGTAGGCGAGGCCGTCCGCGTTGTTGCGGACCTCGGCCTCCTCGCGGCGCTTCCTGTCCTCCTCGGCGTAGGACTCGGCCTCGCGCATCATGCGCTCGATGTCTTCCTTCGGCAGCGCGGAGCCACCGGTGATCGTCATCGTCTGCTCCTTGCCCGTGCCCAGGTCCTTGGCGGAGACGTTGACGATGCCGTTGGCGTCGATGTCGAAGGTGACCTCGATCTGCGGGATGCCGCGCGGCGCCGGCGCGATGCCGGTCAGCTCGAACGTGGCCAGCTTCTTGTTGTAGGCCGCGATCTCACGCTCGCCCTGGTAGACCTGGATCTGCACCGACGGCTGGTTGTCCTCGGCCGTGGTGAAGACCTCGGAGCGCTTGGTCGGGATCGTCGTGTTGCGCTCGATGATCTTGGTGAAGATGCCGCCCTTGGTCTCGATGCCCAGCGACAGCGGGGTCACGTCGAGCAGCAGGACGTCCTTGACCTCACCCTTGAGCACACCGGCCTGCAGGGCCGCGCCGATGGCGACGACCTCGTCCGGGTTCACGCCCTTGTTGGGCTCCTTGCCGCCGGTCAGCTCCTTGACCAGGTCGGTGACGGCGGGCATGCGGGTCGAGCCGCCGACGAGCACCACGTGGGCGATGTCGGAGACCTTGATGCCGGCGTCCTTGATGACCTGGTGGAACGGGCCCTTGCAGCGCTCGAGCAGGTCGGCCGTGAGCCGCTGGAACTCGGCGCGGGTCAGCTTCTCGTCGAGGTGCAGCGGGCCCTCGGACGAGGCGGTGATGTAGGGCAGGTTGATCGTGGTCTCGGACTGGGCGGACAGCTCGATCTTCGCCTTCTCGGCCGCCTCGCGCAGACGCTGCAGCGCCATCTTGTCCTTGGACAGGTCGACGCCGTGCGCGTTCTGGAACCGCTTGATCAGCTCGTCGACGATGCGCTGGTCCCAGTCGTCACCACCGAGGTGGTTGTCACCGGAGGTGGCCTTGACCTCGACGAAGCCGTGACCGTCCTCCTGGCCGACGTCGAGCAGCGACACGTCGAAGGTGCCGCCACCGAGGTCGAAGACCAGGATCGTCTGGTCCTGCTCCTTGTCGAGCCCGTAGGCGAGGGCCGCCGCGGTCGGCTCGTTGATGATGCGGAGCACGTTGAGGCCCGCGATCTGGCCGGCTTCCTTGGTGGCCTGCCGCTGGGCGTCGTTGAAGTAGGCGGGGACGGTGATCACGGCGTCGGTGATCTTCTCGCCGAGGTACGCCTCAGCGTCCTGCTTGAGCTTCTGCAGCACGAAGGCGCTGATCTGCTGCGGCGAGAACTTCTTGCCGTCGATCTCCTTCGTCCAGTTGGTGCCCATCTCGCGCTTGACCGAGCGAATGGTCCGGTCGACGTTGGTGACGGCCTGCCGCTTGGCGACCTCACCGACGAGGACCTCGCCGTTCTTCGCGAAGGCGACCACGGACGGCGTGGTCCGCGAGCCCTGCGCGTTCGCGATGACGGTGGGCTCACCGCCCTCGAGGATCGAGACGACGGAGTTGGTCGTCCCCAGGTCGATACCTACCGCACGTGCCATGAGTACGTCCTTGTAGTCAAAGTTGAGTCCTTGCGACTCAACCTATGGATGGGTGTCGCCTTTGTCAAACGACTTGAGCCTACTCGACTCAACCCCCCTGAGTCCCGATGCATTCCCCCTGAGAGGGAGAAAAAAGCGGTAAAGACGCACATTCGGGGCAACGTGGGCGGTCGCCCTCCGGGTTCCGGGCGCCGGCAGGTTCAGGGACACCTCAGGGTCACGTCAGGGGCGCGGGGTTGCGCGGCCGCGCCGGGGGTGTGGGGCCGACAGGGGGCGCCGAGAGCCCGGCGGGGCAAGGACGTCAAAGGCGTGCGGACCGATTCCGGGTGGCTCGGGTGCGGCGGCGGTGTTGTGGTGGCTTGGGCGTGCGGGAGGCTTCGCCGGGCGATCCAGGCGGATGCGGACGGTTCTGGGCGATCCGGGCTGTGGATCGCTTACGGGGTGGTTCGGGTGTGCGCATCGCCTGCGGAGGGCGACGGCCGCGCCTCGGATGACCCGGGGAAGGTCCGGGACGTACGGAAACGGGGCCCGGCTGATGCCGGACCCCGCGACGCGCCGCAGCGGCCCCTGCCCGGATCCCTGGCCTACTTGATCTTGGCGCCGTCGACGAGCTTCCGCTCGCCCAGCGGCTTCTTGAGCTTGACCGTGGTGGTCTTCTCGACCGCCATCATGATGCAGGCCATGTTCCTGGCCTTGGGCGCGGCGCCCTCGTACAGGGTGATCGTGACCTTCTTGGACGTCTCCTTCACCTCGACCCGGTCGAGGATCGTGCACGGCTCCACCCCCGACCACCACGTGAGCTGGACCTGACGGCCCTTCGCCACCGGCTTGGCCTTGGTCCAGCCGACCTTGCGCACGTTGATCGCGTTGCCCTGCGGCTTGACCGCCTCGGGCTTCTTGGTGGGCGCGGGGGAGACCGGCTCCGACGCCACCGGCGGCCTGGCCGGGGTCGTGGCGGCCACCCGCTGCGCCGGCTGCGAGGGCTGCTCGGACGCGCAGCCCGCCACGAGCGCCAGACATCCGGCCAGGAGAGTCGCTGTCATAGTCCGCATACCCCTACGACGGATTCCGCCGAGCGCCGGTTCAAGAGGAGGCGGTTCGCGAGGGGGCGGTTCACGAAGGTGCGGGTTGAGAGGGAAGTTTCAGCAGGCGCGGTTGAGAGGGCAGGTTCGACAGGGCGCGGGTTGAGAGGGCAGGTTCGAGAGGGCGTGGGTCGAGAGGGCAGGTTTCAGGGGGCGCGGGTTGAGAGGGCGCGGGTTGAGAGGGCGCGGGTTGAGAGGGCGCGGGTCGAGAGGGCGTGGTCTGGAGGGCCCGATCTAGGCGGTTCGAGAGGGCTCGATGAAAAGGCGCGTTTCAAGAGGGGCCGGATCGGTGCTCAGCCAGGGTTCAGTGGTTAGTGTGGATCACGTGCTCCGTCAGGCCATGCTCGCCCTCTCCAAGAGCCGGCGCGCCGAGCGGCTCATCACCACCTCGCCGCTCACCAAGGACGTCGTCAGCCGGTACGTCGCCGACGACGTCTCCCGCGTGGTCGGCGAGCTGACCCGCCAGGGGCTGCTGGTCTCGGTCGACCATCTCGGCGAGGAGGTCACCGACGAGGCCGCGGCGCGGCAGTCCGTCGGCCACTACCTGCGGCTGCTCGACCTGCTGCCCGCGGGGGCCGACGTCTCGGTCAAGCTCACGGCGCTCGGGCTGCGGCTGTCGCAGCGGCTCGCGCTCGGCAACGCCGAGGACATCTGCGCCGCCGCCGGCGAGCGCGGCATCACGGTCACGCTCGACGCCGAGGAGCACGACACGATCCCGGCCCTGCACGCCGTGCACGCCGATCTGCGCCGCCGCCATCCCGACGTGGGCGTGGTCGTGCAGTCCTATCTGCCCGACTCGATCGACCGGTGCGAGAAGCTGGGCGGCGCCCGCGTACGCCTGTGCAAGGGGGCCTACACCGCGCCCGGCGCCTACACCAGGCCGGCCGACATCGACCGCTCGTACGTACGGTGCCTGAAAGTGCTCATGGCGGGCACCGGCTACCCCATGGTCGCCACCCACGATCCCAGGCTGCTGCGCATCGCCGCCGCGCTCGCCGAGCTCGCCGGCCGCGACGCCACCGGCTTCGAGTACCAGATGCTCTACGGGGTACGCCCCGACGAGCAGCTCCGCCTGGCGGGGCAGGGGTCGCAGGTGCGCGTTTACGTGCCGTACGGCTCCGACTGGTATCCCTATCTCATGCGCCGTATGGCGGAGCGACCTCGGAACCTCACGTTCTTCCTGCGCTCGCTGCTGTCGCGGCGCTAGCCGATAAGCTGCGAGATCCGCGTTCGTTCCGTACGAGGGGCTCCGAAAATGATCGCGATTCTGGGCACGGGCAAGATGGGCGAGGCCCTGCTGTCGGGGTTGTTGCGTGCCGGGTTCAAGCCGGGCGACGTCCTCGCGACCACGCGCCGGGCGGAGCGGGCCCAGGCGCTGCGCGAGACGTACGGCGTGCGCGTCGTCTCCAACCCTGAGGCGGCCAAGGCCGCCGACACCCTCATCCTGGCCGTCAAGCCGCAGGACATGGGCACGCTGCTGGCCGAGATCGCCTCCTACGTGCCGTCGTCGAGCCTGGTGATCAGCGCGGCCGCCGGCATCACCACGTCGTTCGTGGAGCAGCGGCTCGGCGGCGAGGTGCCGGTGGTGCGGGTGATGTCCAACACGCCGATCAGGTTCGACGAGGCGATGAGCGTCATCTCGGCGGGTGCGCACGCAAGCGAGGAGCATCTCAAGCTCACCGAGGAGCTGCTGCGCCCGGTCGGCAAGGTGCTGCGCATCCCCGAGTCGCAGCAGGACGCCGCCACGGCGCTGTCCGGCAGCGGGCCCGCGTACTTCTTCTACCTCGTCGAGGCCATGGTCGACGCGGGCATCCTGCTCGGCATGCCGCGTGCGGCGGCGCTCGACATGGTGACGCAGTCGATCGTGGGCGCGGCGGTGATGCTGCGCGACTCCGGCGAGCACCCGGTCATCCTCCGTGAGGCCGTCACCTCGCCGGGCGGCACGACCATCGCGGCCATCGCGGAGCTGGAGCGCCACAAGGTGCGCGCGGCCTTCCTCGCCGCCATCGAGGCCGCCCGCGACCGCGGCCGCGAGCTCGCCTCCGGCTGAGCCGCCCGCCGCGCGCAGGGCGGGCCGCGTGGACCCGGTCGCCGCCCTGCGCGCCGAGTGACGTGCCGCCGGCCCCCCGTTGAGCGTCGCGCCGTCACCGGAGGGCCGGTCCCGTTCAGGCGTCGCGCCGCCGCATCAGTACGGCCCCCGCGAGCACCGACACGGCGATCCAGGCGAGGTACACCCCGAACCCGGCCCACGGCCCCAGCGAGTCGTTCGACCGGTGCGCGACGATCAGGGAGCCGGCGTTGGTGGTGAAGTAGTCGGAGACGACCCTGCCCCACTCGCCCGGCAGCATGGTCGTGAGCTGCGGCAGCACCATCATCAGCGCGATGGCCGAGACGATCGCCCCCGGCGTGTGCCGGATGAGGGTGCCGAGCCCGAAGCCGAACACCCCGCACGCGGTCAGGTAGAGCGTGTTCCCGAAGCCGGCCCTGACCACCTCGGCGAGGTCGAACCCGATGGGCCGGCTGATGGCCAGGCCGATGGCGATCGCGGCGGCCGTGGAGACCGCGGCCGCCACGAGGGCCGTCGCGGTGAACACGATGAGCTTGCCGGTCAGCAGTTTGTAGCGGTTCGGCACGGCCGCCAGCGTCGTCCTGATGCCGCCCGTACGGTACTCGCTGGAGATCACCAGCACGCCCAGCGCGGCCAGCGAGATCGTGGCGAGCAGTCCTCCGGCGACCGAGAGGCTCAGCGCGTTGGAGAGCGTGAGCGGTCCGCCGCCGTTGACGCGGGCCGAGCCGCTGAGCAGCGCGCTGAAGCCGATCATGAGCAGCACGGTGACGACGAGCGTCCACACCGTGGAGCGCACTGAGCGGATCTTGGTCCATTCGGACCTGACGACGTCCATCATGACGAGTACTCCAGGCTGTCCTTGGTGAGCTCCATGTACGCGGCTTCGAGCGAGGGCTGCACGTACGTCAGCTCCTCCAGGGGCAGGCCGACGCGCGCGGTGAGCGTGCCGATCTCCAGCGTGCTCATCGCGGCCACCCGCAGGTGGTCGTGGTGCAGCTCGCCCACCTTGATCAGCTCGGCGACCTCGGCGAGCCGGGGCGAGCGGACCCGTACGTAGCCCTGCGAGCTGCGCCCGATGAACTCCGCCACGCTCGTGTCGGCGATCAGCCGGCCCTTGCCGATCACGATGAGGTGGTCGGCGGTCTGGGCCATCTCGCTCATGAGGTGGCTGGAGACGAACACGGTCCGTCCTTCGGCCGCGAGGTCGCGCATGAGCGTGCGGATCCACAGGATGCCGTCCGGGTCGAGGCCGTTGACCGGCTCGTCGAACATCAGGATCTCGGGGTCGCCGAGCAGCGCCGCGGCGATGCCGAGCCGCTGCGCCATGCCGAGGGAGAACCCGCCGACCCGGCGCCGTGCGACCCCGCCGAGCCCGACGGTCTCCAGCACCTCCTCGACGCGGCGGGCCGGGATGCCGTTGCTCTGGGCGATGGCGAGCAGGTGGTTGCGCGCGCTGCGGCCGCCGTGCACGGCCTTGGCGTCGAGCAGTGCGCCGATCGTGCGCAGCGGGTGCCGTAACTCCGCGTACGGTCTTCCGCCCACGAGCGCCGAGCCGCCCGAGGGGTGGTCGAGCCCGAGGATCATGCGCATCGTGGTGGACTTGCCCGCGCCGTTGGGTCCGAGGAAGCCGGTGACCCGGCCGGGCTCGACGGTGAACGACAGGTCGTCCACCGCCACGGTGTCGCCGTAACGCTTGCTGAGATTCGTTGCCGTGATGGCGGTCATGGTCTCAGCGTGCCGCCGGGCCTGCTCGTGCACCTCCTGCCCGCGAACCGTTTCGCGGGCGGCGCTTTGGGAGCCTGGTCCTACTCTCCGGGGCGGACGAGTCCCGCCTCGTAGGCGGCGATCACCGCCTGCGCCCGGTCCCTCGCCCCGATCTTGGCGAACAGGCTCGTCACGTGGTTCTTGACGGTCGAGGGGGAGACGGCCAGCTCGGCGGCGATCTCGGCGTTGGACCGGCCGCGCGCGATCAGCACCAGGATCTCCCGCTCGCGGGCGGTCAGCTCGGGCAGCCCTTCCGGTCGTGCGGGCTCGGTGCGGGGCCGCCCGGCGGGCCGGGCCGCGCGGACGAACGTGCTGATGAGCCTGGTCAGCAGCCGGGGCGCGACCGCCGACTCGCCGCGGTGCACCACGCGTACGCCCTCGATGAGCTCCTCGGGGGAGACGTCCTTGGGCAGGAAGCCCGCGGCGCCGGCGCGCAGCGCCGCGACCACGTTCTCGTCCAGGTCGAACGTGCTCAGCGCGAGCACCCGCACCTGCGGCAGCCCGGCGGTGATCAGCTCGGTGGCGCGTACGCCGTCCATGCCGGGCATGTGCAGGTCCATCAGCACCACGTCGGGACGCAGCCGCCCGGCCAGCTCCACCGCCTGCTCGCCGTCCGCCGCCTCGCCGACCACGCCCAGGTCGGGCTGGGCGTCCAGCATCAGCTTGAAGCCCCTGCGGACGAGCGCGTGGTCGTCGGCGAGCAGCACCCTGATCGGCGCCGGCTCCTCCGCCGGCCGCTGCTCGCCCTGCCCTCGCCCCACGGGCCCTCGCTCTCCGGCCGGCCGCCGCTCTCCGGCGGTCATGCGTTCTCCAGCGGGATGCGGGCGTGCACCCGGAACCCTCCCTCCGGCCTGGGACCCGTCGTGAGCCGGCCGCCGCACAGGGCCACCCGTTCGGCCATGCCGCCGAGCCCGAAGCCGGGCGCGCCGCCGTCCGTGGCCAGGCCGTCGTCGAGCACCTCGACCTCCACGGCCTGGGGCTCGTACGTCAGCCGCACGCTCGCCCTGGCCCCCGCGGCGTGCTTGCGGGTGTTGGTGAGCGCCTCCTGGACGATCCGGTACACGGCGTGGTCCACGGCGGCGGGCAGCTCGACGGGCTCGCCGGTCACGGTCAGGCTGGCCGGCAGCCCGGCCGACCTGGCCTCCTTGATGAGCGCGGGTAACCGGTCGGCGCCCACCCCGGTCGCCGCGTCCGGCTCCTCGTTGCCGTCGGCCCTGAGCACGTCGAGCAGCCGCCGCATCTCCGACATGGCCTGGCGGGCGGTCTGCTCGGCGCTCTCCAGGGCCTCCCTGGTGACCTCCTGTTCGGGCGGCAGCGTGGCCCTGGCCCCGCCGACCAGCGCGTTGATCACGGTGATGTGGTGCGCCACGACGTCGTGCAGCTCCCTGGCGATGCGCCGCCGCTCGGCGCGTACGGCGGCGTCCGCGGCCTCGCGGGTGGCGCGCTCCCTCAGCTCGGCCCTGAGTCTGGCGAACTGCCCCGCGCCCACGAACAGGCCGACCATGAACAGCGCGGCCAGCCAGCCGCCCGCGCCGCGCAGGGTCAGCTCGAAAGCGGTGGCGTACCCGGCGTAGCCCGCCACGGAGGTGATCGCGAGCGCGCGGCCCGACGTGTAGCGGCCCAGGCTGTAGAGGGCGACGATGGTGTGCAGGCCAGGGGGCACGTTCGAGGCGATGCCGGTGAACATGAGGGCGACGTCGATCGCCGCGAACACGCAGACCGGGTAGATCGGCCGGCTGCGGCGCACGAGCAGGACCGGCGCGCCCGCCGCGTACAGCGCGATGCCGAGCGCCCGCGCCGTTTCGCCGTTCGCCGCCAGGAAGGCGCAGCCGATCAGCGTGGGGACGGACAGCACGATCACCAGCGTCCGGTCGAACACCGTGGGCCGGCGGAAGAACCGCACGATCCTCAGGAACGTCCCTGCCACCCGCACGCTCGTAACCCTAAGTCACGACATGTCGATATCGGTGGCCTCGCGACGGGCCGCTCAGGGCCGGTCTACAGCCAGCGGTCCGCGCTGCGGTAACGTCGGCGCAAGGCGAGGGCACGCGGCAGAGGGGTTGGTATGAGCCGTTCGGCACGGGTGATCTGGGACGACGCTCTGACCTCCTACGACTTCGGCCCGAGCCACCCGCTGGCTCCCGTGCGCGTCGAGCTGACCATGGCGCTGGCCCGCGAGATGGGCGTGCTCGACAAGGTCGAGATGGCCGGCTGCGTCCCCGCGACGGACGACGAGCTGGCCCGCATCCACGACCGCGGCTACATCGAGGCCGTCAAGCGCGTGTCCGCCACCGGCCTGCCCGACACGAGCGTCGGGCTGGGCACCACCGACAACCCGGCGTTCAAGGGCGTGCACGAGGCGTCGGCGCTCATCGCGGGAGCCTCGGTCGCCGCCGCCCGCGCGGTCTACGAGGGGGCGGCCGAGCACGCGGTCAACGTCGCGGGCGGGCTGCACCACGCGATGCCCGCCATGGCGAGCGGCTTCTGCGTCTACAACGACCCGGCGCTGGCCATCGCGTGGCTGCTCGACCAGGGGGTCGAGCGCATCGCGTACGTGGACGTCGACGTGCACCACGGCGACGGCGTGCAGACCATGTTCTACGACGACTCCAGGGTGCTGACGATCAGCCTGCACGAGAGCCCGCGCACGCTGTTCCCCGGCACCGGCTTCCCCCACGAGACGGGCGCCGACGGCACGGCGGTCAACGTCGCGCTCCCGGCCGGCACCGGCGACGCGGGCTGGCTGCGGGCCTTCGACGCGGTGGTGCCGCCGCTGCTGCACGAGTTCGGGCCGGAGATCCTGGTCACCCAGCACGGCTGCGACAGCCACGCGCTCGACCCGCTGGCCAACCTGATGCTGAGCCTCGACGGCCAGCGGACCGCCTACGAGGCGCTGCACCGGCTGGCGCACGAGACGGCCGGCGGGCGGTGGGTCGCGACCGGCGGTGGCGGCTACGAGCTGGTGCAGGTGGTGCCGCGGGCGTGGACGCACCTGATGGCCGAGCAATCGGGGCATCCGATCGACCCGGCCACGCCGACCCCCGAGGCGTGGCGGCGGTTCGTCCGCGAGCGTACGGGGGAAACACCACCGCTTACCATGACGGACGGCCGCAATCCGGAATTTAATCACCTTTCTGGTGGTTATGATCCTGCGGACCCCATTGACCGTGCGGTCATGGCGACCCGGCAAGCGGTGTTCCCCCTGCACGGCCTCGATCCGATGCCCTGACGAGGAATGAAGCAGTGCTGAGCCGCGACGAACTCCGAGAGCACCTTGTCCGAAGCCGCATCGCCGGCGATGTCGCGACCTCCCGCGAGAACAACCTCGACCACTACAGCTCGCTCGCCAACGGAGATCCCTACTACGCGCTCGGCCTGACCTTCGAACACCCGTGGTCCTACCGCGACATCCTCGCCCTCATGGCCAAGTCCGCGGGCGTCGTCGCCGATCCCGACCACCGCTGGGGCCAGGACACCATCGATCCCGACCTGACGATCGACGCGCTCGACGCGATGGCCGAGCGCATCGCCGCCGTGCTGTCGCGGCCCGAGCCGCGCATCCTGTTCGCCACCGGGCACCCTACGGGCCTGCTGGCGATCCACCTGCCGCTCGCGGCCTTCTGCGTGTCCCAGGGCGCGACACTGCTGACGCCCGCCGAGGGCTGGTCGTACTCGGGGTCGGACTTCGGCAGGCCGCGGCGGATCCGCTACCTCCAGGACGTCGCCATGCTCGACGACCGCGGCGCCCTCGTGCACACCCACGACGCGGCCCCCATGCGCCACATGCTCGACGAGCTGGACGGCGACCTCCCCGACCTGGTGATCGCCGACCACGGGTGGGCCGGCGCGGCGGGCGAGGCCGGCGTGCCGACGGTCGCCTTCGCCGACTGCAACGACCCCGGGCTCTTCGTCGGAGAGGCGGAAGGCAAGCTTGACGTGGTCGTGCCACTCGACGACAACGTGCTACCCCGTTATTACGCTCCGTTGACGGAGAGACTGGTCACAGAAGTCTCACGAGCCCTTTGAGTCGATAACGGTCCTCCCCATACCGTCTTTTCGCGCCTGCATTCCAAGAGGCTCGCTGTCCCTTTGCCAACTTGAGACCCGGCCTCGGCGACTCTTATATGTGGCAGCTTGGACAGTTCCAGCGTCCGAGTGAGGTGCTTGGCCAGGCGGTTGGCCAGCGATTTCGCTGGTTCGGCTGACAGGTGACTCCGCTGACTGGAAAAATAGGGGGTTTGCGCACTCGGAGTCCCGACTTACGCTGACGGCAGTACACGTGCGTGAGCAATGGCACCAGTGGGGATAACCCGGAAACACGTGCGGAAGAGGCGTCCGATGGGTGCAGGCGAAAGACCTCTCAGCGAGGTGAAGTTCCTGACCGTCGCAGAAGTGGCGACGGTCATGAGGGTGTCCAAGATGACGGTGTACCGGCTCGTCCACTCCGGCGAGCTGCCGGCCATCCGAGTCGGCCGCTCGTTCAGGGTGCCTGAGCAGGCGGTACACGATTATCTCCGGGAGGCCTACATCGAGGCAGGTTGACGTAGCGACACGCCCGAGCGTGTCGTGAGTGCCATCGCGGGAGAGGCCCGGCCGCCCGCTGGTACGGCCGGGCACTCACCCCCGAGGGGCGATCTACCGTGGATCGCCGGTAGTCTGTGAGCCGGTGTGCGCTCGCACTCCGTTTCAGACTTGCTATCAGTACCTGGGGGTCCCGTGGGCTCTGTGATCAAGAAGCGCCGCAAGCGGATGGCTAAGAAGAAGCACCGTAAGCTGCTGAAGAAGACGCGCATCCAGCGGCGCAACAAGAAGTAACCGACGCAGCTGCGAGGCGCTGATGACCCACACCGTGCTCGTCACCGGGGTCTCGCGCCACATCGGCGCCCGGGTGGCGAGCGTTCTGGCGGCAGACCCGGACATCAGCCGTGTCATCGGAGTCGACACCGTGCCGCCCCCCTCGCTCACGCGAGACGGGGGCGTCTCACTCGGCCGGACGGAGTTCGTCCGGGTGGATCTCCGCAGCCCCGACATCGCGCAGGTGATCGCGGCCGCGGACATCGACACCGTTGTGCACATGAGCCTGGTCAGCGCCCCCTCACGCAACGGGGGCAGGGCCGCCATGAAGGAGCACAACGTCATCGGCACCATGCAGTTGCTCGGCGCGTGCCAGCGGTCGGCGACCGTGCGGCGCGTGGTGGTGCGCTCCACCACCGCCGTCTACGGCTCGTCGCCGCGGGATCCCGCGGTCTTCACCGAGGACCTGGAGCCGCACGAGGGCCCCGTCCACGGCTACGCCAAAGACGCGGTCGAGGTCGAG
The DNA here is from genome assembly GCF_043196965.1 of Nonomuraea sp. NPDC049309. NCBI lineage: Bacteria > Bacillati > Actinomycetota > Actinomycetes > Streptosporangiales > Streptosporangiaceae > Nonomuraea > Nonomuraea sp. NPDC049309. The sequence continues at coordinate 388,447 of NZ_JBICSH010000002.1, read as the reverse complement.
GGCTACGTACGCGGCTTCGCGCGGCGGCGTCCCGACGTCACGGTGTCGCTGCTGCGCTTCGCCAACTTCATGGGTCCAGGCGTCGACTCGCCGCTGACGCGCTATTTCACCCAACCGGTGCTGCCGACCGTGCTCGGCTTCGATCCGCGGCTGCAGTTCGTCCATGAGGACGACGCGGTCGAGGTGCTGCGCCGGATGGCGACCGAGGACCACCCCGGCACGTACAACGTGGCCGGGGCCGGCGTGCTGCTGCTGTCGCAGTGCGCGCGCAGGGCGGGCCGCCCGTCGCTGCCGCTGCTCTCGCCCGCCTTCAAGGTGCTCGGGGGCGCGGCGCGCAGGCTCGGGCTGGTCGAATACTCACCCGAGCAGCTCAGGCTGATGTGTCACGGCCGGGCCGTCGACACCGCGCGCCTGGAGGCCGAGCTGGGCTGGAGACCCAAGTTCAGCACCGGAGCGGCCTTCGACGACTTCCTGCGTTCGCGCGGGCTGCGACCGGTGGGAGCCCGCCCATGAGCGCGTCCCGCCCAGCGCACGAAGAGGAAGGCCGGGTGATCCCCATCACCGCGGCGCCGTCGTACGACGAGCCCGAGACCGATCCCCTGGCCGAGTCCGTCGCCAGGGCGCTGGCCTTCATCCGCCGGCGCATCACCGGCGACTACGAGGTCGACGAGTTCGGCTACGACCCCGAGCTGACCGACAAGGTCGTGCTGGAGCTGCTGCGGCCGCTCTACCGCCACTGGTTCAGGGGCGAGACGCTGGAGCACGAGAACATCCCCGAAGACAGCGGCGCGCTCATCGTGGCCAACCACTCGGGCACGCTGCCGGTCGACGCGCTCATGCTGCAGGTGGCGCTGCACGACGAGGTGGGCAGGCCGCTGCGGCTGCTCGGCGCCGACCTGGTCTACCAGCTGCCCTTCCTCAGCCACCTGGCGCGCAAGACCGGCCACACGCTGGCCTGCCGCGAGGACGCCGACCGGCTGCTGCGCAAGGGCGAGCTGGTGGGCGTGTTCCCCGAGGGCTTCAAGGGCGTCGGCAAGCCGTTCTCCGAGCGCTACAAGCTACAGCGCTTCGGGCGCGGCGGCTTCGTGGCCTCCGCCATCCGGGCGGGCGCGCCGATCGTGCCCACCGCGATCGTCGGGGCCGAGGAGATCTACCCCAAGATCGGCGACCTGAAGTCGCTCGCGCGGCTGCTGGGGCTGCCGTACCTGCCGATCACCCCGTTCTTCCCGCTGCTCGGGCCGCTCGGCCTGGTGCCGCTGCCGTCGAAGTGGATGATCGAGTTCGGCGAGCCGATCCGCACCGACGACTACGACCCGTCGGCCGCCGACGACCCCATGCTGGTCTTCAACATCACCGACCACGTGCGCGAGGTCATCCAGCAGATGCTCAACGAGCTGCGCCTGCGCCGCGGCCACGCCTTCCCGATCCTCTGACCTCCCCGGCGCGACGGGGCTCGCATCCGCTCCACGAGCACGCCCCTCAGGCGCGGGAGGACCTGCCCTGAGCGCTGGGCGCCGGTGCCCGCAGGGGCGTTCCCGCGCGTCTCAGCGGCGGTGGTGGCGGCGCAGGGCGATGCCGGCGGCGACGCCGCCCGCCACCGCGCCGACCCCGGCCGCGATCGGCAGCGCGGCGAGCGTGGCCTTGCGGCCGGTGCGGAAGTCCTTGATCGGCCAGTCGTGCTTTTTCGCGTATTCGCGCAGCTCGCTGTCGGGGTTGATGGCCACGGCGTGGCCGACGAGCGAGAGCATCGGCAGGTCGTTGGCCGAGTCGCTGTAGGCGGTGCAGCGGGTGAGGTCGAGGCCCTCCCTGCGGGCCAGCGCGCGCACCGCCTCCGCCTTGGCGGGGCCGTGCAGCAGGTCGCCGACCAGCCGGCCGGTGTAGACGCCGTTGCTGGTCTCGGCGACCGTGCCGAGCGCGCCGGTCAGGCCGAGCCGCTGCGCGATGACCCTGGCCAGCTCGATGGGGGTGGCGGTGACCAGCCAGACCCGCTGCCCGGCGTCGAGGTGCTCCTGTGCGAGCGCGCGGGTGCCGCCCCAGATGCGGTCGGCCATGACCTCGTCGTAGATCTCCTCGCCGAGGCGTACGACGTCGTCCACCTTGGCGCCCGCGACGAACGCGAGGGCCGTCTCCCTGGCCACCGCGATGTGCTCGGGGTTCTCGTTGCCGCGCAGCCGGAAGACGGCCTGGCCGACGGCGAACTTGAGCAGGTCCTTCGTGGTGAACAGGCCGCGTGTGGCGAGGCCGCGGGCGAAGTGGTAGATCGACGCGCCGCGCATCATGGTGTTGTCGACGTCGAAGAAGGCCGCGGACTCGAGGTCGGGCTCGGCGGGCGCGACGGTGACCGCCGCCTGTGCCGCCGCCTCGCCCGCGACCTCCGGCTGCGCTTCCTGTCGTCGTCGCAAGAGCCGCCACATGGGCTTCAGCTTAACGACCTACTCGGGTGCGACCAGACCTTCGATGTAGCTGAGGTACCCCTGTGCCTGCGCCTGGTCCACCTCGTTGAGCTGCTCGAGCATCGGCTCGACGACCTTCTTCTGGTCCCGCGCGAATTTCTTGATCTTCGGCGAGCGCGGCTCCGCGCGCTCCAGCCGGCTGATGCCCGCGCGGGTGGACTCCTCCATGTCCTTGAGCGTCTTGCCCACCAGCGGCCCGTTGTTAGACGAGCCGAGCAGGGTGGCGACCTCTTTGGCGCGGGTCTTGGCGGAGTCCAGCTCGCGCGCGGCGCGCTCGGCGTCGTCGGAGGTGAGGCGGACGAGCGTGCTCTCGGCGGCGCGCTTGAGCGGGTAGAGCGAGTCTCCGGGCACCGCGCGGTACGTCGCGAACGAGGACACCATCAGCGCGGCCACCAGGCCGACGGTGGCGAGCTGGGACAGCAGGGGACGGCCACGGGACCGGCGGCGGCGCCCGCGCGCCTTGACGGCCGTCTCGCGCGCAGGCCCGTGCAGGCCGCCGGTCTCCGGGGCGTCGTCAGCGGGGCGGGCGGCCGTGGCCAGAGCGCCCGACAGCAGCTCGGCGCGCAGCCGTTCCTTGAACGCGGGCTCGGGCAGGCCCCCGATGGGGAGCCTGCGCAGCTCGTTGAGGTGCATGAGCACGCGTTCCCGCCGCTCGCGCGCGCTACTCATCACCACGGCTCCCGAGCGTCACGGTCATGACACCTGTCCTAACGAGGGGCGGATTGCGGAGGTTACGCCAGGTCGTGCTTGAGCGCCCTGGCCAGCGCTCGTACGGCACGGAACTGCAGCGCTTTGATCGCTCCACTCTTCTTTCCCATGATCAGCGCGGTTTCCGCGAGCGAGAGGCCGTGCAGGAAGCGCAGGACGACGCATTCTTGCTGTTCGGGATTGAGCTCGCGGACGGCACGCAGCACCCGGTCGTTGATGATGGCCGTGACCACGGCGTTCTCGGGGATGTGGGAGCCGTCGAGCGGAACGTCGATGATCTCGCCCGTGGGGATCTCCAGCCGGTAGCGGCCGGACTTGAAATGGTCGGCCACGAGGTTTCTCGCGATGGTCACGAGCCAGGCGCCGAAATCGCGGCCCTGCCAGGTGAAATCGCCGATCCTGCGCAGCGCGCGGAGGAAGGTCTCGCTGGTCAGGTCCTCCGCCAGCGGGTGCGAGCCGACCCGGAAGTAGATGTAGCGGTAGACGAGGTCCACGTAGCGGTCGTAGAGCGTGCCAAAGGATTGCGTGCATCCGTTCTTGGCGTGCATCACGAGCGTACGGAGGTCGTCGGTCGCGTCCTCGCGCACGCTGAGCTCGCCCGTCCGGGCGGGGCCGGCGACGGCCGGCGCCAGCAGCCCGGCGAACGGCGACGAGTCAGGCATCCGGTATCCCTGGGGGTAAGGGGTGCGGCGTGCTCGAACACTCTAGAAATCAACTGGAAAATCCACAATCCACGGAAGTCATGCATGACTAGGCGTAATCGGCAGATACCGTGGTTGACCGACCCGTTCCCTCTTCGGCTACCGGCTGGGAGGCATTGTCCGGCAGCATTGGAGTCACCATGGAGATCCTCGTTGCTGTCATAGCTCTTGCCGGTGCGATCCTGGCCGGTATCGCCACGGCCGCCCTGATCCAACGCCTTCGCGAGGAGTCCGAGGGCTGGTTGATCGCCTGGATCGTCGCGCTCGTAGGGCTATGCCTGTCACTCGCGGTGATCGCACTGGGATCCTTCATGGGCTTCGGCGGCGTCACGTTCCGGATCTTCCAGGTGACCGGGTCGATGCTGGCGCCCCTCTGGCTGGCCATCGGGCTCGTGCAGCTGCTCGCCGAGAAGGTGCCGCCGAGATTCCTCGCCTGGCTGCTCGGCTCCGCCCTGACCTTCGTGGCCACCGTCATCATGGTCTGGGACCCGCTCAAGACCGAGGACATGGGCAAGACGCTGCCCAGGGCCGTGACCCACTGGAACATCGTCCCCAGCTACCTGCTCACCGGCGTCCACGCCGTCGCCGCGCTGGTCATGCTGGTGATGCTCGTCGTGGCGGGGGTCAGATGGCGCAACGGCGACGAGTACGACACCGACAACCTCCACGCCACCGCGGTCATCGTGCCGTCGGGGCTCGCGCTCATCGGCGCGATGAGGTTCGCCGTGCCCGGTCTGTTCGCCACCGTGCTGCTCGCCGTCGCGGCGGCGGCGGTCTGGTACTGCGTGCTGCGGCCGCTGGCGCCGTACGAGGACGACGAGGACGACTTCGACGACGAGATCCCTGAGCGCGCGCCGCGGCGTGAGGAGCGGGTCCCGCGCGAGCGCGCGATGCACCACGAGGGTGCGCCCGACGAGCGGCCCATGTTCCGCGACGAGGCGCCGGGACGCCGCCGCGCGCCCGAGCCCGCGCCCGCCGACCTGCCGCCCGCGCCGCCGCGCAGGTCGTCGGGGCTCGGCGACCTGGTGGCCGAATACCGCGCGGGCGACCGCGAGGTCGACTACGCCTCCCGCATGGCGCCGCCCGCGCCCGACGACGGCGGCCCCTCCACCGGCTACATCATGAACGGCGCCCCGCCCCAGCGCCCCGACTACAAGCTCTCGCCCGCCGCGCCCGCCACCGGCGCCGTCTACCCCGGAGCCGACCTGTTCTCGCCCGCACAGCAGCAGGCCGCATCCGGCAGGCTGTCGCCCAACATCTACGGCATGCTCACCGTCTTCACGCTCATGGACGGCGCGGGCGAGGCGTTCGACCGGCTGGCCGAGGCCACGGTCGAGGCCGTGCGCAGGGGCGAGCCCGACACGCTCGTGTACGCCTGCCACGCCGTCAAGTCGGCCCCGCTGCAGCGCATCGTCTACGAGCTCTACCGCGACGAGGTGGCCTACCGCGACCACATGCGCCAGCCCCACGTGGAGCGCTTCGTCAACGACCGCCAGTCGATGGTGCTGGCCACCAACGTGATCGAGCTCGACGTCAACGCCGCCAAGGTGGTGCCGCTGCCCACCGTCATGTACTGACGCGGGAGTCGCGGCTCAGGAGATGCTCAGGACGTGAGCGCCGCGCGCAGCCTCGCCTCGTCCACGCGCCAGAAGTCGTGCTGCACGCCGTCGATCAGTGTGACCGGGATCATCTCCCAGTACTTCTCCTTGAGCTCCTCGGAGGAGTCGATGCTGATCTCCTCCCACGGCACGCCGAGCTCGCCCGCGACCCTGGCGATGATCTCGCGCGCGTCGTCACACAGGTGACAGCCGGGTTTGCCGAGCAGGGTGATGCGATGCATGACGCAACCGTACCTCTGCTGACTTTGTGCATCGGTTCACAAAGGGATTAACCTGAAAGACGGTCCGATTCCGTTAACGCGGTCCCCAAGCCGCCCGTCCCCTGGAGCACCGGCACGTGAAGAGCCGCCCGTCCCAGCCCCGTGACCGCGGCATCCCCGAGGCGACGGTCGCCAGGCTTCCGCTTTACCTCAGGGCGCTGCACGGGATGGCCGAGCGGGGCATCGCGACCGTGAGCTCGGAAGACCTCGCCAACGCGGCGGGGGTCAACTCCGCCAAGCTCCGCAAGGACCTTTCGCACCTCGGCTCGTACGGCACCCGCGGCGTAGGCTATGAGGTCGAGTACCTCGTTTACCAGATCTCCCGCGAGCTCGGCCTGACGCAGGACTGGGCGGTCGCGATCGTCGGAGTCGGTAACCTCGGCCGCGCGCTGGCCAACTACGGAGGTTTCGTCTCCAGGGGCTTCCGGGTCGCGGCGCTCGTGGACGCCGACCCCGAAGTCGTGGGCGAGACCATCGCGGGGTTGAATGTTGAGCACATCGACGACTTGGAAGCCGTGATCAAACGGCGTGGAGTTTCGATCGTGGTTCTGGCGACACCGGCGGCAGCGGCGCAGGAAGTGTGCGATCGCGTTGTCGCCGTGGGCGTGACCAGCATTCTGAATTTCGCCCCCGTCGTGCTCTCCGTGCCGGAGACCGTCGATGTACGGAAAGTCGACCTGTCAATAGAACTGCAGATTCTCGCGTTCCACGAGCAACGCAAGGCTGGGGGGCCACTCATGGCGGTGGACGGTCAATGAGCGTTCTGGCTGTCGGGCTCAGCCACCGGACCGCACCGGTGGGACTCCTCGAGCGCGTCTCCGTCACCGGTGACGCCCTCGTCAAGCTCCTGCACGACGTGCAGCACGATCCCTGCGTGGCGGAGGCCATGGTGGTCTCCACCTGCAACAGGGTCGAGGTCTACGTCACCGTCGATCGCTTCCATGCCGCCGTCACCTCGATCAGCGGGCTGCTCGGCGTGCACTCCGGCGTCCCGGTGGAGGAGCTCATCCCCCACCTGTACGTCCACTACGAGGAGCGGGCGGTCGAGCACCTGTTCTCCGTGGTGTGCGGCCTCGACTCGATGGTGGTCGGCGAGGGACAGATCCTCGGGCAGGTGCGCCAGGCGCTCAAGCTCGCCCAGCGCCAGGGCACCGTCGGCGCCACGCTCAACGAGCTGGTGCAGCAGGCGCTGCGGGTGGGCAAGCGCGCCCACCACGAGACCGGCATCGACAAGCACGGCGCGTCCCTCGTCTCGGCCGGGCTCGCGCTGGCGGGCGAGCTGGCCGGGCGGCGGGCGCTGGTCATCGGCGCCGGCTCCATGAGCTCGCTGGCCGCCGCGACGCTCGCGCGTTCCGGGGTGACCGACATCGTCGTGGCCAACCGCACGTACGAGCGGGGCGCCAGGCTCGCCGCGTCCGTCGGCGGGCGGGCGGTCGAGTTCTCCGCCGTGGCCGACGAGCTGGCCAACGCCGACATCGTGATCGCCTGCACCGGCGCGGGCAGGCACATCGTCACGGCGGATATGCTGGTCAAGCCGGTGTTTCTGCTGGACCTGGCGCTGTCGCACGACATCGATCCGGCCGTGCGCGAGGTGCCGGGGGTCACGCTGGTCGACCTGGAGACCATCCAGGAGTCCGGCATCGGCTCGCGCGAGGGCGACGCGGTGCCTGCCGTGCGCGCCCTGGTGGCCGAGGAGCTGCGCGCCTACCTCGACGCCGAGCGGGCCTCCAGGGTGACGCCGACCGTGGTGGCGCTGCGCAAGAAGGCGGCGGGCGTCGTCGAGTCGGAGCTGGGCCGCCTGCTGATGCGGGTGCCCGACCTCGACCAGCGCACCCGCGACGAGGTCGCCATGACCGTGCAGCGGGTGGTGGACAAGCTGCTCCACGAGCCCACCGTGCGTGTCAAGCAGCTCGCCACCTGCCCGGGGGGCGATCATTATGCGGAAGCGCTGCGCGAGTTGTTCAACCTGGATCCGAAGATGCCCGAGGCCGTGAGGGAGGTGGAGCTGTGACGAGGTCCGCTCTGCGGCTCGGCACCCGGCGCAGCCTCCTTGCGACCACGCAGTCCCAGATGGTGGCCGACGCCTTCACCGAGCGCACCGGCACCCCCGTCGAGCTGGTGGGCATCACCACGTACGGCGACGTCACCAAGGCGCACCTCGCGCAGCTCGGCGGCACCGGCGTGTTCGTCAGCGCGCTGCGCGACAAGCTGCTCGAAGGCGAGATCGACTTCGCCGTCCACTCGCTCAAGGACCTGCCGACGACGCAGGACCCGCGCTTCACGCTGGCCGCGCTGCCGTCCCGCCACGACCACCGCGACGCGCTCGTCGGCCTGCACAAGTTCGCCGACCTGCAGCCGGGCGCCAAGGTCGGCACCGGCTCGCCGCGCCGCGTCGCCATGCTCAGCGCGCTGCGCCCCGACCTCGACTACGTCCCGATCCGCGGCAACGCCGACACGCGCATCGGCAAGGTCACCTCGGGCGAGCTCGACGCGGTCGTGCTCGCCGCCGCCGGGCTGACCAGGATCGGCAGGGCCGCCGAGATCGCGCAGGTCTTCGAGATCGAGGAGCTGCTGCCCGCCCCCGGCCAGGGCGCGCTGGCCGTGGAGTGCCGCGCCGACCGCCCCGACCTCGTCGAGGCGCTGTCCGTGCTCGACGACCCGGCCACCCGCTCGGCCGTCACCGCCGAACGCGCCCTGCTGAGCGCACTCGAAGCCGGCTGCTCGGCTCCGGTGGGTGCTTTCGCGTTCGATGACGGGCACACTCTGAACCTGACCGCTGTTGTCGTCTCCATCGACGGCCGCGAAACGGTCCGCAAGTCCGCCGCCGGCTCTCCTTCGGAGGCAGCGAACCTGGGCCGCCGCCTCGCGGCCGAGATGATCGCCGAAGGGGCCGACAGATTGATGGGGGAGCATTCCCATTGAGCTCCGATAGTCCAACCTCCGGATTCGTCGCGTTCGTCGGCGCGGGTCCCGGCGATCCCAATCTGCTCACGGTCCGCGCCGCCGAGCTGCTCGGCAAGGCCGACGCGGTGGTGCTCGACTCCGAGACGCAAAGACCGCTGCTGCGCCACTGCCGCGAGGGCGTCGAGGTCGCCGAAGGCGACTTCGTGCAGCGCGCCGCGCGCGGCCAGCTCGTGGTGCGCCTGTGCCCCGGCGACCCCATGCTGTTCTCCTCGATCTCCGAGGAGGCCGCGGCCTGCACCGCGGCGGAGGTGGACTTCGAGATCGTGCCCGGCGTGCCGCCCGCGACCGCCGTGCTCGCCTACGCCGGCATCCCGCCGGCGAGCGACGTGCCCGAGTTCAGGATCGTCGACGCCGCCCAGGAGCAGGACTGGGCCGTGCACGCCGGCTGCAAGGGCACGTTGGTCATCTACAACGGCGTCTCCGACGCGGTGGCCATCGGCAAGGCGCTGATCGCCGGCGGCAAGCCCGACACCACGCCCGTGGCGGTCAGCAGCGGCGGCACCACCACCGAGCAGTACACCGTGGTCTCCTCGCTCGGCCGGCTGCAGGCCGACCTCAAGCACGCCGGGTTCACCGAGCCCGCGCTGATCGTGGTCGGCGACGCCGTCGCCCAGCGGGACAAGCTGTCGTGGTTCGAGACCAAGCCGCTGTTCGGCTGGCGGGTGCTGGTCCCGCGGACGAAGGAGCAGTCCCGCAGCCTGTCCGAGCAGCTCGTGGCCTACGGCGCGGTGCCCGAGGAGGTGCCGACCATCTCGGTCGAGCCGCCGCGCACCCCGCAGCAGATGGACCGCGCGATCAAGGGCCTGGTCACCGGCCGCTACGAGTGGGTGGCCTTCACCAGCGCCAACGCCGTCAAGGCGGTGCGCGAGAAGTTCGAGGAGTACGGGCTCGACGCGCGGGCCTTCGCCGGGCTGAAGGTGGCGGCCGTGGGCGAGGCCACCGCCAAGGCGCTCATCGAGTTCGGGGTCAAGCCCGACCTGCTGCCCTCCGGTGAGCAGTCGTCGGAGGGCCTGGTGGCCGAGTGGCCGCCGTACGACTCCATGCTCGACCCGATCAACCGCGTGCTGCTGCCGAGGGCCGACATCTCCACCGACACGCTCGTGGCGGGGCTCACCGAGCTGGGCTGGGAGTGCGACGACGTCACCGCCTACCGCACGGTGCGCGCCGCGCCGCCGCCCGCGCCGATCCGCGAGGCCATCAAGGGCGGCGGCTTCGACGCCGTGCTCTTCACCTCGTCGTCCACGGTCCGCAACCTCGTGGGCATCGCCGGCAAGCCGCACAACGTCACCGTGATCGCCGTGATCGGGCCGCAGACGGCCAAGACGGCCGAGGAGTTCGGGCTCCGCGTCGACGTCATGGCCGACAAGCCATCCGCCACCGCCTTGGCCGCCGCGCTGGCCGAGTTCGGAGCCAAGCAGCGCCAGGCGGCGCTGGCGGCCGGCGACACGCCGCGCCGTCCCTCACAGAACCGCCGTGGCGCGAGGAGGAGAGCCAGATGAGCGCGCAGTTCCCCATCGCCCGCCCGCGCAGGCTGCGCGGCACCCCGGCGATGCGCCGCATGGTCTCGGGCACCAGGCTGCACCCCGCGGACCTGATCCTGCCGCTGTTCGCCAAGGAGGGCATCACCGAGCCGCAGCCGGTGCCCTCGATGCCGGGCGTCTACCAGCACACCCGCGACTCGCTGCGCAAGGCCGCACACGAGGCCGCCGAGGCCGGGGTGGGCGGTGTCATCCTGTTCGGCGTGCCCGCGGTGAAGGACGCGCGCGGCTCGGCCGCCGACGACCCCGACGGCGTGCTGCAGGTGGCGCTGCGCGACGTGGTGTCGGAGGTCGGCGACGCGCTCGTGGTCATGGCCGACACGTGCCTCGACGAGTTCACCGACCACGGACACTGCGGCATCCTGACGCCGTCGGGCGACGTCGACAACGACGCCACGCTCGAGCGGTACGCCTCCATCGCGGTGGCGCAGGCCGAGGCCGGCTCCCAGATGGTGGCGCCGAGCGGCATGATGGACGGCCAGGTGGGCGCCATCAGGGCCGCGCTCGACAAGGCGGGCCACTCGGGCGTGCCGATCCTGGCGTACTCCGTCAAGTACGCCTCCGCCTTCTACGGCCCGTTCCGCGACGCCGCCGAGTGCGCGCCGCAGTTCGGCGACCGCAGCACCCATCAGCAGGACCCGGCGGGGCCGCTGGAGGAGGCGCTGCGCGAGGTGAGGCTCGACCTGGCCGAAGGCGCCGACGCCGTCATGGTCAAGCCCGCCATGCCCTATCTCGACGTCATCACCCGTGTCCGCGCCGAGGTGGACGTGCCGGTGGCCGCCTACCAGGTGAGCGGCGAGTACGCGATGATCGAGGCCGCCGCGGCCAACGGCTGGATCGACCGCGAGCGGACGATCCGCGAGTCGCTTGTCGCGATCAAGCGGGCGGGGGCCGACCTGATCCTCACGTACTGGGCGACGGAAGTGGCGCGCACGCTCTAACCAAGGGGTTTCCCGTCAACGCCTGGGGCGTGTGGGTTAGAGTTGCATGACAAGTGCTGGTGTGTCCCGCGTGTGACGCAGGCGCAGGCTTTCGCTGCCCTGCTGCAGGCCGCCGTCATCGGCCCGCCTGCCACCCGCGATCCGGGGCCTCCTCAGGCGCTGTGACTTTCTGACGGGAGAGACCATGGTGGGGGTACCTCTGGCTCGGCGTACCAAAAAGCGGTCCCGGCCGACGCGCATCGAGACCGTGCTCGAATACGCCGCCATGGGCTGGCCGGTCGTGCCCGGCGCCCACCCGCTGCGCCAGGGCCCGCGCGCGTGTTCCTGTGACCGGATCGGCTGTCCCGACCCGGGCGCGCATCCGCTGTCGCCCGCCTGGCATCTGCAGGCCACGACCGACGCCGCCACGCTCACGCGCTGGTGGCAGAACGAACCCGAGACCAACATCATCCTGCCCACGGGCCGCGTGTTCGACGTCTTCGACGTACCGCTCGCCGCCGGCCTGTCGGCGCTCACCCGAATCGACGCCGCCGGGGCACACCCGGGCCCGGTCGCCGCCAGAGGCGACCGGGTCTTGTTTTATGTCGCCACGCGCGGTAACCCCGAGGACGAGGACGAGTGGTGGTCCTGCCACCTCGACTGCGACCCGGCCACCATCGACGACACGCCGGGACTGCGCTGGCACTGCCGCGACAGCTACGTCCTCGCCCCGCCGTCCCTGATGCCCAACGGGCAGACGGTGAGCTGGCTGCGCCCGCCGGACGGCCGGCCGCTGCCCGACCCGCTGCGCATCCTGGAGTGGCTCGCCGACTGAGCCCGCGTCCTCGGCCGGTACGGCGCCCCCGCCCGCTCCGGGGAGCGGGTGCGCCTGCGGCTACCCTGGGTGGGTGAGTCGTACGAAGAACTCCGAAGACCTGTTCGCCCGCGCCCGCGACGCCGTCCCGGGAGGCGTCAACTCCCCGGTGCGCGCGTTCGGAGCGGTGGGCGGCACACCGCGGTTCATGGTCTCGGGGCAGGGCCCCTACATCACCGACGCCGACGGCAACCGCTACGTCGACCTCATCTGCTCCTGGGGCCCGATGATCCTGGGACACCGCCACCCGGCCGTCGTCGAGGCCGTCTCCGAGGCCGTGGCGGCCGGCTTCTCCTACGGCACGGCCACGCCGGGCGAGGTCGAGCTGGCCGAGGAGATCGTGGCCAGGGTCGCACCGGTCGAGAAGGTGCGCCTGGTCAGCTCCGGCACCGAGGCGACGATGAGCGCGGTGCGCCTGGCCAGGGGCTTCACCGGCCGGTCCAAGGTGATCAAGTTCGCCGGCTGCTACCACGGCCACGTGGACGCGCTGCTCGCCTCGGCGGGGTCGGGGGTGGCGACGTTCGGGCTGCCCGACACTCCGGGCGTGACGGGGGCGTCGGCGGCCGACACGATCGTGCTGCCGTACAACGACATCGCGGCCGTGGAGGCGGCGTTCGCGGCGGCCGAGATCGCGTGCGTGATCACCGAGGCGTGCCCGGCCAACATGGGCGTCGTGCCGCCGCGCGACGGCTTCAACGCCCGCCTGCGCGAGCTGTGCACGCGGCACGGCGCGCTGCTCATCGTCGACGAGGTGCTGACGGGCTTTCGCGTTTCCAAGGCCGGCTGGTACGGCCTCGACCCGGTCGACGCCGACCTGATGACCTTCGGCAAGGTCATGGGCGGCGGGCTGCCGGCGGCGGCGTTCGGCGGCCGGGCGGACATCATGGCCCACCTCGCGCCTGAGGGCCCCGTCTACCAGGCGGGCACGCTGTCGGGCAATCCGCTGGCCTGCGCCGCCGGCCTGGCCACGCTGCGCAACCTGGACGACGAGGCGTACCGGAAGGTCGAGGCCGCGGCCACGGCGGTGGGCGACGCCGCCTCCGAGGCGCTGCGCGCGGCGGGCGTGCCGCACCGGTTGCAGCGGGCGGGCAGCCTGTTCTCGATCTTCTTCACCGAGGCCGAGGTGACGAACTTCGACGAGGCGCGGACGCAGAACACCGAGGCGTTCAAGGCCTTCTTCCACAGCATGCTCGACCAGGGCGTCTACCTGCCGCCGTCGGCGTACGAGGCGTGGTTCCTGTCGGCCGCGCACGACGACGAGGCACTCGGCCGCATCGCCGACGCGCTTCCCGCCGCGGCGAAGGCGGCGGCGGCCGTCCTGTAGCTCTAGGGGTCCTGGCGGGCGGCGGCGGCCATCAGCACGCCGACGACATCGACATCTCCACGGTGCTGCAGGCGCTGGCCGACCCGGTGCGGCTGCAGATGGTCCCGGCTGCCGGCCCAGGTGGGCGAGTCCATCTGCACGGCGCTCGACCTGCCGGTCACGGCGTCGACCGTGTCGCACCACATCGGGATCCTGCGGCACGACGGCGTCGTCTCGGCGCGCATCGACGGCACGGCGCGGCCCAGCCGCCTGCGGACGGAGGACCTGGAGCGCCGTTTCCCCGGCCTGCTGCCGGCGTTCCCCGGCGCGCAGCCGCCGCGCGCCGGCTGGCGGGTGTTACTTCCCGCGGTCCGCGGGGTCGCGTTCGGCGGCCTCATCGGAGGAGCCGGAGGAGGGCGCGGAAGCGGCCGGGCGGCGGGGCTGGGTGCCGGCGTACAGGACGCCGGAGACGATGAGCACGGCCGCGAGCACGCGCGCCCACGACAGCGGCTCACCGGTGATCAGGACCGCCGACGACATGCCGAACACGGGCACGAGCAGCGTGTACGGGGCCACGATCGAGGCGTCGTAGCGGCGCAGCAGCCAGCCCCAGACGCCGAAGCCGCCCAGGGTCGAGATGAAGGCCACGTACACGAGGGACAGCCAGCCCTCGGGCGGCGAGGTCAGGACGAGCGGGCCCTCAAGGAGCAGGGACAGCAGCAGGAGCGGGGGCGCGGAGAACGCGCTCACCCAGATCATGAAGCGCAGCGAGTCGGGCGGTGCGGCGTGGCGCTGGATCACGTTGCCGAGTCCCCAGGCGGCAGCGGCGGCGACGCACAGCAGGAAGGCGCCGAACGGGCCGGAGACGCCGAAGTCGACGGCGACGATCGCGAGGCCGGCGAACGCGACGACCAGGCCGAGCACGCGGCGTGCGGTGAGCCGCTCACCGAGCAGCGTCACCGCGAACACCACGGTGAACAGCGCCTGCACCTGCAGGACGAGCGAGGTCAGGCCGGCCGGCATGCCCGCGCGCATGCCCACGAGCAGCAGCCCGAACTGGCCGACTCCGAGGGTGGCGGCCACGCCCAGGACCCAGCGCCAGGCGACGCCGGGCCGTCCCGCGAACAGCAGGGCGGGGAATGCCGCCAGGGCGAAGCGGATGCCCGCGTATTCCAGCGGCGGGAAGTGACGCAGGCCTATCTGCATGACCACGAAGTTGTAGCCCCAGACGGCGGCCAGGCCGACGGCCAGGGCGAGGTGGCGGGGGCTCACCTGGGTGGCGTCCGGGCTACCGCGCGGGCTTCTGGTACCGGATGCGCATGTCGCGCGCCTGCTCGGCGAGGACCTTCAGGTAGGAGATGGAACCGGTTCGCTGGTGCTGCTTCTTCATGTTTCGCATGCCAACAATTTTCATCTGCTACACAATGAACGACAAGCGAGACTTTCTACGCTAAACGGTTTAGAGTGGCTTACATGTTGGACCTCAACCGCCTCAAGGCCCTTCACGCCGTCCACGTCTACGGCTCGGTCGGAGCGGCGGCCGAGGCCCTCATGGTCACCCCGTCGGCGGTCAGCCAGCAGATCGCCAAGCTGGAGCGCGAGACCGGCGCCCGGCTCATGGAGCGCTACGGCCGCGGCGTACGGCTGACGGACGCGGCGGGGGTCCTCGCCGAGCACGCCGAGCGCATCCTCGCCCTGGTCGAGACCGCCGAGGCCGACTTCGAGGCGCTGCGCGGCCAGGTCGTCGGCCGGCTCAACGTCGGCGCGTTCCCCACCGCCGCGCGCGGCGTCATGCCCGGCGCGATCGCCTCGCTCAAGCAGCGCCACCCCGACCTGTGGGTGCAGCTCAACGAGCGCGAGCCGGAACGCGTCGTCCGCGAGGTCTCACGAGGCGAGCTCGACCTCGGCGTCGTGCAGGACTGGCTGACCCGCCCGATGGCGCTGCCCGACGGCCTGTCGAAGGCCACGCTGCTCGACGACGTGGCCGACGTCGCGCTGCCCGCCGACCATCCGCTGGCCGGCGAGCGCGAGGTCGAGCTGGCCGCGCTGCACGGCGAGCAGTGGATCAGCTCGTCACCCGGCACGGTCTGCCACGACTGGCTGGTGTTCACGCTGCGCAGCGCCGCGCTGGAGCCGGTGATCGCGTGCATGGCCGACGAGTACCCCACGCAGCTCGCGCTGGTGGCCGCCGGCCTGGGCTGCGCGATCGTGCCCAGGCTCGGCCGCGACTGCGTGCCCGGCAACGTTCGGCTGGTGCCGCTGCTGCCGCGCCAGTCCCGGCGCATCTACGCGATCTGGCGCTCCGACGCCGCCCGCCGTCCCGCGATCAGGGCCATGGTCGACGCGCTGATGGAGTCGAGCAGGAAGCAGGAGAACGCCTGGGCGCTCCAGTGACTTTCCCGGCCCGCGCCGCGCCGGTACGGGCCGTGAGCCTGCCTTGTGGACGAGCGGATAGGCTGTGCCCACCATGGCTGAAACCACCGTCGTCCACCTGCTGCGCCACGGTGAGGTGCACAACCCCGAAGGCGTCCTCTACGGCAGGCTGCCCGGCTACCACCTGTCGGAGACGGGCCGGCTCATGGCCGAGACGGTCGCCAAGGCCCTCGGCGGCCGCGACATCGTCGCCGTCTACAGCTCGCCGCTGGAGCGCGCCATCGAGACGGCGACCCCGCTCGCGGAGAAGCTGGGCCTGGAGATCGTCCAGGACGACCGGCTGATCGAGGCGGGCAACCTGCTGGAGGGCCGCGCCATCGGGCAGGGCCTCGGCGTGCTGCGCAACCCGCGCAACTACCGCTACTTCTGGAACCCGCTGCGCCCGTCGTGGGGCGAGCCGTACCCGGCCATCGTCAAGCGCATGAAGTCGGTGATCGACGACGCCAGGGCGGCGGCCAGGGGACACGAGACGGTCCTGGTCAGCCACCAGCTCCCGATCTGGACCATCCGCTCGGCCGCCGAAGGCCGCAGGCTCTGGCACGACCCGCGCCGCCGCCAGTGCGCGCTGGCCAGCCTCACCACCTTCACCTTCGACGGCGATCGGCTGATCAGCATCGGCTACAGCGAACCCGCGGGATCGCTGCAGACCGGGCCGTCGATCCCCGGGGCCTGATGTCCGGAGCGCGCGGGCGTCCCGGTAGGGTTGGAAGCTCTACCGCTTGTAGTACAAGGAGATCTTCCTCCGTGCGCGCCAAGTCCATCTCCCTCTTCGTCCTGGCTGCGCTGGTCGCGGGCTGCGCCGGCAACCAGGGCGGCCAGCCGCAGGCCGGCGACACCCGCTTCGTCGCGGGCGACGGGAAGATGCAGGTGTTCGAGGCGGGCGAGCGCAAACCCGCGCCGGCCATCGAGGGCCCGACGCTCGACGGCTCCACGGCCTCGCTCGCCGCGCACAAGGGCAAGGTCGTCGTGCTCAACTTCTGGGCCTCGTGGTGCGGGCCCTGCCGGGCCGAGGCGCCCGTGCTCAAGGAGGTCTGGTCCAAGACCAAGGACAGCGGCGTGCAGTTCATCGGCGTCGACTTCAAAGACCGCCAGGCCGACGCCCAGGCGTTCGAGCGCACCGAGCAGACCGGCTACCCGCACATCTACGACCAGCCGGGCAAGGTCGCGCTGGCCTTCCAGGGCACCGTCCCGCCGGCCGCCATCCCGTCCACGCTGATCATCGACAAGCAGGGCCGCATCGCCGCCAGGGCGCTCGGCGCGGTCAAGTACACCGACCTGATGAACGCGGTGACCAAGGTGCGCGATGAGTGACGTCGTCGCCTCCGGCTCGCTGCTGCTCGCCGTGCCGATCGCGGTGCTCGCGGGCGTGGTGTCCTTCCTGTCGCCGTGCGTGCTGCCGCTGGTGCCCGGCTACCTGTCGTACGTCACCGGCATGACCGCCGACCCCAAGCGGGGGCGGCTGGTGCTCGGCGCGACGCTGTTCGTGGCCGGGTTCGCCCTGGTGTTCGTGCTCAGCGGCGCGCTGTTCGGCGGCATCGGCTCGGTCGTGCTCGGCCACGCCGAGATCATCACCCGGGTGCTCGGCGTGCTCACCGTCGTGCTCGGGCTGGCCTTCCTCGGCGTGCTGCCCGGCCTCATGCGCGACGTGCGTATCCACCGGCTGCCCGCTGCGGGGCTCGCCGGGGCGCCGCTGCTCGGCGTGGTGTTCGGCCTCGGCTGGACGCCGTGCATCGGGCCCACGCTGGCCGTCGTGCTGACGCTCGGGCTCAACGAGGGCAGCGCGGGGCGCGGCGCGCTCCTGGCCGTCGCCTACGCGCTCGGCCTCGGCCTGCCCTTCGTCGGCGCGGCACTCGCCTACAGCCGGGCGCTGCGCACGTTCCGTGCCATCCGCAAGCACTCGCGCCTGATCACCCGGGTCGGCGGCGGCATGATGGTCGCCGTCGGCGTGCTGCTCGTGACCGGCCTCTGGGGAGAGATGATCGCCGCCATGCAGGGACTGATCGGCGCGTTCGAGCCGGTGATCTGATGAGCGTCAAGGAGCTGGAGAAGGAAGAGACGGGGCGGCAGGCGTCGTTCGGGCCGGTGGCCTGGCTGCGCTGGGCCTGGCACACGCTCACCTCGATGCGCACGGCGCTGATCCTGCTGTTCCTGCTCGCGCTCGCCTCGGTGCCGGGCTCGCTGGTGCCGCAGCGCGGCGTCGAGCCGGACAAGGTCGCCAGGCTCTACGAGCAGAGCCCGACGCTCGCCGAGTGGTACGACAGGCTTCAGCTCTTCGAGGTCTTCACCTCCACCTGGTTCGCGGCCATCTACCTGCTGCTGTTCACCTCGCTGATCGGCTGCATCGTCCCGCGCACCGCGGTCTACCTGCGCGAGCTGCGCCGCAAGCCGCCCGCCGCGCCGAAACGCCTCTCGCGCCTGCCGCACCACGCCGCCTTCGACGGCGATCTGACCGTCGAGCAGGCCGCCGCCCGGCTGCGCAAGAGGCGCTTTCGCGTGGTCACCGGCGACGGCTGGGTGTCGGCGGAGAAGGGCTATCTCCGCGAGACCGGCAACCTGTTGTTCCACATCGCGCTGGTCGGCATCCTCCTCGCCGTCGGCGCGGGCTCGCTGTACGGCTACCGCGGCAACGTGCTGGTCGTCGAGGGCGACGGGTTCGCCAACACCGTGGCCGCCTACGACCGCTTCATCCCCGGCAGCAGGGTCTCCGCCGAGTCCCTTCAGCCGTTCAGCTTCCAGCTCACCGACTTCGAGGTGGCCTACCAGGCCGCCGGCGACAAACGCGGGCAGGCGCTCGACTACACCGCCCACCTCAAGGTCAACGACACGCCGGAGTCCCCGGCCCGCGACTACGACCTCAAGGTCAACGAGCCGCTGGAGATCGACGGCACGCAGACGTACCTCATCGGCAACGGCTACGCCCCCGTCTTCCGCGTCACCGACGGCAAGGGGCAGATCGCCTTCGAAGGGCCCGTGCCCTGCCTGATCGAGGACAAGGCCACCATGACGTCCGGCTGCGTGGTCAAGGCCCCCGACGCGCAGCCGTCGCAGCTCGGGTTCCTGCTGCGGTTCCTGCCGACGAGCGTGCCGCTCACCGACGGCACGTACGCCTCGGCGTTCCCCGGCAACATCAACCCGGAGGTGCAGATCCTCGGCGCGTTCTCCGGCGACCTCGGCATGCGCTCGGGCAAGCCGCAGTCGGTCTACGAGCTGGCCGAGCCCGAGGTGATGCGCAAGCTCAAGCCGGTGCTCATGGGCTCCGACGCGCCCAAGCCGCTGGCCGTCGGCCAGTCGGTCAATCTGCCCGGCGGGCTCGGCAAGCTGGAGTTCACCGGCGTCAAGGAGTGGATCACGCTCCAGACGGCGTACGACCCGGGCCGCATGCCCGCGCTGCTGGCCGCCGCCACGGCGGTCGTCGCCATCGCGCTCTCGCTCATGATCCGCCGCCGCCGGGTGTTCGTCCGCGTCGGCCAGGGCCGGGTCGAGGTGGGCGGGCTGACCCGCACCGACAACTCCGCGGCGGGATTCGCTGAGGAGTTCGCCGACATCGTGAAGGTTCTATCAGCAGGAGAGAAGGATGTCCGCTGAACAACTCGCCGAGCTGAGCGACCTTTTCGTCGTCGCAGCCGTCCTGCTCTACGTCGTCGCCATGCTCGGATTCGCCATGGAGCTGGCCTTCGGGCGGGCGCGGGCGGGCAGGGCCGCGAGCGCGCGGCGGGTCGAGTCCAGGCAGCCGGTCGCCGTCGGGGCGGCCGGCGCGGGCGTCGCCGTGAGCACCGCCGAGGTCTCCGCGACGGCCGACGCTCCCGCATCGGCGGGCACCGCTGCCGAGACCGCCCTCTCCGGCGCTGAGCCGCCCGTGGAGACCCTGTCGCAGGGGTCCGAGGCCACCGCACCGGAGTCGCCTCTCGCGGCCCGCGCGGGCCTCGTGGCGCTCGTGCTCGCCTGGATCGGCTGGGCGGCCAACCTCGCCGCCATCATCACCCGCGGCCTGGCCGTCGACCGGTGGCCGTGGGGCAACATGTACGAGTTCGTAGTGGCCATCTGCTTCGCCGCCGTGACCGCGTTCCTCGTCACCCAGCTCCGCGTCAACGTGCGCTTCCTCGGCGCGTTCGTCATGGTGACCGCGGCCCTCGGCCTGGGCCTTGCGGTCAAGGTGTTCTACACCGCGGCGGGGCCGGTGGTGCCGGCGCTCAACTCGTACTGGATCGCCATCCACGTCACCGCCGCGATCATCGCGAGCGGGCTGTTCACCCTGGCCGGTGTCGCGGGTGTGCTCTACCTGGTGCGCGGCGACGGCCTGTCGCGGCTGCCGTCGCGCGAGGTGCTGGAGAAGGCGGTCCACCGGGCGGTCATCTTCGCCTTCCCGCTGTGGACGTTCGCCGTCATCGCCGGTGCCTTGTGGGCGGACCGGGCGTGGGGCCGCTACTGGGGATGGGACCCGAAGGAGGTCTGGTCCTTCATCACGTGGGTGGCCTACGCCGCTTATCTGCACGCCAAGGCGACGGCCGGCTGGAGGGGCAGGGCTGCGGTGATCGTGCAGCTCGTGGCGTTCGGCTGCCTGCTGTTCAACCTGATCGGCGTCAACATCTTCATCGACGGCCTGCACAGCTACGCGGACGTCGACTGAACGCGCGAGTCCCGGAGCCGGGACCGCCGATCAGCGGACGCCGGTCTGGGGCGCCGGACAGGAGCGCCGGTTCAGGAGCGCCGGTATGGGGCGCCGGTCAGGAGACGTCGTCGCCGCGCATCCGCCGTTCGAGCTCGCGCAGGAACTCGGGGTCGTCGTCCGGGCCCTTCGGCGCGCCCGGACCGGGGGTGACGGGCCGCGCGGCGCGGGGCGCGCGCGGACGGCCGCGCGCCATCCACACCAGCCCGCCCAGCAGCGGGACGAGCACCACGACGAGGACCCACAGGGGTTTTGGTACGTTCCTAACCTCGTCTTCCGGTGTCGTGACGACGTCGAAAAGCGAGAAGAGCCAGAAGGCCAGCAGAGCCAGGCCGATAACAACACCTGCCATGACCCGAACTGTAAGCCATGTTGAGACGTGATCGTGCTGCCCGTTGTCCCCTTTCGGGTGACTAGCGGAAGATCTGCGTCGTACCGTGGAAGCCGATGCGGCGGTGTCCATGGGGCTCCGAGGGGCGTTGATGAGAGGTGCGATGGCGTTTTCTCACGACAAGAGCTCCAATGACCGGGGACGGCACCGGCGCGGGCGATGGTGGCGGCGCGGATCGTATTTGTTCTCCAGACGCAAGGAGGCGCCGCCCGACGCCGACAGATCGATCTGGCGCGACGTCCGCGAGCGGGCACAGGACCGGCTCGAACGGCGTAAAGGGCTGAAGAAGGCCGAGCGCGGCCATCCGCCCGGCGGCGAGCGGAGGGTGGACCGGCCGTCCTGGCCGGGCGCGGACGATCCGGCGGCGCAGAGCCCGTCAGGGGCCGTCTGGGACGCCTTCGCGGTACGCGAGCGCGCGGACCGGCTGCCCGCCGCCGTCGTGGTCGAGCGGCCCCGCTACACCTGGGACGACTTCGAGCTGCCCGAACGGCCGCTCAGGGCCAGGCCCAACCGGCCCGACCAGCCGTCGCTCGGCGACGGCCTGCGCCACTGCGGCGCGCTCGAGAAGATCCTGCACCGCCAGTGGGACGCCAGGTACGGCCCGCCGCCCGTGGAGGTGGTGCGCGCCGTCGAGAGCCTGGCCAGGCTCCCCGACCGGCTCAAAGAGCTGCTCGCCGAGGGCCTCGAGGGCATCTACCTCGGGCCCGGAGGAGTGCCCGACCTCGACGACATGGGCTACTTACGCGGCGCCCCGCTCCCGTCGGGGCGCGCGACCTGGGACATCTGCGCGGGCGCCTACGGCGACAGGAAGATCGTCGTCGGTGACCGGCCCTCGCCCACTCCCGACGTGATGATGCACGAGGTGGGCCACGCGATCGACGACGTGGACTCCCCGCACGGCGAATGGGTGTCGGATTCGCCGGAGTTCGTGAGACTGTACGAGGCGGCGCTGCCGCTGATGACCTCCGCTTTCCACCGACAGGGAGGCGGGCTCGGCCGCAAGGAGTTCTTCGCCGACGCCTTCGCCGCCATCGCCTCTCGCCAGCGTCCGGCCCTCGTGGACATGCTCGGCGGTGACACGCGGATGGCGCTCGACATCATGCTGTTCTTCAACCGGCGCTATGGAATCTAGGTGATCGGCCATGTACGTCATACGGCTCGCGGACGGGACGTTGCGCGTTCCGCAGAGCCTGACCAGCCAGGACGGGCGTTTGATCGGCAACGCGTACGTGGAGGTCCAGCCCGGTGACCCCGAGTACGAGCAGTGGCTGGCCGAGTCGCTGACGGAAGAGGAGGCGGAGCTGCGCCGCCGGCGCTGGGCGGAGGAGAACGACGAGCTCGAGCGGGAGTTCCTCGCCTACAAGGCACGGCAGGAGGACGGCTGAGCACCCGTGATCGCGAACGTGGCTTCAGGCGCCCGCGAGGAGTTCGGACAGGCGCCAGCCACGGTCGGCGGTTGGCGCCGCCCCAGTGCCTTCCCGCACGATGAAGTGCCGGCGGGAGTGCACGCGAACAGTGGGTTCCGCCAGCGGTGATCCTGGCGGGACGGACCACCTGTGTAGCGGTCCATCATGCAGGATCACCGACTTGACGGAACGTCAGACGCGCGGGGACTCACCTGCTGGCCTGTCGGCCGTAAGAACGTCCTCGCCTCGGAGAAGGGCGTGGACTTCCGACTCGCGGAAGCGCCGGTGCCCTCCGGGGGTGCGGATACTGCTGATGCGGCCTGCCGCTGCCCAGCGTGTAACCGTCTTTGGGTCTACCCGGAAGAGGGCGGCAACCTCTCCTGGGGTCAGCAGACGCTCGCTGCTACTCTCCACCAATCTCTCCCCCTCGCATCCCGCTTCCTGCCAGCGGGCGGACAGGTAACCAGTGTGTCGAGCGAAGCCTGATTTATCCGTGGTTTTCTACAAAGATCACGGGTTGTTATCAGCTGACTGCCCGATTGTTATATGATAGAGCCTCTTTGGGGCTCTCGTGGGTGTTTCTTTACGAAACTCCCTAACTGGGAACAGTAGCAGTGCTCGCGTCCCATGCGAAGAGCGAGTGCTGCACAGGTCCGAGTAACCTCGAACCCGTGCGTCCCGTTCTCGTTTACACCGCGTCGCGGATCGGCCTGTTTCTCGTGACCTTGGGTGTGCTCTTCCTGCTCGGACTGTCAAACCCGCTGGCGCTGATCGTCGCCTCTTTCGTGATCAGCGGCATAGCGAGCTACGTGTTGCTGTCCAAGCAGCGAGACGCCATGAGCGAACGTCTCAGCGCAAGGCTCGAGCGGCCGAAGTCGCAGGACGACTAGGGCAGGGGGAACATGCCAATCCGGGCATGGTACTCCCGTCCGAGTCTGGTTGTGTCGCTACCCACAAGTAGTCCGGTGCTGTGGGCGTAAAACGCCTTCACACCGATGCCGCGCTCGCGCGTCGGATTCCAACTGAGGGCCTTTCCGGTACGCGGATGAATGGCTCCGATGCCCGGCCGCGACACCGCGCCTGGACCGGCCGAGTCGCGTCCCCGCGGATTGTCCAGCCAGCGCTGATGTCCGCCGACATAGACCGCCGCGCCGGTCACCGCCACGGAGTACAGCGAATCTCCGCCCGTGGCGTTGACCCAGGTGGGCTTGACGTTCGAGCCCTTGGCATAGGTCTCGAACCGCGCTGCTGTGTCACATATCCCGCCCTTTGGGCCTCCCGTGGTGACGACCACGAAATAGCGTCCGTCGGGGGAGAAGTCGAGACCCCTGACGTACGAGGGAAACTCGGGGGCGCAGCGGCGCGCGTACGTGGAGGTGCGCCACGCGGCCACCTTCGCCGTCCGCCCGCCGATATCGATGAGCCCCACCTGGGGCCGCGAAAGGCCGTCGAGCGTGGTGAACGTGCCGTCGACCAGCAGCCGCTTTCCGCTGACCGCCAGCGCGTGCACCTTCACCCGCGCCGTCAGCGGTTTACCCGGCGTGACCGTGAAACCCGGGTCGGCCGCGCCGGTCGTGGCGTCGAGCCTGGCCAGCGCGGTGCGCGGGCTGACGAAGTCGCCGCCCACGTAGAGCTTGGAGCCGTGCCTGGCGAGCGTGCTCACCATGCCGCCGCCGATGCGCGGCTCGAAGCCGGGCACCAGTGCGCCGTCGGAGAGCCGCAGCCTGGCCAGGCCGCGGGCCCGCTGGTAGTCGATGCCGTGGAATTCGCCGCCGACGTAGACGGTGCCGCCGTCGCCGGCCGCGAGACCGTACACCGGGCCGGCCACGCTGGGCGCGAAGTCCGGCAGGACACGCCCGGTGTGCAGGTCGTAGGCGAAGAGGTTGTTCCGCAGGTACGTCGTGCGCCGGTTCGCATCGCTCACTTCGCTGAACGAGCCGCCGACGACGACCGTGCGGCCCACGACCGTGATCGCGTTGACGATGCCGTCGAGCACGTGAGGCGTGGTGTCGACCGGGTCGGCCGAGACCACGCGCGGATGCGCGACGGGCGAGGCCGCCGCCGCGCCCGCGTGCGCGACGGCGGACGAGCTGAGGATCGCCGCAAGGGCGACACGGGCAAACATTCGCCAATATGTAGCAGACGTACGGTAATCGAGTTGCTACTTTCCGTCGATTATTCCGATGGCCATAAGGTGTGGGCATGACGCGCGCTCAGTTGGACAAGAGGCCGGACGAGGTCGCCGCGATGTTCGATCGCACCGCCCGGCGCTACGACCTGGTGAATGACGTGATCTCCCTCGGGCAGGTCAGGGCATGGCGCAAGGCGGTGGCCCGCGCCGTCGACGCCGGGCCCGGCGAGCTCGTGCTCGACCTGGGCGCGGGCACGGGCACCTCGACCGACGCGTTCACCACGCTCGGCGCGCGGGCGATCGCCTCCGACTTCTCGCTCGGCATGCTGCGCACCGGCGTGCGGCGGCACGGCGGCAACGCGCTGTCGGGGCCCGGGGTGCCGTTCATCGCGGGAGACGCGCTGCGGCTGCCGTTCGCCGACAACGTTTTCGACGCGGTGACGATCTCGGTGGCGCTGCGCAACGTGCACGACACCGGGCAGGCGCTGCGCGAGATGCTGCGGGTGGCCAAGCCCGGCGGCCGGCTGGTGATCCTTGAGTTCTCCCACGTCACCGTGCCCGGCTTCGACCTGATCTACCGCGAATACCTCATGCGGCTGCTGCCCAAGGTGGCCAAGGTGTTCGGCTCCAACGACGACTCCTACGAGTACCTGGCCGAGTCGATCCGCGACTGGCCCGACCAGCGCACGCTCGCCCGGACCATCCAGGAGGCCGGCTGGGAGCGCGTGGCCTGGCGCAACCTCACCATGGGCATCGTCGCCATCCACCGCGGTTTCAAGCCCGCTTGAAAAGCAGGCCCGCACGGGAGCGGGCCCGTAACGGTGGCGGGCCCGCAATGGGGGCGGTGCCGCAGCGGCATTGGCGGCGAGCCTGTGACGGCATTGGCGGTGTGGCTGCGGCGGCTCAGGCGGCGAGGCCCGCGAGGGTTTGGCGGCGAGGCTGTGACGGGTTTGGCAACGAGGCCGCTACGGCATTGGCGGCGGTGCCGTCGCGGCATTGGTGGCGGTGCCGTGACGGCGGCCATTTTCGTCATCGGCTCGTATCTGACGAAAACTTCAATTCCGCCCGGCCCGTTTTGCCGCCCGGGGGCCGCGTCACCGGATGTTCACCGGGCGCGGTCCCCGGTCATTTTCCGGGCCGATTATGGTCATCGTTCACCCGCGCGTATCGCCGCCGTTGCGGCGGGCCACGGAATGCGCACGCCGGGATTTCGGACGCGCCCAAGGCGCCGCGCCCTCCCCAGAGCCGTCGCGCGCGGGCATAACGCGAGCCGCACGAGCGCTGACGCGCCGTACAGAAGAGCGCTACCGCGCACGGCGGGCGCCGAGCAGGCGCTGTCGCGGGCGCATGAGGCGCTGCCGCGCGATGGCGGCGCTTGCAGGAGGGAACCGTCGCGCATGGCTGCCGGCGTGGGGCGCGCGACGGCTGTGCGCTGGGCGCGTGGGGGCGTTGCTGCGGCGCGGCGAAGGGCGCCGTCGCGCAGGGCGTGCGGTATCCGGTGCCGTCGCGCAGGGCGTGCGGTGCCCTCCGGTGAGGCGTTCGCGCAGGGCGTGTGGCGTGCGGTAAGGGTGCTCGCCGAGGGCGGGCGGGAGCGCTGGTGCGGGCCGTGTGAGACGGCGCCGTCCGCGGCGGCGTGTGGGGACGTATCAGGAGTGCATCGGCTCACGGGGCGCCCATGAGCGGCTGTGAGCTCGACTGCTAGCGTGACGATCATGACTGCGCTGCCCCAGGCGACACGCCGTCCCCTTGGATCACGGAACGGTACCCCGACTGCCACTATGTGTACGAAAAGCAGTAGACTGCGGGCCGGTAAGTTTGTGAAGGGGTTCACAAAGGAACGAAGGCGCTTCACCCCACGGCCTTCGAGCGTGTGTAGGGACAGGACAGTCCAGTGACCGTGCCAACAGCCACCCATCGAGCGCAGGAGCTCGTCGCGCGTGCGCGCAGCCGACGAGTGGCGAAGCGGGCGCGATCATGAGCGACGCCGATGTCATCGTCGTAGGCGCGGGCCCCGCCGGCTCCGCCACCGCCTTCTACCTCGCGCAGGCCGGCCTCGACGTTCTGCTCCTGGAGAAGACCAGGTTCCCCCGCGAGAAGGTCTGCGGCGACGGCCTGACCCCGCGCGCCGTCAAGCAGCTCCAGAACATGGGCATCGACATCGACGCCCCCGGCTGGATCAGGAACAAGGGCCTGCGCGTGGTCGGCGGCGGCCTGCGTTTCGAGCTCGACTGGCCCAAGCTGGAGCGCTTCCCCGACTTCGGCCTCGTGCGCACCCGGCAGGACTTCGACCAGATCCTCGCCGCCAACGCGGTCAAGCACGGCGTACGCCTGATGGAGGGCGTCACCGTCACCGGCCCCGTGCTCGACGACCGCAGCGGCCACATCGTCGGCGTCACCACGAAGGACGGCCGCGAGTTCCGCAGCCCCGTGGTCGTTGCCGCCGACGGCAACAGCACCCGCCTGGCCATCGGCATGGGCCTGCACAAGCGCGAAGACCGCCCCATGGGCGTGGCCGTGCGCACCTACTTCGAAAGCCCCCGCCACGACGACGACTACCTCGAGACCTGGCTCGAGCTGTGGGACGGCGACACGCTGCTGCCCGGCTACGGCTGGGTGTTCGGCGTGGGCGACGGCACCTCCAACGTCGGCCTGGGCCTGCTCAACACCAGCGCCCAGTTCAAGCACATCGACTACCGCGACCTGCTGCGCCGCTGGTGCCGCTCGATGCCCGAGGAATGGGGCTTCACCGAGGAGAACATGACGGGCCCGATCCGCGGCGCCGCGCTCCCGATGGCGTTCAACCGCCAGCCCCACTACACCCGCGGTCTGGTGCTCGTGGGAGACTCGGGCGGGTCGATCAACCCGTTCAACGGCGAGGGCATCGCCTACGCCATGGAGACCGGCGAGATCGCCGCGGAGATCATCGCGAAGGCCCTCAGGGCGCCCACCCCCGCACAGCGGGAGCGGACCCTGCGGACCTATCCTCGGGTGCTGAAGGACGCCTATGGTGGCTACTTCACGCTGGGCAGATGGTTCGTCGAGGCCATCGGCAAGCCGGGCGTGATGAGCTTCGGCACCAGGCACGGGCTGCCTCACCCGAGGCTGATGCGCTTCGCGCTCAAACTCCTTGGTAATCTCACCGACCGGCGAGGCGATGCGTCGGACATGATCATCAACGCACTCTCGAAGGTCGCGCCACCAGCATGAATCTCAGAATCACCAGATCCCGCTGCGCGCCCGCGCGCGCGGCGACTCCAGAGGAGGCGTAGCGATGGACCTTTACGTGCCCATCCTGGTGCTCGCCGTCATCGCGGGGGGCTTCGCGATCTTCTCGGTCGCCATCGCTCCCTTCACCGGTCCCAAGCGCTGGAACCGCGCCAAGCTCGACGCCTACGAATGCGGCATCGAGCCGACGCCCCAGCCGGTCGGCGGTGGGCGGTTCCCGCTCAAGTACATGGTCACGGCGATGCTCTTCATCGTCTTCGACATCGAGATCATCTTCCTTTACCCGTGGGCCGTGTCGTTCGCGCCGCAGACGAACGACCTCGGCCGCGTGGCCACCTCGGGACTCGGCCTGTTCGCGCTCGTCGAGATGCTGCTGTTCATCGTCACCGTGCTCGTCGCTTACGCGTACGTGTGGCGCCGCAAGGGTCTGGACTGGGACTGAAAATGGGACTTGAAGAGAAACTCCCCAGCGGGTTCATCCTCAGCACGGTCGAAGCGGCCGCCGGATGGGCGCGTAAGAACTCCGTATGGCCGGCGACCTTCGGCCTCGCGTGTTGCGCCATCGAGCTGATGGCCACCGGTGGCCCCCACTACGACCTGGCGCGCTTCGGTATGGAGCGCGCTTCGGCATCTCCCCGCCAGGCCGACCTGATGATCGTCGCCGGCCGGGTGTCGCAGAAGATGGCGCCCGTGCTGCGCCAGATCTACGACCAGATGGCCGAGCCGAAGTGGGTCATCTCCATGGGCGTGTGCGCCTCCAGTGGCGGCATGTTCAACAACTACGCCATCGTGCAGGGCGTCGACCACATCGTGCCGGTCGACATCTACCTGCCCGGCTGCCCGCCGCGGCCGGAGATGCTCATCGACGCCATCGTCAAGCTGCACGACAAGATCCAGAACATGAAGTTCGGCGCGCACCGCGCCAAGCAGATCGACGAGCTCGAGCTGCAGGCGCTGCGCACGCTGCCGCTGATCGACCAGGGAGCCTCGAAGTGACCTCGCCCGACAACCTCCCCGAGGTCCCGGACGCACAGGTCCCCGAGGCGCCGGCGCCCCAGGAGGCGCCGATCGCCCGCCGGGGCATGTTCGGCGCCAAGGACTCGGGTGACACCTCCGGCTACGGCGGCCTCGTCGTACGCCGCCCGCCGCAGATCTCCACGCCCCGCCCGTACGGCGGCTACTTCGACGAGATCGTCGACGCGCTCGCGCTCGACGACGCCATCGAGCGGGTGGTCGTCGACCGCGGCGAGCTGACCCTGCACATCAAGCGGGAGCGGCTGGTCGAGGTGTGCCAGAAGCTGCGCGACGACCCGGCACTGCGCTTCGAGCTCTCGCTCGGCGTGTCCGGCGTGCACTACCCGCACCTGAAGGGCGAGGAGCTGCACGCGGTCTACCACCTGTGC
Source organism: Nonomuraea sp. NPDC049309 (assembly GCF_043196965.1). Taxonomy (NCBI): domain Bacteria; kingdom Bacillati; phylum Actinomycetota; class Actinomycetes; order Streptosporangiales; family Streptosporangiaceae; genus Nonomuraea; species Nonomuraea sp. NPDC049309. Next base: position 359,452 of record NZ_JBICSH010000002.1, on the reverse strand, counting down.
TCGATCACCCACAACCGGCGCGTGCGCCTCGAGGTGAGCTGCCCCGACGACGACCCGCACATTCCATCGACGGTCAGCGTTTACCCTGGTCACGACTGGCATGAGCGGGAGACGTACGACTTCTTCGGGATCATCTTCGACGGCCACCCCGCGCTCACCCGGATCATGATGCCGGACGACTGGGACGGCCACCCGCAGCGCAAGGACTACCCGCTCGGCGGCATCCCGGTCGAGTACCGCGGCGCCACCATCCCGTCGCCCGACCACAGGAGGAGCTACTCATGAGCACCGCTTATGACGAGGCGACCGAGGGCAAGGTCTATTCGGTCAACGGTGCCGACTGGGACCAGGTCGTCTCCGGCGTGCGCGAGTCCGAGGAAGAGCGCCTGGTCGTCAACATGGGCCCGCAGCACCCGTCCACCCACGGCGTGCTCCGGCTGGTGCTGACGCTCGACGGCGAGACGGTGACCGAGGCCCGCAGCGTCATCGGCTACCTGCACACCGGCATCGAGAAGAACATGGAGTTCCGGACGTGGACCCAGGGGACCACGTTCGTCACTCGCATGGACTACCTCTCGCCGATCTTCAACGAGACGGCCTACTGCCTGGGCGTGGAGAAGCTGCTCGGCATCGAGGATCGCATCCCCGAGCGGGCGCAGGCGATCCGCGTGATGATGATGGAGCTCAACCGCATCTCCTCGCACCTGGTCGCGATGGGCACGTTCGGCATGGAGCTGGGCGCGACCACGCCGTTCCTCTTCGGCTACCGCGACCGCGAGATGGTGATGGACCTGTTCGAGTACATCACCGGTCTGCGGATGAACCACGCCTACATCCGGCCGGGCGGCGTCAGCGTCGACCTGCCGGCGGGCGCGGTGGACAAGGTCGGCGAGTTCCTCAAGGAGATGCCCAAGCGGATCAAGGACATCCGCAAGCTCCTCGACGAGAACCCCGTCTACCTGCGCCGCACCCAGGACGTCGCCTACCTCGACCTGACCGGCTGCATGGCGCTCGGCGTCACCGGCCCCATCCTGCGCGCCGCCGGCCTCCCGTGGGACCTGCGCAAGGCGCAGCCCTACTGCGGCTACGAGACCTACGAGTTCGAGGTCGCCACCGAGCGCGGTTGCGACGTCTACTCGCGCTACCTCGTCCGCATGAAGGAGATGGAGGAGTCGCTCAAGATCATTGAGCAGGCTCTGGACCGCATCGCCGGCCCGCTCAAGGGCGACCCGGTGATGATCGAGGACAAGAAGATCGGCTGGCCCGCGCAGCTCGCGCTCGGCCCCGACGGGTTCGGCAACTCGCCCGACCACATCGCCCACATCATGGGCACCTCGATGGAGGCCCTCATCCACCACTTCAAGCTGGTGACCGAGGGCTTCAGGGTGCCGGCCGGGCAGGCGTACGCCAGCATCGAGTCGCCCAAGGGCGAGCTGGGCGCCCACGTGGTCAGCGACGGCGGCACCCGGCCCTACCGCGTGCACTTCCGCGAGCCGTCCTTCTGCAACCTGCAGAGCTTCCCCGCCATGGCGGAGGGCGGCCAAGTCGCGGACGTGATCGCCGCGGTCGCTTCTATCGACCCCGTCATGGGAGGTGTGGACCGGTGACTTATTCACCGGAAGTCCGTGAGCGTCTGGAGCGGGACGCCAAGGAGATCATCGGGCGCTACCCCAAGACCCGCTCCGCCCTGCTGCCGCTGCTCCACCTCGTGCAGTCCGAGGACGGCTACGTCTCCGACGACGGGCAGGAGTTCTGCGCCGAGATGCTCGGCATCAGCAAGGCCGAGGTCACCGGCGTGGCGACCTTCTACACCATGTACAAGCGCAAGCCCGCCGGCGAATACCACGTCGGCGTGTGCATCAACGCGCTGTGCGCGGTCATGGGCGGCGACCAGATCTGGGAGGAGCTGTCGGAGCACGTCGGCGTCGGTCACGACGAGGCGACCCCCGACGGCAAGATCTCGCTGGAGCGCCTTGAGTGCAACGCGGCCTGCGACTTCGCCCCGGTCATGATGGTCAACTGGGAGTTCTTCGACAACCAGACTCCCGAGTCGGCCAAGCAGCTCGTCGACGACCTGCGCGCCGGCAAGGAGGTGCGGCCCACCCGCGGTCCCAAGCGGCTGTGCACCTTCAAGGAGGCCTCGCGCGTGCTCGCCGGGCTGCCCGACGACCAGGCGGGCGAGGGCCCGTCGGCCGGGGGGCCCTCGCTTGAGGGCCTGAAGCTGGCCAAGGCCAAGGGATGGAAGGCCCCCGAAGCATGACGACGACTTTGACACCGGTCCTGACCGCGAACTGGGACCAGCCCAACTCCTTCACCATCGACGTCTACGGCGAGTACAAGGCGGCGAAGAAGGCGCTGGGCATGGACCCCGACGCCGTCATCCAGACCGTCAAGGACTCGGGCCTGCGCGGCCGCGGCGGCGCGGGCTTCCCCACCGGCATGAAGTGGGGCTTCATCCCGCAGGGCGACGGCAAGCCGCACTACCTCGTCGTCAACGCCGACGAGTCGGAGCCGGGCACCTGCAAGGACATCCCGCTGATGATGGCCAACCCGCACGCGCTGGTCGAGGGCATCATCATCACGTCGTACGCCATCCGCGCCAACCACGCCTTCATCTACGTGCGCGGCGAGGTGCTGCACGTCATCCGCCGGCTGCACGCGGCCGTGCGCGAGGCGTACGCCAAGGGCTACCTCGGCAAGAACATCTTCGGCTCCGGCTTCGACCTGGAGCTGGTGGTGCACAGCGGCGCGGGCGCCTACATCTGCGGCGAGGAGACGGCGCTGCTCGACTCGCTCGAGGGTTACAGAGGTCAACCCCGGCTCAAGCCTCCGTTCCCCGCCGTGGCGGGCCTGTACGCCTCGCCGACTGTGGTGAACAACGTCGAGTCGATCGCGAGTGTTCCCTCGATCATCGCGAACGGCGCCGACTGGTTCGCCGGCATGGGCACCGAGAAGTCCAAGGGCTTCGGCATCTTCTCCCTCAGCGGCCACGTCACCCGGCCCGGCCAGTACGAGGCTCCGCTCGGCATCACGCTGCGCGAGCTGCTCGACATGGCCGGCGGCATCCGCAAGGGTCACAAGATCAAGTTCTGGACCCCGGGCGGATCGTCCACCCCGATCTTCACTGAAGAGCACCTCGACGTGCCGCTCGACTTCGAAGGGGTCGGCGCCAAGGGCTCCATGCTCGGCACCCGGGCCCTGCAGATCTTCGACGAGACCACCTGCGTGGTCCGTACGGTGCTGCGCTGGACCGAGTTCTACGCCCACGAGTCCTGCGGCAAGTGCACGCCCTGCCGCGAGGGCACGTACTGGCTCAAGCAGGTGCTCGCGCGCCTGGAGAAGGGCCAGGGCACCGAGGACGACCTGGCCACGATCACCGACATCGCCGACAACATCCTGGGCCGCTCGTTCTGCGCGCTCGGCGATGGCGCGACCAGCCCGATCCACTCCTCGGTGAAGCACTTCCGCGACGAGTACCTCAAGCACTTCGAGATCGGCGGCTGCCCGTTCGACCCGAAGAAGTCCACTCTCTGGGGTGAGCAGTGACAGTCGTAGAGACCGAGACGAACCTGGTGACCCTGACCATCGACGGGTTCCAGGTCAGTGTTCCCAAGGGCACGTTGATCATCAGGGCCGCCGAGCTGCTGGGCATCCAGATCCCCAGGTTCTGTGACCACCCGCTGCTCGACCCGGCCGCCAACTGCCGGCAGTGCCTGGTCGAGATCCCCGACGCGGGCAACGGCCGAGGCTTCCCCAAGCCGCAGCCGTCGTGCGCGATCGAGGTCGCCGAGGGCATGGTGGTGTCCACCCAGCTCACCTCGCCGGTCGCCGAGAAGGCGCAGCGCGCGGCCATGGAGCTGCTGCTGATGAACCACCCGCTCGACTGCCCGGTCTGCGACAAGGGCGGCGAGTGCCCCCTGCAGAACCAGGCCATGTCCAACGGCCAGGGCGAGTCGCGGTTCCAGGAGCAAAAGCGCACCTTCCCCAAGCCGCTGGCGCTGTCCACGCAGGTGCTGCTCGACCGCGAGCGCTGCGTGCAGTGCGCGCGCTGCATCCGCTTCTCCGACCAGATCGCCGGTGACCCGCTCATCGAGTTCTTCGAGCGCGGGGCCAAGGAGCAGGTGCGGGTCGCCGACGGCAAGCCGTTCAACTCCTACTTCTCCGGCAACACCGTGCAGATCTGCCCGGTGGGCGCGCTGACCGGCGCCGCCTACCGGTTCCGCGCCCGCCCGTTCGACCTGGTGTCCACGCCGAGCGCGTGCGAGCACTGCGCCTCCGGGTGCAGCCTGCGCACCGACCACCGGCGCGGCCGGGTGACCCGCCGCCTGGCGGGCAACGACCCGCAGGTGAACGAGGAGTGGAACTGCGACAAGGGCCGCTGGGCGTTCACCTACGCGCAGCAGCCCGACCGCCTCAAGCAGCCGCTGGTCCGCAACGAGGAGGGCGTGCTGGTGCCCACCTCGTGGCCGGAGGCGCTGGAGATCGCCGCGCAGGGTCTGGCCAAGGCCCGCGGCAAGGCCGGCGTGCTGGTCGGCGGCCGCGTCACCGTCGAGGACGCCTACGCGTACGCGAAGTTCGCGCGGATCGCGCTCGGCACCAACGACGTCGACTTCCGCGCCAGGCCGCACTCGGCCGAGGAGGCGCAGTTCCTCGCCCACGCGGTGGCCGGCAAGGGCATCGAGATCAGCTACGCCGACCTGGAGAACGCGCCCCACGTGCTGCTCGTCGGGTTCGAGCCCGAGGAGGAGTCGCCGATCGTCTTCCTGCGCCTGCGCAAGGCGTGGCGGAAGAAGGGCCTGAAGATCTCCTCGATCGCGCCGTTCGCCTCCCCGGGCCTGGCGAAGATGGGCGGCACGCTCATCCGCACCGCTCCCGGCGCCGAGGCCGACGCGATCGGTGACCTGGTCGGCACCCTCGCCGAGGGCACGATCGTGCTGGCCGGCGAGCGCCTGGCCACCGTGCCGGGCGCGCTGTCCGCGCTCGTCCGCCTCGCCGCCGCATCCGGCGCGAGGATCGCCTGGATCCCGCGCAGGGCCGGTGAGCGCGGCGCCGTCGAGGCCGGCGCGCTGCCCAACCTGCTGCCGATCGGCCGCCCGGTGGACGACGAGACCGCGAGGGCCGAGGTCGCCAGGGCGTGGAACGTCGGCTCGCTGCCCGCCACCCCGGGCCGCGACACCTCCGGCATCCTCGCCGCCGCCCGCGACGGCGAGATCGACGCGCTGGTCGTCGCCGGCGTCGACCCCTACGACCTGCCCGACCCCGCGGCGGCGCTCGACGCGCTCGAGCACACGCCGTTCATCGTCAGCCTGGAGATCCGCGCCAGCGCCGTCACCGACCGCGCGGACGTGGTCCTGCCCGTCGCCTCCGTCCAGGAGAAGGGCGGCACGTTCGTCAACTGGGAGGGCAGGGGCCGCTCGTTCGACGCGCCGCTGAAGGTGCCCGGCCTGCAGTCCGACATGGCCGTCATCGGCAACCTGGCCGACCGGATGGACGTGCACCTGGGCCTGCCCGACGCCAAGGCCGTCCGGCGCGAGCTCGCCGCGCTCGGCTCCTGGCGCGGCAGCCGGGTCAGCCCGCCCAACGCGCTGTCTCGCACGCCGGAGGTGCCGGAGGCGGGCCAGGCCCTACTGGCCACCTGGCACCTGCTGCTCGACGAGGGCAGGCTGCAGGACGGCGAGCCGTACCTCGCGGGCACCGCCCGCCCCGCCGAAGCACTGATCTCGGGGGCCACGGCGGCCGAGCTCGGCGTCGCGGACGGCGACAAGCTCGTCGTCGGCGACCCCGGCAGCGGCACCGTGACCCTGCCGGTGCGCATCGCCGACCTGCCCGACCGCGTGGTCTGGGTGCCGGCGAACTCCGGCGGCTGCTCGGTCACGCGTGACCTGCGCGCGGTGGCCGGCGACATCGTCACCATCGGGAGCGCCTCATGACCCACGTTCTCGCGGCCGATCCCACCCTTGCCGACTTCGGCAAGGACCCGCTGTGGATCACGATCATCAAGGCCGTGATGCTGTTCGTCTTCCTGATGCTGAGCATCCTGTTCGGCGTCTGGTTCGAGCGCAAGCTGATCGCGCGGATGCAGCACCGCTACGGCCCCAACCGGGCCGGTAAGTTCGGTCTGCTGCAGTCCGTGGCCGACGGTCTGAAGATGGGCCTGAAGGAGGACATCTTCCCGCGGACCGTGGACAAGGTGCTCTACCTGCTGGCGCCGGTCATCATGGTGGTGCCGGCGTTCCTGGCCTTCTCGATCGTGCCGTTCGGGCCGGTGGTCAACCTGTTCGGCGTGCAGACGCCGCTGCAGCTGGTGGACCTGCCGATGGCGGTGCTGTTCATGCTGGCCATGGGCGCGGTCTCGGTCTACGGCGTGGTGCTGGCCGGATGGTCCTCGCGCTCGCCGTACGCGCTGCTCGGCGGTCTGCGGTCGGCGGCCCAGGTGGTCTCCTACGAGATCGCGATGGGCCTGTCGTTCGTGGCGATCTTCCTGTTCGCCGGGACGCTGTCGACCTCCGAGATCGTCAAGGCGCAGGAGCAGACCTGGTTCGCGGTGCTGCTGATCCCGTCGTTCCTGGTCTACGTGGTCTGCATGTTCGGCGAGGCCGCGCGTATCCCGTTCGACCTTCCCGAGGGTGAGGGCGAGCTGGTCGGCGGTTTCCAGACCGAGTACTCCTCCTCGCTGAAGTTCGCCCTGATCATGATGGGCGAGTACCTGCACACCTTCACCGCCTCCGGCATCGCCGTGACGCTGTTCCTCGGCGGCTGGCGGGCTCCGGCGCCCATCACCACGATCTGGGCGGGCGCCAATGAGGGCTGGTGGCCGGTGCTGTGGTTCTTCATCAAGTTCGTGCTGACGTTCTGCTTCATCGTCTGGGTGCGCGCGTCGCTGCCGCGCGTGCGCTACGACCAGCTGATGTCGCTGGGCTGGAAGGTGCTGATCCCGGTCAACCTGGGCTGGATCCTGCTGGTCGCGGCGGTGCGCAACGTCGTCGTCTACGAGGAGAGCCGCACGATCGGCATCGGGCTGGGCGTGGTCATCCTGATCGGCGCGCTGGCCGTCTGGATGCGTTTCGACACCGTCAACCAGCGGCGCAAGGAGGAGAAGAAGGCGCAGGTGGAAGCCGAGTTCCAGCAACTGTCCGAGGAACCGACGGCCGGTGGCTTCCCTGTGCCGCCGCTCGACCTGCCGCACTACCACGGGGTGCAGCACAAGGAGATTCCCAGTGGGACTAACTGACTGGCTGAACCCCGTCAAAGGCTTCGGGGTCACCTTCCACACGATGTTCAAGAAGCCCGTCACGACGAACTACCCGGAGGAGAAGAAGCCGACGGCTCCTCGCTTCCACGGGCGTCACCAGCTCAACCGCTGGCCTGACGGGCTGGAGAAATGCGTCGGGTGCGAGCTGTGCGCCTGGGCGTGTCCCGCCGACGCCATCTACGTCGAAGGCGCGGACAACACCGAGGAAGAGCGCTACTCGCCGGGCGAGCGCTACGGACGCACGTACCAGATCAACTATCTGCGGTGCATCCTGTGCGGCCTGTGCATCGAGGCCTGCCCCACCCGCGCGCTCACCATGACCAACGAGTACGAGCTCGCCGACACCAACCGCGAGAGCCTCATCTACACCAAGGAGATGTTGCTCGCGCCCCTCACGCAGGGCATGGAACAGCCGCCGCACCCCATGCGGCTCGGTGAGACCGAAGAGGACTACTACCGGCTGGGGCGGACCAATGGGTGAGACCATCACTTTCTGGGTGCTGGCCGTCGTCTCCGTCGGCGCCGCGCTCGGCATGGTCTTCAACCGCAAGGCCGTGTACTCCGCGCTGATGCTCGGCACCGTCATGCTCAGCCTGGCCGTCCTGTACGCCGTGCAGGACGCGCCGTTCCTGGCCGCGGTGCAGATCATCGTCTACACCGGCGCGATCATGATGCTGTTCCTGTTCGTGCTCATGCTCGTGGGCGTGGACTCGTCCGACTCGCTGGTGGAGACGATCAAGGGTCAGCGCTTCTGGGCGATCATCGCCGGCGCGGGCTTCGCGGCGCTGATCGTCCTGGCCGTGGGCAACGCGATCTTCGCTCCTGAGGCGGGGCTCGCGGCGGCCACGAGCCAGGGCGGCAACATCCGCTCGATCGCGCTGCAGCTCTTCACCAAGTACGTGTTCCCGTTCGAGGTCACCTCGGCGCTGCTCATCACGGCGGCGCTGGGCGCGATGGTGCTGGCGCACCGCGAGCGGGTCACGCAGAAGGCGACGCAGAAGGAGCTGTCCCGCGCCCGCTTCCGCGGCGACCACCCGTCGCCGCTGCCCGGCCCCGGCACCTACGCGCGGAGCAACGCCATCGACATGCCGGCGCTGCTGCCCGACGGGTCGGTGGCCGAGGCCTCGGTCAACCGCCACATCGCTCGCTACGACGTGGAGCACGGTCACCTCCCGGACAACCCGAAGCTGGCTGAGGCGATCAAGCACGCGGCCGAGGAGAGCGAGGCGCCGACCGAGGCCGAGCAGGACGCCGAGACCAATGAGGTGACCAAGTGACGACGCACTACCTCGTCCTGTCCGGCCTGCTGTTCGCGATCGGCGCCCTGGGCGTGCTGATCCGGCGGAACGCCATCGTGGTGTTCATGTGCGTCGAGCTCATGCTCAACGCCTGCAACCTCGCGTTCGTGACGTTCGCCCGGCAGGTGGGCAACCTGGAAGGCCAGATCATCGCGTTCTTCGTGATGGTGGTGGCCGCGGCCGAGGTCGTGGTCGGCCTGGCCATCATCGTGACGATCTTCCGAACCCGCAGGTCCGCGTCCGTCGACGACGCCAACCTGCTGAAGTACTAAGAGGTGACTGGTGGAATCTCAAATCGCTGAGATCGCCCAGCACACCGGTGGAGTGATCGGCAGCGCCTGGCTGATGATCGCGTTCCCGCTCGTGGGCGCGTTCATCCTGCTGGTGTTCAACCGGTTCACCAACCGCTGGGGCCATCTGCTGGGCGTGGCCATGTCCCTCGCCTCGTTCGTCGTGGCGGCGCTGGCGTTCTTCGAGCTGATCGGATTCGGGCCGGAGGAGCGTCGCCGGGCGGTGCACCTGTACGAGTTCATCCCCGGCCTGGTCGACATGGGGCTGCTCATCGACCCCCTGTCCATCAGCTTCGCGCTGCTGATCACCGGTGTGGGCTCGCTGATCCACATCTACTCGATCGGCTACATGGCGCACGACGAGCACCGGCGCAGGTTCTTCTCCTACCTGAACCTGTTCGTCGCCGCGATGCTCCTGCTGGTGCTGGCCGACAACTACGTGGGACTGTTCATCGGCTGGGAGGGCGTCGGTCTGGCGTCGTACCTGCTGATCGGCTTCTGGCAGTTCAAGCCGTCCGCGGCGACCGCGGCGAAGAAGGCGTTCGTCGTCAACCGCGTCGGCGACTTCGGCCTGCTGGTCGGCATGTTCATCATCTGGACGACGTTCGGCACCCTGACCTTCAAGGGTCTGGGCGAGCAGATCGAGCCCGGCCAGAGCAACGGCACGATGCTCGCCATCGGCCTGCTGCTGCTCCTCGGCGCCTGCGGTAAGTCGGCGCAGCTCCCGCTGCAGTCCTGGCTCCTCGACGCCATGGAGGGCCCGACCCCGGTCTCGGCCCTCATCCACGCCGCGACCATGGTCACCGCCGGCGTCTACCTGGTGGTCCGCTCCGGCGCGTTCTTCTTCCCGGAGGGCTCCGGCGCGGCGCTCGCCGTCGCCATCGTCGGCGCGGTCACGCTGCTCGCCGGTGCGATCATCGGTTGTGCGAAGGACGACATCAAGAAGGGTCTGGCCGGCTCGACGATGTCGCAGATCGGCTACATGATGCTCGGCGCGGGCCTCGGCCCGGCGGGCTACGCCTTCGCGATCGGCCACCTGATCACGCACGGCTTCTTCAAGGCCGACATGTTCCTCGGCGCCGGCTCGGTCATGCACGGCATGAACGACGAGGTCGACATGAGGAAGTTCGGCGGCCTGCGCAAGGTCATGCCGATCACCTTCGTGACGTTCTTCATCGGCTACCTGGCGATCATCGGCTTCCCGCTGCTGTCCGGTTACTTCACCAAGGACGGCATCATCGAGGCCGCGGTGCACCACGAGCCGATCCTCGGCTGGCTGGCCGTGCTCGGCGCGGGCATCACCGGCTTCTACATGTCGCGGATGGTCTTCATGACCTTCTTCGGCGAGAAGCGCTGGGACAAGGACGCGCACCCGCACGAGTCGCCGCTCGTGATGACGGTGCCGCTGATGATCCTCTCGCTCGGCGCGCTCTTCCTGGGTGCCTACCTGGTGCTCAGCAACCGCCTCCTGCTGTTCCTGGCCCCGGCCGTCGGCCGTCCGGAGGAACTGCCGGAGTTCGCTCCGTTCGCTCCGTCCGGTCTGGCCACGCTCGCACTGGTGGCCGTCGGTGCGGTGATCGCCTGGATGAAGTACGGCCGGGTCGAGGTGCCGTCGGTGCAGCCGCGCGGCAACTTCCTCACCACGTTCGCCCGGCGCGACCTGTACGGTGACGCGCTCAACGAGTCGCTCTTCATGCGTCCCGGCCAGTGGCTGACCCGCGTCGCGGTGTTCTTCGACAACCGCGGCATCGACGGGATCGTCAACGGCCTGGCGGCGGGCATCGGCGGCAGCTCCGGGCGCCTTCGGCGGATCCAGACCGGTTTCGCCAGAACGTACGCGCTGTCCATCCTGATCGGTGCCGCCCTGCTGACCGGCGCCCTGCTCCTCGTTGGGAACATCTGATGTCACCCTGGCTTCCGATACTCATGGCGGTGCCCGTGGTGGGCGCCATCGTGGTGGCCCTGCTTCCCAAGGGCAGTGACAAGCTGGCCAAGCAGGTCACCCTGCTGTTCTCGCTGGTGACGCTGGTCCTGACCGGCGTCATGGCCGCCGGGTTCGACCCCGACGGCGACCGCTTCCAGTTCACCGCCGCCTACGACTGGATCCCGAGCTTCGGCGTGAAGTTCGGGGTCGGCGTGGACGGCGTCGCGCTCGTGCTCATCGCGCTGTCGGTGGTGCTGGTACCGATCGTGGTGCTGGCCTCCTGGCACGACGCCGACGGCGTCAAGACCGCCGACGGCACGGTGATCGCGCCCAAGCGCTCGGTGAAGACGTACTTCTCCCTGCTGCTGGTGCTGGAGACGATGATGATCGGCGTCTTCGCGGCGACCGACATCTTCCTCTTCTACGTCTTCTTCGAGGCGATGCTGATCCCGATGTACTTCATGATCGGGTCGTACGGCGGCGCCCAGCGGTCCTACGCGGCCGTCAAGTTCCTGCTGTACTCGCTCTTCGGCGGCCTGCTCATGCTGGTCGCGGTGATCGGTCTGTACGCCGTGGGCGGCAAGCAGTCCTTCATGTTCCCCGAGCTGATCGGGGCCATCCAGGACCCGGCCATGCAGAAGTGGCTGTTCGGCGGCTTCTTCATCGCGTTCGCCATCAAGGCGCCGCTGTGGCCGGTGCACACCTGGCTGCCCGACGCGGCCGCGCAGGCTCCGGCCGGCGCCGCCGTGCTGCTCGTGGGCGTGCTGGACAAGGTCGGCACGTTCGGCATGCTCCGCTTCTGCCTGGAGCTGTTCCCCGACGCGGCCAAGGCGTTCACGATGCCGATCGTCGTGCTGGCGGTCATCAGCATCATCTACGGCGCGATCGTCGCCATCGGCCAGACCGACATGAAGCGGCTCATCGCGTACACGTCGATCTCGCACTTCGGGTTCATCGTGCTCGGGGTGTTCGCCATGTCGGACATCGCCCAGTCCGGCGCGGCGCTCTACATGGTCAACCACGGCTTCGCCACCGGCGCGCTGTTCCTGGCCGCAGGGTTCCTGATCGCGCGGCGCGGCTCGCCGTTCATCGGGGACTACGGAGGCGTGCAGAAGGTCGCCCCGCTGCTCGCGGGCTTCTTCCTCATCGCCGGTCTCGCCGGTCTCTCGCTGCCGGGCCTTTCGTCCTTCGTCAGCGAGTTCATGGTCATGATCGGCACGTACTCCAGCCAGGCTCACGGGTCCGGCGCGCTGACCGCGGCCGCGATCATCTCCGCGGTGGCGGTGATCCTGGCGGCCGTCTACATCCTGTGGATGGTCCAGCGGGCCATGAACGGGCCCACGGCCGAGCCGGTCAAGGCGTTCAAGGATCTGAACGCCCGCGAGGTCTGGGTGCTGGCTCCGCTGGTCGCCCTGATCATCGGGTTCGGCTTCTTCCCCAAGCCGCTGCTTGACGTGATCAACCCGTCAGTGCAACAGACGCTGACCAACGTGAAGGTACCCACCTCCACCGTCGCTGAGAAGGGGACAGGCCAGTGAACCCCGCCATCGAAGCGCCGACGATCGAGTACGGCCTGCTGGCGCCGTTGCTGGTCGTCTTCGGCGCGGCCTGCATCGGCGTGCTCGTCGAGGCGTTCGCGCCGCGCTACCTGCGCAAGCCCATCCACGTGCCGCTCACCCTGCTGAGCATCGCCGGCGCGTTCGCGCTGGTGCTCGTGCAGGCGATGCGCGGCGGAGTGCCCACCACGGCCGCCGCCATGGGCGCGCTGGCCGTGGACGGCCCGTCGCTGTTCATCTGGGGCGTCATCCTCGTCCTGTCGTTCGTCTGCGTGCTGCTCATCAACGACGAGGGTCACTTCGTGGCCTCCGCCGCGTCCGTGCCGGGCAGCCCGGAGGAGGAGCAGGCCGAGGCCCACGACAGCGGCACCGGTCACACCGAGGTCTACCCGCTGGTCCTGTTCGCGGTGGGCGGCATGATGCTGTTCCCCGCCGCGCACGACCTGCTGATGATGTTCGTGGCCCTCGAGGTCATGTCGCTGCCGCTCTACCTGCTGTGCGGCCTGGCCCGCAGGCGGCGTCTCCTGTCCCAGGAGGCGTCCATGAAGTACTTCCTGCTGGGCGCGTTCTCCTCGGCGTTCTTCCTGTACGGCACCGCGATGGTCTACGGCTTCGCGGGCACCGTCTCGCTGCCGGGCATCAACCAGGCCCTGGCGGAGGGCAACGCCCTCGACCCGCTGCTGTTCATCGGGTTCGCGCTGCTCGGCGTGGGCCTGCTGTTCAAGATCGGCGCGGCGCCGTTCCAGGCGTGGAAGCCGGACGTCTACCAGGGCGCCCCGACGCCCGTCACCGCCCTCATGGCCTCCGGCACGCTGGTCGCCGCCGTCGGCGCCGTGCTGCGGGTCTTCTGGGTCGGCCTGGGCAACCTCGACTGGGAGTGGCGGCCGGTCATCTGGGTCGTCGCGGCCCTCACGATGGTCGTCGGCTCGATCCTGGCGATCACGCAGACCGAGCTCAAGCGCATGCTGGCGTACTCGTCCATCGCGCACGCCGGCTTCCTGCTGGTCGGCGTGATGGCGACGTTCAGCGACGCGCAGCAGAACGCCGACTCGCTCAAGGCGATCCTGTTCTACCTCGCGGTCTACGGCATCACCACGGTCGGCGCGTTCGCCATCCTGACGCTCGTCCGCGACCCGGGCGGCGAGGCGGGGCACCTGTCCCGCTGGGCCGGTCTCGGCAAGCGGTCGCCGATCCTGGCCGGCGTGTTCGCCTTCTTCCTGCTCGCCTTCGCCGGCATCCCGCTGACGAGCGGCTTCATGGGCAAGTACGCCGTGTTCGCCGCCGCGCTGAACAGCGGCACGAGCCCCGGCGACGCTCTGGGCGGCTGGATGGCCGGCCTGGTCGTCGTGGGTGTGGTCGCCTCCGCGATCGCCGCGTTCTTCTACGTCCGCGTGATCGTGCTGATGTTCTTCAGCGAGCCGGCCGCCGACGGCCCGGCGATCGCGGTGCCCAGTATGGGGACCGTGGCCGTCATCGCCGTTTCGCTGCTGGTTACGGTAGGAGTGGGGCTCTACCCGGAGTCCATCCTCGGTGTTGCCAACGACGCTGCTAGCAGCCTGTTCATCAGATAAGGGGATCTCGTATGTCCGCGCCTCCCGTGGTTGACCTTCCCATCGAGGACGAGCGGTTGGCGCAGGACGTGGCCAACGGACTGGCCGCGGTCGAGAAGCTCCTGCGCTCGTCCGTCGAGAGCGAGGACGCCTTCGTCACGGAGGCGTCCAAGCACCTCATCGAGGCGGGCGGCAAGCGGTTCCGCACGTTGATGGTGCTGCTGGCCGCTCAGTTCGGCGATCCGTCGGCGCCGGGCGTGGTGCCCGGCGCCGTGGTCATCGAGCTGACCCACCTCGGCTCGCTCTACCACGACGACGTCATGGACGAGGCCCCGGTGCGCCGGGGCTCCCCGTCCGCCAACGCCCGGTGGGACAACACCGTGGCGATCCTCACCGGCGACTACCTGTTCGCCCAGGCGTCCGACATCCTGGCCGACCTCGGCCCCGAGCTGATCCGCATCCAGGCCCAGACGTTCTCCAGGCTCGTCCAGGGCCAGATCAGGGAGACGGTCGGCCCGCGGAACGGCGAGGACCCGATCGCCCACTACCTCAGCGTCCTGTCCGACAAGACCGGCTCGCTGATCGCGGCGTCCGGGCGGTTCGGCGCGCTGCTGTCGGGCGCTCCCGCCGACGTCGAAGAGCGGCTGAGCCGCGCCTGCGAGGCCATCGGCGTGGCCTGGCAGCTCGGCGACGACCTGCTCGACGTCGCCTCTTCCGGCGCTCAGTCCGGCAAGACGCCCGGCACGGACCTCAAGGAGGGCATCAAGACCCTCCCCGTCCTGTACGCGCTCGACGCCGGCGACGACCCCCGCCTGACGGAGCTGCTGTCGGGCCCGGTCCCCGAGGAGCACCTCGAGGAGGCCCTGACCCTGCTCCGCGCCCACCCCGCCATGGACAAGGCGCGGGCCGAGCTGGTGGCGTGGGTGGACCGGGCGCGGGCCGACATCGCGGGCCTGCCCGCCATCCCGGCCAAGGACGCGTTCCTGGCGCTCTGCGACTACGTGGTCGAGCGCTCCGGCTGAGCCTGTACGGCGATGCGGCTCCGGGCGGTCTGGCGGGCCGCCCGAATGCTGTCGTACGTGAAGATCGCCAGCGCCAGCCAGACGATCGAGAAGCCGATCCAGCGGCTCGGCGGCATGACCTCCTTGGCGATGAGCACGCCGCAGGCGAACTGCAGGATCGGCGCGATGTACTGCAGCAGGCCGACCGTGCTCAGCGGCACCCTGATGGCCGCCGCGCCGAAGCAGATGAGCGGCACGGCGGTGATGAGACCGGCCGTGACCAGCAGCAGCGCGTGGCCGACGCCCTCGTGGCCGAACGTGGCCGTCCCCGTCGCCTGCAGCCAGGTCAGGTAGCCGAGCGCCGGCACTAGCAGCACCAGGGTCTCCACGGCCAGGCTCTCGGTGGCCTCGACGTTCGCGCGCTTCTTGACCAGGCCGTATATGCCGAAGCTGAACGCCAGCGTCAGCGCCACCCACGGCGGCCGTCCGTAGTCGACGGTCAGCACCAGCACCGCCAGCGCGCCGAACCCGACCGCCGCCCACTGCAGCGGGCGCAGCCGCTCGCGCAGCAGCGCCACCCCGAACAGCACGTTGACCAGCGGGTTGATGAAGTAGCCGAGGGCGCTCTCCACGACGTGGCCGCTGTTGACCGCGTAGATGTAGGTGCCCCAGTTGACGGTCACGAAGATCGCCGCCAGCGCCAGCAGGCCGAGCTTGGCGGGCTGCCTGACCAGCGGTTTCACCCAGGACCAGTGCCGGCGTACGGCCAGCGCCGCGGCGACCACGACGAGGGACCACACCATGCGGTGGGCGAGGATCTCGACGGCGCCGGACGGCTTGAGCAGCGGCCAGTAGAGGGGGAACAGGCCCCACATGGTGTAGGCGGCGACCCCGTAGAGGATGCCGCGCCGTGAGTCAGGCATGTGGCCCAGTTTCGTTCATTACCTCCTTTAAACACAAATCCTGTCCACGTAGTGGAAATGTGTAGACACTCTTAAGTGTTGGGGCGTGTGTAGTCTGGATCGAGAGCTCTCGGAGGTCGCTATGGGCTGGCTGTTCGGCAACAAGACATCGATGGTCCGACCCGAGGACGCCCTCCCGGGCCGCGCGGAGCAGATGCCCGTGCCCGCCCGCCACGCCGTCCTCGACGCGCCGCTGGCCCCGCCGTACCCCGAGGGGCTCGAGGTCGCCGACTTCGGCCTCGGCTGTTTCTGGGGCGCCGAGCGCATCTTCTGGCAGACGCCCGGCGTCTACACCACCGCGGTCGGCTACCAGGGCGGCTACACGCCCAACCCCACGTACGAGGAGGTCTGCACCGGGCGCACCGGCCACGCCGAGGTCGTCCGCGTCGTCTACGACCCGGCGCAGATCACGTACAAGCAGCTGCTGAAGGTCTTCTGGGAGGCGCACGACCCCACCCAGGGCATGCGCCAGGGCAACGACATCGGCACCCAGTACCGCTCGGCCATCTACTTCCACACGCCCGAGCAGCAGGCGGCGGCGGAGGAGTCGAGGGAGTCGTACCAGCGGGTGCTGAAGGACGCCGGCTACGGCGACATCACCACGGAGATCGCCCCCGCCGGCCCGTTCTACTACGCCGAGGAGTACCACCAGCAGTACCTGTTCAAGGTTCCGAACGGCTACTGCGGCATCGGCGGCACGGGCGTCGCCTGCCCGGTCGGCCTCACCACCGGCGAGGCGTGAGCCCTCGAAGGCGCCCCGGGCTCGGGGCGCCTTCGCTCTTGCAGACCGGCCCGGCCGCCAGATGAGCAGGCCGCTCGATCTTGTACGAGACCGGCTCGACGAGCCCCAGGTGAAACGTGACCTGCCCGCCGTCGGCATGCTGGAGGCGGGCCGGACTTCGCGGAACGAGCCGGAGAGATCCTGCGGAGGGCGGTGGGCGTCCGGGTGGCGCTGTGATCTCGTGAGGTCATGGTTCGCATCGCTGTGACCGGTCATCGGGGCTTGCCCGAACAGACCACCGCGCTCGTCGACAAGGCCGTCCGCGCGGCGCTCGCGGAGTATCCGAGCGGCGTGATCGGGTTGTCGTGCCTGGCGGATGGGGCCGATCAGATCTTCGCTCGCGCGGTGCTCGATCTCGGCGGGGTGCTGGAGGCCGTGGTCCCGGCCAGGGAGTATCGGGACGGGCTGCCGGGCGAGTGGCACGCGGCGTACGACGAGCTGCTGGGGCGGGCGGCGCGGGTGCATCGGCTGGACTTCACCGAATCCACCTCGGAGTCGCACATGGCGGGCAGCGAGCGGATGCTGGACGGCGCCGATGTCCTGTTCGCTGTTTGGGACGGCCTGCCCGCTCGGGGGTACGGCGGCACCGCTGACGTGGTGGCCGAGGCGCGGCGGCGGGCGGTGCCTGTACGGGTGGTCTGGCCGGTGGGGGCGCGGCGGGACTAGTGGCGCCTAGGGTTCTGGTGTGCTGCTTCAGGAGATCAACGAGCTCATCGCGTACGACGAGAGCTTGCGCATGGTGCCCGGTGACCGGGAGAGGCTCCGCGCGCTCATCGAGCCTGTCCGCGCCCGAAACCCCGCCGACTATGCCACTTTGCGGGCGCTCGGGGTCGGGCTGCTCGTGCTCGGCGAGTACGGTGACGCGGTCGATCATCTCGACCGTGCGCTCGGCCTGGCGGACACGGCCCGCAGGCGGATCGCGGTGACGCTGAATCTCGCCGACGTCCACCGGTATTCGGGTGGTGTGGCCGCCGCGGAGGCGCTGTGCCGGGAGACGGTGGCGCTTGCGCGGGAGGAGGCGCCGGAGCTGCTGTCGTTCGCGCTTCAGCATCTGGGCAAGGCGCTCATCGACCTGGGGCGGCGGGAGGAGGCGCGGGAGGTGCTGGAGGAGGCTCTGGCTCTGCGCGTGGCCGACGGCGATCCTGAGCTGATCGCCGGCAGCCGGGCGGCCCTCAGGCTCCTCGATCGCTGATCGCCGGGAGGTCCGGCTGCGTGGCTCGTGGCCGCGCGGGGCCGGTCCTGGCCTCGTCGAGAAGGGGCGGCGGTGGGTGTCAGAGGTCGATGACGATCTTGCCGTGTACGTGCCGTCCCGCCTGGAGTTCGGCGGCGCGCCGGATCTCCTCGATGGGGAACGTCGCCGCGATCGGCACCTGAAGGCGGCCCGCTGCGACAAGGTGGGCGATCCCGAGGAGGTCGTCGGCGGTGGCGGTGGCGCCGTTGGCCGCGGGGATGCCGGCCACCTGGGCGGCGATGGTGCAGATGCGGGTGTCGGGGACGCCGAGTTTCCGCGCGGCCTCCACGGTTTCGGTGCCGTGCAGGTCGAGGGCGGCGGTGATGCCGTCGGGGGCGAGGGCGCGTACGCGATCGGCCAGGCCGTCGCCGTACGCGACCGGCTCGGCTCCGAGATCGCGCAGGAAGCCGGCCGACGCGGCGGAGCCGGTGCCGATCACGCGCGCCCCCGCGATCCTGGCGAGCTGGACGGCGAACACCCCGACCCCGCCGCCCGCACCGCCGATCAGGATGGTGTCGCCGGGGCCCGGGTCGATCACGGCGAGCGCGGCACAGGCCGTACGTCCGGCGATGGTGAGCGTGGCGGCGGTGCGGTCGTCGACGCCGTCGGGCGTGTGGTGGGCCTCTTCGGCGGCCGTGCCCCGGGACAGGTCGATCACCACGTGGTCGGCGACCGCGCGGGACAGTGCGCCGCCGAACACCCGGTCGCCGGGCGCGAAGCCGGTCACCCCGTCGCCGGTCTGGTCGATCACGCCCGCGTAGTCGGTGCCGAATCCTGCGGGCAGGGTCAGGCCGAAGCGGGCGGCGGTGGCGGCGTCGGCGGTCATGATCCAGTCCATGGGGTTGAGGCCGGCGGCGGCGACGCGTACGCGGATCTGTCCCGGTCCCGCCTGTGGTGCGGGGACGTCGCGGACGTCGAGGACCTCGGGGCCGCCCCATGCGTCGAGCCGGACCGCCCGGCTCGTGCCGGCCTGCGGTTGAACGCTCTGTGCCACGCCTGTCTCCTCGGATCAGGGGAGCGTCCAAGAAAGTGGACTATGCTCCGTTTCCGTGCGTGACCCTAACACAACCGGAGCGCGATCCGCTTTGTCGGAGCGTGCTCCGCGCGCCGACGCGGCCCGCAACCGGGACCAGCTGCTCGCGGTGGCGACCCGGATGTTCATGGCGGCCGAGACCGAGCCGTCGATGCGTGCGATCGCCCGCGAGGCGGGAGTCGGCATCGCCACGCTCTACCGGCACTTCCCGACCCGCGAGTCGCTGGTGGACGCCGTCTACCGGGACCAGGTCGGACGCCTCACGGCCGGCGCCCGCGAGCTGCTCGCCGAGCTGCCGCCCGCCGCGGCGATGCGGCGCTGGATGGACCTGTTCGGTGACTGGATCGCCGCCAAGAACGGCATGCTCGACACGCTGCACGCGATGATCGAATCCGGGGAGATCGCCCACGCGCAGACCAGGACCGAGCTGCTGGCCGCCATCACCGCGATCCTTGAGGCGGGCCGCGCGGCGGGCGAGCTCCGCCCCGACGTCGAGGCCGACGACGTCGCCGCCGCGCTCATCGGCATCTTCACCGTGGCGCCCAGGGGCGTACCGGGATCCAAGGCCGCTCGCCTGCTCGACCTGCTGATGGACGGCCTGCGCCCCACCGGCCGGCCGGTCTGAGCCGGGACCGGCGCGGCCCTCGGCTCAGGACGGCCGGTCGGTGTTCCTCGCGGCGGCCCGGTCCAGCAGGATCAACGGCACGCCGGCCGCGGCGAGCGCGGCGCCGATCAGGCAGACCGAGGTGAGCGCGCCCCCACCGGCCAGCGGGACCGCCGCCAGCACGGGAGTGAGGCTGATGCCCAGCTGGAAGGCCGACACGGTGGTCGCCCCGGCGAGCGTCGGCGCGCCGGCGGCGATGGCGAAGACGCGTCCGTACACGGCGGGGTTCAGCACGAACCCGGCCACGCCGAGCAGGAAGACCGCGGGCACCGCCGCCCAGGCGTGCCGGATCGCGGCGGCCATCACGACCGACAGGACCGCGATCGCCGCCGCCCCGGTGAGAAGCGCGAGGTGGGGACGCCGGTCGGAGATCCGGCCGCCGATGGACAGCCCGGCGAAGGCGCCCACCCCGAATAGCGCGAGGACCGCGGGGATCCAGACACCGGGGACGCGGGTGATGCCGGCCAGCATCGCCGCCAGGTAGTTATAGGTGATCATGTACGCCGCGGTGGTCAGGATCGTGATCGCGTACACGACCCAGAGCATCGGCCTGCGCATGGTGGCGAGCTCCCGCGCGACGCTGGGCCCGGCGGGCCGGCCGGCGTCCTGGCCGGCGGCGGGGATCCCGGCGAGGCACCCGGCGATCCCGGCCGCCGTGAGGACCACGATCGCCCAGAAGCCGGTGCGCCACTCGATGAGGTGGCCGAGCAGCGTGCCCGCCGGGCCGCCGGCGACCATCGCCACGCTCAGCCCGCTCACCACGACTCCGGATGCGCGGGCGGTGCGGTCCGGCGTCACCAGGCCGATCGCGGTCACGGATGCGACGGCGAAGAAGCCCGCGTACGCGATGCCCGAGACCACCCGCGACACCAGCAGCACCTCGTAGCCGCCCAGCAGCCCGATCGCCACCGAGGCCGCGAAGAGGCCCTGCGCCGCGACGAGCGCGGTGCGGCGCGGCCAGCGGAGGCTGAGCACGGCCAGCGGCGGCCCGCCGAACACGACTCCCAGCGCGAACGCGGTGATCAGGTAGCCGGCCGACGCGAGCGGGACGTCCAGGTCCGCGGCGATGCCCGGCAGCACGCCGGCCAGGAGGAACTCCGCGCTCCCCATCGCGAACAGGCAGTAGCCCAGCAGGTAGACGCCGATGGGCAGCCTGCCGGAGCGAGCGCTCCGCGGCGTCTCGGTGACGGTCATCGGAGCGCGCCTTCGACGGCGGCGGTCAGCTCCCGGTCGAGCAGCCAGGCGGACACGGCGATGGCGGCGGTGCAGCCCGCGCCCGCCGCGGCGACGACCTGGGCCCGGGGATCGACGACGTTCCCCGCCGCCCACAGCCCGGGAACGCTCGTGGCGCCCCGGGCATCGACGGCGATGAGGCCGGTCGCCGGGTCCCTGGCCGCGCCGAGCATGGCCGGCACCGCGTCATGGGGCTTCGGGCGGGGCGCCACGAAGACGGCGTCACACGGGATCGTCTCGCCGTTTCCCAGCACGACGGCGACCGGGCTCCCGGTGCCCTCCGTGACCGCCGTGACCCGTTCGTCGATCACGCGCACCCCGTACGCGGCGAGACGGCGCAGCCGGTCCTCACCGGCCTCGGCGCCGTTGACGCAGAACGTCACCGAGTCGCTGTGGCGGCGCAGCAGCGCCGCCTGGTGCGCGGACGCCGCCGCCAGCGCGCCGCCGATCACGGCGATGGCGCGCCCGCGCACCTCGTGGCCATGGCAGTGGGGACAGTGATGCACCCGGGAGGCCCAGCGTTCCCGCAGTCCCGGGATGCCGGGCAGCTCATCGGTCAGCCCGGTCGCGACCAGCACCGAGCGGGAGCGTAGCGCGCGGCCGTCGTCGAGCCGCAGCTCGAACCCGCCGCCGTCGTGCCGCGCGGCGGTGACCGTCCCGCTCACGAGCGTGCCCCCGTACGCCGTGAACTCGTCCCTCCCGGTGGCGACGAACGCGCTCGGCGCCATGCCGTCCCTGGTCAGGTAGCCGTGCATGTGAGCGGCGGGGTCGTTCCTCGGCGCGCCGCCGTCCACGACCAGGGTCGCGAACCGCGCTCTGGCGAGCACCACGCCCGCCGACAGGCCGGCGGCTCCGCCGCCGACGATGATCGCGTCCCACATCGTTGTGTCCACTCGGATCACCTCCGCAGGCAGGATGCGGACGCGTCTTCGAGAACGGCAAAAATCCTTGCCGTTTCCGGGACGGATTGGTTGACTGCGGTCCGTGGAGCAGCAGCCGAGCGTCAGCGCCGCCATCGAGCAGATAGCTCCCCGGCTGCGCCGCGCCCGCGAGAAGAAGGGCGTCAGCCTGGCCGAGCTCGCCCGCGCCACCGGCATCTCGACCAGCACGCTCTCCCGGCTGGAGTCGGCCCAGCGCAAGCCGAGCCTCGAACTGCTGCTGCCGATCACCGCGGCGCTGGGCATCCCCCTGGACGAGATCGTCGCCGCACCCCGGATCGTCGACCCGCGCGTGCCGCAGCAGCCCACCACGAGGGGCGGCCGGGTGCTGATCCCGCTCTCCCGTCAGCAGGGCGAGCCGCGCGCGTACAAGATGACCATTCCGGCGCACGACGAGGAACCCCACCTGCGGACCCACACGGGGTACGAGTGGCTCTACGTGCTCCGCGGACGCCTTCGCGTGCGGCTGGGCGATCACGACTTCGTCATGGGCCCCGGCGAGGCGGCCGAGTTCGACTGCCAGATCCCTCACTGGTTCGGCGCCGCGGGACACGGCGGCGTGGAGGTGCTCAGCCTGTTCGGCAGGCAGGGCG
Organism: Nonomuraea sp. NPDC049309; assembly: GCF_043196965.1. Lineage (NCBI taxonomy): Bacteria > Bacillati > Actinomycetota > Actinomycetes > Streptosporangiales > Streptosporangiaceae > Nonomuraea > Nonomuraea sp. NPDC049309. The sequence continues at coordinate 337,146 of NZ_JBICSH010000002.1, read as the reverse complement.
AGCGCATCCACCTGCGCACCTCGCGGCGCTGACATCGAGGCGCTTTCCGGCGCGGCGGAGCCGGACGGCCCCGCTTCCGGACGATCAGCGGGAGCTGAGCGGCGGGTTACGGGCGCTGGGCGGTGAGGTCCTGGGTGCCGATGACGGCGAGGAGGGCGAGGCGTTCGGCGTCCTCGCTGCCCGGCTCGGCCGTGTAGACCATGATGCGCAGATCCTCGCCGGCGACGACGAGCACGTCGCAGTCCAGCGTGATGGCGCCGACCTGGGGGTGGTCGATGGTCTTGCGGGCGGACTCATGGCGGCCGACGGCGCCGGACTCCCAGAGCGCACCGAACTCGGGGCTGTTGTCGCGCAGACGGGCGATGAGCTGGTGCAGCCGCTTGTCGTCGGGGTAGCGGGCGGCGGTCCTGCGCAGGTCGGCGACCTGGGCGGCACGCAGGGCGCCCAGCGACTCGGGGGTGTGGCGGACGCGGGTGCCGGCGCCGACGAAGTTGCGCCACACGGCGTTGAGGTCGTCGCCCCGCCAGTCGCCCATCAGCGCGGTGTAGAGGGGGTTGGCGAGCAGCTGGGTCCAGGCGGCGTCGAAGACCGCGACCGGGGTGCCGGTGAGCCGGTCCAGCATGCGGTGGACGCTCGGCGGGATGTACGCGGGCACGATCCGCGCCCCCGGTACGGCGAGGCCGGCGAGCTGGAAGAGGTGGGCGCGGCTGTCGCTGCCGAGCCGCAGCGCCCTGGCCAGCGCCTCGACGACCTGCGCTGACGGCTTGGTGGCACGGCCCTGTTCGAGGCGGGTGAGATAGTCGACGGAGATGCCCGCCAGCTGGGACAGCTCCTCGCGCCGCAGCCCGGCTGCGCGCCTGCGGCCGCCCGCGCGCAGCCCGGCCGCCTCGGGTGAGACCTGGTCGCGCCAGTGCCGCAGGGCGGCGCCGAGTTCTGTCGTTGCCATATCAGACAGTGTGCATCAACCGGCGTGGACCGGTCCTGGCCCTGTTAGTCCTATGACAACCAGGTCGGACGTCGCTGTATGGGCAGGCTGCTGGAAACGGGTGAAGGTGATATCGGCGTCGTCCGGGTGCTGAAACCCCCCGCCGCTGAAGCCGTGTGCGATTGTCGCACTGTGAGGGAGCCTGAAGAGTGGGCGGACGTAGGCGAGCGCGTACGCGAGTGCGCATGGCGGCCGACATGTCGCAGGAAGAGCCGGCCTCGGCGCTCAAGCTTGACCGGACGATGATCCCGAAGATCGAGCGAGGCGTCCGCCGTGTCGATGCGCTCGAGCTCGCCGAGCTGTCGAAGGTGCTCAAGGTACCGCTCGGCTCCTTCCTCGATCCGCTCCCCAGGGTCGTCTCGCGCCGGGCGGAGCCGGCACGGTGACCCGGGCCGCCGCCGCGCGACCGCGGCGCACGAGCTGGGGCACCTCATCATCGGTTGACGAGTACGCGTGAGCGGTCCGGGACGGCAAGCTCGACGAGGTCGCCGCGGGGAACATCGTGGACGGCCTGCGCGAGACGGGCATGCGCCTGCCGTGTACCGGGTCGATGTTCGGATCCTCCGTACGCCGCAACGGCGTCGGCTGAGCCCTGTGGTCATTCGCCGGGTGGGAAGGCGGTGGCGAGGGTGAGGTGGGACCAGCGGGTGGCTTCTTCGGCGCGTTCGCGGGAGGACTTCTCGGCGAGTTCGAGGGCGTCCTTGCCGAGGAGGAGGCGCAGGGGCGGCTCGTCGAGGCCGACGATGTCGCAGAGGATGCGGGCGGCGCGGGCGGGATCGCCGGGGGCGGAGCGGTCGAAGCCGGCGCGGCGGTATCCCATGGCGCCGACGGTCTGCTCGTAGTCGGGGCCGGGGGTGACGGTGCGCATGGAGGAGCCGGCCCAGTCCGTACGGAACGCTCCGGGCTCGACGATGGTCACCTTGACGCCGAACGGCTTGACCTCGTTGTGCAGCACTTCGGAGAAGCCTTCGACGGCGAACTTGGCCGACTGGTACGCCGCCAGCCCCGGCGAGCCGCCCACCCGGCCCCCGATCGAGGAGAACTGGATGAAGTGGCCGGACCGCTGGGCGCGCAGGACGGGGAGCGCGGCCTTGATGACGTTGACGACGCCGTAGAAGTTGGTCTCGACCTGGGCGCGGAAGTCGTCGTCTGAGGTCTCTTCGATGGCCGAGGAGTCGGCGTAGCCGGCGTTGTTGGCGACGACGTCGAGCCGGCCGAACGCGGTGACGGCCTCGCGGACGGCGGCGCGGGCGGCCTCGGCGTCGGTGACGTCGAGGGGGAAGGCGCGGACGCGGTCGCCGTACCGCTGGAGGAGGTCGTCGAGGCGGCGCGGGTCGCGGGCGGTGGCGAGCACGCGGTCGCCGCGGTCGAGCGCGGCCTGGGCGAGCGCCCGCCCGAACCCGCGTGAGCTGCCGGTGATGAGCCAAGTCGTCATGGCGGTGGTCCTTTGTGGTCGTGAGCCCGCGTCGCGTGGCGGCAGGGCGGTGATCGCCTCACCTGCAAGGCGCGCATGTCGTCCCGTCGTCTTCCGTGTGCGTCCAGCTCGAGTAAGTGCCACATTAGTGTGGCGCCTCTTGACTGTATATGCGCCTGCTCTGTGTCTGTCAAAGGGGCATCTGTCACATCGCTCCTAGACTGAGCGGGTGATGAGAGCCGACGCCGCGCGTAACCTGCGGGCCGTCCTGCGTACGGGCGCCCGCCTGCTGGCCGAGGACCCCGCAACGAGCATGAGCGCCATCGCCGCCGCGGCCGGGGTCGATCGCAGGACCGTCTACCGCCGCTTCCCGACCCGGGAGGCGCTGCTCGCCGCCGTCTTCCAGACCAAGCTCGACGGCGCGGAGCGGGTCCTGGACGAGGCCAGGCTGGTGGAGGCGCCGGTGGCGGTGGCGCTGCACCGCTACGTCGAGGGCATCATCCCGGTCAGCAGGGAGTGGCCGGTGGACGTACGGCGCATGATGCGCGAGAACGAGGCGGCGAGCGCGCGCATGAAGGAGCAGAGCGCCCGGCTCGACCGGTTCGTACGGCGGGCCGCCGGCGAGGGGCTGATCCGCGACGACGTGCCGCCGGAGTGGGCGCGCGCGATGCTGGACGGCCTAGTCGACAGCGCCGCCCACCGCTTTCCCGACCTCGACCCGGCGCGCGCCGCCGACCTCGTCGTGGAGAGCTGGCTCAAGGGCGTCGGCCGCGGCTGAGCGGCATCCCGCGGTCTCACATCGGCTGTTGCGGGACTGTTAACGATCTTCGTAGGGTGTTGCGACCCCCAGCAAGATCGGAGTTCACATGCGCGAGCCAGATCCTACCCTCTCCGAGCAATGGTCCTCCTGGGACGCGGAGCCGCGCCTGCCGCCCACCTGGCCGGGCCTGGAGGACGACCGTCACGCGGAGGGGTTCCACATCGACCGCAAGGGCGTCAAATCGGTCGCCGGCCGCATCACGAACCTGGCCCTTCGCGGGTATCCCTTCTGGCATGGCGACATGGGCCGGCCGGACATGCATTGGGCTCTGCCCCGCGAGTTGTCGGCCCTGTTCAATACGGCCGAGTACTACGTCCACGACTTCTGGAGCGATCTGCACACCGAGATCGGCATGGCGGGGATGCTGATCGAGCGCGCCGCCACCAGGTACGACCTCGCGGAGAACCCCGAACTGGGCGACATCCCCTTGGATCAGCTGGACGATCGCCTCGTCTCCCAGCTGAAAGGGGACCCGCCGGCCGACATTCTGCATGAGCCGAGCGACCTTTATCCCAACGTCAGCGTGTCACTGGAGCTGCCCAAGGGCATCTCCTACGGCGTCGACAACATGACGGCGGACAAGCTGAAAGAAGACCTCGGCCATCTCGACCTCTGGATCGACACGGTCCGGTTCGAGGAAAGAGCCGAGTCGCTCGTCGAGCTGGCGCACCTGATCCGGCTGCGCGCGCAGGACCTGAACGACGCCCCGTGGTACGGCGAAGCCGCCGCGAAAGCGCAGGGCGCGCTACGGCAGATCTACGGGAACATCACCTCGCTGGCCGCCGTGTGCGGCAGGATCGCGGCGGCGGCGCGGTGGTATGAGCAGATCGCCGCCTGGTGCAAGGAGAACTTCGTCAGGCTGGCGGACCCGGACCGCGGCGGCTGGGACGAGTTCTGGGACTTCGGCGGCACTCCCGGCAGCCGCACCCGCGATTTCCTCGAAGAGCCGAACAACGGCTTCATGCAGGTCTACGAGCTCATGCCCAAGCGGATCAGCATGGACCTGCCGGGACTGCTGGTCGACGACGCCGGCCTGGCCGAGATGCGCAGGATGGTGCGGTGGGTGGAGACCAGGCCCAAGGAGACGGACTTCCTGAAGGAGAACGACGCCGGCTGGCTGGAGTGGCACAAGCCGCGCCTGCCCGCCTACGAGGAGGCGGAGCGCCGGTACGGCTGAGCAGGGCGGGCGGCGCGGGCCGCCTGCCCCGGGCCGTGAAATCGCAGCCCAACGCGGAATGAACCGCCGCTTTCGATCCTAAGGACATCCACCTCGGCAGGTGGACACGGCGAAAAAAAGAAAGGATATTGGAAAGAAAGCGGAGGTGTTTTCATGCGCGTACGCCTTGACCATCTCGTCTGCTGGGTCTCCGATCAGCTCGCCTCGCTCCATTTCTACGAGCAGGTGATCGGGCTGCCCGGGGTGCGGGCCGAGGAGTTCCGTGAGGGGAAGGCACCGTTCCCGAGCGTGCGGATCACGCCCGACTGCATCCTCGACCTGATGTCGTTCGAGGCGATGCGCGGCGTGGACGAGGGCACCGGGGTTCACGGCAGCGCCGGGCACCCGGTCAACCATTTCTGCCTGGCGTTCGGGAAAGAGGATTTCGACGCTCTCAAATTGCGTCTCAAGAAACACGAGGTAGAGATCACCGGCACCGGCACCAACTCGTTCGGGGCGTGCGGCATCGCCCCGGAGACTATCTATTTCCCTGATCCCGACGGGAACGTGATCGAGGCCCGATACTACGAGTGAGCCTCGCGCGCACGGCGCGGCGCGCCACGGGCCCCATGTCCTCCAGGGCCGTCACCAGGCCCGCGAGCTCGTCGAGGGCGTTGAGCGCCTGCGCCGCGCCGTCGCTGTCGACGCCGTCGTACAGCTCCAGGCCCACGAACGCGGCCGCGGTCGCCTTGGCGAGCCCCGTCACGTCCACGAACTCGGCGAGCGGCGAGCCCGCCAGCACCCGCGTGAGCGCCTGCTCCACCTCGGCGATCCACAGGTTGAGCCCGGCGACCACGGCGGGTGCGAGCTTCTCGTCGTTCTGGCTGCCGGCGAGGAGCTGCGCGAGCGCGGCCACGTTGCCTTCAGCGGCCTCTTCCGCGTGCACCTCGCGGCCGAGGTCGAGCAGCTCGCGGAGGGTGGTGACGGCGGCGAAGCGCTCGCGGTAGCGCTCGACGCGGCGGGTCGAGCCGTGCACGCAGGCGGCGGACAGCAGCTGGTCGACGCTGCCGAAATGGTAGAAGACCAGCGCCTGGTTGACGCCCGCCGCGGCGGCGATGGTGCGCGCCGACGCCCCGGACATGCCGGACGTGCTGAGGACCTCGAGCGCCGCTTCGAGCAGCTTCGTACGCGTGTCGGCCACCGCTCCACTCCGAGTGCAGTCAGCGACGGGCCTCCTCCCGTCTGGGCCTCACCGTAGCGGGAACGCCGTGCTCCGCGACGTCCACGTACGTGACCGTGAAGCTGCCCCAGTAGCCGAAGAACCGGCCGATCAGCGGGTTCGTCACGGTGACCGCCACCCTGAACCGCTCGGCCCGGTCGTCGTAGTGCTCGGTGACCACGGCGGTGCCGGTGGCGGCGGCGGGCACGGGCAGCGCGAGCGGCCCGAGCAGGCGCTGGGGGCCGGAGCGGATGATCAGGCCGCCGCGGTCGTCGACCGAGAGCGCCAGCGGCACGGCGAGGTGCTGGTGGGTGCCCAGGTAGTCGACGATCTCGCCGCGCTCCTTGTCGTAGATCATGGTGGCGTCGAAGCGGCTGTGCGGGAACGTGCGGACGAAGGTGACGGTCTCGCGGCCGTAGGAGTCGGCGTACGGGTAGTTCTCGATGCGGAACGGCACGTTGCGGCCGGTGTCGGTGGCGAGGATGTTGCGGCGGCTGCCGAGGGCGAGAAACGGGCGGACGATGAGGCCCGCGTTCCAGACCCGGCTCATCACGCCGGTGCCGATGCAGGCCTCCCCGGAGTCGAGCCCGACGCCGAAGCGGCGCTGGAGCTGGGGGTGGAGGCGGTCGAAGCGGGGGCCGAGTGCGCGCTGGAAGATCGAGGGCATGGTGCCTCCAGACGGGATCGGTGCTCTGAAGCGGGACGGTGCTCTGAGTCGGGGCGCTGCTCCGTGGTGGGGCGCTGCTGTGTGGTGGGGCGGTGTTCTGCGGCGGCGCGGTCCTCTGCGGCGACGCGGTTTTCTGTGGTGCGGTTTTCTGTGGTGCGGTTTTCTGTGGCGCGGCGGTGTTCCGCGGTGGGGCGGTGGCGCAGGCAGCGGCGGGCGGCCGGGGTGCCGGGGAGCGGTGGCCAGAGGACGGCGGCCGCCAGCACCGTCAGCGCCGCCCACAGGGGCAGGGCCAGGCCGGCCGCGGCGACGGCGGCCCCGCGTACGGCGACCTCGGCGAGCGCCCGGAGCAGCGCGCGCTCGGGGGTGAGGCCGGTCTCCAGCCACAGGCGCAGCCGGTCGAACGACCAGGCGGTGGCCCACCACATGAGGCGGCCGGGCAGCACGCGGGGGCGGTAGTCGTACAGGGTGAGGAAGCGGAGGCCGTTGGGCGTGGGCAGGTAGCGCCAGTAGCCGGAGCCCGAGCGGATCGGGGACAGCGGGTGGGTGGAGCCGAAGCGCAGCGCTGACGTGCGGGTGCCGCCGGGGCCATCGCGGTTTCCCGTGGCGACGGCCGTGCCGCTGATGCCGAGCGTCGAGTAGCGCATGTGGCCGGACGGCAGCGGGGTGATGCGGCCGAAGCGCAGGTCCCAGCGCTGGTGCAGGGCGAGGTCCTGGGTGGTCCGCCACACCTGGTCGATGTCGGCGCTGATCAGGGTCTCGACGTAGATGCGCATGACGCACGTCCTCAAGGGGTTTGAGCGAGTGCTTAAATCGACCGTACGACGATTTGAGCGACTGCTCAAGGGCTTGGGAGGCCCGTTTTGAGCGACTGCTTAACGTTGCGGCCGGAACTGTCGGACCCGTCTGGTACACAGGCGGGCATGGGTGTGACCGTGGATGAGTTCCTGGCGATGCTGGACGAGCTGCCCGAGGTGCGCATGCACCATGGGGGCGAGTGGGTCGGCATCAAGGTGCGCGACAAGGGCTTCGGCTACTTGTGGGAGGCCACCGAGACCGTCGGGCTCAAGGCCACCGTCGAGGAGCAGATCGCGCTGGTCAACGAGCGTCCTGAGGTCTTCGAGGTGCAGTTCACCGCCGGGCGGTTCGGCTGGGTGGTGGTGCATCTCGACAAGATCGACGCCGACGAGCTGTTCGAGCTGGTGGTCGAGGCGTGGTCCCTGACCGCGCCCAGGCAGCTCGTGGAGGACTTCGAGGCGACCCACCCGATCGGACAACGGGTGCAATCAGGGTAATGTCCGACAATATGCCCCTCTTGAACGTCCGGCTGCGCGAGTGGCGCGAGGACGACGCCCCCGTCGTGCTGCGCGCCTTCCAGGCTCCCGACATGCGGACGCAGGCTCCGTGGCCGGTGGTCACGCTCAAGGACGCCGGCGGATGGATCGCCTCATGGGAGGGCGTCGGCCACGCCTTCGCCATCACCGAGGAGGGCGACGACGGAGAGCGGGTCGTCGGCAACGTCGCGGTCACCAGGATCGACGACCACCGCAACGGCTGGGTGTCCTACTGGGTCGTGCCCGAGGCCAGAGGGCGCGGGATCGCGGTGGCGGGCACCAGGCTGCTCGCGAAGTGGGCGTTCGAGGAGCGCGGGCTGTTCCGGCTGGAGCTGGGGCACCGTACGAACAACCCGGCCTCGTGCCGGGTCGCCGTCAAGGCCGGGTTCCTGGCCGAGGGCATCGAGCGCGGGCGGCTCTGTTACGAGGGCGTACGGTACGACGTCGAACGCCACGCCCGCCTCGCCACCGACGACTACCCCTGATCACACCGCCGGTCCTCGGACAGGGCCCCTGACCGGGCGATGACGCGAGCCGGTCGGGGCCGGGGCGCGCCGGATGGCACTCGCCGGCGCCTGATCGGGCGGTGATGCGAAACGGCCGGCGCCTGCCGCCAGCGGTGATGCGGAACGGCCGGGCGCTTGCTACCGGCGGTGGGGTGATGTGGAACGGTTGGGCGCTTGCCATCGGCGGTGGGGTGATGTGGAACGGTTGGGCGCTTGCCATCGGCGGTGGGGCGATCGTGGCCGCTCCTGCCGGTCCTCGGAACGCCGGGGCCGGGTGGCGTTTCGCGGGGACGCCGGCATATCGGCGCTAATCGCTTTCTCGGCGCGGTTCGAAACGGCGACCGGCAGGCCGCCTCATTGGAACGCGCCGGCCTCGCCTCCGCGACCGTATTCGCTCTCGCCAGAGCGATTCCCTGATCACGTACGGCGACCGGGAAAAGCGAAGTGCCGCATTTTCCCTTGTCGTTACCCCGAATGGCGCGATGACTTTGTGAAAAGGGAAACCGAAAACACAGCGGCGGCTTGTCTCCCAGCGCGCCGGATGGCGTTTCGGTGACGCGTAAGGACGCCGAGTCACGCAGTTGTCATCCCCTTTTCTCTTGGCAGCCCGATTGCGGACTGACCGGCATCGGCTTCGGGTCCGTGACCGCGATGGCGGCGGGGCGAGAGAAAGATGCGCGTACGAGAAGCCACGGCGTTATCAGGCGGCTGCCGGCCGGGGCTGGTGTGCGCCGGGGGTGTGCTCGCAGGAGCGGCCGGGAGCCGGCGGGCGGCTGCGGGGTGCGTTCAAGCGGGTGGGGACGAGGGTGTGGGTGGTCGGGGAGGGTGGGCTGATCTAGGCTTTGGCTGTGGACGGCGAGAGTCTGGCCGCGGCCAACCTGCTGGAGGCCCTCAGCCGGGCCGCCGGGATTCTCGCGGAATTACGGCACCCCTTCGTGCGCAGCGCCCCGTTCTCGTACCTCATGCCCCCGGCCGGCGCGCGGGTCGGCACGCTGTTCATTCTGCCCGACGGGCGCGAGGTCGCCTTTCAGGTGTCCATCGCCGCCACGGGCGGTGGCTTCGAGGTGGAGGGCGGCGTGACGGCGGAGGCCGATGAGCTCATGACGCTGCCGAGGGAGACCTTCGCCGAGATCGAGGACGCGCTGGCGCTGCTCGACGACTACGCGGGGGAGGTGGCGCAGGCGGCGGGGCGGCTCATCGACCAGGTATTGAATACGATTGTCTGACAATCAGACAGTACACTGGCCCGCATGAAGAACGGACCTCTCGCGGTCGTGGCCGCCGCCGTGCTCTGGGGCACGGCCGGTACGGCGGGCCTGCTCGTCTCCGCCGACTCCGTCGCCCTGGCCGCGGCCCGCCTGGTCATCGGCGGCATGGCCCTGGCGCTGCTGGCCGGGCCGCGGCTCAAGCGGGCGGTCAGCCCGTCGCTGCTGCTCGCCGCCGTGGCGGTGGCGGCGTACCAGCTCTGCTTCTTCGCCGCCGTCAGCCGCACCGGGGTGGCGATCGGCACGGTGGTGGCGATCGGCAGCGGGCCCGTCTTCACCGGGCTGCTGTCGTGGCTGCTGCACGGGCAGCGGCCGAACGCGCGCTGGGCGCTGGCGACGACCGCGGCGATCTGCGGCTGCGCGGCCCTGCTGGCGGGCGGCGACGACGGCGGCGCACCGTCCGGCGCACCGGGCGGCCAGGCGGCGGGGGTGGCGTTCGCGCTGCTCGGCGGCCTGCTGTACGCGTTCTACGCGGTCAGCGCCTCCCGCGCCATCGGCAGGGGAGCCGAGTCGGACGCGGTGATGGGCGTGCTGTTCGGCGGCGCCGCGGTCATCATGCTGCCGGTGCTGCTGCTGAACGGCGTGTCATGGCTGGCCGACCCGAAGGGCCTGCTCGCGGTCGCCTACCTGGGCCTCGGCACCACCGCGCTGTCCTACGTCCTGTACGGCAGGGGCCTGCGCAGCACGCCGGTGGCCACGGCCGCCACGCTGGCGCTGTCGGAGCCGGCGGTGGCGGCGCTGCTCGGCGTCGTGGTGTTGAACGAACGCCTCGGCCTGGTGTCCATCGCCGGCCTCGTGGCGCTGGCGATCGCGCTGGTGGTGGTGGCTCTGCCCGAGAGGCGGCGCGAAAGGGCACTAGAGTCGCTGCCGTGAACCAGCCTCTCAAACCAGTCTCGACCGTCGACGCGCTGGCCGACGCCCTGCGTGCCAGGGTTCTCTCCGGCGAGATCTCCCCGGGCACGCCGCTGCCCGAGCAGGAGATCGCCGCGGCGTACGGGGTGGCCAGGCCGACCGTGCGCGAGGCGCTGGCGGTGCTGGTCCACGAGGGGCTGCTGAAACGGGAGCGCAACCGCAGCGCGTACGTCCCCGAGGTGACGATCTCGGATCTGAACGACCTCATGTACGTCCGCAGGCCGCTCGAAGACCTGATGGCCCAGGCGCTGTCGGGGAGCAGGGTGGCCGCCGCCCAGGAGGCGCTCGGCCGCATGGCCGCGCTGCCCGCCGACGCGCCGTGGTCGGCGGTCGTGGCCGAGCACATGGCCCTGCACCAGGCGCTCATCGAGGCCGTCGGCAGCCCGCGGCTCGTACGCCTCTACTCCGCCCTGGCCGCCGAGACCAGGCTGGGGCTGGTACGGCTGCGCGAGGTGTACAAGGACAGGGACGTGCTGGTCAGCGAGCACCGGGCGCTGCTCGACGCGATCGCCGAAGGCCCTGAGGCGGCCGCCCGCAAGGTGGTCGCCGAACACCTGAGCCATTCCTGGGGCGCCGGCGAGCCCGTTTCCCACCAGCACCATTGAGTACGGACCCTTGCGGGAAGCGGCCGTCAGTCGCAAGAATCGCGGCCATGCACGGCAATTCGATGCCGGACTCCTACGTGTACGTCACGGAAGAGGGCGTTGCCCGTCACTACGCGGACGGGAGCGTCGAGGCGCTCGCGTGGGAGGACGTGGTCGAGGTCCGTGTCGTCGCGGGGCCGGGGGAAGAGGTGCGTTACGTCCTGCTCGACCGCGACGGCGAGGGCTGCGTGGTGCCGCGCGATGCGACCGATGCCACGTTTCTCGCTCGCCTGCGCTATCTGCCGGACTTCGACATCGACCGGCTCCAGGTGGCGGCCGACTCGCCCCGCGACGGCGTCGTGGTCGTCTGGCGCAGCCCCGACCCGCCTTCCGCCCTCCCCGACCTCGAATACGACTAGTCCACGTGTTACGCCCTGCCCACCCCTGCCGGACCTCGACCGGGACCGGCCTTGCGTCGCGCGGCCCGACCTCGACCGGCGGCCGGTCCGTCCCGCCAGGTCCCCGGCACGACAGCCCCGGCCCGGGGTGGGCGCCGTCCCTCCTGCGAGAGCGATGGCGCCGGTGCGACGGGGAGGGGTGGGACTGCGCGTCACCTACGAGGTGTCCGCCGTCTACGGTGAGTGCTCGACACGGACCGGCCTTGCGTCCGCGCGGCATGGCCTCGACGAGGCGTGCGCCGTGTACGGCGGCGTTCGTGCTTTGCATCTTTTGGATCGTTCCGTCAACCCCGGCTCACCGATAACTCGCGTCCTAATGTGGACATTTACCGGTGTTTCCCAGCTTTCATCTGATCTTTAGTCTTTAGTGGGGGCCGCCGCCCTTGATAAGGCATGGGCCTTTCTCAACCCATGTGTCGCAAGACGTCATGTTGCTGCGGTACCGGAGTTGTCAGGGTGGTCACGATGAGGGTGGGGACTAAGGGGTCTGCCGGCGTGCTCCTTGGGGCCGTGCCGGGCCGGCGATCCAGCATTTGGACAAGGGCCTACTTACGTACCTTGTTACTCGGCGACACCTTATGCGCGCTGTGCGCATGCGGTGTCGTGATGGGAATCCGGTGGCTCAACGGCGCGTACATCCCCGTCGTGGAGTTCGCCTTCGGATCCGCGCTCGTGCTGTCGTGGCCGGCCGCGCTCGCCCTGGGCGGAGCGTATCGGCGGCGGGCCAACGGCGAGGGCACAGAGGAGTTCAAAGCCGTCTTCAACGGCGGCGTCGGCCTGATGGCCGCGGTCGCGATCGGCGCGTACGTGACGCAGACCGGCATCGCGCGCAGCTTCGTCATGGGAGTGCTGCCGCTCGGCCTGCTCGCGACGCTGTTATACCGCTACAGGATGCGCAAGCACCTGCACCGGCGCAGGGAAGTCGGCGAGTACATGCGCCAGGTCATCGCGGTCGGGCACCGCGACTCGATACTCGACCTGGTCATGCAGTTCCGCAGGCAGCCGTATCACGGCATGCAGGTGGTGGGCGCCTGCCTGCCCTCCGGTGACCGGGACGTCGATCTCGACGGCATCCCGGTGCTGGGCTCGTTCGCCGACGTGGCGGACGTCGTGGCCCGCACACGGGCCGACGCGGTGGCCGTGCTGGCCTGCCCGGAGCTGGACGGCGCGGCGCTGCGCAGGCTGGCGTGGAGCCTGGAGGCCGACAGGACGGACCTGTTCGTCGCGCCCGCGCTGCTCGACGTGGCGGGCCCGCGCATCAGCATCACGCCGGTGGCCGGCATGCCGCTGCTGCACGTGGAGCATCCGGAGTTCAACGGAGCCAAGCAGTTCGTGAAGTCGGTCTTCGACCGGGTGGTGGCCGGCACGGCCCTGGTGGTGCTGGCGCTGCCGCTGGTGGCGGTGGGCGTGCTGATCAGGCTGACCAGCCCGGGTCCCGCGCTGTTCCGCCAGACCAGGGTGGGCAAGGACGGCAAGGAGTTCAGGGTCTACAAGTTCCGTACGATGGTGGCCGACGCCGAGCAGCGCAAGGCCGAGCTCCTCGACGCCAACGAGTTCGACGGCGTGCTGTTCAAGATAAGGAACGATCCACGCATCACGAAGGTAGGCGCCTACCTGCGCCGCTACTCCGTCGACGAGCTGCCGCAGCTGCTCAACGTCATCCGCGGCGAGATGTCGCTGGTCGGCCCGCGCCCGCCGCTGCTCGAAGAGGTCGCCGCCTACGGTGCCGACGTGCGCCGCCGCCTGGTGGTCAAGCCGGGCATGACCGGCCTGTGGCAGGTCAGCGGCCGCTCCGACCTGACCTGGGACGAGTCCGTCCGGCTCGACCTGCGGTACGTGGAGAACTGGTCGCTCATCCTCGACCTGCAGATCCTGTGGAAGACCTGGTCCGTCGTCACCCGTGGAGAAGGGGCGTACTAGCGTGAAAGCACTCGTGCTCGCCGGAGGGTCGGGCACGCGCCTGCGGCCCATCACCCACACCTCGGCCAAGCAGCTCGTGCCGGTCGCGAACAAGCCGGTGCTGTTCTACGGCCTGGAGGCGATCGCGGAGGCCGGCATCCGCGAGGTGGGGCTGGTGGTGGGCGACACGCACGCGGAGATCGAGGCCGCGGTGGGCGACGGCTCGGCGTTCGGGCTCGAGGTCACCTACCTGCGCCAGGAGGCTCCGCTGGGGCTCGCGCACGGCGTGCTGATCGCCCGCGAGTTCCTGGGCGACGAGGACTTCGTCATGTACCTGGGCGACAACTTCATCGTCGGCGGCATCAAGGACCAGGTGGCGCGCTTCGCGGCCCGGCGGCCGGCCGCGCAGATCATGCTGACGAAGGTCGGCGATCCGCGGCAGTTCGGCGTGGCCGAGCTGGACGCGCGGGGTCAGGTGATCGGCCTGGAGGAGAAGCCGGCGGTGCCCAAGAGCGATCTGGCCCTGGTCGGCGTCTACCTGTTCAGCCCGGCCGTGCACGAGGCGGTCGCGGAGCTCAAGCCGTCGTGGCGGGGCGAGCTGGAGATCACCGACGCGATCCAGTGGCTGATCGAGGCGGGCCTGGACGTCGAGGCGTCGGTCATCACCGGCTACTGGAAGGACACCGGCAACGTCACCGACATGCTGGAGGTCAACCGGCTGGTGCTGGAGTCGCTCGAACGGCGCGTGGACGGCGTGGTGGACGCGGCCAGCGAGATCATCGGCCGGGTGGTGGTGGAAGAGGGCGCGGTGGTCGAGCGCTCCCGCGTGGTCGGCCCGGTGATCATCGGTGCGGGCACCCGCATCCGCGACAGCTACGTCGGCCCGTTCACCTCCGTCGGCGCGGACTGCACGGTCACCGGCAGCGAGCTGGATTACTCGATCGTGCTGCGGGGCACCTCCATCGCGGGGGTGGGCAGGATCGAATCGTCCCTGATAGGCCACCATGTCGAGGTGACCGCCTCGGTCACCACCCCCAAGGCCCACCGTCTCGTGCTGGGCGATCACAGCAAGGTGCAGATCGGTACATGAAACGCGTTCTGGTTACGGGTGGGGCCGGCTTCATCGGGTCCCAGTTCGTCCGCGGGCTGCGCGATGCGGACGTGACGGTGCTCGACAAGCTCACGTACGCGGGCAACCGGGCCAACCTGGAGGGGGTGCCGCACCGGTTCGTGCACGGCGACGTGTGCGACGCCGAGCTGCTGAGCCGGATCGTCCCCGGCCACGACCTCGTGGTGAACTTCGCCGCCGAGTCCCACGTCGACCGCTCGATCGAGGGGGCGGCGGAGTTCGTGCGCACCAACGTGCTCGGCACCCAGACGCTGCTGCAGGCGTGCCTGGACGCGGGCGTGCCCAAGGTCGTGCAGGTCTCCACGGACGAGGTCTACGGCTCGATCGACATCGGCTCGTGGGACGAGTCCGCGCCGGTGCGGCCGCGCTCACCGTACGCGGCGTCGAAGGCGGGCGGCGACATGATCGCCCAGGCGTACGCGATCACCCACGGGCTCAACGTCTCGATCACCCGCTGCGGCAACAACTACGGGCCCCGCCAGTACCCGGAGAAGATCATCCCGCTGTTCATCACGAACCTGCTGCGCGGCAGGAAGGTGCCGCTCTACGGCGACGGCGGCAACGTGCGGGACTGGATCCACGTCGAGGACCACTGCGCCGGCATCCGCCTGGTCGCCGACGTGGGCGAGCCCGGCGAGGTCTACCACATCGCGGGCACCGCCGAGCTGACCAACAAGGAGCTGACCGCCCGGCTGCTCGAAGCCTGCGGCAAGGGCTGGGACATGGTCGAGTACGTCGCCGACCGCAAGGGGCACGACCGCCGCTACTCGCTCGACGACCGCAAGCTGCGCGCGCTCGGCTGGCGGCCCCGGATCTCGTTCGAGCAGGGGCTGAAGGAGACCGTGCGGTGGTATCGGGACAATCCCGGCTGGTGGGCGGGGACATGAGGTGGCTCGTGACCGGCGCGGGCGGCATGCTCGGCCGGGACCTGACGCGCCTGCTGCGGGGCGTGCCGGGCGCGTCGGTGCACGCGTTCACCAGGGCGGAGCTGGACGTGTGCGATCCGGGCGCGGTGGCCGCCGCGCTGCGCGCGGTCCGTCCCGGCGTGGTGGTCAACTGCGCGGCGTGGACGGACGTGGACGCCGCCGAGCGGGACGAGGCGCGGGCCATGGCGGTCAACGGCACGGCGGTGGCCGGGCTGGCCCTGGAGTGCACCCGGGTGGGCGCGCGGCTGTTGCAGCTGTCCACCGACTACGTCTTCGACGGTACGGCGCGCACGCCGTACGCGGAGGACGCCCCGGCGCGCCCGCTCAACGCCTACGGCAGGGCGAAGCTGGCGGGCGAGCAGGCGGCGCTCGGCCACGGCCACTACGTGGTGCGCACCGCGTGGCTGTACGGCGCGCACGGCCGCAGCTTCGCCAGGACCATGGCGGTCAAGGCGGCCGAGGGCGCGCCGGTGCGGGTGGTGGACGACCAGGTCGGCCAGCCCACCTGGACCGTGGACCTGGCCGAGCGGCTGATCCTGCTGGGCGCGGGCCACCTGCCTCCGGGGGTCTACCACGTGACGAACGCGGGCACGACGAGCTGGTACGGCTACGCCCGGCGGATCTTCGAGCTGGCCGGCGCCGATCCCGGCCTGGTGGAGCCGGTGAGCACGGCCGGCTTCCCGCGGCCCGCCCGCCGCCCCGCCTACAGCGTGCTGGGAGACGGCGCCTGGCGGCCGCCGGTGCCGATGCGCGACTGGCGCACGGCCTTAGACGCCGCGTGGCCCCACCTGGTGGCCGCCTGGGGAGGCGTAGTGAGCCAGGCAGCCGGCGTAGGAGGGCAGTAGCCCTTGCTCAGCAGCCTGCGCCAGCATGGGCGCCGCCGCGTCCTTCTCCGACAGCACGGGCTCGACGCCGGACGGCCAGTCGATGCCGAGCGCCGGGTCGAGGGGGTGCACGCCGTGCTCGCGCCGCGGCGCGTACGGGGTGGAGCACAGGTAGACGACCGTGGCCGACTCGCTGAGCGCGAAGAACGCGTGCCCCAGCCCTTCGGCGATGTAGACGGCGCGCCGCCGCCGGTCGTCCAGCTCGACGGCGACGTGCTCGCCGAAGGTGGGCGAGCCGGTGCGCACGTCCACGATGACGTCGAGCACGCTGCCGGACACGCAGGTCACGTACTTGGCCTGGCCGGGCGGCACGTCGCTGAAGTGCACGCCGCGCAGCGTGCCTCTGACCGAGATCGAGCAGTTGGCCTGGGCCACGTCCATGGGGCGGTCGAGCGCGTCCTGCTTGAACCACTCCAGGAAGGCGCCGCGGTGGTCGCCGTGGATCGCCGGGGTGTGCAGCCAGGCGCCGTCGAGGCCGAGGGGATCCATGAAGCGGATCATGACATGACGGGAACGTCCCGACCAGGCCCTGTAACGAATGCGACAAGCGCCGCGAAATGTCTGCCGGTGGGCGAACGGGGCTACGGACGGCGGCGATTTTGGACCGCGCCACACACTCAACGCCCGAAGTGGGGAGATGCCATGATGCGTGAACGGGGTCGATGCCCGTGAAAGGCTGCCGGTTATGCGGCTCGACCGAGCTCGCGAGCGTGGTGGACCTCGGCGCCACGCCGCCGTGCGAGCTGTTCCTCACCCGCGAGCGGCTCGACGAGCCCGAGCCCACCTATCCGCTGCACCTGCGGGTCTGCACGAGCTGCTGGCTGGCGCAGATCCCGCCGCTGATCCGGCCTGAGGACACCTTCACCGAGTACGCCTACTTCTCGTCGTACTCCACCTCCTGGGTCGAGCACGCGCGGCGCTTCGCCGACGAGGCGCTCGACCGGCTGGCCCCCGACTTCGTCGTCGAGGTCGCGAGCAACGACGGCTACCTGCTCCAGCACGTCGTGGCCAGGGGCGTGCGCTGCCTGGGCGTCGAGCCGTCGGAGAACGTGGGCCGCGCCGCCAGGGAGAAGGGCGTGCCGACGCTCACGGCGTTCCTCGACCCGCGGACCGGCGCGGCGATCAGGGCCGAGCACGGGCCCGCCGGGCTCGTCGTCGCCAACAACGTCTACGCGCACATCCCCGACATCATCGGCTTCACCCAGGGGCTGCGCGCGCTCGTCGCCGACGACGGCTGGGTCTCCATCGAGGTGCAGCACCTGCTCACGCTCATGGAGCTGAACCAGTACGACACGATCTACCACGAGCACTTCCAGTACTACACGGTCGCATCGGCCATGCGGGCGCTGGAGTCGGGCGGGCTCGCCCTTGCCGACGTCGAGCTCCTGCCGACGCACGGCGGCTCCATCCGCCTGTGGGCCAGGCCCGCCGAGGCGGTGAACGGGCACAGCCGCAGGGTGGACGACGTGCTCGACATGGAGAAGAGCGCGGGGCTGCGGGAGCTCGGCGGCTACGCGAGGTTCGCCGAGCGGGTGGCCAGGGTCCGCCGCGACCTGCTGCGCTTCCTCATCGACGCGGCCGACGAGGGCAAGACCGTGGTCGGCTACGGCGCGCCGGGCAAGGGCAACACGCTGCTCAACCACTGCGGGATCCGGCCCGACCTGCTGCCGTACACCGTGGACCGCAACCCGTACAAGCACGGCAGGTTCACGCCGGGCACCCGCATCCCCATCCTGCCGCCCGAGCGGATCGCCGCCGACCGGCCCGACTACGTGCTGGTCCTGCCCTGGAACCTGCGCGCCGAGCTGACCGAGCAGCTCGCCTACGTGCGCGAGTGGGGCGGCCGGCTGGTCTTCCCCATCCCGTCCTTGGAGGTCGCACCATGAAGGTCGTGCTCTTCTGCGGCGGTTACGGCACCCGCATGCGCAGCGGGCAGCCGGGAGACGTGCCCAAGCCGATGCAGCTCGTCGGCCCCCGCCCGCTCATCTGGCACGTGATGCGCTACTACGCGCACTTCGGGCACACCGACTTCGTGC
This sequence comes from Nonomuraea sp. NPDC049309, assembly GCF_043196965.1. Classification (NCBI taxonomy): domain Bacteria; kingdom Bacillati; phylum Actinomycetota; class Actinomycetes; order Streptosporangiales; family Streptosporangiaceae; genus Nonomuraea; species Nonomuraea sp. NPDC049309. The sequence goes on along the minus strand of NZ_JBICSH010000002.1, from coordinate 318,955 downwards.
TCTGCCTCGGCTACGGCGCCCAGCACATCAAGGACTTCTTCCTCAACTACCAGGAGACCGACTCCAACGACTTCATCCTGCACAAGGGCGAGGTCAGGATGCTCTCGCAGGACACCTCCGACTGGTCGATCGCGTTCGTGCAGACCGGGCTGCGCTCGCCGATCGGGGAGCGGCTGCGCCGGGTGCGGCCGTACCTGGAGGGCGAGGAGATGTTCCTGGCCAACTACGCCGACGTGCTCACCGACGCGCCGCTGCCGGAGATCATCGACCAGTTCGAGCAGGCCGACGCGGGCGCGTCGATGATGGTGGTGCCGCCGCCCGGCACCTTCCACTGCGTGGACGTCGCCGACGACGGGGCGGTGCGGGCCATCAGCCCGGTCAGCGAAATGCCGCTCTGGGTCAACGGCGGCTACTTCGTGCTGCGCCAGGAGGTCTTCGACCACATCCCCGAGAACGGCGACCTGGTCGGCGACGCCTGCGTGGAGCTGGCCAAGCGCGGGCGGCTGACGGCGTACCGGCATCGCGGCTACTGGCGCCCGACCGACACCGTCAACCAGCGCATGGAGCTTGACGAGGCCTACTCGCGGGGTGAGCGGCCGTGGGCGCTGTGGGAGCGATGACCGGCCTCGTCCCGGCCGGGCTGGGCGCGCTGGTCGCGGTGGGCGCGCACTGCGACGACCTCGCCATCGGCGCCGGCGGCACGCTGCTCACGCTCTGCGCCGCCCGCCCCGGGCTGCGCGTGGACGCGCTGGTGCTCTCCGGCGGCGGCACCGAGCGCGAGGAGGAGGAGCGCGCCGCGCTCGCCGCGTTCTGCCCCGGCGCCGATCTGCGGCTGACCGTGCTCAAGCTGCCCGACGGGCGGCTGCCCGCGCACTGGAACGAGGCCAAGGAGGCGGTGGAGGAGCTGCGGGCCGCCACCGAGCCCGACCTGATACTCGCGCCCCGCCGCGACGACGCGCACCAGGACCACCGCGGGCTGGCCGAGCTGGTGCCCACCGCCTTCCGCGTCCATCTGACGCTCGGCTACGAGATCGTCAAGTGGGACGGCGACCTCGGGCGTCCCAACGTCTACCAGCCGCTGCGGCCCGAGGTGGCCGAGGAGAAGGTCGCCCTGCTCCAGCGCCACTACCCCTCGCAGCGGCACCGCCCCTGGTACGACCGGGAGGCGTTCCTCGGCCTCGCCCGCATCCGCGGCATCGAGTGCGGCGCGCGCTACGCCGAGGCGTTCCACAGCACGAAACTCGTCCTCGACCTCGGAGGCTAGGCCGACATGCGTGTACTGCTGACCGGGCACCAGGGCTATCTGGGCACCGTCATGGCTCCCGTGCTGAGCGCGGCCGGGCACGAGGTCACCGGCCTCGACTCGGGCCTGTTCGCCGACTGCGTGCTCGGCCCGCCGCCGTCCGACCCGCCGGGCATCGCCGCCGACCTGCGCGACGTGCCCGCCGAGGCGCTGCGCGGCTTCGACGCGGTCATCCATCTGGCCGCGCTCTCCAACGACCCGCTGGGCTCGCTCGCGCCCGAGCTGACGTACGCCATCAACCACCACGCCTCCGTGCGCCTTGCCCGGCTGGCGCGCGACGCGGGCGTGCGGCGCTTCCTGTACGCCTCCACCTGCTCGGTGTACGGCGCCTCCGGCGGCGACGAGCTGGTGACCGAGGACGCGCCGCTGCGCCCGCTGACCCCGTACGCCGAGTCGAAGGTGCGCGTGGAGGACGAGCTGGTGGAGCTGGCCGACGCCGACTTCACCCCGGTCTTCCTGCGCAACGCCACCGCCTTCGGCTTCTCGCCCCGGCTGCGCGCGGACATCGTGCTCAACAACCTCGCCGGGCACGCCCACCTGGCGGGCGAGATCAGGGTGCTGTCCGACGGCACGCCGTGGCGGCCGCTGGTGCACGTGCTGGACATCGCGGAGGCGTTCGCCGCGGCGCTCACCGCGCCCAGGGAGGTCGTGCACGCGAAGGCGTTCAACGTGGGCGGCGAGCAGAACAACGTCACCGTGGCCGAGATCGCCGCCGCCGTCGCCGAGGTGGTGCCCGGCGCGACGGTGACGATCACGGGGGAGACGGGCGCGGACCCGCGCTCGTACCGGGTGGACTTCTCCCGGCTGCGCGCGGCGCTGCCGGCCGCCGAGGCGCGGCGGACGGTCAAGGACGGCGCGATCGAGCTGATCGACGCCTACCGCCGCCACGGGCTGACCAGGGAGGCGTTCGAGCGGCGCTTCACCCGGCTCGCCCGGCTGGCCGACCGGCAGGCGGAGGGCACCGTGAACGCGGAGCTGCGCCCGTCATGAGCGGCCGGATGACGGGCGCGGAGATGCACGCGCTGGTGGCGCGGCTCTACCCGCTGTGCAGGAGCATCACCGGCGACGGCGTCCGCGCGACGCTCGGCGTGATCGGTGAGCACCTGCCGCTGACCGTGCACGAGGTGCCGACCGGGACCCAGGTGCTCGACTGGACGATCCCGCAGGAGTGGAACATCCGCGACGCCTACATCAAGGACGCGTCCGGGCGGCGGGTGGTGGACTTCCGGCGCTCGAACCTGCACGTCGTGGGCTACAGCGAGCCGGTCTCGGCCACGATGACGCTGGACGAGCTCCGCCCCCACCTGCACACGCTGCCCGAGCAACCCGACCTGGTGCCCTACCGGACCTCGTACTACGCGCGGACGTGGGGCTTCTGCCTCAGCCAGAGCACGCTCGACGCCATGGACGACGGGCCGTACGAGGTGGTCATCGACTCCACGCTGGCCGACGGTTCCCTGACCTACGCCGAGCACGTCGTGCCGGGGGAGAGCGGCGATGAGGTGATGATCTCCTGCCACGTCTGCCATCCGTCGCTGGCCAACGACAACCTCGCCGGCATCGCCGTGGCCGTGGCGCTGGCGCGGAGCCTGGACCGGCCGCGCCACACCTACCGGTTCCTGTTCGCGCCGGGCACGATCGGGGCCATCACGTGGCTGGCCCGCAACCGCGAGCGCGTGGGGCGCATCAGGCACGGGCTCACGCTGGCCTGCGCGGGCGACCCTGGGCCGCTCACGTACAAGCGCAGCAGGAGGGGCGACGCGGCGATCGACCGGGCCGCCGTCCACGTGCTCAAGGACCGGCCGCACCGGGTGCTGCCGTTCACCCCGTACGGCTACGACGAGCGGCAGTTCTGCTCGCCCGGCTTCGACCTGCCGTTCGGCAGCCTCACCAGGACCCCGTACGCCCAGTACCCCGAGTACCACACCTCCGGGGACGACCTGGACTTCGTCACCCCGGACGCCCTGGAGGACACCCTGGACGCGCTCCAGGCCATCACCCGGGTGCTGGACGGCGACCGCAGCTACCTCAACCTCAGCCCGTACGGCGAGCCGCAGCTCGGCCGGCGCGGGCTCTACGACTCACTCGGCGGGCGCAGCGACACGAAACAGGCGCAGCTCGCGATGTTATGGGTGCTCAACATGTCCGACGGCGGCAACAGCCTGCTGGACATCGCCGAGCGCTCGGACCTGCCGTTCGCCGCGCTGCGTGCGGCGGCGGACGCCCTGCTGGCGGCCGGACTGCTCAAGGAGACCGCGTGATGCGCTACAAGGTCGGAGACCTCGTGGAGGTGCGCAGCGAGGCCGAGATCCTGGCCACGCTGGACGAACGGGGCGAGCTCGACGGGCTGCCGTTCATGCCCGAGATGCTGGCCTTCTGCGGCAAACGCCTCACCGTGCACAAGGTGGCCCACAAGCTGTGCGACACCCAGACACGTACGGGCCTTCGCAAGATGGACAGCGCCGTGCACCTGACCGGCGCCCGCTGCGACGGCTCGGCGCACGGCGGCTGCCAGACCGCCTGCTCCCTGTACTGGAAGGAGGCCTGGCTCAAGCCGGTGACGGGCGAGCCGACGACCGCGCCCCAGGACGCCAGGCTGCTGCCGCTGCTGGAGGCGAACACCCGCAGGCCGCCCGCCGAAGACGGCACCGTGCGCTACTCCTGCCAGGCGACCGAGCTGCTGCGCGCCGCGCCGGCCTGCCTGCCGTTCACGAACGCCCGCCAGTACGTCACCGACGTGCGCTCAGGCAACGTGGGCCTGGGCAGGACCGTGCAGGCCATCGCCATCGGGCTGTTCAACCGCATGCAGCGCCTGGCCAGGCGGGTGCTGCCGCGATGGCTGCTGATCAAGGAGGGGCTGCCGTGGGGCTTCCTCAAAGGCCGCCTGAAGGGCAGGACGCCCACGCAGACCCTCGACCTGCGGCCGGGCGAGCTGGTGCGGATCAAGTCCAAGGAGGAGATCCTCTCCACGCTCAACGAGGACCTGCTCAACCGCGGCATGGGCTTCGAGCAGGAGATGGCCCGCTACTGCGGGAAGACGGCGCGGGTGCAGGCCAGGGTCGAGCGCTGCATCGACGAGAAGACGGGCGAGATGCTGACCATGAAGAACCCGTGCATCGTGCTGGAGGGGGTCGTCTGCGCGGGCGTGCACAGCCTCAACTGCCCGCGCGAGTTCGTCCCGTTCTGGCGGGAGATCTGGCTGGAACGGGTCTGACCCGCCGTGACTGACGACGCCGTGACTGACGACGCCGTGACTGACGACGCCGTGACTGACGACGCCGTGACCGGCACGACCGTCGAGGCGATCGGCCGCAAGGCGAGCAGCGGGCTGCGCTGGAGCCTGCTCGGCAACACGGTGACCAAGGCGGCCTCGTTCGTGATGAGCCTGGTGCTGGCCAGGCTGCTCGCGACCGAGGACTTCGGCGTCTACGCGGTGGCGCTGGCCGCCACGCAGTTCGTCATGGTCGTCAAGGACGCGGGCGTGATGGCCGCCGTCATCCAGTGGCGCGGCCGGGTCTCCGAGATCGCGCCCACGGCCACGGTGCTCGCGTTCTGCTTCGCCACCGGCCTGTACGCGCTGTTCTGGGCGGGCGCGCCGTACTTCGCCGCGCTGGCCGGCAGCGAGCCGGCGACCGGCGTGGTGCGGCTGCTCACGGCCGTCATCCTGGTCGAGGCCGTGACCGCCGTGCGCAGCGCCGTGCTGATGCGCGAGTTCGCCCAGGACCGCCTCGCCGCCGCCAACCTCGCCGGGTTCGCGGTCAACGCCACGGTCGCGATCTCGCTGGCGGCGGCCGGCGCCGGCGCCTACAGCTTCGCCTGGGGCCAGCTCGGCGGCGTGATCGTGACGGGGGCCGTCATCATCCGGCTGGCCAGGATGCCGTGGCGGCTCGGCTTCGACCGGGCCATCGCCGCCCGGCTGCTGCGCTTCGGCCTGCCGTCGGCGCTCGGCTTCGCCCTTGAGGCCGTGCTGATGAACTCCGGCTTCGTCGTCGTCGGCGCGGTGCTCGGCGAGGTGCAGCTCGGCTACTACCTGCTGGCCTTCAACGTGTCGAGCTGGGTGCCCGGGGTGATCGGCACCGCGCTGCGCTACGTCGCGCTGCCCGGCTTCTCGCGCCTGGCCGAGGACGAGGACGCGCTGTCGGAGGGCGTGCGCAGGTCGGTGCCGCTGCTGGTGTCGTTCGTGATGCCGGTGGCGCTGGTCATGGCCACGCTCGCGCACCCCCTCATCACGTTCCTGTACGAGCCGCGCTGGGCGCCCGCGGCGCCGGTGCTGAGCTTCCTGTCCGTGCTCATGGTCGTCAGGATGATCACGTCGTACCTGGTCACCGACATCCTCATCTCGACCGGCGCGACCAGGAGCACGGTCTGGCTCAACCTCGGCTGGGCGCTTGCGCTGCTGCCCGCCCTCGTCGCCGGGGCGCGCCTCGGCGGCATCACGGGTGCGGCCGCCGGGCACGCCGCCGTGGCCGTCCTCGTCGCGCTGCCGCTGGGCGCGTTGCTGCTGCGCCGGCAGGGCGTGCGGCTGCGCGGCGTGCTGCCCGGCCTCGTGCGGCCCGCGCTGGCCTCGGCGGTCACGTACGCGTACCTGACCGCGCTCGCCGCCGCCGTCGACTGGCCCCCATGGGCGGAGCTGCCGGTCGTGGGCGGCTCGGGACTGCTCGTGTTCGCCTTGCTGGCCACGCCGCGCGCGGTGCTCGGCCGTCTCACGCGTCAAGGGAGGGCCCATGTCAGGCTCTGAGCTGGTGTCGATCGCCCTGCCCGTGCGCAACGGCGCGGAACGGCTGGAACAGGTCGTGAAGTCCGTGCTCGCGCAGGACTACGGGGACATCGAGCTGGTCATCTCCGACAACGCCTCGACCGACGCCACCGAGGAGGTGTGCAGGGACCTCGCCGCGGGCGATCCCAGGATCGTCTACCACCGGCACCCGCACAACGTCGGCCTGCTCGGCAACTTCATGCACGCCGCCAGGATCTCCAGGGGCGCGTTCGTCCGCTGGATCGGCGACGACGACCGGCTCGACCCGTCCTGCATCTCGCGCGCCATGGCGGCCTTCGCGGCGGACGCGCGGCTGGTGCTGGTCACCACGCAGGTCGCCTACACCGGCCCCGACGGCGTGACCAGGACCGCCGCCTACGACGGTTCCGGCCTCGGCTCCGACGACCCGGTCGAGCGGCTGCGCGAGTGGCTGCGGCTGCTCAACGAGAGCCCGCTGCTCATGGACCCGCTCTACGGGCTGCTGCGGCGCGGGCCCGCGACCGGCATCCCGCGCAGGAACATGCTGCGCGAGGACGAGATCTTCGCCGCCAAGCTGGCGCTGGCCGGTCCCTGGGGGCACGTGCCCGAGGTGCTGGCGCACCGCAACACCCGCGTCGAGCGCCTTACGAAGGTGGCGCGCAGGCTCGGCGTGCCGCCCTGGCAGGCGCACGTGTCCAACATCCTCCAGCTCCGCGAGCTGCTGCGGTGGGTGGGCTCGGCCGGGCACGTGCCGGGGCTGACGAGCGCGCAGCGCCGCGCGGCGCGGGCGGCCGTGCTGCGCATGTACGCGCGCAGGCAGCGCCACACGGTCGTCAGGCGTGGCCGCAAGGTGCTGTCCCTGCTGCGTCCCGCGTAACGAATGTCATGAACGCGCGATTTCCCCATGTATCCGAATCAGCGGTACAACGCGGACGGGCGGGCCAAGTGCGCTTCTGGACGACTCTTCTCGGTCTGGCCGGGAACAGGCTCGTCGGTCCTCCCGTCATCGTGGCGGTGCTGGTCTTCGCCGCCGCCGGGTTCCTCCTCACGCCGCCCCGTTACGTGTCCTCGGCCGCCATGGTGATCACGATCTCCACCGCGGGCGGCACCCAGGAGGTCAGGCCCGCGGCCGAGCAGCTGCTGACCAACCCGCTGCTGCAGTTCGGCGACCCGCTGCGGACCACGGCGGGGATCGTCATCCTGTCGATGCGCAACGAGCGGGTGGCCAAGGCGCTCGGCGTCACCGACGGCGGCCCCGTCGAGGTGACCGTGGACGACGGGCGCACCGACCCCGAGCTGCTGAAGGTGGGCTCCACCGGGCCGTTCGTGCACATCGAGGTGGAGGGACCCTCGGCCGCCGCCGTGCGGGACGTCATGGCCAAGGCGCAGGGCCAGGTGCGTACGGAGCTGAAGAACTGGCAGACGTCGCTGGGCGCGCCGCCCATCACCCACATGGGCATGCTCGACGTGCGGCCCGCCACCCCGCCCGAGCCCGTCTACCGGGACAGGATCCTCGCGGCGGCGGGCGGCGGGGTGCTCGGCGCGCTGATCGGGGCCGGGGTGGCGTACGCGCTCACGCGGCGCGCGACGAGGGGTGGGGTGCCACGGTGACCACGGCTTTCTGGACCGATGTGCTGGGGCTGCTGCGGCGGCGCGCCATCGCCCTGCCGATCCTCGCGCTCGCCCTCGTCCTCGCGGTGACGGCGTACCTCATCACCCCCGCCCGCTACGCCACCGAGTCGTCGCTGATCCTGACCCCGCCGCCGAGCGGCGGCACACTCTCGCTCGACCCGGCCAGCCCGGTCGGCCAGACCAACCCCCTGCTGCAGCAGAACAACGGGCTGCGCACCGTGGCCGGCATCCTCATCGTCGCGCTCAACGGCAAGGACGAGCTGCGCCGCCTCGGCGTCACCGAGGACGGCCCGACCACCATCGTCATCGACGACGGGCGGTCCAACGCCGACCTGCTCGGCGTCGAGACGCTCGGGCCGTTCCTGCACGTCGCGGTCGAAAGCGACGACCCGGCGGCCGCCAGGCAGGTGCTGGAGAACGCGCACCGGCGGCTGCGCGAGCGGCTCACCGCCTACCAGGTCGCGCTGGGCGCGCCGCGCAGCACGTACATCACGCTCAGCACCGTCGTGGTGCTGCCGCCGGAGTACGACCCCACCGCGAAGATCCAGTACGCCGTCGGCGCGCTGCTCGCCACGGTCCTGCTCGGCCTCGCCGGCGCGTACGCGGTGCGGGTGCGCGGCCTCTTCCGCCGCCCCGCCTCCCAGGACGCGGCACCTGCTCAGGACGTCTGAGCGGCGACCTCCATGCCGCGCCGGATGGCCGCCTGCCGCACCTCGGGCGGCGTGCCCGACTTGGAGGAGATCAGCATGCCGATCGCCTCGGGCCCCACCCGCCCGGCGAAGTCCAGCGCGGTGCGCAGGTCCATCGGCGACTCGTCGGGCGTCTTGTGACAGATCGAGGTGTCGGACGGCGGCCGTCCCTCGGTGGCGCTCAGCACCTCGTCGACGAAGACGCCGTACAGCATGAACTCGGAGACGTGCAGCCGCGAGCCGAACGCCTCGATCCAGTGCCGCCCGGTGCTCTCCCGGAGCCGTTCCTGCAGCTTGCGCACGGTGGCGGGCTGCCAGAACGTCAGCGGGCTCATGTAGTCGGGCAGCGGCGGCCCCGGCGGCGGGGGAAGCCGCAGCAGGTCGCGGGCGACCCGATGCCACAGCAGGTGGCGGGGCATCCCCGCGTGCACGCCGCCCTCCAGCCTGTGCAGCGCCACCCGGCCGCCGACCAGCGCCCGCGCGGCGGTGACCGGCCGGAGCAGCACCACGTCGGAGTCGGCGACCAGCACGACGTCGGTGTCCATGGCGGCGCTGGCGACGATCTTGACGATCTGCTGCATCACCCAGCCGCGCACCGGCGGCCATGGCCGGCGCGCGTTGACCCAGATGCCCGTGCGCGGCACCTGGACGTACCGCCTGGGCAGCAGCTCGTCCACCGACCAGACCCGGCAGCGCGGCCCCGCGTACGGCGCGAACAGCGGCAGGTCGGGGCGCGGCACGATCACGTGGTGCACGGTCTCGGGCGGTGTGCAGCGGAGCACCGAGCGGTGCAGGTCGCCGAAGTGGCCGGCGTCGGGGCCGTAGCTGGGGGTCACGACGGCCAGCGTCTTCATGGGCGGCCCCACGGCGCGCAGCACTCTTCCACGGCTCACCTCTCGCGGATGCCTCTGTCGGCCCCGGTGTATCGAGGGCCGGCTTTGGCACGTTACAGATGTCGGGTAACACGCCCGGCTTTCCCGTCGATTGCCTCAAAGAGGGGTGAGGGGGACGACGTGGATTTATGGCAGGCGATCTCCGTCCTCGTCCGCCGCTGGTACGTGGCCCTGTCGGCGCTGCTGCTGACGATCACCGCCGCGTACGGCATGTACACCACGATCCCCACCCGGTACGTCTCGACCACCCTCATGGTGCTCACGGTGCCGCCCAGCGGCTCCTACCGCATGCCGCAGCCCAACCACCCCAACCCGCTGGTCAACCCGCTGCTGAACTTCGACGGCGGCCTGAACATGACGGCCTCGATCATGGTGCAGGTGCTCGGCAGCCCCGAGGTGGCCGCCCAGCTCGGCGTGCACCCCGACTCGCCGACGACGTACGAGGTGCACAACGGCCACCCCAACCCGGAGCTGCTGATCAACGCGCCGTTCGTGGTGGTCGAGGGCACGAGCCCGTCGCCGCAGGACGCCAAGCGGATCGTCGAACGGGTCGCCGAGCGGGCCAAGGCCGAGCTGGACCGCCGCCAGCACCTGCTGGGCGCGCCGCCGGAGACGTTCATCAAGCTGACCCCGATGATCGGACCGACCGAGCCCCAGCCCGAGCGGGGCGGCAGGACCCGCGCCGCGGCCGTCGTGCTGGCGCTGGGCGTCATGGCCGCACTGGGCGCCTGCTACGCCGCCGAGAGCATCGCGCAGGGGCTGCGGCGGCGTAAGGGGCAGCGGCCGCCGGAGCCCCGCGAGGCCGCCGCGCCGGCCGAGGAGGCGGTGCTGCCGCGATGAGCGTCGCCACCCCGCCGCCTGCGCCGCCTGCGTCTTCTGTGCCCCCGCCGCCGCCCGGCCCGCCGCGACGCGCGGGACGCCGCGGCGCGGACGCCGCCACCCTGTGCGCCCTCTTCGTCGTGGTGCTCATGCTGGTGCCCGCCCGCCAGGTGATCGGCGGGCTGCCCTTCGACCTGACCTACGCCGAGGCCATGGGCCTCATGGCCGTCGTCTGGTGGTGCTGCGCCCACCTCACCACCACGCTCGGCGCGGCCAAGGGCCCCAGCATGGTCAGGTACGCGATCTACTTCTACGTGATCACGTTCCTGGTGACGTACGCGTACACGACGGCCGGCTACCTGCCCCCGCACGAGCTGGCGCTGTCGGACCACATCCTCGTCATCACGGCCGGCGTCGCGGGCATCGCGCTGCTCGCCGTGGACGGCGTGTCCGGGCGCGACCGCCTCGACCTGGTGCTGAAGACGCTCGTCGTCGCGGGCGCGATCATGGGCGTGATCGGCGGGCTGCAGTTCCTGTTCACCTTCGACCTCACCGAGTACCTGCACGTGCCGGGCTCCCGCCTGCGCTCGGTCGAGGAGACGATCCTGCAGCGCAACGGCGTCAACAGGGTCGCCTCGACGGCCACGCACCCCATCGAGTTCGGCGTGGTGTCGGCGATGGTGCTGCCGCTCGGGCTGCACTACGCCTTCGACGCCTGGGAGCGCCGCGCGCCCTCGCTGCGCTGGTGGGTGATGTGCGCGCTGATCGCGGGCGGCATGGCGTTCTCCGCCTCCCGCTCGACCGTGCTCGGCCTGGCGGGATCGGGGGTGATCCTGCTCGCCGGGTGGAACAGGTCGCGGCGGCTGCGGGCGGGCGCGGGGCTGATCGGCTTCCTCGTGCTGCTGCGGCTGATCGTCCCCGGCCTGCTCGGGGCGATCATCGGGCTGTTCGGCAACCTCGGCAACGACGAGAGCCTGCGCTGGCGCACCAACGACTACAGCATCGCGCTCGCCGAGTTCCTGCGGCATCCCTGGCTCGGGCGGGGCCACGGCACCTGGTTCCCGCCGCACCACCCGGTCTTCGACAACCAGTACCTGCTCACCGCCGTGCAGGGCGGCATCTGGGGGCTGCTGGGGTTCGCCGGGCTCTTCGTCGCCGGCATGGTGGCGGCGCTGCGGGTGCGGCGGATCGGCGCGGACGCGCGTACCAAGGACCTCGGGCTGACGCTGGCGGCGGCGCTGGCGGTGCCGCTGCTCGGCTGTGCCACGTTCGACCTCGCCTCGTTCAGCACCGCCAACTCGCTGTCGTTCCTGCTGATCGGGCTGGCGGGCGCGCTGCTGCGGATGGTGCGCCGCGACGCCGAAGCCCGGGCGGCGCTCTAGAGGCCGAGCCGCCGCAGCGCGTCCTTCCACGAGCCGGCGTTCAGGTCGCGCGCGCTGATTGCGGTGACCGGCAGCGGCCAGGCGATGGCGAGGTCGGGGTCGTCGTAGCGGACCGAGATGTCCTCGGACGGGTCGTGCTCCCTGTCGATGCGGTAGCAGACGTCGGCCTCGGTGAGCGCCTGGTAGCCGTGGAGCAGGCCGGGGGGCACGTACAGGTGGACGAAGTCCTTGTCGTCGAGCGTGACCGCCATCTGCCGCCCGAACGTCGGCGAATCGGGGCGGGCGTCCACGAGCACGTCGTACACCGCGCCACGGGCGCACCTGACGAGCTTGGCCTCGCCGCGCCCGCTTCTGCCGTGCAGGGCGCGGATGCCGCCCGCGACCGTGCGCGACTGGCTGTCCTGGACGAACGCGGCCGGGTCCAGCCCGTGCTCCTCGGCGATGGCGGCGTCGAAGGTCCTGGTGAAGAATCCGCGCTCGTCGCGGTGCGGGATGGGGGTGAACAGCAGTGTCCCGGCCAGCGGGCCGCGCTCCACTCTCATAGGGCAATCCTGAACCTTGGTGCGTAACGGATAAAGCCCTGCCCCGATGACAAAAAGGAAGGACTGACGGCCAGGCACGTCAAGCCCGAGGAGGGGTGAGGACAATCCCGTGGACCGCTCCTCCGGAAGGAACGATCCAGCATCCCGCACCCGGGTGGGGGCCATCGAGGTCATGGCGATGACCGAGGCCGAGGTCGCCGGGCACGTCACGCGCGCCTGGCACGACGGCCTGGGCGGCGCGATCGTGACCGCCAACGTGGACATCGTCAGAGCCGCCACCCGCGCACCCGAACTGGCCGCCCTGGTCGCCGCGGCGGAGCTGGTGGTGGCCGACGGCATGCCGGTCGTGTGGGCCGCCAGACTCGCCGGCGCCCGCCTGCCCGGCCGCGTCACGGGCGCGTCCCTGGTCTTCACGCTCGCCGCGTGCGCCGCGCGCGAGGGCCGCTCGGTCTTCCTGGTCGGCGGCGAGCCCGGCGTGCCCGAGCGGGCCGGCGAGGTGCTGGCGGCCCGCTACCCCGGCCTGCTGGTCGCGGGTGCGTACGCGCCGCCGTTCGGCTTCGAGCGCGACCCCGCCGAGGTGGACAGGACCGTCGAGCTGGTGCGCGCGGCCGCACCCGACCTCGTCCTGGTGGGGCTCGGCTTCCCCAAGCAGGAGCGGCTCATCGCCGTGCTCCGCCCCGAGCTGCCGCGCGCCTGGTACCTGGGCTGCGGCGCGGGCATCCCCATGGCGGCCGGACGCTTCAGACGGGCGCCGCGCGCCCTGCAGCGAGCGGGCGCCGAGTGGCTCTTCCGGCTCGCGCTGGAGCCGCGCCGCCTGGCACGCCGGTATCTCCGCGACGACCTGCCCTTCGCCTTCGGCCTGCTGGCCGGCGCCGCGTGGCGGCGCCTGACGGCGGGTCGCCGCCCCTAGACACCCGACAGATTGGCCACCGCCGATGAGCGTGCCCGCGATCGACCACCCCGCGCTTGCCGTCGTCATCGTCACCTACAACAGCGGCGAGGTCATCGAGGACTGCCTGGCCGGCCTGCCTGACGCGCTGCGCGACGCCGGACCCAGCAGGACGATCGTGGTGGACAACGACTCCCGCGACGACACCGTGGCCAAGGTGCTCGCCGCCGGGCCGGGCGTCGAGCTGGTCCGTACGGGCCGCAACGGCGGGTTCGCGGCCGGCGTGAACGCGGGCATCCAGGCGGCGCCCGGCTGCGACGTCCTCGTGCTCAACGCCGACATCAGGCTCGCGCCCGGCTCGGTGCGGCTGCTGCGCGAGAAGCTGCGCGAGCCCGGCACCGGCATCGCGGTGCCCCGGCTGACCCACCCCGACGGCAGGCTCCAGCTCTCGCTGCGCCGCCGCCCCACCGTGCTGCGGGCGCTCGGCGAGGCGCTGCTCGGCGGGCTGCGGGCGGGCAGGTACGCGCCGCTCGGCGAACTGGTCGCCGATCCCCGGGCGTACGACAGGCCCGCCCACCCCGACTGGGCCACCGGCGCGGCCTGGCTGATCTCCCGCCGCTGCCTGGACACCGTGGGCCTGCTCGACGAGCGCTACTTCCTGTACTCGGAGGAGACCGAGTACATGCTGCGGGCCCGCGACCACGGGCTGCGGGTGGCGTACGAGCCGCGCGCACGGGCCGTGCACATCGGCGGCGACCAGGACCGCTCCAGCCCGCTGTGGACGATGGCGGCGCTCAACCGGGTCAGGCTGCACCGCGAGCGCCACGGGCCCGTACGGGCTCAGGCCATGCGGCTGGCCGTGGCGCTGAACGAGGCGCTGCGCGCCGTGGCACGCGGCCGGACCGGCGGCGCCCGGCACCGCCAGGCGCTGCGCGAGCTCGCCCGCATGCCCGCCTGGCCCACGCCGCCAGAGGCTCCCGGGGAGCCGCCGCCGTACGTCTGCTTCTCCGGCCAGGACTGGTGGTACCACAACAGGGCGCACTCCGACTTCCAGCTCATGCGCCACCTGGCCCGCACCCGCCGCGTCCTGATCGTCAACAGCATCGGCATGCGCATGCCCACACCCGGCAAGACGAGGTACGTGGCCAGGCGCATCATCAGGAAGCTGCGCAGCGTCGCCAAGCTCGTCCGCAGGGTCGAGCCGCGCTTATGGGTCATGTCGCCCCTGCCGCTGCCCTTCTACCGCAGCCCCAACGGCAGGGCGCTGAACGCCTGGCTGGTCAGGACCCAGGTGCGCGCCGCCTGCGCCCTCCTCGGCCTGCACCGACCGGTAATCATGGTGACGATCCCGACCGCCTGGGACGCCGTACGCCCCATGCCCCGCCGCGCCCTGGTCTTCAACCGCTCCGACCGTCACTCCGACTTCCCCGAGTCCGACCGCCCCACCATCGAGGCGCTCGAACGCGCCCTGCTGGAACGCGCCGACCACGTCGTCTACGTCAGCCGCGCCCTCATGCGCGAGGAGGCCCCGCTGACCGGCGAGCGCGCGTACTTCCTCGACCACGGCGTGGACCTCGAACACTTCACCCCCGTGCCCGAGGAGCGACGGCCCGCCGACCTGCGCGCCATCCCGGGGCCGCGCATCGGCTTCTTCGGCGCTCTCGACGACTTCGTGGTGGACTTCGAGCTGCTCGAACGGGTCGCCGTCGAGCTGCCGGAGACCTCGATCGTGCTCATCGGCGACGCCAACGGCGACATCGGGCGGCTCACCAAGTACCCCAACGTCCACTGGCTCGGCTTCCGGCCGTACCAGGAGATCCCCGCGTACGGCTCCGGCTTCGACGTCGCGATCATGCCCTGGTCGGCCAACGACTGGATCAGGCACGCCAACCCGATCAAGCTCAAGGAGTTCCTGGCGCTCGGCCTGCCGGTGGTCAGCACCCCGTTCGACGAGCTGGCACACTACGCGGGGCGGGTCAGGGTGGCCGCCACCCCTGAGGAGTTCGTCGCGGCGATCAAGACGAGCCTGGCCGAGGGCCCGCCGCTGCCCGCCGAGGAGCTGCGCGCCTCGCTGGCCGGCGCGACCTGGGCGGGCCGTGACGCCGCGCTGGCGGCCCTGACGGAACGGGATCCGGGATGAGCCGGGACGAGCCCCCGAAGACGGCCGGGCAGGGCACACCGGCGGCGAGGCGAGGCACGTGGGCCAAGGTGGCATCGGTGGTGACGGCCGCCGCGATCTCGGCCGGCGGCTGGGTCTGGCTGCGCGACCACCCGGCGCCGCCCCCGCCGCCGTCGCTGACCGCGCCGTCCATGACGTTGCGCGCCCTGCCGACGGAGGGCCCGGACGCGTACGCGGCATGGCCGCGCCTGGCCGAGGCGGGCTGGGCGCGGGAGTCGTTCTTCCCCGTCGGGCTCTGGTTCGCCACGGCCGGCACGGCCGGGCAGGTCGCCGCCGACCGGGCCATGGGCGTGAACACGTACCTGGAGCTGACCGCAGGCAGCCGCCCCCGCCTGCTGCGCGAGGCCGGGATGACCGTGCTGAGCACCGAGCGCCCGCCGGGCACGGGCGCGGAGACCGTGGGCGCCACGCTGCCCGCCAAGGCCGACGAGTGGGCGGGCATCGGGCAGTCCCGCTGGAGCGGCGGGACCGGCCGCGCGCCGTGCCGCCCCGAGCTGTCGTACTGCGGCTACACGGTGCTGAGCACGAGCGCCGCGAGGCTGCCCCGCGGCGCCGGCCCCGTCTACGCCACGTTCGGCAAGGGCGTCGTCCACCAGGCCACCGACCCGCAGGCCGGCAGGTTCGTCAACGACTACGCCGACCTCGTCGGCGTGGACGTCAACTGGTACGCCGACGAGAACGTCTGCGACGAGGCCGCCCGCTGGCGGCAGCTACCGGCCGCCCAGTGCCGCCTGGCCGCCAACTACGGGGCGACCGTGGACCGCGTACGCGAGCTGGACGCCCGCGACGGCCTGCGCAGGCCCGTCTTCGCCGTCATCTCGCTCGCCGGGCTCACGCCCGGCCAGGTCGGCGGCGCGGTGATGAGCTCGCTCATCCACGGCGCGCGCGGCATCATCTACGACCCGCACGGCCCAGGCGGGCGCTGCGCGGGCGACGACCTGCTGCGCGGCGCCTGCGGCGCGCGGCTCAGGCAGGCGGTGACCGAGCTGAACGCCCGGATCAAGCGGCTCGCGCCCGTGCTCAACGGCCCCTCGTACGCCTACGACTTCGCCCCTGAGCTGGACACCGTGCTCAAGGAGCACGACGGCGCGTACTACCTGTTCGCCATGCCGGGACGCGGCGCGGCCACCGGCGAGCACACGCTCACCGTGCCCGCGAACCTGTCGCGGAGCGGCCTCGTCGAGGATCATCTGACGGGACGCCCGATCGAGACCGACAGGGAGGGCCGCTTCACCGCGACCTTCGCCACCGAGCACGACTACCACGTCTATCGGATCACGCCGTAGCCGGGAGGGACATGGCTTCGCGGAGGCTGTCGAAGTGGTTACTGCTCATCCCGCTGGTGCTGGTGGTCGGCGTGGCGTGGGTCGTCGCGCAGGGGGGAGCCGCCACCACGGCCGGGCGCTTCGACCTGCCGCGCGTGCCCTGGGAGGGCGGCCCCGCCTACTACGCGGACTTCCCCGTGGCCAAGGAGGCGGGGTGGACGGACCCGGCGTTCTTCCCCATCGGGGTCTGGTTCGAGTCCGTGCTGGAGGAGCGTGACGTCCGGCTCGACAAGGAGGCCGGGCTCAACACCTACGTCGAGCTGACCGCCAACAGCGACATGAAGCTGATCCGCGAGCACGGCATGTACGCCATGACCAGCAAGCCGCTCCCCGGCACTGGTTCCGAGACGGTCGGCTGGCTGCTCACCGACGAGCCCGACATGTTCGCAGGGCCCGGCGACGGCAAGTGGAGCGGCAAGTTCGCCGGAGAGGGACAGATCTGCCTGCCGGAGAAGCCGCCCTGCGGCTACACGGTGATGAGCACCCTCAAGGACAGGCTGCCCAAGGGCGACGGCCGCTTGCACTACGCCAACTTCGGCAAGGGCGTCGCCATGTGGGAGCCGGACGAGGAGGCGAGCAGGTTCGTCAACTCCTACACCGACGTGCTGTCCACCGACATCTACTGGTACACCGACGCCCACATCTGCACGGAGGCCGAGACCTGGCTCAAGCTGCCCCGCGACCGCTGCCCCAGGGCCGCCAACTACGGCCGGGTCGTCGACAGGACCCGGCGGCTCGACGCGCTCGACGGCCGCCGCCAGCCCGTGTACGCCTTCGTCGAGGTCGGCTGGCCCGGCGCCGACGGGCGCACCGCCATCACCGCCGACCAGATCGCCGGGGCCGTCATGAGCGCCCTCGTGCACGAGGCGCGCGGCATCGTCTACTTCAACCACAGCTTCGGCGGTCCCTGCGTCAGCCAGCACGTGCTGCGCGAGCCGTGCACCGAGGACATCAGGGCCGCCGTGACCGAGCTGAACCGGCGCATCACCTCCCTGGCGCCCGTGCTCAACACCCAGTCGTACGCCCACACGTTCGAGCCCAGGCTCGACACCATGCTCAAGCGGCACGACGGCTCCTACTACATCTTCGCCACCGTGGGAGAGCAGGGCTCGCCCGGCACCTACCGGCTGCGGCTGCCCGCCGCGCTCGCCTCCGCCGGCAGCGCCGAGGTGCTGTTCGAGAACCGCAGCGTGCCCGTCCGCGACGGCGCCATCACCGACGCCTTCGCCAGCGAGCACGCCTACCACGTCTACCGGGTCACGCCCTGACCCGGTCTTCCGGTGGGCTTCCACGGTCGCCCCTGGTCAGGCTTCCCGGTCACGCCTGGCCGGCTTTCCTCGCCACCCCCGGGTCGGGCTTCCTCGCCACCCCCTGGTCGGCGAGGCGCTTGGCGTACCAGGCGAGCGTGCGGCGCAGCCCGGCGGCCAGGCCCACGGTGGCCCGCCAGCCGATCAGCTCCTGCGCGGGGCCGGTGTCGGCCACCTGCGTGATGTCCAGCGGCCGGTCCGCCACCGCGCCGAAGCGCGGCTTGACCGGGCTGCCCGCCAGCTCGTACAGCTGCTCGACCACCTCGCGCACGGACGTCGCGACCCCGGTCCCGACGTCGAAGGACTCCCCGATCGCCCGCTCGCTGTCCGCGGCGGCGACGAACGCCTCCACCACGTCCTCCACGTACACCCAGTCGGCGAGCTTCGCGCCGCTGGTCAGGCGGGGCTCCTCGCCGCGCAGGAGCGCCAGGGTCACGTACGGCACCAGCTTGGTCCGGTCGCGCTGTGCGGGCCCGTACACCATGGAGGGGCGCAGCACCGTGCACGGCAGCCCCCACAGCCGCCGGTACAGGTCCGCGTAGCCGGAGGCGGCGTGCTTGGCCATCGCGTACGGCGACGGCGGCGCGGCCTGCTCGTTGCCCGGCCTGGGCTCTTCGATCGAGCCCGCCAGCACCACCCGGCACCCGGCGCGCACGGCCGCGGTCAGCAGGTTCACCGTGGTCTGCAGGTTGCCCGCCAGCGTGCGCGGCACCAGCTCGGGCTCCCGCGCGCCGTTCACCTCGCTCGCCAGGTGGAAGACGACGTCAGGACGTACCGTGCGGACCAGCTCGGCCGTGGCCTCCTGGTCGCGCAGGTCCACCTGGTGACGGCGGATCCCGCCCTCGCCGCCGGGCCGCTGGGTCCTGCTCACGCCGTGGACCTCCGCTCCCAGCGCGGCCAGGCGTGCGGCGAGGTGCCCGCCGATGAAGCCCGACGCCCCCGTCACCAGGGCCCGTCTGCCCGTCCACGTCATAGGCGCCCCTTCCCCCTGCCTGCCGGTCACAGATGTATCCGGGCCCGCTCCTGCGCCGTTACGACCTGGAAACGGCGGACGCCGCCGCCCCTCGCCGGGGCGGCGGCGTCCAGAACGCTCGCGGGGGACTCGCGGGGGAAGACGTCAGTTGATGCGCCAGGTGTCCCCGCCCATGAGCAGGTCGCCGAGGTCGCCGGGACCCTGCTGCGCCACGGCCTCCTCGAGCTGGTCGGCCATCAGCGCGTCGTACGACGGCCGGTCGACGTTGCGGAAGATGCCGATCGGCACGTGCTCGAACGCCGGCTCGTCGAGCCTGCTGAGCGCGAACGCCACCGACGGGTCGGGGTTGTGCGCGTCGTGCACGAGGATCTGGTCCTCGCTGACGCTGTCGCGCGGCACGACCTCGATGCCGCCGGACGCGCCGCGCACCACGGCCTTGCTGGCGCTCACGATCGGCTGACCGTGCTCCAGCCGCAGCGTGATGTCGTCGCGGACCTCGGGGTCCTTGAGCGGCTCGAAGGCGTTGTCGTTGAAGATGTTGCAGTTCTGGTAGATCTCCACCAGCGACGTGCCGCGGTGGGCGGTCGCCTCGCGCAGCACCGACTGCAGGTGCTTGCGGTCGGAGTCGATGGTGCGGGCCACGAACGACGCCTCCGCGCCGATGGCCAGCGAGATCGGGTTGAACGGCTTGTCCAGCGAGCCCATCGGCGTCGACTTGGTGATCTTGCCGAGCTCGGACGTGGGGGAGTACTGGCCCTTCGTCAGACCGTAGATCCGGTTGTTGAACAGCAGGATGTTCAGGTTGACGTTGCGGCGCAGCGCGTGGATCAGGTGGTTGCCGCCGATCGACAGCGCGTCGCCGTCACCCGTGATCACCCACACGCTCAGGTCGGGCCTGCTGGCCGCGAGCCCGGTCGCGATCGCCGGCGCCCGCCCGTGGATGGAGTGGAAGCCGTAGGTGTTGAGGTAGTACGGGAACCGCGACGAGCAGCCGATGCCGGAGACGAACACGATGTTCTCGCGCTTCAGCCCCAGCTCGGGCAGGAAGCTCTGCACCGCCGCCAGGATCGCGTAGTCACCGCAACCCGGGCACCAGCGCACCTCCTGGTCGGACTTGAAGTCCTTCAGGCTCTGCTTCACGTCGGTCTTGGGGACGAGCGACAGGCCCTTCCCGTTCACCAGCTCAGTCACTGTCGATCACGTCCTGGATGACTCCGGCCAGCTCCTCGGCCTTGAAGGGGAGCCCGCGCACACGGTTGTAGCTGATCACGTCGACAAGGAACTTCGCCCGCAGCAGCAGCGCGAGCTGGCCCAGGTTGATCTCCGGCAGCAGCACCTTGTCGTAGCGCTTGAGCACCTCGCCGGTGTTGGCGGGCAGCGGGTTGAGGTGGCGCAGGTGGGCCTGGGCGACCTTGCCGCCGCTCCTCCTGATGCGGCGCACGGCCGCGGCGATCGGCCCGTACGTCGAGCCCCACCCGACGACCAGCACCTTCGCCTCGCCGTCGGGGTCGTCGACGACCAGGTCGGGCACGTCGATCCCGGCGACCTTGGCGGCGCGGGTGCGCACCATCAGGTCGTGGTTGTCGGGGTCGTAGGAGATGTTGCCGGTGCCGTCGGCCTTCTCGATGCCGCCGATGCGGTGCTCGAGCCCGGCCGTGCCGGGGATCGCCCACGGGCGGGCCAGCGTCTCGGGGTCGCGCTTGAACGGCAGGAACTTGCCGTCCTCGCCGTTGGGCTCGGTGGTGAACGGCTGCGAGATGTCCGGCAGCTCCGACACCTCGGGCAGCCGCCACGGCTCGGAGCCGTTGGCGAGGTAGCCGTCGGACAGCAGCATGACCGGCGTGCGGTACTTGATCGCGATCCTGGCCGCCTCGAGCGCCGCGTCGAAGCAGTCGCTCGGCGACATCGGCGCCACGACCGGTACCGGCGACTCGCCGTTGCGGCCGAACATCGCCATCAGCAGGTCGGTCTGCTCGGTCTTGGTCGGCATGCCGGTGCTCGGCCCGGCCCGCTGCACGTCCACGATGATCAGCGGCAGCTCGGTGGTGACCGCGAGGCCGATCGTCTCGGCCTTCAGCGCCACACCGGGACCGCTGGTGGTCGTCACGCCGAGCGCGCCGCCGAACGCGGCCCCGAGCGCCGCGCCGACACCCGCGATCTCGTCCTCCGCCTGGAACGTGCGGACACCGAACCGCTTGTGCTTGGACAGCTCGTGCAGGATGTCGCTGGCCGGGGTGATCGGGTAGGAGCCGAGGAACAGCGGCAGCTTCGACTGCACGCTCGCGGCGATCAGGCCGTAGGCGAGCGCCTGGTTGCCGGAGATGTTGCGGTAGACGCCCGGCGCCAGCCGGGCGGGACGCACCTCGTACGAGACCGAGAACGACTCGGTCGTCTCGCCGTAGTTCCAGCCCGCCTGGAAGGCCGCGATGTTGGCCTTGGCGATCTCGGGCTTCTTCGCGAACTTCTGCTCGAGGAACTTGATGGTGTGCTCGGTCGGCCGGTGGTAGAGCCACGACAGCAGGCCGAGCGCGAACATGTTCTTCGACCGCTCGGCGTCCTTCTTCGACAGGTCGAAGTCTTCGAGGGCCTTGACCGTGAGCGAGGTCAGCGGCACCGCGTGGACCCGCCACTCGCTGAGCGAGTCGTCTTCGAGCGGGTTGGCGTCGTAGCCGACCTTCTGCAGGTTGCGCTTGGTGAACTCGTCGGTGTTGACGATGATGTCCGCGCCCTTGGGCAGGTCGCCCAGGTTGGCCTTGAGCGCGGCCGGGTTCATGGCCACCAGCACGTTCGGCGCGTCGCCCGGCGTGAGGATGTCGTGGTCGGCGAAGTGCAGCTGGAAGCTCGACACGCCCGGCAGGGTGCCTGCGGGGGCCCGGATCTCGGCGGGGAAGTTGGGCAGCGTCGACAAGTCGTTGCCGAACTCAGCCGTGCCCGCGGTGAAACGGTCGCCGGTGAGCTGCATTCCGTCGCCGGAGTCGCCGGCGAATCTGATGATCACGCGGTCGAGTTGCTGGACCTGCTTCGTCACAGCTCAGTCCTCCTCGACGCGCCACTGCGCGGTTGCCTTAGGCGCGTTCTCTGTTTCCATGCTAGATCCTCGAAGGTGACGCGTTTGCATGCCGCCCGAAGCGGGTAGACGCGGTCGGAGTCAGTCAGGGCGAGGTGAGAGAGCGACGACACAGCCCGGCGGCCACCCTGCAGAGGTCTACATGCAGGCGGGCGAACAGGACGGTTCGGGTCACGAGCGCCAACTATACGTCCCCCCAACAGGTGCGCTACGTCAGGGGCTGCTTACCCGGCAGCTCGTTCCCTGACCTGTACATGCGGCCGGCCTGCATCCCCACAGGGCCGTACAACTCCGGAACGGTGACGAAGGTGTAACCGTTCCCGCGCAACCTTCTGAGGATGTCCGGAACCGCATCCACGGTTTCCCGATGAATGTCGTGCATGAGAATGATCGCACCTGGATGGGCCGCATGCACGACCCGGTCCGCTATTTCGGCGGCATCCTTGGCGGACTCGTCCTCGGAGTCCACGTCCCAGGTGACCACCGCGCACCCCATCTCACGTGCGACGTCGCGCACCTGAGGGTTCACCGCCCCGTACGGCGGCCGCACCAGCGACGGCCGCTGCCCGATCACCTCCGACACCGCGTCCGAGGTCTTGCCCAGCGAGTCGGCGACCTTGCTGCTCGGCTGCTTCGACAGGTCCTTGTGCGACCAGCTGTGGTTGCCGACGAGATGGCCCTCCATGCTCATCCGCCGGATCAGCGCGGGCTCTGCGGACACGCTTCCGCCGAGGGCGAAGAACGTGGCCCGCGCCCGGTGCTCGGCGAGGATGTTCAGCAGCCGGCCCGTGTACGGCCCGGGGCCGTCGTCGAAGGTCAGCGCCACGCACTTGCGCACGCGGCAGTCCACGCCGCCCGCCCGGCTGCTCACCGCGTCGGGGCTGCTCGTGGGCGTGAACGACGGCACCTCAGGGGCCGCCGACCGCCTGGCCGCATCGCGCGCCGCCCGCTGGGCCCGCCGGCCCAGCTCCGACAGCAGCGGCGCCGCCTGCTGCGCCGGGATCGCCACCGCCACCCGGCCGAGCGAGCACCTGCCGACCTCGCAGTCGTCGAACTCGACCACCAGGTCGCCGTTCCTGTTGAACGCCATCGAGTCGAACAGGCCGGCGTCGGCCGTCACGCGGCTGCGCTCCACCTGCCCGCCGCGGTCCGCGAGCGCCTCCTTCACCAGCGCGGCCAGCCGTTCCAGCGCGGGCTTGCCCGCCAGCAGCCCGGTCGAGCCCGCGGCCTTACCGGTGTGCGGGTCGAACCAGTACGTACGGGTGGAGTTGCCCCAGCTCGTCCCCAGGAACTCGCCGGTCCGCAGCCGGACGCCCACCGCGTCGGGGGAGGCGGCGGCGAGCTGCCAGTCCACGTTCAGCTCGGGCTTCGGCAGGATGGGGGCGTTCCCGCCGGTCGCCCGCCTGAACTCCTTGAGCTGCCGCTCGGCGCGGGCCTTCAGCGCCCGGTTCAGCGCGGAGGCGCCGGCCAGCACCGGGTATTTGATGTGCACGTACCTGCCGGACGTCGCGTCGCCTTCGGTGAGGGTGGCGGTGGACAGGCCGACGACGGTGGCGGGATCGACGAAGTCGATCAGCGTCGGCTCTGCCGGGACCATGATGTCCTCGCCGTTGGAGGCGGCGGCGAGACCGCAACCCGAGGCGGAGAGTGCCAGCAGAGCGATTCCGGCGCAGAATCGCGATTTATGCATGGATGTCAGGTTATGGGCGTGGTCTTACCGATTTACTCGGATTTTGTGTGATCAATCCTGACCTTTTGACCGCGCTGGGTAACCGCCTCGACCGGTTTGGGAGGCTCATGTCCAGGTCAGGACCCGTTTCCGCCACGCGTACAGAATCCCCAGGGCGATGAACCCCAGGAAGACGAACATCTCCACGAGCGTCGTCAGCCCGTACCCCGGGGCGTCGAACACCGTGGCCCACGGGAAGAGGAAGACGGCGTCCACGGCGAACACCACGTACAGGTACGTGAAAACGTAGTAGCGGATCTGCGACTGCGCCCACCCCTCGCCCACGGGGTCCACGCCGCACTCATAGGTGACCAGCTTCTCCGGCGTCGGCCGGGACGGACGGAGCAGACGGTTGGCGAACAGCGCGCCGGCGACGATGATGACGCCGATGGCGAGCAACGCGGCCACGAGCACGTAGGAGCCGAAGTAGCCGTCCATGCCCGGATCGTAACCCGCCGAGAATTTCCCACAAGAGCACCGCCCCGCCCCCACCCGCACAACCCCGGCTCCGCTGCTCACCTCCACGACCCGTGCACTGCGCGCCACCGGCGCCGTACACCACGCCTCCCGCGCTCCCACTCGCACAATCCCTGGCTCCGCTGCTCACCTCCACGACCCGTGCACTGCGCGCCACCCGCGCCGCACACCTCGCCTCCCGCGCTCCCACTCGCACAATCCCTGGCTCCGCTGCTCACCTCCACGACCCGTGCACTGCGCGCCACCCGCGCCGTACACCTCGCCTCCCGCGCTCCCACTCGCACAATCCCTGGCTCCGCTGCTCACCTCCACGACCCGTGCACTGCGCGCCACCCGCGCCGCACACCTCGCCTCCCGC
>NZ_JBICSH010000002.1:0-294560 GCF_043196965.1 Nonomuraea sp. NPDC049309 | reverse complement strand
CCGCGCCCCCACCCGCGCTTCGGTTCCCACTTCCTGCGGCCCCCGCGCTGCCCTGGCCGCACCGGCACCCCGCCCACCTTTCTTTGCCTCCCTCCTGATCCGCGCAAGAATGGCCATATGGCAGCAACGGACCTCCCGATGCCCACAGTGGGCCCGGTCTCGCGATTGGCGCCGAAGCCGATGCGCTTCATCCTCAACTGGGGCCGCCGCTACTCGCTGTGGGTGTTCAACTTCGGGCTGGCCTGCTGCGCCATCGAGTTCATCGCGGCCTCCACCAGCCGCCACGACTTCATCCGGTTCGGCGTGATCCCGTTCGCGAACGGCCCGCGCCAGGCCGACCTGATGATCGTCTCCGGCACGGTCACCGACAAGATGGCCCCGGCGGTCAAGCGCCTCTACGAGCAGATGCCCGACCCCAAGTACGTCATCTCGTTCGGCGCCTGCTCCAACAGCGGCGGCCCGTACTGGGACTCCTACTGCGTCACGAACGGCGTCGACCAGATCATCCCCGTCGACGTCTACGTCCCGGGCTGCCCGCCGCGCCCCGAGTCCCTGCTGTACGGCATCACCAAGCTCCAGGAGAAGATCGCCGGCGAGAAGCTGACCGACCGCTACGTCTGGTCGCGCCCCCACGCGGACGAGCCGCCCGCGAGCGGGGAGCAGGCGTGAACGCCGACCACGCCGCCCGGCTTGCGGACCATTTCGGCGACCGCGTCCAGGTCACGGAGTCCTACGGCGACACGACGGTGGACGTGGAGCCGTCCGGCTGGACGGACCTCCTCCGCTTCGTCCGCGACACCCTCGACTACGCCTTCTTCGACTGGCTGACCGGCGTCGATGAGCCGCCGGACGCGTTCGCGGTCGTGGCCCACGTCTACTGCCCGAGCGCCGGCAGCAGGCTGCTGCTGCGCACCCGCGTACCGCGCGACAACCCCCACCTCCCCACCGCCGTGCCCATCTACCGGGGCGCGAACTGGCACGAACGCGAGACGTACGAGATGTTCGGCGTGATCTTCGACGGCCACCCCAACCTCGTCCCGCTGCTGCTGCCCGACGGCTTCGAAGGCCACCCGCTGCGCAAGGACTTCATCCTCGCCGCCCGCGTCGCCAAGCCCTGGCCCGGTGCCAAGGAGCCCGGCGAGTCAGGACACGGCGCCCCGAGCCGCCGCAAGACCCTTCCGCCCGGAGTTCCAGCCGACTGGGGGCCTCCTGATGCTTGACGTGGTGCTGAGCTTCGCCGTCATCCTCGTCGTGTTCCTGGTGCTGCCGCTGATCGTCGGTCAGACGGAGCACAAGGTCATGGCCCACATGCAGTCGAGGCTCGGCCCCATGTACGCGGGACGCTTCCACGGCTGGGCGCAGCTCATCGCCGACGGCGTCAAGTTCGCCCAGAAGGAGGACGTCATCCCGGCCGCGGCCGACCGCCGTATCTTCATGATCGCCCCAGGCGTGGCGCTCATCCCGTACCTCGTCGTCCTGATCGTCATCCCGCTCGACCGCGGCCTCGTGGCCGTCCACCTCGACCTCGGCCTGTTCTTCGTCCTCGCCGTCATGGGCGTCGGCGTGCTCGGCTCGATCATGGCCGGCTGGGCGTCGGCCAACAAATACTCGGTGCTCGGCGGCATGCGCTCCGCGGCGCAGCTCATGTCGTACGAGCTGCCCCTCGTCCTCGCCGCCTCCTCGGTCGCCATGGCGGCGGGCACCCTGTCACTCCCCGGGATCGTCGAAGCCTGGCAGTGGTGGTGGCTGCCCTGGCAGGCCATCGGCGGCGTCGTCTTCTTCCTCGCCGGTCTGGCCGAGCTGCGCCGCCCGCCGTTCGACATGCCCATCGCCGAATCCGAGATCATCATGGGCCCGATGACCGAGTACACCGGCATGCGCTTCGCGCTCTTCATGCTCACCGAGTACGTCGGCATCGTCGTCCTGTCGTTCCTGACCACCGTGCTCTTCCTCGGCGGCTGGCAGGGCCCCTTCCTGCCCGGCTGGATCTGGACGCTGGCCAAGGTCTTCTTCCTGTCGTTCGTCGTCATCTGGCTCCGCGTCACCTTCCCCCGGCTCCGCGAAGACCAGCTCCAGAAGCTCGCCTGGGCCGTCCTCGTCCCCCTGGCCCTCGTCCAGCTCGCCCTCACCGGCCTCGTCAAGGTCCTCACCTGACACCGCCCGCCCTCCGCCCCACGCGACGCTGACCGCGTACGACCCGAAAGCAGTCCACGACCGCCTCGCCTAACGCAACCTCGACCGCCCCCCGCGACCGCTACGTGAGCTGCAAAGCACGAACCACACCGGCAACTGTGCCCCCGTGGCCCCTGCGTAGCTGCGAGGTGCACCGGGGGCTGCGCCCTTACAGCCGCACCTGCTGTGGCCCTGCACCCGTGTGGCCTGTATCCGTGCGGCCTGTATCCGTGCGGCCTGTATCCGTGCGACTCCGCATCCGCGCGACTCGGCATCCGCGCGACTCTGCACCGCCGCCCCTGCGTTCGCACGGCTCTGCCGCCTCAAGGCCGTGACCGTCGCACCCTCGCGACCCGCGGTTCCCGCGACCGCAGCACCGTTGTGACCTGTGGGTTCCGCGATCGCTGTGCTGTTGTGACCTGTGGTTCCCGCGACCCTCGCGCCGTTGCAGCCGACACATCTTCGCAGCCCGCGTCCCGTTCGCGATCGCCGGAAGCTCGTAGCCCCACTCCCTCCGCGATTCCCGTAGTCGCCGTGCCCTTGGGGGCCGTCGCGATCGCCGGAAGCTCGTAGCCCCATCCCCTCCGCGATTCCCGCAGTAGCCGTGCCTCGGGGCCGTCGCGATCGCCGAGGCCCCGCCCGTTGCTGAGCGCTCCGCAACCCTCCCGTCCCCGCCACCAGTGGCGCCTGGCCGGACGGCCAGAGCTCCACCGACAACGGCCGCTTGAGCTCTCACGAGGGCCGCGGACCGCCGGAGCTCAGCGCACGATCGACAGCATCACGTCCGATGCGGACGGACGATCCACAGGCTGCTTGCTGAGGCAGGCGCCCACGATGCCGCGTAAGGAAGGCGGCACCGCCGACAGATCGGGCTCGTGATTGAGCACCCGGTTGAACACGGCAGGCACCGTGTCCTCCCCGAACGCCGGCCGCCCGGTCGCCGCGAACACCATCGTCACCGCCCAGCTGAACACGTCGGACGGCGGCCCCACAGGCTCGCCCTTGAGCTGCTCGGGCGACATGTACGGCGGAGTGCCCACCATCTTTCCCGAGGTCATCGTCATTTGGTCGAGCGCCCGTGCGATGCCGAAGTCGATGACGCGCGGCCCGTCGTTCCCGATCAGCACGTTGCTCGGCTTGAAGTCCCGGTGCACGACCCCGGCCTTGTGGATGGCCGCCAGCGCCCCGGCTGTGGATAAAGCCAGCCGTGTCAGGCTGTCCTCGTCCCTGGGTCCGTGCGTCCTGACGAGCTGCTCCAGCGAGGGCCCGTCCACGTACTCGCTGACGATGTACGCGTGCTGCCCCCCGATGTTCACGTCGAGCACCCGGGCTGTGGAGAACGTCGCGACTCGCCGCGCCGACTCGACCTCCCGCGCGAACCGCGCCCTGGCCACCTCGTCCACCAGGTCGTGCAGCACCTTCACCGCCACCTGTGTCCCGTTGGGCGCCATGGCGAGGTAGACGGCCCCCTGCCCGCCGCGCCCGAGCCGGCGCAGCACGCGGTAGTGCCCGATCCACTCCGGCTGCCCAGGCGGCCGCCGCTGGGAGGGTGCGGTGGTGCGTTGCCGCACGTCGGGAGGGGTGTTCCGCATGTCGGGGGGCGGTGTGTGCCGCATCTCGGCGGGGTGGTGCCGTACGTCGGCGGACGGCAGCGGAGCATGGACCGGTGGGGCGGGGGCCAGCCGCGCCTTGACCATGAACGGCACCAGGATCCCCGAGTGGATGGTCCCGCCGATCCAGCTGACCACCAGCCCGAGGGTGACGAGCACGGACAGCTCCGTGGGAGCGTCCTCGTACTCGTATGTGAGCGCGGTCAGCACGAACGACCCGATGCCGGCCGCGTACACGCAGGCCGCGAGGCCATGCCAGACGTTGCGCAGCCAGATCGCCGCGATCCCCATCGTGACCGGGGTCGCGACGCCGCAGGTGACCAGCGGCAGGCAGGCCCACACAATGGCGGCCGCCCATCGCAGGCCACTCGGCCGGGTCGGATCGCTGTGCATGGCCGAGAGACTATCGCCCTGCCATCGGTTCATTCCGGGCATGCACACAGTCTGTGGATAACTGGCCCCCAGTCTGTGGATAGCTGTGGAAAACCTGGGGACAACCGGCTCCCGCATTCACGTCGGCCCCCAAGTGCGCCATGATGTTGAACATGGGGCGGATGCCGGGAGTGGGACTGGTGAAGGGGTTGTCCATCACCCTTCGCCACATGCTGCGTAAGTCGGTTACGCAGCAATATCCCGAGGTCAAGCCCGCCCTGCCGCCCCGGAGCCGCGGGGTCATCGCGCTGGTCGAGGAGAACTGCACCTCCTGCATGCTCTGCGCCCGGGAGTGCCCCGACTGGTGCATCTACATCGATTCGCACAAGGAGACGATCCCGGCCCCCGAGGGCGGCCGCCCCAGGCAGCGCAACGTCCTCGACCGCTTCGCGATCGACTTCTCGCTGTGCATGTACTGCGGCATCTGCATCGAGGTCTGCCCGTTCGACGCGCTCTTCTGGTCTCCGGAGTTCGAGTACGCCGAAGGCGACATCCGTGACCTTCTCCACGAGAAGGAGCGACTGGGCGCCTGGGTGCAGACCGTCCCTCCGCCGCCCGCCCACGACCCCGGCGCCGAACCGCCCAAGGAGCTGACGGCCGCCCGCCGCCCCGCCCGCACGCCCCGTCCCCGCCCGGCCGGCGACCAGCCCGCGGCCCGGCCACGTGGTGCCTCCGGTACGGACCAGGCAGCGGCAACGAGCCTGGGAACCATTCCGGCGCCCGGCGCCGGCCAGGGCGCCAAGCCGACGTCTGGGACCGAGCAGGGTGCCGCGCCGACGTCCGGGACCGAGCAGGGTGCCGCGCCGACCTCCGGGGCCCAGCAGGGTGCCGTGCCGAGGTCCGGAACCGGGCAGAGGGGTGTGCCGACGTCCGGCACCGGGACGGGAGCGGTGCCGCCCGGCGCCGGCCAGGGGACCACACCGCCGTCCTCCGGTGACCAGGCCGGGACGCCGCCGTCCGGCGCCACGGGGGAAACCAGCTCCCCGTCCGGCGCTTCCGGGGAGACGAGGCCCCTGTCCGGCGCAGGTGGGGACGTCACGCCGGCGTCCGGCGCCGGAACCGCCCAGGGCGCCCCGTCCGCCGAGCCGGGCCCCGCGACCAGGCCGTCCCGTCCGGGCGGCCGTGCTCGCCGTGTGATGACGAACGTACGGGGCATCCGCCCTCCGGGTTCCCTGCCGACTCCGGACACCCCTGCCGTCACCCGGCCCCAGGCACCCGCCGAAGAGGTGAAGGAAGCCCCCGCTCGGGACAACGAGGCCGTTCGAGACAACGACACAGCTCAGAACAACGACACAGCCCAGGACAACGACACAACTCAGAGCAACGACACAACTCAGGACAACGACACAGCTCAAGGCGACAACCTCACAACCCAAGACAAGCCCGTAACGCAAGATCAAGACGGGGCTTCATCCACAGGCGACCCACCTCCAGGCAAGTTGTCCACAGCCGAGGGCGAGCCGCCGCCGAAGCCCGATCAGCCAGGGCAGACTGCTGCCGCGAGCCCCCGCCGGCGCAGGATGGCCGATCCACGGTCCATCAGGCCCCCAGGGCGGCTCGGTCCTGACGAGCCGAGGGAGTCCGAGGAGGAGTCGTGACCGAGGCGGTGCCCTCCTACCTGTCACCCACCGGGCAAGAGATCGTCTTCTTGCTGCTGGGAGCGGTAGCGGTTGGATCGGCGCTGCTCGTCGTCATGACCAGGCAAATCGTCCACGCGGCCCTGTGGCTGGTGGTGTGCTTCGGCGCGCTCGCGGGGGGCTACCTTGTGCTCACGGCCGAGTTCGTGGCCTGGGTCCAGGTGCTCATCTACGTGGGCGCGATCATCGTGCTCCTGCTGTTCGGCCTCATGCTCACCCGGGCGCCCATCGGCCGCTCGGCCGACCTCGACAGCGGCAATAAGGTGGTCGCCGCCGTGGTGGCCGTGGCGACCGCGGCGATCCTCGTCACGGTCGTGATCGATGGTTTCCGTACGGCGTACACACCCCTCACCCCGGGCTCCGGCGCGGCAGGAGAGCTCGGCGCCGGCATCTTCGCCACGTGGGTCCTGCCCTTCGAGGCGCTGTCCGTCTTGCTGCTGGCCGCCCTGATCGGCGCGATCGTCCTCTCCCGCACCGACATCCGCGGCCCCGTACCCGCCTCGGGCGGCATATCGGGTGAGCGACCGGACGGGGGCGCTTCCGGCACGGCGCGCCTCAACCCACACAGCACGCCGCCCCCGGGCGAGCCCCCAGCTGCTTCACCGCCCGACCAGGTCGCCTCGCCGCCGGGTGAGGCGGGTCCACCTCGTGGCCAGGCCGCCTCGCCGCGTGCTGAGGCTGCTTCACCGCCCGACCAAGTCGCCTCGCCGCCGGGTGAGGCGGGTTCACCTCGTGGCCAGGCCGCCTCGCCGCGTGCTGAGGCCGCTTCACCGCCTGCCCAGATTGCCTCATCGCCCGACCAGGCCGCCTCACGGCCCGGTCAGGCTGCCTCGCCGCCTGATGGGAGCGCAGAGCCGTCGTCGGCCGACGGTACCGCTGGCGGCGCGTCTCCCGACCAGACCCGGAGCCAACCTCCCGACGAGACCGGGAGGCAATAGTGCACATCGTCTACCCGGCGGTCGTCTCCGCACTTCTGTTCTCCATCGGCGTCTACGGCGTGCTCGCACGGCGTAACACGATCCTCGTGCTGATGTCGGTCGAGCTGATGCTCAACGCGGTCAATCTCAATCTGGTGGCGTTCGACGTGTGGCTGGGCGACCGTCTGCACAGCGGGCAGGTGCTGACCCTCTTCGTCATCGTCATCGCCGCCGCCGAGGTGGGCCTGGGCCTGGCGATCGTCCTGGCGCTCTTCCGCAACCGCCAGACCATCGACATCGACCGCCTCCGCGCCCTCACCGAACCCGTCCTCGACCCCACCGGCACGCCTACGAGCTCAGCGGCCCTCGACCCCGCAGAAACGCCGTCCGGGTCCGCCGGCTCTTCTCCGCGACCGGAGTCCGCGCCGGCTTCGGCGCCGGGCGTGGTTTCCCGGCGACCCGATGTTGCGAAGGCGTCCGATAAGCCGAGCGGTGCTTCTGACGACCAGCCGGCTCATCCCGTCGAGCGCGGCGCGCAGGCGGACCAGCTTGCCGAGCGCGGCGCGCAGCCGGTTCAGCCTGTCGAGCGCGGCGCGCAGGCGGATCAGTCTGCCGAGCGCGGTGCACGGGCGGATCAGCCTGTCGAGCGGGGCCTGCAGGATCAGTCTCCCGAGCGCCTCCC
Source organism: Nonomuraea sp. NPDC049309 (assembly GCF_043196965.1). Lineage (NCBI taxonomy): Bacteria > Bacillati > Actinomycetota > Actinomycetes > Streptosporangiales > Streptosporangiaceae > Nonomuraea > Nonomuraea sp. NPDC049309. Next base: position 287,110 of record NZ_JBICSH010000002.1, on the reverse strand, counting down.
GGAGGACTCCGAGCACCGCGTCAACCGAGGCGGTGGTGATCGATGACGCACTTCCCGTTGCTGGCCGTGGTTCTGCCGTTCGTCGCTGCGGCGGCCGGTCTGTTGCTCTCCCGTTGGCGGCCCGGCAGGCCACCGGCGGGCTCCACAGGCAGCGCACGCGCGGCCCACGTGGTCGACACGGCCGGCACCACCGGAACCATCGACACGGCCGGTTCCGGTGTGGCGGGCTCTGGTGCGGCCGGTTCCGGTGTGGCGGGCTCCGACACGGCCGGCTCCGGTGCGGCGGATCTCGTTGGCGCTCGGAGGGCGGCGTGGATCGCCGTCGTCCCGACTGCGGCCTCGGCCGTCCTGGCCGTCTGGCTGGCGTGGACGCCGGGCTTCGCCTACTTCACGGGGGCCCAGCACCCGCCACCCACAGGCCAGACCTACGGCACGATCGTCACCGGCGGCGTCCCGATCTCCCTGTCGCTGCAGGCCGGCGCGCTCTCCGCCGTCCTGGGCGTCCTGGTGACGCTCGTGGCGCTGGCGGTGCAGGTCTACTCGGTCGGCTACCTCAAAGGCGACCCGCGCTACCCCTCCTACAGCGCCTTCGTCAGCCTGTTCACCAGTGCGATGCTCCTCGTCGTCTACGCGGGCGACCTCCTCGTTCTCTATGTGGGCTGGGAGATCATGGGCTTCTGCTCGTACCTCCTCATCGGCCACTGGTGGGAGGATCGCGGCAACTCGCGCGCCGCGGTGAAGGCGTTCCTCGTGACCCGCCTGGGCGACGTCGGCTTCCTGTTCGGCATCTTCGTCCTGGGAATGGGGGCAGGGAGCTTCCGCATCGCGGACGTGCTGGCGAAGGTGCCCGAGATGTCCGCGGCGACGCTGGTGACGGCCACGATGCTGCTGCTGGCGGGCGTCGCGGGCAAGAGCGCCCAGGTGCCGCTGCACACGTGGCTGCCGGACGCCATGGCGGGCCCGACCCCGATCAGCGCGCTGATCCACGCCGCCACGATGGTCGCGGCCGGCATCTTCATCGTGGCCAGGCTGTTCCCGGCGTTCGCGGCCGCGCGGCCCACGCTCGACGTGCTCGCCGTTCTCGCGGCCCTCGGCATGCTGGGCGCCGCGCTGGCCGCGCTCGCCCAGGACGACCTCAAGCGCGTGCTCGCCTATTCCACGGTCAGCCAGCTCGCCTACATGGCCGGCGGTCTCGCGGCGGGCTCCGACACCGCGGCCGTCTTTCATCTGCTGACGCACGGCGCGTTCAAGGCGCTGCTGTTCCTGTGCGCGGGGGTGGTGATCCATCACGCCGGCTCCAACCTGATGACGCGGATGGGCGGCCTGCGCAGGGAGCTGCCGGTGACGTTCGTGGCGATGACGATCGGGTTCGCCGCCCTGATGGGCCTCCCGCCGGCCAGCGGTTTCTTCAGCAAGGACGGCCTGCTGTCCGCGATGGACCGCACTCTGTCCGGCCAGGGCCTCACCGACGCGGCGGCGCTCCTGCTGTACGGGTGCGCGCTCGCGACCGTGGCCGTCACCGGCGCGTACGCCACCAGAGCCTGGCTGCGCGTGTTCTTCGGCGAGCCGAGAGCCACGGAGCACCAGACGCCCGGCACCGCCCGCGAGGCCCCGCGCACGATGCTCGTCCCCGTAGCGGTCCTGGCCGTGCCGGCTCTGCTGCTGGGGTTCGCGGGTGACCTGCACGTCGAGCTCGGCGTGGCCGCCGTCAGCGTGGTGCTCGCGGTGCTGGGCGCGGGCGTCGTCTATGCGGTCTGGCGCGGCGACCCCCTCGCCGACCCGGCCCGGCTCCTGGGTCCGCTGCGGGCGCCGTGCGAGCGCGCGTTCTTCATCGACACCGGGTACGCGGCCCTGGTCGTCCGCCCGATCCTGGCCCTGTCCACCGGGGTGAGCAGGACGGACGACACGGTCGTGGACGGCGCGGTACGCGGGTCGGGCAGGGCCGCCCGCGGCCTGTCGGGGGTGTTGCGCCTGGCCCAGAACGGCAACGTCCAGCTCTACGTGAGCGGCCTGCTGGCCGGGGTCCTGCTGATCGCAGTGGGGGCGGTGGTGTTCACATGACGGCGTGGATCCCGGTCGTCCTTCTGGCCGTGCCGCTGCTGGGAGCCGTCCTGCTGCTGGTCGCGCCGCGCGCCCTGCATCCCGTGCTCCGCCCGTACGGGCTGATCCTGTCGGGTGTCACGCTGGCCGCGAGCCTCGTGCTCGTGGCGGCCTTCGACTACGGGCGTCCCGCCGCGATCCAGTACGAGCTGGACCTGCCGTGGGTGCCGGGCCTGGGGATGCGGTTCCACCTCGGCGTCGACGGCATCTCGCTGCCGCTGATCACGCTGACGGCGCTGCTGACGTTCCTGTGCTTCGTCTATCTGTGCGGGGGGCGGGGCACCGCGCGCGAGTTCGCGAACGCCAGGCCGCGGGCGCTGGTGTTCACGCTGCTCGTGCTCGAGATCGGCATGATCGGCACGTTCCTGGCGCTCGACCTGCTGCTGTTCTTCGTCTTCTTCGAGATCGTCCTCATCCCGATGTACTTCCTCATCGGCATCTGGGGTGGGGACGGGCGCAGGACGGCGTCGATCAAGTTCATCCTGTACACGCTGCTCGGCTCGGTCGTCATGCTGCTCGGCCTGCTGCTGGTGTGGGCACAGGCGGGCACGCTGGACATCGTGGCGCTGAACGCCTCTCACGGGGCCGGGATGTCGAGGTCCGTACAGATCCTGGCGTTCGTGGCGATCGGGGCGGGCTTGGCGGTGAAGACGCCGATGTGGCCGCTGCACACGTGGCTGCCCGACGCGCACACCGAGGCGCCCACCGTCGGGTCGGTGCTGCTCGCGGGCGTGCTGCTGAAGATGGGCACGTACGGTTTCGCCCGCATCGCCATCCCCGTCCTGCCCGAGGGCGCGGAGGCGGCGGCTCCGTGGCTGGGGGCGTTCGCGGTGGTCGGCGTCGTGTACGGTGCCCTGGCCTGCCTGGCCCAGCGCGACCTGAAACGCATGATCGCGTACTCGTCGATCGGCCACATGGGCTTCGTCCTGCTCGGCTTCGCCACGCTCACCCCGGTCGGCGTCAACGGCGCGCTCTTCGCGAACGTCGCCCACGGCCTCATCACCGGCCTGCTGTTCTTCCTGGCCGGCGCGATCAAGGAACGCCACCACACCGCCGACATGCCCGCCCTGGGCGGAGGCCTGCTGGCGCGGCTGCCCAGGCTGGGCTCGCTGCTGACGTTCGCGGCGATCGCTTCGCTGGGGCTGCCGGGGCTGGCCGGGTTCTGGGGCGAGATGCTGGCCCTGCTCGGGGCGTTCCAGCCGGGCGGCGAGCTGCCGCGCGGGCTGTTCCTCACGTACATGGTGATCGGGGGACTGGGCGCAGTCCTGACGGCCGCGTACTTCCTGGTCATGCTGTCGCGCGTCACCCACGGACGGCCGCGCGCGGTGGAGACCGGCGCGGACGTCCGCCCGATGCCCGGCGCGGTCCCGGACGAACGCCCGATCGCCCCGCCGGTCACCGGCGACGAGCCCGCTACCGGTTCGGGAGCCGAGGCAGGGGCGGGCGCGGGCGGCGGTGCGGTGGTCGCCGTCGCGGAGGAAGGCGGAGGCGGCGGTGCGGTGGTCGCCGTCGCGGAGGAGCGTACGGCCGTGCTCCCGCCCGGCGCGGCGACCGACGTCAAGCCCAACGAGTGGCTGGCCTGGACCCCGCTGGTGGTCCTCACCCTGCTGTTCGGCCTCTGGCCCGGCCTGCTGCTCTCCCTGACCACACCCCCCGTGCGGGCGCTGCTGGGAGCACTGTCATGATCCAGCAGATCGACTACTTCGTGATCGCGCCCCCGCTGGCGCTCGCGCTGTCGGCGGCCCTGGTGCTGCTGCTCGACGCCTTCCTGCCGGCCCGCCCGGTGCTCAGCGGGGGGCTCGCGCTGGCGGGGATCGCGGTCGCGGCCGGGTTCGTGGTCGCCCAGGCGGCGGGGACGGGCCCGAGGTCGACGTTCTGCGTGCCGCAGCGGCTCGGCGGCACGGCGGCGACGTGCTCGTTCGTGGCCGACGGGTTCACGCTGATCTTCGCCGGGCTGGTGCTGGTGGCCGCCGCGGTGGTCGTGCTGATGTCGATGGCCGAGCTGGCAGGAGGCGGCATCCCCATCGGCGAGTGGTACTTCCTCCTCCTTTGCACCCTCGTCGGCTCGGTCACGCTGCCCGCCTCCCGCGACCTGATCATGCTCGTGGTCGCGCTCGAGCTGGTCTCGCTCCCCGTCTTCGCCCTCACCGCGCTCAAACGCTACGACGGCCGCGCCTCGGAGGCGGCGGTGAAGCTGTTCGTGGTCTCGGTGGTCTCGACCGCGATCATGCTGTTCGGCGTGTCGCTCCTGTACGGCATCTCGGGCACGGTCTACCTGTCCCGCCTGTCGGGAGTGTTCAGCGGCCAGGTGGCGGCTCCAGGGGCCCCCGAGGGCCTGCCCGCGGTCGTGACGGTGGGCGTGGTGCTGGTGGTCGCCGGGTTCGCGTTCAAGATCGCCGCGGTGCCGTTCCACTCGTGGGCCGCCGACGTCTACCAGGGCGCGCCCCTCCCGGTCGCCGCGCTGCTCTCGGTCATCTCCAAGGCGTCCGGTTTCGCGGGCCTGATCCTGGTCCTGGTCGCCGCGCTCGGCGGGCAGGCGGACACCTGGGCGCCGATCGCCGGCATCGTGGCCGCGCTCACCATGACCGCGGGCAACCTCCTCGCGCTGCGCCAGCGCAACGTCGTACGCCTGCTCGCCTGGTCCTCGGTCGCGCAGTCCGGCTACATCCTGGCGCCGCTCGCGGTCACGGGCATGGCCGCGGTGCGCTCGTCCATCGCGTACCTCGTCATCTACGCCGCCATGAACCTCGGCGCGTTCACCGTCGTCATGCTCGTCTCCAAGACCGGGCTCGACGACTACCGCGGCCTGGCGTTCCGGCGCCCGGCGGCCGGGCTGGCGCTGGCGTTCTGCCTGATCTGCCTGGCCGGGCTGCCGCCGGGGCTGGCCGGGCTGTTCGCCAAGGTGTTCGTCTTCCGCGAGATCGTCGCCGGCGGCGCCGGGTGGCTGGCGCTCGTCATGGCCGTCAACACCGTGATCGGCCTCTACTACTACGCCGTCTGGGCCGCCCGCCTGTTCGCCCCCGGCAGCCGGGCGCCGCTCTCACGGCCCGCCACCGCCTGGTACGCCATGGGCGTGGCCCTGGTGGCGGCCGTGCTGTTCTCGCTCGCGCCACAGCTCGTCCTCGACATGGCCTCCCTGACCTGACCTGGGCCCTGTCCGAGCCCTCGCCGTGGCGGCCCCGGGCGCGTCGCGCTGCGCCTCCGCGTGAGCACATTGGGGAACGAAGAGCCGGGTCATCGACGTTGGACGTGGTGGAACCCGGACCATGAAGGGGGGGACCTTGCACCACAACGGTCTGCGCACCGCCGTGTTGCTCGGCGGTATGTCGGCGCTGATTCTCGCGGTGGGCGCGTGGTTGGGCGGCGGCACCGGTGTGCGGATCGCGCTCATGCTCGCCCTGGCGAGCAACGGCGTGGCGTACTTCTTCTCCGACCGCATCGCTCTATCGGCGATGCGCGCCAGGCCGGTCAGCGAGGTCGAGCAGCCCACCCTCTACCGGATCGTCCGCGAGCTGTCCACGCAGGCCAGGCAGCCGATGCCGCGGCTGTACATCTCGCCGACGGTGCAGCCCAACGCGTTCGCGACCGGCAGAAACCCGCGCAAGGCGGCCGTGTGCGTCACGTACGGGCTGACCCAGCTGCTGAACGAGGACGAGCTGCGCGGCGTGATCGGGCACGAGCTGTCCCACGTCTACAACCGCGACATCCTGATCTCCTCGGTGGCGGGCGCGCTCGCCACGATGATCACCTGGCTCAGCTACGTGTCGGTGTTCTTCGGCGGCTCCGATGACGACGAGGGGCCGGGCTTCGTCGGCGCGCTGCTGATGATGGTGCTGGGGCCGGTGGCGGCCGGCATGGTGCAGATGGCGATCTCCCGTACGCGGGAGTTCCAGGCGGACGAATCGGGCGCCATGCTCACCGGCGACCCGCTCGCGCTGGCCTCCGCCCTCCGCAAGATCGAGATGGGCGCGCGTCGCCTTCCGCTCCCCGAGAACAGCCGCCTGACCTCGGCCTCGCACATGATGATCGCGAACCCGTTCAGCGGCTCCGGCTTCGGCCGCCTGTTCTCCACCCACCCGCCCACCTCCGAGCGGGTGGCCCGCCTCGAGCGGATGGCGGGCTACCGCCGCTGACGCCTCTACGGGCCCGCGGTGATCTTCCGCAGGATCACCGCGAGGTCCTCGGGGTAGACGATCTCGTCGGTGGCCTCCAGCTCCTCGGCGCTCCACCAGCGGTGCCCGAGCGTCGTGTCCTTCTCGATCTGCTCCATGTGATCGAACGACACGGCCGCCTGCCCGCCCAGCCGGATCGCGAAGAACGCCTGATCCTGGGTGAAGGCGTACTCGCTCCACTCGAACTCGACCAGCGCCTCGGCGTGCGGCCCCGTGAACTCCTCCGGCCGCGCCCTGACGCCGATCTCCTCGTACAGCTCGCGCGCCGCCGCCTCCTGGAGCGTCTCACCGTCCTCGCGCGCCCCGCCGATGGTGAACCAGAACCGCTTGTCCGGCTGGGCCGGATCGAGACCGTGCAGGAGGAGAACGCGGTCGTCTTCATCGATGGGCAGCACGCGTGCCGTGAACCGGCGCAGGGGAATCTTCGCCACGTCTATGGAGCATACGCACCGCTTACCGGATCGTTATGCGAAGGCCCGGGACGCCGCGCGAGAGCCAAGGGGCGGCTCGGGGCACACGGCGCGATGGGTCGCCGCGTGCCCCGAATACGCTCTCCGCGATCGTACGAGCCGGCGCAGCATGCCCGCGGACCGGCTCAGCGGTAGTTCACGAACTGCAGGGCGATGTCCAGGTCCTTGCTCTTGAGCATGGCGATGACCTGCTGCAGGTCGTCCTTCTTCTTGGAGCTGACCCGCAGCTCGTCGCCCTGGATCTGCGCCTTGACCCCCTTCGGACCCTCGTCGCGGATCATCTTGGAGATCTTCTTCGCGTGCTCCTGGTCGATGCCCTCCTTGAGGCTCACCAGCAGGCGGTACTCCTTGCCGGACAGCTTCGGCTCACCCGCGTCCAGGATCTTCAGCGACAGCCCGCGCTTGATCACCTTCTCCTTGAACACGTCGTACGCCGCATTGACGCGCTCTTCACTGTTGGCCTTGAGCTCGATGTTGTTCTGCCCGGACCAGGCGATGCTCGCCCCGGTACCCTTGAAGTCGAAGCGGTGCCCCAGCTCCTTGACCGTCTGGTTGAGCGCGTTGTCGACCTCCTGCCGGTCGATCTTGCTAACGATGTCGAAAGATGAATCGGCCAAAGCACCCATCCTCTCAGCTGCGGTGAAACCGGCCCGGCCGTTCGAACGTACGGACCCAGCGCACGAGCCTAGCCAGCATCGGCCCGCCGTGCAGGTTCGCATCCCCTTGGTCATGTCGTACGGCGAACCTTCCCGTACGCCCTGACCCTCCCGTTCCCCACCTCTGGCCCTGACCGCCGATCCCGGGCCGTTTGCGGCCCGGCCTGGTGCTCCTGGCCGGGGTGCCGGCGCGGGGGCGCGTGAGGGCGCTCCGCGGCGTCGCGCGGGGCCGGCCGCGAGGGGCCGGCCGCGTGGGTGTGTGATGCCGGACGGGGATGCTTTGTGGCGCCCCGCCGAGGGCGTCGGGGGCCGCTCGGGGCGGCGTCCGGACCGTCTAGACCAGATGAGATCCGGCTCTGGGACAAACCGGTGTCACGTACACCTCCGAAGTCCGCTATCCTTCTTTCTGTCGCCGCGAGAGCGGAAGACAAGGCAGGTTGCCCGAGTGGCCAAAGGGAGCGGTCTGTAAAACCGTCGGCTCAGCCTACGCAAGTTCGAACCTTGCACCTGCCACACCAGCGGGAAGAGGCCCGTCACCAGCGGAAACGCGGTGACGGGCCTCTCTCGTTCTGTCCGGCCGTCCACGGCTGACACCGGGGAACTACGGTTGATCGTTCCCAATACGTTCCCAAACGATCAAGGTGTGTGGGGTGCCCACAGGGGATTGGCCCGTGACCAGCCTCACGTGCGTGAAAGCACCCCATCAGTGCCCTCTCCAAGATCTGCTGCTTCGGGTCACCCCCCACGTGCGTGGGGAGAACACGCGGATCCGGGCCAGCCAGGGGTAGTCGTCCGGGTCACCCCCACGTGCGTGGGGAGCTCCTTGGCCATGCTAGAGCGAGCGGCCGAGAATGCTGTCTGAACTTCAGCATCGGAGGCCCTCGGCTCTGGGGTGAAGCCGTCGGTTCGAGGGTAAGTGCTCCTGTGCTCCGCAGGAGGCAGCACGCCTGCAACCACAGGCGGATGATCGCTGTTCAGTAGGCGCTTGCGCGTGGGCCGCTCGGGCTGCCCATGAGGTGTTGCTCTTCTTCGCGCTTCACTCTCGCCGTGATCTGCTGTGTCTGGGCTCTGACGTCGTTGAGGGCTGCGCGGATGGCCGCGCGTCGCTGGGCCCATTCTTCGCGGAAGCGGTCGCCGGCGGGGCCGGCCCAGATGCTGGTGTCGCAGGTGGCGTCCACTGCTTGCAGGGTTCGTTCGATGCCGTCGGCGGCTTCGGCGATGAGGCGCATGTCCGCCTGCCATTCGCTCAAGCGGTCAGGCATGGTCGGCTTTCCGGTTTTTCAACATGTCGGCAAGGGAAGCCGAGAGGCCGGTGTGGCTGACTGACCTGGCGGTGATGCCGGTCGGTGCGTGCGGTCTGTCCACGGTCACGGCCCAGACTGCGCGGTCGGTGGCGTACGTGGTCATCATGGGGCCGGGTGGGTCGCTGAGGAGCACGAGTTCGCAGACGATTTGAGCGTTGTCGATCACTGTGGCGAGCGGGCCGACGTGCTCGCGGTCCAGGGCGGTGGGATCCAGGGTGATGATGGGGCCGTTGCGGTCGGCCACGCCGAACGGGTCGAGCAGAGGCTGTATGAGGTTCACTGCGTCTGGCACGTTGTCGGCCAGGGTGAACAGGTGCATGCCGCCCGCCGTGATGCGCTCGATGAGGAGCAGGTTCGGGGCGTGGATGTGGACGTGGGCGTAGGCGGTGCCGGCGGCGCTGTGCTGTTTGACGGCGAGGGCTCGGTCCGCGGTACGGCGCAGGGTGAGTGCGAGGTCGACGTCCACTCTGATGCGCATGTCCACTGCGGCTTCCGGGGCGCCGTGCAGGGTGGCGGCGAGTTCCTCGATGTTGTGGATTTCGATGGTCTCGCGGGCGACGAGGGATCGTAGAGCGGTGGCCATGGCCCATTCGCGCTGCTGGGCGTCCATGGCGGCCAGGTGAGGCTTGGGGATGAGGGTCTCTTCGGGGTCGAGGACGGCGAGCTCTTCGTCGGTCAATCGGATTAGTGATTGTGTGCCGCCGTCGGCCAGGGCCTCGCTGATCTGTGTGCGGAACTGGTCCAGTTCCATGTCGAGGCGTACGTCCACCGTCGATCAGCCTTTCAAGCGTCGGACGTCGACTCGCCGAACGATCCGCAGGCCGGCGATGTCCAGGTGGTCCATGTCGGTGCCGGTGAGCATCATGATGGGGATGCAGGCGATGTAATAGAAGCCCCACAGCCATCGGCGGGTTGCCTGGCCGATGGTCGGCTTTTCCAGATCGCTCGTACGGATGGTTCGCAGGCCGGTCAGCAGCTTGCCGATGCTTCCGCCGAACGCGATCGTCAGGAGCACATGGTTGAAAAAGGACATTGTCAGCAGCGCTGCGATGAAGACCGGCCAGTAGGCGAGGGTCGGGTATAGCGGCTCGCTGGCTTGTATCCCAGCCACCAACGCGAGCAGAGCGTCCACGCTGGGCGGAATGATGCGGCGGTTGCTGCTCGCACGAGGCGGAACTTCAGTTGACGTCACGATGCCTCCGCACCTCAAGAACAGATCACCAGAACTTGATCTTCTCGATGAGACCTTTAACGCCTTGCACGGCCTTTCCTGCGCCCGCCTTGATGGTGTCTCCCCAGTTGTCCCAGGCCCAACTGCCGAGGAAATAGGCGCCGGTTACGCCGAGCGCAACCCATCCGGCCACGGGTACGGCGGCTGCTACCGCTGCCGACGCACCGAGCGCGGTGGCGATCCCGGCGCCACCCATGACCGCGATCGCACCGCCCGCTTGGAGCGCGCCCATGCCGCGGTCCACCCAGCCCTGCGCACCGTCGTGCGTGGGCGCCACCGCTTCTTTGGCACCAGAGATGACGGCCGCCGGGAGGGTGACACGTGCGAGAGTGCCGACCCCCGGAGGATTCTTGAAGAAGCCCGAGCCAGGGAGATTCCAGCGCTTCAAGGCGGCGGACAGCGTCTGCTGCCATTGCCACGGCTGCTTGTAGAGGTCTTGGATTTTCCGCGCCTTGAGCATTTCCGAGATGAGCTCGGAGAGCTTGCGGTTGCCGGGGAGGGCTCCCATGTAGCGGCGGACCTCATAGATGGCACGGGCGCTGGCCACATTTCTGGCTTGAACCCAGCGTTGCTGTAGTTGAACAGCGGCATCCACACCGCTCAGGATCGACATCACCTTGAGCGGCTTGGTCACTGCCTGCACTTCGGCTTTGTGGCGCTCCCAAAATCTCAGGAGCTTGGTCATCGCCGCGTCCGCCCAGTCGCTCTCCGGGTCCTGCTCAAGCTGGCCTGCGCGGCGCCGGATATCTTTTGCCTGGTCTTGCGCCCATGAAGCGTGCGTCGGAAATGAGGCCACCCGGCTGACGTCGCCGTTCCAGCGCTCAAGCAGCCGCCGGATCACCGCGCCCTGGACCATGAGCGCTCCGCCCGCGACCTCGGCAGCGGCTGCCAGGTTCCGGGCTTGATCCGTTTTCATCCCGACGAGACTCATCGGGATGAGGGTATAACTGAGGTTACGAATATGCGGGTAAGGCATATATCGGCGATATGGCAGGAAGTGGATGCGGCGAAGCGGCGCGCATCCGTGCCAGTGTCAGGAGTGCCCCTACCTGGGAAATCGGCACACGGGCAGGCCGGGGCAGGAAAATCCAGTACTGAAGTGGTATGACAATCAACCTTCGCGTCGATCGCTGCGTACACGGTATTCCGGACGCGCCAATCGAGCGCTTATAGGACGTTCAGAAAGCGCGCCAGCGCCGGGGTGCGTCGGGGTTCCGCAGTGAGTGCATGCGGTTGCGGAACTCCTGCGCGATGGCTTCGTTCTCGCTGACCTTCTGCATGAGCCAGGTCGTCATCTTCAGCTCGTTGATGTCCCTGAGCACCGGGTAACCCTCCCAGGCCAGGACGTCGAAGCCGTACCGTTCGGCGAACCGGTCGTAGTCGGCGCGCGTCCCCCAGCCGACGGAGTGTTCGTCAGCGGTGACGGCGAGGTCCGTTTCCGGTGGGCCGAAGGCGAAGCGTTCGAAGTCGATGAGCAGGACCGTGCCGTCGGTGGTCTTGATGAGGTTCTCGTTGTGGGCGTCGCCGTGGACGGCGCAGGGGGTGAGGGGGAAGGTCAGGGCGTCGTACGCACTTTGCAGCTCGTGCCGCCGTGCCAGGAGGAAGTCCCGGTCCTCGTCGGTGAGGTCGGGGGCGGCGTGGATGCGTTCGGAGACGCGGCTGAGGATGTCGAGGGGCGGCAGGCCCAGGTCGGCGGGGACGGTCAGGCTGTGGAGTTCGCGCAGGACGCCGGCCAGGTCGTCGAGAGTGGCGGGCGAGCCGCTGTCAGGGATGAGGTGCCAGAGCGTGACCGGGTGGCCTCTGACGATGAGGGGCTGGTCGTGGGACGTGGTTCTGGCGGCTGGTATGCCGGAGTCGTTGAGCCAGGCCGAGACGGCTACTTCCTTGCGTACGTCGTCCAGTACCTCGACGCTGCGGGCGATCCTCACGACCACGTGCTCGGCGGGGAGGACGTACAGGGCGTTCTCGCCGAGGTGGATCAGGCGGGCGTCCCGGCCGGACAGTCCTGCGGTCGCGCAGGTCTCGTGCAGGGTCGCCAGGGCTTCGGGGGTGGTGAAGGGGATCGGGGGCGTCTGGGATACGGTCACGTGTCACCTTTGGCTTGTGCTTTGACGACGCGGCCCATACCAAGCACGGCCGCGATGAGCCCTTCGCTGGCCAGGAGCTGCAGCGCCTGGCGGGCCGTACCCTTCGACACCCCGAACTCCTCCGCGATGGCCGCTTCACCGGGGAGTTGCCGGCCGGCTGTGAGGTCGCCGCTGTCGATGCGCTTGCGGAGCGTCTCGGCGATCGTTTCGTACTGGGTGGCCGCGGCGCGGACGACCGTCGCCGGGTCGCTGCCCAGGACGCGCCGGCCCCGGCCGGCCTCGCTCGCCACCAGCCCCGAACGTTCCAGCTCGGCCACCGCCTGGCGGACCGTTCCTCGCGCGACGCCGTACGTGCGGGCGAGCGTCGCTTCGGAGGGGAGCATGGCGCCGGCGGGCGGGTCGCCCTGGAGGATGCGGCTGCGGATGTCCTGGGCTATCCGAAGGTAAGTAGGGGCATCCGTCGCCTTGCTCATCGCGCTCCCTCGCCGAGGCACAGTGTCTCTAGGGTAGGGCGGGCACGCGCGGCCGGCTGGGGTTATCGGCCTTGCGTCCCTCTGTTCCCTTCCCGTCATGAGGGTGCCGGACGCGGAGCGGCAGGAGGTTGTCGCCACACGGCGATGAGCTGCGATCTTGCGTCGGGTACGGCCGCGTAATCCGCAGAACCGGGTGGGGTGTGTACGGGCTCGGGGTGGTGGGTGCCCGCGTACGCGCCGGTGGAGATCCGCGCTATGCCGCAGAAGCCCGCGCTTTGCTCGGAGGAACCCAGGCGGCTTGATTACCACTGCGTTCTTCGGAGCAGGCTTCCTACACCCCGGGCGCGCGGGTGGGCTCCGTGACGCCTGCAGTACGTCGGCGCGCTTGCAGAAGGGCCTCGAACGAAGGATGGAAGGAGTGAGCGTGGCTGCAAGTAATGGAGGGCGAGCGTCGCTGAGCAAAGTGCAGGGAGACGGTTCACTTGGCGAAGCGCTCAGCAGTAACAACGCCTAAGTGAATCTGGCAGGGGGTGAAATTTTGCACTGCAGGTGCAGAAATTTACGCTGGCGGTGGAGATCTAACGCGAAAGTGGCTTCGCGCTCTCCGCCTGCAGTTTAGATTTTATGGGACAGGGTCTCCTGCCCGCCCCCAGCAGGTTGGCAGTACGGCAGGAGACCCTTCCCCTATCCTCTGTCGGAGGTGAAAACCATCCAAATCACCCAGAGAATAAGCTGGGCGACTTTAAGGGCTAGATGACCCTTGCGGTCGTGCTTATTCTTCTTCCGACTTTGGCGTCTGCGGTTCAAGCAGCAGCTCCCTTCTCCGCCGGTTTCATGATCGCCCGACGGATCCGCCCGGACGTTCCGGGGAGAAGTAGGGCTTTTGCAACAATCGCTTCAGCCGTGAACCACAGTAGAAGCCTTATCGCGTCTAGCACAAGCCAGTCGAATCGGGGGAGAGTGAGATATTACCTACTGGGTGGTGTTAGAACACACCTAAGGGATTAGTGGCTTTCATCTGGCAGCATGATCATGTCGTCATATGTATGACCTGATCTCTTGGTGTCGCCATACTTGTGGTTATGTCTGTAGCGAGTTCTGGGCCGAGGAGGCCCGCATGCGCCTATGAACTGAGTACGCGCGTGCGTGGATTGTACGATTTAATGCCGCCGCGACACGGGTACGAGGACCTGGACAGCATGTCCGTCGGTATCACTTACATCCTCAACGAGATATCTCTCTGCCGTAGGGTCAGCGATGGGCGGGCGGATGTATATCACGCAACACCAAGTGTCGAAGCATTGCTAGGCATCTTGTCTCTCGTCCGGGAACTGCGGTCGAGTCTCGATCGGGTAGAGGCGGAGGCGATCGCGGAAGCCCGCAAGCTCAACGCTCGTTGGTCGGACTTAGCCGGTCCCCTGGGGGTCAGGAGCCGCGCGGCGGCGGAACGGCGTGCCAGCAGGATCCGTGATCGCGTAGCCGATGCAAAGGATGGGTTGTCGGCTCTGCTGTACCAAAGTGAGACGGGCAAGAGCGCCTGAACCGTGCACTCACCTCGGGCTTGACAGCTCATCGCTCACGCCTCTCGCTGAGTTGTCTCGTGCCGAAGCGGCCCTATACCATCCGGGACAAGGATGGCTACGGCGGCGTCTCACGTGACAGGCTTCCGTGGCAATGTCCTCCTACGCTGCTTGGGATGAGTGGCTACCTGGGTGAGGGCCTCTTGTTGATGCTCCTCGTTATGCAGAGCCAGCAGCGCCTGCCACACCTGCCGTGCAGGGGCGTACAAGCCTCTTGCGGTTTCCTCATATTGATCGGTGGAGGTGCGCCGGAGGATGAGGAACTCCCCGCCTTGGCAGGCCCACTCGTAGGCGCCGCAACATGATGTCTCTGTGATTCGGAGACGGTCCTTCGGAGGGCGCAGGTACGGCTCCCACACGTGTTCGGGGTGGTCAGGAAGCCGGGCCATTCTCCCGTTCCTCCGCGCCATACCTCTTGAGGTACCAGTAGACCTTGCGCCGGCTCCGCTGCCAGGTGCACTTGTAGGCGAGCTGCAACGGAGAGTCGGCGACCAGCTCCGGCAGGACGCCATAAGCGAGTTCACCGGCCGTCAGCTTGGGCAGCGGTCTCGCGCGCCAGAGACCAGCGGTGTCACGCCAGACGTAGAAGCGTCTGAACGCCCCGCTCAGATCAAGGTCGTTTGCCTGCCGCTGCGTCGAGGTCATGCCCGCAGCTCCTGCGTTGGCTGAGCCAGACAGGCCCTTCGGGCCAGGTCCGAGTTCTCGACGTCGCAGATGAGAGCTGACCGCCAAGCCAGGGCGGTTGCAAGCGCGATGGGGTCCTCACATCGGACTTTGCGTACGACCCCCGCGGCCACCAGCTCGACGGTCAGAGACTGCTTTGGAACGGCGGTCCACCACAACTTCCCCGTCCAGTCGTGTTCCTGGGCGATATCCCAAGCCGGATAGGTGCCGCGCAGCACGGCAAGCTGGCGCTCCCGCAAGTTCTCCGCGAGCGCTACAGGGGTGTTTCGGCCGGTGCTCCGAGCCATGACAGCCAGGAACCTTTCGAGCCCGGGTTCAGCGCTGGAGTTCAGGTCATTCGCGTCCCAGTACACGAAACAATCACAACGCTGAGTAATAGAGCGTAGACAGATGCGGTTGGGGGACACTGGGGGCGGCGACCGTGTCCCCCTACTCGGTGGTGAGGTGTGACGCCATGCTGGAACCGCCCAAGACGCCTCGGTGGGCCGAACGCATACGGGATGAGCGACGTCGGCGCGGCTGGTCTCAGAAGCAACTGGCCAGGCACCTGTTCCAGGCTGCTGGCGTGGAGATCACCTTGCCGGAGTTCGAGTCGGTGGTCCGAAGGATCAAAGATCACGAAGCGGGCAAGAGCCGTCCGAAAGACCCTTACCCCTTGCTGTACTGCCGGGTATTCGGCATGGACGAGGCCGATTTCTTCGGCCGTGGGGGTGGGGTTGTGACGGCGTCGATAAGCGACGACCTGCTTGATCACACCTTCTGGATCGAGCAGACCAACGTTGGCGACACCACCATCGCCATGATCGAGGAATGCCGCTACAGCCTGGTTGAGCGCCACACGCAGACCCCGCCAGCCCCCATGCTCGCCGGCGTCCTGCGCTTGCACCGACGAGTTGTGGGGCTTCTGCGTGGCGGAAAACAGCGGCTCCACCAGACACGCGAGCTGTTCCGGATCGACGCCGAACTACTCGCACACGCCTGCATCTTGCTGGGCGACCTGTACGACGACGAATCGGCCATCGTCTACGCCAGGGCGGCTCTGCTGTCCGCTCAAGAAGCAGGTGTGAGCGAGGCAGCGGCGTTGAGCGCTCAGGCAAAGACCGAGCGCTGGCGAGGCCGCTACGCGATCTCCGCTGATGCGGCCAGACGCGGCTACGAATGCAGCCCGGCCACACCTCTACGAGTGCTCCTGGCTAGCCAGGAAGCGAACGCCGCAAGCCTGCTCGGCGATTTCCCACGAGCCAGGGAAGCTCTTGCTCGTGCGAGCGAAGCAGCCGACTCCGTAGCTGGCGATTCTGGCCTGACACCCTGGTCATGCCCGCCGTCGAGGCAGGCGCTGTATGCCCTGTCCGTGGCTCTCCAGGCTAAGGACCATGCCGCGGCACTGCGGGCCGCAGCGGCAGCCGATGCTGCGTGGGCCGCCGGCGCGCCTTGGGTGGCTGGCACCTGGGCGCAGGTCCGCTTCGGCGCCGGCATCGCATGCGTGATGATGGACGACCTGGACGGCGCCCTGGAGCAGGTGACGCCCGCCCTATCCCTGCCACCGGAGCACCGGCTGTCCACGATCACCAACTACCTGGTGCGGATGGATGCGCAGCTCGCCGCCCCACGCTTTCGTGGCTCGGATATGGTGACCACGCTGCGCGAGCAGATCAAGATATTCAACTCTGCTCGGGCTCTGCCCGCCCTTGTAGAGGAGGATGCGTGAGCCCTCTACCGACGCGGATGGTGAACCGCTGGGAGAACCGACGAGCGCTAATGCTGCCGCCAGGGCAGGGCAGGATCTACTGGCACGTCCTCTTAGGAGAGGACAACGAAGCGCGGGCCATCGTGCAGGAGGCTCACGACCGGCTGGCCGGCCTGCCCGGCCTCGACCTCGTGCCGCAGAAGTACATCCACCTCACTACGTTAGTCGCCGGCTACTCGCATGAGATCACCGATCACCAAGTGGACGTCATGGCGGAGGCGGCAGCCGCACTACTCGGACAGGTTCCGCCCATCACGGTCACGCTAGGACGGGTGCTCTACCACCCCGAGGCGATCGTCCTTGAGGCTCGGCCGGCGGATCGTCTACTGCCCCTGCTAGAAGCGGCCAAGTCCGCGACACTCGCCGCCACCGGCAGTGAGGGTGCTCTCGCTCATACAGCTTGGATGCCTCATGTCACCGTGGCCTACAGCAGTGCTGAGGGACCGGCGGAGCCCATCATCAGGGCGTTAGGTAAGCGACTTCCTGATCGGGACATCATCATTCGCAGCATCCACATCGTCAATCAGGACGGCCCGGAGACCGTTTGGGACTGGCGTTCACTGGCCCAAGTACAGCTTGGGCGTTCCTGACCAACCGCTCCGTGTTGATCGGCGTGTGGCGATTTTGCGGATACCGCGGCAATCTGCTGATCGGGCGCAGCTTCGGTCTTTGCCAGTGCCGGCAAGCTGTGACCTGTACGGACGCCTCGTAAGGTCCATTCTGCGGATTGTGCGGATCGAGGTTGCGGTCACCGACTGAAGAGGGCCCTGCAGACGCGCGCCTTGACCGCCTTCAGTTTGGCGCACAGGCGGGGATGTCCCGCGTGGAGCCGGGTCTTTTCATGTGCCTTCGCCTGTGCGGTCGTGCGGGGCTTATCGACCCTTCTGGAGCTCAACGGCACGTTCTTATCTTGTGGGACTCGCAAGGTGGGTGCAGTCGCGGGCTGCGAGGGAGGAGCGGGCGATGGAGGCGTCACGGCGACATGGACGGCCACCGGGGGCAGAGCGGTCTGCGGCTCCTGCCTGTCCTGACCGAGGAGGAAGCCGCACGCGGCGCTGACGGCGAGTGCAAGGGCAACCCAAACCGGGCCGTACCCGTGTCTCGGGTCGGATGGTGACCGGCGCAGGAATGCGGATGGTGGAAGGTCGTGCATGGTCGCCCCCAGAGTCGCCGAAGTGCTTGCCCGACGCCTGGGTCCGACTACGCCCGTACGGCACTCGTTGCCGCCTTGACTGAGGCATGGCCGAGAGATTCTCGGTGATTGAGCTGGTCACTCTTCGGACAGGTCTCGGCCGTCCGCCGACAGCGTAATTCGGGGACGCTCTTCCCTCGGCTACCTTGATCGTTAAATCGTCGATATTCGATGAATGACGATAAGGGTCCTCTTCCGCGTGCGGAGGCCAAGGAGTACGCAAGTGAGTTCAAGGCGCTGGCCGACGCGACGCGGATCCAGATCGTGTCGGCCTCCGGGGTGGGGCAGTCTACGGTGTCGCATCACCGGAAGATTCTGTCCGAGGTGCGGATCGTGCTGGTGGAGCGCCGGAGCGGATCCGGTCGGGCTGGCGGTCGGGCGCATCTGACCGCGACCGCAGAGAAAGAGACGATGACCTTCCTCGCGGCCGGATGCCCGAACGACCCGATCATGATTTACCCGCTGCCGTAGGCGCTCGGCCGGCCGGCGTCGGGGGACGGACTCGGTGGCCAAAGCGGATCGCCGGCGGGCCGCCCCTGAGGGACGACCCGCCGGCGGCACCGACGGGGATACTCCAGGTCACACCCTGAAGTTCTTCAGGATGAGCCCAAGCACCGCCGGATCAACGCCCTGCTTGGCTAGCTCCACGGCCGCCCAGATCGAGACGATCAAGACGGCACACTTTGCGAGAGTGCGAAGAGCGTTCTGCGAGATGCGAAGCCCGCCATCGTCAGGAGACTCCGGCGTCGGGCCCGTGGCGTTGGGCTTGTTCTGGTCCGGGGACGGATCAGACGGCGTTCGTTTGAACACCTGACCTCCTCTGCAGTTGACGATCAGCCGAACAACAGAGGTGCAGGTCATAGATGCGTGATGTGTATTGCGTACCGCATCACGCCCGCTTGCTGTATGGTGAGTTATGCAGTTGCTGTAGCACCTACAGAGCGGGCCACCTGTAGTGGTTCGGCTGTTGGGCATGACCAAGCCCTTGCCCATGCACTGTCACTGCATGGCCGGGGCTTTGTCATTCCTACGATAGTACGGTGAGCCGACACCTCGGTGGCATTTGCCGTCGTTGTCGGAGCTTCAGTGTGTGTTTTGCAGTCGCCCCGCTGGTCGCTCTGTAGTCGATCTGCTGGTTTGCCTATCCAGATGGGCCTTAAGCGACTGATTGTCAGACAGCATGTTATACCAAGGGGACCATGCGCGCGGCTGACGGGTTAGCCTGACGACGGGCCTACGCCAGGGCCGGGCCGCGACTTCCATGTATCGCCACCAGTAGAGTGGGCACCTCGGCGCACGACTTAGCGAAGCTCGTCCGCCGACTACGCTGGCACCCGGGCTACCGCCTCGAGTGGTTGCCGTCAACGCCTCACTCCGGGTCCGCGACCGGGCGCCCGTACCTCGCCGCTGCCTTAGACTCACGGCCCGTGAGCGCAACCCTGGCCGGCGACCGCACCATAGCCGCCCCCACCAGGTCCAGCGCAGCGACCAGATAGCAGGCGTCCTTCCCATGGTCGTCAACTTGCAGCGGCTGTTCCTTCGTCTCCTTGCCGTGGCCGCACTCGCCGGCGGCCGGAGCTAAACGGCAGGGCTGGGGTCTCCGAGCTGTGGCCCTCCCGAAGCTTGCGGTAATGGACTGCTCTGAGGCCGTAGTGCCTCCCGAGAGGATCGAAGTCAGCTCGGTCTGTCAAAAGATCACGGCCAATGCGCGGCTAAGTCGGGGTGGTCGTCAGTGCAAGCCCAGGTCAACACATGATCGCAGAGGGACTGTAAAACCGTCGGCTCAGCCTACGCAAGTTCGAACCTTGCACCTGCCACACCAGCGGGAAGAGGCCCGTCACCAGCGGAAACGCGGTGACGGGCCTCTCTCATTGTGTCCGGCCGTCCACGGCTGCGGCTGATCAGGTATGCCATCGGCCTGAGGTCAAGAAGGTGCTTGGAGAGCAGGAGGCCAAGCTGGAAGCGCTCGTCAGCGTGGTTGCCTATGTCGGGTATTGAGCGCTGAGCTGTGCGGACTCGACCTCCGTAGCTCAGAATGCACCCTGATCTTCGTGTCGGAGGCCGTCGACTCTGGGGTGAGGCCGTCGGTTCGAGGGTGGTGCTCGCCGTAATCAGCTGCGGAGGCGGCGTGCGTGTGACCGCGGGTGAGAAGGCTGGATGATCGCTGTTCAGTACGTGCTTGCGTGTGGGCCGCTCGGGCCGCCCGTGAGGCGTTGCTCTTCTTCGCGCTTCACTCTTGCCGTGATCTGCTGTGGCTGGGGTCTGACGTCGTTGAGGGCTGCGCGTCGCTGGGCCCATTGTTCTCGGAAGCGGTCGCCGGCGGGGCCGGCCCAGATGTTGCTGTGGCAGGTGGCGTCTACTGCTTGCAGGGTTCGTTCGATGCCGTCGGTGGCCTTGGTGATGAGGCGCATGTCCGCCTGCCATTCGCTCAAGCGGTCAGGCATGGTCGGCTTTCCGGTCTTTGAGCATGTCGGCGAGGGAGGCCGAGAGGCCGGTGTGGCTGACTGACCTGGCGGTGATGCCGGTTGGTGCGTGCAGTGATGGTGTGCCGGTGTCGGTCAGGTCCTCGCTGATCTGTGTGCGGAACTGGTCCAGTTCCATGTCGAGGCGTACGTCCACCGTCGATCAGCCTTTCAAGCGGCGGACGTCGACTCGCCGAACGATCCGCAGGCCGGCGATGTCATGGTGGTCCATGTCGGTGCCGGTGAGGATCATGATGGGGATGTACGAGATGTAAAAGAAGCCCCACAGCCATCGGCGGGTCGCCTGGCCGAGGGTCGGCTTTTCCAGGTCGCTTATACGGATGGTTCGCAGGCCGGTCAGCAGCTTGCCGATGCTTCCGCCGAATGCGATCGTCAGGAGCACGTGGTTGAAGAAGGACATCACGAGCAGTGCTGCGATGAAGATCGGCCAGTAGACGAGGGTTTCCCTGTATGGGCCGGCCGTGATGATACCGGTCAGCAACGCGAGCAGAGCGTCCACGCTGGGTGGAATGATGCGGCGGTTGCTGCTCGCACGAGGCGGAACTTCAGTTGTCGTCACGATGCCTCCGCACTTCGAAAGGGGATCGCCAAAACTCGATCTTCTCGATGAGGTCGTCAACGCCTTGCAGGTCTTTCCTGCGCCCGCCTTGATGGTGTCTCCCAGGTTGTCCCAGGCCCGACTGCCGAGCAGATTGGTGCAGGAGATGACGGCCGCCGGGAGGGCGGCACATGCGACCCCTTGAGGATTCTTGAAGAAGCCCGAGCCAGGGATGGTCCGACGCCCCAGCGTGGCGGACGGTGTTTGCTGCCATTGCCGCGGCTGCTTGTAGAGGTCTTGGATTTTCCGCGCCTTGAGCATTTCTGCGATGAGCTGCCTGCACTTCGGCTTTGTGGCGCTCCCAAAATCTCCGCCCTGGATCATGAGCGCTCCGCCCGGGACCTCGGCAGCGGCTGTCAGGCTCCGGGCTTGATTCGTTTTCGTCGCGACGGGATTCATCGGAATGAAGGTATAACTGAGGTCGCGAATATGTGAGTAAGGTATGTATCGGCGATATGGACGAACGTTGATATGGCGAATCGTCGCGTGGCTTCGGCGTCGCGGTGAGTGTCCTGACCTGGAGGTCCGGCGGATGGGTGGGTGGCGGTAGAGATCATCAGTGCTTAAGTGGTATGGAATTCAACCTTCGCGTCGATTGCTGCGTACGCGGTATTCCGGGTGCGTCGATCGAGCATTTATAGGACGTACAGAAAGTGCGCCCAGTGCCGGGGTGCTTCAGGGTGCCGCAGTGAGTGCATGCGGTTGCGGATTTCCTGCGCGATGGCTTGGTTCTCGCTGATGTTCTGCATGAGCCAGGTCGTCATCTGCAGTTACGCACGGCGGCTCCGACCGGCTCGACCCGAACGGCTACTCCAACGCCCGGGTCGGTGCGCTACTGGCCGCGTTCATGGAGCAGGCGGTCGGCCGACCCGCGATCGTCTCCGGGCACTCCTCCGGCGGGCTGCTCGCTCTGTGGATCGCCGCCGAGCGCCGGGACCTCGTCTCCGGACTCCTTCTGGAGGACCCTCCGCTGTTCTCCTCCGAGCTGCCTCGTCTGCCGCGTACCGCTGGAGGTCAGCTGACGACGCCCGCCGATCAGTACGTCGAGGCGGGCAAGCCAGGGAATGACTTCCTGGAGTACGGCAGGTACTTCGTGCCGCCAGGGCAGGACCTCGAACTCAGGCCGCCGACCGGTGCCCGGCGGGGCGGCGGCGGAGGGTGGGGTCGAGGAGCGCCGGGGGCTTGTACTCCTGGTCGAGCGCGGTCACGTCGGTGCCCGGCGGGACGATCTTGTCGATCCGGTCGAGGAGGTCGTCGGACAGCTCGACGTCGGCCCCGGCCAGCAGGTCGTCGAGGTGTTCCATGGTGCGCGGGCCGAGGAGCGCGGCGGTGACACCCGTGTGGGCGATGGTGAACGCCATGGCCAGGTGGGTCATGGGCAGGCCGGCCTCCTGGGCGAGCGGGATGAGCTGTTCGACGACCTCGATGCGGCGTTCGTCGGACAGGTGGCGGGAGAACCGGACGCGTTTGAGGTCGTTCTCGCCGCCCTTGCGCACCCGGCCGGTCAGCAGGCCCTGGCCGAACGGGCCCCACACCATGACGCCCATGCCGTACTGCTGCGCGAGCGGCAGGACCTCGCGTTCGATGCCGCGGTTGAGGATCGAGTACGGCGGCTGCTCGGTGCGGAAACGCTGCAGCCCGGCGCGTTCGGCGGTCCACTGGGCCTGGACGATCATCGAGGCGGGCGTCGTCGAGGAGCCGATCACGCGTACCTTGCCCGCCCTGACGAGGTCGGTCAGAACGGACAGCGTCTCCTCCAGGTCGGTGTCCGGGTCGGGCCGCTGGAGCTGGTAGATGTCGATGTGGTCGGTGCCGAGGCGGCGCAGGGAGTTCTCGACGGCGGTGGTGATCCAGCGGCGGGAGGCGCCCTGCTGGTTCGGGCCCTCGCCCATGGGCATGCCGACCTTGGTGGCCAGGACCACCTGATCGCGGCGGCCCTTGAGGGCCTTGCCGACGATGTCCTCGGAGTCGGCGTAGCGGTCGGCGGTGTCGATGAGGTTGATCCCGGCGTCGATCGCCTTGTGGATGATCCGGACCGACTCGTCCGGGTCGTTGCCCATCTGGCTGGCGAACATCAGCGTGCCCAGCCCGTACGGACTGACCTTGATCCCGGTACGCCCGAGATTGCGATATTTCATGAACGTGCTCCTTCGGTCCCGAAGGTCCCGACCGGCGAGCGGTCCCCGCCGGCCACCGTCCGACGGCCGGTGCCTCCACCTTCCGGGGAGCCGCGGGCATCAGCCAGTGCCCGCCACAGCCAGTGGACCCGCAGTACCACGACGGAACGCGGCCGCATGCCCATACTGGGGAGATGACCACGGATCTGGGCAGGGCGCTGCACGCCTGGCGGGATCGTACGAAACCCGCCGAGGTCGGCCTGCCGGACGACGGAGGCCGCCGCGCGCCCGGCCTGCGGCGTGAGGAGCTCGCCCAGCTCGCCGGCCTGTCCGTCGACTACATCGTGCGGCTCGAACAGGGCAGGTCGACGAACCCGTCCCCGCAGGTGCTGTCCGCGCTGGCGCGGGCGCTGCGGCTGACGGCGGCCGAGCGCGAGCATCTGTTCGTGCTCGCCGGTCAGGCGGCGCCGGGCCCCGGGCAGATCTCCGACCACGTGCCGGCCGGCGTCCAGCGCCTGCTCGACCGGCTCACCGGCACGCCGCTGAGCGTGTACGACGCCGCATGGAACCTCATCACGTGGAACCGCCTGTGGGCCGCGCTGTTCGGCAGGCCGCCCGCGTCGCGCGGCTTCGCGAGGAACGCGGTGTGGTGGTCCTTCGTGGAACCGCCCGCCGGATACCCCGAGGCGGTGAGCAGGGAGACGGGCCACCGCGCCGCGTTCGTGTCCGACCTGAAAGCGGCCTCCGCCCGTTACCCCAAGGACGCCGGGCTGGCCGCGCTGATCGGAGAGCTCCGTGCCCGCAGCGGTGACTTCGCGGCGCTGTGGGACTCCGGCGTGGTGGGCGTGCACGAGCCCCTGACCAAGACGGTCCGGCACGCGAGCGTCGGCGAGCTCACCCTCGACTGCGACATCCTCGCGGCGCTCGGCACCGACCTGCGGATCATGGCCTTCACGGCGGCGGAGGGCAGCGAGACCGCCGAGCGGCTGCGGTTGCTGGAGGTCGTCGGCGTCCAGGTCTGACGGGTGATGAGTCGGCGCGGGGCCGCTCAAGGCGGTGGGGCCTTCTGCTCAGGCGGGTGGAGGGGGCATGCGGGGCGTTGTGCGGCGTCGGTCACGGGCTCCGCAGGGGGCCATCGTTCTCGGAGATGCGGGGGGGCTTCGCTCGCCAGGAGGTCCCGTTGGAGTCGTCGTTGCCGTCCGTCATCAGCGTCGGCGCGGCGGAGGCGTTCCGGGATCAGGTGACGGGCGACTACTGCTGAGCGGGCAGGGCCCGGCCCGGGCGGTCGCCCGGACCGGGCTCAGACGGTCGGTGGTCAGGTCCGGGGTGTGATGCGGTACGCGCGGATCACCGTCTGCTCCACCGCGTTGCCCGCGCTGTCGGTGGCGCGGGCGCGCAGGGAGACGAACCCGGCGGCGGCCGGGTGGTGCACCGTGACCTGGCCCCTGTGGACGCGGGCCGGGCTCCAGGTGGCGCCGTCGTCGAAGGAGACCTCCACGCTCAGCTCTCGCACGTCGCCGGCGGCCGAGCCCGGCTGCCGCTCCACGCGGATGGGGATCCGGTACGTCCGCCCGCTGGGCGCGGTGTTCGCGGCGTCCAGGGCGGGTGCGAAGCGGACGACGGAAACCGGGAGCGGAGTGGCGGCCTCGGTGTGGCCGGAGCGGAACGTCCAGGTGACCGCGTTGCGGGTGGTGAGGGTGGCGGGCGCGCCGCGCTCGGTCTCCACGACGAGCCGGTACCCGGCGTCCTCTGGCGGGACGCGGAAGCCTATCCTGCCCGGCTGCGCGCTTTCACCGATCAGGACACCGTCCCGGTAGAGCGCGACGCGTGCCCGGGTGATGACGGACCAGCCGGGGTGGCCGGCGCCGTCGCCGTAGAGGGACGGGTTCGCCGCGATGGCGTCGCCGGAACGGGTGACCCCGTAGCCCTCCTCGCCCGCCGCCAGGACGGGGGAGAAGACGCCCGTGTTCCACGACTCCTGGTAGGTGCGGCCGGGCGCGTAGCGGGCGGGGCCGGACTCCAGGGAGGTCGCCCGCCCCTCAGGGCCGTCCTCCCAGAAGGAGCGCCGCCACGTCACCCCGCCGTCCGCGTTGACGTACTCGGTGATCGTGGACGGCATGGGGAACGTGATCTCGGTCAGCAGCTCGGAGATCGGCCCGTCCGGCGGCTGCGGGGCGACGGCGGCGCGGCCCTGGCCGCCGGTCACGTGGGCGGCATAGGCGGTGCGCACGGTCGCCAGGTCGCGTTCGGACACCTGGCGGCGGAACCCGGTGACCATGCCGCCCTCGTGGAACCAGGCGAGCTGGTAGACGCGGGAGCCTGCCGGCCGCGCCCACATCCCGCTGATCTGGGTCCTCGATTCGTCGTAAGAGCGTTCGGGGCCGAGCTGCGCGGTCGCCAGGTTCTCGAAACGCTCCGAGACCAGGGGATAGACGACCCGGCCGTCGCTGAAGGTGACCTGCGCGCTCACCGGCGCGGCCGAGGCGTCGGGGACGCCGACCGTGATCGGCTTGCCCAGGCGGGCGTCCAGGTGGAGGGTCCGGTTCTCGGTGAGATCGAGGCCGGGGTGGACGAGCTGGGTGGCGTGGTCGCCCTCGAACAGCGTGCTCCGGATCACGTAGCGGCCCTTGGGCAGGCGGAGGGTGCCCCGGCCATCGCCGGAGTCCGGCAAGGTGATCTCCTGGACGAGGCCGGAGGGGTCGATCCTGTGCAGGGTGGTGAGGTGATCGGTGGCCGGGGCGCCGTCACGGCCGGTGTGCTCGAAGGTCAGCGCGTACGCCTCCTGCTCGATCTCCACCGCCAGCGGCGTGCTCACCCGGACGTCGCCGCCGGCGGCGACGAGGTGGCCGCCGAGGAATCCCACCGGGGCCGCCTTGGTGTCGGCGGTGACCGAGACCTCCGCCCGGCCGCCCGCCGGCACGGTCACGGTCGCGGGGCTCACCGTGAACGCCCCCGACCCGCCCTCCACGGACAGGGCGAGCGTCACGGGCGCGGTGCCGTGGTTGCGGTAGGTGACCTGCCTGGTGAGGGGCTTGTCGTCGTCGTGCGGCCACTCCTGCACGCCGAACCCGACGCCGCCGGGCTCCGCGATCACCGCCTGGGCCGTGGCCCGGTCCACGTCGACCCGGCCGGCGCCCTGGTCGAAGACGCCCAGCGTCGGGTTCGGGGACGCCGATCCCATCAGCGCCGCCTTGAGCATGGCGGGGCTCCAGTCCGGGTGCTGCCCGGCCAGGATCGCGGCGGCCCCGGCGACATGCGGGGCGGCCATGGAGGTGCCGGACATCGAGACGTACGATCCTTCGCCGTCCCGGGCGTCCTTCGAGCGGGCGGCGACGATGTCCTCGCCGGGCGCGGTGATCTCCGGCTTGAGCGCCGAGTCGTAGGCGCGCGGCCCCCTGCTGGAGAACTCTGCGAGATCGCCGGACTTGGTGACCGCCCCCACCGCGAGGGCCGCGTCGGCGCTGGCCGGCGACTCCACCGATCGCTGCCTGCCGCTGTTGCCCGCGCTGACCACGAACAGCATGCCGTAGCGCTCGGTCAGCGTCTCCACCGCCGACTCCAGCGGGTCGAGCTCCGGGGTGTCCTCGCCGCCCAGGCTCAGGTTGACCACCTTCGCGCCCTGCTCGGCGGCCCACTGCAGGCCCGCGAGCACCGCCGAGTCCGCACAGGAGATCACGCACACCTTCCCGGCCAGGAGGCTCACGCCGGGCGCGACCCCCTTGTACGTCCCGCCGGACGCGGCGCCGCTCCCGGCGATGGTGGAGGCGATGTGGGTGCCGTGCCCGTCGTGGTCGGTGGGATCGCCGGAGCCGGTGAAGTCGGCCTGCGCGGCCACCCGGCCGGCCAGGTCGGGGTGGGCGGCGTCCACGCCGGTGTCCAGCACCGCCACCTTCACTCCGGCGCCGGTGTGCCCCCGCTGCCACGCGGCGGGCGCGCCGATCTGCGTGACGCTGGTGTCGAGCGCGGGCTTGCGCAGGCCGTCCAGCCAGATCCCGTCCGGATCGCCGGACGATTCCTTGCCGCCGGACAGGGTGCGCGCGCCGTCGCGGACGCGGTTCCAGAAGCCGGTCACGTCCTGCTTCCTGACCCGTACGGCCAGGCCCCGCACGGCGCTCAGCTCGCGCGTCACCTGGGCACCGCCCGCGGTCATCGACTGGCGCAGCCCGCTCGCGAGCCCCTGCCTCGAGCCGGTGACGATGAGCGGCAGGTCGCCGCGGCGGTCGTCGTAGCCGTACTCGATGAGCCGCGTCACGTCGAACAGGCGCGGGTCGAGCCGTCCCCGCCGCACCAGCGAGGCCGCGTCGCTGGGCACCACGCGCAGCCGGCCCTCCTGCTCGTCGATGGCGAAGGAGATCCCGGTACGTCCCGCGCCCCGCTCGACGTGATAGCCGCCTCCAGGGGTCACCGTCACCCGGTCGCCGGTGATCAGGGTGACCGTGACGGGGGAGCCGGCGGGCGCTCCTCCGGCCGCCGCGGGCGCCCCGGGCGTCCCGGCCGCCGCGGGCGCCGGTGCGGCGAGGGTGGATGCGGCGAGCGCCAGCGCCGTGGCCCCCACCAATAACGACAGTCTGCTCTTCATATCCTCTTCCAGCCGGTGTCGCTGTGGCCCGCCGTGCATGGCGGGCCGCCCGTACTCCGCCGGAAGGGCCGGCTGCTTTCACCGGGCGTGAAAGCGGAGCGCCTCATCGGATGAGTAGGGGACGTGACTGCCAATTCGACGGCTTCGGATCTCGCCGATCCGCCGGGGACGCTCAGCGACGAGGCACTCGTCGAGCTGTCGCGCCGCACCCCCGAGCGCTTCGGCGAGATCTACGACCGGTACGTACGCGAGATCCACGCCTACCTGGGCAGGCGGCTCGACCGGCAGGCCGCTGACGATCTCACGGCCGAGGTGTTCCTGGCCGCGTTCAAAAAGCGCGGCACGTTCGACGCCCGGCGCGGCGCGGTCCGTCCCTGGCTGTACGGCTTCGCGAGCAATGTGATCGCCCTGCACCGGCGCGCCGAGGCCCGGCGGCTGGCGGCGCTGCAGCGCAGCGCGGGCACAGGCGGCGACCGCGAGCAGGGCCACGAAGATCGCGTGGTCACCCGCGTGGACGCCGCGAGCGCACAGGGGCGGCTCGCGGCCGAGCTGCGCGCGCTGCCCGACGGCGACAGGGACGTGCTGCTGCTGAGCGCGCTGGGCGAGCTGAGCCACGAAGAGGTGGCCCAGGCGCTCGACATTCCGTACGGCACCGTCGGCTCGCGTCTGTCCCGGGTGCGCAGGAAGCTCCGTGCCGCCCTGGGCGGCGTCAATCCATTGCGTGGAGGCTCTGATGGATGAATACCAGGCGGTTCGGGACCTGCTGCCCCCGCCGCCGCTGTCGCCCGAGGTCGAGCGGGCC
This sequence comes from Nonomuraea sp. NPDC049309, assembly GCF_043196965.1. Taxonomy (NCBI): domain Bacteria; kingdom Bacillati; phylum Actinomycetota; class Actinomycetes; order Streptosporangiales; family Streptosporangiaceae; genus Nonomuraea; species Nonomuraea sp. NPDC049309. The sequence continues at coordinate 258,835 of NZ_JBICSH010000002.1, read as the reverse complement.
GGGCGGGAACGGCTGGCCGCCGCCTTCGCCCGGGAACGGCGGGCCCGGCGGGGCGTCCGAACCTCCCGCTGGACCGCGCTGGCGCTCGGCCTGGCCGGGGCCGCCGCCGCGGCGTCGATCGCCATCGCGTACGTCGCGCCGGGCGGCGTGCCCGCACCGACCGGAGCGGCCGTCCAGGCCGACGACAAGCGGTTCCTGCTGGTCGCGGCCGCCTCCGTGGCCGCCATGCCGGACGAGGGCGCGTGGTGGGGCAGTACGGAGATCAGCGGGCGGCAGTTCCACGAACCCGGCGGGCGGTACGTCCTGCGCGAGAGCGAAGCGACCGAGGTCTGGATCCCGGCGGACCCCGAAGGGCTCACCTGGTACCGCCGGACCCCGCAGGGCGTCAGGCCCGCGACGCCCCAGGACGAGGCGGCGTGGGAGGCCGACGGCAAGCCGACGTCCTGGACGTACGACGAACCCTCCGAAGTCGGGCACCGCGGCGTCGTGCGGTCGGAGCCCGGCGAGCAGCGCACCTGGTCGACCGAGGACTGGGACTTCCGCATCCTCACCGCGGGCAAGCCGCTGACCAAGATGAGCGAGGTGCCCGACACCCCAGAGGGGCTGAAGGCGTACATCGCCGGTGACGACCGCACGACCATCGACACCGCGGCGCGGCTGCTGTTCTTCGCTCCCGTGACGAGCGGAACGAGAGCCGCCGCCTATCGACTGCTCGCCTCCCTGCCCGGGGTCAGCGCGGCCGGGCAGGTGACCGACGTGCTCGGCCGGACCGGGCAGGCGGTCGAGTACGACTCCAGCGAGCTCGCGCCGCCGGACTACCGGGGGGTCACCAGGACCCGCCTGGTGATCGACCCGGCCTCCGGCAGGCCCCTTTCCATCGAAATCCGATCCGCCGCCGACGGCACGCTCCTGACGTACATCGCGATCAAGGACAGCCGCTGGGCGGACTCCAACCCGTTGAAGGAGCACCGATGAGATTCACCCTTGCCGTCGCCGCCGGCCTGCTGGTCGCCGGTGTGGCCGCCGCCCCGGCGTCCGCCGGCGCCCCGGAGGGCGCGTACTGGCGGGTGGAGGAGACCTTCACCAAGACCCACCCGCACCCCGTCGGCAGCGGCTACTACCTGACCGAGCGCAGCGTCAGCACCGACTGGCTGTCGCCGAAGGGCGAGAGGTGGACCGCCTTCCGCGAGCTGGGCGCCAAGCCCGCCACCAAGAAGGACGAGGCGGCCTGGCGCGCCGACGGGTCGCCGACCACCTGGGCGTACCGCACGGAAGGCATGAAGTTCCGCCTGTCCACCAAGCCCGGCAAGGGCTGGGTCAAGCGGGACGACGACTGGCCCGGCACGTTCAAGCTGGGCGCGAAGTCCTACACCTACCAGCAGCTCCAGGCGCTGCCGTCGAACGCCGACGCGCTCAGGCGGCGGCTGTCCGCCGACGTCCGCGCCTGGATCGACGAGGCCGCGAAAGAAGCGAAGACCACCGCTCCCAAGGCCACGAAGCAGGACTGGCTGGTGAACGCCGACCGCTACATCGCCGAGCACGCGGTCCAGCTCCTGTACGCCGACCCCGTGCCCCGCAAGGTCAGGGCGGCCGCGTACCAGGTGCTCAAGACCACCAAGGGCGTCGGCGACCTCGGCCGCGGCAAGGACCCGCTGGGCCGCGCCGGCCACAAGCTCGCCCTGCCCGTCGTGTCGGGGAAGGGGACGGTGCTCAAGGAGCAGGTGCTGGTGGACACCGCGACGATGACGCTGCTCGCCGAGTACACCGACCTCACCGAGAACGGCAAGCCGGTGCTCGGGAAGTCGGGCGTGACGACGTACAAGGTGGGCTGGACGGACGACAAGCCCGCCGTGCCGGACGCGAGCTGACCCTCCGCCGCCCGTGCCACGTCGGCGGCCGGCGCCACGCGGAACGCGCCGACGCGGTCCACGAGGGAACCGCCGATCAGCATGAGCGCGATCTGCGGGAGCGCGCCGATCAGCAGCACCTGACCGGTCGCCTCCGGGCCGTACGACTGGGTGGCCGTCCAGCTGAGGGCGACGTGGAAGACCTGGTCGCCCAGCATGGACAGGGCCTCGCCGCCCAGCCATAAGGCGATGCGGCCTCCCCGTCAGGGGTGGCGTCGCCCGTGGATGGGGCGCGAGTTCGGCCCCGCCGCTCGGCGGCGTACAGGTGACTACTACGAGCGGCTGGAGCAGGCGCGCGCCCCGCGCCCGTCTCGTGAGGTGCCGGCGGAGCTGGAGGCCGAGCTGCTGGACGGGAGCGCCGCGTTCGCCGAGCTGTGGGCCGCGCACGAGGTCTCACCTGAGCCGAGCATGCGCAAGGCCCTGCACCATCCGCTGGTGGGGCCGATCACCCTCACTTGCAACGTGCTCGACATCTCCGATCGGGATCAGCAGGTCGTGATCATACGGCTGAGCCCGGCTCTCCGGATGAGGAGGCTTTGAGGCTGATCTCGGTAGTGGGCACGCAGCGTCTCACCGTACCCGGCTGATCCGCCGGCCGTGGCCTCGGCGGGCCGGGGCCGAGCTCAGGTGTCCCTGGGGGGTCGCGGCTCGGGGAGCGCCCAGCGCTTGTTGGTGCGGTCGACGGCGAGCTCGGCGGCGGTGAGGTCGATGTGGACGGGAATGCCCGGACGGCCGCCCACCTTGACCAGGAACTTCCCGCGGCCGGGCGGTTCGCCGTCGCGGTCGCGGGCGCTGTCCCAGCTCGGCGGGGTGGACCAGTCGACGATCATGCGCTGTTCGGCGGCGGACATGCGGACGACCTGGGTGAGCGCGGCCATCTCCGCCTCGGGCAGCCCACCACAGATGATCATGCCGGCGCGCTCGGCGAAGCCGCGGGCCTTGAGGCGGTCGGCCTCCTCCGACAGGGCCAGCAGGTCGCTCATCGTGTGGGTGATCATCGCCTGGCCGACGCCGCGCTGCCGGTTCAGGCGGGTGAGCGCGTCCACCCGGTCGACGAGGCCGCGCCCGGCCCGCAGCACCCGCCACAGCTCGTCCAGCACCACCCAGAACCGCCGCTGCGGGGCGAGGCCGGCGTCGGCCAGGGCGTGCGCGGCCTCGATCGCGCCGAACCCCTCCGACCAGCATGCCAGCAGCACGGCCGCCTGCAGCTCCTGGTCGGCCTCGTCGATGCCGGAGATGTCGATGCAGGCGCCGGCAGGGGTGTCCAGCCGGATCGGGGTGGTGGTGTCGCGGGCGAACGCGTCGCCGAGCGGCCCATCGAGCAGCCCGAGCAGCGAGGCGTGCAGGGGATCGACGACCTGCCGGTAGCGTTCCTCGCTGCCGCGGGCCAGGGTGACCGCGCGCACCGGGTCGGGGCCGACGTCGATGACGTGGATCAGGTCGGGCAGGACGGGTACGCCCGGGTGGCGCTCGTCCAGCACGCGCAGCGCCGCCGACAGGATGGTGCGCTCGGTGTCGGCGACGGGACGGCCGCGCACGATCGTGATGAGGGCCGAGACGGTGTTGAGCCGCCGGCCGTGCGCGTCGGCGAGCAGCCGTTCGCGGTCGAGGCCGGACAGCCGCGCGGCGGCGGCGCCGATCTCGCCCGGGTCGAGGACGTTGAGCGCGCCGAGCCCGCGCCCGAGCTTGATGATCTGCCCGCCCATCGCGGCGATGAGGTCGGTGTAGTCGGGCTTGAGGTCGCCGAGCACGAGGGGGATCACGCCGTAGCCGGCCAGGCCGACGATCTGGCGGCGTACCAGGGTGGACTTGCCCAGCCCCGGCTTGCCGAGCACCAGCTCCGACGGGTTGTGGATGAGCCCGGCGCGGGCGAACCAGGAGATCGGGTCGCAGCACAGGGTCGCGCCGCCGGTCAGCTCACGCCCGAGCGGCACCCCGATCGCGGGCGTGCTGGACCCGACCCCGAACGGCCACAGCCCGCACACCTGCACGGTGGTACCGCGCCACTCGGGCGGCGCCTCGACGTACGGCACGCGGCCGCCGCCGCGCCCCGCGTACCCGCGCGCGCCGGGGCGCCGGATCGGCGGCGGTGAGGCGGAAGTCCTCCGAGGCATGGTCAGCTCCCTCCAGAGACGGGGGCGGTCACATGGTCTCCCTGACGAACGCGGGGATCCGCAGGTGGTCGGGCAGCACCAGGCCGAGCGGCAGCGCGGCGGCGAACGCGGCGGCCTGGGCGCCGTACATGCGGCGCAGCCGGACCCGCGCCGACGGGGCGAGCGTGTCGATCGCGGCGACGGCCGCGGGCAGGTCCTCCAAGCGCGGGACGGTGGCGGTGACGAGCATCGCGAAGCGCACCAGGCCCGCGCCCTTGGCCTCTTCGCGGGCGCTCTGGTCGGCGGCGGCCACCGCCACGGTGTCGCGGGCGGCCGCGTTGGCGCCGCCGATGCGGAAGCGGGCGTCCTTGCGGTCGCGCTCGACGAGCCTGGCGGCGCTGCCCGGATCGTAGGGCCGGTACAGCAGCGAGACCCGCTTGCGCGTGACGTCGCGGTGCGGGGCGAGCAGGTCGGTGAGCACCGGCGCAAGCACTTCGCCCCTGGGGGCCTCGCTCATCGCCCAGGTGACCGAGACGCCGGAGTCGTGGCGGTAGTGGTCCCACGACTCCTGGGCGGCGGCCGGGCCGATATGGTCCCGTGGCTGGGCGACCGGTTCGCCGCCCGACCTGGCCGCCTCCAGCACCCGGTGGCTCGCGGGGTCGTAGGCGATCCTGATCGCCTCCGCGATCTCGGCGCTGGTCATGGGGCGGCAGGCGCCCGCGCCCGCCATGCTGAGCCCGGCGGTCAGTCCGGGCAGGCGGGTGGCGATCTCGCGGGTCATGGCCTCTGCACTGCGCGGCCGGCCGCCGCTGCGCAGGTTGGCAGCGTACGTGACGGCGATCCTGGTGGAGACCTGCGCGGAACCGGCGGGGTAGGTCCGCACGACGTCGTTCAGAACGGTCGCTGCCAGGTCGGGGGCGTCGGGCGAGAGGTTGTCGGCCACCTCGCGCCGCAGACGGGTGCCGAGGTCCGGGGCGGTCTCGACGGTGACGGTCGCGGCCACGAGGGACGGCTCGTACGCAAGGCCCGCCAGCCACTGCCCCCAGTGCGCCACCCAGGTGTCCACCTGGTCGCCGTCCACCAGCGCCGCCCCCTCGACGGACGCCTCGAACACCGCCGTGTAGTGCCCGGTCGCCGGCACGACGATCAGGCCGAAGTCCCGCCCGCGTGAGTCCGTGGCGTCCAGGACGTGCGAGGCCGCGGCCAGGCCGGGAAGCTGGAAGGCGCCCTTGTGGGTGATGCCGAGCGGCCCCGACCGGTACAGGTGCCGCCCGCTGCTACGGCCGCGCAGCCACGACAGGCGGGCGACCGCGATCTGCAGCCCGGTGCGCCCGTGCCGGTCGCGCAGCAGCAGCATCGGCGCCAACACGAACGCGAGTACGGCCGCGAGGATCAGCGCGGCCCGCAACGAGACCATCATGGTGATCACGCACGCCACCAGGCCGCCGAGCACCAGAAGGGTGCCCAGCAGGCCGAGCTCGCCGATCCCCGGGCTGGCCGGGCGGCGCCAGTTGCCGTAGGTGCGCTCGGAGTCAGCGGTCGCCATCCGGTTCTCCTTCTCGTAGGGGTGTGCCGGCCGCGGTGGCGGCGGCCGCCTTCCTGATCGTCGGGGCGCCCGGGGACGTGCCCCGGGAGTCGCGGGGGTCGGTGGTGGGCAGGGCGCCCGTCGGCCCCGCCGGACGCGCCGTCCTGCCCGCGTCCATGCCGGGTACGGCGGCGTGATTCCGCCCGAGGGCGGGCAGGAGACGGGCGCCCGTGGCGACGCCCGCGTACGCCATCGCGGGAGCGGAGTCGCCGCCGCCCTGGCTCACCGCGCCGACCACCGGGGCGAGCAGCCGCATCAGCGCGGGCAGCGCCGCCACCGCCAGGATGATCACCACCAGGCCGGACATCTGCGCCAGCTCCGACGACGGGGCGCCCATCGCGAGGAAGGCGTAGCTGTAGACGGTCGCGGCGGCGGGCTTGTACAGGGCGAACGCGAGCGCCCAGACGGCAATGCGGGCCAGCCAGGCGCGCCCTGCCTCGGTGCCGCTCAGCGCCGCCGCCATCGGCAGCATCGCGACCAGCAGCCCGAGCAGTGCGACGCGCGCCAGCATGAGCGTGATCTGCAGGATGCAGGAGATGATCGAGGCGAGCGCCAGCACGATCATCAGCCCGGGAGGCAGCGTCACGCTCTGCAGGCCGGCCAGCCGGGTGATCGCGGTGCCGAAGTCGTAGCCGAGGCCCGCGCTGTCCAGCGCCTGGCCGATGATCCAGCCGGAGTAGGCGTCACCGGCCTCGACCAGCAGCGACATCGCCGCCGTGCCGCAGCCGGTGACCACCGCGAGCGTGAGCAGGCCCGCCGTGGCCCGCATCGCCGGCTCGGCCCGCCGCCGCAGCGCCAGCCGCCCGGCGGCGATGACCAGGCCGAGCACCGCGAGCAGGCCGACGTACCAGTGCGTGCGCTCCTGCAGCCAGGCCACGGGGCCGACCCTGTCGGACAGCACGGGCGCGGCGGCGCTGCTTCCCGAGAACTCGGCCATCATGCTCAGGACCTTGACCTGGGCCTCCTGCAGCGCCTCGGCCAGCTCCTGGATCACCCCGCCGCCCGCCGCACCATCGGCGGCGCCGCCGGTGCCCGCGCAGACCACGTCCGATCCGGGCACGTCGCACAGGCTCGTCCCGGGCTCCGGTGACAGCATCCGTACGGTCCTCATCACACCCCGCTCCACGGCACGAACCCGGCCAGTGAGGTCACCGCCTGCACGCTCGGGCTGACCGACCCGTCGGGCTGCAGCCGCAGCCGCCAGTCGCCGTCGCTCCACACCACGGTGACCGTGCTCACCTGGAGCCGCCCGGTGGCGGCGAACCGGGACACGAGCTGGACGGTCGCCACCTCGGGTGTGTACGAGGCGATCGCGTACGCGGCGAGCTGGCCCTTGCCGCCAGTGTCGAGGCCGGTGCGCACCTGCCGGCGCTGGGCCACGTAGGCGTCCCTGCCGGGGCCCGGCATCACCTGCGTCTCGACCACGCGCCGCCAGTCGTCGGCCAGGACGAACCGGGTGGCGATCTGCCAGGCGGCGATCAGCGCGCCGGTCGGCGTACGCGCGTAGCAGCGGTGCACGCCGGCCTCCTTGCGGTGCGGGCCGTGCTCGCGCGAGACGGGCTCGGCGACGCCGTGGAAGACCGTCCACGTGACGTCGGCGGGCGGCTGCTCGGGCAGCTCCTGGGAGGCCGTGCCCGGTGTGGCGGGGCACCGGCCTGGCCCTGCGGCGGATCGCGTCGGGGATGGGGTGGAGGACATCAGGGGCAGCGAGGGCAGCGAGGGGACCGGCGGTGCGGCCGCCGGAGCCGGCGGCGGTGAAGGAACGGGCGCACGCGGCGGCGGCCGGTCGGCGGCGGGATGCCGTTCCGTGCGTACGAGCACCGCCACGGCCAGCGCCGCGGTCAGCGCGACGAAGACGGCCGCCGCCCAGAACGCCGCGCCGCGCGGGGACCGTGGCGCGGCCGCCTCGCTCGGAGGCGGCGGGGTGGACAGATCGGGCGGCTCGGCGGACCGCCGGCTGGTCGACGTCATGTCAGCAGAGCGCTCACCAGGCCGGAGGCCGAACCGAGCAGCACGCAGGCGGCCATCACCCAGGCCAGCCCGATCGCGTGCCTGCCGCCCTCGCCGCGGTGATGGATCAGCGCCATGCGGGCGGCCACCCCCATCACCCCGGCCACGCACAAGCCCGTGACGATCCACGTCGCCCAGCCCAGCGCGGTCAGCAGCTTCTCTGAACCGGGCGGCGGCGTCCCCATGCCCGGGTCGGGGACGCCGGCGAGCACGAGCACATCAGCCAGCAAACGCGTCATGTGGGTCCTCCGGTGTGATCAGTCGCTGGGTGGATCGCCGGCCCCGTGACAAAGCTCCGGGGCATCTTCCGGTAAAGGAAATGACAAGGACCGCCTTATTTCTCGGGAACCGTTATTTGTGCGGCTGACGCCATCCGAATATCTCGCAGCATCGGCCGTTGACCAGGTAAAACCTTACTGTGCGAAATCGCGTACGGCCACTATCGACACCTTTCTGGAAGCGGTTCACGCAAGGGCTGTGTGCAGCGAATGATACGGCTTCGGCAAATGTAAATGGCGGCGACAAGAGAGGCATTGGGACGCGTTCGTCATGAATAAGGGTGGAAAGCTGGTCATGGTGGCGACGGCCACATTTCTGGCTCTTTTGATCGGACTGGTGCTGCTGGCGAGCGGCCGGCCGCCGGGAGCGGCGCCGGTGATCGCGCTCCGCCCCGGCAGCGTCCCCGCCGCCTACCAGGCGTGGCTCAGCCGGGCGGGACGCATGTGCCCGCACGTCAGCCCGCCGCTCATCGCCGCGCAGGTGGAGGCCGAGAGCGGCTGGCGGCCCAAGGCGCGCTCCAGCGTGGGGGCGCAGGGCATGGCGCAGTTCATGCCCGCCACCTGGGCGAGCTACGGCAGGGACGCCGACGGCGACGGCGTCGCCAGCCCCGACGACCCCGAAGACGCGATCATGGCCATGGCGCGCTACGACTGCTCCCTCGCCCGCAGGCTCGCCCGGCTGCCCGGGGACACGACGTCCAACATGCTCGCCGCGTACAACGCCGGGCCCGGCGCGGTCCAGCGGCACAGGGGCGTCCCGCCGTACCCGGAGACTCAGGCGTACGTACGTCGCGTCCTCGCCCGCGTCGCCCACTACACCGACACCTCGGTCACCGCGTTCGGCGCCACCGGCTTCGGCGGGGCCGTGGTGGCCACCGCGCTGCGCTGGCTCGGCACCCCGTACGCTTGGGGCGGCGGCGGCCCCGGCGGCCCGACCCCTGGCATCGGCAGGGCGGCGGACGTCGTCGGCTTCGACTGCAGCGGCCTCGTGCTGCACGCCGTCTGGGCCGCATCGGGCGGACGCGTCCAGCTCCCGCACCTCGCCGCCACCCAGGTCACGGAGCACGGCGTCCCGGTGCCCCGCGACCGGCTGCTGCCCGGCGACGTTATCGGCATCGACCACCGCGACGGGCGCGGCATCAGCCACATCGTCATCTACATCGGGCGCGGCCAGGTCGTCCACGCGCCGCAGACCGGGGATGTCGTCCGCATCTCCCCGCTGACCGCCTTCTCCTCCGCCGACTGGACCATCCGGAGGTACGCATGAGCCCGCGACCACCGGCGGCCCTCGCCACGGCACTCACTCTCGCCGCCGGCACCGTCGCCGCCGCTGCCGCGCTCGCGGGGTGCGTCGCCCTGGGGCCGCCACCCGCCGAGCCCGCGAGCTCCGGAACGACGGCTCCGCCAGGCGGGGGCGCGGCGCCGATGGCGGGTGAGGGCGCGGCGACGGGGGCCGCCGTGCCGGGACCGGCGGCTTCCGGCGGGTCCTCACCCGGGGCCGGGGCGGGGCCGGGGCAGCCGTCCGGCGGGTCGGTGATGTTCGGGCCCGCGACCGCCACCCCATCGACCGGCACGCCCGCCGAGGAGGGCCAGGGGGCGCGGCCATCGGCGGCCCCCGCGACCACCGCCTCGCCCCTGCCCACCCCCGAGCCGGGATCCATCGACCAGCGCGACGCGGACGCCGTCGGCACCGCCGTACTGACGACCATGTGGACCATCGACACCACCGTCGACCGGGACCAAAGGGACGCCGCGCTGCGCGCCGCCGGCTGGCTGAGCCCGGAGTACCTCGCCGAGCTCCGGGACGGCCCGCAGCCCGGCACGGACGCCGACTGGACCACGTGGGCCGCCCACCGCGCGCGCACCCGCCCGGCCCTGACCGTGGGCAGCGACACGCGCCCGCCCGACAGCGCGACCCACGCCGACCGGCAGTGGCAGCTCACCGTCACTCCCATCGGCGCGGACGGCTGGCGCGGGCGGCCGCTCGTCATGACCGCGTTCGTCAGCCTGCAGCGGCGGGGGAGCGGCGCCCCCTGGCGCGTCACCTCCGTCACCCTCCGCTGACCCCGGCCGCGGGCCCTCGCACAGGAACCCGCGCAGGGGAGGGAACCGCCCCGCCGCCGGCCCGCGAATCCGCCCACGGACTCAGCAGCCGCTCGGGTTGTGGTTCTGCCTGCGGTCGCAGCAGCCGCTCGCCCTGTGAAGCGCTCGTGTCGCGAAGCGTCGCCTGCACTGCGATGGCGCTCCGGTCGGAGAGCAGCTCGGGTGCGGAGGTGCTTCGGTCAGGGAGCCGGTCTCGGGCGTGAAGGCGCTCGGGCCGAAGCGACGTACCGACGTCATGAAAAAGCCGTGGCCGGCTCCTCGCGGAACCGGCCACGGCGTCGTCTGGCGTGCGGGGCCCTAGCTCTTGCTCACCTCCTTGACCTCCAGCCGCTTGTCGGCCTTGGACGCCATCGGCCGGCGCGTCTCGACGGTGATGTTGTACTCACCGACCATCGCCACCTGCGTGAGCGCCTGGTACGTCCCACGCTGCCCCGGCACCTCGGTCATCACGATGGGTCCCTGCCGATGCGACATCGGCATGGACACCATGTCGGTGTAGGCGACGACCTCCGCTCTGGTGATCGGGTCGTAGCTGCCGGGCGCGCTCACCCGGGCCATGATCCGCACCTGGAGGTTGCCGACGTGCTCGGCGGTGATGTCGATCGCCGCCTGCGGATGCCCGCCGCTCGCCGGGCCGGGCGTCTGGTGGGACGGGTGCCCGCCGGCCGCATGACCACCGGTCGCCGGAGCCGGGATGGTCGGCCGCGTGATGAGGAAGCCGATCACCCCGATGCTCAGGGCGAGCGTCATCCCGACGCATCCACCGATCACCAGGCCCTGCCGGAACGGCGTCAGCCCCTCGGGCTTACGCGCCTTCCTGGGCCGGCCCGGAGTCCGGCGCGGGCCGGGAACCTGCGGCACCCCGGCCGGCTGCCGGTCGGTCTGGGCCGTCCTGAGCTTGCTGAGCAGGCTCATCGCGACCGCCTTCCGTGGCTGGACCGCCCGCTCTGGCCGGCCGCGCCGAACCACGCGTACGGCACCGGCGGCTCGATGGGACGCTCGTCCTCATCCCGGACGGGCTCGCGCTCGTCCAGCATGGGCGCGCGGTCATCTTGTACGGGCGCGCGCTCATCCTGTCCCGGCGCACGGAACCTGTCGCCCATCGGCCCGTCCGGCAGCGGCATCAGGTCCGGCCGGAGCTTGCCGTACACCCGGAAGATGCCCCACTGACCTTGGTTGAGATGGCGGACCAGCACGCCGGAGCGGTACAGGTAGTCGCCAGGACGGTGGCGGAACCCGCCGGCACCGCCGGTGCTGCTCGGGTCGACCATGAAGTCGTCCACCACGCCGGGCACGACGTTGTAGACGCTGCCCGGGTTGAACTTCCCTTGCGAGGCCGTGATCTCCGACTCCGGATCGTTGGGCGACCGGCGCCAGACGTGCCCGTGCAAGGAGAAGCTCGTGGAGCGTGGATCGCCCACGGCCTGTCCGACCCGGAAGACCGTCCTGTCACCGGCGTACGCCTCGAAGATCGGCGTCGCCGGGTCGCCGTGCACCCGCGAGCTGAAGATCTTCGTGATGTCCTGGTTCCTGAGGTAGCGCCAGACCCAGGGTTCGTTGGCGTAGTTGATCGAGAACTCTCCTTGATCCTCCGGGTCGTCGGCCTGCCTGCTCGGCTGGAGCACGAGGTCGAGGTTGTCCGGCACGGGCTGGCCGTTCCTGCGGAACAGCGAAAGGTCGCTGTTCATCAGGATGATGTTCTCCCGGAAGTCCGGCTTGTCGGGATGCGTGATCACGGCGCTGGTGCCGCTGGCGAGCGGCCGGCCGGTCTTCGGATCCAGGTACTCGGATCCGGGCTTCTCGATGATCAGTGCACCGTACAGGCCGTGGTGCAGGTGGTTCTGCACATCGGCGAAGTCACGCAGGATCGCCATGCCGGTCAGGTCCCTGGGCAGGTTCCAGTGGTACTGGATGGTCTTTCCCGGCCCCACCGACTTGGGCGGCTTCCCTGGGATGAGCTGGGCGCTGATCGATACCTTGGAGCTCACCGGGAACGGCCTGAAGCCGGGAACGTTCTGCTCGTTCCTGGGCGGGATCTGCAGGCACTGCGGGAAGCGCAGCACGTTCTCCCTGAAGCCGAGCTGTCCCGGTTCGATCGCCTCGTGGCAGTGCGGCCGCATCTTGCGTGGGTCGAGCTTGTTGGTGAGGTTCACCGTCACGCAGTCACCGGCGTTCGCCCTGATCACGAGGGGCTCTGGCTGTTTTCTCCCTTCGCGTATCGCCTGCTCGTCCTCCGCGAGCGCGTACATGAGGCCGTTCGGATCGTGATCGCCGTTCTTGTTGTAGACGATGTCCCTGTTCATGGCGATGACGTTGAACGTGCGGCTCTGGCCGGTCCGGCACGGTGTCACGGGGCGGCTCTGCAGCCTGCCGGCCCCCACGCCCGCACCGGTGCCGGCGCCTACGCCTGCACCGGCGCCCACGCCGGCACCGGCTCCCGCACTGGCGTCGGACCCGAACATTCCGGCGCGCGCCCCGTCCTCGTCGATCGCCAGCTCGGTATGGCGATGGTGCTTGTCATGCGTACAGGTGTCGCGTGGGAAGTCCGGAAGTTCCGGAATCGGCGCCTTGCCGTTGCGCGGGTTGGAGCACGAGAACAGGCGGAACAGTCCCCAGTCGCCGAGGAACCAGTCGTCCGCGCCCGCGTAGGCGTAGACGTAGTCGTCCACCTCCAGATCGGGTGTCGGCGGTGGTGGCGGATCTTGCGACAGGTCGAGATCGAAGTATTCGAGCATGCCGATGTGCTGGGCGCTGATGACGTTCGATCCGGGATCTTGTGGTTCGCGCCGCCATCGGAAATGGTCGAGGTTGAATCCGTGTGACTCCTCTTGCGAGAGCTGGAAGAGCCGGATCTTCACCGGATCGCCGCGGTACGCCTTGATCAGCGGTGTGAACGGATCACCGTGCACCTTGGAGTTGAACAGCAGTGACGGATCCCGGTTTCTGCGGGCCTCGAACGGTTCGAGCCGGTAGTTGATCCCCATGCCGCCTTGGTCGTCGTGGCTCGACGGGAACTTGGCAGGGAAGATCGGCACCCCGTCCGGGGTCTCGAACTTGTCGTCGTCCCGCCTGCGCGGGTCGTTCGGCTGGAACAGCGGGACGTGGTCCTCGATGAACAGCGCGACGTTGCGGTAGTCGACGCCGTCCGTCGGCATGCCGTTGTAGTCGACGGTCGGCTCGCAGTGCACGTCGAAGATCGTGCCCACGACCGCGCGGGTCCTGGCGCCCGGCACATCGGGCACGCAGCCCGCCGGGTGGATGGTCGAGCCGCCGAAGAGCCCGTTCTTCTGATGCACGTTCGGGAAGAAGTGATCGTGGAACGAGTTCGTCTTCGTGTTCTCCTGCACGAATGTCCGGTAGATGATCGTGTCGCCGGGGTCGGCGCCCTGGTCGTAGTTCCACCCGTTGGCGGCGCCGTCGGAGGTCAGCACGTCGAAGTGCACCATGTGCTGGTGGATGCCGACCTCGTTGGTCTCCTGCTTCCTGTCGAAGACGTTGCCGCCGAAGACCCGGGGCAACTCGTTGGTCAGCCGATATTCCACGCAGTCGCCGACGTTGAGGATGGGTGCGAACGGCTCGGGTTTCTTACCGTTCAGCACCGCCCGTTTGTCGCGGTTCAGGACATAGATCCGTGATTGTGGGATCGTCCATTTCAGCTTGGGGTTGTACACCTGCCTGAGCTGGATGGCCGAGAGTTTGTAGACCTTGTTCACTCCGATGCCCACAGGGCACGGGTCCTGGAAGAACGCGCCCGGCTTGAGCCCGCCGGGGTCGGCCGCCGCTCGCTCCAGCGGGGTCGGCGGGAAGACGCCGTCCTCCGTCCGCGCGGCGACGCCGAGCGGCGGCTTGGGCGCCTTGAAGCCGAACACGCCGGGAATGAAGAACGGGAAGCCAGGCCGTTCCGGCGTCGGCGCCGGCGGCGGGTTCACGCCAGGGACATCGGGCTGGTAGTCGTGGTCGGGCAGCGGGAACAGCGGCAGGGAAGGCGTGCCGTCCGGCTGCCTGCGCGTACCGTCCGACAGCGTCTCCAGCGTGCGGTTGAGCCCCCACATGCCGTCCGCGAAGTGCGGATACAGGTGGCAGTGGAAGATGATGTCGCCGAACGACGCCGGTTTGCCGGAGCTCGCCGACCCCGCGCCGCCCTGGATGATGAGCGGGTAGTGGGCGCCCGGCGAGACCGCCTGCACGTCGAGGAGGTTGGTCTTCCTCGTCACGTTGGCGGGATCGCTGATGTTGTCGATGCCGCCCTCGTCGTTCGGGTCGAACATCCAGCGGTTGACGTGCCAGTGGAAGGTGTGGGTCTCCTCCTCACCGGGCGCCAGCAGCCGGACCTGCGTCGGCTCGCCGCGGTAGTTGCCGATCACCAGGTCGCCGCCGCCCGGGTCGCCGAACGCCCACGAGGAGAGCGAGGTCTCCTCACCGATGCAGCGCTCGGCGTCGAACCCCTGCTCCTCTCGCCTGGCGGCCGGGCAGCCGACCTCCTCGCGGTTGAAGCCGGGCTCGGAGCGGTAGTTGAAGGCGAACCACTGGAGCGTGATCGGGATCTCGCCCTGCACCAGCGCGTCGGCGTCGCCGCCGCCGAGACCGGGCAGCGTGCCCGCGGTCAGCAGCCTGAGCTGCTGCCTGGTGGGCTCGATGCACGACCTGCCCTCGGGTGGCTGCGCGTCACCCGCGTCGGCCTCCTCGTCGTCGTTGCGGCAGAACCGCGTGAGGATGCCGGGCTCCGCCTGCACCTCGTCGTGCATGAACAGCACGTGCTCGCGGAAGTCCTTGCCGTGCCGCCGGATGATGACGGCCTGGGTGCCGGACTCCAGCGGCTCGCCGGTGCGCGAATCCACCCAGGTCGCCCCGGGCTCCTCGATGATGAACGCGCCGAACGCGCCGAACGCGTGCGAGCCGATGAAGCGCACGTCGCCGTTGCGATCGATCGGGCGGGTCGACACCGAGGTCCAGTCGGCGCCGTCCTTGAACTGGAACTCACCCTGTATGGCGGCGTGCAGCCGGTAGGTGATCGTTTCGCCGGGACGCGCCGTGGAGTCCGGGTTGTTGCCCACCACGGTGCCGTCCGCGCGCTTGACGTCGTAGTCGAGGCCGTCGAAGTGCATGGAGGCGTTCGGCGCCTTGGCCGGGTCGAATTCGATCTGCGGTACGGTCAGCGCCGGGGCGAACTCGCGAGGCTTCGGCGTCACCGTGCCCGGAGGCAGCAGCCGCTCGCCCGGCAGCGTGAAGATCGCGTTGTTGCGGATCTCCTCGTTCAGCGGCGGCGCCGGTTCGTTGAGCCGGTTGGTGAAGTTCACCTTGATGCAGTCGCCCTGGTTAGCGCGCAGGACCAGCGGCTCGATGAGGTCGCGCAGCCCGCCCTGCATCGGGTTCGCCGCCTGCGTGTACGTCCGGCGCACCTCGTCGATGTTCTCGTCGAGGACGTACATGCGTCCCTCGGGCACCACGTCGCCGAACCGGTTGAGGAACAGCGGCAGGTTGATCAGCGATACGTCGAACGTCCTCCACTTCTTCCCCGCGCACGGATGCCGGGTCGGTTGCTGGACGTCGGGCAATCGCTGGGCGATCGCCTCGCTCATCATCCACATCGACCCGCCGGCCAGGGCCATCCACAGCGCGGCGGCGGTGACCAGGAGCACCCTGATCGGCCAGGTCTTCTGCCGGGATTTCGAGTGAGGAAGGCCGCCACGACGACGGCCAGTACTAGGAGCGGTAGGAAATCGGTGTACGGCGCGTTCAAGCATCCTCCAACCGACTGACCACGGAGTGGTCTGTCCCCCGGGGGATCGTGAAGAGGTCCGGCCAGGGGGGAGAATGACCGCTTACATCGCCCGCTACATGGCCGCCCCCGAGACGTCCCGGCCACACGCCTGGCGATGCCGCCTGGCCAGGGTATGGGCGCGGATCTTGCCGCCCCACCCGACCCGCCGAAGATCGCAGTGCGTGACCCAGAAGTTCGCGTCGTGATACGGGCGTCTTACCTTGCCTGATATACGCACCCGGGCTTGGTGCGTTCGTGGCCGGCGCATGCACTAGCATCGGGCTCCGACCTCGAAGGCGAGGGGTCGAGCGACATGTCCGGCTCTGGTGAGCGGAGGCGTCTGAGGTGACCGAGGCCGACCTGTCCGAGGCGGGCCGGGTCTTCGGCGAGCATCGCGGCCGCCTCTTCGCGATCGCCTACCGCATGCTCGGCCGGGTCGGCGACGCCGAGGACGTCGTGCAGGACGCCTGGCTGCGCTGGTCGTCCGTGGACCCCGGCGAGGTGGCCGACCCCGAGGCGTACCTCGTGCGGGTGGTGACCCGCGTGGCGATCGACCGGCTGCGCAGCGCTCAGGCCAGGCGCGAGGAGTACGTCGGGCCCTGGCTGCCCGAGCCCGTGCTCACCACGCCCGACGTCTCCGAGAAGGTCGCCTTCGACGACACCGTCTCGACGGCCGTGCTGGTGCTGCTGGAGTCGCTGTCGCCGCTGGAGCGGGCGGTGTTCGTGCTGCACGAGGCGTTCGGGTACCCGTACACGGAGATCGCGGGGATGGTCGGGCGCAGTGAGGCGTCCGTACGCCAGACCGCGCGCCGCGCCCGCGAGCACGTCGAGCGGCGGCGCGTCAAATACGACACCGACCGGGCCAGGATGGTCGAGGTGACCCAGCGCTTCATCGCCGCGGCGGCGGGCGGCGACCTGGCCGGGCTCATGGCCGTGCTCGCGCCCGAGGTGACGCTGGTCAGCGACGGCGGCGGCAAGGCGCCCGCGCCGCGCAAGGCCATCGTGGGCCTGGAGCTGGTGGCACGCGCGCTGGTGACGTTCGCGGGCCGCATGCCGCCCGACCCGCGTTCGGAGATCGCGGACGTCAACGGCGGCCCCGGCATCGTCATCTACTCGGGCACGACGCCGGTCGCCGCGGTCACCCTCCACCTGGTGGACGGGGCCGTCCACACGATCCACCTCATCAGCAACCCGGACAAGCTCGCCGGGCTGGTCCCTGGAAGGTGACAGGCGGCGCCGCCGGGATCGTCGTCCCTACGATCTCCGCGCACGCCCTTCACGCCCGTCAGCGAGGCCGGTTGGCGCGGCCGCCGGTGCGGGACATGGCCCGCGCCGGGATGGTGAGCCACCGCGACAGGCGGTAGATCTTGGCCGGGCTGCTCGTCACCGCCTCCTTGTACGCCGCCGCCACCCGCCCCGTCAGGTACCACCGGCCCGGCGAGTCGTCCGGGCGGGTGAACTGGATGACCGCGTCGCGGCGGCCCAGGCTGGTGGGCTGATGCAGGTACCCGAACCGGAACGCCCGCGGCTTCCCGCCGCGCAGCCTGCGGGCGATGGCGTCGGCGGCGTGCACGGCCGTGGGGAGACCGCTCTGGCAGGTGCCGTGCAGCTCGCCCCACGACTGACGGACCGCGGCGGCGTCGCCGACGGCGTACACCGACGGGTGCGAGACCGAGGCGAGGGTCGCGTCCACCACCACCCGGCCCCGCGCGTCGACCTCCAGGCCGGACTCGCGCGCCGGCGGCGCGCCCACCACGCCGGCGGTCCACAGCAGCGCGTCCACCGGCAGCAGCTCGCCGCCGTCCAGCTCCACCGCATCGGGCAGCGCCTTCGTCACCTTGACCCCGGTACGCACCTGCACGCCGAGCCGGTCCAGCGACCGCCGCAGGTAGCCCCGCGCCTTCGGCCCCATCATGGAGCCCGGCTCGTCGCGTCCGAGCAGCACCACCTGGAGCCTCGGATGGCTCTCCGCGATCTCGGCCGCCGACTCGACGCCCGTCAGCCCCGACCCGGCCACCGCCACCGTGCCGCCGCCCCGCCGGTCCAGCTCGGCCAGCCGCTCGGCGAACCTGCCCGCCGTCTCCGCGGTGTCCAGCGTGTACGCGTGCGCGTCCACCCCCGGCACGCCGGTGTCGGTGACGCCGCCCAGCGCGTACACCAGGTAGTCGTAGCCCAGCGTCCGCTCG
Organism: Nonomuraea sp. NPDC049309; assembly: GCF_043196965.1. Classification (NCBI taxonomy): domain Bacteria; kingdom Bacillati; phylum Actinomycetota; class Actinomycetes; order Streptosporangiales; family Streptosporangiaceae; genus Nonomuraea; species Nonomuraea sp. NPDC049309. The sequence continues at coordinate 240,912 of NZ_JBICSH010000002.1, read as the reverse complement.
CCTTGCCCGTCCGCGATGCGCACCTCGCGCTCGTCAGGATCGATGTGCACGGCCCGGCCGCGTACGAACTCGGCGCCGGTGCCGCGCAGCAGCGCCGGGATGCGGTGGTCGGCCGGCTCCTGCCCGGTGGCGAGCTGGTGCAGCCGCAGCCGCTCGGTGAACCGATCAGTGGGGTTGACCAGCACCACCCGGGCCCCGGTGCGGCGCGTGCGCCTGGCCAGCCGGATCGCGCACATGACGCCGGTGTATCCGCCGCCGAGCACGACGATCGTCTGCTTCGTGGATGCCATCTCGTCCTCCCTTGTCCGGGCGCTTACACCGTCACGGACGGAAGGCCCGCCGCCGGGCGTGAGCCCTGGGAGGTGTGAGGTCGATCACATGGACGGCGCCGGGCAGGCGGTGATGGCGGCCGATCTTCGGCATCTGCGCCCTACAGCGGGCGCGGCCATCCGGTCGTGGGTTCGCGGAGCGAGCTCATGGTGTCCACCAGCGTCCGGTGGACGTACTCCAGCTCCGGCGTGCCGGAACCGGACCAGTCCTCCGCGCCGTCGCCGGACTCCGCGCTCCACGAATCCTCCCCGGGGGGGTCGTGCCGGCACACCCACCACAGGTTCCCCGAGGGGTCCTGGAAGCGGGCGAGCGTCTCGCCGAAGAAGCCGGTGGGGCGGGTCACGATGCGCGCTCCCCGCGCCTGCGCCCTGGCCAGGGTGGCCTCGACGTCGTCCACGTACACGCGGGTGAACGCCGGCGTGAACGGCCAGCCCGGCTTGCGGTCGGCCACCATCAGCAGCGAGTCGCCCAGGCGGAGCTCGGAGTGCAGGATGAGCCCGTCCGTGTCGAGCGTGCGGGCCTCGGGTACGTCCTCCGCGCCGAACACGTCGGCGATGAAGCCGATCACCGTGGCGGCGTCGCCGGTGATGATGAACGGGTTCACGGTGTTCGCGCCGGCCGGCGCGTCGGGGGTCGCGGTCATGGTGCGTCCTTTTCCTGCGGGGGCCGGCCCTTCGCCGGAAGGACCGGCCCTGATGACGGGATGCACGCATGCTCTCCACCGCTGCGGCCATGTGACGGCCTCAATCGGCCGCAAGGGTCGCTCGCATCGCCTGACGGCCTCGTAACCTGACGGGCGCCCGCAGGTTCAGATCGGGAAGTTGCCGGTGCGCCACTGCCAGTGGCGGCCGGCCTTGAGGTGGTCGATGACCGCGCGCTGCAGCGCCGTGCGGCGCGGCAACCGGTCGAGCGGCGTGCTCAGCGTGCGGAACACGAACCGCATCACCTCGACGTCGGCGTCCAGCCCCTCGGGCTCCTTGTACGGCTCCAGCTCGAACATGCTCTGGAACCGCACGATGTTGGAGTCCTCGGGAAGGTACTCGCGAAGCTGCGGGTCGAGCAGCCACGAGCCGCAGGTGAAGGACGTGTAGTGCTCGTCGGGGAAGTGGCGCGGGAAGAACGTCCTGGCCTCGTCGAGCGAGGCGGCCACCGCCTCGGGCGTCAGCGGCCCCGACTCGGGGATGTGCAGGTTGATGGCGCCGTCGCCGCGGTGGAACTGCAGCCTGCCGAGCTCGTAGATGGCACCGCGTACGTGCAGGGTCAGCCACGCCTGCATGACCGGCCAGCCCTCGCGGTTCATCCGCCGGTCGATGGCGAGGTTGCGGCCCAGGTCGGCGAGGGTCGTCCAGGACACCTGCTCGGGGACGCCGTGGTCACGGTGGTAGTCGAGGACGACGCCGACCAGGGCGAGGTAGGCGTAGACGTACAGGTGCCGCCAGGCGGGCCCGCGATCGCGGGGCAGCTCGGGGCCGGGCACGAGCCAGCCGTAGCCGCCGAGGTCGGCGCGGACCAGGGCGATCGTGCGGTCGAGCAGCCAGCGCAGCTCCGGGGTCCACAGCGGGGAACCGGGGTCGGGCCAGCCCTCCATGATCTCGGCGGCGTCGTCGGGGCGTACGGCGAGGCGCTCCAGGAGCTCCGGCGCGCGGGCCTTGTCGGGCAGCGGCGCCGAGGGCAGGTCGGCGGCGAGACGGTGCACACGCTCGACGTCCGCGAGCGGGACCCCGAGCCGGGAGGAGGTGTCGGCAAGATCCACGCCGCCGACTCTACTCGGCCGTACCGCGGGCTCGGCCGCGCAGGATGAGGCCGCCGGTGATGCCCAGCGGGTTGAGGTCCACCGGCACCGGGGCCGGCGCCGGTGGCGGACGGGCTGGTCAGCCGAGCGGGCAGGTGTTGACCACGTCGCCGGTGGTCTGGCGGGGGACGGTGGCGCTGCGCGGCGGCTGCCGGTGACCGTCCACCCAGCGCTCCAGCGCCTCGAACGCGCTCCGCATGCACGGCAGCAGCGGCCGCATGCGGTCGGGGAACATGTCGTACTCCAGGTCGAGGTGGGAGGCGCCCTCGATGCGGTAGTAGCGGTGCAGCGCGCCGCGGCCCGGCTTGCGGATCGCGTCGGCGTAGGCGTCGCCGTGCACCTCGATCGGCAGCAGCGTGTCGAGCGTGCCCTGCACGGTGAGCAGTGGCTTGCCGATGCGGCCCGAGTGGGAGGCCCGCTTCACCGCGTCGTGCACGCTCTTCGGCCGGGAGGCGTAGTCGTAGTCGGCGTCGCAGTGGGGCGTGCCGCTCTCGCAGTACGGGATGCCCGCGTCGAGGTCGCCGTCGAAGCCCGGGTCCACCTCCTCGCGGTAGCGGCGCTGGGTGTCGTCCCACAAGGCGGTGTAGTTGAACTCCCACAGGAACTCGGAGCCGGGGGCGAAGCCCGCCTTCAGCATCGCCGCGTGCGCCTGCTCGTCGCCGGTGTCCCGGTATCTCGGGTACTCGCGCAGCGCCACCGGCAGGTACGTCAGCGCGTTCCGCTGCCGCTTGTCCGGCGGCCAGTAGGTGCCCTCGGAGTCCACGCCGCCGTCGTACAGCTCGGGGTGGTTCTCCAGCGCCCAGCGGACGAGCTGGCCGCCGTTGGAGATGCCCATCGCGTACGTCCTGCGCGGCTGCCTGCCGTAGTGGCGGGCCACGGTGGCCTTGGCGGCGACGGTCACCTCGGTCATCCTGCGGTACCACTCCAGGATGGCGTCTCCCGGCCGCTTGCCGTCGTGGTAGAAGCCGGCGTCCACGTTGCCCTTGTCGGTGGAGGCGTAGGCGTAGCCCTTGGCCAGCACGTAGTCCGAGATCGTGAAGTCGTTGGCGTACTGGCGGCGGTTGCCGGGCGCGCCCGCGACGACCAGCCCGCCGTTCCACGTCTCGGGCAGCCGGATGACGAACTGGGCGTCGTGGTGCTCGGGCGTCAGGTGGTTCAGCTCCATCTGGCACACCCGCGCGGTCACGTGGTGGCGGGCATGCCACACCGTGTACGCCGACACGATCGCCCGCAGCCGCTCGGCCGAGCCCTCGATCTCCATGATCGCCGGGTCCCTGATGTGCTCGAGCACCCGCTCGTGCCCCGCCCTGATCACCTCGAACAGGACCAGCTCCTTCGACGGGAAGTGCACGTAGAGCGCGGCCGGGCTGAGGCCCACGCACTCGGCGATGTCGCGGGTGGTCGTGGCGTGGAAGCCGTTGGCGGCGAAGCAGCGCACCGCCGACGACAGCAGGCCGCGCTGCACCTCCCCGAGGTCCGGCCGCCACAGCTCGGGCGAGTGGTCGCGCAGCCGGGGATCGTCGGCCAAGTCCTGCGCGGTGAATCGGGCCTGCCGTCGGGCCATCCGCGACCCTCGCCCCCCTCCGAGTGCGTGGTATCGATGCCGCCCGCGGTGCCCGCCGGCCCCCTGGTCGGGGCCCTGCCGCGAGTGTCCTCGTACGAGCAGTCTACGAGGTGACTATGCGCTTAGTCACCATCCGCGCCCCCGGCACATGCACGACCACCGCGCACGAGCGCGGTGGTCGTGGTGACGGCGGTTCCGCCCCGGCCGGAGGTCAGCCCGCCGGCTCCGTCACGGTCACCGCGTGCGAGCCGATCGCGGCGGAAAAGGTCGCGTCTCCGCCCCATTTGAGCCGGTACGAGTACTGCCCGGCGATCTCGGGCGTGTCCGTGATGGCGAACGTCCCGTCGTCCGCCACCGTCACGGTCCCGAGCGAGGCCACCGGCAGGTCGTCGATGGCGCGGTACACCCACACCGTGGGGTTCGACGTGGGCACGTGGCCCGAGCCGTCCAGCCGTACGGAGATCTCGAACGGCTGCCCGGCGACGGCCTGAGCGGGGCCGGAGAAGACGAATCCCGATCGGCGGTGGTAGACCGGCACCTCGATCGTCCGCGCGCTACCGAAGAAGAGGTCGTCCCCCGCCCAGCGCGCGCTGTAGAAGAGGAAGCCGCCGACCGGCGGCGCGTCGGTGACGCTGAACGTGCCGTCGTCGGCGGTGGTGACTTCGGCGATCGGCGTCTGCTCGCCGCCGGGCAGCCCCCGCGAGATAACGATCTGGCGGGGGCCGGTCGTCTCCAGGCCCGGCAGGTTGAGGCGGCCGGTCAGCGTGAAGGCGTCGAGCGCGGTGGGGCTCGCGGGGAGCGTCCATCTGATCGTGGACTTGGCCTTCGCGGCCGCCGTGGCGGCCGGCGCGAGCAGCCCGAGCACGACGGCCGCGACCAGGCAGGGCAGGGCGGCGAGCCGGATTAATCGCGACGATGAGGAACGCATGGAATCCCTTCGCATGAATCGAACTTGTGTTCGAGTTGATCGAGCCATAAGAGGTGGACTCCTGTCAAGTGCCGTCCGCACGCGTGAGAACCTGGGGCTCGGCGCGCTGTCGTTTCTGTACAAGACCGGGCAGGTCGGGAGCGCCTAGCCTCCTCGTACGTCCGGACCGACGATTTCCCTTGACCAGAAGTGAGGCTGACCATGGGCAAGATCGTGTCGAGCTTCTTCATCTCGGTGGACGGCGTGGTCGAGTCGCCGGACCAGTGGCACTTCCCGTACTGGAGCGATGAGATGGGCGCGTTCGTGCAGGCCGGGATGGAGAGTGCGGCCGGGTTCCTGATGGGCCGCAAGCTGTACGACGAGTGGTCGAGCTACTGGACGACCACCGACACCGACAAGGAGATCGCCGAGATCTTCAACTCGGCGCGCAAGTACGTCGTCTCCAACTCCCTGGAGAAGGCCGACTGGGCAGGCACGACGATCATCTCCGGCGACGTCGCCGCCCGGCTGCGCGAGCTCAAGGAGCAGACCGATGGCGACCTGCAGATGTCGGGGTCGGCGACGACCGTGCGGTGGCTGCTCGCCAACGGCCTGCTGGACGAGCTGCATCTGCTCGTCCACCCGATCGTGGTCGGGCGGGGGCAGCGGTTGTTCGAGGACACGCCGGCGCACCCGCTCAAGCTGATCAGGTCCGAGGTCTGGCCGTCGGGCGTCGTCCTCACCAGCTACGCCCCCGACACGGACACCGCCGCCTGAGAGCGCCGGACGGAAGCCGGCCCGGCGAGCGGGGGCGGGTCCGGTGGAAGCGAGGGGGACGTGCCGGCGGAAGCGGGCAGGGCCCGGCGGGAGCGGCGGGGCGGGGCGTCCGGGCGGGCCGAGGGTCAGCGGGAAACGTGGCCGTCGCTCAGGCCGAGGAGCTTCACCGCCTGCTCCCGCATCTCCACCTTGCGGATCTTCCCGGTGACGGTCATCGGGAAGGAGTCCACGAGGTGCACGTACCGGGGGATCTTGAAGTGCGCGAGCCGCCCGGCGCAGTACTCCCTGACCGCCTCGGCGGTGAGCGGCGGCGCGCCGGGGCGCAGCACGATCCAGGCCATCAGCTCCTCGCCGTACTTGTCGTCCGGCACCCCGATCACCTGGACGTCCTCGATGTCCGGATGCGTGTAGAGGTACTCCTCGACCTCGCGCGGGTAGATGTTCTCGCCGCCGCGGATCACCATGTCCTTGATGCGGCCGACGATGTTGACGTAGCCCTCCTCGTCCATGGTGGCGAGGTCGCCGGTGTGCATCCAGCGGGCGGAGTCGATGGCCTCGGCGGTCTTGTCCGGCTCGTCCCAGTAGCCGAGCATGACCGAGTAGCCGCGGGTGCACAGCTCGCCGGGCTCGCCCCGGGGCACCGCGAGGCCCGTCTCCGGATGCACGATCTTGACCTCCAGGTGTGGCATGACCTGCCCGACCGTCTCGGTACGCCGGGCCAGCCCGTCGTCCCGCCGGGTCATCGTGGACACCGGGGAGGTCTCGGTCATGCCGTAGCAGATCGCCACCTCGCTCATGTGCATCTCGCCGATCACCCGCTTCATCACCTCGACCGGGCACGGCGAGCCCGCCATGATGCCGGTGCGCAGCGACGACAGGTCGTACTCGGCGAAGCGCGGGTGGCCCAGCTCGGCGATGAACATGGTCGGCACGCCGTACAGGGAGGTGCACCGCTCGTCCTGCACCGCCCGCAGCGTCGCCTCCGGGTCGAAGCCGGCGGAGGGCAGCACTATGCAGGCGCCGTGCGAGGTGGCGCCCAGGTTGCCCATGACCATGCCGAAGCAGTGGTAGAGCGGCACCGGCAGGCACACCCGGTCGGCCTCGGTGTAGCCGACGCCCTCGCCGACGAAGTAGCCGTTGTTGAGGATGTTGTGGTGCGACAGCGTCGCGCCCTTGGGGAAGCCGGTCGTGCCCGAGGTGTACTGGATGTTGATCGGGTCGTCGAACGACAGCGTGGCGGCGCGCTCGCGCAGGGCGGCCGGATCGGCGCGGCGGCCCGTCTCCACCAGCTCGTCCCAGCCGGGTTCGCCGATGAACACCACCGCCTCGAACCCGATCTCGGCCAGCATCGCCCGGTAGTCGCTGCTCTTGTGAGAAACGGCGCTGATCATCAGCCGCAGGCCGGACTGGCGGACCACGTAGTCCAGCTCGTGGCCGCGGTACGCCGGGTTGACGTTGACCAGGATGGCGCCGATCTTGGCGGTGGCGTACTGCGTGAGCACCCACTCGGCGCAGTTCGGCGCCCAGATGCCGACCCGGTCGCCCTTGGCGATGCCGCGCGCCAGCAGGCCGAGCGCCACCTCGTTCACGGCGGCGTCGAACTCCGCGTACGTCCACCGCCGCCCGGTGGCCATCTCCACCAGCGCCTCCCTATCGGGATGCCGGGCCACCGTGCGTTCCAGGTTCGCCCCGATCGTCTCGCCCAGCAGGGGCACGTCGGAGACGCCGGACGCGTACGAGAGCAGTGAGTCACCCATGCCCGAGCATCCGTCAGCGGGGGCGGCCGCGCCAGCCCCTGACGGCGGCACGTCCTGCGGTTTTCCGCAGGAGAAGTGGACGGCGCACCGCATTCTGCCGCAAGCCGGCCGTCCCTAGCGTGGGGGCCCATGATGCAGACGCTGATGAACGTGCTGGTGGCGGCGACCGTGGCGACGGCGAACCCGGGGGTGGGCGCCGACCTGGAGAAGATCGTCGAGGGCAAGGGCGCGACGGCCGCGCTCGCCCGTGTCACGGCCGGAGGCAAGACCTGGACGGGCGCCGCCGGCGTGCGCGACGTGCGGCGCGGCGGCAAGGTGTCGCCGAACGGGTATTTCCGGATCGGCAGCGTGACCAAGACCTTCGTGGCCACCGTGGTGCTCCAGCTCGTGGATGAGGGCAAGGTACGCCTCGACGACCCCATCGACCGCCATCTGCCCGGCCTGGTGCCCGGCGGGAAGAAGATCACCGTCCGCGCGCTGCTCGACCACACCAGCCACCTGTACGACTACATGAGCGAGCCCGGCTACTCCACCAACCGGTGGCGCGGCGCGGCCAGGTTCCGCTCGTACCGGCCGAAGGACCTGCTGAAGGTGGCCTTCGCGAAGAAGCTGCCGGACGACGGCACGTGGCACTACTCCAACACCAACTACGTGGTGCTCGGCCTGCTGGTGGAGAAGCTGACGGGACGCCCGTACGGCAAGGAGATCGAGCGCCGCATCCTGCGCTCGCTCGGCCTGCGGCACACACTGGTGCCGGGGAACCGCGCGGGCCTGCCGTCGCCGCACGCCAAGGGATACGAGCCGGTGAACGGCACGCTGGTGGACGCGACCCGCATGAACCCCTCGCTCGACTGGGCGGCCGGCGAGATGATCTCGACGGCGGCCGACCTGGAGCGGTTCCTGGCGGCGCTGCTCGGCGGCAGGCTGACCAGCGCCGAGTCGCTGCGCGCCATGCGCACGACCGTCGAGACGGGCGCCGGGTTCGGTTACGGGCTGGGGCTGCAGGCCTACACGCTGCCGTGCGGCACCGTGTGGGGGCACAGCGGCGAGCTGATCGGCTACCTGACGTTCGCCTTCCGCTCCGACTCCGGCAAGTCGCTCACCATGGCGTTCAACCCCTCGACCCGCAACCCGACGACGGAGGAGGTCATGGGCATCGCCGTCAAGACGTTCTGCGGCTGACGAGCCCGGAAACGCGAGGTCCGATGGCCGCCAGCGCGCGGCGCGAGCACGTACGACAGTGGGCGACCATGAGCACTCTCGTCCGATCCCACACCGCGATCGAGCCGAACATTCTGTACTTCGGCACGCCCGTCGTCCTGATCTCCACCCTGAACGAGGACGGCACGCCCAACCTGGCCCCCATGTCGTCGGCGTTCTGGCTCGGCTGGCGGGCCGTGCTCGGCCTGGGCCGGCGCGCCAAGACCGCGGAGAACCTGCTGCGGACCCGCGAATGCGTGCTGAACCTGCCGTCGGACGCGCTCGCGGGCGCGGTGGACCGGCTGGCCCTCACCACCGGTTCCGACCCCGTGCCTGAGGGCAAGCGGCGGCGGGGCTACCGGACCGTCCGCGACAAGTTCGGCCGGGCCGGGCTCACGCCGGTCGGGTCGGAGACGGTGGCACCGCCCCGCGCGGCCGAGTGCCCGGTCGCCATGGAGGCCGTGCTGGAGCGCCACCACCCCGTCGATGACGGCGGCGTGCTCGCGTTCGAGGTGCGGGTGCAGCGCGTCTGGGTGCACGAGGACGTCCGCATGACCGGCACCGCCGATCGCATCGACCCGGACGCCTGGCGGCCGCTCATCATGAGCTTCCAGCACCTGTACGGCCTCGGCCCCCGGGTTCACCGCTCCACGCTGGCCACCGTCCCCGAACGCCTCTACCGGCCGGACGCCGACCTGGAACGGGCCCGCACGATCTCAAGCGGCACCGCCTCAAGCAGCATCGACCAGGTCTGAGGCCCGCAGAGGCGGTCGATCTCGTCTTTGGTGAGCCAGGCCGCCCGCGTGCTCTCCGACCCGGCGGGCGGGCTGGTGGGCGCGCCGGGCCCCGGCAGCGTGGCCCGGCACATCACCATGTACGCCAGCCGCGGATAGCGGTAGCCGGCGGGCGGCGGCTCCAGCAGTTCGATGCGCTGCCAGGCGAAGACCGACAGGGCGGACGGCGGCAGGCGCAGCCCGGTCTCCTCGTACAGCTCCCTGGCCGCCGCCTCGACCGGGTCCTCGCCCGGCTCCAGGTGACCGCCCGGGATGTCCCAGCCGCGGCCCTCACGGTCGACGCACGTCATGAGCGTCCGGCCGTCCGCGTCGGAGACGAACGCGAACGCCGACGTCACCCGCCCGTCGGGCAGGCCCACGGTCTCGATCACCTCGAGGCGGTGCGCGACCGGGATCCACGGAACGGTCATAGTGGCCAGCACGGAAGTCACCGGCTCACTGTGGTCGCGGCCCCGCGGCCCTGTCAAAGCGGTGCTGTCAAAGCGGTGCTGTCAGAGCGGTGCTGTCGAAGCGGGGCTGTCAGAGCGGTTTCACAGGCCCTGGCGCATGGCCCGGTCGCCCAGGTAGAGGCCGATCGCGGCGACGGCGCAGGCCGCATGCGGTGCCGTACAGGACGCTGGGCGCGGTCAGGTCGCCGGCGAAGAGCGCGCTGGGCGTCCACGATGTAGGTGACCGGGTTGATCCGCCCGAGCGTCCGCAGCCGGCCGGGCGCGGTCTCCAGCGGCGGCAGCGCCCCGCTCAGCAGCAGCGGGAACTGCACCGATCGGGCGACGACGTGGAGCCCCATGCCGAACAGCAGCCCGGCCGGGTTGCGCAGGCTCGGCCGCACGTCGCGGGCGAAGACGGTGGTGGCGTCACGCAGGAACGTCGTCATCGCGGATGCTTCTCCCCGTCAGGGTCAGGAACACGTCGTCGAGGGTGGGCGGGTGGTCTCGGCCGTGATGACCTTGATGCCGGCGGCGTCGAGCGCCCGCAGGCAGCCGGGCAGCGCGGCCGTGGCCTGGGCGGCCCGCAGCCGCAGGAGGGCATGTGGACGCTGCACGCCACCGCCGGACCCGGCGCGGTGCTGGAGAGCCCCTGGCTCGCGCCCCTGCGGCCGGTACGCGGCCGCTGGGCCTGGGGCCGGTCCGCCGCGTCGATACCACCCGGAAAGGAGATATTTCCGAGCTTGCGAAATGATGCATGGCTCCGGAAGGATCACCGGCGTGAAACGTCTCCTGTTATTCGCGGCGATCGCGTCGGCCGGCATGAGCGGCGTCGCCCACGCGGCCGACGGCCTGCCCGGTGTGGACGTCAGCAACTGGACAGGCGAAATCGACTGGCCGGCCGTTGCCGCCGGTGGCGGGAAATTCGCGTTCGTGCAGGCCACCGAGGGTACGGACTATCGAAATCCGCTTTTCGACGCCCAGTACGGCGGCGCCGCGGCGGCGGGTCTCATCCGCGGCGCATATCACTTCGCGCAACCGCACGAATCCGATGGGAGCGCGCAGGCCGACTTTTTCCTGCAGAACGGCGGTAACTGGGTGAGCGACGGGATGACGCTTCCTGGAGTGCTCGATTTGGAGGACAACCCGTACGAGGAGAGGAACGGCAAGAACGCCTGTTACGGCCTGTCGGTGAAGGACATGGTCGCCTGGATCAAGGACTTCACCGCGAAGTACTACGAGGCCACCGGGCGGCGGGCGATCATCTACACGACCACGAGCTGGTGGCGTACGTGCACGGGCGACTCCACGAAGTTCGCCGCACACCCGCTCTGGCTGGCGCGCTGGGGGAGCGAGCCGGGCGAGCCGCCGAAGAGCTGGAAGAAGCACACGTTCTGGCAGTCGGCGGAGAAGGGGCCGCTGGTGGGCGGCCAGAACGCGTTCAACGGCTCGGAGTCCGCGCTGAAGGAGCTGGCCAACCCGCCGGCCGAGGTGCGGGTGTCGGGCCGGGCCAAGGGGCGGACGTCGTACTCGGTCACGATCTCCAACACCGGGCCGCACCCGGTCACGAACGTCAGGCTGTCGGGGCGCGCCTTCGGCGGCCAGCGCGTGGTGAAGGCGCCGGGCTGCACGTTCAGCGGGACCGCCGTGCGATGCGTGGTCGGCGAGCTGCCGCGCGGGCGCAAGGCGACGTTCACGTTCACGACCAAGCCGCGGAAGGCGAAGGGCGCGGTCGGGATGTCCGTGACCGTGGGATCGGTGAAACTTACCCTTAAAGCCCGATAAATCGGCTTCAAGGGGGCGAAATGCGGCGGCGGGTGGCCGTGGCGGCTTCCCTGCTCCTGCTCGCCGCCACGGCGTCGGTGCCCCAGGGGCTGTCGCTGCCGCCGCTGACCGTGCGGATCGCGTACGAGATCGAGCGGCGCGACATCCCCTACTCCTGGGGCGGCGGCCACGGGCCCACCCCGGGGCCGTCCAAGGGCACCTGCCTGGGCTACCAGGGCGCGATCAAACCCTGCCCCGCCGCCCGGACGCGCGGCCTCGACTGCTCCGGCTTCACCCGCTGGGTCTACGCGCTCGCGTACGGGCGTGACGTGTTAGGGCCAGGCAACACCGACGCGCACGTACGCAGGATGCGCCGCGTCAAGCAGCCCCGCCCCGGTGACCTGGTCTTCTTCGGCAAGATCGGCAAGAAGCGGATCAAGACCCATCATGTCGGCATCTACCTCGGCGGCGACCGGATGATGAACGCCCCGGAGACCGGGGCCACCGTGCGCGTCGACTCCATCGCCGCCAAGAAGGACTTCGCCGGCTTCTACCGCTACTGACGTACCGATCCGGTATGCCGGTAACGCGTGGTGCGCCACGGAAATTGAGAGACCCCACGGCTAATCTGAGCCGCTATGGACAGGCGTATGGCAAGGCGCTGGGTGGGGCTCGACGGCTGGGAGGTCGTCGGAGCCGTACGCAGGGGGCGCCAGGTGCTCCGGGTGCGCAGAAACGGGTGGGTGGTCGCCGACTGCACGTCCGTCGCCGAGGTCGCCGCGCTCGTCGATCTGGCCGATCTGTGCGAGGTCATCGACTTCCCCGCCCGCCGTTCCCCGGCCACCGCCGGATCTTCTGCGCCGGACTCCGGCGAGAGGACGCGATCGAGTTCGCATCATCGGTGAGTGCCGTGTATGGTTACACCTGTCCGCAGCGCCGGACAGGCCCCTATAGCTCAGTCGGCAGAGCGTCTCCATGGTAAGGAGAAGGTCAACGGTTCGATTCCGTTTGGGGGCTCCACGAGAAACCAAGTCAACGCCCGCTCCGAACTCCGGAGCCGGGCGTTTTTCGTTGCCCAGCCACACCCGCTGGAACGCGCAGCCGGACGACCACGGCGCCGACCATCCCGACGTTCCTCCTGGCCATGCGGCAATGTCCCCCGGCCGTGCGGCGACAGTCCGCCTGGCCGTGCGGCAATGTCCCCCGGCCGTGCGGCGACAGTCCGCCTGGCCGTGCGGCAACGTCCGCCTGGCCGTGCGGCGACAGTCCGTCTGGCCGTGCGGCCAGTTCGCTTGGTCGTACAGCAACAGTCCGCCTGAGCAGCCCGACCCGAAGTCGCCACCCCCGATCGCGAGCGAGGATCGTGCGCCGGCGGGGCACAGACCGACCAGTTGGGCCACAACAAGCCGACTGCGGCTCGAGGCGGCGCGTAGGGGCGGGTGTGAGGCGGCGCGTAGGACCGGTGCGGGGCGGTGTGCAGGGCCGGGTGTGAGGCGGCGTGCAGGGCGGGTGCGGGGCCGCCGTAGGGCCGGGTGTGAGGCGGCGCGCGATACCGGACTCGAGGAGATGCGGGAGGGCCGCGTGCGACCGCGCAGGGGGGCTCGCCGCCGCCCGCAGAGGCCGGGCGGTGTCTCGAGACGCTGACCTGGTCCGACGCGACCCTGGCGACGTCACGTCCGGAAGGACCGGAAGGACCCCACCGACGTGGTCCGGCACGCCCTGGCGAGGCTGCGCACAGAAAGGCCACCTGGCCTGGTGCGGCGCGCCCCGGTGAGGTCACGTCCGGAAGGGGCCGCTGCCGTGGTTCAGCACGACTCCGCGCATCGAGGTGGGCTCAGGAGCGGCGCGGGAGGGCTCGTGGTCCATCGGCCGGGGCGGGCTCGTGGACGGCGCGGAGGCGGGTTCGCGGGTGGCCACCGGTGAGCTCTTGTTCGGTGCCGGCGCGGCCTTACGGGCGGTCGCCAAGGGCTGAGAGCTGCGGACGCGGTGGGCGGTGGGGTTCGCTGTAGGCCGGGGGCGCTGCTACGCTGATCACCCTCGCGTGGAGCGGTCGGGGGATGCCGCTTAACGATTATGGTTGACGGGGGTTCCTGAGGCATACTGGAAGCACCCCACCCGATCGGGTGAGTTACGTACGTGCTCGCCGCTTCGGGTATCCTCTACGGGCCGGGTCGTTACCGGCTCAAAGGCGGAGTAGCTCAGTCAGGTAGAGCAAACGGCTCATAATCGTTGTGTCGCCGGTTCAAGTCCGGCCTCCGCTACTGCCCGATCCCAGGTCCACCGACCTGGGTATGGGCGTGTCCATGTCCCGAACGTAGAAAGGCACTCCCAAGTGGCTGCCACCGACGTTAGGCCGAAGATCACGCTGGCCTGCCAGGAGTGCAAGCACCGCAACTACATCACGCGGAAGAACCGGCGCAACGACCCGGATCGGCTTGAGCTGAAGAAGTACTGCCCCAACTGCCGCACGCACCGCGCGCACCGCGAGACCCGATAGGTTCTCCGGGCAGGGCTTCTGTCTCAATATCTCCAATAACGCACAGCCGGCGTCCCGCTGTAGGGCGCCGGTTTGTCGTGTCTGAGGCCGTCTGCCTCAGCCAGGTCGCTTCTTGGGGGCGGTTTGTAGGCCGTCTGCCGCCTTAGTAGTTCTTCTCAGGTCCGTCTGCCGCCTTAGGAGGCCGTTTCCCGCGCTTCGGCGCCTTGCAAGTACGTCTCCCGCGCTTCGGCGCCCAGCAGGTACGTCTCCCGCGCTTCGGCGCCTAGTAGGCCGTCTGCCGCGCTTCGGCGTGCTTCGCAGGCCGGTGTCCCGTAGTGGTCGCCGGCTTGCTGTGTTTCCGTAGGCGTCCTCTGTCCGTCGCTGCCGGCGCCATTCGGCTGGATCCCGTCGGAGCCGTCGGTGGGGTCCTCCCGGTGCGGGTGCCCAGGGGCGGGTTCGTGTGGGTGCCAGTGGCGGGTTCGTGCGGGTCACGCTGGCAAGGGCGGTTGGCGGGTGAGTTGTGGGGGGGCTTTCCTTGGCGTTGGGTTGTTGTTGCTGGGGGCCTTGTGGGCGGGGTCTCTGACGTACGCTCATTCGGCCTGCGCCGGGTGCCTTGTCTGCTCGGCAAAAAGGTTTTCATCGCAGGGACAGCCGAACGTTGTTCTGTTAGCGTCTCGCTCATCGACGCCGGTACGGAGACATCCGAGGGAGCAACGATGGCCTTGAATCGTGACTTCGTGGGCAGAACGTACCCGCCCAGTGCCCCGTACGAGGTGAGCCGGGTGAAGATCAAGGAGTTCGCGGCCGCCATCGGTGACCACAACCCGCTCTACCGCGACCGCGAGGCCGCGAGGGCCGCCGGTTATCCCGACGTCATCGCGCCGCCCACGTTCCCCATCGTGTTCAGCCTCCAGAGCGGCGGCGAGGCGCTGGTCGATCCCGACCTCGGGCTGAACCTCGCCATGGTCGTCCACGGCGAGCAGCGTTTCGAGTACGTACGCCCCATCCACGCCGGCGACGAGCTCGTCATGACCTCCACCATCACCGACATCCGCACCGCCGGGCGTAACGAGCTGCTGACGGTCAGGAGCGACGTGCGCACGGTCGAGGGCGAGCCGGTCTGCGTCACCTACAACACGATCATCGAGCGCGGAGGAGCGGGCTGAGATGGGCGCGACGGTGAAGTACGACGAGGTCGAGGTCGGGCAGGAGATCCCGGCCGTGGACTACCGGGTGCGCCGCCTGGACCTGGTGATGTACGCGGGCGCGTCCGGCGACTTCAACCAGATCCACTGGAACGAGCGCTTCGCCAAGAAGGTCGGGCTGCCCGATGTGATCGCGCACGGCATGTACACGATGGCGCAGGCCGGGCGGTTCGTCACCGACTGGGTGGGCGATCCCGGCGCGGTGGTGGACTTCGGGGTGCGGTTCTCGTCGATGGTGGTCGTGCCCGACGATGACAAGGGTGCGACGATCACGGTCAGCGGGGTCGTCGAGGACAAGCTGGACGACAAGCGGGTGGTCATCGGGCTCACCGCCATGGCGGGCGACACCAAGGTGCTGTCCAAGGCACGGGCCGTCGTCCAGCTCTCCTGACCTCGTCTCCCGCCCCTGATGTCCGTCTCGCCACCTCGTCTCCCGCCCCTGACGTCCTCTCACCACCTCGTCTCCCGCCCCTGATGTCCGTCTCACCACCTCGTCTCCCGCCCCTGATGTCCCCTCGCCACACCATCTCCCACCCCTGACGTCTCCTCGTCAGGTGCGTTCCTGACTGGAGAGCGTTTCCGGTCGGTCGGGTGTTTCGGTGGGAGTGATGGGGCGGTCGGGGTTTCGGTGGGCGTGATAGGGCGGGCGGGTCTTGGGTAGCGGGTTCGGTTATGACCACAGCAGCGCGACACGTCTGGCCCACCGTACGATCGATCCCCGTCTCCGCCGTCACCGACGCCAGACCGCCGGGCCATCTCAAGGCCGCGCGGATCGAGCAGGTCGCGGGCGTCAGCGGCACCGGGCGGGACACGGCGGGCGGCGCGCACACCGGCGCCGGGCGGGACACGGCGGGCGCCGAGCACACCAGGCGGGCGTCCGGTGTCGGTACGGCGGGAGCCCGCCCGCGCGGCGCCCGCGCCCGCATGAACCCCGCCGCCGAGCTGGGCTTCTCCGGCGACCCCGGCCAGCACGGCGACCAGGGTGACGGCATGCTGCACGCCCAGCGCACCTGGGACGCCACGCTGGCCACCAACCGCCTGGACGACCTGGGCGTGAACACCGAGCGGCAGCGCGTGGAGACCCGGGACGTGACGGCCTGCGTCGGGCTGCTGGTGGACGGCTGGCCGGAGGACGTCAGGCGGTGCGTGGAGTCGGTGATCGAGCACACCGGCGCCCGGGTGCTGGTCCTCGACCTGGGGAACGTGGAGGGGGCCGGCGACGTGCTGGACGTGCTGGCCGAGCGGCATCCCGAGCGGATCGCGGTCTGGCACGTGGCCGAGGCGCCGCACTGGCGGGGCGGCACGGCCACCTGGGGCGAGAGCCGGGCGAAGCTGCTGCACCTGGACGACTCCGAGGTGCACGTCCTCATGGAGACCGGCCTGGAGCTGCGCGGCGACGCGCTGACCCCGCTCGTGGCGGCGGTCAACGAGGGCGCGGTCGCGGCCGGGTGGCGGGGTGCGGAGCCGTCCGGCGATACGTGGGTGGAGGCTGACCCGGGCGAGGTGCGGGCGCTCACGGGCGGCATCATCGCCGTACGCAGGGCGCAGGCGCTGGCCGCGCTGCCCGAGGACGCCACGTACGGCCGCCACGCCGACCTGCGGCTCTCCCTGGCGCTGCCCGGCGAGCTGGTCGTCCCCCACGGGCACGCGCCGGTGCTGCCGCTGTCCTCGCACGACGTGCCCGGCGAGTACGCGGACCGGGAGTCGCGCCGCAACTACGAGGAGGTGCTGCGCGCGCTGCACGCCTCATAAGCTTGTCGGTCATGGAGATGCTCGCGCCGTACACCACCCTGCGCCTGGGCGGTCCCGCCCGCGACTTCGCCGAGGCCACCACGGCGGAGCAGCTCGTGTCGCTGATCGCGGAGGCCGACCGGACCTCGACCCCCACACTGGTGCTCGGCGGAGGCAGCAACCTCGTGGTGGCCGACGAGGGCTTCGACGGCCTGGTCATCAAGGTCGCCACCGAGGGCGTGACGGTCTCGCGCGACGGCGAGCAGGTGGTCGTGACCGCCGAGGCGGGCGAGGACTGGGACGCGCTGGTGTCCCGCGCGGTGAGCGAGGGCTGGGCGGGCATCGAGTGCATGTCGGGCATTCCCGGTCAGGTCGGCTCGACGCCGATCCAGAACGTCGGAGCGTACGGCCAGGAGGTCGCCCAGACGATCCGGTGCGTGCGCGCCTACGACCGGCGCACCCGGCAGGTGGCCGACCTGGAGGCGCGGCAGTGCGGCTTCTCCTACCGCGACAGCGTCTTCAAGCGGGAGCCCGGGCGTTACGTGGTGCTCGCGGTGACGTACGCGCTCGACGTGTCCGAGCTGTCGGCGCCGCTCGCGTACGAGGAGCTGGCGCGCAGGCTCGGCACCGAGGCGGGCGGCCGGGTGCCGCTGGGGCGGGCCCGTGAGGCCGTGCTGGCGCTGCGCAGGGGCAAGGGCATGGTGCTCGACCCCGGCGACCCCGACACGCGCAGCGCGGGCTCGTTCTTCACCAACCCGGTACTCACCGCCGAGCAGGCGGCGGAGCTGGCGGTCAGGGCTCCGGGGCATCCGCGCTGGGAGATGCCGGGCGGGCTGATCAAGGTGCCGGCCGCGTGGCTGATCGAGCAGGCGGGCTTCCCCAAGGGGTACGAGCGCGGCCCCGTACGCATCTCCACCAAGCACACGCTCGCGCTCACCAACCCGACGGGGACCGCCACCACGCGCGACCTGCTTGAGCTGGCCAGGGAGGTGCGGGACGGCGTGCGGGAGAAGTTCGGGGTCACGCTGGTCAACGAGCCGGTGATGGTGGGCTGCGCCCTCGACTGATGACCGCGCCGGCCGGTCAGGCCGCACGCGCTCGGGGTAGCCGTCTGGCCGGGTCCTGCGCGTTCGGAGCGTGGCCGGCCCGGCCGGGTCCCGCGCGCTCGCAACGTGGCCGGCCCGGTCGAGTCGCAGGCCCTCGGCGAGCGGCTGTGCCGGCCGAGGCCGGGCGGCCTCGCGGAATGGCCATGCCGGCCGAGCTGTTAAGGTGTCTTGAGTTACCGAAGGGGAGTAGTCCCAATCGCGTGATCGACACACTGGCGTCCTCGGGCGCCCGGTCACGCGGGCCACTAGCGGGCGGACGAGACCTTCGGCCTGGCAGCCATGTTCGACGAGGCGCTGCCGGGCCGAAGTCGTGCCCGAAATCCCCTGGGTGCCGCGCTTCCGGTCCGGTCGCGCGGAAGGGGACCCCCTTTGGAAGCGTTCTGGATCAGTCTCGGTGCGATCTTCATCGCCGAGCTGGGCGACAAGAGCCAGCTGATGGCCATGACGTTCGCCACCCGGTTCAAGATCTGGCCCGTGCTGGCCGGTATCACGATCGCCACCACCGCCGTCCACCTCGCCAGCGTCGCGCTGGGCGGGCTGATCGGCACCGCGCTGCCCACCACGGCCATCTCGATCGTGGCGGGGATCGCGTTCATCGGCTTCGCGCTGTGGACGCTGCGCGGCGACGAGCTGACCGAGGAGGAGGCTAGCAAGGCCCGCCGCACCACCAGGAACGCCCTGATCGCGGTGACCGTGGCGTTCTTCCTCAGCGAGCTGGGCGACAAGACGATGCTGGCCACGATCACGCTCGCCACCAAGCACGACTGGCTGGGCACGTGGATCGGCTCGACGGTCGGCATGGTCGCCGCCGACGCCCTTGCCATCGTGGTCGGCCGGATGCTGGGCAAGCACCTGCCCGAGCGGATCATCAAGTACGGCGCCGCCGCCGCGTTCGCGATCTTCGGCCTGGTGATGATCGGTGAGGCGCTCCTCTGACGCGGGCTAGGACAGCAGCGACAGGCGGTGCGCCGCGGCGGCCGCCTCGCCCCTCGTGGTGACCCCGAGCTTGGCGAGGATGTTCGACACGTGCACGCTCACCGTTTTCGCCGAGATGAACAGCTCGGCGGCGATGTCCCGGTTCGTACGCCCCTGGGTGACCAGGCGCAGCACCTCCAGCTCGCGCGGTGTGAGCAGGTCCGACGGCTCCTGTGTCACGTCCACGCCGCCGACCCGGCGGCCCAGCGTCTCGATCTCCTCCACCAGCGGGGTGGCGCGCAGCGCCTCGGCCAGCGGCAGCGCCACCTTGAGCCGGGCCGCCGCGCCCTCCCTGTCGCCGCCGCGCGCGGCCGCGACGGCGGCCCTGTGCAGGGCCTTGGCCTGGTTGTGCGGGCGGTGCAGCCGCTCCCACGCGTCCGCGGCGGCGTCGAAGTCCCCCAGGTACGACAGCCGGTACGCCTCCACGACCGGCCCGTCCACGGTCAGCTCCGCGGCCACCTCGGCGGCCTGCCGGCGCACGGCGGCCGTCCGTTCGGGCTCGGCCTCCTGGGCCGCGTCGCAGACCGTGCGCAGCAGCGACAGCAGCCGCCAGCTCAGCATGGCCTTGCTCGACCGCTTGGGCTGGGTGAGGATCCGCTCGGCGGCGGCCAGCGCGGCGGCGGGCTCGCCCCGGGTGAGGTGCCAGCCGATGAGCAGCCGGGCGTTGCTGATGACGTCCTGGACGAACTCCTCCTGGCGCGCCGAGAACAGCCCGATCTCGGTCAGCAGGCCCTCGACGAGCTGCATCTCGCCTCTGGCCAGCGCGATGTCGGCGCGGACGCGCAGCAGGGCGTAGCGGGTGCGCAGCACCGGGCCGAGGCTGAGCGCCGTCTCGACGGTCTCGATGGCCTCGTCCCAGCGGCCCAGCGACTCCAGCGCCTCGGCGCGGTTGTTGAGGATGAACAGCCCGTTCCCGCGCGTCCTGCCGTACTTCTTGGTGATGCGCCAGCCCTCTTCGCCCAGGCGCAGCGCCTCGTCGGCGCGGCCCATTTCGATGAGCGTGTCCATGTTGTTGCCGAGGGCGCGTGCGATGACGCGGACGTTGCCCTCCTCGTGCCCGATCCGCAGCGCCTGTTCGTTGATGGCGAGGGTGCTGGCCAGCCGGCCGCGCAGCGAGTGGCCGAGCGCCTGGTTCATCAGCAGCTCGGCCTCCAGGCAGCGGTCGGCGTGCTCCCTGACCCAGCGCAGGCCCTCGGCGAGGAGCCGGTCGGCCTCCTCGATCTCGCCGCGCAGCATGAGCTGGCGGCTGAGCGGGGTGATGACCTCGGCCCATTCGGGGGTGTTCTCGGGGACGAGCCGCAGCGCGTGCCTGAGGTCGTCGATGACGCCGGGCTGGCCCTTGGAGTTCTTGAACGCCGCCCGGCGCACGATGAGCTGCGACACCCTGGCGGGCTCGCGGCTCTCGTCCAGCTCGGCCAGCGCCGCCTTGACGAACTTGACGCCCCGGTCCACGTCGCCGCCGGCGTTGGCGGCCTCGGAGGCGCGCTCCAGCACGCCGGTGTGGTCGGCGCCGATCAGCGTGGCCGCCTCCGGCACCCGGTCCCAGAGCATGAGCACGCGTTCCAGCAGCGGCACGGCCTCGGTGTAGGCGAAGGTCTTGAACGACTCCTGCGCCGCCTCCCAGGCCGACAGCAGCGCGCCGCGGTCGTCGCGGGCGCCGTAATAGTGGTGCGCCAGCTCGACCGCGGCCCTGCCGGGCGGCACGAGCGTGCGGTCCTTGGAGATCTCCTCCGCGTACCTGGCGTGCAGCCGCTGGTGCTCGCCGGGCAGCAGCTCGTCGTGCACGGCCTCGCGGATGAGCGAGTGGCGGAAGGCGTAGGCGCGGCCGTCGGCGATCTGCAGGACGTTGCGCGCGATGGCGGGGCGCAGCGCGGCCTCCAGCTCGACGTCCGACAGGCCGCTGACGGCGGCGAGCAGCGCGTGGCCGATTCGGTTGCCGCCGGCGGCGGCGACGCGCAGCACCCGCTGGGTCTCCTCGGGCAGGCGTTCGACGGAGGCGAGGATGAGGTCGTGCATGGAGTCGGGGAACGAGCACTCTCCGTTCTCCAGCAGGGCTTCGACGAACAGCGGGATGCCCTCGCTGCGCTCGTAGACGTTCTCGATCTTGGAGTACTCGGGGGTCGTGCCGAGGATGGCGGTCATCTGCTGGGCGACCTCGTCCCGCGACAGCCGGGGCAGCTCCAGGCGCAGCACGCCCTGGACGCGGCCCAGCTCGGCCAGCACGGGCCTGAGCGGATGCTGGCGGTGCAGGTCGTCGGAGCGGTAGGTCATCACCATCAGCACCTGCGTGGTGTGCAGGTTGCGGCTGAGGAACGCGATGAGGTCGCGGCTGGAGCGGTCGGCCCAGTGGATGTCCTCGATGACGAGGACCGTGGGGCGGTTCTCCGAGAGGCGTTCGAGGAGGGTGAGGAACTGCTCGAACAGCCGGGCCCGTCCGGTCTCGGTCTCGCCGTCGCCGCTCGGCTCGCCGAACTCGGGCAGCAGGCGGGCGAGGTCGCGTTCTGCGCCGTCGGGCAGCAGCCCGGTCACGGCGGCGGGTCCCTGCTCCCTGACGAGCTGGCGCAGCGCGGCGGTGAACGGCGCGTACGCAAGGCCTTCCGTCGACAGCTCCACGCAGCCGCCGAAGAGCACGTGGGCGCCGTCGGCGGCGCACTGCTCGGCGAAGCGGTGCACGAGCCGGGTCTTGCCGACCCCGGCCTCGCCGCCGAGCAGGACGGCGGTCACGGTGCCTTTCCTGGCGTCGTCGAGGCTTTCAGAAAGAGTCGCCAGCTCCTCTTCCCGCCCGACGAAGACGGGACTGACAGATCGTCCCCGCATGTCGTCCAGCATGTCACGCCACATCCGGTGTTTTCGACGTCTTTAGTCGGGTATCGGGCATGTCCCCGGGAAGAGGGCGGATGTCATCAAATGGGGACGAAGGCCCGGCCGCGTGGGAGGGAGCGGCCGGGCTCTCGTGCGGTGCTCATGCGGAACGGCGGCGGCCGAAGACCGAGCGGCGCTCGGCCTTGTTGTGACGCTCGGCGTCGCGTACCCGCCGGTGGTCGGCGGCGGCCTTGCGCAGCTCGTTCGCATGGTTCTTCATGAGCTCGAACTCGATCTCGGGATGCATGGAAAATCTCCTGAAAGTCGTGTCTTTCGCTGACATCTTCAAGACTCCTCCTAAGGCCCTGCCTCCCACATCGGGTGGATGCCTTATCTCCGTCACTCCGCCGCGCCCGGGATACCTAGACCGCCCGCCCCGCCGCCTCGGACATACCTAGGACCAGGATCCGCGCGGCCTAAGGCGGCCCGGTTTGGAGGTGGCGGCCCTGGTCGGCGATGCTGTCTAGGTGTCAACTGTGACTACCTCGCTTGCCGACGTCGCCTCGTCCGACGCGGCGCTGCGAGCATTCCTGCACGGCCTGCCCGGCGTCGACCGGGTCGGCGCCGACCAGCGCGCGGCGATGCTCGGCACCCGATCGATCAAGACCACGGCCAAGGCGCAGGCCATCGACCTGGCCATCTCCATGGTCGACCTGACCACCCTCGAGGGGGCCGACACGGCCGGGAAGGTGCGCGCGCTGTGCACCAAGGCCGTGCGCCCCGGAGGCGACGCGCCCTCCGTCGCGGCCGTCTGCGTCTACCCCGACCTCGTCGGCGTCGCGGCCGAGGCGCTCAAGGGCACCGGCGTCAAGGTCGCCTCCGTCGCCACCGCGTTCCCCAGCGGGCGCTCCTCGCTGGAGGTGAAGGTGAGCGACACCAAGCTCGCCGTCGCCGCCGGAGCCGACGAGATCGACATGGTGATCGACCGCGGCGCGTTCCTGTCCGGGCGGTACATGAAGGTCTACGAGCAGATCGCCGCGGTGAAGGAGGCCTGCGGCACCGCCCACCTCAAGGTGATCCTCGAGACCGGTGAGCTGTCCACCTACGACAACGTGCGCCGGGCGTCCTGGCTGGCGATGCTGGCCGGCGCCGACTTCATCAAGACCTCCACGGGCAAGGTGTCGCCGGCCGCCACGCCGCCGGTGACGCTCATCATGCTGGAGGCCGTACGCGACTTCCGCGACGCGACCGGCCGCCAGGTGGGCGTGAAGCCGGCGGGCGGCATCCGCACGGCGAAGGACGCGATCAGAAACCTGGTGCTGGTCAACGAGACCGCCGGCGACGACTGGCTGACCCCCGACTGGTTCAGGATCGGCGCCTCCTCGCTGCTCAACGACCTGCTCATGCAGCGCGAGAAGCTGGCCACCGGCCGTTACGCGGGCCCCGACTACTTCACCCTGGACTAGACGATGTTCGAATACGCACCCGCACCCGAGTCGCGCGACATCGTTGACCTGAAGTCCTCCTACGGGCTGTTCATCAACGGTGAGTTCGTCGACGGCTCGGGCCCCTCGTTCAAGACCGTCAATCCCGCCACCGAGGAGACGCTCGCGGAGGTCGCCACCGCCACCTCCGACGACGTCGACCGCGCCGTGCAGGCCGCGCGCAAGGCGTTCGGCGTCTGGAGCGCGCTGCCCGGCACCGAGCGGGCCAAATACCTCTTCCGCATCGCGCGGATCATCCAGGAGCGCGCCAGGGAGCTGGCCGTGCTGGAGACGCTCGACAACGGCAAGCCCATCCGCGAGTCCCGCGACGTGGACCTGCCGCTCGTCGCGGCCCACTTCTTCTACTACGCGGGCTGGGCCGACAAGCTGGAGTACGCCGGGTTCGGCCCCGAGCCCAAGCCGCTCGGCGTGGCCGGCCAGGTCATCCCCTGGAACTTCCCGCTGCTCATGCTGGCCTGGAAGATCGCCCCGGCGCTGGCCTGCGGCAACACGGTCGTGCTCAAGCCGGCCGAGACCACGCCGCTGACGGCGCTGGCCTTCGCCGACATCTGCCGCCAGGCCGACCTGCCGCCCGGCGTGGTGAACATCGTCACCGGCGCGGGCGAGACCGGCGCCGCCGTGGTCGCGCACCCCGATGTCGACAAGGTCGCCTTCACCGGCTCCACCGAGGTCGGCCGCATCATCGCGCGCACCGTCGCGGGCACCGGCAAGAAGCTCACGCTGGAGCTCGGCGGCAAGGCCGCCAACATCGTCTTCGACGACGCCGCCATCGACCAGGCCGTCGAAGGCATCGTCAACGGCATCTTCTTCAACCAGGGACACGTCTGCTGCGCCGGGTCCCGGCTGCTGGTCCAGGAGTCGATCCAGGACGAGCTGCTGGCCGCGCTCAAGCGTCGCCTCGGCACGCTGCGGCTCGGCGACCCGCTCGACAAGAACACCGACATCGGCGCGATCAACTCCGCCGACCAGCTCGCCAAGATCCGCAGGCTCAGCGACCTGGGCGAGGCCGAGGGCGCCGAGCGCTGGTCGCCCGCCTGCGAGCTGCCCGAGCGCGGCTACTGGTTCCCGCCCACGGTCTTCACCGGCGTCGCGCAGTCCCACAGCATCGCCAGGGAGGAGATCTTCGGCCCGGTGCTGTCCGTGCTGACCTTCCGCACCCCGGCCGAGGCGGTCGAGAAGGCCAACAACACCCCGTACGGGCTGTCGGCCGGCGTGTGGACCGAGAAGGGCTCGCGCATTCTCTGGCTGGCCGACCGGCTGCGCGCCGGCGTGGTGTGGGCCAACACGTTCAACAGGTTCGACCCTGCCTCGCCCTTCGGCGGCTACAAGGAGTCGGGCTACGGCCGCGAGGGCGGGCGTCACGGGCTGGAGGCCTACCTTGACGTGTGAACACCGCAGGTCCCGCCGCAGGAAGCTGCGCGCGCAGGCCACCAGGGGCCACGCCTACGCCAGGGCCGGGCGTCCCGTGCGCACCGGGTGGTACGCACACCGCTGCGGCGTCAGCAGGTGCGGCCAGGTCTTCGTGCCCGTCCAGATGTCGCAGGAGTCCACGTGGAGGGGGCGCGGCGATGAGTAGGTTGTCCGTCCGCAAGACCTACAAGCTGTACATCGGCGGGGCATTCCCGCGCTCCGAGAGTGGGAGGTCCTACCCGGTGACCTCGGCCAAGGGAGAGTTCCTCGCCAACGCCTCGCGGGCCTCGCGCAAGGACGCCCGCGACGCCGTCGTGGCCGCCCGCAAGGCGTTCCCCGGCTGGTCGGGGGCGACCGCGTACAACAGGGGGCAGATCCTCTACCGCATCGCCGAGATGCTGGAGGGCCGGCGCGCGCAGTTCGCCGACGAGCTGGGCGGCGCTCGCAAGGGGGCGCTCGACCAGGTCGACGCCGCCATCGACCGGCTGGTCTGGTACGCGGGCTGGTCCGACAAGATCGCATCCGTGCACGGCGGCGCGAACCCCGTCGCCGGGCCGTACTTCAACCTGTCCACGCCCGAGCCGACCGGCGTGGTCGCCGTGGTCGCGCCCGACGACCCGCTGCTCGGGCTGGTGTCCGTGGTCGCCCCGGTGATCGTGACCGGCAACACCTGCGTCGTCGTGGCCTCCGAGCCCGCGCCGTTGCCCGCGATCACCCTGGCCGAGGTGCTGGCCACCTCCGACCTGCCCGGCGGCGTCGTCAACATCCTCACCGGGCGGCGCGCCGAGCTGGTCCCGCCGCTGGCGGCCCACATGGACGTCAACGGCATCGACCTGACCGGCGTCACCGACCCCGACCTCGCGCTGAGCGCCGAGCAGGCGGCGGCGGAGAACCTCAAGCGGGTCGCGCGGCCGGTGCGGGAGGACTGGACGGCCGGCCCGGGGATCGGGCGGATGACCCGGTTCCTGGAGACCAAGACCGTCTGGCACCCCGTCGGCATCTGAGGTCCTGCGGGGCCGCACCGGTGGCCCGCGCGTGCTCTCAGCGCCAGATCTCGCTGAAGCGGTGGGGTCAGAACGCGTAACCGGGCGGGCGCAGCGGCGGGTGCGCGGCCTGGAGCTGGGCGGCCAGCCCCAGTAGGTGGGGTTCGCCGCCCGGCGGCGCGACGATCTGCACTGCGATCGGCAGCCCGCTGGAGTGTGTGGCGAGCGGCACGGCCACGGCGGGCCAGCCGCACATGTTCCACGGCCCGGCCGTGGGCGCATACGTGACGTTGGTGACGGCGTTGCGCAGGAAGCCGCGCTCGCCCCAGCGGTCGGCCCTGGGCGGGATCGCGGCCAGCGCGGGGGTGATGAGCGCGTCCGCGCGGCCGAACCACTGGTCGGCGCCGTAGCCGCTCCAGCGCTCCCGCCCCTTGACGCCGTCCAGCTTGAGCGCGGCCAGCGCCCGGCCCGCCCTGGCCAGCGCCCTCGTCCGCGGCTGGAGCCGGTGCCGGTCCAGCCCTTCGGCCGACTCGGCGGCCCGCACCAGCCAGGTCGCGATCGTCGCCGGGCCGAGCCAGAACGGCAGCGGCCGCTCGTGCTCGACCACCGTGTGCCCGGCCACCCGCAGCGTCTCGGCGGCGGCGCGTACCGCGGCCTTGAACTCGCCGTCCACCCGCATCCCCGGCGGCAGCGGCTGCGGCGCGTACGCCACCCGCAGATCGAACGGCTCAGGGGCGTCCGGCGGCGGCTGCGGCCGCCACACCACGTCGTCGTCCGCCCACACCGAGCGCAGCATGCGCGGCGGCTCGACGCGGCGGCCGGAGCGCCACGACTCGGCCAGCGCCGGGTCACCGGCCAGCACGGACAGCGCGAGTGCCAGGTCGGCGGCGGTCCTCGCCAGCGGGCCGTTCTCGGTCAGGCGGTCCCAGTCGTTCGCGGGCGGCGGCACCAGGCCGTGGCCCGGCTTGATCGCCAGCACGCCGCAGCAGGCCGCGGGGATGCGTAAGGAGCCCATGCCGTCGTTGCCGAGTGCGATCGGCACCATGCCGGCCGACACCGCCGCCGCGCTGCCCGACGACGAGCCGCCCGCCGTGCGCGCCGGGTTCCACGGGTTGCGGACGACGCCGTACGCGCTGTCGCTCAGCGCCACCAGCCCCAGCTCCGGCAGGTTCGTCAGCCCGACGATCAGCGCGCCCGCCGCGCGCAGCCGCGCCACCGTCTCGTGGTCGTGCGGTGCGGGGACGTCGGGCGTCGCGGTCGAGCCGCCCCGCGTGGCCTCGCCCGCCACCTCCAGGTTGTCCTTGACCGCCACCGGCACCCCCGCCAGCGGCAGCTCGGCCAGGTCCCTCCGCTTCTGCAGGGCGCGCGCCTCGTCCACGGCCTGCTCCCTGACCAGCCGGAACGCCCCGATGCCCGGGTCGCGCGCGCTGATGACGTGGAGGTGCTCCTCCACCACGGTCGTGGCCTTGACATCGCCGTTTCTGACGGCCGCCGCGATCTCGGTGGCGGACCTTCCTGCCCACACCATGACTAGAGTGTGCAGCTTTTCACTGATCGTTGCGAGGCTCGGTAAGGTCCTTGCCCGTGAACGGACCTTCGCTTGCCCGCCGCCAGCGCTCCCTGGGCGACCCCTCCGCCGAATTCCCGCTCTTCCCGCCGCTGACCCGCGGGTGCCCCAAGACCAGCACCGCCGAGCTGGCCTATCCGGTGGAGGTCGACTACGACTACGCGAAGGTGGACAGGAGCCTCTTCGAGCAGCAGCCGGGCCCGGACATCGCGCGCTGGTCGCCGCTGCTGCCGCCGCTCGACGCGCCCACCCTGGGCGAGGGCGGCACACCGCTGATCGAGTTCGGTGACGTCTACATCAAGGACGAGTCACGCAATCCCACCTGGTCGCACAAAGACCGGCTCAACCGGGTCACCGTCAGCGCCGCCGTCGCCTGCGGCGCGCCCGGCGTGGTCGTCGCCTCCTCCGGCAACCACGGCGCCTCCGCCGCCGCCTACGCCGCCAGGGCCGGGCTGCCCGCCATCGTGCTCACCGGCGACGCGCCGCCCGCCGTGCAGGCGTTCGTGCGGTCGTACGGCGCCAAAGTCGTCGCCGTGCCCGTCGAGAAGCGCTGGCCCCTGCTGCGGCAGGTGGTGGACGAGCTGGGCTACCACCCCGTCAGCAACCAGACCGTGACGCACACCGGGCACCCGTTCGGGCCCGAGGGCTACAAGACCATCGCGTACGAGCTGTTCCTGCAGCTCGGCACCGTGCCCGCGGCCGTGTTCTCGCCCACCGGCTACGCCGAGCTGCTGTACGGCGTGTGGAAGGGCTTCACCGAGCTGCGGCTGCTCGGGATGACGGACCGGACGCCGCGCATGTTCTCCTGCGAGACCGCCGCCGGAGGCCCGCACGCCAGAGCGCTGGCCGCCGGGCTGCCCGCCGCCATCGTCGAGATCGGGCCCACCGACGCGTACGGGGTGGCGTGCCCGGTCGGCGGGCACCGGGGCGTGGTGGCCGTACGCGACAGCGGCGGCGAGGCGGTGCTCGTCACCGACGAAGATCTGCGCAAGGCACAGCGCGACCTGGCGCGGGCCGGGCTGTGGCAGGAGTTGTCCGGCGCCGCCGGGCTCGCCGGGCAGCGCCGGCTGCGGCGCGACTTCGACGGGCCCGTGGTGTGCATCGCCACGTCCAGCGGGTTCAAGGACGTGGGGGTGGGCGGCGAACGGTACGCCGTCCTCACCGACCCCACCCTCGACGACCTCCTCCCCTGACCCGCCCCCGAACCGTTCGCCCGCGCCACCGGGCAGGCCGCCCGGCTGTGACGGCCAGTGTCGTCGGAGTGGCTGCCCGCGTTGTCGAGCCGGGCGGCTGCGGGCGTGAGGCGGCCGGATCGTCAGGGTTTGAGGAGGACGCGGAGGGGGCCGGTCGTGGTGAAGCCGTGGGCGAGGGCGGTTGAGGGGTCGCTCTCGTAGCCGACCAGGGGGCGGCCGGGGAAGAGGCGCGCGGCCATGGCCATCACGTTCGCCCAGGCCGAGGCGGGGCCGAACACGTTGGAGACGCCGACGACGCCGCCGGTCGCGGTGAGCACCGCGCCCTCGGTGACGGCGTCGCCGGTGCGGCCGTACACGATGGTGGCCGTCGTCCCGGCCGTGGAGAGCGTCAGCAGGGACGGAGGGAACAGGCCGGGCAGGTCGCAGGCGGCCGCCCAGGCGGCGAGCGTGGCGGCGTCCTCGACCACCTGCCAGGACGTCCCGGCCGGCTCGGGCGCGGCCCGATGGATCCACTGCGCCTCGAACAGCACCTCGAAGCCCGGCAGGTCGAGCGTGGCGAAGCTGTCCTTGACGGACGCGCCGGGCCCGGCGTCGATGTGCGGCAGCACGTCGCCGGCCGTGGCGAGCGGGGAGCGCGTGACCGCGTCGGGGTAGTAGGGCGGCGTGCGCACGGGACTGGTCCACGCCATGTCCGTGAACGTGCCGGGCCTGCCGTGCGCCCGGCACATCAGGTCGCACCAGGCGGCGTTGTCGCGGACCGCCGCGATCACTTCGTACGGCGCGTCGGCTGGGCGGTCAGGGGGTCTTCCGGCCATGGGTGCTTAGGGTATCGGCCCCGCATTTCCGCACGTACGTGGCGATAACCCTCGCGCCAGAACGACGCCAGGTCCGCCGTCACCGCCAGCGGGCGGCCCGCGGGGGAGAGCAGGTGCACGAGCACCGGCACGCCCGCGATCCGCGGTGTCTCCTGCCAGCCGAACAGCTCCTGCAGCTTCACCGCCAGCACCGGCTGCTCGCCCGAGTAGTCCACCCGGATCCTCGAACCGCTGGGCACCTCGATGCGTTCGGGGGCGACCTGGTCCAGGCGCTCGCTCCACGGGATCAGGCGTTTGAGCGCGTTCGCCACGTCGATGCGCTCCAGGTCGGCGCGGCGGCGGGCCCGGGACAGCTCGGGCTCCAGCCACTGGTCGGCCAGGTCGATGAGGTCCTGCATGGTGCCCGTGGGCGGCCAGGGGTCGCCGATCGCCCGGTGGCAGAACGTCAGGCGGTCCCTGAGGTCTTCGGCGGCTTTCGTCCAGGTGAGGACGTCTTCGGTGCGCAGGCCGTACAGGATGGCCTCGCGTACGTCGGCGTCCTTGAGCGGGGCGGCGGACAGCTCGATCGCGCCCATCCGCTCCACCCGGCGGGCCGACACGTCGCCGCGCCGCTCGCCCGGCGGGACCCGCCAGGCGACCTCGTCCTCGACCGTCGTGCTCACGGCCAGGCGGGCGATGGTCTCGTCGATCGCCACGGCCTGCCTGATGCGCGCCGACGCCGAGCCCGTCGGGCGGTCGGCCACCGCGATCGCCAGCCACTCCGCGCTCTGCAGCCTCGAGCCTTCGGGGAGCTGTGCCTGCGTGCCCGACACCATGAGGTACCCGCCGCCCCTCCGCCGCGCCACCCGCTCGGGGAACGCCAGGGCCACCGCCAGCCCGGCCACCTCGTCTTCGGACCTGCCCCTGGTCTCGTGGCCGGGCCGGTCGCCTTCGCCGGTCCGGCCGGCGGCGCGTCGGGCCTCGGCGGCGGTGCGCTGGAGGCGGCGGGCCTCCTGACGCCAGCGGGCGGCGAAGCCGGTGCCGCCGCGCCGGGCCGCGCGCCAGACGTCCACCAGGTCGTCGGAGGCGTCGCGGGGCAGCTGCTCCGAGAGCAGGGCCACCACGTCGGCGGCGTCGGGCCCGAGGTCGAGCAGGGCGCGGGCCAGCCGGGGATGCACCCCGGCCAGCGCCATCCGCCGCCCTCGCCCGGTCACCCGCCAAGCGGCCTTCCCCGGCGCCGCCCCGCCGGCCTGCGCGCCCGGGCCGGCGGACGTTGCGGGTTCGAGGGCGCCGAGGGCGTGGAGAACCTGGGTGGCGGCGGACATCGCGGCGGGCGGTGGCGGGTCCAGGAGGGCGAGTCCGGAGGCGTCGGGGTCGCCCCAGCAGGCGGCCTGGAGCGCGAAGCCGGTGAGGTCGGCGAGGGCGATCTCGGGGCGGGGGTGGTCGGCGAGCCGGGCGTGGTCGGCCTCGCTCCAGCAGCGGTAGACGGTGCCGGGGGCCTCGCGGCCGGCGCGTCCCGCGCGCTGGGTGGCCGCCGCCTTCGAGACCCTGACCGTGGTGAGCGAGCCGAGGCCGCGCGCATGGTCGGTACGGGGTTCGCGGGCCAGCCCGGAGTCCACCACCACGCGCACCCCCGGGACGGTCAGGCTCGACTCGGCCACCGACGTGGCGAGCACCACCCGGCGGCCGGTGCCGGGGGACAGCACGGCGTCCTGGACGTGGGCGGGCGCCTGGCCGTGCACCTGGAGCACCTGCGCCGCGTCGCCCGCCAGCATCCCGGCGACCTTGGCGATCTCGGCCACGCCGGGCAGGAAGCACAGCACGTCGCCGTCGCGTTCCGCGAGCGCCCTGCGGACCACGGAGGCCACGTGGGCGAGCAGCACGGGATCGACGCGCAGGCCGTGGGGCGGGGCGACCGGGCGGGGCGGCGGTGCCCAGATCGTCTCCACGGGGTGGGTGACGCCGGTGGCGGCGACGACGGGGCCGCCGATCAGCCGCGCCCACGGCCCGGCGTCGGCCGTCGCGGACGTCGCCAGCAGCCGCAGGTCGGGCCGGAGGGTGTCGCGTACGTCGAGGAGGAACGCGAGCGCGGTGTCGGCGTCGAGGTGGCGTTCGTGGCATTCGTCGAGGATGACCGCGTCCACACCGGACAGCTCCTGGTCCCGCTGGAGGCGCTGGAGCAGGACGCCGGTGGTGACGACCTCGACCATGGGGTTGGCGCCTTTGTGTCGTTCGCCCCTGATCGTGTAGCTCACGCCCATGCGGCGGGCGGCGGCGCGTACGGCGAGCCTGCGCGGCTCGGCCACCAGGACCCGCAGGCCCGCCTCCGCCAGCGCCGTCGGCACCACGGTGGTCTTGCCGGTGCCGGGCGGCGCGGTCAGCACCGCGCTGCCGTGCCGGTCGAGGACGCTCAGCAGTTCCGGCAGCACGCCGTTGATCGGCAGGTCTGTCATGGCTGCGTGGGAAGCGGGCATGTGCGGTGGCTCGTCAGCGGGATACGGCGGGTTCGCCCCGGGCGGGTGCGGCGGGGCCGCCGAGGTGGGTGGTCAGCGAGGCGGCGGCGAGGATGGCGGGGAGGAGGCCGGGGAAGCGGGCCTCCAGGTCGTCCCAGCGCAGGCTCATGACCTTCTGCCGCCCGTCGCGCTCCGTGCTGATCACGCCGGCCTCGCGCAGCGTGCGGAAGTGGTGCGAGGCGGTCGATTTGTGGATCCCGAGGGAGTCGCCGGCGACGGTGCAGCTCATCTGACCGGCGGCGGCCAGGCGGACCGCGATCTCCAGGCGTACGGGGTCGCTGAGCGCCCGCAGCACCTCGGTGAGCTGGATGTTCTCCGCGGCGGGCTGAGGAAGCAGGCGCATGGGAAAACCCTACCTCCATCGCATGGTTTGACAACAATCCAACTATACGTCAGTTTGATGGGCATCCAACTTTCGTAGTGCAGGAGGCCCCTATGCGTTCACGGCTCTACGCACTGGCCGCCGGAAATTTCGCCATCGGGACCGGCATGTTCGTCACCGCCGGCCTGCTCGCGCCCATCTCCGCCGACCTTGAGGTGCCCCGGTCGGCGGCGGGGCAGCTCATGACGGTCTTCGCCCTCGCCTACGCCGTGCTGTCCCCCGTGCTGGCCGCGCTGACCGCGAAAATGTCGCGCCGGACGCTCCTGTTGCTGGCCATGGCGGTGTTCGTGGCGGGCAGCGCGCTGGCCGCGCTGGCGCCGACGTACCCGCTGGTCCTGCTGACCAGGGTGGTGGCCGCGGCGGGGGCGGCGGTCTTCACGCCCACCTCGTCGGCCGTCGCCAGCGCGCTCAGCACCCCCGAGCGGCGAGGCCGGGCGCTCGCGCTGGTGATGGGCGGGCTGACCGTGTCGTCCGCCCTGGGCGTGCCGCTCGGCACGTGGCTGGGCGAGGCGGTGAGCTGGCGGGCCACGCTGTGGGCGGTCGCCGGGCTCGGCGTGCTCGGCCTGGCCGGAGTGGCGGCGCTGGTGCCCGACGTCCGTATCGAGGCGTCGGGACGGCTGAGCGAGCGGTTGCGGCCGCTGCGCGACCGCCGGGTCGTGGCGGTGCTGGTGACGCAGCTGCTGGTGTTCGGCACCGGGTTCACCGCCTACACCTACATCGGCTCGCTGCTCGACCTGCCGCTGCCCGCCGTGCTGTGGGCGTGGGGACTCGGCGGCATCGCGGGCAACATGCTCGGCGGGCGGCTCACCGACGTGTACGGCCCGCGCCGCATGGTCTTCACGGGCATGACCGCCGTCCTGGTGTTCATGGCCCTGATCCCCGTCGCGAACCTCGCGCTGCCCGTCGCTCTCGTGTGGGGCTTCCTGTGGGGCGTGAGCGGCTGGATGGTGGCTCCCGCCCAGCAGTTCAGGACGGTCGCGGTGGTGCCGGGCAACGTCTCGATCGGGCTCGGCCTGCTGGCGTCGGCGCAGTACCTCGGCCTGGTGGTGGCCGGGCTGGCCGGCGGCGTGGCGCTGGAGGCGTACGGGCGCACCGGCGTGATCGTGCTGGCGGTCGGCATCGGTCTGGTCGCGGCGCTCTTCACGCTGGCCACCTACCGCCCGGCGGTCAGCCCTGAGCGGGAATCCATCCCAGCGTGACGGCCAGGATGACGAAGAAGCCGAGCACGATGCGGTAGATCACGAACCCGGTGAAGCGGTGGGTGCTGATGTAGCGCAGGAACCAGGCGACCGCCGCGTAGCCGACGCCGAACGAGATGAGCGTGGCGAGGATGGTCGGCCCCCAGTCGGGGGCCGGGCCCTCGCCGATCTCGGTCAGCTCCAGCGCCCCCGAGGCCAGCACGGCGGGGATGGCCAGCAGGAACGAGTATTTCGCCGCGTCCTCGCGGCGGTAGTCGAGCAGCAGGCCGGCGGTCACGGTGCCGCCGGAGCGCGAGACGCCGGGGATCAGGGCGAGCGACTGGGCGAAGCCGTAGATGACCGCGTGGGTGACGTTGAGGTGCTTCTCCAGCGTCAGCTTGTTGCGCGCGGTGCGGTCGGCGAACCACAGGATGATCGCGAACACGATGAGCGTGGTGCCGACCAGCCGCAGGTCCCGGAACGTGGTCTCGATCTGGTCCTTGAGCGTCAGGCCGAGCACGGCGATGGGGATGGTGCCGGCGATGACGTACCAGCCCATGCGGGCCGCCCAGTGGCCGCGCAGGTCCTTGACGAACAGCGAGCGCGTCCAGGTGGAGATGATCTCCCAGATCTCCTGGCGGAAGTAGATGAGCACGGCCGCCTCCGTGCCGAGCTGGATGACCGCCGTGAACGCCGCCCCCGGGTCCGGCCACTGGGCGAAAGCGGAGACCACGCGGACGTGAGCGCTGGAGGAGATCGGCAGGAACTCCGTGAGCCCCTGGACCAGCCCCAGAACCACCGCTTCCAGCCAGCCGATCACGACGACACCTTCCGTGGACGCTGCGAGTGTGAGGGTGAGGCTAGCGGAATCGGGGGCCGCGTGATCGCTTTCGCGGCGCTCTGACCTGCGGGGATCGCACGTCGCAGCGATGGTGATACGCACTGTTCACCCAGAATTGTCCGTGTGTTCGCCTCGGTCGGGCCCGCTCGCCGCCTCGCGTTCGCCCGGCGGCCGGAGCGCCCGCTCGTCCTGCCGAAGCCGGGGCGGCGCCCCTCGCGCAGGCCGCCGGGGGCGGCCATGCCGGCCGCGGCCCCTTTGGTTGAGCAGGCACAAACGCTTGTGCCATCGTCTTGACCCATGGATCAGCTCGCGGCGCTGCTCGACGGCCCCAGAGCTCGCGGCGCCTTCCTCCTGCGCTCGATCCTCGACCCGCCGTGGTCCCTGCGCATCCAGGACGAGGCTCCGCTGTCGGTGGTCACACAGGTGCGGGGCGAGTCGTGGATCACGTTCGACGGCGCCGAGCCCGTACGCCTCCAGGCCGGGCAGGTGGCGGTCGTGCGGGGGCCCGAGCCGTACACGGTGGCCGACGACCCGGCGACGGCGCCGCAGATCGTCATCCACCCCGGCCAGCGCTGCACCACCGTCGACGGTGAAGCCCTCTACCAGTCCATGGACCTCGGCGTGCGCACGTGGGGCAACGACCGCGACGGCCAGACCGTGCTGCTCACCGGCACCTACACGATGGAGGGCGAGGTCAGCAGGCGGCTGCTGGACGCGCTGCCCCGGCTCATCGTGCAGCCGGGCGGCCCGCTGGCCACGCTGATGGGCGCCGAGATCGTCAAGGACGAGCCGGGCCAGGAGGCCGTCCTCGACCGGCTGCTCGACCTGCTGCTCATCGCGGTGGTACGGGCCCACTTCGCCGCGAACGAGGCGCCGGGCTGGTACCGCGCGATGGGCGATCCCGTGGTCGGCAAGGCCATGCGCCTGCTGCACAACGACCCGGCCCGCCCGTGGACGGTCGCCTCGCTGGCCGCCGAGGTCGGCGTGTCGCGGGCCTCGCTGGCGCGGCGCTTCACCGAGCTGGTGGGCGAGCCGCCGATGGCGTTCCTCACCGGCTGGCGGCTGGCCCTGGCCGCCGACCTGCTGCGCGAGCCCGGCGCGACGATCGGCTCCGTGGCGAGGAAGGTCGGGTACGGCAGCCCGTTCGCGCTCAGCGCGGCGTTCAAGCGCGTACGCGGGGTCAGCCCCCAGCAGCACAGGGCGGGAGCGGCGTCGTGAAGCCACTGCTGCTGCTCGACGTGGACGGCGTGCTGAACCCCATGGGCCCGGCCGCCGCCGGTTACCGCCGATACCGCTGCACGATCGGCGCCGAGGTCTACACCGTGCACCTCAACCCGGCCCACGGCCGCCGCCTGCTGGAGCTGGCCTTGAACACCGGGTCCGAGCTGGTGTGGGCCACCACGTGGGAGCACCACGCCAACGAGTGGATCGCGCCGCGCATCGGGCTGCCCACGCTTCCGATGATTCCGATGAGCCCCGACGCGCCGAGCGAGCACGGGGAGATGTTCAAGACGCCGCATGTGGCCGCGTACGTCGGGCGGCGGCCTTTCGTCTGGTTCGACGATCAGGTGTGGGCGGAGGACGAGGAGTACCTCAGGGTCCATCAGGGTCTGGAGAATTTCCTCCTCGTTCACGTGGACCCGGCGGAGGGTCTGACCAGCCGCCATCTGGGCATGGCAGAGAAGTGGCTGACCCTGTCAGGGTTTTCTCAGGGTCCTGAGAGGATCTGATCCGCGTTGCCGTCCGTTTCTCACGTAGGACGACACACCACGACGAAGGAACACACCATGTACCGCTCACGAGAGCACAGGATCCTGGCCGGCGTCTGCGGCGGCATCGCCGACAAGCTGGGCCTGCCGCCGACGCTCGTCCGCATTCTCTGGCTGCTGCTGTCGCTCATCCCAGGCCCGCTCTGGGTCGTCTACGTCGCCATGTGGATCCTCATCCCCGAGGAGCCGAAGGGCTACCGGGCGGCATAGCGCCGGCGCGCCCGCGGTCGGCCGCGCGGAAGAGCGCGAGCGCGGCCAGCTCCACGCAGACCGCGGCGGCGGGCAACCAGCCGCTGCCGTACGTCTCCAGCACGAGCCCGCCGAGCGCGGCACCGCAGGACACGCCCACGTAGACGGCGCTGCTGTTGAGCGCGAGCGCCTGCGGCGCCGCCGGGCCGGCGAGGGCGATCATGCGGGCCTGCGCGGGCGGCGGGATCCACCACGACGCGCCCGCCCAGAGCAGCAGCAGCGGCAGCAGGGCGAGCAGCGGCACCGGCCGCAGGATCTGGCAGAAGGTGAGGGCGGCCATCACCGCCGCGAACGCGGCCACGCCCGCGGTCATCGCCCGGCTCGCGCCCCACCGGTCGGCCGCCCTGCCGCCGAGCCGGCCGCCGGCGAGGCCGGCCAGACCGGCGAGCACGAACACCCAGCCCATCTCGACCGGCCCGGCGCCGGCCAGGTCGCGCAGGAACGGGGCGAGATAGCTCAGCACCATCATGCTGCCCAGCACGATCGCGACGATCCCGAGCAGGCCGAGCAGCACCTCAGGCCGGGCCAGCGGGGCGAGGCGCTGCCTGATCGGCATGGCGGGCTGCGGCGGCAGGTCGGGCAGCGTGGCCATGACCGCCGCCAGCGCGGCGAGCCCGAGCACCGCGCCCAGCCCGAACGTGGCCTGCCAGCCGAACGCGCCGCCCACCCACGTGCCGAGCGGCACGCCGAACGTCAGCGACCCGGTCAGCCCGCCCATCACCAGCGCCAAGTAGCTCCCCTGCCGCCCCTCGGGGGCCGCGGAGGTGGCGATCGCGTACGCGGCGGGAACGACGGCGGCGGCGGCCACGGCGGCCAGCACGCGCAGGCCGAGCAGCACCGCGTACGAGCCGGTGAAGGCCGCCGCCGCGTTGGCCGCCGCGAACAGGCTCAGCGCGCAGGCCAGCAGCGCCCGCCTCGATCAGGTGGCGGTCACCACCGACGCCACGGGGGCGGCCAGCGCGAACGCCAGCGAGAAGGCGGTGACGAGCTGCCCGCCCATGGCCTCGCTCACCCCGAGTCCGGCGGAGAGCGCGGGCAGCACCCCGGCGATCACGTAGTCGTCGGTGGCGAACGTGAAGGTGGTGAAGGTCAGCGCGAGCAGCCACGCGGGCAGGAGGGCACGCCGGCGTACGCCGATGGACATGGGTATCCCCCGGAATAAAGGTAACAGTCGTTTCCCCGGTAGGGTAACAGTCGTCACCTCAATGGCGTCAAAGGGAAACAGCCATGGCCAGGACCGCCGATCCGCACCGCCGCGGCGAGCTGCTCGACCAGATCATCGACTACCTGGCCGACCACGGCCTCTCCACGCTGTCCATGCGCCCGCTGGCCCAGCACCTGGGCAAGTCCACCCGCGTGCTCACCCACCACTTCGCCGACAAGGAAGAGCTGCTGTCGGCCACCATGGAGCGCCTCGACGAGCGCCACCGCGCCTGGCTGCGCGGTCTGCCGGGCTGGTCGGGCTCCGAGAGCGTGGGCACGATCATCCGCCGTACGTGGGACTGGCAGTCCCGCGAGGAGAACGTGCCGATCGCCCGGCTCATCCACGAGATCGAAGGGCTCGCGGCGGCAGGCAAGCTGCGCGGGCACGTGCCGAGGCTGCTGGCCGACCGGTCGGAGTTCGTGGCCGGGCTGCTGCGCGATCGCGGCGTGCCGGAGCCGGAGGCGACGCGGATCTCGACGCTGGCGAACTCGGCGTACACCGGGCTGCAGATCGACTTCCTCACCACGGGCGAGCGCGAGCGGGTGGAAGAGGCGCTGGACCGGCTCTGCGAGCTGGTGGACGAGTGGGTGGCGGCCCACAGCGGGTAAAAGCGGGCCTACCTGCGGCGTCGCCAGTCAAGGGCCGGGCATATCCTCAGAAACATGAGGGCAAGGCCGCTGACGCTCATCCAGGATGAGCTCGTCGAATACGACCAGGCTATGGAGCGCATGACCGACCTCGTCGGGCAGCGCCAACGGGAGGAGCGGCCGGACACGCTCTGGCTGCTGAGCCATCCCTCCGTCTACACGATCGGGCGACGCACCCCGGCCGAGCACCTGCCCGACCCCTCCCACGGCATCCCCGTGGTCGAGACCGGTCGCGGCGGCCAGCTCACCTATCACGGGCCCGGCCAGCTCGTCGGCTACCTCATCGTCAAGCTGGACGAGGGCGAGGGCATCGTCGACTACGTGCGCGAGGTGGAGCTGCGGCTGGTGGAGGCGCTGGGCAAGCTCGGGCTGCCGGCCGAGCGCCGCGACACGCCGCCGGGCTCGGAGCTGCTGACCGGCGTGTGGACGGTGGAGACCGGACGCAAGATCATCTCGATCGGCATGCGCCAGAGCCGGGGCGTCACCAGCCACGGGTTCGCGCTCAACGTCGACGGCGACCTGACGCCGTGGAGCTGGGCGGTCGCGTGCGGGATGCCCGATGTGGACATGACCTCGCTCAAGCGCGAGATGGGCAGCGCGGACATGGACGAGGTCCGCAAGGTGGTGGCAGAGGCATTCGAAGCCTCTTGACGCGATAAGTCATTACGAAGTAGGGAACTTCGGTAATTTCGTCGCGCACATAACGCCAAATCCGCGATGATCCATCTTCGTCGCACGCCCCAACGGGGGATCGATCGAAGATTGGAGCATCGTGCGAAGAAGGTTCACCCTGCTCGCCGCCGCCTTAGTGGCGGTGGCGACGCTGTCGCCCGTCCCGGCCGCCAGTGCCGAGGTGACGCAGCCAGCGCGCACCATCACCTGGGCTCCGTGCGAGGAGGAGCCGTCTGCCGAGTGCGGCACGCTGACCGTGCCCATCGACTGGTCGCAGCCGGACGGCCCGACCGTCGACATCGCGGTCGCCCGCCGCAAGGCCACCGAC
This sequence comes from Nonomuraea sp. NPDC049309, assembly GCF_043196965.1. NCBI lineage: Bacteria > Bacillati > Actinomycetota > Actinomycetes > Streptosporangiales > Streptosporangiaceae > Nonomuraea > Nonomuraea sp. NPDC049309. The sequence continues at coordinate 202,072 of NZ_JBICSH010000002.1, read as the reverse complement.
CCCGACGCCAGGATCGGCTCGCTGGTCATCAACCCCGGCGGCCCCGGCGGCTCGGGCGTCGAGGCCGTGTACGGCGCCCCCGGCTCCTACACCGAGGAGCTCCAGCGCCACTTCGACATCGTCGGCTTCGACCCCCGGGGCGTGGGCCGCAGCCACCCGGTGATCTGCTCGGCGTCGGTCTACAACCAGATGCCGCACACGGTCATCAAGAGCCAGGCCGAATTCGAGGCGTGGGACGCCTTCACCAAGCGCCTGCACCAGGACTGCCGTGAGCGCACCGGCCCGCTGTACGACCACGTCGACTCCACGGACGTCGCCCGCGACATGGACGCCCTGCGCGAGGCGCTCGGCGAGGAGAAGCTCACCTACTACGGCATCTCCTACGGCACGCTGATCGGCCAGATGTACGCCGAGCTGTTCCCCGACCGCGTCCGCGCGCTGGGGCTGGACAGCAACATGGACCACAGCCTCGACGTGGCGGGCTTCCTGGCGACGGAGGCCGTCGCCGTCGAGGACGCCTTCGACCAGTTCGTCGGCTGGTGCGAGCAGGAGCCGAGCTGCGTCCTGCACGGCCAGGACATCCGGGCGATCTGGAAGAACCTGCGGGAGAAGGCTCAGCGGGGCGAGCTGATCTACCCGAGCACCGGCACGAAGATGACGGAGCTGCAGGTCATCTACAACGCCGCGCTGGGCAACGAGGGGCCCGACTGGGTGACGCTCAGCCAGACCATCAACTGGCTGAACGGCGGGCCCGAGCCCGACTGGGTGCCGCCGCTGCCCGGCCGGGGGCCGGTGGAGGGCGACGTGGCCGAGCTGCCGACCACGATCCTGTGCCAGGACTACAACCTCCGGGTGCGCAACTACGCCGAGTACGCCGCGCTGATGAAGGCCTCCAACGCGCTGGCGCCCGACACGCGGTACCACCCGTACCCGATCGACGACCTGCCGATCTGCATGAACTACAAGACGACGAACCCGCCGCACGAGCTGCGGTACACGGGTGACGCGCCGCTGCTGCTCGGCAACTCGCTGCACGACCCCGCCACGCCGTGGATCTGGTCGGCCAACGCGGCCCGCCAGCTCGGCCCGAAGGCGGTGCTGCTCACGTACGAGGGATGGGGCCACCGCATCTACGGCAAGGACAAGTGCCAGACGGACATCTTCGACGAGTACCTGATCTCGCTGAAGGTTCCGCCGCACGGCACCCGCTGCGCGGTGGGCACGCCTGAGGAGAACGTGCTCAAGCGCGAGGCGGACACCCGCCTGTGGCCGACGGATCGGCTGAGCTGGGCCGGCTGAGCCGCAGCTGAACGGGGAACGCCCGGGGGACCGCCGATGGCTCCCGGGCGTCTTCATGTCAGGACACGAGGTTCTCGTCGTCCACCGTGCGGCGCGGCCCGGTGAACCAGTGGCGGGCCGACAGCGCCCACCACAGCGCGATCCCGATGAGCACGATGCCCACCGCGACGGGCGCGTAGTTGACCGAGGTCCAGGTGAACGCGGGATCGCCCGGCACGCCTTCCGGCGAGAACGGCATGATGAAGTAGACGGAGACGATCACGATCTCGACGCAGGCGATCCAGCACAGCACCTTGTACTTGCGGCCCAGCGTCCACGGGCCCGGCTGGAACGCATCGCCCATGCGCAGCCGCAGCCAGATCGGGATGAGGAAGGCCAGGTAGAGGCCGATGACCGCGATCGAGACGACGGCGTAGAACGCGACGGGCGTGGTCAGCCCGGGAGGCGCGTAGAGCGCGGGCAGCGTGATGAGGGCGGCGACGGTGCACCCGGCCACGATGGCGTTGACCGGGGTGCGGTTGCGGTCCACCTTCGACCACAGCCGCCAGCCGGGCACGGCGCCGTCGCGGGCGAACGCGTACGTCATGCGCGACATCGAGGTCACGCAGCTCATCCCGCAGAAGAACTGCCCGATGGTGGAGATCGCGAAGATCGCGGTGGCCGCCGGGGAGGACAGCGCGGTCTCGAAGATGGCGCCGACGAAGCCGGCCTGGGCGTTCAGCTCGTCCACGTCGGTGGCGGCGAACAGGAACGCGAGCAGCAGGATCCAGCCGCCGATCGCCGAGTAGAAGATCGACTGCCACAGGCCGCGCGCGGCGGTCCTGGCCGCGCCCTGCGTCTCTTCCGACACGTGGGCGCAGGCGTCGAACCCGGTGATCGTGTACTGGGTGAGCAGGAAGCCGAGCGGCAGCACGTACAGCCAGAAGGTCAGGCCGGTCGAGCCGTCGCCGAAGCCCGAGGTGTTGTTGGTGCCGAAGAAGACGAAGCCCGCCGACTGGTGCTCACTGGGGGCGAAGACGAGGATGGCGACGACGATCGCGGCGCCGGCCACGTGCCACCAGACGGAGATGTTCTGCAGCAGCGAGATCAGCCTGTGGCTGAAGATGTTGATCAGCGCGTGCAGCGCCAGGACGATCACGAAGAGCATGAACGCCTGGGGGAGCGTGCCCTCCCACGCGCCGCCGGTCAGCCGGTTGAGCGTGATGTTGAGGAACGTGGCGCAGCCGTAGTCCACCGACGCGGTGACCGCGATGAGGCCGATGAGGTTGAGCCAGCCGGTGAACCAGCCGTGGACCGGCCCGCCGAGCTTGGCGGCCCACCAGTAGATGCCGCCCGCCGTCGGGTACGCCGAGACCAGCTCCGACATGCAGAAGCCGATGATGAGGATGAACAGGGAGATCAGGGGCCAGCCCCAGGAGATGGCGATGGGGCCGCCGTTGTTCCAGGCTTGCCCGAAGGTCGTGAAACAGCCGGCCAGGATCGAGATGATCGAGAAGGAGATCGCGAAGTTGGAGAAACCGCTCCAGGTGCGGGCCAGTTCCTGCTTGTAGCCGAGCTCGGCCAGCCTCCTGGAATCCTCTTCTGTTGTCATGAGCTCTCCCTGGGGGCGGAGGACGCTCCTTATGGTCTACGTCTAGACCATTTCCCCCCAGGGGACAAGGCGTTACGAGACGGTTTCGACCTCGCCCGGGGCGGCCCTTCCGCGCGGGCGGGCCACCCCCGGCGGCCGGTCAGCGTTCGCCGAACACGTCGGTGACGGCCTGGCAGAACGCCTTGAGGTCGTCCGGTTTGCGGCTGGTCACCAGCGGTCCCGGACCTTCGGTGTCGACCACGACCTCCTTGTCCACCCACGTCGCCCCGGCGTTGCGCAGGTCGGTCTGCAGGCTCGGCCACGAGGTGAGCGTGCGCCCGCGTACGACGCCGGCCTCGATGAGCGTCCACGGCGCGTGGCAGATGGCCGCCACCGGCTTGCCCGCCTCGGCGAAGGCCCGGACGAAGCCCACGGCCTCCGGCGACAGGCGCAGGAAGTCCGGGTTGGCGACGCCCCCGGGCAGCACCAGGCCGTCGTAGGTGGCGGGATCGGCCTCCGTGACGATCTCGTCGACGGCGAAGTGGTCGGCCTTGTCCAGGTGGTGGAACGCCTGGATCCGGCCGTGGCGGGTGGAGACCAGCCTGGGCGTGCCGCCGGCCTGCTTGACCGCCTTCCACGGCTCGGTGAGCTCCACCTGCTCGACTCCCTCGGGTGCCACCAGAAAGGCGATGGTCTTGCCGTCCAGCATGAGAACCCCCTTGTGCGGCGTGTTTCCACCCCTCTTTCCGTGGGGGACCCATGTATGCGTCTTTACCCCTAGGGGGTATAGAGTGCCGTCAAAGGAGACGATGAGGAAGGAGTGTTCGCATGACCGTGGCCACGTACCAGGTCAAGGGCATGACCTGCGGTCATTGTGCCAGCGCCGTGACCGAGGAGGTGAGCGCCATCGCCGGGGTGAGCGCGGTCGAGGTCGACGTCGCCTCGGGGGCGGTGACCGTCACCAGCCAGGCCCCCGTGGACGACGCGCTGATCGACGCCGCCGTGACGGAGGCCGGTTACGAGCTGGTGGGCAGGGCGGCTCCCGTCGAGCTGCTGCCGATGGCCGGCGGGTGCTGCGGCGGCGGCGCCTGCGCCTGCGGCTGACCCGAGGGTCACCAGGGCAGCGGACCCTTGGCGCTGAAGTAACCCCCGGTCGGGCCGTCGGGGCCCACCTGCGCCATCTTCACGATGATCTCGGCGCCTTCCTCGACGCTCAGGATGCCGGTGTTGTGGTTGAGGTCGGTCTTGGTGAAGCCGGGCTCGACCGCGTTGATCCGCATCTCGGGGAACGCCTTGGCGAACTGGACCGTGATCATGTTGACCGCGGCCTTGGACGCCGGGTACGCCACGCCGGGGTAGGCGTGCACCGGCGTCCCGGGGGTGGTGGCGGTGGTCAGCGAGGCCAGGCCGCTGCTCAGGTTCACCACGACGGGGTGCTGCGAGCGGCGCAGCAGCGGCAGGAAGTGGTGGAGAACCCGTACGACGCCGAAGACGTTCGTGTTGAACGTCTGGTACATCATGTCGCCGGTCACCTCGGCCGGCGTGTAGATGCCGCCGTCCGGCTTGCGCTCCTCGACGCCCGCGTTGTTGATGAGCACGTCGAGCCCGCCGTCGGCCTCGACGGCGGCGGCGGCCTTGGCGACCGAGTCGTCGTCGGTCACGTCGATCTGCACGAACCGGGCGCCGAGCCGCTCGGCGGCCTGGCGGCCCCGCTCGGCGTTCCTGGCGCCGACGTAGACGGTGTGGCCGGCCTCGATGAGGCGGCGGGCGGTCTCGTAACCGAGACCCTTGTTGGCTCCTGTGATCAGTGTCGTTGTCATGTTCACAGTCTGCGTCCGCGGCTCCTGAGCAGCCAGAGCCCTCATTTTCCTGGGACTCGCGGTACCAGGAAGGGGCAGACTGGACACCATGGCGAAGGAGTTCGGGCAGGCGGTGCGCCGCTGGCGGGAGCGGATACGACCGGAGGCGGTGGGGCTGCCCGCGACAGGTCACCGCCGCACCGCGGGGTTGCGCCGCGAGGAGCTCGCGACGCTCGCGGGCATCTCCGTCGATTATGTCGTCCGCCTGGAGCAGGGCCACGCCACCAACCCCTCGCCGCAGATCGTCGAGGCGCTGGCGCGGGCGCTGCACCTGTCGGACGAGGAGCGCGCCTACCTGTACGAGTCCGCGGGCCTCGCCCCGCCCGGGCCCGACATGGTGCCCGTCAGGATCCCGCCCAGCGTGCTGCGGATGATCGACCGGCTCGACGGCGCCGCTGTCGCCGTCCACGACGCGGCCTGGACGCTGCTGCTGGCCAACCCCCTGTACACCGCACTCGTCCCCGATGCGGCGCAGTGGCGCGGGCGCGAGCGCAACGCCGTGTGGCGCGTCTTCATGGGCACGGGCTCCACCCTGGTCAGGCGCTCGCCCGAAGAGCAGGCCGACTTCGAAGAGGCGCTGGCCGGCGACCTGCGCACCACGGCGGGCCGCTACCCCGCCGACCGCGCGCTGAAGGAGCTGATCGCCGAGCTGCGGGCGGGCAGCCCGCGCTTCGCCGAGTTGTGGGACTCGGGCACGGTCGACCGTCAGGTGGGCGGGCGCAAGACGTTCGACCATCCCGAGGTGGGGTCGATGACGCTCGACTGCGACATTCTCAGCGTGGCCGGCAGCGATCTCCGGATCATCGTCTACACCGCCGAGCCCGGCACTCCCGACGCCGAGCGGTTCGCCCGGCTCGCCCGGCGGTCGATGGCGCCCGCGGAGACGTGACGCCAGCTCACGGCGCTGCCAGGACCACTGAAAATTTACACCGCTGTTGGAAACGAAGATGAAACAATTTTCCGTCACTCGTTGACATGCGGTCTCCATATGGTGTGCCTTCTTCTACACAGAGAACCCCCGCCTGAAGGTGAGGCACGTATGAGGAAATGGTTCGCACGCCTGGCAGCGCTGGGCGTCGCGCTATTAGTGGCCGGTCAGGGCACGACGGCTGCCCTCGCACAGGAGCCCGCGGCGGGGAAGAAGATCATACGCGTCGGCGCGACGCAGTCGATGGACTCGATGAACCCGTTCCTCGCGGTCCGTCTGATCTCGACGTCGATCCACCGCTGGATGTACGGGTTCCTCACGGTCCCCGACTCCAAGACGCTCGCGCCGAGCCCTGACCTGGCCGAGTCGTGGAGCACGTCCGAGGACGGGCTCACCTGGACGTTCAAGATCCGCCAGGCGAAGTGGTCCGACGGCCAGCCGATCACGGCCGAGGACGCCGCCTGGACGTTCAACAAGATGATGACCGACGACGCCGCCAAGACCGCCAACGGTCCGGCGGTGGAGAACTTCGAGAGCGTCACCGCCAACGGCCAGGACCTGATCATCAAGCTCAAGGCGCCGCAGGCCAGCATGCTGGACAACCCGGTCCCGATCATGCCCAAGCATGTCTGGGAGAAGGTCACCGACATGGCCAACTACGACGCCGAGGTGTACCCGACGGTCAGCAGCGGCCCGTACTTCGCGGTCGAGCACAAGAAGGACCAGTACGTCAAGCTGCAGGCCAACCCGAACTACTGGCGCGGCAAGCCCAAGATCGACGAGCTGCAGGTCATCTTCTACGACAACCCGCAGGCCGCCATCGCGGGCCTGAAGAACGGCGACATCGACCTGCTCGGCCGGATGTCCCCGCCGGAGTTCGAGGCCATCCAGAACGACCCGAACATCGTCGCCTGGAACCAGCAGGGCCGCCGCTCGGCGTACCTGCAGATCAACCACGGCGCCACCACCAGCGACGGCAAGCCCGTCGGTGACGGCCACCCGGCGCTGAAGGACCAGAAGGTCCGCCAGGCGCTCCACTACGCCATCGACAAGCAGAAGCTGGTCGACGAGGTGCAGAACGGCCTGGCCAAGCCCGCCGACGGCTCGATCGTCCCGCCGATGTACCAGGACTTCTTCTGGGAGGCCACCGGCGACACCAAGGTCACCTATGACCCGGCCAAGGCCAACCAGATCCTCGACGACGCGGGCTACAAGAAGGGCCCCGACGGCATCCGTACGATGCCCGACGGCAAGCGCAAGCTGGAGTTCCGCTTCAGCATCCACACCGACACCCCGATCGAGGACAAGCTCGCCGAGTACCTGACGGGCTTCTTCAAGGAGATCGGCATCTCGCTGACCACCAAGAAGCTCGACTCCAGCAAGTTCACCGAGGAGACCGGCGTCACCGGCCTGTTCGACATCGCGATCAGCGGCTGGTCGGTCAACCCCGACCCGGAGGAGGTCCTCGCCACCCACCTGTGCAGCCGGCGGCCCAGCCCGACCGGTGAGGGCGGCGGCACCGAGTCCTTCTACTGCGACGAGACCTTCGAGAAGCTCTACAAGGAGCAGCAGAAGGAGCTCGACCGGGCCAAGCGCGCCGAGATCATCAAAAAGATGCAGGAGCGTCTCTACACCGACGCCCCGATCATCGCGATCTACTACACCAACGACCTTGAGGGTTACCGCAAGGACCGGATCGCCAGCATCACCCCGATCCCCGAGGACAACGGCATCCTCTACGGCGGCAGCAGCTACTGGCCGTTCTACACCGTGGAGGCCGTGGAGACGTCCGCGTCCGGCGCGAGCTCCGAAGGCGGCTCCAGCACCGGCGTCATCCTCGGAGTCGTGGGCGGTGTGGTGGTCATCGCCCTGGCGGGCTTCCTCCTGAGCAGGCGGCGCAAGAGCACCGCTGACGAACGCGAATGACGACACCGCTCGAAGCAGCAGAGCCCGCCGCCCAGGCGGCGGGCCCTGGTGACGAGCGCCCCACCCGCCGCGGCACGCTGCAGTACGCGCTGGCCAAGGCCGGTGGGGCGCTGTTCAGTATCGCCATGGTGATCGTCGGAACCTTCTTCGTGTTCCGGCTGCTCCCCGGCGACCCCGTACGCAACCTGGCCCAGGGCCGGAACATGACCCCGGCCCAGCTCGACCTCGAACGCCACCGGCTCGGCCTCGACAAGCCGCTCATCGAGCAGTTCTTCCAGTTCGTGGGCGACACGCTCAGGCTCGACCTCGGCACCTCCTACGAGTACAAGCGGCCGGTCATCGACCTCATCGGCGAGCGCATCGGCCCGACGCTGCTGCTCGCGGGGACCGGCCTGGTCATCGCGGTCAGCCTCGGCGTCTGGCAGGGCACCAGGGCCGGCTGGCGGCACGGCAGCGGCTTCGACAAGTTCTCCACCGGCCTGTCGCTGCTGCTGTGGTCGGTGCCGACGTTCTGGCTCGGCCTGCTGCTGATGATGGTCTTCGGCGTCGGCATCGGGCCGATCCCCGGGCTGTTCCCGTTCCGCGGCATCGAGAGCGTGGACGCGCCCGACGGGTTCGCGTACGTGCTGGACGTCGCCTCCCACATGGTGCTGCCCTGCCTGACGCTGGTCGCCGTGGTGTACGCCCAGTACCTGCTGATCATGCGCTCCTCGCTCCTTGAGGAGGTCGGCCAGGACTACGTCACCGTGGCCAGGGCCAAGGGCCTGCGCGACGACGACGTGCGCCGCAAGCACGCCGTGCCCAACGCGCTGCTGCCCACGGTCACGCTGGTGTTCATGCGCATCGGCTTCGTCGTCGGCGGCGCCGTCACCGTGGAGACCATCTACACCTGGCCGGGGCTCGGACAGCTGTTCTACGAGGCGGTCAGGGTGCCCGACTTCACGCTCATGCAGGGAACGTTCATGCTGATCACCGTCGCGGTCATCGTCATGAACACGCTGGCCGACGTGGTCTACCACGTGCTCGACCCGAGGGTGAGGTCCGCATGACGGCTGTCGCCACGGCCCGCAGGAAGCAGGCGCTGATCCGCTTCTGGGCCGGGTTCCGCACGCACCGCGGCGGCGTCGCCGGGCTGGCCGTCCTCGCGATCGCGGTCGTGCTCGCACTCATCGCGCCCTTGTTCATCGACGAGTCGGTCACCAGCGTCATCCAGAACACCGGGCAGCGGTGGGCCGCGCCGAGCCTGTCCGAGCCGTTCGGCACCGACGAGTCAGGCCGGTCCATCCTGCTCATGGTCTGGTGGGGCTCGCGCACCTCGCTGTTCATCGGGTTCCTCGCCGCGCTGCTCAGCATCGTGATCGGCCTGGTCGTCGGCATCACAGCGGGCCACTTCCGCGGCTGGGTCGGCGCCGCGCTCATGCGTGTCACCGACTGGTTCCTGGTGCTGCCCTCGCTGGTGACCGCGCTCGTCCTCGCCGCCATCCTCGGCGGCAGCACGTTCACGATCATCGCCGCGATCGGCATCACCACCTGGCCGTCCACCGCCCGGCTCATCCGGGCGCAGACGCTCGCCGTCGAGGCCAGGCCGTACATCGAGCGCTCCAAGGCGCTCGGCGCCGGACACTGGCACATCACCACCCGGCACGTGCTGCCGAACGTGGCGCCGCTGCTGCTGGCCAGCACCACCCTGGAGGTGGCCAGCGCCATCGTCACCGAGTCCACGCTGGCCTTCCTCGGCGTCAGCTCCAACCGCACCTCCTGGGGCACCATGCTCCGTGCCTCCTACGACTGGGGCGCCGCCACCCAGGGCGCCTGGTGGTACATCCTCATCCCCGGCCTTGCCATCCTCGTCGTGGTCATGGCGTTCACGCTGGTCGGAAGGGCCCTGGAGGCCGTGCTCAACCCGAGGCTGAGGAGGGCCGCATGAGCCTGCTCGAACTCGACGACGTGTCGGTCACCTACCGCATCGCCTCGGGTGAGGTGCCCGCCGTGCGCGGGGTGTCGCTGACGCTCGAGGCCGGTGCGGCGCTCGGCGTCGCCGGCGAGTCGGGATCCGGCAAGTCGACGCTGGCCATGGCGCTGCTGCGGCTGCTGCCCAAGGACGCGAAGATCGGCGGGCGCATCCTGCTCGACGGCGAGGACGTCCTCACCATGAAGTGGGGGCGCATGCGCGCCGTCCGCTGGGCCGAGGCGTCCATCGTCTTCCAGGGCGCCCAGCACGGGCTCAACCCCGTACGCAGGATCGGCGACCAGATCGCCGAGCCGCTGCTCGTGCACAACCTCGCCAAGCCCGACGCCGCCCGCGCACGCGTCGCCGAGCTGCTGGACGCGGTGGGCCTGCCCGCCTGGCGGGCCCGCAGCTACCCGCACGAGCTCTCCGGCGGCCAGCGGCAGCGCGTCATGATCGCGATGGCGCTGGCCTGCTCGCCGCGCCTGATCATCGCCGACGAGCCGACCACCGCGCTCGACGTGATGGTGCAGGCCCAGGTGCTCAGTCTGATCAAGGACCTGGTGGCCGAGCGCGGCATCTCGCTGATCATGATCTCGCACGACCTGTCGGTGCTCGCCGACGTCTGCGACCAGCTCGCGGTCATGTACGCGGGCCGCGTCGTCGAGCACGGCCCGTCCCACGAGGTGTTCCACGACGCCAAGCACCCCTACAGCCGGGCGCTGGCCGCGGCCTTCCCGACCGTCGGCGACCCGGCCTCGCGCATGGCGCCCAAGGGCCTGGGCGGCGACCCGCCCGACCCGATGGACCTGCCGAGCGGCTGCGCCTTCCACCCGCGCTGCCCGGTCGCGCGCGACACGTGCGCCGAGCTCGATGTGCGGCTGTGGCCGGCCGGTCCAGGACGTACGGCGGCGTGCGTGCACGCCAGGGTCGAGGAGGAGGTCGGCTCATGACCGAGACGAGCACCGCCGCCGAGCAGGTCGGCACGACAGGCGCCACCCTGCTGGAGGCCCGCGACCTGCACGTGGAGTTCGCCTCCAGGGGGCGCAGGGCCCGCGCCGTCGACGGCGTGAACCTGGCCATCGGGCAGGGCGAGATCGTCGCGCTCGTCGGCGAGTCCGGCTGCGGCAAGACCACGCTCGCCCGCACCCTGCTCGGCCTCGAACGCCCCACCTCCGGCGAGGTCCGCTACGACGGCGCGAGCCTCGGCTACACCACCAAGGCGCTGCGCGCCTACCGCAGGCAGGTGCAGCTCGTCCTGCAGGACCCGACGGGCTCGCTCAACCCCCGCCACACCGTGTACGAGGCCGTGGCGGAGGGCCCGCGCATCCACGACCTGCCCGGCGAGCGCGACATCGTCGCCACCGCCCTGTCGAGGGCCGGGCTGCGGCCGCCCGAGCGGTTCTTCCAGCGCTACCCGCACGAGCTGTCCGGCGGGCAGCGCCAGCGCGTGGTCATCGCGGGCGCGCTGGCGCTGAACCCGAAGGTGCTCATCGCCGACGAGCCGGTGGCCTCGCTGGACGCCTCCGTACGCGGCGAGATCCTGGCGCTGCTGCTCAGGCTGCGCGAGGAGCTGGGCCTGTCGGCCCTGGTCGTCACCCACGATCTCGGCCTGGCCTGGAACATCGCCGACCGGGTGGCCGTGATGTACCTCGGCAGGATCGTCGAGTCGGGGCCCGTCGAGCAGGTGCTGACCGCGCCGCGCCACCCGTACACGCAGGCGCTGCTGTCGGTGCTGCCCGAGTCGCCCGAGCGGATCGTGCTGACCGGCGAGCCGCCCGACCCGACCCGCATCCCCACGGGCTGCCGCTTCCACGCCCGCTGCCACGTGCTGGCGTCGGGCAAGGCGGAGGAGGCCGGGGTGGCCGAACGCTGCCGCACGCAGCTCCTGGACATCCTGCCCGCCGTGCCGGACGCCCAGGCGGCCTGCCACTACGCCGAGGCGGTCTCCTGATCGACCGGCCCGGGGCGGTTTCGCGGACGGGCCGGTTGACGGCGTAACGGGATCAGAAGGCGCTGATGGTCGCGGGGGCGCGCTCGGCGCGGCTCAGCGCGCGGATGACGGCCGTGGGGCCGTGGCGGTGGACGGCCAGCCGGGCCAGCAGCTCCACGACCGGGTCGATCACCGAGGACGGCAGCGCGGGCGTGTCCACGCCGACGCTCGCGGCCAGGTCGTCGCAGTGGACGACCAGCTCGACGAGCCGGGTCAGCAGGAAGTCGTCGAGCTTCAGCGACCAGCCGGCCGGGGTGATCACGACCCGGTCGGCCGGCTCGGACGCCAGCGCCGCGCGCTGCATGTCGAGCAGCGCCTGGCTGCGTTCGAGCAGCAGGGCGGGACCGGCGGCGGCCGCGGCCTCGCCGCCACGGCGGATGCTCAGGTTGCTCTCGTGGTCGAGCCCCGCCTGGACCCACGGCGACCGCATGTAGTGCTCAAGGAGCGAGATGGGCTCTTGGACGGGACCGTTCGGGGCCAGCGCGTCTCCGACCCTGACGAGCTGGTGCGCGAGGTGTCCCGCGAGGCCCGCGACGCTGAACTCCACCAGCGCGCTCGGCTTGTCCCATGACGCCGCCACGGCCGGGTGGCCGAGGAGCCTCACCGCCGACTCCGCCGCCAGCAGGTAGGACTGCCTGGTCTCGCCCATAGATCGCTCTCTCCCGGGGTCAGGTGGTTGCAGCGTTGACACACACCACTAACAACCGGCCGTCACATTGCCATCCCGGGGATCGGAGCAGCGTGCGGGTCAGGCCAGCGCGCGGCTGATGGCCGACCTGACGAACGCGCGGGCCAGCCGGCCCCTCCTGAACCGGCTGAGCACCGGCGGCTCGGCGCCGTAGCGGCGGGCGCGGATGTCGGCGATCAGCACGCCCGGCGCGCCCATCTCGTGCAGCACCTCAAGAGCCTCCCGCTTGGTGATGAGCCGGCCGTCCCGCAGCGTCACCGTGGCGCGGGCGACCGTCACCATGCCGTGGTCCACCCACACGTCCTGCAGCCAAGGCCGCCGGCCCTGCGCCCGGACGAGCCACACGTCGCGCAGATGGGAGCGGATGAAGCGGGCCAGCTCCTCGTCCGACACCGGAGGCAGCAGCTCGGACGGTGGTGGGCCGTACAGGACCTTGCCGCCCTCGTGCAGCTCGCGCCGGGTCACCGCCGTCACCGGCTGGCGGAAGATGCGCTGGTGCGCCCACGTGATGTGCTCGGCGCCGAGGTCGTCGAGCTCCTGCCTGGCCATGTACGAGCAGTGCAGCCGCTCCGCAAGAGGCAGGCGCAGCCGCCGATGCACCGCCTTGATCCGCCGCCAGTGCTCCATGGTCGGGGCGCCGTCGAGGACCGCGACCAGGTCGAGGTCGCTGTGTCCCGGCTGGTAGTCGCCGTCCGCGAGCGAGCCGTGGGCCCAGAGCGCGACCAGGGGAACGGCCGGCTCCACGCCCTCGAGAAAAACCTTCAGCAGGCGTTCCGTCGCTGCGTCCATGATGGCAACTATGATCGATACCCGGCTGTCTGGAAAGGTCGCGCTGATCACCGGCGCCAATCACGGCATCGGGGCGGCGATCGCCCGCGCGCTGGCGGCGGAGGGCGTCGCGGTCTTCCTGACGTACAAGCGGCTGCCGCCGCTCAACGACCCGGTCTACCCCGCGGCCTACGACCAGGCACGCTCCGCCGACGCCTCCGGCGTGGTGGCCCGCATCCGCGAGGCGGGCGGCACGGCGGAGGCGCTGGAGGCCGACCTCGCCGACCCCGAGACGCCCAAGACGCTGTTCGACGCGGCCGAGAAGGCGTTCGGCCCGGTGGAGATCCTCGTCAACAACGCCAGCGGCTGGCTCAGCGACACCTTCGCCGCCGCCGAGCGCGACTCCTTGGGCCGCCCGCTGCGCCGCGTGGACGCCGTGACCTACGAGCGGCAGTTCGCCATCGACGTACGCGCGCCCGCGCTGCTGATCTCGGAGTTCTCCCGCCGCCACCTGGAGCGGGGCGCCACCTGGGGCCGCATCATCGGCCTCACCTCGGGCGGCCCCGACGGCTTCCCCACCGAGGTCAGCTACGGCGCGGCGAAGGCGGCCCAGGAGAACTACACCATGTCGGCCGCCCGCGAGCTGGGCCGCCACGGCATCACGGCCAACATGGTCCACCCGCCCGTCACCGACACCGGCTGGATCAACGAGAAGGTCGCGAGCGCCCACGCGGCCGGCGGCGTGCTGCCCGAAGTGGCGCAGCCGGACGACGTGGCCGAGGTGATCACGTTCCTGGCCTCGCACCAGGGGCGCAGGGTGACGGGTCAGGTCATCAAGATGTACTGAACAGCGCGCTGACCGACTCGCCGTCGTGGATGCGGCGCATGGCCTCGGCGAGCGCGGGCGCGATCGACGGCACGGTCAGCTTGTCGCCGCCCTTGGCAGGGGGCGGCACGGTGTCGGTGCAGACGATCTCCTCGGCCTCGGGCAGCGCGCTCAGCCGCTCGAGCGCGCCGTCGGCGAACAGGCCGTGCGTGCAGGCCACGCGTACGCTGCTCGGCGCCCATGGCGACGCCGGTGCCGAGCAGGCGCGCGAACTGCGCGGCCTCCTTGGCGTTGCCGAGGTCGGGGGAGACGACGACGGAGGAGGGTGAGTCGCCGGGGCCGGTCAGGCGCTCCACACCTCGGCGTCGGCCAGGAACGCGGTGGCCGAGTCGGCGGCGACCGGCGTGCCGCCGATGGTCACGGTGCCGGTCTCGCACGGCATGAAGACGTTGGTGAGCAGATGGGGGCGGCCGCCGAGGTCGAACTCCGGGACGCGTACGGCCCGCCGCTCGCGGGGCGGCCCGGGGATCTCGACCGTCACGTCGGCGGCCGTGGCCCGCAGCCCTTCGTCCAGGTCGAGTTCCAGATCGACGGGGGCCTTCGTGAGCTCGGGCGCCGGCCAGGCCAGGCCCCGCACCTCGGGGAAGTGCCGGGTGAAGTCGCCGGCCAGCCACGCGCCCAGCTCAAGGTCCTCCGCGACGACCCTGGTCGTGCCGCGGTGCCACAGCACCAGGGCGTTGCCCTTGCCGCGTTCTGACCAGTCGACTCGCCACACGGACGCGAAGGCGACCCGCTCGCCGCCGAGGGACAGGGTGAGGCCGGGGTTGGCGCCGATCAGCCGGACGATCATGCCGATCACCCTATCCGCCCGCGTGGAGCCCACGCACGGGTCAGCGACGCAGTAGTGGGGTGGGGGTGCCGAGCGCACGCGCGGGTCGTGGCGCAGCGGTTGGGGGTGGGGCGTCGGGTGCAGGCGTGGGCTGGTGCGGTGGTGGGGGTGGGGGTGCCGAGCCACGTGCGGGTCAGCGCAGCAGTTCGGGGGTGAGGGCGTCGAGGGAGGGGAGGACGCGCCAGGCGAGGGCGAGCGCGTCGGGTGCGGGCGGGTAGCGCGGGTGCGGGACGGCGATCACGTGCATGCCGGCCGCGTACGCCGAGCGCAGCCCGTTGCTGGAGTCCTCGACCGCCACGCAGCCGCGCGGGTCGGCGCCCAGCCGCCGGGCCGCCTCCAGGTAGCCGTCGGGGGCGGGCTTGCCCCGCTCCACCTCCTCCGTGGACACGGTGGCCGCGAAGCACTCGGTCAGCCCGGCCGTGTCGAGCACGACGTCGATCAGCCGCCGCGGGGACGAGCTGGCCAGGCCCAGCGTGACGGTCTCCGACAGGCGGCGGACGGTCTCGACGGCCTTCGGCATGAGCGGCACGCCGTCGCGGTAGCGGGCGGCCATCTCGTCGATCACGCCGCGCGCGATCTCGTCGGGGGTCTGCTGGACGCCCAGCTCGTGGAGGTAGGACGCCCACTCGGCGGTGCTCATGCCCATGAGCCTGGTCTGCGTGTCGGGCTGCCAGGTGCCGCCATGGTCGGCGACGTACGCCCGCCGCACCTCCTCCCACACCGGCTCGGAGTCCACCAGCACACCGTCGAGATCGAAAACACAGGCTTCCACGCGCACCAGCCAATCACATCCCGGCTTGCCGGAGGTTCATCCTCTTTAGTCCATCTATTGAGCTATATGTCTGATCTATCGGGCATTCGGCTTCCATGGCAGACCTTCCGTTTCACGACCGTGGTGACTTCGAGGACGCCGACCGGGGCTTCATCGCCGCACTCACCCCCGGCGTCATCAAATCCGTGGACGGCGACGTCGTGTGGGACAACGACTCCTACGGTTTCCTCCAGGGAGACTGCCCGAGCACCGCCCACCCCGGCCTGTGGCGGCAGGGTGAGCTCTGCGCCCGCCAGGGCCTGTACGAGGTCACAGAAGGCATCTACCAGGTACGCGGTCTCGACCTGTCGAACATGACGCTGGCCGAGGGCGAGCGCGGCGTCGTCGTGATCGACCCCCTGCTGTCCACCGAGTGCGCCGCCGCCGCGCTCAAGCTGTACCGCGCCCACCGCGGCGACCGCCCGGTCACCGGCGTCGTCTACACCCACGCCCACGTGGACCACTTCGGCGGCGTGCGCGGGGTCACGGCCGGCGGCGTGCCGATCCTCGCGCCCGCGGGGTTCATGGAGCACGCCGTCACCGAGAACGTCTACGCGGGCCCCGCCATGGCCCGCCGCGCCGTCTACATGTACGGCCCCGCCCTGCCCCGCTCCCCGGAGGGCCAGATCGGCTCCGGCCTCGGCATGACGGTCTCCACCGGCACGATGTCGCTGATCCCGCCGACGCTGGAGATCGCGCGTACCGGCCAGGAGGAGGTCGTGGACGGCGTGCGGATGGTCTTCCAGCTCACGCCCGGCGCCGAGGCCCCCGCCGAGATGAACGTGCACTTCCCCGGGCACCGCGCACTCTGCCTGGCCGAGAACGCCACCCACAGCCAGCACAACATCCTGCCGCTGCGCGGCGCGATCGTCCGCGACGCGCGTGCCTGGGCCCGCTACCTCACCGAGGCCATCGCGCTCTTCCTCGACGACACCGACGTGGCCTTCGCCTCGCACCACTGGCCGACCTGGGGCCGCGAGCGCATCGAGCGCTTCCTCACCCAGCAGCGCGACATGTACGCCTACCTGCACGACCAGACGCTGCGCCTGATGAACAAGGGCCTGACGGCGGCCGAGATCGCCGAGGTGATGCAGTTCCCGCCCGAGCTGGAGCAGGCCTGGCACACGCACGGCTTCTACGGCAGCGTCAGCCACAACGTCAAAGCCGTCTATCAGCGCTATCTCGGCTGGTTCGACGGCAACCCCGCCCACCTGTGGGAGCACCCGCCGAAGGAGAGCGCGATCCGGTACGTCGAGTGCCTGGGCGGCGGCGCGGCCGTGGTCGCCTTCGCCCGCCGCTACATCGACGAGAACGACCTGCGCTTCGCCGCCCAGCTCCTCAACCACGCGGTCTTCGCCGACGAGGGCAACAAGGAGGCGCGCGACCTGCTCGCCGAGGTCTACACCCGGCTCGGCCACGGCGCGGAGAACGCCACCTGGCGCAACTGTTACCTCATGGGCGCGCTCGAACTGGCCGACGGCATCGTCCCCGCCGGGACGGACCGGCCGTCGCCCGACTTCTTCGCCGCGCTCACGCTGGAGCAGATCTTCGATTCGATCGCCATCAGGGTGGACGGCCCGCGCGCGTGGAACGAGCGGCTCACCATCGACTGGCACCTGACCGACCTGGGGTTGCGGCACCGTACGACGCTGTCGAACGGCGTGCTCGTCCAGCAGCCCGACCCGCGCGACGACGACGCGGCCGACCTGACCCTGCGGCTGACCCGCGCCCAGCTCATCGGCCTGCTGTCGGGCAGGGGCGTGGAGGGCATCGAACGCGAGGGCGACATCGACGCGCTGCGCCGGCTGGTCTCCGTGCTCGACCATCCGGTGCCGGACTTCGCGATCGTGACGGCCTGACACCCGGTGGTCCCCCGATGACCGGCCTAGCGCCCGTCCGGCCCGGTCTCGCGCTCGCTCAGCTCGGCGCCGAGCGCCTTGCAGGCGAGCGCGAGCAGCGTCACGACGGACGCCGCCACCCACGGCCCGACCAGCAGCGGCAGCGTCAGCTCGCCGGCGTGCCAGGCGGCGGCGAGCACCGCCGCCGAGGTCAGCGCCGACACGCCGAACATGGCCGCCCACAGCGGCAGCACGTGCAGGTACGCGAACAGCAGCGGAAACGCCGGCCACACGAACGCGGGCGCCGCCCAGGCGAGCACCGCCCACCCCGCGGTCACCAGCATCAGCCACGCCGCCCCGCCGGGGCCGGGGGCGGCGGGCGCGGCGGCGTACAGCAGGCCGAGCAGCACCCCGCCCGACGCGACCGCGGGCCGCTCCTCCTGCCAGGTGCCGGCGACGGCGACCGCCAGCACGCCGAGCCCCGTTGCGCGCACCGTCCAGCTCAACAGCCGGTACGGAAGGTCAGAAGTCACGCACTCAGCGTAACTCCAGGGCTCGGCTGCGCACGTGGGTGCGCAGGCGAGGCACCGACGAGAGCGCGAAGTAGAGGATCCCGGCCAGCACCAGCGCGATCACGACCCCGATGTTCGCCGATCCGAACGTGCCGCCCTCGAGCTCGTCGCTCATGAGGAACCCGACGACGTTCGCGATGTAGGGGTCGGCCGAGGTGATCAGCCCGATCCCGGTGAAGGACGCGATGACCAGCGACAGCAGCCCCGCCCAGTTGAGCGCGGGCGCGCCGGCCCGCAGCAGCCGCTCGTCGTACGAACGGCCGCCGCCGCGCAGCCGCCACATGTCGACCAGGAAGATCGCCGCCCACGAGGCCATGACCACGCCCACGATGGCGAGGAACGCCTGGAAGGTGGCCAGGAAGCTGGTGGAGACGAACAGCAGGTAGTAGCCGCCGAGCACCATGAGCAGCCCGTCGATGAGCACCGCCCAGTGCCGCCTGATGGGCACGCCGAGCGCCAGCATCGACAGGCCGGACGAGTAGATGTCCATGATCGCCCCGGCCAGGAAGCCGCCGATCGCGGTCAGCAGGTACGGCAGCAGGAACCAGGTCGGCAGCGCCGCCGCGAGCGCCGCCACCGGGTTGGCCCCCGCCTCCTCGGCCAGTTGCGGGTCACCGCCGGCCAGCAGCACGCCGAACACCAGCAGCACCATCGGCGGCAGCGCGCCCCCGAGCGTCGTCCACAGGGTGACCGCGCGCGGGGAGGAGGTGGCGGGCAGATAGCGGGAGTAGTCGGCGCCGCAGTTGACCCAGCCGAGGCCGAGCAGCGTCATGGCGAAGATGACGCCGCCGACCCAGCCGCCCGGGCCCGCCGTGGTCTCCAGCGAGACGCCGAGGTTGGGGGCCATGAGCACCATGTAGACGACGGTGAGCACGACGAACACGTACGTGAGGTAGCGCTGCACCACCATGATCATCGCGTGGCCGTACACGCCGACCGCGATCACCACGAGCGCGGCGACGGCGAAGCAGGCGGCGGTGGTGGTCGTGGTGGAGACGCCGGGCGCGAGGCGGCCGATGATCTCGGCGCCGCTCTGCGCGGAGAGCGTGACCAGCACGATCTCCCAGCCGACGTTCGAGATGTAGGAGAACAGGGTGGGCAGCTTGTTGCCGTGGTAGCCGAACGGCGCCCGCCCGAGCGTCATCGTCGGCACGCCCGAACGCGCACCGCCCACCGCGACCAGCCCGACCAGCAGGAACGACAGCACGTACCCCACCGCGCCGGTGATGATCGCGGGTACCACGCCGAGCTGCAGGCCCACGATGTAGACGCCGAACGCCACTCCGAACAGCGACAGGTTCGAGCCCGCCCAGGGCCAGAACAGGTCGCGCGGCCGGCCGCGCCGCTCGTTCTCCGGAACGGCGTTGATGCCGTTCTGCTCGACCGCCATCGTGCTCATGATCGGACGGTACTCGCGGGGAGGCGGTATGGGCAAAGATAAATCGAGTTGAGCGATATCTCCGGATCTCCAGGGGAATCATTCAGCTCGGCCCGGCGGGAAACCCGCCGCGCGCCCGAGGGGCACCGCTCCGCAGGGGGTGTTCGGTCCGGCGGAGGAAGGCCGGTGCCGCCGAGGGATGGCGCTCCGAGGGGGCGGTCGATCCGGCGGCAGGAGGCCGGCGGAGCCGGTCCGGTGGGGGTGGTGAGCGTGCGGCGGAGGAGGTGATCGGCGCGTTCGGCTCCGACGTGCGACGGCGCGCCCTTGCCGTATGCCTGACCTCCGCGTTCATGACGGGGCTCGACGTGAGCATCGTCAACGTGGCGCTGCCGTCGATCCGCGAGGCCCTGGACGCCGGCGACGACGCGCTGCAGTGGACGGTCTCCGGCTACGCGCTCACGTTCGGCCTGCTCCTCATCCCCGCGGGGCGGCTCGGCGACGCGCGGAGCCGCCGCACGGTCTTCCTGTGGGGCGTCGCGCTGTTCACGCTCTCCAGCGCCTGCTGCGGGCTCGCCTGGCAGATGCCCGTGCTCATCGTGGCGCGGCTCGTGCAGGGCCTCGCGGCCGGCCTGCTGAACCCGCAGGTGTCCGGGCTGATCCAGCAGATGTTCCAGGGCGCGGAGCGCGGCCGGGCCTTCGGCGCGCTCGGGGCCACCATCGGCCTCTCCACGGCCGCGGGGCCGCTCATCGGCGGCGCGCTGGTGACCGCCTTCGAGCCGGATCTGGGCTGGCGGTGGGTGTTCCTGGTCAACGTGCCGATCGGGATCGCACTGCTGCCGCTGGCCGGGCGGGTGCTGCCGCGCCCCGAGCCCGCCCGCCGGCGGCGCGAGAGCATGGACCCGGTCGGCGTGCTGCTGCTCGGGCTCGGCGTGGCGGGCCTGCTGGTGCCCGCGATCCAACGGCACCGGTGGGAGGCGCCCGTCACGTGGCCGCTCGTGGTGGCCGCGCTGGTCCTGCTCGCCGCGTTCGTGGCCTGGGAGCGCCGCTACCCCCGCGAGCCGCTCGTGGACCTGTCGCTGTTCCGCAAGCGGTCGTACCGGCTGGGCACGGCCATCGCGCTGTTCTACTTCGCCGGGTTCACGGGCATCTTCTTCATCTTCACCCTCTACCTCCAGGCCGGACATGGCTACAGCCCGCTGCTGGCCGGGCTGTCGATCACGCCGTTCGCGCTGGGCTCGGCGTCGGCCGCCGTGCTCGGCGGTCACCTCGTCTCCCGGATGGGGCGGCGGGTGGTGGCCGCCGGGCTGTGCATGGTGATCGCCGGGCTGCTCGCCACCATGGTCGCCGTGACGCTCGTCCCCGGGCCGCGCACCGGCCTTGCGACCGCGCTGCCGCTGCTGCTCGCGGGGCTGGGCAGCGGCCTGACCATCTCGCCCAACCAGGCCGTCACGCTGTCGGAGGTGCCGGTGGCGGGCGGCGGCAGCGCCGCCGGGGTGCTGCAGACCGGGCAGCGGCTCGGCTCGGCCATCGGCATCGCGGCGGCGGGCTCCACCTTCTTCGGCTCGCTCGGCGACGGCTGGGCCACGGCGTTCCGCCACGGCCTGATCGTGGTGGCGTCGTCGGTCGGCATCGCGCTGCTGGCGGCGCTGCTCGACCTGATCGGCGCCGGCAGAAACGCTCACTGACGGTATTCGCCGGAGATGCCGGATCTCGGCATCCGTGCAGATGAGACCCCAGGTTAGAGAGAACGTCAACGGAGGGTAAAGTCACCGACAGTGAACGTGGAGGGGTGGGATGGGATGGCGGTTCGGCTGGTTCCGCTGATTCCGCGCTCGATCCGGATGGGCGCGTTCTCGGTACGGCTGCCGCCGCGCTCGATCCGGGCGCGGCTGACCACGGTGGCGGCGCTCGTCGCGGCCGCCGCCTTCACCGCAGGGGCCATGCTGGCGCTCGCCGCCGTTCCCGGCCCGGTCGCCGGGGAGCGCAGGGCGCTGCTGTGGGCGGCCCTGGCCCTGCCGTTCGTGCTGCCCGCCGCCGGATGGGTCACCTGGAGCGCCGCCAGGTCCGCGCTGCGCCCGATCGAGCGCATCCGCGCCGAGCTGGCCGAGATCACCGGGAAGGACCTGAGCCGGCGGGTGACCGTACCGGATGGATGTGACGAGATCGCCGGGCTGGCGATCACCACCAACCACACGCTCGACCGGCTCGAACGCTCCGCCGAGACCCAGCGCCGCTTCGTCGCCGACGCCTCCCACGAGCTGCGCAGCCCCATCTCCGCGCTGCGCGCGCAGCTGGAGGTGGCCTGCAGCCACCCCGCCGAGACCGACTGGGCGCTCGCCTCCGCCCGCGCCCTGGCCGCCGCCGACCGGCTGACCTGCCTCATCGACGAGCTGCTCATGCTGGCCAGGCTCGACGCGGGCGCGGCCACGCTCCGGCGCGTGGTGGACATGTGCGCGCTCGCCGAGGAGCAGGCACGCCGCCGCGAGGGCGCCAGAGTGCCCGTCCACCTGCGGCTCGGCGGTCCCGCCCCGGTGCTCGGCTCGCCGGTGCAGCTCGACCGCCTGCTGACCAACCTGCTCGACAACGCCACCAGGCACGCCGCCACCCGCATCGACCTGTCCGTGGCCGTACGCGGAAGCGAGGTGGTGGTGACCGTGACCGACGACGGCGACGGCATCCCGCCGCAGGACAGGGAGCGGGTCTTCGAGCGGTTCACCCGGCTGGAGAGCGCGCGGGCCAAGGACGGCGGCGGCAGCGGGCTCGGCCTGCCGCTGTCCAGGGAGATCGCCGTGGCGCACGGCGGCTCGCTGATCGCCGCCGACCACCGTTCTGGGGCGCGGCTCGTCGCCGTCCTGCCCCTGCACGCGGGCCCGCCCGCTGAGACGGGCTGACGTGGGCTCGGGACGGGCCCGCGCTTGATCCCCGCTAGGGGACCACGGTGATGCGGTCGGTGGCAGGAGGCGCGATCGGGCTGTTCTGGCCGAGATAGTCGACGAAGGCGTCGATGTCCAGCGGCCCGCTCCACAGGTCCGTGCCCTCGGTGAAGCCGAGGAACGCGTCGCCGCCGCCCACGAGGAAGTTGTTCGCGGCGACCCGGATCGTCTGCGTGTCCGTCACCGGCCGGCCGTCGATCTTCATGTCCGACACCTTCGAGCCCCACGGGGCGCTCTGGCTGTAGGTGTAGGTGAAGTTCGACGACGGCTGCAGGATCTTGGTGAACGCCTGGTCGTTGGGCCCGCCGGTGAACTGCTGCTCCAGGATCGTCTTGAGCTGCGCGCCGGTGAGCGTGACGACCTGCATGAGGTTGTTGAACGGCTGCACGGTGAACGCCTCGCCGTACGTCACCACGCCGTCGCCCTCGCCGGCCTCCGAGCTCGCGTACGACAGCGGCGCCCGCACGCCGCCCGGGTTCATCAGCGCGATCTCGGCGTTGCCGCCCTCCCGGGTGGCGGCGAGCTGGGCGTCGGCGATGAGGTTGCCGAGCGGCGTCTCACCGGACGGCGCCTCGGTGTTCGGGATGTCGGCGGTGATCGTGC
Source organism: Nonomuraea sp. NPDC049309 (assembly GCF_043196965.1). Classification (NCBI taxonomy): domain Bacteria; kingdom Bacillati; phylum Actinomycetota; class Actinomycetes; order Streptosporangiales; family Streptosporangiaceae; genus Nonomuraea; species Nonomuraea sp. NPDC049309. Next base: position 179,243 of record NZ_JBICSH010000002.1, on the reverse strand, counting down.
CGACCTGCCGGTTCGCGACCGGGGCCACCCGGTCCTTCCACGTCTGCACGAACGCGGAGATCTCCGGGTCCGGCGTCACCGTACGCGTCACCACGTGGTTGTCGGCCACGACGGAGGCGCGGTCGATGTCGCGCGTCCGCACGTCCACCTTCATGTCGACCTGCGTGATGACCCGCCCGAACGAGCCGCCCTGCGAGAAGAGCCGGTCCTTGCCCGCCGGGTCCTTGACCTTGCACACGTACGCCTGGTGGGAGTGGCCGCTGAGCACGATGTCGATCTCGGGGTCCACCTGGGTGGCGATGCGGCTGCCCGCGCCGGGGGTCGCGCTGCAGGCGTCCGGCGACTGGTCGGCCTCCGCCTGGTCGCCCTCGTGCACCAGCACGACCTGGGCCTTCACGCCGACCAGTTTGAGCAGCTTGGAGGCGACGTTCGCGGCCTTGACCTCGTCCACGAACTTGAGGTCCTTGACGCCCTCGGTCGTGACGATGTTCGGAGTGGTCTGCGTGACGAGGCCGATGAAGCCGATCGGCACGCCGTTCATGATCTTGATGCTGACCGGTGGCAGCGCGGGCACGCCCCAGTCGGACAGGAGCTTCTTGATCTTGGGGTTGTTCGCGCCGCCGAGCGCGGCCAGCGCGTCGGTCTTCTCGTACCGGTTCTTGAACAGCACGTTCGCGCCGACGTAGTCGTACGAGGCGCCCTTCCACTTGCCCGCGGGCGAGCAGCCGTCCACCGGGTGGCAGCCGCCCTTCATGATGCGGCGCAGCTCCTGGTAGCCCTCGTCGAACTCGTGGTTGCCGACCGCGGCCACCTTGAGCCCGAGCTTGCCCATGAACTCGACCGACGGCTCGTCGTGGTACGCGGCCGAGATCAGCGGCGTCGCCCCGATGAGGTCGCCCTGGGCGACGGCGATCGTGTTCTTGTCGCGCAGGGCCTTCATGTGGGTGGCGATGTAGGCCGCGCCGCCGGCCTCGACCGTGTTGCCCTGCTCGTCCACCATGCGCCCGGAGGAGCCGGTCGGGGGTTCGAGGTTGCCGTGGAAGTCGTTCAGCGCCAGGAGGCGGACGGGGACCGTCCTGGGCGCCTTGCCGGCGTTCGCCGGGATCGCGGTGGTGAGCACCGCGCCCGAGGCGAGCGCTCCGGCGAGCGCCAGCCGGAGGAGAGAACCAGACGTCATGGCCTAAGACGTTACGGCGGTTAGCTATGCAGCCAATGTCGCGAAGGTAACGATTTGCCGGGGTGGCCTATGGCGTTATTTGCCAGTCGTACGCCTAGAGTTCGTTCTGTGAACGTGCGCGTGGAAAACCGGCAACGGCTCTCTGACCAGGAAATCACCGACGTGCTCGGCTTGGTGGAGGCGGCGGCGGAGGCCGACGGCGTCCGCCCGCTCAACGAGCAGGCCATGCTCCAGCTCCGCTACGGCGGCGAACCCGGGGCCACTCTCCTGCTGCTCTACGCCGGCGACGAGCTCGCCGGATACGCCCACGTCGACCCCGGCGACGAGAGCCCCAGCGCCGAACTGGTTGTCCACCCCGCGCACCGCCGCGAGGGCCACGGCGCCCGCCTGCTGCGCGCCGTCATCGACGCCGCCGGCGGCCGCCCCCGCCTGTGGGCCCACGGCGACCACGCCGGAGTGGCCGCGCTCGCCGCCCGCTTCGGGCTCGAACGCGTCCGCTCGCTCTGGCAGATGCGCCGCCCCCTGGCCGAGCCGCTGCCCACCGCCCGGCTGCCCGAAGGGGTGAGCCTGCGCACGTTCGTCCCCGGGCAGGACGAGGAGGCGTGGCTCAAGGTCAACGCCGCCGCCTTCGCCCACCACCCCGAGCAGGGCGCGTGGACGATGGACGACCTGCTGCGGCGCGAGCAGGAACCCTGGTTCGACCCGTCCGGTTTCTTCCTCGCCGTACGGGGTGACCGGGTCGTCGGCTTCCACTGGACGAAGGTGCACGACGCACCGTCTGCGCAGGACGCGCTCGGTGAGGTCTACGTCGTCGGCGTCGACCCCTCGCAGCAGGGCACCGGCCTCGGCAAGGCGCTCACCCTGGCCGGGCTCGACCACCTGCGCTCGCGCGGCATCGCCCAGGCCATGCTGTACGTGGACGAGGCTAACACGGCGGCGGTCCGCCTCTATCAGGGGCTCGGCTTCACCCGGTACGACGTGGACGTGATGTACGCGCCCCCGCAGTGACGCACGGGGGCGCTCGCCCGCGAAGGGGATCAGCCTTCCACGATGGCGTGGAGGAGCAGGTAGGACAGGGACGCCACGATGGCCGCGGCCGGGATGGTGAGGACCCACGCGGTCACGATGTTGCCCGCGACGCCCCACCGCACGGCGCTGAGCCGCTTGGTGGCGCCCACGCCCATGATCGCCGTGGTGATGGTGTGCGTGGTGGAGATGGGCGCGCCGAACCCGATGGCGGCACCGTACAGCACGGTCGCCGCCGCCGACTCCGCCGCGAACCCCTGCGGCGGGTCCAGCGCGATGATGCGCCGGCCCAGCGTCCGCATGATGCGCCAGCCGCCCGCGTACGTGCCCAGCGAGATCGCCCCCGCGGCGGCGACGATGACCCACTGCGGGATCGGGTCCGTCGGCTGGGCGAACCCGCCGACCGTGAGCGCCAGGAAGATGACGCCCATGGTCTTCTGCGCGTCCTGCAGGCCGTGGCCGAGCGCCATCGCCGCGGCCGAGACGGTCTGCGCGTACCGGAAGCCCCTGTTGGTCTTGCCCGGCTGGCTGTTGCGGAAGATCCAGTAGATGGCGATCATGATCGCGGCGGCCAGGGTGAACCCGATCACCGGCGACAGCACCATCGGGATGACGACCTTCTCGACGACGCCGTCCCAGTGCACGACGCTGCTTGAGGCCAGCGCCGAGCCCACCAAACCGCCGATGAGGGCGTGACTGGAGGAGGACGGCAGGCCGAAATACCAGGTGATGAGGTTCCAGACGATCGCGCCTATCAGCGCGGCCGTCACGATGACCAGGCCGTGCGAGCCGTCGGGCGCGTCGATGATGCCCTTGCCGACGGTCTGGGCCACCTGGGTGCCGAGGTGGGCGCCGATGAAGTTCATCGCCGCCGCCATGAACAGCGCGGCCCTGGGGGTCAGGGCCCGGGTCGAGACGGAGGTCGCGATCGCGTTAGCCGCGTCGTGGAACCCGTTGGTGTAGTCGAAGGCCAACGCGATGACGACCACGCCGATGACGAGGCCAAGCGTAAGGTCCACTGCCGGGCCTAGCTTTCCTTGACCGCGATCGACTCGACGGTGTTGGCCACGTGCTCGAAGGCGTCGGCGGCCTCCTCCAAGGCGTCGACGACCTCCTTCATCTTCATCACGGTCAGGGCGTCGTACTCGCCGCTGAACAGCTTGGCCAGCAACCTCCGGTAGACCTGGTCACCCTGGTTCTCCAGGCGGTTGACCTCGATCCAGTACTCGTTGAGGTTCTTCATCGAGCGCAGGCGCGGCATGGCCTCTGCCGTCAGCTCGGCCGCCCGCTCCAGCACCTCGACCTGGCGTACGACGTCCTTGGGGAGATGGTCGAGCTGGTAGAGCACGATGAGGTCGGAGGCCGCTTCCATGGCGTCCATCACGTCGTCGAGGTTCGAGGCCAGCCGGTAGATGTCCTCGCGGTCGAACGGAGTGATGAAGCTCTCGTTGAGCCGGTTCATGATCGCGTGGGTGCGTTCGTCACCGGCGTGCTCGCAGGCGCGCATCTTCTCGGCCAGGGCCTCCCTGTCCGAGCCATCGCTGATGATCTCCACCAGCAGGCGGGATGCCGTGACCAGGTTGTTCGCCGAGTCGGCGAACAGGTCGTAGTAGCTGTCCTCACGTGGCGTGAGACGCAGGCGCACGTCGTTCTCCAGATGTGCGGGGATGGTCCGTGGAAGAGTATGGCTTACCAGGCGAAATGCGAGCTTCATGTCCCCTTCGCCTAATGGCTACCCGCTCTTCGTATGCCGACACCGGCGAAGCCGCTGGTTGTAGGGGCATCCGTGCGGCGCGGACCGGCGTTGCAACCGCTCAGGACGCCTTCATGATGGCCGCTCGACCCGTCCCGTTCACCTACCTGTTCCTCAGATGTTCATCTGTTGTTCACCTAAGTTCAGATCTTGGTGCGGTGGAAGTTCTGGAACGACCGCGACGGGGTCGGGCCCCGCTGGCCCTGGTAGCGGGATCCGTACTTGCTCGACCCGTACGGATACTCCGCCGGCGAGCTCAGCCGGAACACGCACAACTGCCCGATCTTCATGCCCGGCCACAACTTGATCGGCAACGTCGCCACGTTCGACAGCTCCAGCGTCACATGCCCGCTGAACCCCGGATCGATGAACCCCGCCGTCGAATGCGTCAGCAACCCCAGCCGGCCCAGCGAACTCTTCCCCTCCAGCCGCGACGCCAGGTCGTCCGGCAGTGTGACGACCTCGTACGTGGAGGCGAGCACGAACTCCCCCGGATGGAGGATGAACGGCTCATCCCCCTTGGGTTCCACCAGCCGCGTCAGATCCGGCTGCTCGACCGAAGGATCGATGTGCGGATAGCGATGGTTCTCGAACACCCGAAAGAAACGGTCAAGCCGGACATCGATGCTCGACGGCTGTAGCATCTCCCGATCGAACGGATCCAGCGACAACCGCCCGGCCTCGATCTCCGCCAGGATGTCACGGTCAGATAGCAGCACGGTGAGCAACTTACCGGTCCTGGACGGAAGTCCGGGCTCGGGGATTGCTGTTGTGGCCCAAGTTTCCGCTAGAGTAGGGGCGCGACCTTCGGTCGCATGCGGGTGTAGTTCAATGGCAGAACATCAGCTTCCCAAGCTGACAGCGCGGGTTCGATTCCCGTCACCCGCTCCAAGTGTGAAAGCCCAGGCAAGCCGGTGGATCCGGCGCCTGGGCTTCGTTGTTGTCCGGGCTTGTCGATCTCCGCGGGCCATCCACGGGCCATGAGCGCCATACGGGGTCAGCGTGCCCGCCTCGCCCGCGTCATCGTCTTCTGTGGGGGCGCTCGGCCGCCGATCGTTGGCAGGGGTGATCATCTCGTCCGCTCCTCTGACGGCGTGCTGGTAGATGGATGATCAGACCGGCCTGGCGTGCGCAGGCGCCCAATGTCATGCCCTCCTGCGGCCATGCTGACCGCGCGTGCACTTCGCGACTACCTCGAAGGGCTTCCGGACACGACCCCGTTCGTGATCGATGTCCACGACGGTGACAACTGGTCGCTTCGCGTCGAAAGCGTCAAGGTCACGACTGCACAAGACGTGACCAAGGGCGGGGATCCGCACGAAGGCACCGAGGTCGAGATCTTCTGGGAACCCGGCGAGCACGGGTGGACCATGAACGGCCCCTCCAAGACGCTCTTCACCATGGACGACGTGGAAGAGCTGATCAGCGAGCGCGATGCGCTCCGCAGGGAACTGGCAGACCTCCGAGCCGGCCTCTCCTTTTCTCTTGGCACGTGCCGCACCGAACCCGGGCCGCAAGGATCCGCCGCCCGGTCCGTGCTCAGCGATCAAGAGATCTTCGCCGAGATCGAGCGCCTCCGCACCATCGCCGCCGAGGCCGACACCACACCCAGCGCCGAGCTCTGATCGCCGTGCCGGCAGAGGCTGGTGATCACCCGGGCGGGGACGAGCACGCCAGACGGGTCGTTCTCGTAGTCGTCCCGTGCCCGTTCGCGCGCCATGAGGCGCTCGTCGATCGCCTCGGTGATCAACATGTCGGCTTCCCGTACGGCATGGCCGACGGGAACTCGCGTGGCGGGCTGGGGAACCCGAATGAGCGGAAGCCCGCTGAGCGCCGGGAATTCGCATTGATGCGCCCTCGCCGGGCGCCGGCGCCCGCCCGGCATCACCACTGCTTGAGGCTCGTACGGACCGAAGTCCGATCCGGGAGGTTCAAGGGTGTGCGGGGGCCGGTCGGGTACGCCTTACTCCCGTACGATCCGATGCGAGGAGAGACCGTGGACGACGAACCGCCGCGGATGGCATTGTCGGCGACCGTGCTGGGTGCGCCGGACGCCCGCGCGCTGGCGGCCTTCTACCAGCGGCTGCTCGGCTGGACGGTGACCCACGACGAGCCTGACTGGGTCATGCTGCGCCCGCCCGGCGGAGGGGCCGGGCTGTCGTTCCAGACCGAGCCGCATCACGTCCGGCCGGTCTGGCCCGCCGGGCCCGGCGATCAGCAGATGATGATGCACCTGGACATCGAGGTGGACGATCTGGACGCCGCCGGGGCGCATGCGGTCGCGGCGGGGGCGACGCTCGCGGACCACCAGCCCCAGGAACATGTGCGGGTCTACCTCGACCCCGCCGGACATCCGTTCTGCCTTTTCACGCGCTGAGCCGGGGCTTTTCTCGCCCATCCACGCTACGTGGGGGCGTGCAGGTGCATGTCGTGCCGGCCGTCGTCGTGGACGGCGGCGCTCCGCTTCGTACCCTCTAGGAGGTAGCCGCGCTTCGCGGCGACCCTGCAGGATGCCGCGTTGCGCGTCGAGTGCTCCAGCTCCGGCCGGTGGAAGCCGATCGCGCCGAGAGCCCACCCGGTCGGCGCCGTGAGGGCGCGGGCCACGCGTCATGATCGCGCTACAGGCTCCGGTCCATCACGTGACGGCTCGTGCGCCGGTGAGACAGAGCAGGCCGGTGAGGGCGAAGGCCGCCGCCGCGACTCCGAACAGCGCGGTGGCGTTCGAGACGAAGCCGGGCGCGGTCGCGGACCCGGCGACGGCGGCGAAGACCGCGATGCCGAGCGCCCCGCCGGTCTGCCGGGCGGTGTTGCTCGCGCCGGAGGCGAGGCCGGGCGCATCGGGTGTGGCCCGCAGCGCCGCCGCGACGACCGCCGGGGTGAGCACGCCGATGCCGGCGCCCCAGAGCAGCAGGGCCACGACGAGAGGGCCGGTGGTGGTGAGGGTGGCGGCGATCACGGCCATTCCTGCGGCGGCGGCGAGCAGGCCGGCGGCGGCCGTACGCCACACGCCGATGCGCGTCGCGAGCCGCCCCACCGGTGCTCCGAGAAGCGGAAGCGGCAGCATCGCGGGCAGCGTCAGCATGCCGGCGGCCAGCGGATCCAGCCGGTGCACGGTCTGGAAGACCTGCGTGAGCACGAACAGCCCGCCGAGCGCGCACAGGTTCATGAGCCCGGCGACCAGGCACGCCAGCCCCAGCGGACGCCGGGACTCGCGCGGCACGGCGGGCAGCAGCGGCCGCGGCACGCGGCGTTCGGCCACGAGAAAGCCGGCGAGCGCACAGACCGCGAGCGCCCCGGGCGGCACCGCCGACCACAGCCCGGCGGGAGCCTCGATGATCGCGGTGACGAAGCCGCCCAGCGCGGCCACGAGCAGCGCCGCGCCCGTCCAGTCCACGTTCCGCGCGGACCGCTCCCGGCGTGCCGAGGCTCGTGGCAGCCGTACGACCGGGATGAGCGCGAGCGCGACGACCGGAACGCTCAGCCAGAACACCGCCCGCCACCCCGCGGCCTGGACCAGCAGCCCGCCGACGACGGGACCCGCAGGGAGCGCCGCCCCGCCGATCGCCGCCCACGCCCCGACGAGCCTGGTGCGCGCGGCATCGTCCGGGGTGCTCTCGACGAGCAGCGCGAGCGTGCCCGGCAGCACGAGCGCCGCGGCGACGCCCTGGACCGCGCGCGCTGCGACCAGCACGCCGACGCTCGGTGCGAGGGCGCACAGCACGGACGCCTCGCCGAACCCGGCGAGACCCAGCAGGACGACCCTGCGGTGCCCGACCAGGTCGCCGATCGCCCCGGAGGCCAGCAGGAGTGCCGCCAGGGGCACCGCGTACGCGTCCACCGTCCACGCCAGCCCGCCGCTCCCCGCGTGCAGCTCCACGCCGATCCGGGGAGCGCGACGTTGACGACGGTCACATCGAGCAGGACGAGGAAGTAGCCGCTGCACAGCGCGAGGATCAGCGGCAGCCTGGAGGAACTCTGCGCCATGCTCCCGATCTTCGGCGCGGAACGTTTCAGCACAGGTCGAAGGGTGACCTGCGAAACCGCCACCCCGGGCCGGGCGCTCGATGCCGCTTCGCCTACCGTGGCCGTCGACGGAGAACGCCCACGCAGCGGAGTGAACCTGTATGCCGATCGATGCCCACACCCTTCTCCCCATCGCCGAGCGCGCCGTGTCGATCGCCGGTGAGATCGTCCGTACGAAGGCGCCCGGCGCCGTCACGGCCAAGGGCGACCGCGACATGGCGACGGAGGTGGACTACGCCGTCGAGCATGCCGTACGGGAGTTCCTGACCCGCGAGACGCCGGAGATCGGCTTCCTCGGCGAGGAGGAGGGCGGCACGCGCCTCGGCGAGGGCCCGATGTGGGTGCTGGACCCCGTGGACGGGACGGCCAACTTCCTGCACGGCATCCCGCTGTGCGGCGTCTCCCTGGGCTTGGTCGAGCGGAACGTGCCCACGCTCGGCGTGATCGACTTCCCGTTCCTCGACCTCCGTTACGCGGCGGCCGAAGGGGCCGGCGCCGTCGCCAACGGGGCCGCGATCCGGGTGAGCGAGGTCGGCGGGCTGGGGGACGCGATCGTGGCGTTCGGCGACTACGCGGTGGGGGAGGACGCCGAGGAGCGCAACCGGCCGCGGCTCGCCCTGACGCGGGAGCTCGCCGCTCGTGTCCAGCGGGTACGGATGTTCGGCTCGGCCGCGATCGACCTCGCCTGGGTGGCGCACGGCAGGGTCGATGCCATGATCATGCTGAGCAACAACCCGTGGGACACCGCGGCGGGCGTCATCATCGCCCGCGAGGCGGGGGCGGCGGTGATCGACCTCGACGGCAGCCCGCACACCATGACCGCCCAGGCCACCATCGCCGCGGGCCCCCGGCTCATCCCCGACCTCGTGCGGCTCATCGCCGCGGCTCACGCGTAGGGTCATCCCCTGGTGAACGAAGCGATCACGCAGGCTGATCGCAGACCTCGGCTCCGGCCGCGAACGGACCGGTGACCTCGCCGCCGCCTGCCCGGCCTTGCCCGGCAGGGCCGGGGCCGACCCTCGTGGCGCGGTGCCACGGACGTGACGGCTCCCCGGGGGCGCCGGCCGAGTCACCGCTTCAGGCCGGCCTTGTGCAGGGCGGCGCCGGCGCGGAAGCGCAGGCGGAGGCAGCGGTCCCGGGTCTCTTCCGTGGCGTCGGCGGGGCAGCAGCAGTGGTCGGCGAGCCAGCGGAGGTCGTCGGGATCGAGCCAGAGCGCGACCCGCCCCAGGGCCCGCTCCCTGTCCGGTTCGGTGGGTTCGGGATTGTTCGGCACAGAGGGCAGGTTAGGCGTTCAGGTGGGGTGAACGAACGGTCCGGCAACGTCACGGCTCTTCGGGGGCGGCAGGAGAGGCGGGCGGCACGCCGCGGACGATCGCGGGACAGCAGGCCCACGCGCGGGGTCTCATCCGGCGGCTGCTCAGGGCCTGCGGGCGAGGATGGGCGCCTGCCTGAAGGGGCTGAGCCTGAGGGGAGCGGCTCCTGGGCGGCTGATCAGGCGGTCACCTTGTCCAGGAACGTCTCCAGGTTGGCCTGCACGCGGGCGATCTTCTCGTCCACGGTCAGCGACTCGTCCATGAGCGCGCCGTCGCCCGGCGCCTGCTTCCTGCCCCGGGTGTAGAGGGAGCAGGCGAGGTCGGTGCAGATGTACTGGCCGACGGTGTTGCCCTGGCGGCCGGCCTCGCCGGTGCGGCGGGCGGTCATCAGCGCGACGCCGCCGCTGGTGTGCGTGGTGAGGCAGAGCGAGCACATGCTGCGTGAGGTGAACGTACGCGCCGCCGTCGCCCCCGGCGTGACGCGCAGGGCGACGCCGGTGAGCGCGCCGTCGCGGTCGGCGACGAGGTAGGCGCGGTCGGGTGCGCCGGGGTCGCGCCAGCCGAGGAAGTCGAGGTCGTCCCACGGAAGGTCGGCGAGATCCTTGGGTACGCCGAGCCGCTTGGCCTCGCCCTTGGAGCAGTTGATGAAAGATGTACGGATGTCGTGTTCGCTGAGCGGTCGCATGAGCGGGGACGCTAGTCCTTCTTAAAGGTCGTAAGCAACTGATTAAATAGCGTAGCAAGAGGATGAAAGGCAGCGCATGCCACGTGCGGGAGTGACCGCGGAACGCCTCACCCAGGCGGCGGCGGAGCTGGCCGACGAGATCGGCTTTCACAACGTCACCATCTCGGCGCTCGCGCGCGCGTTCGGCGTGAAGCCGGCGGCCCTGTACTCACACGTCAAGGACATCCAGGACCTCCGGGTGCGGGTGGCCAAGCTGGCCCTGGCCGAGCTGGCGGAGCGGGCCGCCACCGCGCTGGCCGGGCGGTCGGGCAAGGACGCGCTGGTGGCGTTCGCCAACGCGTACCGGGGCTACGCCAAGGAGCATCCGGGCCGGTACGCCGCCGCGCAGCTCGAGCTCGACTACGAGACGGCCGTCGACAGCGCGGCCGCGCGGCACTCGGAGATGACGCGGGCGATCCTGCGCGGCTACGACCTGCCCGACCCGGCCCAGACCGACGCCGTACGGATGCTGCACAGCACTTTCCACGGGTACGTCAGCCTGGAGATGTCGGGCGGGTTCCGGCACACGCCGCGCTCGGTGGAGGAGTCGTGGGAACGGACGCTCGACGCCCTGGACGCCGTGCTCCGCAACTGGCCCCAGCCCGGCGCCGGGGGCTCGTGAGGAGGCCCGCAGAGGTGCGGGGAGCGGGTCAGGCCGCGGGAAGCCCGCCGATGGGGGCGAACGGGTGCGTGCCGGCGGCCGAGCACACCCAGGACGGCGTCTCGCCGGCGATCGCGGCCCGCAGCCCGCGGTCGTGCTCGGCGCAGACCGGCCAGGCCCGCCAGATCACCTCCACGATGACCTCCTGGGCGGCGTCGGCGACGGCGGTGAGCGCCGTGCGGGGGTCGCGGCCGGTCGAGGGCGGCAGGCCGTTGCCCTGGAAGGAGCCGCGGAACTCCACCCACGCCCGCCCGTACTCCTCCCACTCGGGGACGACGAGCCGTAGCGGGCCGGTGACGCCGGTGGCGCGGGCGTCGCGCTCGACGACGGCGAGCGCGTCCTCCAGAGCCCGCCACCAGCCGGGTTCGAGCTCGAACGTCGGCTCGAACGACGTCTCGCGCAGCACCGCCTCCGCCGCCCGGGTCAGGTCGGCGGGCTCGGACGTCAGGAGCTCCCGGACGGCGGGGGTGCTCACGCCGTGGTCGTCGAGGACGATCGCGAGGTCGAGCAGCGTCTCGTAGCCGAGGCCGCCGCTGCGCAGGCCCTCATAGACGCGGCTGCTCGCCTCGACGATCGCCCTGCTGTACGACACGGGCCCTCCGAATGGGCCAGGGCGGGGTCAGCCGCCGTTGCGGATCTCCTCGATCCTACGCACGATGTACTGCTCAGCCGCTGATTTCATGACGCCGAGCCCGGAGAGCACGCCCACCGTGACGACGTCGTCCAGGGACAGGACGCCGAGCAGGAGGTGCTCGGTGCCGATCCAGTCGTGGCCGAGGCGCTGCGCGGTCTGGGCGGCCAGGTCGAGGGCCTTCGCGGTCATGGGCGCGTACGGAAGGAACTGCTCGCTGCTGCCCGGACCCGTGCCGAGCGCCGCCGTGATGACGCGCCTGACCGTCTCGGCGGACGCGCCGAGCGCGGCCATCGTGGTGACGCCGAGCATGTCGGGCTGGTGCAGCAGGCCCAGCACCAGGTGGCCGGGCTCGATCTGGCCGTGCCCCGTGGCACGGGCCTCCTCCTGCGCCTTGACGACGACGATGCGGGCGCCTTTGGTGTAGCGGGCGAACGTCCCCAGGTCCTGGGCCATCGGTCTGGTCTCGCTGCCTTCCTTGACTATGCGAACCGTTGTTCGGTGCCGCCCATGCTACGCCCGATCATGAGAGGGCCGGTGGCGAGGAGGCGCCGTGGGGGTTGCCGAGCCGGCGCACGTGCGGTGGGTCGCGGGCGGGACGGGAGCGGGAAGAGCACGGTCTCCGCGCGATGCCGAGCCTGCACGGCGAGACGTCCGGGTTCGTGGTCGAGGACCCGCTGGCGCTGCCGGCCGACCGGCCGGTGCCGGTGGACGACTTCCGCCCGCTGCCCCGCGAGCTGGCGCTGCTGCTGGTGCGGCCGGAGCAGGCGGTGTTCCTGCTGCCGGCGCCCGGGTTCCGCCGAGGCGCCGGCCGCCGACCTCGCGGCGGCCTTCGGCCTCATGCGGCGCCGCGGCCACCCGGTACGCGACGCCAGAGGCGGCTGCTCGCCCTGCTGATCGAATCGGTCAGGACTGGCTGCGGATCGCGTCGATCGTCCGCAGGATGTGCTGCTCGGCCGGGTCCTTGGTGACGCCGAGGCCGGAGAGCACGCCCACCACCGGAGCGTCGTCCAGGGACAGGATGCCGAGCAGGAGGTGCTCGGTGCCGATCCAGTCGTGGCCGAGGCGCAGCGACTCGCGGGCGGCCAGGTCGAGGGCCTTCGTGCTCTGCGCCGCGAACGGCAGGACCGGCTCGCCGCTGCCGGGGCCGGTGCCGAGTGCCGCCGTCATCGCGTTCCTGACCGTCTCCACGGGCGCGCCGAGCGCGGCCATCGTGGTCGGGGCCAGGGTGTCGGGCTGGTGCAGGAGGCCCAGCACCAGGTGGCCGGGTTCGATCTGCGCGTGCCCCGTGGCACGGGCCTCTTCCTGCGACTTGACCACGACGACGCGGGCGCGGTCGGTGTAGCGGGCGAACGTCCGCAGGTCCTGGGCCATCGACCTGGGGCTGCTGCCTTCCTTGGGGACGAACCGCTTCTGCGCGGCCTGTTTGGTGACGCCCATGCTGCGCCCGATCTCCGTCCACGACGCCCCGGAGCGTCGGGCCTGGTCGACGAAGTGGCCTATGAGGTGGTCTGCGACCTCGCCGATGTGCTCGGCGAGCGCGACGGCGTCGGAGAGCTGGCCCAGAGGGTCGCCGTCGGGGTGACGATTCTTGATCGTGGTGATGAGGTCGTCCAGGCGGACGGGGCTCGTGCTCATGCGTCAACCATAGGTTGACGCCTCTTCCTGGTCAACCGCCGGTTGACGAAAAGGCCGCCCCGAGTGCCGGGGCGGCCAAGGCGGGGGCGGATCCTCACTGCTCCTTCGTCAGGTGCTCGTTGAGCAGGTGGAAGAACACGTCACCCCGGACGATCTCGAACGGCTCGTCCAGCAGCTCGCCCAGCTCGGCGATGTCGGACGGCGTCCAGTTCCACGCGTTCACGGCGCCGGCGATGAACAGCGGCGTCGAGCCGTCCCACCCCTCGATGTGCCTGAGCAGCCCGTCGCGGTACTCCTGCGCCTTGCCCTGCGGGTAGAGGTTGCCGATGAGCGGCAGCCCGCCCACATGGGCCTGGAGGTCGCCGGTCTCCCACGACTGGATGATGCCGCGCACCGGGGTGTGTCTCCGGTACGAGGAGGCGATCCGCTCGTCGTAGGCGACCCAGCCATTGTCCTCGGCGTTGCGGTGGTTGTAGGCGTAGACCAGGTCCATGCCGGTGCGGCGCATGTAGCGGCCGGTGAGCTTGGTGTACGCGTCCAGGGCGTCCTCCGGCCAGGAGCCCGGGTAGGTGTATCCGGCGCCGGACGGGCCGGCGATGAGCAGGTCGTTGTCGGTGGCGGTGCGCTGGTAGTAGGACAGCAGCGCGGGCCCGATGTCGGCGAGCAGCGGGCTGACCGTCCAGTTGGTGGGGACGCGGCCGCGCGCCGGGTCGTCCCAGATCTGCCGCATGCGGCGCTGGCAGTACTGGATGTTGTCGCCCTCGCCGACGGTGAGCGTGAGGTAGACGCGGTTGCGGAGGGTGGCGCGGGGGCGCGGGCGTACGCGGTCGGAGACCTTGGCGGGCACGCCGGCGTGCACGGTGCCGTTCATGTAGTAGTCGGCGGGCACGACCTCCACCGCGTGCTGCGAGGCGCGGTCGACGCCGCCCCACTCGCCGGCCACGTCGTTGGAGAACCATCCCGCGTACGGCGTCGTCGGCTTGACCTTGCTGAAGATCTCGTCGAGCAGCTTGCCGGTCTCGCCGGCCGGCGGCAGCCAGAAGACCATGGCGCGGCTGGCCACGGTGTAGTCGCGGAAGTAGGGGAACGGCTCGACGCGGGTGGGGGCGGTGGTGGTGGCGGTGACCAGGTACTGGTTCCACAGGTCCACGTCGACGAGCAGCTCGCGGGTCCCGGCGGGCGGGGTGAAGCGGTAGATGAAGTAGCCGCCGCCGTCGGCGAAGCGGTTGGAGTCGCCGCCGATGGCCGAGTTGACGCCGTCGAAGAGGAAGGGTTTCTCGGCGTCGGTGCCTGGGGTGAAGGAGGCGATCTCGGTGCCGTCCGCCTTCACGACCACGGAGCCGACGGACGCGCCCCAGCCGTCGTCGCCGAGCGAGTCCTGGAAGCGCAGGAAGACGCCCTCCTCGCCGGACAGCTCCTGGCTGAGGTCAAACGTGCGCACCGCCCGGTTGGAGGTGTCCCTGATGCGCTCGGTCTCCCTGGCGATCTCCCGCCACTGGACGCCCTCGACGGAGACGGTCCTGGTCGGGGGCAGGCCGCTGAGCAGGGCCTTGGTGCAGCGGGGGAAGAGCTCGTCGAGCTGCCAGCGGTAGGTGGCGAGCACGTCGTCGGGGTCGAAGCGGCCGCGCAGGTCGGTGATGACCTTCAGCCGGTACTCCTCGGCCTGTTCGGCGGTGGCGGCGACGGCGTTCTCCAGGCCGGCCAGGGTGGTGGCGACGTTCACCGAGTCGGGGACGTCGGGGTCGATCAGGATGGCGCCGCGCACCTCGCCGCGGTAGCGGGCGACGAGGTCGAGAGGCTGCTCGTGGCGGGTGACGGCGGCGCCGGTGCTGGACAGCCAGCGCTCGTCGAAGCCCTCCTTGTTGTAGTTGAAGTACAGGCGCGGGCGGCGGCGGTTGACGACGCCCTGCAGCGTGGTCAGAAGCAGCTGGTCGTTGCCGTGCAGGGTGGCGATGTCGGCGTAGTCGAGACGGGTCGGGCGGCCGAAGCCGGGCAGGACTGGGGCCGTAGCGGGCGCGGATGCGGAGGCGGGGGCGGCGGGGAACCCGAGTCCCAGCGCGCCGGCCGCGAGGACCGTGCCGTTCGCCAGGAGGAATTCACGTCGGGACACCATCGGCGTTCACTGCTCCTCGTCGGGGGGAGACCAGGAATGACAGCGTTGTCATCGCGTCGCTAGGCAACGTAACAATGTGAAGGTTTGTTGTCTATGGTGTAAATGAGGCGAGGATTCCGTTACGGCGGCCGGTGCCGCCGTAACGGGCTCATCGCCATCCGCGAGGAGAAGGGGCCGATGGCGAGGTCGAGACAGCCGTCGAGCCGGGGCTCAGGGAGCCAGCCACTCGGCGGTGGGCCAGCCCTCGCGCCGCCACGCGCTGTCCCAGAACATCCACTCGTAGGCCGCCGCCCGCTCGTACGCCCGCGCCATCGCCTCGCGGGTCTCCGGGGACGCGGCGGCGGCCAGCCGGTCGGTGATCGCCTTGGCCTGCTCGACGGAGGCGGCGAACTCCGGGTCGGAGTAGGTGGAGATCCACTTCGCGTACGGGTGCGCCGGGTCGTCGCCGGCCTTGGCGAGCAGCGCCGTACCGACGTCCTGGTAGATCCAGAAGCACGGCAGCACCGCCGCCGCGATCACCGGATACGGCTCCGACAGCGCCGTGGCCTGCAGGAACGACGAGTACGCCAGGCACGTCGGCGAGGTCGCGATGCCCTTGGCGGCATCGCCCAGCTCGTCGATGTAGCCGGAGTGCAGCTCGCGCTCGGCGACCAGCGCGGTGTGCGCGCTCTGCGCCCAGAAGGCCGCGTCGGCGGAGTCGTCGGCGCGTACGGATGCGGCGGCCAGCGCCTTCGAGAACGCCTCCAGGTAGCGGGCGTCCTGCACCATGTAGAAGACGAAGGTGTCGCGGTCGAGCGAGCCGTCGCCGAGTGCCGTGACGAAGGGGTGCTCGTGGATGGCGCGCATCAGGTCGGACGTGCGCTGCCAGATGTCATCGCAGAACATCGCGTCTCTTTCGACAGGGGGCCTGCCCGGCGGGGGCCGTTACCAGATGTTGTGGAAGTGGTGCACGGGGCCGTGGCCGTGGCCGACGCCCAGCGAGTCGGCGGCGCGCAGCGCCTCCGTGAGGTAGTCCTTCGCGGCGCGTACGGCGCTCGGCCAGTCGTCGTGCCTGGGCCGCAGCGCGGCGATCGCCGAGGAGAGCGTGCAGCCGGTGCCGTGGGTGTTCGTGGTGTGCACGCGCGGGGCGGACAGCTCGATCGTGCCCTCGGGGGTGGCCAGCACGTCGACGCAGGTCTCGCCGTCGAGGTGGCCGCCCTTGAGCAGCACCTGGCGGGCGCCGAGCGCGCGCAGCCTGGCCGCCTGCTCGTGCATCTCGGCCAGGTCGCGCGCCTGCGGCTCCTCCAGCAGGTCGGCCGCCTCGGGCAGGTTGGGGGTGATGAGGTCGGCGCGCGGCAGCAGCGTGCGGCGCAGCTCGCTCACCGCGTCGGCGGGCAGCAGCCGATCGCCGCTCTTGGCGACCATGACGGGGTCGAGCACGACGTACGTGGGGCGGTAGGTGTCGAGCGCCGCCGCCACCGCCTTGATCAGGTCGGCGTCGCCCAGCATGCCGATCTTCACGGCGTCGGCGGGCACGTCGGTGAGCAGCGTGTCGAGCTGCTGGGTGACGAAGTCGGCGGGCACCTCGTGGATGCCGGTCACGCCCGTGGTCGTCTGCGCCACCAGCGCGGTGATGACCGTCATGCCGTACGCACCGAGCGCGGAGAAGGCCTTGAGGTCGGCTTGGATGCCGGCGCCGCCGCTCGGATCGGTGCCCGCGATGGTCAGAACTTTGGGTACGGCGTCAGCGGCCATGACGTCCCTTCGCTAGTGCGAACTAGATCAGGTTCGACGGGTGTGATCTCAGCCCGGCATTTCGGGCACCCCGCGTCAAACGCTCACTCTAACAGCCCGGGTCGTTGACCACACGTCCGCGCATCGGCATCGTGGGGCGGGTGGCCGCTGACGAGACGCGCGACGGCGTCTCCCTGACGAACCTCGACCAGCCGCTCTTCGACGGCGCCGGCGCCACCAAGCGCGACCTCGTCGACTACCTCGACGCCGTCTCCGGCCGCATCATCCCCGTCCTGCGCGGCCGCCCGCTCTCCGTCATGCGGGTCCGCCCTGGCCAGCAGCCGTTCATGCAGAAGAACCTGCCCAGATACGCCCCGGACTGGGTGCGTTCGGTGCGGGTGTGGGCGGGCTCCTCGCAGCGGCAGGTCACGTACGCGCTGTGCGACGACCGCAGGACGCTGCTGTAGTTCGCCAACCAGCGGGCCGTCGAATACCACCCGGCCCTGTACGCCGGCGAGCACCCCACGCACATGGTGCTCGACCTCGACCCGCCCGAGGACTCCTTCGCGCTGGCCGTGCGGGGCGCGCACCTCGTCAGGCAGGCGCTGGCCGACTCCGGGCTGGCCGGGGCGGTGAAGACCAGCGGGGCCAAGGGCGTCCACGTCTTCGTGCCCGTCCCGCCGGACACCGCGATGGACGACCTGGCCGCCGCCACCCGCGCGCTCGCCGCCCGCGCCGAGCGGCTCGACCCGGCGCTCGCCACCACCGCGTTCATCAGGGAGGACCGCGCGGGCAAGGTGTTCATCGACTCCACGCGGGTGGGCGGCGCCACCGTGGCCGCCGCCTACAGCCCGCGCATCCGCCCCGGCGTGCCCGTCTCGTACCCGGTGGCGTGGGACGACCTCGACGGCGTGCGCCCCGGCGACTTCACCATCCGCACCGCGATCGCACGGCTCGGCGGGGCCGACCCGTGGGCCGAGCACATGCCGCCGCCGCAGCCGCTGCCCACCGACCTCGTCGAGGAGGGGCACACGATCCCGGTGGCGCGGGTCCAGGCGATGCACGAGGGCAAGCGGCGGGCGCGGGAGCGGCGCGGGGAGTAGCGGTCAGCCGGTGCCGGCGCCCTCCCGGAGCGCGGCGGCCGCGGCCTCGGGATCCTGGGCGAAGAACCGGATCGAGGTGATCTCGGCGCGGCGGCCCAGCGGGCGCACCACGGTGACCGGCCGGGCCAGCTCGACCGTCACGTTCGTCTGCGAGGAGACCGCCACGGTCAGCCGCCCGCCCGCGACGGTGATCATGCCGCCCTGGTGGTACGCCCGCCCGGTCCGCACCACCGTCACCAGCTCGCGGGGCACCCGCAGATCGAGGTGGACGCCGTACCGGACGCGCAGCTCGTCCGCCGTGACGACGTGCGGCCTGGTCGCGCAGGCGGCGGTCAGCATGAGGACGTACAGCAGGCCGTACAGGTCGGCGATCAACACGCCGTGACGCAGCAGGTCCGGGACGTCGAGGGCGGCGAGCAGCAGGTCCACGACCACGGTCTCGACCGCCATGGCGAACGCCATGAGGCCCATCATGAACGACTGCTCCTTGCCGTACGCGAGCGCGACCGCCCCGTCCGGCACCCCGTGCCGCCGCCGCACGAGCCACGCCGCGATGGCGGCCAGGCCCTTGAGCTCGAACCCGACGATGCGCAGCGCGGCTGTGACCATGCGCGTTCCTTCCTCTCTGCGCCTCCCTGCGGCCTGCACCGCCCATGGGACACGTTGACGTCGCGTCAAGGTCAAGACCCGATCGGTATGGGTTGAACGCGGCCGGCGGCCCCGGCGTACCCCCTGTCGGACCTGCGGCACCGGGGCCGGATCACCGGCGGTGCCGCCCGCGCTGATCGGCCACAACGGGGACGGCGATGGACTTTCAGGCATGGAGCGGCGGCCTGGCGTTGAGGCCGCGCGACTACCTGGGGACGGGCGAGCCGCTGGCCGCCGTCGTCAGGTCAAGGGGACCGCTCACCGGCGAACGGCTGCACCTGTTCGCCCTCGGCAGCGCCGCCACGCTCGCCAGGCTGCACCTCGGCGGCATCGCGGGGCTGCGGCTCAGCCCGGCGAACGTGCTGATCTCGCCGCAGGGTCAGGCGCTCATCGCGCCGGGACCCCGGGACTGCCTGTTCCCCGCGCACGACGTGGGCGACTGGGCGGACGTGGTGGTGTTCGCGGCGACGGGGACGATGCCGGACGAGGGCGCCGACCTCGACCGGCTGCTGCCCGCGCTGCGCGCGGTGATCGACGAGTGCCGCCGCCCCGACCTCGGCGCCCGCCCGACGGCGGTGGACCTGGTGCGCATCCTGCTCGGGCGTACCGGCCCCGGGCGCGGCGGGTCGGTGCACGAGCTGCTGATGGAGGCCGAGCGGCGGACGGCACCGCCCCAGCAGGACGCGCCCGAGCCGCCACCGCCGCCACCGCCGCCGCTGTGGCGCAGGCACCCGTACGCGGCCGGGCTGACGATCGGCGTGCTGGCCGTGGCCGTCGCGGCCGGCGCCGTGGCCGCGCTGTCGCGGGATGACGCCCAGCCCTCCATGCGGGCCCAGAGCTCGCCGTACGCGATCACGCCGCAGGACGGCCACGAGGGCACGGAGGCTCCCGATGGCTGACGAGTTCTCCGCAGACCGCGGGGAGGCCGCGCGCGTGGCGAGCGACCTCAAGGCGATCCGCGCCGCACTCGAAGCAGGCCTGACCGGCGCGCGGGAGCCCCGGACCGGCTCGGCGAAGGTGGACGAGGCGCTGCGCCGCTTCTTCGCCGAGTCCTCCGACAACCGCGAACGCATGGACCGGCTGCTGGAACGCGCGGCCGGCCTGCTCGACGCCCTGGTCGAGGGCACGGGCGCGCTGGACGGCTCGCTGGCGGGCGCGCTCTCGGAGTGGTCCCATGGCTGACCTGCCGTACGGGTTCGCCGTCCGCGTGCCCGACTCCTGGTACGCCTTCGACGTCGCGCGCGCCGGCCGTACCGGCGACCTGGCCCGGCTGGTGGACGCCCGGGTCGCGGCCGCCCCCGAGCTGGCCCCGCACCGGCCGGTGCTGCTGAAGACGCTGCGCGAGGCCGCCGCCGTGGCGGCCCGGCACGGCGCGCTGTTCGGCGCGGTGATGACCGACCACGTGGAGAACGCCGGCACCGTGCTGGCGACGCTGCTGGCCCTGCACACCCCCGGCCGCGCGGGCGACACCGTGGAGACGATCGCCTCCGGCGTGACCGCCGTGCCGCCCCGCCCGGGCACGCCCGCCTGGCGCGAGGTCTCGATCGTGGAGCTGGCCGCGGGCCGCGCCGTACGCGTGCGCGGCGTCGAGACCGGCGACCTCGACTCGGTCACCATGCAGACCCTCGTACCGATCCCCGGCGGGCACGGCGTGCTCGACCTGGTGCTCACCAGCCCGCACCCGAGCCTGGCCGAGCCCATGCTCGACCTGTTCGACGCGATCAGCGCCACCCTGGCCTGGTCCGGACCCGAAGGAGAGTGAACCCGCCATGCCGGCAGGAACCCATCACCTCAGCTTCCCGCAGGTGGAGAGCGGCGCGAACCGCCTCAGCAAGGAGAAGGAGGACATCGAGACCCGGCTGACCCAGCTCAAGGCGATGATCGACCAGCTCGTGAGCAGCGACTTCGTCACCGAGCGCGCCTCGGGCAGATTCCAGCAGGATTACGATCAGTGGAACAACGGCGCCCGCCAGGTCATGCAGGGCCTGGAGGGCATGAGCCAGTTCCTCAAGACCGCCATCGCCAAGCACCGCGAACTCGACGCCTCATTGAGCGGCGGCGCGAGCGGCTGAGTCCGGCCTTTCGATGACGAGGATGGGCGGCGGTGACGCTGTCCGGCCGCCGCTCAGGAAGCCTGACCGCACTTCCTCGGCCGTGTCCGATAAGGACCACATTATCTGCGGCCCGTCACAAGAGAATGGCCATTCTGGCAGTGTTACTCATGGAGAATTTCCCGTATGAGAGAAAGGGGGGGCTCCGGCAGCCGAGCCTGCGGCTGTGACTGGATATAGGTGGTGACGCATGAGCCTTTTCGGCCGGACTTTCGACTGCCCCTTCTGTGTGCTGACGGCGGAAGGCCGTTCGCCGGTCTGGAGCCATTTGTTTCCGGCTGAAAACGGTGATGAGGTCATCTTGGAATCCTCCTCCTTTCTGGCCGTCCTCGACACCGCGCCGCTCGCGGAGGGGCATTTGCTCATCATTCCTGACCGTCACGTGACCGCTCTTGCGAGCCTGCCGGAGCCGGAACGCGACGAACTTCAGGATGTGAAACATGTGGTCGAATCGATGTTGAAAGAGGTTTACGGGCCGGTCCTATATTTCGAGCATGGGGCGGAGAGCCGCGGCCGGCACGCCGGAGCGTGCATCGACCACGCGCATCTTCATCTGGTGCCAGGAGACGCCGATCTCCTGCCCCATGTCGCTCGCGACTATCCGGACGTCCGGGTCTTCGCGTCCTATGGCGATGCTCTCGACGGCCTCGCGGGAGGCGCCTACGTGATGTTCGGCAGGCAGGCCGGCAGAGTTTACGGCGCGTCCGCCCCGGTCTGTGTCACGCAATACCTCCGACGTCTGGTGGCCCGCCAGACCCAGCCTCAGGCCGGATGGAATTGGCGTGACGCCGTTCGCTGGGCCGACGCCTTGGGAGTGCGGGAGCAATTGCTCGCCGCCAGGACCAAGCTTCTCGGTCAGCCTTCCCCGCGGTGAGCCAGGCACTGCACGACGTTCGCCCGCTTTCCATAGACCAGCTCGTCATGGATCACGAGGTCGTCGATCGTGAAGCGGGCGCTGTCGGTCAGGACTTGTCGCGTGTAGCTCTCGCTGAAGAAGTGCCGGATCTGCCCATCGCTGAGGAACAGCTGCGGCCCTAGCTCGTCACCTCGGCCATAGAGCGGGTCATAGACCGACCTGCAGCTGAACAGGACCATGCCGCCAGGGCGTAGCACCCGATGTATCTCGCGGAAGATGTCGCGAGTGACGGGGTCAGGGAAGTAGTGCAAAGAGAGCCGTGCGTAGACGACGTCGAAGACGCCGTCGGCGAAGGCCAGAGACATTCGCAGGTCTTGGAGGAGAAAGCGCACGCCGGATGCTCGCTGCAGGCGTGCGTTCTCGCGGATGGCGTACTCGGAGAAGTCGGATGCGGTGACCGTGTGCCCGAGGCTCTGCAAGTGAACGGCGTCCCTGCCGCTGCCGCAGCCCAGTTCGAGTATTCGCTGACCGGGCTTCAATCGATCGGCGAGGAGATAGGCCAGCGGCGTCGGCTTCATACGCTCTTCGCTGTGCCAGTATTTTCGATGATGTTCATCCCAGAGGCGCATCTGATCGACATCTGCAGGCAGGGGGAGTGGCGTCGTGCTGAGCGCATGATTGGTTTCCTGAGCCCGGATGCCGGCTGCTGAGTGCCTGATCAGCTGGGTCATAGCTGACCTTACCAAGACGGGATCCTCCTTAGCGAGATGTGCGGGAGTTTTCGAAAAGTTTCTTTACGTGGGTGGCCGGTCGGCTGCTAGACTGGCAAAAGCACCACACTGTCCTTTGTCGTTGCTACTACGGCCATAGCCGGAATGCTTGGGACTTTGTATGTCCAGCGACCCGACGGCGACGTGGAGTCCAGTCGAAACGGAGTGGGTTCTCCGCGTGCCGGGACGGCGGAATCTGGCCCCTCAGGCCGACATTCGGGCACACGAAAAGTCGAATAATGTGTGTCCTTTCTGCGCTGGCACAGACGGAGAGTGGATCGGGAGCGGCGTCCGGCTCGTGCCGAGTAAGCACCCCATGATCGGCACGGTGGGGTCGGGCCCGTCTGCTGGGGAGCGGCTGCACTGGGTGATCGTCTACGGCGACTCCCATGCGGAGCGGCTGGCCGACCTGCCCCTCGCGGTCACCCGGGCTTTCCTGGAGTCGATCGCTCGCGCAACGTCCTGTCTCTTCGAGCGCCCCTCGGTGAAGGCCGTCTTCGCCTTCGAATCCGTAGGAGACCACTTCGGGCCCACGGTGGCCCATCCGCACGGGCAGCTTGTCGGGCTGCCCTTCGTCCCAAGGAGGCTGACGCTCGGGCAGGCCGGCGCGTCGTGCGCCATCTGTGACTGCGTCACGCGCCAAGACCTCGCGGTGATGGCGTCCGAGCACGCCTTCATCCAGGTGCCGCCGTGGTCAAGACTGCCGTTCGAGATGATCATCTTCCCCCTATCGCATCGGCCGGACCTCACGTCATTGCGTTCGGATGAGCTCACGGCGGTGGCCGGCTGCTTGCACACCGGTCTGCGGTTATGCCGGTCGACGTACGGCGGTGAGATGCCGCCTTACCTGATCAATGTGATGCAGGCGCCGAAAGGCGACGCGTCCCACCACCTGCGAGTGGAACTCGTGCCGCTGCACAAGGACGAGACGACGCTCAAGCGGCCAGGAGGCATGGAGCTGGGTCTGGGCGTCTACCTCAACCCTCTGCTCCCCGAGACGGCCGCTCACATTCTCCGCGAGGCTCTGCCGCAAGCGCGAAGGTGTCCGAAATGAAGCGGGTGCAGATTGTGGGGACCCAGCGTTCCGGCTCCAACTTGCTCCGTCTGCTCTTGGGGTCTCTGCCCGGCGTCTTCGCCCCGCCCTCGGCGCACAAGTTACGGGACTTCCAAGGACTGCTGCCCCGGTACGGTGAGCCACTGAACATGGAGCGCTTGATCGCCGACATGGCCGAGCTCGTCGAGTTGAACGCTCTCCCGTGGCCCTCTGTCGGAGATCGAACCCGCATCGTTCTGGAGGAGATGCGGGGATCGTCGCTCGCCCATGCCTTTTTGGCCTTCTACGACGGGCATGCCCGATATCTGGGGAAGCAAATCTGGGTGAGCAAGTGTTTGGAAAATGTTCACTTCATTGATCAGCTCGTCGCTACCGAGCTGCCCGTACTCTACGTACACCTTGTCCGCGACCCGCGCGATGTCGCCCTTTCGTTCTCCAGGGCACCCATCGGTCCGAAGGATCCTCAAGCGATCGCCTTGCGCTGGTTATCCGATCAGAAGGCCGCGTTGGAGGCGCGCGGCGTGATCGGTGAGAATGGCTGGCTGACCATACGTTACGAAGATCTCGTGGCAGATCCGGAAAATACTCTCAATCCGTTGTGTACGAGATTAGGGGTCTCGTGGTCACCGGCCGCTCTCGATTTCTATCTTGGTGAAGAAGCGCATATGGCTGCATCGATCTCCGAGCTGTGGAACAATCTCAACCGGCCGATTCAACGCGATCGCGCATCCGCATATAAAAGATCTTCTGACGCTGCTCTGCTGATGGCTGTCGAGAGCATCGATTACGAGGTCATGTCCGCGTTCGGCTACCTGCCCGAATGCGTCACCGCGCCCACTGTCATCAGTGCGGAAGAAGAGCATGAGGCACTCATTCGTGATCGTCGGATGCGTGCCGAGCTGGCGGCGTCCCGAGATCCGGAAGCAGAGGCGGTACACCTCAGAAGACTCCATTTCCTGGAAGGTCTCAAGACGGCGAGTCCGCGGAACGATGTCGGGAGGATCGGATGTGCGTGCAGTTCGCGCAGAAAGCAGTGATCGAGTGGAAGGGCCGATTGCTGCTGATCAAGAAAAGCGACGACGACCCCTATCAACCCGGGCGGTGGGAGCTTCCAGGGGGGCGTTTGAAAAGCGGTGAAAACCCCGATGAAGCGCTCGTCCGCGAAGTCCGTGAGGAGGTGGGCCTGGACGTGCTCCCCGGACGTCCACTGGCTCTCTGGTGGTGGCGCCTCGAGGATCACAAGACGCCTACCGTCGTCGCCGTTGCGCGGCTCTGCACGACCTCCGATGACAACGTGGACATGAGCGGAAACGACGAAGAAGACTTCATCGAGAAGTACGGATGGTTCGAAAAGGACGAGATCCTCGACTTGGATCTCATCCCCGACGCCAGACACGCCATGGAGGCGGTTTTGGCGCACCTGTAGAAGAACGGCACAACTGAATGAGGCGCGCGAACGCGCGGGTCAGGGATGATGTAGGTGCTGACGCGTCAGATTCTCATGACCGCTCAGTCGGAGATGAAGCGGCGTATCGAGCTGCGGTTACGACAGGAGGCAGGGAGACTGCCCGGCAACGCCCTCGCCTCAGGTCAGTACCTCGATCACCCTGACTTCGATCAACGAGGTCTTTACGGCACCGCGGCGACGATCCACATGCTGGCCCGCCACACCACCACGGATCCGGTGGCGCAGGAGCAGGTGGCCAAGCTGATCTATTACGTGGTCAACCGAATCCAGGTGGAGAAGGCCACTGTGAGCCCGACCGTCTATCGCGACCTGGTCGGGAGAAGAATCCGGCTGCAGAAGAGCGACGTGTTCCGGATGGCGGATGTCGGCTTCGCGCTCTCTTACGTGAGCCCGGCGATCGCACTGCGGTCCGAGGCGCTGAACATGGTGCGCAAGGCGGTTGATGACGCGCGGACCGATCCGGCGGGATACGCGGTGGGCAACGAAGGCGGCGAGCCGGACCCGCTCGCCACCGCGCACGCGGTACGTTGCCTGGCCGCGAACAACCTGCCGACCAGAAGTGAGGATTGGCGCTACCTTCGCGACTATCTGGTCAACGGCGACAATACCTACATCCGCTGTTTCGTACTGCTGGTGCTCGCCACCTACGACCGCGAGATCGAGCGAAAACAGCTGCAATCTGTCTGGAAGGAGCTTTTCTCGGCGCTTGCCCCGGCATTCGACGGTCACTCAGAGGCGAACCACGAGTACACCCGGTACGGTGAACAGGATTACGTGCGCATACCCTGGCAGATCTACTTGGTCCAGTCGTGCGCCAAGCTCTTTCCCCTGACGAGGTTCAACGGATTCGCAATCCAGCGGAAGATGCTGGATGTCGCCACAGCGGTCTCATCTCCGTCCGGGTTCAGGTACGAAGCGTCGGGGAGATATCTGTCCACGAGGACCTATGCGTGCATCTGGCAGGCCATCGAGGAGATTCTCGACTTCAACCTCAGGCAGCCTCTCCCGCACGTCGTCGTCCGTACGGTGGCGGCCGTGACCCGCGTGCTGTCCAGCCGGCTCGTCGGAGTGCTCACGTACTTTCTGCTCGTGTCCATCGCGGTGGGATCACTCGTCGAATGGCTGAACAGCCCGGACCGGTCTTTCGGTGAACTGGCCCCGAATCTGCTGGCCGAAGTCCTGCTCATCATCGCCGCAAGATTCGAGCTTCAGGTGAGGCGATCGAGGCACCACCGTCCAATGCCGCATCAATAGGCGTTCGTCGTACGGCTGAAAATTTTGAACGGCCTGGACGGTCAGTTGGAGTTGCCGTGGCTGGGGTGCATGACCCGGGGGGTTTCGGCCCTGGTCAGGCGGCGGACGGTGATCGTGCCGGCGGGTTCACGGTCCTGCTGAATCTGCTGGGCAGGGGCGTTGTTCATGGCACTCCTTACCGGGCGGATCGGGGAAACAGCGGGGGCGACGGTATGATTCCCTTCGCTTCCCCCTTGATAACAAAAAATCACTCGCCCGGACAGAATGTCGTGGAAAAATCTGCGTTTCCGGATTGTGCCGGGAAAAGGGTGTCACGGGTGCGGGAACGCGGTGAGCTGGACGAGCTCCACGCGGCGGGCCACGGCCAGGTAGCCACGGCCGGACGGCCCGGTGAAGAACTGGTCGGGCTCCAGCGAGATCCCGTGCTCGCGGGCCTGCACCCGGTTCGCGGGCGTCAGCAGGATCCGTACGCCCGAGCGCAGCATCTCCGTCACCTCGCCCGCCAGGGAGCGCCGGTGGCCTTCGAGCAGCGGGGTCGCGTCACCGGCGAGCACCAGCGCGCGGCGGCCCAGCTCGGAGGGGGCGAGGATGTCCTGCAGCAGCGTGGGCAGCGTGTCGAAGCCCTGCTCCGCGGCCGTGATCGTGAGCTGGTCGAGGTCGTCGGCGACGACGGCGTACCGGTCGAGTCCCGCCACCGCCTCGCGCAGGTCGGCGTCCGCGAACGTGGTGCCGGTGAGCGCTCTGGCCCCGGGCAGCCGGACGAGCGGTGAGCGGGGCGGGGCGAGGGCCAGCACCGGGATGCCCTGGCCGAGCAGCATCGACGCGATCGCCAGCGCCGCCGTGCTGCGCCCCGACCCAGGCGGGCCCGACACCAGCACGAGGTGCGGCCCGGCGCCGAACAGGTCCAGCTCGACGGGCGTCACGTCCGGACCGCCCACGCCGACGGCCGTCCCCGGGAGGTCGCCGGGAGCGACGTGCGCGGGCAGCGGAGGGAAGGCGCGCGCAGAGGAACGGCCGTGCCGGGCCGGGATGCGGTCGGGCGGCAGGCAGATCTGCACGTGCAGGCCCGACGACGCCTCGATGGCCCGCCCCGGCAGCATCGGTGGCGAGACCATGGACGGCGACAGGTACGCCCGCCGCGTCTCCTCGCGCGGGAACGGCAGCAGCAGCCGCCGCGAGAACAGGTCGGGCGTCTTGCCGCGCAGCATGTCGTGCCCGCCCGCCGCCACCGTGTGCACGCCCACCGGCGGGCCGCCCGCCACGATGCCGCGCAGCGTGGCCAGCAGCGGCGTCTCGAAGAAGTCGGGGTCGCCGCGGTTCTCGAAGTACTCCCAGCCGTCGATCACCAGCACGATCGCGGGATCGTCCGGTGTGCGCGCCGTGCGGCGCCGCTCCACCTCGGCCGCCAGCCAGGTCACGATGCGCCGGATCCGGTCCGGTTCGTCTCCTCCGGCGACGGCGCCGCAGTGCGGCAGGTCCGCGTAGGCGGCGAGGCCCCCGGGCCGGTGCTCGATCACGTACAGCCACACGTAGTCGGGCGAGCAGCGGGCGGCCAGGCTGGAGATCAGCGTGCGGCAGAACGTCGTGCGGCCCGACTGCGGCCCGCCGGCCACCATCAGCCGCTCCGTCCCGCCCAGGTCCAGCGCCGCCGCGGGCTGCGCCTGGTGGTGCGGGTCGTCGGCCAGCCCGTACGGCACCCCGGGGAAGCCGTCGAGGACGTCGGAGTGGAGGGCGGCGGGCAGCGGCGGCAGCAGCGGGCGGAACGGCGGCTCGGCCCGCAGCCCGCGCGCCGCCTCGGCCACCGCCTCGATCGCGAGGTCCTGATCGGTACGCCCGGCGCGCGGCGCCTGCCTGACCTCCGGCCGGGGCAGCCCCACGGCGGGCCACGGCAGCAGCCGCGCGGTCGCCGGCGGCGGGCCGCTGGGCGGCGGATCGCCGAGGTAGCCGGTCTGGAAGAGCTGTGGTGTGCGCTGCTCGCCGCCCACCCGCATGATCATTCCCCGCCCGCGCAGCCGCGACGGGATGCCCGCCGCGTCGGGCACGCCCAGCACCTCGACGCTGTCGGACGGCTCGTTCTGGCGCAGTGTGATCCGCAGCGCGATGTTGTTCTTCAGCTCGGGCGAGAGCTTGCCCTGCAGCGACTGCGTGGCCAGCACCAGGTGCATGCCCAGGGAGCGGCCCTTGGCGGCCACGTTCACCAGCTCGCGCAGGAAGTCCGGCGAGGTCTCCAGCACGCGGGCGAACTCGTCGAACACCATCACCAGCCGGGGCAGCCGGCCGCCCGCCCGCCAGTAGGCGTCGATCTCGCCGCCGTACCGCGCCAGGACGGACTCCCTGCGGCGGACCTCCGCGCGTACGGAGGCGAGCACCCGCCGCGCCGCGCTCTCGTCGAACACGTCGGCGGCCGTGTCGCCGGTCGAGCGGATCAGCCCCACCACGTGCGGGCAGCGCTCGAACGGCAGGAACGCGCCGCCGCCCTTGAAGTCGACCAGCACCAGGTTCAGCTCGTCCGGCCGGTTGGCCAGCAGCAGCGCGGTGACCAGGGTCTGCAGCAGGATGCTCTTGCCCGCGCCGGTCGCGCCGCCGAGCATCGCGTGCGGCCCGTCGGCGGCGAGGTCCACCGTGACCGGGCCGGAGCCGTCGGCGCCGATGCACACCTCGGTCGTGGGGCCGGGCGCGGCGGCCCAGCGCGCGAGCACGTCGCGGGCGGTGAGGTGCGGCAGGCCCAGGACGTCGAGCAGGCGTACGGAGGCGGGGACGGCGCTGTCCGCCCTGGCCAGCGTGAGCCGGTCGCGCATGGGGGCCACCGCGCGGGCGATGCGCTCGGCCGACCGCATACCGAGCCCCTCGGGCTGCACCGGCACCGGCAGGCCGCGGCGGGCCCTGGTCAGCAGCATGCCGGTGCCGTCCAGCTCGCAGACGCCGCGGCACTCGTTCAGGCTGCGCTGGTCGGCGCAGATGACGTACACGCCGACCGACGGGCCCTGCCGCAGCACCTCCTTCATGCCGGGGATGTCGCGCAGCGCCCGCGCGCCGTCGAGGATCACGACGACCTCCTCGGCGAAGCGGCGCTCCCTCGCCTTGAGCCGCTCGGTGACCAGGTCCTTCAGCTCTTCGACGCGTTCCGCCCTGGTCTGCGGGGTGTTGCCCACCAGGCAGGGCACGGGGCCGTCCACGTTGAGGTGCGGCAGCCAGCGCGCCCAGGCCAAATGCTCGCCGCCGGACGCGGTGATCAGCACCACGCGCAGCTCGTCGGGCGCGCGCAACGTGCCGAGCTGGACCAGCAGCCAGCGCAGCAGCGCGTCCACCGGATCGGGCGGGCCGATCACCCCCAGCACGCCGATCTCCCGCAGGTCCACCGTCACCGGTACGCCGCGCAGCACCGGCGGGACGAAGCCCGGCCACGGCTCGCCGTCGAACGCGATCGTGGCGGGCTCGTCGGCCACCCCCACGCGCAGCGTCAGCCCGTCGGGGGAGTCGGCGTTGCGCGGCCACAGCCCGGGGCCCTCGTGGGTGGCGGCGAACGTCAGGTCCACCTCGTCGGGGGCGACCACGTGGCGCAGCCACTGCTCGCGTATGACGTGCCGCCTGATCAGCTCCATCGTGTGGCGTTTGCGCTGGTCGAACTCGCGCTCTTTCTTTCTGCGCTGCCGCCCCTCCACCCACTGCGTGGCGAAGAACGTGATCGGCGTGAGAATTCCGAACAGCAGAAAATACGGGCTCTGTAACAGGATCGCCATCGCGACGGAAATCGGCAGCGGCAGCAGCGAGGAAAGCAGCGCCACCGCGGTATTGCGCTGCGGCACGTCGTCGCGCGGCATCGTGATGCGCGCGGCCGGCACGGCGGGGGCGGGGGAGAAGGCCCGGTCGAAGTCGACGCGGCCGTCCCTGGCCCGGGTGGTGCGCAGCCTGGCGGGCGGCAGCGGCGCCCAGCGCAGCCGGTCGTCGCCCACCTGGAGCACCCCGTCGGGGCGCAGCGCGACCGGGCCGCGCACGTCCACCTCGTCCACCCGGGTGCCGTGGCGCGAGCCGAGATCGACGACCGTGGCCTCGCCGGTCCACGAGACGTCGATGCGGGCGTGCCGCCCGGACACCTTGGCGTCGCGCGGCAGGTCGATGTCGGCGTGCTCGCGGCCGATCAGGTGGCTGCCCGGGGTCAGCCAGACCACCCGTCCGGCGTCGGGGCCGGCGAAGACGCGGATCGCGCCCGCCGCCGACAGGGGCCGCCACGGCTGCGTACGCTCGGGCTCGCCGACGCTGATCGTGGCCCCGGGCACGAGCGGGCTGTCGGCGACGGTGGCGTCGGGGTCGAGCTTGCCGCTGCCCACGTAGCAGGGCCGGCCGTTGATGGGGAAGGGCAGCGCCCGCAGCAGTGAGCCGATGGGGGTCTCGGGCTCCGCCGTCACCTCGACGTCGGCGGCGGTGCCGGCCGCTGGATCGCGGATCGTCAAGCGAATGATCATAATCCCCTCTCCAGGGGACTGAAGCACGATTTAGCGGATTAATCTAGTTATGCGGCGAGGTTTGCAATTTACCTGACCTGGGCGCCGCTCCGTCGCTAGAGTGATATTTCCCAATATCGGCGTACCGAGTGCGGTATTTCATGATATCCGCAGCGCTAGGAGCCCGCCCGTGGTGAATCACCGCGTAACGGACGAGGCCATGGTCCGAGCCCTCTATCGCGAATACGGCGCCCCCCTCATGGCGTTCGCCATCAGGCTGACGGGCGGCGATCGCCGCTGGGCCGAGGACGTCGTCCAGGAGACGCTCGTACGGGCCTGGCGCAACCTCCACGATCTGCGTACGGAATCCGGTTCGCTGATGCCCTGGCTCGCGACCGTCGCCCGGCGCGTCGTCATCGACGACCGGCGCCGCAACAACGCCCGCCCCCTCGACACCGTCGAGGACATCTCCGATCGCGCCCAGCCCGTGGCCGCCGAGGACGAGCGGCTGCTGAGAGAGATCGTGATCACCGACGCGATGATGTCGCTCTCCCCGGCGCACCGGCAGGTCCTCACCGAGACGTTCCTCCTGGACCGCTCGCTCCAGGAGGCGGCGGAGACGATCGGCGTGCCCGTCGGCACGGTGAAGTCCCGCGTGTACTACGCCATGCGCGCCTTACGGGTCGCGCTGGAGGAAAGGGGGGTGACGCTGCCGTGACAAAGGTGCGTCACGATGACAGGGGGGTGGCGCCATGACTGAGGTACATCACGAGGACGTGGCCGCGTACGCGCTGGGCCTGCTCGAAGGGGACGAGCGGGACGCCTTCGAACGCCATCTGCTCGGCTGCCGGATCTGTTCTGCCGAGGTGGACTCGTTCGCCGCCATGGGGGAGCTCATCAGGGGGGTCCATCCGGACGACCTGCTGCCGCAGCCGCCGGACCCGCAGGTCGAATCGCTCCTCGTCCGCCGCGCCGCCGCCGAGCGGCGCCGCAGGAGCCTGCACCGCGCGTTCATGACGGCCGCCGCCTGCGTGCTCGTCGCGGCCGGCGTCTATCTCGGTTTCAACGCCACGGTGGGCAGCGGCCCCGATCCCGACAGCATCCACAGCCCGGCCCGCGCGCTGCTCATGACCGGCAAGACGTACTCCGTCACCGACCCGGCCACCGGCGTGTCCGGGGTCGTCGGCCTGGAGGACAAGGGCTGGGGCACCCACGTCGCGCTGGAGCTGAAGGGCGTCAAGGGGCCGCTGCAGTGCCGGCTCATGGCGGTGGGCGACGACGGCCGCTCCGAGGTGGTGGCGAGCTGGGGCGTCCCGGAGAAGGGGTACGGCGTGCCCGGCGCGCCCGACCCGCTGCTCCTGCACGGCGCCACCAGCCTGCCCCAGGACGACATCAACCACTTCACCATCCAGACCTTCGACGGCAGGACGCTGGCAACGGTGCCGGTCTGACCGTCATGTCCCGCGTCAGGCACACGATCCACGGCCGGTCGTAAGGCCGTCGCCGCCGGGCCGGTCACCGGCAAGGGGCGAGCGCGTCGTCGGAGGACTTCGTGAGCCGTGACCGGGCGGCACCGGCCGGGCCCCGGCCGGTGCCGCCCGGTCACGGGCCCTCCGCGGCCTCCCTGGGTTCGAGCAGCTCGCGCAGCACCTTGACCTGCTGGGGCTCCGCGGCCCCCTGCCACGGCGCCAGGGCCTGCACCCCCTTCTCGCGGTGTTCGCCCGCCTGCTCCGGCTGCAACCTGCTCAGGTGCAGATGCGCCAGCGCCCTGCTCACCCCGGTCGGCGGCAGATCCTTCAGCGCCTCCGCGAGCAGCGCCGCCACCTCGGCCGGTTTGTGCTTCGGGTCCTCCAGCAGGAACCCGGCCCGGTGCACCTTGCAGCGCCCGAGCCCGGTCCTGTCCACCTTCCGGTCGCGTCTCTCACCGATGAGCGGGTTCTCGTCCGACTTCCCGTAGAGCGCCTCGGCCTCCAGCAGGTGCTGCTCGGCGTCGTGGCGCTGGCCGAGGAAGTGGTGGGCGAGACCGAGCAGCTCGTGGGCGTGCGCCTGCGTCCCCTCGTCGCGGGCCTGCTGCGCCAGGTTGAGCGCCTGGTACAGCACGATCCTGGCGTTGATGTACAGCCGCCGCGCCTCGGCGGCGGCCTCCTCGCGGGCGGCCTGCTCGGCCTCGCGATCGACCGGCTCCTGGGCGTCGCCGTCGTCCTCGGGCTGCTCGGCACCCGGCACGCCCGGCATGACCCGCGTCTGTCCCTTGCGCATGAGCAGCGCGGCCACGTTGGTCAGCCGGACGGCCTGCCCCAGGACGTCGCTGCGGCCCAGCGCCTGGCCGTACTGGACGAGCCTGGACTCGACGGTCTGGTAGTCGTCGCCCTCCGCCAGCAGCAGCGTCGCGTACGCCAGATGCTGCTCCGCGGGCCCCTGCTCGGCCCCGCCGTGCAGCTGCGCCGCCTTGTTGAAGTGCTGCTGCGCCTCGCGCACCTTGCCGACCGCGAGCAGCAGCGAGCACTGGCGCAGCTCCGCCGTCGCCTGCAGCTGCTCGTCTCCGAGCGTCTCGGCGGCCTCGGCCAGGAGCTGCGCCGTCTCCAGCCGGTCCTGATGGCGTCCTTCGAAGCGGTACCAGGTGTCCAGAGCGTCCCCGATCGTGGCCAGCGCGCCGGCGGTCTCAGGGTCCGGCGTCCTGGACTCCAGCACCTGCTGCAGCACCTGGTCCTCCACCGCGAACCAGTCCTTGGCGTCCTGGGCGTCGGGCAGCCGCCGGGCGTTCTCGGCGGCGTGCCCGGCGAAGTGCTCCACCAGCCGCCGCCACGCCGCCACCTGGCTCGGCGAGCGCCCCGCCGCCTCGGCCACGCCGCTGTCGCGGAACGTCCTCAGCACCCGTACGCGCTTGCGCCGCACCTGCTCCACGAGGCCCATGTCGATCAGCTCGTCTATCGCGTCGTCGGCGGACGGCACGCCGAGCAGCGCCGCGACGGCCTCGCAGTCCAGCTCGGCGATCGGGAGCTCGGCCAGCAGCGCGAACACCTGCTTGGCCGTGGGCTTGAGCTGGTCGAAGCTGCGCTTGAGCACGAAATCGAGAGTCTCCGCGATGTCCAGCCCCTGCAAGTCGTTCACGATGGTCTGCAGGGATATGCGGCGGTTGCGGGCCAGCCAGGAGCCGACCCTGACCAGCTCGCGCGGGTGACCCATGCAGGCATTGGCGAGCACTTCCAGCGCCTGCGGCTCGCGGCGGGCCCGCTCGTCGCGGATGTGCCTGGCCAGCAGGGCCTGCCTGGCCCGCTCGTCCAGCGGTTCGAGCTCGATGTACGCGACGGGCGCATCGGACGGAATGCCCGCGAGCGTCCCCGCGACGATGATGTACGCCTCCGGCACCCGCTGCGGCAGCCAGGCGATCTGGGCGTACGAGCTGACGTTGTCCAGCAGCAGGACGCGATGCGTGCCCTTGAGCGCGTTGGCCACCTTCTCGGTGGCGTCGGACGCCTCCTGGATCTCGCCGGGCTTGAGGCCGAGGATGCGCAGCACGCGCTGGGCCACGCTGAACGGAGTCTCCGGGCGGTCCTTGTCGGCGCCGCGCAGGTCGGCGTAGAGCGGCTCGCTTCCCTTCTCCGCCAGGTCCCACGCGGCCCTGACGGCGACGGCGGACGTGCCGATCCCGACGCTGCCGTGCACGCCGAGGATGCTTCTCGTCGCCGCCAGCCTCGTGAGCCGCTCCAGATCCGCGTCCCGGCCCACCAGCTCCTCCACCGGCTCGGGGACCAGGGAGTCCTCCTGCTGCGACGGGTCGATGCGGCTGCGGCGCATCCGGCCCTTGATCGCCCCGGCCGCGACCGGCAGCACGACCACGGACACGGCCATCAGCGCGATCAGCACCCCGGTCGGCAGCCCGCCGAGAAGCTGTTTGATCAGCTCTTCCTGGAGGATCAGGATCGTGCCGCTCACCGTCAGGGCTCCGCCGACGCCCAGCTCGGCCCGATGCGCGGCGGCCTTCCTGCGGACCCGCGCGGTCCAGGCGCTGAAGCGGTCCCAGCGCGAAAGCTCCGTCATCGCCGCACTCCTCGCGTGAGCCCCTGGTAGAGCAGGCGCGCGGTCACCGCGACGACCAGCACCGGCACCACCGTGGCCAGCACCGCCTGGGCCGCCAGCGGGCTCACCGCGCTCATGAAGTGGCGGGCCTGCTCCAGCAGGATCAGCGGCAGATGGTCGCCGGACGGCCAGTTGAGCAGCAGGCCGACGACCGCGTCGTTCCAGACCAGGACGAACACCACCACCCCGGCCAGCACCACGGCGGGGCGGGCCTCGCGGACGTAGTGGAACAGCTCCCACCGGTCCCGCGCGAGCATCGGCGCGGGCACCCGGACGAACGCGTTGTGCAGCACCACCACCGCGAGCGGCAGCACCAGCGCCGCGTGCACCACGGTCAGCACCGGCACCGTGCCGATCGGGCTCAGCACCTGCTGCAGCGGCACCGCGAACGCCTGCGGCG
The DNA here is from genome assembly GCF_043196965.1 of Nonomuraea sp. NPDC049309. Taxonomy (NCBI): domain Bacteria; kingdom Bacillati; phylum Actinomycetota; class Actinomycetes; order Streptosporangiales; family Streptosporangiaceae; genus Nonomuraea; species Nonomuraea sp. NPDC049309. The sequence goes on along the minus strand of NZ_JBICSH010000002.1, from coordinate 144,285 downwards.
GCAGCACCGCCAGCGCCACCGCGACCAGCAGCACCATCTGCCAGGTGCGGCGGGGCAGCAGGTGCTCGTGCGCCAGCACGTACGCCGCCGGCACCGCGGCCAGCAGCACCACGGCGACCACGGTGACGGCCCGCACGAACGTGGTGCCGAGCGCGCCGGTGAACGCGCTGTCGGTCAGCGCCTCCGTGTACGAGCCGAGCGTCCACGGCTCGCCGTTCCACCACCCGGTCTGCGCCGCCGCGACCGGGTCGCGCAGCGAGGTGATGAGCAGCGCCGCGAACGGCAGCAGCCACAGCACCGACACCGCGCCGCCGAGCGGCCAGAGCCACCGGGCCCGGTGGGCGGACGGACGCCGGGAAGGAGCGGAGTCGCCCCAGGTCACCCGCCCGCGCAGGCCGAACAGCGCGGGCGCGGCGAGCGCGGCGACCAGCAGGGACATCAGCACGGCGAGCGCGGCGGCCCCGGCGTAGCCCAGGTCGTCGTTGTGCCGCCACCAGTAGAGGCCGCCGCCTTCGACCAGCGCCTGCATCGAGCCCGGCGCGCCCATGAGCACCAGGTCGAACACGCGGGCCGCGAAGACGAGCGCGAACAGGTACGCGAGCGAGGCCGGGCGGGCCAGCGTGGGCAGCGCCACGGTCCACAGCCGTCCCCACCGGTTCACGCCGAAGGCCCTGGCCACCCGCAGCAGGTTCGCCGGCAGCCTGCTCAGGGCCTGGTGGAAGACGAGGAACGCGACCCCGGCGTACTGCCAGACGAAGGCCGAGCCGAGCACCAGCCAGATCCAGCCGGGCCCGAGGAAGGCGATGTCCTGGCCGAGCAGGGCGGCGGCCACGCCGCGCTCGTGGCTGGTGTCGTACAGCAGCCGGAAGACCGCGCCCGTGGTGAGCGGTGACACGACGGCGGGCAGCACCAGGATGATCCGCATGACCAGGCCGAGCGCGGGGCCCGCGTTCCTGGCCAGCCAGGCCAGGCCGAGCCCGACCGCGCACACCACCACGACGAGCAGCCACCAGATGAGCATGTTGCCGATCGCCTGCCAGGCGCCCGCGTCGGTCAGCACCTCCTGCCACGCGCCGGGCCGGGAGAAGCTGATGAGCACGGTCGCGATCAGCGGGATCAGGATCACGCCGGCCGACAGCAGCACCGCGAGCAGCAGGTAGAGCACCGCACGCCAGCGGCTGATGCCCTGCGGTTTCACCGGCACCCCGGCGTCGGGGTGCGGGGCCACCTCGAACAGGAAGGCGTCAGGCCCGGCGTTGTCGCTCACGCTCATCGTGCGTTCACCTCGCACTGGACGGCGTTGCCTTCGTCGGTCATCACGCGGTCACCTCATACGGACTCATCGGGCCGAGCCCTTCGCGAGGCCGGTCAGGATCTTCTCGCGCGCGTCCAGGGCCGCGCTCCGCGGCGTGGCCGTGCCCGCGGCGACGTCGCTGAACAGCTCGGTGAGCACCCGCCACAGCCCGCGCCCGTCGCCGCCCTCCAGGCGGCCGATCAGCCGGTCGGACAGGTCGTAGCGCAGGCCTTCGCTGCGCCGCAGTGCCAGCGCGGGCTCGCGCAGCAGCGGCTGCGTCGGGTCGCGGTACGGGGTCAGGAAGCCGCCCTCGTCCACCCATTCGGTCAGCGCGTCGCGCGTGTTACCGCGCGGTCTGGTCAGCCACTCCACGAAGTCGAGCGCGTCGCGCCCGCCCCGCTTCATCGCCACCGCGACGTCACCGCCGACCACCAGGGGCGGCGGCCCGCCCGCGTCGCCGGGGAAGCGGAAGTGGCCGGCCACGTCGAGGCCGGCGTAGCGCTGGATGACGGGGAGCGCGAAGTCGGGCGCGGCCACGACGTCGGCGGTGCGGTAGCGGAAGACGTCGAGTATCGAGTCGTGGAACTGCAGGGTCAGCGCGCGCCTGCCCTGCTCGGGGGTGAACGCCTCGCGCCAGAGCGAGGCCAGCGTCTCCAGCGCGTCGGACACCTCGCGCCTCGCCCACCAGTCGGGATCGCCGCGCGTCGCCGAGGCGAAGAGGCCGTCGTACACCTCGGGGGCCATGGAGAGCAGGACGTTCTCGAACCAGTCGCTGAGCACCCACCCGTCGGCCGCGCCGATGGCCACCGTTCCTGGCCGGGGATGCCAGGCGGTCAGGCTCGCGGGGGCGTGCCGCTCGCCTTTGCGGTGCCAGACGAGCGACTTGTAGGCGAGCTTGAACCAGGCGCCCAGCTCGGGCCCGCCCTCCTCGGGGGTCACCAGCCGCCGCCAGAACTCCGGCTGGACGTGCCCGAACTCCCTGGGCTGGATGCGCGGGCGCACGACGGGGTCGAACAGCAGGCCGAGCCGGGGGATGACGGCCACGTCGGGGATGACGTTCTCGGCGGGGCCGCGCAGCAGCGCGCTGATGTTGTCGCCGGCCGAGTAGACGCTCACCGGCCGGCGGGAATGGGCGACGTAGGCGTCCACCACGCGCAGGAAGCGCTGTAACTCGTCGCCGCTCCACACCACCGCGACCCGCAGCGGCGGCTGGCCGGCGCAGCCCGCGGCGGCCACGGCCGGCACGGCCAGCAGGAACGCCCTACGACTGATCGGCATCGGTGATCTCCAGCAAGTCCGATGACGAGGCGAGGCTGGCCACCCGCGTGCGGTCGTCGGTGACGATGAGCACGGTCAGCCGGTGATCTTCACTGAGTGCCCGGTTGACCGCTCCGTGGCACGGCTCGACCCCCGTACGGTCCTCGATCACCACCACTTTCGTCGTCACCGGCCGGCACAGGACCCGCGCGAGCGCGACCGTCAGCCGGTCTTCGTGGCCGAGCTGGTGTGGTTTGTCGTCCATGCGGCCGTCGATGTGCAGCCTCTTGCTGACGAAGCCGACACGGCCGTGCGACAGCGGCGCGAGCTCCCTGCGCGCCTGTGCGGCCAGCTCCAGGTTGCGCCTGATCGTCAGGTGCGGCAGCAGGCCGCCGCCCGCGGGCACCAGCCCGATCTCGCGTTCGGCCGTGGGCATGCCGGTGATGTCCTCGCCGTCGAGAAGGATCCGGCCGGCGACCGGCTCTGCCAGCCCGAGCAGGACGTCGGTGAACGCCTCGCCTTCCTCGGAGTCGCGGGCCACCACGACCGCCGCCTTGTTCTCGTTGAGCTTCAGCGGATCGGGTGACAGGCGTCGCCGGACTCCGTGGGCCTCCCAGATGAGACCGTCGATCTCCAGCAGGGACACGTCTGTAACCGTTCGTCAGGTCGGGAAGTGATCCGTCCCTGACGTTCGCATAAACAACGATCTACTTCAACGAACCAACGCGGCTTCTGCTGGTGTTTGCGATTGAACGCCGGAAATCTTTCATTTGCTGGCGGGCCGAACAGCGCGAAAGTGCGTGACGAACCACTCGCGTGCATGATCGGCCACCGCGTCCAGCGCGCCCGGCTCCTCGAACAGGTGCGTGGCCCCCGGCACCACCACGATCCGGTTCTCGGCGCGCAGCCGCCGCTGCGCCTCCTTGTTCAGCGCCACCACCACCGGATCCCGGCCGCCCACGATGAGCAGCGTCGGGGCGCGCACCGCGGCGAGCCGGTCGCCGGCCAGGTCGGGACGCCCGCCGCGCGAGACGATCGCGGCGACCTCGTTGCCCGGCTCGGCCGCCGCCCACAGCGCCGCCGCCGCTCCCGTGCTCGCGCCGAAGTAGCCGATCGGCAGCCCCGCCGTCTCCGGTTGCTCGCGCACCCGCGCCGTACGCTCGAGCAGCCGCCCCGCCAGCAGCTCGATGTCGAACACGTTCGCCCGGTCGAACTCCTCCTCCGGAGTCAGCAGGTCGAACAGCAGCGTGCCGAGGCCGCCCTCGTTGAGCGCCCCGGCCACGTACCGGTTGCGCGGGCTGTGCCGGCTGCTGCCGCTGCCGTGGACGAAGACCACCACGCCGAGGGCGGCGTCAGGAACGACCAGATCCCCCGTCATCTCTCACCCTCCCCTCACCGCGACCTGCCGCTACCCGGTTACACCCGGCTCTATCGCCCCGTACGTTGGCATACTGGGCGGATGTCCGATTTCGCGGAGTTCCGGGAGCGGGGGAGGGCCGCTCTGCTGGCCGGCGAGGCCACCCATGACGTGCCCATGACGGAGGGGCGGCAGCGCTGGGGCGCGGCGGCCGTGCTGCGGCCCTCGGGTGAGGTCGTCCAGCGGCTGACGGAGCTGGCGGCCACCGTGCATGCCCCCGGTCACTGGGTGCACGGCGGCCCCGCCCTGCACGTCACGCTCAGGTCGCTGGAGCCGTACCGGAGCGTGATCCCGCAGGACGACCCGCTGCGTCGCGCGTACGGCGAGGCGCTGGCCGAGGCCGCCGACGGGCTGCCGCCCGCCTGGGTCTACCTCGCGGGCGTCGCGCCGCACCGGGGCGGCGTCCTGGTGGGCGCGCACCCCGTGGACGAGACGCTGGAGACGCTGCACAAGCGCTTCGCCGCGAACCTTGCGTCGCGGGGCGTGCGCGACCTGGAGCACGGACGGGTCCGCGACCGCTGGTACATCAGCCTCGTCCACTTCGCCGCGCCCCTGACGAACGCCGAGGAGATCGTCGCCTGGTGCGACGCCCACGCGGACGCCGACGTCGGCCTGGCCGAGCTGCCGGCGGCGGAGATCGTCCAGTACGTCCACACCGGCTCGGCGATCAGGGTCGACCGCCTGGAGCTCGCCCCGCTCACCTCATCACCAGGCCGATGACGAAGTGGAGCAGGTGCCAGGCCACGTACGCGCTGAGCGAGGCGAACGCCCACTCCTTGCCCAGCCTGATCCGCGCGACCCAGCGCAGCTCCTCGGCCGGCTCCCGGCGCGCCCGCAGCGTCCTCGTGACGAAGTACGCCGAGACGAGCCACGCGCCCCCCGACCCCAAGATCAGCGCGGCCGAGAGCGCGAGCAGCAGCGGCGACGGCGACGCGCCCGGCCCGCCGGAGAGCTGGTACGTCCAGGCCGCGAGCAGCCCGGCGAGCATCGCGACGGTGATCCGCCGGTCCTTACGCGCCTGTCGCTTGAGCCACTGAAGGTCGCGCCGCAGATGGTTCTTGAGCATCCGGATCACCTCCGTGTCGTCGATTCGGCCGGTGAGTCCAGGTAACGACAAGCTCAGAGGAAGATCTGCGACCTTAGTACGGCGATTTTCCGACTTTTGTCGGTATTTCGGGTTGAAGCCGGAGCGATTCCCGTCCAAAGCCGGACTTCGCCCGCACCGAAGCCATGCCACCTCCCGTCAGAACCCCCACAACTTCCACCCGCCCCCCACACCCCCTGCCCACCCCGCCCCTCGCACCCCGCCCCTCGCACCCCGCGCCTCGCGCCTTTGCGTCTTGCGCCCCGTGCCTTGCGTGGCACTCCGCGCCCCGCCCCTCGCACCCCACGGCGCGCCTCGCGCTTTTGCGTCTTGCGCCCCGTGCCTTGCGCCGCACTTCGCGCGCTTTCCTACCTGTGAGGCGCCTCGCGTCCACGCCTCCTCGCCCAACGCCCGCGATGGTGCCGGTGAGGTGCGGAGACGCGTGGCGCGGAAGGCGAAAGCACGGGGGCGCGTGGCGCAGCGCGCGATGCGGAGGCGAGAGCGGAGACCCGCGCGCGGTCGCGGCGGTCGTGGGGGCCGCGAAGGTGTGAGGTGCTGCAAGCGGGGGGCGCTGCGAGCGGGGGTGCGAGGTCACCCGGGTGGGCGGGGCGCAGGTGGTGCTGGGCCGAGGGGTCAGGCGTGCAGCCGGAGCTCCTCGGCGGCGCGGTGCGCCTCCACCAGGTCGCCGACCTCTTCGAGCGTGTGCACGGCCTCCTTCAGGTACCTGACCGCCTCCTCCTGCCGCCCCATCCGGGCGGCGATGAGGCCGAGCGCCCGCGCCGCGCACCCGAGGTCGCGCCGCGTGCCGCACTCCTGGTGCACGTCCCTGGCCTGGCGCGCGTACGGCAGCGCCTCTTCGGCCCGGTCGAGGTCGAGCAGGATCATGGCGAGCGTGGTCAGGGCCGCCGCCCAGCGGTCGCGCGTGCCGCTCTCGTGCTGCAGCTCGACGGCCTCCCGCGCGGGGTCGAGCGCCGCGGCGGGCCGTCCGGCGGCGTGCAGCGCCTGCGCCACCGACAGCAGCGCGCTCGCCCGGTTGTCGCGCAGCTCTTCCCTGATCGCCAGCGCCGACTCGGCCGCGCGCAGCGCGTACCGGTGCAACCCCAGCGACAGGTACGTGTAGGCGAGCGTCTCCTGCACGTCGGCCTCGGCCCGCCGGATGTTCTTGCCCTGCACGATGTCGAGGGCCTCCAGCGCGTACGTGAACGCCACCTGCGGCTTGCCCTGCCGCCGCCGCACCCGCGCGAGACGGTTGAGCATGCGCGCCTCGACCGGCTCGTCCCTGATCATCCTGCTGATGGCCAGCGCCTGGTTGAGGTAGTCGTCGGCGCGCCGGTAGTCGGCGAGCCGCCAGTGGACGAGCCCGATCTCGCCGAGCGTCTCGGCCCTGCCCTGCTCGTGGTGCAGCTCGTTCTGCACGGTCAGGGCCTGCTCGTAGTAGGACAGCGCCTCGTCGTAGCGCGAGCCGTTGCGCGCGATGCGGCCGAGCGCGCACAGGGTGCGGCCGCAGCCGTACTGGTCGCCGGTCGCCGTGTAGCCGGCGAGCGCGCGTTCGGCGTCGCGCCTGGCGTCGTGCGGCAGCCGCAGCAGGTCGTAGATCTCGGCGAGGCAGAGCAGCGTCTCGGCCTCGGCGTGCTCGTCGCCCAAGTCGTGGCAGATCGACAGCGCCTCCAGGCCCTCCGACAGCGCGGCGTTCGGCTCGTCCAGGTTGCGCTGCACGGTGGCCAGGATGATCAGGCTCTGCGCGGTGCCGCGCCGGTCGCCCAGCTCTTCGCGTACGTCGAGGGCCTGGCCCGCGTACTGCAGCGCCAGCTCGTAGCGCTCCTGCGACAGGTGCAGCCGGGAGAGCGTGTGCAGGCATTTCGCCACCCCCGACCGGTCGCCGATCTCCATGTACAGGGCGAGCGCCTCGGCGGCGTGGCGCAGCGCCTGTTCGCTGTTGCCGGCGATGCCGTGCACCTCGGCCAGGTCGTTGAGCGCCCGCGCCTGGCCCTCGCGGTCGCCCAGCGCGACGTGGTCGGCCAGGGCCTCGCCGATGAACCTGGCCGCGAGCGTGGACGGCCCGATGTCGCGGTGGATCGAGCCGAGGTTGCCGCGCATGAGCGCGATGGCCGCGCGGTTGCTCACCTGCATGGCCGAGGCCAGCCCGCCCTGCTGGACCTCCAGGTTGTTCTCGTAGTAACGCAGCCGCCTGAACGGCTCGAACACCGCGGCCGCCAGCCGCCAGGCCATGCCGTGCGCGCCGCTCTCCCCGGCCAACCGCACGGCGGAGACCAGCGAGCGCCGCTCGGCCTCGAACCACTCGGCGGGCGTGTCCGGGTCGGAGGCCACCGCCAGGTAGTGGTCGAGCAGCCGCGCCCTGGCCTCGCGCACGCCGGCCTCGGCGTGCCTGCCCAGCTCCCGCGCCAGCCGCTTGACCAGGTCGTGCACCCGGTAGCGCGATCCGGGCAGCGGCTCGACCAGGTACGCACGGTGCAGCCCGGCCAGCGCGGCGACCGCCTCGTCCACCGGCACGCCGAGCGCCGCCGCCAGCACCTCGGGCGTGAAGTCGCGCCCCGGCAGCAGCCCCACGTGGCGGAAGGCCCGCCGCTGCGCCGGGCTCAGCGACTCGTACGCGAGGTCGAGCGCCGACCTGAACGCCTCCTCGGGGTCGCCCACCAGCAGCCGGTCGGGTTTGCGCAGCTCCTCGACCCGCCCGCGCACGCTCAGCCCGGGGTTCTCGGCGAGTTTGGCGGCCGAGATCCGCAGCGCGAACGGGTGGTAGAAGCACACTCGCGCCAGCTCGGCCAGCGCGTCCCTGTCGGCCGCCTGCGGCGAGTCCTCGCCCAGCACGGCGACCAGCAGCGCCACCGCGTTGCCCGGGTCGAGCACCTGCAGATCCAGCAGGTCGGCGTGGCCGGTGGCGCGCAGCGGCGCCATCCGCGTCCTGCTGGTCACCAGCACCACGCAGTCCTTGCTGCCCGGCAGCAGCGCGCGCACCTGGGCGGCGTCGGCGGCGTTGTCGAGGACGAGCAGCAGCCGCCGCCCGGCGATCCTGCTGCGATACAGCAGCATCAGCTCGGCCTCGTCCGAGGCCGGCATGTGCTCGCCGACGCCGAGCGAGCGCAGGATCTGCCCGAGCGCCTCGGCGACGGTCATCGGCGGCTGGCTCGGCGACTGGCCGCGCAGGTCGATGAAGATCTGCCCGTCGGGGAACCGGCCGGCGTGCAGGTGCGCCCAGTGGGTCACCAGCGCGGTCTTGCCGACGCCAGGGAGGCCCTGCACGACCATCGTGTTGGGGCGCCGCGGCCGGTCGAGCCATTCGGTCAGCAGGTCGAGGCTCTGCTGCCGGCCGGTGAAGTCGGGCACGTCGGCGGGGAGCTGGCGCGGCTTGGGCATTTCGCGTACGGGGATCTGGCTGCCCGGCTCGGGACCGCCCGGCCGGGTCAGGAACGGCGTCACCCGCCCCCGCCAGGGCGCCGACAGGTGCTCCCAGCTGCCGGCGGCGGCCCGCAGCGCGACCGGGTCGGCGATGTGCAGCCGGCGGTAGCCGGTCCTGACCAGCCAGCGCCGCTGCACCCATTGGTTGACCTGGCGCTGCACCACGTCGGACGAGCTGCCCACCAGGTCGGCCAGCGTCTCCATGGACAGCGGCGGCGCGGACTCCGACGCGAGCCCGTAGCGCTCGTCCAAATGCAGCAGCCAGACGGCGAGCCGGGCGGCGACCGGCGCGCGGGCCAGCGCCTCGTGCCTGCGGGCGGCGAGGTTGCGCGCGAACAGCTCCTGCACCAGCGCGGTCGCCACGGCGGGGGCCGCCGCGGCCTGCTCGCGCAGCCGGCGCAGGTCGATGGGCCAGGCGCGGACCTCGGTGAGCGCGTCCGCCTTGACCCGGTCGGCGGGGCTCCAGAAGGCCAGCTCGCCGACGAGGTCGCCGCCGCCGCGCAGGTCGTGGACGACCTCGCGCTCTCCGGCCGGGATGTACTCGCGGGCGTAGCCGTAGTCGATCAGGTAAACGCAGTGGGCGGGCCGCAACGGCGAGCACATCGTCTCGTTACGGTGGAAGACGTGCGGGCGGGCGCCCTCGTCGACCAGCGCTTCGAACAGACCCACCGTGACACCACACCCCGGATGGGACGGCGGTGTCCCCGACATGACAGGCAGCAACAGCCTGCGCGACGACCTGTCACATCAGTTGACGACAGCGTGCTGCCGCTGTCAATCCGGATCTGCGGGGATGATCCGGAAAGTCAGACCCGGGCGATCAGACGCTGGCCGACTCGGCCTTGTCGTTCTCGGCGCGGTCGGGCACGAAGCGGTAGCCGACGTTGCGGACCGTTCCGATCAGCGACTCGTACTCGGTGCCGAGCTTGGCGCGCAGCCGCCGCACGTGGACGTCGACCGTCCTGGTGCCGCCGAAGTAGTCGTAGCCCCACACCTCCTGCAGCAGCTGGGCGCGGGTGAAGACCCTGCCGGGGTGCTGGGCGAGGTACTTCAGCAGCTCGAACTCCTTGAAGGTGAGGTCGAGCACGCGTCCGCGCAGCCGCGCGGTGTAGGTGGCCTCGTCGATCGACAGGTCGCCGCTGCGGATCTCGTCGGGCACATCCTCGGCCGCCTGCTGCGAGATGCGGCCGGTGGCCATGCGCAGCCGGGCCTCCACCTCGGCCGGGCCCGCGCTGTCGAGCAGCACGTCGTCAACGCCCCATTCGGCGGTCATCGCTGCCAGTCCGCCTTCGGTGACGATGACCAGGAGCGGGCAGTCGATGCCGGTGGTGCGGATCAGCCGGCACAGGCTCTTGGCCTGCACGAGCTCCTTGCGGGCGTCCACGAGAACGGCGTCCGCGGGCGGCGTGTCGATGAGCGCGGAGGCCTCGGCGGGCGCGACGCGAACCGAGTGGAGCAGCAACCCCAGCGCCGGAAGCACCTCGGAGGACGGCTCGAGGGCGTTGGTCAGCAGGAGCAGGTTGCTCATTACGGCCTCCTCAAACACACAAGGACCCGGGGGCTACGTCGCCCGAGTCCTGTAGGTGAGGATATCCCACGAGTAAGTCGCGTCCATTGCGCGTCCAACAGGTGAACAGCGCGTCTCCTGAAACAAGCTCGTTAAGGGCGGCGCACAATTAGATTGAACCGATTGTGAGGAAGGCATGGCCACAGGAAAGATACGTTATTGGGCGGCGGCCAAGGATGCCGCGGGCGTCGCGGAAGAGCCGTTCGACGCGGTCACTCTTGGTGAACTCATGACGAAAATCACACAGAATCGTGCCGAACTGGCGCGGGTGGTCCGCCGCTGCTCTTTCCTGGTGGACGGCTCTCCGGTGGGCAAGCGCGCCCACGATCAGGTGATTCTCGCCGACGGCGCGACCGTCGAGGTGCTGCCGCCCTTCGCCGGCGGCTGATCCGCACGTGAACGCGTGCTCGTCGAGGGAATGAGTCAAATCGGATCGGTAGGCTCTTGACCCCCGCTCGCGACAAGGAGCCCCATGCGCAAGCTGATCGTTTCGCTGATCGTGCTCATCATTCTCCTTGTCGCCGCCGACAGGGTCGCGGTCGCAGGGGTCGAGCGCGACCTCGCCAACAGGATCGCCGCCTCCGCCGACCTGTCCGGCACCCCCACGGTGACCATTAAGGGCATCCCCTTTCTCACTCAGGCGTTCTCGGGCCGCTATCCCGAGGTCGAGTTCGATCTCGGCACGTTCACCTACGGCGGCGTGCCGATCAGGAATCTGCACGGGGCGGCGTACGACGTGACGGCCCCGCTGGCCGGGATCCTGCAGAACCGCCCCGACATCAGGGCCGGGCGCGTCGCCGTCACCGGCACGATCAGCAGGGCGACCATCGACAAGTTCGCACCCCAGGGCGTCAAGATCGGCGGCAACGGCGACAGGCTCACCGCGTCGGGCGAGGTGACGGTGGGGGTCCAGAAGGTGAAGTTCAACGCCGAGGTGCGGGTCGAGCTGGCGGACGGAGGCATCAGGGTCCAGGCGGAGAAGATCGAGGGTGTGCCCGACCAGGTCGCCCGCATGGTCTCCTACACGATCCCGTTCAAGGGGAAGCTGCCCTTCGACGTGAAGGTGACCAGCGTCGAGAGCGTGCCGGACGGGCTCAGGCTCTCGGCGGAAGCGACGAACGTGCCGATCCGTGGATGAGCGTGAACCGTCGCGCCCCCGCGTACGTGATGAGGACGTGACAGCAGCGGACACCGCCGACGAGGAACTCGTGAGGACCCTCTTCGACGAGCACGCTGGGCCGCTCTACGGCTATGTCCTGCGGCTGACCGGCGACTCCGGCAGGGCCGAGGACGTCGTCCAGGAGACCCTGCTCCGGGCCTGGCGGCATCCCGAGGCCATGTCGGGCCGGTCGATCAGGGCGTGGCTGTTCACGGTGGCCCGTAATCTCGTCGTGGACCAGCACCGCGCCAGGAAGGCCAGGCCGCCGGAGACCGGCGACGAGGCGCTTTCCGTCCTGCCGGCCGACGACGAGCTCGAGCGCGCGGTCGAGTCGTGGGCGGTGGCCGAGGCGCTCGCCGCGCTGCGGCCCGAGCACCGCGACGTGCTGCTGGAGGTCTACTACCGGGGGCGATCGGTGAAGGAGGCGTCGGCGACGCTGGGCATTCCGCCGGGCACGGTCAAGTCCCGTACGTACTACGCGTTGCGCGCCCTGAAGCTGGCGCTCGAAGAACGGGGGCTCGCACCGTGATGACCTGCGAGGAGGTCCGGATCGCGCTCGGCGCGCACGCCCTGGGCGCGCTCGATCCGGAGGAGGCGCTGGAGATCGACAACCACCTGGCCACCTGCGAGGCGTGCGGCGCCGAGCTGGAGGAGCTCGCGGGGGTGACGACGTTCCTCGGCAAGGTGTCCGAGCGCGACGTCGAGGTGGTGAGCAGCCCCCCGCGCCAGGTGCTCGACCGGCTGCTGAACGACCGCGCCAAGCGGTCGCGCCGCGGCCGGATCCTGGCCGCGGTCGCGGCCTGCGCGGCGGTGCTCGTGGTGGGCGGCACGGTCTGGACGGCGGTCCAGGCCCGGCAGGCGGCCGAGACGTCCGCCGCGCACCCGGTGGCGCAGTCCCAGCGGTCCGCGGAGTCCGCCGAGCCCGGTGACGCCGCGCCCCGGGTGCTCGCCGAGCAGGACGCGCCCGAGTCCGGCCGCGCGGAACGCGACGCCGGCGCGCCGAGCTCCGCAGAGCCGCGTAACGTGCGGCCCAGCCCGTCGCGCGCCGCCCCGACCGAGCAGCCGTACGGGCAGGCCGCCACGCCGGCGCCCGAGCAGGCCGAGAAGAGCGCGTCGCCGCTGCGGCGCAAGGCCATGGAGGGCCGCGAGTTCAGCGGCGCCAACAAGGCCGACGGCTACGGCGCCACGGTGCAGGCACTGCCCGGCGACGGCGGCACCGAGCTTGGCGTGCGCGTCACCGGCATCCCGGTCGGCACCACCTGCTCCCTCGTCGCGGTCGGCGGCGACGGGCGGCGCGAGGCCACCGAGAGCTGGACGATCGGCCCCGACACCTACCGCGACAAGACCGTCTTCTCGCGGCGGACGTCGATGGCGATGGACGAGATCGCCCGGTTCGAGATCCTCGACGCGTCGGGCAGGCTGCTGGTCGAGGTCCCGGTGCGGAAGTGACCGCGCGCCCGCGCCGCCGGTGGATCCGGTGTGCGGGAAGCAAACACGGGCGTGCGCGGTTGCACCGGGGTGGACGACCGGATGGGCGGCGCCGGCGGGGCACCGGCGCCCCGGCACACTGAGACGAGGTGATCCACCTGCGCCCCGACGACAGCGCGCGACGCGCCGCCGAGCCTCGTGACGGACGCGCGCGACCCGCCGCCCCCGAGCGGCCGGGGGGCGGCGCGTCTGACATCGCCGCCGGGCGCGCCCCTGCGGGGGAGAGGCTGTCGGCGGGGGAGCTGGGGACGGAGCGCCTGGGCGAGCGGGCGACTCTGGTGCACTTCTCGACCGCGTTCTGCCAGCCGTGCCGGGCCACCAGGCGGGTCCTCTCCGACGTCAGCGCTCTGGTGCCGGGCGTGCGTCACATCGAGGTCGATGCCGAGTCGCGGCTCGATCTCGTACGCCGTCTCGAGATCACCGGCACCCCCACCGTGCTGGTGCTCGACCCGGAGGGCGCGGTGGTCAAAAGGGCCTCCGGCCTGCCGCGCAAGCACGAGGTGCTGGCCGCGCTGGCGCTGGCCGTACCCGAGCCCGGAGCGTGAGCCGTCTCACACGCTGTCTCACTAACCGGACGAGATGTGACAGATGACGAGACGCCGAGTAGTGTCTTGCTCATGAACCCATCGACAGAGCTGCTCACGAAGCGGCGCGCGGTCGACTTCTGCCGCGTCGCCACCGCGCTCTGTCGCGCTGCCTGAGGACGATCTCGCGCGGATCTCGCCATCCGCCCCAAATCGACCCTTCAGGGAGCATCCCGCGATGCGTGCCTATCCCAGAACGCCGCGTTTCGGCGCGGCAGCCACCCTGGTCGTCCCCACCCCGGTCACCGAGAGCCGCCGGCTGCTCGCCGTCCGGGTGCCCGACCGCATGCTGGGCGCGTTCTCGCGCAGGCCGCACGCGATGCTCGGCTCGGCGCTCGCCGCTAGTGCGCTGAAGGAGCGGAAAGACCGAAGGACGCAAGGCTCGCTCCGGCTCCGGCCGGAGATCGGGCCTGCAGTCGCGGTTGCGGGCGTGGCCGGATCCGCCTCCGGAATCATGCCGGCGGCCCCCATGGCCACGGCTGCGGCTTTCCTCGCCGCTTTCCTCATCGCAGCCTTCGGTATCTGCCTTGGCTGCGCGATGTACCTGCTCATTCGCCGACTACTGCCCGCCGCCAACATGGAGGTATCTCAATGAGCCGCTCCGCCGCCCTGGTGGACGCCGACTGGGTCGAAGCCAACCTCGACACGCCCGGGGTCGTCATCGTCGAGGTCGACGAAGACGTCAGCGCCTACGACAAGGGCCACATCCGTGGCGCGGTCAAGGTCGACTGGCGCAACGATCTGCAGGACCCGGTGCGCCGCGACTTCGTCGACAAGACGGGGTTCGAGGCGCTGCTGTCCGACCGGGGCATCTCCAACGACGACACCGTCGTCCTCTACGGCGGCAACAACAACTGGTTCGCCGCCTACGCCTACTGGTACTTCAAGCTCTACGGCCACGAGAACGTCAAGCTGCTCGACGGCGGCCGCAAGAAGTGGGAGCTCGACTCCCGCGAGCTGGTGACCGAGGTGCCGCAGCGGCCCAAGACCCAGTACGTCGCCAAGGAGCAGGACACCAACATCCGCGCCTTCCGCGACGACGTCGTGGCGGCGATCGGCAAGCTCAACCTCGTCGACGTGCGTTCGCCCGACGAGTTCACCGGCAAGCTGCTCGCCCCTGCCCACCTGCCGCAGGAGCAGGCGCAGCGCGCCGGCCACGTGCCGACCGCCCGCAACATCCCGTGGTCCAAGGCGGCCAACGACGACGGCACGTTCAAGTCCGACGAGGAGCTGCGCGCCCTCTACCAGGAGGCCGGCGTCGACTTCAGCAAGGACACCATCGCCTACTGCCGCATCGGCGAGCGGTCGGCGCACACCTGGTTCGTGCTGCACGAGCTGCTCGAGCAGCCCAACGTCAAGAACTACGACGGTTCGTGGACCGAGTACGGCTCGCTCGTGGGCGTGCCGATCGAGTTGGGGGAGGCCCGCTGATGACCGCTCAGGGTTGCGGGGCGCCGGAGCAGACCGTGACGCTCCCCGCCGGTATCGATCTGTCCAACCAGGCCGTCATCCAGGGCGTCGTGACCGGCGCCGGCACCGCGTACGCGCGGCTGCTCGACCACACCGGTGAGTTCACCGGCGAGGTCGTGGTCTCCGACGACGGCATCTTCCGCTTCTTCGCCGCGCCGGGCGACTGGACCGTCCGCATCATCGCGGGCGGCGGCGTCACCCGCGACGTCAAGGTCCACGCCAAGCTGGGCGAGGTCGCCCAGCTCGCCGTGGCCGTCTGACAGGCGACACGTCGGGGCCCGCGTCCACCCTCCGGACGCGGGCCCTTTCGCATGCCGCGACGCCGAGCGGCTGGGGCCCTTGTCGCCGCCCCAGCTCACGTGCCCGTTCACCTGTGCTTGATCGCGGAGCGTTTTCGGGGGTTGCGGCTGCGTCACGAGGGACAGAACGCTACGATTCCACAGATGTCCGGTTCGACAGGTGTGATGGCGCCGCCCCCGCAACCAGGGCCTGCGCCGGCTCAACAGATGCCGTCGCCGTACTCACTGCCCCTGCACACCCTCCGCGTGGCGGGCAAGAGCGCGCTGCCGCTGATCCTCTGGTTCGCCGCGGGCGAGCTCGTCCGCTTCGTGCTGCTCTACGCGGCCAGCGAGGTCCCGTACGGGGACTTCAAGCAGGTGCGCTACGTCGGCGTCATGACCCTGCTCACGCTCATCGTGCTCGCCGCGATGACCGTCGCGACCGGCATGCTGCACGCGCTGCGCGGCGCCCTGTGGGAGATGCGCGTCAGGACCCGCGAGGGCATACCCGACGAACCGTTCTTCCGCACCCTCGACCGGGTCGCCCCCACCTTCGCGGTGCTCTACCTCGCCTGGGGCTTCCAGACCGAGGACGCCAGAGACGTCTACCAGATGGACATCTTCCATCACTACTTCGACCAGACCGAGGCGTCCTGGTTCGGCGAGGAGAGCGACGTCGGGCGCGGCCTCATCGACCTCGACTGGCGCGTCTCGCTCGGCGCCATGGCCGTCATGTTCGGCCTGAAGTGGCTCTTCGCCAGGCTCGTCGAGCAGGGCAAAGGCAGGTTCTACGGCTTCCTCGCCGCCTTCTCCGAGTTCGCCTTCGTCTTCTACGGACTGAACGCCACGGTCGCCTTCGGTGACGCCCGCTCGGAGTGGATCGAGCACCGCAGAGCCGTCGCCGGCACCCAGGAACTGCTCACCCAGGCCAAGGAGAGCGTGCCGCTGTGGGAGGACATCACCGACTGGTTCGGCGAGGTGTGGCCGCTGGTCATCGACGGCGTCGCCGTGCCGCTCGCCTGGCTCACCGTCGCCATGCTGGTCTTCGGCGTCTACTCCGATGAGACCCGCGCCCTCCTCAGGGGCACCCGGCTCGAACGCGGCCTCGACAGGCTGGAGAGCAGCCACGACCTCACGCAGAAGTCGTTCGACCGGGTCACCGGCGGCTTCCGCGAGCGCTGGGTGCCGCTCGCCAACGCCCTCCGGATGATCTTCAACGGGGGGCTGCCGCTCTTCGGCATGATGTGCCTGTGCTACTCGGTCCTCCAGATCGGCGGCCAGTACGCCCAGCGCGGCATCATGATGCTCATCGGCGCCCGTGACGACTGGGTCGCCATCTACCAGGCCCAGCCGGTCGCGTTCGTGCGCGAGTTGGTGGTGACCGTGCTCACCATGGCGCTGCTCGCGGCCACGTACGACATCGCCGCCACCCGCGCCCGCCACGCCGGCCGCCCGCTCGACGAGATCTGACCCGCCTGGCCGCCGGTCTCGCGGCGCCTGCCCCGAGCTGTGCTCGGCCGCACGCCCTGCGGCATGGCGGCGCTTGTTGCTTGGCCGCCCGCCTTGCGCGGCGTCAGCGGCGCTTGAAGCGGAGCACGTCCACGTCCGGCACCAGCTTCTCGGCGCCCTCGCGGGTGAACAGGTCGTCGACCGGGGTGTCCGAACGGTAGTTGCTCGGCCGGAACGACAGCTCCACCTCGTCCGCCACCGCCGTCGGCACGATCGCCGCGCCCTGGATCTTGTACTCCCTGCCGACCACCAGCTTGTCGGTCGGCCGGTCGCCCACCGGCTCGATCGGCACCGTCCAGGTCCGGCCAGAGCGGTCCTGCACCTGGACGTCGCGCGGCTCGGCCACCATCGTGACGCTCTTCTCGTCCACGGCCTTCTTGGTGATGTCCACCTTCAGCCAGGTCACCTCGGGGCCGTGCGTGCTGCTCGCGGGCGGCTTCATCCGCTCCACGGCCGCCCGCCACTCGATGCCGTTCACCTTGCCCGCCTGGCCCGCGGGGACGACCGTCTCCCTGGTCTCCTCCTCGGCGACCTTCTCATAGAAGACGTGGCCGTCGTAGGTGTGCGCGGCCGTCGTCAGCAGGCATGCCAGCACGGCCGCGGCGGCCACCAGCGCCGTACGGCGCTTCGACCCGCCCGTGCCGCCGCCCGCCTCACCGGAGGGCGGCCCGCCCTGGCCCCCGGACGCACCCGGTCCACCTACGGGGGCCTGCCCGGGGAGGCCGTACGAGCCGGGACCGTCGTACGGCGCCGAGCGGTCATGCATGTGCGAGGCGGCCCCGCCGGGCGGCACCGGAAAAGCATGAAAACCCGTCTCGTCGGTCGAGGGCTGCGCCGAGGCGTCGTACGCACCCGGACCACCGGGCTGGGCGGAGGCGTCGTACGGTCCTGGACCGCCGGGTTGCGCGGACGGGTCGTACGGTCCTGGACCGCCGGGCTGTGCGGACGGGTCGTACGCGCCCGGACCACCGGGCCGCATCGGGTCGCCCGGTTGCCCCACGCCACCCGGCCGGTAAGGAGGCGGCGGGCCGCCCGCCCTGACGGCGGGCATGGGCTGAGTCGCACTGTTCACCGGCTCCTTGGGCGCGGGCGGCCACACCTGCTGATCGGTCGCGACCGGCCGCGCCCGCCCTTCAGCCCCATGCTGAGCAGCACGACCCTCGCCACGCCGCCCAGCACCACGGCCGCCGCCGTGCCGTCCGAAAGCACCGCCTTCGCCGGGCTGCCCGTGACCGCGGCCATCAGCGGGCTGCGGCCCGGCGCCGTGGCCGCCGGCGAGCCGCCCTGGGCCGGTGCCTTCGCCGGCCTGTCCGAAGGTGTCGCCGGGTCCGAGGGGGGCGTCGGGTCCGAGGGGGGCGTCGGGTCCAGGCCCGGGGACGGAACCGAAGGGCGTCGTCGGCGCCTGCTCGTCGTATGCGGGGCCACTCGAGTGCCTACCGCCACTCTGCCCGGCCCCGAACGAGGACTCCTCGGCCCGCCCCTGCCCACGCCCGGCGGCTCCTGGCCACTCCGGCCCAGCTTGCCCGCGCCCGGCCTCGGGCCATTCCGCCTGAGCCTGTCCGCGCCCGGCCTCGGGCCGTTCCGCCTGTGCCTGTCCGCGCCCGGCCTCGGGCCGTTCCGCCTGTGCTTGTCCGCGCCCGGCTCCGGGCCGTTCCGTTTGTGCTTGTCCGCGCCCGGCCTCGGGCCGTTCCGTTTGTGCCTGTCCACGCTCGGCCTCGGGCCGTTCCGCCGCAGCCTGGCCGCGCGGTGACCCACCCCCGAACAGGGGGTCGCCGGCCTGCCCCGGACCGTGACCGGTTCCGAAGGCGAGGTCGCCAGCGGTGGCGTGGGGACCGCTGTGGCCGCCCTCAGCGCCGTAGCGGCTCGCGACGGTGTCCGGGGCACGGTGTCCGTGCTGGGACGCGTAGCCGGGCTCACCGGCCTGCGGACCGCTGTGGCCGGTTTCGGGCGTGTAGCGGGAACCTCCGGCGGTGGGCGGGGTGCTGTGCTCTCGCTCTGGGGTGTAGCCGGGTCCGCCGGCAGAGTGTTGGCCGCCGTGTCCCTGCCCGGAGGCGTAGTCGGACCCGCCGGCGGTGTGGGGGCCGCTGTGGCTGCTCTCGCGCGTGTAGGCGGGGTCGGCGGCGGCGTGGGGGCCGTTGTGGCCTGGTTCCAGATTGCGCTTGTAGTCGTAGGTGGTCTCGGGGTCGGCGGCAGGCTCGGAGGGCCTGCCCCAGCCCGGGGGCGGGCCGGGTTCGCGGCCGGCGGCCCAGCCCTGCTGCGGGTCGGCGTCTCGGGCCGGCTGGGAGCTCGCGTCCCAGCCCCGCTGCTGAGTGGGGCGGCCGTGGCTCGGGTCGTAGTGGCCGGACGAGCCGTAGGTCCCGGCCTCCGAGGCCGGGGCGGCGTGGCGGCGGCGGGGCGGGGGCGTGGAGCCCTGGTCGGCTTGCCCGCCCGCGACGGACGGCCAGGCGTGCGGCGTCTCGCCGCCCGGCTGCTCGCCAGCGCGGCCCGTTTCCGCGCGGTGACCCGTTTCCGCGCGGCGGCCTGCCTCAGTGCGGCGGCCCGCTTCCGTCCGGTGGCCTGCCTCCGTGTGGTGGCCCGCGTCCGTGCGGCGGCCTGCCTCCGCGCCGGTGCCGGACCTCGCGGGGGCGCCGGGTCCCGTCGGGGTGGCGGGGCGTGCCGAGGGGCGGCCGGGGGGCGGTGTCATGGCCGGTCCCGGGGTGCGGCCGGTGCCCGCCGCGGGGGCGGGAGCGTCCGTGGGGGACCAGTCGTGTGCTGACGGTGTCCAGTCGTACGCGGAGGTGGTGCTTTGCGCGGGTGGGCGGCCGGGCAGGCCACCGCGCATCCCGGGCCCGGGAGGGAGCCCCTTGCCCGGCACCTGCTCGTGAGCGGACTGCGGCGGCGCCTCGCCCTCAGCCTCGGCATCGGCGCCGAACGCGGCACCGGCCCCGCCGCGGGCGTCGAACGCGGCACCGGCCCCGCCGCGGGCGTCGAACGCGGCACCGGCCCCGTCGCGGGCGTCGAACGCGGCACCGGCCCCGTCGCGGGCGCCGAACTCGCTACCGGCCCGGTATCCGGTCCCGGCTTCGGCGCCGGCGCCGTACGCGCCCCCAGAGCCGTTCCCGCTGCCGGCCGCAGCGCCGTCCTGGGCGCCGGAGGCGGGGTCGGGGGCAGGCGTCGGGTTCACGCGTGGCGAGAACCAGTCACGCTCGTTCGTGCTCATCCTGAGATCACTTCTTAACGATCGAGTAGACGTCCTGCGGCGAGTCGGCGAGCTTGCGCGCCCCCGCCTCGTCCAGGCCGAGATCGATCTCGACCTCAGGCCGGTACGGCTCCTGCGGCCCCGCCTGCGGCGGCAGCTTGAAGACCACCCGCGCCCCGGGCAGCGCGTCGGGCGGGATCTCGAAGAAGAACGAACCGCTGACCCAGATGTCGGGCTGCACCCAGACGTTGGCCATGGTCTGCTGCCTGTCCACCCGGTCGGTGGCGGCGAACCGCTTGTCGTCGGCGGTGAGCAGGTCGGGCTGTCCCAGGTGGTACGGCTTCATGCTGGACTTGGCCGACGCCTTGACGATGAGGAAGAGGTTGCCGGTCTCGATGGTCTCGGTGTCGGACTTCTTGATCTTCCTGGCCGTGGTGAACGAGTCGAGACGCACGGTGAACCGGCGGGCGTCGACGGCCTCGCCCTTGGTCCCGGTGTAGCTGAGCGGGTCGCTCATCGCTCCTTCGCCGAGCGCCTTGGTCTGCAGCAGGACGGCGGCGGTGAGCATGGCGAGCCCGGCGATGACGCCGACGGCGCCGGTCCCGGCGTTCCTGCGGCGGTTGCCCCGGCGCGGCCGGCGGGAGGGGGCGATCTCGGAGCGTTGTTCTGTGACGGTCATGACGTGCCGCCCTTCTTGACCGGCAGGGTGACACGTGCCTTGACGACGGGCAGGTACGACCGTTCGCCGGCCTCTTCGGCGACCATGCCCCATTCGAGTTCGCCGTTGTTGAAACCTTCGGTCTCCTCGAAGGAGGCCACGTCGAGGGTGACCTTGTCGGGCGGCTGCTGGCCGTCCTTGAGCCGGTAGCGGAGGATGACCTGGCTGGGCACGCCGGGGTGGAGCTGCCGGGTCTCGCCGCCCTTGCTGAGCGCGAACGTGAACGGCCCCGAGTCCTTGTCGAAGGCGGGCGTGATCTTGACCAGGGATCCGGCGAAGGTGGTGGAGGTGAAGGCGTGCTCGAGCTTGTCCGGCGGCACGCCGACGGGCATCGTCTCGTCGCCCTTGTTGGTGACGTTGAAGACGACTTCGAGGAAGCGCTTGTCCTGGTCGAAGTCGTTCTGGGCGCGCTCGACCCGTACGCGCGACTCGACGAACTTGGTGTCGTACAGCCCTTGGTCGAGCACGGCGCCCTGGCCGAGGGGCTCGACCTCATCGGGGGCTTCGTCGAGGCCGCCGAGCAGGGCGGTGATGCCGATGACGGTGAGCGCCGTCAGGGCGATTGCGGGCACCACTACCGGGCGTCTCGGCTTGTCGCTGCGGTCGCCGGAGGGTTCCGTCATGGGTATGGATGGTAATAGCTCTCGCTTGCCCCATCTGTCGCAATGCTCCCATCGGACCGGTCAAATTGCCGAGAACCCTGCCGCTACGGTGGTTCTAGCTCATACGCTGTCACGGAGCGGGAATGGGCTGAGCCCTACACCTAATGACATATCGGCGGCCGGAGGGTCACGTGGCGGACGTGCATCCCGAGCATGCCCAGCTCCAGGCGGACCGCATCTACCTGGGCTGGCAGTACATCCTGCTCCATCCCGACCCAGGACCGCCGCCCAAACGTCCCTCGCCGGTCGAGGAGCCGTCCGCGCAGGAGCAGCCCGACCCCGCCACCGCCGATCTGCTGCGCCGGGAGCGCCAGCTCGAGGACATGCTCAACCGGCCGGTACGCCACGTCCGCATGGCCATGCTGGTGCTGTCGATCGTGATCGTGGGCGCCGCGCTGACCGGCTATCTCGCCTGGTCGTTCGCGGCGCTGGGGCTGATCGCGACCGGCGGCGTCGCAGGTTTCTGCAGCTACGCGCTGTTCCAGGGCGACCGCGCGGTCAGGTACCGGGTGATGGAGCAGCAGGCGCGCGACGAGCGGCGGCGGCAGGAACGTGACAAGGAGCTGTTCCGCGCGCAGGAGGAGCACGCGCAGCGCTACCGCGAGTGGCAGGAGTCGAAGGAGCGCCACGACAAGCAGCTCACCTGGTACGCGGTGGCGGTGCCCGACGAGATCGACCGCATCGACGTGGCGGGCGGCACCTTACCCGGCTGGTCGGCGCTGATCACGCTGATCGGGGCGACCCGGCTCTACAGCGGCGGCCATCTGACCGTGCTCGACCTGTCGGAGGGCGCGATCGCCAAGGACCTGATCGAGCTGGCGCGCAAGGGCGGCGACGACCCGCTGGTGTGGGTGCTGCCGGTCGATCTGCCCAGGCTGGACCTGGGCGCCACGCTCAAGCCCGAGGCGTTCGCGGACGTGCTGGCGCACGTGGTGAGCGTCAGCGAGGAGAACCACACCACCCGGGACCTCAGCTTCGACAACGCGATCCTGGAGCGGGTGCTGGAGGTGCTCGGCGAGAACGCCACGATCAGGCAGGTCACCGCGGCGCTGCGGGCCCTGGCGCAGGTGGGCGACCCACGCGACGACCTGCGGTTCGGCCTGATCACCGCCACCCAGCTCGAACGCATCGGCACGCTGTTCGGCCGCGGGGTCAGCGACCGGGTGGTGATCGAGCGGGCCTGGGCGCTGGAGTCGCAGCTGCGCAAGCTGGAGTCGCTGGGCACGGAGGCCGTGCGGCTGCCGCCCGCCAGGCTGCGGGTGGTGAGCATGGACCGGCAGGCGGGCGTGTTCGGCAACCGCGTGCTCGGCACGTACGTGGCCACCGCCCTCACCCACATCCTGCGCCAGTCGCCCGCGTCCGACCGGCCCTGGTACCACACGATCATCGTGGCGGGCGCGGAGAAGCTGCGCGGCGACGTGCTCGACCGGCTCATGGACGCCTGCGAGACCTCCCGTACGGGACTCGTCCTCACCTACCGGTCGCTCACCCCCACGGTCAGGGAGCGGCTCGGCAGGGGGCACGCGGCGGTGGCGTTCATGCGGCTCGGCAACGCCGAGGACGCCAGGGTGGCGAGCGAGCACGTCGGCACCGAGCACCGCCTGGAGCTGGCCCAGCTCACCGAGACGATCAGCGAGACGCTGCCGGGCCTCGACGGCGGCTACACCTCGACGATCGCGCAGGTCGAGGACGGCGCGCAGGCCCACGGCGAGCACGCGCCCGACCTGAAGGGCGACATCACCGAGTCCACGGAATGGGGGCGCACCGCCGACAAGATCTCCGAGAAGGAGCGGGTGCTGCAGCGCTCGCGCGAGTTCCTCGTCGAGCCGCACCAGCTCCAGCAGCTCCCCACCACGTCCGTGATCGTCACGGACGCCACCGCGCAGGGGCGCCGGGTCCGCCTGGCGGACGCGAACCCCGCCATCCTCACCTTCCCCAAGACGACGCTCGGCGAGTTCGAGGAGGTCAAGGACGCGGTGCTGTCGCTCGACCCCCGGGCGGGCGACGGAGACGGCGAGCCGCCGCCGAATCTCGGGCCGCCACCGCCGCGCCTGGACTGGCGCAAGGGCAGGCAATGACATGGTCAATGTCAAGGTGACGAGCTGACGGTTGGCGGAATTTAGCAAAGAACCGTCTGTGGGGGAATGAAATGCAGCCGAGCGTCTCGTTGAGCGGGCCCTGGTATCGAATTCAGTCGATCGCAGCACCCTCGCGAAGCTCGTCGGCGGAATGGGATTTCGTCACCGTGCTTCCCGCGGTGTTGTCGGCGGCGCAACGCGACCGGCCGTTCGTGATCGGCTGGTTGTCGCGCGGATCGGGAGCGCCTCTTGAACTGATCACCAATGCCGGGCCGCTGTCGCCGCCGCGCCAGCCGCGCAGGTCCACCGACCTGCCCGACCATCCGAGCGGGCCGCAGCCGCTGCTGTTCCCGGGGGGCGCGCGCGGCGTGCGGCTCGATGAGGAGTACCTGGCGGATCTGGCCGACCTGGTGTGGACCCCGTGCCCGGGACGCCAGGCGCCGCCGCTGGGCAGCAAGGGGCGCGAGTTCGACCCCGACGAGCTCAAGCGGCCGACGCTGTTCGAGTCGACGCTGGTGACGCTCATGTCGCGGCCGTTCGGCTGGCTGGTGGTGGCCGAGCCGACCGACCTGCTCGACGCCGAGGTCGCGCATCTGCGCACCCAGCTCAACGTGCTGCGCCAGTACGGCGACGCCTCCGAGCGCTCCCGCTTCGACGCCGAGCGCGCCGAGCGGCGCATGCAGGAGCTGGACGCCTTCCGCGAGGCCGGCCTGTGGAACGTGCGCGTGCTGGCCGGCGGCGCCACCGCCGAGGAGCTGCGGCAGATCGCCCCGGTGCTCGTCGGGTCGGTCGAGATGAGCCACCACCCGTACCGGCTGCGCAGCTCGCACGGGGCCGCGTACGCGCTGACCGAGGCGCTCGCCATCACCATGCAGGACCCCGCCGACGGCGCCGCCGCCCCGTTCGCCGCCACGGCGGGGGCGCTGGCCGCGCTGGCCGGGCTGCCCCGCCGCGAGGTGCCCGGCGTACGGGTGCTCGACTCGGGCTTCTTCGACGTGACGTCCGAGTCCGACGGCCCGGGGAACACCGCGGGCGAGGGCGGGGAGCTGCTGCTCGGCGAGATCCTGGACGGCCAGGACCGCGGCGTCGGCTCGTTCCGCGTGCCGCTTGCCACGCTCAACCGGCACGCGTTCGTCACCGGCGCGACCGGCTCGGGCAAGTCGCAGACCGTGCGGCACATGCTGGAGCAGCTCAGCAGGGCCCGCATCCCGTGGCTTGCGATCGAGCCGGCCAAGTCCGAGTACGCCGCCATGGCGGGCCGGGTCACCGAGCCGGTCACCGTGATCAACCCGTCGGCCCCCGACGGCGTGCCGTTCAGCGTCAACCCGCTCGAACCCGAGCCCGGCTACCCCGTCCAGGCCCACATCGACATGGTCAGGGCGCTGTTCATGGCGGCCTTCGACGCCGAGGAGCCGTTCCCGCAGATCATGTCGCTTGCCCTGCAGCGCGTCTACGAGGCCACCGGCTGGGACGTCGTCACCGGCGGCGCCGTGCCCGGCTCCGACGTCCCGCCCAGCGTGCCCACGCTCGAACAGCTCCAGCAGCACGCCATGGACGTCATCAAGGAGATCGGCTACGGCCGCGAGGTGCAGGCCGACGTCGAGGGCTTCATCTCGCTGCGGCTGCGCTCGCTGCGCGTCGGCTCGGCCGGGCGCTTCTTCGAAGGCGGGCACCCCGCCGACATCGGCGGCCTGCTCGAACGCAACGTCGTGCTGGCCATCGAGGACGTCGCCAACGACGAGGACAAGGCGTTCCTCATGGGCACGCTGATCATCCGCATCGTCGAGCACCTGCGCATGCGCGCCCGCCGCGAGCGCTCCACCGGGCTGCGGCACGTCATCGTCATCGAGGAGGCGCATCGGCTGCTGCGCGACCGCGGCCACGGCCGGGCCTCCACGCACGCCGTCGAACTGCTCGCCGGGCTGCTCGCCGAGATCAGGGCGTACGGCGAGGGCATCGTGGTGGCCGAGCAGATCCCCACCAAGCTCGTCACCGACGTGGTCAAGAACACCGCTTTGAAGGTGGTGCACCGGCTGCCCGCCGAGGACGACAGGAGGCTCGTCGGCGCGGCCATGAACCTCAGCGACGAGCAGTCACGCCACGTGGTCTCGCTCCAGCCGGGCGCGGCGGCGGTCTTCGCCGACGGCATGGACCGGCCGCTGCGCGTCCGCGTGCCGCTGGGGGAGTCGCGGGAGAAGGTGCTGCCGGGGCCGCCGCCGCCCATCAGGGGGCGCAGGTCGGCCGCGTGCGGGGCGCAGTGCCGTACCGGGCAGGCGTGCACGCTGGTCGAGCTGCGCGAGGCCGACGTGCTCGCGGGGGCGCAGGAGTGGGCCTGGCTGCGCATCTGGTGCGACACGGTCGTGCTCGCCTTCGTCACCAACCGCCCGCTGCCCGGCGTGCCGCGCGCGCTGTCGGCCGCCTGGAACGAGCTGCCGGCCCGGCGCAGGGAGTGCCTGCTCGCCACCCTCATCGAGCGCTGCGTGCAGCGGCGCGCCTGGTCGCTGCGCACGTGGTTCGACCCGTCGCTGCTGACCGAGAAGGCCGCGGAGATCGCCACCCGCCTGCTCAACGGCCTCGACAGCGGCGGCGAGCGTCCCGGCGCGTCGTGGGTGATCCCGCAGGTGCGCTGGCTGCACGAGGTGGAGAGACTCTTCCCGTACGGTCACCCCGCGCCGAATCCGCGCAGCCCCGCACCGCCCATGGAGTACGCCCTGTTCCGCCAGACCCCCGGCACCGCCGGCGACCTGGGGCACACCGAGCTGCTCGGCCACCGCGCCAAGGCGCTGCGCCACCACCCGCTGTCCATGGAGGTGGAGCACAACAGGGAGCTGGCCTGGCGGGTCATCCTCGGCGACGACGAGAGCGAGAGCGTGCAGCGCGACATCCTCACCGTGGCCATCGGGGTCGAGGCGGCGGCCAGGATCCGGCACGTGGGGCAGACGATGGGCGCGGGCTGGCTGGAGGGCGTGCTGTCGTGGCCGCGCCGGTTCGTGCTGCCGTTCGAGCAGGGCGGAGCGCCGGAGATCGCCTTCGCCGAGCCGCCGCCGGCACCCGTGAACGCGGCGCCCGCCTACAGCACCCCGGTCACGTAAGGCGGTCGTGGCCACGTGAGGGCGGCCCGGCCGGGGAGCCGGCAAGTGGCGCCTGGAGCCGTGTGAGGGCGGCCGGGCCGGGGTGCCGGCAAGTGGCGGCCGGGCCGGGGAGCCGGCGAGCGGTGGCCGGGGCCGTGTGAGGGCGGCCGGGCGTTCGCTCGCGGAACATCGGGGATCCGCCCACGTGAAGCTTCGCACGAGGTGGCAAACCGGACGGCGTTTCCGCGTGCTCCTGCGTAGCAGGCGGCAACCCCGACTAGGATCCATGCTCATGACCCAGCTTCCTCTGCGGGCCCAGCTCGCCAGCGCCCTGGGACGCAGCGCCGCCACGCTGTCCAGGATGACCGGGCGCGGTGACGGATCGGTGATCGGCGGGCGGATCGGTCTGCTGCTCGAACCCGACCTGCTGCGCCAGCTGGCCCGTGACCGCAAGCTGGCTCTGGTCAGTGCGACGAACGGCAAGACCACCACGACCCGCCTGATCACCTCGGCCCTTCTCGAGCTCGGCGAGGTCGCCACCAACGCGTTCGGCGCCAACATGCCGGCCGGTCACGTCTCGGCGCTCGCCCAGCACAAGCGCGCCCCCTACGGCGTGCTGGAGGTGGACGAGAAATACCTGCCGCAGGTGCTCGACACCACCGGCGCGGGCGTCGTCTGCCTGATGAACCTCAGCCGCGACCAGATGGACCGCGCCGCCGAGATCTGGCTGCTCGCCCAGAAGTGGCGCAAGGCGCTGTCCGGCAGGCCCACCCATGTCATCGCCAACTGCGACGACCCGCTCGTCACCTGGGCCGCCTCCACCGCCGCCAAGGTCACCTGGGTGGCCGGCGGCCAGCGGTGGAAAGAGGACTCCTGGTGCTGCCCCGAGTGCGGCGGCCCGCTCGACCGCAAAGACGCCGACTGGGCCTGCCGCGAGTGCACCTTCCACCGCCCCGAGCCGCAGTGGGCGGTCGACGGCGACTCCGCGATCGACCCGCAGGGCCGGCGGTGGCTGCTCGACATCCAGCTTCCCGGCCAGGCCAACCGCTCCAACGCGGTGATGGCGCTGGCCGTGGCCGAGGCGTTCGGGGTGACGGCCGACCGGGCGCTGCCCCGGCTGCGCGAGGTCACCTCGGTGGCCGGCCGCTACACCACCGTCGAGCGCGACGGCCGCCACGCCCGCCTGCTGCTGGCGAAGAACCCCGCGGGCTGGCTCGAGGCGTTCGACGTCGCCGACCCGCAGCTTCCCGTCATCCTGTCGGTCAACGCCCAGGGCCCCGACGGCCGCGACACCTCGTGGCTGTGGGACGTCGACTACCGCATCCTGCGCGGGCGCCCGGTGTTCGTCACCGGCGAGCGCCGGCTCGACCTGGCGCTGCGGCTCGACGTCGCCGAGGTGGCGTTCACGCTGTGCGAGACGTTCAACGAGGCGCTGGCGATGCAGCCGCCGGGCCGAGTCGACGTGATCGCCAACTACACCGCCTTCCAGCACATCCGATCGGAGTTCGGCCGTGCCGTCTGACAGCGCCCTTCGCATCGTCTGGATCTATCCCGACCTGCTGAGCACGTACGGCGACCAGGGCAACGTCCTGGTGCTCGAAGCGCGGGCACGGCGGCGTGGCATCGAGACCGAGACGATCCACGTACGCTCGGCCGACCCCGTGCCCGAGACCGGTGACATCTACCTCATCGGCGGCGGCGAGGACCGTCCGCAGATCCTGGCCGCCGGGCGCCTGCGCAAGGACGGCGGCCTGCACCGCGCCGTCGCGCGCGGTGCTTCGGTGCTCGCGGTGTGCGCCGGCTACCAGATCATGGGCAGCACGTTCGGCGGCGAGGAGGGGCAGCCGGTCGAGGGCATCGGCCTGCTCGACATCAGCAGCTCGCGCGGCCCCGCCCGCGCCGTCGGCGAGCTGGTCGCCGAGGTCGACGCCGCGCTCAACATCCCCACGCTGACCGGCTTCGAAAACCACATGGGCGTCACCCACCTCGGTCCCGGCGTCAAGCCGCTGTCGAAGACGGTCGTGGGCGTGGGCAACGGCGACGGCTTCGAAGGCTGCTACGCCGGCCACGTCGTCGGCACGTACCTCCACGGCCCCGCCCTGGCCCGCAACCCCGCCCTGGCCGACCTGCTGCTGTCGTGGCGCGTGGGTGACCTCCCGCCCCTCGACGACTCCCGCTACGAGGCCCTCCGCCAGGAACGCCTCACCACGGTGCTCGAACAGCAGCGCTGACCCTTTTCCGTGCCTGCTCGGCCCGGCGTCGGCCGGGGCCGGCCGGAGATCGTCTCCAGCCTCAAGACCCTGCCGGAGACCGGCCGGCCGCTGCCGCCGGGCGCCTAGTCAGTAGACGAGCGCCTGCACGCCCTCCGCGGTCACTTCCTCGACGAACGCCGGCGCGCCCGCGATGCGGATGCCCTCGATGACGTCGTCGGCCGTGATGTTCCTGCGGGCGGCGCACTGCGTGCAGAGCGTCACCCGGCCGCCCGCCAGCAGGGCGTCGAGCAGGTCGGTGAGCGGCGCGGCGTGCGGCAGGCTGAACTCCTTGGCCCGGCCCGGCAGCGCGAACCAGGCCGACTCGCCGGTCAGCCAGAGCGAGACGTCCACGCCGCTCGCGAGCGCCGCCGTCGCGACCGTGAACGCCTGGTTGCAGCGCTCGGGGGCGTCGGCCCCGGCGGTCACCTTGATCACCAGTGATCGTGCCATGCTCGCCACCCTAACGCCCCGGTCCTCCACCGCCACTAGTCTTGGACACCATGGAAGAACCTGAGGTGCACCCCGACCTGGAGCCGATCGCGTTCCTGCTGGGGCGTTGGGAAGGCGCGGGCGTCGGCGGCTACCCCACGATCGAGAGCTTCAACTTCGGCCAGGAGATCGAGTTCAGCCACAACGGCAAGCCGTTCCTGACCTACGTGAGCCGCACCTGGCTGCTCGACGAGGCCGGCAACCGCGTCAGGCCGCTCGCCACGGAGTCGGGTTACTGGCGGCCCCAGCCCGATCGGCAGATCGAGGTGGTGCTCTCCCATCCGACGGGCATCGTCGAGATCTACATCGGCGAGGTCGTCTTCCACAAGATCGAGCTGCGCACCGACGTGGTCGCCCGTACGGCGTCGGCGAAGGAGTACACCGCGGGCCACCGTCTCTACGGCCTGGTCAACGGCAACCTCATGTGGGCGTACGAGATGGCCGCCATGGGCCAGCCGCTCAGCGACCACATGTCGGCCGAGCTGAAGAAGGTCGCCTGAGGTGAGCACGCCGTTCACCCCCGACGCGGTCGAGGCGATCAAGCGCCACATGAACGACGACCACGCCGAGGACGCCCTGCTCATCGTGCGCGCGCTGGGCGGCAGGCCGGATGCCGCCGGCGCCGTCACGAGCGACGTGGACGCCGAGGCGATCACGTTCACGATCGACGGCGGTGAGCGGGTGCGGGTGCCGTGGGGCGAGACGCTGACCGAGCGCGCCCAGGTGCGCAAGGCCGTCGTACGCCTCTACCGCGAGGCGTGCGCCCGGCTCGGCGTCCCGGCCCGCGGCGAGCACTGACCCCGCTCTCGCGGGCATGAAAAAGGGCCCCGGGCAACTTTCCGCCTGCGGTGCAGGCGGGCCGGCTGGGCTACGGACGGGAACGACGTCCCGCCCTCCGGCTGCCAGGGGCCCCGGTGATTGCCTCGTATTCGCTGACGTCACGAGACAACAGTCCGCGAGGTCAGCGGACAACCACCTCGCTAGCCCGATTATGACTACTCATTATTCGGACCACCTCCTTTCCGCGTACCCCAGAAGCTATGTGGTCCTGCGCGAAAGGGGCAAGCGAATATCGTCGCGGCATAGACTCGGGTCATGACGGAGACGCAGTGGCACGAAGAACTCCGTGCCAAGGGCTACCGGGTCACCCCGCAGCGTCAGCTCGTCCTCGAGGCCATCAAAGCGCTGGAGCACGCCACGCCGGAGGAGATCTGCGTCAAGGTGCGGGAGACGGCGCGCGGCGTGAACATCTCGACCGTCTACCGCACGCTGGAGCTGCTCGAAGAGCTCGGCCTGGTGACCCACACCCATCTCGGCCACGGCGCGCCCACCTACCACCTCGCCGCCGAGGCGGACCACGTTCACCTGGTGTGCCGGGGGTGCGAGCAGGTGTTCGAGGTGCGCCCGGAGCTGGCCGACGGGCTGGTGGAGGGGCTCGACAAGGAGATGGGGTTCGTGGCCGACGTCCGCCATCTGACGGTGTTCGGCCGCTGCAGCGACTGCCGCTGACCCCGGCCGCCCCGCCGACGCCCGGGCTGACCAGGCCGCCGGACAGACCGCCGCCGGCACGCCGGGGCGGCGGCGGCGCGATCTGCGGTGCGGATAGCCTGGAAGGCATGCGTAGCCCTCTGCTCGATCTTCCCGGCGCGGTCCCCGCGGACGCGCCGGACTCCGACGTAGCCGCCCACTACGGCGACCTGTTCGCCGAGCAGCGCGCGCTGGCCAAGGGGGAGGCGATCGTCGACCGCAGCAACCGCGAGGTGGTCCGCATCTCCGGCGCCGACCGGCTGAAATGGCTCAACGACCTGACCTCGCAGAAGCTAGACACGCTGCGGCCCGGCGAGTGGACGCAGACGCTCGACCTCGACCTGCAGGGCCGCGTGCAACACCACCTGACGCTGGTGGACGACGGCGAGAGCGTGCTCGCCCACGTCGAGCCCGGCACCGCGCAGAGCCTGATCGACTACCTCGACCGCATGCGGTTCATGCTGCGGGTGGAGGTGTCGCGGGCCGACGACCTCGCGGTGCTGTCCACGGCGAACGAGGACTTCCTGGTGCCCAGGTCCGAGCTGGCAGAGCACATGGGGCGGCCGCTGGCCGGCCTGTGGGCGTACGAGGCGCTGCGGATCGAGGCGCACCGGCCGCGGCTCGGCTTCGAGACCGACCACAAGACGATCCCCCACGAGGTGGGCTGGATCGGCACGGCCGTCCACCTCAGCAAGGGCTGCTACCGCGGGCAGGAGACGGTGGCGCGGGTGCACAACCTCGGGCATCCGCCGCGCCGCCTGGTCTTCCTCCACCTCGACGGCAGCGTCGACACGCTGCCGCCGCACGGCGCCCCGGTGATCTTCGAAAGCCAGGAGGTGGGCGTGGTGGGCTCGTCGGCCCGCCACCACGAGCTGGGGCCGATCGCGCTGGCGGTGATCAAGCGTACGGTGCCGGTCGACGCGCAGCTCCTGGCCGGCGGGGTGGCCGCCGCGCAGGAGGTCGTGGTGCCGCCGGACGCGGGCCGCAACGTCACCATCGACCCGGCGCTGCGCCGCCGCATCCGCTAGCTTCCCGGCCGGCTCGCCGTGCACGGCCGCGGAGAGCGTCCGTGAGCCGCCCCAGGCCCCCGGAAGGGGTCACATCTCCAGGATGACCGTGATGGGGCCGTCATTGACCAGGGACACCTGCATGTCGGCCCCGAACACGCCCGTCTCCACGTGCGCGCCCAGCGCCCGCAGCTCCTCCACCACGGCGTCGACCAGCGGCTCGGCGACATGGCCGGGGGCCGCGGCCTGCCAGGTGGGCCTGCGGCCCTTGCGCGCGTCGCCGTACAGCGTGAACTGGCTGACCACCAGCAGCGGCGCCGACACGTCGGAGCAGGACTTCTCGCCGTGCAGGATGCGCAGCCCCCACAGCTTGGCGGCGAGCTTGGCGGCCTCGGCCCGCGTGTCGGTGTGCGTGACGCCGACCAGTACCAGCAGGCCGGGCTCCGTGATGGCTCCGACCGTGCGCCCCTCGACCTCGACCGAGGCCGACCTGACTCTCTGTACGACTGCTCGCATGGGCACCCATTCTGGACCAGGACAAACCCCTCCATAGACTCGTGTCGAAAGGGGTTGTGAACATGTCGATGATTGTGGAAGTCGTCCGGTCCGGGTTCGTGGAGTCCACGCATCTGGCCCGTGTGCTGACCGTGGACGCGCAGGCGCGCCCGGTCGAGACCAGAGGTGCGGTGCACGTTCCCGCCTCGCCACGGTCGTCGATGAAGCCGCTCCAGGCGCTCGCCATGCTGCGTGCCGGGCTGCGCCTGGAGGACGAGCTGCTGGCGCTGGCCTGCGCGTCGCACTCGGGCGAGCCGTTCCACGTGGAGGGCGTCAGGAAGATCCTCTCGGACGCGGGGCTCGACGAGTCGGCGCTGCAGTGCCCTGAGGACTATCCGTTCGACCGGGCGGTGACCGAGCGCGGGCGGGTCTACATGAACTGCTCGGGCAAGCACGCGGCCATGCTGGCCACCTGCGTGGTCAACGACTGGCCACTGGAGACGTACCGGGAGCCCGCGCACCCGCTGCAGCGGGCGATCAGGGAGACCGTGGAGGAGCTGACCGGCGAGCGGGTCGCCGCGTCGGGCGTGGACGGCTGCGGCGCGCCGCTGTTCTTCGTCTCGATGCTCGGGGTGGTCAAGGCGTTCCGCGCGTTCCCGCTGTCGTCGCCCGACTCGTACGAGCGCAAGATCTTCGACGCGATGCGCACCTACCCGGAGTGGACATCGGGCACCGACCGGCCCGAGGCCAAGCTCATGCGCGCCCTGCCCGGCCTGATGGTGAAGGCCGGGGCCGAGGCGTTCGAGGCGTTCGCGTTCGAGGACGGCCGGGCCGGGGCGATCAAGGTGGAGGACGGGCACGCGCGCGCCCGCACCCCGGTCACCGTGGCCGCGCTGCGCTCGGTGGGCCTGGACGCGCCCGAGCTGGCCGAGCTGGGCGCACCCGCCGTGCTGGGCGGCGGGAGGCCGGTCGGCGAGCTGAGGGTGCGCTAGAGGCTGCGGAACTGGCGGGTGGCGGAGATGGCGCCCGACGTCGTCGCGGTGAACGTGCGCATCGATCCGGCGAACTTCGACAGGTCCCACTCCGCCGGCCCGTGATACCAGTACAGGTTGTCGGCCTGCTGCCCGTTCCCGGTGACGGAGGCCACCACGCGCGACCAGTGCTCGACCCCGTCGAAGATCACCGCGTACGGCAGGTAGCGGGAGAACAGCTCCACCCGGTGCTGCTCGGGCACGTTGCCCAGCTCGCCGGAGAACAGGAACTCGCGAAACCGCAGGGTCTGCGCGAGCGCGGCCGAGCCCTTCGCGGTCTTGGCCGGCATGTACTGCCCGCCGACCGCCAGCGCGCCGCCCGCGATGATGACGGCCAGGCCGAGCAGCCCGTACGTGGTGAACCAGGCCAGCGCCGCGGTCGCGAGCAGCCCGACGACCATGAGCACCACGCCGATCGTGGTCCAGCGGGTGCGCTCGGTGTCGGGCCTGCGGGCGAACCAGCCCTGCTTGACCACGTCGGTGTAGAGCGCGTCGCGCACCTTGCCCAGGTGGCTGGCGAACGTGCCGGACAGCTGCGACAGCAGCACCGCGTCGCGGCCTTCGAAGATGGCGTCGTAGAGCGCCCGCTCGTACGGCAGGAGCGCGTCGACCGGCGCGTTGTGCAGCCTGACGAGCATCCAGTCCGGCGCGTCGTACGCCTGCCGCGGCTGCTCGTCGATGCGCAGGTAGCCGCGGACGGCGAGGTCCACGATGGTGGCGGTGACGTCGATGACGTCGGCCTGCTCGTCCACCAGCGTGCCGATCTGGCCCGGCCGCACCCCCTCGGGCGGGGCGAACTGGCCGTTCTGCACGGGGTTGACCGCGCCCTCGTGGCTCGCCGCCCTGGCGTCGCGCCCGCGCGTCCAGTAGAGCAGGCCGACGCCGCCGAGCAGCAGCACCAGCAGGCCGGCCAGGGCGCCGCCGGTGACGGCGTTGAGCGTGAAGGCGGCCGACAGCGAGAACCGCCGGTCCAGGATGGGCTCGGCGCCGGTCGCGCCCTTGGGGTAGCCGACGACGACGGTCAGCGCCTCGCCGGGGGCGAGGTCCTCCTGCTCGAAGTCGGCCTGGATCGCCTCGTGGTCCATCGAGGCGGAGGTGCAGCCGATGGCCGAGGTCAGCGCACCGGCGAAGCACGACAGGTTCTGGACCTGGCCGGGGCCCTTGACGTGCACGGTGGCCTTGGCGACCGGCTGGTTCCAGCCGCTGACCGCGAACCAGCGCAGCTCCTCGATGTCGCCCGACGGTGTGACCGCGCCCTTGACGTCGTACTCGACGGTCTGGCCCGTCACGGTGAGCACGTCGCCCGACAGCGTGCCGCCCTTGACGTTCGAGATCTGGTAGAGGCGGTCGTTGGTGTCGTCGTAGCGCGTCTTGGTGATGAACGTGCGCTTGAGCTCTCCCGACGCCCCGCCGATCTTCTCGACCACGTGCAGGGTGCCGTTCTTGCCTAGGGTCAGCGTCACCTCATCCGTGATCCCTGCCTGGGCCGCTACCGCGGTCGGCGCGGTGGTCAACGTCAGAGCGGTGGCCGCCAGGGCGGCCATCGTGAGTCTGAAACCCGTCATGGCGGGACATGGTATCGGTTCGTGTTGATTTGTCTTCGTCGCTCGCGTCCTGCCAGGTCGGCGGGTGCAGGCGTGGCTGTGCGATGCTGAAGAACTGCATGACCGGAGCGAAAACAGTAGAGCTGAGCAGGGTGAGGCCTCCCTCGCCGAGCAGGTCCCACCGGTACCGGTAACCGCCCTTGACCGCCCTCATCAGCGCCTCACCTGCGATCCGCACGGCGCGGAACGTCGCCCGGCGTCCCTGCAGCGCCGTCGAGATCGCCAGCCGGCACTGGGTGGCCAAGGTGTCGACATGGCTCTCGCCGAGGATGCGGCGGCGGCCTTCCAGCACATCGGAGAAGATCTCGGCGGCCCGCTTGTATTGGTTGTCCTCGAGAAGCCCCTGCGCATACCAATGAAGAGCGTCGAGCAGAACGGGGTGCCCCGTCCCCAACTGCCGCTTCAGCCCGGCCGCCGCCTCTCCTAGGACCGCCAGGCCCGCGCTCGTGCGCCCCGCCCGCACCAGCGTGCGGCCGTACATGGCCGCCGCCGCGAGCGTGTGCGGGTTGTCGCGGCCGAGCACGTCCTTGCGAGCCCGGTGGACGCACTCCATGAGCGTGATGGCCGCAGCCTCGTTCTTCTTCTTCTCGTGCGACGGGTAATCGGTGATGATCAGAGCCGTGGCCTGCACCATCATGGCGTCGAGGCACCCCGGGTGCAGCTCGTGGCCGAGCGCCCGGTACTCCTCGACGACCTTCGCCGCCTCCTTCCTCGTCTCCAGGAAGTGGCCGAGCTTGTTGCGCGCCGACATCCGGACGGTGCGGGCGGCGAGCACGTCGAGCGGGTCGGCCGCCCGCGCCCAGCGCTCCAGCGCCTCGTCCATGAGGGACACCGCGGCCTGCAGCTCGCCCGCGTCGTGCAGGACGCGCGCCCGGTCGGTGGCGATGCGCAGCAGCACCCGCTCGTCGCCGTGCTCGCGGAAGTACTCCATGGTGCGCCGCGTCAGGTTTCGGGCCTGCCGGTAGTCACCGAGGCGGGAGAGGACCATCGCGAAGCGGTGCAGGAGCAGCAGGTACTCGGCGCCGTACGCGGTCTCCGAGCCCTCGTAGCGGCGCAGCACCTCCGCGCACCGCTCCCTGGCCTCGTCGAACCGGCCCAGAGCCTCAAGACTCTCGGCCAGCTCGCTCTGGGCACGCAGGATGTCGGCCGTGTCGAGGTGTTCGCGGATCCAGCGGCGAAGGTCGTCGCAGGCCGGCTCCGGGGTGAGCGTCTTGACCAGCTCGTACAGGAACCGGCGCAGCCGGTCCTCCCCGGGCAGCTCCTCGGCGACGTGCCGGATCGCGTCCCACACCGAGCGGAAGTCGGGGTGGGCGCCGCTGCCGGGGAAGACCCGCTGCACCAGCTCGCGCAGGTCCGTGCCGGTCCCGGCCGCCGCCACGATCCGGCGCAGCTCGCGCCGTTCGTCCTGCGACAGCCAGGGCAGGTCGAGGACGTCGTCCAGCTCCTCCCAGTGGCGGCGGATGGACGAGACGGGCAGCATCCGGCCGGTGAGCCTCGTCGAGGGCCTTGCCTTGTCGGTGAACATGCCGATGACGTCGCCGGTCTCGTCGTCGTAGACGGCCGCGCCGCTGAAGCCTTTGTCGGGGATCTCGGCGTGGGCGACGACCACCCGCAGGTGCTGCCACTCGCCGAACAGGTCGGTGGTGGTGAGTGAGAGCTCCAGCGGAGCGCCCGTGTGATCGCTTTGCCGTAGGAACCCGTGAGCCACGTAACCGTCCCCCGGGTCGGCACGCGTCACCAGCTTGGCCGGGGTGATGTCCACTGCGCGTTCGAGTCGTAGCACGGCGACGTCGCCGAAGTCGTCCTGAGCCCGCCAGGGCCCCGTCATGTGGATCGTCGCGCGCAGCCCGAGCAGGTCACCTCTGCCCGCCTGAGGGAAGGACACCAAAGGCGCGCTCTCCTTCAGCGCCACGTGAGCGCAGGTGAGCACCAGGTCGGGCGTGACCAGGAATCCGGCGCCCAGAGTGCCCTCCGGCCCGTGGACGCGGGCGCGCCACGCCCCTTTCACGGTCAGCCGTTCTGGCCGGTGGGGCCGGGGGCCTGCCCGTCGCTCCGGTCGGAGGCCTGCCAGCGGAGCCTGACGACGAGCTGGCCCTCCGTCTTGCCCTTGGCGACCACCGCCCCGACCTCGGCTTGGAGCTTCACGCCGAACTCCAGCTCGACCTCGTCGGGCCCGATCGGCAGATCGCGGAACGTCCTGAGCGCCGCCGCCGCGGCGTCGCGCACATCGGAGAGTGACTCCTCCAGCCGGAGCTTGGCCTGGCGAAGCGTACCGGCTCCGATGCCGGCCGACTCCCATCCTCCGTCCGTCTCCTCTCCGGAGCCGGACTCGACCAGTACAGTGCCGCCGTCTTCGAGTTCCCACCGCACGAGCTCGGTCACGCCTTGAATCTACCTCCGCTTGACCGGATCGTGGCGGGAACCGCTCAGCCGATCGAGATCGCGTTCGCCGCCCGCTGGACGCTCTCCATCGGGGCGGGCCCGCCGGGGTTCTCGGTGACGAGCGCCTGGTTGGCCGCCACGAACGGCCGCATGCGCCGCTCGTAACGCTCGCCCGCGCCCTCGGGTCCCGCCAGCAGCTCCTCGGCCAGCACGTACGCCCCCACCATGGCCAGGCTGGTGCCCTGCCCGGACAGCGGCGAGGCGCAGTAGGCGGCGTCGCCGACCAGCGTCACTTTGCCGCTGGTCCACCGCTCCATCTTGATCTGGGCGATGGGGCCGAAGGAGAAGTCGTCGGACTTCCACATGGCCTCGATCAGCCTGGGCGCCTCCCACAGCCGCCCGCAGCGCTCCTCGATCAGCCGCTTCTGCTGCTCGACGTCGCGGTGGTCGTACGCGATGGGCGCGCTCTCGAAGCCCAGGTTGACGATCATCTTGGCGGGGTCGCGGTCGCTGAAGGCGACGCCGCCCGCCGCGCCGTCGTTGAACCAGGTCTGCCAGTGGTCGAGGCCGAGGAAGTTGTCGGTGGTGAAGACGGAGATGTACGTGCCGAGGTGGTGGAGGTAGCGCTCCTCGGGGCCGAAGGCCAGCGCGCGCACCCGCGAGTGCAGGCCGTCGGCGCCGATGACGTGGTCGTAGCGGTCGTGCCCGCCGCCTTCGAACGTCACCTCACCGTCCTCGGTCAGGGTGGCGATCGAGTCGCCGTAGACGCGGCGGGCCGGGCTCGCGGCGGTGAGCACGGAGACCAGGTCGCCGCGCATGATCTCGATGTCGGGGCCGTCGATCCTGCCGCCGCTGATCGTCGCCTCGGTGTCGCGCATCAGCTCGTTGCCGTCGCGGTCCACCATGGACATGCCGCGCTGGGTCGTACGCAGCGCTCTGACCTCCTCGAGCACCCCCATGCGCTCCGCCACGACGAGCGCCGCGCCCCTGATGTCGATGGGCTGCCCGCCGGTGCGGAGGGCCGGGGCCCGCTCGATCACCGTCACGTCGGCGCCCGCGCGCCCCAGGAAGTGGGCGAGCACCGCACCCGCCACGCCCGAGCCGGAGACCAGGATCTTCATATCGTCACGCTCCTTGCTGTTGACGTTGTACGCAGAACTGAATGTATGTAGTACATACAGCAGGTAGCAAGCTATAGTGGGGAAGATCTGTACTAGTACAGGAGGTTAGATGACGACAGGGCCGGGGTCGGCTCCCCAGGCGGGCTCAGACGCGGGCTCGCGTGCGGGTGCCGAGGCGGGTTCGGGGGCGCGTTCCCCAGCGGGCTCAGGCGCGGGCTCGGGTGCGTATTCCCGAGCGGGATCGGGCTCAGGTTCTCGGGCGGGAGCGGGAGAGGGTGTCCCGCCGCACGCTCGCATCGCCGCAGACATCAAGCGGCGCATCGCCGACGGCAGGCTCCGCCCCGGCGAGCGGGTGCCCTCGACCAGGCAGCTCGCCAGAGACTGGAACGTCGCGCTGGCCACCGCGGCGAAGGCGCTCACGCTGCTGGCCAGGGAGGGAGTCGTGGTCGCCGAGCCCCGGGTGGGCACGGTCGTCGCGCAGAGCCGTACGCGCAAGGTGCCGCGCGCGCTGTCGGACGACGACCTGACCCGCGAGCGCATCGTGCGCGCGGCCGTCGAGATCGCCGACGAGGAGGGCCTGGACGAGCTGACCATGCGCGGCCTGGCCACCCGGCTCGGGGTGGCCACGATGTCCCTCTACCGCCACGTGGGCGGCAAGGACGAGCTGGTCATGCTCATGGTCGGGGCGGTGATCGAGGACTTCCCGCTGCCCGGAGAGCCGCCGGAGAGCTGGCGCGCGGGGCTGGAGGTCTCCGCGAGGACACAGTGGGCCGCCTACCGCGCGCACCCCTGGCTGGCCCACACGACCACGCTGACCCGGCCCATGCCGTCGCCCGCCCTGCTCCAGCACACCGAGTGGGCCATGCGCGCCCTGGAGGGCACCGGCCTCGACCCGGTGACCAAGATGTACGTGCACACGCTGATCTTCAGCTACGTGCAGGGCATCGCGGCCAACCTGGAGCACGAGCGCCGGGCGCGCGCGCAGACCGGCATGAGCGCGGGCGAGTGGATGGACGCCCAGCAGCCGGCCCTGCGCGGGGTGGCCGAGTCGGGCGAGCTGCGCGCCTTCGGCAAGGTCATCGACGAGCTCGGCGACGACTTCGACCTCGACCTCGACCGGCTCTTCGAGTTCGGCCTGCAGCCGCTGCTCGACGGTCTGGAGAAGGTGGTCGGCCCGCGAGCCGGCACGCGGTGATCGACGCACAGGCCGGCCCGCGGTGACGGGCTCGGGGCCGGAGCGCGGTGATCGGGCGTGGTGATCGGGTACGGGGCCGGGGCATGGTGATCAGGCGCGGTGATCAGGCGTGGTGATCGGGCGTGGTGATCGGGCGCGGTGATCAGGCGCGGTGATCGGGCGCGGTGATCAGGCGCGGTGATCGGGCTCGGGCCGGCTAGTCCGCGATGCGGATGCGCAGGCGGCGGAAGCCCTTCCCCTTGCTCTCGATCTTGGTCACCTCGATGCGGCCGATCTGCTTGGTCGAGGCCACGTGGGTGCCGCCGTCGGCCTGCGTGTCGAGGCCCACGATGTCGACGATGCGCACGTCCTGCACGCTCTCCGGCACGAGGTTGGTGGCGGTGCGGATGATGTCGGGGATGGCGAACGCCTCGGCCCTGGGCAGCACCCGCACGTCGATGCGACGGTCGGCGGCGATCTCGGCGTTGCAGGCCGCCTCGACGGCGTCCTTGAAGCCGGGCGGCACCTCCGGCAGGTTGAAGTCCATGCGCGCGGTGAGCGGCTCCATGTTGCCGCCGGTGACCAGGCAGCCGTAGTCCCTGAACACCACGCCGCACAGCACGTGGAGCCCGGAGTGCGTACGCATGAGGGCCGAGCGCCGCTCGTCGGCCACCGCCCCCTTGACGACGGTGCCGACCGGCGGGATGGGATCGCCCTCCGCCGGAATCAGGTAGAGATCGTCCCCTTTGCGGGCGCCTACGATGCGCGTCTCGACACCCTGCCAGATCAGAACGCCGTGATCCGCCGGTTGGCCGCCCCCACCTGGATAGAATGCCGACCTGCTCAGCACGATGCCCTCGGGGGTGGCGTCCAGGACGACGGCCTCGAAGTCGCGCAGATTCTGGTCGGAAAGCTCCAGTCGTTGCGTGCGTCCGTGGAGATCGGTGCTCATGTCGGAAGCCTAGTGCCCTGGGGTGGTCATGCGGAGGCTTACGCGATACGCCGCGGTCCTCGCGCTGCTCGCCCTGCCGGCCTGTGGAGGCATCGGGGCGGCGCGCGGGGCGAGGACACCCGCACCCGTGCTGATGTTCGTGGGCGACAGCTTCACCGTGGGCTCGGGGCCGGTGCCGCGCTGGGAGACCTACGCGGCCCACACCGGCAGGCTGATGGGCTGGCAGCCGATCATCGCGGGCGCGGGCGGCACCGGGTTCTGCAACGCCGGGCGGGTGGGGCGGACGTTCGAGCGCTCGTACGAGCTGGAGCTGGCCTGGCGGCCCGCCCCCGACCTGCTCGTCATCTCCGGCGGCCACAACGACCGCCGCTGGAGCCCCGACGAGGTGCGTGACGCCGCCGCCGCGCTGCTCGGCAAAGTGCGCGCACGCTGGCCGGAGACCGAGACGGTCGTGGTGGGGCCCATCTGGCTGAAGGAGCCGCCGCGCAAGGCGTACCGCGTGCGCGACGCGCTCGCCCAGGCCGCCGCCGCCCAGAAGGTGCCCTTCCTCGACCCCCTGCACATGACGTGGCCGCCCGAGGCGGTCCTGCCCGACGGCATCCATCCGACGCGCTCCGGGCACGAGCGGCTCGCCGCCTGGCTGGCCGGCGAGCTGAAGGCCCGCCGGGAGCAGGGGCTTTACCAGGGGCCGTAGGGACCGCTGCTGCCGCGGCCGCCCATGCCCTTGACGGCCGGC
This sequence comes from Nonomuraea sp. NPDC049309, assembly GCF_043196965.1. Taxonomy (NCBI): domain Bacteria; kingdom Bacillati; phylum Actinomycetota; class Actinomycetes; order Streptosporangiales; family Streptosporangiaceae; genus Nonomuraea; species Nonomuraea sp. NPDC049309. The sequence continues at coordinate 103,284 of NZ_JBICSH010000002.1, read as the reverse complement.
TTGACGTCCACGATGTAGATGGTCGCCGCGATGACCGCCGCGATCGAGAAGATGCCGAGCCCGATCCCGATGAAGGTGCTGCTGCCGACCACCGAGAAGGCTTGGAAGTAGCTCAGCGCGCCGCCGGCGGAGAACAGCGTGGCCAGGGCGAGGATCAGCAGCCACAGGTTCTTCTGCAGCTTGCCCGCCGCGATGAAGGCGTTGGCGGGCACCCGGATGGCGTGCACGAGCGCGTAGGCCGACATGCAGAAGATGCCTATGGCCAGCACCAGGAAGAGGAGGTTGAAGACCCCGTAGATCGCGTTCATGTAGTCGTCTCCGCCCAACGCCTCGATGCAAACGGCTTCAGCCTAATAGGAGCCCTGCGTGCGCGGGCACCCCGTAAGCGGAAAGTGGCCCGCCTCCACAAGGGAGGCGGGCCCGAAAAGGTGGGTCAGGCCTTGGTCTTGCCCGCCGTGCCCGCCGTGGTCGTGGAGCGCGGCTTCCTGGCCGGCTTGACCGGCTCGGCGGCCGGCGGCTCGGCGGCCACGGACACCTCTTCCAGCTCCAGCGCGGCCTCACCGGTGGTCTTGCTGACCACGCGGCGGCCACGGGTGGCGAACTCCTCGTAGACCTCGCTCGCCTTGTGGGTGAGCTGGTCGGCGTACGTGCGGGCCTTCTCGGGCAGCTCCCTGGCGATGCCCTCGGCCTTGTCGGCGTACTGGCGCGCCTTGACCGGCAGCTCCTTGGCCAGCTCGAAGCGGCGGGACTGGAGCTTCTGCAGGTGCTCGGGCAGCTCGCGCAGCTTCTCCACGGCGTAGTCGCCGACACCGGCGACGGCGTAGAACGGCTTGGACTCGGTGAGCTTCTTGACTTCGGTGGCGAGCGTCATGGGTTAACCTTCCTTGGTTTCCTGGGTGACGTTGTCGTCGCGCGAGGGCGCCGCATAGGGCTCAAGAGCGGCGCGATACTCCTCGGGCAGCGGCTCGTCGTCCGATCGGGAGTCGCGCTGGGGACGGGCATTCTGGGAGGTCTGCTCGTCCCCGGCCGGCTGCTCCTTGCGGAACGACTCGTAAATGTCGATCAGCACCTGACGCTGGCGTTCGGTGAGATGCGGGTCGGCCCTGATCGCGGTGAGCACGTCGCTGGGCGGCTCACGGTCCTCGATGAGGCCCGCCTGCACGTAGAGCGCCTGCGAGGAGATCCGCAGACCTTTGGCGATCTGGTTGAGGATCTCCGCGCTCGGCTTGCGCAGGCCGCGCTCGATCTGGCTCAGGTAGGGGTTGGAGACCCCGGCCGCCGCGGCGAGCTGGCGCAGCGAGATCTTCGCCTGCTGCCGCTGTTCGCGGATGTATTCACCGATCGAGCCGACTTTGGGTAGTGCCATACCCATAGTCTGCATCGCCCTGCTTGCAATTGCAAACAGGGTGGTTAACACCTGCAAGCGTCAGAGCTGCAGGAACCAGAGAAGCGGCGCGCTGGTGACCAACGTCACAGACAGCGCGATGTAGCCGTACCGTACGTGCGCCGCCAGCTCGGGAAGCGGCTTGACCAGGCGATCCACCCTTGCCATGACGTGGCTCGCGTGGACGCCGAGCATGCCCTGCGGCGCCGGCATCGCGCCCGCCGTGCCGAAACGCAGCAGCGCCGTCGCCAGGCGGCGCGGCGAGCAGTAGCGGCGCGCCCGGTCGTCGGCGGCCATCTCGACCAGTAGCTCGACCTGGGCCTGCGCGTCGGCCACCACCTTCGACCAGGGCAGCGCCCTGCGCAGCGCGGCGAACGGCAGCAGCACGAGGTCGTGGCGCTCGCGTACGTGGGCGGCCTCGTGAGCGAGCACGGCGGCCAGCTCGTCCTCCGACAGCAGCTTGAGCGCGCCTTCGCTGACCACGACCTGCGAGCGCAGGCCCGGCACACAGTAGGCGGCGGCGCTGGGATGGGCGAGCACCCGCACGCCCGGCACGCCCGGGTCGTCGTGGGAGGTCAGCGCGAGCAGCATGCGGTGCCTGCGGCGGGCCCGCAGCGCCTGCACTCCCGCGGTGATCAGCACCGCGATCAGTACCGCGAGCGCGGTGAGCCCGGCGATCAGCGCGAGCACGTGGAGGGGATCCCACGCCTGCGGGGGAGTCTCGCCCCGCGCGAACGCGGCGAGCCCCGGAATGACGCCGGTGCCGTAAGGCTGGACCGCGAAGGCGAGCATGGCGCCTGTGGTGGCGAGCCCCCAGGCGAGGCCGAGTGACTGCCAGACGATGATGGCCAGCCTGGGGGCCCGGGAGGTCCATCGAGCGGTGGTGAAACGCCAGGAGCCGACCGCGCACGCCGTGGCGAGCGCCGCCAGCACCACTGCCGTGATCACTCTTCCTCCAGCTCCTCAAGGGCTTTGCGCAGGATCTCCGCCTCCGGGCCCGACACGGCCTGGGCGAAGCGGGTCAGGGCGGCCGATCGGTCGCCCGTCAGGTCCAACGCCTCCAGCATAAGCTCGGCGATGTATGCGTCACGGCTTTCGGCCGGCTGATATCTCCACGCGCGCCCATCGCGGGTGCGCTGCAGGAAGCCCTTGCGGGTGAGGCGGTCGAGAACGGTCATCACCGTCGTGGGTGCGAGGTCACGGTCGGCAATCAGCTTGCCGACCTCGCGGGCGGTCAGCGCCTTGCTCTCCGCCCAGAGGATGTCCATGATGCTGCGCTCAAGCTCGCCAAGACCCTTCACGTCTTTCAGACTAGCTCTACAACGTGTCGAGCTGGCATCCGGGGCTTGAGACTCCCTAACGTTGCTACGGTGTCACCTTCCGTAATCGACAAGGGAGTGCGCCGAGCGTGGACCCGGTAGACGAGCGGCGGCTCGACCAGCTGATGTGGCGGCTGGAGACGTGGGCGGTCTTCGCCCGCGAGCCGGGCGTCACCCCATCCGTGCAGGCCGCGCTGGAGCGGCACTGCCGGATCGACCACGCCGCGATCCTGCTGTTCCCCAGCACGATCGACGACCTGCGCGCCTCGCTGTGGGCGCGCGGCTTCGAGATCCGGCGCACCTGCCCCAGCACCGTCGTGCGGCGGCGGCTGGCCGAGCGCTACGACCTCGACCTGCCCGTCGCCATCGTCTACGCCGTGCGCGCCGCGGGCGGCCCCGCGCTGGAGGTGTTCGTGCCGGAACCGGGACCGGGATTCGCGCGCATCGCGGCCCGCGAACGCGAGCGCAACGAGGAGACGCACCTCGCGCTCGACGTGCTCGCGCCCGACGAGATCGTGGTGCGCGGCCTCGGCAGGCTGCTCACCTCGGTGCTCGGCTTCGCGCCCGACGGCGGTGGGTTCAACCCGTACGAGGACGAGGCCAGGGGAGGCCGTACCGTGCTGTACTTCAGCCGGCCGACCGCCTGGCCCGGCCGGGTCGAGCTGGCCTGCGCCGGCCACTATCCCCACATCCTGCGCTCCCACCTGGCGCGCACGCCCGAGCTGGTGGCCGATGGCTGACGACGGCGCGCAGCGCGCGGTGCTGAGCAGGCTCACCGGCGCCTGGCTCACCCAGGCGGTGGCCGCGATGGCCGAGCTGGGCGTGGCCGACCGCCTGTACGAGCGGCGGCTGACCTGCGGCGAGCTGGCCCGCGAGTGCGGCGTCCACGCGGGCGCGCTCCACCGGCTGCTGCGCCTGCTGGACAGCCACGACCTGGTCGAGCAGGACATGGGCGGCGCGTACGCGCTCACGCCCACCGGCGCGCTGCTGTCGCGCCGCCACCCGGAATCGCTCGCCGACCTCGCGCTGTTCTACGCGGGCCCGTTCTACGCCTCGTGGGGCGCGCTCGCCTACGCGGTGCGGACCGGCAGGCCGGGCTTCGAGCACGTCTACGGCAAGCCGTTCTTCGACTACACCGCCGAGCACCCCGACATGGGCGCGGCCTTCGACCGGGCCATGGCCTGCGGCACGTCGTTCTTCGCGCAGGTGCCGCAGGTCTACGACTTCACCCGGCACCGCCACGTGGTGGACGTCGGCGGTGGCCGCGGCACGCTGCTCGCCGCCGTCCTGTCCCAGGCCGAGGGGGTGCGCGGCACGTTGTTCGACGGCCCGGGGGCCGTCGAGCGGGGCCGCGCCGCGCTGACCGACGCGGGCCTTGCCGGCAGGTGCGAGTTCGTGCCGGGCGACTTCTTCGAGCACGTGCCGCCAGGCGGCGACGTCTACCTGCTCTCGCGGATCCTGCACGACTGGGACGACGAGTCTGCCGCGCGGGTGCTGGCCTGCTGCCGCAGGGCCGTACCCGGCGGCGGGCGGCTGCTGGTGATCGAGCGGCTCGTCCCCGACCGGCCGCACGACGCGCCCGGCGCGCTCGCGATCGCCTGGGACGTGCACATGCTGGTCAACAACGGCGCGGGCCGCGAGCGCACCCGCGCCGAGTACGAGCACCTGCTCGCCGGCGCCGGGTTCGAGCTGGAGGACGTGCGCGCGCTGCCGCTGGACGTCACCGTGCTCGTGGCGCGCGCCTGATCCGGCTCTGCGGTACCGGCCGCTGTTTCGGCAGGCTCTTTCGGCGGGCTCTTTTGGCAGGCTCTGTGCCATGGAACTCACGCTCGTCCAAGGTGACATCACCGAGCAGCAGGTGGACGCGATCGTCAACGCCGCCAACTCCTCGCTCCTGGGCGGCGGCGGCGTGGACGGCGCGATCCACCGGAGGGGCGGCCCCGAGATCCTGCAGGAGTGCAGGAAGCTCAGGGCCGGACGGTACGCCGGCGGCCTGCCGACCGGCCGGGCCGTGGCGACCACGGCCGGCCGGCTGCCCGCGCGCTGGGTCATCCACACCGTCGGGCCCGTCTACTCGCGCTCGGAGGACCGTTCTCACTTGCTGGCCTCCTGCCACGTCGAGTCGCTGCGGGTGGCCGACGAGCTGGGGGCGGAGTCGGTGGCCTTCCCCGCGATCTCGACCGGCATCTACGGCTGGCCGGTCGGCGACGCGGCCCGCATCGCGCTCGACGCGGTGCGCTCGGCCGGCACGTCGGTGCGCGAAGTGCGGTTCGTGCTGTTCGACGCCGCCGCGTACGCCGCCTTCGAGGCGCACCTGTAGCGGGCCGCGACGCCATGGGGGCTCGTCAGCGGGGGGCGATGGCCGACCAGGGGAGGGTCAGTTCGCCGAGGCGCCAGCGGGCGACGCCGCCGAGCGGCGGGTGGGCGGGCACCGGCCAGGTGCGCGACAGCTCGCCGATGGCCGCGAGCCAGCGCTGCCGCCGCCCGTGCGCGCCGTAGGGCGCGCTGACCGCCCACGCCCGGTCGAAGTCGCTGAGGAACGCGTGGATCCGCTCGCCGGGGACGTTGCGGTGGATGAGCGTCTTGGGCAGCCGGTCGGCCAGGTCGGAGGGCCGTTCGAAGGCCGCGAAACGGGCGGAGAACGTGACGGTCTGCGGGCCGCGCGCCGTGAGGCCCACCCAGACGGCCCGCCGCCCGTTCTCCGAGGAGGTGCCCTCCACGAGCACGCCGTCGGGCGCGAGGCCGGCGCGCAGCACGTCCCAGTAGTGCCACGCCTCGTCCTCGCCGTACTGGCGCAGCACGTTGAAGGCGCGGACGAGCGTGGGCGGGCGCGGCACGGGCAGCTCGAACCCGCCGAGCCGGAAGCTCAGCCCCTCGCGCTCGTACGGCCGGGCCAGCGCCACCCGCGCCGGGTCGATCTCGATGCCCATGACCTCGACGCCCGGCGCCACCCGGCGCAACCGGGTGAACAGCTCGAGCGTCGTGGTGTGCGAGGCGCCGTAGCCGAGGTCCACGACCAGGGGCCGCTCGGCCGCCCGCAGCAGCCGGCCGTGCACGGCGGCGATCCAGCGGTCGCCGCGCCGCAGCCGGTTGTGGCCCGTCGTGCCCCGGGTGATCGTGCCGACCGGCTTGGCCGGTCTAGCCACTGACGCGGTGGACCTTGTGCTGTGCGGCCTGGGCGCGCGGGCGGATGACCAGGCGGTCGATGTTGACGTGGGCGGGGCGGGTGACGCACCAGGCGATGGCGTCGGCGATGTCGTCGGAGGTCAGCGGGTCGGGCACGCCCTCGTAGACGCGGGCGGCGGCCGCCTCGTCGCCGCGGAACCTGGTGACCGCGAAGCCCTCGGTCTTGACCATGCCGGGCGCGATCTCGACGATCCGCACCGGCCGGCCGACCAGCTCGAGGCGCAGGGTCTCGGCCATGGTGCGCTGGGCGTGCTTGGCCGCGACGTAACCGCCGCCGCCCTCGTACGCGACGTGCCCCGCCGTCGAGGTGAGCAGCACCAGCACGCCGTCGCCCGATTCGATGAGCTTGGGGATCAGCGCCTGGGTCATGCGGAGGGTGCCGAGCACGTTCACGTCGTACATGCGCTGCCAGTCGTCGAGCCTGGCCTCGGCGACAGGCTCCATCCCGAGCGCCCCGCCCGCGTTGTTGACGAGCACGTCGCAGCGCTCAAGCCCGGCGACCAGCTCGTCCACCGACTCCTGCGAGGTCACGTCCAGCGCCACCGGCCTGATCGAGGGCACCTCCGCGGCCAGCTTCTCCAGCCGGTCGCGGCGCCGTGCGCCCGCCACCACGTCGTAACCCTCGGCGGCGAGCCGCCGCGCGGCCGCCTCGCCGATGCCGCTGCTCGCACCGGTCACCACAGCTGTTCTGCGCATGCCCTCCATCCTGCCAGGAGCCGGGAGGTGCACCTTTGTACCTCCACAAATGACCATCTGTCGGGAATGTCAGGAATGTTGGGACAGTTGTATGTCGTCTGGAGGTGGTGTCGAGTGAGGCGACGACGGGTCAGGCGGGTCGCGACCATCAGCATGCACACCTCGCCGCTGGACCAGCCCGGCACGGGCGACGCCGGCGGGATGAACGTCTACATCGTCGAATCCGCCAAGCGCCTGGCCCGCCTCGGCGTCGAGGTCGAGATCTTCACCCGCGCCACCGCCCGCGACCTGCCTCCCGTCGCCGAGATCGCGCCCGGCGTCATCGTCCGCCACCTCACCGCGGGCCCGTACGAGGAGATGGACCGCGCCGACCTGCCCGGCCAGCTCTGCGCCTTCCTGTCCGAGGTGCTGCGCACCGAGGCCATGTACGACGCCGGCCGCTACGACGTCATCCACTCCCACTACTGGCTGTCCGGCCAGGTCGGCTGGCTGGCCAAGGAGCGCTGGGGCGTGCCGCTCGTGCACACCATGCACACCATGGCCAAGGTCAAGAACCTCCTGCTCGCCCGCGGCGACAAGCCCGAGCCCGCCGCGCGGGTGATCGGCGAGCAGCAGGTCGTGGACGTCGCCGACCGCCTGGTGGCCAACACCGGCGACGAGGCCGAGGAGCTGATCGGCCTGTACGGCGCCGACCCCGGCCGGGTCGCCGTCGTGAGCCCCGGCGTCAACCTCAGCGTCTTCAGGCCCGCATCCCAGGGCGCCGCCCGCCGCCGCCTCGGCATCCCGCAGGACGCCCACGTGCTGCTGTTCGTCGGCCGCATCCAGCCGCTCAAGGCCCCCGACGTGCTGCTGCGCGCCGCCTTCAGGATGCTCATCGACGAGCCCGCGCTGCGCGAGCGGCTGGTGGTCGCCTGCGTGGGCGGCCCGTCGGGCAACGGCCTGGCCCGCCCGTCGTTCCTCACCGACCTGGCCGCCGAGCTGGGCATCGCCGACGTCGTCCGCCTCGTGCCGCCCGCTCCCCAGGAGGAGCTGGCCGACTGGTACCGGGCGGCCACGGTCACCGTCGTGCCGTCGTACAGCGAGTCGTTCGGGCTGGTCGCGCTGGAGTCGCAGGCGTGCGGCACCCCGGTGGCCGCCGCGGCCGTCGGCGGGCTGCGCACGGCCGTCCGCGACGGCGTCTCCGGGCTGCTCGTGAACGGCCACGACCCCGCCGACTGGGCGCTCGCGCTGCGCCGCCTGCTCGCCGCGCCGCGCCGCCGCGCCCGGCTCGCGGCGGGCGCCTGCGAGCACGCCGCCGCCTTCGGCTGGCAGGCCACCGCCGCCCGCCTCATGGAGGTCTACGCGGGCGCCGTCGCCCATCTGCACAAGACGGCGGTCGCGCTGCCGAACGCCTGACCGTACGTTGTTCTAGTACCGTCCATGGTCCCTTCTAGGGTGGTAGGCATGCGCGAAGTCGTCGAAGCGGCGCTGAAGGCCGCGGAGGTCACCTACGAGGAGCCGCGGCCGGGGGCGTTCCTCGCCAAGCTGCCCGGACAGCACAAGCTCGCCACCATGACCTGGCTCATCGTCGGCGAGCAGGTGCTGCACGTCGAGGCGTTCTTCTGCCGCCGGCCGGACGAGAACCACGCCGAGTTCTACCGCTGGCTGCTCGGCAAGAACGGCTCCATGTACGGCGTGCACTTCTCGCTCGACCCCGTGGGCGACGTCTACCTGGTCGGCAGGATCCCGCTGGCCGCCGTCACCGAGGAGGAGGTGGACCGGCTGCTCGGCTGCGTGCTGACGTACTCGGACGAGTGGTTCGACCGGGCGCTGGAGCTGGGCTTCGCCTCCTCGATCAGGCGCGAGTGGGAGTGGCGGGCCAAGCGCGGCGAGTCCCTGGCCAACCTGCGGGCGTTCGCGCGCTTCGCGGACCCCGAACGCCGCCCGGCGGGCGAACCATAGGATGGGCCGCATGGCGACTTTGGTGCTGCTGAGGCATGGCGAGAGTGACTGGAACGCGAAGGGCCTGTTCACCGGCTGGGTGGACGTCAGCCTGTCCGCCAAGGGCGAGGAGGAGGCCCGCCGCGGCGGCAAGCTGCTCCAGGAGGCCGGGCTGCGCCCGGACGTCGTCCACACGAGCCTTCTGACCAGGGCCATCCAGACGGCCCACCTCGCGCTGTCGGAGGCCGGCCTGCTGTGGCTGCCGGTCAAGCGGAGCTGGCGGCTCAACGAGCGCCACTACGGCGCGCTCCAGGGCAAGAACAAGGCGCAGACCCGCGAGGAGTTCGGCGACGAGCAGTTCATGCTGTGGCGGCGCTCCTACGACGTGCCCCCGCCGCCCATCGCGGACGACGACGAGTTCTCCCAGTCCGGCGACCCCCGCTACGCCCTGCTGCCGCCGGAGCTCATGCCCCGCACGGAGTGCCTGAAGGACGTCGTCGGCCGCATGCTGCCGTACTGGTACGACGAGATCGTCCCCGACCTCGCGGCCGGCCGCACCGTGCTGGTCGCCGCCCACGGCAACTCGCTGCGCGCGCTGGTCAAGCACCTCGACGGCATCGGCGACGACGAGATCGCCGGGCTCAACATCCCGACCGGCATCCCCCTGGTCTACGAGCTCGACGCCGAGTTCCGCCCGACCGTCAAGGGCGGCCGCTACCTCGACCCCGAGGCCGCCAAGGCCGCCATCGAGGCCGTCGCCAACCAGGGCCGCTGACCTCACACGTGCGCGAGGGGTGCGGGAGTCCCGCACCCCTTGCGCGTCGTGCCGCCACTACCGTCAGCTCGGTCGTGAACCCGTGACCAGGTAGACGACGGCCTGCGCCACGCGCACCGCGTGATCGGCGTACCGCTCGTAGTAGCGGCCCACCAGCGTGATGTCGATCGCCGGCTCGACCCCGTGCGCCCAGTCCTTGGCCAGGATGGCCCGGAACAACCTGCGGTGCAGCCGGTCCATCGCATCGTCGTCGGCGTCCAGCTCCATGGCCGCGTCCGCATCGCGCGACGCCACGCAGCTGCCCGCCTTGGTGACGAGGTTCTCGGCGATCTGCCCCATCTCCAGGATCGTCGAGCGCAGCTCCGCCGGGATGGCCGACTCGGGGTGCCTCAGCCGCGCCACCTTGGCCACGTGCACCGCGAGGTCGCCCATGCGTTCGAGGTCGGTGCCCATGCGCAGCGCCGTGATGACCATGCGCAGGTCCACCGCGACCGGCTGCTGCCTGGCCATCAGCTCGAAGATCGACGCCTCCAGGTCGGCGAAGGTCGCGTTCACCTCCTCGTCACGGGAGATCACGCTCTCGGCGAGCTGCAGGTCGGCGTCGAGGAGGGCCGTGGTGGCGCGGGAGATGGCCGAGCGGGTCAGCCGGGTCATCTCCACCAGCTTGCCGGTCAGCGAGTCGAGTTCTTCGTGGTACGCGTCGCGCATGTCCGTCACCGTACGTGCGCGTCGATGAACGAACTCCGACCACAAGATGAACTTTCCGGGAAAGGGGCGTTCATCCGCTGATGAGGGGGTCTGTCCCTGCGAAAGCGCCACCTACCATCGGAGACATGAGTGAGATGGCCATGAGCTTCGCGGCCCTGGCCGGGTTCGTGGTGGGCGCGCTGGCGGTGCTGTTCTACCGCCATCAGATCGAGGCCCCCAGCCGCACGACCCCAGACGGCGTCGAGACCGGCGCGGCGCTGCCGCAGGGCGTCGCGTCCGTGCTGGCCGTGCTGCCCTCGTCCGCCGTGGTGCTCGACGCCCACGACAGGGTGCTGCGGGCCAGCTCCGCGGCGCGCGCGTTCGGGCTGGTCAAGGGCGACCGGCTGATGGCCGCCGAGCTGCTCGCCCTGGCCCGCCAGGTACGCCGCGACGGCGAGATCCGCGAGAGCGAGATCGACGTCGCGGGGCACAAGTTCGGCCAGGAGACCACCAGCTTCGCCGTGCGCGTGGCGCCGCTCGGCACCTACGGCCAGGTGCTGGTGCTGGCCGAGGACCAGACCGAACGGCGCAGGGTCGAGGCCGTGCGCCGCGACTTCGTCGCCAACGTCAGCCACGAGCTCAAGACCCCGGTCGGCGCGCTGAGCCTGCTGGCCGAGACCATCCAGGACGCCGCCGACGACCCCGAGGCGGTCAGCCGCTTCGCCGGGCGCATGCAGCACGAGACCGCCCGGCTCAACTACCTCATCCAGGACCTGATCACGCTCAGCAGGATCCAGGGCGCCGAGCCCATCCCCACGCCCGGCCAGGTCTCCATCGACGAGGCCGTCCACGACGCCATCGACCACTGCAACACCAAGGCCGTCGCCAAGGACATCACGCTGGTCTCCGGCGGCACCGAGGGCCTGCGCGTCTGGGGCGACGCCGAGCTGCTCGTCACCGCCCTGCGCAACCTCATCGACAACGCCATCGTCTACAGCCCCGAGCACACGCGGGTCGTGGTCAGCGTGCGGCCCGCGGGCGACTCCGTCGAGATCAGCGTCAGCGACCAGGGCATCGGCATCCCCGAGGACGCCCTGGAGCGCATCTTCGAGCGCTTCTTCCGCGTCGACGCCGCACGCTCGCGCGCCACCGGCGGCACCGGGCTCGGCCTGGCCATCGTCAAGCACGTCGCCGCCGCGCACGCCGGCGAGGTGTCCGTCTGGAGCAAGGAAGGCTCCGGCTCCACCTTCACCCTCCGCCTGCCGGCCTTCGGCGGCCAGGCGGTGGCGGTACCACCCTCGATCCCCATGGAGGCAGCCTCGTGACCGAGCGAAGCGAAACCACCGTCGGACGCGCCGGCCGCGTCATGAGGCGTACAGGAGCATCTGCATGACCCGCGTACTCGTCGTGGAGGATGAGGAGTCGTTCTCCGACGCCCTGTCCTACATGCTGCGCAAGGAGGGCTTCGAGGTGTCGGTCGCCGCGACCGGCCCCGAGGCGCTCGACACCTTCGACCGCAACGGCGCCGACCTGGTGCTGCTCGACCTGATGCTGCCGGGGCTGCCCGGCACCGAGGTGTGCAGGTCGCTGCGGCAGCGTTCCAAGGTCCCCGTCATCATGCTGACCGCCAAGGACAGCGAGATCGACAAGGTCGTGGGCCTGGAGCTCGGCGCCGACGACTACGTCACCAAGCCGTTCTCCTCGCGCGAGCTGGTCGCCCGCATCCGCGCCGTGCTGCGCCGCCAGGGCGACACCTCCGACGAGATGGACAGCGCCGTGCTGGCCGTCGGGCCCGTGCGCATGGACGTCGACCGCCACGTCGTCACCGTCCGCGGCGAGCCCGTGCAGCTGCCGCTGAAGGAGTTCGAGCTGCTCGAGGTGCTGCTGCGCAACGCCGGGCGCGTGCTCACCAGGGGCCAGCTCATCGACCGCGTCTGGGGCGCCGACTACGTGGGCGACACCAAGACGCTCGACGTCCACGTCAAGCGCCTGCGGGCCAAGATCGAGTCTGATCCGTCCAACCCGCGCTGCATCCTCACCGTGCGCGGGCTCGGCTACAAGTTCGACGCTGTGGAGGAATGACAGACCCCGGTACCCGTTCGCCGGTACCGGGGTCTTCTCATGCCCTCTGGGCGATCTCCGGCGGTCTTCAGCGCCTTCTGGAGCCCTTCCAGCGGGCCTCCCTCCTTCAGCGCGCCGCCTCGGCTAGTGCGCCTCCTCGGCCTCACCCGCGGGGCTCGGCGTCGGCGTGGGCGTCGCCGCCGGGGTCGCGCCCGGCGCCGGCGGGTACGTCGCGTACTCGCGGCTGCGCGTCACCACGGGCACGTTCAGCGAAATCGTGCCGGCGTTGGCGAACTGGAGGTCCAGCTTGATCGTCTCGCCGCCCCTGAGGCTCTTGGGGATCGCCTCGAGCATCAGCTGGGGGGACGGCTTGCCGGTGTTGACGAGCTGGTTACTCGGCAGCTGGATGGGGTTGGCGACCTTGACCTGACCCATGTCACCGGCGTTGACAGCCTGGAGCGTGTCGGGGGTGCCCGACGTGTTCAGGATGTTCAGGTAGATCGGAGCGGAGCCGCGCCAGGGGAGCTGGGCTCCCGAGTCGGGGCCGAGGATGAACGCCTGCGGGATGTGAATGCCGCTCTCCGAGCCGTAACGACCGTTCTCGATCAACACCTGTGCCTCGTTGGGGGCGTACGGCTTGTTGGTGGTGGCGTCGAATCCTGCCCCGCAGCCCGCCAGCACGGGGGCTGCCAAGAACGCGGCGGCTACGACAATCCAGCGACGGCTGGTCACGGGCGGGTTCTCCTTGGTTCAGCGCAGGTGTCGCGCGTGCGTGTTGTGCAGCGCCCACCATATCCACCCCAATGCAAGGTCATATCCACACCCCTGCAGGTCATTCGCTATGTCCGGAAATGCGATTCATAGAGTTGAGCGCTTGTCAAGCCCCAATATGAGGCCTTGACCTGCAGTTATGAGGATTTCACTGTTCCGGGAGGCTGTGGATGCGTGGTACCCTGGAGTACAGCGGAAGGGGTACTTGTCACATGACTTTCCAGGTCGGCGACACTGTCGTCTACCCCCACCATGGGGCTGCTCGGATCGAAGCAATCACGACGCGATCCATCAAGGGTGAGGAAAAGACCTACCTGGTGCTCAAGGTCGACAAGGGCGACCTTACCGTCCAGGTGCCAGCTGAAAACGCAGAACTCGTCGGTGTGCGCGATGTTGTCGGTCAGGAAGGCCTTGAACGGGTTTTCGATGTCCTTCGCATGCCGCACACTGAAGAGCCGACCAACTGGTCCCGTCGCTACAAGGCCAACCTTGAGAAGCTCGCTTCCGGCGATGTGAACAAGGTCGCCGAGGTGGTTCGGGACCTGTGGCGGAGAGACCGCGAGCGTGGCCTGTCCGCCGGCGAGAAGCGCATGCTCGCCAAGGCGCGCCAGATCCTGGTCAGTGAGCTGGCCCTGGCCGAGAAGACCAATGAGGACAAGGCAGAGGCCCTTCTCGACGAGGTACTCAACTCCTGAACACGCATCTTCCACGGGTGGGCGTCGGAGTCGACGTCCACCCGTTCGCATCACCTGACTCCGGGCGCGAGCTCAACCTCGCCGGCCTCCACTGGCCGGGCGAGCTCGGGCTCGAAGGCCACTCCGACGGCGACGCCGCCGCCCACGCGGCCTGCGACGCCCTGCTGTCGGCGGCCGGGCTCGGCGACCTCGGCGGGCTGTTCGGCACCGCCGATCCGCGCTGGTCCGGCGCCTCGGGCGCGGCCCTCCTCGAGGAGACCGCGCGCCAGGTGCGCGCCGCCGGCTTCGAGATCGGCAACGTGGCCGTCCAGGTGATCGGCAACCGGCCCAAGCTCGCGCCGCGCAGGGCCGAGGCCGAAAAGGCGCTCAGCGCCGCCCTGGGGGCGCCGGTGAGCGTCTCCGCCACCACCACCGACGGCCTCGGGCTGACGGGGCGCGGGGAGGGCGTCGCGGCCGTCGCGACCGCACTGGTGATCGCGGTCTCCGCGTAGGCCCCGGGCTGATCGCCGTGAGCCTGGCGCGGGCCTGAGCGCCGCGAGTCTGACGCGGGCCTGATCGCGGTGAGGCCGGCGTCGGCCTGATCGACGGCGCCCGCTGTCACACCATGCCCGCCATCGCCACCGGCGTGTCGGCCCCTGGCGTGCGCGTCGGGCCGCACTCCGGCCGTGACGGCGGCTCCTGTCGGCCGCCGCCGGTTCGAGGTCGTGTGGTGGCGGATGCGTGCGATCGCACCATGCCCGCCGCCCGGCGCACTCTCGTGGCGCCATCTCCGCCGTTGCATCACCTTCACCTGAGCGCCGTCTCGGCCGTTGTGCCGCGTTCTCCAGGGCGCTACGCCTACCATCGCGCCGCGTTCTCCGGGGGCGTCGTCCCGGCGTCGTGTCCCGCTTTCGGGAGCGCCGTGCCCTCGCCCGGCCGGCGCTCACCGTCCCGCCACGCCCGCCGGGGCGCGCCGTACCCGTCGTCGCGTCGTGCTTTCGGGAGCGCCATGGCCGCCACCGTCCCGCCGCGCCCGGCGTCGCGTCCTACTCGCCGGGGCGTCACTCGCTGAAGGAGCGAGTGCCGCTGTGTGGCCGCCGGGTCGCGGGCGAGGTCGTTGCCTGGGCCGGGAATCAACTCGAACCCGCTGGGGCTTGCCGGGGGTCGGCGTCAACCCGTGGCGTGTGCTGTGCGTCCTCATTGCGGGATACGTGAGGGTGTCCTGGCGGGTCGTCGCCAACCCGCCGAAAAAGCGGAGGCGGCGGTTCGTCACTGGCGCGGTACGGACCGCCGCCTTCCCCTTGTGGGTAGTTCGCCTGTTCAGGGGGTATGTGTCCCGCCAAGACATGTGAACGTCTTCGGGGGGAGCTCCACATGATCGGCGCGATTATCAGCGCAGTAGTCATCGGCGCCATCGTCGGTGCGCTGGCCAGACTGCTGGTGCCCGGCAGGCAGAACATGTCCATCGGCCTGACCCTCATCGTCGGCATCGTGGCCGCCCTGATCGGCACCCTGATCGCCCAGGCGTTCGGCTGGGCCGACACCAGAGGCATCGACTGGATCGAGCACATCCTGCAACTGGTCCTGGCCGTGATCGGAGTGCTCCTCGTGACCAAGTTCGGCATGGGGCGTGGCGGTCGGAGCGGTAGAACAACCACCTGACCTGCGCGTTCGTAAAAGCAACGCATAAACGCCGTAGATCGGGTAGCGACCAACCCGTGAGAGTGAACCGCTCACCCTCACGGGGAGGTTTCCTACCATGACCATCGAATCCATCCTCGGCGCCATCGTGATCGGCGCCGTGATCGGCGCCATCGGCCGTCTCCTGCTTCCCGGCAGGCAGGCCATCGGGTGGATCCTCACCATCGTCGTCGGCATCGTCGCCGCCCTCGTGGGCACCCTGCTCGCGCAGGTGCTGGGCGTGGAGACCACACCGGGCATCGACTGGATCGAGCTGCTGATGCAGGTCGTGCTCGCGATGGTCGGTGTGGGCCTGGTCGCCGGCCTGCGGCGCGGCAGGGGCCGCAGCATCTGACCCTGCGCCGTACGTACCGGCTCGCTCAGCGGCTGAGCCTTGCGTACCGGCGGGAGAAGGCGTGAGAAGGGCCCGCCAGGGATCGCTCCCGGGCGGGCCCTCTTCGCGCTCTCATCGATTCGGCCGGCTGGTCCTGCCGCGCTGTCAGTCCTCGGGTGGGCGTGGGGTGCTGCGGAGGCGTTCGGCCGGGGCGGGGGAGTCGTCGAGGATCACGCGGTGCGGGGCGGTGTCCTCCAGCTCCTCGCGGCGGCGCTCCTGCTCGTCGGCCAGCTCGGCGCCGTGGTCGGGGTCCGGAGCGTCGCCGGCGATCACTGAATGGGGCTGGGTGTCGGCGTCCCTGCCGGCCGACTCGCGCGACGGACGCGGGTGGACGAGGACGTCGGTCGGCCTGACGCGGTCGCCCCAGCGGACCGGGCGGGTCCGTGGTTCTTCGACGGGCTCGCTCCGCTCCGTGCTCGGCGCTTCTTCGCGCGCCTGGCTTGGCGCGGCGCCCTCCGCTTCTTCACGCGTTCGGAGCGGCGCATCGCCCCCTGTCTCCTCATGTGCCTCGCTGGGTGCGGCGCTCCGCGCTCCTTCGTGCGCATCGCTCCGCACGGCCTCGTGTGCGTCGCTCTGCGCTGCCTCGTGTGTTTCGCCTACGGCGTGTTCGCGTGTCTCGGCATGCTCCTGCGCCTCGGTCCGGGTGTCCTCGCGAGGCTGGGGCGGCGTCGTCTCGCCCGCCTCCGCGTGGCTCTCGGCCCGGGGCTCCTCGGGTGCGTCGCTGTGCGCGTCCTCGCGGGCCGCCGCGCGTACGTTGCGGGCCGGCTCCTCGTCCGGCACGGAGCCCGCGTCCTCGCCCTTTTCGCGGGCCTGCGTGGCCGGCTCCGGGGCCGGGCGGGGCGTCCGTACGGGGCGGGTCGCCGGCTCGGGCTGGGCCGGCCACTCGGTGACGCGTTCCGACACCGGCGGGGTCTTGGAGGGGGAGGTCACCGGCGCGGGCGGCTCGGCGGCGGGCTCGGGTGCGGGCGGCTCGGTGTCCGGCGGGGACGTACGGGAGCCCTCGAAGGGCACCAGGTCGTGCTGTTCCCCGTCCCCCTTGTACGCCGGCGCCCGATGCGCCTGCACGTGCTTGATCAGCAGCAGCCACAGCCACAGCGCCAGTGCCAGCATCACCCACGGGGCAAGCGCCACGCCGATGGCGGTCTGCCGGGCGTCGAAGGTGACGCGCACCGCCGTGGCGACGTCGGCCGCGGCGGCCGCCGCGATCAGCAGGACCAGCACGAACGCCGCGTGCAGGCGTACCAGAAGCCTGGCCGAGCGCAGCAGCAGGACGCCCACCAGCGCGACCACCAGCAGCGCGTCGAAGGCGGCCGGATAGAGGAAGGCGAGGTCCTGCCTGGCCTCACCGGTGACGGCGAGCGCACGCAGATCGTCGAAGGAGAGCGCGCACGCGGCCCCGGCCAGTGCGGCGACGGCGAGCCCGGCCAAGATCAGGCCCAAGCGGCGGAGCAGAGAGGGGGGAGTCACGTCCATGGCGTCTTCGAGACTACAGAAGAATGGGGTTCGCGACCGATCAAGGGAGAACGCATGGCAAAGATGTCAGAAGAAGCGCGCAAACTCCTGGACGCGCCGAATTACGCGACGGTGACCAGTGTGAACCCTGACGGCTGGCCGCACTCGACCGTCGTCTGGGTGCACACGGACGGCGACGACGTGGTGTTCTCGACCGTGAAGGGCCGTGTCAAGGCGCGCAACTTCGAGCGCGACCCGCGCGCGACCGTCCTGGTCATCGACCCGGACGACCCTTACCGGTACGTCGAGGTGCGCGGCCACGTGACGCTGACGCCGGACCCCGAGGGCGCGCTGATCCAGCAGATGTCGCAGAAGTACCAAGGACGGCCATGGGAGGATGAACCGGGCACCGAACGGCTGATCGTCCGAATTTCTCCTGACCGTGTGAACGTACGGGGCTGATTTCCCGGCGTGACGACGCCGCAGAGGCGTTAGCCTTGCCTTCGTGAGCCTGCACATCTACGACACCAGCACGCGCACCATCCGTGAATTCGTTCCGGTCGAAGCCGGCCGGGCGTCCATTTACCTGTGTGGGGCCACCGTGCAGGCTCCTCCGCACATCGGCCACATCCGCTCGGGCGTCAATTTCGACGTGCTGCGGCGATGGCTCATGCGTTCGGGGTACGAGGTGACGTTCTGCCGCAACGTCACCGACATCGACGACAAGATCATCAGGGTGGCGGCCGAGGAGGGCGTGCCCTGGTTCGTCGTGGCCGAGCGCAACCAGCGGGCCTTCACCTGGGCGTACGAGACGCTCGGCTGCCTGCCGCCCACCGTCGAGCCGCGCGCCACCGGCCACGTGCCGGAGATGATCCAGCTCATGGAGCGGCTCATCGAGCGCGGCCACGCCTACGCCTCCGGCGGCGACGTCTACTTCGACGTACGCTCCTGGGCCGAGCAGTACGGCTCGCTGTCCAACCAGAAGCTGGAGAACATGCGGCCGGCGGCCGACACCGACGACGACTCCTGCAAGCGCGACCCGCGCGACTTCGCCCTGTGGAAGGGCGCCAAGCCCGGCGAGCCCACCTGGCCCACCCCGTGGGGTCCCGGCCGGCCCGGCTGGCACCTCGAGTGCTCCGCGATGGCGACGAAGTACCTGGGGCCGACGTTCGACATCCACGGCGGCGGCATCGACCTGGTCTTCCCGCACCACGAGAACGAGATCGCGCAGTCCAGGGCGGCCGGCGACGGGTTCGCCCGCTACTGGATGCACAACGGCCTGCTCAAGATCGGCACCGAGAAGATGAGCAAGTCGCTCGGCAACTCGCTGCTGATCCCCGAGATGGTGCAGAAGGTGCGTCCCGTCGAGCTGCGCTACTACCTCGCGGCGCCGCACTACCGCTCCTCGATCGAGTACTCCGAGGAGGCGCTGCTCGAGGCGGCGGCGGCGTACCAGCGGATCGAGGGGTTCGTGACGCGGGCCGCCGAGGTCATCCACGACGTTGACGCCGACGCGCCGCTGCCGCAGGCGTTCGTCGACGCGCTCAACGACGACCTCGGCACGCCGCAGGCGCTCGCCGTCGTGCACGAGGTGGTGCGCGAGGGCAACGTGGCGCTGTCGCGCGGCGACAAGGAGGCCGTGGCGCGGCTGCTCGCCGAGACCCAGAACATGCTCGACGTGCTCGGCCTCGACCCGCGCTCGCCGCAGTGGCGGGGCACCGGCTCCGACCTGACGCCGGTCGTCGACGCGCTGGTCGCGGTGGCGCTGGAGCAGCGCCAGGCGGCCCGCAAGCGCAAGGACTACGAGGCGGCCGACGCGATCAGGGACCGGCTCGCGGAGGCGGGCATCACCGTCGAGGACACCCCGCACGGGCCGCGCTGGGAGCTGCGCCGATAGCCGAGCCGACGGTCGGGACGCGAGGCCCCGCTCGGTGCGGGGCCTTCGGCGTGGGCTGAGGAGGGCGTCGGCCCGAGTACCCTTGAACGCATGGCAGCAGGCGGTAGGGCATCAGGCAAGCCCGCGAAGAAGAAGGGCCCGGCCAAGGGCACCGGCGGGCAGGGCCGCCGTGCGCTTCGAGGCAAGGGCGCGACGCCGCCTGCCGAGATGCGTCACTGGTACAAGGAGAAGGCGCGCGCCGAGCGCATCGCGCGGGAGGAACGCACGGGCGCCCGCCGCGCCGCCCCGCTGCGGCCGCAGCGGCGCTCCGAGGACGCGCCCGAGTACATCGGCGGGCGCAACCCGGTCCTGGAGGCGCTGCAGGCCGGGGTGCCGTGCAGCGCGCTCTACGTGGCCCAGCGCATTGACAACGACGACCGCGTACGCGACTCCATCAAGATCGCGGCCGAGCGCGGCATCGCGCTGCTCGAGACCACCCGCGACAAGCTCGACCGCCTGACCGAGGGCGGCGTGCACCAGGGCATCGCCCTGCAGATCCCCGCCTACGACTACGCGCACCCGTCCGAGCTCATCGAGATCGCCCAAGACGCCGCCGAGGTGCCGCTGATCGTCGCCCTCGACTCCGTCACCGACCCGCGCAACCTGGGCGCCATCGCCCGTTCGGCCACCGCGTTCGGCTCCCACGGCCTGCTCATCCCGTCCCGCCGCTCCGCCGGCGTCACGAGCGGCGCGTGGAAGACGTCCGCGGGCACCCTCGCCAACCTCCGCGTCGCCCGCGCCTCCAACCTCACCGCCGCCCTGCGCGAATACCGCGAGGCCGGCCTGTTCATCGTCGGCCTCGACGGCAGCGGCTCCACCGACATCGAAGACGTCGAGCTGCTGACCGAACCGATGGTCATCGTCGTAGGCTCTGAGGGCAAGGGGCTGTCGCGGCTCGTCCGCGAGCAGTGCGACGTACTTGCGCGCATCCCGATGCGCGCCGCCGCCGAATCCCTCAACGCGGGAGTCGCGGCAGGAGTGGCGCTGTACGAGGCCGCTCGTCACAGGCGGCGGTAGCGTCTACACTGGTAGGCCGTGCCGACGTAGCTCAATCGGCAGAGCATCTGTCTTGTAAACAGAAGGTTTGGGGTTCGATTCCCCACGTCGGCTCGCAGCTAGAAGGCCCCTTCCGGGACTCGGGAAGGGGCCTTTGTCATGTCGTACAGCAGCGTTGTACAGCAACGGCTTCGGCGCATCCCTGACAGCCTCTAGACCCGCTGCGGCTGGAGAAAGCGAACAGTCCTTAGGGGCGGATGTGGATCCCGAATGTGATCTGAGGAACGTTCTCCCTTCGCTCGTGGGAGCCGGAAGATCATGATCAGGGGCAGTCGCTGGGCGGGTCGAAGACGACTCGTCGGGACTCTTCCCACCAGCGTGGGACGGTGGAGGGCCTCCAGTAAGTGCGCCCCCTCCACTTGAGGTCTGCTTTCGGAAAGGCCTTGCGGGAGACCATGCTCGTCAGGCTGTTGGGCTTGATGTGCAAGTCGGCTGCCACCTGCTCGGTAGTAAGCCAGCCGCCTTCCTCGAACAGAGGGGGACGTTCACCGAGCACGCTCGGGTCGATGGCACGGCGCCTGACGGTGCGGCGCTGGTAGATCGTGTGGCCACAGTTCGGGCACTGGATTGGCATCTCACAGATCTTCTGCTTGCTTCTGCACGGCGCTTTGCCCTGTCGCAGATGTTCCATCTCCCGCGTTGTCAAGAGAGGAAGGGCATCCCAACTGTGCAGGCCAGGACCTGTTTCCTAGCAAAAAGGTCAATAGGTGCATGATGGACAGTTGGGATGGCATGTCGAGCGTTGCTGTCGCTCAACAGACACGAAGCGTGGCCTCTCGTAGTCATGAGAGGCCACACTGTCCCGGAGCGGCTCAGCCGTCAAGGCTTTGATTGAGCTTGTAGAGGGCCTTTCGGGTTTCCGGGCTTGCGATCTGGGTGTAAACGTTCATGGTCACGCTGATCTGTGAGTGCCTGAGGATGCGCATCGCCACGCGCGGATGGACGTCGAGTGCTGCCAGGAGCGAGGCGCAGGTGTGGCGGGTGTCGTGGACGCGGATGCGCGGGACACCGGCGTTCTTGCAGTGCGCTTCGAAGGCGCGGTTGAAGTTCCGTGGTTCGATGGGCGTGCCGTATCTCGTGGTGAAGACCAGGCCCGAGTCCTTCCACCTGTCGCCGGCCTTCTCTCGTGCCTGATCCTGTACTTCCCTGCGCTGTTTCAGAGCTGAGATGCACAGGCCCAGGAGAGGGAGGGAAGTTGGCGAGTCATCGATCTTGACTTTGTCACGGTGGAGGAGTTGCCCGCCGACCCTGGTGAGTTGGCGGGCGATGTGGATCTCCTCACCCTCCAGGTCCACGCAGTCCCAGGCCAGGCCGAGGACCTCACCACGGCGCAGGCCTAGGACGAGGATGAGCACGTATGCGGCGTACAGCGGGTCGTCCCGGACGTGCTCAAGGAATCGACGGGCCTCGTCCACGCTCCAGACGATCTGGAGCCGCTTCTTCTTGGTCTTGGTAGTGCTGGGCAGGGTGGTTAGGGCAGCGACGTTCTTCGAAATCAGTTCCTCGCGGATGGCGTGGCTGAGAGCGGCTCGGAGGGTACGGCGAATGCCGATGATGGTGTACCGGGCCGGGTAGCTCTGGCAGCACTTCCCAATGGCGCAGCACCGGCGCTTGCCCTCCGGACGCTTGTGATCCTTCTTCTGGTCGCAGCAGGTGCAAAGGGTGGGCAGGGTGTTGAGCCAGGCTTGCACGTCGCGGACGGTCAGTTTGTCGAGTCGCTTCTTCCCCAAACCGGGGATCAGGTAGAGCCGGACCAGCGGCTCATACGCGACGTACGTGGTCGGCTCACGGTTGGGCTCGACGACCTCGGTGAGCCAGCGTCGGAGGAACGCACCCACGGTCTCGTGCTTGGTGGCCACGGGTCCCTTGCGTGCCTGTTCGTGGAGCTTGAGCCATTTCTCGTGGGTCTCTTCGCGGGTCTTGCCGTACGTCCACTTGCGGGTCCGCTTCCCCTCCGGGGTGGTGACCCAGACATAGCCTGCCCAGCCGTTCTTGTACGGGAAGATCGAGCCTTCGTTGTTGGCGCGGGTCCGGCGGCTCTTGCGTGGACGGCGGGGCTCGTCTGCGGAGGCTGAGGTGGTCTTGGTGGGCATCAGACGGCCTCCTCGCAGAGTCGGGTGACGTAGTCGTTCAGGGCGGTGGCGGGGATGCGGCGGCAGCGGGTGCCGACGACGATGGAGCGGAGCTCGCCGGAGCGGATGAGGTTGTAGAGCGTCCAGCGGCTGACCTTCAGGGCGGCCATGGCTTGCGGGACGGTGAGCAGCTCAGAGGTCATGGGCGCCTCCGAGGCGAGTGCCGGTGAGGGCGGCGGCGAGGAGTTGGTCGCCGGGTGGGTGGCCCTTGCCGGCGTAGTGCCATTCGGCGATGACGAGGACGGTGTCGTCGTCGAACAGCGGGAGGCGGCCGGTGGTGATGTCTTCGGTGCGGGCGTGGTGTTCGCGGTCGGCGCGGATGTCGCCGAGGGTGGTCGAGTAGTGGCGGGAGCGGGTGGAGAAGTGGCCGCGGAAGCCGAGCATGTGGGCCCAGTCGGCGAGGCGGAGGTCTGCTAGGGCCGGCTCTTTGCTTAGCTGCAGGCAGGTGGTGATGAGGCGGCGGGCGTGGGCGCGGAGGTTGTACGCCTCCAGGTTGTCGAGCGGGTTGATGCGGTGGTCCAGGGTGCCGACGCATTCGGCGGCCTTGGTGGCGTACTTGGCGATGTAGCCGGCCACGGTCTGGTCGGTGAGGTCGCCGTTCATGGTGATGGGGCGGATGTCGAGTTGGTCGCCCCAGCGCAGGGTGCGTTCGGGGTGGTCGGCATAGGCCGGAACCTTCGCGGTGACGGCCTTCGCGGCGTGGTTGATCGCTTCTGTTAGGGCTTCTTGCGTGGCCCAGGGTGGTGGGGGTGCTGTGGGGCCGCCGGGGCCGTCCAGGCGGATGACGGCGTGGAAGTGGACGACGCCGCGTCGCTGGTATTCGGCGACTTTGGCGAAGGAGAGGGTCAGGTGGTGGCGCAGGTCCTTCAGGGGCAGGCCGCCTTGTTTGGCCAGGTGGCGGCGTGCGGAGTCGGCGAAGCGCTTCCACAGCAGCGGGGCCAGGGCGTTGAACAGGACGGTGCCGGTGTAGTCGTAGCAGTCGGGGCACAGTGGTTCGCCGAGGCGGGGATCGTTCTTGCTGTGGCGGGCGGTGCAGGACATCACCATGCCGTGCGGGCAGGTCCGTGCGTTGCGGCGTGGGTGGCAGGGCTGGGGCTTGCCGTTCCTCTCGTGGTGGGTGTGGACTGCGCCGAAGCTGGGTGCGGTCAGGGTGATGAACAGGGTTGGGTGGGTGGCGACCGTTTCCGGGACGCCTTTGCCGCCGACCAGGCCGGCGCGGATCAGGTGGTAGGTGTCGGCTCTGTACGTCTCGGCGCAGGTGGGGCAGCGGGAGGCGCGGCGGGTTTTGCAGGGGATGCGGAGGACGCCGTCTGGCTCGTGCTTGGTGGTGTAGCGGTGCAGGAGCCGGCCTGTGGCGCGGTCGTAGTGGTCGATCTTGCCGCGTAGGTGGATGGGCTGGCGGCAGCCGCCGGTGGCGCGGATCTGGCCGGCCCAGCGGTCGTAGTCGGGGCTGTTCAGGCGGGCGATCATGCCCGCTTTGGCGTGCGCGGTGGCGTGGGTTGTGGGCAAGATGGAGTCCTCCTTTCGCTCGTACGGGTGAAGGGACGGCCCTCGACCTGGCAGGCGTCTTGGCGGATGTGCGGCCAGGCCGAGGGCGCTGCGCTTTTCAGGCGCCGTGGTTGTCGATGCCGGTGCCGTCGCAGTCACGGCAGCGGGCGTTGTCAGGGTCGATACCGGTGCCGTTGCAGGTGCAGCAGCGGTAGTGGATCACCTGCTCGGTCATGTCGGCGGCTTCCTGGCGGTGGTGGTGAGGTAGACGCGCCAGTGGTGCGGGCGGGCGCGGTCGGGGTAGGCGCGGGAGACGCCGATGACGGTGAAGTGCAGGCGCAGGCGGAACAGGGCGTCCACGATCTCGGCTCGGGTGCCGTCTATGCGGATGCGCATGGCGGGCTCTCCTTTCAGGTGGTGCGCAGGGTGCGCATCAGGTCGGTGGCGAGTTGGTGCGAGACGCCCAGGTGGGTGCGGAGGGCGTCGCTGGTGATGGGTTTGCCGTGCTTGGCCTGGTGGTCGTCGGCGATGCGACGGGCGTAGGCGACGAGGGCGGGTGCCAGGGCCGGCTCGTTCTCCGGTTCTTGCGCCACTGGATCCGGGGGCGGTGGGTTCGCCGCGCGGCGTTCCAGCATCGAGACGGCGGTGATGAAGGCGGCGGGTGGGGTGGCGGCGGTGATCCAGCCCCACACCGTCGGGTCGGCTTGGGCGAGGTTGGCGGCCAGGGACAGGGCGATGCCGCCGGTGAGGACGAGGACGGGCCAGGAGACCCGGCCGCGCCGGGGCCGGCCGAGCTTGCGGTCGCGCTGGCGTTCGCGGGCGGCCATGACGCAGGTGAGGTCGATGCAGACGGCGACGGCCCAGGACATCCAGCCGGTCTGGCCGTGCTGGCTGGCGGTGTCGCGGATGTGGGTGAACGATCCGGCACCCGCGATGACGGCCAGGACGATGACCGGGCCGGTGTCGAGCAGCCGGCTGGCGCAGCGTCGCATCGTTCCTCCCTTCCTTGGGTTCAGGCGGTGACGGGCTGAGGCAGGTGGGTGGTGATCTCGTCCCAGGACGGGGTGAGGTGGGCGTGGGTGCGGGCGGCGCGTTCCGCTGCTTGCTCGGTGACGTAGAAGGAGCGGGCGCGGTACCACTGGCCGTCCTGGCCGGCGACGATGGCGACCCCGGGTGTCTCGGCCGGGATGGAGCGGGCGGAGACGAGGGCGGCGGGGTCGAGGTCGCCGAGGGTCATGGTGGCGGTCTCGGGGTCGTTGACGCGGTGGCAGATGCGGCCCGAGCACTGGGCGCGCAGGGCGGTGACGCCGGGGCCGAGGTCGGAGCCGATGCGCTGGCCGCAGCAGAACAGGTAGATGCCGAACGCGCGGCCGAGCTGGGCGACGCGGAGCAGGGCCGTGGAGACCTTGGCTATCTCGTCTTTCTCGGACTTGTCGGCCATCAGGTACAGCTCGGCCAGCTCGTCCACCAGGACGACGACCGGGACGGGGCGGAGGGCGGGCGGGAGCTGCCAGATGTTGCGGGCGCCGGCCTGGCGGCACAGGCCCATGCGGTCGATCATGAGGCCGACGAGGTCGGTCAGCAGGCCGACCGATTCGGCGCGTGAGGTGGCCAGGGCCGACAGGCGGGGTGCGTACGGTGTGAACTCCACTCCGCCCTTGAGGTCGAAGCCGACCAGCGCGACGGGCTGGGGCGCGAGGCCGACGATCAGGGCGTTGGCGAGGTTGCTCTTGCCGGACTGGGTCGCCCCCGCGTTGATCCAGTGCGGCACCGTACGGAAGTCGATGATCCACGGCTTGCCGGTCTCCAGCCGTCCCACGACCACCTTGAGCAGGTCGGGCGAGGGCGGCAGGTCGTCCACCTTGACCAGCGGGTCGCGCATGGTGGCCATGAGGACGACGCGGCCGGGCCGGGGCGACGAGACGCGGACGGCGTGCACACCCCAGGAGTGGGCGAGGCGTTCGGCGGCGTCGGCGTAGTCGCCGGGCGTCTGGCCCTCCAGGGTGTGCAGGGTGACGCGCCAGCCGTGCCGGGTCGGCAGCGGCAGCCACATGAACGGCTTGGTGTCCACGGCGACGCGTTGCCACCTGCGCCGTACGCGGACGATGCCGGTGGAGGCGATCGCGCCCGGCACGGTCGTGAACCACCACCGCTGCCGCTTCTTCGTCAGCCCGCAGCCCAGCGCCACCCGCCGCCACGAGGCCCGTACCGACAGCGCGACCAGCGGAAAGCCGCACACCAGCCAGAAGGACTGGCGGTGGTAGCGGCGCCACGCCCACAGCCCGGCCGCCACGGCGGCCAGGACTGCGAGCGTTTCCAGGGCATCACGCATCGACGGCCTCCCGGATCGGGAGCAGGGCGTTGGCGCGGTACGCGATGCCCCACCGGCCGGCGACCTCCCAGACGTAGCCGAGCAGGCCGATGGCGTTGACCCGGTCGCCGACGCTGATGGGCGGTTCGCCGGTAATGCCGATCTTGACGAGTTCGATGCGGCCGAACTCGTCCTCCACCGAGACGGTGACCTCGTAGACGGTGTTGCCGTTCTTGTCGGTCTTGATCTCGCCGGTGTCCTTGTTGAGCACGCGCGGGCGCGGGGCCTTGACGCAGGTGATGGCGAGCTTGCTGACATCGACAGGAATCGGGACGGAACGCATGTGACCTCCTCGTTCATCGTGAGCAACATAGTTGACCTAGTTGGCTCAGTTGTCAATGTTCCCTCGGTTGGCCAGGTCGAACATTCGTGGTGAGATAGATGGGCGATGGTCAGACACACCGGGCAGCCCGCCTACCTCCAGATCGCCGACGACCTGCGCGCGCAGATCCGCGGCGGGTCTCTGCCGCCCGGCGCTCCGCTGCCGTCCACGGCGAAGCTCGCCGAGCAGTACGGGGCGTCCCTGTCGGTGGTGAAGCTCGCGGTGGGCGTGCTGCGCACCGAGGGCCTGGTGATCGGGCAGCAGGGCAAGGGCGTGTTCGTCCGCGACGCCGAGTCGGCTCCCCGGGACGAGCTGGCCGAGCTGCGCGCCACCGTCGAGGACCTGTCGCGGCGGCTGGCGAAGGTCGAGGAGCAGTTGGCTACGTCCACGACACGCCGTTCCGGACGTAGCAGCCGGTGACCTTGCGCGCCAGCGAGGCCGAGGCCCCGGCCGGCGCCTGACGCAGGCTGAGCCGCTTGTCCTCGCGGCGGATGCCGACCAGGACCGTGACGTACCCGGCCAACAGCGCGACCCCCAGCAATCCGGCGATGATCAGTGGAAGCGCGGTCATGCCCACACCACCCCCGCCTGCGCCGGGCCGCGCGGCGGACGGCGGGTCTCCGAACGGCGGTTGCGGCGGCGGTTCCTGGCCCGCTCCTTACGCGCCCAGCGGGCCCGAGCCAGGCACTTGCGGCAGCGGTTCTGTCCTCGGGTGAGGGCGTTGCCGCACTCGCAGGCGGGCGTCTCGCCGGGAACGGTGATCTCGATGTGCATTGATGCATCCCCTCCTTCGGTCGGTGCCGTTGTGGCGTTGCGCAACCGAGGATGCGACGCAGAGTCAGGACGAGATCACTACACGACGGGACATGTTCAAGACGTCCGGCCTACGATGGCCAGGTCCCCGGACGTCCTGTGGAGCAGGTGAGATGGCGAACGAACGGCTACGCGCGGCGCTGTTGCAGAAGGGCGTGAGCGTCGCGGAGCTGGCCGAGGCGATCCAGGTCGATCCCAAGACCGTGGAGCGGTGGATCACCAAGGGACGCGAGCCGTACCGTAAGCACCGGTTTGCCACGGCTTCGTACCTGGGGGTGGACGAGACGTACCTGTGGCCGCAGGCCCTCTCCCGTGAGCAGGTCGTGGCCGCGTCCGAGAGCGAGGTCCTGGCGATCTATCCGCACCGGTGGGCGGTGCCGAGGGACGCCTGGGGACATCTGTTCTCTAGCGCGTCCGAGGAGATCGGCGTGCTCGTCTACAGCGGGCTCTTCCTTGCTGACGACGCCGCCATGGTGCGGCTGCTCGGTGAGAAGGCACGGGCCGGCGTACGGGTGCGCATCCTGCTCGGTGACCCCGACTGCGCTGAGGTTGCCCGGCGGGGAGCCGACGAAGGTGTCGGGGATGGGCTGGCGGCGCAGATCCGTACCGCGCTCGTGCTGTACCGGCCGCTGTTCGGGGTGGAGAACTTCGAGCTGCGGCTGCACCGGACGATCCTCTACAACTCGATCTACCGCGCCGACGACGATCTCCTGATCAACATGCATGTCTACGGCAACCGGGCCGCCAACGCGCCCGTCCTGCATCTGCGCAGGGTGGCCGGTGGGGAGATGGTCACGACGTACGCTGAGAGCTTCGAGCGGGTCTGGGACGGGGCCGTCCCCGTGGAGGCGTGATCTGTGGGCAAGCGCATCGACTACTACGACGATCCCGCCGCGCCTGAGCCCAACAGTCTGGTGCCGTCCGTGAACGTCATCGTGACGAACGCGGTCGGCGATCTGCTGATGATCCACCGTACGGACAACGACAACTGGGCAGTGCCGGGCGGGGCCATCGATCTGGGCGAGTCGATCCCGGCGGCGGCCGTCCGGGAGACATTGGAGGAGACCGGGATCACGTGCGAGATCACCGGTCTGGTCGGTACCTACAGCGACCCGCGCCACGTGATCCTCTACACCTCCAACGGCGAGGCCCGTCAGGAGTTCTCCCTCGTCCTGACCGGCCGCGTGGTATCGGGTGAGCCGACGCCGAGCGACGAGTCTCGCGAAGTCCGCTGGGTGCCCAGGGACAAAGTCCTGTCCCTGCCCATGGATCGGTCGATGCGGATGCGGATCGAGCACTACCTATCCGGCGTCGGCCTTCCCTACATCGGCTAGCGCCGCCTCCACCGACCGCACCGACGACACGATGCACGGGGTCGCGTCGGTGATCGACCGGCTGACCACGTGCTCTGGGCCGTACCGGGAATGGATCTCGGCCAGCCGGTCCAGGACGTCCAGGTGCCGGCCATCCGGCCCGGTGGTCATGTCGCAGTACGTCAGCGCCCGCGCCAGGTCCGCCCGTTCCTGATCGAACTCCTTGACCAGCACGTCGAGCAGGTCCCGCTGCCGCGCCTCGTTGTCCGCGCACGAGTGGTACGCCACCAGGCGGCACAGCCGCTCGTCCGCCTTGGCCACGTCCCGCAGGTAGCGGGCGCCGTCGAGCTGGTGCATGCCGGTGTTGACGAGGTCGGGGGCGTACCCGATGTCATGCAGCAGGCAGGCGGCGATCAGGAGGTCGCTGTCCGCGCCGAGGATCGAGGCCAGGCGCTCGCCCTGCTCGGCGACACCCTGCGTGTGCGCCCACCGCCGGGGCAGCGACGTCTCCAGCAGGTCCTTGGCCAGGCCGTATGCCCATTCGGTATGTCCCACGCGGTTCACAATAGGCGCGAACTACGCCCCGAATCGCCGGGGGAAGGCTAGACGTCCTGGGACGTCTTCCGCTCCCATATCCGGACGAACCGCCCGCGCCCATGCTCCGCCACGATCAGCCCTTCCCGCTCCAGCACGGTGAGGGCCTGCCGAACGGTGTTCCGCGACGCTTCGAACCGCCGCCTCAGCTCAGCCTCACTCGGCAGCAGATCACCCGGAGAGAGGTGCCCTTGCTCGATCTGCCGCCTCAACCACGCCGCGATCGTTTCATACCGGTACGAGGCCGCCGTACTGTGGCCGGCCACCATGCGCCCCTTGGACGGCACGGTGACCAGCAACCCTTCCTCCTCCAAAATGGTCAGCCCACGCCGCACGGTGTTGCGCGCAACTCCGAAGCGCCGGCACAGCTCGCCCTCCGAGGGCAGCGCCTGACCAGGGGCGAACTCACCCGAGTGGATCCACTCCCGTACCCGATCCGCGATCTGGACGTAGACCCGCCCCCCGGTCAGCCACTCCCGTTCGGCCATCTGCTCAGCCGCGGTAAGCATCGAGCAGCTTGTCCAGGTTGATCCGCAGATCACCCTGCTCACCGTCCGCCCACCCGGCGCGGGCGGCCTCCTCGATCCGATCCACCGCGCGGGCCATATCCAGGAACGAGACTCGCTCATCCTGCTCCTCACCCCAGTAGAACCAGCAGAACGGCAGATGGACGAACACCCGCCGCATCCGGCCCCGGCTGTCGGTCACGTCCAGCGCCGGCCGCCCATCCTGAGCGACCACGAACACGTGCGTAACTCCGCGCTCGCCCAGCCGCTCGCCCAGCGCGAGCAGCAACCGCTCGGCGTATGCCCGCTGCTGCGCCTTGATGCTCTGGCTCTGGTGCACCTTCGCCCTCCCTCGATGTCCGGTGTGGGTTGGTGCGTCGAGCTTGGCTCCACAACCTGGGGCGAGAACACCGCAACTAGGGGACGTCTAGGGACGTCTGGTGTTACCTTCGCAGGACAGGGTCGTTCTGCGAGAGGAGCAGGCCGGTCATGAACAACAACCTCCGCTACGCACTGGCCGCAGCCCGCCTCAACGCCGCCGACGTAGCCGCAGCCCTGTCCGTAGACCCGAAAACCGTCAGCAGATGGCTCAACGGCCGCACCCCCTACCCCCGCCACCGCTGGGCCGTAGCCGACCTCCTTAAGGTCGACGAGGCAGACCTATGGCCGGAAGCCGCCCCCAAACGCCAGCCGGTGGCCACCGGCATCCAGACGATCTACCCCCACCGATGGGCCATCCCCCAGACGACCTGGCGCACCCACTTCACCAGCGCCACCGAAGAGATCGACATCCTCGCCTACAGCGCGTTGTTCCTTGCCGAGGACGCCGCCATCCACCGCATCCTCACCGACCGGGCAAAGGCCGGCGTCCGAGTCCGCCTCCTCCTAGGCGACCCCGACAGCCCGCAAGTCGCCGCTAGAGGAGAAGACGAAGGCATCGGCGCCGACGTCATGGCCGCCCGCATCAAGAACGCCCTGACCCTCTACCGCCCCCTGCTAGACGTCGACGGGATCGAACTCCGCCTCCACCGCACAGTCCTCTACAACTCCCTGTACCGCGCGGACAGGCAACTCCTGATCAACACCCACGCCTACGGCACCCCAGCCGCCAACGCCCCCGTCATACACATGACCGACGAAGAGAACGAAGGGCCGGCCACCACCTACCTGACCAGCTTCACCCGCATCTGGACCACCGCCCAGCCGTACAAGCAGTAGCTCGGAGTCTCAGCAGACACAACTACGGTCGGGCCAGAAAGCAACTTATCTCCACGTCATCAAGCCGCCGCCCGATGGGCGGCGGGCGGCCGGGCGGTCCGGGCGGGCGTGCGGCCTCTCCGGGCCGGTCCCGCCCGGCCACCCCGCCGCACATCAGAGATGCGAGCTTCTGACACGAAGCGTAGATACAGGTCTCACCCCCTAATCATCACTATGGTACGCGTTTCGGATCGGCTATATACAGGGGTTATGGCTGAAGAAATATAACTGGGACGTTTATCGTCCCTTCATCGTTTGATTAGGAGAAGTTGCGGTTTTACAGTTAGGGCCATCCATCCATCACAGCGACTCGGCGAGGGGTTTCGGATGGCATTCTTCGATGACAAGAAGGCGGCAGCAATCCTCAAGCACGCAATCCTGAAGCAATACGTTCCACCGTTCGCGAGCAAGGTGGGTAAGTTCTCTCAGGGCAACCGGGTCGCGTTCATCGACGGGTATGCCGGAGAAGGGCGGTATCAGGACGGCAGGGAAGGCTCTCCCGCCCTTCTGATTCGCACTGCGCGCTCTTCGTCACCCGGGAGGAAAATCGAATGCATGTTTGTCGAGAAGGATCGCAACTGTCTAGAGAAGCTCAAAGCCTTGGTCGAGACTGAAGCGCAAGATGTGGTTGCAGAGGTCTATGAAGGCGATGTCAAGGATCACCTAGATGTGCTTCTTCGTCGTAACGCTGGCATACCACTATTTGTATTCCTAGATCCTTTTGGCCTCATGGTGCCATTCGTCGATGCTGTGAAGGTACTGCAGAGGCCTGGTGGTGTGGGCGCACCTGCGACCGAGGTATTGATCAACTTCAATGCAACAGGGCTTCGCCGTATTGCTGGGCATCTGACCAGCAATACGCCCTCCCCGGCTACCCTTCGGAGGATGGACGAGGTGTGTGGCGGCGAGTGGTGGAGAGAAGCATGGATGGAGAATGCAGATGACAAAGAGGCATCTGAAGCCGCAGTAATAGACGGATATGCAGAACGGTTAAGTAAAGCAGCTAGATTCCGTTACGGCTACTGGACCGTCGATGTAAGAAACAAAGCCCATCACAAGCCGGCATACTATCTAGTCTTCCTTACCCGACATGAAGAAGGATTACGGGTATTCGGCGAAGCTGTTTCTCTTGGCCTGCAGGAGTGGCGCGAGTTCGTGTATCACGAGGACACCCAGGGCACCCTCTTCGAAGACGAAGAGTTGTTCAAGGCAAGCGAAGAATCGCTAGCTGCTGAGTGGGCGCGTGAAATCAAAGAAAATCTCCGCAGGCTACTAGGCGAGGGTCGATCGTTCGTCATCGCCGATCGCTATTCGGACGTCTACGGTAGCGCAATAGGGCAAGCGCGCGAAAAGCACCTTAGGCGAGCATGGAAAGAACTCCATGCAGAAGGAGTGACGAAGACAGACTCTAAAGGGAAACTGCTCCTGAAGAGGATAGAACCAGCCTAGAGCGTTCCGGTTCTGGGAGGTCACTGTATGTTTTCCCATCGATCTCGCGGCCACCGTGCTTGGGAGTGCGGCCTCCCCATTGCTTGAAGAAGAAAGGAACTCCCTCCTCTAGGCAGCGATCTCGAAGCGAACGCACCCATGCTGGATCGACTGGCCTATGATTGGGACCGCTTTCGCCGCCTGCAATAAGCCAGTCGATCCCAGCGAGGTTAATCTCAGTCAGATCGCCAAGTAGTGGCTCCGCAGATACGAATCGTACGGCCGACGGAACTCTACGAAGATCGTCAAGCCGCCATGCTTGCGCCTTTGTCTCGACGCTCACGCCGACCCAGATGTTGGGTGACCAGGGAAGCCGATTGGCTATCCTGGCCAGGCGACGAGGCCGCTTGGTTAGAATCTGGTAAGTGTGTCGAGGAGTGTCCGTCATGACTTCAAACACCTTGAGGATGAAGTCATCTGGCACTCGAGCATGGAATAGGTCAGACATGCTGTTGACGAATATGGTTCGCGGGCGTGCCCAGCGATAGGGAATTTGTAGTGCGTCCGGATGGGTTGTCAGGGCGAATCCTTCGCCGCTCGTTCGCGGATCTCCGTCGTGTTGGTACTTCGGGTTTCCCATCGCTTTCAGTCTACGGGCAAGTGCCAGAGCGTAGCAGTTGTCGCATCCTGGTGATATCTGGTCACACCCAGTCGTAGGATTCCAAGTTGCTTCTGTCCACTCGATCGCACTCTTATCCGCCATGGTTCCACCGTATAGATCTGTCGCAACAAGAACAGGTGTTCGGACAGGGCATCGTGTAACAATTTGTCTACACCATTCTCACCAACTGGTGAGCAAGCTCAAAGTAGCCGCATGCTCGTACGTGGTCGGCCTGTTTGGCGCTATCCGTGGCAGGAGCGGACAGGCTTGATCACCTTCCTGTCAAGGCTGCGGGCCGGCTCGATGTGCTGATATCAGGGGGTAACCGGTTGGTGCCGTGACGATCGCTGACTTCGGTGCTCGCCGTACGGGGCGGGGCGATCGGCTGCCGCGGACCGACTTCGTCGGTCCTTGCCATCGAACACGAGGGCTGAGGCCTGCTGTACAGCAACCAGTACAGCAACGCCGACGCCCGCAGCCGCACCGCGACCATCTAGACCTGCTGGTCAGGTCCGTGCGAGGGCAACCGACATGGTGTCTGCCCTGCCCTTGTAAACAGAAGGTTTGGGGTTCGATTCCCCACGTCGGCTCGCAGCTAGAAGGCCCCTTCCGGGATGTGGGAGGGGCCTTTGTCATGTCGTACAGCCACCATGTCGCGATCTTGCTAACACCCTTGCTAACAGGGTGCCGCGGTGATCGGGGGTTGCTTGTGCGTCTTCACGCGGATGCGGCCTGGTCTGTGGACTCGTGGTAGTGGATCCAGCCTTGGTCGAGGAGGCGGAAGCCGGCGTCGATGGTCGGTTCGGGGTCCGCCTCGTGGATGGCGTTGAGCTGGATCTGCAGGGCGAAACGGGCGTAGAAGCGGATCTCATGGGTCGGCTCCGTGAGCCCGAGGTCTTTGGCGATCGCGGCGGCGAGGGCGCCCTCATGGCGGAACCACATTTTCTCCGCGTAGTCGATCAGGGCGGGTGTCTCTTCCATGAGGGCGAGGAGGCGGCGTTGGGGGCCGGACCTCATGGCGGCGATCTCGGAGAGGTAGTGCGCCTTCAGCGCGTCGGAGATCGTGGTGCCGGGCGCTCGGTCGCTGACCGCGGCCACGAGGCGTTCGTGGCGTTCGTCCTCGTCGCTGAAGACGAGCGCCTCCTTCTGCGGGAAGTGTGTGAAGACCGTCTTGGGTGAGACGTCCGCCTTGTCGGCGATCTCGCGGACGCTGACTCCGTCGAAGCCGCGCTCGAGGAAGAGCTCCGTCGCCGCGTCCACGATCGCCGCACGCGTCGCCGCCTTCTTGCGTTCCCGCCGTCCGAGGGCCGTTCCGTCAGCCATGACCCGATCCTAGTCCCGAACTACAACTACATTGACTATAAAAGTAGTTTCGGTGTAGTAAGTGAGTGAGTGAAGTTATCGGGTGACCGAGTGCCCCGTACTGCGTGGACTCGGCGCCAGCCCGCACCGACCCCGGCGCCCGGCGCCGATACCGGAAGGACCATGACCATGGCAGGCGGCGGCAACTCGAGCCTCGAACGAAACGAACCGGCAATCGACGTAGCGCCTGAAGGCGCGCGGCGGTCCTGGCGGAATCGGCCCGCGGGAGCCCTGCTCATCGCGGGGCCGGCGATCTTCTTGCTCGCCGAGTTCATCGCCGCCGCGGCGTGGACGGACCCGCCCTACAGCTACACGTACCACTTCATCAGCAATCTCGGCGTTCACGGGCCTTCGACGCTGTTCGGGCAGTACATGTACTCGCCGCTGGCATGGGTGATGAACACCGGCTTCTTCGCGTTCGGGCTCACGATCCTGGCCGGTGTGGTCGCGCTGAGCGGTCCACTCGGCCGGCGCCGCTGGGCGGCGCTCGTGCCCGCGGCGCTGCTGGCCGCCGGTGGCGTCCTGCTGGGACTGTTTCCCGGATCCGGCGAGGCGATGGACGACGGCACCGGCGACTTCCACGGCCTGGGCGCCTGGGCGGGCTTCGTCGGCGGCAACGTCCTGGCCATCGTGCTCGGAAGCATGCGCCGGCGCGTCGGGCTGTCCGTGAGACTCGGGCGGGCGCTGGTGGCGGTCGGCGTGATCGGCCTGGTCTCGATGGTGGCCTACTTCGCCGACCTCGTCTCGGGGGTCAACGTCCTCGTCGGGCTCATCGAGCGGGGCGCCGTCCATCCGTTCCTGATCGGTCTCGGCTGCGCGGGGTTCGCCCTCTGGCGTACGCGCGGCCGGTCGTCGACGGACGGGAGTGTGCCGGTTTCCGCCCAGGTGTCTTGATGGTGCGAGGCGGGTCGCCGTGGTGAGCGGGCTCCTGAACCGGCGGTACCGGCTCAGGGGCCTGCAAACGCGTCAGGACGTCAGCCCGTGAAGCGGATGGTGGCGCCCTGGCTGGTGATCGCCAGGACGCGGAACGACAGCGCGTTCTTGCCGTTGACGCGGATCTCGCCCTCGGCGCCCTCGCCCAGGGACGCCGTCGCGCCCGGTCCCCGCACCACGACCATGTCCTGGTTGAAGATGCCGCCGACGTACTCCTTGGAGACGTACACCCTGGAGAAGCCGTAGCGCGCCTTGGAGATGCGGAAGCTCACGGGCTTCTTGAACGTGAACTTGCACGTGCCGTCGTAGCAGCTGCGGTAGGTGGGCTTGGCCGCGGCGGCGGCGGGCGTGGCGGCCACGACGGGCGTCACGCCCATGGCGCCGGCGAGCAGCAAGGCGGAGAGGGTCTTCCTGTGCATGGGCCTACCTTTGATCGGTTCCACGGTCCACGGGCGAGATCCTTTCTAGCGCGCGTACGCCGGGAGGGGTCCCGGGATCGCGGGGGACTCCTGGCGCTGGGCCGACGGCTCGGTCGCGGTCGAGCGGATCATCGCTGCGGGGGCGGGATCGGCGATGCTGAGGGTGCGGAGTACGTGTCCCGAGTGCCGCGGCCGCCGCTGGACGGGTTGATCGACGACCTCTACTACCTGGCGGGGCACCGCCGTACGCGTGGTTCACGCTGCCTCCGGCTCCGACCGCGCTGCTCATCGTCGATCTCGGTGCGCGCGCCGTTCCGCATCCGCGGTGGCGCCGACGCCGCGATGGGCGAGTACGGCGACGGTTGCGTGGTCACCATGCCGACCCGCGCCTACGAGTTCGGCTATCCGCCGCGGACCCGGTCCGTCGGTGTGCATGTCAAGCCGTGGGGGCTGGGGCCGTTCCTGCCGATGCCCGCGGCCGAGCTGCGCGACCGGCCGGTGACCGTCGAGCGGATATGGGGCAGGCGGGTCGCCGACGAGCTGCGGGAGCGGCTGGATGCGGCGGGCAGGCCGTACGAGATGTCGGCGCTGCTCGGAGAGGAGCTGAGGAAAAGGCAGGGCGAGCAGGCCGATCTCGGGTTGGTCCGCCGGGCGAGCGGTGTCATCGCGGCGGCCGGTGGGAGGGTGGCGATCGGCGGTTCGACCGCGGCGGCCGGCGTCAGCAGCACGCATCTGGCGCGCGGACGACAACGACGCGCCCGGGCCGCTGTTCGACTGGTTGACCAGCGGCGACGTGCCGCTGGACGACAGCGGCGCGCTGAAGGTGTCGCAGGCGTCCTACGGCTACACGCGGGCGTACTGAGACCGGATCGGGGTCACGATCGCCGGCCGGCACGTCTTCGACCTCACCGGCGGCTGGGACGGCAAGCCGCCGAGCAACGTCGAGCACGTGGTCGTCGTGTCGCACCGGCCGATGCCCGAGGGCTGGGACCCCGAGGCGCCGTTCCCTTTCGTGGACGGCATCGAGGCGGCCGTGGCGAAGGCGCAGGAGCTCGCGGGTGACCGCCTGGTCGAGGTGGCGGCCGGTGACGTCGGCGGGCAGGTGCTCGCCGCGGGGCGGTCGACGAGGTGCGCATGGACGTCGTGCCCGTCGTGTTCGGGTGGGGCGAGTGCTTCTTCGGGCCGGTCGATGGGCAGCGCCTGCTGGAGGATCCCGACGTGGTGATCCAGGGCGATCGGGTGCTTCATCTGCGCTATCCCGTACGCCGGTGACTTCCCTTGCGCGCCGCTCTGCTCTTCGGGCTCTGGCCGCACCGCCGATTCGGCGACGTAGGATCTGTGGCCGACGTACCGAGGGAGGTGTCGTTGGGCGGCCACCAGATCCTCGCCGTCGACGACGACCCGGCCATCCTGCGGGCGCTGCGGCGCGGGCTGCGGCTTGAGGGGTTCGGCGTCGACACCGCCGAGTCGGGGGAGGGCGCGCTCGAGCTCGTCGCGGTCCGCAGGCCGGACGCGATCGTGCTCGACGTCTCCATGCCCGGCATGTCCGGCATCGAGGTGTGCTCGCGGCTGCGCGCCGAGGGGACCGACGTGCCGCTGCTCATGCTGTCGGCCATGGACGAGGTGGCCGACCGGGTCGCCGGGCTCGCCGCAGGGGCCGACGACTACGTGGTCAAGCCGTTCGACCTGGGCGAGCTGGTGCTGCGGCTGCGCGCGCTGCTGCGCCGGGCCGGGCGGGCGCCCGGTGCCGCCCTGCGGGTCGGGCCGCTGGTGGTCGAGCCGCAGGCGCGCCGGGTGACGATGCACGGGCGCGAGGTCGAGCTGACCCGGCGCGAGTTCGACCTGCTGGAGGTGCTGGCGCTCAACGCCGGTCTGGTCCTGTCCCGCGAGGCGCTGCTGGAGCTGGTCTGGGGGTACGACTTCGACGTCACCGAGAACGCCGTCGACACCTTCGTCAGCTACCTGCGGCGCAAGCTCGGCGAGCCGCGCATGGTGCACACCGTACGCGGGGTCGGCTTCGTGCTGCGCGAACCGCGGCCGTGAAGCCGCGAACCGGCAGCGTCAAGCTGTCCACCCGCTTCGCGATCTGCCTGGCCGCGCTGGTCGCGCTCATGGTGGCGCTGTCCGGGCTGCTCGTGCTCGCCCTGGTCTCCGCCGATCTTCGCGCCGAACGCGACGAACGGCTCCTGGCGCGGCTGCGCGCGCTGCGACCGGCCGCCGCCTCGTACGCCTGGCGGGTCGGCGCCGTGCCCGCCGTTCCTGCGGACTTCATGGAACAGCGACTGGCCGCGGCGGCGGGACCCGGTGTGTACGTGCACGTCGAGGGCGGCGAGCCGCTGACGATCGGCGACGTGCCGGAGCGGCCGCCCGCCGGTGACGGGCCCGCCGACCACGGCCGCTGGCGATACGTGGCCACCGACCTGGGCCGCCGTGGCCACCGGCTGCTGCTGTTCGAGCCGAAGGAGCGGCTCGACGGGCAGCTCGCGCTGCTGCGCCGGCGCGTGCTCACGGTCACGCTGATCGGCGCGCTCGCGGGCGCCGCGGCGGGACCCGTTCTCGGCCGGTACGCGGTACGGCCGCTCACCCGGCTCAGCCGCCAGGCGACCGCCCAGGACGTCCGGCTCGACACCGGCTCCCGCGTCGTCGAGATCGACCACCTGGCCGGGGTGCTCAACGACCTGCTCGACCGGCGTGACGCCGCGCTGGAGACCGCCCGCGCGTTCGCCGCCACCGCCGCGCACGAGCTGCGCACCCCGCTCACCAGCATGGCCGCCAACCTCTCCCTGCTCGAGCATCCCGGCCTCACCCCGGACGACCGTGCCGAGGTCGTCGCCGACCTGACCGCCGAGCAGGCCCGCGTCCAGCGGCTCGTCACCGTGCTCCGCCAGCTGTCCGCCGGTGAGCTGCTCGACCCCGCCACCGCCGCGCCGGCCGATCTGAGCGGCATCGTGCGCGAGGCCGTCGCCGCGGCCCGCCGCCGCCACCCCGGCCTGACGATCACCGAGGCGGTGGCGGACGGCGTGACCGTGCGCGGCTGGGCGGAAGGGCTCCGGCTCATCGCCGACAACCTGATCGACAACGCCGCCACGCACGGCAAGCCGCCCATCACCGTGGCACTCGCCTTCGAAGGGGAGCCCGCCTCCGGCGGGGAGGCCGTGTCGGGCGTGCGGGGTGCCTCCGGCGGGGAGGTCGCGTCGGGCGGGCGGGGCGCCTCCGGCGAGGGGAGCGCGCTCACCGGGCGGACCGCCGTCCTCACCGTCGCCGACAGCGGCCCAGGCGTCCCGGACGCCGACCGCGAGACGGTGTTCACCCGCTTCCACCGCAGGAGGGACAGTCCCGGCTCCGGCCTCGGCCTGACCCTCGTACGCCAGCAGGCCGAGCTGCACGGCGGCACCGCCACCGTGACCGGCGCCCGCTTCGAGATCCGGCTGCCCACCGCCGGCGGTACCGGCAGGCCACGCCCATGGCTGGAGTGAGCGGAGCGAACTGCCAGAGATCTGCCAGAAAAGCGGTCCACCATCGCCCCCTGTCCGATTCAGCCGACTACAGGAGGCGACGTGCGCAGCATCCTCATCGCGCTCACCCTGGCCACCGCCCATACGGCACCGCCCGCCGACGTCATCAGGCCGTCGGCCGACCCGGTCCCGCTGGTCAACGCCGACCGCCCGCTCTCGGTCACCTACACCTACAAGGGCGAGCAGCACACGCTCGACGACTTCCTCACCCGTACGAAGACCAACGGCTTCCTCGTCCTGCGCGGACAGAAGATCGTGCACGAGCGGTACACCGGCGCAAACCGGACGACCCGGTTCCAGTCGTGGTCCATGGCCAAGTCGTTCACCTCGGCGGCGATCGGTGTCGCGCTGAAGGAGGGGCACATCCGCTCGATCGACGACCCGGTCACCCGGTACGTGCCCGAGCTGCGCGGCTCCGGCTACGACGGCGTGTCGATCAGGAACCTGCTGCGGATGTCGTCCGGCGTCGAATGGGACGAGGCCAAGGACGTCCCCAAGATGCAGGTCGCCGCCGCCAAGGGCCTGCCGCTCACGCCCATGGTCACCAAGCGGGGCTCCGACTGGGAGCCGGGGACGCGGTTCGAGTACAACAGCATGAACTCGTACGTGCTGGCCCGGGTCCTCACCGAGGCGACCGGCACCCCGTACCACCGCTACGTCGAGAAGAAGATCTGGCGGCCCGCGGGCATGGCGGGCACGGCCCGGATCGACGCCGACGGCGACGGTAACAGCCTCGGCTACTGCTGCTTCCACGCCACCGACCGCGACTACGCCCGCTTCGGCCTGCTCTTCCTGCGCCAGGGCAAGGCGAACGGCAAGCAGGTGGTGCCGGCGTCGTGGGTGAAGGCGTCCACCAGCCCGTCCGGGGTCGATCCGCGATACGGGCTGCACTGGTGGCTCGGCGGCGGCAAGGACTTCATGGCGGCGGGCTTCGGCGGGCAGTACATCTACGTCTCTCCCGAGCACGACGTGGTGATCGTCAAGTCGACCACCTCGACCGGCGCGCACGATCAGCAGGAGGTGCTGGCCGCCTTCAAGGCCGTCGCCGCCGCCGTCTCCGGCTAGTGTGGTCCTGATCACATCCCGTACCGCGAACTTTCGACGGCCGTACGGGCGAAAGCCGTCGAAAGCAACCGCGCAGGACGGGAGCAATGAGTGTGATCGCCGTAGAACCCGTCAGGGCCGATGACGCGGCCCTGATACGGCGCTCGGAACGCGAGCCGGAGGTCTTCGCCGACCTCTTCGACCGGCACGCGCCCGCGCTCCGCCGCTACGTCGCTCGGCGGCTGGGCCCGTCCCTGGCCGACGACGTGGTCTCCGACACCTTCCTGGCGGCCTTCCGGCGCCGCCACCGCTACGACTCGAGCCAGCCGGACGCCCGCCCGTGGCTGTACGGCATCGCCGCCCGGCTCATCAAACGGCACCGCCGGGTGGAGCTCCGGTTCTACCGCGCTGGTCCGCACCGGCGTCGACGAGGTCATCGAGCCGTACGCCGACCACGTCGACGCCAGGGTCGCGGCGCAGCAGGCCGGGCTGGCGCGGGCCCTGGCCGAGCTGTCGCCGGGCGACCGGGAGGTGCTGCTG
The DNA here is from genome assembly GCF_043196965.1 of Nonomuraea sp. NPDC049309. Classification (NCBI taxonomy): domain Bacteria; kingdom Bacillati; phylum Actinomycetota; class Actinomycetes; order Streptosporangiales; family Streptosporangiaceae; genus Nonomuraea; species Nonomuraea sp. NPDC049309. Next base: position 62,595 of record NZ_JBICSH010000002.1, on the reverse strand, counting down.
CTCGTGGCCTGGGCCGACATGACGTACGAGGACGTGGCCCGCGCGCTGGACATCCCGATCGGCACGGTCAGATCCCGCCTGCACCGGGCTCGGGCCAGGACCCGGCAGGCGCTGGTGGCGACGCGAGAGGAGGCTTTCGATGGATGACCTGCGTACGCTGCGCGAGTGGCGCGCCGAGGTCCCGGAACCGGACGGGCAGTGGCTCGTCCCGCAGCGCCGCCGCCTGCTCGACCGGATGCGGCGCCGCCGGCGGAGCCTCGCACTCCGCCTGGTCGCCGTCGCGGCGGCGGGGGCGGCGGCCACCGCGATCGCCGTGGTCGTCCTGCCCGGCGGCCCCTCCGGGACCCAGCCCGTGGCCGTCCCTTCGACGACCGTGCCTCTGGACTCCGGGATGGTGCTCGCCAAGGCCGCCGAGGTGGCCGGCGGGCGCGGCGCCACCTCCGTACCGGAGCCGACCCAGTGGCAGTACACCCGCGTTCTGGACAAGCAGCCCAACTCGGACGAGGCCGAGACCCGTGAGAGCTGGACCCGCTACGACGGCAAGCAGACCGCCGGCTACGACGAGAACGGCAGGCTGCGGGTCCAGGACGTGCCTCCGGATCCGGGCGACGACGACCTGTCGCCGCAGCAGTACGACGCCAAGCTCCGCGCGCTGCCGACCGACCCGAAGAAGCTGCTGGCCAAGGTCACCAAGGACCGCCACTGGATCGACTACCCGCGCGAGGAGGGCGTCCCGAAGAGCGCGGAACCGGACGCCGACCGGGCGTTTCGGGTGATCATGCTCTATCTGAGCAGGTACGGCACGATGCCGCCGCGGCTGGAGTCGGCCATGTTCGAGGCCCTGGCGCTGATCCCCGGCGTACGGGTCGAATCGGGCGTGACCGATGCCGCGGGCCGCACCGGGCTGGGCGTCTACCGGGAGGGGCGCGACGAGATCCACAGGAGGTACCACATCCTCGACCCGCACACCTATCACTACCTGGGCGAACGGACCGTCTGGCTCCAGGACGAGCGCGTGGGCGGCAACCCGGAGCCCGCCTTCCGCAAGGGTTCGGTATGGGCCATCGCCCTGCTGGATTCGGTCATCGTCGACCGTCCGGGGGAGCGCGGCTAGGACGCGCTCACAGGCTCGGCGGGGTGGCCACGATCGCGTGAGGCGTTCGCCTTCACGATCGTGGCCACGGGTTTCCTGGAGCGCAGCGGCTGCGTGGAGCCAGGACGGCGCGCCGGACATCGACGCGACGGGCTTCTCCAAGCGCTTCTCCGGCCCCTGGTGCATCTGGACGGAGCCCTGCCGGGTCAACTAGGGCGGGCGGCCTTGAGGAAGAGGTCCACCAGGGCGTCGGCGTACTCGGGGGTCAGCGGGCCCGAGCGGTGCAGCCAGCGCTGGAAGAGCGGCGCGTACAGCAGCTCGAGAGCCAGGTCGAGGTCCAGGTCGGCGGCGATCTGCCCGGCCTGCTGCGCGCTGCGCAGCCGCGCCTTCTTGGCCTCGTTCACCGGCCCGGCCAGCCGCTCGCGGTACTGCGCGGCGAGGTCGGGGTCGTTGATGATCTCCGTGTTGAGCGCTCTGATCGGCGCCTCGAACGCCGGGTCGGCGAACTCCGCCACCGTCGCCCGCATCACGGTCTTCAGGTCGGCCTCGATGTCGCCGGTGTCGGGCAGCGTCACGCCGCCCTCGTCCGCTTCGCTCAGCGCGAGGAACGCGTCGAAGATCACCGCCCCTTTGGAGCGCCACCACCGGTAGATCGTCTGCTTGCCCACCCCGGCGCGGGCGGCGATGGCCTCGATGGAGACCTTGCCGTACCCGACCTCGGAGACCAGCTCGCGGGCGGCGGCGAGGATGGCCTGCCGGGAGCGCTCGCTGCGGCGTGAGGGGTCTGGGTGCTTGGACATGCGCCGCAGCATAACACTCCGGCGAGACGAGACGGTCCGTCTTGATAGCGGCGCGGGGGTGCGTCACAGTGAAGGGGCCTTGAGGCGAGACGGACCGTCTCGTCTCACTCAATCGCTGAGGAGAGCAAATTGACCCGAGTATGGTTCATCACCGGTGCGTCCCGCGGCCTCGGACGGGCTTTCACCGAGGCGGCGCTGGCCGCCGGTGACCGCGTCGTCGCCGCCTCGCGGAACGTGGAGCCGCTGGCCGAGCTGGAGGGTCGCTACCCCGGCGCCCTCGTACGGCTGCCGCTCGACGTGTCCGACCGCAAGGCCGTCTTCGACGGCGTGGAGAAGGCCGTGGCCGCGTTCGGGCGGCTCGACATCGTGCTCAACAACGCCGGCCGGCTGCTGCTCGGCATGGTGGAGGAGGCCACGGAAGAGCAGCTCAGAGAGCAGTTCGACGTCAACTTCTTCGGCGCCGTCTGGGTCACCCAGGCCGTCGTGCCGCACCTGCGCGCCCAGGGCTCCGGCCACATCCTCCAGGTGACCTCGATGGGCGCGAGCGGCGGCTTCGCCTCGACCGGCATGTACGCGGCGAGCAAATCGGCGCTGAACTCGGTGAGCGAGGCGCTGGCCATGGAGGTGGCGCCGTTCGGCATCAAGGTCACCATCCTGCAGATGGGCGGCTACGACACCGGCCTGTTCACGGTGGGCACCACCACGACCGAGCCCGACCCCCGGTACGCGGACCTGCGCGCCCGGCTCGCCGAGATGTGGGGCGACGACGCCGGTCCCGACCCGAGCACCGCCGTGCCCGCCGTCATGGAGCTCATCGACCTGCCGGAGCCGCCGGCGCGGCTCATCGTCGGCGGCGCCTCGTACGACATGGTGCTCCAGATGGAGCAGGGGCGCATCGAGCAGTACAAGGCATGGGAGCGGCTCAGCCGCCTGGCCCCCGGGTGAGCGCCCTGGCAGGCCTCGTACGCCTCAGGGCCCCATGGCCGAAGTCCATCACGCCCCTCTTCCTCCGTCGGGCTTGCGGCATGCCGGAACCTCCGGCCGGCGGGGGAGCGGTGCGCGGAGGCCGGTGTCCCCTCGTATCCGGAGAGATTGCTCCGCTTTGTGCTACTTTGCCGATCACATGCTCCGGATATGTCAAGGGGGATTCCATGTCCGACGAGCCTGTCACCAGTGCCGCAGAGGCCGGGGGCGCCGACATCAACGATTGGAATTCGCGCGTCATCGCCGAGTTCCGAGCCAACGGCGGGTGGGTGCACTGGAGCAGCGAAGAGGAGCTCGCCGCAGGGCGGCCCGTCCCGCCGCCGCTGCCCGGATTCGACGAGCGGGGGCTGCGGCTCATCCTGGTGCACCACATCGGCGCCAAGAGCGGGCGGGAGCGCATCAACCCGCTGTTCTACCTGGAGGTCGACAAGGGCTGGGCCGTGTTCGCGACGTACGGCGGCAGCCCGCGCCACCCGGTCTGGTACCACAACCTCATGGCGAACCCGCGGACCGTCGTCGAGGTCGGGACGGAGCGGGTGCCGGTCGTGGCCCGGCTCGCCGAGGGGGAGGAGCGCGAGCGGATCTGGGCGAAGCAGGTGGCGCTCGTCCCGAAGTTCGCCGAGTTCGAGGCGGCCGCGGGCCGGAAGATCCCGGTGGTGCTGCTGGAACGGGCCGAGGAGCCCCGTACGTCCTGACCGCGTCGCGTCCACGCCACGTACGTCTCCCCGCGCGGCCCGATCCCGTCCGGCGGCGCGGGGGGACGGCCCCGGCGGACGGCCCCGTGATTTTCCAGAGCAGCCTTACGTGCCGGTGCCGGAGCCGTCGTCCGGGAGGCCGTGGGGCGGGGTGGTGCAGGGGTGGGTTCCGGTGACTCGGCGCGGAGCCGGGCGAGCCATTCCGTGCCCAGGCGGCGGCCGTCGGGGAGCTGGTCGTCGCGGTCCCAGCGCCAGGTGGTGATCATGGCCAGGACGAGGAGGCGGCACTGGCGGAGCACGTCCGCATCCGCCCCTGGATAGTGGCAGGCCACGTCTTCCGGCGCGTGGGCGAGGTCGAACTCCACCGGGCCCCTGCAGCACGTCTCGAAGTCGATGAACAGCGGGCCCTCCGGCGTGGCCAGGACGTTGCCGGGGTGCGGCTCGCCGTGGAGCGGCTGGTCGGGGCGGGAGGCGGCGAGGATCGTCCGGGTCGTGTCGTCCAGCGTGCGGGCCAGGAGGTCGCGGTCGGCGGCGGTCAGCTCGGGGGTGCGGCCGGGGTCGGCCACGAGGCGCTGCGCCTGCTCCACCCGGTGGGTGAAGTGCGGCACCGGCACGTCGAGCCCGCGCAGGCCGAGGTGCAGCCTGTGCAGGGCGTCGGCATAGGCGGGCGGCGTCACCTGCCGGGCTGCCGGCTCGTAGTGCGTCCACAGGGTGAGGACGAAGCCGTCGTGCTCGTACGGCCGCGGCTCCACCCCGGAGGCCAGGGCGGCGACGGGAGCGCCGCCTTCGGTGAGCCGGCGGGCGAGGTCCACTTCGAGGTCCGCGACCTGTTCGGCGGCGGGGGTCACGCGGGCGAGGACGTCGCAGGGCAGCAGCCGCAGGATGAGCTTGTTGGAGTTCTGCAGGACGATCGCGTCGCCGGCCGCCAGGCCGAGCGAGGAGGCGGTCGTCATCGCCGCGGCCGTCGCGCGCCGTGCCTCCGGCTCCAGCATTCCGCCCCCCATCAGTCCGTACGGTACGAACCGAGCGCCGTAGCCCTCCGCCCCTCCGCCCAACCCGTCCAGTACGGGCTGAGCGCCGTTGCCTTCTGTCCCCGTCCGCGCCGACCCGGTACAAGTGAGCACCGTACCAGGGCGGCGAAATTCGCTGGCGGGATTTTTCGGACATGGAACAATCGCCGGCATGTTCCACCGAAACCATGCCATGGCCGCCGCGATCCTGGCGCTCGCCGTGGCAGGTTGCGGGATGTCGTCCCCGCGCGAGACCCCGCCACCTCCGGCCCCATCGAGCGCCTCCCCGGCGCCGTCATCGGCGACGCCCACCGGCGGCGGGTCCCCGGCGCAGGACACCAGGCCCGCGCTCGCCGAGACCCGCAGCACGATGACGGAGGACTTCAAGCTCGAGGTCGTCGGGCTCAACCGGGTCAAGGGCAAGCATCTGGTCGTGCAGCTCCGCCTGTCCAACACCGGCACGGACGACCTTCCGTGGACCGGCGAACTGGGCGACCACACCCGCCCGCTCGGCGAGATCAGGTGGGCGTCCGGCATCGGGGTGCTCGACGCGGCGGCCCACACGTGGCTGCTGCCGTACCGGCCGGACGGCTCCCCGTGCCTGTGCAGCGACCAGACGCGCGACGATCTCCCGTACGCGATCCCGCCAGGCGAGTCGATCACCGTGTACGCGGTGGTCCCCGCCCCCTCGGGTAACCCGGCCACGGCCACCGTCGTCACCCCGGTCGCCCCGCCCATGCCGGACGTGCCGATCAGCGACGAGCCCCCGGCCGGCGACTTCCCCGACCCCGACGCGCAGGCCGTGCTCCCGATCGTCCGGCGGATCGTGACGCCGTCGGAGTCGCTCGACAAGTCGGACGAGATCGCCGACAACGGCACCGACCTGCAGGTCAACCTCTCCTCGGACGTGCTGTTCGCCGTCGACAAGGCCACGCTGACGGGCAAGGCGAAGGCGGTGCTCGCGCGTACGGCGAAGCTCATCGACGCGTCCCCGGCCGCCACGGTGCGGGTCGAGGGCCACGCGGACGCCACCGGCAACGACGCCATCAACGACCCGCTCTCCGAGCGCCGCGCCCAGGCCGTGCAGCGGGAGCTGGAGAACCTGGTGACCCGCGACGGCGTACGCTTCCAGGCCCGCGGCTTCGGCTCGCGCCGCCCGCTCTACGACAACGGCACCGAGGAGGGCAGGCGCCGCAACCGGCGCGTGACGGTCACCTTCGCCAGGCCGCAGGAGCGGCGGGAACCGGCCGCCGGCGCCACCCGGACGTCCGAGCCCGCCGAGGTCAAGGCGGCCGGGGGCGAGCCGTTCTCGATGAAGGTCACCGGGCTGCGCCGGCTGCCGGGCGGGCTCGGGCTGCTGACGTACGAGATCACGAACGAGGGCTCGGCCGAGACCTGGTACAACGAGCTGCACCACGCGCAGGACTGGGAGAGCCTCACCCACCAGGCGGCCGGCAACGTGCGGCTGACCGACCAGGCGGGACGCCGCCGTTACCTGCCCGGACGGCTCCAGACGGACAAGGGCGCCTACTGCGCCTGCACCGACGTCTCCGGCGTGCGCAGCACCACCGAGAAGTACGCCCCCGGCCAGACCCGTACGTTCTGGAGCCTCTTCGCCCTGCCCGGCGAGGCCGCCACCGTCCAGGCGGAGATCGCCACGTTCCCCCGTCTCGACCTGTCGATCGGCTGATCGCACGGCAGACTGGGCGTGTACTGATATATCCCGAAAAAAGGATCAGTCATGCCCCTGTCCACAGCGCGCCTCACCATCGATCACCCCGACCAGCGCCTCGCCCGGCTGGCCGAGGAGCTGAAGCCGGACGCCCGGCTCACCGGCCCAGGCAGGGGCACGGTGAGCCTGCCCGGCGGCACCTGCACGGTGCTGGCGTCGAGGAGCGAACTGCTGCTGATCGCCGCCGCGGCCGGCGCGGACGGGCTGGCGGAGGTCCAGGACGCGGTCACGCGGCACCTCCAGGAGCCGGTGGTGTGGGACGCGCCCGTGAACGGAGACCGGATCGAGCCGGTCTCCCCGATCGTCGAGGACTACCTGCTCGCCCACTGCACCCCCGCCGACGACCTGCTGCGCGAACTCGCCGCCACGACGCGGGAGCTGACCGGGCGCTCGGCCGGGATGCAGATCTCGGCCGACGAGGGCGCGCTGCTCGGCATGCTGGTACGCCTTGCGGGAGCGCGGCAGGCGATCGAGGTCGGGGTGTTCACGGGGTACTCGTCGCTGTGCATCGCCCGTGCGCTGCCCGATGACGGGCGGCTCATCGCCTGTGACGTGAGCACCGAGTGGACCTCCATCGCCCGGCCGTTCTGGGAGCGGGCGGGCGTGGCCGATCGCATCGACCTCAGGATCGGCCCCGCGATCGACACGCTGCGCGCGCTGCCCGCCGAGCCCGCCTTCGACTTCGCCTTCGTGGACGCCGACAAGCCCGGCTACCCCGCCTACTACGAGGAGATCGTCCCCAGACTGCGGCCGGGCGGGCTGCTGGTGCTCGACAACGTGTTCCTCGGCGGCCAGGTGTTCGACCCCGGCTGCCAGGGTGAGGGCGCCGTGGCGATGCGCCGGGTGAACGACGCGATCGCCCGCGACGACCGGCTCGACTGCGTGATGCTGCCCGTGCGGGACGGCGTCACGATCGCACGCAAACGCTGATCACAGCTCGCCGAGCGGGGTGCTCCGGCAGCGCGTCGTCGGCAGGCGCTCTGGCGCCGTCAGCCCCGTACGGCGCACAGCAGCCGGTTGTTCCCGCGCTGCCAGAGCGTGCCGATCTCCGTGAACCCGGCCTCGCGCAGCGCCGCCACGTGCTGCGACAGCAGGCGGGACTCCGAGCCGTGGTGGCCGGCCCCCGCGGTGGTGCGCTCGCGGTCGAGCTCGGCGAGGTCGGGGTCGGCGGCGACGGCGTCCCACCAGGAGCGCCAGTCCTCCGGGCGGTCGGCTCCGAAGACGCGCTCGGTGTGCAGCTCGTGGATGGCGTGTTCGAGGCGGGAGAGCGCGGGCGTGGTGTCGTCGGTGTCCATGTGGTCGCCGTTGAGCAGCAGCCCGCCGGGCCGCAGCACGCTCGCCAGTTCGGCGTACATGCCCTTGAGCTCGGGCTCGGAGATCCAGTGCAGCGCGGTGGTGCTGACCGCCGCGTCGGCCGGGCCGTCCAGGCCGAGCCGGTCGCTCCACCCGCTCTCCCGCAGGTCCGCCGTCACGAACGTGAGCCGCGGGTACGCGGCCCGCCCGAGCCCGATGAGCAGCGGGTCGGCGTCCACGGAGATCACCTTGGCGTCGGGCAGCCGGTCGAGGAGCCGCGCGGACAGGGAGCCGGGGCCGCAGCCGAGGTCGATGACCACGGGGTCGGGCCGGCCGAGCGCCTGCACCGCGTCGATCAGCGCGGTGAAACGCTCCTCCCGATCGGGCAGATAACCCTCCTGCTGGCGGTCCCAGCGCGCGATCCACTGCTGTGCGGCATCGTGAGTCAGCACAGAAAGCCCCCTGTAACTGCCACCTAGACTTTGGGCAGTCACAACGTACGGCACGAAGGTGTAACGGGTCAATTGGATTTCAACAGTCACACAGACGCCGTGGTGAGGGTGGCGGTGGCTCTCGTCAACGCGCTGACCCCGGGAGAGCAGCGCGGCCGGGCCTTCCCCGAGCCCGCCGACCTGGGCGCGGCCGCCACCGCGGCCCTGCGCACGGTCTATCCGTCCTTCCGTGAGGTCAGCGCGGCGGAGGGCGCGGAGCTGGCCGAGGTCGCACGCCGGCTGCGCGCGGTCTTCACCGCCGTCGCAGGCGACGACATCGACGGCGCGGCCGAACTGGTGAACGCGCTGCTGGCCGAGACCGGCGCGCGGCCCCACCTCGAACGCCACGACGGCGAGCCGTGGCACCTGCACTTCCACGGCCCCGGCGGCACCATGGCCGGCGACTGGGCGGCCGGCTGCGCGACGGGCCTCGCGGTCGTGCTGGGCAGCGAGTTCCACGACCGGCTCGGCGTCTGCACGGCCCCGCACTGCGACCGCGTGTACGTGGACGTCTCCCGCAACGGCACGCGCCGCTTCTGCTCGACCGCCTGCCAGAACCGCGTGAAAACGGCCGCTTTCCGAGCACGGGCGAAGGGATGACATGCGAGTCCGCCGAGCCGTCGCAGGCGACGCCGGGCGCATCGCCGCGATCCACGTGCTGCCGGCCGCCTGGAAGCGCGGTGCCGGGCACCGGTTGATGACGGAGGCGATGCGGACGTTCGGGCAGGCGGGCTACGCGTCGGCCACCCTGTGGGTGCTGGAGGGCAACGACCGCGCGATCGGCTTCTACGAGCGGGCGGGCTGGCGGCCCGACGGCGCGGTCAAGGACGCCGTGATCGGTGGCCGCCCGGTCCGCGAGCCGCGCTACCGCTGCGACCTCAGGTGAGCCGGCGGATGGGCTCGCCGTCAATGAAGGCGTCGATGTCCTCGACCGCCTCCCTGAAGAAGGTGCCGTAGTTGAGCTCGGTCACGTACCCCAGGTGGGGCGTGGCCAGCACGTTGGGCAGCGTACGGAACTCGTGCCCCTCCGGCAGCGGCTCCACGTCGTAGACGTCGAGGCCGGCGCCCGCGATGCGCCCCTCGCGCAGGGCGGCGGCCAGCGCGTCCTGGTCGACGATCGCCGCCCGCGAGGTGTTGACGAGGTAGGCGGTCGGCTTCATCAGGTCCAGCTCGCGCGCGCCGAGCAGGCCGCGGGTGCGGTCGGAGAGCACGAGGTGGATGGTGACGATGTCGGAGCCGGTGAGCAGCGCGTCGAGGTCGGGCGCCAGGCGGGCGCCGCACTCGGCGGCGCGCTCCTTGGTGAGGTTCTGGCTCCAGGCCACGACGTCCATGCCGAACGCCTTGCCGACGGCGGCCACCCGCGATCCGATGCGGCCGAGGCCGAGCAGCCCGAGCGTGCGGCCGTGCAGGTCGAAGCCGAGGGTGTGCTGCCAGGGGCCGCCGGCGCGCAGGGCGTTGGCCTCGGGCAGCAGGTGGCGGGCGAGGCCGAGGATCAGCGCCCAGGTCAGCTCGACCGTGGGGGTGGAGCTGCTGCCGGTGCCGCAGACGGTGACGCCGTTCTCGCGGGCGGCCGCGAGGTCGATGGAGGCGTTGCGCCTGCCGGTGGTGACGAGCAGGCGCAGGTTGGGCAGCCGGGCGAACACCTCGGCGGTGAACGGCGTGCGCTCGCGCATCGCGACGATGATCTCGCAGTCGTGGACGGCGGTGACGAGGTCGTCGACCGTGGCGAAGTGGTCGCGATAGCTCCTAGCCTGCACCCGGGACCAGTCGGCCAGGCCGAGTGCGACGTCCTGGTAATCATCGAGTACAGCGCAGCGCAACATGATCAGCCATGTTACGCCCCCTGCCCCAGCTCCCCGGGGACGGCCCCCGGGGAGCTGGAGCCCGCTCAGATGCGCGCGGCGCTACGATCAGGAGCGGCTGGAGCCGCTGCCACTGCAGGCTGCCGCGCGACCGTGCAAGACGTGCATTTCGGGCTTCCCTTGACTATGAGACGCCCCAAACGCCACAACGGTTCACCCCAATTTATCGCATTCTCGGCGGTTTCCCGGATCGCTGCTGAAACACGCGCCCGGCGGGCCGCGCCCCGGTGGCCGCGGCGAGCGGCGGCCTTGGCAAAAGCCGAGTGCCGAATGCCGTTCAAGCGGCGCCCGACAAACCCGAGAGCCGGTCACGTTCGAGGTGCACGCGCAGGATCTCCTGGCGTTCCTCGTTGATTCTGCGGCACAACACCAGGTACGCCTTCAGCACCTGGCGATATCGCGCGTGCGCCTGTTCGAGCTGATCCTCCAGCAGGAGGGCGCGCTCGGTGTCGCCGTGCTGCCGGGCCTCGGCCACCAGGGCGCGCGCCTCGTCCACGATCTCCTCCGCGCGCAACCGGGTACGGCGCAGCAGGACGGCGCATTCGTACAGCTCCGTGAGCCGTGCCGAGGAAACGATGAACTCCGCCGTGTGCACGGCCGATTCGTTCGCGGTGTCACCGCGCAGGTCCGATCCCATTCCCGCCACCTCCGAGTCAGGTCGCCTAACTGTAGACGTGTCAGGTTCCCGACGGGATCACCGGAGGCCCGCCGCGGTGGGGGAAAGCACCAGGCGGAGATGGATTCCTTCTCCCGGGTGGGAAATCACCATCCCTGAAACCCATTCGACGCTGCGTGAATGGACTATTTGGCGACCCTGCGAGGCTGTTTCGGCTTAATGCCGCGATTCTCCGGTCTTAGCAAAAGCATGGGGATGAAGACGCGCGATCGGCTCTCGCGGATGCCCGTACTCGTCACATACTGAAGCGGGATGACGACGCGACGTGACTCTGGAGTGGTGGCGATGCCGGGGACAGGCAGCGATGACGACGCGGTCGACGTCAGCGTCGTCATCCCCGTGCACAACTGCCGGCCCTACATCGACCGGTGTCTCACTTCGGCGCTCGTGCAGCGGGTGAAGAAGGAGATCGTGGTGGTGGACGACGGCTCCACCGACGGCAGCGGCGAGCTGCTCGACCTGTACGCCTCCTACCACCCCGGCTGCGTCAAGGTCTTGCACATCGACGGCAGCGGCGGCGCCGGCCGCCCGCGCAACGTCGGCATCGAGCACGCCACCGGCCGCTACGTCTTCTTCTGCGACGCCGACGACTACCTCGGCCCGGAGGCGCTCGAGCGCATGGTCTCCGTGGCCGACGCCAACTCGTCCGACATCGTGCTCGGCCGCATCGTCGGCCACGGCAGGCGCGCGCCGGTCTCGATGTTCCAGCACAACGCCGACCGGGTGAGCCTCGGCGACAGCCCCGTCTACAACAGTCTGAGCTGTTTCAAGCTGTTCAGGCGCGAGCTGCTCGAACGCCACCGCATCAGGTTCGGCGAGGGCATGCTCGTGGGGGAGGACATTCTCTTCAGCGTCCACGCCTACTGCCATGCGGGGCCGATCTCCATCGTGGCCGACTACGACTGCTACCACCTGGTGTCCAGGCCCGACGGCAGCAGCATCATGCAGCAGGCGGGCAGCAGGGACCCGCTGGCCTGGCTGGCGATGATCAAAGAGCCGATCCGGCTCATGGCCAGGCACGTCGAGCCGGGCCCGCTGCGCGACCACCTGCTGCGCAGGCACTTCAGGCTCGACGTGTTCACCCAGCTCGGCACGCCGTTCCTGGAGAGCGACGACGTGCGCAGGAAGGAGATCGCACGCGAGGTCGCCGCGATCGTCGACGAGTGGTACACGCCGGGGGTGCACGAGCGGCTCAACACCATCGACAGGCAGCGGGCCGACGCGCTCGGCGACATCGACCGCCTGGTGCGCCTGGCCCGCATCGAGAGCGCCACCGTGCGCCGCAGGCTGACCGGGCTGCGCTGGGAGGGCGACCGGCTGGTGGTGACCGGCGCGGCCCGCCTCGACGGCATCACCAGGGACGACGGCCTGACGGTGGTGCTGCGCGCCCGCCACGACCCGGGCACCGAGCTGGTGCTGCCGGTCGAGCGCAAGGGCGGCGAGTTCACCGTCCGGCTGGACGTCGGCGCGCTCGCGTCCGGCGTCTGGGACCTGCGGGTGGCGGTCGAGATCGAGGGCGTGATCCGGCTGGGGCGGCTCGGGGCCGATCGCGAGAGCGACATCGGCAGGCCGCGGCCCCGGCTGATCGGCGGCGTCGTGGTGCTGCCCTACTTCACCAGGGACAACGGCAACCTCAGCATCGACGTGGGCGGCCACGTGGTGGCGGTGCCCGGTACGGCCAGGCTGACCAGGACGCGCTGGTCGCTCGGCCGGCGGCTGCTGATCGACGGTGAGGTCTCGGTGGCGGGCACGGCGCCGCAGGCGGCGTCCATCAAGCGGCTGGTGTGGCGGGAGCGGCGCAGCGGCTGCGAGCGGGCCGAGCGGGTGGTGCCGCTGCCGGGCGGCGGGTTCGCGGCCCGGCCCGCCGTGGGGCGGCTCGCGCCGGGGACCTGGGATGCGTACCTGGAGCTCGATCTGGGCGGGCCGCCCGCGCGGTTCAGGATCGAGACGGGCGGCGGCACGGTGGCGGCCCCGAGCAGGTGGTGGACGGTGGCGCTGATGCGCAGCGTGCGGCCGTACGCGACGGCGGGCAAGGGGCGGCTGAGCGCGGTGGTCAAGCGGCTGACGGCCGAAAGTCTGGTGAAAAGACTTCTGCGCTAATTGCCAACTATGTGCAGGTGCAAGACGATGTCCTAAAGTAAGGACCGTTTGTCCGACCTGCTCACTGGAGGCAGCGGTGCACGTACCCGATGGCTTCTTCAACGCTGTGACCTCCGTCTCCGCCGGTGTCGTGGCCGCCGCCGGTGTCGCGGTGTGCCTGCGCGGCGCGCGGCGCGAGCTCGACGACCGGACCGCGCCCATGGCCGGGCTGGTCGCGGCGTTCATCTTCGCCGTGCAGATGCTGAACTTCCCGGTCGCGGCGGGCACCAGCGGACACCTGATGGGCGGGGCGCTGGCGGCGATACTCGTGGGGCCGTACACGGGCGTGTTGTGCATGGCCGTGGTGCTGCTCGTGCAAGGCGTGTTCTTCGCCGACGGCGGGCTGACGGCGCTCGGCGTCAACGTCACGATCATGGGCCTGGTCACCGTGCTCGTCGGCTGGGGCGTCTTCAAGCTGGTCACGGGCCTGGCCAAGGGCAAGGTCGTGATCGCCGCGTTCCTGGGCGCGCTGGTCTCGGTGCCGGCCGCCGCGCTGGTGTTCACGCTGCTGTTCTGGATCGGCGGCACCGCCCCGATCGAGGTGGGCGCCGTCGCCGCCGCGATGGGCGGCGTGCACGTGCTGATCGGCATCGGCGAGGCGGTCATCACGGCCCTGACCGTCGGTGCCGTGCTGGCCGTGCGGCCCGACCTCGTGTACGGCGCCCGCGGCCTGGCCAAGCCGCTGGTCCTGCGCGGCGCGGACGGCGAGACCACGGTGGCCGGGCAGCAGCCCGTGGCCCCGGCGCGCGGCGGGCTCAAGCCGTTCCTGCTCGGCGGTATCGGCGTGACGCTGGTGCTGGCCGGTGTCGTGTCGTTCTTCGCCTCGCCCGACCCCGACGGCCTGGAGGCGGTGGCCGAGAACAAGGGCTTCAGCGACCAGGCCGCCGACCACCTGTTCGGGTCGTGGGCGCTGGCCGACTACGGTGATGTGGGCGGCATCCCCGTGGGTGTGGCCGGGATCATCGGCGTGGGGCTCGTGCTGCTGATCGCCGGGGTCGTCGCCTACGCGGCGCGCGGCCGCGGTGAGTCCGCTGACCAGAGCCGGGACGAGATCAAGGCGTGAGACGTTGAGCGCGGGGCACCACCACCAGCTGTACCTGCCGGGCGATTCCGTCGTGCATCGGCTGCCGCCGCAGTGCAAGCTGCTGGCGGTCTTCGCCTTCGCCCTCGTGGTGGTGGCCACCCCGCGCGAAAGCTTCTGGGCCTTCGCCGCGTACGCCGTGCTGCTGGCCGGCGTCGCGGCGGCGGCCAGGGTCCCGGCGCTCTATGTGCTGCGGCGGATGGCGATCGAGGTGCCCTTCGTGCTGTTCGCCTTCCTCATCCCGGTCATCGGGATGGGGGAGCGCACCACGGTGCTCGGGCTCTCGCTGAGCGTGCCCGGCCTGTGGGCGGCCTGGAACATCCTCGCCAAGGCCACGCTGGGCGTGGTGGCGTCCATCCTGCTCGCGGCCACGACCGAGCCGCGCGCGATCCTCATGGGGGCGCAGCGGCTGCGGCTGCCGAGCCTGCTGGTGCAGATCGCGATGTTCATGCTCAGGTACCTCGACGTGATCGTGGACGAGATGCGGCGCATGCGGGTGGCCAGGGAGTCGCGGGGGTTCGAGGCGCGGAACTTCCGCCAGATCCCGGTGCTCGCGCGGTCGGCGGGCGCGCTGTTCATCCGCTCGTACGAGCGGGGCGAGCGGGTGCATCTGGCGATGCTGAGCAGGGGATACGCGGGCAGTATGCCGATAATTCATGACATGACGGCATCCGTACGCCAATGGGGCCTCGCGCTGGCCCTGCCCGCCATCGCACTCGCAGTGTTGGGACTCACCTGGTGAACTCACTCGAAGTCCGGCAGCTCGCCTACGCCTACCCGGACGGCACGCAGGCGCTGTTCGGCGTGGACCTGACGATCGCCCGCGGCGAGCGTGTCGCCCTGCTCGGCCCCAACGGCGCCGGCAAGACCACGCTCGTCATGCACCTCAACGGCATCCTCACCCCGGGGCACGGCACGGTCACCGTGGCCGGCACCCCCGTCCGCAAGGACACGCTGAAAGAGATCAGGCAGCGCGTCGGCCTGGTCTTCCAGGATCCCGACGACCAGCTCTTCATGCCGACCGTACGCGACGACGTGGCCTTCGGCCCGGCCAACGCGGGCCTGCGGGGCGAGGAGCTGGACCGGGTGGTCAAAGACGCGCTGGAGCGCGTCGGCATGCTGGAGTTCGCCGACCGGCCGCCGCACCACCTGTCGTTCGGGCAGCGCCGCAGGGTGGCGGTGGCCACGGTGCTGGCGATGGCGCCGGAGATCCTGGTGCTCGACGAGCCCTCGTCCAACCTCGACCCGGCCGCGCGCAGGGAGCTGGCGGAGATCCTGCGCTCGCTCGACGTGACGGTGCTCATGGTCACCCACGACCTGCCGTACGCGCTGGAGCTGTGCGAGCGCTCGGTCATCCTGTCCGGGGGAGTGATCGCCGCCGACGGGCCCACGCGGCGGCTGCTGGCCGACTCCGAGCTGCTGGCGCGGCACCGGCTGGAGCTGCCCTACGGGTTCGCCATCCCGGCGGCCTGAGCCCTCGGCCGTCCCGGGCTGTCTGAGACCCAGCCGTCCTCTGTGGCACGACCGCTCGGCCTGGCGCTCGGCCTGGCGCGTGGCCTGAGGCGTGGCCTGAGATGCGGCCTGAGCCTTTGAGTCGTCCGAGAGGGCTTGGAAGGCGCCTGGAGTGCGGTTCCGCGGCCTCTGGCGTACCTGGAGCTCCCGCTAGGCTCGGGTTGGAGCAACCGGCCCTAGATGGGTAAAAACCCTGAGCGTGGTTCTTGACGGGGCGTTTGGTACGCGTTTAGGCCCGCCTTGTCCCCCAACACCCGACTTTTCGTAGTTTGTGCATGCCCGCGATCCGGGGATGTCGAAGTACAGTGGCTCATCGAGGAGGGGCCCAATGAAGCTGCGGCTTGCGCGACACGCCCTGGGTGACGCCGTGGTGGTGGCCGTCGAGGGAGAGCTTGACCTGTTCACCGCGCCGTTCCTGCGCGACGAGGTACGCGATGCCATCAAGCAGGACGGCGCGCGGCTCGTGCTCGACCTGCAGCAGCTGTCGTTCATGGACTCGAGCGGCCTGTCCGTGCTGATCGAGGCGTGGCGGCTGGCCACCGGCGAGGGCGGCGGCGTCTCCCTGGCCGCGCCCCAGGCCCCCGTCGCCCGCATCCTGCGCACGACCGGCCTCGACCGCCGGATCAAGGTCTACTCCGACGTCGACACGGCCGTGGGCGAGATTTAGCCGCCCCCGAGTAGAACTTCATTCGGTCTGCGGTTAAGGTCCACGTTATGGACGTGAACGGATCTGCAGCAATCATCTCCGGCGGCGCCAGCGGCCTCGGCGAGGCGACCGCCCGCGAGCTCGCCCGAGCCGGCGCCACCGTGGTCATCGCCGACCTCAACGAGGAGCGCGGCAAGGCCGTCGCCGACGAGATCGGCGGCGTCTTCGTCAAGACCGACGTCTCCGACACCGAGCAGGTGCAGGCGGCCGTGGACGCCGCCGTGGCCACCGGCAAGCCGCTGCGCGTGGTCGTCAACAGCGCCGGCATCGGCTGGGCGGAGCGCACGGTCAACCGCGAGGGCAAGCCGCACAACCCGGCCTCCTACCGCAAGGTCATCGAGGTCAACCTGATCGGCACGTTCAACCTCATGAGCATCGCCGCGGCGGCCATCGCCAAGACCGAGCCGGCCGACGCCGACGGCCAGCGCGGCGTGGTCATCAACACCGCCTCCGTGGCGGCGCTCGAAGGGCAGACCGGGCAGCTCGCGTACTCGGCGTCCAAGGGCGGCATCGTGGGCATGACCGTGCCCGCGGCGCGCGACCTGTCGGCCATCGGCGTACGGGTGAACACGATCTGCCCCGGCATCATCGACACCCCGATCTACGGCTTCTCGCCGAACGCCGAGGAGTTCAAGGCCAAGCTGGTCGCGCCGGTGGTCTTCCCCAAGCGCATGGGCCGCGCCGACGAGTTCGCCCACCTGGTGAAGTCGCTCATCGAGAACGACTACATGAACGCCGAGGTCATCCGCTTCGACGGCGGCATCCGCTTCCAGCCCAAGTGAGGTCCCGTGTCTGACGAAGTGCTCGTCGAAGAGTCCGGCAACGTGGCCGTCATCACGATCAACCGCCCCAAGGCGCGCAACGCGATCAACGGGGCGGTGGCCAGGGGCATGGCGGAGGCGCTGGACGCCCTGGACGCACGTCCCGACATCTCCGCCTACGTCCTGACCGGGGCGGGCGGCACCTTCTCCGCCGGCATGGACCTCAAGGGCTTCCTCAGCGGTGACATGCCGGTGGTCGAGGGCCGCGGCTTCGGCGGCATCACCGAGGCGCCGCCGAAGAAGCCGCTGGTGGCCGCCGTCGAGGGCTACGCGCTGGCGGGCGGGTTCGAGCTCGCGCTCTCCTGCGACGTCATCGTGGCGTCGTCGGAGGCCAAGTTCGGGCTGCCCGAGCCCAAGCGGGGCCTCGTGGCGGCCGCGGGCGGCATCATGCGGCTGCCCCGGCGCATCCCGTACCACGTGGCCATGGAGATCGCGCTGACCGGCGACCACTACCCGGCCTCCCGCCTGTACGAGCTGGGCCTGGTCAACCGCGTCACCGAGCCGGGCGCGGCGCTGGAGGGCGCGCTGGAGCTGGCGAAGAAGATCGCCGCGAACGCGCCGCTCTCGCTCATCGCGACCAAGCGGGTCGTGATCGAGTCGCAGGACTGGTCGCTGGACGAGATGTTCAAGAAGCAGTCCGCGATCGTGAACCCGGTCTTCGCCTCCAAGGACGCGATGGAAGGCGCTGCGGCCTTCGCCGAGAAGCGCGCGCCCCGGTGGAAGGGCGAGTGACCGCGCCCGGCAGCGTCTGATCGCGTCTGATCGCGTCTGATGGCGTCTGATCGCGCCTGATGGCGTTTGATGGCGTCTGATGGCGTCTGATGGCGTCGTGAAGAGGTGTCCCCTCCCGGTTGACCACGAAACGGGAGGGGAACGCTCTAGCGCGCACCCGGCTTCGCCTGGATACGGTAAAGGGAGAGGAGGACGACCTACCGGGAGAGCGCATGAGCGACTATTCGGGTTCCAGGTTCGAGTCCGCCAAGCGCGGCGCCGGAGCCCTGCTGTCGGGTGCCCTGAGCGCGCTCATCGTCATGGTCACCATGCTCGCGGTGATGTGGCTCGTGGAGGGCGTCGACTTCTTCCTCGGCGGCACCCTCGACTACGAGTACGGCATCAGGGGCTGGGACCCCGACGGCCTGCTCGGCATCCTCTTCGCGCCGTTCCTCCACGTCGGCTTCGGCCATCTGATGGCCAACTCGGTGCCGCTGCTCGTGCTGGGCTTCCTGGCGGGCCTGCGCGACATCCGCAAGTTCCTCTGGGCCACCGTGCTGATCATCTTCATCGGCGGCATCGGCACGTGGCTGCTCAGCGGCCCGATGACCTACACCGTCGGGGCCAGCGGCCTGGTCTTCGGCTACTTCGGCTTCATCGTGGCGCGCGGCATCTTCGACCACCGGCTGCTCGACATCCTCATCGCGATCGGCGTCGGCGTGGCCTACTGGGGCATCCTCGCGGGCGTGCTGCCCAACCAGCCGGGCATCTCCTGGCAGGGACACCTGTTCGGCCTCATCGGCGGTGTGGTGGCGGCCTGGGTGCTGCGCCGCAAGAAGCGCGAGCTGCCGCCCGCCACCTCGTATCCGTACCTGAGCTGAAGACGTACCCGGGCTAGATGTGCGGGCGCGTGTGCTCGGCCGGCGACGACGACAGCAGGCGGTCGATCCAGGCCAGGCCGAGCGCCGAGACCACGAACGCCAGGTGGATGAACGTCTGCCACATGATCTTGTCGTTGGGGATCTCGCCCGCCCTGATGAACGTCTGCAGCAGGTGCACCGACGAGATGCCGATGATGGCGGTGGCCAGCTTGACCTTCAGCACGTTCGCGTTGACGTGGGAGAGCCACTCGGGCTCGTCGGGGTGGCCGTCGAGGTTGATGCGGGAGACGAACGTCTCGTAACCGCCGATGATCACCATGATGAGCAGGTTCGAGATCATCACGACGTCGATCAGCGCCAGCACGGTGAGCATGACCACGGCCTCGGGCGAGGTGCCGTCGGACGGCGGCGCGCTGTGCAGGAAGACGCCTTCGATGAGGTGCCACAGCTCGATCGCGAACTGCCAGACGTAGACCGCCTGGGCCACGATGAGGCCGACGTAGAGGGGGACCTGCAGCCAGCGGCTGGCGAACATGAGGTAGCCGAGGCTCTTCTGCCGTGCGGTCCCCTGGCCGAACGAGGGCTTGTCGGGCAAGGACGTTCCTAGTCGTGAAATGTCGAAGCGTGGTGGACAGGAGTAGCAAGAGGCCAGCACCGAGGATCCGGTGCT
Source organism: Nonomuraea sp. NPDC049309 (assembly GCF_043196965.1). Classification (NCBI taxonomy): domain Bacteria; kingdom Bacillati; phylum Actinomycetota; class Actinomycetes; order Streptosporangiales; family Streptosporangiaceae; genus Nonomuraea; species Nonomuraea sp. NPDC049309. The sequence continues at coordinate 43,438 of NZ_JBICSH010000002.1, read as the reverse complement.
GGCCTTCGCGGTTGCGGGCTGGACGCCGCTAGAGGCGCTCGACGACGTAGTCGATGCAGGTCGTCAGAGCCTCGATGTCGGCCGGGTCGATGGCCGGGAACATCGCGATGCGCAGCTGGTTGCGGCCCAGCTTGCGGTAGGGCTCGGTGTCGACGATGCCGTTGGCGCGCAGCACCTTGGCCACCGCCGCGGCGTCGACGTCGTCGTTGAAGTCGATCGTGCCGACCACCTGCGAGCGGAACTCGGGCGCCGCGAACGGGGTGGCGAAGGACGACTTCTCGGCCCACGTGTACAGGCGCGAGGCGGAGTCGGCCGTGCGGGCGGTGGTCCAGGCCAGGCCGCCGTTGCCGTTCATCCAGTCGAGCTGGTCGGCCAGCAGGAACAGCGTGGCCACGGCCGGGGTGTTGTAGGTCTGGTCCTTCGCGCTGTTGTCGATCGCGACGGGCAGGCTGAAGAACTCGGGGACGTAGCGGCCGCTCGCGGCGATCTCCTCGACCCTGGCCAGGGCGCGCGGCGACATGATCGCGATCCACAGGCCGCCGTCGGAGGCGAAGCTCTTCTGCGGGGCGAAGTAGTAGACGTCGGCCTCGTTGAGGTCGACGGGCAGGCCGCCCGCGCCGGAGGTGGCGTCGACCAGCACCAGCGAGTCGTCGGAGCCGACCCGCTTGATCGGCATCGCCACGCCGGTGGAGGTCTCGTTGTGGGTCAGCGCGTAGGCGTCGACGCCGTCCTCGGCGACCGCCTCGGGGTGGGTGCCGACCTCGGACTTGATGACGCTCGGCTCGGCCAGCCAGGGCGCCTTCTTGGTGACCGCCGCGAACTTCGAGGAGAACTCGCCGAACGACAGGTGCTGCGACTTCTCGCGGATGAGCCCGAAGGCCGCGATCTCCCAGAACGCGGTGGTGCCGCCGTTGCCCAGCACGACCTGGTAGCCCTCGGGCAGCGAGAACAGGTCGGCAAGGCCCGACCGGACGCGGCCGACCAGGTTCTTGACCGGCTTCTGGCGGTGCGAGGTGCCCATGACGCTCGCACCGGAGGCGGCGAGCGCGGCCAGCTGCTCCGGGCGAACCTTCGAAGGACCGCAGCCGAAGCGGCCGTCGGCGGGCTTGATGTCAGCGGGAATCACGATGTCAGCCACGTAACGGAGCCTACCGACCTGCGGGGACTGGCTCGCACGCGGCCCGGATTCTGAGACGCGGGGCACGTCACCGCCCGCTTCGAAAGCCTGTGAAAGCCCTCAAAGCCCTCAGGGCGTCGGAAAACGCCCCCAGAGGCTCCCAGAGCCTCCCAGAGACGAGGAACGGCTACCGCAGGGCCCTGAGGAGCCGCGCGGTAGCCGTCAGCGGGGGATGAGCGTGTCAGAACTTGCCGACGACCTCGTCGGCCCCTGGGACGTCGGTCAGCGGGCGCGAGGCCGGGCCGACGTACTTGGCGCTGGGGCGGACCAGCCTGCCCGTGCGCTTCTGCTCCAGGATGTGCGCGGCCCAGCCGGCCGTGCGGGCGCAGGTGAACATGGAGGTGAACATGTGGGCGGGCACCTCGGCGAAGTCGAGGACCACGGCGGCCCAGTACTCCACGTTGGTGGCCAGCACCCGGTCGGGCTTGCGGGCGTGCAGCTCCTCCAGCGCGGCCTGCTCAAGGGCGGCGGCGACCTCGTAGCGGGGCGCGCCGAGCTCCTTGGCGGTGCGCCGCAGCACACGGGCCCGCGGGTCCTCCGCGCGGTAGACGCGGTGGCCGAAGCCCATGAGGCGGTTGCCCTTGTCGAGCTCGCTCTGGACGTACTTCTTGGCGTCGCCGAGCTGCTCGACGCCCTCGATCATGTGCAGGACGCGCGCGGGGGCGCCGCCGTGCAGCGGGCCCGACATCGCGCCGACCGCGCCGGACAGGGCGGCCGCCACGTCGGCGCCGGTGGAGGCGATGACGCGGGCGGTGAACGTGGAGGCGTTCATGCCGTGCTCGGCGGCGGAGGTCCAGTAGGCGTCGATGGCCTTGACGTGCTTGGGGTCGGGCTCACCGCGCCAGCGGATCATGAAACGCTCGACGATGGTCTTGGCCTCGTCGACGCGGCTCTGCGGCACCATCGGCAGGCCGAGGCCGCGCGCGGACTGCGCGACGAAGGACAGGGCCATCACCGACGCGCGCGCGAGCTGGTCGCGCGCCTCCTCGTCGCTGATGTCGAGCAGCGGCTTGAAGCCGTAGGCCGGAGCCAGCATCGCCAGCGCGCTCTGCACGTCGACGCGGATGTCTCCGGAGTGGACAGGGATGGGGTACGGCTCCGCCGGGGGCAGGCCCGGCTGGAACGCGTTGTCGACCAGAAGGCCCCAAACGTGTCCGAATGGGACACGGCCGACAAGCTCTTCGATGTCGACGCCCCGGTATCGAAGGGCGCCCCCTTCTTTGTCCGGTTCCGCGATCTCGGTCTCGAAAGCTACGACGCCTTCGAGGCCGGGTTTGAAGTCGGACATTCTCGGCCGCCTCCCTTTCTTGCCATGTTTCGGCAACGCGATGCTCTGCCATGTCGCGGCCGCCACAGGGGTCTCATAGTCGTTCTCCCCTCGTGCTGGCCCGCTATGTTGATGTCGAGATACCGGCGGGTCAATTTAACCCCCTCCCAGGTCGTGGTCGGTCTCCGGACCCGCCGTTCGGGCAAAGCCCCTGGTCGAAGGCTGGGTCGGACTTTGGGGGACGACCCGCTGGCAGGCGGACCCACCATGTGATCCGCCGCATGAGCGCGCAAGAATACCGTCTCGTGGATGCCACCCCGCGCCCGCCCATGCTGGCGGGGCTTCGCCGTACGTACGAGGGCGAGCCGCTGCTCGAATCGGACCTCGCGGCCGACCCGATCACGCAGTTCACCGTGTGGTTCCAGGAGGCGCTCGACGCCGGCCTGCCGGAACCCAACGCGATGGTGCTCGCCACCGCCTCCGCGGGCGGCCGGCCGAGCGCCAGGACGGTCCTGCTCAAGGGCTACGACGAGCGCGGATTCGTCTTCTACACCAACTACGAGTCCCGCAAGGGCCGCGACCTGGCGGAGAACCCGCGCGCGTCCCTGCTCTTCCCGTGGCATCCGCTGCGCCGCCAGGTCCGCGTGGAGGGCACGGTGACCCGCCTGTCGCCGGAGGAGTCCGCCGAATACTTCAACTCCCGCCCGTACGGCTCGCGCATCGGCGCGTGGGCCTCGCGGCAGTCGGCGGTGGTGCGGTCGAGGGAGGAGCTGGACGCCCGCTACGAGGAGCTGGCGGCGCGCTGGCCGGAGAACCCGCCGGTGCCCGACTTCTGGGGCGGCTTCCGCGTCTACCCCCTTGAGGTGGAGTTCTGGCAGGGGCAGCTCGACAGGATGCACGACCGGCTGCGCTACCGGAGGACCCGACCCGGCTGGGTGCTGGAGAGACTTGCCCCTTAATGTTCCTTAGGTGCTCATCGGGGACCTGGTCAAGCGTCACTTCGTCGATACGCGTCCGCTGGGCGTCCCGGCCTACCGCCGGATCTGGACCGGCCAGACCGTCTCCAACATCGGGGTGCACGTCACCGTCATCGCGGTCGGCCAGCAGGTCTTCGAGCTGACCCGGTCCTCGTTCTACGTGGGCCTGATCGGCATGGCCAACCTCATCCCGCTCATCGTCTTCGGCCTGTGGGGCGGGGCCATCGCCGACGCCGTCGACCGGCGCAGGCTGCTCATCACCGGCTCGCTCATCGCCTGGGCGGCCACCCTGTTCATCTTCCTCCAGGCCCTGCTGGACCTGCAGAACGTCTGGCTGATCCTCCTCGCGGTCGCGGTCAACTCCACCGGCTTCGCGATCACCGGGCCGACCAGGGGCGCGATCATCCCGCGCATCCTGGGCGCCGAGCTGGTGCCCGCCGCGAACGCGCTCAACTCGCTCGTCTTCAGCATGGCCGCGGTCGTCGGCCCCATGGTCGGGGCGGCCGTGATGACCGGCGGCGGGTTCGCGGCGGCGTACGCGCTGGACGCCGTGCTCTTCAGCGCCAGCCTGTACGCGGCGCTCAAGCTCCCCCCGCTGCCCCCGCAGGGCAAGGTGACCAGGCCGGGGCTCAAGTCCGTGATCGACGGCTTCAGCTTCATCGCCAAAAGCCCCGTGCTGCTGATGTCCTTCGTCGTGGACATCATCGCGATGGTCCTCGCCATGCCGAGGGCGCTCTACCCGGAGCTGACCGCCGAGCGCTTCGGCGGCTCCGAGCTGGCGCTCGGCTGGATGACCTCGGCCATGGGCATCGGCTCCCTGGCCGGCGCGCTGTTCTCCGGCTGGGTCGGCCGGGTCAAGCGGCAGGGGGTGGGGCTGTCGATCATCATCGCCGTCTGGGGGCTCGCGGTGGCGGGCGCGGGGCTCGCGCACGACCTGTGGCTGGTGGTGCTGCTCATGGCCGTCGGCGGCGTGGCCGACGTCATCTCCTCGGTGTGGCGGCAGTCGATCCTGCAGCTCTACGCGCCCGACGAGATGCGCGGCCGGCTCCAGGGCGTCTTCCTCGTCGTGGTGGCCGGCGGGCCGCGCCTCGGCGAGCTGCGGGCCGGCGCGACGGCGACGGCGTTCGGGCTGACCGGAGCCTGGGTGGGCGGCGGGCTCGCCTGCGCCGTCACCGTGCTCATCGTCGGCCTGTCCGTACGCGGCTTCCGCGAATACCGCGCCCGTTAGGCCCCTCGGCCGCCCTTTCCCGCATTGCGCGGCACGGGAACGAACCCGGCCGCTCAATTGTTTGCTTTCTCAACCGTCCCCGGCCGTTCCCCCCTTAGGGTTCGTGTGACTTCTGCGCCCGAGTTCGACGGGCTCAGTCCCCACGTCGAACGGCGTACCATGCAGTTGGGAGGAGCCTTGACCGCACACGGCCTGATCGATACCACGGAGATGTATCTCCGCACGATTTACGAGCTCGAAGAAGAGGGCATCGTCCCCCTCCGGGCCCGCATCGCAGAACGTCTTCAGCAGAGCGGCCCCACCGTCAGCCAGACCGTCGCCCGCATGGAGCGCGACGGGCTGGTCCGCGTCGAAGGTGACCGTCACCTCGCGATGACCGAGCTGGGACGCACGCTCGCCACCCGCGTGATGCGCAAGCACCGCCTCGCCGAATGCCTGCTCACCCAGGTCATCGGGCTGCCCTGGGAAGAGGTGCACATCGAGGCGTGCCGCTGGGAGCACGTCATGTCCGAGTCCGTCGAGACGCGGCTCGTGACGCTGCTCGACAACCCGACCGTCTGCCCGCACGGCAACCCGATCCCCGGCCTGGCCGAGCTGGGCGCCCGCGAGCCCGCCGACACGGGCGACGACGCGCTCACCACGATGAGCGAGCTCGCCGCCAACGGCGATACGGCCGTCGTCGTGCGCCGAATCAGCGAACAAGTGCAAAGCGATCCCGCTGCGATGCTTAAACTCAAGCAAGTTGGGATACAACCCGGACGCGAGGTGACGCTCGCGGCGAGCGACGACGGTGTACGGGTGACAGGTGACGGTGACGCGAACGAAACTCCTGCGGAACTTCCCCGCGATATCGCCGCGCACGTTTTTGTCTCCAAGCGCTGACGCGCGCGCGGCTACTTGGTTGAATCCCTCTAGGGAGGCCCTCCACTCTCCCCTGGCCAAGACTGTTGCAGGAGTGCCCGTGGTCCGTCGTGCAGACACGCCACCCCGAGGAGTGGTCTCCGGATGAAGCGTTGGGGGGATCTGTCACAAGAAGCGGCCGATCACCTGGCTGCCGGGGCCGTGCTCGACCAGGCCGAGATGGCGGTCATCGTCACCGACCGTTTCAGCAATCTCCTCTACTGGAACCCGTTCGCCGAAAAGCTTTTCGGCGCGCCGGACAAGTCGCCCTCGCGTGACTCGTCCGCGCTGTCCCTCGGGATCATGGAGAAGGACCACCCGGTCGCCGTCGAGCTGGCCAAACAGGTGCTCAAGGGCGGCGTCTGGGAGGGCACGTTCGACGTGCGCCGCGCCGACGGCACGATCGTCTACGTCCGCGCGCAGGCGGTGCCGCTGCGCCACCCCTCGGGGCAGGTGACGGGCATCGTCCTGACGGCCAGGGAGGCGCTGCGCAGCAACGAGCGGGAGAAGGACCGCTTCGGCCTGCTGGAGCGCATCGGCGAGCGGCTGGCCGGCTCGCTGTACGTCGAGGAGACGCTCAAGCGCGTCGCCGAGATGCTGGTGCCTCAGTTCGCCGACCACTGCTTCATCGAGCTGATGGAGGGCGACCGGCTGGTCCGCCGGGTCTCCCAGCACGTGCAGGGGTGGACGCCGCCGTCGGGCACATGGAAGCCGGTGGGGGCGGAGATCCGCTACCCCCCCGGCCACTACGCCGACACCGCGCTCCGCCGCCAGGAGACGATCCTCGTCGAGGACTTCTCGCGCAGCCGCTACCCCGCGCCCCATGAGGGCAGCGCGCGGCTGTGCGGCGAGATCGGCATGACCTCGGCCATCGTGGCGCCGCTGCTGGTGCGCGGCGAGACGCTGGGCCTGATGTACCTCGGGCTGTCCAACCTCACCGACCGCCGCAGCCCCCACTACGACGCCTTCGACCGCGACTTCGTGGGCGCCATCGCCACCCGGGTCGCGCTCGCCATCGACAACGCGCTGCTCTTCGAAGAGGAGCGCCACACCGCCGAGTCGTTCCAGAAATACCTGCTGCCGCGCGCGCTGCCGCAGCTCGACGGCCTGCAGATCGCGGTGCGCTACTACCCGGCCGCCCCGCTCGCCTCCCACGGCCAGGGCATCCAGACCCAGGTCGGCGGCGACTGGTACGACGTCATCCCGCTGTCGGCCGGCCGCGTCGGCATCGTGATCGGCGACGTCGAGGGCAGAGGCGCCAAGGCGGCGGCCATCATGGGCCAGCTCAGGGCCGCGCTGCGGGCGTTCGCCCAGGACGACAAGTCGCCGGCCGACATCCTGGCCAGGCTCGACGAGTGGACCCGCATCATCGCCACCCCCGAGCAGGACGACAAGGGCGGCGAGGTCAGCATCCCGCCGATCGTCACCTGCCAATACCTGGTCTACGACGCCTGGTCGCGGCAGCTGTCGTTCGCCAACGCCGGGCACGCGCCGCCGCTGCTGCTGGTCGACGGCGAGTGCCGCGAGCTGGAGATCGAGGAGGTCGGCCAGCCGCTCGGCGTGCGCGCCAAGGGCCTGCACGCCGACCTCGTCTACAAGGAGGAGACCCGCACGCTCCCGCCGGGCGCTGCGCTGCTGCTCTACACCGACGGCCTGGTCGATCGCCGGCCCAGCCGCGACGGCACCTCGCCGAGCGAGGAGGAGACGCTCGGCATCCTGTGCGAGAAGCTCTCCAAGCTGTCCGGCGCCGAGGTCGAGCGCATCGCCGACGCCGCCACGGTCGCGGTGCCCGGCGAGATCGACGACGACATGGCGATCCTCGTGGTCCGCTCCAGCGACGTCGATCTCGACGTCGAGTCCCGCACCTTCCCCGCCCAGCCGATCATGGTCGGCGAGGCGCGGCGCATGGCCGCGGAGGCCTTCGCGAGCTGGAACGTCCCTGAAGAGCGGGCCGAGCTGGCCTGCCTGCTGGTCTCCGAGGTCGTGACCAACGTGGTGCTGCACGCCGCCGCCGCGGGCGTGCCGCGCAGGGAGCTGGTCGTCGAGGGGCCGCCGCTGCCGTTCGAGGAGTCGTGGGACGTCCCCGGCCTCGAAGAGGAGGAGGTCGGCGACAAGGAGTTCACGCTGCGGCTGCGCAGGGGCGCGGAGTCGGTCTGGGTCGAGGTGTTCGACCAGGACCTGCGGCTGCCCCGCATCCGCAGCGCGGGGGAGAACGACGAGGGCGGGCGCGGCCTTTACCTGGTGGATCAGCTCGCCAGGCGTTGGGGCTCGCGTCCTACCAGGGAAGGCAAAGCCGTCTGGTTCGAGATTCCCACGCGCGGCAGGTGAGTGTTCTACTGGCGCAATGGACCTGGCCTTCGAACGACGGGGCTCCGGCGCGCCGCTGATCCTCATCCACGGCATCGGCCACCACTGGCAGGGCTGGCTGCCGGTGCTCGACCGGCTGGCCGCCGCCCGTACGGTGATCGCGCTCGACCTGCCCGGGTTCGGCGCGTCGCCCGGCCTGCCCGACGGCGTCCCCTACACCGCCGAGTCGCTGGCGGACGCGGTCGAGTCGTTCTGCGCGCGGCTCGGCGTACGCGAGCCGCACGTCGCGGGCAACTCGCTGGGCGGCTACATCGCGCTCGAGCTGGCCTCGCGCGGCGTCGTGAGCTCGGCCACCGCGCTGTCTCCCGCCGGGTTCTGGTCCCGCCCCGAGCTGCTCTACTGCCAGGCGGTGCTGCGCGCGCTGCGGGCCACGGCCCGCTCGCTGCCCGCTGACCGGCTCGCCAGGACGGCGGAGAGCCGCTACCTGCGTACGGTGTCGGCCGGCGTCCTGGTCGCCCGCCCCGGCCGCCTCGACCCCGCCGCCCTCACCGCCGCCACCGAGGCGCTGGCCCGCTCGGCCGGGTTCGACGAGACGCTGGAGTCGTTCACCGGGCTGATGCCGCCCGCCCCGCCCAAGTCGCCCGTCACGATCGCGTGGGGCGAGCACGACCGGCTGCTGCTGCGCCGCCAGGCCGTACGCGCGGCCCGCTGGTCGGGGCAGCGGGTGAAGCTGCTCAAGGGCTGCGGCCACGTGCCGATGAGCGACGACCCCGAGCTGGTGGCCGAGGTCATCCTGCGCGGCTAGCGCCGCGGGCGGCCGAGCGCCCGCCGATCCTCAGATCTTCGTCTGGCCCCAGAGCAGCAGCATGACCAGGATGAACACGATCATCACACCGGCGTAGCCGACGGGGCCGAGGCGGATCGCCCGGCGCACGCGGTTGAGGCCCCAGGCGAACAGCAGTGCCAGGAAGATCAGGAGGATCAGGCCGCTGTCCATGCTGTCCAGTATGCGGCGGAATCAGGGTCGCCGCGCTGAAGGCGTCAGAATTGGAAGGATCTGCCGATGATCTCTTTCATGATCTCGGTGGTGCCGCCGTAGATCGTCTGGACGCGGCTGTCCAGCCACGCCTTGGCGACCGGGTACTCCGTCATGTAGCCGTACCCGCCGTGCAGCTGCAGGCAGCGGTCGACGACCTTGTTCTGCAGCTCGGTCGTCCACCACTTGGCCTTGGCGGCGTCCACGGCGGTCAGCCGGCCCGCGTTCAGCGCGAGGATGCACTTGTCCACGTAGTGGCGGGCGATCTCGGTCTCGGTGGCCAGCTCCGCCAGGACGAAGCGGGTGTTCTGGAACGAGCCGATGCTGCGGCCGAACGCCTGGCGGGTCCTGCAGTACTCGATCGTCTGCTCCAGCACCGCCTCCGCCGCGGCCACCGCCGCCACCGCGATCGACAGGCGCTCCTGCGGCAGGTTGTTCATGAGCTGGAAGAAGCCCTCGCCCTCCTTGGGGCCGAGGCGGTTGGCCACGGGGACGCGGACGTTCTCGAAGAACAGCTCGGCCGTGTCCTGGGCCTTCATGCCGACCTTGTCCAAGTTCCTGCCGCGTGCGAAGCCCTCCATGCCCCGCTCGGCCACGAGCAGCGTGATGCCCCGCGCCCCCTTGTCCGGGTCGGTCTTGGCCACCACGACGACGAGGTCGGCGTTGATGCCGTTCGTGATGAACGTCTTCTGCCCGTTGAGCACGTAGTGGTCGCCGTCGCGGACCGCCGTCGTCCTGATGCCCTGAAGGTCGCTGCCCGCGCCCGGCTCGGTCATGGCGATCGCGGTGATCAGCTCGCCGCTCGCGAAGCCGGGCAGCCAGCGCTGCTTCTGCTCATCGTTCGTCAGGCCGACGACGTACGGGGCCATGACGTCGTTGTGCAGCGAGAAGCCGAGGCCGGTCGCGCCGTTGCGCATGATCTCCTCGACGATGATCGCGTTGTAGCGGAAGTCCTCGACGCCCGCGCCGCCGTACTCCTCCGGCACCGAGAAGCCGAACATGCCCAGTTCCCCGGCCTTCTTCCAGACCTCGCGGGGCACGATGCCGTCCTTCTCCCACTGGGGGTGGTGCGGCACGACCTCGCGGGCCATGAACTCGCGGACGGTCTCGCGGAAGAGCAGGTGCTCCTCGTCGAAGAGGTCACGCTCCATCGAACGCCTCCAGGCCAGAATTCTCTTCTGTTACCGCCACGTATACCCGCTTTCGCAGGCTTAAGGGGGACCTGGACACGGGTTCATCACAAGTGCTGGAAGAAGGGGAGAACCGCCTGTGTTGCGATGTTTGCCGCCATAAGATCTACCCTCGGTCTATTTGTGGGTGATCGGAGTCTCCGTGAGTCGGTGGCGCAAGGTTTTGATCGCCGGATCGGTGAGCTTAGCGGCAACGGCGGCATACGTCGCCACGTCCACGATTCCCGGCCAGGCCGAGTCCTCGCTGGTCATGAAGTACCACTGCACGGGCGGCATCGCCGGTGCCGGCGTCGATCTCGAAGCGCGCATGACGCCGCAGATCGAGTCGGGCACCATGAACGTGCGCTGGGACCTGAAGTACACGAGCGTGCAGCGGTTCGGCTCGCCCGGCTTCTTCCCCGAAGGCTCCTCGCTCGACCTGGAGGGCACCGTCGACGTCAGCGGCGCCTGGTCCGGCCAGCTCCGGCCGAGGGGCGGCCGGCTGCAGGGCGCGCTGGTGCCCGGCGACTTCCTCGACCTGCCGGAAGGGCTCTCCGACGACGCCTCGATCACCCGCGCGGGGAACATCCGCTTCAAGCCCGGCAAACTGACCGTCCGCTTCACCCCCGCCGAGGGCGAGACGATGGTCAACAACTCGGTGCCCGAGGTCAAGTACGAAGGCACGTGGCGCAAGCGCTACACCGGCAACGAGTACGACGACTACAAGAGCGACATCCAGGTGACCAGGCAGGCGAACGCCAAGGCGCGGCTGGACTTCGTCGGCACGAAGGTCGCCTACATCGCCCGGCGCGAGAAGGACCTGGGCCCGGTCAGGGTGCTCATCGACGGCCAGCACGTCACCGAGGGAGAGGTCGAGCCGGGCAAAGACCGCGCCGGCAACCCGATGACCGGCACCGAGACCCAGCAGGTGCTCTGGACCTCGCCGCAGCTGGACTACGGCCCGCACTGGATCGAGGTCATCAACGTCGAGGACAAGCGCGCCTACCTGGACGCCTTCCAGGTGACCACCAGCGGCATCACCGAGCCGCCCGAGTACGGGCAGGCCACCTGCGACCTGGTGGGCGACCCCGGCGCCATCGACGTCAACGTCCCCGGTCCCACCACGAACCCGCCGGACGACCCGTCCGACGACCCCAGCGACGAGCCCAGCGACCCCGGCGAGGACCCCAAGGACCCGGACCCGAGCGACCCGGGCCAAAACGGTGGCGACAACGACGTCGGGACCATCGGCGAGCACGTGCGGGTGGTGCCGCAGGCGTCGAGCAGCACCTCGTCCACCCCGACGAGCACCGGCCCGACCGCGACCAGGTACTACCGCGCTCAGGTCGCCAAGACCCCCAGCGGCGGTGTGGAGACCGGCGTGGCCCCCGACGAGGGTGACCGGCCGCCGTACGCCCTGCTGGCCACCGGGATGGTCGTCGTGGCGGGCAGCGCCGGTGGCGGGCTGCTGCTGCGCCGGCGGCGGGCCGCGCACGCGGGAGGTGCGTAAGCGATGACCGAGCAGAAGACCCCGATGCAGCGGGCGATGCCCGGCCTGCTCGTCGCCGGTTCGCTCGGCGGCGTCGGCCTGGTCATGGTGACCCTGCTGTCGCTCGTGCCGCCGGTGGACGACGGCTCAGAGCCGCGCGTGGCGGCGCAGGCGCAGGCGGAGCCGACGACGGTGGAGATGCAGAACGCGGGGGCGTTCGTGCTCCCGCCGACCGTCGGGCCCGGCGGCAAGAACCAGCCGCTGACCCCGGCCCGCCTGGACGCGCCGCCTCCGCCGGCGGCCGCGCCGGTCGTCCCGGCCATCCCGAAGCCCAAGGCCAAGACCAAGGCCGCTCTGGTGCGGCCGACCCGCATCAAGATCCCCAAAATCAAGGTGAACGCCCCGATCGGCGCGGTCACCCTGGACAAGAAGGGCGCTCTCGGCACCCCGCCGCTCACCCAGCCCAACAGGACCGGCTGGTACAAGTACTCGCCGGTCCCCGGCGAGGCCGGCCCCGCGATCATCAACGGCCACGTCACCACCCGCAAGGGCCCCGCCGTCTTCGACCGCCTGCGCGAGCTCGCCAAGGGCGACCACATCTACGTGTACCGGTCGGACGGCAAGGTCACCCGCTTCACGGTCAGCGGCATCGAGCAGGCCAGCAAGAACGCGTTCCCGACCAAGCGCGTCTACGGCAACACCAAGGACGCCCAGCTCAGGCTCATCACCTGCGGTGGGGTTTACAACAAGACGACCCACCACTACACGGACAACATCGTGGTGTACGCCACGCTGTCCAAGAAGAAGGGGTGAGTCTGGGAAAGTTACGGTGGATTTGCCGGTTTACGGGAAGTTGACGGACACAGTTCGTAGGATCTCAACCTGACCGTGACCAACGGCTGGAATTCTGGCACGACTGTTGACACCGCTGTGAAACGGAGAAGGACCCGTGCTTATGTCCCAGGTGGGGCGCCGCCTCGCCCAGAAGACGTCCGCATTGGGGCTTGCAGGCACACTCGCAGTCTTTGTCGGCTCGGTTTTTGCGCTGTCGTCACCGGCTGAGGCCGCCGCAGCAGAGCCGCTGAAGATGACCTATACCTGCTCGGGCGGTTACCTGAGCAGTAACTCGATGGTTTTAACCGCGACTCCTCCCACGTCGGTGGAGCCGTCTAAGACGGCGACGATCGAGTGGACCTTCTCCTCATTGACCGCTACCAAGGCGATCGCCGCCAATGCCGTAGTCACCACCAGCGGCGGTGACCTCTCCGTGACAGGCGGCACTCCCGCGACGGTGAAGGGTTCGGGAAACGGCACGGTCACAACGCCTGTCAGCGCCAACGGCTCGTATACCCCTCCCAAGATGACCGGCACGGTCAACGTGACCGCGACGGCGGGCGGCAACCTCGTCTTGGAGGTGGGCAACGCGCCGGTGATCATCACCGTGGCCGGGGAACAGACGACCTGCACCTACGTCTCCGCGACGCCTACCGAAACCTCGATCCCTGTCCAGACGGGCAGCAACAACGGCGGGACCGGTACCGACGTCGTCGAGTACAGGTGTGTCGGTCCGGAGACGACCGACACGCAGGATGTCGAGATCAAGGTGGAGCTGACCATGCCCACCTCGGCGAGCGTCAACCAGCAGTTCGCGATCAAGTGGAAGGGCACCTACACGACGGGCAAGGAGCTGAAGGCCCCCAGCGGGCAGACGCTCAGCCCGAAGATCTTCGCTTATGCGTCTTTGAGCGGCATTACGGGCCTGAGCTCCGCAACGGGCGAAGGCTCGACGGGCACGATCACGGCCAACAGCCCGATTCCGCTTCCCACCACGGCCATCGACCTCAAGGCCACTGCCAGTTCGACGGGCACGGTCACGGTGAAGCCATCGAAGGTCAACTTTGGCGCGGACAGCCGCACGGGCAACACCCCGATGATCGAGTGCACGGTTCAGAACGATGATGACCTGAAGTCCTACACGTTCACGGTCGGCAACGGCACCACGAGCCCGACGGCGAGCCCGAGCCCGAGCCCGAGCCCGACCACGACCACGCCGCGTCCGACGCAGACGCACACCGCGACGGTGACGATCACGCCGAGCGCCACCCGTTCGACCAGCACCCCCACCAGGAACTCGCAGACCCCCAAGGCGGGCGCGGACACCGGTGCGGGCGGCATGGCCGGGCCTGACGGTCGGCTGTTCATCCTGACGGGCACCGCGCTGGTGGCGGCGGCCGGGGTCGGCGGGCTGGTGCTGCGCCGGCGTTCGATCAGGAGCTGATCGGCGGTGTCCGGCTACTACCCGTACGGCGGTGCCCAGGCTCCGGTCCCTCCTCCGGGGAACAAGGGCAGCGTGGCGCTGAGGGCGGTGCTGATCGTGGCGGCGATCGCCGGGGTCGCCACGGTCGTGGCCGGTCTGCTGATCGTGCTGCGTTCCCCTGCCGAGTACGGCCTGCAGAGCAGCCGTGACAGCCTTGACGTGCAGGCGCAGCCGAAGACCACCGCCGAGCAGGAGCAGGCGTACTTCCAGGCGCCGGCGAACGTGCCGCCTCCGTTGCCGCAGATCAACCCGGCCCCGCCGATGCTGCCTTCGACGCCGGTGCGGATCGTGGTCAAGCGGCTCGGCATCAACGCGCCGATCACGTCGGTGGGCCTGCGGAAGAACGGCACGATCGAGGTGCCGCCACCGGACAATCCCAACCTTGTGGGCTGGTATCGCAACATGTCCACGCCGGGTGAGGCGGGTCCCGCCGTGCTTCTCGGGCACGTGGACACGCGTACGGGTCCTGCGGTCTTCGCCAGGCTGAAGGAGATCAGGAACGGCGATACCATCGAGGTCAGACGCCAGGACAAGACGACCGCGGTGTTCACCGTCGGTGGCGTGGAGCAGGCGAACAAGAAGACGTTCCCGACCCAGCGCGTCTATGGCGGCCAGCAGAACGCGCAGCTCCACCTGATCACCTGCAGTGGCACCTACGATCGCACCACCGGGCACTACACCGACAACCTGATCGTCTACGCGACGATGACGAGCTCCTATCGAAGCTGAGCGCGGAGGCTGGTATGGGCTGGATGGCGAAGCGGAGACTGCGAACTGGCCCGACGGCGGCCGTTCCCGCGAAACCGGCTCAGGCGGAGCTGCTGCGGCTGGTCCGGCTCGCCGACCCGAAGGCCCGGCTCGACGGCGATGACATCGTGGCGACCGACGTGCGGGTGCACGCGCCGGTCGAGGCCGAGCCCGAGCTGACGGGCGGGGTGCTGGAGAAGGTGTGGGCGGTGCGGGTGGCCGCGGAGGGGCCGCTGCCGCTCAACTATTTCGACCGCTATCTCGCCGAGGGCCTGGCGTTCCGGCTGGGCGGGCTCGCGATCTGCCGGGGCGAGGTGAGCGACCCCGCCGACGATGACGAGGGCGGTCCCGCGGTGATCCTCCCCGTGCGTCCGGCGCCCGAGGAGCTGTCGCCGCACCTGGAGCAGGAGGAGGACGGCCCGGCGTTCACGGCGGGCGACATCAAGGCGGTGCTGGTGCCGCAGGCGGGGCAGCCGCCGGCGGCGGAGGAGCTGCTGCCGTTCGCCGCCGAGCTGACGGCGATCGAGCTGCGCGGCGCCGAGCCGGTCAAGCTGGGCGCGCTGGCGCTGGAGCTGGCGGAGTCTCTCAACGGCATCGCGGTGGACCGGTGGCGGTTCAGGATCGACGCGGCGGAGGATCTCGTGGCCCCGGAGCGACCTGCTTCCGAATGAGATTCTGTTGTACGCTGCCTCTAGTAACCGAATAATGCTCGGTTCTCAGGAGGCACTGTGGCAGAGGCGTACATCGTCGGGGCGGTCCGCACCCCGGTCGGCAAGAAGAAGGGTGGCCTGTCCACCGTCCACCCCACTGACCTGGCCGCGCACACCCTCAAGGCGCTGATCGACCGCACCGGCGTCGACCCCGAGGCGGTCGAGGACGTCATCCTGGGGTGCGTCATGCAGTTCGGCCCGCAGAGCATGGACATCGCGCGCAACGCGTGGCTCTCGGCCGGGCTCCCCGAGACGACTCCGGGCGTCACCATCGACCGGCAGTGCGGCTCCTCGCAGCAGGCCATCCACTTCGCCGCGCAGGGCGTGCTCTCCGGTACGCAGGACCTCGTCGTGGCGGGCGGCGTCGAGTCGATGAGCATCGTGCCCATGGGCTCCTCGATCAAGGCGGCGCTCGACATGGGCATGCCGTTCCCGTTCGGCGACAAGTGGGTCGAGCGTTACGGCAAGCAGGAGATCTCGCAGTTCCGCGGTGCCGAGCTGATGTGCGAGAAGTGGGGCTTCACCCGCGACGTCCTCGAACGGTACGCGCTCGAATCCCACCAGCGTGCCGCCAAGGCCATCGCCAACGGCTACTTCAAGGAGCAGATCGAGCCGATCAACGGCGTCGAGGACGACGAGGGCCCGCGGCCCGACACGACGCTGGAGAAGATGGCCGCGCTCAAGACCCTCAAGGAGGGCGGCCAGATCACCGCCGCCACCTCCTCGCAGATCTCCGACGGCTCCGGCGCCGTGCTCATCGCCTCCGAGCAGGCCGTACGCGACCACGGCCTGACCCCGAGGGCCCGCATCCACCAGCTCGCGCTCATGGGAGACGACCCGGTCTACATGCTGACCGCGCCGATCCCCGCCACGCGGCGGGCGCTGAAGAAGGCCGGCATGTCGATCGACGACATCGACGTGGTGGAGATCAACGAGGCGTTCGCCCCGGTGCCGCTGGCCTGGATGCACGAGCTGGGCGCCGACCCGGCCAAGGTCAACCCCAACGGCGGCGCGATCGCGCTCGGCCACCCGCTCGGCGGCACGGGCGCGATCCTCATGACGAAGCTGCTGCACGAGCTGGAGCGCACCGGCGGCCGTTACGGCCTGCAGACGATGTGCGAGGGCGGCGGCCAGGCCAACGTCACGATCATCGAACGGCTTTGAGCCGCTTCGGGCGTGGTGCGGGCGCCGCCTCCAGGCGTAACAGAGGAGGCGGCGCCCGCTTCTCACCACCCATCCCGGTAGTCGGCTGTTATCGCCCCTTGGGCGGGATGCGGCGCGGCGGCATGATCGGCCGCTTCGGCATCTTGGGCATGGGGCGGACGACGGGCAGGTGCGGGCGGTTCTGCTTGGTGGCGCGAGCGCGCATGAGAGGCTCCTTTACGTAATTCGGCAACGCGGCTCGACGTGATCGATCGGGTTGGACGGATCGACACGAGATCAAGAGCCGGTGGGCGACGTCAGCGCCGCGTCACAAGGTGGACGGGGGACGGGTCGCGTCGGGCGCGAATCACAGGTAAAGGCGCATGTCCATGACGGTATGGGTGCGCCAGGAGCCGGTGCAACCGATTTATCCGCCATGCCGGACAACGGGGCCGGTGTGACCGATCTATGCGGATGCCGGAAAGGCGGCGCGGTTCCGTCACGCCGGACCCGGCGTCTCGCCGCGTCAGGCCGTCATCTTGCGCAGCCGCGTTTCGCCGCGTCAGGCCGTCGTTTTGTGCAGTCCCGCTGAGATGACGCGGTCGAGGGCTTCGCGGGACTCGCGCAGCGCCTCCATCGCGCGGTCGATCCTGTCCCGCTCGGCGCGTAGCTGCCCCAGCACGTCGGAGCAGGTGGGAGCCAGGCGCTCGCCGTCGGAGTCCAGGCAGGGCAGCACGGCGGCGATGGCGGACGTGCCCAGCCCGGCGGCGAGCAGGCAGCGGATGCGGCGCACGGTCTCGACGTGAGCCTCGGTGTACTCCCGGTAGCCGTTGGGCGAGCGCTCGGGCCGCAGCAGTCCCTGCTCCTCGTAGTAGCGCAGCAGCCGCTCGTGTACGCCGGTGCGCCGGACGAGCTCGCCGATCCGCATGTGCTCTCCCTCGCGACGACTTGACTCTGACATCCATGTGAGACCTTAGCGTCCTCGCATGAGAAGAAGCCTGCTGGTGCCGGCCGTGCTCATGACGAGCGTGTTCGTGGTCGGCACGTCCGAGTATCTGATCGCGGGATTACTCCCGCAGATGGCCACCGACCTGGGAGTCTCCGTCTCCACGGCGGGTCAGGCGGTGACGGCGTACGCGCTCGGCGTCGTGATCGGCGGGCCGCTGATGACGATCGCGACCGTCCGTTTGCCGCGCAAAGGGCTGGCGCTGGGGTTGCTGGTGCTGTTCGCCGCAGGGAACGCGATATGCGCGGCGGCGGGGTCGTACGAGGTGCTGATCGCCGGGCGGGTGGTCGCCTCGCTCAGCCACGCGGCCTTCTTGACCGTGGCGCTGATGATGGTCACCCGGGTGGTCGCGCCGGACCGTGCGGGCACCGCGATCGCCGCCGTCGCCGCCGGCTTCTCCGCCGCGACGCTGCTGGGCGTGCCGCTCGGCGTGCTGCTGGGGGAGGGTGCGGGGTGGCGGACGCCGTTCGCGGTGCTGGCCGCGCTGGCGCTCGTCGTCACCGGAGCGCTGGCCGCCGCGCTGCCCCGCCAGGACGCGCCGGCCACGAGCGTGCGCGAGGAGATCGCCACGGTGCTGGGCCGCCGGGTGCTGGTCGTGATCGCCACCACGGCGGTCGGCCTGGCCGCGACCTCGACCGTCTTCACCTACCTCGCGCCGGCGCTGACCGGCATCACCGGCCTCGGGCCCGGCGCGGTCTCGACGCTGCTGCTCGTCTACGGGGCGGGCAGCCTGGCCGGCGGACTGGTGGCCGGGCGGCTCGCGGACCGTTCGCTCGCGGGCACGGTGCGCGGCACGTTCATCGGACTGGCGGTGGTGCTGGCCGTGTTCCCGTTCGCCGTGCCGTGGGCGGGCACCGCCGTCGTGGTGGTGCTGGCGCTGGGCGTGCTGACCTCGGCCACCACGCCCGCGCTGCAGAGCCTGCTGCTCCGGCAGGCCGGTCAGGCTCCGATGCTCGCGACGTCGGTGAACGTGTGCGCGTTCAACATCGGCATCGCGGCCGGGTCGGCGCTGGGCGGCGGCCTGGTGGCGGTGGACGGGCTGCGCTGGCTCGGCCTGGCCGCCGCCGCGCTCAGCCTCGGCGCTCTCGCCATCAGCTACGCCGCCGTCCCCCGCCGCCCCGCGCCCGCGAGCGTGTGAGCCGTCGGTGCCGGTGCCCGGTGTCTGTGAGCGTGTGAGCCGTCCGTGCCGGTGCTCAGTGTTCGTCGGCGAGGTGTTCGTGGGCGAGGTGTCCGTAGGGGAGGAGCCCGTGGGCGAGCTGTCCGTAGGGGAGGAGCCCGTGGGCGAGGTGCCCGCGGCGAGGTGCCCGCGGCGAGATGTTCGTGAGCGAGCCGCCACGACGGTGGCGGCTCGCGCGGACGCTACTCCTCCAGCTGGTCGAGCTGCCACTGCGCGAACGTCTTGATCTGCTCGTCGCGTGACCTGGCGGCGTGGCGCAGCAGCGCCGGGTCGTCCTCGGCCATGCGGGTCGCGATCGCCGCCGCGAACAGCCGGGCCACCGGGTCGTCGCCGGCCAGACCGGCCACCACCTCCCCGGGGTCGGGCTCGCCGGTGTCGGCGGCGATCAGCGCCTCCGTGTGCCGCCGGAGCTCGGGATCGGTGAGCTGCGACAGCCCGGCCATGAGCTGCTCGGTCGAGGCCATCGCCAGGAAGTGCAGGACCTTCCACCGGACGGCGGCGTCGGGGTCGCGGCTCAGCGTGATGGCCTGGGCGAGGACCGGCGCGTCCTCCGGCTCCTCGGCGGCGAGCAGCACGAACTCGACGGCGAAGAAGCGCACCTGGCGGCGCGGATGGGCGAGCAGCGCGGGGACCTCGTCCAGCAGCGACGCCGCGCTTCCACCCAGCTCCGACAGCAGCCACGCCCCGGTCTGGACGGTGTCGTCGTCGCCGCTGTGCAGCAGGGCGCGCAGCTTCTCGACCGGGTAGCCGTCGAACAGCTCGTTGAGCAGGTCGTTGGCGATCCGTCCCCGGAGCTCTTCGTCGGCGGGGTGGGCGAGGAGGCGCGCCATCAGGTCGTCGCCTACGTGTGCATGCATGTGGCGTCACGTCCTCTTATCGCCGGGTCATTTCTTGTTCCTGAGCCACCCCAGGATCCTCTTCTCCTGATCCAGCCGGGCATCGTGCCCGGCCTCGTTGCCGTAGAGCTTTTGGTTGAGATCCCGCGTGTTGACGCTTTTCTCGTAATCCTTCGCCAGCTCGGCCGCTTCCTCAGGGGTCAGCTTGTCGATGTCGCTGCGTGACGGCAATTTGCCGTGCATGCGTCCCGCACGCTCGTCGAAGGTGGCCGGGGCGTTCGGATCGTAGTTGGTGCCGCCGCCTCCGCGCCGGCCGCCGTCGCCCCCGCGTCTGCCGCCTCCGCCTCCGCCGCGGTTCCTGCGGCCCATCTGGAGGATGCCAGGCTTGCCGTCGAGTCCTTTGCCCGAGAGCGGGACGCGGGCGCCGGGAAGCCGTCCGCCCGCGCCGGCGAGCGCCGGGGCACCGGGTGCGCCCGGCGGCCGGAGCCGGGCCAGGATGTCGCGCAGCGGCGCGGTGGCCCGCCTGGTCAGGGCGGGCGCGAGCTGCCGTCCGGTGCCCTCGGCCGCCTCGCGCAGCACCTTGGTGCCCGCCCGCCTGATCGCGAGCAGGGTCGCGGTCGCGGTGAACCCGCCCAGCGGCCCGCCGGCGAGCGCGGAGTACAGCATCCGTACGGTGCCGATGGCCGCGATCGAGCCGATCGCGATCTTGGTGCCGGTCACCACGTAGCCCAGGCCGTCGAGCGCCGCGGGGGCGACCCGCGTCGCCGCGGCGGCCTGCGCCAGGTGCCCGGTGGAGTTGTCGGCGGCGTTCCACGCGCTCTGCAGCGCGACGGCGGAGTCGCCCCGGTGGATCGCGGTGGCGCCGCGTACGGTGGTGTCGGCTTCGCCGCCCGCTCGCGCGGCGTGCGCCTGCACGATGCGGGCGGCGTCGGCGTCGGCGTGGATCTCGTCCTCGTTGATGTTGGGGAACCAGATGCCCGCCAGCTCCAATGTCGCGTCGAGCTGTGGAGGAAGCGTTATCGCCATGCCGCCGGATCCATGGCGCCGGCCTGCTCGGCGGCCGTGACGTTGCGCGGGACGAGCCGCATGCCCTCGCTCACCTCTCCGATGTGGCCGCCGAGCCCGGGTACGGCCTCCAGCATCGCCTGGCGGCAGTCCACCCAGGCCATTTCGATGGCGGCGAAGAGGCCGTCGTCGCCCCACCTGCCCCCGCGCTCGCGCAGCCTCTCGACCGCCGCCACATAGTCGTCCCCGTGGGTCTGCAGGCGCTTTGCCTGCTCTGTGTACGCCTCCTTGGCGATTTCAACCCCGTAATGCATGGGTGCGACCTTAGTGGCGCAATACGACTTATGGGGCGTTTATTGAAGAAAGCGAACAAGTCGCCGCTGAAGCTCGGCCGGGTCGAGGGCGATGCCGGGCACGGCCTGCCGGAAGTGCTCGCGCAGCAGCTCTTCGCCCTGCACCCTGGCGTCATCCTGGGCCGCTCCCACGGCGGCGAACACCGCCTCGCGCAGCCCGGCGGTGCCCTCGCGCAGCGCCTGCGGCCCGAGCGTGATCTTCATCACCCGGCCCTCGGCGTCCACGGTGGCGGTCACGCCCTTCGCCCGTCCCGTGCCGGTCAGCTCGTCCAGCAGCCCGTCCGCGCCGGCGAGCGCGGCCTCGGCCCGCGCGGCCTGCTCGGTGGCGCGATCGACGTCCTGGTGACGGATGTCGCTCTTGTCGATCTCGTAGCCGAACATCCCCGCTCTCACCCCTCCAGATCACGCATCGCCGCGTCCACACGCCGCCGGACGAAGGCCTCGTCCAGCGGCTCCGGCAGGGCCGCGACCTGCGGGGCGACGCCGTCGAGGATCTCCTGCGAGCGCCGCGCCGCGTCGTCTTGAGCCTGCTGGATCGCCTTGGTCAGCTCGCGGCCGATGACCGCAGGGGACAGGCGCAGCAGGCGCGGGTTCAGGTCGACGCCGCTCAGGACGCCGCCCGCGCCCGCCGTGACCTGGATCAGCCCGTCGGCGCCCGCGCCGGTGCCGCGTACCTGGTCGATGAGCTGCTTCGCGGTGCGGAGGTGACGCGTGGCCTCCTCGGTCTGCCGCAGGACGTGGTCGAAATAGAGCCGATCCTGCTCAGGAGACGGCAATGACACCCGGAGGCCCCCTTCACCGGTGATTCACAAGAAGTTCAGGATCCTACCTCCGCCGCGTTCACGGCGCGGGCGGCGGCTCCGCGCCGGCCTGGGCGGGCATGCTCCGCGCTGCGCGCACCGGTGCCGGCCCGGCCGGTCGACATGCCCGGCGGCCCGCAGGCGGCTGAATGCTCGCCGATCCCGCCGAATCGGGCTATAACGGCGACAGGGTGCCATGACGGCGGGCAGTACCCATGAGCACAGAACGGCGCGACGTCCGGAGGTGCCATGACCGAGCACGCCAAGTACGCGGAGTCCCGGGAAGTCGGCGAGCAGGCACGCGAGAAGGAGTGGACCCGCCCCAGCTTCGCCAGGCGGCTCTTCCTCGGCGACTATCGGCTGGACCTGGTGCATCCGGCTCCCGCGCCGCCCGACGACGCGGCCAAGCGCGGCGAGGAGTTCGTCAGGTCGCTGCGCCGCTTCCTCGGCGCGCACGTCGATCCCCAGCTCATCGAGCGCACCGCGCAGGTGCCCGACGACGTGGTCAAGGGGCTGGCGCGGCTCGGCGCGTTCGGCATCACGATCAAGGAGGAGTACGGCGGGCTGGGCCTGCCGTACCTGTACTACTGCCGCGCCCTGATGCTGGTCGGCTCCTACTGCCCGGCGCTGGCCACGCTGCTGTCGGCGCACCAGTCGATCGGCGTGCCGCAGCCGCTCAAGCTGTTCGGCACCGAGGAGCAGAAGCGCGAGTTCCTGCCGAGGTGTGCGGCGGGGGAGATCTCCGCGTTCCTGCTGACCGAGCCCGACGTCGGCTCCGACCCCGCGCGCCTTGCCACCACCGCCGTGCGCGACGGCGACGAGTACGTCATCGACGGCGTCAAGCTGTGGACGACCAACGGCGTCATCGCCGACCTGCTGGTGGTCATGGCCAGGACCGGCGAGAAGATCAGCGCGTTCGTCGTCGAGGCCGGCACGCCGGGCATCACGGTCAAGCGGCGCAACGAGTTCATGGGCCTGCGCGGCATCGAGAACGGCGTCACCGTGTTCGACCAGGTCAGGGTGCCGGCCAGGAACCTCATCGGCAAGGAGGGCGAAGGACTCAAGATCGCGCTCACCACGCTCAACACCGGCCGCCTCTCCCTGCCCGCCACGTGCGCGGGCAACGCCAAGTGGGCGGTCAAGATCGCCCGCGAGTGGGGGAGCGAGCGCGTGCAGTGGGGCCGCCCGGTCGGCCGGCACGAGGCCGTCGCCACCAAGATCGCGTTCATCGCGGCCAGTGCGTACGCTCTGGAGGCCGTCTGCGAGCTGACCAGCAGGCTCGCCGACGACCGGCGCAACGACATCAGGATCGAGGCGGCGCTGGCCAAGCTGTACGCATCGGAGCTCGCCTACCGGGTGCTCGACGAGCTGGTCCAGATGCGCGGCGGGCGCGGCTACGAGACGGCCGCGTCGCTGGCCGCGCGGGGCGAGCGCGGCGTGCCCGCCGAGCAGATGCTGCGCGACTCCCGCATCAACCGCATCTTCGAGGGCTCGTCCGAGATCATGCGCCTGGCCATCACCAGGGAGGCGGTGGACGCTCACCTGACCGCCGCCGGCGAGCTGATCAACCCGGACGCCGGACGCCACGAGCGCGCCCAGGCGCTGCGCAGGGCCGGCCGGTTCTATGCCACGTGGCTGCCCACCCTGGTCGCCGGTACGGGCAACCTGCCCACCTCGTACGCCGAGTTCGGCCCGCTCGCCGCCCACCTGCGCTTCGTGGAGCGGACCAGCAGGAAGCTGGCCAGGTCCACCTTCTACGGCATGTCCCGCTGGCAGGGCGGCCTGGAGCACAAGCAGTCGTTCCTCGGCCGCATCGTCGACATCGGGGCCGAGCTGTACGCCATGACCGCCGCCTGCCTCAAGGCCGAGGAGGACGCGCGGGACCTGGGGCGGCGGCCGTACGAGCTCGCCGACACCTTCTGCCACCAGGCACGACGCCGGGTGGACTCGCTGTTCGCCAGGCTCTGGGACAACACCGACGGTCAGGACGTGCGCCTGGCCGGGTACGTGCTGGACGGCCGCTACACGTTCCTGGAGGAGGGCATCCTCGACCCGTCGATCGAGGGTCCGTGGATCGGCGTGCCGGAGGGCGGTGAGAGCGTCCGGAGGAAGATCTCCTGACATCCGGTCTAGACCGGTTGTGATCCGGGCTTTCGTCAGGTGTTGCAAAAACGAGACGGACCGGTATAGACCGGCCGCTCATCTCAGGCTTACGCTGACGCAAAACGCGGGCAAGCCGTGACTCGCGTGCCACATCCCCCTGGGCTGGGCCGGCCGAACTGGTACGGACCAGCCGGACCCGTCCGGCGAGTAGGACGAGAAGGCGGTATCTGCAGTGAACATCAAGCTTGTGGGCGGCGCCGCTCTCGGCATCGCGACCATGCTGGTCCTGTCCAGTTGCGGTGGCGGCGCCGACGGCGGAGGAGGCGACTCCCAGGCGAGCGACGGCCAGGTCACGCTGAAGATGGTCGCCGCCGACTACGGCGACGGTCCCGGCAAGCCGAACTCGGGCGAGAACTTCTGGAAGGGCGTCGTGGACGAGTTCCAGGCGGCCAACCCGAACATCAAGGTCGACGTCCAGGTCATCAACTGGAACGACATCGACAAGCAGGTCGCCACCATGATCCAGAACGGTCAGGTGCCCGACATCCTGCAGACCGGCGACTACTCGGGCTTCGTCAAGGACGGCCTGCTCTACAAGGTGGACGAGGTCCTGTCGCCCGAGGTCTCCGGCGACCTGCTGGAGAAGTTCGCCGAGTTCGGGAAGGTGGACGGCACCGCGTACGGCATCCCGTTCGTCTCCTCGGCCCGCGCGCTGTTCTACAACAAGGACCTGTTCGACAAGGCCAAGATCGCCGAGCCGCCGAAAACCTGGGACGAGCTGAAGGCCGCCGCCGAGAAGCTCAAGGCCGTCGGCGTCACCCAGCCGTTCGGCCTGCCGCTCGGCCAGGAGGAGGCCCAGGCCGAGTCGTTCCTGTGGATGCTGGGCAACGGCGGCGGCTACAAGGACGACTCCGGCAAGTGGGCGATCGACTCCCCGCAGAACGTCGAGACGTTCACCTACCTCAAGGGCCTGGTCGACGCCGGCCTGACCACCCCCAACCCGGGCACCAAGGACCGCAAGACGGTCTGGGAGGACTTCGGCGCGGGCAAGGTCGGCATGGTCAACGGCGGCCCCATGTCCATCCCGATCTTCGACGCGGCCGGGCTGAAGAACTACGGCGTCGCGCCCATCCCGGGCAAGAACGGCCCGCTCGACACCACGCTCGGCGTCATGGACTGGATCATGGCGTTCAACAAGAACGGCCACGCCGCCGAGATCAAGAAGTTCTTCGACTTCTTCTTCACCGGCGACGCCGCGCAGAAGATCTCCGACACCTACAAACTGCTGCCCGTCACCAACAGCGGCATCCAGAAGCTGTCCGGCGACGAGAAGCTCAAGCCGTTCCTCGACGCCCTGCCCAACGCCAGCTTCTACCCCTTCCAGGACCCCGCGTGGGCCGAGGTGAACCCGGCCATCAAGCAGACCATCGGCGGCGCCGTCAAGGACGACCCCGCCAAGGTCCTCGGTGAGCTGCAGAAGACCGCCGAGTCGGCCGCGGGCTGATCCAGCAGGACACGGTACGGCCGGCGCGTCGCCGGCCGTACCGTCCTGGAAAGGTGACTGATGAGAAGGTTGCGCGCCCTCGAACCCCTCGCATGGGTCGGGCCCGCCATCGTGCTGATCGCCCTGGTCGTGCTCTGGCCCGTGATCGAGATGATCAGGTCGTCGTTCCTCGAGATCAGCCGTCTGGGCGTGGTACGCGGCTCCGCCGGGTTCGCGAACTACGACAAGCTCTTCGCCGAGAAGGACTTCGCGGACATCATGGTCCGCAGCGTCATCTGGGTGGTCGCGGTCGTCGCGCTCACCGTGCTGGTCTCGCTCGCCCTGGCCCAGCTGTTCAACCAGCGCTTCCCACTGCGCAAGGTCGCCCGCTGGGCGCTCATCGCGCCGTGGGCCGCCTCGGTGCTGATGACCGCGATCATCTTCAAATGGATGCTCGACCCAGAGGTCGGCGTGATCAACCAGATCCGGCTGAAACTCGGGCTGATCGACGCGATGGGCGGGGCCTCGGCCGACCAGCTCGGTGACGCCTCGACCGCCATGCCGTGGCTGATCTTCGTCGCGGTGTTCGTGTCGGTGCCGTTCACCACGTACGCGCTGCTCGCCGGCCTGGCCACCATCCCGGCGGACGTCTACGAGGCCGCCAAGATGGACGGAGCAGGACGGCTGCGGACGTACTGGTCGATCACGCTGCCGCTGCTGCGCCCCGCGCTCACCGTGGCCACGCTGATCAACGTCATGAACGTCTTCAACAGCTTCCCGATCATCTGGGCCATGACACACGGGCAGCCCGGCTACTCCACCGCCACCTCGACGATCTTCATGTACATCCTCAAGGGCTCCGACATCGGCGAGTCCGCCGCCATGTCCGTGGTCAACTTCGGCATGGTCATCGTGCTCACCGTGATCTTCCTGCGGGTGTCGCGGTGGAACAGGGAGGTGGCGTGATGGCCGTCGAGACCGCGCCGGCCCCGGTCGAGCGGCGCGCCCAGACCCGCACCGTACGCGGGCCGAACAGCGTGCCGCGCCTCAAGACCGTCCTCATCGCGGCCACCGCGTACGTCGTCGCGTTCATCTTCCTGTTCCCGTACGTGGTCATGCTGCTGACCTCGCTGCGCTCGCAGGAGTCGCTGCGCGATGTGACGTTCTGGCCCGAGGAATGGGTGTGGAGCAACCTCACCGGGTTCTGGGGCAGCGGCCTGGCCGGGAACCTCTGGGTGACGATCAAGGTGGCCGCCGGTGCGACGCTGCTCGTGCTGCTCGTCGCGCTGCCCGCCGCGTACTACACCGCGCGCCACCGCTTCCGCGGCCGCACCGCGTTCCTGATCCTCGTGCTCATCACGCAGATGTTCCAGCCCACCGCCATGGTGGTAGGCATCTACCGCGAGTTCTTCCAGTTCGGGCTGGTGGACTCGATCTGGGCGCTGATCCTCGTCAACGGCGGGTTCAACCTCGCCTTCGCGGTGTGGATCCTGAACGCCTACTTCTCCTCGATCCCGCGCGAGCTGGAAGAGGCGGCGTTCATCGACGGCAACGGCCGCTTCGGCGCGCTGTTCCGGATCACGCTGCCGCTGGCCATGCCCGGCGTCATCACCGCGCTGATCTTCACGTTCATCGCCGCGTGGAACGAGTTCGTGGTCGCGCTCACGCTCACCACGAGCCCCGAGAACCAGCCGCTGCCCGTGGCGCTCAACTCGTTCATCGGGCAGTACCAGGTGGACTGGCAGAACCTGTTCGCCGGTTCGGTGATCGCCACCATCCCGGTGATCATCCTGTTCGCTCTCATCGAGCGGAAGGTGGTCGGCGGCCTGACCGCCGGCTCCATCAAGTAGACCCGCCAGGCCGCCCCAGGGCACCCGAAAGGGGGCGGCCTGACGTCTCGGCTCAGCTCTTCGGGACGGGCACGCGGGCCACGCAGAACACCGTCTGGCCGAACGGCGGGCGTACGAACCGCTCGATCAGCCGCGTCATCGGCACCACCGTGCGGTCGTAGATCTTCACCAGCCGGGGGTCGGGGTAGCCGACGCCGCCCCGGCGCACCGCGACCCACCAGGCGATGCCGCCCAGGAAGTTGATCGGCTTGAGCACCTCGACGTCGAGCCCGGCCTTGGCGACCGTGGTGGCCAGCGTCTTCGGCGTGTAGCGCTGCACGTGGCCCACCTTGCGGTCGAAGTCGCCGTACAGCTGCATGTAGCCGGGCACCCAGATGACGATGCGCCCGCCCGGCAGCGTCACCCGCGCCAGCGAGCGCAGCGCCTCGGCGTCGTCCTCGATGTGCTCCAGGACGTTCATCATGACGACCGTGTCGACCTTGTCCTGCAGCGGGATGTCGGTCGGCAGGCCGAACTGCAGGACCTCGACGTCGTCGCGGGCGGCGAACCGCTTTTCGAGCTGCTCGACGCAGTAGGGGTCGAAGTCGCTGACCACGAGCCGGTCGAGCCGCGGCAGGAACTGCTCGGCGAAGTGCCCCAGGCCCGAGCCGATCTCCAGCATCGAACGCCCGACGTACGGGGCGACCATGTCGAACTCGTACTGCCGGTAGTTCTTGGCCTCGTCCCCACCCAGGTGGTTCTCCAGGGCCTCGTCACCGGCCGCCGGTTGCACTACACGGTCATACCCAGAAGACATAATCCCGTTCCTTCGAGGGGCACACGGATTGCCAGAGTCTAATGCCCGCGCCGGTCACCAGGATGACACGATCAGCGAAACTCCCTTCCCACCTCGGCCCGTGATGCGGTGGAATCCGAGACGGCATGGACGACGACGAGGCGATCGCCCGTTCGCTCAAGGGAGACCTGGCCGCCTACGAGGTGCTGGTCGCCCGCTACAGCACGCTCGCCCACCGCACGGCCGCCATGCTCGGCGCGGGCGACGAGGCAGAGGACGTCGTGCAGGAGGCGTTCGTCAAGGCGTTCCGCCATCTGGCCGGCTTCCGCCTCGGCGCGCCGTTCAAACCCTGGCTGCTGCGCATCGTAGCCAATGAGACGCACAACCTCACCCGCGCGCGCGGACGCAGGAGCGACCTCGCCCTGAGGCTGTCCGCCGGTGCCGTGACGCGCGCGCCCGACGACCCCGAAGGCGCCGCCATCGCCACCGACCGCCGCACCCGGCTGCTCGCCGCCGTCCGCTCCCTGCCTGATCGGGAACGTCAGGCCGTCGTCTGCCGGTACTTCTTACAGCTGAGCGAGGCGGAGACCGCGCAGGTGCTCGACTGGCCCATCGGCACCGTCAAGTCCAGCACCCACCGGGGGCTGGCCCGGCTGAGGGAGGAGGTGGGCGATGAGCTCGCGTGACCCGCACGAGGGCGACGAGCCGGACGCGCGGCGCGACGGGCGCGACGGGCGCGACGAGCGTGCGGAGTACGAGGCGATCGAGGCCGAGCTGCGCGCGCTCGGCGACCTCCTCGGTGACCTCCTTGATCCCCCGGCCCCGGCGCCTGCCGACGTCGCCGCCGCCGTCCGCGCCCGCCTCGCCGCGCCCACCCCGGACGCCGGCTCTCAGGCGGATGCCCCCGGGGGCTCGGGACGTGGCGGTCCGGGAGAGACGCCGGAGCCGGCCGAGCGGCGGCACGTGCCGGAGAGGCGGCGGCGGAGGCGGCCGGCGCGGTGGAAGGTCGCGGTCGCCGTGGTCGCGGCCGTCGCCGCCCTGGTCGCGGCCACCCCGCAGGGGCGGGCGGCGGTGGAGCGCGTGCTCCGGTACGCCGGAATCGAGCTGCGGATGCAGGACACCACGCCGCCGCCGGTCACCACGACGGCGCCGCTGCCGGGCGAGCACACGGTCGCGCCCCCTGACGTGCCGCGCCTGGCGAGGACCCCGGCCGCGCTCGGCCCGCCGCAGCGGACCACGGTGAGCGACGGCGGCCGGGTCGTGTCGATGTTCTGGCCGGGCGGGATCAGGCTCGACCAGTTCGACGGCACCATGGACCCGATCATCTTCAAGAAGCTCGGTCCGCCGTACCCGGACTACGCCGAGGTCGGCGGGCGCACCGCGTGGTGGATCAAGGGTGAGCACCCGCTCGGCTACATCAAGCGCGCGGACGGCACCGAGGTGCCGCTGCGCCAGGCCGGGCCCACCCTCATCTGGCAGCACGGCATCCTCACCCTCCGCCTCGAAGGGCTGGAGAGCAAGGAGGAGGCCATCAGGATCGCGGAGTCACTCGGGTGAGCCGGCCAGCCAGTCGTCCACGCCCTTGAGCAGCTCCTTGCGCACCGACTCCGGGGCGGTCGAGGAGCGGATGGACTGGCGGGCCAGCTCGGCCACCTCCGCGTCGGAGAACTCGTAGACCTCCCTGGCCAGCTCGTACTGGCGCAGCAGCCGCGTGCCGAACAGCAGCGGGTCGTCGGCGCCCAGCGCGATCGGCACCCCCGCGTCGAACAGCTTGCGCAGCGGCACGTCCTTGGGCTCCTCGGCGACGCCGAGCCCGACGTTCGAGGTGGGGCAGATCTCGCAGCAGATCTGCCGGTCGGCGAGGCGCTGCATCAGCCGCTCGTCCTCGGCGGCGCGCACGCCGTGGCCGACCCGGTCGGCGCCCAGGTCGTCCACGCACTGGGCGACGCTGCGCGGCCCCATCAGCTCGCCGCCGTGGGGCACCGACAGCAGACCGGCGCGCTTGGCGATGCGGAAGGCCCGCTCGAACTCGCGCGCCTGGCCGCGCCGCTCGTCGTTGGACAGGCCGAAGCCGACGACGTTCTTGCCGGTGTACTGGGAGGCCAGGCGGGCCAGGGTGTTGGCGTCGAGCGGGTGGCGGGTGCGGTTGGCGGCCACGATCACCGCGATGCCGATGCCGGCATGTGCGGCGGCCTGGTCCACCGCGTCCAGCATCAGCTCCAGCGTGGCCGTCAGCCCGCCGAAGCGCTGCGCGTAACCCGACGGGTCCACCTGGATCTCCAGCCACTGGCAGCCCGCCGCCACCTCGTCCTCGGCGGTCTCGCGCAGCAGCCGGTAGACGTGCTCCGGCTTGGTCAGCACGGATCTGGCGATGTCGTAGAGCCGCTGGAACCTGAACCAGCCCCGCTCGTCGGTGGCCCGCAGCTTGGGCGGCCAGTCCTGCTCCAGCGCGTCGGGGAGATGCATCCCTTGCTCCCTGGCCAGCTCGATGAGCGTGGCATGCCGCATCGAACCGGTGAAGTGCAGGTGCAAGTGGGCCTTGGGAAGCGCGTGCAGAGGCCGTGGCATTGGCATATCTTGCCACCGGTGCGAGTGTGGGGGAGCCGGGATTCCGAGTCGGGTGGCCGGGCGGGCGCGATCAGTGACGCGGGCCGTCCCGTACGCACGCCATCACCGCGCGAGGTCGGGCAAGCCGGGCGCGGAGCCCTCGCGGCGCTCTCCTTCGCGGCGGCCGCGCTGGCCATCTACGCGATCTTCTCGTCGGGGTTCGGGCGCGTTCCGCGCGCCGCGGTACCCGCCTTCGAGCCCCTGCCCGTCCCCGCGCCGCCTCCGGCCACGGCTCCGCCCCCGGCGGGCTCGCCGGCGGTTCCAGGGCCCGCTGAGACGGTCGCGGTCGTCTCCGAGCGGCTGTGGCTCACGTACCTGCCGGGCGGCCTCGTACGGATCGGCGGCGACGGCGGCACCGCGCGCTTCGCCTCGGCGGCCGGCGGGTTCGTCGAGGCCCGCGTGACGCGGGGCGCGGCGGCTGCGGACTGGGGGCGGTTCCGCGGCGCGCTCGCGGTGCGCGACGCCCGCCCCACCGCCGTGCGCGGCAGGCCCGCGGTGGCCGGCAGGCACCCGCAGGGCGGAAGGATGATCGCCTGGCTGGAACGTCCGGGCACCGGCGTGTCGATCCGGGTCAGCGAGTCGCTGAGCCGCGAGCTGCTCGCCCTTGCCGCCTCCATCAGGGCTGCTGTAGGAGACTAAAGACCTTTACCCCGGTCCACCCAGGTCATCAGTCACGTCAAGGGGGGGTGTCGATGCGGCGGCCGGCTGCGGTGCTTCTCGCACTCTCGCTCGCGTCGTGCGGCGTCGGCGGCGCGCCTCCCGTGGCGTCGCCGTCCACCACCCCGCCCGCGCCCAAGCCGGAGCTCACCGCCAGGTACGGCACCGTCCTCTCCTGCGACGGCCCCGGCATCCGGCTGCCGGAGTCGCCGGCGGGGCTCAGCCCCGCGGGCACGTTCACCCACCTCGACTCGCTGCGCCGCCCGCTCAAGGTGCGCGGCCGCATCTGGAGCGACAACGACGAGCGGCTGTACGTCGGCGTGGTCTGCGGCCCCCGCACGGCCGAGCAGTTCGTCACGATCGTCGCGCAGGCCACGCTCACCCTGTACGGCGGCAAGCCCGCCCTGCGCTGGACCACGCGGACGGGCGTGCGCTGCTTCATGTGGCTGGAGAGGCCGGGCACCGCCGTCTACATCGGCGCCACACCCGGCCTCAGCAGCGAGATCAGGCCGATCGCCGCCGACATCACGGCGGGCTGACCCGGTGGCGCGGCGGGGCCCCCGAAGCGCGGGGCCCGGGGCGCGTCGCCCGCCTGCGCTGCGGCCGGGCGCCCGTCGTGCTCAGCGGGCCTCGGAGAGGAGCTTGCCGAGGCGGCTGACGCCCTCGACGAGGTCGGAGTCGCCCAGCGCGTACGACAGCCGGAAGTAGCCGGGCGTGCCGAACGCCTCACCGGGGACCACCGCCACCTCGGCCTCCTCCAGGATCACCTCGGCCAGCTCGCTCGACGACCGCGGCCGCCGCCCGCGCAGCTCCTTGCCGATCAGCTCCTTGACCGAGGGATATGCGTAGAAGGCCCCCTTAGGTTCCGGGCACAACACGCCCGGGATCTCGTTGAGCATCTTGACCATCGTCTGCCGCCGCCGGTCGAAGGCCGCCCGCATCTCCGCCACCGCGGAAAGGTCGCCGGAGACCGCCGCGAGCGCCGCCATCTGGGCCACGTTGGAGACGTTGGAGGTGGCGTGCGACTGCAGGTTGGTGGCCGCCTTGACGACGTCCGAAGGCCCGATCAGCCAGCCGACCCGCCAGCCCGTCATCGCGTACGTCTTGGCCACGCCGTTGAGGATCACGACCTGGTCGCCCAGCTCGGGGACGGCCGTGGCGATGCTGGTGAACTCGGCGTCGCCGTACACGAGGTGCTCGTAGATCTCGTCGGTGACCACCCACAGCCCGTGCTCGGCCGCCCAGCGCCCGATCTCCACCGTCTGCTCGCGCGAGTAGACCGCGCCCGTCGGGTTGGACGGCGAGACGAACAGCAGCACCTTCGTCCGCTCGGTGCGCGCCGCCTCCAGCTGCTCGACGGTCGCGAGGTAGCCGGTGGACTCGTCGGTCACGACGTCGACCTGGACGCCGCCCGCCAGCTTGATCGCCTCGGGGTAGGTCGTCCAGTAGGGGGCGACGACCAGCACCTCGTCGCCCGGGTCGAGCAGCGTCGCGAACGCCTCGTAGACCGCCTGCTTGCCGCCGTTGGTGACCAGCACCTGCGACGGCTCGACGGAGTAGCCGGAGTCGCGGCGCGTCTTCTCGGCGATCGCCTTCTTCAGCTCGGGCAGACCGCCGGCCGGGGTGTACTTGTGGAAGCGCGGATCGCGGGCCGCCGCCACCGCGGCCTCGACGATGTAGCCGGGCGTCGGGAAGTCGGGCTCGCCCGCGCCGAAGCCGATGACGGGCCGCCCGGCCGCCTTCATCGCCTTCGCCTTGGCGTCCACGGCGAGCGTGGCGGACTCGGAAATCGCGGAAATTCTCGCGGAGATGCGGGGTCGGGTGGACATGCGTCCATGGTCCCACGGGGCCGCCACACCCACGTGACCTGGGGGATCAGGTTTTGGTTCGACGTGGCGGGCAATGACCCGTATGCTTTCGCCTGGTCCTTCCGCCGCATGTCGGCGAGCGGTTCGGTCCAGGCAGTGAGTCGATCAGGGTAATCTGGTCTACGACATAGGGCACTGGCGCAATTGGTAGCGCACCGGTCTCCAAAACCGGCGGTTGGGGGTTCGAGTCCCTCGTGCCCTGCGAGTGCGGTCCGCGCAATAATGGCGTGTAAGAGCGCGCCGCAAAACTGCGTTGGATACGACTGATCAGGTGAGGACTGTGGCGATCGACACGCGCGGCGAGACCGCAGGCAAGCCGAGCGGCGAGAAGAAGACCCGCACTTCTCCTGCCCTCTTCTATCGGCAGGTCATCAACGAGCTGCGCAAGGTCATCTGGCCGACTCGTAAGGATCTCGTCACCTACACCACGGTCGTTCTGGTTTTCGTGCTGATCATGGTCGCGATCGTGTACGGGCTCGACAGCGCCCTGGGATGGGCGGTCCTCCGCGTTTTCGGCGGATCCTGACCGAAGACTTCGCCGGTGATCGCCTGACGGAGTCGCCATTCGAAACCACGAAAGAGGAAGAGTCACCGTGTCCGAGTCTTCAGTTCCGGCCGGCGAGTCCCGCGAAGAGTGGGACGGCGAGCTGGAAGAGGCCACCGAGGAGCCTGCTGCGGCGGCGTCCGAGGAGGCCGAGGTCGAGGAGAGCGACGAGGCGGCTGACGAAGAGGCCGCCGCCGTCGAGGACGGTTCGGTTCTTCCCGACGTCGACCCCGTTGAGGAGTTCAAGGAGTCGCTGCGCGGGCTGCCCGGCGAGTGGTACGTCATCCACTCCTACGCCGGCTACGAAAACCGCGTGAAGTCCAACATCGAGAGCCGCAACGTGTCGCTCAACATGGAGGACTACATCTACCAGGTCGAGGTGCCCACGCACACCGTCCAGGAGTTCAAGAGCGGCAAGAAGGTCCCGGTCAAGGAGCGCGTGCTGCCCGGCTACGTCCTGGTGCGCATGGAGCTCACCGACGAGTCCTGGGCCGCCGTCCGCAACACGCCCGGCGTGACCGGCTTCGTCGGACTGTCCAACAAGCCGAGCCCGCTGAGCCTCGACGAGGTCGCCAAGCTGCTGGCGCCCGAGCCGACCGAGGAGACGAAGAAGGCCACCACCAAGGCCGCCGCCGGCCCGGCCGTCGAGTTCGAGATCGGCGAGTCCGTCACCGTCATGGACGGCCCGTTCGCCACGCTGCCCGCCTCGGTGAGCGAGATCAGCCCCGAGCAGCAGAAGCTCAAGGTGCTCGTGTCGATCTTCGGCCGCGAGACTCCCGTGGAGCTCTCCTTCAACCAGGTCTCGAAGATCTGAGACCATCACATACACTTAGACGTTCGGTCGGCCGCCTCTCGCGAAGGGCGGCCGCCGACATGTCAGGGGCGCAACCGCGACCCTGACGGCATCGCAATCAGGACCCGGAGAAGGACACATGCCTCCGAAGAAGAAAATCGCCGCACTGGTGAAGGTCCAGCTCCCCGCTGGCCAGGCCACCCCGGCGCCGCCGGTGGGTACCGCCCTCGGTCCTCACGGCGTCAACATCATGGACTTCGTCAAGCAGTACAACGCCGCGACGGAGTCCCAGCGGGGCAACATCATCCCCGTTGAGATCACGATCTACGAGGACCGCAGCTTCAGCTTCATCACGAAGACGCCGCCGGCCCCCGAGCTGATCAAGAAGGCCCTGGGCATCGAGAAGGGCAGCTCCGTGCCGCACCGCGACAAGGTGGGCAAGCTCACCCGCGAGCAGCTGCGCAGCATCGCCGAGACCAAGATGCCCGACCTCAACGCCAACGACATCGAGGCGGCCGAGAAGATCATCGCCGGCACCGCCCGGTCGATGGGCATCACGATCGCCGAGTAAGACCTTCCCAGACGTCGTGGGAGGGCCGTTGAGACACGGCCCGCACACCACAAGGAGTTCCACATGAAGCGCAGCAAGGCGTACAAGGACGTCGCGGCGAAAATCGACCGCGACAAGCTCTACACGCCCGCCGAGGCCGCGAAGCTCGCCAAGGAGACGTCGACCACGAAGTTCGACGCCACCGTCGAGGTCGCGCTCCGGCTGGGTGTCGACCCTCGTAAGGCCGACCAGATCGTGCGCGGCACGGTCAACCTCCCGCACGGCACCGGTAAGACCGCCCGGGTCCTGGTCTTCGCGACCGGTGACCGTGCCGAGGCGGCCCGCGAGGCCGGCGCCGACATCGTCGGCGCCGACGAGCTGATCGACGAGATCTCCAAGGGCAACCGCCTCAACGAGTTCGACGCCGTCGTGGCCACGCCCGACCTCATGGGCAAGGTCGGCCGCCTCGGTCGCGTGCTCGGCCCGCGTGGTCTCATGCCCAACCCCAAGACCGGCACCGTGACGCCCGACGTCGCCAAGGCCGTGTCCGACATCAAGGGCGGCAAGATCGAGTTCCGCACCGACCGGCAGGCCAACCTGCACTTCATCATCGGCAAGACGTCGTTCGGCGAGCGCCAGCTCGTGGAGAACTACGCCGCCGCCCTCGATGAGGTGCTGCGTCTCAAGCCGTCGGCGGCCAAGGGCCGTTACCTGAAGAAGGTCACCTTCTCCACCACGATGGGGCCGGGTGTTCCCGTCGACCCCAACATCACGCGCGGCATCACGGCCGAGCTGGACAGCTGAGTTTCGGCTTCTCCGAGCGCCCCCGTCCGAGTCTCCGGGCGGGGGCGCTCGCGTTTTCCGTACGGGTTCGCGCAGGTGGTCGCGGGGCATGCCGTACGTGTGAAGAGAAGCCGCCTGTCCGGCGTGTGCGAGGGGAGAAAGCGCTCGCCGGAGGAATGCGCGGGAAGCGTGCAGCGGATGTGAGGGATAACCCTGGGTTTTCCCCTATTTGCCGGGGGAAGCCGCCATATCGGCGAAGCCGAACGTAGGGTCAAGGACATGCTGAAGCGCACGATGAGTATGACCGCGGCCGGGGCCGCACTGGTGGTGGCCGCGGTCGCCGGTTGTGGATCGAACGCCCAGCCCATTCAGGTCAACCTGGCCGCGGCCGAGGTGCTCACCCAGGCCGCGCAGAAGACCGCGGAGGTCACGAGCTACACGGTCGACGCCGTGGTGAACCTGACGCACCCCCACGAGGGCAGCGGCACGGTCCAGGGCCGCATGCTCTACCAGAGCAAACCGCAGCTCGCCGCCGACGTCACCCTCGACACCCTCGACTTCGGGCAGCGCAGCGTGCCCGGCGGTGTCCGCGCCGTGCTGCAGGGCGACACCGTCTACGTGAAGGTCGAGGCGCTCAAGGAGCTCGTAGGCGCCACCAAGCCGTGGATCAAGGTCCCGCTCAAGGAGGCGGACGGCGGCTCCGGTGAGATCGACGAGCTGCTCTCGCGCGTCCAGCAGTTCGACCTCGCCCACGTGACCCGGCTCGTCACGGCCTCGCAGGACGTCAAGGCCGCCGGCAACGAGACCGTCAACGGCGAGGACACCACCCACTACACCGGCACGTTCCCGGTGGATGCGGCCGTCCAGCAGCTTCCCGCCGACGAGCAGGAGCGGGCCCGCGAGCACCTGGCCGAGCTGAAGGACGTCAAGTTCGACATCTGGGTGGCGGCCGACGGCCTGCCCCGCAAGCTCGCCATGAACGGTGCCAAGGACGGCGCGAGCCTCGACGCGACCCTGTTCTTCAAGGGCTTCAACGAGCCTGTGAGCATTCAGGCGCCGCCCGCCGACCAGATCGGCGAACTGCCTCGCGGCACCACCAACTGAGAACGATTTGGAAACTCGGCGGCCAGCACGTACTCTGGTCGTTGCCGAAGACCGCCGGTCGTCGTCAGATGCCTAAATCTGGCGACCGAAGGATCCACATCATGTGGACGGCCCGCGCAGGTGTGTGATGCGAGTTTCCCACATGGTCGATCCGTGTGCGTGAGCCCCGTGCGCCCTGCGCCGGGGCTGTTCTCATGTCGGGGGCCTTCGCCGGTGGCACACCTGGAAGGAGGCCCATGGCGAGGGCGGATAAGGCGACAGCGGTTGCCGAGCTCAAGCGCGAGTTCGAGGGCAGCGCCGCCGCCGTTCTGACCGAGTACCGCGGTCTCACCGTCGCTCAGCTCAAGGAGCTGCGCACCACTCTCGGTGAGAATGCGAAGTTCGCCGTGGCGAAGAACACCCTGACCAAGATTGCGGCCAACGAGGCCGGCGTTTCGGGCCTCGACAGCCTGCTCACCGGTCCGACCGCGATCGCGTTCGTCAACGGCGACGTTGTCGAGGCGGCCAAGGGTCTGCGTGACTTCGCCAAGGCCAATCCCCTCCTGGTGATCAAGGGTGGCGTTCTCGAGGGCAAGACGCTCGACGCCACCGAGATCACCAAGCTTGCCGATCTCGAATCCCGCGAGGTTCTCCTCGCGAAGCTTGCCGGTGCCTTGAAGGCCAAGCAGAGCGCCGCTGCCGCGATGTTCGCCGCTCTGCCCACGCAGATGGCTCAGCTGGCCGAGGCCCTGCGCGCCAAGCGCGAAGAGGCGGGCGAGTAGCACGGGGGTTGCCGCAGGACACCGCGGTCCCGTTACCAGTTTTCAAGCAGTTCCTAGCGTAAGGAAACCATCATGGCGAAGCTCAGCACCGACGAGCTGCTCGACGCTTTCAAGGAGATGACCCTCCTCGAGCTGTCCGAGTTCGTGAAGGTCTTCGAGGAGACCTTCGACGTCAAGGCCGCCGCCCCGGTCGCGGTCGCCGCTGCCGCTCCGGCCGCCGGCGCCGCCGGCGGTGAGGCCGCCGCCGCCGAGGAGCAGGACGAGTTCGAGGTCATCCTCGAGGCCGCCGGCGACAAGAAGATCCAGGTCATCAAGGAGATCCGCGCCCTCACGTCCCTGGGCCTCAAGGAGGCCAAGGACCTGGTCGACGGTGCTCCGAAGCCGGTCTTCGACGGCAAGGTCAACAAGGAGCAGGCGGAGAAGGCCAAGGCTGCCCTCGAGGGCGCCGGCGCCACCGTGACCGTGAAGTAACTTCCCCTTCGCTTCACGCACAGCTCAACGAAAAGAGGCGGACACACCCTGGTGCCGGGTGTGCCGCCTCTTTTCGCGTTTCCGGAGACGTTCACCGGGGCGCCGGTCGGTCCGATGGTGTGGTGGCGCATCGCCGCTTCCCAGCGTGCGCGTCTGGCGACGTTCGCTGGGGGTGCCGGTCGGTTCGGTGGTGCGTCGCCGCTTATCGGCCTGCTCGGTGTCACGGCCGGCACCGGCTCCTGGAGCTGGACGAGCTGCGTGGCGTGCCTCAGCAGGAGATCGCCCGGCTGCTCCGCCCGAGCCTGCACGCGCTCGCCGGGCAGGAGCCCGCCGGCCAGGACACGTGACGGCCCGCCCGCCGGGACCCGCGAAAAGCCGCCGGGCGGGATGGCGACGTCGGTCCGGCGGACTCCTGAAACCGGCCGGGTGGCTCGTGCGATGACCGCCCGGTGACAAGGTGCTGGAACAGGTCTCACTTCGATGGGCCGTCGTGACCGTGAAGGCGGTGGCGCGGCCATCGCAGGCGGCGGCGCGGGCCGCCGTTCCCCGAGCACGCCCTGCGACCGGAAAGCGGCGGGGGCGCTCACGCTGCCCCCGGGCGCGGGTCGGTGCGGTCACGGCTCTGCTCGCTGCGACGTCCCTGACCGTGGGCGCGTGCGTCGAGCGGGGGTCGGACGCCTCGCCTGGTGCTCCAGGCCGCTGAA
This sequence comes from Nonomuraea sp. NPDC049309, assembly GCF_043196965.1. Taxonomy (NCBI): domain Bacteria; kingdom Bacillati; phylum Actinomycetota; class Actinomycetes; order Streptosporangiales; family Streptosporangiaceae; genus Nonomuraea; species Nonomuraea sp. NPDC049309. The sequence continues at coordinate 4,741 of NZ_JBICSH010000002.1, read as the reverse complement.
GAGCCCGTAGGCCGCCGCGAAGCCCGCAGGTCACTAACCAGGTCGCCTGAGGGCGGCAGAAGGCTTCTGGGGGCTTCACAGGGCCTCTGGGTGGCATTTGCGGGGGATAGGGATGCCCTGACCGTTTCGTCCCTGAGAGCGGGGCTCTCCGGCGTCACCAACCGCCTCTGTCGTTTGGAGGGATTCTGCGGCGGGTGTCGCGTTATGATCCGGCAGCGGCCGGCCGGGAGGGGAGTGAGCAGGTGGCAGGACTCGGTGCTCGGCCCGCCCGGATCATCATCGCGGCGCTCAGCGGGGTGCTGGCGGTCCTGGTCGGCACGGGCGTGTGGATCGCCGCCCAGGCGCGCGACGAGCAGGGCAGGGCGGGCGACAGGCGGGCGGTGCTCATCGCGGCGGGCGAGCACGCCAAGAGCCTCATGTCGCTCGACCACAAGAGCGTGGACGCCGACCTGCGCCGCATACTCGACACCTCCACGGGCGAGGCGCGCGAGGAGTACGAGGCCAACGCCGCCAAGCTCAAGACCACCACGATCGAGAACAAGGTCGTCCAGCAGGGCGTGCTGCGCGCGACCGGCCTGGTCTCGATGACCGCGAACACGGCCCGGGTGCTGGTGGTGGCCGACGTGGAGATCCGCTGGGAGGACTCGCGCAGCAAGCCTCAGGAGCGCTACTACCGCTGGCAGATGGACCTGGCGAAGACCGGCGGGCGGTGGCTGGTGTCGAAGGTGGTGCAGGTGCCGTGAGGATCTTCGCGATCGTGCTGCTCAGCCTGCTGGTGGCCGTGGGCGCGGTGCTCGTGCCGACGATGTGGTTCAACCTGCGCGACCTGCGCGACGCCGAGGCGTCCGCGGTGGCGGCCGTGGCCGCGGCCAAGAAGCTCGCGCCCGACCTGCTCTCGTACGACTACCGCACGGTCGAGGAGGACCTGGCGCGCGCGGGCAGGCTCACGACGGGCGAGCTGACCGAGCAGTACAAGGAGCTGGCCAAGACCCTCGTCTCCCGGGCGAAAGAGCAGAAGATCGTGCAGAACGTGTCCGTGGCGGCGGCCGGGGTGGAGCGCGCCGAGCCCGGCAGGGTAGAGGTTCTGCTCTTCGTGAACACCGGTACGGTCAAGGAGATCCCCGGCAAAGAAGGACCGCAGCAAGAGTTCACCCAGAACCGGGCGAGGTTCGTCATGGTCCGGCAAGATTCGCGCTGGCTGGTGGCGGGCCTGTCCACGCTGCTGGGCACCGCCTGAGGCCGCGGAGATCCCCGGCGTGCCACTACCTTCAATTGTTATTAAAGTTCAGGTTTAGCGCAGCCGTTGGCAGGGGTACCTCAGTCACAGCAACACCGGTTGTCGGCATGGGTTCGCACCCCGGTGTGACAGAGCGTTAACCGCCCCCGATCGCGGGTATCGTCTTGGGCCTGGCGGTAGGCGATCAGTCACACAGGGGAGAAAACCCAGCGTCCGGGCCCTGAGTCGGCTAAAAGTCGGGCTTGCGGGCTTGACGTTTCCGCCTGAACGGGCGATGCTGCGACCAACGTGGAGCATGCAGCGAGGGCGAAGTGGACAGGCGTGTGCCGTTCGGCTACACTGCCCCTTTGCGCTGCCCTTTGACGACCCGCGATGCTTGCTCACGTTGCGAGGTTGTCTGGCGTGCGTGTAGTCAGTCCGCCGCGAGCCCTCGGAAGGACATCTGTTGGCAGCCTCGCGCAACGCCTCCGCCGTACCCGCCGGTCCCCGTCGCGTCTCTTTCGCGCGCATTCAGGAGCCCCTCGAGGTTCCTGACCTCCTTGCTCTGCAGACCGAGTCCTTCGACTGGCTGCTCGGCAACGAGAAGTGGAAAGCCCGGGTAGAGGCGGCTCGTCAGGCCGGGCGCAAGGACGTCCCGACCCAGTCGGGTCTCGAAGAGATCTTCGAAGAGATCAGTCCTATCGAGGACTTCTCGGGGACCATGTCCTTGTCGTTCCGTGATCACCGGTTCGAGCCGCCGAAGTACTCCGTAGATGAGTGCAAAGAGAAGGACATGACCTTCTCCGCCCCGATGTTCGTCACGGCGGAGTTCATCAATAACACCACCGGTGAGATCAAGAGCCAGACGGTGTTCATGGGCGACTTCCCGCTCATGACGCCCAAGGGCACCTTCATCATCAACGGCACCGAGCGTGTCGTGGTGTCCCAGCTCGTCCGTTCGCCCGGTGTCTACTTCGAACGGACTGTCGACAAGACGTCCGACAAGGACCTCTACGGCTGCAAGGTCATCCCGTCGCGGGGTGCGTGGCTGGAGTTCGAGATCGACAAGCGCGACAGCGTCGGTGTGCGCATCGACCGCAAGCGCAAGCAGGCCGTCACCGTGCTTCTCAAGGCTCTGGGATGGACCAACGAGCAGATCCTCGAGCGCTTCGGCCAGTACGAGTCGATGCGGGCCACCCTGGAGAAGGACCACACGGCCGGCCAGGACGACGCGCTGCTCGACATCTACCGCAAGCTGCGTCCGGGTGAGCCGCCGACCAAGGAGTCGGCGCAGACCCTGCTGGAAAACCTTTACTTCAACCCCAAGCGCTACGACCTGGCCAAGGTCGGCCGCTACAAGATCAACAAGAAGCTGGGCGTCGACGCCGACATCACCCAGGGCACGCTGACCGAGGACGACATCGTCGCCACGATCGAGTACATCGTGCGCCTGCACGCCGGCGAGGAGACCATGCCGGGCGCCAACGGCGACGTCCTCGTCGAGGTGGACGACATCGACCACTTCGGCAACCGCCGCCTGCGCAGCGTCGGCGAGCTGATCCAGAACCAGGTGCGCCTGGGCCTCGCCCGCATGGAGCGGGTCGTGCGCGAGCGCATGACCACCCAGGACGTCGAGGCGATCACGCCGCAGACCCTGATCAACATCCGCCCCGTGGTGGCCTCGATCAAGGAGTTCTTCGGCACCTCGCAGCTGTCGCAGTTCATGGACCAGACCAACCCGCTGGCCGGCCTGACGCACAAGCGGCGTCTGTCCGCGCTGGGCCCCGGTGGTCTGTCGCGTGAGCGTGCGGGCTTCGAGGTCCGTGACGTGCACCCGTCCCACTACGGCCGGATGTGCCCGATCGAGACCCCTGAAGGTCCCAACATCGGCCTCATCGGCTCGCTGGCCTCCTACGGCCGGATCAACGCCTTCGGCTTCGTCGAGACGCCGTACCGCAAGGTCGTCGACGGCAAGGTGACCGACCAGATCGACTACCTCACCGCCGACGAGGAGGACCGCTACGTCAAGGCGCAGGCCAACACGGCGCTCAACCCCGACGGCTCGTTCGCCGAGGCCCGCGTCCTGGTCCGCACCAAGGGCGGTGAGACCGAGCTGGCCCGCGCCGAGGAGGTCGACTACATCGACGTCTCGCCGCGCCAGATGGTGTCGGTGGCCACCGCGATGATCCCGTTCCTCGAGCACGACGACGCCAACCGCGCGCTCATGGGCTCCAACATGCAGCGCCAGTCGGTGCCGCTGCTCAAGAGCGAGGCGCCGCTGGTCGGCACCGGCATGGAGTACCGTGCCGCGACCGACGCGGGCGACGTCATCAGCGCGGAGAAGGCCGGCGTGGTCGAGGAGGTCTCGGCCGACTACATCACGGTCATGAACGACGACGGCACGCGGACGACGTACCGCGTGGCGAAGTTCAAGCGCTCCAACCAGGGCACGAGCTTCAACCAGAAGCCGATCGTCTCCGAGGGCGACCGGGTCGAGGTCAACCAGGTCATCGCCGACGGTCCTTGCACTGACAACGGCGAGATGGCGCTGGGCAAGAACCTCCTGGTGGCGTTCATGCCGTGGGAGGGCCACAACTACGAGGACGCGATCATCCTGTCCCAGCGCCTGGTGCAGGACGACGTGCTCTCCTCGATCCACATCGAGGAGCACGAGGTCGACGCCCGCGACACCAAGCTGGGCCCCGAGGAGATCACCCGCGACATCCCCAACGTCTCCGAGGAGGTGCTGGCCGACCTCGACGAGCGCGGCATCATCCGCATCGGCGCCGAGGTCGTGCCCGGTGACATCCTGGTCGGCAAGGTCACCCCGAAGGGTGAGACCGAGCTGACCCCGGAGGAGCGGCTGCTGCGCGCGATCTTCGGTGAGAAGGCCCGCGAGGTGCGCGACACCTCGCTGAAGGTGCCGCACGGCGAGCAGGGCAAGGTCATCGCGGTCCGCGTGTTCTCGCGCGAGGAGGGCGACGAGCTGCCGCCCGGTGTCAACGAGCTGGTGCGCGTCTACGTCGCGCAGAAGCGTAAGATCACCGACGGTGACAAGCTGGCCGGCCGGCACGGCAACAAGGGCGTCATCTCCAAGATCCTCCCGGTCGAGGACATGCCGTTCCTCGAGGACGGCACCCCGGTCGACATCATCCTCAACCCGCTGGGCGTTCCCGGCCGTATGAACGTCGGCCAGGTCCTGGAGACACATCTGGGCTGGATCGCCGCCAGAGGCTGGGACATCTCCGGAGTCCAGGAGGCGTGGGCCGAGCGCCTGCGCGAGAAGGGCTTCGAGAAGGTGGAGCCGCGCACCAACGTGGCCACGCCGGTCTTCGACGGCGCCCACGAGGAGGAGATCGTCGGCCTGCTCGAGAACACCATCCCCAACCGCGACGGCCAGCGCATGGTCGAGCCGACGGGTAAGGCGCAACTGTTCGACGGGCGTTCCGGCGAGCCGTTCCCCTACCCGATCGCGGTGGGCTACATCTACATCCTGAAGCTGCTGCACCTGGTGGACGACAAGAT
>NZ_JBICSH010000001.1:1933693-3098648 GCF_043196965.1 Nonomuraea sp. NPDC049309 | reverse complement strand
CACCCGGTTACATTCCGAACCCGGAAGTTAAGCTTCCCAGCGCCGATGGTACTGCACTCGGGAGGGTGTGGGAGAGTAGGTCACCGCCGGACAATTTTTGAGAGAGGGGTTCTGGCACCTGTTGTGGGTGTCAGGGCCCCTCTTTTTTGTGTGTTCGGGGGGTGTGTGGGGGTGGGTTGGTTGTTTTCGGTGGGTGCTGGGTTGTTTGTTTTCGGGTTGTTGGTTCTTGGTTGTCTGATTGGTGTTGCCCGGCCTCCCTGAGCGCGCTAAATGCCCCCGAACCGCCCCGACCACAACCACAGCCGAGGAAATCCAGCCCGCACAAACAGAAAACCCCACCTGCCAAACAAAAACCCCACCCACGCAGAACCCGAACCCACCCGCACCCAAACAAACCGAGCACCCTTGAGCGAGACAAGCTTTGTGTGGTGTCGGCGCTGTGCAGGGGTCTTTCATTGTTGGGTCCGTGGCGCGTGGTCGTGGCCGGGGTTGTTGCTGGTGCTGCGCTGGTTCTCCGTGCCCTAGGTGCTTGTGCCGGTGGGCGGGGCGGGTGCTACCGGAACCGGAGGGCTAGTGCCGCTCGGTTTGCCGGGGCTGCCTTCGTCGTCTAGCGCGCCCTGAGTTGTGCAGGCCGGGGTGCGGTGGGTCGACGTGCCGGCGGTCGGGGGTTGGGGGGTGAAGCCGGGGGCTTTTCGGGCATGGTGGACTTCCGGTGGCGGGGGGAACGCGGCCCGGTCACTCTGGGTATGTGACTCCTTCTCGCCCTTCGGACCGGGTATCTGCGCTGGTAAGACGGCGGCGACGGCGGATGCGCGTGCTCGCGTGGACGGTCGCGCCGGTCGCGTTCACGCTCGTGGTGGCGGGGGTTGCGGACATCGTCGCCGAGATGTTGGGGGAGCCCGGCAACCTGCTGGGGGTGCTGGACGAGATGGACAGTCTCGTGAGCATCGCCGTTGGGGGCGTGGGGTTGATGGTGGTGACGGTGATGGTCGTGCGGGCATCGAAAGGGGTGCGGGGCACGGCGCTCGAAGACGGGATGGAACGTTCCATATCCGTCGGAGGGGACAATTCCGGCGTGGCGCTGACGGGCGACGGGGCGACCGCCGTGAACGTCGGGCGGGTGGACGTCGCGGGCGACGTACGGGTGGAGCCCCGGCCGCAGGTGCCGACGCGGCCGGTGCAGCTCGCGCCCCGGACACCCCTGCTGCTGGGCAGGGAGGAGGTGGTGGCCGAGGTCGGGCGGCGGTTGCGGCGCGGACCGAGGCGCCCGTGCGTGGTGGTGATCTACGGGCTGGGCGGCGTCGGCAAGACGAGCGTGGCGGTCGAGTACGCCCACCGCCACCAGAACGACTACCGGCTCGTCTGGCAGTTGCCGGCCACGGACGCGGCGGTGCTGTCGGCGGCCTTCGCCCGGCTGGCGGCGCTGCTCGGGGTGCGGGAGACGGAGGACCCGGCCGACCCGGTGGACCAGGTGCACGCGGCGCTGGCGGCGAGCGCCGCACCCTGGCTGCTGATCTTCGACAACGCGCCCGACGCCGACACGGTGGGGCGCTTTCTGCCACCGGCGGGACCCGGGCATGTGCTGGTCACCAGCAGGTCGGGGAGCTGGCCGCCGGAGCAGGCCATGGAGCTGCCGGTGCTGGACCCTGAGCCGGCGGTGGACCTCGTGCTGGCGAGGTCGGGGCAGGAGGACGCGGTGAGCGCCGCGGCGGTGGCGGCGGAGCTGGGCGCGCTGCCGCTGGCGCTGGAGCAGGCGGCGGCGTTCATGGCGGAGACGGGGCTGCGCCCGGCCGAGTACCTGGAGCTGCTGCACGACCAGCGGGCCGAGCTGCTGGGCCAGGGACAGCCGTGGGGGTATCGGGAGCGGATCACGACGACGTGGCAGCTGTCGTTCGACAACCTGGCGCGGACCAGCCCGCAGGCGATCGCGCTGCTGCGGGTGCTGTCGTGCTGCTCGCACGAACCGATCCCGTACCAGCTGCTGCTGTCGCCGCTGGACGGGTGGGCGCCGCGCGAGCTGCTCGTGGCCGATCTGCGGCGGCAGCGTGCGTACGGACGGCTGCCGGGCAGGCGGCTGCGGCGGGTACGCGACCTGCGGCCCTGGCTGAGCGCGGTGATGGCGTTGCAGGAGCTGCCGAGCGACCCGCTGGCCGTGAACGCGGCCGTGAGCGCCTTGCGCGGGCACAGCCTGATCAGCCACCCGGCGGACGGCATGGCGTCGGTGCACCGGCTGGTTCAGGCCGTCACGCTCGACCGGTTGCCGCCGCAGGAGCAGCAGCGATGGCGGGACGTGGCCGCCGTACTCCTCGAGTCGGTGCTGCCCGCCGACCCCGCCGACCCCGCCGGCTGGCCACGGTACGCCGAGCTGCTGCCGCACATCCTGGCCGTGCTCACGCCGATGTCGGCGGGGATCGACAAGACGGCCCGGTACCTGGGGGCGAGCGGCGACTACCGGACGGCGCAGGCGCTGTACGAGGAGATCTGCGACGCGCTCGCCGGGCGGCTGGGGCCTGAGCATCCGTCCACGCTGACCGCCCGCCACGAGCTGGCCCGCTGGACCGGGGAGCAGGGTGATGCGATGGCGGCCAGGGCCATGTACGGAAAGTTGCTGCCGGTTCGGGAGCGGGTGTCGGGTGCGGAGCATCCTGACACGTTGGCGGTGCGGCATGAGCTGGCGCGGTGGACGGGCGAGGCGGGCGACGTGGTGGCGGCCAGGGATATGTACGCCCGACTCGTGCCCATCCGGGAGCGGGTGCAGGGTCCGGAACATCCCGGCACGCTCGCCGCGCGGGCGAACCTGGCGTTGTGGACGGGCGAGGCGGGTGACCCGGCGGCGGCACGTGACTGGTACGCGGCGTTGCTGCCGGTTCGGGAGCGCGTGTCGGGTGCGGAGCATCCTGACACGTTGGCGGTGCGGCACGAGCTGGCGCGGTGGACGGGCGAGGCGGGGGACGCGGCGGCGGCCAGGGACATGTACGCGGCGCTGCTGCCGGTCAGGGAGCGCGTGCTCGGCCCCGACCATCCGGTGACGCGGGCGACGAGGGAGCAGCTCGCGTACTGGACCGGACGGGCTTAGCGTCCACCCGCCCCGGCGCCCGCGCTCTTTGACCTCGGCTTCGTGCTCGTACCGCCACGAGGGCTGATCGCAGGACGCGCGAAGGGACCCGCACGCAGTGGTGCGGGTCCCTTTCAACAGCCCAGCGTCAGAGACACCCCGGCGTCAGAGCACGCCGCCGGCAACCGGTGCCGGCGGGCCCCGCCAGAGCACGCCCCCGCCGGCGCACAACCCCGCCAGAGTGCGGTGCCGCGCCGGAGCGCAGCGGGCCGCGGCAGTGCGGCGGGTCTCAAGAGTGCGGCGGTGCCACAGGGCCCGGCGGGTCCTCGGCATGCGGCGGTGCCATAAGGCCCGGCGGGTCCTCGGCATGCGGCGGTGCCATAAGGCCCGGCGGGTCTCCAGAGTGCGGCGGTGTTCTCAGGACCCGGCGGGTCTCCAGAGCACGGCGTGCTTCAAGGGGACGCGGTGTCCTCGCGGAAACAGCGGCCCTTGAAGGGCGGCTCCTGGAAGGACGGGGTCAGGGCGTCACCTGGGGAGGACCAGGAGGGCGTCGCCGACCGGGCGTTCACGGCCGTCCGAGGGACGGTTGACCACCTTCGAGCCGACCACCATGGCCGTCGAGCCGCCGCCGTCCAGGTTGATCGCCTGGGTGGCGCCGAGCCAGCGCATGAACTGGGCGGCCTCGTGGAAGTTCGCGCCGACGGTCTCGCCGGGCCGGCGGCCGTCGATGGTGGCGAGGATGAGGCTGCCGTTGCGGGTCGTGCCGAGGAGGGTGCGCGGGTGGCGGCGCAGGATCATGTTGACCGAGTCGTGGCCGTCGCGCTTGGCGGTGATCTTCACTTTGCCGTTGCGGACCAGGCCGACGCCGCCGGCGATGACGTGCAGGTCGGGGGTGAGCGTGAGCGGCCGCCTGGTACGCAGGTCCACGACCACCGTGGAGATCTTGACGGTCCAGTTCTCCCAGGCGTGCTCGTTGATCCAGTCGGCGGCCAGGCCGTTGGCGTGCAGCACGCGCGTCCCGGCGGCGACGGCGGCGCCGGAGGCGCGCAGGCGGATGACCTTGCCGTTCGCGTCGAGGACGGCGTCGGTGCCGCCTGCGGGGGTCTTGGCGCCCCACTCCTCGGTGTAGAGGATCAGCTCGTCGGTGTCGGCGGCCCGGTTGACGCCGTTGACCTTCACCTTGGAGCCGTCCTGGGAGATGGCGGTGACGTCGGTCCGCAGCTCGGTGATCTTCGCGGTACGGCCCTTGAGCACGACCGCCGAGCGGCCGGGAACGGCCTCGCTCAGCAGCTTGCCGCCGACGACGGACGCGCCGACCGGCTCGCCGCGCAGCGCCTTGGCGGTGTGGATGTTGAAGAAACCGCCGTTGATGCCGACGAGGGCCTTGCTCGCCTTGACCATGGACGAGACGGTCTCGCGCTTGGCGACGCTCTTGCCGAGCGAGGCGGCGTACGAGCCGCGGAACACCCGGGAGTCGACCATGACGACCTTGGCGCTCCACGGGCCGGTGGTCTGCAGCCCGTCGTCGCCGAGGTAGTCGACCTTGACTTTGAGCCCGGCCTCCTTCAGCTTCTTGGCGGCCTTCTCGGCCTTCTTCTTGTCCTTCAGCGGCCACATGCCGACGCGGACCATGTAGACGGTCTGCGCGGGCGCGTCGGCGACGCTCGGCCTGACGACCTTCTGCACGCTGGGCGTCTCACCGGCGGCCTCGACCTCGGCGGCCACGGCCTCGGCCGTGTGCTGCATGCCGTAGTCGCGTCCGCTGGGCATCAGGACGGTCACCGTGTATCCGTCGGTGGCCTTGCCCGCCTGGACGTCGTACAGATCGATGCCCTTGGCCACGGCGGTCATCGTCTTGGTCGGCACGGGCCGCGCGCCCAGCGGGAACTTCGACGACGGGAACCGTACCGTGCGCTGTTCCGCGTTGGCGGGCAGCGCCGTGAGGGTGATCGCGACGACTAAAGCGAGGCCGCCGGCGATGGTGCGTCGAGACATGAACCCTCCAGAGGGCGGTACAAGGGACCGCACCATACTGGCGAGATCAAACCCCGCAAGGCGGGCGAACACGCCAATTGGCTGAAGAAAATTACGAGATCCACACCGACCTCCGATATCCTGCGTACATGACTTGTTTCCGCATGTGGTGGCGGCCGAGAGACGGCCGCTGATTCGCCATGCGGGGGCCGTCCCAGAGACGGCCCGTCACCACGCAGGTCCTCTCCGGGACGGCATCGAGACCCAGGAGAGAGATCATGAACGACGTCGTTCTGACCGGTGACCGCCCCACGGGGCCGCTCCACCTCGGCCACTACTTCGGCTCCCTGGCCAACCGGGTCGAGCTGCAGGGCCGATATCCCATGTACGTGCTGGTCGCCGACTACCAGGTGATCACCGACCGCGACACGCCCGGCGAGATCCGGCGCAACACCACGGAGCTGGTGCTCGACTACCTCGCGGTGGGCATCGACCCCGCGCGGGCGGTGATCTTCCAGCACAGCGCGATCCCCGAGCTGAACCAGCTCATGCTGCCCTTTCTGAGCCTGGTCTCGGTGGCGGAGCTGCAGCGCAACCCCACGGTGAAGGACGAGATCGCGCACAGCTCGCAGCGCGCGGTGAGCGGGCTGATGTTCACCTATCCGGTGCACCAGGCGGCCGACATCCTGTTCTGCAAGGGCACGCTGGTGCCGGTGGGCAAGGACCAGCTGCCGCATGTGGAGGTGACGCGGCTGGTGGCGCGGCGCTTCAACGAGCGCTACGGCCCGGTGTTCCCGCTGCCGCAGGCCCTGATGGGCGAGCAGCCGCTGCTCAAGGGGCTCGACGGCGGCAAGATGAGCAAGAGCAGGGGCAACGCGATCGCCCTGTCGGCCACCGAGGACGAGACGGCCGCGCTCATCCGCAAGGCACGTACGGACTCCGACCGGCACATCACCTTCGACGAGGAGCGCCGTCCCGAGGTGGCCAACCTGCTCACGCTGGCCGGGCTGTGCCTGGGCCGCCCGCCGCGCGAGCTGGCCGAGGAGATCGGCGATCGCGGTGCGGCCGAGCTCAAGCGGATCACCACGGAGGCGGTCAACGAGTTCCTGCGGCCCATCAGGAAGCGCCGGGCCGAGCTGAACGAGAGCGACGCGCGGCGGATCCTGGCCGAGGGCAACGAGCGGGCGCGTGAGCGCGCGGTGCGCACGCTGGAGGAGGTGCGCCAGGCCATGGGCTTCTGAAGGCATCGCACGGATCGACGGCCGAAGGCCGGCACCGGCCCGCCGCCGCCGGCGGGCCGTCCGGCACGAGCGGGCCGCCCGCCGAGCACGTCAGCGGGACTCTCGGCGGAAGGACTCCAGGGCGAGCAGCGCCACGTGCAGGGACAGGCAGGACTCGACGTCGTCGAGGTCGGTGCCGAGGATGCGTTCCAGGCGGCGCAGCCGGTCGTAGAAGGCGGGCCTGGACAGGTGGGCCTTCTGGGCGGCGACCGCCTTGTTGCGCCCGCAGTCGAGGTAGATGCGCAGGATGCGGGTCAGGTCGCCGCCGCGCTGCGCATCGTGGGCGAGCAGCGGGCCCAGCTCGCGCTCGGCGAACGTCTGCAGCCGCGCGTCGTCGCGCAGCAGGTGGAGCAGGCCGCGCAGGCGCAGGTCGGGCAGGCGGTAGTAGGGGCGCCCGTCGGGCTGGCGGACAGCGACCTCGGCGACCTGCTCGGCTTCGAGGAAGCTGCGGCGTACGTCCTTGATGGACTCGACGACGGAGCCGGCCGCCAGCACGAACGCGGCGCCCGGCCACAGCCCGCGCAGCCGCTCGGCAAGCGCGGCCAGCGCCGGCTCGGCCTGGGTGCGCGGCGGGAGGGGCAGCAGCACGCCGACGCGGTCCTGGTCGAGCGCGCCCACCAGGGCGGGCAGGCGGGCGTCGCGGCAGGCGGCGGCGGTGCATTCGGCCAGCTCGCCGAGCCGGGCCTGGCCGTCGAGCGCCTGGTCGATGTGCTCGGTGGGCCGGATGACCACGCTGATCAGCCGCCGCCCGGTGAGCGGCACGCCGACCGCGCGGGCGCGGGCGGCGGCCTCGTCGGGGTCGGCGTAGGCGTGGGTGAGGATGCCGGTGATGATCGTGCCGTGCGCCTGGCGTTCGAGCGACTCCTGGTGGCGCTCCAGCAGGCGGCCGAGTGCGAGGGTGGTGGCGGCGCGCTCGGCGAGCACCATGTCGCGCGGCGAGGGTTTGCTGTCGCAGAGCAGGATGAGCCGCCCCCAGTCCTGCCCGCGCGCGCCGACGGTGGTGACCAGCCAGCCGGAGGCCGGATCGTACGCGGTGCGCTCGGCCGGCGCGACCGCCCGCGACCTGGTCTCCCATCCGGCCAGCAGCTCGCCGGCGTCGCGGCCCGCGGCCTCGCAGGCGAGCACCTGGTGGGCGAGGTTCTCCAGCAGCACGGGACGGCCGGACAGCCGGGCCACCTGCGCCAGCACTTCGGCGGGTGAGGCGCCTTCGACCGACAGCTCGGTGAAGACCTCGTGCAGCTGCTCGGAGGCGCGCAGTTCCTCGAGCTGGATGTCGATGATCCGCGAGTGCACCGATTCGGTGATCTGGACGAACGGCGTTTCCCTGGTGAGCACGATGACCGGCAGCCCGTGCTCCTCCGCCGCCTTGATCACCGCGCGCGGCAGCTCGCGGACGAACCTGCGGCCCAGCTCCACGACCAGCCCCGAGGCCCCGACAGAGGAAAGCTCGCCGATGTAGTCGGCGAGCTTCTCCGGGTCGTCGGGCAGGGCGACGCCCGTGGTGAGCACGAGCTCGCCGCCGCGCAGGAGATGAGCGATGTCGGCGATCTCTCCGACGTGCACCCACCGCACCTTGGTGTCGAGCCGGTCGGCGCCCGCGACCACGCGCGGGTTGCCCCGGCGCACGGTCTCCAGGGCCAGCACGTCGGCGATAGTGGGGAGCACGGGGCAGAGCCTAGCCGATCATCTTGTAAGAACGCCCACGGGGCAGATGACACTTTGTCGGCCATGTCATGGGTTGAGGTCTTCTTCGCGATATTCCCGGCGGGGCTCGCGCACGCGCAGCTCAACGCGGCGGATCTTGCCCGAGATGGTCTTCGGCAGGTCGTCGAACTCCAGCCGCCGCACCCGCTTGTACGGCGCCAGCTCCCTGCGCGAGTGCTCGAAGATCGACCTGGCGGTCTCCTCGGAGGGCTCGAAGCCGGGGGCCAGCAGGATGAACGCCTTCGGCACCGCCAGGCGTACCGGGTCGGGTGCGGGCACCACGGCGGCCTCGGCCACGGCGGGGTGCTCAAGCAGCACGCTCTCCAGCTCGAAGGGCGAGATGCGGTAGTCGGACGCCTTGAAGACGTCGTCGGTCCTGCCCACGTACGTGATGTAGCCGTCCTCGTCGCGGGTGGCGACGTCGCCGGTGTGGTAGTAGCCGCCGCGCATCGCCTCACCCGATCCACCGACATATCCGGACATGAGGCCGAGGGGGCGGCGATCGTCCAGCGGCAGGCAGATCTCCCCGTCGTCGCCCGGCTCGCCGGTGACCGGATCGAGCAGCACGACCTCGTATCCGGGCAGCGGCCGCCCCATGGAGCCCGGCTTGACCGGCTCGTCCGGCGCGTTGCCGATCTGCGCGGTGGTCTCCGTCTGGCCGTAGCCGTCCCTGATCGTGATGCCCCACGCCTTGGCGACCTGGTCGATGATCTCGGGGTTGAGCGGCTCGCCCGCGGCCACGGCCGTGCGCAGCGGCAGCTTCCAGGCGGCGAGGTCCTCCTGGATGAGCATCCGCCACACCGTCGGCGGCGCGCAGAACGTGGTCACCCGCTCGTCGCGCAGCACCTCCAGCAGTGCGGGGGCGGAGAAGCGGCGGTAGTCGTGGATGAGCACGGTCGCGCCCGCGTTCCAGGGGGCGAAGACGTTGCTCCAGGCGTGCTTGGCCCAGCCCGGCGAGGAGACGTTGAGGTGCACGTCGCCCGGCTTGACGCCGATCCAGTACATCGTGGACAGGTGACCGGCGGGGTAGGAGGCGTGGGTGTGCTCGACCAGCTTCGGCTGTGAGGTGGTGCCGGAGGTGAAGTAGAGCAGCAGCGTGTCGTCTGCCCTGGTGGGCGCGTCGGGGGTGAAGCGCGTGCTCGCCTCGTACGCCTCGTGGTAGGGCAGCCAGCCGAACGCGTCGCCCACAGCGATCTTCGTGTACTCGCCGGCCTCGAACTTGCCCGCGTCGGCGGCGTTCGCGATGACGTGAGACACCCCGCCGCGCCTGATGCGCTCGGCGACGTCCTTCGCGGTCAGCAGCGTGGTGGCCGGGATGATGACCGCGCCCAGCTTCATCGCGGCGAGCAGTGCCTCCCACAGCTCGGCCTGGTTGCCGAGCATGAGCAGGATCCGGTCGCCCCTGCGCACGCCCTGCTCGTGCAGCCAGTTGGCGACCTGGTTGGAGCGGGCCGACAGCTCGGCGAAGGTGTAGGTGGCGCTGCTCTCGCCGACGATCTTGAGAGCGATGGTCTCGGGGGTCTCGGCGGCCAGCACCCCGTCGAACCAGTCGAGCGCCCAGTTGAACTCGGCCGGCCTCGGCCAGCGGAAGTCGCGCCTGGCGGTCTCGGGGTCGGCGGCGAGAAGGAAGTCGCGGGCGGCACGGAAATCGCTCATGCCCGGATACTGCTACGAGGCACGCCGCCGCTCAAGACCGTCGAGCAACGACACCAGTCCGAAGTCGAACGACATCCGGCGCACGGTGCCGGGATCGCCGTCGGCGAGCGTGTCGACGCTCTCCAGCATCTCGGGGTGCGCCGAGGCGGCCATGCGCACGGCGTCGCGCATCTGCTCGATGTCCTCCTCGCCCATGCTGCTCAGCCAGGCGATCTCGGGGATCGTCATGCCGAACACGTACGCCGTGAGCGTGTTGCCGCAGAAGTCGACGTCCAGGCCCCGGAAGCCGGCGGCTTTGAAGATGCGGCGGATGCGGTCGCCGACCCGCATCGAGTTGGGGCCGAGCGCGGGCAGGCGGCCGATCAGGTCGGCCGACCACGGGTGGCGCAGGATCGTCTCGCGCATGCCGTAGGCCAGCGCGGAGACCGCGTCACGCCAGCCCACCTCGTCGGGGTCGGGCACGACGACCTCGCCCCACACCTGGTCGTAGGCGAGTTCGAGCAGCTCGTCCTTGTTGGCGACGTACCAGTAGAGGCTGGTGGCGCCGGCGCCGAGCCGGGCGCCGAGCTTGCGCATGCTGAGGCCCTGCAGGCCCTCCTCGTCGAGCAGCTTGACGGCGGCGGCGACGATCTCCTCCCTGGTGCGGCCCGGAGCCGCTGCGCTCTTGCGGGGCTCGCGGAGCCAGACGGAGGAGAACGGCTTGCTGCTCATGCCCCAAGGATAAATCCACTCGCACACTGTGCGAGAGCTGTCGTACAGTGTGCGAGTGAACTCGAACGCTGTACGAGACCCGCGCCGGTGGTGGATTCTCGGCGCGCTCTGCCTGGCACTGCTCGTCCTGGTCATCGACAACACCGTCCTCAACCTGGCCATCCCGTCCCTGAACCAGGAGATGGGCGCGACGCCGTCGGACATCCAATGGATCATCGACGCGTACGTGCTGGCCTTCGCCGGCCTGCTGCTCACCGCCGGCAGCCTGTCCGACAAGTACGGCCGCCGCCGCATGCTGATCATCGGCCTGGTGTTCTTCGGCGGCGCGTCCCTGCTCGCCGTGATCGTCACCGAGCCCTGGCAGCTCATCGCCGCCCGCTTCCTCATGGGCGTCGGCGGCTCGCTCGTCATGCCGTCGACGCTGTCGATCCTGATGACGGTCTTCGACGAGACGGAGCGGCGCAAGGCGATGGCGGCCTGGAGCGCCGTGGCCCTGGTCGGCATGGTGTCGGGGCCGACTCTCGGCGGCCTGCTGCTGGAGAACTACTGGTGGGGCTCGATCTTCCTGCTGAACGTGCCGGTGGCGGCGGTCGCCATCGTGGCCGCCGTCGTCCTGATGCCCGAGAGCCGCAGCCCCGCCCGCACGATCGACCCGGTCGGCGTGGTGCTGTCGATCGCCGGCCTGACCGCCGCCGTCTACGTGATCATCGAGCGGGAGTGGAACATCCCGGTCATCGCGGTCGCGGTGATCGCGCCGGCCGCGTTCGTCATCTGGGAGCGCAGGCGCGACGAGCCGATGCTGCCGCTGCACCTGCTCGCCAGCCGCAACTTCAGCGGCGCGTCGTTCTCGATCCTGCTCATGTCCTTCGGCGCCGGCGCCGTGATGCTCATGCTGACCCAGTACCTGCAGTTCGTGCTGGGCTACGGCGAGATGCAGGCCGGGTTCGCCATGCTGCCGTACGCGATCGCCGCCGCGATCTTCAACGGCGTGGGCGCCGGGCTCGGGCAGCGGATGAGCAACCGGGCGCTGGTCGGCCTCGGCCTGATGCTGATGGCCGCCGGCTTCGTGGTGATGGCGCTGACCACCGGCTACCCGCCGCTGCTGACCGGCCTGGTGATCATGGGCATCGGCGGCGGTCTGGCCGGGCCGTCGGCGTACTCCTCGCTCATGGGCGCCATTCCCGTCCAGCACGCCGGGGTCGGCTCCGCGCTCAACGACACCGTGCAGCAGGTCGGCATGGCGCTCAGCATCGCGGTCCTGGGCAGCGTGCTGGCCGGGCGCTACACCTCCGAGATGCCCGCCGGGCTGCCCGCGGTCGCCAGGGAGTCGATCGGCGGCGCGCACAGCGCCGGGTTCGCCGGCGTCGCCAACGAGGCGTTCACCTCCGCCATGCACCTCGGCTCGTGGGTGGGCGCCGCGTTCTGCGTGGCCGCCGCCGTGCTCGCGGTCAGCGTGCTGCGCCCGGCCCCGCAGGCGACCGCTCCCGCGCCCGCCTCGGAGAGCAGCGCGGTCTGACCCCGGCAGGTTCTACCCCGACCCGCAGAGCCTGCCCGGGGGTGGTGGCCCTCGTCCTCAAGGGCAACGGCGGAGACTTTCCATCGTGTAAGGCATTTTCTCGGCAAGGCGACACGTTGCACGTAGGAGGGCACCGGAACGGAAAGGGATACTCGACAACATGTCGGACCTACTCGCGCGCCATCGGGCAGTCATGCCCAAGTGGCTGGCACTCAACTACAACGAGCCCATCGAGATCGTCAGCGGCAAGGGCAACCGCGTCACCGACGCGGACGGTAAGAGCTACCTCGACTTCTTCGCCGGCATCCTGACCAACATGATCGGCTACGACGTCCCCGAGGTACGCGAGGCCGTCGAACGCCAGCTCGCCACCGGGGTCGTCCACACCAGCACGGTCTACCTGCTGCGCGGGCAGATCGAGCTGGCCGAGAAGATCGCGAGACTGTCCGGCATCCCCGACGCCAAGGTGTTCTTCACCAACTCCGGCACCGAGGCCAACGAGACCGCGCTGCTGCTCGCCACGTACGCGCGCAAGAGCGACCAGGTGCTCGCCATGCGGCAGAGCTACCACGGGCGCAGCTTCGGCGCGATCAGCGTGACCTCCAACCGGTCGTGGAAGAACAACTCGCTCTCCCCGCTCAACGTGCACTTCCTGCACGGCACCGACAGGCACCTGGCCCAGTTCAGGGGCCTGTCGGACGCCGACTACATCAAGGCGTGCGTCGACGACCTGCGCCACGTCCTCGCCACCTCCGTCTCCAACGACGTGGCCGCGCTCATCGCCGAGCCGATCCAGGGCGTCGGCGGCTTCACGATGGCCCCCGACGGGCTGTTCGCCGCCTACAAGGAGGTGCTGGACGAGCAGGGCATCCTGTTCATCTCCGACGAGGTGCAGACCGGCTGGGGCCGGACCGGCAGCTCGTTCTGGGGCATCGGCAACCACGGCGTGACGCCCGACATGATGACGTTCGCCAAGGGGCTCGGCAACGGCTTCGCGGTGGGCGGCGTCGTGGCGCGCGGCGACCTCATGGACGCCCCCCACGCGGTGGGCCTGTCCACCTTCGGCGGCAACCCCATCGCCATGGCCGCCGCCAACGCCACCCTCGACTATGTGCTCGACCACGACCTGCAGGCCAACGCGGCGCGCACCGGGGAGATCATCATGAGCGGCCTGAAGGCCGCCGCCGAGCGCCTGACCGTGGTCAAGGAGGTGCGCGGCAAGGGGCTGATGTTCGCCGTCGAGCTGCAGAGCCCGGAGCAGGCGAGCCGCTTCATGGAGCTGACCAAGCAGGCGGGCCTGCTGGCCGGCAAGGGCGGCCTGTACGGCACCGCCATCCGCATGGCGCCGCCCCTCACCCTCACCGTGGACGAGGCCACCGAGGGCCTGGGCATCATCGTCACCGCCCTGGAGACCATCGACGCGGAGGCGAAGGACCAGTGATGGCCGAGACCAAGCACGTCAAGCACTGGATCGGCGGGACCCTCGTCGAGGGCGGCTCCGGGCGTACCGGCGAGATCTTCAACCCCGCCACCGGCGAGGTGAGCGGTCACGTCGCGCTGGCCTCCGCCGCCGACGTGGACGCCGCGGTCGCCGCCGCCGCGGCGGCCTACCCCGCCTGGCGGGACACCTCGCTCACCAAGCGCACGCAGGTGCTGTTCCGCTTCCGCGAGCTGATGGACGCGCACCGCGACGAGCTCGCCGCCCTCATCTCCTCCGAACACGGCAAGGTGCACTCCGACGCGCTCGGCGAGGTGGCCCGCGGCCTGGAGGTCGTGGAGTTCGCCTGCGGCATCCCGCACCTGCTCAAGGGCGGCTTCTCCGAGGGCGTCTCGACCCGGGTCGACTCCTACTCGATCCGCCAGCCGCTCGGCGTGGTCGCCGGCATCACGCCGTTCAACTTCCCCGCCATGGTGCCGATGTGGATGTTCCCCATCGCGATCGCCTGCGGCAACACCTTCGTGCTCAAGCCGTCGGAGCGCGACCCTTCGGCCTCGCTGCTCATGGCGCGGCTGTGGCAGGAGGCCGGCCTGCCCGACGGCGTGTTCAACGTCGTGCAGGGCGACAAGGTGAGCGTGGACCGGCTGCTCGAACACCCCGACGTGCGCGCGGTGTCGTTCGTCGGCTCCACCCCCATCGCCAAGTACGTCTACGAGACCGGCACCGCGCACGGCAAGCGCGTGCAGGCGCTCGGCGGCGCCAAGAACCACATGCTGGTGCTGCCGGACGCCGACCTCGACCTGGTGGCCGACTCGGCGGTCTCGGCCGGGTTCGGCTCGGCAGGGGAGCGCTGCATGGCCATCTCCGTGGTGCTGGCCGTCGAGCCGGTCGGCGACGCGCTGGTGGAGAAGATCGTCGAACGCGTGGGCAAGCTCGTGGTCGGCCCCGGCGACGACCCCAAGTCCGACATGGGGCCGCTGGTCACCGGGCCGCACCGCGACAAGGTGGCCTCCTACCTCGACCTCGGCGTCCAGGAGGGCGCCAAGCTGGTCGTGGACGGCCGCGAGACGCCCGTGCTCGGCGGTGGCAAGGCGGCCGAGACGCCCGGCTTCTGGCTCGGGCCGACCGTGCTCGACCACGTGCCCGTCGGCTCGCGCGTCCACACCGAAGAGATCTTCGGCCCGGTGCTGTCGATCGTGCGCGTCTCCTCCTACGAGGAGGGCCTGGAGGTCATCAACAACGGCCAGTACGGCAACGGCACCGCCATCTTCACCAACGACGGCGGCGCGGCCAGGCGCTTCCAGAACGAGGTCGAGGTCGGCATGATCGGCATCAACGTGCCGATCCCGGTGCCCATGGCCTTCTACAGCTTCGGCGGCTGGAAGGCCTCGCTGTTCGGCGACACCCACGTGCACGGCACCGAGGGCGTGCACTTCTACACCCGCGGCAAGGTCGTCACCTCCCGCTGGCTCGACCCCTCGCACGGCGGTGTGAACCTGGGCTTCCCCACGAACGGGTAAGCGGCGCCCGGCGGGCGGGAGGAACGGCGCCTCCTCCCGCCCGCCTCCCCGGTAAGCTCCAGCACGACGGACAAGGGGGGACGCAGAGTGAACGGTCGTCGTACTTATGCCCTGGCGCTCGCCGTGACGGCGCTGGTCGCGGGCGTGGGTGCGGCGGCCTCCACAGGCGTCACGGCCGGCACGGCGAACACGGCCGGCAAGACCGGCACGGCGAATACCGCCGGCGCGGCGAGCACGGACTCCGAGCGGCAGGCCGTACGGCCCAAGCCGACCCCCACCGCCAAGAGCAGCGCCACCCCCACGCCCACGCCGAGCGCCACCCAGCTCGACGGGACGCTGCAGATCCTCACCTACCGCGGCTACGCCGAGTACGGCGGCGTCAGCTCCCGGGTCAACTGGGTGGGCTCGTTCGAGCGGGAGACCGGCTGCCGCATCGCCAGGCTCGACATCGCGCAGACCGCGGAAGAGCTGGCCGCCCGGGTCGGCGACCGGCCCTACGACCTCGTCACGGCCGGTCCCGCGCTGGCCGCCGACCTGATCCGGCGCGGGCAGGCGCGGCCCATCGACCCGGCCAAGGTGAGCGGCTACAACGACCTGGACAAGCGGTTCCGCGACATGACCACCGTCTCGGGCAAGGTCTACGGGGTGCCGTACCTCTGGGCGTACGACGAGTTCGTCCGCGACCGCCGCGCCGGGGGAGGGCTCGACGACGTGTTCTCCTCGACGCGGTCGGCGCTCAGGGACAGCCCGCTGACGATCGCCGCCGCCGCGCTGGCCGAGGGGGCGAAGGACCCGTACGAGCTGAGCGAGGCCGACCTGGACAAGGCGATGGCGCTGCTCGACCGCAACAAGGACCGCACCTACTGGCGCAACCCGATCGACCTGATCAAGGGGTTCGCCACGGGGGCGCTCGACTACGCCCAGGTCACGCCGTACTACCGGACGCTGCTGCAGAAGGCGGGGGTGCCCGTCGAGACCATCAAGACGCGGGCGACGACCGGGTGGCTCGACTCGTGGCTGCTCACCTCGACCATTCCCGACACCACCTGCGCCTACCGGTGGCTCAACTGGGTGACCGCGGCCGATGCCCAGCGCGACGCCGCCGCCTGGACGGGCATGGCGCCCGCCAGTGAGAAGGCGTGCAAGGGGCGGGCCAGGGCCATGTGCAGGACGTACGGGATGGGCGATGACAAGCGGCTCGATCGCGTGAGGTTCGCGGTGCGCCCGCCCGGTGATTGCCGCGCGGGCGACGGGGAGTGCACGGACTACGCCACCTGGGCCAAGCGGTGGCAGGAGCTCATGAAGTAGGCCGGTCGGTGAGCGCCGCCCTCACCGGAGGGCGCCGCGGGCTCGCCCTGTTCGCATCCGGGCGCGGCCCGCGCAGAGTTCCGCGCAGAGTGCCGCACAGAGTTTCGCTCAGGGGCCCGCTCGGGGCTTCGCTGTCCTCGGGGCGTCTTCGCCGCGCAGGCGGGCGAGGGCGCGTGCGTCAGCGGGACGGGAAGGCCACGACGGTGGCCATGGGCGCGGGCACGAGGGCCTCGGCGCAGTCGGCGCACGCGAGGACGGGCGCGTCGTTGGGCAGGCGGCCCACCCGCACCCGCGGGCGCGGCCATCTCTTGTGGCAGACGACGCAGGCGTCGCCGTCGCGCTGAGCCCAGGTCAGGCCCTCGGGATCGAAGGTCAGCACGTCCTGCGTCGCTCTGGTCGAACCCCAGTTCATCACGCTCCCACCAGCCATGGGACTCTCCGCATGTCGGAACCGTTATAACCCTGACTGAGGCCGTGAGCGTCCTGCAGAGCGTCAAGTCAGGGTGAATTCTCTACCCGTACGACGCCGTTTACACCACAAAAACGGGCATCCAGCCGCAAGCTGGATGCCCGTTTCGTTGGGTTTCGTCTAGAGGTCGGCGATCGCCTTCTCCAGGATGCCAAGACCCTCCTCGAGCAGATGCTCGGGGATGACCAGCGGCGGCAGGAAGCGCAGCACGTTGCCGTACGTGCCGGCGGTCAGCACCAGCAGGCCGTCGGCGTGGCAGCGCTTGACGACCTCCGCGACGGCCGCCGGGTTCGGCTCCTTGGTGCCCGGCTCGACCAGCTCGATGGCGATCATCGCGCCCCGGCCCCGCACGTCGCCGATGACGTCGAAGCGCTCCTTGAGCGCCTCCAGGCGGGGCAGCATGATCTCGCCGATCCGCCGGGCCTTGGCCACCAGGTCCTGGGCCTCGATCGTCTCCAGCACGCCCAGCGCGGCCTCGCAGGCCAGCGGGTTGCCGCCGTACGTGCCGCCGAGCCCGCCCGGGTGCACCTTGTCCATGATCTCCGCGCGGCCGGTCACCGCCGCCAGCGGCAGGCCGCCCGCGATGCCCTTGGCCGTGGCGATGACGTCGGGGACGATGCCCTCGTCCTCGCAGGCGAAGAGCGTCCCCGTACGCGCGAAGCCGGTCTGCACCTCGTCGGCCACGAACACGATGCCGTTCTCCCGGCAGAACTCCGCGATGCGCGGCAGGAAGCCCCTGGCCGGCACGATGAAGCCGCCCTCGCCGGCGATCGGCTCGATCACCACCGCGGCCACGTTGTGGGCGCCGATCTGCTTGGTGATCGCGTCGATGGCCTGCGCGGCCGCCTCCTCCGCGCAGTTCTCCGGGCCCGTCGGCCACCGGTACGGGTAGGCGAGCGGCACCCGGTAGACCTCCGGCGCGAACGGCCCGAAGCCCTGCTTGTACGGCATGTTCTTGGCCGTCAGTGTCATCGTCAGCAGCGTGCGGCCGTGGTAGCCGTGGTCGAACACCACGACGGCGGGCCGGCCCGTGGCATGGCGGGCGATCTTGACCGCGTTCTCCACGGCCTCGGCGCCCGAGTTCACCAGGAACGTGCGCTTCTCATGCTCTCCCGGGGTCAGCTCGTTGAGCTTCTCGCACACCCGCACGTACGACTCGTACGGGGTGACCATGAAGCAGGTGTGGGTGAAGTCGGCCACCTGCTTGCGCACCCGCTCGACGACCCTGGGCGCGGAGTTGCCCACGTTCGTCACGGCGATGCCGGAGCCGAAGTCGATCAGCGAGTTCCCGTCGGCGTCCTGCAGCACGCCACCGCCCGCGCGGGTCACGAACACCGGCAGCGTGGTGCCGACGCCGGACGGGACGGCGGCCTGCTTGCGAGCCAGCAACTCCTGCGACTTGGGACCTGGGATGGCGGTCACGACGCGCCGCTCCTGGGGAATGCTCATGCCCCTGACGCTACGGTCGCTTCCCACCTGCGCCGATACGTCGGTATGTCACACTGGGAGTGGTCGTCTTAGCCGAAATGGACAATTTCGCATGCCGCCTACGCTGCAGACCGTCATGCGTCGCATGCACCTCAAGCCGCTGGCCGGCACCGCGCGGCCCGGCGTGCTCGACGCGCCCGTGCGCTGGGTCGCCGTCAGCGAGCTGTCCGACCCCACGCCCTACCTGGAGGGCGGCGAGCTGCTGCTCACCACCGGCCTGCGGATGGACGGCGACCTGTCCGGCTACGTCGCCCGGCTGGTCAGGCGCGGGGTCTCCGGGCTCGGGTTCGGCGTCGGGGTCTCGCACGAGGAGACGCCGCCGGGGCTGATCGAGGCCGCGGAGGAGGCCGGGCTGCCGCTGCTCGAAGTGCCGCGCGAGATGCCGTTCATCGCCATCGGCAAGGCGGTCAGCGAGCTGCTCGCGGCCGAGCAGTACGAGGAGATCAGCCGCGCCTTCGCCGCCCAGGGCCGCCTGACGCGGGCGGCGCTGCGCCAGGAGGGCATGGTGGCCGTCATCGACCGGCTGGCCAAGGAGGTCGGCGGGTGGGCCGCGCTGCTCGACGAGTCCGGCGAGGTCCGCCACGCCACGCCCGGTGCGCGTACCGAGGCGGTCGCGGCCGAGCTGTCCCGGCGTCGCGGCCGTCCCTTCGAGCCGTCTCCACCGCCGGGGGCCGGCTCCGGCGCCCATCCCGGCCGCGCCGGTGAGACCCGGCCCGACTCGCGCGGGCCCGCCGGTGGTACGGGACGGCCCGACGCCCGGCCTGAGATGCGCAAGCCCGCCGGGGAGGCGCCGATGCCGGCCAGTCTCGCGCTGTCCGCGCCCGGCGAGCACATCGTCGTGCAGCCGCTGGGCGGCGGTGGCAGGCCGCGCGGGTTCTTCGCCGTCGGCGCCGGGCACGCCTTCTCGCCCGTCACCCACACCGTGATCAACGCGGCGGGCTCGCTGCTCACGCTCTCCATGGAGCAGGGCAGGGCCCAGCGCGCCGCCGAGCGCAGCCTGCGCGCCGCCGTGCTCGAACTGCTGCTCGCGGGGGAGGAGGAGCGGGCCAGGGCGGTGCTCGGCCGGCTGGGCGGACGGCTGCCCGGCGCGCCCGTGGTGGCGCTCGCGGCGGGACCCGAGGCGCTGGACGCGCTGGAGCCCGTCGCCTTCGCCGCGCTGACCGGCGTGCCCGACGTCGTGGCGCTCGTCCCCGAGCAGGACGCCGAGGAGGTGGCGCTGCGTGCGGGGGCGCCGGTCGGCGTGAGCCTGCCCACCGGCTACGACTCGCTGCGCGACGCGCTCGACCAGGCCAGGCGGGCCCTGGAGGCGGCCGGCGACACGCGGCGCGGGCCGGTCGTCAGGTTCGGCGAGCTGGCGGGGCAGGGGCTGCTCGCGCTGCTCGACCCGGCCGCCGCCCACGCGTTCTCCACGGCGGTGCTGGCGCCGCTCAACGCCTACGGGTCGCGGGCCGACCTGGTGGAGTCGCTGCGGGCGTACCTGGAGAGCAACGGCCACTGGGACGCGGCGGCGCAGCGGCTCGGCGTCCACCGCCACACCCTGCGCTACCGCATGAGGCGCGTCGCCGAGCTGCTCGGCCGCGACCTCGACGACCCCGGCGTGCGCGCGGAGCTGTGGCTGGCCCTGGAGGCGGCGGGCCGTCCCAGGGCCAAGCGGCGGGCTACTCCGGCTTCTCGACCTGGTAGCAGCAGATGACCGCGTTCGTCACCGCTTCGTAGGTGCGGCCGTCGCGCAGGTGCCCGGCCCGCTCCAGGCTGATCGCGCCCTGGGCGGCCGACCACAGCGCGTCGGCGATCTTGCGGGGCTGCGTCGGCACCAGGTAGCCGGCCGAGATGCAGTCGGCGATGACCCGGTCGAGGATGTTGAGCGCGGCACGGGCCAGCGTCCGCGCGCGCTCGCTGGGTTCGAAACCGGGGATCGCCCGCTCGAACATCAGGCTGTAGTAGCCGGGCTCGGACAGGCACGCCTGCCGGTAGGCCGGGCTGAGCGCCGTCAGGTGCTCGTACGGATTGCGCCGCGGCGGCACCGCCTCCAGATAGCGGCGGAACCGCTCGAACCCCTCCAGATAGAGCGCCTCCGCCAGCCCCTCACGGTTGCCGAACATCGTGTAGATGACGGTCGTCGTGCAACCGGCCTCGGCGGCGATCCTGCGCATCGTCAGGCTGTCGGGCCCGTCGGTCTGCAGCAGGTTCACCGCCACGTCGAGCAGGCGGGAGCGAAGTTCGTCATGGCTGGCGCGCTCACCCTGGGAGTACGCACCCTGCAGTCCGAGAGGCGCCGAGGTCATGAGACCTCCTTTATGGCCAAGGAGCTATGCGTCCTTGTGACCTCACGTCGTTCGGTCACGGGGCCCACGCCTTTCTGATCGGGGGCCCACCGCGCTGGAGACCCGCACCCGATGACTTAGCCATGGCGGAGATTCCTCAAACCCCTCCGCATGGTAAACATCCCGAATTGGGTCTACTTCTGTTACATCATGGGTATACAACGGGGCTTGTACTTAACGGTGAGCCCTCGTGTGAGTCTTGTGCATCGTGGTGTAAATCCCCCGTGCGGCCGTGGCATAACGTCGAGGTATGGACGTGCGTACCTTCTGGCTGGCCGGCCGCGCCGCGACCGGGGAGACCGAGCTCACTGTCACCAACCCCCACGACGGCCGCGAGGTCGGTCGGCACTCCGTGCCGACCGACGCCCAGGTGGAGGAGGCCGTCGCGGCCGCGCACGCGGTCGCGAAAGAGGCCGCCGCGCTGCCCGTGCACGTGCGCGCCGAGGCACTGGCCCACGTCTCGCGCCGCATCGCCGAGCGCGCCGACGAGATCGCCCACCTCATCACCGCCGAGAACGGCAAGCCCATCATGTGGGCGCGCGGCGAGGTGAGCCGCGCCATCGCCACGTTCCGCTTCGCCGCCGAGGAGGCCCGCCGCTGGTCCGGCGGCGTGCAGCGGCTCGACACCGAACCCGCCGCCACCGGGCGCCTCGCCTACGTCACCCGCGTGCCCAAGGGCCCCGTGCTGGCGATCACCCCGTTCAACTTCCCGCTGAACCTCGTCGCGCACAAGGTCGCCCCCGCCATCGCCGTCGGCGCGCCCGTCGTCGTCAAGCCCGCCCCGGCCACCCCGCTCTCCTCGCTGCTGCTCGGCGAGATCCTGGCCGAGACCGACCTGCCCGCCGGCATGTTCTCGGTGCTGCCCATCGAGAACGAGCGCGCCTCCGCCCTCGTGACCGACCCCCGGCTGCCCGTCGTGTCGTTCACCGGCTCCGCCCCCGTCGGCTACGCCATCGCCGACCAGGTGCCGCGCAAGCACGTGACGCTGGAGCTCGGCGGCAACGCCGCCGCCGTCGTGCTGGCCGACGCCGACCTCGACTGGGCCGCGCAGCGCATCGCGCTCTACTCCAACTACCAGGCCGGGCAGAGCTGCATCGCCGTCCAGCGGGTGATCGTCGAGGAGCCGGTCTACGACGCGTTCGTCGAGCGGCTGCTGCCCGCCGTCGGCGCCCTCGTCACCGGCGACCCCACCGACGAGAAGACCCAGGTCGGGCCGCTGGTCTCCGAGGCCGCCGCCGAGCGGGTCGAGCAGTGGATCCGCGAGGCCGTCGACGCCGGCGCCACCCTGCTCGCGGGCGGCGGCAGGGAGCGCGCCACCATCGAGCCGACCGTGCTGGCCGGCGTGCCGCGTGAGGCCAAGGTCGCCTGCGAGGAGGTCTTCGGGCCCGTCATGATCCTGCAGCGGGCCGCCTCCATCGACGAGGCGTACGCGATGGTCAACGACTCCAAGTACGGTCTGCAGGCCGGCGTGTTCACCCGCTCGCTCGACGCCGCCTTCCGAGCCAACCGGGAGCTCGAGGTGGGCGGCGTGATCATCGGTGACGTGCCGTCGTACCGGGCCGACCAGATGCCGTACGGCGGGGTCAAGCAGTCCGGCGTCGGCCGCGAGGGGCTGCACTCGGCCATGGAGGACCTGACGTACGAGAAGGTCATGGTCCTGACCGGGCTGACGCTCTGACGCCTGAGAGGTGCGGCGGGGTGACGCAGCGCGCCCGCCACCCCGCCCGTCTACTGGGCCCGTCTACTGGGCCCGTCTGTGGGGCCCGTCTATTGGGCCCGTCCGTGGGGCCCGTCCATGAGAGCAGCGGCCCGTCCTGTCAGGCGCGCTCCGCCGTGCGGAAGAGCGCCTTGATCGTGTCGCCGAAGTACGGGCCGTACATCGTACGCCGGTCGTCGCTGTACTTGAAGCTGCTCAGCGACATGATCGTGCCCTTGCCCGTCGCCGCGTCGAACGACGTCAGCCACGGGCCGCCGCTCGCCCCTGCCGTCATGTCACAGCCGAGACCCTGGTCGCGGGTCTGGCCGTGCGGGTCCTTCCTGAGCCGGCCCGCGCAGTAGACGAGGTGCGAGCCGTCGTACGGCGGGTCGGCCGGGTAGCCGAAGCCGAACGCCTGGCCGCCCCTCGGGGTGTTGAACGCGATGTCCTGACCGCCCACCACGTCGGTCACGTGCCGGCCCTTCGAGGTGGCCAGGGCGACCATGCCGACGTCGTAGTTGTCGTCGGCGCTGCGCGACCACGGGCCGGCGACGAACATGCGGCGGGCGGTGTACTGGCCGTACGGGCGCGGGCCCGCCGTGCCGTACGCGGGGACGAACGTCCAGTTCGCCGCCCACTCGCCGGTGCCGTCCTTGACGCAGTGGCCGGCGGTGATCACGACGTCCCTGTTGGCGCTCTTGACCGTGCTCGCCGAGCAGACGAAGTCGACGCCCGCGACGGTCAGGAACACCCGCCCCGTGGTCCGCGCCACCTGGCCGCCGGTGATCCAGCGGGAGCCGGACGTGGTGGCGGCCGGCCTGGCGGGCCTGCCCGCCGCCGGCTCGGCCAGGGGGCGGGCGGCGGCCATGAGCTCACGCGGGCCCGGCAGGCCGGCGCCGCCGGCCGGCGTGGCCGCATCGCCGCTCGCGAGCCGTCTCGGAGCACCGCTCGCGGGCTGTCCGGAAGCGCCGCCGGCCAGGTGTCCCGGCGCGCCGCCCGTGAGACCTTGCGTGAGACCGCGCGTCAGGCCGCCCGGGAGGTCCCCGCCGAGCAGGCCGCCTGGGAGGTCACTGCCCAGCAGGCCGCCGTTTCTGAGGAGACCGCCGCTCTTCAGGCCGCGCTCGACGAGGCCGAGCAGGTCGATCGGCAACGCCCTGGCCATGCGTTCGGGAGTCCAGTACGCGAGCACGCGCCGCTGGTCGGTGGCCGTCCTGGCGGCCACGTGCTCGACGATGTCCTCGACGATGTCAGTGCGCTCCGCAAGGCGCGCGGGAGCGACGGCCGGGACCCCGGCCGGGGCGTCGGCCTGCTGGCGGGCGGGTGCCGCACCGACGAGGGCGGGGCCGATCAGCCCCGCCAGGAGCGGGGCCGCCGCAAGCAGGGGGGTGCTCATGGTCATGCCCCATGAGTGTGCACCACGAGATGTGTTCTTGTGACTGCTTTCGGTGAATTGATCAGGCTGCGTTGGTGGATTGCGCCGCTTGGTAGACGGCCTGGGCTTCGCTCCCGAAATAAGGGCCGAACATCCAGTTGGGGGCGAAATTGTAGGTGAAGCTGTTGACGGAATTCTGCGTGCCGAGCCCCGTGGATTCGTTGAAATTCAGCAGCCAGGGGCCGCCGCTGGAGCCGCCGGTCATGTTGCACGTCAGCCCGAGGTCCTCGCTGGCCAGGACGTCGTCGAACGTCCGCCCGCTGCAGTAGACGAGCTTCGAGCCGTCGTACGGCGCCGCCGCCGGGTAGCCGAAGGCGTACATCTGCCGGTCGCGCGGCTGGTTGAAGGCCACGCCCTGGCCGCCGACGGTGTCCACCAGCGTCTTGCCGTTGACCGGCGCGACCACGGCGGCGGCCACGTCGAAGTTGATGTCCTCGCGGCTGCTCCACTGCTGGGTGGTGAGCAGCCGGGTGGCCGGCCAGGTGCCGAAGGGGCGGTTGCCGTTGTCGTAGCCGGGGACGAAGACCCAGTTCGTGTGGAACGTTCCGTTCATCTTCACGCAGTGGCCCGCGGTGAGCACCACGCTCTTGTTGGCGCTGGTCACCGCCGTGCCGGAGCAGGAGGCGTTGCGGCCCTGGGTGGTGAAGAAGATCCGCCCGGTGGTGCGCGCGATCGCGCCGCCCTTGGTCCACGCCGCGCCGGGACTGTTCGCGGCCTGCGTGCTGGTGCCGGTGCCCGCCGTGCCGCGGGTGGGTGGAGCGGTCCAAGCCCGGCCCTGGCGAGGTTCGGCCGCGCCGGGCGCCGCCTTGGGGCCGGGGGCGTCGAGCGGCTTGGCGGACTCCATGCGCTGCTCCGTCCAATACGTCATCACCTGCCGCCGTTCGGATGCGGAGTCGGCGGCGGCGTGCTGGGCGGGCTTCGGCTGACCCTGCTGAGGGGTCTTCGCCGGGGTCGTGGACGTCCTCAGGCCCTGGTGCCGTGCGGTCCCGGACGCTCCGGCCGGCTCGCCGGGGGACGCGCCGCGGGCGCCCGGGCCGCCCTCGGGGCCGGACGCCTGTGCCGCTCCCGCGGGTAGCGCACCGGCCAGCAAGGTGCCGGTGAGCGCGGCGGCGGAGAGCAGGGCGATTCTGCGGTGCATTACGTACCTCCCTAAAGCGGACTACGGGGAGGGAACGTAGCGAGACCAATATCGGGATTTCTCAAGATTCGCTCATTCCGATATGACGAAATCCCGGCATAAATGGACTGGGTTATCTCGTGTCACATAAGGCGAAGAATTTCGACCCGGCCGCCTCGGCGTGCCTGAGCGCCCGGCGTAGCGGGGAGAATGGGTCTGTGCATGAGAAGACCCTCCGCTCCGTCGTCCTCCTCGGTTCCACAGGTTCGATCGGCACGCAGGCCCTCGACGTCATCGCCGCCAACTCCGACGGCTTCCGCGTCGCGGCGCTCGCGGCCGGGGGAGGGAGGGTCGAGCTACTGGCCAGACAGGCGGCCGAGTTCGGGGTCGAGGCGGTGGCGGTGGCCGACGCGGCGGCCGTGCCCGCGCTGCGGGAGGCGCTCGACGCCCACGGCGTCAAGCCGGTCGTGCTCGGCGGCCCCGACGGGGTGGCCGAGGTGGCCGGCTGGGAGTGCGACATGGTGCTCAACGGCATCACCGGCGCGCTCGGCCTGTCGTCCACGCTGGTCGCCCTCAAGGCGGGCCGCCTGCTCGCGCTGGCCAACAAGGAGTCGCTGATCATCGGCGGGCCGCTGGTCAAGCGGCTGGCCGCGCCGGGTCAGATCCTGCCCGTCGACTCCGAGCACTCCGCGCTCCAGCAGTGCCTGTGGGCGTCGGGTCCCGAAGGCTACGACCCCTCGCGCGTCAAGCAGCTCGTGATCACCGCGAGCGGCGGGCCGTTCCGCGGCATGAAGCGCGAGGAGATGGCCGGCGTCACGCCGGAGATGGCGCTGGCCCATCCCACCTGGTCGATGGGCCCGTACATCACGATCAACTCCGCCACGCTCGTCAACAAGGGCCTGGAGGTCATCGAGGCCCATCTGCTGTTCGATCTGCCCTTCGACCGCATCGAGGTCGTGGTCCACCCGCAGTCGATCATCCACTCCATGGTCGAATACGTCGACGGCTCCACCATCGCCCAGGCCAGCCCGCCCGACATGCGGCTGCCGATCGCGCTCGCGCTCGGCCACCCCCGCCGCGTCCCCGGCGCCGCTCAGCCGATCGACTGGTCCACGGCCCACACGTGGACGTTCGAGCCGCTCGACGACGACGCCTTCCCCGCCGTCGCGCTGGCCCGCCACGTCGGCGGCGAGGGCGGCACCGCGCCCGCCGTCTACAACGCCGCCAACGAAGTGTGCCTCGACGCGTTCCTGCGCGGCGATCTGCCGTTCCTCGGCATCGTCGACACCGTGGCCAAGGTCGTCGAAGAACACCAGGTCACCCCGGCCGGCTCCGTCGAGGAGGTGCTCGCGGCCGACGCCTGGGCGCGGGCCCGTGCGGCCGAGCTCACGGCCGGGCAGTCCCGCTAGCTACCTAAACTGGAAAGCGTCGTCACAGTAAGGGTTGAAATGTCTTCTGTAGCTCTCGGCATCCCGACGGTCCGCCCCAAGCCGCTCGCCGAACGCCGCCGCTCCCGCCAAGTCATGGTCGGCAACGTGCCCGTCGGCGGCGACGCCCCCGTCTCGGTGCAGTCGATGACGACGACGGTGACCGCCGACGTCAACGCCACACTCCAGCAGATCGCCGAGCTCACCGCTTCGGGCTGCCAGATCGTCCGCGTGGCCGTGCCGTCCCAGGACGACGCCGACGCGCTGCCGCTGATCGCCAAGAAGTCGCAGATCCCGGTGATCGCCGACATCCACTTCCAGCCGAAGTACGTCTTCGCCGCCATCGACGCCGGATGCGCGGCCGTCCGCGTCAACCCCGGCAACATCAAGAAGTTCGACGACAAGGTGGGCGAGATCGCCCGCGCCGCCTCCGACGCCGGCGTGCCCATCCGCATCGGCGTCAACGCCGGCTCCCTCGACCCCCGCCTGCTGCAGAAGTACGGCAAGGCGACGCCCGAGGCGCTGGTCGAGTCGGCGTTGTGGGAGTGCTCGCTGTTCGAGGAGCACGGCTTCCGCGACATCAAGATCTCGGTCAAGCACAACGACCCGGTCGTGATGATCAACGCGTACCGGCTGCTCGCCGCCAAGTGCGACTACCCGCTCCACCTCGGCGTCACCGAGGCGGGGCCCGCCTTCCAGGGCACGATCAAGTCCGCCGTCGCCTTCGGCGCGCTGCTCGCCGAGGGCATCGGCGACACCATCAGGGTCTCGCTGTCCGCGCCTCCGGTCGAGGAGGTCAAGGTCGGCACCCAGATCCTCGAGTCTCTGGGGCTGCGCGAGCGCGGCTTGGAGATCGTGTCCTGCCCGTCGTGCGGGCGGGCGCAGGTGGACGTCTACACCCTCGCCGAGCAGGTCCAGGCCGGTCTCGAGGGCATGAAGGTGCCGCTGCGGGTGGCCGTCATGGGCTGCGTCGTCAACGGGCCCGGCGAGGCCCGCGAGGCCGACCTGGGCGTCGCCTCCGGCAACGGCAAGGGCCAGATCTTCGTCAAGGGCGAGGTCATCAAGACCGTGCCGGAGTCGCAGATCGTCGAGACGCTCATCGAGGAGGCCATGCGGCTCGCCGAGGAGATGGGCGTCGAGATCGACCTCGACGACGACACCGCGACCGGCCCCACGGTAACGGTGGGCTGACCACCGTTTCCACCGCCACGGCGGGCCGGCCCCGGCCGTGCGGTTCGGGTGGGCCGGTCACCGGTCCTGCGGTCACGGTGGGTTCGGCTCCGGTCCTACGGCTTCGGTGGGCTCACCTCCGGCCTTTCCCGGTTGCCCGGCCGGCCACCTCCGGTCCGGTGGGCTTGCGTCGCGGGCTGAGCGCCACGCGCCTTTCCGAAGGTCGCACGCCACGGCCCTCGTAGGCGGCTGAGCGCTGCGGAACCCCGGAGCCTCAGCCGGCCGAGCACCATCTGAGACGTGCCCGCTCGACGGCGGGCACGTCTTTTCGTGTCTCCGTGACCCGGCTCCCGGCGGCTTGCCGAAGCCCGGACGGTGGCGGGCCGGGCCGAGCCCGCGGGCCGGACGGCTGGTGGACTCGGCAGGTTCCCGCGGCCCGGCAATCTTGCTGCTAGGCGTTGGCAAGCTTTTCCCCATACGCTTCGTGATCGCCCGGTGACTCAGGGGAGCATCGCAGGGCCTATGAACAGGAAGGGGACCGGGTGAAACGGGTAGTGGGGGTCGTCGCCGGAGTGGCGATGCTCGTGGCCGGGGTCGGGAGTGCGAACGGGACCGCGGCGGCGGTGGCCGGACCGGAGGCGTCGGCGGCAGCGCGGCAGGCAGCGGCGGCGGCCGTGACGTGGGCGGCCTGCCCCAAGGTGCCGGGTAAGTCGGCGTCGGCGGAGCTGGAGTGTGCGACCGTGCAGGTGCCGCTCGACTACAGAAGGCCGAAGGCTCAGACGATCAAACTGGCGCTCAACCGGATCAAGGCCAAGGTGCCCAGGGGCAGCAGGCATCTCGGTACGCTCTTGGTCAACCCGGGCGGGCCGGGCTCCCCTGGCAGGAACCTGACGGAGTACGTTGCCTCGTCCCTGCCCGCCGACGTGGCCGAGCGGTACGACATCGTCGGCTTCGACCCGCGCGGCGTCGGCGGCAGCGAGCCCGCGATCCACTGCATAGACGCCGAGACGTTCTACAAGGCGCCGAGGCTCGACCAGATCCCCCGCAACAGGGCGCACGAGAAGGCGCTGCGGGACCGCGCCGCCAAGTACGCGGAGGCGTGCGGCGACCGGTGGTCGTGGCTGCTGCCGCACCTGACGACGGAGAACTCCGCCAGGGACATGGACCGCATCCGCGCCGCGCTCGGCGAGGAGAAGATCAGCTACCTCGGCTACTCGTACGGCACCTACCTCGGCGCCGTCTACGCCACGCTGTTCCCCGGCCGGATCAAGCGCCTGGTCATGGACAGCACGGTCGATCCGAGCGGCAGCTGGTACGAGCTCAACCTCAGGCAGAACCGCTCCTTCGAGCGCCGTCACCGCCAGTTCCTGGCCTGGACGGCCCGGCACAACGACGTCTACAAGCTGGGCTCGACGGTGAAGCAGACGTCGTTCGCCTTCTACGCGATGCGCGACCGGCTGCGCTCGCACCCGGCCGGCGGCGTGGTGGGCCCGAGCGAGCTGGACGACACGTTCGCGCTGGCGGGGTACACGGACAGGGTGTGGCCGGCGTTCGCGCAGGCGTGGTCGTCGTACGTGCGCGACGGCGACGCCTCGGGTCTGACCGACATCTACACCCGGCACGGCAAGAACGACGCGGCCGCCGAGAACGGCTACGCCGTCTACCTGGGCGTGGAGTGCAGCGACGCGCGCTGGCCGCGCAAGTGGGAGAAGTGGCGGGCCGACATGACCAGGATGCACCGCAAGGCGCCGTTCCTGACCTGGCCCAACGCCTGGTACAACGCTCCCTGCGCGTTCTGGCCGGTGCGGGGCGGCACGCCGGTGCAGGTCAAGGACTCGCCGAAGCTGCCGCCGTTCCTGATCCTGCAGTCCAAGGACGACGCGGCGACGCCGTACCGCGGGGCGCGGGAGATGGCCCAGCGCTTCCCGCGCGCCCGGCTCGTGGTGGACCAGGGCGGCAACCACGGGGTGACGCTCGCGGGCAACGCCTGCATGGACCGGCATCTGGTGGCGTACCTGCGAGACGGGACGCTGCCGAGGGGCGGCTCGTCCTGCGCGGCGGCGCCGGAGCCGAGCGCGGTGGTGCCGCAGGCGGCCGGCCGCTCCCGGGCTCCCGATCTGCTGGGCCTGCTCGGTGTGCTGGACCTGCTGAAGGGCGGCCGATAAGGCCCGCTGCGGGGCGCCCGGTGAGATCGTTCCAAGGGCGCCCGCAGGCGATCGTGTAGCCCGCGCAGAGGTCGGACGTCAAGAATGGGTTACCGTGGGCATTTCCGGATGAGCCATTCGGTAACCCTTCGCGTAGTCTGACCATTGTGATGCTGCGTACATCGGCGTCGCGCGTGCTCGACGACAACGACCGGGACGAGGTTCTCGCCCTGCTCGACGCCGATCCGGTCGCCAACGTCTTCGTCTCCTCGCGGGTGCGGGCCGTCGGCCTCAACCCGGCGAGGCTGGGCGGGCAGATGTGGGGCTATGGCACGCGCGGCAACCTCGTGTCGCTCTGCTACGCCGGGGCCAACATGGTGCCGGTCAACGCCGGTCCTGAAGCCGTGCAGGCGTTCGCCGACCGCGCCCGCAAGCAGGGCCGCCGGTGCTCGTCCATCGTGGGCCCGGTCGACGCGGTCAGCCTGCTGTGGGAGCGGCTTGAGCCGCACTGGGGGCGGGCGCGGGCGATCCGCTGGGCGCAGCCGGTCATGGCGACCTCCAGCAAGCCGCCGGTGCCGGCCGACCCGCTCGTACGCCGGGTGCGTCCCGAGGAGTTCGACATCCTGCTGCCCGCCTGCGTGGCGATGTTCACCGAGGAGGTCGGGGTCTCGCCGAACCTCGGTGACGGCGGCGCGCTCTACCGTACGCGGGTGGCCGAGCTGATCAGGATCGGCCGCTCGTACGCGCGGATCGAGGACGGCCGGGTGGTGTTCAAGGCGGAGATCGGCGCGGTCACGCCGCAGGCCTGCCAGATCCAGGGGGTCTGGGTGGCGCCCGAGCTGCGCGGCAGGGGGTACGCGGTGGGCGGGATGGCGGCCGTGGTCGAGGCGGCGATGAACTGCTTCGCCCCCGTGGTCACCCTGTACGTCAACGACTACAACCACCCGGCGCGCGCGGTCTACCGCAAGGTGGGCTTCCGCGAGGTGGGCACGTTCATGTCCGTGCTTTTCTGACGGATCCCGCGGAGGGTTCCGGCGGGCGGGGCGGGGCTCTAGCCGGGCGCCCACAGGGCGAGCAGGGCGACGTCGTCGTCGTTGTCGGCCGGGCGGACCTTGCTGAGCAGCCGGTCGCAGTAGTCGTCGAGCGGGGTTGCGGCGAGCGTGGGCGCCTCGCGCCGCAGCCGTTCCAGGCCGTCGTCGAGGCTGTGCGCGGGCGATTCGATGAGCCCGTCGGTGTAGAACAGCACGCTCGATCCCGGCGGCAGGTCGCAGACGGCGTCCTCGCGCACCGAGTAGATGCCGGTGCCGAGCATCAGGCCGGCGCCCTCCTCCAGGAAGCGGGCCGTGCCGTCGTGCTCGATGAGCAGCGGCGGCGGATGCCCGGCGTTGGTCCAGCGCAGCCGCCAGCCGCCGTCGATCTGCTCGGCGCGGGCGAAGACGACGGTCGCCATCGTGGTGTCGGCCATGCGCGCCACGGCCTGGTCGAGCCGGTCCACGACGATGCTGGGCGCGATGCCCGGCTCCCCCGCGTACGCGCGCAGCATATTGCACACCTGCGCCATGCCGGCGGCGGCGTCGAGGTCGTGGCCCACCACGTCGCCGATCACCAGGCCCACCGAGCCGTCGGCCTGCACGAACGCGTCGTACCAGTCGCCGCCGACGTAGGAGGCGTTGGGTGCGGGCACGTAGCAGGCCCTCATCTGCAGGTTGGGCAGCTTCGGCAGCCGGGGCAGCAGGTGGCGCTGCATGGTCTCGGCGACGCGGCGCTGCCGCTCGAACAGGCGGGCGTTGTCCAGCGCCAGCCCGGCGCGGCGGGCGATGTCCTCGGACAGCAGCAGGTCTCCGGCGGTGTACGGCTCGGGCCGCTCGGAACGCCCGAGGGTGAGCGCGCCGATCACCTCCCGGATGCCGCGGATCGGGGCGATGCACGCGGACGTGATGCCGGTGGCCGCCAGCAGCTCCTGCTGGGCGGCGGCGATCTCGGTGTCGGGCGGGTGCCGGTAGGTCTGCGGGCCGATGAGCGTGGCGGTGACGCCGCGCAGCGCCCGCGACAACGGCATGGCCGACTCGGGGCTGACGGCGGGGAGCTGCCGCTCCAGGTCGCCGCGGTGAGCGAGGACGCCGTTCTCGTAGTGGGCGACGACGGACCGGGAGATCGTGCCCTCCTCGGTGACCAGGTCGACCACCACCCAGTCGGCCAGCAGCGGCAGCACCAGGCGTATCAGGTGGCCCAGCGTGGCCTGGACGTCGAGGCTGGAGGTGAGCGTCGCGGTGGTCTCGGCGAGCAGCGCCAGGCGTTCGAGGTCGGACAGCGACGCGCTCGGGCCGGGCGGCTCGGCGGCGCTCTCCGCGCCTCCGTTCATCGCGTGGAAGATCACCAGTGCGCCCGTGGTGGAGTCGTCTATCCGGCACGGCGTGATGAGCCAGCGGGTACGGATCACCGCGCCGTCGCCGCACTCCAGGAACGCCTCGTCGCCGGATGCGGTGCCGCCGGTGATCAGGGAGTGGCGCAGCGCGCACTGGCTGTGCGACAGCGCCTCGCCCCGCCTGCCGCGGTGGAGCGCGTCGTGGGCGTCGCGGCCGAGCAGGTCGGCGGCGTGCCGCCGGAGCAGGCGCTCGGCGGTGGGGTTCACCTCGACGATGACGCCGCGGTCGTCCACCACGTACGCGCCCGCCTTGTCGAGGTCGCGCAGCCGCAGCAGATGCCCGCCCTCGACGGTGAGAAGGCGCGCGGCCTGCTGAGGCGGGACGCTCATGGGCGATCTCCTCTCATGAGGAGGAACCTACCCAGGAGGGGTCTATATCACCGCAGGTCCCGCTATACGCGTACGAGCTTGTCGAACAGCCGCGCCAGCTCGATGTCGGGGTCGGCGGTGAGCCCCGCGTGCACGGGCCCCGCCTGGACGATCGTGCTGCGCGGCGCGGTCAGCCAGCGGAACCGGCCGCCGAGCGACTCGCGCGCGAGCGGTCCAGGCCGCTCGCCGCAGGCCGCCTCGTACGCGCCGAGCGCCCGCCGCACCCCCTCCACGTCCACGGTGGGGTCGAGCGCCCGCAGCCGCTCGGGGTCGAGCTGGACCTTGGCGCACAGGTAGCCGCGCGGCTGGCAGTAGAGCAGCACGCCTGCGTTGATCAGCTCGCCCCGCTCGACCTTCGGCACCACGCGGATCACCGCGTACTCGTAGACGTCTCTGCTCACTGAGTCCTGCCCTCCCGCCAGAACGCGCCGACGGAGCCGGGGCCCGCCGCCTTGCGCTCCTTCTGCTCGCCGGCCGTCAGCCACTCGCGCGGCCCGTGCGCGCGCCGCAGGAGGTGGTCGACGTACGCCGCGCGCACGCCGTCGGGGGAGCCGAAGCCCGGCTCGCCCGCCAGCCACTCGTCGGGCACCAGGGCCGTCACGGTCTCCAGCAGCTCGCGATCGATGCGGCCGGCCAGGTCGGCGCCCGCCGCGGACACGTCGCCGGCGAAGGGGGCGAGCACGTGGTCGCCCGCGTCGAACGGCCGCTGCGGGTCCGCGGTGCGCCAGTTGTGGTGGAACCACAGGGCGGCGCCGTGGTCGATCAGCCACGTGTCGCGGTGCCAGACGAGCAGGTTGGGGTTGCGCCAGCTCCGGTCGACGTTGTGGATCAGGCCGTCGAACCACACCACCTTGGCGGCGAACACCGGGTCGGGCGCCCAGGCCAGCGGGTCGAACCCGAGGGCGCCCGGCAGGAAGTCGACCGCGAGGTTGAGCCCGGCGCTGGCCTTGAGGAGGTCCTGCACCTCCTCGTCCGGCTCCCTGACGCCGAGCTGCGGGTCGAGGTCGATGAGCTTGAGCTCGGGGGTCTTGAAGCCGAGACGGCGGGCCAGCTCGGCGGCGATGATCTCGGCGACCAGCACCCGGCGGCCCTGACCGGCCTCGCGGAACTTGACGACGTACGTGCCGAGGTCGTCGGCCTCGACCACGCCGGGCAGCGACCCGCCCTCCCGCAGCGGGGTGACGTAACGGGTGGCTGCGATCTTTTCCAGCACGAGATGAGGCTATCGCCCTGGAACCGCCGCTCAGCACGTCCCGCGGGCTCCAGCGCGTCACCCGGCTCTTCCGCGCGGCCGGCGTGCCCGTCACGCCCTTGGCGGCGATCCAGCCGTCGCCGAGCCGTGTCACCCGTCTCCGCCGGCGGTGCCCAGCGGCTCCGCCGGCCAGGTGCTGTCCGTTCTCGACCGGTACGCCGCACTGCTCCCGTAGCTTCTTGTGACCGCGCGTTCGCCGAGGCCAGGCATAATGGCGGTATATGTCCGAGCTACGTGCCGACGATCCCCGGCAGTTGGGGTCCTACCGGCTGACACGCAGGCTCGGTCAGGGTGGCCAAGGTGTGGTCTACCTCGGCGAATCCCCGCACGGTCAGCAGGTCGCCATCAAGCTGCTGCACGCCAGCCTCTCCGGCACGCCGGACGCCCGCCGCCGCTTCCTCAGCGAGATCGAGGCGGTGCGCCGGGTCGCCGCGTTCTGCACGGCCCAGCTCCTCGACGCCGACCTCGAAGGCGACCGGCCGTACCTGGTGAGCGAGTACGTCGAAGGCCCCTCGCTGCGCGAGCACGTCGAAACCGAGGGGCCGCGCACCGGCGGCGCGCTCGAACGCCTGGCCATCGGCACCGCCACCGCGCTCGGCGCCATCCACCGCGCCGGCGTCGTGCACCGCGACTTCAAACCGGGCAACGTGCTGCTCGGCATCGACGGGCCGCGCGTCATCGACTTCGGCGTCTCCCGGCTCGTCGGCACCGCCGTCACCACCAGCCACATGCCGCTGGGCACGCCCGCCTACATGGCCCCCGAGCGCATGAAGGGCGAACCCGCAGGACCGCCCGCCGACATGTGGGCCTGGGCGCTCACCGTCGCCTACACCGCCAACGGGCGGCACGCGTACACCGCCGAGACCCACAACGAGATCCTCGCCCGCGTCCTCTACGGCAAGCCCGACCTCGGCGACCTCGACGGGCGGCTGCGCGAGATCGTCGAAGCCTGCCTCGCCGTCGAGCCGGCCGACCGGCCCGACGCCGAAGAGGTGCTGCGCCTGCTGCTCGGGCAGGAGGCCGTCGCCGGCGGGGACGTGCTCACCACCGGCGCCATGGCGGCCGTGGGCGGCAAGGCGCTCGGCACGCTGGTACGCCCCGCCACCGCCGTCACCCGCGCCCCCGGCGCCGTCGTCGGCATCGGCGCGTCCGAGGCCGAGCCCGGCGTCATCACCGACCCCGACCCCACCACCAGCTTCCCCGCCATCACCCCGGGCCAGGTGGCCGAGGCCGCCGCCGGTGACCGGCGGCGGCGCGTGCGCCCCTGGCAGGTGGCCGTCGTGATCGCCGGCGTCCTCGTGGGCGTCACCGGGCTCCTGCTCTACCTGCGCGGCGCCCAAGGCCCGGGGCTGGCCGGCGACTGGACCGGCTCCGCCGAGCACTTCACCGCGGGACGCGTCTTCCCCGTCGAACTCGTCCTCGACCACGACGGCGCGGGACGCATGCGCTGGGGAGCCGACCTCCACTGCACGGGACGGCTCGTGCCCGAGGACGGCGGCATGGTCTTCACGCTCCGCGACGTCACCGGGCGCGAGTGCTACCCCGGCACCCTCCGCATGTTCCCCACCTCCGATGTGAACCAGATGGACATCAAGGTCAGCCGCCCAGGTAAGGACGAAGTGACGTATTCCGGCAGGGTCGCGCGTACCTCCTGACCGGCTGTGTCACGGTCCGGATGCGATTGCCCTGCGCACCGTTGACTGTTCGCGGCCCGTTGCCTTCAGTAGGAGGCAGAAGGTGGCGGCGAGGGGAGGCGGCCCCGTGCCAACGGCGCAGCCGCTCAGAACGGGGGACCCTCGGAGACTCGGTGACTACGAGCTCACCGGGCGGCTGGGCGAGGGTGGCCAGGGGGCGGTGTTCCTCGGTTCCAGGGGCGGGGAGAGGTACGCGGTCAAGCTCCTGCACGGACCCGTCGGCGACGAACGCGCGGTGTTCCTGCGGGAGGTCGAGCTGGCCAAACAGGTGGCCAGGTTCTGCACCGCGCAGGTGATCGACGCCGGGTTCGACGAGGGGCGGGCGTACATCGTCAGCGAGTACGTCGACGGGCACTCCCTGCACCGCGAGGTCATGCTCACCGGGCCTCGCAGCGGCGGCGCGCTCGAACGCCTCGCCGTCGGCACCGCCACCGCGCTCGTCGCCATCCATCGCGCGGGCATCGTCCACCGCGACTTCAAACCCCAGAACGTGCTGCTCGGACCCGACGGGCCGCGCGTCATCGACTTCGGCCTGGCCAGGCTGCTCGACGCCGCCGCCACCCTCAGCGGGCGCGGGGTCGGGACGCCCGCGTACATGGCGCCCGAGCAGATCACCGCCTCCGCCGTCACCGGCGCCGCCGACGTCTTCTCCTGGGGCGCCACCATGTGCTTCGCGGCCAACGCCACCGCGCCCTTCGGCCAGGACTCCGTCGCGCCCGTCTTACACCGCATCCTCACCGCGCCGCCCGAACTCGGCCTGCTCGACGGTCGCCTGCGCACCCTCGTCGCCGCCTGCCTGGAGAAGGACGCCCGCAACCGGCCGACCAGCCGGGAGCTGCTGTTCGAGTTACTGGGGGAGGCGCCGAGCGACGTGCCGGCCGAGGTGCTGCGCTCACCCCCACCGCGAATCCTCCGCACACCTCCCGCCGCCCAGCCCCTGGTGCCTGAGCCGCGTGCGGCGGGGGAGGAGCCCGAGCCCGCCGGCACCTCGCCACCTGGCGAGCCCACCTCGCCGTGGGGCGCACCGCCTGGCGTGCCGGCCTCGCCTCTTGCAGAACCCGAGGCGACCGGCGCCCCCGACGCCTACCACCTGCCGCCCGCCACCGGCCGGCCCCTCGATCACCCTGCTCCTCCCGGAGCCGTGGACCCGCACGCCGGCCGGTTCGGAACCTCGGGCTCTTCCGCCCCTTGGGTCGACCACCCCGGAACCTCCAGCACCTCCGATCCGCGTGCCGGGAGCCTCGGCCCCGATCCTCGGGCGGATCATCGCGGAACGTTCGGCACCTCCGATCCGTGGGCCGCCACCCGCCCGCAGGACGTCGCCCGTCCGTCGGATGTCGTTCGCCGGCCGTACCCCGTTCGTCCGCCGGATCCCGGAACGCCTGACCGCGGAGATGCCGACGCCCCTGCGGATTTTGGAGCGTTCGATCCGTGGGCCGCGGGGCGTGACCGCGACTTCGGGACCTCCTCCGACCCCCGCCCGGCTCATGCCCGCCCACCGATCGCACACAGTGGAGGACCACCGTCAGGAGACGGCCCGCCGGCCGCCGGCGGACCCTCGGCCGCTGGGGCGGGTTCGGGCGGTGCGAGGCGTACGGACCGGCGGGGCTGGTCGCGGGCGGCGCTGGCCGCGTGCGCGGCGCTGCTGGTGACCGCCGTCGTGCTGCTCGTCGTGATCGTCCCCGCGCTGACCCGGACCCCCGAAGGACGGGCAGGCCCACAGGCGGGAGGCCCGCTCGCCGCACCACCGCCCACCACGCCGTCACCCGAGCGCAAGTCGCCGACGACCACCACGTCCGCGACGACGAAGCAAACGGAGACGAAGCGGGTCGAGGGGGCGCGGCGGCCCGCGTACGACCAGCCCTCGGCGGTACGGACGCCGACCGTGACGGTCCCGAACCTGGTCGGCCTGAGCCGGGCCGCCGCCGCGAAGGCCGTCAAGAGCGCCGGCCTCGCCGTGGGCCGCGTCACCAAGCAGGACTCGCCCCAAGCGATCGGCCAGGTGCTCTCCAGCACCCCGGCCGCCGGCGCCGTCGTGGACCGGGGCAGCACGGTGTCGTTGAGGGTGTCGGCGGGCCTGCCCGTGCCGTCGCTGGCGGGCAAGCGGCGCGCCGCCGCCGAAGCGGCCCTGATCGACGCGGGCCTGAAGGCCGGCTCCGTCACCCGGGCCTGCTCGGAGGCGGCAGAAGGCACGGTCCTGACCACCAGCCCCAAGGCGGGCAGCCGCGTCAAGGGAGGTACCGCCGTGGCGCTCACGATCTCCCGGCACGGCGCCGCCGTACCGCCGGTCGTCGGCCGCCCCCGCGACGCCGCCCGCGCCGCCCTGGATGCCGCGGGCTTCACGGTGGTGACGAGGGAACAACCGGTGGACGACGAGGCCCGGGCCGGCGTGGTGCTGGCGCAGAGCCTCGCACCGGAGACGTGCGCGAAGCCCGGCAGCCAGGTCGTCATCACGATCGGCGAACTCGCCCAAACCGACCCCGACCCCGGCGAATCCGCCGAGCAGCCCCCACCCGATCTCCCCGAAGACGACTGACCCCGGCCTCCCTGAAAGCGGCTGACTCCGGCCTCCCCTTGCGGCCTCCACGGGGTCGGCACCCTGCGGCCGGGTGGGAGGCCCTGCCGGCGTGAAAGCTGCGGCCCGTGGGCCGGCATCCGGCGTCCGCACGGCCCGCACCCGGCCGGGCGACTTGTCGCCCGATGCAAAGCGGTGCGGGGATGGGTGGCGTTCGCCTGCTGGTGGGCTGGGCGGGGAAGTGGTGCCCGCATGCCGGAGGACGGAGCCGAGGGTGCTTGGCTCACGGCGGCCGAGCCGGGCGCCCGCGGCGTTCGTCTCGGGTGGCGGCGCTGCGACGAGGCGGGGCGTCGTCTCGTGCGGGACCGTGCGGGGGCGGGGCGATGCGTGCGGCCGTCGCCCTGGGGCAGTGGTGGGCGCATGAAGAGACTGCTGAAGCTTCTGGTGGCCCGACGCCTGGCGGCGACCCCGCTCGGCCTGGCCGTCCTGGGTGCCGGTTGGATCCTCGGGCGCCGCCGCAAGCGCCGCCGCGCCGAACGCGAGGAACACCGGCCGGTACCGCGGTACGGCCGCACCGCGCAGGAGAACGTACGCGCCGGACACCCCTGACCCCGCCGACCGCCCGCGCAACCTGCCCCTGAAAGTCCTCGCAGTCACACGCGCA
Organism: Nonomuraea sp. NPDC049309; assembly: GCF_043196965.1. Taxonomy (NCBI): domain Bacteria; kingdom Bacillati; phylum Actinomycetota; class Actinomycetes; order Streptosporangiales; family Streptosporangiaceae; genus Nonomuraea; species Nonomuraea sp. NPDC049309. The sequence goes on along the minus strand of NZ_JBICSH010000001.1, from coordinate 3,060,300 downwards.
GCACGGTGACCGGCCGGCCGGACGGCGTGACCGCCTCCTCGAACGAGCCTCGCTCCGGCCACGTGTGTGCTTCCGGGCGGCGGTCGAGGATGACGAGCTTGCCGGTGGGCAGGGTCAGCCGGTCGAGGTGGGCAGCACGAAGCCGCGCGGGTTCGCGAGAACGAACCGCTCGGTGCGGTCGCCGGGCACCCGTGGCGGTCCGGTCGGGCGTTGTGACCGTCGCGGAGCCGGCTGAGGATACTGACCATGCTGGTGCCCTGAAGGGCGTCGAACTCGTCCAGGAACAGCACCACCCGGTGCGGTGGTCGCATGGTCACACTTTGTCAACGGCTCAGGTCCGGCGGGTGGATTCCGCTTCCGGGTGGGGCGGTCAGTGGTCGCGGCGGTTACGTTTTCTGGTGGGGCGGGTTCGGCTGCCGGGGCCGGTGCCGGGGATGAGGCGGAGCGGGCGGTGGCGGGCGGCGCGCAGCGGCTCGGCGACCAGGACGCGCATCTCCTCCAGGCCGACCGTGTCGTGGTGGCCGGCCTCGAGCACGGCGGCCACCAGATCGTACGCCTCCCGCCCCGCCATCGCCTTGAGCTGCTCGATCAGGGGCCGGGGGCCGCCGAGCTCCAGCAGGGTGAGGAAGTTCTCGGCGACGAGCAGCAGGTGCTCGCCGTGCCCGATCGCGGACGGGTCGAGCTCGCCGACGTCCACGAGGTAGGTCAGGGCGGCGGGGCCGAGCACGGGGTCGCGGCGCAGGCCGTGGAGGAGCGCGCGGCCGTCGGGCAGGGTTTCGGCGAGGATGTTGAGCATGGCCGCGGCTCGGGTGCGGAACGGGCACTCGCGTACGGCCTGCAGCAGCGGTTCGATGCCGTGACCCGGCTGGGCCAGCCAGCCGTGGAGTTCGGCGGCGGCGTCGTACGGCGGGTAGTGCTGGGTGAGCACGCCGAGCAGTTCGGCGGCGGAGGCGCCGGCCAGCTCGCCGATCAGCGGGGCGTCGCGGCCGTCGGCGAGCAGCCGTTCGCGTACGGCGCGCTGCCCGAGCGGGGTGAGCCTGGCGAGCAGCAGGTCGGGCTCGGCGAGGCGGGTGCGCAGGCGTTCGGCGGCATCGGGCGGCAGCCGCTCATCCCGGCCGAGGCCGAGGCCGTGGTCGTGGTCGTGGTCGTGGTCGAGGCCGCTGAGGTAGAGCTCGTCGGCGGGGCCGCGGGTCAGCTCGACGGCGCCCAGGTCGGCGAGGACGTCGAACGTGCGGGTCAGGTCCTCGGTGAGCTCTTGCCGGGTCTCCTCCGGGTCGTCGGCGGGCTTGCGGCGGGGATCCAGGGCCTTGTCGTCCGAGCCGGGGCCGTCCCAGCCGGGGCCGTCCCAGCCGGGCGGTCTGCGGTGGTGGTGTTTTCTGCAGGTCAGCCAGGCCGTTTCCGCCAGGCGGGCCACCGGCATGTCGTCCATGCCGTACAGGGTGTTGAGCAGCCCGGTGAGGAGGTCGGGGAAGAAGAGCGTGAACGGGGAGGCGGTGGTGCGGCGGGTGACGAACGGGCCGAGCGAGGGGAGCGCGTGAAAGGCGTGCCGCCACAGGCCTTCGGGGTCGCGCAGCAGCGGGGCGGTCCTGGCGACCGCGTGCAGGCGGCCTCCGGCGGAGCGGACCAGGCGCAGCCGCTTGGCCCAGGCGAGGAGGAGGGCGAGCCGAGGGAGGTCGGCGCTGGAGCGGGCGTCTCCGGCGTCCTCGCCGGTGCCGAGCAGGGCGGTCAGCTCGCGGGCCGCGCCGGCGGGCAGGTCGCCGGTCGCAGTGAGCGGGCGGCCGTCCTCGCCGGCCCAGGTCGTGAGCGCGATGAGGCGTTCGACCGTGGGGCTGCGTGCGGCGGCGGCGGTGAGATCGGCGGCGGGTGGCAGCGCGATGGGCGGCTGGAGGTGGGCGCGTGGCTCGGCCGGGTCGCGCGCGAAGGCGAGGGGGCCCGGCCTGGTGAGGTGGGCGAGCGCGGCGCGGTATTCGGGGGTGGCGCGGGCGATGGCGAGATCGGCCTCCGCCGGGGTGGCGCCGCGCGGGTCGCGCAGGCCGGTGGCGGCGAGGTAGCCGAGGTAGGTGCGCAGGATGTCGGGGGCGATGTCGAGGATCTCGCGCGCGGCGACGACGTAGCGGGGGATCCAGCCCAGCAGGTAGCGGCGGATCTGCTTTTCGTCCCAGTACGCGAGCCGCCCGTCGCGGCTGTGGTGCCGGGCGTCGATGGCGGCGCCGATGAGCAGCTCGTCCGCGGGGCGGTCGTGCTCGTCGGCCCAGGTGAGGCAGCGCCGCAGCAGCACGGCCTTGGCCGCCTCGAATGCCTCGGCTTCCTCCGGCTCGAACCAGGTACGCACGACCGAACCCCCTGCCGGTGCGATTGCGATGGGTGGTCTGGCGTCCCAGTATCGCCCTTCAGGCGTCCGCGCGAGGGCTGTTGCGCAAGAGCGGTAAGGCGGAGAAGCCGGGTGCTCGACGGGGCGGCCGGGCTTTCGAGCGCGGTCAGTATGCCCGGGCGGCTTCCAGCAGCGCGGCCCTGACCTGGTCCTCCGGCAGGTCCATGGTCTTCACCGCGCCCCACTGCAGCGCACCCAGCAGCGCCCAGCTCTTCAGCCTGGCCTCGGGGGTGGGGTCGGGGCCGGCGAGCTTGGCGTAGATCTCGTCCCTGAACGTCCTGATCGTGTGGCGTTCGGAGCCGGGCTCGGCGCCCGCGTCGTCGGCGGCGAGGTCCTCCATGAACAGCCGGATGACCGACCGGTAGCGCACCGCGAACGTGACGAGCGCCTCGACGAACTCCTCCCTGCTGTCGTACCGGGTGTCGAGCAGCCTCAGCATGTCGGCGGTGACGGGGTCGAGGAGCTCGGCGGCCAGGCGGTCCTTGGGGTGGAAGTGGTAGGCGACGGCCGTCTTGGTGAGGCCGACCGCCGCCGCGATGTCGGCCAGGGAGGTGGCCGCGTAGCCGCGCTCTGCGAAAAGCTCTCTGGCGGCGGCCAGGATCCGCGATCGGGTGTCGTCGGCTGTGGTCATCGTCTCATTTCCCTGCGGGAGACGGCCTGCTGGAGATCCGCCCCCTTATCGTATGTCCTGTACGACCGTACAGGACGGCCGTCGAGTGGGGGCTGAGCGATGACACGGTTGCTGGGACGGCTGGGCGGCTGGTGTGCGCGGCACGGCTGGATCGTGCTCGTGACCTGGATGATCGCCGCCGCTGCGCTGATGGGCGGCAACCTCGCGTTCCCGAGTCCGACCAACAACGACGCCAGCATCCCCGGCACCGACGCGCAGCGCGCCCACGACCTGATGAAGGAGGGCTTCGGCCCGGGGTACGCCGCGGGCGGCACCGTCCAGCTCCTCGTCTACTCGCCCGACGGCTCGCTGATGGAGGGCGAGCGCAAGAAGGCCGTGGAGCGGGCGATCGACCGCCTGCGCACGCAGCCGCACGTCTCCTCCGTGGACAGCCCGTTCCGGATGGGCGGCATCTCGTCCAACCTGCAGATCGGCCTCATCACCATCCGGCTCGAGGGCAACGACTCCGACAAGATCGCTCAGACCACCCAGGAGCTGTCGAAGGCGGCGGATCCGGCACGGGAGGCCGGGCTGGAGGTGGTGCCCGCCGACGCCTCGAACCCGGCGGACAAGGAGATCAAGACGGGGCCCAGCGAGGTCATCGGCGTGCTGTGCGCGCTGGTGGTGCTGGTGTTCGCGTTCGGCACGCTGGTCGCCGCCATCATCCCGATCTTCGCCGCGCTGATCAGCGTGGCCTCGGGGCTGGGTGTGATCGGCCTGCTCGGCTGGGTCGTGGACATGCCCAAGCAGGCCGGGATCATGGCCACGATGATCGGCCTCGGCGTCGGCATCGACTACGCGCTGTTCCTGCTGTCGCGGCACCGGCGGCTGCTCGCGCAGGGCGTCCCCGTGGTGGAGTCGGTACGCAGGACCGTCTCCAGCTCCGGCGGCGCGGTGGTGTTCGCGGGCGGCACGGTGATCATCGCGTTGAGCGCGCTGATGCTGGCCGGCTTCCCGCTGCTGGCCACGCTCGGCTGGGTGACCGGCATCTCGGTCGTGGCCGCCGTGCTGACCTCGATCACGCTGGTGCCGGCCCTGCTCGGCCTGCTCGGCCACCGGATCAACGCGCTCAAGGTGCCGTTGCTGCGCGGCTCGGGCTCCGCCGGCTCCGGCTGGGCGGGGCTCGGCTCGTGGGTGGCGCGGATGCCGTGGCGGGTGCTGGTGGCCAGCGCGCTCGTGCTCGGCGCGCTCGCCGCGCCCGCGCTGGGGCTGAAGCTGGGCCCGATCGACGAGGGCTACGGCGACGAGGGCTCGGAGCCGCGCCGGGCGTACGAGCTGATGGCGACCGGCTTCGGCCCGGGCTTCAACGGCCCGCTCATCGTGGTCGCCGAGCTGCCCGAGAAAGTGCGGGACGCCGAGGATCCGCTGGTCAAGGACGTCGTCCGCGAGGTGGAGGACGTCGAGGGCGTCAAGTACGTCAGCGACCCCAAGGTCAACGAGAACGGCCGCTCGGTGCTGGTGCAGGCCATCCCCGAGTACGCGCCCAGCGACGAGCGCACCGCCGGGGTCGTCAGGGACGTCCGCGCGATCGACCTGCCGGGCGTGCAGGTGCACGTGGGCGGCAAGGTCGCGGGCCTGACCGACGCGGGCGACCGGATGGCCGAGCGCACCCCGCTGGTCATCGGCGTCGTGGTGGGGCTCAGCGCGCTGCTGTTGCTGCTGGCCTTCCGCGCACCCGTCGTGGCGATCAAGGCGGCGGTGATGAACCTGGTGTCGCTGGGCGCCGCGTTCGGCGCGCTGGCGCTGGTGTTCTCGTACGGGCTCGGGACCGGGCTCGTCGGCATGGACCCGCCGGCCAGCTCCTCGTACGTGCAGACGATCTTCTTCTCGGTGCCCATCGAGAGCTACGTGCCGCTGATGCTGTTCGCGGTGCTGTTCGGGCTGTCGATGGACTACGAGGTGTTCCTGCTGACGGCGGTGCGGCAGTCGTACCTGCGCCATGGGGACAACGCGCGGGCGGTGGCCGAGGGGCTCGGCTCGACCGGGCGGGTCATCACGTCGGCGGCGCTGATCATGGTGGCGGTGTTCACCGCGTTCATCGCCTACCCGGACTCGCTGGTCAAGACGTTCGGCGTGGGCCTCGCGGTGGCGATCGCGGTGGACGCCACGATCATCCGCGGGTTCCTGGTGCCGGCCACGATGGTGCTGCTCGGCCGGCTCAACTGGTGGTGCCCGCGCTGGCTGGACCGGCTGCTGCCGAACCTGTCGGTGGAGGGCCACGAGGAGGACGACGAGGAGCCGGTGGCCGAGCGGCGCGAGCCGGTTACGACGGGCGTCTGAGCCTCAGTCGAAGTCCAGCAGGTCGCAGGCGGGCACCCAGCCGATGACGCCGGTGCTGGCGTTGTGCCCGTGGTGCCAGAGCGTGGTCTCGTACGGGCCGCACCGGTACGGCTCGCGCTCCTCCTCGCGGTCGGATGCGAACCCCTCGCCGGGCCGGCCGAGCCCGTGGGGCCGCGCCCCCGCCCTCGGCTCCGACCAGATGACGACCTCGGGCGCGGCGAAGTCGTACACGGGCCTGGCGCTGGAGGGCAGCGCGAACAGCGCGGCCAGAGCCGCCGATCCGATGTCCACGACGACTCACGGTAGCGGGACGGAAGCTCACCGTTCCAGCGGCTTGCCGTGGCGGCGCCAGGCGAGGAAGCCGCCGTCGAGCGGGCGGGCGGAGCGGCCGTGGTCGCGCAGCACGCGTACGGCCTCGGGCGAGACCACGCAGTACGGCCCGCCGCAGTAGGCCACGATCTCCGCCGATGCCGGCAGCTCGTCCAGCCGCTCGCGCAGCTCGGCCATGGGCACCGAGATCGCCCCGGGGACGTGCCCGGCCGCGTAGTCGGCGGCCGAGCGTACGTCGAGGACGACCGTGCCGGGGTCGGACAGCCGTGAGGCGAGCTCGTCGGCCGTCACGCCCTCCAGGTCGCCGAGCCGATCGCGGACGGCGGAGCGCAGGTCGGCCAGCCGCTCGCCGGCGAACGCCTCGAACGCGCCGAGGAAGCGGGAGACGCTCTCGTCGGCCAGCCGGTAGTAGATCCGCGTGCCCTCGCGACGGCTGGTGACCAGGTTGGCCGCGCGCAGCTGCTGGAGCTGCGCCGAGGTGTTCTTCAGCGGCACGCCGGCCGCCCGCGCCAGCTCCTCGACCGTGCGCTCGCGCTGGTCGAGGACGTCGAGCAGGTGCAGCCTGACGGGACTGGCGAGGGCCTTGCCGACGCGGGCGAGCTGCTCGTAGATCGGCTCCTCTGCGAACATCAGACCATGTACTGGTCGTGGCGGAGGTAGACGTCGGTCCACTCCTCGGGGGTGAGCCGCCGGCCGCCGGCGGCGATCTCGGCCAGCTCCTCGAAGTAGCCCTCGCGCGGCGCGCCCGGCGTGAACAGGATGAGCATCGAGGCCGGCTCGCCCGACTCGTTGCGGAAGGCGTGGATGCCGCCCTCCGGCACGAACAGGAAGTCGCCCGGCTTGCCGTCCACCCACTTGTCGCCGTCGTACAGCTTGATCGTGCCCGACAGCACGTAGAACGACTCGGTCATCGTGCGGTGGAAGTGCGGGTCGGGGCCGGACGGCTTGCCGCTCATCTCCCAGCGGTACAGGCCGTACGCACCGTTCGTGCTGCCTCCGGTGGCGAGGTAGTGCACCTTGGTGCCGCCTTCACCGCCGATGATCAGGTCGGGCGCCTGGCCGGCGAGCTTCACCACACCACTGGCCTCGCCGTTCTCGCCGAGGTAACGGGGCTCGGGGTAGGACATCGACGCCTCCTCTAGCATTCTAAGGAAGCTTAGAATAGCGTCGGTAGTACCTCGTTGGCCAGACGGTCGAGCTGCTCGGCCTCGCCGGTCATCGGGTCGAGCAGCACCAGGTCGGCGCCGGCGTCGATGACCGCGTGCAGGCCGCGCACGCACTCCTCGGGCGTGCCCATGACGGCGACGTCCGCACTGCCGTACATGCTGCGCAGCTGCTCGTCGATGCGGCCGGGCGCGCCGACCGAGACATAGACGCGCTTGGCGATGCCGAACGTGCCGGGGTCGCGTCCCGTCCGCGCCAGCTCGGCCCGCACCGTGCGCACCTGCTCGGCGAACGCCTCCGTGGTGGCCCCGCCCGCGCCGATGAAGCCGTCGCCGTGCCGGACCGCGCGGCGCACGGCGGCCGGCTTGTGCCCGCCGATCCACACCGGCGGATGCGGCTTCTGGTACGCCTTCGGCTCCATGGCCCCCTCCACCCGGAAGAACCGCCCGTGGAAGGAGATCTCCGGCTGCGTCCAGCACGCCTTCATCAGCTCGATGCCCTCGGTGAAGCGCGTGACCAGCCCGTCCTCCGGCACGCCGAAGGCCTCGAGCCCGCGCCTGCCGCCCAGCCCGAAGCCCACCTCCAGGCGGCCCCTGCTGAGCTGGTCGAGCGTGCTCAGGCTCTTGGCGAGCTGGAGCGGCTGGTGCCGCACGCTCACGAACACCGCGCAGCCGATGCGCACGCGCTCGGTGCAGGCCGCCGTACGTCATGACCTCCATGGGGCTCAGCGTGGGGACCGCCGACAGCGTGCCCTCACGGGTCCAGACGCTGTGGAAGCCCAGGTCCTCCACCCGGCGCAGATAGGCGCGGAACACGGCCGGGTCGAAGGCGCCGTCGGAGATCTGCTGGGGGAGTGAGATGGCGAAACGGGTGCGCGTGGTCTCGGTCATCCTCCACCGAATATCCGCCTCGCCGAGTGCGCGTCCAGCTCCGCCGCGCACGTACTGCCGGCCGGCCTCGGCAGGTCGCGCGATGCGGCGCGCCGCCGAGGTGCCGGAGCCGTGCGGGCGCGGCGGGCAGCGCGCCGCCGCGCCGCCCGCCGCCATTCGCAGACGACCCGGTCGTCAGGGCCGCCTACCTGGGATGACCGGTCTCAGGAGTGCCGCTCGGTGAAGTCGAGGATGCGCCGCCAGGCGTCCTGGCAGACCTCGTCCCACTCCTGGTAGGAGCGGTCGAAGAAGGAGTGCGGCGCGCCCTCGTACACGTGCTTCTCGTACGGGGTGCCGACCCGGTCGAGCGCGGCCTCGTACGCGGCGAACTGCTCGGGCGTCGAGACCGTGTCGGCGCCGCCCAGCAGCATCAGCAGCGGCGCGCCGGGACCCGACTCCGGCGGGTCGATGAAGCGCAGGGCGCCGTAGAAGCCGATGCCGCCCGCCAGGCCGTTGCCCTCGGCGGCCTGCCGCCACGACTGGGCGCCGCCCAGGCAGAAGCCCACCGTGAACACCGGGCCTTCCAGCGCCTGCGTGGCCGCCAGCGCGTCGGCCCTGACGTGGTCGTTGGTGAGCTTGTCGAGGTGCGGGCCGAAGTCGAAGCCGTCGCCGCGCTCGCCGATGCCGGCGGTACGGCCGAAGTAGTCGATCGCGATCGTCGTGAAGCCCGCCTCGGCGAAACGCACCGCGAGGTCGCGGTAGTACGGGTGCAGGCCGCGGACGTCCGGAAGGATCACCACGCTGCGCCCGTTGGGCTGCGCCGGCTCGGCGCGGTAGGCGAGGAAACGGTTGCCGTCGGCGGCCGTCAGCTCGATCTGCTCGTGCGCCGACACCTCGCCCTGCACGGGCGGGGCCGGCGGCCTGCTGTCAGTGGAGTGGCACATGATCTACAGCATGCCCGAGCGCCGCCGCGCGATGCCGCACCACCCCCGCCCCGCACGGCGGGCCTTCGCCGAACGGCGGGGTCGCGGCCGGTAATCGCCGCCGCGTGGCGGTTGTGCCGTGGCGGGCCGCGCACCCACCATCGAAGGACCGACAACACCCGTCCGTGGAAGGACTAGCCCATGGCGCATCACCCCAATCTGGACCCCGAGCTGCGTGCCGGGGCCGAGCAGGCCGCGCAGATGGCGGAGGTCGATCTCGCCTCGCTGTCGTACGAGGCGCTGGCCGAGCACCGGGCGCAGCTCAACGCCATGCTGGCCGCGGCGCCCCGGCCCGACACCACGGTCTCCATAGCGGACAGGTTCGTCCCAGGCCCCGAGGGCGCGCCGGACGTCCGGCTGCGGATCTACCAGCCGGCCGAGCCGGGTGAGAACCGGCCCGCGCTCTACTGGATCCACGGCGGCGGCATGATCATCGGCAAGCCGGACATGGACGACGGGATGATCGCCGAGTACGTCGAGCGGCTCGGCGTGGTCGCCGTCTCCGTCGACTACCGGCTCGCGCCCGAGCACCCGCACCCCGCGCCCGTCGAGGACTGCTACGCCGGCCTGGCCTGGACCGTCAAGAACGCCGCCGAGCTGGGCATCGACCCGTCCAGGGTGGCGGTGGGCGGGGCCAGCGCGGGTGGGGGGCTGGCCGCCGCCACCGTGCTGCTCGCCAGGGACCGCGGCGGCCCCGACGTGGCCTTCCAGCTCCTGGTCTGCCCCATGCTCGACGACCGCAACGTCACGCCGTCCAGCCACGAGTTCACCGACGCCGTGGTGTGGCCCAGGTCGGCCAACCTCTACGGGTGGAAGGCGCTGCTCGGCGACCGGATGGGCACCGACGACGTGCCCCCGTACGCCGCGCCCGCCCGCGCCACCGACCTGTCCGGGCTGCCGCCCGCGTTCGTGGACGTGGGGGAGCTGGAGGTCTTCAGGGACGAGTGCATCGGCTACGCCCAGCGGCTGGCCCAGGCCGGGGTCTCGACCGAGTTCCACCTGTATCCGGGAGCGTTCCACGGTTTCGACATGATGGTGCCCGACGCCGAGCTGAGCAGGCGGGCGCGGGCGGCGAGGGAGGCCGCGCTCAAGCGCGCCCTCGGCATCTGAGATCATTCCTCTGTGCGAGGGCACCCGCCTGGTGTGGGGCGGGTGCCCTCGCCTTTTTCTGACGTTCGGGAAATGGCGGGCTTTCGGCGCACATAGGGATAGGTGTCCGTGTCAATCGTCTGCTGAGGAGATATGCCATGGGGACCGCCCGTGGATGACGAGCGGCTGGCCAGATTCGAGGCCGTCTATGAGCTGGCCTACGGCAGGATCACCGCCTACGCCGTACGCCGCTGCGACTCCCCGCAGGACGCCGCCGACGTGGTGGCGGAGACCTTCACCATCGCCTGGCGGCGGGTGGCCGAGCTGCCGGAGGGCGAGGAGGCCGTCCTGTGGCTGTACGGGGTCGCGCGCAAGGTGCTGGCCAACCACTTCCGCGGTGACAACCGGCGCAGGGCGCGCACGGCCGAGCTCGACGCCGAACTGGCCGATCTGTACGGGCACTCCCCGGACACCGAGGTCGAGCTGGACGCGATCCGGCGGGCGTTCATGAGCCTGCCCGACGACGACAGGGAGCTGCTGTCCCTGGTCGCCTGGGAGGAGCTGGAGCGCGAGGAGATCGCCAAGGCGCTGGGGCTGTCGCGCAACGCCGTACGGATCAGGCTGTACCGGGCCCGCAGGAGGCTGTCGCGTGCACTCGCCGCCGGCGGCGTGCACGTGGCCGCACCCGGCCGCCGCCCGGCTCCGGCCATGGCTTCTGCGGAGGGGGCCGCTGTGGAGGGATCGCAGGGAGGAGCGCTGTGAGGAACGTCGACGAGATCGAGGCGATCAAGCCGCTGGCCCGGATCGCGCCCGGTGGCTCGGGTGGTGAGCCGTCCGGCGCGGGGGCACGGGCGCTGCTGGCCGAGATCACCGCGCAGGAGCCGGATGTGAGGCCGCACAGGGCGCGGCGTCTTCCGCTCAAGCGGCCGGTGTTCGGGCTGGCCGCCGCCGTCGCGCTCGCGGCCGGCGCCGTCGTGGCCCCGATCGTGCTGGGGGACCGCGCGCCCAGCTCGTACGCCGTAGAGATGGACGACGGGATGGTGACGATCCGGATCCGCGACTTCGACGACGCGGCCGGGCTTGAGCGGCGGCTGCGCGAGCTGAACGTCCCCGCGATGGTGGACTTCGTCCCCCAGGGCATGATGTGCAGGGAACCGCGCGGAAAGATGGTGGAGAACATCCCCCGCGGCCTCTACAGCCTGCCGGAGAACATTCCGGGCGAGCGGGACGGCTGGCAGATGCGCATCAACACGAGACTGTTCGGCCCCGGCCAGACGTTCGTCTGGACGATCAGCGGCAAGGGCGGCACGACCACCACGCACCTGATGGAGGGGCCCATCGCGCCCTGCGAGCCCGTCCCCGCGCCGAAGCCGTCGATCATCACCGAGCCGGAGTTGCGCCTCGCGACCGCCGAGGGCCGCTCACTTGAGGGCCTGCGCGTGGACGAGAAGACCGTCGGCGAGGTCCTGCCCGAGCTGCGCAGACGCGGCAAGGAGGTGGTGTTCGCGATCATCAGCGTGCCCCCGGGGAACCCCGGCGGGTTCGGCATCGTCCGCACCCAGAAGGAGCCGGTCGGCGACCACTGGGTCGTCTGGGAGGCCGAGGAGAACGCCGAGGGGGTGATCCGCCTGCTCGTGACCGAGCGCCGCCTGGACAAGAACCCCGTCTACGGCGGCCCCCGGGATGCCGTCATCAACGACTGACCGGCCGCGCCGGCCCCGGCGTTCACACCAGGTGGCCGCCGGGGCCGGCGGCTCAGACCGGCGAGGCGCCGGGGCGGTGGTGGCCGGCTCCGGTGTTGGCGAGCAGGCGCAGGAGTGCCAGGGCCAGGTGGGCGCGCAGCCGTCCGGACGGCTCCGCGGGCGAGAAGCCCAGCACGCTCTCCGCCCGCGCCACCCGGGCGGCCAGCGAGCTGTGGTGCAGGTGCAGGGCCGCGGCCGCGCCCCTGATCGAGCCCGCCTGGCACAGGGCGCGGATCGCCTGGAGCGACTCGTCGCTGAGCCTGGACATCGCGCGCACGTCGTCCAGCTCGGCGATCGCCTGCTCGGGCAGGTCGGCGAAGAGCGCCAGCGCGCCCAGCTCCGACCAGCGGATCACCCGGTCGTGGGGGCCGGTGAAGCGCAGCGCCGTACGCGCGCCCGCCCACGACTCGGCCGCCCGCGCGCCGGGCAGCTCGGGACCCACCCCCACCCTGGCACCGTCGCCGGCCGCCGCGAGCCTTTCCAGGCGCGGGCCGAGCACGTCCGGCCCGGTGCCCTGCGCCGGTGTGACGGCGGGCGTCGTGACCTGCGGAACGGTGGGCGTGACCAGGACCGCCTGGATGTCGCCGATCGCGGCGGTGCGTACGTGGTGGCCCATCGCGCGCAGCCCGGCGGCGGGCCCCGCCTCCGGCGGGCGGGAGCGCCCATGGCCCTGGGCGGGGGGCGCGACGGCCAGGGCGCAGAGCGGGGCGGCCGGGTCGAAGCCGAGCAGGCGCAGCGCGCGGGCCCGTTCGGTCTCGCCGGTCTCGGCCGACAGCACCAGCTCGACCAGCGCCGGATCCTGGCCCGCGCGGACGAGCGCGGCGGCACGTTCCAAGGTGACCTCGGCCGCGGCGGCGTAACGTTCGAGCACGATCTCGTCGAGCCCGTGCGGCGGCCCCTCGCGCTCGATCCAGACGGCCCCGAGCCCGCAGGCGAGCCGCCGCACCAGGACTCCCTCGCCCGTCGCTGTGCCGGGTGCCGTGTCGGGTGCTGTGCCGGGCGGGCCGGTGCGGCCGTCGGGGGTGGCGCGGGTGCGGCGGCCGGTGGCCGCGTCGTACAGGCCGACCGGGCACTGCGCGAGCCGGGCCGTGGCCGTGAGCAGCGTGGGCACGGCCACGTGGTCGCGCACGAGGGAGTCGAAGTAGGCGATGACCCGCACCGCGCTCTCGGCGTCGGCGTCGAGCGTGGACAGGCGCAGCAGCAGTCCCTGCACGATGCCCAGCCTAACCCGCAGATCGCCAAGCGTGCGCTAGGTTGGTGACGCCTGTTCGGGCCTCCCCGGTGAGGCCGCCGCCTTCACCGATGACCAGCCGGCGCTCGCCGCCGCCGTACGGGACCGTGCCGGCCGCGCACCGCCCGCCCGCCGCGCTGCGCACCGAACGGCGGCCCGGATGGAAGCAGCTCGCAGGGCTCGGGCGCTTCGGCGCGCTGCCGCCGACCGGCGACCGGCCTGAGGGCTCGCGTCAGCGGGTGGTGGCGCGGTGGCGGCCGACCGTGCGGCGGGTCGCCGGCTCCTCCTCCGCGGCGGTGCGGCGGTGGCGGCGGCCACGGGGCGGGGCGTCGGTGTAGGGGAACGCCGCGTGCTCGTCCGAGTTACGGCGACGGCGGCGGCCACGGTAGGCGGTCGCCGGCTCCGCGGCGGTGAGCAGGCCACCTGTGCGGCCGGGCCGGGCGGGCGGGGCGAAGGCGTCGAACTCGCTGGTCGCGCCGGGGATGACGATGCGCTCGAACGTGCTCGTGTCCACCACACGCTCCAGCGGGCCCGTGTCGAGCACGACCTCCAGCGGGCCCGTCTCGTCCGTGAACCGGTACCGCGACCTGTCGAAGTCGGGGTCGTACGGCGCGGCCAGGAAGGCGGGCTCGTAGGGGGCGGCGTCGCGCCGGGTGTCCTGCGGCTCGAAGACGCCCCTGCCCTGCGGTACGGCGTCCGTGGTCAGGTCGAACGGCCGGATCTCGAACGGCATCCTGCGCTGCCTGGCGTGCCGCGGGCCGTGCCGCAGCGCGTCGCGGGCCGCCTCCCTCGCCGCCGCCTCTCGGGCCGCCGCGTGGCGTGCCGCCTCTCGGGCCGCCGCCTCCCTGGTCGCGGCGTGCCTGGCCGCCTGCCGGGCGGCGAGCTCGCGCGCGGCGGCGCGCTGGGCGGCCTCCCGTGCGGCGGTCTCCCTCGCGGCCGCTTCGCGCGCGGCCGCGTCACGTGAGGCCGCGTCACGTGAGGCCGTGTAGCGTGAGGCCGCGTCACGTGAGGCCGTGTAGCGTGCGGCCGTTTCGCGTGAGGGCGTGTAGCGTGCGGCCGTTTCGCGTGCGAGGGCTTCGCGCGCGGCGATGCGGCGGGCGGCCTCCCGGGCGGCGGCGTGCTGTGCGGCCTCTCGGGCCGCCGCCTCCCTCGCGGCCGCGTGGCGGGCGGCTTCCCTGGCCGCTGCTTCCCTGGTCGCGGCGTGGCGGGCGGCGCTTCGTGCGGCGGCGTGGCGGGCCCTGCCCCGGCCCGCGTACCGGGCCGAGTCCCTGCCGGTGCCGCGCCTGGACCCCTCCCACACGTCGCCGGTCTGCGGCAGACCGGGTCGGTCGCCGTCGGAGGAGTACCCGTCCGACCCGAACCCGCCCCGGCCGCGCGACCCGCCACCGGACCAGGCCGCACCGCCGGAGCCCGGCCGGGCCGAGCCGCCGGACGCGCCGGCGGACCAGGCGGTGCCGCCGGAGCGGGCGTCGAAGGCTGCGTCGAAGGGGGCGGCCCCGGTGAGGTCCGCCCCGGACCCGGTCGTGCCGGCGCGCGCGCCGCCCAGCGCGGTCATGTGCGCGCCGTCGGAGCCCATCGCGGCGATGCCGGTGGACCTCGTCGCGGGTGCGGCGGTGACCGGCCAGGCCATGGGGTCGGTGGTCTCCGGCATGGGCCAGGCCATGCTGCCCGTACCGGAGCCCGAGGACGCCCCCGCGCTCTGGAGCGCCGCACCGGAGGACACGGTCAGAGCCGGGGACGCGGCGGTGGCCTGGAGAGCAGGCGCGGCGTCCGTCGCGGCGGCGGCGCCGGTGAGCGAGCGAAGTGCGGCGGCGGTGGCCAGGCGCTCGGGGGTCTCGGGCAGGTCGAGCACGGTACGGCGCCGCGCGATGACCGGGACCGGAGCCTTCCTGCTGCGACGGCGGCGGCCCTTGGCACGCGACGGGCGGGCCGGCTTGGCGGGCGCGGCGGCCATGGCGGCGGCCGAGCGCATCCGTCGCGTCTTGGCCACGGCGAGCAGCGTCAGCGCGGCGATCAGCGTGGAGCCGACGAGCGTCGGGGTGTCGATGGCGGGCAGCGGCCCGGTGGCGGAGGCGTCGCCGTGGGCGGGGAGAGGCTCGCCGGTGGCCGCCTCGGTGTCGGCGGTGCTGGGTTTGGCGTGCTTGCCCTTCCTGGGGGTGGCGCCCGAGGACGCGCCCGTGGACTGGCCGGTCTCGGCCGTGGGGGAGCCGGTGGACTCGGGCTCGGCCTCGGTCGCGTCCGTGCGGGGGGCGGTCTCCTTCTCGGCCTTCGGCTGCGCGTTCTCGGCCTTCGGCTGCGCGGCCGGAGCCTTCGCGCGCGAGCCGGCAGGGGAGGAGGTCGTGGTACGCGGTTCGCCGTGCGGCTGTGCCTGGGCCTGCTCGGGTGTCTGCCCCTCGGTCCTGCCCCGCACCTGCTCTGAGCCGTCACCGCTGATCGTCGGCGACTGGATGCGGTCGCCGGACAGCGGCACCTGGCCGGACCGGCCGTGGTCGGCCCGGGGGATCTGCGCGCTGAGCGACTGCTCGGGAGACTGGAGCGTGCCAACCTGGCTTCCCGGCTTGCCCGCCTCCCTGAGCGCCTTCGGGGCCTCCTTCTTGGCCTTGCGCTCCAGGCGCTCCTTGACGCGCAGCGGGTAGCCGTAGCCGACGACCTTGCTGGTGTCGCGGATCTTGCGCTTGGCGACACCGCCGTCGATGTTGCCCTCGATCGTGTGGATGCGATTGCCCTCGACCTTGGTCACGACCCCGACGTGGTCGATCTTGTCGATGTCGTTCGAACCGCCCCAGTCGTAGAAGACGAGCGCGCCGACCTCGGGCTTCTTCCCCCAAGCGCCCTGCTTCTTAAACCACTTCGCGTGCTCGACGGTCCAGGCGAACTGGCCGATCCAGTCCTCGTAGCCGAGCTTGTGCGCGGCCCACGAGAGGTACATGTCACACCACGGCGCCACGCTGTAGTCGGCGTCGAACTCGACGTTCTTGCCGTACCAGGCGCCGAACTTGGTGTACGAGTTCGACTTCTCGGAGTAGCCCAGCTGGCTCTCGAGCAGTTTTATGTACTTCTGGATCTCTGGCGTCATGGAAGTGTGGGGGAACCTTCCGAGCAAGACCGGATTCGGCACGACAGTCTTGGGCAGTGGGGGTAACCCGGGACTGATGTGACGAAACCGATGGCCTGTCGTCTTCCGTGATGAGTGAGGTTATCGTGTTGTGACCTTAGCTCAAGCACGCACCCTCGGGGCAAGACCCCTTAAGGGCTAGAAACCCGCAGGTCAGTGATGTTGCCAGAAATGTCCGACCCTAGGTGGTTTAACACTAAAAGATCTACCCTGGGGTGAGACCTGGGTATCTTGCGCCGGTGTATCATGCGCCGCGCGCCGAAGACGGGGCCGAGGAGGCTTACCATGCGCGCCCGCGCACCGGTGCTCGGGCTGCAGGGGCTCAGCGTGCGTGCCGGGGTTGGGCGGTAGGGGAGTCAGGTGCGCGCCGGGGCCGGGCGGTAGGGGGCGCCGTGCGCGCCTCCGCCGAGAGCGGTCGCAGGGCGTGTCGTGCGCTTGCGTTGGAGAGTGGTCGCAGGGTGTGTCGTGCGCTTGCGCCGGAGAGTGGTCGCAGGGGCACGCCTGGGCGGTCCGTTCGGTCTCCGTCGCCGGCGCCGGTCAGCAGGCCGCCGTCCACCGTGAACTCGCGCCCGTGCAGTGGCCGGCCCGGTCCGAGGCGAGGAACGCCACCACTGTGCGAGACCGCCACCTCCTTGGCGAAACGCTTGATCACCATCGACCGCACGAACGCCTCGGCGTCCACCGTGCCGACCAGGTCCGGATCCGTGACCATGGCGGTGTTGATCGCGGCGGGCTAGAGCCCGCCTCCGGGGGAGCCGGTGGAGCCCGGCGTGGCCGGCCAGAGCTCGGCTTCAGGCTCGGGCGAGTGCGGAGCAGCCGGGGCGCGGAGGCCGGGCGAGCCGGCCGGAGGTGTCGTGGCGGCGTGGCCGGGCGGGCCGGCGGAGGGCGCGTTGGCCGGGTCCTGGGTGTGGGGGAGCAGGTCGCCGGTGGGCGAGGGATCGGCGGCGGGGTCCTGCGGGCTGCGGAACGGGGTGGGCGTGGTGAGGCCGGAGGAACGGGCGGCGGCAGGAGCGTCGGAGGGTGAGGCGGCGGGCGGGCTCGGCGGCGCGGAGGGCCGGGACGGTGACGGTTGCGCGGTCGATGGCGCGGGGCGGGACGCCGTGGGCGTGGGGGAGCCCGGGCAGTCGGGGCCGGTCAGCGGTGCCTCGCTGACCTGCGGCCCGTTCCCGGCCGCCGGTTCGGTCATCACCACGAGCCCGACGTACGCCCGCTCGCCGCACGGCACCCGCCCGGGGTCGTGGGTGACGGCGCTGGTGTAGGAGGTGCTGCCGCGCAAGGTGCGGCTCTCCTGGCGGACCGTCTGCGCGGGCCCGCCGTCGCCGTCCCTCCTCGTGTACGAGATCCGCAGCCGCACCGCACCGGTGCCGTCCGCCGAGATGCCGATCGTGCCCGTCGCGCCGTTCCACCGCAGGATCGTGGCCGCCCGCACTCTGGGACTGGGCGCGGTCGTGCCGGCCTGGCCGCTGCGGGCGGGCCGGGCCGTGGGAGACACGACCGGGGGAGACGCGACCGGGGGAGAGGCTGCTGGGGGAGAGATTGCTGGGGGAGAGGCGGTGCCGGTGGCGGGCGGCGGCGCGGACGAGGTCCGCCTGGGCGCCGGGCTGGACCCGGTGGGCTCGGGAGACGTGGCGGCGGCGGTGGCGGGGTCGTTCCTGGACTCGGGCGGCGGCATCAGGATCGTCCCGGGACCGGGCGGCACCCGTCCGCCGGACAGGATGATCGCGACGATCGCCGCGGCCACCGCGCCGCCCGCGATCCAGAGGTGGGGCGGAAGCCTGGGCAGCCGGGCCCTGTGGCCGTTCGAGGGGACCGGGTCGGTGCGTGCCAGCGGGAAGCGTAAGGCGAGCAGCGTGGCCAGCTCGGCGAGATGGCGGCGGCCGCGCTTCTCCCAGTCGGGGCCGTACCCGGCGACGGCGTCCTCCTCCAGCTCGGCCAGGAACTGCCGGGCGGAGGCGTACCGGATGATCGGGTCCTTCGCCATGCCGCGCCTGAGCAGGTCGCGCAGCCCGTCGGGGGCCACCTCCACCGGGATCGGCTCCACGAGGTGCTTGCCGCGCAGCGCCGGCACGTCCGGCTCGCGCTCGCCGTCGTCGCCGTTCTCGCTGTACGCCCGGTACGGCGGCCGTCCCCTGACCGCCTCGAAGAGCACGCACGCCGCCGCGTACACGTCGGCCGCGGGCCCCGCCTGGCCCCGCGTCCACAGCTCGGGGGCCATGTACTCCGGGGTGCCCGCCGGCACGCCCGGCTCCTCGGCGTGCACCACGATGCCGAAGTCGGTCAGCTTGGTCGTGCCGTCGGCCTGGACGAGGATGTTGCCGGGCGTGACGTCCCGGTGCGGCACCCCGCGCTCGTGGGCGGCGGCGAGCGCCAGCAGCGTGCTCTTGACCACCGCCAGCGCCGCCTCCGGGCTGATCCGGCCGTGCTCGGCGAGCAGCGTGCGCAGGGAGACGCCGTCCACCAGCTCCATGACCACGGCGGCCCTGCCGGACGTCTCGACGTACTCGTACAGGCGCACCACTTCGGGGGTGTCGATCTCGACGAGGCGGTGGGCGTCCGACCGGAAGCGGTCCATGAACTCGGCGTCCCTGCGCAGGGTGGCGTTCAGGTATTTGATCGCCACGTACGCGCCGGTCTGCTCGTAGGTGGCGAGGAACACGCGGCCGGTGCGCCCGGCGCCGAGCTGCCGTACTTCGCGGTACCCAGGGACCAAGTCCTACCCCCATCAGACGCCCGTCATCGTTTCGACGGTCTCACCCGGGGTTCGGGTTGTCACGAGCGAGATATTTCGTCCGGTGTTAATGGGGTGGGGTGGTGTCGTACGGGCGTCGTGCGGGTGGGGCGCCGCGGCACGCCCGCCGACGTCGCCTGCCTGTGCGCCGATCGCGCCGCGTACGTCACCGGGCGGACCCCGCCGGTGAGCGGCGCCGTGACCGTGCACTGACCCGCCGTGCGCCTACAGCGAGTCGTAGACCGCCTGGACCAGCCGGATCCCGCGCAGGTTCCCGGTGAGCGCGTCGGCCATCTTGTTCATCACGTACCCGATCGCAAGGCCGCGCTCAGGGTCGCCGAGCCCGATCGCGCCGCCCATGCCCGAGTGCCCGAACGCGCTCTTCGACGGCACCATGAACGTCAGCGACGGCAGCATGAACCCGAGCCCGAACGACGTGTCCAGGTACAGCACCTTGTCGGGGCCGTTCACGCGGGGGCGCAGCGCGTCCCGCAGCGTCTCGGGGCGCAGCACGTCACCGGCGAGCAGGCCACGGTAGAACCCGGCCAGTCCGCGCGCGGTGGTGACGAGGCCCGCCGCGGGCCAGCCCGCGCGCAGGATCACCGGGTGGTTCGCGCCGCCCTTGAGCCGGTGCATGGCGGGGTTGCCGAGCGCCCGGTTCATCAGGCTCGCCGGGTCGAGCGCGGCCCGCTGGATCTCGGCCACCAGGTCCTGCGGCCGGTCGGCGGCCCTGTCAGCGGCCCCGTCGGCGGCCCCGTCGGCGGCCCTGCCGGCGGGCCTGTCAGTGGTGCCGCCGGCGCTCTCCACGATCTCCATGCCGGAGCGCCCGGCCGGGCCGGGGGCGCGACGTGGGCGCTCGCCGGCCTTGAGCCGCGCCGTACGCTCGA
Organism: Nonomuraea sp. NPDC049309; assembly: GCF_043196965.1. Lineage (NCBI taxonomy): Bacteria > Bacillati > Actinomycetota > Actinomycetes > Streptosporangiales > Streptosporangiaceae > Nonomuraea > Nonomuraea sp. NPDC049309. The sequence goes on along the minus strand of NZ_JBICSH010000001.1, from coordinate 3,040,841 downwards.
TGACGTCGTCCGGCGCCCCCACCCACAGCTCCAGCCCCAGCGGACCGGCGATCTCGGCGGCCACCAGCTCGCCCACCGTCCTGCCCGTCAGCCGCCGCACGACCTCGCCGACGAGGAAGCCGTACGTCAGCGCGTGGTAGCCGTGCGCCGTCCCCGGCTCCCACAGCGGGCGCTGCCGGGCCAGCCGTGCCGCGATCGCCGGCTGGTCCTCGAACTCCTCGACCGGCACCTCCTCCTCGAGCACCGGCAGCCCGGCCTGGTGGGTGAGCAGGTGCTCGACCGTCACCGCCGCCTTGCCCTCGGCGCCGAACTCCGGCCACACCTCGGCGACCGGCGTACCCACGTCCACCAGGCCCTGCTCGACGAGGCGCAGCAGCGCGGCAGCGGTGACCGCCTTGGTGCAGGAGTAGACGAACGCGGGCGTGTCGCGCTCCCAGGCCCGCCCGGTCCGCCGGTCGGCGACGCCGTCCCACAGGTCCACCACCAGCTGGCCGTCCTGGTAGACGGCGAACGCCGCGCCCAGTTCCTCGCCGCCGGCGAAGTGCCGCTCGAACACCTCGCGCACGCGGGCGAAGCGCGGGTCGCAATGCATCGGACCTCCATCGGGAAAGGGAGTGCTCACGTGATCCACGAGCCTAACAATCAGGGACGATCCGGCCCAGATGACCAGCGCGGCACCCTCAACCCGCTCGCGATCCCGTGCCCCAGGCGGCGCGGCTCATCGAAATCGAAGGCCCAGGGGCTACGCCAGGGCCGAGATCAGGCCGATGGTCAGCGCCGTGCGGTCCGGGATGTGGTCGACCAGCACGTGCTCGTGCCGCGCGTGCGCGCCGTCGCCGACCGCGCCCATGCCGTCGAGCACGGGACGTCCCAGCGCCGAGACGAAGTTGCCGTCGCTCGCCCCGCCCACGGACGCCTGGCCGAGCGGCCAGCCGAGCTCGGCGGCCACCCCCTGGGCCTCCTTGAACAGCCGCTCGGACGGCTCGTTCGGCACCATCGGGGGCCGGTTCCACTCGCCGGTGACGGAGATCTTGATGCGCGGGTCGGAGACCCGCAGCCCGGCGAAGACGTCGTCGATGCGGCCCATCTCGCCGGGGTCGGTGACGCGCACGTCGATGCCGCAGGTGGCGTGACCGGCGGTGACGTTGCGGCCGGTGCCGCCGCTGATGAGGCCGACGTTCACGGTGGTGCCGCGCTCGCGCGAGCCTGCCGCGGCGAGGGTGGTGACGATCTCGGCCAGCGCGTGGACGGCGTTGGCCCCCGCGTACGGGTCGAGGCCGGCGTGCGCCTCGATCCCCTTGACGGTCACGTTGAAGATCCCGACGCCCTTGCGCGCGGTCTTGAGCGCCCCGTCGAGTGAGGCCTCGAAGACCAGCGTGGCCAGGGCGTCCTCGCTGGCCGCCTCGATGTGCTTGCGCGATGCCGGGCTGCCGATCTCCTCGTCGCCGTTGAACAGGAAGCGCACGCTCGGGTGCGGCAGCCCCAGCTCGCGCAGCCCGCGCAGCGCCCAGATCGACTGCACGAGCCCGGCCTTCATGTCGAACACGCCGGGCCCGGTCGCCTTGCCCTCGACGACGGTGAACGGCCAGCTCTTGAGCGTCCCGGTGGGCCAGACCGTGTCGTAGTGGCTGAGCATGAGGACCGTGCCGGGCGCGGTGCCCTCGTAGGTGAGCTCCAGGATGTCGCCGTGCTGGCCGCCCTCGTGGAGGATCTCGTCGTCCGGCGTCCCCAGGTGGCCGACCACCCTCGCCCTGATCGCCCGCAGCCCCTTGACCAGCATGGCCTTGTCGTAGCTGTGGGTCTCCAGCTCCACCACGGCCCTGAGGTCGTCGAGCATGGCCGGCAGGGCCTGCCGGGTCCAGTCGGTGATCAACACGGGAATCCTTCCACGGGGTGTACTAGGGGACGGGGGCACCGGGGCCGAGCGGCACGCCCAGCCACCAGAAGACGTAGAACAGCAGCGTCCACACGACGAGCAGGGTGAGCGAAAGCGGGATCGTCATCGAGGCCAGCGTGCCGATGCCGGCCGCGCGGCGGTAGCGCTGCAGGAAGCCGAGCGCCATCACGAAGTACGGGCTCATCGGCGTGATCGCGTTCGTGCAGGAGTCGGCGATGCGGTAGAGGGCCTGGGTGTACTCCGGCGGGATGTCCAGCAGCATCAGCATGGGCACGAACACCGGCCCGACGAGCGCCCACTGGGCCGACCCGCTGGTCACCACGAGGTTGATGAGGGTGACCACGAGCAGGATGCCGAGGAAGACCACGGGCCCGCTCACCCCGGCCGACTTCAGCAGCCCGGCGCCGTCGATCGCGACGATCTCGCCGATGCCGGTCCACTTGAAGTAGGCGAGGAACTGCGAGATCGCGAAGAACAGCACGAGGATCGGCGCCATCTCGCGGATGCCGTGCACCATGAAGCCGGGGATGTCGCCGCTGCGGGTCACGGTGCCCGCGGCCTTGCCGTACGCCCAGCCGACCGCGAGGAACGCGAGGCCGAGGAAGACCGCGATCGAGGTGAGCAGCGGAGACTGCACGATGCTGCCGCCTTCGCCGCGCAGCGGCGAGCCCGAGGGCAGCACGGCGGCCGTCACGGCGGCGACGAACACCACCAGCGTGATCAGCGCGGCCCGCAGCCCGCGCCGCTCGTCGGCGGTGAGCTTCAGTGAGCCCAGGTCGTCCTCGTCGGCGTCGGGGTCCACGGGCATCTGCTCGACGCGGCGGGCCAGCACCCGCTCGGTCACCAGCGTGATGACGGCGGCCAGCACGACGGACGACACCAGCGAGAAGAAGTAGTTCGCAAGCGGCGTGACCGTGTAGGCGGGGTCGATCGTGTGGGCCGCGGCGGTGGTCAGGCCCGACAGGATCGCGTCGACGGGGGTGACGAGCGGGCTGGCGTCGTAGCCGGCCGAGATCGACACGAACGCCACGACGATGCCGAGGATCGGGCTGCGCCCCACGGCGCGGAAGGCGAGCGCGCCGAGCGGGATCAGCACCACGTACGCGGCGTCGGAGGCCACGTGCGCGACCATGCCGGTGAACGACAGCGCGAACGTCACCCACCGCGGCGAGACCCGCGACACCCCCGAGCGCAGCACGGCGGCCAGCAGCCCCGACCGCTCGGCGACGGCGACGCCGAGCATCACCACGAGGATCGTGCCGAGCGGCGGGAACGAGGTGTAGTTCTCGATCGCGTCGCCGACCATCATCCGCACGCCCTCGACGGACAGCAGATTCTTGGCGGCGACGGTCTCACCCGTGGCCGGGTTGACCGCCGACACCCCGGCCGCCGCGAGACCCCAGCTCAGCAGCGAGAGCACCGCCGCCAGGATGACGAAGAGCCAAAAGGGGTGAGGCAGCCGGTTGCCCAGCCGCTCGATGCCGCCGAGCATCTTGAGCAACGCGTTCAGCGAACGCGATCCCGTCACAGTCTCCGGGGTCGCCACCGGCTCATCTCCCTCCCGCATTTCGGTCATCCATTACATGCGGTCAGGAGACATCCTGACAAGTCGGGGTAAAAACTCAGTCAGCTCCGGCGGGTTCGCGCAGCGGCAGCCGTACCTCGAACCACGTGTCGCCCGGCTGCGAGCGGACCTTGATCTCGCCGCCGTGCCGTCCCGCCACGATCCGGTACGAGATGTCCAGCCCGAGCCCCGTGCCCTCGCCCACGCTCTTGGTGGTGAAGAACGGCTCGAAGATGCGGTCCCTGATCGCCTCCGGCACGCCGTGACCGGTGTCGCCGATCTCCACGATGGCCTCGTCCTCGTCGTGGGCCGTGCGGATGGTCAGCGTGCCCTCCTGCCCCATCGCGTCGAGCGCGTTGTGCATGAGGTTCGTCCACACCTGGTTCAGCTCGCCCGCGTAGCAGGGGATGGGCGGCAGCGTACGGTCGTAGTCGGTGACCACGGTGATGCCCGGCGGGATCTTGCCCCGGAAGATCGCGAGCGTGCTGTCCAGCAGCTCGTGCACGTCCACGCGCTGGAACGGCGCCCGGTCCATCTGGGAGTACTGCTTGGCCGAGCCGATGAGCGTGGTGATGCGCTCGGTGGCCTCGGCCACCTCGTCGAGCATCTGCGCGATCTCCACGGCCTCGGCCAGCCAGTGCAGCGCCTTCGTGGTGTACTCCTCGCCGACCTTCGCCCTGACCTTCTCCAGGTCCTGTGTCGAAAAGCCCGCGTTGACCAGGCCGGGCGCGAGGTCCCACGCGTCCTCGACGCCGAGCTCGTCCAGCGCCTCGCCCAGCTCGTCCTCGGCGTCGGAGATCTCCAGCGGCGAGCGCTGCGGCTGCTCGGCCAGCCGGCGCGTGCACGCCTCCTGCGCGTCGATCAGCGCCCGCAGCTTCTCCGGGGCGATGCCGTCCTCGGCGAGCTGGGCGAGCTGCAGCCGCGAACGGGCGATCAGCGAGCGCAGCTCGCGCACCGCGCGCACGGCCGCCGCCGCCGGGTTGTTCAGCTCGTGGGTGAGCCCGGCGGTGATCGTGCCGAGCGCGGTCAGCCGCTGCCGCCTGTCGATGAGCTCCCGCTGCATCCTGCCGCCCGACTGCAGGCCGGTGAGCAGGTGCATCGCCATCGGGAACCACTCGGTGACGATGTAGGCGAACTTCTTCGCCGGCAGCATGAACATCCGCGACGGCGCGGTGGCGCGCAGCGTGTGCTGGTAGGTCGTCGGAGCCTGGTCGCCGAGATAGGCGGCGGTGGCGCCGCCGAAGACGCCGGGCTGCGAGGTGCGCGGCATCGCGACGGAGCCGGCGCTGACCGTCTCCATGATCATCTGGATCTCGCCCTCGAGCAGCACCGCGAAGCACTCGGCGGGCTCGCCCTGCCGGACGATGTACTCGTCCTGCTCGAAGATCCGCACGCCGCCGCTGGCCGCGAGCAGGGAGAGCTGTTCGTCGCTCAGGCGCTCGAACAGGAACAGCTTGCGCAGCTCCGCGATGTCGATCATTGCTTCTCCAGGTAGCGGTGGACGAGCGCGACGGCCATCGCGCCTTCTCCGACGGCGGAGGCCACTCTCTTGATCGACTCGGCGCGCACGTCGCCGGCCGCCAGCACCCCTGGCACGTTCGTCTCCAGGTAGTACGGCTCGCGCCGCAGCGGCCAGTTGCGCGGCCGCCGCCCGCCCTGCACCAGGTCGGGCCCGGTCAGCACGAACCCGCGCGCGTCCCGCTCGATCGTCTCGCCCAGCCACGAGGTGTACGGCTCAGCGCCGATGAACACGAACAGCCACTGCGCGTCGACCTCGTGCTCCTCGCCCTTCGTGGAGAGCCTCAGCCGCTCCAGGTGGCCGTCGCCGGACGCGCCGACCACCTGCGTCTGCAGATGCACCTCGATGTTGGGGAGCGCGGCGATCTGCTCGATGAGGTAGTGGGACATGGACTTCTCCAGACCGTCACCCCTCACCAACAAATGGACCTTGCTCGCGTATGCCGACAGGTAGACGGCGGCCTGCCCGGCCGAGTTGGCCGCGCCGACGACGAACACCTCGGTGTTCTTGCACCACGGCGCCTCGGTGAGCGCCGCGCCGTAGTAGACGCCCCGGCCCACGAAGTCGTCCAGGCCCGGCGCCTCCAGCCGCCGGTAGGTGACGCCGGTGGCCAGGATCACCGCGTGCGCCGCGATCTCCCCGCCGTCCTTGAAGCCGACGACCCGCGCCTGGCCGCGCGCCTCCAGGCTGTTCACCTTGCGCGGGGTCAGCAGCTCGGCCCCGAATTTCAGCGCCTGCCTGCGCGCCCGGTCGGCGAGCTGCTGCCCCGAGACGCCGTCGGGGAAGCCCAGGTAGTTCTCGATGCGGGAGCTCTGGCCCGCCTGCCCGCCCGACGAGTACGCCTCGACCAGCACCGTCTTGAGACCCTCTGAGGCGCCGTACACGGCCGCCCCGAGCCCGGCCGGTCCGCCGCCCACCACGATCAGGTCGTAGAAGTCGGTCGCCGGCGTCGTGGACAGCCCCACCGCGGCCGCCAGCGTGGCCTGGTCGGGAGCCTCGAGCACGGTGCCGTCCGCCTTCACCACCAGCGGCAGGTGGCAGCCGTCGCCCGCCGCCTTCACCAGCTGCGCGCCCTCCGGCTCGCTGGCCAGCAGCCACTGGTACGGCACGTGGTTACGGGCCAGGAAGTCGCGCACCTTGTACGACGGCGCCGACCAGCGGTCGCCCACCACCCGCAGCTCCGAACGCTCGCGGCGGTCGGTGCGCTGCCAGGCGTCGAGCTGCCCGTCGATCACCGGGTAGAACTTCTCCTCCGGCGGGTCCCACGGCTTGAGCAGATAGTGATCGAGGTCCACCACGTTGATCGCCTGAATGGCCGCCTGGGTGTCGGCGTAGGCGGTCAGCAGCACCCGGCGCGCATAGGGATAGAGGTCCATGGCGGCCTCGAGGAACTCCACGCCGTTCATCTGGGGCATGCGGTAGTCGGCCAGGATGGCCGCGACCTCGTCGCCGCGCAGCCGCATCTCGCGTACCGCGTCGATGCCGTCCTTCGCCGTCTCCGCCCGCACGATCCGGTAGTCATGCCCGTAGCGGCGTCTCAGGTCACGGGCGACCGCTCGCGAGACGCCCGGGTCGTCGTCCACCGTCACGATGACCGGCTTGTCCATGCCCTCTTGCCTTTCCACCCTGCTGTGCTTAAACGAAGAATGTCATGTGTTTCGACCCGGCCGAGCCGGGCGTTCATATGATGAGCGGGTGAGCACCCGTGATCGCATCCTCGACGCCGCTGACCAGGCCATTTCCGAGTACGGCGTCGCGGGGGCCACGACCAAGCGCATCGCGAAGCAGGCCGGCTGCTCCGAGGCCCTGCTCTACAAGCACTTCGCGAGCAAGGAGGAGCTGTTCCTCGCCGTCGTGCTCGAGCGCACGCCCGCGCTCGGGCCGGCGCTCGACGAGCTGCGCGCCGGCATCGGCGGGGGCGACCCGCACGCGGCCCTCGTCGCGTTCACGCTGGCCGCGCTGCGCTTCTACACCCGCACCCAGGCCATCATGGGCGGCATGCTCGGCGACCCCGCGCTCATCGCCGGGTTCCGCGCCATGCTGGCGGAAAACCGCACCGGCCCGCACGTGCCGCTCCAGGTGCTCGCCGACATCCTGCGGGCCGAGCAGCGCGCGGGCCGCATCGACGCCGCGCTCGACGCCGACGCGGCGGCGTCGATGCTGCTGGGCGCCTGCTTCCACCGGGCGAGCCTGTCGCGCTTCGTGGACCTGCCCGGCCCCGGTGACAAGGAGTGGGCGGGCGCGATCGTCGCCACCCTGTTCAGATGATCCGGGCCCAGATGATCCGCCCCGGGAAGCCGGAGATCGGGCGATCACGCTCGTGTGATCGGGGTGCGGCGCGCTAGGCGATGACGTGCGCCTCTCCGCCGTCCACCAGCAGCGACACGCCGTTCACGTACGAGGCCCGCTCGCTGGCGAGGAAGGCGACCACGTCGCCCACCTCCTCGGGCCGCCCGACGCGCCCCACCGGCACGCCCTTGCCGCGCTCGCGCAGCGCCTCCTCATCGCCGGCGATCTGCCGCAGCCGCTCGGTGTCGATGGGCCCCGGCAGCACGTTGTTGACCAGCACGCCGTCGCCGCCCACCTCGCGGGCCAGCGTGCGCACCACGCCCGCGACGGCGGTGCGCGTGGCGTTGGACAGGGCGAGGCCGTCGATCGCCTCGCGGGCCGAGCGGCTGGTGATGGTGACGATCCGGCCCCAGCCGCGCGAGCGCATCTCGGGCAGCACCGCGTGCATGAGACGGACCATGCCGAGCAGGTTGCGCTGGATCGCGGCGTCCCAGTCGTCGAGCCCGAGCTCGGTGAAGCGGCCCGGCTTGGGCCCGCCCGCGTTGGCCACGAGGATGTCCACCGGGCCGAGCACGTCACGCGTCTCCTCGACCACCCGCCTGGCCGCCGCCGGGTCCTCCACGTCGGCCAGTACCGCGTGCACGACCTTGCCGAACTCCTGCAGCTCCACCACCGCGTCCGCGAGCTTCTCCGGGTCGCGGGAGCTGACGCACACGTCGCAGCCCTCCCGCGCGAGGCTTTTGGCCGCGGCGAGGCCGAGGCCCGCGCTGCCACCGGTGACGAGGGCGACCTTGCCCGAGATGCCGAGATCCATAGGGCCGACTATAGATCGTCCGGCACCGCGCGCTGAGGTGGGCGCCAGGCGTGCCGGGAGAGTCGGGCAGATGGCAGGTAATGCCGCGGTGAACGCGCTGCGCTGGCAGATGGCCGAGGACCGCTTCGCCGACCAGCGCGACGAGTGGCGCTTCACGCTGCCCGCCGAGGCCAGGGCCATCCTGCTCGGCCACCTCGACCAGGGCGGCGGCCTGCTGTGCATGCACTCGGCGTCGATCTGCTTCGACGACTGGCAGGGCCGGCCGCGCGTGCTCGGCGGCCGCTGGAACTGGGCCAAGTCGCACCACCCGCCGCTCGGCTGGACCGGCGTGCGGGTGCACGGCGGGCATCCGGTGGTGGACGGCCTGCGCGACTTCGACGTGGTCGACGAGGTCTACAGCGACCTCGACCTGCTGCCCGACGTCAAGCCGCTGGCGTCGTCCGCCAGCGGCCGGCCGCTGGTGTGGGCGCGGCCGGTGCGGCGCGGCCGGGTGGTCTACGACGCGCTCGGGCACGACACCAGGTCGTACGGCAACGAGGTGCACAGGACGCTGCTCCAGCGCGCCGCGCTGTGGCTGCTCAAGCGCCCGGTCGCGATCAGGGAGTAGCCGCCCACGCCCTCCAGCGCGTCACCTCGATGCGGATGACGGCGCCTGCGGGCGGGCGCCTGCGGTACTGGGCGTACTTGGCGGCGAGGACGGCAAGCGCCCGCTCGCGGAGCGCCGGGTCGTCCGCGACGGCGGCGATCCCGTCGGCGCGCACCCACCACAGCCTGGCCCAGTCGTCCTCGTAGTGGTCGGCCAGCACGCTGACCGCCGGATGGCGCGCGATGTCGCGCAGCCTGGCGAGCCGCGTGGTGGTCTTGGGCTTGTGGTCCACGGCCGTCACGATCGCGCCGTCGAGCAGCGCGAACGTGATCGGCACGATGCGCGGCGTCCCGTCCGGCGCGAGCCTGGCCATCCTGGCCACCGGCTGCCCGGCGAACATCTCCCGCGCCCGCTCACCGCCGATCCCGTCCCCCATGCCCTCATGGTCGCACCGCGCGGCGTGTCCGGAACGTACAAGACCGGGCGGCGGCCATCTGGGCACGATGACGGCATGAACGTGAACCTGTCCGCGGTCCCCGGTTTCATGGCCGGTCACGCCCGCATCCTCGATCGCCGCCGCTACGGCCTGCTCATGGGCGAGGAGGAGCCGGAGCGCGTGCTCGCCGCGCTCGACGCCTACCGCAACCCCGACGGCGGCTACGGCTGGGGCCTGGAGCCCGACCTGCGCACGCCGGAGAGCCAGCCGGGCGCCGCCTTGCACGCCTTCGAGGTCTTCGCCGAGGCCGCCCCCGTCACCTCGCCGCACGCCGCCGCGCTGTGCGACTGGCTGGAGTCGGTGACGCTTCCCGACGGCGGCCTGCCGTTCGCGCTGCCGCTCGGCGTCACCACCGCGACCGCGCCCTGGTGGCGCGGGGCCGACCCGTCCGTCTCGTCGCTGCAGATCACCGCCGTCACCGCGGCCGCCGCGCACCGGGTGGCCGCCCACGACCCGGCGGTGGCCGGGCACCCCTGGCTGGCGCGGGCCACCCGCTACTGTCTCGACGCCGTCCAGGCCATGGAGGAGCCGCCGCACGCGTACGTGCTGTCGTTCGCCGTGCGCTTCCTCGACGCCGTGTACGACGCCGAGCCCCGCGCGGCCGATCTGCTGAAGAAGCTCGCCGGTCACCTCCCCGCAGACGGCAGGGTGCCGGTCGAGGGCGGCACCGAGCGCGAGACGCTGCGGCCGCTCGACTTCGCGCCCTTCCCCGGCACCGCCGCCCGCGCCCTGTTCGACCCGAGCGTGATCGCCGCCGACCTGGTCAGGCTGGCCGGCGAGCAGCAGGACGACGGCGGCTGGGTGGTCGACTACGCGCGCATCTCGCCGGCCGGGGCGATGGAGTGGCGCGGCGCGATCACGGTGCACGCCGTGCAGGTGCTGCGCGCCAACGAGGTGATCTAGACGCCCAGCCGGCGGGCCGACTCCGACTCGTGGGCCATGCGGCGCAGCGTGTCGAGCACCCTGCCGTACAGGACCGTGCCGAGCACCATGGCCTCCACGGCGGCGTCGCGCGGCCCGTCGAACGGGATCGTGTCCAGCTCCACCTCGGCCACCAGCCGGCGCGCCGCCTCGACGTAGGGGCGCAGATCGACCGGCACGCCGAGCTGGCGCATCCTGACGATGGTCTGGGCCAGCTCGTCACGGGTGGGCGCGTTCTCCGCGACGTCCCAGCCCAGCTCGTCGATGAGGTCGTCCACCATGGCGCGGGCCGAGCGCCACTCCTCGCCCGGCTCGGGCTCCACGGCGGGGGAGAGCGCGTAGTGCGCGGTGCCGAGCACCTGGCGCACGGGCAGCGACTCGTCCTCGACGGCGGCGATGACCTGCTTGATCGAGGCGACGGAGAGCCGGCCGACTTCCAGCAGCGCGCGGATCATGCGCAGCCTGCGCAGGTGCGTCTCGTCGTACTCGGCCCTGGTCGCGGCGGTCTGCTCGCCCTGGTGCAGCATGCCCTCGCGCAGGTAGTACTTGATCGTGGGGATGGCCACGCCGGACTTGGCGCTGAGTTCGGAGATCCGCATCGTTAGATAATAGAGCTATCCATAGCGTGCCAGGTGCCGCGCGGCGCTCACCAGATCGTGCACGTCGGCCTGGCGGTTCCAGAGAAAGACCACCTCGATGGGCGGGGTGTCCTCTTTGATGGGGACGAACGTGAGCGTGTCGGGCACGGCGGTGCCCTCATGCACGCAGAGCGCGTAACCGGCGCCCTCTCCGACCATCGCGACCACCAGATCGTGGGTGGCGGCCGCGGGGCCCAGCCGGGGATGCAGCCCGTGACGGACGAAGCCCTCGAGGAAACGGCGGGCTCCGGCCACCGCGTCCGACTCCGGCATCAGCAGCGGCTCGCCGGCCAGGTCGGTCAGCGACACCTTCTCGTACGCGGCCAGGTGGTGCGCGCGGGGGAGCAGGGCGCGTACGGGGAAGCGGTGGACCAGCATGCGCGCGACGCCCCTGGGCAGCGAGCCGGGCGCGTAGCCGAGCCCGGCCTGCAGGGTGCCGTCGGCGATGGAGACGATCTGTTCGGCGGTGCCCATCGGGGCGATGCGTAAGCGGCCGGTGTGGATCTTGCTCAGCAGCCGGGCGACGACGTCGCCGAGGCCGTCGGCCACGCCCAGGCGGGTGGCCGAGCCCTTGCCGCGCGCGGCGGTGACCGCGCGCTCGAAGGCGTCGAGCGCGACCGTGGCCTGTGCCAGGAACGCCTCGCCCGCCTCGGTCAGCCGCACCCCGCTCGACGACCGGCTGAACAGCTCGACCCCGATCTCCTTCTCCAGTGTCCTGAGCTGCTCGGACAGCGTCGGCTGAGCGATGTGCAGGGCGGCGGCCGCCCGTCGGAGGCTGCCCGCCCGTGCGATCGCCATGGCATACCGGACATAGCGTAGATCCATCGCTCACCTCGGCGTGCTGATGATGAGCTATCGGTTGATCGCACCTCCGTATTACAAGAGCGGACAGCTTTCGTGAAGTTCCGCAGTCATCTCACTTCCGTGGCCTGGCCGGTGTGCCGAGCACGCGCCAGGTCGGCGAAGGTCCGGCCGGTGCGACGACTGCGCCGGCGGCCAGGCGCAACGCCGCCGCCGTGATCACGATTTTCCCCCCGGGCGTACCCGGCACTGCTGGGCGAATGTCAATAATTATTGCCGGTGGCACTTGACCATGGGCTGATCTGAGCATAATTTTCACCGCGTGGACCTCCTGACCCGCATCAGAAACGAGCAGGGCGACATGCCGGAGGCGCTGCGCAAGGTGGCCCAGGCCATCCTGGAGGCCCCCGACGAGGCGTACCGGCTCACCATCGTCGACCTGGCCGAGCGCAGCGGGACGTCCACCGCCACCATCACCCGCTTCTGCCGCGCGCTCGGCTTCGCCGGGTACGCCGAGCTGCGGGTGGCCATCGCCACCGCCTCCGGCCGGGAGACGAGGGCCACCTGGGAGACCGACATCGGCCAGGAGATCCTGCCCGACGACGGCCTCGACCGCGTGCTGCACGTCGTCTCCGGCAACGACATCCGGCTCATCGAGCAGACCCGCGACCAGCTCGACCTCGCCGTGGTCGACAAGGTCGCGCAGGCCGTGGCCAGGGCCGGGCGAGTGCTGCTCTTCGGGGTGTCGAGCAGCGCGGCGGTGGCCAGCGAGATGGAGTACCGCCTGCAGCGCATGCGGGTGCCGACCTGGAGCAGGTCCGACGCGCACGCCGCGCTGACCGACGCGGCCCTGCTCGGCCAGGGCGACGTGGCCATCGGCATCTCGCACAGCGGCAGGACGCGCGAGGTCATCGAGGTGCTGGCGGAGGCGGGCGGCCACGGCGCGATCACCGTCGCCGTCACCTCGCACCCGCGCTCGCCGCTCGCCGAGGTGGCCGAGCTGGTGCTCACCACCGCCAGCCGGGCGACCAGCTTCCGCTCGGAGGGGTTCGCCGCGATCCACTCCCAGCTCCTGGTGCTGGACGTGGTGTACGTGTCGGTGGCACAGCGCACCTACGAAAGGACGAAGCAGGCCTTCGACGTGACCGTCCGCGCGGTGGCCGGACATCGCCTGCCAGAAAGGGACACATGACAGTCAATCCGCAGGACTTCGTGGAGCACATCGCCCGCCTCGTACGGACGATCCCCGAAGACCCCGAGATCTCCCGCGCCGCCGACCTGTTCACCAAGTCGCTCACCGCCGGCGGTGTCATCCAGGCGTTCGGTTCCGGCCACTCCGAGGCGATCGCCATGGAGATCGCCGGGCGCGCGGGCGGCCTGGTGCCCACCAACCGGCTCGCGCTCAGGGACATCGTCCGCTACGGCGACGCCCCCATGTCCGAGCTCGACCGCTACGACCTCGAACGCGACCCCGCCGTCGCGCACAAGATCCTCGACCTCGCGCCCGTGCAGCCGCAGGACCTGTTCGTCATCATCTCCAACTCCGGCGTGAACGGCGTCGTCGTCGAGCTCGCCACCCTCGTCAAGGAACGCGGTCACGACCTGGTCGCGATCACCTCGCGCACCCATTCCGAGGCCGTCGCCTCCCGCCATCCCTCGGGCCGCAAGCTCGCCGACCTCGCCGACGTCGTCCTCGACAACCACGCGCCCTACGGCGACGCCGTGCTGCCCCTGCCCGGTGGCGGCGCCACCGGCGCCGTCTCCACGATCACCTCCGCGCTGCTGGCCCAGCTGGTGGTCACGCAGACCGTACGCAACCTGCTCGAAGCCGGGGAGGTGCCGCCCGTCTACCTGTCGGCGAACGTCCCCGAGGGCGACGAGCACAACCTCGCCCTGGAGGCCCGCTACGCGGGCCGCATCCGCCGCGGCGCCTGACCGCACCGACCCGCCCGCATCCGCCGCGGTGCCGCATCGACCTCCCGCAGTCGCCGTGGCGCCGCACCGACCTCCCGCAGGCGCCGCGGCGCCGCATCGACCTCCCGCAGGCGCCGCGGCGCCTGATCCCACCGACCCGCCGCATCCGCCGCAGTCGCCCGCCGTCGCCGCGGCGACCGTCCCCACCGCCTGCCGTATCCGCCGCGGGCCGCCTGAAGCCCGCACCGACCGCCCCGATCCGTCCGCCGCCATCCGACCGCCCGGCGCCGGACCCGGGGGAGTCCCGCCGTCGGGGCGTCCCCGGGGCGCACTCGGCGCCACGATCCGTCACCCACCCCTCGACCAACGCCGTTTCCGGGAGTCGCACGACCGCAAGGAGAACCCCCCATGTCCCGAAATTTCGGTAAACGCCTTCTCTCCTTAGCCCTCCCCGCCATCCTCATCGCGGTGACCCTCATCGCCGCCCCCGCCGGCGCCGCCCAGGCGGTCCGCCTCCAGTACCGCACCAGCGCCCCCGGCGCGACCACCGCCCAGGCCGAGCCCTGGCTGCGCCTGTTCAACACCGGCACGACCGCGATCCCGCTCGGCCAGGTCACGATCCGCTACTACCTCACCGGCACCGAGACCTACCGCTTCGCCTGCTCCTGGGCCGTGATCGGATGCGCCGCGATCACCGGGAGGTTCGTCCCGCAGGAGGGCGGCGAGCAGTACCTGGAGGTGGGCTTCACCTCAGGCACGCTGAACCCGGGCCAGGACACCGGCGACATGCAGCTGCGCTTCTACCGCGCCGACTGGCAGCCGTTCGAGCAGGGCGACGACTACTCGTACGGCGCCAACACCGCCTACGCCGACTGGGGCAAGGTCACCGTCTACGTGGACGGGCGGCTCGCCTGGGGGACGCCGCACGGCACCGAGCCCGGCCCGGACCCCGACCCCGAAGAGCCGGGCGGCACCGGCGAGCTGTTCGACGACTTCACCTACACCGGCCCCTCCGACCCGCGCCTCGCGCAGCGCGGCTGGACCGTGCGCTCGGCGTCCGGCGGCCCCGGCGTGCCGGGCGCCACCTGGTCGCCGTCCGCCGTCTCGTTCCCCGGCGGCCTGCTCACCCTCGACTCCGCCACGGACGGCACCGCCGCGGGCACCGTCCACGCCGAGCTGTCCACCTCCCAGCGCAAGTTCCACGAGGGCACGTACGCCGCCCGCGTGCGCTTCAGCGACGCCCCCACCGGCGGACCGGACGGCGAGCACGTGGTGCAGACGTTCTTCACCATCACCCCGCTGCGCTACGACCTCGACCCGGACTACGGCGAGCTCGACTTCGAGTACCTGCCGAACGGCGGCTGGGGCGAGCCGTCGAGCATCCTCTACACGACGAGCTGGGAGACCTACAGGAACGAGCCCTGGCTCGCGGTGAACACCCACACCGAGGAGCGGGCGAGCTTCGCCGGCTGGCACGACCTGGTGATCCAGGTCTCCGGCGGCCGGATCAAGTACTACGTGGACGGACGTCTGTTCGCCGACCACGGCGGGGACTACTATCCCGAGACACCCATGTGGATCATGTTCAACCAGTGGTTCATCGATCTTCAGGAAGTGAGCGGGACGCGTACGTACCGGCAGCAGGTGGACTACGTCTACTTCAGCGCCAACGAGGTCGTCTCGCCCGCCACCGTGTCCGCCCGCGTCGCCGAGCTGCGGGCGGCCGGCACCGCCTTCAAAGACACCGTTCCCAACCCTTGACCGACACCCCGCGCCCGTGACCGTGCGGGCGCGGGGCACCCCCCAGCAAGAGGCTCTCGCGAGAGGCCCCGGACAAGGAACGTCATGAAGAACCGCATCCTGGCCCTGGCGGCGGTGTTCGCGCTCGCGGCGTGCGGCACGGCCCAGGAGCCGAAAGAGGCCGCGCCAGGCACCCCCACGAAGCTCACCGTCTGGATCATGGACGGCAGCGTCACCGAAGAGCTGCTGAAGAAGTTCGAGACCCAGTACGAGGCCGCGCACCAGGGCATCGACCTCGACATCCAGATCCAGCAGTGGGACGGCATCGGCGAGCGCGTCACCGCCGCCCTGGCCAGCACCGACGCCCCCGACGTGATCGAGGTGGGCAACACGCAGGTCGCCCAGTACAGCGCGAGCGGCGGCGTGACCGACCTGACCGGCAAGGTGGCCGAGCTCAAGGGCGAGGACTGGGTGCCGGGACTCGCGCAGCCGGGCAACATCGACGGCAGGCAGTACGGCATCCCCTGGTACGCCGCCAACCGCGTGGTGGTCTACAACAAGGAGCTGTTCGCCAAGGCCGGGATCAAGAAGCTTCCCACCACCCGCGACGAGTGGCTGGAGGTCACCGAGAAGCTCAACAAGGGCGACGTCCAGGGCATCTACCTGACCGGCCAGACCTGGTACGCGCTCGCCGGCTTCATCTGGGACGAGGGCGGCGACCTCGCCGTCCAGGAGGGCGGCCGGTGGAAGGGCGCCCTCGACACCCCGCAGGCGCTCGCCGGCATGGACTTCTACAAGTGGCTCCAGGCGCTCGGCAAGGGCCCCAAGGACTCCGACGAGGCCAACCCGCCGCAGCACGAGGTGTTCGCGCAGGGCAAGGTCGCCCAGATCATCGCCGTGCCCGGCGCCGCCGCCCGGGTGCTGGAGGTGAACGCCTCGCTCAAAGACAAGATCGGCTTCTTCCCCATCCCCGGCAAGACGGCCGACAAGCCCGGCACCGTCTTCACCGGCGGCTCCGACCTCGTCATCCCGGCCGCCTCGCAGCACCAGGAGGAGGCGTACGAGCTGGTCAGGACGCTGGCGGGGGAGGAGTTCCAGAAGGAGTTCGCCAAGACCATGAGCTACGTGCCGAACCGCACGTCGCTGGCCTCCGTGCTCGACGGCGACGAGGGCACCGCCGCCATGGCCAAGGGCGCCGCCAACGGCCGCGCCACGCCCAACACCCCCAACTGGGCGGCCGTCGAGGCCACCGCGGTGATCAAGCAGTACATGACCGCCGTGCTCACCGGCGGCGACCCGGCGGCCGAGGCGAAGAAGGTCTCCGAGTCGATCACCACGACCCTGAACAGCGGATCCTGAATGCGGTCGAGGAGCCGTTCGTACTGGCCCTACCTGCTCATCGCGCCCACGGTGGCCGGCGGGGCCTTCCTCTTGCTCTACCCGCTGCTCAGAGCGCTGCTGATCTCGCTCCAGCACTTCCGCATGGGGGAGCTGATCAGGGGCGGGGCGGCGTTCATCGGCCTGGACAACTACGCCGAGCTGCTCAGCGGCCCGCAGTTCTGGCAGGTGCTGCTGCGCACGGCGGTGTGGACGGCCGTCAACGTGGTGCTCATCGTCGGCATCTCCACCGGCGTCGCGCTCATGCTCCAGCATCTGCGGCGCGGCCTGCGCCTGGCGCTGATGAGCGCGCTCGCGCTGGCCTGGGCCATGCCGATCATCGCGGCGACCACGGTGTTCCAGTGGCTGTTCCAGTCGGAGCTGGGCATCGTCAACTGGCTGCTGGTCACGCTGGGCTTCGAGTCCTTCGAGGGCTACACGTGGTTCGCCGACGGCACCGCCACGTTCGCCGTCCTCGTGGTGCTGGTGGTCTGGCAGTCGGTGCCGTTCGCCGCGCTCACCCTGTACGCCGGGCTCACCACGATCCCGAACGAGCTGTTCGAGTCGGCCAGGATCGACGGCGGCACCGGCCGGCAGATCTTTCGCAGCGTCACCTTCCCCATGCTGCGGCCGCTGTTCGCGCTGATCACCGCGCTCGAGGTGATCTGGGTGGCCAAGTGCTTCCCGCAGATCTGGGTGCTCAGCCAGGGCGGGCCCGGTGACGCCACGACCACCCTGCCCGTCTACGCGTTCAAGATCGCCCGGGCGCTGCACCGCTACGACCTCGGCTCGGCGGTGGCGATCCTGCTGGTGATCCTGCTCGCCTTCGCCCTGATCAGCAACCTGCGCCGGATGGTGCGCTCATGAGACTCGCGAGAAGGATCCTGCTCAACACGGCGGCCGTCGCCGTGCTGGTGACCACGATCTTCCCCGTCTACTGGATGTTCGTGACCGCCTTCAAGCCCACCCGCGACATCCAGGCGGCCACGCCCACGTTCTGGCCCGCGCACCCGACGCTCGAGCACTTCGTCACCGCCGTCAACGCGCCGGGGTTCCTGACGTACCTGCGCAACAGCGTGCTCGTGACCGCGGGTGCGGTGCTGCTCGCGCTGGTGGTGGCGCTGATGGCGGCGTTCGCGGTGGCCAGGATGGACTGGCGGGGGCGCGGGCCGTTCGTGATCGCGGTCTTCGCCGCGCAGATGGCGCCGTGGGAGGCGCTGCTCGTGCCGGTGTTCATCATCGCCCGCGACACCGACCTGCTCGACTCGCTCGCCATGCTGACCGGCGTGTACTTCATGGTCACGCTGCCGTTCACCATCGTGACGCTGCGCGGCTTCCTGGCCGCGATCCCGCCCGAGCTGGAGGAGGCGGCGCAGGTGGACGGGTGCGGCCGCATGACGGCCTTCCGCCGCGTGGTGTTCCCGCTGCTCGCGCCCGGCCTGATGGCGACCTCGCTGTTCGGGTTCATCACGGCGTGGAACGAGTTCGCGTTCGTGAACGTGCTCATCATCAAGGCCCAGGACAAGCGGACGCTGCCGGTGTGGCTGTCGTCCTTCAGGGACGTCTTCGGCACCGACTGGGGCGCCACCATGGCCGCCGCCAGCCTGTTCGCGCTGCCCGCGCTGCTGCTCTTCCTCTTCCTTCAGCGCAACGTGGGCACGGGGATGACCGCGGGCGCCGTCAAAGGCTAGGGCTCGCGGGCCAGGAGGACGGGTCGGCGACGCGGGCGCCGCGCGGGGGCGTCGCGACCGCCCAGCCTTGGCGCACCAGCAGCGCCACGGCCTGCCTGGCGGTGGCCCTGGCCACGCCGTAGTGGCGCATCAGCATGCCCGCGTCGGGGATCGGCCGGCCGGGCCGCAGCTCGCCGCGCGCGATCCGGCGGGCGACCGCCGCCGCGATCGGCACGTACAGCGCTCTGCTCGGCTTCACCCTGGGCACGCCGGGAGGGCCGACGAACGTGCCCTCGCCGCGCACCGTGTGGGCCAGCCCGCGCCTGCGCAGCTCGCGTGCGGCGTTGCGGGCGGTCGTGCGCCCGATGCCGAACTCCTCCTCCAGCGCCGTCTCGCTCGGCAGCGCCTCGCCGATCCGGAACTCGCCGCACGCGATGCGCTCGCCCAGCACCTCGGCGACCTGGACATACAGGGGTACGGGACCGTCGCGGTCGAGCATGCTCGCATCGTAGACGCCCGCCTACGCCGAGGCGGCCGTGATCACTCCTTCGGCCACTTCTCCTCGGGAGAGACGTAGCTGCCCCGCTGCGGCACCGTGTAGATCCAGCCCTGCTCGCGCAGCAGCGCCATCGCCCTGCGCACGGTCTCGCGCGCCACGCTGTGCTGCTTCACCAGCGCCGACTCACCGGGGATGGGACGTCTCGGGCGGTAGCGGCCCTGCTTGATGTCCGCGGCGATCTCCGTGGCGATCTGCTGGTAGAGCGGCGTCTTGCGCTTCTTGCGCACGCCGGCCGCCGGCGGGCCGACGAAGGCGCCCTCGCCCTGGACGGTGTAGATGAGCCCTTCCTCGCGCAGCACGCGGATCGCGCGCCGGGCCGTCGTCCTGGCGACGCCGAACTCGTACTGGATGTCCGCCTCGCTCGGCACCGGGTCGCCCGGTGAGAGGCCCTTCAGCCGCTCCCTGAGGATGTTGGCGATCTGGATGTAGACGTGTGTGTCGCCTTCGTAGTCGAGCACACCGGCAACATAGGCCAACCAGGGCAAGAGCACCCATATCGCTCTGTCTTTTTAGACAGATGTGCCTGTACAAGCAGACGAGCGCAGACGACCAGAGATATGGTGTGCGCATGACGATCTGCCCGAGCCCCGACGGCGAGGACTGCCTGTCGGTGCACATCCCGCCGGCCAACGAGGGCTACAAGAGGCTGACGTGGACGCCGATCCGTCCCATGGGCCGGTCCGTACGCGTGCGCGACTACACGTGCTCGTACCGGCCGATCACCTACGAACTGTGCGAGTACGGTGGCGAGGCCTTCATCCGCAGGACCCGCAGGCACGAGAACGCCGTCTTCGTCGACGAGACCGCCCGCGGCCGCCGAGCCGTCACCCTGGCGATCTGGAAACAGCTCCTGTCAGGGGAGGCCGCCTGAGACGACCGGCGGCTGCGCGCGTCGCCGGTGCGGGGAAGGGGGGCGGCCGGGGAGGACGCCATGCCGGGACTTGGGGGCCGGGGCGGGGGCGAGGCCGCGGCCGCCGCCCCGGTGGAGTGCGGCATGGCGGGCGGGCGGGGCCGGTGCGGTTCGGTACCGGCCCCGCCTCGACCGGGGAGGCAGGCCGATCGTGCAGGCCTGGCTCCCGTCACACCGGCGGCTACTTGAGGGCGCCGGTGGTGAGGCCGGACTGGATCTGGCGCTGGAAGACCGTGTAGACGATCAGCATGGGCAGGATGGCCAGGGTCAGGGCGGCGAACAGGGCGGACCAGTCCTGGTCGTAGCCGGCGGCGGTGGAGATGTCGGCGATGCCCATCGTCAGCACCCACTTGTCCCGCTCCTGGAGCAGGATCAGCGGAAGCTGGTACTGGTTCCACTGGCCGAGCACGTTGAAGATCGTGATGCTGATGATCCCGGGCCGGGCCATCGGCAGCATGATCTGGAAGAAGACCCGCGTGTGCGAGGCACCGTCCACCATCGCGGCCTCGCCCACGGCGGTCGGCAGCGTCCTGAAGAACGCCGACAGGAAGAACACCGTGAACGGCAGCGAGTACGCGATGTAGACGAGCACCACCCCCGCATGCGTGTTCAGCCCGATGAACGGCCCGATCACCGGGATGTTGCCCATGTTCTGCACGACGAAGAACAGCGGGGTCAGCGCGAGATAGACGGGGAACGCCAGACCCGAGACGAACAGCAGGTAGATGGCCCGGTTACCGCGGAAGGGATAGCGGGCCAGCACGTACGCCGCCATCGACCCGACGAGCATCGTGCCGAACGTGCTGAACGACACCACGATGACGCTGTTGAGCATGTACTGCCCGATGTGCGCCTGCTCCCAGGCCCGCGCGAAGTTGTCCCAGCGCAGCGTGGCCGGCAGCGACCACGCGTCGCCGAAGATCTCGTCCTCGCTCTTGACCGAGGCCAGGAACGTCCACAGGATCGGGATGATCACCAGCAGCGTCCAGATGAGCAGGGCCAGGTGCGTCAGCACCCCGAGCGGCCCCAGCCGGCGGCGGCGCTCTTCGCGGGCCAGCTTGCGCGAAGTGGCCGCGGTCCACGAGATCATCGTCGTCATCTAGTACTCGATTCGTTCGCGCCGGGACAGCCGCAGCGACAAGATCGCGAAGCCGACCGTGAAGAAGAACATCACCACGCCCAGAGCCGAGGCATAGCCGAAGCGGAAGTACTCGAAGGCGTTGCGGTAGATCTCGGCCGCCATGACCGTCGTCGAACGGTCGGGCCCGCCGTGCTGGAGCGTCATCACCCAGACGATGGCGAAGACGTCCAGCGCGAGGATGCCGAGATAGACCCAGGCGACCTGCACGGTGTCCCACAGCAGCGGCAGCGTGATGCGGAAGAACAGGCTGAACCGGTTGGCGCCGTCGATCTGCGCCGCCTCGAACATGTCCCGGGGGATGCCCGCCAGGCCCGCGGAGAACAGCACGACGTAGAAGCCGACCGCCTGCCACACCATGACGCTCAGCACCGACCAGAACGCGATGTCCGGGTCGGACAGGAACCCGATGGGCTCGAGCCCGAGCGACATCAGCGGCCCGTTCAGCATGCCGCTGCCGTCCGGCCGGAACACCTGCTGGAACAGCACCGCCACCACGGCCACGGCGAGCACCTGCGGGAAGAAGAAGACCACCCGGTAGAACCTCGAGCCCCTGATGCCGGCCACCCCGTTGCGGCCGCCCACGTTCAGCAGGAACGCGAAGAACAGCGCGATGACGATCGTGATCAGTGGCAGCAGCACGAGCAGCGCGGCGTTGTGGGTGACCGCCTTCCAGAACGCGGTGTCGCCGAACAGCCGCTGGAAGTTCTCCAGGCCGATGAACCTGGGCGTGGCCGTGACGCCCCGCCAGTCCGTCATCGCGATGTAGAACGCCTGGACGTACGGGGCGATCACGTACACCAGGTAGAGAATCACCGGGGCTGCCAGGAACGAGGTGATGAACAGCCCGCGGCGATACCGGTTGAACGACATCAGCGCGTGTACTTCTTGATCGAGGAGTCGTTCTTGATCTCGTCGGCCTTCTTCTGGATGCGTTCGAGGTACTTGCCGGCGGTGATGTTGCCGGACATCAGCTCGCCGGTGGCGGCGATGGCCTCGTCCTTGAGCGGGCCGTACCAGTTGTGCCAGCGGTAGTAGACCGTGTTGTCACCGGCGTCGGCGACCGCCTTGGAGGCGCTGGTGACGCCGGGGGAGATGTCGAGGCCCTCGGTGGCGCCCTTGACCACGGTCAGCGTGCGCACCAGCTCGCTGAACTCGCCGGCCGCCTTCTTCGACAGCATGGCCCGCAGGTACTCCATGCCGGCCTGCGGGTGCGCGCTCTTGGCCGAGACGATGAAGTTCTCGCCCGGCTGGGTGTGCAGGGTGCCGTACGGCATCTTGTCGGAGCCGGTGACATCGGGGATGGGGAACATCCCGTACTCGAAGTCGGGCGGCGTGGTGCTCTTCTGCTCGTTCTCCAGCCAGGAGCCGGACGGCAGCATGGCCACCTTGTACTTGTTCTGGGCGGTCTGCGTCTGTACGTGGTCGAGGCCGGTCGTGCCCTGCATGAGGTACTTCGCGCCCACCTCGGCCCACGCCTCGGCGGCGGTCTTCATGGCCTCGGCGGTCCAGGCGCCGTCCTCCAGGTTGTCGATGTTGACCAGCACCTCGTTGCCGCCGATCTTGGCGGCCATGGTGAGCAGGGGCTCGTAGAGGTACTGCGGGAACTTGCCGGCGTAGGTGAACGGCGCCATCTTGCCGGACTTCTTGATGGTCTCGCAGAGCTGGATGAACTCGTCCCAGGTCTTCGGGACCTCCCAGCCGTTGTCCCTGAACACCTTCTGCGAGTACCAGATGCCGTGGATGTAGTTGACGTAGCCCAGCACGCTGAACTTGCCGTCGTACGTGCCGAGGTCGATCACCGACTGGTCGATGGTGTCGCGGACCTTGACGTTCGGGTCGTCCCAGCTCGGCGCGTCGAGCAGCGGTGTGAGGTCCTGGAGCTGGCCGTCCTGGGAGAGCGCGCCGAAGTCCATGAAGTTCGCCCCCGAGTTGTCGATGACCTCGGGCGGGTTGCCACCGGCGAAGCGCGGCTGCAGGACCTTGGTGATCTCCTTGGTGGCGTTGTGCTTGATCTCGACGCCCGGGTACTTCGACGCGAACAGCGGCTCATGGATCTTCGTGGCGTACTCCTGGCCGAAACCGCCGTCGAAGATCCACACCTCGAGCGGCTTGTCGCTCGCCACGCCCAACGGGTTCGCCGCGCTGGTCGCCGCGGGCGCGGCCGAGCTGGAGGAGGCCGGCGGGGCGGCCGGGGTGGCGCAGGCGGCAAGCGCGCCCGCCACCGGCACGAGCGCCGCGCCGCGAAGGAGCTCGCGCCTGCTGATTCCTGAGCTGTTTCCGCCGTTACGGGGGATGTGAGGCATGGTGGACTACTCCTGACCTTTCGTGGTCCGCAGTGATGGAGCCCCGCGCGGATGCGAGGTCCGTGAAGATCGCCGGAGAGGGGGCCAGGACGCCCGCCCGGGACGGCCTCGCTCGGGAAACGTCATTCAGCCTCTCTCCACCCGGTGGCCATCGACGGCGCTGATCGTGCGCTCGAACGCCTCGTTGGTCCGCTCGTACGTGCGTTGCGCCACGGCCACGTACACCGCGTCCAGCACGAAGAGCTGCGAGTGCACGGCGGCGAGCCCGCCGAGCCTGAACGTGGTCTCCCTGCTCGCCGTGGTGAGCACCAGGTCGGCCAGCTCGGCCAGCGGAGACCGGGCGAAGGACGTGACGGCGACGGTCAGCGCCCCGTGGCTGCCCGCCTCGGCGAGCGCCTCCATGACCTCCCGGGTGCGTCCCCGGTGGCTGATGCCGATGGCGACGTCGCCCTCCTTCATCAGCGCGGCCTCCGACAGCGCCACGTGGGCGTCGCCGGCGCTGAATCCTGGGATGCCGATGCGGCGCAGCCGCCCTTCGAGCATCGTCGCGACGTCGCCGCTGGTGGAGACGCCGACCAGGAGCACGCGCGACGCGGCCACGATCGCGTCGGCCACCCGGGCCACCACGTCGAGGTCGAGCTGGGCCGCGGTGTCCTGGATGAGCCGGGTGTCGGCGGCGGCCATCACCTCGATGGCGGTGTCGAGCGGGTCGTCGGGGCCGATCTCGTGGCCGACGCCCGCGCCCCAGCCGGCCTGCGCCGCCCTGCCGGTCTCGGTGGCCAGCGCGACCCGCAGCTCGGCGTAGCCGGAGAATCCGAAGGCCCGGCAGAACCTGGTCACGGTGGCGGGCGAGCTGCCCGCGCGTTCGGCCAGCGCGATGATGGTCGACCGCGCGGCCTCGGCCGGGTCGTCGAGTATCACCTCGCCGACCCTGCGTAGGGCCTCCGGCAAGCCGGGTAGTTCCGTCTCGACGCGCCCGAGCGCTCCTGAAGTCACGAATATTCCTTCCGAATACCCGGTCTTCTGGCGAAAATTATTCTTGCTTATGGGTCGCGTCAACCCCCAGACTCGGACCGTGACTGAATCGCTAGTGGTCGGTGTCGATGCCGGTGCCACCTCCACGCGAGTGTCCGTGCACACGCTCGACGGCCGGAGAGTGGGGTACGCGCGGGCCTCCGCGGGCAACCCGAGCGCCCACGGGCTCGCCAAGGCCGTCGCGGCGATCGGCTCCGCGCTGAACCAGGCGCTGGGCTCGCTGGACGGCGGCCGCGTCGTCGCCTCGCTCGCCGGCGTCGCCGGGCGCACCCCCGAGATGGCGCCCGAGCTGGCCGCGCTCTGGTCCGCTCACGGCATCCCGGACCCGCCGGTCTACGTGCGCGACGTGGAGATCGCCTACGCCGCGGGCTCCGCCGAGCCGGACGGCTCGCTGCTGCTGTCGGGCACGGGCGCGGTGGCCACCCGGGTCGTGGACTTCGAGGTGGCGGCGATCGCGGACGGGCTCGGCTGGCTGCTCGGCGACCTCGGCTCCGGCTTCTGGATCGGCCGCGAGGCGGCCAGGGAGGTCGTCTCCGCACTCGACCGTGGACGCACGCCTTCTCGCGGCGACGTGCTGACCGAGCTCGTCATCGGTCACTTCCTCGGCTCCGACCGGCCCGGGACACCGCGCGCGGTCGCCGACCGGATCGTACGGCTGGCGCAGGCCGGCCACATGCGCCTGGCCGCGCTGTCGGCGCTGGTCAGCCAGGCCGCCGCGGCCGGCGACCCGGTGGCGGACCGCATCGCCAGGCGGGCCGCCGGGCACCTGGTGGACACGCTGCGCAGGGTGCACGACTCCGGGCCCGTGGTGCTCGCGGGCAGCGTGCTGACCAGCGACGGTCCCGTCCGCGACGCCGTCGTGGAGCTGCTCGCGGGCGATCGGGTCGCGACGGCCGGCGACGGCGCGGGCGCGGCGGCCTGGCTCGCCGCCCGGCCCCTGCTCACCGAGGACGAGGCCGTCTCCCGCCACACCGCCTTCACCACCGCGCCCACCTAGCGCCCGAAGCACCGCACCCGCGCCCGAAGCACCGCACCCGCGCCCGAAGCACCGCACCCGCCCGGTGCCTGGAGCATCGCACTCGCCCGGCGCCTCTCGCGGCCGGGCGGGCGTGTGTCTGGCGTGTGCCTGTACCGGGAGTGTCTTATGCCGGGAGTTCGGCGCGGAGGCGGCGGGCGGCGGTGACGACGTTGGTCAGGGACGCCTCGACCTCCTCGTACGTCCTGGTCTTCAGCCCGCAGTCCGGGTTGACCCAGATCCGCCCGACCGGCACCACCGCGGCGGCCCGCCGCAGCAGGGACTCGACCTCGGCCACGGAGGGCACGCGGGGCGAGTGGATGTCGTACACGCCGGGCCCGAGCCCGCGCCCGAACCCGGAGACCGAGCCGAGGATGCGCCCGCCCGAGCGCGCGGACTCGATGGTGGTGACGTCGGCGTCCAGGGCGTCGATGGCGGCGAGGATCTGGTCGGCGTCGGAGTAGCACAGGTGGGTGTGGATCTGGGTGTCCTCGCCCGCACCCGAGGTGGCGCGGCGGTAGGCGGCGACCGCCCACTCCAGGTAGTCGCCCTGAGAGGCGTGCCGCAGCGGCAGCAGCTCGCGCAGCGCGGGCTCGTCCACCTGGATGATCCGCACCCCGGCCGACTCCAGGTCGCGCACCTCCTCCCTGATCGCGTCCGCCACCTGGAACACCACGTCGCGCAGCGGCAGGTCGTCGCGGACGAACGACCAGGCCGTGATCGTGACGGGCCCGGTGAGCATGCCCTTGACCGGCTTGGGGGTCAGCGACTGCGCGTACGTCGCCCAGCGCACGGTGATCGGGGCCGGGCGGGACACGTCGCCGTGCAGGATCGGCGGGCGGGTGCAGCGCGACCCGTACGACTGCACCCAGCCGTTCCTGGTGACCGCGAACCCGTCGAGGTGCTCGGCGAAGTACTGCACCATGTCGTTGCGCTCCGGCTCGCCGTGCACGAGGACGTCGAGCCCGAGCCGTTCCTGCAGCCGGATCACCCACTCGATCTCGGCTTCGACGCGCCGCTCGTAGTCCGCCTGGGAGAGCGTGCCGGCGGCGACGGCGGCACGGGC
Source organism: Nonomuraea sp. NPDC049309 (assembly GCF_043196965.1). NCBI lineage: Bacteria > Bacillati > Actinomycetota > Actinomycetes > Streptosporangiales > Streptosporangiaceae > Nonomuraea > Nonomuraea sp. NPDC049309. The sequence continues at coordinate 3,014,586 of NZ_JBICSH010000001.1, read as the reverse complement.
CGCGCGCAGCTCGCCGGTCTGCGGGAACGAGCCGATCGTGGTGACCGGCAGCGGCGGCAGCCCGAGCCGGGAGGCCTGGGCGGCGGCGCGCACCTCGTACGGGCTGCGCTCATCGCGAGGAACGGGCCCGGCGGTCTCCGGCACGGCAGGCGGTGCGGACGCCTCGGGCGTGGGGCCGCCGGGAGACGCGGCCGTCCCGGGAGCGGGGGCCCGCCGGAAGGTCCGGGCGAGCGCCACCACCTCGGCCACCTTCTCCTCGGCGAAGGCCAGCCGCTCCCTCAGCGCCGGCTCCAGATCGGGCTCGGCCGCCAGCGTGTACGGCACGTGCAGCAGCGAGCACGAGGTGGACACGGTGACCCGCGCGGCGCGCACCGCCGACAGCGCCGACAGGGCCGCGAGCGCCCGCTCCCGCGGGGTCCGCCACACGTCGCGCCCCGACACCACGCCCGCGACCACGGTCTTGCCGGTCAGGCCGGCGTCGGGCACGCCGCCGCGTACCAGGTCGAGCCCGATGGCCTCCACGGGCGTTGCGGCCAGCACCGGCAGCGCCTCACCGAGATCGCCGAAGTAGGAGGCCACGAACAGCGCGGGCCGCGCCGCCGCCGCGCCCAGCCGCTCGTAGGCCCGCCGCACCGCCGCCAGCTCCTCCGGCGTGCGGTCGCAGACCAGCGCGGGCTCGTCGAGCTGCACCCAGGCGACGCCTTCGGCGGCCAGCGCAGAAAGCAGCTCCTCGTACGGGCCGAGCACGTCGTCCAGCCGCTCCAGCGCCCCGGCGAGCAGCAGGAACGTCACCGGCCCCAGCACCACGGGCCGGGTCTCGTAGCCGAGCGCCCGCGCCTGGCGCACCTCGCCGAGCGGCTTGGCCGCGTTCAGCTCGAACACCGTCTCCGGCCCGATCTCGGGCACGAGGTAGTGGTAGTTCGTGTCGAACCACTTCGTCATCCGCAGCGGCGCCAGCTCGTCGGTGCCCCTCGCCATCGCGAAGTAGGGGTCGGCGGCGTCGCGGTAGCGCTTGGGCACCGCGCCGAGCAGCACCGCCGTGTCCAGCACGTGGTCGTACAGCGAGAACGTGTTCGACGGCAGCCCTTCGAGCCCCAGCTCGGCCAGCCGCCGCCAGGTGCCCGCGCGCAGCTCGGCGCCCACCCGGTCGAGCTCGGCGCGGCTCGACCGCCCGGCCCAGTACGACTCCAGCGCCCGCTTCAGCTCCCTGCGCGGCCCGATCCTCGGGTACCCGAGCACGGTGGACGTGGGGAAGTCAGGGGTCGGTGACATGTGGTTCGGCTCCCTCGCAGAAAACGATCAGGTCGCAGGCATCGTGCCGATCCGCCGCCGTCTCAGGCACCATGTATTGGTGCTGCTTATGCTCAGGGAGATCCAGTGCTTCGCGCGGGTGGCCGAGCGGCTGAGCTTCTCCGCCGCCGCGGCCGACCTGGGCATGTCCCAGCCGGCCATGAGCCAGGCCGTCACCCGGCTCGAACGCGCCACCGGCACCAGGCTGTTCGAGCGCAGCGCCCGCGAGGTGCGGCTGACCGCCCAGGGCAAGGCGCTGCTGCCGTACGCCGAGCAGGTGATCGATGCGGTACGCGCGTTCAGCGACGAAGCCGCCCGGCTGGCGAGGCCGACCATTCATCTCGCTTATCCATCGCTCGTCGGCACGCTGGCGGCGAGGATCGTCAGGCGGCTCGCGCACCGCACCCCCGGCATCGGGGTCGAGCTGCACCCGGCGGGGCGCGGTGCGGCGGCCCAGGCGCTGGCGAACGGCGAGGTGTCGGCGGCGATCCTGGCGACGCCCGCGCCCGCGCAGTTCGTCACGGCGGCCAGGTTCCACGTCACGGTGGATCATCTGGCCGTGCCCGCGGGTCACCGGCTGGCGGCGCGGTCCCGTGCGGTGGCCGCCGACCTGGGCGGCGAGATGCTGCTGACGCCGGGCGGCCGCGCGTGGCCCGGGCTGCCCGGCAGGTCGCGGCTGGTGGGCGACGACGACTTCGCCGCCGCGCTCGACCTGGTGGCGGCCGGCGCCGGGCTGCTGCCCATCCCGCACCTGCTGGCGCGCACGATCCGGCGCGACGACGTGCGGTTCGTGCCGCTGGATGCGGGCGGGCTGCGCATCACGTACGCGCTGGCCTGGTCGAGGGAGCGGGTCACGCCGGAGCTGATGGCCCTCGTCCAGGCCGTACAGGACGCCCTGTGGACCCGCTAGGAGGACTTCTGCCGGACCCGCGCAGGAGACCGGGCGGGCCCAGGGGGCGCGCTAGGACACGGGCAGGTTCTTCAGCGCCTCGCGCCTGCTGAGCCCGGTGATGCCCTTCGCCCGGACGTATCGGACGACCTCGTCCGGATTGGTCTTGGCGTATTCGCGTAACGCCCAGCCGATCGCCTTGCGGGCGAAGAAGTCGTTGTCGGACAGGCTCGGCTCGATGCACGCGTACAGCAGGGCGGTGTCGGTGCGCTCCTTGAAGCGGTTCTGGCACAGGATGGCCGTGCGCCGCTTCCACAGGTCGGCGTCGTGCGCCCACTCCAGCATGAGCGGGCGCATCGTCTCGGGGTAGGTCGCCAGCAGGTGGCCGATGCGGTGGGTGGCCAGCTCGTCCACGAGGTCCCACCACGCGCCCGTGACGATCATCTCCTCGTACATGGGGACCGTGTAGAGGGTCTGGTAGTCACGGTAGAAGTGGTGGCCGGACAGCTCGATCGCGGCGTAGCGCTCCTCGCGGTATTCGGCCTCCCGCCACAGCGACAGCACGGCCCGCCGCCACTCGGGCGCCGACTCGAGCCGGTGCTCGGCGAACACCCGCCGCAGCGCCGCCCGCCTGGGCACCGCCTGCACGCCCATGAACGGCATGTCCGACTTCATGTAGGCCCGCATCGCCTCGGCCTTGCCGGGGTCGGCCACGTCCTGCAGTGCCAGCCGCACCGCCTTGCCGAGGCTCATCCGTGGTGCGTGACGCGGTCGCCCGTGGCGAGGCCGTCGAAGAGCACGGTGATGTAGTGCTCGGCCAGCGTGGCGGTGTTGAGCCTGCCGCCGGGACGGAACCAGCGCACCGCCACCCAGATGGTGTCGCGGATCATCCGGTAGGTCAGCTTGGGGTCGACGTCGGCCCGCAGCAGCCCGGCCGCCTGCCCCGCCTTGATCTGGGAGACCCAGATCTCCTCCACCTCTTCCTCGGCCTTGACGAGGTAGTTGAACCGCTCGAACTGGCGCAGGTAGTTCCAGTCGTTCTGCATCACGGTGATGGCCGAGCGGTGCGGCTCCAGCGTGCTGAAGCCGATGCGGACCATCTCCTCCAGCACCGCCCGCGGGTCGGAACCCGAGTCGAGCGCGGCGCGGTATCGGGCGAGGAGGTCGTCGAGGAAGGTGGAGAGCACCTCGTCGACGATCGTCTCCTTGGAGTCGAAGTGGTGGTAGAGACTTCCGGAGAGGATGCCGGCCTCGTTGGCGATCTCGCGTACGGTCGTGGCCTGGAAGCCCTTGCGCGCGAAGAGCTCCGCGGCGAGCTTGACGAGGTGGTCACGGCGCTCTGATGCGGACCCCGATGAGGCCGAGCGCTGGCGCTTCGCCGGTGCGGTGGTGGTGCCGGAGTTCTTTCGCGTCGTCACGCCACCATTATGAGCCCTCAGACAATCGCTTGTTCACACAACTGTGCCAGCTCATACGGCGTTCCTGGCTAGACCAAGCGCTTGTTACATGCGGAGATGGGCGAGGCCTGCATCGTCGGAGCCGTCCGCCCCGCGATCGGGCGCAGGCACGGCGGCGGCCCGACCGCCTGCGCTCCCCGCCTGACCGTCTGCCGCCCCGCCCGCCGTGCGGCTGCCTGCCGCCCGGCGCCTTCGGCGGTCCGCGCCACTGCCCAGCGTCTCCGAGCGTCTTCGGCGCCCGCGCCGCCTTCCGCGTTCTCGGCGGCTCGCGCCGCAGTCCAGCGCCTTCGGCCTGCGGACGCCTCTGGCGCCGCCGGCCGGGCCTTCGGCGGCCCGCGCCGCACGGTGGCTCCCCGGTGCGTACGCCGGCAGAGCGGCGGACCGAAGTGGAGGACGGGCTGACGTCAGAAAATGCCACTAGCAAATAGGAAACTTTCCTATTAGATTGCGGTTCATGTCCCTCAGCGGTGACCTGCTTCGCCTCGCCGACGCCGTGCTCTTCCCCGGCTTCACCGGCCACACCCCGCCCGACTGGCTGCGCCGCAGGCTCGGCGGCGGGCTCGCCGGCGTCGCGCTGTTCTCCCGCAACATCGCAGGACCCGGCCGGCTCGCCCGCCTCACCGCCGAGCTGCGCGCGGAGAACCCCTCGGTGCTCATCGGCACCGACGAGGAGTCCGGCGAGGTCACCAGGCTGGAGGCGGCCACCGGCAGCAGCCGCCCCGGCGCGTACGCGCTCGGCGTCGTGGACGACGTACGGCTCACCGAGGACATCGCCCGCGACCTCGGCCACGACCTGGCCAGAGCCGGCATCACCATCGACTTCGCCCCCTCCGCCGACGTCAACTCCAACCCCGGCAACCCCGTCATCGGCCTGCGCGCGTTCGGCGCCGACCCGGCCCTGGTCGCCCGGCACACCCGCGCCTTCGTACGCGGCCTGCAGTCCGCCGGCGTGGCCGCCACCGCCAAGCACTTCCCCGGGCACGGCGACACCACGGTCGACTCCCACCACGGAGTGCCCGTCGTCGCCGAGAGCGGGATCGCCGACGCCCTCCACCCCTTCCGCGCGGCCATCGACGAGGGCGTCAAGGTGATCATGACCGGGCACCTGCTCGTGCCGTCGTACGACGCCGAACGCCCCGCCACGCTCAGCCCCAAGGTGCTCACCGGGCTGCTGCGCGAAGAGCTCGGGTTCGACGGGCTGATCATCACCGACGGCATCGAGATGGCCGCCGTGTCGGCCGCGTACGGGATCGGCGGCGCGTCCGCCCGTGCCCTGGCCGCGGGAGCCGACGCGATCTGCATCGGCGGCGAGCACGCCGATGAGGCCACCGCCGCCGGCGTCCGGGACGCGATCGCGCACGCCGTCACCACCGGACTGCTGCCCGAGGAACGGCTGGCCGACGCCGCTCGAAGGGTCCGCGAGCTGGCCGTCTGGGCCGCCTCCTCGGGCAGCCGCGCGGAACCCGGTGACGGCGCCATCGGGCTGGAGGCGGCGCGCAGGGCCGTACGCGTCACCCGCCGCTCCACCGCCCACGTCCTGCCCATCGGCGCCGCCCCGCACGTCGTCGAGCTGTCCCCCGAGATGAACCTGGCCATCGACAAGGGCACCCCGTGGGGCGTCGGCGCGCCGCTCGCCGCCCTGCGCCCCGGCACCACCGTCGCCCGCCTGGCGGCGGGCGAGACCACGGGACCCGAGCTCGAACGCCAGCTCGGCCTCGCCGCCGGCCGCCCCCTGGTCGTGGTCGTCAGGGACGCGCACCGCCACGCCTGGCAGACCGAGGCGCTGCGCCACCTGCTCAGCGCCCGCCCCGACGCCGTCGTGGTCGAGATGGGCCTGCCGGAACGCTCCGACCTCGGCGCCGTGCACATCGCCACGTACGGGTCCGCCAGGGTCTGCGGCCAGGCCGCCGCCGAGGTGCTGACTGGTAGCCTCTGACGGTGATTTTCAACGGGGAGGACCTCTCCCGCCAGGCTCTGGCCGACCGGCTTCCCTCCGATGAGAGCCACACCTTCCGCGAGTGCGACCTCACCGAGGCCGACCTGTGGGGCGCGCCGCTGGCCGGCGCCCGCTTCGAATCATGCGTGCTCGACGGCGCCGACTTCCGCAAGGCCGACCTCGACGGGGCCGCGTTCACCGGCGGGGGCGGGATGCGCATCCGCTTCAGCGACGCCGACCTCATCGACGCGAGCTTCACCGACATCGACCTGTCCTCCGCGCACTTCGCCGGAGCGCTGCTCACCGACGCGTCGTTCACCGGCTGCCGCATGATCGGCGCCGTGCTCACCGGCTCGCGCGGCACCGGCTTCACGCTCTCCCGCTCCAACCTCACGCTCGCCAACCTCGGCGGCTGCTCGCTGCGCGGCCAGACCATCGAGGGCGTACGCTTCGACGACGCCGACCTGGCGGGCTGCGACTTCACCGACACGACCCTGATCGACTGCCGGCTGCGCGGCACCCGCCTGCTCGACACGAAGTTCGCCCAGGCCGACCTGCGCGGCGCCGACCTCGGGGAGCTCGACGACGCCAAGCTGCGCGAGTTCGCCGGCGCCGTCATCACCCAGGCCCAGGCCGCAGCCATCCTCGCCGGCCGCGGCATCACCGTCCTCTGATCCGCCGGTCAGCCGGGGGCCCGCCTTCCTGTCCCCGCTCAGAGGACCCGCACCGTACTCCGGCCACTACGGCCGCCGCGACGACGATCCCGGCCGGCCGCATGGCCACACCCGAGAACGTGGCCGCCGCCCGCCTGTGGCTCGCCGCCCCGGCTACGTGACCGGGCGCCGAGGTGCGCGTGGACGGCGGCGACGAGACCCCCGCCTGGCCTCTCCTGACCACGACCGAGCCACCCTGACGGACGACGCCCTCCGGACGGAGCGGCTTACGGACGGCGAGTGGTCGGACGGGGAGTGGTTCTTGGCCGGGAGCGGCCTCCGGACGGCGAGCGGCCCTTTGGGTCGCCCTAGGTCAGAACCCGGGAGAGAAGCCCGCCTTAGAGGGGGCGGCGTGGACTTGGAGCACCCGGAGCACCGCCACCGCCCGCGACCTCACCCGACACCCGGGACCCGCCCACGCTCGCATCCCGCCGCCCTCCAGCCCAGCCCTGAATCCGGCCCGCGTGGTCGCTTTGCCCCGTGGGGTGCCCCCGACCTGTGGGGTGCCCTCCGATCTGTGGGGTGGTTCCCGGCTTGCGGGGGTGGTGGTGATCGTGCCCCCCGCAAACCGGGGCGACGCCCGATCTACGGGGTGGCCCCCGGCCTTGCGGGGTGGTTTCCGGCTTGCGGGGGTGGTGGTGATCGTGCCTCTCGCCCTGCGGGGCGACGCCCGATCTACGGGGTGGCCCCCGGCCTTGCGGGGTGGTTCCCGGCCTGCGGGGGTGGTGGTGATCGCGCTTCTCGACCCGCGCGGAGGGACCCCGCCCGCTGCTCGGGGTCTGGTCCCCGGGGGCGTTTCCTGATATTTCTGCTTGATCCTCTCCGGGAGGTCTGTGTGGGAATCTGTGCCGGCCGCGTGGTGGTCGTGACGGGCGCCGGTCGCGGCATCGGACGGGAGCACGCGCTGGAGTTCGCCCGGCAGGGCGCCCGCGTCGTGGTGAACGACCTCGGCACCGGACCGGACGGCGAAGGCGGCTCGGCCGGACCCGCGCTCGCCGTCGTCGAGGAGATCCGCGACCTCGGCGGGCAGGCGGTGCCGAGCAACGAGGACGCCGCCGACTGGGACGGCGCGGCACGGCTGATCAGAACCGCCGTCAGCGCGTACGGCAGGCTCGACGTGCTGGTCAACAACGCCGGCATCCGGCGCGACCGGATGCTGGCGTCGATGACCGAACAGGACTGGGACGACGTCGTCCGCGTCCACCTCAAGGGGCACGTCGCGCCGCTGCGGCACGCGGCGGCGTACTGGCGGGAGCGCGCCAAGGCGGGGGAGCGGGTCACCGGCCGGGTGATCAACACCTCGTCGGGCGCGGGCCTGCTCGGCAGCGTGGGACAGGGCAACTACTCGGCGGCCAAGGCCGGCATCGCCGCGCTCACCCTGGTGGCCGCCGCCGAACTCGCCGCGTACGGGGTCACGGTCAACGCGATCGCGCCCGCCGCGCGTACCAGGATGACCGAGCGCGTCCTCGCCGAGACGATGGCCCGCCCCGCCTCGGGCTTCGACGCCATGGACCCCGCGAACGTGTCCCCGCTCGTCGTCTGGCTCGGCTCGGAGGAGTCGGCGCACGTGACGGGGCGGGTGTTCGAGGTCGAGGGCGGGACGATCTCGGTCGCGACCGGCTGGCGGCACGGACCGAAGGCCGACCGCGGCGCCCGCTGGGATCCGGCCGAGATCGGCCAGGCCGTCACGCACCTCCTCACCACCGCCCCACCCCCGGAACCCGTCTACGACCTGCGCCCCTGACCCGCCCTCCACGCCCCGCCTGACGCTGAGCGGAACCTGTTCCGTCCCGCCCGGCTGCCGGCGCTGCCGGGTCTGGTGTGTCCGCGCGCCGGGGGCCTCACGCCCCGCCCGCCTGACCCGGCCCGCACACGTGATCCGCCTCGTGCGCTCAGCCTGCCCCGCGCGCTTGCCCTGCCCTGCCCCCTGTTCCTTCGCCCGGCCCGCACCCTCGCCCGCTCGCCGCATACTTGGCGCCTCCCGCGCTTGGTGCCCCGCTTCCCGAGCCTTCGCCCGCGCCGAGCGCCTAGCTCGTCTAGTGCCTCGCGTCACGGGGAGGGGCTCACCGGGATCGGCAGCTCGGCTGCAGGAGGCCGGGTCAGCGCATGGCGGAGCGGGCCGTGGGGCGGAGGCGGAGGCGGAGCGAGGGGGCGGTGAGGTGGGGAGCGAGCATGGGGAGGTCCACCTCCCGCTCCTTCTCAGGGCTGTCGAAGCGGGCGAACCACACGAACACATTCACCCCCGTCCGTACGGGCAGCCGGGGGTAGGTGTTCTCGGCGTGCTCGGTCTCGAAGCACGCGACGGGCGGCACCCCGGCATCGGCCAGGACGGGCGCGGCCTCGCGGGCGAAGAAGGCGGAGAAGCCGGGACGGACGTGGTGGACGGTGGCGACGTACAGGGCGGGCGGCAGGGCGGTGGCGCCGACGGGCGGGCGCTCCCACAGGGGCGGCGGGGGCCCCGCAGGGCGGAGCAGCAGCACGTCGTCGGAGTCGGCCAGGGTGGCGTTGGCCTCGTCCCGATGGGCTTGCCACACGGGGCCGGAGTAGAAGGCTTCGAGCGAGGCGCGCCGCTTTTCCATGTCGGGGAAGGCCCGCAGCCAGGTGAACCTGTCGGGCCGGCCGACCTCGCGGAAGGAGCCGGGCACGAGCATGCCGGTCGCCTCCTGCGTCTCGATGAACTCCCGCTCGAACAAGGAGATCAGGGTGTCGCGCCGTCCCGGGCGCATGGCGTAGCGCCGCAGTTCGTAGATCATGCGCGGACGGTAGCGCCGGGTCACTGACACCTCCTGTCAGGGTAAGCTCCGAACAATATTCTGATCACTCATGGCTACCAATTGACCACGCACGGTTATATGCTCGCACTGACCTTGATCCCCTGAGGTCAAGGAAGCCTCAAGGGGCCGGCGGCGCCTATCGGGCCCGGTGGCCGCCGTCCCCGGCGGGGCCTCCCCTCAGATGGCGAAGGAGCAGATGTGATCAGAAGGGTGTGGACCGCGGCGGTCGTGGTCATCGCAGCCGCCGGCGGAGCACTACTCGCAACCCCCGCTCACGCTGACGATGGCTGGGCCGCCCGTTGGGCGAACGCCTGGGCCGGTGGCAACTGGGCCGTCAACCGGAGCACCAACACCGACTCGGCCCAGTCAGGTAACGCCTTCGGAGACGTCCTCGCCGGCAACAACGGCCGTGGGCTCTCGACCAATGTCAACAACGTCAACGGCATCGCCCCGACCGCGACCCACGGCGGGATCACGGTGACCTACATCTTCTACTGACCCCGGCTGACGTCCGAGAAAACAGCACCTTCGAAAGGACACAAAATGATCAAGAAGCTCTGCGTGACCGGTGTCATCGCCGCCTCTGCCGCCGGCGTGGCCCTGCTGTCGGCTCCCGCCTACGCCGACACCAACGCGGGCAACTCCAGCCGTAACGTCAGCTCGTCGCAGTCGGGCAACAACTTCGGCAACGTCTACAGCGCCAACGTCAGCAGGGGCCTGGGCGCCACCAGCCTCAACAACGTCAACAGCAACGCCGTGACGGGCACCAACGGCAGCCGCGTCTTCGTGGACGACGTGGTCGACTAGCGGATCCCGGGCCGTGCCGCGCGACGCCGGACCGCGGCGCGGCCCCGATCGCGGCAAGCCGGGCCGGAAAAGGCCCGGCTTGTGGCGTATTAGCATCCGTGCGTGACTATCTGCGCTTATGCCACGTTTGACGGATCGGACGACGAGCGAGCCCTCGTGCTCGCGGCCTGGCGGGAGGCCGGCATCGAGGGGCGCGCCGTGCGATGGGACGACCCCGACGCCGACTGGAGCGCCTACGACGCCGTGGTCGTCCGCAGCGTCTGGGACTACGTGGACAGGCGCGATGAGTTCGTGGCGTGGGCGCGGCGCGTGGGCTCGCTCACCCGGCTGCTCAACCCCCATCCCGTGCTCGAGGCCAACACCGACAAGACCTACCTGCGCGAGCTGGGCGTGCCGATCGTGCCCACGCACTGGTCGTCACGCGAGCTGCCCGACTGGCCCGAGTACGTCGTCAAGCCGGCCGTCTCCGCAGGCGCCCGCGACACCATAAGGACCACCGGCCGCGCCGAGGCCGCCCGGTTCGCCGCGGCGCTGGAGGACGCGGGCCGCACGCCGATGGTGCAGCCCTACCTCGACATGGTCGAGTCGGAGGGCGAGACCTCGCTGGTGTACTTCAACCGCCGATTCAGCCACGCCGTACGCCGCAGCCCCATGCTCGCCCCCGGCGCCACGTCCGGGGACAACGAGCGGGCCGAGCTGCGCACACCAGCCCCGGACCAGGTCGAACTCGCCGAGAAGGTGCTCACCGCCGTACCCCATGACCTTCTCTACGCCAGGGTCGACCTGGTCCGGCTGCCCGGCGGCGAGCCGGCGGTCATCGAGCTGGAGCTGACCGAGCCGTACCTCTATCTGAAGCTCGCGCCCGCGGCGGCGGCGCGCTTCGCGGGCGCGCTGCGCGAGCTGCTGGACTAGCGGCTAGCAGGACAGGCCGCCGTCCACGGGGATGACCGCCCCCGTCAGGTACGCCCCCGCCCGCGACGACAGGTAGATGGCCGCGCCCGCCATGTCGTCGGGCCTGCCGATGCGCCCGAGCGGCACGCTCTGCGCGATGGCCTGCCGGGTGTCGGGATCGTCGAGCGCGAACGCCATCATCTTCGAGTCGAACGGCCCGGGGGCGATGGCGTTCACCGTGATGTGCTCCTTGGCCAGGCGTCTGGCGAGGTGGCGGGTCAGCATGTGGACGGCCGACTTGGTCGCCGAGTAGGCATAGCTCTCCAGCGCCGGCACCCGGATGCCGTCGATGGAGCCGACGTTGATCACCCGGGCCGGGTCGTCGGCGTCCGCCGCCTGCCTGAGCTGCGGCAGGAACTTCTGCGTCAGGTAGAAGACGCCCTTGACGTTGATGTTCCAGAGCTTGTCGAAGGCGTGCTCGGGATACTCCTCGAGCGGCGCGCCCCAGGTGGCGCCGGCGTTGTTCACCAGGACGTGCAGCGGCCCGTCCACGGCCGACACCAGCGCGTCGACGCCCTCGGGTGTGGACAGGTCGGCGGGCACCGCCCGGCAGCCCAGCTCGGCGGCCGTCTTCTCGACCTCGGCGGTCTTGCGGGCGGAGATGTACACGTCCGCTCCCGCCGCCACGAACCCGGCGGCGATCATGCGTCCGATGCCGCGCGAGCCGCCCGTGACGACGACGGTCTTGCCTTCCACGGAGAACAGAGTCATGTTCTGGGAGCTTGCCATACCAACCGGTTGGTCGCCAGATCCTCACACGGTCGCGGCCCGGCGGCCGCGCCCCGCCCGGCGCGATGTCCGGTGTCACACTCCCGGCAGGCGGCCTGCCGCGTCTCGGCCAGCACGTTGACGATGACCGCCACGCGGCGCGCCCGCTCGCTGCGCCGCCCGCCGGCCCGAACCGCAGAGCGTCCTGACCGCCTGCCTGTCCCGGCCGGACCGGGACTCGGAGCCGTGGTGGGGGCTGCCCGCCGGGCGCCGGATCGGGGTCCGGGAGTGCGGCGCGCTCCGCCTCCCGCCGCGGGCGTTCTGAGCCCGCCCGCCGGTCGGAGGGCGCGCGTGGGCGCGAGAGGCCCGAGGGGGCGGAGGGCGTGTACGGGTGCGCGAAGTCCGAGAGGGCCGAGGTGCGTACGGGCGCGAGAAGCCCGAGGGGACGGTGGAAGGGCTGGATCGCCGGCCGTCAACCCTTCGTGCCGGGAAGGCGCGATCCATACCTACGATCCATACCTAGTGGTAATGGCCCACCTCGCGGCGGTGCCCGATGGCCTCATCTGCGGGCCCCGGCGGGCGGAGCGAGAGCCGGTGCCTCGGGAGCCGGTCGCCGGGGTGTTCGCCGGGGTCGCACCGGAGGTGACGGTGCTTCGTCGGGCGCCGGCGGGCGGCGGGAACGCCTCCGGCGCGGGAATTCCGGGCGTGTCATGATCCCGGTTTCCGGCCTGGTATCGCAAAAAGGATTGGTACCAGAAAACCCCACCGGTCCCACGCTCCCCAATAGTGCCCGCGCGTTCGTGCCCGAGGGTTGATGATGTGGCTGTAGGCGTCGTCACCCCCGGCGGCGCGGGACCTTGGGGCAGACGTGAGCGTTGCGTACGACAGGGCTCGCGTGACCGCGAGGCGGTCGCGCGGCGCGCGCGTGCCTTCGCGGGGCCCGCCGCCCCGTACAGGAGAAAAGCCCCCATCGGCGGATGGAGGCGTCGGATCGGCCGGTTCCTCAGAGGAAAGCGCGCCCTGGCGGGCGTGGGGGACCCGCCAGGACGCGCTTCCTGCCCCGTGTGCGACGACCGAGGACTCCGGCGAGGGATGGAGTCCTAAGCCGTTGGTTCACACACGGAGTCGATGGGGAGCGTGAAGGCTCCTGCTGCCGGCGACGTGCGATGCGTCGAGCCGCTCCGGCCGGGTCATCGACGGGATGCGTGACGGGGGCGCCTACCTCCTCGTTGCGGACAAAGGAACCGTCGTCGCATCTCGCAGCCGTTTCGGCCGACGCCGAGTGCGCGGGCGTGCCGCCGCCCCTGCCCTGGTAGGTGTGGGTAGACCTCAGGCGGAGCGACGCGTAACGCAGTGGACGCGCTGCTTCGCGAGGGTCCTGCCAGGGCAGAAATGACGTACCCGCGCGGACCGGCAACACTGGCCTTCACCCCCTCACCGGCCTTTAGATGGATTTGTACCAACGAATGGATGATGGGCCGGTAGAAGGGGTCCGGTCAAGGGGTTGTGGCCTGCTAGAACCAGATCGTCTAAATTGTTGGAACAAAAGGGGTGAAAGTGGCAAGGTCGGTGCTGTATCAGCAGGTGGCGTCGGAGTTGCGCCGTGCCATCTACTCGGGTGTCCTCGGCCCCGGGGCGCAGCTGCCGACCGAGGCGCAGCTCATGGAAGACCATGGGGTGAGCAGGAACACCGTGAGACTGGCCCTGGGCGAGCTCGTCAACGAAGGGCTCGTCACGCGCACGCCGCGGCGCGGGACGGTCGTGCGGGACCGGCGTCCGCTGCTGATGTATCCGCAGCGGGAGCTGGAGCCACAGCCCAGCGGAGAGTTGCGCGAGGCTTTCGCCTACGCCGTCACGCAGGAAGGTCGCGAGCCCAGCCAGTACATCGAGGTCCTGACGGTGTCTCCGGTCGAGGAGATCGCCAGCAGGCTCGAGCTGGCCGAGGGGGAGCTGGCGGTGGTGAGACGTCGTCTGCGTTTCGTGGACGGCCAGCCGTACAACACCAACGACTCTTACTTCCCCCGCGACCTGGTAGCGGATTCTGAGATCGCCAGGCCCGGTGACATCGCGAGAGGGGCGAACCGGGTGCTGGAAGAGCTGGGGCACGCGCAGGTGCGCGTCGTCGATGACATCTGGGCGCGCATGCCGAACCAGGATGAGGTGGAGCGTCTCCAGCTCGAACTCGGTACACCAGTCATGGTGTACGTCAGAGTGGGGTACGACGCCGATGACACGCCTGTGCGTGTCGCCGTGTCGGTTTTGCCAGCCGACAAACATCTGATCAGATACGAGCTCGATCGCCGCTAGAGCTCGTGGGTGAAGGGGTGATCCCGCCGGCCGGGCGCAGCGAGAATTAGCCGCCTCGCTGGCCATGGGGAGTCGTGCATACTCCCCTAAATCGCCATTTATCCATATATATCGGATGCATGGCCACATTTCGCCCCAGCGCGACATCGCGTCATCACGCTGTGTACCGCTGCGGACACCCACGGCATCGAAGGATTCGTACTATGCACATCAACACCCTCCTGCATCCGCTCTGCCTGCGCAGGGCCGAACCCGCGGACCTTCCCGGCGTACTCACGCTGCTCGCCGACACCGCCGAGTGGCTTCATATGCGGGGAGTGCGGCAGTGGCCGCGGGGAGGATTCGGACCCGAGCGGATCGAGCCGCTCATAGCCGAACGCACGCTCTTCCTGCTCGATGACGAGCTCAGGTATCTCGATCCCGACGAATCGGCCCTTCCGGTGGCCACGATAGCCCTTGACGACCACGCGGACCCCGAATTCTGGACATCCGCCGACGATCCGGGTGCCGCGCTCTACGTTCACAAGCTGGCCGTGGCGCGCTCCTGGTCCGGCTCGGGTCTCGGCGACGCCCTGCTGGACTGGGCGTCCTCGGTGGCGTACGCCTCGGGCCTGCCCTGGCTGCGGCTCGACTGCGCCAAGACGAACGTCCGGCTGCAGGACTACTACCGCAGCCGCGGGTTCCACCACGTCCGCACGGTGGACCTGCCGCACCGGTCGTCGGGCGCGCTCTTCCAGCGCCGTACGGAGGACCTGCCGATCACGGGCTTCCGTGACCTGACGATGGCCGAGCTCATCAGCGCCTGACCCCGCCCCCGACCCCGGTCAGCCCCCGCCGGGGTCGGCGCCCGGGCCACGCGCCGGCCCGGGCCCGGCATTGAAGCACAGCCTGAAACACAGCCCCTGAAACGCGGCCCCTGAAACGCGGCCCATGAAACGCAGTGCCTGAAGCCCGGCGGCCCCGAACTCGGCGCCCCGTCCAGTGCCCGACTTCACACGCGTGACCTGGGGCCCTGGGCAAAGAAAACGGCACAAAAGGACAGATAGCCCTATAACCTCTCCTGCATGACCGGATCCCTGCTCGAGGTCATCGCGCTCAACGTGCGCGATGCCGTGGCCGCTGAACAGGGCGGCGCCGACCGGCTGGAGGTCGTGGCCGACATGGCGGCCGACGGGCTGACCCCCTCCCCGGAGACGGTCGCCGCGATCGCCGCCGAGTGCCCTCTGCCGCAGATGGTGATGCTGCGGGCCGAGGCGAACTTCACCGCCGGCTCCGACACCCTCGACCGGCTCGCCCGCGAGGCCAAGGCGCTCGCGGAGGCGGGCGCGGCCGGGTTCGTGTTCGGCTTCCTCGACGGCACCGGCGCGGTCGACCTGGCGGCGACGGAGGCCCTCATCCACGCCGTCTCCCCGCTGCCCTGGACCTTTCACCGCGCCGTCGATCACGCGGCGGACGTGCACGCCGCGTGGCGGGCGGTGCGCCTGCTGCCGAACCTCGCCACCGTGCTGACCTCGGGCGCGCCGACCGGGGTGCGCGACGGGCTGCACGTGCTCAAGGCGCGCGCCGACGCCGGTGACGCCTCGATCGTGCTGGCGGGCGGCGGCCTGCGTCCGGCCCACGTGGGGGAGCTGCTCGACTACGGCGTGCGCGCCTTCCACGTCGGCTCCGCCGTACGGGCGAGCTGGTCGGACCCCGTGGAATGGCGCCTGGTGCGCCAGTGGCGCTCGCTGATCGAGCGCGACTGACCGACCCGCGCGGTCAGGGCTCGCTCTTTCGCCGACGAGGTGACGGGCCCGCGCGGTCAGGGGAGCGCCTGGTCGGCGCGGCGCAGCGCGGCGGCCAGCGTGCGGATGGTGGCCGGCTCGTCCATCACCCCGCCACCCGCGGCTCGCCGCTCCTCCCAGGCCAGCACCCGCTCCCGGTAGGAGTCGTAGTGCTCCAGGTGGAAGGCGTAGACGGTGGCGAAGCGGCTCACCAGATGGGACGGATGCATGTCCCACCCCTGGTAGAAGCCGTGCCGCAGCGAGTGGCGGACCAGCGCGGCGTGCCGCCGCCACAGCGCGTGCACGTCCTGCGTCCGCTCCGAGGCCGGCGCGGCGGCCAGCGACCCGTCCGACAGCTCCACCCCGGTGCCCGCGAACGCCGTCTGCATGACGTGCCGGGCGTGATCGCAGGCCGGATGGTCGAGCCGCTGCTCCTGCGGCGGCAGCCCGACCGCGGCGGTGTAGTCGAAGACCCCGAAGTGCGCCGCCGACAGCCGCCCGCCCAGGGACTCGTTGAGGTCGCCGCGCAGGAACGCCAGCGTCTGCGGCGCCTCCACCTGCATCTCGAACGCCAGCGGCGCCCCGAACTCGCCCTCGAGCTCGGCCAGCACCCCGGCGAACTGCCCGAGGTAGGCCTCCATCAGGACCTTGGGGAACGTCACGACGAACCCGGCGGGCAGCTCCCCGGCCCCGGCGGTCACCCCCGACAGGAACCGCCGCAGCGTCCTCACCGACCGCGCCGGGTCGCCGTCGGCGAACGACTTCACCCGCAGCCCCCACCGGCGCGGCAGCGACCCCGAGGCGTGCATGGCGGCGACCGACTCGGCCGCCCGAGCGGCGTGCTCGTCCTCGGCCGCGTCGCCGCGCACGCCGTAACCGTCCTCGAAGTCGATCCGCAGGTCCTCGATCGGCTCGGTGGCGAGCTTGCGCAGCACCTTCTCGTGCACGGCCGCAGCCTGCGCGTCCGGCAGGCCGAACACCTCGGCCACCTCGCGAGGACCGGACAGGTGCGCCTTGACCAGGGACGACGCCTCGTCGCCCCACGCCGCGACGGTCCCCGCGGAGAACCGGTCGGCGGGCACGTAGACGGTGTGCACGGGTTGCCAGCCGGGCTCTGCGGAGGGATAGCGGGCCCGCTGCGCCCGGTACGCCTCCTCGAACCCCTCAGGGACGGCACGCACGGAGCATGGCCTCCAAGCCCACGAGCTTCACTCTCTCTCCCCGGCCGAGCGAGCGCGCCAGCTCCGCCTCGGCCGCCTCGATGGCCAGCCACTCCTCGTACGTGACCGGCTGGACGCCCCGAGACGCCAGCAGCGCCTCGATGCCGCTCGACCCGACCCGCCGCCTGCCGTCGAGGTCGGCGAGGAGGGTATGGACGGTCTCGGCGGCGTCCGACTTGTTCGTGCCGATCACCCCGGTGGGCCCGCGTTTGAGCCACCCGGCCACGTACTCGCGATCCCGGACGCGCCCCGCCGTGTTCGGCACGGTCATGGTCTGCTCGTCGAACGGCACGCCCGGCAGCGGCACGCTCTGGTAGCCGACCGAGCGCAGCACCATCCCGACCGGCAGCGTCTCGTACTCGCCGGTGCCGGTCACGCGCCCGTCGTCCGACAGCCGGGTGCGCTCAAGCCGCAGCCCCTCGACCCGCGACGAGCCCAGGATCTCGACGGGACGCAGCCAGAACCGCACGTCGAGGCGGCGCGGACGGCCCACGGGCTCGCGCGCGGCCCACTCCTGCAGCACCCTGATGTTGCCCTGCACCTGGCGCGGGAAGCCGGTGCCGAGCACGGCGGCCTCCTCCGGCCGCACGCACACGTCGGCGTTGGCCAGCTCGCCCAGCTCTCGCAGCTCCTTCAGCGTGAACTTGGCGTGCTCGGGCCCGCGCCGCCCGATCATGTGGATGGCTTTGACCTGGCTCTGGCGGAGCCGTTGCAGCACCTCGTGGGGCACGTCGGTGGCGCGCAGCTCCTCGGCGGTCTTGGCCAGCACGCGTACGACGTCGACCGCCACGTTGCCGACCCCGATGACCGCCACCTCGGAGGTGTCGAGCGTGAAGCGGGAGGGATCGACGTCGGGGTGGCCGCAGTACCAGTTGACGAAGTCGGTGGCGGCGACGCTGCCCGGCAGGTGCTCGCCGGGGATGCCGAGCCTCCTGTCCACCATCGCGCCCGTGCAGTAGACGACCGCGTCGTAGACGCCGAGCAGGTCGTCGACCGACACGTGCGTGCCGAGCGTGACGCCGCCGAAGAAGCGCACCTGGGGCAGCTCCAGCACCCTGCGCAGGTAGTTGGCGATCGACTTGATCGAGGTGTGGTCGGGGGCGACGCCGTACCTGACCAGCCCGTACGGGGTGGGCAGCCGCTCCAGCACGTCGACGTGAACGGGCTCGGCCGACTGCTTGACCAGCGCCTCCGCGGTGTAGATCCCGGCGGGGCCCGACCCGATGACCGCCACGTGCAACGTCACGCTGCCTCCCTATGCCGGTGTGCGTGCGCCCGGGACACCTTGTGACGATGTATCCCCGTTTGCCGGCACGGCTGAACCCTGTCTCCAGGCGGGCTCCGTCCCCAGGCTACTCCCCGGCCTGCTGATCGCGGCGTAAGGCGGGCTTGCCTACCGTGCCGTGGACGTTCACCGGCGGGGCGACGACGACCCGCTTGGCACCCGCTAGTCGCATCAACCAAGAGCCCGCTTGGCGGCGCGTATCGGCGGCAGGGACTTGCGGGAAGGGCGCGGCGACGATCAGAGTGGATGCTCGTGAAGCGAAAGCACGCGCCACGGCGGCCCAAGGCGGTCAGGACCCCCACCCCAGGCGACGAACTCTCGCTCACCAGTGCCCGCCGGTACGAAGCGTTCGGCCGGGTGATGGCCGCGCTCGCGACCGAGGCCGACTTCATCGAATCCTGCCGCGACCTCACCTGGTGGCGCGGAGCCGACCACAGCTGGCACATCGAGTGGCGCGACGGCCCGTACGCCTCCGAGGTGGCCGCGCTCCTCGCCGAGCAGGTCCGCGACCCGGGACACGACGGGCCCCTCGTCACCCAGGCGGGTCCCGGCCATCCGGGCTCGGCGGTGCTCGACGTGATGGGCGTGCGGTTCGAGCTGCGCGCCATCGACCCCATGGGCCGCGCCAGGGTGCGCGCCCGTCCCGACTTCTGGCGGCTCGCGGAGGCCCTCGACACCACGCGCCGCACCAACACCCGCCACCCCTGGGAAGAACTGCTGGGCGGTTAGCCGGCGCCGCCCGTACTCCTCGGAGGCCATCGCTCCGCGAGCCCGAGATCGCGCGCATTCATTGTCAGGAGGCGCCGGGGCCGCGGGATAAGTGATCACGTACGGCGACACGGAGATCGCCGGTGATCGCCACCCGGGCATTACGACCAAGCGCTTGCTGGTTTGCTAGCCCAATGACCGAAATTTGCCTTTTTGGGAGGTCCGCATAATCTGAAGGTGGTCATCCCCACGGTCACCGGGGGGAGGGGTTGACCTGGAAATGGACATGGACACCAGCACGATCGAGTACGCCGACTTCGCGGAATACGACCGGCGCCAGCGCGCCATCGAACATCATTTGCTGGCGGCCTTCTTCGCGGGCCTCGCCGTCGGCGTGATCGGCATGCTCCTTCCCAACCCCGGCTGGGCCGGCCAGATCTACGATCCCTACGCCTATCTCGCCCTGTCGCTCGCCGTCGGCGCCACCGCCTCGGGCTTCGGCTGGGCGCTGCTGACCACCGTCCTCGCCTCGCTGTCCACGCTGGTCGCCGCCATCGGCGCGAGCGCGCTGCGCGGCGGCGACTTCATGAGCCTCGACGGCATCCCCGCCACCGGCCTCAACGGGGAGCTCGCGCTGCTCGTCTGCCTCGGCCTGCTCGCCTACGCCACCCGCAGGGAGGACGTCTGGGGCGACGTCGCCGCGGGCGCCGTCGGCGCCGCGCTGATCGCCGACGTGGTGGCCAGGGCCGCCCCCGGGGCCGTCGGCGGCGAGCAGTCGTTCTGGCCGGGCCCCGCCGCGGTGATCGGGGTGCTCACCGTGGCCGCGGTGCTCGTACTGCGCAGGAACGTACGGGGACGGGTGCGCGCACTGGCCCTGTCGGCCACCCTCGCCGGCCTGGTCACGGCCGGCATGGCCACCGCCATGACCGACTGGTTCCCCCTGGCCGGCTGACCTCCGGACGGCGCGGGCACACGGAGCGGGCCGCGGCGCCCGCTCCGTGGGCCCGCGCCGCCGGCAAGCGCGAGCACAGCGCTCCTCCGACTCGATAGCCTGTACTCCTCCGGATCCAGCATCGAACAAGGAGTAGCCGTGTTGCTGCGCATGTCGTCGTTGTTTCTTCGCACCCTGCGGGACGACCCGGCAGACGCGGAAGTGCCGAGCCACAAGCTCTTGGTCCGCGCCGGATACGTCCGCCGCGTGGCCCCCGGCATCTACTCCTGGCTCCCGCTCGGAAAGATGGTGCTGGAAAACGTCACCAGGATCGTCCGCGAGGAGATGAACCGCATGGGCGGCCAGGAAGTGCTCTTCCCCGCCCTGCTGCCCCGCGAATACTACGAGGCGACCGGTCGCTGGACCGAATACGGCGACACGTTGTTCCGCCTGCAAGATCGTAAAGGCGCCGACTATCTCCTCGGCCCCACGCACGAGGAGCTCTTCACCGACATGGTGAAGGGCGAATACTCCTCTTATAAGGACTATCCGGTCACGCTTTACCAAATTCAGACCAAATACCGCGACGAGGCGCGGCCCAGGGCGGGCATCCTGCGCGGCCGCGAGTTCCTCATGAAGGACTCCTACTCCTTCGACCTCGACGACGACGGACTCAAGCGCTCCTACGAGCAGCACCGCGAGACCTACATCAGGACCTTCGACCGCCTCGGCATCGACTACAAGATCGTCTTCGCGCAGTCCGGCGCCATGGGCGGCTCGGCCTCCGAGGAGTTCCTCGCGCCCACGCCCACCGGCGAGGACACGTTCGTCTCCTGCCGCTCCTGCGGCTACGCCGCCAACGCAGAAGCCGTCGTCACCCCCGCGCCCCCCGCGCGCCCCCTCGACGACGCTCCGCCGCTCACCGTCATGGACACCCCTGACACGCCGACCATCGAGTCGCTGGTGTCCCACGTCAACGAGCACCACGGCCTCGGCATCACCGCCGCCGACACGCTCAAGAACGTCGTCGTCAAGGTCACCACGCCCGGCTCCGACAAGGTCGAGACGCTGGTCATCGGCGTGCCCGGCGACCGCGAGGTCGACTTCAAGCGCCTCGAGGCCGCGCTCGCGCCCGGCGAGCCCGCCATTTTCGAGGCCGAGGACTTCGCCAAGCACCCCGGCCTCGTCCGCGGCTACATCGGCCCGCAGATCCTGCGCGAGCTCGGCATCCGCTACCTCGTCGACCCCCGCGTCGTCACCGGCACCTCCTGGGTCACCGGCGCCAACGAGCCCGGCAAGCACGCCTCGGGCGTCGTCGCCGGGCGCGACTTCGTGCCCGACGGCACCATCGAGGCCGCCGAGGTCCGCGCCGGCGACGCCTGCCCGCGCTGCGGCGCCGAGCTGTCCATCGACCGCGGCATCGAGATCGGCCACATCTTCCAGCTCGGCCGCAAGTACGCCGACGCCGCCGGCCTCGATGCGCTCGGCCCCGACGGCAAGCCCATCCGCATCACCATGGGCTCCTACGGCATCGGCATCTCCCGCGCCGTCGCCGTCATCGCCGAGCAGAAGCACGACGAGCTCGGCCTGGTCTGGCCGCGTGAGGTCGCGCCCGCCGACGTCCACATCGTCGGCACCGGCAAGGAGAACCAGGTGGAGGCCGCGCTGGAACTGGCCGCCGAGCTGGAGTCCCGCGGCGTGCGCGTGCTCGTCGACGACCGGCCGCAGGTCTCGCCCGGCGTCAAGTTCAAGGACGCCGAGCTGATCGGCGTCCCGACCATCGTCGTCGTCGGCCGCGGCCTCTCCCAGGGCGTCATCGAGCTCCGCGACCGCGCCTCCGGCGA
The DNA here is from genome assembly GCF_043196965.1 of Nonomuraea sp. NPDC049309. Classification (NCBI taxonomy): domain Bacteria; kingdom Bacillati; phylum Actinomycetota; class Actinomycetes; order Streptosporangiales; family Streptosporangiaceae; genus Nonomuraea; species Nonomuraea sp. NPDC049309. The sequence goes on along the minus strand of NZ_JBICSH010000001.1, from coordinate 2,993,003 downwards.
GAAGTCCGAGATCCCCCTCACCGAAGCCGCCGACCGCATCACCGCCGCCATCAACGCCTGACCCGCCCCGCCCCCGCACGGATGAGCCGGCCCGCCCGACCGCCCGGCCCACCGACCGATTGAGGTGAGAAGCCGTGCGGCCGGTGGCGGCCAGGGGCCGCGCGGCCGGTCGAGGTGAGAGGCCGTGCGGCCGGTTGAGGCGACCGGCCCACCGACCCGTTGAGGCGAGGAGCCGTGCGGCCGGTGGCGGCGAGGGGCCGTGCGGCCGGGCGAAGTGAGGAGCCGTACGGCTGGTCGAGGCGACCGGCCGCGCGGCCGGGTGGTGAAGCGGGTGAGGCGCCTGGCCCTGCGGCCGGGTGATGGTGGCCGGGCGAGGTGACGGGTCCTGCGGTCGGCTGATGGGCGGTCTCGCCATTCGGCCGGGGCGGTGGGCTCGTGGTCCGGCGCGGTGGCCGTTTGCCGCTGCTCGCCCGTGCGCGCTCCTGTGGCCGCTCTGCGCGTGCCCGCGTGAGGCCCCGGACCGCGTGAAGCCCTGGACCGCGTCAGGCCGCGTGAGGACGCGTGCCCGCGTGAGGCCGTGTGCTCGCGTGAGGCCGTGTGCTCGCGTGAGGCCGTGTGCCTGCGTGAGGCCGTGTGCTCGTGTGGGGCCGCGTGTCCGCGTGTAGCTCCTCTTCGGCTCAGGCGTGCTCACCGTGGGCCGGGTCGCGTCGAGGAGAAGCGGTGCCGTAGGCGGCGGGTCAGTCGCCGGCGGGGGTGGCGGGTGGGGTGGCGGGTGCCGGCATGCCGGGGAAGGCGGCGGGCTGGTCAGGGCGGAAGGCGTAGGAGCGGGCGACCGACTCCTGCATGGCCAGGGCGGCGTAGCGGCGCAGCTTGACGTCCTGTGCGGCGGCCAGCTCCAGGTACGCGGCCGTCACTCCCGCCTCCAACTGCACCGCCAGCTTGGCGGCCAGCGTGGCGTTCGAGGGGAAGAACGGCAGCGCGTAGGACGCCTCGGGCTCGACGGGGCGCCCGCCCCGCGAGGTGATGTAGGAGCGGAGCTGGTCGCGCCGCGCCCGGTGGGCGTCGTACGCGGCGCTCATCTTGGCCCGCAGCGACCCCGAGGTGCGCGCGCCGAGCAGCCCGTACGCGAACAGCGCCGCGTGCTCGGCCGCCAGCGCCTTGCCCAGCTTCGCGATGTCGTCCCCCGCCGCGGAGCCGGAGCCGTCCCTGGCCGCGGCTCCGGCGAGGGCTCCGAAGCCGGCGCCGCCGGTGCGCGCAGTGCCGCCGGCGTTCACAGGGACCTCGGGAGGGCAAGGGCGTGGGCGGCCTCGCAGGCACCGATGCTGGCGATGAGCTGGGCGATGCCGGGCGAGACGGCGTCGAGCTGGCGGGCGCGGGCGGCGGCGGCCTTGCGTTCGAGCGAGCGCAGCCGCGACAGCGACGGCTTGCGCACGGCGGGCGATGACGACGCACCGGGCGCCGGCGAATCGGCGGGCGACGACGCGGCGGCAGGCGATGAAGACGGCGGCGAGGCCAGAGCGGCGGCCGGTACGTGCTTGCGGAGCTCGTTCAGATGCGCCTGGTGCCGGTCACGGAACGGCGTGAGCTTCTGCGCCCCGTCGGCGATGAGCGCCGAGTACAGCGCGATCGTGCGTTCCTTCTCCGCGATGAGCGCTTTGAGCACCACGGTCTCGGGGGAGTCGGGCTTGGGCGAGGCGGACGGCGGCGGGCCCGACGCGCTGCAGGCGGTCAGAGCGGCCGCCCCGCCCGCCAGCACGGTTCGCCGGGAGAGCTGACGCGGGCGCACGGACTCCAACCTCCACTTGTCACCTACCTGGCAGGGCCTGCCTAGCGGCCTCGGTAGCATCGTACGGCCAGAGCCCGCGATCGCCGTCCGGCGACGCTCCGCCATTCGACCGCGACGAGTGGCGCTCTTTCCGTGCCCTCATACGGATAGGGTGTCAACTGTCGTCGCTGGCTGAGCGGTCAGACGGCGGGAGAGCCAGTGGCGAGGTCCGCCCGGCTGAGACTTGACAATAGGGGAGGTCGATATGGGCAGCGCATCACCCCGCGACCACCTGATGAAGCTCCTGGAGCCCGTGGTCAGCGCGGAGGGCCTCGACCTGGAGGACATCACGGTCACCCAGGCGGGCAGGCGGCGCCTGCTGCGCGTGATCGTCGATCGTGACGGCGGCGTGAGCCTCGACGACGTGGCAGAGGTGAGCCAGGCGGTGTCCACGGCGCTCGACGAGACCGACGTGATGGGTGAGGCGGCTTACACGCTCGAGGTGTCCTCGCCTGGTGTCGACCGCCCGCTGACCGAGCCGCGCCACTGGCGGCGCGCGGCCAAGCGGCTGGTGAAGGCGGAGCTGAAGGACGGCACCGTCGTGGAGGGCCGGATCAAGGCCGCCGACGACAGCGGCGTCGACATCGACGTCGCGGGCGTGCCGCAGAGGTTTGGTTACGAGGTCCTGGCCCGCGGACGGGTGCAGGTGGAGTTCCGCCGCTTCGACGACGTCGACGGCGACGAAGGCTAAGGGGGAGCCGTCGTGGACATCGACATGAGCGTCCTGCGCAGCCTTGAGCGGGAGAAGGACATCTCTCTCGACCTGGTCGTCAAGGCGATCGAGGACGCACTGCTCATCGCGTACTTCCGCACCGAGGGTGCGGCGCAGAAGGCGCGGGCGGAGCTCGATCGGACCAGCGGCCACGTCACCATCTGGGCGGCGGAGCTGGACGAGAACGGCGAGGTCGTCAGGGAGTACGACGACACTCCCGGCAACTTCAGCCGCATCGCCGCCACCACCGCCAAGCAGGTCATCCTGCAGCAGCTGCGCGACGCCGAAGACGAGATCAACTTCGGTGAGTTCGCCAGCCGCGAGGGCGAGCTGGTCTCCGGTGTGATCCAGCAGGGCAAGGATCCGCGCGTGGTGCTGGTCGACCTCGGCAAGATCGAGGCCGTGCTGCCGCACGCCGAGCAGGTGCCCGGCGAGGAGTACGGGCACGGCGACCGCATCCGCGCCTACGTGGTGCAGGTGAAGAAGGGGCACAAGGGCCCTTCGGTCACGCTGTCGCGCACCCACCCGGGGCTGGTCAAGAAACTGTTCGCGCTTGAGGTGCCGGAGATCGCCGACGGCACCGTCGAGATCGCTGCGGTGGCGCGCGAGGCGGGCCACCGTACGAAGATCGCTGTCAGGTCGCGCAAGCAGGGCGTCAACGCCAAGGGCGCGTGCATCGGCCCCATGGGCTCGCGCGTCCGCAACGTGATGAACGAGCTGCACGGCGAGAAGATCGACATCATCGACTGGTCGGAGGATCCGGGCGAGTTCGTCGGGAATGCCCTGTCGCCCGCCCGTGTTTCCCATGTTGAGGTTCTCGATCTCGAGGGGCGGGTGGCGCGTGTCACCGTGCCCGACTACCAGCTGTCGCTGGCCATCGGGAAAGAGGGGCAGAACGCCAGGCTCGCCGCCCGTCTCACGGGCTGGCGAATCGACATCCGGCCGGACACCCAAGCCGAGGACGCCGCCGGTTCCGTAGATGCGTCAACACGGTAAGCTGGAATATGGTGGCCAAGCGGTTCCACAGCGCACCTGTGTGGGCTGCAGGGTTCGCGCGGCTAAGTCCGAGCTGCTCCGCCTGGTGCGGGTCGAGGACCAAGTGGTCCCTGACCTGCGAGGACGGCTCCCTGGTCGAGGTGCATCGCTGCATCCGTCCTTGAGTTGTCTGGAGCTCGCCGAGCGGCGCCGAGCGTTCCCGCGCGCGTTTCGCGTGCCGGGGCCGCTTGACGTCTCGCCCGTGCGGGCGCACCTGGAAGGAGAACCACGAAATGTCATGTAGGACGCCGAGTTGATGGGCGGAGTCAGATTGCTATGAGCGCCTGATGAGCACGCGGCGATGAAGACGTCAAGGTAGCGACGGTCCGGACGGCACAGCCAGCCTCCCGGGCCGAGTAAGGGAGTGCAGTGGCGAAGGTCCGGGTATACGAGCTCGCTAAGGAGTTCGGCGTAGAGAGCAAGGTCGTCATGGCCAAGCTCCAAGAGATGGGAGAGTTCGTCCGTTCGGCGTCCTCGACCATCGAGGCGCCGGTGGTCCGCAGGCTCACCGAAGCGCTGGGGCAATCCAAGGGTGGCCCCTCTCGTGGCGGCGGTCAGCCGTCCAGCAAGCCGCAGCCGCCGAAGGCTGCGCCCCGGCCGGCGGAAGGCCAGGCCGGTAACGGCGCCACGCAGGCGCCTGTTCCTGCTCCGCCGCGTCCTGGGCCCAAGCCCGGTCCGCGGCCGGGCCCCGCGGGCGCTCAGCCGCGCCCGCCGGTTCCCATGCCCCATCAGCAGCCGCAGCAGCAGCCGGAGGCGGCGCGCGGCGAGACCTCTGGGGCTCCTCAGGCACGTTTCGAAAGCGGCGCGCCCGCTCGTCCGACGCCGGGCCCGCGGCCCGGTCCTGCCGCACGTCCCGGGCCCAAGCCCGGCCCCGGGCCCCGTCCGGGTCCCGCCGGCGGCAGCGGTTCCACGCAGGCGCCGCGTCCTGGCGCGCCCGCCGGTGGCGCGCCGCGTCCCGGCCCGGTGCCGAAGCCGGGTCCGCGTGGCCCGCGTCCCGGTAACAACCCGTTCTCGTCCAACGCGAGCGGCATGGGCCAGCCCCGGCCGCCGCGTCCCGGTGACAACCGCGCGGGCGGTGCCGGTCAGCGCGACCGTCGTGACGGTCCCGCGCAGGGCGGTGCGATTCCGCGCCCGCCGCAGAGCCGTAGCGGCGAGGCCAGGCCGACGCCCGGTCCGCGTCCCGGTCCGCCGCCCGGCGGCCCGCGTCCGGGTCCCGGCGCCGGTGCGGGCGGTCCCCGTCCCGGTGGCCCGCGTCCCAACCCGATGATGATGCCGCAGGGCCGGCCCGCCGCTCCCGGCGGTGGCCGTCCCGGTGGCGGCGGCGGTCGTCCTGGTGGCGGCGGTGGCCGTCCCGGCGGCGGCGGCGGTCGTCCCGGTGGCGGTGGCGGTTTCGCCGGTCGCCCGGGTGGCGCCGGTCAGCGCACGGGCGCGGGCGGTCCCGGCGGCTTCGGCGGCCGTCCCGGTGGTGGCGGTCGTGGCCGTGGTGGCGGCACCGCGGGAGCCTTCGGGCGTCCCGGCGGCCGTCCGGCGCGTGGCCGTAAGTCCAAGCGTCAGAGGCGCCAGGAGTTCGACAACATGTCGGCGCCGGCGATCGGCGGTGTGCAGGTCGCTCGCGGTAACGGCGCGACTATCCGCCTGCCGCGCGGTGCGTCGCTGGCCGACTTCGCCGACCGCATCGGGGCCAACCCGGCCTCGCTCGTGCAGATCATGCTGCACCTCGGCGAGATGGTGACCGCGACGCAGTCGGTCAACGAGGAGACGCTCCAGCTGCTCGGTGCCGAGCTGGACTACAACGTCCAGGTCGTCAGCCCCGAGGAGGAGGACCGCGAGCTGCTCGAGTCCTTCGACATCGAGTTCGGTGAGGACGAGGGCGACGAGGCCGACCTGGCTCCGCGTCCGCCGGTGGTGACCGTCATGGGTCACGTCGACCACGGTAAGACCAAGCTGCTCGACGCCATCCGCAAGACCAACGTGGTGGCGCGCGAGGCGGGTGGCATCACCCAGCACATCGGCGCTTACCAGGTGTCGACGCACCACGAGGGCGAAGACCGCAAGATCACCTTCATCGACACCCCGGGTCACGAGGCGTTCACCGCCATGCGTGCCCGAGGCGCGAAGTCGACCGACATCGCGGTGCTGGTGGTCGCGGCCGACGACGGTGTGAAGCCGCAGACGATCGAGGCGCTCAACCACGCCCAGGCCGCCGAGGTCCCGGTCGTGGTGGCGGTCAACAAGATCGACAAGGAGGGCGCCGACCCCAACAAGGTCAGGGCCCAGCTCACCGAGTACGGCCTGGTGGCCGAGGAATACGGTGGCTCGACGCTCTTCGTCGACATCTCGGCGAAGAACGGCACGGGCATCGACGACCTCCTCGAGGCCATCCTGCTGACCGCCGACGCCGAGCTCGACCTGCGCGCCAACCCGAAGATGGACGCTCAGGGCATCGCGATCGAGGCCCACCTCGACAAGGGCCGCGGTCCCGTCGCGACCGTCCTGGTCCAGCGCGGCACGCTGCGCGTGGGCGACTCGATCGTGTGCGGTGAGGCCTACGGCCGCGTCCGCGCGATGCTCGACGACAACGGCGAGCCGGTCGAGGAGGCCGCGCCGTCGCGTCCGGTCCTGGTGATGGGTCTGACGGCGGTGCCGAGCGCCGGCGACAACTTCATCGTGGTCGGCGACGACCGCATGGCCCGGCAGATCGCCCAGCAGCGCGCGGCGCGCAAGCGCAGCGCCGACATGGCGAAGTCGAGCCGCCGCCGCACCCTCGAAGAGCTGTTCAGCGACCTCGAGAAGGGTCGTGTCGACGAGCTCAAGCTCATCATCAAGGGTGACGTGTCCGGTTCGGTCGAGGCCCTGGAAGACGCCCTGCTCAAGATCGACGTCGGAGACGAGGTCAGGCTGCGAGTCCTGCACCGCGCGGTCGGCGCCATCACCGAGTACGACGTCAACCTGGCGGTGGCCGACGACAACGCGGTCATCATCGGCTTCAACGTCCGTCCCGAGCCCCGGGCGCGCGACCTGGCCGAGCGCGAGGGCGTCGACATCCGCTACTACTCGGTCATCTACCAGGCGATCGAGGAGATCGAGGCGGCCCTCAAGGGCATGCTCAAGCCCGAGTACGAAGAGGTCCAGCTCGGCACCGCGGAGGTCCGCGAGATCTTCAAGGTGCCGCGGATCGGCAACGTCGCGGGTGCGATCGTCCGCTCCGGCGCGATCATCCGCAACAGCAAGGCCAGGGTCATCCGCGACGGCGTCGTCGTGGCGGACAACCTGACGGTCTCGTCGCTGCGCCGCTTCAAGGATGACGCGACCGAGGTCCGCGAGGGCTTCGAGTGCGGTATCGGTGTCGGCTACAACGACATCAGGGTCGACGACGTGATCGAGACGTACGAGATGCGGGAGAAGCCGCGCGTGTGACGCGTGGCCGGGCGCCCGGCGGGACATCCGCCGGGCGCCTCTCGCACGCCCTGGCCTGGTCCCCACCGCAGCAGGCCGGTCGTGCGCTGAGCCCAGGCCAAGCGGTGGTTGCCGACAATGTATGTGGGTTCTCTGACCCTGGACATCCTGCTCGGCGACGTCAGGTCGCTGAAGCAGAAGCGCTCCGTCGTGCGTCCGCTCATAGCCGAGCTGCAGCGCCGTTACCCCAGCATCGCGGTCGCTGAGACCGGTCATCTCGACCTGCACCGCAGAGCGGAGGTCGGCGTCGCGGTGGTTTCCGCCTCCGCGGGTAACTGCAAGGAGCTGCTGGACGCCTGCGAACGCATGGTGGCCTTCCGCCCCGAGATCGAGCTGCTGTCGGCCCGGCAGCGGCTCTACAACGACGAAGATTGAACGACTGCACGCCAGGTCGTGCGTGAGGGGGAGCGAACATGGTGGATGCCGCACGAGCGCGCAAGCTCGCCGACCGCATCCAGCAGATCGTCGCCGAGATGCTGGAGCGTCGGATCAAGGATCCGCGTCTGGGCTTCGTGACCGTGACCGACACGCGCGTCACCGCCGACCTGCGCGACGCGACGGTGTTCTACACGGTGTTCGGCTCCGAGGCCGAGCGCGCCGACAGCGCCGCCGCTCTGGAGAGCGCCAAGGGCATCATCCGCTCGGAGGTGGGCCGCCAGACCGGGGTGCGCTTCGCGCCGACGCTGACGTTCAAGCACGACCCGCTGCCCGACAGCGCCCGCCACCTCGACGACCTCATCACCGCCGCCCGCGCGCGCGACGCCGAGGTGGCGCGGCAGGCCCAGAACGCCTCCTACGCCGGCGACGCAGACCCCTACCGCAGGCCCGACGACGAGGAGGATGTCGAAGCGGGCTCCCATAGCGTGACCGGCAGGGACGACCAGGCGTGACGCCCGACGTTCGCGACAGGGCGGAGCGGCCGCCCCGCGTCGAGCGGTGTCCGTCCGACGGCGGCCCCGCCATACCCGAGGAGTCGTGGGATCGCGCGCTGCGGCTCATCGGGGAGGCCGACGAGGTCGCGCTGGCCTGCCACGTGACGCCCGACGGCGACGCCCTGGGCTCGATGCTGGCGGTCGCGTTCGTGCTGCGTTCGATGGGCAAGCGGGTGGTGGCCTCGTTCGGCGACCGGCATTTCGCGGTGCCGCGGCTGCTGCGCTTCCTGCCCGGGCAGGAGATGCTGGTCGCGCCGGACGACTATCCCGCCGCGCCCGACCTGATGATCGTCTTCGACTGCTCGACGTTCGAGCGGATCGGGCTGCTCGGCGCCAACGCGGCATCCGCGCGCGAGGTGATCGTGGTCGATCACCACCCCTCCAACTCGGGGTTCGGCTCGCTCGACCTCATCGACGCCGGCGCCGCGGCCACCGCCATGCTCGCCGAGCAGCTCGTCTACCGGCTCGGCGGGCGGCTCGACCGTGACATCGCCACCTGCCTGTACGCCGGTCTCGTCACCGACACCGGATCGTTCCGGTACTCCTCGACCACGCCGGCGGTGCACCAGATGGCGGCCAGGCTCGTGGCGACCGGGCTGCGCACCGACGAGATCGCCCGCGAGCTGTGGGACCGCTCCCCGTTCGGCTACCTCAAGGTGCTGGCCAACGCGCTGGAGCGGGTGGAGCTGGAGGGCGACATGGTGTGGACGTACGTGACGCGGGTGGACCGCGCCGCGTACGGGCTGCCGTACTCCGAGCTCGAAGGCATCATCGACATCGTCCGACGTACCGACGAGGCACAGGTCGCCGTCGTGCTGAAGGAGGACGACTACGGCGACTGGCAGGTGTCCACCCGGTCGAAGGGAGCCGTGGACGTGGCCGCGGTCTGCGCGGCGCTCGGCGGCGGCGGTCACCACAACGCGGCCGGGTTCACCTCCTATGACACCGTCGAGGAGACCATGACGAAGTTCCGTCGCGAGCTGCGGAAGGTTACCTGAATGGCCGAGAGCGGTCTGATCATCGTCGACAAGCCGGCAGATTGGACCTCCCATGACGTGGTGGCCAAGATGCGGCGCATCGCCGGCACCCGCAGGGTGGGGCACGCGGGCACGCTCGACCCGATGGCGACGGGCGTGCTGGTGCTCGGTGTGGAGAAGGCGACCAGGCTGCTCGGTCACCTCATGCTGACCGAGAAGGAGTACCGCGCCACGATCCGGCTCGGCGTGAGCACCAACACCGACGACGCCGAGGGCGAGGTCACCGCCACGACGTCGGCCGCCGGGATCGGCGAGGCCGAGATCGGCAAGGGCGTCCAAGCGCTCACCGGCCCCATCATGCAGGTTCCGCCGCAGGTCAGCGCCATCAAGGTGAACGGGCAGCGCGCCTACAAGAAGGCGCGGGCGGGCGAGGAGGTCGAGCTCGCGGCCCGGCCCATCACCGTGAGCTCGTTCGACGTGCTCGACATCCGGCAGGAGGGCGACGTCGTGGACGTCGACGCCGTCGTGGTCTGCTCCAGCGGCACCTACATCCGCTCGCTGGCCCGCGACCTCGGCGCCGCGCTCGGTGTCGGCGGTCACCTGACCGCGCTGCGGCGCACCCGCGTCGGCCCGTACGACCTGTCGATGGCCAAGACCATCGACCAGCTCGCCGAGCACTGCGAGGTCCTGCCCATCGGCGAGGCGGTCGCCGCGGCCTTCCCGCGCCGCGACGTCACGGCCGAGGAGGCGCGCCTGGTCGCCCACGGCGGGCGGCTGCCGGCCGCCGGGCTGGGCGAGGGGCCGATCGGCGTGTTCGGGCCGGACGGTGAGCTGCTCGCGCTGGTGGAGGAGAAGGGCGGCGCGGCCAGGCCGCTCGCCGTCTTCGCCGGCTGACCCCGGCCTGCCCGAAGCCGGCCCCGGACTCCGGCCTGCCCGAAGCCGCCCCGCTCCGGCCTGCCCGAAGCCGCCCCGCTCCGGCCTGCCCGAAGCCGCCCCGCTCCGGCCCGCTTCACGCCGGCCACGCCCCGGCGCGCCGCTCGCAAGGCGAGCTCCTCCCGGGCGGGTCAGCGGGGCTTGCGGGCGACGATGATGTCGCGCACGATCGCCTGGTCCACCCAGTGCTCGAAGTCGGGGTAGTCCATCACCTCGAGCCCCGCGCCGGTCAGGATGCCGGCGAGCTCGTCGCTCTTGCCACCGTAGGTGTTCCAGGCGATGCCCATCGCGCCGCCCGGCCGCAGCAGCTCGGCCCAGATCGGCACCGCCCGCCCGAGCAGCTCGAGCGGGCTGCGCGACAGCCCGCCGCCGCCCTTGCTGCCGTGCTGCACGCCGTACGGGGCGTCAGTGGCGATCACGTCGAACGAGCGCGGCTTGAAGAACTCGCGGCTTTTGAGCGTGTCGGCGTTCACCACGGTCAGGCGCTGCACGTCGCCGCGCTTGTACGCCTCCTTCGACAGCCCGAACGCGACGTCGAGCCGCCGCCCGACCAGCGCCCGGTCACGCCGCACCGGCACCACCTCGGCGGTGTGCTTGAGCCGCTTGTTGCGCAGCCACGTCTTGATGAAGCCGGTGTAGGCCTCGAAGTCCTTGCCGTCGACGTCGAGGCCGACCGCGTCGTAGCCGTACATGAGGGCCTGGTTGAGCGTGGTGCCGCGGCCGCACAGCGGGTCGAACACGGTGAGCCCGTCGCCCAGCCCCTTGTCGCCCGCCAGCGCGGTGACGTTGAGCAGCAGCTTGGTGAAGTGCTCGTTGGTCTTGCCGGCGTACTTCTGGATGGTGAGCAGGTCGCTGCTGAGCCGGTCGCGCGGCCGCACGGTGAGCGGCCTGAGCAGGTCGTCCTCGACGCCGAAGACGGCGTAGACGGAGGAGAGGTTGGACAGCAGGGCGATGTCGTCGCCGGTGAGCGGGCGCGCGGTCTCGAACGTGACGTAGGGGACGCCGCCGATGCGCGTCTCCTCGCTCGCCGTCACCTCGCCTCCGAGGGCGCGCGCGCTGAAGACGGCCAGCTCGCCGCGGGTGAGCCGGATGGAGCTCTCTCCGTAGACCCGGTTGAAAGCAGGCAGGATCAGGAGCGCGTAACGAGGCATGATGCCCGATGATAGCCCCCTCGATTGGAGGGAACGCCGGGGCGCGTGGCACGCTTGTACGGTTGATCCGGACGAGCGAATGGGGCCTGGCGTGCAGGGTTCGGAGAGGTCTGTGGTGACCGTCGGCGTGTACGACGGGGTCCACCTCGGGCACCAGAAGGTGGCCGGGAGGGCCGTCGCCATCGCGCGCGAGCGCGGCCTGCGCAGCGTGGCGGTGACGTTCGAGCCGCATCCCGCCGAGGTCGTGCGGCCGGGCACGCACCCCCACCGGCTGACCGGCGCGCGCCGGCGCGCCGAGCTGCTGACCGGGCTGGGCATCGACACGGTCGAGACCGTCGAGTTCACCTACGACCTGTCGTGCTGGTCTCCGGCCGAGTTCGCGCAGAAGATCCTGGCCGAGCGGCTGCGGGCCGCGGTCGTGGTGGTGGGCGCCGACTTCCGTTTCGGCCACAGGGCCGCGGGCGACGTGGAGACGCTGCGCACGCTGGGCCGCGAATACGACTTCGAGGTGGAGAGCGTGCCCAGGATCGACGACATCTCGTCCACCTCCATCCGCGAGCGGGTAACGGCGGGCGACGTGGCCGGCGCCGCGGCCGAGCTGGGCCGCCCGCACCGGGTGGAGGGCATCGTCGTACGCGGCTACCAGCGCGGCCGCCGGCTCGGCTTCCCGACGGCCAACGTCGAGACGCCGCCGCACACCGCGATCCCCGCCGACGGCGTCTACGCCGGCTGGCTCCAGTGCGTGCCGGTGAACAACCTGCCCGCGCTCTACGACGGCGAGCGCTGGCCCGCCGCCATCTCGATCGGGACGAATCCGACGTTCGAGGGGGTGCCGCGCACGGTCGAGGCGTACGCTTTGGACCGGGACGATCTGGAGCTGTACGGTGCTCACGTGGCGGTCGAGTTCGCCGACCGGTTGCGCGGCAACACCCGCTTCGACTCGATCGACGCGCTCATCGCCCAGATTCACGCCGATGTGGAGGCCACGCGACGCCTGACGAGCTGACGAGCCGCCCGCCCAGGGCGCATCTCGACTCGGACACGACCGCCTCGTGCACCCGACGCAAGGTGGTAACCTTGCATGTCGGCTCTGTACCGGCGGCGCTGCGCGCTGCCCATGACGGCCTTCACGCGGCGGCTGTAGGCACGCACGGTCGTTCGCGCTTCCATCTCATTCGCGCGTGCCCGTAGATCCGAAGGAGAGCCGTGTCCCTCGACACCGCTACCAAGAAGAGCATCATCGAAGAGTACGCGACGAGCGAGGGCGACACCGGGTCGCCCGAGGTGCAGATCGCGCTGCTCAGCAAGCGCATCGCCGAGCTCACCGAGCACCTCAAGACGCACAAGCACGACCACCACAGCCGTCGTGGTCTGCTGCTCCTGGTGGGTCGCCGGCGTCGCCTGCTGAAGTACCTGCAGAAGGTCGACATCCAGCGCTACCGTTCGCTCATCGAGCGGCTGGGTCTGCGCCGATAACATGACAAGGGAGCGGCCTGTGCCGCTCCCTTCTCATATGGGGTAGGACCCCGAAGGAGGGCGCGTGGCGGCGTGAAAACCGCCCCGCGCCTGACGTACAACTGAAGATCAGAGACACACAGCCCCCGCGTCCGCTCAGCACCATGCGACCCGCGACGCCTGCGGGCCGGTCCTCGGTAGTGGCTTCCGGTGAGAACGCACTTATCCGGGCGCTTCGATCGAAGACCGGCGCTGCACCTAACGAGGGTGCCGGTGAGAAGGGCGCGGGTGACCGACCCACAAGGAGGTCCCCCGTGGAGGGTGTCCACACTGCTGAAGCCGTCATAGACAACGGCTCATTCGGCACGCGCACGATCCGGTTCGAGACCGGCCGGCTCGCGCGCCAGGCGGCGGGATCCGCCGTCGCCTATCTCGACAACGAGACCATGGTCCTGTCCGCGACCACCGCGTCCAAGACGCCGAAGGACCAGTTCGACTTCTTCCCGCTGACGGTCGACGTCGAAGAGCGCATGTACGCCGCGGGCCGCATCCCCGGCTCGTTCTTCCGCCGCGAGGGCCGTCCGTCCGAGGACGCGATCCTCACCTGCCGGCTGATCGACCGGCCGCTGCGCCCGTCGTTCGTCAAGGGCCTGCGCAACGAGGTGCAGGTCGTCGCCACCGTCATGGCGCTCAACCCCGACCACCTCTACGACGTGGTCGCCATCAACGCCGCGTCGCTGTCCACGCAGCTCGCCGGCCTGCCCTTCTCCGGCCCGATCGGCGGCGTGCGGGTCGCGCTGATCGACGGCCAGTGGGTGGCGTTCCCGACCCACCACGAGCTGGAGCGCGCCACGTTCGACATGGTCGTGGCCGGCCGGGTGCTCGACGACGGCGACGTGGCCATCATGATGGTCGAGGCCGAGTCCACCAAGGACACGCTCAAGCTCGTCGCCGAGGGCGCCGTCGCCCCGACCGAGGAGACGGTCGCGCAGGGCCTCGAGGCGGCCAAGCCGTTCATCAAGGTGCTGTGCGAGGCGCAGACCCGCATCGCGCAGGTCGCCGGCAAGGAGACCGCCGAATACCCGATCTTCCTCGACTACCAGGACGACGTCTACGCCGCCGTCGAGGCCGCGATCAAGACCGAGCTGGCCGCCGCGCTGACCATCGCCGCCAAGCAGGAGCGCGAGAACGAGCTGGAGCGGGTCAAGGCGCTCGCCGCCGAGAAGCTCCTGCCCGAGTTCGAGGGCCGCGAGAAGGAGATCTCCGCCGCGTTCCGCGCGGTGATGAAGAAGCTGATGCGCGAGCGCGTCATCAAGGAGGGCGTGCGCATCGACGGCCGCGGCACCAAGGACATCCGCGCGCTGTCCGCCGAGGTCCACGTCGTGCCCCGGGTCCACGGCTCGGCGCTGTTCGAGCGCGGCGAGACCCAGATCCTCGGCATCACCACGCTCAACATGCTGCGCATGGAGCAGGTCATCGACACGCTCAACCCCGAGCGGACCAAGCGCTACATGCACAACTACAACTTCCCGCCCTACTCCACCGGTGAGACCGGCCGGGTGGGCTCGCCCAAGCGCCGCGAGATCGGTCACGGCGCGCTGGCCGAGCGGGCGCTGATCCCGGTGCTGCCGTCGCGTGAGGAGTTCCCGTACGCGATCCGGCAGGTGTCGGAGGCGCTCGGCTCCAACGGCTCAACCTCGATGGGCTCGGTCTGCGCCTCGACGATGTCGCTGCTCGACGCCGGCGTGCCGCTCAAGGAGATGGTCGCGGGCATCGCGATGGGCCTGATCGGCGAGGGCGACACCTACGTCACCCTGACCGACATCCTCGGCGCCGAAGACGCCATGGGCGACATGGACTTCAAGGTCGCCGGCACCAGGGACCTCATCACCGCCCTGCAGCTCGACACCAAGCTCGACGGCATCCCGGCCCACGTGCTCGCCGCCGCGCTCAAGCAGGCCAAGGGCGCCCGCCTGGCGATCCTCGACGTGATGCAGGAGGCGATCGACTCCCCGGCGGAGATGAACCCGACCGCGCCGCGCATCATCACCATCAAGGTCCCGGTCGACAAGATCGGCGAGGTCATCGGCCCCAAGGGCAAGATGATCAACCAGATCCAGGACGACACCGGCGCCGAGATCACCATCGAGGACGACGGCACCATCTACATCGGCGCCACCGACGGCCCGTCCGCCGAGGCCGCCCGCGCGGCGATCAACGCCATCGCCAACCCGCACATGCCCGAGGTGGGCGAGCGCTACCTCGGCACGGTCGTCAAGATCGCCGCGTTCGGCGCGTTCATCTCGCTCATGCCGGGCAAGGACGGCCTGCTCCACGTCTCGCAGATCCGCAAGCTGCACGGCGGCAAGCGCATCGAGAACGTCGAGGACGTCATGACCGTCGGCGAGAAGATCCAGGTCGAGATCGCCGAGATCGACGGCCGCGGCAAGCTCTCGCTGGTGCCGGTCGAGGTCATCGAGAAGGAGGCCGCGGAGAAGGAGGCCAAGGCCGCCGAGAGCGCCGCCGAGCCGGACGAGGCGCCGGCCGCCGAGGACAAGCCGGAGCGGCCGCGCCGCACCCGCACCCGCGTGCGCACCCGCAGCAGCTCCTCCTCCGAGGGAGACGACCGGAACTCGTGACCACGACCACGCTGCACCCCGGCAAGGACGGAGCCGGGGTGGTAAGGCGCACCGTCCTCCCGGGTGGGCTGCGTGTGGTGACCGAGACCATGCCGACCGTGCGGAGCGTCGCGGTCGGCATGTGGGTCGGCATCGGCTCGCGTGACGAGGCCCCCGAGCACATGGGGGCCACGCACTTCCTCGAACACCTGCTGTTCAAGGGCACCCCCACGCGCGACGCCATGGAGATCTCCGCCTCCATCGAGGGGATCGGCGGTGAGATCAACGCCTTCACCGCCAAGGAGTACACCTGCTACTACGCGCGGGTCCTCGACGAGGACCTGCCGATCGCGGTCGACGTGCTCGCCGACGTGGTGACCAGCTCGCTGGTGACCGAGGACGACGTCGAATCCGAGCGTGGCGTGATCCTCGAAGAGATCGCCATGCACGACGACGACCCCTCCGACGTCGTGCACGAGCAGTTCGCCGCCACCCTCTACGGCGACTCGCCGATCGGCCGGCCCATCCTGGGCACGGTCGAGTCCATCAACGCGCTCGGCCGCGACCGCATCGCCGAGTACTACCACCGCTTCTACCGGCCGCGCCGCACCGTCGTGTCGGTGGCGGGCAACGTCCGGCACGAAGAGGTCGTCGAGCTGGTCGCCAGGGCGTACGAGCGGGCGGGGGCGCTGTCCGGCCCCGCCGAGTTCGAGCCGCCGCGCACCAGCGGGCCCGGGGCCGAGACCCGCTCCGGCGTCGCGGTGCTCGACCGGCCCACCGAGCAGGCCAACCTGGTGCTCGGCACCACCGGCCTGTCGCGTACCGACGACCGCAGGTTCGCGCTCGGCGTGCTCAACGCGGCGCTCGGCGGCGGCATGTCGTCGCGGCTCTTCCAGGAGATCAGGGAGAAGCGCGGCCTGGCCTACTCCGCCTACAGCTACACCTCGGCCTACGCCGACACCGGCCAGTTCGGCATCTACGTGGGCTGCCTCCCGTCCAAGATCGACGACGTGCTGAAGA
This sequence comes from Nonomuraea sp. NPDC049309, assembly GCF_043196965.1. Taxonomy (NCBI): domain Bacteria; kingdom Bacillati; phylum Actinomycetota; class Actinomycetes; order Streptosporangiales; family Streptosporangiaceae; genus Nonomuraea; species Nonomuraea sp. NPDC049309. Next base: position 2,976,889 of record NZ_JBICSH010000001.1, on the reverse strand, counting down.
TCTGCCGCGACGAGGTCGCCAGAGTGGTCGCCGAAGGGCTCACCGCCGACGAGATCGCCCGCGGCAAGGGACAGATGCGCGGCGGGCTCGTGCTCGGCCTCGAGGACACCGGCTCGCGCATGTCCCGCATCGGCAAGAACGAGCTGGTCTACGACGAGCTGATGTCGGTCGACGAGGTGCTCGCGCGCATCGACGCCGTCACCCCCGACGAGATCTCCGAGATCGCCGCCGACGTGCTCAACCGGCCGCTCACGCTGGCCGTCATCGGGCCGTACGGCGACAAGGACTTCAGCTACGCCATCCGCTGAGGCCCCGGCTCCGGGTCCCGGCCGCTTCCGCTCCGGGCCCGGCTCGGGGCCGGCTGGGATCCCGTTGAGACCTGTGCCGCCGTACCGGCCCTCGCCCTGCCTGCGGCGAGGCCGGGGCGGTGGCACGATAGGCTCGCCCTGTGATCAGGGTAGGAGTGCTGGGCGCCCGGGGACGTGTGGGCGTCGAGGTGTGCAAGGCGGTCGAGGCGGCCGGCGACATGGAGCTGGTGGCCGCGCTCGACAAGGACGACTCCATCGAGCAGCTCGCGGGCGCCGAGGTGGTGGTCGACTTCACCCATCCCGACGTGGTGATGGGCAACCTCGAATGGGCCATCGGCCACGGCATCCACCCGGTGGTGGGCACCACCGGCTTCACCGAGGAACGGCTCGACACCGTACGCGGGTGGCTGGCGGCGAACCCGGGCACCAACTGCCTCATCGCCCCCAACTTCGGCATCGCCGCCGTGCTCATGATGCACTTCGCGCAGCAGGCCGCCCGCTACTTCGAGTCGGCCGAGATCGTCGAGCTGCACCACCCCAACAAGGCCGACGCGCCGTCCGGCACGGCCCGGCGTACCGCCGAACTCATCTCCGAGGCCCGCGCCAAGGCCGGGCTGGGGGCGATGCCCGACGCGACCACCACCGCGCTCGACGGCTCCCGCGGCGCCGACGTCGGCGGCGTCCACGTCCACGCGGTACGCCTGTCAGGGCTGATCGCCCACCAGGAGGTGCTGCTCGGCGGCGACGGCGAGATCCTGACGATCCGCCACGACACGATGAGCAGGGCCGCGTTCACGCCCGGCGTGCTGCTCGGCGTGCGCCGCGTACGCGAGCTGCCCGGCCTCACCGTCGGCCTGGAGCGGCTGCTCGACCTCTAGCACGCGGCGTTTCTGGCGCGTGATTGCACACGACGTGCCCACGTTCGCACGCGCGGACGTGGGCACGTCGTGAGGAGAGGGTCCCGGCTCCGCACAGCCGGGCCTACGATCTTCAACCCTAATATGCGCGGCGAGGTTCGCCCGAAACATGGGAACGTGTCGTCATGGTGCGATGGGCTGAGCAGGACGAGCTGGCCGGACTGGTGCCGATCGAGCTGGCCGCCGACCGGTTGTTCGAGCAGGCCGGCATCGTGTTCCCGCCCGGCACCACCATGATCGAGGAGGTCACCGATCCCGGTGCCGTGCTGGTCGAGGACAGCCCGCCCGCCGGGTTCGCGCTCATCGGCCAGGTCGACGGCAACATCCACCTCGACCAGCTCGCCGTACGTCCCGAGCGCATGCGGCAGGGCATCGGCGGGCGGCTCGTGGCGGCCGTGCTCGACCACGCGCGCGCCTGCGGGGCGCCCGGCGTGACGCTGACGACGTTCAGGGACGTGCCGTGGAACGCCCCCTGGTATGCCCGCCACGGCTTCTCCGTGCTTCCTGAGAGCGCGTGGGGGCCCGAGATGCGGGAGCTGGTCGCACATGAGCGGGAGCTCGGGATCGAGATCGCGCCCCGCGTCGTCATGCACCACGCCCTCTGAGGAGGGCGCGGCGGCTCAGCCCGGCGCGCGCTGAGGAGGCTCCTCGAAGCGGGAGCGCCTGGGCGGCTCGCCGCTCACCTTCTCCACGATCGAGGCCGCGATCTGGTGCACCTTGACGTTGCGGTCCTGCGAGATCTGCCGCAGCAGCTCGAACGCCTGCCGCGCCGTACACCGGCGCTGCGCCATGACGATACCGAGCGCCTGATCGATCACCGCCCGGGTGGTCAGCGCCTCCTTGAGCTGGCCGGCCACCTCGCGCATGCGGGCCACGTCCAGCGCCGCACGGAACAACACCCCCACGTGCGCCGCCGTCACCCGCATCGCCACCCACGTCTCGTCGGCGAACCCGCCGGGGCGGCGCGAGTAGAGCGTCAGGACGCCGAGCAGCGTCCCCTTCGACTCCAGCGGCTCGCAGTGCACCCCGCGCACCTGCTCGGCCGCCGCCAGGAACCGCGGCCAGCGCGACTCCGCCCGCAGGTCGAGCGACGTCACCGGCCCGCCGCCCTCGATCACGTCGAGCAGCGGCCCCTGTCCTGTGGCGCGCTGCACGCCGTCCAGCAGCTCGGCGAGCCCGTCGGAGCTGGCCACCGTGGGCAGCTCGCCGGGGCGGCGCAGCACGATGCTCAGCATGGGGGAGTCGGGCATCGCCCGCCTGGCGATGGCGACGCACTCGGCGAGTGCGCGCTCGAACTCCTCGATGTCAGTGGGCACGCTGGCCCCTCCGGCCATGATCCCTCGCGCTCGTCGGCGTGCTCGTGCCCTAAGGCTAACGGCTTACGCACGCCCCTACGAGAGGCAAACCCCTGACCCCCGCGGTGGCCGCTCCTGCCCGTGGCACCCGGCTCGTGATGCCCGGTGCCCCGTGAGCTTTCGTCCGCTCAGAAGACGAGGGCCAGGCCCACCGCGAACAGGGCGCCGTACGCCATCTGCAGCTTGCCCGTCTGCTGCAGCACCGTGATGAGCGCGGGGCCGACCGCCTTGCTCAGCACCGCCTTGATCGGGGCCGCCGCCAGGGGCGCGGCCAGCAGCGCCAGCGCCGCCCACGGCGTGATCGGCACCATCGCCAGCGCCACCACGTACGGGATGACCTGGCAGGCCACGTAGAGCGTACGGGTGCGCTCGGCGCCCAGCCGCACCGCCAGCGTGCGCTTGCCCGACTCGCCGTCGGTGACGACGTCGCGCAGGTTGTTGACCACCAGCATCGAGCACGACAGCAGGCCCACCGGGATCGAGGCGATCAGCGCCGCCCAGCTCAGCTGCTCGGTCTGCACGTACGCGGTGCCGACCACCGGCACGATGCCGAAGAACACGAAAACGGCCAGCTCGCCCAGCCCGCGATAGCCGTACGGATGCTTGCCGCCGGTGTAGAACCAGGCCGCCGCGATGGCCGCCGCACCCACGAGCAGCACCCACCACGCCTGCGTGACCAGCACCAGCACGAGCCCCAGCACCGCCGCGACCGCGAACGAGCCCAGCGCCGCCGCCAGCACCTGCTTCGGCGGCGCCGCCCGCGAGCCGACCAGCCGCATCGGGCCGACCCGCTGGTCATCGGTGCCGCGGATACCGTCGCTGTAGTCGTTGGCGTAGTTGACGCCGATCTGCAGCGCCAGCGCCACGAACAGCGCCAGGACCGCCCGCCACCACACGAAGCCGCCCTCGCCGATCGCCACGCCGGTGCCCACCATGACGGGCACGATGGCGTTGGGCAGCGTACGCGGGCGTGCGCCGGCGATCCACTGGCCGGGGGTTGCCATGTTCCTTCCTCAACCTCTAGCTGATGTCGGTGGCGAGCCGGATCATCCTGATCGGGCGGCCCATGTCGAGCACGCGCTCGGCCATGTCCTCGCCCCAACCGGCCGACTCCAGGAAACCGAGCAGGGGGTAGTTATCGGCGAACACCCATGTGACGATCTGCCGGAAGCCGTCCTCCCTGAGGTAGTCGACGGTGGCGTTGAGCAGGCGGCTGCCGTGACCCCGGCGTACGAAGTCGGGATCGACCAGCAGCGTCAGCATCTCGGCCGTCACGCTGGGGTCGAGGTCGGGGTCCTCGGCCGGCGCATGAGAGGCCAGCCCCACCACACGCTCACCACCACGAGGAGTGACCAACGCCGCGCTGCCCCCCGCGCCGAGAGCCGGGAAGCCCTCGGTGTCGAGGATGGTCTCCACCGCCACCAGCACCCGGTGCATGGGGCTGGGCGGCGCGACGATCGCCTCGTCCCACTGGCGCAGCCACATCTTCTCGGCCGCAGGGCCGGTCATCTGCTCAAGTGGACCCTCCGGGAGGAAGTCCCGATAGCCGTAGCGCCAGGCGCGGATCTGAGTGTTCGCAACCTGGAGCACATCCTCGCGCCGGGCCGCCCGGACGCCTACGTCTGCCATCTCGGCCCGCTCCTTCGCCTGCCGTTCATGCCACAAGGCACGAGTTACACCGTATCGGTGTTTGACCCTTGAGGACGACGCGAACCCCGCTTCCTCGCCCGGTAAGCGCGTGTCTTAGTGCGGTTGCCGCAAACCCTCATGGAACACCACGAGCGGGAACGGTTCTTCGACGAGTCGATGAACGCCCACTGGCACGTTCCCTCCGCGCACACCTTCAGCCGGTCCCACGACGCCGTCATGACCGCCGCGGCGATTCGCGCCAGCCCGCCCCGTACGCCGTCCGCCACCGGAACCAGACCCGGACCCTCCTCCGGAGTCACCAGCACCCGCAGAGGAAGCTGCGGCAGGTCGGCCGCCTCGCGCCTGAGCGCCGCCCGCAGGCTCTCACGCAGCTCGTGAGCGATCCGCAGGTCGTCGTCGGTGGCGTGGTCGTGGGCGCCGGCCAGGCCGCGCTCGCGCAGCCACAGGGCCAGCTCCGAAGGGGAGGACAGCTCGTCCGCCTGGGTTTCGACGTCGAAGGTGTTCACGAAGTCGCGCACGAGCTCCGTGGAGAACGGCATGTCAGTCACTCTACTGCGCGTACCGGGCATCATGATCAGCAGGTGGGTCCGCGTCGTGAGCGTTTCGTCCTTGCGATGACCGTGGGTGCCGCACACGTTCCCCAAGTGATCGTGAACCCGCGCCCCGCCGCAACGCGATAGGCCACCGCCCCCGTGCTGCTCCGGCGTTGGATTCCTCGCACTGCCCGGGCGTTGCGTTCCTCGCGTTGCCTTAGCGTTGTGTTCTTCGTGCTGTTCCGGCGGCGCGCCTCCCGGTCCGCTTGGGCGTCGTGCTCCCCGCGCCGTTCCGGCGTCGCGCCCCCGACACCGCTCCGAGGCCGTCCCGGCGCCGGGACGCACTCCGCGAGACCGCCTGGACTGACGCCCAACGCGCCCTTTCGAGCCGGAGCGCATCGAAGGCCGGCACGAACCTCCACCACTTACGCAGCAGCAGCCCGGACCACCGAAACCACGCCGACCACGAAAACGCCGCCACCACCTGAACGCCACACCGACGATGTCCGCCGGAACGGGCAACCTCACCCCCTGCGATGCCTGCCTGCGATAACGCCGCGCAGGATGGGAAAGGCAGGAGGGGAGAGGAGGTGCCACATGGCGGACCTCACGATCCCGGACGGCGGCTTCTGGCCGGCGCCGGACATCCCACAGCCCAACATCTACCCGATGGAGTGGCGAGTCGAGACCGAGAAGCTCGCCGCCATCTACGAGAAGTCGAAACGCGTCGTCTGGAACCCCGCCGACCTGCCCTGGGACGCCCTGGACCCTGGCGAGTTCACCCGCGAGCAGCGGCTCGGCATCATGTACTGGTTCTCGGTGCTCGCCAATTTCGACGCCTCCGGCCCCGCCGTCTTCGCCCGCGCCACCATCCAGGCGTTCGAGCGACACGAGGAGGACCCGGTCAGGAAGTGCTTCTTCTCGATCACCCGCGACGAGATGAACCACGAGGAGTGCTGCCAGCGCACCATCGCCCGCCTGTGGCCCGGCGGCCCCCTCGACTGGACCCCGTCCGACGACCTCGAAGCCGCCGCCCACAACAACATCGGCTGGCTCTACCACAACGGTGGCCGCTACTGGAACGGCTACAGCGCCGCCGTCGGCCGGTACTCGCTGCCGGTCCTGTTCACCAGCTTCATGATGGGCGAGATGGCCGCATCCACGCTCTTCCGCGGCATGGCCTCGGGCACCCGTCATCCCGTCTTCAGCGAGATGTTCCAGCGCATCGGCCGTGACGAGTCCCGCCACCTCCAGATCTGCATGACCATCCTGGAGAACGAGTGGCCCGGCCTCACCGACGACACCCGCGTTCTCATCACTCGCCAGCTCAGAGCCGGGTTCGTCTTCCTCAGCATGATCCTCTGGGAGCCGCCTGAAGGCTTCTGGGAGCTCCCGCCGTACTTCCTGCCCAACCACCGCGTCCTCATGGACCACGCCAGGGAGGCCGGGCTCGGCGTGCTGTCGTACGAGGAACAGGCCGAGAACTGGCGGGTCGCCATGGCCCACGTACGCGCCATCGTCGAGCGCTGGGGGATCGACTTCCCCGCCATTCCGGAGCTCGACCTAGAGGGCGTACAGGTGGACGTCGTCGACCCGGAGGACATCATCCCCGTCTTCTAACGCCGAATGCGGGGAGTGTCGCGCCTGAGACCGTAATGCCGAATGCTGGGAGTGTCGCGTCTGAGACCCTAACGCCGAATGTGGGGAGTGTGGCGTCTGAGACCGTAACGCCGAATGCGGGGGAGTGCCGCGTCTGAGACCGTAACGCCGAATGCGAGTAGTGCCGCGCCTGAGACCGCCGCTGAGAGAGGCGCCGCCTCCAGCACGGATCCCTGCCTCCTGGCACCTGCCGGCACGGCCATGCTCGAACGGCCACCACTCTCGGGCGAAGCGCTAGCACTCCCACCTTGGACCGTCGCTGACACCTGCCACGCACACCAGCCGCCGCGCCGACCGGCCTGCCACCCGCATATCGCTCCGGCGTTTGCCGCTTCGTAGGCAACACCCGCTCCGCCCGCCATATGACCGGTGGCGGGTCACGCCGACGTCGCAGCGCCGTGCCTTGCAGGGCCTACGTGGCTTCAGCCGGAGTCTCCTTGCCGCACCCCGCCTTGCATCAGTCCAAGTTGCCGGCCCATCCGGAATCGGCGGGTGACCATCACCGACCGGGATGGCGGACGGCCAGGGTCGCCACGCGCCGCGAGGAGGAGCACGGTTGCCAGGCATCCCGAGGACGGCCAGGGTCGCCACGCGCCGCGAGGACGGCCAGGGCCGCCACATACCGCTGGACGTCCATCAACGCCACGCACCGCTGTGGACGTGTCCGGTGCAATCTACCTCTGAGGACGCTGACGACTGCCGCCCACCGCCGAGGGCGCTGGTATCCGCCGCTTACCGTTGAGGACGGCGACGGCTCCCACGGACCACTGCCTCAGGCTTGCCCTATGCCGCGCGCGTCAGCTCGGCTTGCCCCGCCGCGCCCTGAACCGTCGTTCGCCGGCCGGTTTCGAGGCCGGCGTGCTTTCGGCCTTCCCCGGCACCCGATGGTCGGGCGCCGCCGGCCACCGTTCCTCCTGGCAGACGAAGCTGCCACGATACGGAACGCTGTACACCCACCCCTCTTCGCGCAGCAGCGAAATGGCCCGCCGTACGGTCTCGCGCGCGGCCCCGTACGTCCGCACCAACGCGATCTCGCTGGGAATCTGTTGCCCTGCGGCCAGTTCACCGCCCTTTATCCGCTCCCGGATTTCTCCAGCGATATGCCGATAAAGCGGTATAGTCCGGCCCGCCGGTCGTATTTCACCTGGTGCGCTGACGAATGTTCCCTGCCCCTGCCTGGTGTGGACCAGCCCTTGATTGCGCAGCACGCGAATCGCTCTGCGTGCCGTCGTGCGCGCGACGTTGAATTCCCGCTGGATTCCCGCCTCGCTGATAATCACATCTCCAGGCGAGTGTTCGGCGATGATCCGCGATCGGATGACCTCGCTGATCTGGAGATAGAGATATCTGTCGCCCTCGCGATTCAGCACGCCTCAAGAGTATCCAACGGAACGGCGACAGGAAGGCCAATCGAGAACCAGGGCTTATGATCCATTTCCCAAGTGAGGTCACCTTTGTTCCCGGGAAAGGCCTGGTGGATGCGAAGGCGAGGTCGCCAAGGCTTCCAGGTAAAGCCTGGTGGACGAGATGGCGCAGTCACCGTGGTTCCTGCCCCAGGTCGTCCAGCCGCCTTCTAGCCTGCCCGGCTGGCCGGGGATGCGGAGCAAGGCGAAGCGTCGGGAATTATGTGCAAATTGTGGCCAGCGAGCTCAACTGCTGGAGGGCCCTCGCGTTCGTCGGCTCGAGAGGCAGAAGGTTCGCATCGCCATGCCGGACATGTACGCGCAAGTGGGGAAACGCCAGCAAAAAGAAGCCGACGCAGAAGAAAGTGGCGCGCACAGAGGTGACGGAGAAGAGAGTGATACGCGCGGAGGCACCACAGGCGGAGGCAATCCGCCCGAATGCGATCCGACGGAAGGGACGCGCAGAAGCGGCGCAGAGGGAAGGGGTGCGTACGGATGTGACCTGACGGAAGGGGGCGCGTGGAAGCTGCGCGGAGGGAAGGGGCGCGTACGGATGTGATCCGACGGAAGGGGGCGCGCAGAAGCGGCGCAGAGGTAAAAGATGTGCCCGGATGCGATTCGACGGGAGATGATGCGCGCGAAAACGACACGAACGGACGCGACGCGGACGCAACCTGCGCTTGGAAAACAACGCAGACAGAAATGGTGACGGCCACCGCGGTCCCTCGAAGACGCAGTTCCGAAGGACAGCAAGCGCGATGGCCGCACCAACAGTCTGCCGCGTGAACGGCCTCCGGTGAAGCTCTTCCCAACCAGTGACTCCGACTTTCTGTTGCGGGCTCTGTGAAGGGAAGGCGATGAACGCAGTGTCACCGGACGGGGTCGCCACCCGCCCGGTGACAAGGGAGCAGTGGGTGCCTGGTACGCGCCATCGTCCAGTACTTGGCGCACCGGAGACCGCTGACTATGGCACGCCCTCGGCAGCCGTCGCCCACGCACCCTGCGTCGTCCCCGCATGATCCCGGGCGACGCGCCTGCCCGAACCCCACTGACGAGGCGCGGGCTTCACCCGGGATCATGCGTAGGACCATGAACATGGCCCCATGCGACTTCAAGGGGGCATGGAGCCACGTCCAAGGCGAGTAATGGCCGGCTGACGTCCATAACGGCCTACCCGCGGGATTAGGTTCTCATGGTCATCCCTTGGAAAACTGGCGTTCGACGCTATACGCGGGATCATGCCGTTTGCGGAATCCCGCCTCCCTCGTCCGGTGGAAAATGGCTTTATAGCGGAATGCGTCTCCAGGCCCCATCCGAGATGATCACGTGATCGAGAAGCCGCAGCCCGACCGTCTCCGCCGCCTCCAGCAACCGGGCCGTGGCCTCCAGATCCTCGGGACTCGGGTCGAGCGACCCGCCCGGATGGTTGTGGGCGAGCCCGAACGCCGCGCCGCCCGCCGTCAGCACCTCCCTGATCACCTCGCGTATGGGCAGCACCGTGTGATCGCTTGCGCCCTCGGTCAGCACCGCACGCTTCAGCACCCGTCCACCGGTGTCGCACGCCACCATGACCAGCCGCTCCTGGGCCCGGCCATGGAGCAGCGGGGCACAGGCGTGGGCGAGGTCGGACGTGCTCGTGATGCGTTCGCGCTCAGGCAGGGCCTCCGCTCGGCGAACGAGATGGAACGCCGCCGTCACCCGCGCCGCCTTGGCCGGCCCGATCCCGGGCAGCGCGAGTAACCGGTGCGGGTCCGAACGGCCGAGGCCACCGAGATCTCCGCAATGTGCGATCACCTGGCTGGCCAGGTCGAGCGCGCTCGCACCCCGGAACCCGGAACCGAGCAGCACGGCCAGCAGCTCACGGTCGGCCAGCGCGGCGGCACCGCTGGCCATGAGCCGCTCGCGCGGCCGATCACCTTTGGACAGGTCTTTGACTCGCATCGGCAACCTCCGCCCCCGTTGTATCAACGGCCACCGACAATCTCTGACCTGCGCGTTCGCCTCCAGCTTTCGCTCCAAGCGATCGGCTCCCAAGCCGCGAATCTCCCGTCTCCCGTGGCCCCACACGGGGTCTACGTGGAAGCCCGTCTGTCAGCGTCCAACGCAAGGAGCCTGCGTACAGCGCAAGAGTCTGTGCCTAGCGCAAGGAGTCCGGCTACGCCCGCCCTTCCGCAGAGGCTGCGCGTCCCAGAACGGCGCGTACCGCTAGGTGAGAGACACCGAATGCACTCGAGCGACCTGCCCCCTGGGTTGCGCCCGGCGGTTACCCGGCTGACCGCCCATCCGACAGCCCGGCCTGCTCACCCGCCCAGTGATTCGCCCCGTGGCCTGCCCGGCAGCTGACCTGGCCGCCCGCTCGGGTATCTGGCTGGTCGCTTATCCGCTCGGGTGTCTGGCTGGTCGCTTATCCGCTCGGGTGTCTGGCTGGGCGCTTGTTCAGTCGCCGCCCCGGCCCCTGTTCGGACACTTCTCCGAGGACGTGGCTGGCTGCTTGTTTGGCCGCCTTTCCAGGTGCCCGGCTGGCGGCTTGCTCGGTCACAGGCTCTGCGTCTGCATGATCACTTGTTCAGTCGCCTCTCTGCGTTGGCCAGCCGATTGCTCGGTCGCCTCTCTGCGGCGGCTGACCGGTTGCATGATCACCACTCCGGGCCTCTGCCCTGCCACCCGGTCGATCGCTTCTCCGGGCGTCCGGGTGGCTTCTCCGGACGTTTGTCTGACCACGTGTTCGGTTGCTTCACCGGGTGCCCGGCCGGCCACACGGCTGTCCCTTGCCGGACCACCCGCCCACTTACCCGAGTGGTCGCGGCCGCGTCAGACCGGGCGGGAGCCGAGCCGCAGCAGCACCAGCTCCACCTGCCTGGCCCGTTCCGCGACGAACGCAGGACTCCGGTGAGCGAAATCCCCGTGCACCAAGCTGTAGGCCTGCCCCGAGGTTCCATCCGGTGAGCCGCAGTAGTGTCGCCGAGCGAGCGCGCTCCAAGATGACCCGAAATCCACCTGCCCGCGAGGTTCGTGAGAAGCCCGAGCACAGCCGGCAGCTATGAAGCCGTGCAGAAGCACGTGACGTGGTGTTCTGGAGCGCGCGCGTCGCTCCGGGGGAGAGCTTGAGGCGCTCCGGGGAGAGGGGCGGCGTGTGTCCGCCAGGGAGGCGATGTGGAGGGGCGCATCGGCACAGTGCCGGCCGGCGGATGACCGTGCTGAGTACCGGGCGCGTGATGGGCTGTGCCGGGTGGAAAAAAAGGGGAGCTCCGGGCGAGAGAGAAGGTGCTCGCCCGGAGCTCGCCGTCCAGGACAGGCGGGTGACCGTGATCTAGACGGGCATGCTGTACATGACCCGGAACCGGTCGCCCGGGATGATGATGTCGCTCGTCTCCACGGGCCGGTCGCCCGCCCAGTGCGTACGCTCCACATGCAGCACGTGCACGCCGGCCGCCAGGTCGAGTGCGTCGCTCTCCGCCGGGCGGGGGATGCGGGTGTGCACGCTCTCGACGATTTCCGTGATCTTTATGCCGTGCGCGTACATCTTCGTGACGAAGCCGCGTCTGTCCTCGTCGCTGTGGGACGCGAACTCCCGCATTTCGTACGACGTGGCGAGCTGGAGCGGCCTGCCGTCGCCTCGGAAGACGTACCGGGTCCTGGTCAGCGTGGCGTTCTCGGGTACGCGGAGCCGTCGCGCGATATCGGGGCCCGCCTCGGCCAGCTCGCTGTGCCAGTCCCACGTGACGCGTCTGCCCTGCGACTGCAGGTCCGCGGCGAAAGGGGCGGGGTGGTCAAGGAACCGCCATCGGTGCAACGCGATCAAGTCGGGCCGTTCCCGGACGTAATGGCCCGAACCAACGCGGCCGATGATGAGGCCCTCGCCCGCGAGCACACGTAGCGCGTGACGAGCGGCGGTCTCGCCGACCTGATATTTGCGGGTCAGCTGCGCCCGCGAAGGAATGGGCGCGCCGGGGGGAAGGGTGCCGTCGGTGATCTGTCGCCGGATGTCTTCGACGACACGCAGGTAGACCGGATCTGAGGTGGCCACTAGTCCATCCCTGGGGGTTCGTGTGAGGCGTTGCCCTATGTTGCCGTATTCGGCAGGTAACCGACCGTCATCGAGGGATGCTGGAGCCCCAACTTTGCGATGGCGGAAAATTATCGGAGAAACCGTGTAACGCCGGTGTAAGGGCGACCGATTCTCCGATAGAGGTCGTCGATGTGTGTACCCCCGAGCACATATCGGCGACCTCTTCCATGTCGGCTCTGCCTGACAGCCGCCTACCTTAGTGACGTACGGCCAGGTGAGACAGCCTTTTCTTGACGAGAAGTCGAAGATCTCTTGACTCGCCGGCATGGTCTCCCTGCTCCCGCGACCCGTGATGTCGCACTTGCGCCGGTGCGTCCGCGCCCGGTTGTCCCTCCTGTACGGCAGTGGAGGGCCGAGTCCCGGCTGGTCAGCCGATGCCGCTGCTTGAGCGGTGCTGTCACCTCTTGGGCGGCTCTGGAAGCACAAGGCCGCTTCGCAGGCTTCGAGTCAAGGTGGTGTAGCCCCAGTGGAAGGTGGCGGATGCCGCCAATGATCGAATGAGGCGTATCGACACGTGGTAGTGCCACCGCTCCTCCGGCGCCCCGGCCCGGAGCCGTACCTTCCGACCCTGGTCCAGAGCGGTACGTCTCCTCGGCCGGCGAGGCCGTGTTCGTGGCACGCAGTCCTCGGTTGGTGAGGGCGCGTTGGCGGCGCGCGTGTTCTCGGTTGGTGAGGGCGCGTTGGCGGCGCGCGTGTTCTCGGTTGGTGAGGGCGCGTTGGCGGCACGCAGTCCTCGGTCGGCGAGGGCGCGTTCGCAGCACGCATGTCCTCGGACGGCGATGCCGCGTTCGCCGTTCACGTGCGAACCCGCTGTCATGAACGAACGCCACCCGCTGGACTCAACCCGCCCACCGACCCCACCTTGAGCCACCCGCCGGCCCAGGTGGAGCAGGTACGTGGCTGGCGTGCGACGGGGTAGCCGGGCCGGTCGGTAGGTGCGGTGCGCATGGCGGCGGTGCCTGGCGTGGTGCGCGAGGCGGTGCTGCGAAGCGTGGTGGGCATGGCGGCGGTGCCTGGCGTGGTGCGTGCGGCGGTGCTGCAAAGCGTGGTGTGCGCATGGCGACGGTGCCCAACGTGGTGCGCGCGGCGGTGCTGCGAAGGGTGGTGGGCATGGCGGTGATGCCAAGTGAGGTGCGCAGGGCGGCGACGCTGAGTGACATGCGTCGCATCGCGCGGTCGAGCCGTCCGGCGAGGCGCACTGAGGCGTACAGAACCCCGTGAAAGCGGTCAAAAGACGGCTCCAGGTGGGCGAAGCGGGGTGGCGGCGTCCAATGATTTTCTGAATCCGGGTAGCGTTCGCACTATGGCATCGCCAACTGGAACCACCGACGCGCCCTTCGGTCGCATGCTGACCGCGATGGTCACGCCGTTCACCCCCGACGGCGAGGTCGATTACGCGGCTGTGCGACGTCTTGCCACCTATCTGGTGGACGAGCAGCGAAACGACGGTTTGATCGTCAACGGGACGACCGGTGAGTCGCCCACCACCTCCGATGAGGAGAAGCAGCGCATCGTCAGCGCTGTGCTGGACGCGGTCGGGGACCGTGCGACCGTGGTCGCGGGGGCGGGGACCAACGACACCCGCCACAGCGTCGAACTCGCCAAGCAGGCGGCCCGCGCCGGAGCTCATGGCCTGCTGGTGGTGACGCCGTACTACAACAAGCCGCCGCAAGAGGGGCTGTATCGGCACTTCACCGCCGTCGCCGACGCTACCGACCTGCCGGTGATGCTCTACGACATTCCGGGACGCAGCGGCGTACCGATCAAGACTGAAACCCTGCTGCGGCTGGCCCAGCACGAGCGCATCGTGGCCGTGAAGGACGCCAAGGGCGACCTGTTCGCCGCGAGCCAGGTGATGGCCGCGACCGACCTCGCGTTCTACTCCGGTGACGACCTGCTCAACCTGGCCTGGCTCTCGCTCGGCGCGGCCGGCTTCGTCAGCGTCGTCGGGCACGTGGTCGGGGCCGAGCTGGCGCGCATGATCAAGCTGTACAAGAGCGGCGAAGTCGCGCAGGCCCTGACCGTGCACACTCAGCTGGCTCCGGTTGTGGACGGGATCATGCTGCGAGCGGGCGGCGCGATCATGGCAAAGGCGGCGCTGAGCCTGGTGGGCATGCCGGTCGGTCCGGTACGCCTGCCGCTCGTGGACGCCACGGAACAGCAAATCGCCGAGCTGCGTGCTTGCCTGGTGGCCGGCGGGGTGAAGTTGACAGACACATAGGAACGGGGAGGAACCGGGAGTTTTGAGAACAAGATCTGACCATGGGGGCCGGGCATGAGCCATCCGCATCCTGAGCTTGGCCCCCCGCCGGCGCTGCCCGAGGGCGGCCTGCGCATCGTCGCGCTCGGCGGATTGGGGGAGATCGGCAGGAACATGGCCGTCTTCGAGTTCGACGGCCGCCTGCTGATCGTCGACTGCGGGGTGTTGTTCCCCGAGCCCGAACAGCCGGGTGTCGACCTCATCCTGCCCGACTTCGAGTACATCAGGGACCGGCTCGACGACGTCGAGGCCGTGGTGCTGACGCACGCCCACGAGGACCACATCGGGGCGGTGCCGTACCTGCTGCGCGAGCGGCGCGACATTCCGCTCGTCGGGTCCAAGCTCACGCTCGCACTCATCGAGGCCAAGCTGACCGAGCACCGCATTCAGCCGGTCAAACGCGAGGTCGTCGAGAACGAACGGCACGTGTTCGGACCCTTCGACTGCGAGTTCCTCGCGGTCAACCATTCCATCCCCGACGCCTTGGCCGTCGCCATCAGGACTCCCGCCGGCATCGTGCTGCACACCGGTGACTTCCGCATGGACCAGTTGCCGAGCGACGGCCGCCTCACCGACCTCGGCGGCTTCGCCAGGCTCGGCTCCGAGGGCGTCGACCTGCTGATGTCCGACTCCACGAACGCCGAGGTGCCGGGGTTCGTCACCAGCGAGCGGGAGATCGCGCCGGTCATCGACGAGGTGATCCGCACCTCCGAGCAGCGGGTGATCGTGGCCAGCTTCGCCTCCCACGTGCACCGCATCCAGCAGGTCATGGACGCCGCCGCCAAGCACGGCCGCAAGGTGGCGCTCGTCGGACGCTCGATGGTGCGCAACATGGGCGTGGCCCGCGACCTCGGATACCTCAAGGTGCCGCCGGACCTGATCGTCGACTCCCGCGACATCGAGGACTGGCCGCCCCAGGACGTGGTGCTGATCTGCACCGGCTCCCAGGGCGAGCCCATGGCGGCGCTGTCGAGGATGGCCAACCGCGACCACCCGATCCGCATCGCGGAGGGTGACACCGTGCTGCTGGCCTCGTCGCTGGTGCCCGGCAACGAGACCGCGGTCAACAAGGTCATCAACGGCCTGACCAGGTGGGGTGCCCGCGTCGTGCACAAGGGCAACGCCAAGGTGCACGTCTCCGGCCACGCGGCCGCCGGTGAGCTGCTCTACGTGCTCAACCTGACGCGCCCCTCCAACTTCATGCCCGTGCACGGCGAGTGGCGTCACCTGCGGGCGCACGCCAAACTGGCGGCGCTGACCGGCGTGCCCGAGGACCACATCGTGATCGCCGAAGACGGCGTGGTCGTGGACCTGGTCGACGGGCGCGCCCGGATCGTGGGCGCCGTCCACGCCGGATACGTCTACGTCGACGGCTCCTCCGTCGGTGAGATCACCGACACGTCCCTGAAGGACCGCAAGATCCTCGGCGACGAGGGCTTCATCTCCGTGGTGGTCGTGGTCGACTCCAACACCGGCAAGCTCACCGCCGGGCCGGAGATCCACGCGCGCGGCTCGGGCATCGATCCGGCGCAGTTCGACGAGTTCATCCCGCAGATCCAGCGGGCCCTCGAGGAGAAGGCCGCGGACGGCGTGGTCGACATGCAGGAGATCCGCCGGGTCGTGCGCCGTACGGTGGGCCGCTGGGTGAGCGACACCTACCGCCGCCGGCCGATGATCATCCCGGTGGTGCTCGAGGTGTGAGCGGCATCCGGACGGTACGGCAGGTCTCCACGCCTGCCGTACCCGCCCGGCGGCGCGCAGGAGCGCGCGCAGCAGGCGACCCGGATGAGGCATGTCAGACGTCCCTTCGGCGTATCAGTGCGGTGGCGGTGAGCAGGGGGACGATCGCGTACGCGATCAGCACGATGGCGGCCGCCGGCGGCGACAGCAGGGAGCCGTAGACCGAGGACGCGTTGGTCTCGCCCACGAGCTGGCGGGGAAGCGCTCCGATCATGAACGACCCGAGGCTCTCGCTCCAGGGTTCGGGAAGGTTCCCGACGATGATCGGGATCACGTAGACGAGCGCTGCGATCGCGGCGATGGCGGCCGCCGGTGAGCGCAGCATCGCCCCCAACCCCAGGCCGAGCAGCGCGAACACGGGCACAGTCACCGTGAGTGCCAGCAGGAGCGGCAGCCGCTCTCCGAAGGCCATCGCGTAGGCGCCGGAGAACCGGTCACCGATCGCGTTCCTGGCAGCCGCGTACGTGCCGAAGACCGTGACGGCGCCGACCCCCAGGGACAGGACGCCGACGGTGACCGCCTTGGCGGCCAGTAACGGCCAGCGGCGGGGCACGACCGCCAGACTCGTCCTGATCAAGCCCGTCGTGTATTCGGACGTCATGGCCAGGACGCCGAGGACCCCCATCGCCAGCTGAGGGCCGATCACGAACGCCTCTTCCAGGTTCGCGATCCTGGCGACGGCCTGCCGCTCCGGCGGGGCCGTGTCGTACGTGCCCGCCGCTGTGACGGCGAGCACGAGGCCCGCCACGATCGTGCTGAGGGCCAGGCCGACGATCAGGTAGGTCGAGCGGACCGAACGCAGCTTCACGTACTCGGAGGTCAGGACGCTCATCTCAGGGTTCGCTTTCTGGTCAGGGGCGGGATGGCCGCGCGTCGACGGAGTGCCGACGAGGGACGCGTGCAGGGCGGTGAAGGACCGGGGATTGTGAGTCCGGATGGTGTGCTGATCGCGATGCTCACGCTGGTCACGGGCTGAGGAACGTGTGGGCGTGTGGCCGGTCCGCTATTTAAAAGCCGATCAGGGCCAAGGCGTGCGATGGTGGAGCGCAGGTTGCGCTGCATGCGGGCCGGGTCGTGGTGCGTAACGGCCAAGCGCCGGTTGCGCTGCCGTGCGGGTTGATCAGGGATCGTGGTACGCGACGGCCGATCGGTGATCGCGCTGTGTGCGGGTCGATCAGGGGTCGTGGTGGGCGCTGGTGGATCGGTGGTCGCGCTGCGTGTGGGCCGGTCAGGGGTGGTGGTGCGTGACGGCGGAGCGTTGGTCGCGCTGCGTGCGGGCCGGTCAGGGGGCATGGTGGGCGATGGCGGGGAGCCGGTCGTGCTGCGTGCAGGCGGGTCGCAGGCCGGGCGTGCCCGCAGAGGCCGACCGTATGGGACGGTGACGTGCAGCAGAGCCGGCCCGGCCGACCACGCTGACGAGTGGCCGGGCCGGCGTTGCCCCGGGCGGTAGGGAGCCGTCGCGTGCGTGCGAGGAACGGTGTCATCGGGCGGCTCCATAGCGCACGTCGCCGGCGGTCAGAGCGAGGTAGGCGTCTTCGAGCGAGGGATAGCGGGCCGTCAGCTCGGCGACGGTGGCCTGCGAGATGAGCCGGCCACCGCCGAGGATGACGATGCGCTCCGCGGTGAGGGCCATCTCGCTCATGAGGTGGCTGGAGAGCAGGATCGTGCGGCCTTCGGCGGCCAGACCGCGCATGAGGTCGCGGATCCAGCGCACACCGTCGGGGTCGAGGCCGTTCACAGGCTCGTCGAAGATCAGCACGCCGGGGTCGCCCAGCAGCGCGGACGCGATGCCGAGCCGCTGCTTCATGCCCAGCGAGAAGCCGCCCACGCGCTTGCGCGCCACGCTCGCCAGGCCTACCTGCTCGAGCACCTCGGAGACGCGGGCGCGGCCGATGCCGTTGGTGAGAGCCATGCTCAGCAGGTGGTCGTAAGCGCTGCGGCCCCCGTGGACCGCGCTCGCGTCGAGAAGCGCGCCGACCTCGTGCATCGGTCTGCGCAGCGACGCATAGGGGCGGCCGTTGACCAGGGCCCGGCCCGAGGTCGGCGCGTCGAGGCCGAGTATCAGGCGCATCGCGGTGGATTTGCCTGCGCCGTTCGGCCCGAGGAAGCCGGTGACGTGACCGGGCTCGACCGTGAAGGACAGGTCGTCGACGGCGAGGGCGGCGCCGTAGCGCTTCGTGAGGTGCTGAACTTCGATCACGCCGAAAAGAATGCTGGGCGGCGGCGTGCCGGCGCGTCGGACCACGGTCCGAACTTCAACGTCAGACCCTGGGTTGACGTGCCGCGCCGCCGCAGCGGCTACGGTTCAACGCGTGAACGACACGCATCCCTTCTTCGCCAGGCGGCTGAGCCTTCGCCAGCTGATCGTGCTCGATCTCCTGGCGGGGCTGTGCCTGGCGTTCCTGTTGTTCACGGTCATGGCGGGCGTCGTGACGATGCCGCCGTGGATGCGCGTGGCCCTTCCGCTGGCGCTGGGCCTGCCGCTCGCCCTGCGCAGGGTGTGGCCCATGCCCGTCTTCTGCTTCACTCTGGTGCTCGCCCTCTATACGGCGCTGGCGGGGGCGGTGGGGCACGCCTATCTCGCGCCCGCATACGCGCTGTACATCGTCGCCCTGTCCGGCAGGCTCGGCGCCGCCGTTCCGACGTCGGCCATCGCGGCGGTGAGCCTGGTCACCGTCCTTGGGCTGACGGTCGCTGGCACGTCGCAGACGGGCGCCCCCGGCTGGGTGGCGCATCTCGACCAGCCGCTGTGGGGCATCGGAGCGCTGGGCGGGGCCTGGACGATCGGGAGAGCCGTGCAAGAGCGCAGGTCTTACGCGGCGCGCGAGGCGGAGCGCCTGGCCGCGCAGGCCGTCAGCGAGGAGAGGTTACGACTGGCTCGCGAGCTGCACGACGTGGTCACGCACAACGTGGGGTTGATCGCCGTCAAGGCGGGGGTCGCCAACCACGTCCTGGCGTCCAGGCCCCAGGAGGCTCACGAAGCCCTGCGCGTGATCGAGACGGCCAGCCGAAGTGCGCTCGTGGAAATGCGTCACCTGCTCGGCGTGCTGCGGTCGTCGGAGGCGCCCGAACGCGTGCCTGCACCCGGACCGGCCGGCATCCAGGGCCTCGTGGAGCAGGCGCGGCTGGCAGGAGTGGAAGCCGAGCTGGACCTGCGCTTCATCCCGGACACCGCCGCGGGCGGCGCCGCGACAGGTGGTCCCGCGGCGGGTGGCTCTGCGGCGGAGGGTTCTGCGGCGGAGGGTTCTGCGGTGGCTGGTTCTGCGGTGGGTGGTTCTGCGGTGGGTGGCCGAGCGGCGGGCCGGTCTGCGGCGAGCGGTGCTGAGGGTTGGGCGCGGCTGCCGGAGGGTGTGGGGCTGTCGGTCTATCGCATCGTGCAGGAGGCGCTGACGAACGTGGCCAAGCACGCGGCTCCCGCTCGGTGTCACGTGTCCGTGACGGTGGAGGAGAGGGAGGTGCGCATCGAGGTGCTCGACGATGGGCCCGGGAGACGCGCCTCACCCCCTGCGGAAGGCTCTGGGCACGGCCTGATCGGCATGCGGGAGCGGGTCATGATGTACGGCGGTACGTTCGAGGCCGGAAACCGCCCTGATCGAGGGTATCGGGTTTTCGCGACATTGCCCTATGGGGAGGTTTCTTGATTCGCGTGGTCGTCGCCGATGATCAGGCTCTGATCAGGGGCAGTTTCACGGTACTGGTCGATTCCGAGCCTGATTTTGAGGTGGTGGGCGAGGCGTCGAACGGGGCGGAAGCCGTTGAGGTCGCTTTGGCGCAGCGGCCCGATGTGGTGCTCATGGACGTGCGAATGCCGGAAATGGATGGCATTGAGGCTACGCGTCGGATCAAAGACGTTTCTCGGGTGCTCGTCGTGACGATGTTCGACCTCGACGCTTATGTGTATGACGCGCTTCGGGCCGGTGCCAGCGGTTTTCTGCTGAAGGACACGCCGCCTGCGGACCTTCTCGAGGCCGTACGCGTGATCGCCCGTGGGGACGCGCTGCTGTCGCCTGCGGTGACGCGGCGGCTGATCGAGGAGTTCACCCGCACTCCGGTTATGCCGAGGGTGAAAGGGCTGAACGGCGTGACCGAGCGGGAGAAGGAAGTGCTAGTGTTGATTGCGAGAGGGCTGTCGAATAATGAGATAGCAGCTCACTTGCACGTGAGTTTGGCGACGGTGAAGACACATATCACCCGGCTGCTGGCCAAGTTGGAAGCGCGGGATAGGGCGCAGCTCGTTATCGCGGCGTATGAGAGTGGGTTGGTTACGGCTGCCCGGTGATATGGTGCGGCTGTGAGTGCGGCGGTAATTCCGGCAGTTGCTGTGATGGTACGGCCGGCCCTGCCATCGGGTCTCTCGCTTGATACGTTCAGGAAGTCTTCGTTCGCCACGCCAAGTGTGCGCCGCCGAATGGGCCTTGGCCTGCGCTGACCGCGTTGAGCAGCCAGCGAGCTGATTCCTCTGCTTGTGTGATCAAATCGGTCGGGTAATTGAGAAGCAACTGATGCTCAGCGAATTCGTCTTCGTCGTCGAGGATGATGCGCCCGTTTCGCAACTTGATGACGTCCAGGTCGAGGTCGAGCATGGTGACCTCGTCGTCCCGCCACTCGGGGACCGTTGTGACATCGATGTAGAGATCGCTTCTGTGGGGCGGCACGTGGAAGGAAGCGGTCCACCAGGCGTCTCGGGGGAACAGCATGGTCACCGGTGTCTTCAAGCGGATAGGCGGGTCGGTGCCCTTTCTGGCTAACGTCCCGACTGGAACCTCCACCCAGACACCGTGCTCGTCCTCACCGAGCAGGTGGCCGGGGTGATTCCAGTGCAGTGCGCCTCCGTACTTTCGGTACACGATTCGCACATCGTTCATGGGGTGATACGTATCCGGAGCCGGCGCGGCTCACACGGAAGCCAGAGCGGATACCGCGCGAGTGAGAGCCGCACCCGCGCGCTGAGCGGAATCGATGCGTGGCGGTGCTCACGTCGGCTCAACGAATTCGACTAGGGGGTGAGGTGCCCGACCTCGTCAGACCTGACGATCGCTCCTCGCCTCGATGCATCAAACGGAATGAGGATGTGATTCATGAAGCTTCCAGACCGGCTTCGCCGGTTGATCGGACCGGATGTGTCCTGGTCGGCCGACCATGAAGGAGCCAGCGGTACGGCCCTGAGGGCGGTGTCGGGATCGAAGGTGTTCTACGTCAAGCACGGCCCACTCGCCAGAGCCGAGTACTTGCGGCTGCGCTGGCTTCGTGGACGGATCCCCGTCCCTGAGGTGGTCGCCTTCGAAGACGACGTTCTCGTCATCGCCGACGTGGGCGCTCCATCGTCAGAAGCCGCCGCTCCCGCCGACATAGGCGCCGTGCTGGGCCGGACGCTGCGCATGCTGCACGAGTTGCCTGTCGCCGAGTGTCCCTTCAACGGCGGGCTGCCGGTGGTTCTCGCACGTGCCGGCGCCAACGTCCGTGACGGCCTCGTGGACCCGGACGACTTCGACGCCGATCATCTCGGGCTGACACCCGAGATGATCTACGAACGACTGCTCGCCACGCGCCCGCGCGTCGCGGATCTTGTCGTTGCGCACGGCGACTACACCCCGTCCAACGTGCTGGTGCCCGCCTCGGGAGAGCCCGTGGTGATCGATGTGCCGGCATTGGGCGTGGCCGACCGGTACCGCGACCTTGCCATCGTTCACAGAGACTTGTCCGAGGACCACGGTCCGGCGGCCTGGTCGGAGTTCCTTTCCGCCTACGCCCTTGTCGATCACATCGACGAGGAACGCCTGTACTACTACCGGCTCCTGGACGAGCTTTTGTGATCAAACGTTGGATTGGTGATCGATGACGTCGTGACCAAAGGCCTTGCGACCGATAAGGGTTGCCGCATTTTGGCGAGATAGGGCATGGTTGCGTCCACGGGAGTGGTGTACGAGTTTGACCTGGTCAGCTGGCGTGGTGACGTGAAATGGTGACGGCCATCGCGTGATCCTTCGAGTAGCTAGTCCAAGATCGAAGGAGGACACGTGATGGCCGCGGACAACAGTGTGACGCCCGAGCAGTGGCTGGCGCAGCAGATCCAGTCCGGCGACCCCGACATGTTGCGATCCATGGTGAAGACCATGGCCGAGGCGTTGATGTCGGCCGAGGCCGACACCCTGTGCGGGGCCGGCTACGGCCGGCGCAGTACCGAGCGGACCAACCGGCGCAACGGCTACCGGGCGCGTGAGTGGGACACCCGGGCCGGCAGGATCGAGCTGGCCATCCCGAAACTGCGGTCGGGCTCGTACTTTCCGGACTGGCTGCTGGAACGCAGGCGGCGGGCCGAGCAGGCACTGATCAGCGTCGTGGCCACCAGCTACCTGCTGGGCGTCTCCACCCGCCGTGTCGACAAGCTGATCGAGCAGCTCGGCATCACGCACATCTCCAAAAGCCAGGTCTCGCAGATGGCCAAGACGCTCGATGAGCAGGTCGACGCCTTCCGCACCCGCGCACTGGATGCCGGGCCGTACACGTTCGTCTGGCTGGACGCATTGACGCAGAAGGTGCGCGAGGGCGGGCGGATCGTCAACGTCCACGTCCTGGTCGCCACCGGGGTGAACGCCGACGGACGGCGCGAGATCCTCGGCCTGGACGTCACTTCGGCTGAAGACGGCGCGGGCTGGCCGGCCTTCCTGCGCGGCCTGGTCGCCCGCGGCCTGTCCGGAGTGCAGCTGGTGATCTCCGACTGCCACGCCGGGCTGGTGGCCGCGATCGGCGCCACGTTGGCCGGGGCGTCCTGGCAGCGCTGCCGCACCCACTACCTGCGCAACCTGCTCACCTGCGTGAACAAATCCGCGCAGCCGTTCGTGGCCACGCTGGTGCGCACCATCTTCGACCAGCCGGACGCCGCCTCGGTGCGCGCCCAGCACGCCTGGGTCGTGCAAACGCTGGAAGCCAAGCATCCGACCGCCGCCGAGCACCTGGACGCCGCCCGGGACGATCTGCTGGCCTTCGCCGCCTTCCCCCGCGAGATCTGGCCGCAGATCTGGTCGAACAACCCGCAGGAACGGCTGAACAAGGAGATCCGCCGCCGCACCGACGTGGTCGGCATCTTCCCCGACCGCACGGCGATCATCCGCCTCATCGGCGCCGTACTGGCCGAGCAGACCGACGAATGGGTCGAAGCCCGCCGCTACATGGGCCTGGACATCCTCGCCAAAGCCCGCATCCGCGTCGTTGCCGGCGACACACCCACCCAGAACCCACTCCCACAGACACTTACCGCTTAACCTGCAGAAACAGGATCACGCGAAGATCGGTTCTTACACCACGTCCGTGGACGTGACCTAGGGCATGGAGCAGCCGCCGGGCAAGTCCGCGCGATGGGGCGGGGAGTGTGCTGCCTGCAAGAGGTCTTGGAGTGTGGGTTGGGTGAGGGGTTTGTGGCGTGCGCGGGTTGAGGTGCTGATGGGAGGTCTGGCGGTGGGGAGGGTGCGTTTCGTTGGGTGGGGAGCTCGTGGCGTCGGGTGGTGATGGGGCTGTGTGTGGGGTGCGGTTGAAGGCTGCGTGGCGAAGGTCTGGGGCGTGGGATGGCTGAGTGCGCCGTTTGAGGGGAGCTTGCAGCGCGGGGGTGTGCGGCTGCTGCTTGGGGAGTGTCGGTTCGATTGGGGCGTCTCGTCGCTCGGGTGGGCGCGTTCGACGTTGCGTCTTACCTCGGTGGTTACAGGTCGGGTCGGCGGTGTGCCGCCGTAAATGGTGACGGCCATCTCGTGATCCTTCGAAGGCGCAAGTCAAGACCGAAGGAGACCACGTGATGGCCGCGGACAACAGTGTGGCGTCAGAGGGGGAAGTCGGCGCAGCGAATCCAGACCGGGGGCCCCGACTTGTTGCGGTCCATGGGGAAGATCATGGCCGAAGCGTTGCTCTCGGCGGAAGCCGGGGGTCAGGGCTGGGAGACCGTGAGGGGCGTTATTTCGGGAGAGGCCGGAGAAGGCACGTCGGCCGAATTGAGGGGCGCTGGAGATAGAGAGCCGGGTAGGGCACGTTGGTCGGCTTAGAAGGAATGCCACAGTCGCCGGTAAGCCACGTTGGTCTGCTGCAGGAGGCGCTGGGGTTGCGGCTCGGGCGTGTTGGTCGGTGGGGAAGGGTGTTGGGGTCGCGGTGGGGGCGTTGGTCTGCTGGGGGAGGTGCTGGGGGGCTGCTGGTTGGGCGTGTTGGTCGGTGGGGAAGGGTGTTGGGGTCGCGGTGGGGGCGTTGGTCTGCTGGGGGAGGTGCTGGGGGGCTGCTGGTTGGGCGTATTGGTCGGTGGGGAAGGGTGTTGGGGGTGGCTGGCCGGGTGTGTTTGGTCGGTGGGGGAGGGGTGCGAGGTGGCTGGTCGGGCCCGTTGGTCGGGCTGGGAGGGTGTCGCGGGCGGTGGGGGTCGTGAAGTGTGGTGGGTGGCCGGGCGTAGCAATTGAACGCGCGTTACGGTCGGGCCATGAAGCCTCCGAGCGGTGCAGATTCGGCACCTTTACCACACCGGAGGCTTCCTCGGTGATCAAGCCTCACTGTTGAGAGCGCTCGCGGTCATCGCAGTTCGCGGTAGAGGTTCAGGGCTTTGGTGAGGGCCTGGAGGCGTTGGGGGCTGGCCAGGCCGGCGTGGTACAGGTGGAATTCTGCGGCTCCGGCCTTGGCGTACGTCCTGAGCTGGTCGGCCAGCACTTCTGCGTCGGCGGGGCGGGGTGGGAGGGCGAGGACGTAGGCGCCCACTCGCTGGGACGCGGTGGCGAGCTCGCCGAGGCGGGTCAGGCGGGCGGCGTCCGTGGCGGGGGCGCCCCAGCAGTTGCCGACCAGGACGTCGACGTCGGGGTCGCCTGCGGGGAGGGGAGCGAAGGCGCCGGTTGCCCACGGGTCGGGGTTGGCGTGCACGGTGATGGGGACGTTCGGGGCGGTTCGCCTGGCCACGCTGATCAGGCGTCGGCGGAGGGTGGTGG
Organism: Nonomuraea sp. NPDC049309; assembly: GCF_043196965.1. Taxonomy (NCBI): domain Bacteria; kingdom Bacillati; phylum Actinomycetota; class Actinomycetes; order Streptosporangiales; family Streptosporangiaceae; genus Nonomuraea; species Nonomuraea sp. NPDC049309. Next base: position 2,952,050 of record NZ_JBICSH010000001.1, on the reverse strand, counting down.
TGAGCGCTGTGCGGATCTCGCGTACCTCGTCCGCCAGGTCGCCCAGAGCTTGGTCGACGGTCGTCGGGCCGGTTGCAGGGGGCGTGGCGGGTGTGGAGCGTGCCGTGGGTCCGGTGGTGCGGGCCTTCGCCGCCGGGCTGGTGGGAGCGCCGCTTGTGGCGGGTGTCGCCTTTCGGCCGTCTGTTGCGGAGTCCGTCGCGCTCCCGTCTGTTGCGGAGTCTTTCGTGGTCCCGTTTGTTGTCGAGTTTGTGGTGGTCCCGTTTGTTGTGGGGGCCGTGGTGGTCCCGTTCGTTCTGGGGGTTGGCGCGGTGCCGTCTGGTGTGGGGGTTGGCGTGGTCCGGTCTATGGCGGAGCGGATGACAAATCTGGTCGGCTCGGGGTAGCGGGAGGCGCAGTTCGTACAGAAGCAGAGGGAGAGGAGGTCCGTGTCGGCGGGAGTCCAGTCGGCGCCGGAGGTCTTCTCGTGCACGCTCGTGTGGCCGAAGCCCATCGGGCCGCACGCCTCCAGGATGAGGCCGTCCGGTTCGCCCAGGTCCAGGATCTCTCTGACCAAATTCTCGCAGTACTCGATGACGTCCTCGTGCGACGGGCACAGCGCGTACGGGTACGCGTCGCCGAAGGCGTTGCGGACGACCAGGTCGGGGTGGGCGGCGCCGAGGCGGGAGTTGTGAGTGAGGACGGTCCAGGCGTGCACCTTGAGGCCAACAGCCTTGAGCGCGTCCCTGGCCTGCAGGTAGGCGTCGGCAGGAGTCCACGTGGGGGCGGCGGGCACGAGCCGGCCCCAGGACGACTCGCGGATCGGGAGGTAGAAGGCCGGGTACGGCACGTCCAGCACGCGGTGTGCCGGGTGGTACGGCGTGGCCGCCCGCGTCGAGTGGTAGCTGGCCGCCAGCGCGACCGCCTCGACGCCCAGCTCGGCCAGGCGGCGCGGGGCCGACGGGTCACCGACCACGTCCCAGGGGTACAGGTAGGCGACGTTCACCACAGGGCTCTCCTTGCCGGAAGTGTCATAGCTGCAGGTCTTATCGGAGTTGGTCTGGTCTTCTCGGGTTGGTCTTTGTGGTTGTGGGGGTGGAACCCCATCGGGGATTCGTGGCGGTCGAGGTCGCGGTGGGTTTCGGTTTGTCGGGGGTGATCGGTGATGTTTCGGATGGTGAGAGGTAGATGGCTTGGATGGTCGGGCCGAGCCGGGGTGTTTGGCGGGTCTGTTTCTCATGGTCGGGGTGTCGGGGGTGTTTGCGGCGGTCCCGGGTGGCAAGTGTGTTCGTCTCGGCGGTCGGTGATGTGTTCGGTTCGGTGTCTTGGCTCGTCTGGGGTGCTTCGGTTGGTCCGGTGGTGAGCTGGTGGCGTTTCTGCCCGGTGCGCCGGTGGGTGAACTTGTCGCTGAGCGGCGTAGGTGGTCGTGCGCTGCGGGGCGATGCGCGGGTGTCCCTACTTGCAGCTACCAGCGGGGGCGACTGACGAGGGCTACCAGCGGGGGCGCTTGGCGGTGAAAGACGGGTCGAAGCGCCGCATGTACGACGTGTCATCCCGCTTCCTGATCCCGCACTTGTCGTACTGCTCGTTCATCACCGCCAGCGCGTCCCTGTCGAGCTCGACGCCGAGGCCCGGGGCGGTGGGGACGGGGACGGCGCCGTTCTCGAAGCGCAGGGCGCCGGGCGCGACCACGTCCTGGCCGTCCTGCCAGGGGGTGTGGGTGTCGCAGGCGAACGTGAGGTTCGGCGTGGCGGCGGCCAGGTGCGTCATGGCGGCCAGGCTGATGCCGAGGTGGGAGTTGGAGTGCATCGACATGGACAGGCCGAAGGCGTCGCACATGGCGGCCACGTGCGAGGAGCGTACGAGACCGCCCCAGTAGTGGTGGTCCAGGAGGAGGACGCCGATGGAGCGGGCGGCCATGGCGGGCGGGAAGTGTTCGGGGGCGACGACGCACATGTTGGTGGCGAGCGGCATGGGGACGGCGGCGGCGACCTCGCCCATGCCTTCGATGCCCGGCGTCGGGTCCTCGAGGTACTGGAGCGTGCCCTCGAGTTCGCGGCCCACGCGGATCGAGGTCTCCACGGTCCAGGCGGCGTTCAGGTCGAGGCGGAGCGGCACGCCGGGGAACGCCTCGTGCAGCGCCCTGATCGCGGAGATCTCCTGGTCGGGCGGGTGGACGCCGCCCTTGAGCTTGATGGACTGGAAGCCGTACTCGTCGATGAGCAGCTTCGCCTGCCGTACGATGCCCGCTTCGTCCAGGGCGGCGCCGAAGCGGTCCGGCTCCTCGCCCGGGTGGCCGGCCCATTTGCAGAACAGGTACGCGCTGTACGGGACGGCGTCCCTGACCCGGCCGCCCAGCAGGTCGCTCACCGGGACGCCGGCCGCCTTGCCGCGGATGTCGAGGCAGGCCACCTCGAAGGGGGAGAAGACGCGATCGACCGTCGTCTCCTTCGTGGTCGTGCCGGTCGGCTTTGCGGTCTTGGTCGCGGCGTTCGGCCCCTCGTTCGCGGCGGCCTCGGCGGGCTTTCCCTCCGCCGTCTCTCCGGACGGCTCTTCCTCGAAGACGCCGGTCGAACCGTGCGGGGCGGTCACGGGCGCGCCGACGGTGGCGGCGACTCTGGCGTACATCTCGTGGAGCGCGTGGACGTCGAGCCCGATCAGAGCGTCCGCGCACTCGCGTACCTTGGCGAGATGCCGCACGTCACCGTACGTCTCGCCCAACCCGCTCAGACCTTCGTCGGTGACGACCTCGACAATGGTACGGAGAGCCCACGGCTCGTGGACTCCGGCGGCGTTGAGGAGGGGCGGATCTCTGAAGGCGACGGGAGTTACCTGGATCTGCCGAATGATCATCCGCTCGCCGTCCATATATGTGAACAATGGCCAGATTTGTGGACAAGTTGCCGCAACTGTAAGAATCAGGCTGAAGAAGTGTCAAGACTCCGAAGGGCCTTTCGATGATCTACGGACACGACCCCAGGACCGGCGAAACCGTGGGTACCGCCCTGCCCGAGACCGACAGCGCCGGTGTCGACAGGATCGTTTCCGCTGCGGCCGCTGCCGGAGCGGCGTGGCGGGCGACTCCGGCCGCCGAGCGTGCCGTCGCGCTGGAAGCCGTCGCCGACGCGCTCTCCGCCCACGTTGACGAGCTGTGGCAGCTCGCCGACCAGGAGACCGCGCTCGGCGAGGGACGCCTGCGCGGCGAGGTCGCGCGTGCGGCAGGCCAGTTCAGGCTCTTCGCGGAGGTCATCAGGGACGGCGGCTACCTTGAGGCGATCATCGACCACGCCGACCCCTCGCTGACGCCGCCCCGGCCCGACGTGCGCCGGGTGAAGCAGGCGCTGCCGGGTGTGGTCGCGGTGTTCGCGGCGAGCAACTTCCCGTTCGCGTTCTCGGTGGCCGGTGGCGACACCGCATCGGCGCTCGCGGCCGGTTGCCCCGTGGTCGTGAAGGCGCACCCCGGGCACCCCAACACGTCCGAGCGGGTCGCGAAGATCGTGCGCGAGGCGCTGCCCAACCCCGACCTGCTCGGCCTGGTGCAGGGCATGCAGGCGGGCATCGACCTGGTCAAGCACCCCAGCGTGGTCGCGGCCGGGTTCACCGGGTCGGTGGCCGGTGGCAAGGCCATTCAGAAGCTGATCGACGAGCGGGAGACGCCCATCCCGTTCTACGGCGAGCTGGGCAGCGTCAACCCCGTGGTCGTGCTGCCGTCGGCGCCGGCCAAGGAAGTGGCGACCGGGTTCGCCGCGTCCCTGACGCTCGGAGTCGGACAGTTCTGCACCAACCCCGGCCTGCTGTTCGTGCCCGAGGGTGACGAGCTGCGCAAGGCGATCGCCGAGGCCGTCGAGGGTACGACCGGCGGGCCCATGCTGGCCGAGCGCATCCGCGACAACTACCTGGGCGGCGTCGAGCGGCTGGGCCAGCTGGAGCTGCTGGCCGAGGGCAAGCCCGGCGAGGGCAGCTGGGCGGTCACGCCGAAGGTGTTCACCACCGACCTCGACACGTTCGCGGCCAAGCTGCCCGCCATCGGTGAGGAGTGCTTCGGGCCGGCGTCCATCGTGGTCACCTACCGCGACGTCGCCGACCTGCGTCCGGTGCTGGAGCGGCTCGACGGGTCGCTGACGGCGAGCGTGCACAGCACCGAGCCGCGGGAGGCCGCCGAGGTCGTCGAGGTCCTGGGCAGGAAGGCCGGGCGGCTCATCTGGAACGGCTGGCCGACCGGCGTCGCCGTCTGCTGGGCCATGAACCACGGCGGGCCCTGGCCGGCCGCCACCACGACCACCACGTCCGTCGGTGCGACCGCGATCGAGCGGTGGGTCGCGCCGATCGCGTACCAGGACTGGCCGGAGGAGCTGCTGCCCGACGAGCTCAAGGACGCCAACCCGCTGTCCATCCCGCGCCGGGTGGACGGCCGGCTCCAGGTGAGCTCATGAGCTGACCCAGGCTGGAGGGCTCGCCGGCCCGGGGCACCCCTCGGGCTCGGCGGGCCTTCGCCGTTTCTCGGCGCCCGTGGGTGCCGGGCCAGGAGCCGGCGAGGGGGCTCCTACGGGCGAGTGAGCGATGGGGGTGCCGGGCTTCTGCGGTTCCGCCCGCAGACCGCCGCGGCTGCTGCCGCTCCTGGGCGGCGGACGGGGCAGCAGGCGCGGTGTGTGGGAGGCGGCCGGTTGGGGGCTGGGCGCCGAGTGGCGCTCGCGCATTGCGTGGCGAGTGGCGGGCGAGGGGGCTCGTGCCCATGGCGGGGTGGCGCTGGCGCGTTGGGCGGTGGGTGGCGGCGAGGGGGCTCGTGCCCATGGCGGGTGGAGCTCGTGCGCTACGGCGGGCCCGGGCGGGGAGCGCGGGAGCCGGTGGGGCCGGGCGGGGAGCGCGGGAGGAGGGCCCGCCGGCCAGGGGGCCTAGCGGATGCCCTCCCTGCGCAGGGTGGCGGCCAGCTTGCGGGTGTGTTTGATGATCGCTTCGGTGATCCGCTCGACCTCGGAGTGGGGCAGCCCGGCGGGCATGGAGCAGCTGATGGCGTCGGTGGCCGGGATGCGGTAGTCGACCGCGACGGCCACGCAGGCGACGCCGGGGGTGCCCTGCTCGCGCTCGTACGCCCAGCCGCGGGTGCGGACCTGGTCGAGCTCGTCGGTGAGTTTGGCCAGGTCGGTGATGGTGTGCTCGGTGAGCGCTTCGAGCGGCGAGGGGAGCAGGGCGACGACCTCGTCGTCGGTGAGCTGGGCGAGCAGCACCTGGCCGAGGGCGGTGACGTGGGCGGGCAGCCGGCGTCCGACGCGGGGGATGACGTGGTCGGCCTCGCGGGACTCGCGGGTGGCGAGGTAGAGGACGTGGGCGCCGTCGCGCCGCGCGAAGTGCACGGTCTGCCCGATCTCGTCACGCAGGTCTTCCAGGCAGTCCTGGGCGTACGGCAGCGCGGGATCCTTGTCGAGGTAGGCGGTGCCGGTCAGCAGGGCGTGGGGCCCGATCCCGAAGGCGGATCTGGCGGAGTCGGTCTCCACCCAGTTGAGCTCGACGAGCGTGCGCATGAGGGCGTGCAGGCTGCTGCGCGGGAACCCGGTGCGCTGTTGCAGCTCCGAGAGCGTCAGGTGGTCGTGCGACTCGGCGAGTGTCTCCAGGATGCGTACGGTCCGCTCCGCGGACTTGACCAGCGGGGGCTGCTCCATGCTCATCCCATCTCGTATCCTTCGGCGGCTTCGGACATCCAGGATATTGGATGACGTCCAGATACATGGATGCCTAGCCCTTGACCGCGCCGCTGGTGAGACCGCGCATGAACTGCCGCTGGAAGGCGAGGAACGCGATGATCGACGGCAGCAGCGCGAGCAGCGACGCCGCGAGCAGCACGCCGATGCCGACCTCCTCGTCCGAGCGGAGCGAGCGTAGCGCGATGGGCAGGGTCCACATGTCGGACTCCGGCGCCACGATGAGCGGGAGCAGGTACTGGTCCCAGATCATGGTGAACCCGAAGACGCCGATCACGCCGAGCGCCGGGCGGCACAGCGGCACGATGATCGTCGCGAAGATGCGCAGCTCGCCCGCCCCGTCGATGCGCGCGGCCTCCTCCAGCTCCACCGGCACTTCTTTCATGAACTCGGTCATGACGAGGATGGAGAAGCCCCAGGCGCCGACGGGCAGGATCATCCCGGCGTAGGTGCCGATGAGGTTGACGTTCAGCAGCGGCATGTCGGCCAGGACGAGCGAGAGCGGGATCGCGATGATCTCTTCGGGGAGCATCATCGTGGTCAGCATGAGCAGCATCACGAACGTCATGCCGCGGAACTTCTTGCGCGCCAGCGAGTACGCCGCGAAGACGCTCACCAGCATCTGCAGCAGCAGCCCGAAGCCGACGACGATGAAGGAGTTCAGCAGGTACAGGTAGACGTTCTTGTCCTTGGCCTGGATGAAGTTCTCCAGCGTGAACTCATCGGGCCACAGGGAGAACGAGGTGGGGTCGAGGGTCTTGCTGAACGCGCTCATCAGCAGCCCGACCAGCGGCCCGGTGAAGACGATCACCATGGCGGAGTAGATGACGACCTTGGCCAGGCGGGCCGCGGGCCCCCGCCGGGCCTCCAGCCCCAGCGCGCTGTCGAACTTCATGACGCGGCCTGCCTCCTGCGCAGCATCTGCACGATCAGGGTGAGCACCAGCGTGGCGGCGAAGAGCACGATGCCGCCCGCCGAGGCGACGCCCAGCTCGTTCTTCTGGAAGCCGAGCTTGTAGATCAGCGTCATCAGCACTTCGGACGAGCCGTTCGGGCCGCCGTTGGTGAGCACGTACACCTCGACGAAGACCCGCAGCCCGCGGATGGCGGCGAGGGTGAACAGGATCCAGAACACCGGCCGCAGCGCGGGCAGCGTGATATGGCGCAGCCGCCGCCAGGTGGAGGCGCCGTCCACGGCGGCCGCCTCGTACAGGGCGCGGTCCACGCCGACCAGCCCGGCCAGGAAGATCATCATGTCGTACGGGGTCCCGCGCCAGATGCTCATCAGCGTGATCGACCACAGCGAGGAGTGCTCGCTGGCCAGCCAGGGCTGGGGGTCGATGCCGGCCCAGCCGATGATGGTGTTGAGCATGCCGCTGTCGGCGGGGTGGAACATGATGCGCCACACCTCGGCCACGGCCGCCATCGTGGTGACGACCGGCAGGAAGGCCGCCGTCCTGACGAACCACAGGTAGCGGGCGGGCCCTTCGATGAGCAGCGCCAGGCACAGGCCGAGCACGATGGAGCCGATCGTGGTGCCGAGCGCGAGCACCACGCTGTGCCAGATGGCCGAGGCGAACTCGTCGTCGGTGACGATGGTCTCGTAGTTCTTCAGGCCGACCCACTCGTCGCCGAGGAAGGTCTGCACCTTGAACAGGCTCTTCCACAGCCCCACGAACATGGGGATGAACTTGAAGTACAGGAAGAGCAGCAGCGCGGGCGCCAGGAACAGCCAGGCGATCAGCGGGCCCCGCCGGCGCACCGCCCGGGTGGATCCTGCGGGGGACGCCGTCCGGCCGCGCGCCGGGGTGAGCGTGGAGGTCATGAGGCGTTCTGGCTCTGCAGTTCCTGGGTGAGCTTGGTGTTGAGCTCATCCATGGCCGTCTTGACGTCGGCCGAGCAGTCGGCCCACACGGCGTTCATGGCGTCCGCCGAGGTCTGCCGGATCGGCGCCCAGTTGGGCACCGGCGGGGCGTAGACCGCGTGCTCGTACGACTCCTGGAAGACCTTCCAGCGCGGGTCCTGGCGCTCGGCGGACATGTCCACGGTGGTGTTGACCGGCAGGCGGACGATGGCGCCGTTGGCGTCCTTGTTCATGCCGATGCGCTGGCCTTCGGCGGAGATGGCGAACTCGGCGAACTTCTTCTGGCCGTCCGGGTTCTCGGAGCCGGCCATCATGTAGACGTTCTCGCCCTCGCCGAGCGTGCCGGGGCCGCCGGAGGGGCCCTTGGGCACGGGCAGCACCTCGATCTTGTCGCTGCCGATGCTGTTCACGAACCTCGCGAGCACGTACGGGCCGACCAGGTAGATGCCGCCCTGGCCCTTTTCGAAGACCTCGTGGGTGACGGTGCTGTCGTTGTTGACCGCGCCGGGGTTGACGGTCTTGGTCTTGCAGAACTGGTCCTGCAGGTACTGCACGGCCTCGACGGTCTTGGGGTCGTTGACGGTGGCGGCGTACTTGCCGTTGCCGGTGGCGGTGACGAAGTCCCCGCCGTTGGCGTAGATGAGGGAGGAGGCGTACCAGGAGGCGTATCCGCGTTTGGTGCCCGCGGGGGCGACGAAGCCGGAGGTGTCCTTCTTGCCGTTGCCGTCGGGGTCCTGCTCGGTGAAGGCGACGGCGAGTTTCGTCAGGTCGTCCCAGGTTTCGGGCGGCTTCAGGCCGACCTTCTCGCGCCAGTCCTTCCGTACGATCAAGGCGAACGACTGGGCGGAGAACGGCGCGGCGTAATACTTGCCGTCGGCGCCCATGGCCGCCTTCCACGCGGTTTCCGAAAGCTGGTCGCCGCCCGCCAGGCCGGCTTTGTCGACGGGCTGGATCCAGCCTTGCGACACCATGTTTCCGAGCTGCGCGGTGTCGTTGATCACGATGTCGGGGAGGTGGCGCTGCGCGGCCTGCTGATTCAGTTTGGTCTCGAAGTCGTCGAAAAGCGCGACGACTTTCGTCGGCACCCCGCTGGCCTTGGTGAATGCGTCGGCCAGCTTCTTGGCGGTCTCGGCTGATTCGGAATCGGGCGGCTGCCTGATCCAGATCTCCAAAGTGCCGTCAGAGCTCGTCGAATTCCCGGAACCGCAGCCTGTCAGTCCTACGGCGAGGGTCGCGGCCAGCGCGACCCCCAGCAAACGACGTGACATCAGACCGCCTCCTGTTCACATACGTGGACGCGAGTCGTGCACTTGAATGTGTGCCTGTGAACGTAACCGTGGCATGGCTCACGGTCAACATTCAAGGATGTGAATTTGCGTCAGAATCGTGTACACCATGGAGTCATGCGCATTCTCATGACGGGAGCCGCGGGAAAGGTCGGGAAGCTGCTCCGGCCCCGGCTCGCCCGCGAAGGTCGAACGCTGCGGCTTTCCGATATTCATCCGGTGGAGCCGGGACCCGGCGAAGAATGGGTGACGGCCGATCTCGCCGACCCCGACGCCGTGGCCGAGGCCATGAAGGGCGTGGACGCGGTGCTGCACCTCGGCGGCCAGAGCAGAGAGCATCCCTGGGCCGACATCGTGCGCGCCAACATCGAGGGTACGCAGGTGCTGCTGGAAGCCGCACGCGCGGAGGGCGTCGAGCACCTCGTCCTCATGGGCAGCCACCACGCCGCCGGCTTCCACACCCGCCCGAAGGACGGCGCGGACCTGCCCGACTACGCCTTCCCGCGCCCCGACACCTTCTACGGCGTGAGCAAGGTCGTCATGGAGGCGCTCGGCAGCCTCTACCACGACCGCTTCGGCATGCACATCACCGTCGTCCGCCTCGGCACCTGCAACGAGGCCCCCGTCGACACCCGCGGCCTGGCGACCTGGATCTCTCCCGACGACCTGGCCCGGCTCGTCGAGGCCGGCCTGACCGCCGAGGGCTACCACGTCGTCTGGGGCGTCTCCGACAGCCCCCGCCGCTGGTGGTCGCTGGAGGAGGCCAAGGCCATCGGGTACGTCTCGCAGGACTCCTCCGAGCGGTTCGCCCCCGCTCTCATCGCCGAGCAGGGCGAGCCCGACCTCGGCGACCCGGTGCACGACCGCGCCGGCGGTGTCTTCACCCTTAACGAGCTCGGCGGGAAGTGGTGAAATCGGGCATAGGGTGTCGCCCGTGGCAGCAAACGGTTGCAGAAACCTTGACGCCGTTACCCGGCAAGGCCAGGGTTTACTGAGGCAACCGTTTGCAAGGGAGGACGGCGATGGCGGCGACGATCAAGGACGTGGCCCGTGCCTGCGGCGTACACGTGTCCACCGTGTCGCGCACCTTCTCCGCGCCGCACCTGGTCAACCCCGCCACCAGGAGCCGCGTGCTGGAAGCGGCCGACGACCTCGGCTACCGGCCCAACCGGGCGGCCAGAGCGCTCACCACCGGCCGCACGTTCAACATGGGCCTCATCGTGGCCGACATCGCCAACCCGTTCTTCCCGCCGCTCATCAAGGCCGCGCAGGCGCAGGCCAGAGGGCGCGACTACCACGTGTTCGTGGCCGACACCGACGAGGACCCGCGCGTGGAGGAGGAGCTGATCAGGACGTTCACCAAGCAGGTGGACGGCGTCCTGCTGTGCAGCCCCCGCCTGTCCAACAAGATGATCGAGCGCCTGGCCGAGGACGTGCCGTTCGTGGTGATCAACCGGCGCATCAAGGGCATGCCCGCCGTGCTCATGAACGTCGCCCAGGGCGCCAAGCTCGCGCTCGAACACCTGGCCGGGCTCGGCCACCGCAGGATCGCGCTCGTCTCCGGCCCGATCGGCTCCTGGACCAGCAACGAGATGCAGGGCGTGGCCGCCGAGACACCCGGGCTCGACCTGATCTTCTTCGGCCCCAACCAGCCGACCGAGGCGGGCGGGCTGTCCGTGGCGCCCGAGGTGGCCGCCTGCGGCGCCACCGCCGTGCTGGCCTACAACGACCTCATGGCGCTCGGCCTCATCGAGGGCCTGGCCGCGATGGAGATCGGCGTGCCTGATCAGATAAGCGTGATCGGATTCGACGACATCCTGCCGGGGCGGCTCAACCGCCCCAAGCTGACCACGGTCGCGATGCCGGCCGCGCAGGCGGGCAGAATGGCCGTCGATCTGCTCCTGCAGTCGGGGGGCGAGGGCGCGACGGTGACCCTCGACACCGCCCTCATTGTCCGCGAGTCCACGGGAAGGGCACAGAAATGATCTTCGGGACGCTGCCGTCTGGCCGGCAGGTCGAGCAGGTGGAGCTGTCGTCGGGGCGGCTGCGCGTCGAGGTGCTCACGTACGGCGCGATCGTGCGCACGCTGGAGGTCTCGGGCCGCAACGTCGTGCTCGGGCTCGACACGCTCGACGACTACCGCACCCGCAGCCGCTACTTCGGCGCCATCGTCGGCCGCTACGGCAACCGCATCGCCGGCGGCCGCTTCACCCTCGACGGCACCGAATACCGGCTGCCCGTCAACAACGGCCCCAACAGCCTGCACGGCGGCACCGAGGGCTTCGACAGCAAGGTGTGGACGATCGCCGACCGCGGCGACTCGTCGGTGACGCTGACCCTCGTCAGCCCCGACGGCGACCAGGGCTACCCGGGCACGCTGACCGCGTCGGTGACGTACACGCTGGAGGACGACGCGCTGCGCATCGACTACGTCGCGGAGACCGACGCGCCGACCGTGGTCAACCTGACCAACCACTCCTACTTCAACCTCAAGGGCGTGGGCGTGGGCGACATCCGCGACCACGTCATCCGCATGGAGGCCGACCACTACCTGCCGGTGGACGCCGACAAGATCCCCACGGGCGAGCTCGCGTCGGTCAAGGGCACGCCGTTCGACTTCACCGAGCCGCACGCCGTGGGCGAGCGCTACGACGGCGCCTACGACCACTGCTTCGTGCTCAACGGCGGCATCACGGTCACCGCCGGCGGCCTGACCATGGAGGTCACCACCACCGAGCCGGGCGTGCAGTTCTACTCGGGAAGCATGCTCGACGGGGAGGAGACGCCGTACGGGCCGTTCGCCGGGCTGTGCCTGGAGACCCAGCACTTCCCCGACTCGCCGAACCAGCCGCAGTTCCCCTCCACGGTGCTGCGGCCGGGCGAGCGCCGCACCTCCACCACCACCTACCGCTTCATCTAGGTCATCCAGCCGGTTCGCGGGGCAGGGCGGCGGCGGCCTTGATCACCAGCAGGGCCACGTCGTCCTGCGACGGCTCGGGCGCGAACGTCTCGACGGCGTGCCGCACCCGCTCGGCCACGCCGCGCGCGCTCAGTCCCGTGCAGCCCGACAGCAGCGCGGCCAGCCCGTCGTCATCGTCGAGCAGCCGGTCGCCGTTGCGCCGCTCGGTCACCCCGTCGGTGACGCACAGCAGCACCTCCTCGGGCGCCAGCTCGAACGTCTCCACATGGAAGCGGGCGCCCGCCTCGATGCCCAGGAGAAGCTGCGGTGTCGCCATCGCGCTGACCTCGCCGTCCGGCCGCAGCCGCAGCGGCGGCGGGTGACCGGCCGAGGCGATCGTGCACAGCGCGCCGCCCTGCGGCAGCGGCGTCAGCTCGCCGTACAGCAGGCTGAGGAACCTGCTCTCGTCGCCCTCTTCGAGGAGCGCGTTGTTGAGCCGGTCGAGGATGTCGGCAACCGTGTAGTGCTCCTTGGCGAGCAGGCGTACGGCGTGCCTGGCCAGCCCGGTCACCGCGGCCGCCTCGGGGCCGCTGCCGCACACGTCGCCCAGCGCGAAGCACCAGTGGTCGCCGACCGTGAACAGGTCGTAGAAGTCGCCGCCGACGTCGGCGCCCTCCTCGGCGGGCTCGTAGACCACCGCCGACTCCAGGCCGGGCACGGGCGCCACCCGCATCGGCAGCAGGCTGCGCTGCAGCACGCGCGAGGTGGTGGCCTGGCGGGTGTAGAGCATCGCGGTGTGCAGGTTGAGCGCGACCAGCCGGCACAGGTCCGACAGCAGGTCGGCGAGCTCCAGCGGCAGCGTCGGCTCGCTGCGGCCGATCACCAGCGTGCCGTACGACCTGCCCTGCGTGAGCAGCGGGAAGGCCAGCACGTTCTCCTCGCCGATCGGCCAGGAGTCCCCGTCCAGTGCCGTGCGGGGGATGGCGGGCAGCGACGCGCGCAGCCGGGCGTTGTTGCGCTCGTCGCTGTGCCAGACGTGCGCCAGCCTGGTCATGCCGGTCAGGTCGGTGAGATAGACGGCCGCCCAGGTGGCGATCTTGGGCACGACCAGCTGTGCGGTGAGCGCCGCGATCAGCTCCTCGTCGTGCACGCCCGCCAGCAGCTCGCCCGCCTCGGCCAGGAACGACAGCCGCCCGCGGTGCGCCCTGTCCTGCTCGGCCGGCCTGGCCCGCTGCACCGGGGCGGCCACCTGGGCCGCGATGTGCTCCAGGCTCGGCAGCAGATCCCGGCCGAACCGGCCTGGCTCGCCCGCGGTCACCACCAGGTGGCCGATCACCTCGTTGCCGGCGAGCAGCGGCGCGCTCGCCATCGACCTGGCCTTGAGTCTGTCGGCCAGCTCGACGTCGCCGGCCAGCAGGTCGTCCGACAGCACCGGCGTCCTGCGCTCGGGACCGAACGTCCCCGGGGCCAGCACCCCGACCAGGCCCGCCGTCATGCCCGCGCCCGCCGCCACCCCGAACCCCTCGCCGCCCTCGGCGGGCAGCAGCACGTACGCCGCGTCGCCGCCGCTCGACACGTGGGCGATCCGCGCGACCGTCTCCAGCAGCTCGGCGAACGGCATGTCCCGGTCGAGGAGTTCCGTGATCCGCCGGCCCGCCTCGCCACGCGCCGGCGCCGCGGGCGGCATCAGCACCGTCCGGTGCTCGGCGGGCACCACCATCCAGACCGACCTGCGCTCACCGGTGCGGCCGAGGGCGCGCAGCTGGGAGACGTAGACGGGGACGAGCCGGCCGTCGCGGTGGCGCATGCGCGCCTCGCCGCGCCACCGGCACAGCGCCAGCGTGTCGATCAGCGACAGCGCGTACGGCCCGTGACCCTGCCAGGCCACCACATCCTTCAGCGACCGGCCTACGACCTCGCCGGCCTCCCAGCCGAGCAGCCGCTCGGCATCGGTGTTCCAGGACTCCACCACGCCGTCGAGATCGGCTGCCAGCACGCCCACGCGCAGCGTCTCCAGCGGCACGGCGGGCGGCGCGCCCGGCGTCTGGGCGGGCGGCTCCTGCGGCTCGTAGCCGTCGCCGACCTCCATGCGCACCCAGACCCGCTTGGCGCGCGGGGTGTAGGTGACGCCCCACGCGTCGGCGAGCATGCCGGCCAGCGCCAGGCCGCGCCCGGACGCCGCGTCGCCGGACGGCAGGCCCGCGGCGGGCGGGATGGCGCGGGCGGGATGGTGGTCGTCGACCGCGATCTCGAGCCTGGCCGGCGACGCCCCGACGTCGAGCCTGCAGGTCAGCTCGACACCGGTGCCGGCGTGCACCACGGCGTTGGTGACGAGCTCGCTGGTCAGCAGGATGGCGTCCTCGGTCAGATGGCTCAGGCGCCACTCGCCGAGCACCTGGCGGACGAACGTGCGCGCGTGCGCCGGTGCCTGCGGAGTGCCGTCGAAGGCCGTGCTCGACACTCTGGTCGTGTCCACTCTGCCGTCCTAGAACATCACTCGATGTGTCAGTTCGGTCACTCTCAGAGTGGCAGACTGATGCCGTCGATACCTCCGGTTGGGAAAAGGCCGCCATGATCGCCTTCACGCGGGCGGGCGGTCACCTTTCGGGCGTCCGCGTGTCAGGACACCGGCGAGCCTACGCGCGTTCCGGGGTGTCTCCGTCGTACCTTTGGCATCATGGCCACCCGTACGCCGAAAAGCGCATCGAAGGGTCCGGCGAAGCGGTCGACCTCGTCTCGCTCGACCCCCGCCAAGCGCGGGGCGACGCCGGCGGGACGGCCCAGGGCGAAGGGATCCGCGTCCGGCCGTAAATCCCCGGTGACCCACTCCGATCCGATCACGTGGGTGTTCACCATGCTCGGCAAGCTGGTCGTGGGCGTGTGGATGTTGTTCGCCAACGGCATCGGCAGCGCGGCGCGGGCGATCGGCAAGAACGCCCGCGAGCTCGACCCGGCGCATCGGCGTGACGGCGTGGGGCTGACGGTGCTCGCGGGCGCGATCGTGCTCGCGGGCATGACCTGGCGCACCTCCGACGGCGCGGTGTCCGGGGCGGTCAACGCCGCCGTGCGCGGCATCTTCGGCTCGCTGGCCTGGGTGCTGCCGCTGCTGCTCGGCCTGCTGGCCTGGCGCTACCTGCGCCATCCCGACCAGAACGCCGACACCGGCCGCATGGTGATCGGCTGGGCCGCGCTGCTGATCGGCGTGCTCGGCGTCATCCACGTCTCCAACGGCACCCCCTACCCGGCCGGCGAGGGCCAGGGCATGGACAAGGTGTCGGCGGCCGGCGGCATGATCGGGTTCCTGGTCTCCGCGCCGCCGATGAGCATCCTCCCCGCGTGGGTGACGATCCCGCTGCTGCTGCTGTTGTCCGGGTTCGGGGTGCTGGTGATCACCGCGACGCCCGTCCACCGCATCCCCGAGCGGCTGGCCGAGCTCAAGCATCTGCTGTTCGAGCGGCAGGCCGAGCCCGCGACGCCGAAGCCGCAGGCCAAGAAGCGGGTCAGGACGAAGAAGCCGGACGCGGCCGACGGCGGCGAGAGCGGCGACGGCATCAAGCCGTACGACACGCCGGTGCTGGCCGAGAAGGACAAGCGCACCGACCACTCGCCGGAGATCGTGCCGGGTCTGACCGACGAGGAGGACAAGCCCGCCGCCGAGCCTGAGAGACGTCCTGAGCCGCCGCTGCCGACGCCCGCGCCCCGCAAGGTGGAGCAGCTCGTGCTGTCGCCTCAGGCGGGCCCCTACGTCCTTCCCGACCTGTCCTACCTCAAGCCGGGCACCCCGCCGAAGCCGCAGACCAAGGCCAACACGCAGGTGGTCAACGCGCTGACCAGCGTCCTTGAGCAGTTCGGCATCGACGCGCAGGTCATCGGCTTCACCCGCGGCCCGACGGTGACGCGCTACGAGATCGAGCTGGGGCCCGCGGTCAAGGTGGAGAAGGTCACGGCGCTCACGAAGAACATCGCGTACGCCGTCAAGTCCGCCGATGTCCGGATTTTGTCGCCGATCCCCGGCAAGTCGGCCATCGGGGTCGAGATCCCGAACACCGACAAGGACCTCGTGGCGCTCGGCGACGTGCTGCGCTCCCAGGTGGCGCAGGCCGACCACCACCCGATGATCGTCGGCCTGGGCAAGGACGTCGAGGGCCGCACCATCGTGGCCAACCTCGCCAAGATGCCCCACCTGCTCATCGCCGGCGCCACCGGCGCCGGTAAGTCCGTCTGCGTCAACGGCCTCATCACCAGCATCCTCATGCGCGCCACCCCCGACGAGGTGCGCATGGTGCTGGTCGACCCCAAGCGGGTCGAGCTCAGCGTGTACGAGGGCATCCCCCACCTCATCACCCCCATCATCACCAACCCGAAGAAGGCCGCCGAGGCCCTCGAATGGGTGGTGGGGGAGATGGACCGGCGCTACGACGACCTGGCGGCCTCGGGCTTCCGGCACGTGGACGAGTTCAACAAGGCCGTGCGGGCGGGCAAGCTGCAGCCGCCGCCCGGCAGCGAGCGCGTCTACCAGCCGTACCCGTACCTGCTGGTCATCGTGGACGAGCTGGCCGACCTCATGATGGTCGCGCCGCGCGACGTCGAGGACTCGATCGTGCGCATCACGCAGCTCGCCCGCGCGGCCGGCATCCACCTCGTGATCGCCACCCAGCGGCCGTCGGTCGACGTGGTCACCGGCCTGATCAAGGCCAACGTGCCGTCGCGGCTGGCGTTCGCGGTCTCCTCGCTGACCGACTCCCGGGTCATCCTCGACCAGCCGGGCGCCGACAAGCTGGTCGGCCAGGGCGACGCGCTCTTCCTGCCGATGGGCGCGAGCAAGCCGATCCGCATCCAGAACGCGTTCGTCTCCGAGAAGGAGATCGCCGAGGTCGTCAAGCACTGCAAGGAGCAGATGCAGGTCGAATACCGCGAGGACGTCACGGCCGCGCCGGTCAAGAAGGAGATCGACGAGGACATCGGCGACGACCTCGACCTGCTCATCCAGGCCGCCGAGCTGATCGTGACCACGCAGTTCGGCTCGACCTCGATGCTCCAGCGCAAGCTGCGGGTCGGCTTCGCGAAGGCGGGGCGCCTGATGGACCTGCTGGAGAGCCGCGGCGTGGTCGGCCCGAGCGAGGGTTCCAAGGCCCGCGAGGTGCTCGTGAAGCCCGACGACCTCCCCGGTTTGCTGGCAAGCCTGCGTGGCGAATGACCCCAATGCGTGCTTGCACGGCGATAACTGATTGAATATCTCCTACCACGAAGAGTAGTCGGTGTGGTGGGGGGCGTTCGCTGTGCAGGAGCAGAGCATCGGGGCCATGCTGGCGGCAGCCAGGCAGTCGGCAGGGCTGACGGTCGCGCAGGTCAGTGCCGTGACCAGGATTCGCGAGGCGATCATCCATTGCATAGAGCGGGACGAGTACGGCGACTGCGGAGGTGCCTTCTACGCCAGAGGGCACGTCAGGGCGTACGCCAAGGCCGTGGGGCTCGACCCCGAGGCCGTCGTCCACCTCTATGACCAGCAGCACGGCGGGGCTCCGCAGCCCATGCCGGCGTCGTCGGTCTTCCAGGCCGACCGCAAGATCAACCTGCCGGAGCGGCGGGGGCCCAACTGGACGATGGCACTCGGGGTCGCGCTGGCGATCGTCGTGGTCTTCGGCATGATGCGGGTGCTGGGCGGCGGGGGCGACCAGGTCCGTACGGGCGACATGCGCGCCGCGTCGGCCCGGCCGAGCGTCCCGCCCAACACCCCGCTCACCGAGACGCCGCGGCCGTCGCCGTCGAACGCGGCGGCCAAGAACGCCAAGAACATGGTCACGGTGCGTATCAAGGCCAAGCGGTCGTCGTACGTCAACGTGCACGACGCCGACGGGCGCAAGCTCTTCGCCGGCACGCTCAAGGCGGGCAAGACCTCGACCTGGCGGGCGCCGAACAAGGTCAACGTGCTGCTGGCCGACGCCGGAGCGGTGACGCTGCACGTCAACGGCAAGAGGGTGAAGAGCCTCGGAGGCCGGGGAGAGGTCGTGCGGCGCTCGTTCGGGCCGCAGAAGCCGCAGTCGAGATAAGCGTCACAGCGCTTTCTGAGGGCCCTTCCGCGGGCCTTCCGCGGGCCTTCCGCGGGCCTTATGAGCGGCCGGTGGGGAGCCAGTGCATCGGGTGGTGGCCAACTCCCGATACCGTAGTGTTCACCATGTCATCCCGCCGAACCGCATCGCTGATCACTCTGGGCTGCGCACGCAACGAGGTCGACTCCGAGGAGCTGGCCGCGCGACTGGAGGCTGCCGGCTGGCAGCTCGACGACGACGACCCCGAGGTCGTCGTCGTCAACACGTGTGGCTTCATCGAGTCGGCCAAGAAGGACTCGATCGACACGCTCCTCGCCGCCGCCGACTCCGGCGCCAAGGTGGTCGCCGCGGGCTGCATGGCCGAGCGTTACGGCAACGAGCTGGCCGAGGCGCTGCCCGAGGCGAGCGCGGTCATCTCGTTCGACGACTACGCCGAGATCGGCGATCGGCTCGACGACGTGGTCGCGGGCCGGCCGCTCAAGCCGCACACGCCGCGTGATCGCCGCACGCTGCTGCCCATCACGCCGGTCGAGCGGGCCGCGGCGCCCAAGACCGCCATCCCCGGCCACGGGGAGCTGCCCGAGGGCCTGGCGCCCGCCAGCGGGCCGCGCGTGCTGCGCAAGCGGCTCGACGAGAGCCCGGTGGCCTCGCTCAAGCTGGCCTCCGGCTGCGACCGGCGCTGCACGTTCTGCGCCATCCCGGCCTTCCGCGGCTCCTACGTCTCGCGCCGGCCGGAGGAGCTGCTGGCCGAGGCCGACTGGCTGGCCCACAGGGGCGTGCGCGAGCTCGTCCTGGTCAGCGAGAACTCCACGTCCTACGGCAAGGACCTGGGCGACCTCAGATCGCTGGAGAAGCTGCTGCCGAAGCTCGCCGCCGTCGAGGGCATCGAGCGGGTGCGGGTCAGCTACCTCCAGCCGGCCGAGCTGCGTCCCGGCCTGATCGACGTGATCACCGGCACCGACGGCGTGGCCCCCTACTTCGACCTGTCCTTCCAGCACGCCAGCGGCACCGTCCTGCGCAGGATGCGCCGCTTCGGCGACCCCGAGCGCTTCCTCGGCCTGCTGGAGACCATCCGTGAGCGCGCTCCCGAGGCGGGCGTGCGCTCCAACTTCATCGTGGGCTTCCCCGGCGAGACGGAGGAGGAGTTCGCCGACCTGGTGCGCTTCCTCGAACAGGCCAGGCTCGACGTGATCGGCGTGTTCGGCTATTCCGACGAAGACGGCACCGAGGCGGCGAACCTGCCGGGCAAGCTCGACCAGGAGGTCATCGACGAGCGCGTGCGCGTGCTCACCGAGCTGGCCGAGGAGCTGACCGCCCAGCGCGCGGAGGAGCGCATCGGCACCGAGCTCGACGTGCTGATCGAGGAAGACCTGGGCGACGGCGGCTACGAGGGCAGGGCCGCGCACCAGGGGCCCGAGGTCGACGGCTCGGTCACCGTTCAGGGCATCGGCCTGGTCAGAGGGCAGATCGTCCGCGCGGTCGCGGTCGATGCCGAGGGCGTCGACCTGATCGCGCGCATCAAGGCCGGTCCATGAAAAGGGACGAGCGCCGGGTCGTCAGCCCGTGGAACATCGCCAACGTCCTCACGGTCCTCCGGTTGGCGCTCGTCCCCTTCTTTGTCGTCTGTCTCTTCATGCCCGGCGCGGGCTGGCGGGTGGCCGCGCTCGCCGTCTTCGCGGTGGCCTCGATCACCGACCACCTCGACGGGGAGCTGGCCAGGCGCTACGGCCTCATCACCGACTTCGGCAAGATCGCCGACCCGATCGCCGACAAGGCGCTCACCGGGGCGGCGCTGATCTGCCTGTCGATCCTGCAGGAGCTGCCCTGGTGGATCACGGTCGTCATCCTCGGCAGGGAGCTGGGCATCACCGCGCTCAGGTTCGTGCTGCTGCGGCATGCGGTCATCCCGGCCAGCTACGGCGGCAAGGTCAAGACCGTGCTGCAGATCGCGGCGATCGTGCTGTATCTGCTGCCGTTCGTGCCCGGTCCCGTACGGTGGGCGGTCATGGGCGCGGCCGTGGTGGTCACGGTGGGCACGGGCATCGACTATGTCGTCCGGGCCGTCCGGCTGCGTAAAGTGGCCAAGCGGGCGCGTGAGGGGCAGTGAGACGATGGCGGATGCGGCCGAGATGCTCGACCTGCTGGTCGGTGCCGGCGCGACGGTGGCGGTCGCCGAGTCACTGACCGGTGGGCTCATCGGGGCGACGATCACCTCGGTGCCGGGGGCGTCGAAGGCGTTCCGCGGCGGGGTGCTCTCCTACGCCACCGACCTCAAGCACCAGCTGCTGGGCGTGCCTGCGGAGCTGCTGCGGCGCGAGGGCGCGGTGCACCCCGAGGTCGCGGACGCGATGGCGGCCGGGGTGGCGAAGCTGTGCGGGGCGACGTACGGGCTGGCCGTGACCGGCGTGGCCGGGCCGGAGCCGCAGGACGGCAAGCCGGTGGGCACCGTCTACGTCGCGGTCGCGGGGCCGGACGGCCGGAAATGGACGCGGGAATTGAGACTGGAGGGGTCGCGCGAACGTATCAGGGTAGAGACGGTGGACGAGGCAGTCGATCTCCTGTCAGGTGTGCTGAAGGCGAACATAGGGGAACATTCCGGGTGATTACCGTGTTACGTCCCGAGCGAACATGCGAAGTGCGGTCTGACGCGGTGTCGGTGGATACGGGTACGGTGGAGCTGTGAGTGAGGTCCGTGAGCCAACTGCAAGCACCGAGCGCCCGGCAGGCGGGCCTGATGAGTCGCGCAACGAGCCACGAGCGGCGGTTCAGGGCCGGCGACGCCCCATGATGACGGCGAGGAGTATGTACGAAGCTAAGAAGACCGATGTGCGGCACGATCCGATCGCGCGGGGCGTGGTGAAGTCATCCGCGCCGGGGAGGGAGCGACAGATGATTCTGCTGCGTCAGCTGCTCGGCGACGTGCTGAGGCGGTTGCGGGTCCGGCAGGGACGCACGCTACGCGAGGTGTCCACGCTGGCCCGGGTTTCGCTCGGCTACCTCTCCGAGGTGGAGCGCGGCCAGAAGGAAGCCTCGTCCGAGCTGCTCGCGTCCATCTGCGGCGCGCTCGGCGTGCCCCTTTCGCAGGTGCTGCGTGAGGTCTCCGACCAGTTCGCGCTGGCGGAGCTGCAGGCCGCCCCTGTGCTGGCCGACGTGCCCGAGCACGAGCGCCTGGCCCTTTCCGAGTCGGTTCCGGGGTCGATTTCCGACTCCGTGTTCCCCGAGGTCAAGGACATGGTGGCTGCCTAGCGAGGCTGGCAGCCCGCACACCACAGGATCAGCCGTTCCTGTGGCTGCGCCCCCATCTCCCCACGGCTGATGCGGGTGCCGCATCGGCGGCAAGGCCTGCCGGCTCTGCCGTAGACCCAGGTCGCGTTCGCTGGGCGGCGATCCCCTGTGGTCACCGTGCCCGCATGCCCCTTGTTCGCTTCCAGCAGCCGCTGGGCGAGTGACACGACCCCTTCGAGATCTTCGATCTCCCCGACCTTCCGCCACGGCCAGATCCCGCGCAGGAAAAGGGTCTCGGCGCGATAGATCGTGCCGATCCCGGCCAGGTTGCGCTGATCGAGCAGCGCCTCCCCGATGGTCCTGCCGGGCTCCGCTCGCAGTCTCCGCACGGCCTCGTCCACGTCCCAGTCAGGGCCGAGCAGGTCCGGCCCGAGATGGCCCACGAGCCGCCCCTCGTCGGCCGTCCTGACGAGATCGACCATCCCCAGCTTCAGGCCGACCGCCTGCCACTGCTCGTTGGCCAGGATCAGCCGCACCTGGTCGCCGGGCCTGGTGGGGCGGCCGGCCGGCATGACCCGCCAGCTGCCGTCCATGCGCAGATGCGTGTGCACCGTCAGATCGCCCTCGATCCGGGTGAGCAGGTGCTTGCCGCGCGACAGCGTGGTGATGACCGTGCGTCCCGACAGGTCGGCGGTGGCGTGGCGGGGGACGCGGAAGTCCGAACGCACCAGCACGCGGCCGTCGAGCGCGCCCCTCAGGCGCGCGGCCGTGCGGTAGACGGCGTCTCCTTCGGGCACGCCCCCAGTCTAGGAATCGCCCGCGCCTGCGTGCGCCGCCGGGTACTCTCCGTGACCACTCCGGCGGATCATCGCATTCCCGTGGTCGCGCTCGTCGTGATGACGCTCCGGACTTCGCCTCGGCGAAGGGCCTGAGCGGGGCATGCCGGAGATCGCGGACTCACGCGGGGGATCAGGCACCGGCGGACGCCACGGGAAAGCCCCTCAGAACGCTTGTGAGCGCCTCCAGGAGGAGCGGACGGGTTGGTCTCCAGGAAGTGACGCGGAACGCCGGAGAGCGGCTCTCAGTCCCACGCGGCGGGGTCGGCGGCGAGCTGGCGGACGCGCTCGGGCAGGGCACCCGTGGCCACGTGTTCGAGCGTGACCTCCTCGAGAATGGAACGCTCGGTCGCCCGCAGCGCGATCCACACCTGCTGCAGGGACTCGGCGGGCCCGCGGTAGCCGACGTGCTCGGGACGCTCACCGCGCACGTTGGCCAGCGGGCCGTCGACGGCGCGGATGACGTCGGCCAGCGAGATCTCGCCCGCCGGACGCGCCAGCACGTAGCCGCCCTCGGGGCCGCGCTGGCCGCGGACGAGCCCGGCGCGGCGCATCTGCAGCAGGATGTTCTCAAGGTATTTGGGCGGCATGTCCTGCTCCTTGGCGAGCTCGCCCACAGTGGTCGGGCCTGCACCGGCGGCGGCCAGTTCGGCGGCGGCACGGAGGGCGTAGTCGACACGAGCGGATAGGCGCATGTTCACGATTATCCCTCCTGGTCAACACTGGTTAGGCGCAACGACGTCAGATCGGGCGGGAATCCGTGATCCGCGGCCATACCAGGCCAGGCGTCACCTGCGGCGGCGGGCGGGATGTGGAGCGCTAAACTTCCAACAACGTTTTCGATAACAGCCCTTCGAGTTGCGACGGCGGGATTCAGCGTGGAGCGACGCCCAGGAGTGCCCAGACTGCTCAGGGAGATCAACGACCGGGCCGCTCTGGAGCTGCTGCTGGAGACCGGGCCCATGACACGCGGCCAGATCGGCGATCTCACCGGGCTGTCGAAGGTGACGGCATCGCAGACGCTGGCGCGCTTGGAGGAGCGCGGGCTGGTCGAGGTGGTCGGCACGCAGGCGGGCGGCAGGGGGCCCAACGCGGCGCTCTACTCCGTGATCCCCTCCAGCGCGTACGTCGCCGGCCTCGAGGTGGGCCCCGAGCTGATCTCCGCGGCCGTCGCCGACATCCACGGCCGCACCGTCTCCGAGGTCACCGTCGAGCCGGGCGCCGACGACGACCCGGTCCCCGTGGTGCACGACGCCATCGTCAAGGCCTGCCGGGGGGCCAAGCTCAGCCTGTCGAAGCTGCGCGGCATCGTGATCGGCACGCCCGGCGTGGTCGATCCGCGCAGCGGCGACGTGCGCTTCTCGTTCGATCTGCCGGGCTGGCACGAGGGCATCCACGAGGCGCTGGCCGGCGACCTGCGGCGCAAGGTGACGATCGAGAACGACGTCAACCTCGCCGCCATCGCCGAGCGCCACGACGGCGCGGCCAAGGGGCTCGACGACTTCGTGCTGCTGTGGGCGAGCCGGGGGCTCGGCCTCGCCGTCATGCTCGGCGGGCGGCTGCACCGCGGGCGCTCCGGCAGCGCGGGCGAGATCGGCTATCTGCCGGTGCCCGGCGTGCCGCTGCCCGAGGACATCCGCACCGCGCCGGGGCGGCTGCCCTCGCTGGCCGGCGGCCTGCAGTCGCTGGTCAGCGCGGAGGCGGTGACCGAGCTGGCGCGCGGCTACGGGTTCGCGGCGGGCAGCGCCACCGAGTGCGTGAAGGTCGCGGTGGCGGCGGGCGCCGAGGGCGAGCCGCTGCTCGACGAGATCGCACACCGGCTGGCCCTGGGCGTCGCCGCGGTGTGCGTGATCCTCGACCCGGGGCTCGTGGTGCTGGCCGGCGAGGTGGGGCACGCCGGCGGCGAGGCGCTGACGTCCCGCGTGGAGGAGGCGGTGGCCCGCATCTGCCCGGTGCGCCCTCAGGTGGTGACGACCGCGGTGAAGGACGGCAACCCGGTGCGGCGCGGCGCGGTCCTGGCCGCGCTCGAAGAGGCCAGGGAAGAGCTGCTGGCCGGCTGAGCCACGGGCCACCGCACGGTCAGGCGGTGAGCAGCTCCACGGCGGCCTGGGCGTTGGCGCGGGCGGCCCCGTACGTGGCGATGTAGGCGGCGCTGTCCGGCCGCCACACCGGCAGCCCCATCTCGATGACGATCGCGTCGGGCCGTCCGGCCACCAGCGCCGAGACCAGCGCGCGGCTCTCCTCGTGGCGGTGCGCATCCTTGACCACGACGATGAGCGACCGGCCTGCGGCCTTGGCGAGCAGGGCGGGCGCGTCGGCGGCGGCGGGCTTGACGCGGATGACCTCCGCCTGCGGCAGATACGGACCCACGCCCCACGGCACGTCGCCGACGGCGATCGTGGGCGGCGTGTCCACCTCGACCACCAGGGGCTCGACCAGCGGCCCGGCCCGGCCGGTCAGCCGCACGGCGCGGCGGGCGGCGTGCAGGCCGACGCCATGCCGGTCGGCCCGGTTCTGGTCGGGGCGCTCTCCCGAGGTGAACCAGGAGCGCAGGGCGGCGACCCGATCGGCGGCCTGCTCCAGCCGCTCCGCCGGCAGCCGCCCGTCGTCCACGGCGGCGACGATCTCGGCGATGATGGCCTGCACGTCGTCGTACGTGGGCAGCGGCCCCAGGCACAGCAGGTCGGACCCGGCCGCGATGCTGAGCACCGCGCCCCCGGCCAGGCCCACGCTGCGGGTGATGGCCTGCATGTCGAGTGCGTCGGTGACGACCACGCCGTCGTAGCCGAGCTCGCCCCGCAGGAGCTCGGTCAGGGCCGCCGGGGACAGCGTGGCCGGCGTCTCGCCGGTCAGCGCCGGCACCGCGACGTGCGCGGTCATGACCGACTTGGCCCCCGCCTCGATGGCCGCGCGGAACGGCGCCAGCTCGCGCTCGCGCAGCACGTCCATGCCGACGTCCACGACGGGCACGGCCAGGTGCGAGTCCACCCGGGTCGCGCCGTGGCCGGGGAAGTGCTTGACGCAGGCGGCCACGCGTACGGACTGCAGGCCCTCGATGGCGGCGACGGTGTGCCGGGCGACGAGCCCGGGCTCGGGGCCGAACGAGCGGGTGCCGATGACCGGGTTGTCGGCCTCGCTGTTGACGTCGGCGCTCGGCGCCATGTCGAGGTTGACGCCGCAGGCGGCCAGCTCGGAGCCGATGGCGTGGTAGACGCTCCGGGTCAGCTCCACGTCGTCCACGGCTCCCAGGGCGGCGTTGCCGGGGTAGGGGCTGCCGACGTGGTACGCAAGGCGCGTCACGTCGCCGCCCTCCTCGTCCAGCGAGATGACCGGCTCGCCGGCGGAGCGCAGGGCGGTGGTGAGGCCGCGCACCTGGCCGGGATCGGCCACGTTGAACCCGAAGAGCGTCACGCCGCCCAGGCCCTGCTCGAGCTCGCGCAGCACCCACGGGGGCGCCGTGGTGCCCTGGAAGGCGACGAGCAGCGTGCCGGCCGCGAGGCGGCGCAGCCCCCGATCACTCTGACTCATGGCTCCTCATCTGTTGGCTTTGGGAAGGAAGGCACGGCGAAGCGCCGCGCCGGACCCCGTACGGTGTCGTGTCAGCCCTTGACGGCCCCGGCGACCAGCCCGGAGACCATGCGGCGCTGCACGAGCAGGAAGAAGATGACGACCGGCAGCGTCATGAGGGTCGAGCCGGCCATGATGGCGCCCCAGTCGACGCCCTTCTGACCGAAGTAGTACTGCAGGGCGACCGGCATCGTGTATCCCTCGGACCCCGACATCAGGTAGAGGGCGAAGACCAGGTCGTTCCATGCGGTGATGAACGAGAAGATGCTGGTGGCCACCAGGCCGGGCGCGACCAGGGGGAAGACCACCCGCCAGAACGCCGTCATGCGTCCCGCGCCGTCGATCCAGGCCGCCTCCTCCAGCGACGTGGGCACGGCGGCGACGAACGTGCGCAGCATCCACACGCCGAACGGCAGCGTCAGCGCGACCTGGGTGACGATGAGGCCGAGCAGCTGGTCGCCGAGCCCGACCCGCTTGACCATCATGTAGAGCGGGATGAGCAGGCCCTCGGCGGGCAGCATCTGCACGACAAGCAGCGTCACGAGGAACAGGCTGCGGCCCTTGAAGCGGAAGCGGGCGATCGCGGTGGCCGACAGCAGCGCGAAGGCCGAGCCGATGAGCACGGTGCCGAGCGCCACGATCGCGCTGTTGCGCATGTAGAGCCAGATGGAGTTGTTCGCGACGCCCTCGGTCAGCACCCGCTCGAAGTGCTCGAAGGTGAAGTGCGTCGGGAACGGGATGAACTCCGTCGTGAAGATCTGGTCGTCCTCCTTGAAGCCGGTGGAGACCATCCAGTAGACGGGGAAGACCGCGTACAGGAAGACGAGGATGCCTGCCGCGTTCAGCAGGACCTTGCCGAGCCTCTTGCGGGCGAGGGGGGTCACATCTCCTCCTGCTTCACGATCTGCCTGACGTACACGACGGTGACGATGAGCAGGATGATCGTCAGCACCACCGAGATGGCCGCGCCGGTGCCCAGCTTCTGCGGGGGACGGAACGCCTCGGCGACCGCGTACATGGACAGGTTGAAGCCATCACGGTTGGTCGGCCCGTTCATCAGCACGTAGAGCTGGCTGAAGACCTTGAAGTCCCAGATGATCGACAGGACCGTCAGGACCGCGAAGACCGGCTTCAGCATCGGCAGCGTGATCTTCCTGAACGTGTGCCACGCGCCCGAGCCGTCCACCCTGGCGGCCTCGTACAGCTCATGAGGGATGCCCTTGAGACCGGCCAGCACCGAGACGGCGATGAACGGGAAGCCGGCCCACACCACGCAGACCACCAGCGCGATGTAGAGGGGGACGGTGTCGTTGAGCCAGGGGGTGCCGGTCCAGCTCGACTGGCCGTCCGGCGGCGCGGCGAGCCAGTCGGGCAGCAGGTCCAGCGCCCAGTTGACGATGCCGGACTCGGCGTCGAACAGCGAGCGCCACACGACGCCCTGCGCGACGGGCGGCACCGCCCAGGCGAACATGCAGCCGATGACCACGAACAGCGACATCTTCTTGCCGAGCCGGTTCAGCAGCACGCCGACCGCCGTGCCGACGATGAGCGTCATGCTGACCGCGACGGCCGCGAAGACGACGGTGTTGCGCAGGGCCGACCAGAAGATGTCGTTGCTCAGGATCTTCTCGAAGTTCTCCAGCCCTACCCACTCGGCGGGCCTGCTGCCCCTGATCTGCGCCAGGCCGACCTTCTGGAAGGCCATGACGCCGAGCTGGACCATCGGGTAGAGCAGCAGCCCCGCGATGACCAGCAGGCCGGGGACGAGCAGGAGGTACGGGATGCTCCAGACCGGCAGCCCTGCGGCGCGCGGAGCCCGATCGCTCTTCTTCCGGCGGCCCGGGGCGGGGGAGGACTCCGTGCCCCGGGCGACCGTCGTCGTGTCGGCCATCGTTACTGGTTCAGGATCTCTTCGAGTTCCTTGTTGGCGTCGGCCAGGGCCGTGGCGGCGTCCTTCTTGCCTTCGATGACGTCGCGCGCCGCGTTCTGCAGTACGGCCTTGGTGGCGTCGGCCTCCGACCAGTTGGGGTCGGCGGGGAACGCCCTGGCGTTGGCGAAGGCCTCGGCGAAGGCGCCCTGCGCGGGGTCCTCCTTCAGCTGGGCCAGGGTGTCGGGATAGACCGGCAGCAGGCCGCCCTCCTTGGCGTAGCGGTCGGCCCAGGTCTTGCTGGTGGCCAGCTTGACGTACTCCTTGGCCAGCTCGGCCTGCTGGGTGCCGCCCCAGACCGCGAGGTCGTTGCCGCCGAAGAACGACGGGGCCGGGCCGCCCTTCTTGGACGGCAGCGGGAAGAAGCCGAGCTTGTCGCCCTTCAGCTTGCCCTTGGAGTCCTCCTCGATGCCGGGCAGGTCCCAGGCGGCGGTGAGGTACATCGCGACCTTGTTGTTGGCGAAGCGCTTGCGGATGTCCACCGTGTTCAGCGTCAGGTTGGCCTTGCTGGACAGGCCGTCGGTGACGAGGCCGGTGTAGGTGGCGAAGCCCGCGGCGAAGCCGGGCTCGGTGAGCTTGCCGACCCACTTGTCGCCCTCCTTGACGGCGTACTCGCCGCCCTCGGACCAGGCGAACGCGGCCAGCAGGTGGTTGGCGTCGGAGCCGCCGTTGAAGGCGAAGCCGTCCACGCCGTCGCCCTTCTCCTTCTGGATCTTCTTGGCGGCGGCGACGAGCTCGTCCCAGGTCTTCGGGATCTCGATCTTGAGCTCGTCGAACCAGTCCTTGCGATAGAGCACCGCGCGGGCGCCGGCGCCCCACGGGATGGCGTAGATCTCGCCGTCCACCGTCTCGTAGCCGTAGAGGTTCTGCGGGATCTGGGCCCTGTCGCCCTCGCGGGCGATGTCGGTGACCGGCTCAAGGGCGTCCTGGCTCTGCCACATGGGGACCTGGTCGTTGCCGATCTC
Source organism: Nonomuraea sp. NPDC049309 (assembly GCF_043196965.1). Taxonomy (NCBI): domain Bacteria; kingdom Bacillati; phylum Actinomycetota; class Actinomycetes; order Streptosporangiales; family Streptosporangiaceae; genus Nonomuraea; species Nonomuraea sp. NPDC049309. The sequence goes on along the minus strand of NZ_JBICSH010000001.1, from coordinate 2,923,760 downwards.
GGTCACGTCCGGGCCGGTGCCGGTGGCGGCGGCGGCGAACTTGTCGGCCACCTGCGGCCAGGGGATCCACTCGAGCTTGACGTCGGCACCGGTCTTGGCCTTGAACTCGGCGTTCAGCTCCTCCATGTACTTCGCCGCGGCGGGGTTGCTGTCGCCGAGGCGCCACACGCTCAACGTCTTGCCCGCGAAGGCGGGGCCCGAGGCGGCGGCGCTGGGTGAGGACGTCGTGGGCTCCTCACTTCCGCCACAGGCGGCCAGGCCCAAAGCCAGCGCGGCCGAGGTGGCCGCCGCGGCTGTGATCTTCGCGATCCTCACAGGGTTCTCCCTTCCCGGGTGCTGGCCAACGGTCCGCACCAGGCTGATCGTCATATGCCGAACGATGGTGCTAAACTAACAAGAAACTTTCTTAAAAGAAACGCTTGTTAGCCGATCGTGACGGAGAGAGGGCGCCGATGGGCAAGGACCCGGGAACACCCCGGTTGCTGCGCCGGCTGAACGACCGCGCGGCGCTCGAACTGCTCCTCGGAGAAGGCCCGCTCACCCGTGCCGAGCTCGGCGAGCGGACCGGCCTGTCCAAGGTAACGGCAGGTCAGCTCCTCGCTCGACTGGAGGAACGAGGCCTGGTCGAGGTGGCGGGGGAGCGGGCGGGCGGCAGGGGCCCGCACGCCGCGCTCTACGCCGTCGTCCCCTCCAGCGCGTACGTCGCCGGCCTCGAAGTGCTGCCCGACAGCCTCACCGTCGGTGTGGCGGACATCACAGGCCGGACGGTGATCGAGATCACCCTCGACCCGGCCGACGGCGGCGACCCGGTCAAGGCCGTGCACGCCGCCGTGCGCCGCGCCTGCGACGCGGCCGAGATCGACCTGTCGCGGCTGCGCTCCTTCGTCATCGGCAGCAGAGGCGTCGTCGATCCGGCCACCGGGGACGTGCGCTGGTCGTACGACCTGCCCTCCTGGCACGTCGGCGTGCTGGCCAGCCTCCGCGAGACGCTCGGCGCGTCCGTCACCATCGAGAACGACGTCAACCTCGTCGCGCTCGCCGAGCACCACTACGGCGCCGCCGCCGGCCACGACGACTTCGTGGTCATCTGGGCCGGCGTCGGCCAGGGCATGGGCGTCATGCTCGGCGGCCGCCTGCACCGGGGCAGCACCGGCGGGGCCGGCGAGATCGGCTGGCTGCCGGTGCCCGGCGAGCCGCTGCCGGCCGAGGTGTCCGATCCGCAGTCCGGCTCCTACCAGCGGCTGGTGGGCCACGCCGCGCTGCGCGAGCTGGCCGAGGAGCACGGCGTCACCGGCAAGACCGTGCCCGACCTGCTGCGCAACGGCAACGACCCCTTCCTCGACGCGGTCGCCGCCCGCATCGCCGTCGGCGCGGCGGCCGTCAGCGTCGTGCTCGACCCCGGCCTCATCGTGCTCAGCGGCGACGTCGGCAGGGCGGGCGGCGAACGATTGGCGGCGAAGGTGCAGGAGGCGGTGGCGCGGCTGTGCCCCACCCCGCCGGCCGTCGTCACCACGCGGGTGGCGGGGAACCCGGTGCTGCGCGGGGCCCTCGTGGCGGCATTGGAGCAGGCCCGGGAGCAGGTGTTCTCCGACACTGTGTGAGAATCACTGCACATGTGGCAGTCCCCGAACGATGTCGTACTCATCTCCGACTCCCGCGTGACCTCGATCCCGGTCAAGGAGAACGGCGAACCCCTGGTCGACGTACGCGGCAGGCTCCGCGTCGACGACCGCCTGGCCGATGACCAGGGCGCCTACGCCCACCTGCGGGCCGGGGTGCTGCAGCGGCTCGAACACGCCGAGAGCCTGCTGCCCGCCGGCTACCACCTGCTCATCGTCGAGGGCTACCGGCCCGTCGCCACCCAGCGCAAGATCTTCGACGACTACCGCGCCACGCTCACCGGCCTGACGCCCGAGGAGTCGTACGTCGCCGCCAGCCGCTACGTCTCCCCGGTCGAGGTCGCCCCGCACACCGCGGGCGCCGCCGTGGACCTCACGCTGTGCGCGCCCGACGGCACCGAGTACGACATGGGCACCCAGGTCAACGACAACCCCGAGCAGAGCGAGGGCGCCTGCTACACCGCCGCGCCCAACATCTCCGACGACGCCCGCGCCCACCGCAAGCTGCTCTCCGCCGCCCTCGAGGCGGCCGGCCTGGTCAACTACCCCACCGAGTGGTGGCACTGGTCGTACGGCGACCGCTACTGGGCGATGACCACCAAGGCCGCCCACGCGCTCTACGGCCCCGTCGAGCTCACGCCCTGACAACCCTGGTTTTCCGGTGGGTGAGGTGGGGGCACACTCCTACGGAGATGTGGACTCCCAGCGAGGTGTGGGCATGATTCCGCTTATCGGGATCGAAGAGGAGTACCTCGTCGTCGATCCCCGCACCCGCCACGTCGCACCCCGGGCGGCCGAGGTCTTAGCCGCCGCAACGGACATGCTCGACGTGGTGCAAGAGATCACCCGTTTCCAGGTGGAGGCGCGCACGCCGCCGTCCGCCGACCTGAACGAGCTCGGCTGGCGGCTGCGCGCCGCGCGCAAGGAAGTGGCGGGCGCGGCCCGCTCATGCGGCCTTGCGGTCGTCGCCAGCGGCATCCCGGTCCTGGGCAACGTGATGCCGCCGCCGCTCACCGACGACGACCGCTACCTGCAGGGTCGCGTCCTTTACCGGGGGCTGCAGGACGAGCTCAGCATCTGCGCCCTGCACGTCCATGTCGACGTGCCCGATCCGGAGCACGCCGTCTACGTCGGCAACCACCTGCGGCCGTGGCTGCCGACGCTCATCGCACTGGCCGCCAACTCGCCGTTCTTCGTGGGCCGCGACACCGGCTACGCGTCCTGGCGAGTGATCAGCTGGGGGCGCTGGCCGGTCTCGGGGGCGCCCCCGTACTTCCCCTCCTACGGGGCGTACGAAGGCGCGCTGGAGGCTCTGGCGAGGTCCGGGGCGCTGCTCGACGCCAAGACCGTCTACTGGGACTCCCGGCCGTCGCCCAGGCTGCCGACCGTGGAGATCAGGGTGGCCGATGTGCCGCTCGACGTGTCCGACAGCCTCACCCTGATCGGGCTCATCCGGGCGCTCGTGGTCACCGCGCTCGGCGCGGTCAGGCAGGGCGACCGGGGGCTGCCGGTGCCCGGCGAGGTGCTGCGCGCCGCGTACTGGCGGGCGGCGCGCTACGGGCTGCAGGGCGAGATCCTCGACGTGCGCGACGGTTCGCTCGTGCCGGCCGCGGTGATGGCCGGGCGGCTCATCGAGCACGTGCGCGCGGCGCTGGCCGAGGCCGGTGACCTGACGTTCGTCCAGGAGGGCCTCGACCGGCTGCTGCGCAGGGGCTCGGGGGCGATGCGGCAGCGCAGGGCGTACGAGCGGGGCAACGATCTGGAAGAAGTGGTGGACGACCTGATCGAGGCCACCGTCGCCTGACCCGTCAGCGCACCGCCAGGGCGATGGCCACGCCCAATCCGAACACGACGACCACGCCGCGCAGCACCGCCGGCGGCATGAGTCTGGCCACGCGGGTGCCGAGGAAGCCGCCCGCGAGGCTGGCCGGCGCGATCACCGCGACCGCCGGCCAGTGGACGGGGCCGAACAGCGAGAACGCGATCACCGAGACCGAGCTGATCACCAGCGACAGCATGGCGCGCACCGCGTTGACCCGGTGCAGGTCGTCGTGCAGGAACATGCCGAGCACGGTCAGCAGCACCACGCCCATGCCGCCGTTGAAGTAGGCGCCGTACAGGCCGCCGACGAACACCCCCGCGTAGACCAGGCGGCTGGTCCTGCCGCCCTCCTCACCGCCGAGATGCTTGCGCAGCCACGGCTGGGCGAGCAGCCCGAGACTGGCGAAGCCCACCAGCCACGGCACCAGCGACTCGAACAGCCGGCCCGGCGTGAGCAGCAGCAGCGCGCTGCCGCCGCACGCCCCCAGCACCGCCGTCACCGACAGGACCGCGGCACGCCGGCGCTGGCCGCGCAGTTCGGCGCGGTAGCCGAGCACGCCGCCCAGATACCCGGGCCAGAGCGCGACCGAGTTGGTCACGGTCGCGGTCAGGCCCGGATACCCCAGCGCGAGCAGCGCAGGGAACGACACGAGCGTGCCGCCGCCGGCCAGCGCGTTGACCACGCCGGCCAGCAGGCCCGCCCCTGCCAGGAAGAGCAGGTCGTGAAGCGTCATCGGCCGACGGCGTAGCCCTGTGCGCCACGCGGGTTGGCGGCGGCCTTGAGCAGGTCGCCGTCACGGGCCACGGCGCTGAGCCGGCCGAGCGACCACGGGCCCTGCGTCTCGACCTCGTGGCCGCGCCGCCGCAGCTCCGCGATGACGGCCGCGTCCAGCCGGTCCTCGGCGTGCATCACGCCGGGGCGGGAGCCGCGCGGGAAGAACGAGCTGGGGAAGTGCTCGCTGTGGAACATGGGGGCGTCGATGGCCTCCTGGAGGTTCAGCCTGCCGTGCACGACCGCCAGGAAGAAGTTGAGGCTCCACTGGTCCTGCTGGTCGCCGCCCGGGGTGCCGAACGCCAGCCACGGCTTGCCGTCCCTGAGCGCGAACGACGGCGACAGCGTCGTGCGGGGCCGGGCCCCGGGCCGCAGCGCGGTCGCCACGCCCTCCTGCAGCCAGAACATCTGCGCCCGCGTGCCGAGGCAGAAGCCGAGCCGCGGGATCGTGGGGGAGCTCTGCAGCCAGCCGCCGCTCGGCGTGGCCGAGACCATGTTGCCCCACCGGTCCACCACGTCCACGTGACAGGTGTCGCCCTTGACCGTGCCGTCGCGCGCGACCGTCGGCTCGCCCACGCCCTGTGGCCTGCGCGAGCCGGACACGCCGGGCGCGCTGCTGAACGTGCCGGGGTCGGGGAAGGCCGGCAGCTTCGGCGTGCGCCCGCCGGGGGAGCCGGGCCGCAGCTCCGTGCTGGCCTGCGCGCCGATCAGCGCCCGCCGCTCGGCGTTGTAGGCCGGGCTCAGCAGGTCGGCCATCGGCACGTCGGTGTCGCCGTACCACGCCTCGCGGTCGGCGAAGGCGAGCTTGGCGGCCTCGATCACGGTGTGCACGTAGTCGGGGCCGAGGAAGTCCATGTCACCGAGCCCCGTGCCCTCCAGCAGGGCGAGCTGCTGCAGGAACACCGGGCCCTGGCCCCACGGGCCGGTCTTGGCGACGGTGTAGCCGTGGTAGTCGAAGGTCAGCGGCTCCTCCACCGACGCCCGCCAGCCCGCGAGGTCGTCGCCGGTCAGCAGGCCGCCGTGCACCTCGCCCGAGCTGTCGCGCCAGGCCGTCTTCGCGCTGAACTCGGCGATCGCCTCCGCGACGAAGCCCTCGTACCAGGCCTTCCTGGCCGCCTCCAGGCGGCCCTCACGGGTGCTCGCCGCCGCCTCGGCCTCCGCGATCAGCCTCCGGTACGTGGCCGCGAGCACCGGGTTGGCCAGCTTCGTGCCCGGCGCGGGAACGTTCCCGCCGGGCAGCCAGGTGGCCGCCGAGGTGTGCCAGTCCTCCTTGAACAGGCTCTCGACCGACGAGATCGTGGCCGCGATGCGCTCCAGCACCGGGACGCCGTTCTCGGCGTAGTGGATCGCCGGGGCCAGCACGTCCGCCAGCTCCCACGTGCCCCAGCGCTCCAGCATCAGCATCCAGCCGCCGAACGCACCGGGCACCGTGGCCGCGAGCAGCCCGGTGCCGGGCACGACGTCCAGGCCCAGCTCGGCGAAGCGCTCGATGGTGGCCGCGGCGGGCGCCACACCCTGCCCGCACACGACCGACACCTTCTGCTCCTCCTCGCTCCACAGCAGGATCGGCACCTCGCCGCCGGGGCCGTTCAGGTGCGGCTCGGCGACCTGCAGCACGAAACCGGCGGCCACCGCCGCGTCGAAGGCGTTGCCACCGCGCTCCAGCACGCTCATGCCGGTGGCGGAGGCCAGCCAGTGCGTGCTGGCGACCATGCCGAAGTCGCCCGACAGCTCGGGCCTGGTGGTGAACAAGAACTCTCTCCTTCTTATCGGGGGGCGGCGGCGTCGGGGACGCGATCCGCCGTAACCAGGTGGCAGGCGGCGGGGTGACCGCTGCCGCGCGGGTCGTTCAGGACGGGTTCGGTGGTACGGCACTCGTCGTACGCCAGCGGGCAGCGCGTGTGGAAGCGGCACCCGGCCGGCGGATCGACCGGGCTCGGCACGTCGCCGCCCAGCACGATCCTGCGCCGCTGCCGCTGCTTGACCGGGTCGGCCACCGGCGCCGCCGACAGCAGTGCCTGCGTGTACGGATGCCGCGGCTGCGCGAAGATCTCCTTCGTCGGCCCCGACTCGACGATCTTGCCGAGGTACATGACGGCGATCCGGTCGGCCAGGAACTCCACCACCGACAGGTCATGGGTGATGAACAGGCACGAGAAGTTCATGTCCCGCTGCAGGTCGGTGATGAGGTTGAGCACCGACGCCTGCACCGACACGTCCAGCGCCGAGACCGGCTCGTCGGCCACCACCAGCTTCGGCTCCAGCACGAGCGCCCTGGCCAGCCCCACCCGCTGCCGCTGGCCGCCGGACAGCTCGTGCGGGTAGCGCCTGCGCATCTCCTGCCGCAGGCCGACCTTCTCCAGCATGGCGGCCACCCGCGCCGCCACCTCGCGCCGATCGCCCACCTTGTGCCGCAGCAGCGGCTCGGCGACGATCTGCTCGATCGTGAAGCGCGGGTTGAGCGAGGAGAACGGGTCCTGGAAGACCATGTGGACGTCCCTGCGCAGCGGCCGCATGGCGCGCCGCGACAGGTGGGTGATGTCCGTGCCGGCCAGCTCGATCTTCCCCGACGTGGGCTCGGTCAGCCGCAGCACGCACTTGCCGACCGTGGACTTGCCGCTGCCCGACTCGCCGACCAGGCCGAGCACCTCGCCCTCGCCGATCTCCAGCGACAGGCCGTCCACGGCGCGTACGGGGCCGTAGTGCTTGACCAGGTTGTCGATGCGCAGGATCACCGGTCACCTCCCGGGTGGTAGCAGGCCGCCAGGTGGCCCTCGGCCTGGCGGGTCAGCGGCGGCCTGGACAGCCGGCAGTCCTCCTGGACGCGCGGGCAGCGGTCGTGGAAGGCGCACTGGTCGGGGTCCGACAGCGGCGAGGGCACCATGCCGGGGATCTCCGCCAGCCGGCCGTTGACCGCGGCCGACGGCAGGGCCTTCATCAGGCCCAGCGTGTACGGATGCCGCGGGTTGGCGAACAGCTCGGTCACCGGGGCCTGCTCGACGGCGCGGCCCGCGTACATGACGACCGCCCTGTCGGCGATGTCGGCCACCACGCCCAGGTCGTGCGTGATGAGGATGATCGCGGTGCCGAGGCGGTCGCGCAGGTCGCGGAAGACGTCGAGCACGCCCGCCTGGATCGTCACGTCGAGCGCCGTGGTCGGCTCGTCGGCGATCAGCACGCGCGGCGAGCAGGCCACCGCGATCGCGATCATCACGCGCTGCCGCATGCCGCCGGAGAGCTGGTGCGGGTACTCCTTCATGCGCCGCTGCGGCGCCGGGATGCCGACCAGCTCCAGCAGCTCGACCGCGCGGGCGGCGGCGGCCTGCCGCGACAGCTTCTCGTGCCGCCGCAGTACCTCGGTGATCTGGTAGCCGACGGTGAACGACGGGTTGAGCGAGGTCATCGGCTCCTGGAAGACGACCGAGACCGTCTTGCCGCGCACCCGGCGCATCTCCGGCTCGGGCAGCGTGGTCAGCTCGCGGCCGTCCAGCTTGATCGAGCCCTTCAGCCGGGTCGTGTCCGGCGGCAGCAGCCGGGGGATCGACATCGCGGTGACCGACTTGCCGCAGCCGGACTCGCCGCACAGCGCCAGGATCTCGCCCTCGTCCAGGGTGAGCGAGATGTCCCTGACCGCCTGGACGAGCCCGTCCTCGGTGGCGAAGTGCACGCTCAGGTCGCTGATCTCCAGCAGGCTCATCGGGCGCTCCTCGGGTCCAGTACGTCACGCAGCCCGTCGCCCAGCAGGTTGAAGCCGAGCGTGGCCAGGGCGATCATCAGGCCGGGCCAGATGGCCAGCCAGGGGGCGTCGCTCAGGTACTGCTGCGCGGTCGTCAGCATCACGCCCCACGACGGGGTCGGCGGCTGCACGCCCAGGCCGAGGAACGACAGCGTCGCCTCGCCGATGATCGCGGCCGGGATCGCCACCGTGGCCTGCACGATGAGCGGGCTGAGGCAGTTCGGCAGCACGTAACGGAAGATGATGTGACCGTCTCCGGCGCCGTCGGCGACGGCCGCGGCCACGTAGTCCATCTCCCTGACCGCCAGCACCTCGCCCCGGGTGATCCGGATGACGGCGGGGAGCTGGGAGAAGCCGAGCGCCAGCACCACGCCCTTGAGCGACGGGCCGATGATGGCGGCCAGGCCCACCGCGAACACCAGGAACGGGAAGGCCAGCGTCACGTCCACCAGCCGCATCACGATCGGGTCCAGCCAGCGCCGGTAGAAGCCGGCCACCAGCCCGATCGGGATGCCGACCGCCATCGCGAGCAGCGTGGACAGCACGCCCGCCTGCAGCGAGACCTGCGCGCCGTGCGCGATCCTCGCGAACGCGTCGCGGCCCAGGTCGTCGGTGCCCATGGGGTGTGCGGGCGACGGCGGGGCCAGCGTGGCCATGTAGTCCTGCGCGGCCGGGTCGCCGGTCACCAGCGGCCCGATCAGCGCCAGCAGCACGAACGCGACCACCAGCACGAGTCCGGCCATCGGCATCGGCCTGCGGCGGAACCGCCGCCACAGCCGCCTGCGGCTCATCACCTCAGTCATGCCCGCCCCCCGACAGCCGGATCCGCGGGTTGAGGAAGGCGTAGGCGATGTCCACCAGGAGGTTGACCAGCACGTAGCCGACGACCGTGACCAGCACGACCGCCTGGATGACGGGGTAGTTCCTGGTCAGCACCGCGTCCACGGTCAGCTTGCCGAAACCCGGGATGACGAAGATCTGCTCGGTCACCACGGCACCGCTGATCAGCGCGCCGAGCTGCAGGCCGAGCACGGTCACCACGGTCGTCAGGCTGTTGCGCAGCGCGTGCGCGCCGACGACCTTGGCCTCCGGCAGGCCCTTGGACCGCGCGGTCCTGACGTAGTCGGCCGACAGCGCGCCCAGCATGGCCGAGCGGGTCTGCCGCATCAGGATCGCCGCGAAGCCCGCGCCGAGCACGAGAGCGGGCAGGATCATGCGCTGCAGGTTCTGCACGGGGTCCTCGGTGAAGGGCACGTACCCGGAGGCGGGCAGCACCCGCCAGGTCACCGCGAACAGCAGGATGCCGAGCAGGCCGAGCCAGAAGTGCGGGACCGACAACCCGGCCAGGCCGAAGGCCGTGGCCAGGTAGTCGGCGAGCTTGCCGCGCCGCACGGCCGCCACGATGCCCGCGCCCACGCCGATCACGATCGCGACCAGCATGGCCAGCACCGACAGCTCCAGCGTGACCGGCAGCCGCTCCAGCAGGATGTCGGCCACCGGGAGCTGGTCCTGCGTCGAACGCCCGAAGTTGCCGCTCAGCGTCTGGCCCAGGTAGTCGAGGTACTGCGCGGGCAGCGGCTTGTCCAGGCCGAACTCGTGCCGGATCGCCTCGATCGCCTCGGGCGACGCCTCCTGGCCCGCCATGACGGTGGCCGGGTCACCGGGCAGCGCCCGTACCCCCAGGAAGATCAGCACGCTCGACACGAAGAGCACGATCACGGCAGAACCGCATCGACGGAGGATGAACCACAGCATCAGGCGGCGAACCCGGCGGTGCGGAAGCGCGGCAGGCCGTCCTTGAAGTACTCCACGCCCGCGACGCTCTTGTGCATGCCCAGGTAGTACAGGTTGTGGTACAGGTACACCACGCCCCGCAGCTCGGCGGCCTTCTTCATGGCGGCGCCGTAGAGCTCGGCCCGCTTGGCCGGGTCGGTCTCGGCGGCCGCCTGCTTGATCGGCTCGTCGATGCCCGGGTCGGACATGCCGGCGTAGTTGTTGCTGCCCTGTGTGGTGATCAGGTTCGTCAGGTTGCCGTCCGGGTCCACCCGGCCCGACCAGCCGCTCAGCAGCACGTCGAACGTGCCGGCCTTGCCCTGCTCCAGCACGCTGACGAACTCGGCCGTCTGCACCTTGACGTCGAAGCCGGCCTCCTTGGTCATCGACTGGATGACCTGCGCGAGGCGCTGGTTGACGGCGTCGTTCGGGGTGGCCATGGTGACCGGGATCGGCGTCGGCACGCCGGAGTCCTGCACGAGCTGCTTGGCCTTGGCGATGTCACGCTTGGGGCAGGCGGGCAGGTCCTTCGGCCGGTACGGGCTGTCGACCGGCACCGGGTAGCAGTCCACCTCGTGCAGCCCGTTGTAGACGGTCTTGTTGATCGCGTCCCGGTCGAGCGCCAGCTCGAACGCCTCGCGAAGCTGCGGGTGCTTGCCCAGCGGCGTGTCCACGGGGCCGGGCTTCGCGGTCGAGCCCTTGACGTTGCCGATGTTGATCTGGAAGCCGTAGTAGCCCAGGCCGCCGCCCGAGACGACGCTCAGGTTGGGGTCGTCCTGCACGCCCTTGACCGTGTTGGTGGCGAGCTGGTCGGCCACCTGCACGTCGCCGGACTTGAGGTTCGCGGCGCGCACGTTGGGGTCGACGATGATTTTGTATACGAGCTTGTCGAGCTTGACCTTGTCGGCGTCGTAGTAGTCGGCCGACTTCTCCAGCACGATCTGGCTGCCCGAGGTCCTGCTCGCGAACTTGAACGGGCCCACGCACACCGGGTTCGCGCCGAAGTTGTCGCCCTCGGAGTCGAGCGCCTTCGGCGACATGATCATGCCGGCGCGGTCGGCCAGCTGCGCGGTCAGCGGCGTGAACGCCTGCGTCAGCGTGAGCTTGATCGTCGTCGGGTCGACCACCGTCACCTTCGACACCGCGGCCAGGTCGGCCTGCCGCGCGGACTTCTCCCACGTGCGGTGGCGGTCGAGCGACTTCTTGACGGCGTCGGCGTCGAACGGCGTGCCGTCGTTGAACTTCACGCCTTCGCGGAGCTTGATCGTCACTTCCTTGCCGCCGTCCGACAGCTCCGGCAGGGCCGCGGCGAGCTGCGGGACGATCGCGGACGAGGCGTCGATGTCGTAGAGCTTCTCGCACATGCTGGCGAAGACCTCGCGGCCCACCAGCGTGGTCGAGGTGCTCGGGTCCAGCGCGTCGGGGTCGGCGTTCAGCGCGATGTTGAGCGTGCCGCCGTCCTTGACCGGCCGGTCGTCGGACGAGGCGCTGGCTATGGAACTCGGTGCCGCGGGGGTGCTGCTCGTCCCGCCTCCACCACAGGCCGTCAGGGCAAGGGGGAGTGTGACGAGCGCCGCGACGACCTTGGGTGACGGTCGCATGGGGCCTCCGGTTGAACGTTTAGGAGACTGTATACAAGGTCTTACGTTTCAACGGTGTTTCGGGACCCTATGTCGTTATCTGAGTGTTTCCTAATCGTTTGGGGTCTTTGCCGTGTTGTCCTGGCCCGGCCGGCGGCCCGCCGCCGCCAGGAACGACCGCCGAGCCGCCGCCACGTGGGCGACCGCGCGGGCCTGCGCCTCGTCCTCGTCGCCCGCCTCGATGGCCTCGCACAGGCTCACGTGCTCCTGCCACGAGTGCGGACCGCGCACCGCGGCCGTCTGGCTGAACACCCACTGCGCACGCTGCAGCATCGGCGTCATCATCAGCGCCAGGTACGAGTTGCCCGCCGCCTCGCCCACCGCCAGGTGGAAAGCGGTGTTCAGGTCCGCCACCTGCTCCAGCCGGCCGCTCTCCACCGCCTCTTTCGCCTGGTCGAGCACCTGCCGCAGCCGGGCCACCGCCTCGGGCGTGCGCTTGCGCGCGGCCAGCCGCGCGGCCAGGCCCTCGATCGCCATGCGCACGTCGAAGAGCTCCTCGCCCTCCTCGGCCGACAGGCGCGCGACCGTGGCGCCGAGCCGGGGGACGACCTCGATGAACCCCTCGGCGGCCAGGACTCTGATGGACTCGCGTACGGGGTTGCGCGAGACGCCGAGCGCGGCGGCCAGCCGGTCCTCGACCAGTCGCTCACCCTGAGCCAGCTCGCCGGAGAGAATGCGGCGGCGAAGCTCTCCGGTGACCTTGTCGCGCAAGGTCCGGTGGGCCGCGCCCAGCGTCAGATCAGTCATAGGGGAACTTATCGTATACAACGGACAGGCTCGCTTGACCCGGTCTCACCGGCGCTCGGTCGCCTTCGCACCGCCTGGCATCGCTCTGTGACGCTCAGGGTCGCCTTCGCGTCACCTGGCGCGCCCCGCGACGCTCGCCGATGGCACCCTCCCGGCCGGCCGGGAGGAGGCGTCCTTCGGCCGGTCCGCCGGTAGCAGCCGGGCCGGCCGGAAGGCCTTCGGTCGGCCCGCGGGTGGCGGCCCGGCCGGCCGGAAGCCTTCGGTCGGCTCGCGGGTGGCCCGGCCGGTCGGAAAGCCAGACGGGTGCGCCCCGCGAGCGATCCGCCCTCACCGCTCAGCGCCATGAGCCCGAGATCACGCAAGTCCCATCATCTACCACTTTCGCCGCTCGTCCCTCTACGCGGCCCCGGCCCGTCGCGACGAACCACCCGCAGGCCCCGGGCCGCAGTAGCCCTCCCACCTCGCTGTATACGACGCCCGGAGCCTCGACGCCGGCCACCGGGCGACCCCGTCGCTCGGCGTCAGGCGCGGAGGCGGAGACCGCGGGGGGTCGGGTGGAAGCCGGCCTCCTCCAGGGCGGCCGCGAGCGGAGAGTCGACGATGCTCGCCCCGTCGGCGCGTTCGACGGTCAGCTTGCCCAGCGCCCCGTCGCGTACGGCGAGAGCCAGCGCGTCGACCGCGGGCCGCAGCCGCTCACCGTCGGTGAACGACAGCAGCGTCTTGCCGCCGCGCTCGACGTACAGCACCAGGTGACCGTCCACGAGCACGACCAGCGCCCCGGCCTTCCTGCCCGGCTTGTGCGAGACCTCGCCGGGATGCGGCGGCCAGGGGAGCGCGGCGCCGTACGGGTTGGCGGGGTCGGCGGCGGCCAGCACCACGGCCCGTCGCCCGCGCCCGTCACCGCCGCCGGCTCGCCCCTCCGGCGAGCCCGCACCCGGCCACCCCGCACCCGGCCACCCCGCACCGGGCGAGCCCGCACCCGGCCACCCCGCACGAGGTGCCCCCGCGCCAGGCGCCCCCGCATCAGGTGCCCCCGCATCAGAGGACAGGGCGCGCATCCGGTCCACCGCCCCCGGCAGCGCGAACTGGGCGCCCCCGAGCCCCTCGACGAAGTAGCCGCGCCGGCACCGCCCGCTCTCCTCGTACGCCCGCAACACCTGGTAGACGGGCGTGAACCCGCCGGGCAGCCGTTCGGAGGTCACCGCCCCGCGTGTCACCACGCCGTGCCGTTCGAGCAGGACCTCGGCCTGCGCGTGCGCCCGCTGGGTGGCGTCGGCGGCGGGCGGCGGCAGCAGCCACCACCGCCCCGCCGCGGTCGGCGGCCCGCTCCTGCTCGGCAGCACGGCCCTGCGCCGCCGCGTGGTGGCGGGCCGGTGCGCGGGCCGCCCGGTGCCGAGCGTGGCGCGTAGCGGCGCGAGCGTGTCGCCCGAGACGCGCCCGGCCCACACGAGATCCCACAGCGCCGACACCAGCGCGCCGTCGTCGAGCGAGCCGAGCCGGTCGGAGAGGTCGCGGAAGAACAGCGCACCGCCGCCGCCCAGCAGCTCCAGGATCCGCTCGTGGAGCGGCGTCATCGTGATCTCGGCGGGCTCGGGCATCAGCAGCGGCGCGGTGTCGGCGAAGTAGAGCGACACCCAGCCGTCGCCGCCCGGCAGCGACCCCTGGCCGGCCCACACGACGTCGCCCGACGAGGTCAGCTCGTCGAGCAGCGCCGGATGGTAGCCGGGCACCCGCGACGGCAGCACCAGCGTCTCCAGCGCGGAGGCGGGGACGGCGGCTCCCTGGAGTTGTTCGATGGAGCGTACGAGCGCGTCCATGGCACGGGCCGAGCCGATGGCGCCGGGCGCGGTCTCGGCGGCGGTGATGCCGTGCCAGGCGGGCAGGAACCGGGCGAGCGTCTCCGGCGCGACCGGCTCGACCTCCTTGCGCAGCCGGGCCAGCGACCTGCGGCGCAGCATCCGCAGCACACCGGCGTCGCACCACTCCTCCCCCCGCCCGCCGGGCCGGAACTCCCCGCTCACGACCCGCCCCGACGCCGCGAGCCGCCGCAGCGCGTCGGTCACCACGGCCACGCCGAGACCGAACCTCGCCGCCGCCGTTGAGGCGTGGAAGGGCCCGCGCGTGCGGGCGTGCCTGGCCAGCAGGTCGGCCAGCGGGTCGGCCACCGGCTCGAGGAACGCGTGCGGCACCCCGACCGGCGGCGGAACGCCGAGCGCGTCGCGCATGCGGGCGGTGTCCTCGATGGCCGCCCACTGCTCCTCGCCGGCGATGCGCACCCGGATCGCCCGCCTGGCGCGTTCGAGCTCCTCCAGCCAGGCCGGATCGCCGCCGCGCACGCTCACGTCGGGCGCGAGCAGCGGGCCGTGCGAGCGCAGCAGGTCGGCGAGGTCCTCGACGTCGCGCAGCGGCCGGTCGAGCCTGGCCAGCTCGCGTTCGGTGTCGGAGATGACGTCGGGGTCGAGCAGCTCGCGCAGGTCGGCCTGGCCCAGCAGCTCCGCGAGCAACGTGGTGTCGAGCGCCAGGGCCTGCGCGCGGCGTTCGGCGAGCGGCGCGTCGCCCTCGTACATGAACGCGCCGATGTAGTGGAACAGCAGCGAGGTGGCGAACGGCGAGGCCTGCGAGGTCTCCACCTCCACCACCCGCACCCGGCGGGCGGCGATGTCGCGCATGAGCTGCACCAGCCCCGGCACGTCGAAGACGTCCTGAAGGCACTCGCGCATGGTCTCCAGCACGATCGGGAACGACGCGTACTTCGAGGCCACGCCCAGCAGATGCGCGGCCCGCTGCCGCTGCTGCCACAGCGGGCTGCGCCTGCCCGGCGTGCGGCGCGGCAGCAGCAGCGCCCGGCCCGCGCACTCCCTGAACCGGGAGGCGAACAGCGCCGAGCCGCCCAGCTCCTCGGTGACGATCTGCTCGATCTCCTCGGGGTCGAACGCCGCCACGTCGGTCGGCGGCTCGGCCAGCGTGTCGGGGATGCGCAGCACGATGCCGTCGTCGGAGTGGACGGCCTGCACGTCGATGCCGTAACGCTCGCGCAGCCGCCGGTTGATCGCCAGCGCCCACGGGGCGTGCACCCGCGCCCCATAAGGGGAGTGGATCACCACCCGCCAGTCGCCCAGCTCGTCGTGGAAGCGCTCGACCAGCAGCGTGCGGTCGTCGGGGACGTAACCGGTGGCCTCGCGCTGCTCGCGGAGGTAGGCGAGCAGGTTGACCGCGGCGTACTCGTCGAGCCCGGCCGCGCGCAGGCGTTCCGTCGAGCCGTCCTTCGCCTGCTCGCGCAGGAACTCCCCGATCGCCCGGCCCAGCTCGGCGGGACGCCCCGGCGCGTCGCCGTGCCAGAACGGCAGCTTGCCCGGCTGGCCCGGCGCGGGCGAGACCAGCACCCGGTCGGCGGTGATGTCCTCGATGCGCCACGAGGTCGCGCCCAGCACGAACACGTCGCCGACCCGCGACTCGTAGACCATCTCCTCGTCCAGCTCGCCCACCCGGGAGCCGCGCTCGCCCACCAGGAACACGCCGAACAGGCCGCGGTCGGGGATCGTGCCGCCGTTGGTGACCGCGAGGCGCTGCGCACCGGGACGGCCCTGGAGCGTGCCCGTGACGCGGTCCCACACGATGCGCGGGCGCAGCTCGGCGAACTCCTCGCTCGGATAGCGCCCCGCCAGCATGTCGAGCGTGGCCTCGAGCGCGCTCCTCGGCAGCGTCGCGTAGGGGGCGGCCCGCTTGACCACCCGCTCCAGCTCGTCCACCGTCCACTCGTCGAGCGCGGTCATCGCCACGATCTGCTGCGCCAGCACGTCGAGCGGATTGCGCGGGTAGCGCAGCTCCTCGATGAGGCCGTTCTTCATGCGCTCGGCGACCACCGCCGTCTGCACCAGATCGCCGCGGTACTTCGGGAAGATCACGCCTCTGGACACCGCGCCCACCTGGTGCCCGGCCCGCCCGATGCGCTGCAGGCCGCTGGCCACGCTCGGCGGCGCCTCCACGCACGCCACCAGGTCCACCGAGCCCATGTCGATGCCCAGCTCCAGGCTGGACGTGGCGACCACGGCGGGCAGCCGGCCCGACTTCAGCGCCTCCTCGATCTGCGCGCGCTCCTCCTTGGAGACCGAGCCGTGATGCGCGCGTACGATCTCCGGCACCGCGCCCTTGCTCGCCCCGGCCTGCGCCATCAGGTCGGCGGGCATGCGCTTGCCCGGCCCGGCAGCCGCCGGACCCCTCACCGGCTCCGCCGAGCTTTCGCCCGGCTGCGCCGAGGCCTCGTCCGGGCTTGCCGGGGTTTTGCCCGGGTCCGCTGAGGTCTTCTCCGGCCCTGCCGAGGTTACGTCCGGCCCCGCCGAGGTCTCCTCCGGCCCCGCCGGGGTCTCCCAGATCGACAGGTCCACGGTCTCGGGGCCGTTCTCGCGCTCGTACGCCAGCTCGTTGAGCCGCGTGCACAGCCGCTCGGCCAGCCGCCGCGAGTTGGCGAACACGATGGTGGAGCCGTGGGACTCGATCAGGTCGAACAACCGGTCCTCGACGTGGGGCCAGATCGACCGGTTGCCCGGCTCGGGGGCGAACTCCTCGCCCTCCACCTGGCTCCTCGGCCGCGTCTCCATCTCCGTCATGTCCTCGACCGGGACGACGACCTCGACCTCGATGCGCTTGTCGGCGGGCGGCTGCACCACGGTGGCCGGGCGCGTGCCGCCGAGGAACGTCGCCACCTCGCTCACCGGGCGTACCGTCGCCGACAGCCCCACCCGCTGCGCCGGCTTGTCGAGCAGCGCGTCGAGCCGCTCCAGCGTCAGCGCCAGATGCGCGCCGCGCTTGGTGCCCGCCACCGCGTGCACCTCGTCGACGATCACGGTCTCCACGCCGCGCAACGCCTCCCGAGCCTGGCTCGTGAGCAGCAGGAACAGCGACTCCGGCGTGGTGATGAGGATGTCGGACGGCTTCGCCGCGAACCGCCTGCGCTCCTCCGCGGGGGTGTCACCCGAGCGGATCGCCACCGAGATCTCCGGCACCGGCAGGCCGAGCCGCCGCGCCGTCTGCTTCAGCCCGGCCAGCGGGGCGCGCAGGTTGCGCTCGACGTCGACGGCCAGCGCCTTGAGCGGCGAGACGTAGACGACCCGCGTGCCCGCCCGCTTCTCGGCACCCTCAGGCGCTTCGCCGGAGGAACGCGCCGCTTCGAGGTCGCGCGCGGCGAGCCGGTCGAGCGACCACAGGAACGCCGCCAGCGTCTTCCCCGACCCCGTGGGCGCCACGACGAGCGTGTTGTCGCCACGCGAGATCGACTCCCACGCCCCCTCCTGCGCGGCCGTGGGGGCTTGGAAGGCTCCGGTGAACCATTCCCTGGTCACCTGGCTGAACTGGGCTAGCGAGCTCACCTGCCCATACTGCCTCGCGCCACCGACAGAAAACGCATCTCGCTCCGCGGCGCGACGGTTGAGCGCGGGCCATGGCGGACATACAGCGACCGTGACCATCGACTACGCGGCCATCGAAGCCCGCCGAGCCGAAATACGCGAGCGCTACCTCTTAACGCACCGGCCATCGAGCAGCGCACGCGGCCTGCACCACGTGGCGCTGCTCTCGTCCGATGTCGAACGGACCATCACGTTCTACCAGGAGCTTCTGGAGTTCCCGCTCACCGAGATCTTCGAGAACCGCGACTACAAGGGCTCCAACCACTTCTTCTTCGACATCGGCAACGGCAACCTGCTGGCCTTCTTCGACTTCCCCGGGCTCGACCTGGGGCCGTACCGCGAAGTGCTCGGCGGGCTGCACCACATCGCGATCTCCGTCGATCCCGCCACGTGGGAACGGCTGCGCGGGAAACTGGAGATGGCCGGCGTGCCGCACCAGATCGAAAGCGGCGCCTCCATCTACTTCAGGGACCCCGACGGCGCCCGCCTGGAACTGCTCGCCGACCCTCTCGGCGAGATGTACGGCGCACGGGTGATGTGACCCGCACGGGCGACCTGACCGGCGCCGCGATGTGGCCGATGAGTGGCCGATGACACGTCAGCGCGGCCTGCGTTCGCACGGGTGATGTGCCCGGCGTCGCGATGTGGCCGATGACGTGCCAGGGCGGCCGACGCTGCACGGCGCGAAGTGCTAGCGCCGCGAGGGCCTGCGCCTCCTCGGCTTGCCCGCACGCGGCGCCTGCCTGAGACCGGCGTGCCGCTCGGCGCGCTCGGCCTTCTCCTGCTGTACGGCCTGCCGCAGCATCGCTGACAGCCGGCGGCGTTTCGCCCTGTTGGCCTTCGTCGTGGCGGTCTTCGGGGGTGAAGACTTGGGGGTCTTCGGCATGAGGATGTCGTACCCACCCCAAGGGCGCTCCCATACTTGAGTGCATGCGCCTGACCGAGTTCTGGAGACGGATGAACGCCCACTTCGGCGAGACCTACGCCGAGTCGTGGGCCCGCGACTACGTCCTGGCGCCGCTGGGCGGTCGCACCGTCATGCAGGCGCTGGCCGACGGCGAGAGCGCCAAGACGGTGTGGCGCGCGGTCTGCCAGGTGGAGGACGTCTCGCCGAAGCTCCGCTGACCTCTCGGCGGCGCTCGGGTCACTCCGCGCCGGGCTGGGGCACGTCGAGCGTACGGCGCAGTTCAGCGCACGTACCGCTCAGATCGTCCGCCCCTCCCTGCCCGCCCGGCGACCACAGGAACAGCCAGCCGCGGTTCGACGGGGTGGCGAAGACGAGCGTCCTGCGGCCCGTGTGCGGATGCCACACCCAGAGCACCGGATCGTCGCCTCCGACCATCCGGCTGACCAGACCATGGGCGGGCAACAGGTCGGCGAGGGCCTGAAGATGAGTGCGCCGTTCCCCGGTGTAGCGGCTCGCCACGTGCGCCTCCAACCGTCGCCGTTGCAGTGAGTCTCCCCAGGTCAGCCGCCCGTCAACATGCTGGACGGCATCATCGGCGAGTGCTCCGTACGCGGGGGTCGCGGCGTGGGCGGCGCGCGATCGCGACGTCACCGCCCCGCTGATACCGCCACCCATTTCTTCCGCTACGCCTCGCTTGTGCAGGACGCCCATTCCC
The DNA here is from genome assembly GCF_043196965.1 of Nonomuraea sp. NPDC049309. Taxonomy (NCBI): domain Bacteria; kingdom Bacillati; phylum Actinomycetota; class Actinomycetes; order Streptosporangiales; family Streptosporangiaceae; genus Nonomuraea; species Nonomuraea sp. NPDC049309. Next base: position 2,904,625 of record NZ_JBICSH010000001.1, on the reverse strand, counting down.
CCCGCCACGTTCACCCCTCGGGGCGTCCATTTCTTCCGGTACGTCCCCTTCGGCCGCGCCCGCTACCTCACCCAGCCGCGTACCCCACCGCCCCCAGCCGCGCCCGCCACCTCGGCTCAGCCGCTGCTTGCGGTCTCGCTTGGCCGTACCCGCCACCTCGGCTCGGCCGTGTTCACGGTCTCGCTTGGCCGTGCCTGCCGTCTCGCCCGGTTGCCGTGCCCGTCGTGTCGCCCGGTGGTGAGAGTGCCTGCCGTGTCGGTTGGCTGTGTTTGCCGTTGCGGGTGGTCGTGCCCGTCATCTCGGCTCGGCCGTGTTCGCGGTCTCGCTTGGCCGTGCCTGCCGTCTCGCCCGGTTGCCGTGCCCGTCGTGTCGCCCGGTGGTGAGAGTGCCTGCCGTGTCGGTTGGCTGTGTTCGCCGTTGCGGGTGGTCGCGCCCGTCACCTCGGCTCGGCCGTGTTCGCGACCTCGCCTGGGTCATGCCCCCTGCCTCGACCCGGTCGCGTCCGTCGCCTCGGCCGGTCGTGCTTGCCCCACCCGGTTGTGAACCCAGGGGAGAGATCACCTGCGTGTTCCTGCGTGTTCCTGCTGTGATCGAACAGCCGTTCGGCTACGATGGATGAAGCCGGGCCACGTCTTCCCCGACTGCGTCGAAAATGTCGGTGGCAGGCCGTAGCTTTCACTCGACTGATCGGACCACGACCCTCCAGGGGGAGTTCCCATGGCTATCAACGACCGCGAGAAGGCCCTCGAGACCGCGCTCGCTCAGATCGAGCGGCAGTTCGGCAAGGGCTCTGTCATGAGGCTGGGCGACGACGCCCGAGCTCCCATCGAGGTGATCCCCACCGGGTCCATCTCCCTGGACGTCGCCCTCGGCATCGGCGGTCTGCCGCGCGGGCGCATCGTGGAGATCTACGGTCCCGAGTCGTCGGGTAAGACCACCATCGCCCTGCACGCGGTGGCCAACGCCCAGCGCGCCGGGGGCATCGCCGCGTTCATCGACGCCGAGCATGCGCTCGACCCCGAATACGCCAAGAAGCTCGGGGTCGACACCGACGCCCTGCTGGTGTCCCAGCCCGACACGGGTGAGCAGGCGCTCGAGATCGCCGACATGCTGATCAGGTCCGGCGCGATCGACATCGTCGTCGTCGACTCCGTGGCGGCCCTGGTGCCCAAGGCCGAGATCGAGGGCGAGATGGGTGACAGCCACGTCGGTCTGCAGGCCCGCCTGATGTCGCAGGCGCTGCGCAAGATCGCCGGCGCGCTCAGCAGCACCGGCACCACCGCCATCTTCATCAACCAGCTCCGCGAGAAGATCGGCGTCATGTTCGGCAGCCCCGAGACCACGACCGGTGGTAAGGCGCTGAAGTTCTACGCTTCGGTCCGCATGGACATCCGGCGCATCGAGACCCTCAAGGACGGCACGGAGGCGGTCGGCAACCGCACCCGGGTCAAGATCGTCAAGAACAAGATGGCCCCGCCCTTCCGGGTCGCCGACTTCGACATCCTCTACGGCGTGGGCATCTCCCGCGAGGGCGGCCTCATCGACATGGGCGTGGAGCACGGCTTCGTCCGCAAGTCCGGCGCCTGGTACACGTACGAGGGCGAGCAGCTCGGCCAGGGCAAGGAAAACGCCCGCAACTTCCTGCGCAACCACCCCGACATGGCCAACGAGATCGAAAAGAAGATCAAGGACAAGCTGGGTGTGGGCCCGCGCCTCGACGCTCCCGCCGAGGCCGCCGCGCCGGCTCCGGCCGCCGCCTCCTCGGGCCGTGGCTCCAAGTCCACCCCCAAGCCGGGTGACGTCTGAGCGTCGGCCGCATGAGCAACACCGACCGGCCACAGGTGCCCCGTACACCGGAGCGGGGCGCCTGGCCCGCCCCCTCCTCCCACCGCCGTGACCTGGCCCGCTCAGCCACGGACGGCTGGCCGTCGGTAGCCGAATGGCGCGAACAACGCGCCCGCCAGCGTGCCCAGGAAACCGCGACGACAGGAGACGAACCAGCACCACCAGCGAACACCGCAGAAAACCCTCCCGAAAGCCCAGCGGCAGCAGGCTCCGCAGGGACCGCAGAAGGCTTTCCACAAGAGGCCCCGGAGGCGGCCGCAGAACTCACAGGAGACGCTCCGGAAGCGGATGTGGGACTCGCGGGAGACGCCCCGGAGGCGGCCGCAGAACTCACAGGAGACGCTCCGGAAGCGGATGTGGGACTCGCGGGAGACGCCCCGGAGGCGGCTGCGGAACGTACAGGGAACGTTCCGGGGACGGCTGTGGGACTCACGGGGGACGCCCCGGAGGCGGCTGCGGAACGTACAGGGAACGTTCCGGGGACGGCTGTGGGACTCACGGGGGACGCTCCGGAAGCGGATGTGGGACTCGCGGGAGACGCCCCGGAGGCGGCTGCGGAACGTACAGGGAACGTTCCGGGGACGGCTGTGGGACTCGCGGGAGACATCCCGGATACGGACGCGGAAAGCCGCCAGCAGGACAGGCCTGCAACCTCCGAATCCGCGCAGGCCCTTCTCCAGCCGTCGGCGGACGACTCCAAGCGTCGCGCTGAGGGCGAACCAACTGCGGACGTGCGCGGACGCAGCGTAGACGAGGGTCGGCGGCGGGGTCCCCACGGCGAAGGCTGGCGAGCTTCTCGGAGCGGGGATCGACAGAACCCCCAAGAGGACGATCGGCGGGGCTTGCGAGGCGGGGACTGGCAGGGTTCCCGAGGCGAGGACCAGCGAGGCTCCCTGGGTGGGGACCGGCGGGATTCTCGAGACGAGGACCAGCGGGATGCCCCAGACGAGGGTCAACGTGGTGCCCGACATGGGAACAAGCGGAAATCCCAGGATGAGGATTGGCGTGTTGCCCAGGATGGGAGCAGACGGGATTCCCGAGATGGGGATCAGCGGGGCTCGCGAGGCGGGGGCTGGTGGGAATTCCGCGATGATGATCAGCGAGGTGCCCGAGGCGGAGACTCGCGAGAATCCCAAGGCCAGGATCAGCGTGGCTCCGTAGGCGGGGGCTGGTGGACCTTCCGGGACGAGGATCGGCGAGGCCCTGACACCGCCCACATTGAGCCGGAGCCGCCCTCCGGCGCTCCGCACCCGTTCTTCCAGCATCTCGAGGTGCCGAACCCCTCAACGGGTGAGGACAGCGACGGAGTCCGTCCAGAGCGCAGGCGACCGCCGGCTGCAGCTCGGCGATCGCCTGCCGAACCGCCGCCATCAGCAGGAACGCCGCCTGCCACGACGGGCTCAGATCGCCGTCCGGCGGATGAATGGCACTCGGAGGTGCTCGCCGGTCCGAGCTGGTTCGCGCCCACCGCAGACGAAGGCGACTCACGCCCGCGCGGCCGCGCACGTCGGGGCGGCGGTGCTGGCAGTGTCTCTGACGGCTCTGGCAGTGCCTCTGGTGACCTCGGCAGTGCGTCCGGTGACCCCAGCCGACTCGGTACGTCGTCCGCGGAACCCTCGGTCGCCGACCGATCCCGCAAGAGCCGCAGCCGCCCGCCCACCGGCCCTGGGTGGATCGACGCCGAGCCAGACCCGTTCGGCGGCGAGCCCGGCCGGCCCGGTGACGGGCGTGCTCCTTCCAGTGACGGGCGGGGCTCGTTCGGTGTGGAGAACGGGCCGTTCGGTGGGGACGCAGCAGCCTTCGCGGAAGACGTCGAGCCGTTTGCTGGGCAAGTCGGGTCGTTTGGTGAAGGGGCCGGGTCGTTTGCTGGGGGAGACGGGTCGTTTGGTGAAGGGGCCGGGTCGTTTGCTGGGGGAGACGGGTCGTCTGGTGAAGGGGCCGGGTCGTTTGCTGGGGGAGACGGGTCGTCTGGTGAAGGGGGCGGGCCGGTTGCTGGGGCAGATGGGTCGTCTGGTGAAGGGGCCGGGCGGCGCGGACGGAAGAGCGGGCGGTACGGAAGGAAGCCCGGCGGAAGCGGCGTCCAGAGTCGGGGACGATCGTCTGGCGGGGCCGATGATGACGGAGCGACCGGCCCGGGCTCGCGGCGCCGGGGTCGGCGTCGGGGGTGGCTGCCTGAGGGGCCCGATGAGGGGGGTGCGGCCGGTGCCGGGCCGGATGCGGATCCGGAGGCGGTGGCGCGGGCCATCTGCCTGCGGCTGCTCACCATCGCTCCCAAGACCCGCGCCCAGCTCGCGGACGCTCTGCGCAAACGTGACGTGCCGGAGGAGGCCGCGGAGGCGGTGCTCAGCCGGTTCTCCGAGCTGGGGCTGATCAACGACGAGGCGTTCGCGGCGGCGTGGGTCGAATCCCGTCACCACGGGCGTGGGCTGGCCAAACGCGCGCTGGCGGCCGAGCTGCGGCAGCGGGGCGTGGACAGCGAAACGGTCAGCGAGGCCGTCGAACGCCTCGACCCCGAGCAGGAGGTGGAGACCGCCCGGCGGCTCGTCGAGCGCAAGCTCGCCTCCACTCGCTCGCTCGACCCGCAGAAGCGCACCCGCCGCCTGGCCGGGATGCTGGCCCGCAAGGGTTACCCCTCCGGCCTCGCCTACCGCGTCATCCGTGAGGCCCTCGAACAGGAGGGCATCGAGATGGACGAAGAGTTCCCGTCGTAGGCAGGTGGGCCTGGACGCTCGGACGTCTAGGGGCTACAGGACATGTGGTCGTCGTCCAGCTGAGTGCGTGGTCGTGCCGCCTTTTCCCGTGGGGTCGGGCGCTTCTGGCTGTCGTGGGTCGGGTGTTTCGGGTTGCCGTGGGTCGGGTGTTTCGGGTTGCCGTGGGTCGGGTGTTTCCGGCTGTCGTGGGGTCAGGTGTTTTGGGCTGTTGTGGGTCGGGTGTTTCGGGTTGCCGTGGGTCGGGTGTTTCCGGCTGCCGTGGGGTCGGACGTTTCGGGCTGTTGTGGGTCGGGTGTTTCCGACTGTCGTGAGGTCGGGGGCTGCGGGCTGCCGTGCGTTCGGGGGTTTCCGGCTGTCGTAGGGGTGGGTGGTTCCGTGGTTTGGGTGCGTGTTGTGGGTGGGTGAAGCGCCGCCGTAGTGGTGTCATGGTCGCCGTTGGTGTCTCTGCGGACGTTTTCGTGTTCTGTGGTCGGGTGGGCGTCTTCAGGGTTAAGCCGTGTGATGTGCTCGGCTGGAGCGCGTCTGCAGCCGGGGGTGCTGCGTGCGTGTGCTGTCGGTTCGGGCGTCTGCGCGGTCGGTGTCGGTGTCCTGGCGTTGCGGGTGGCGGCTCTGTGGTGTCGTGTCGGGTTCAGGCGCTGGCTCGGGTGTTGACGGCTTGGCCAGGTGGGGTCGAGGGGGCGCGTTCGGGGCGTCGTGGTCGCGGGTTCGGGGACGAGGAGTGCGTTCGCGGGTGGGCTTCGGCGGGGTTGGGTGGGGGTTCTGCGGGGGGCTGGGGATCGGTGTGCGGGCGGGGCTCGTAAGACACGCTTGATGCCGCGTTTGCTTGCTCGTGACCTGTTCGACGCATAACCTCGACGGCAGTGAGGAGTTACTCCGCGCAGCGCGGATTGCCATAACGGTGAACGACGGACGAACGAGCAGGGTTGATCGAGGCAGGCGAGGTGTCGGCCGCGGGGGCCGACGCCCGGTCGGCCGTGTCTTGGCCTCGATCGTGGCGATGGTGCCGACCTGGCGATCCGCGGCGCGTCTGTGACCCCTCCTGTTTTGTGGCCGCGTTATGAGTTCCTGACGACGCGAGGAGGGCGGGGCGCACATGGGGCCGCTGGTCGTGGTGCTGATGGTGGCGGTGCTCGTGCTCGCGTTCGGCATGGTGGCGGCGCTCCTCGTCGTCGTACGGCGCACATCGGCCGCGGTGCCGCGTGCCGCCGAGCCTGACCCCGCGCAGATGGAGGCCGTGCAGCAGGAGCTGGAGCAGGCGCGCGAGCGGGCCAGGGAGATCCGCAGCAAGGCGGAGAGCGACGCCGAGGAGATCCTGCGCAGGTCGGAGGCGGCGGCCGAGAGCGCCGCGCAGATGCGGCGGGAGGTCGAGGAGGAGAGCCGGATACTGAAGTCCGAGCTCAAGGAGCTGCGCGCCGATCTCGAACGCCGTGAGGCCCGCCTGGCCGAGCGGGAGCAGCGGCTGGACGAGGAGGCCCGGCGGCAGGCCGAGCGGGACAGGAAGCTGGCCGAGACGGAGGTCGAGCTGGCCGATCGCCGCGAGGAGCTGCTGCAGGTCGAGGAGGAACGCCGCCGGATCCTGGAACGCGTGGCCGGGCTGACGAGCGAGCAGGCCAAGGCCGAGCTGGTCAAGGAGATCGAGAACCAGGCCAAGCGCGAGGCGGCGCTCATCGTCAGGGAGATCGAGGGGCAGGCGCGCAAGGAGGGCGAGAAGCGCGCCACGAAGATCATCACGCTGGCCGTGCAGCGGCTGGCGGCGGAGCAGACGGCCGAGTCGGTCGTCAGCGTGCTGCACCTTCCCGGCGACGAGATGAAGGGCCGCATCATCGGGCGCGAGGGGCGTAACATCCGCGCGTTCGAGTCCACGACCGGGGTCAACCTGATCATCGACGACACCCCGGAAGCGGTGCTGCTGTCGTGTTTCGACCCGGTACGCCGGGAGACCGCCCGGCTGACGCTGGAGAAGCTGGTGCTCGACGGCCGCATCCACCCGCAGCGCATCGAGGAGGCCCACGACCGCAGCCGCCAGGAGGTGCAGGACCTGTGCGCGCGGGCCGGTGAGGACGCCCTGGTCGAGCTGGGCATCACCGACATGCACCCGGAGCTGACGCTGCTGCTCGGGCAGTTGCGCTACCGCACCTCCTACGGTCAGAACGTGCTCAAGCACCTCATCGAGTCGGCCCACATCGCCGGCATCATGGCGGCCGAGCTGAAGCTGGATCAGGCGCTGGTGAAGCGCTGCGCGCTGCTCCACGACATCGGCAAGGCGCTCACGCACGAGGTCGAGGGCAGCCATGCGCTGATCGGGGCGGAGATCGCCCGCCGTTACGGCGAGGACGAGGAGGTGGTGCACGCCATCGAGGCGCACCACAACGAGGTCGAGGTCCGTACGGTCGAGGCGGTGCTCACGCAGGCCGCCGACGCGATCAGCGGCAGCCGCCCCGGCGCCAGGCGGGAGTCGCTGGAGGCGTACGTCAAGCGGCTCGAACGCCTGGAGCAGATCGCGCAGTCGTACGAGGGCGTGGAGAAGGTGTTCGCCATGCAGGCCGGGCGGGAGATCCGGGTCATGGTCAAGCCCGACGCCGTCGACGACATCCAGGCCCAGGTGATCGCCAGGGACGTGGCCAAGCAGGTGGAGGAGGAGCTCACGTATCCGGGGCAGATCCGCATCACCGTGGTGCGGGAGTCGCGCGCGACCGAGTTCGCCCGCTGAGAGGTTCGCCCGCTGAGAGCCGGCTCCATCACCTCCTCGTCGGGTGGCGGCGGGGCGTGCGTCAGCCGGACGTCCGGCTCCGGGCGGCGCGGGCGTCAGGCGAAGAGCTGCTGGTAGAAGGCGAGCTCGGCGGCCAGGGCGGCGGCGCGGGTCTCGGTGCGGCGGAAGCCGTGCGACTCGCCCTCGAACGCGAGGTACGTGCACGGCACGCCGCGTTCGGACAGCGCGTCGGCGAACGCCGTGGACTGCTGGGGCGGCACCACGGGGTCGTCGAGGCCCTGGAGGAGCAGCATGGGGCAGGTGACGCCGTCGACGAGGGCGAGGGGTTCGCGGCTCGCGTACACTTCGGGGTCTTCCGGCCCCACCAGCCACTCCACGTAGCGTGACTCGAAGTCGTGGGTGTGGGCGATGAGCGGGCCGAGCGCGCTGACCCCGAAGTACGACACCCCGCCCGCGAACACGTCGGACCTGCAGCAGGCGGCCATCACGGTCCAGCCGCCCGCGCTGCCGCCGCGCACGGCGATCCTGGCGGGGTCGGCGAGCCCTTCGGCGGCCAGCCACTCGGCGGCGGCGACGGTGTCGGCGACGTCGACCAGCCCCCACTGGCCCTTGAGCCGGTCGCGATAGGCCCTGCCGTAGCCGGTGGAGCCGCCGTAGTTGACGTCGAGTACGCCGATGCCGCGCGAGGTCAGGAACGCCTTCTCCAGGTCGAGCCCGGTGTCGGCGTGGGCGGTCGGACCGCCGTGCACGAAGATCACGTAAGGGGGCGGGCCGTCGCCGGCGGCCTCGGCGTGCGGTGGGTAGAGGTAGGCGTGGACGTCGCCCCCCACCCGTACGGCCTGGGGCAGCGGCAGGTAGGAGGGGTCGGGCAGGGCGACGGTGTCGCCGGTGAGACGCCGCCGGTCGCCCGTGGCGGTGTCGACGGTGACGACCGAGCGGGGCGTCGTGGCGGCGTACCCGATGCCGGTCACCATGGCGCCGTCGGCGGCCAGCGCCGCGTCCCAGCCGGTGCAGGACGTGTGCAGGTCGGTGAGCGTGCCGCGCTCGGGGTCGAGCAGGCCGAGCCGCAGGTCGCCACGTCCGTGCAGGACGGCGAGGCGGCCGTCGCCGAGCACCGCGTACGGCATGCCGCCCAGCCGCCACGGCGGCAGCGTGAACTCCTCCTCGGCCGGCCACAGCGCCCGCGCGTCCTCGCCGCGCAGGCCGATCTCGTAGAGGTTCCACCAGCCGGAGGCGTCGGAGACGAGGTAGAGCCGGGAGTCGTCCTTCCAGCTCGGCGACAGCACGGACTCGTCCGGTCCGCCGCGCACCGTCCAGGTCTCTCCGTCTTCCAGGCGGGTGACGCGCAGCTCGGTGCCGTTCCACGGCATGCGGGGGTGGTCCCAGCAGACGTAGGCGAGATGCCGCCCGTCGGGGGACAGAGTGGGGGATGCGTAGAAGTCGCAGCCGGTGGCCCATTCGCGGATCTCGCCGCCGTCGAGCGGGATGGAGACCACGGCCCGGGTGATCTTGCCGTTGTCGCCGTGGCTTTCGCGTACGCACCACACCTCGGTGTCGTGCACCACCAGATCGGCGTAGCGGGATCCCTCCTCCGTGAGGGGTTTCGGTTCGCCGTTTTCGCCCAGAACGTAGAGACGCTGATCCTTGAGGTTGGCGAACACCACCTCGCCCGCGGGGGTGACCGCGTAGGGGCGGCCGCCGTACTCGTGGACCCGGGTGCGCGCGCACCATGGGGCGGGCAGCAGGTCACGGCGGGTGCCGTCGGGGTCGCGGCGCACGATCGCGGTGCGCCCGCCCTCGTCAGGACGGTCCTCGGTCCACCACACCCGGCCGTCGCGGGCCGTGGGCCAGCCGGGACGCACGCCGGCGGCGGCCACGTCTCTGGTCGAAATGGGGGAGGGCCAGAAAGGCATACCCGCATCCTGCCGGAAGATCGCCGGGAGTGCGGGCCGGTCCTCACAGTTCAGCGCACGTTCGCCGAGTTCACCCGCCCCGGATGCCGTCCTGTCCTCCCCGGAGGGGACCGCCTCTGGGCGGCGAGGTCCCGGCGCGGGCGTGGACAGGGAGTGAGGTTCGGGGTGGAGGTGCCGTCGTAGGGGGCGCGGGTGGGGCGTGCGAAGGCCCCGGGTGCGACCGGCGTCGAGGTGGAGGTCCCGGCGGGGGCGCGGGTCAGGGGCAGGAGGCGGAGCGGGGGAGGGAGGACGGGAGGTCGAGGTTGGTGCGGCCGAACCACTTGCGCAGCAGCCGGGTCGTCGTGCCGTCCCGCCACATGGCGGTGATGGCGCGGTTGAGTGCCTGGCAGGTCTCGATGTCGCCCTCCTTCAGCCCCACCGCCCACGGCTCGTCGCTGATCGGCTGGTTGAGCAGGCGGAACCGGCCGGGGGAGCGCGCGGCGTAGCCGGCCAGGATGAGGTTCTCGGTGCTGACGGCGTCCAGGAGGCGGTCCTGGAGCTTGCGCACGCACATGGAGTAGTTGGCCGCGGGCACGAGCTCGGCGGGCAGGTCCAGCTTGCCGTCGGGCGGCGGGTCCACGATCCGCCGGTACGAGTTGGAGCCCTCGGCCAGGCAGATCCGCCTGCCGCGCAGGTCGCTGACGTTCCGGATACGGGGGTCGGAGGCGCGGACCATGGTGTCCTGGTTGACGATCACGTACGGCCCGGCGAACGTCACCTTGGGCTTGCGCGACTCGATGATCGAGTACGACGCCACGATCATGTCCACGCCGCCGTTCTGCAGCAGCGCCTCGCGGGTCGACGACGGCGACTCCCGCCAGATGATGTCGACCTTGGCGCCGCCGGCGAGGTGGCGGACGAGGTAGCGGGCGACGTCCACGTCGAAACCCTGGGGTTCGCCGTCTCCGGTGCGCAGGGCGACGCCGGGCTGGTCCCACTTGGTGCCGACGACGACCTTGCCGGTGTGCCTGATCCGGTCGAGGACGGTGACGTCCGGGTTTTCGCTGCTGCAGGCGGTCAGGCCCACCGTCACAGCCACCGCCGCCAGCATCACCACGCGCATGAACTACGGTAACCCGCCCGAAACCGGACAGAAGCGGCGTGACGCTTTCTTGGGCATCTCTGGAACCCGGGAAAAGGCAGAGCCCCCGGCGAGGCGCTCACCGGGGGCTCCAGGAAGGGTCTCTGTGTCACTCCACGGGACGGTCGGGGGCCATGCCACCGCCCTCGGTGCCCTGGCCCGCGGCGACACCCACCTCGGCGGCGCCGGGCGCGGTCACGGGGGCCGCCCCCGTCTTGCGGCTGCGCCGGCTGCGCCGCTCCAGCCAGGTGGCCAGGTAGCTGAGCGCCAGGTTCAGGGCGACGTAGATGACGCCGATGACGATCGCCGCCGGGATCAGCGTGCCGAAGAGCGCGGCCGGCAGGATCTTGAAGCCGGTGTTGAGCAGGTCGACGTAGGCGATGATGTAGCCGAGCGCGGTGTCCTTCAGCAGCACCACGAGCTGGCTGACGATCGCCGGCATCATCGCCGTGATGGCCTGCGGCAGCAGCACCAGCCGCATCACCTGGTTCTTGCGCATGCCGATCGCGTACGCCGCCTCCGACTGCCCCCTGGGCACCGCGTGCACGCCCGCCCTGACGACCTCGGCGAGCACCGAGCCGTTGTAGAACATGAGGCCGAGCACGACGGAGATGAACGCGTAGTCGCCGCCGCCGAACAGCGTGGGCGCCAGGTAGAAGAGGAAGAAGATCAGCAGCAGCAGCGGGATCGCCCGGAAGACCTCGACCACGATGCCCGCGGGGATGCGGATCCACGCGTGGTCGGAGAGCCGGGCCAGGCCGAAGATCGCGCCGAACGCCAGCGCCAGCACCGCGGCCACGCCCGCCGCGCGCAGCGTGCCGATCAGGCCCGGAATGATGTAGACCTCCCAGGTCTTCCACTCCAGGAACGGCGCCCAGATCTTGCCGTCGAACTGGTCCTTGGCGTCGAAACCGCGGTACACGCCGTACAGGACGGCGGCCACCGCGACCACGCTGATCACGGTGAGCGCGTGGTTGCGCACCCGGCCACGCGGTCCGGGAGCGTCGAAGAGTACGGAGGTGCTCATCGGGCCACCGCCAGCCGCCGGGCCAGCCACCCGGTGAAGAAGCCGATCGGCATCGTCAGCGCCATGAACGCCAGGACGAGGCCGATGAAGATCGGGATGGACGCGCCGGTCTGGTCGAAGGTGATCTTCATGACCGCCGCGGAGTCGAGGAGGTAGCCGCCGGCCGTCGCGACCGTGGTGTTCTTGATCATGGCAATGATCACGCTGCCGAGCGGCGCGATGACCGAGCGGAAGGCCTGGGGCAGGATGATCAGCCGCAGCGACTGCATGAACGTCAGCCCGATCGCCCTGGCCGCCTCGGCCTGGCCGATCGGCACCGTGTTCACGCCGGCGCGCAGCGCCTCGCACACGAAGGCCGCGGTGTAGGCCGACAGGCCCATCGACACGATCCAGAACGAGTTGGTCGACGGCGTCTCGGAGAACACCAGGCCGAGCTTGTCGCTCAGACCCAACGCCGAGAAGGCCAGGACCAGCGTCAGCGGGGTGTTACGCACCACGTTGACATAGAGCGTCCCGGCCGTGCGCAGCACGGGCGTGGGGGACACCCGCATCGCCACCAGGATCGTGCCGAGAATCATGGCCGCGACCCCGGCCACAAGGGCGATCTTGATGTTCTCCAGGAATCCGAGCGCGAGGTCGGGGCCGTACTTGATGAGTTCGTCCATTGTGCTCCACCGCATAGGCAGCGGCGGCCGGAGCACCGGCCGCCGCTCTTGGTGAGATCAGGCGCAGCCCTCGGCCGGCGGCGCCTCCGTCGAGAGGTTGAGGCCCTGGATACCGCCGAACCACTTGTCCAGCAGCTGCTTCATGGTGCCGTCGTCCCACAGCTTCTTGATCGCCGTGTTCACGGCCTCACAGGTCTTGGTGTCGCCCTTCTTCAGGCCGACGCCGTACTTCTCATCCGTGAAGCCCTGGCCGAGCACCTTGAAGTTGCCGCCGGCCTGCTTGGCGAAGCCCGCCAGGATCAGGTCGTCGGTGGTGACCGCGTCGAGGTTGGAGCCCTGCAGCTTCTGCACGCACTCGGAGTAGTTGGCGGCGTCGACGGTGGTGGCGTCGATGTTGAGCTCGCCGTCCGGTGGCGGGTCGGTGATGCGCTTGTAGGAGTTGGAGCCCGCCGCCTTGCAGATCTTCTTGCCCTTGAGGTCCTGCGGGCTGTTGATCGAGGTGTCGTCCTTGCGGACCATGATGTCCTGGTGCGCGATGACGTACGGGCCGCCGAAGGTCACCTTGCCCTTGCGCTCCTCGGTGATGGAGTACGTGGCGAAGATGATGTCGACCGTGCCGTTCTGGAGGAACGGCTCACGGTTGGAGGAGGCCGACTCCTTCCACTCGATCTTCACGTCCTTGCCGCCGGCCACCTCCTTCAGCACGGCCTTGGCGACGTCGACGTCGAAGCCCTCGGGCTCGGCGCCCGTCTTCAGGCCCAGGCTCGGCTGGTCCCACTTGGTGCCGACCACGATGGTGCCGCCACCGGCGATCTTGTCGGCGACGGTGGCGTACTCGCCGCCGCCACCGCCATCGCCGCCACAGGCCGCGAGGCCGGCGACCATGGCCGCCGCCGCGAGCACTGCTCCCATTCGACGCATGTGCATGTGTTCCCTGCCTTGATTAGTCAGTGCGTGAGAATCTTCGAAAGGAAGTCACGCGCCCGGTCAGTCTGCGGGTTGGTGAAGAACTCGTCGGGAGTGTTCTGCTCCACGATCTGCCCGTCGGCCATGAACACGACCCGGTTCGCGGCCCTGCGGGCGAATCCCATCTCGTGCGTGACGACCACCATGGTCATCCCGTCACGCGCCAGCCCGATCATGACATCGAGCACCTCCTGGACCATCTCCGGGTCCAGCGCGGAGGTCGGCTCGTCGAACAGGATCATTTTCGGGTCCATGGCCAGCGCCCTGGCGATGGCGACCCGCTGCTGCTGGCCACCGGAAAGCTGGGCCGGATATTTGTCCGCCTGAGCGGCGATGCCCACGCGTTCGAGCAGCTCCATCGCGCGCTTGTCCGCGGCGTCCTTGGCGACTCCGCGCACCTTGATCGGTCCGAGAGTGACGTTCTCTCTGATGGTCTTGTGCGCGAACAAGTTGAACGACTGAAAGACCATGCCGACTTCGGAACGCAGCTTGGCGAGCGCCTTGCCCTCCTGCGGCAGCTCCTGGCCGTCAAAAATGATCTTTCCGTCGCTGATCGTCTCCAACCGGTTCATCGTGCGGCACAACGTCGACTTGCCGCCTCCCGAAGGGCCGATGACGACCAGAACCTCGCCACGAGAGACGGTCAAGTTGATGTTCTTCAGGACGTGCAACGACCCGAAGTGCTTGTTGACGTTCTCCAACTGGACCAGTGGAGTGGCGTCGCCGTTCTCCGTCATGGAGTAAAACGTAGAGGGCATTAGAACGCTGTGCACTAACCGAGCGGTACCGATCCGATCACATCACGCCGTCAAGCTGGCCTTTTAGAACCGTACGGGCCTTGTCAAGCCCGAGTGCGACTACCCTTGAACCTGCCATGACTGTGACCCAGGAGGGCGCCCGCACCTACGAAGTGCGCACATACGGGTGCCAGATGAACGTCCACGACTCCGAGCGGCTGTCCGGCCTGCTGGAGGAGGCCGGCTACGTGCCCGTCCCCGACGGTGAGACGGCCGATGTGGTCGTGTTCAACACATGCGCCGTGCGGGAGAACGCCGACAACCGCCTCTACGGCAACCTCGGCCACCTCCGCCCGGCCAAGGCCGGCAACCCCCGCATGCAGATCGCGGTCGGCGGCTGCCTGGCGCAGAAGGACCAAGGCGAGATCATCCGCCGGGCGCCGTGGGTCGACGTCGTGTTCGGCACCCACAACATCGGCTCGCTGCCGGTGCTGCTGGAGCGGGCCCGCATCGAGGGCGAGGCGCAGGTCGAGCTGAAGGAGTCGCTCGAGGTCTTCCCCTCGACGCTGCCCACCAAGCGCGAGTCCCCCTATGCCGCCTGGGTGTCGATCTCCGTCGGCTGCAACAACACCTGCACGTTCTGCATCGTGCCGTCGCTGCGCGGCAAGGAGAAGGACCGCCGCCCCGGCGACGTGCTCGCCGAGGTGCAGGCGCTGGTCGACCAGGGCGTGCTCGAGGTCACGCTGCTCGGCCAGAACGTCAACACCTACGGCGTGGAGTTCGGCGACCGGCTCGCCTTCGGCAAGCTGCTGCGCGCCTGCGGCGACATCGAAGGCCTCGAACGCGTGCGCTTCACCTCGCCTCACCCGGCGGCCTTCACCGACGACGTCATCGCCGCCATGGCCGAGACGCCCAACGTGATGCACCAGCTCCACATGCCGTTGCAGTCGGGCTCCGACCGCATCCTGCGGGCCATGCGGCGCTCCTACCGCGCCGAGCGCTACCTCGGCATCATCGAGCGCGTACGCGCCGCCATGCCCGACGCGGCCATCTCCACCGACATCATCGTCGGCTTCCCCGGCGAGACCGAGGAGGACTTCCAGGCCACCCTCGACGTCGTCCGCGAGAGCCGCTTCGCCAACGCCTTCACCTTCCAGTACTCCATCCGGCCGGGCACCCCCGCCGCCACCATGCCGGACCAGGTGCCCAAGGAAGTCGTGCAGGAGCGGTACGAGCGGCTCGTCGCCCTGCAGGAGGAGATCTCCTGGGAGGAGAACAAGAAGCAGGTGGGCCGCACGCTCGAAGTGCTGGTCGCCGAGGGCGAGGGGCGCAAGGACGAGGCCACCCGCAGGCTGTCGGGGCGCGCGCCGGACAACCGGCTCGTGCACTTCGCCGTGGGCGACGAGACGCCGCGGCCCGGCGACATGGTGACCGTCGAGGTCACGTACGCGGCGCCGCACCACCTGGTCGCCGACGGGCCCCTGCTCGGCGTCCGGCGCACCCGCGCGGGCGACGCCTGGGAGGCCCGCCAGGGCGGCGGTCCCCGCACCTCCGGGGTGATGCTCGGCATGCCGAGCATCGGCCGTCCCGCCCCGCTGCCCGCCACGACGGGCGGCTGCTCGGCGCACTGACCGCGAGCGTCCTGGGCGGCCCCGGCCGCCCGCTCGGTCGCGCCCGACCGGACCCTGGGCGGCGTCCGGCGGGTGGCGTCTCCGTCCGGGCGAACGCTCTCCGGCGGGCCGGATGCGCGCCTTCGCCTGGCCGGACGCGGCGCCCGCGCGCGGCTCACGTACCTCCGAAAAGGGCGGCACCCGTTGGCGGTGCCGCCCTTTTCGCGTGCGGTCGGCTTTCGCGTGCGGTCAGCGGATGAGGCGGTTCAGCACGTCGTAGCAGGGGCCGCGGCGGAAGTCCTGGAAGGTCGCACACGGGTCGGGCACGCCGGGACGCCGTGCGGGCGGGGACATACGGGCGGGCCTGGTCACCTGGGCGGGCGGCCCGGATGAGGGCCTGACGGGAGCGATGGCCCGCGGCTCGGCGGGCGGCCGGGCGGGTCCGTGAGCGGGGCGCGTGGGCGGCCGTGGCGGCGCCTGCGGGGCCGGCGAGCCGTGCGGGCGGCCCGCGTTCTGGTGGGGCGGCGCGAGGGGCCGTGCCATGCCCGGGAGGCTCCTGTCGTACGGCGGCGGGACGGGGGAGGCCAGCGGGCCGGCCGAGGGGATGCCGGGAGTGGCCGTGCCGGCCGGGATGTCCCAGGCCGGGAGGAGGTCGGCGGCGGGGTCCCACGGCGGGACGGCCTCGATCCAGGGCGGCGACAGCGGGCCGAACATGATCGACGCCGGGCGGCGCGATGAATGGATCGCTCCATTTGCGGGCGTCGGAGTTGATGTGGCGGTTTGTGTTCTGATCGACGCCGAGAGTGGCGAATCAGATGATTTCGATCTTGTGGAAAGCGGAGTTTCCCGATCCAATCCATGCCGAGTTTGCGATGATGGCTCCGGCGAGTCGGTGAATGCCAGGAAAATTCCCAGCATGGCGGTGACGAGTACCCCGAAGGCTCCGGCCATGGGCGCGAGGTGGGCGCGGCTACCTGGGAAAATGGATCTTTGGGGGGACAAGTCGTGATTCCTTTGTGATTGTTGTGCGAGCATTCGGCTGTTGCGGCTAGTGTGGTCCATCACCCGCGGAAGCCGGTGAGCTTTCCCCGATACGACCGCAGGGAGCTGTAACGTCATGCAAGATCCGAACCAGGCGGATCGTCAGGAGATCCTGTCCGGGCCCGGAGACGCCCGGCTCGATGGGTCGAATAGACCGCGCAGAAACCGATCGACCAAGAACCACAAGAAGGCGACGATCCTCGCCGCCTCTGCGCTCGTCGCGCTGATCGCCGCCGGTGGCGCCGGCTACCTGCTGGCCAGTGCCAACGGTGAAATCGCCCCCCAGAACGGCGCCCGCCCGCAGACGTCCCAGAGCGCCGCCGACGACCTCCAGGGCGACGACGAGGCGACCATGGGCGACGCCGACGCCGACAAGCCCGCCGGTGACGGCGCCAAGGACCGTGCCGCCGACGCCCCTGCCGACGACGGCGTGGGCGACGTGGCCGACCCCAATGTCGGCGGCGACCCGTCCGGCGACAGGAGCGGATCCGAGAACGTCACCGCCTCCCGCGGCGACTCGGGCAACAACGACTCGGGCAACAAGTCGACCAACGGCAAGAAGCCCGCCTCGTCCCCCACCAAGGCGCCGCAGTCCGCCGGCAACGGCAGCGACTCCGACAACCCGGCCGACGGCCCCGCCGGCCTCGTCCCCGGCCAGTGCTCGAAGAGCGGCTGCTGACCCGCCGACCACACCCCCGGCCCGCCGGCAGGAGCGGGCCGGCCGGCCCCATCTGACCGGCCAGTGCTCGACGACCGCCGGCCGGCGCTTCGAGCGCACCCCCAGTCCGTCGGCAGGGGCGGGCCGGCCGGCCCCGTCCACGGTCCCGGCTCGTGCGGCCCGTCCGGCCTGCTCGTCCGGCTCCCCCGGGCCGCAGGTCCGGCCCTCCCGCCCGGCCAGGCCCGTGCGGCCCGCCCGGTCCGCTCGAGCGGCCCACCTGCTCGCCTCATTCGGTCTGCCCGGCGGACCGGTTGCCCGGGACGACCGGCGGCCCCCGCTCACCCCGCCCGTCCTCCCCTGGGAGCATGCTGTCAGAACGGTGCTGCGGAAGGCTGAAATCGCTCAGCAGGCGCGGTCGGTGGGTTGGGCGACCCATTTGTCCCGGAACGGTCCAGAGGGCGGCTACGAGGCGCTGAGCGACTCTCGGCGGTCGGGCGAGGACAGAGGTGCTGGGGCAAGTGGTTCGGCGGTTCTGGGGCGTACTGGACCTTCGGCGCGGGACGTACGGATGCCTAGGGTCGCGGCATGACGACTGACAAGGCATCCGAGCTGCGCGCCCTGCACGTACCCGGACGCCCGCTGGTGCTGCCGAACGCCTGGGACGCCGCGTCCGCGCGGGCCGTGCGCGAGGCGGGGTTCCCCGCGGTGGCCACCAGCAGCGCGGCCGTGGCCCGCACGCTCGGTTACGAGGACGGCGAGCGTACGCCGGTGGCGGAGATGCTGGCGGCGATCGCCCGGGTGGCCGCGGCCGTGGACGTGCCCGTGACCGCCGACTTCGAGCGCGGCTACCGGCTCAAGCCCGCCGAGCTGGCCGAACGGCTGCTCGCCACCGGGGCCGCCGGCTGCAACCTGGAGGACTCGCTGCCGGACACCGGCGAGCTGGTCGATCCCGACGAGCAGGCGGACTTCCTCGCCGAGGTACGCGCGGCGGCGGGCCCGGGGCTGGTGATCAACGCAAGAGTGGACGTCTACCTGTCCGAGCGGCGCTCGCTGGAGGAGGCGGTACGGCGGGGGCGGCGCTACCTGGAGGCGGGGGCCGACTGCGTGTACCCGATCGGCGCGGACGGCGAGGACGAGATCCGGGCGCTGGTGAGCGAGCTGGGCGGGCCGGTCAACGTCCTGTGCGGGCCCGGGACCCCGCCGCCCGCCCGGCTGGCGGAGCTGGGCGTGGCCAGGGTCAGCTTCGGCAGCGGCGTGCACCGGGCGACCCAGGCGTACGCGAAAGGCCTGCTGGCCGCCGTGGCCGAAGGCCGCAACCCCCTCTGAGCCGGCAGCCCCCGGGCGCCCGATCGAACAGAGCCCCCACCGAGCGCGCGCCCGCGAAGCGGCCTGCTCCGGGAGAGGCAGCGCGCCGGTGCCGGGGGTGAGCTGGTTCAGGTGGTGGGGGTTGGGGGCGGTGCGCCGGTGCGGACGGGCTCTGCGGCGGACCGGTGCAGGGTGGGATGGGAGGTGCGCCGTACGCGGGGTTCTGCGGTGGGCCGGTCCTGGTGGTGGTGGGCGGGGTGAGCCTGAGTACGCTGGCGGCGTGCTTGTCGCCGCAGCCGTCTGCCCGCCGACCCCGCTGGTCGTCTTCGCGCTGCCCGGCCTCCGCGCGGCCTGCGAGGACGCGATCGCGCGCCTGGCGAAGGCCCGCCCGGAGAGGCTGGTCGTGGTGGGCGGCGCCGAGACGGCGGAGGCGTACGGCGGCGACGCCGCGGGCACCCTGCGCCCCTGGGGCATCGACATGACGACGGAGGGCGGCGAGCCGGTGCTGCCGCTGTCGCTGACCGTCGGCCGGCTGCTGCTCGGCGGCGACGGGCCGGACGCGCTGCGTTCCGTGGCGTTCGACGCGTCCCCCGAGGAGTGCGCGGCGCTGGGCGAGGAGCTGGCGGGCGGCCCCGGCAGGGTGGCGCTGCTGGTCATGGCGGACGGCTCGGCGTGCCTGGGCCCGCGCGCGCCCGGCCGGTACGACGAGGCGGCCGAGCCGCTCAACGACCTGATCGCGGCGGCGATCGCGGCGGGCGACCCGGCGCCGCTGGCGGCGATCGACCCGGGGGCGGCCGACCGGCTGTGGGTGAGCGGCAGGTCCGCCCTGCAGGTGCTGGCGGGCGCGGCGGGCGGGAAGACGTACGAGGGCCGCCTGCTCATGGCCACCGCCCCCTACGGGGTGGGCTATTTCGCCGGCTGCTGGCTGTCCTGAGAGCGCGGCCGGCCGAGCGAAGGGGCGGGCCTCCGCTTGGGGACGGGGATCCTCATCAGATCCCTGGCGAGCACCACCTCACCGTCGAAGTGCCTGCGCACCTCCTCGGTGAAGGCGGGCTCGTCGTCGAAGCCGTACCGCTCGGAGAAGTGCGTGAGGACCAGCCGCCGCACCCCCGACTGGGCCGCCACCTGCCCGGCGTCCGACGCCGTCAGGTGCCCGTACTCCTTGGCCAGGGACGCCTCCGACGACAGGAACGTGGACTCGATCACCAGCAGGTCGGCCCCCGAGGCCAGCTCGAAGACGGCGTCGCAGAGCCGGGTGTCCATCACGAACGCCGCGCTCTGGCCCGGCTTGGGCACGCTGCACTCGGCGAGCGTGACGCCGCGCACGGACCCGGTGCGCTGCAGCTCGCCCACCTCGGGGCCGCGGATGCCGTGGGCGGCCAGCTTCTCGGGGAGCATGCGGCGGCCGGGCGGCTCCTGGACGCGGTAGCCGTACGACTCGACGGGGTGCGACAGGCGGCGCGCGACGATCGGCGCGACCTCGGCGACGTCGCCGGAGACGGGGTGCTCGGAGATGACGTCGGTGTCGGCGAAGGCGGCGGCGTGGCGGAGCCTGCCCCAGTACGTCGCGCCGGAGGCGGGGAAGACGGCGCGCACGGGATGGCGTACCTTGTCGCGGGCGATCCGCTGGACGATCCCCGGCACGCCGAGGCAGTGGTCGCCGTGGAAGTGCGTCACGCAGATCCAGTGCACGTCGTTGGCGCTCACGCCCGCGTACGTCATCTGGCGCTGCGTGCCCTCGCCCGGGTCGAACAGGAAGCCCTGGCCGTCCCAGCGCAGCAGGTAGCCGTTGTGGTTACGGTGTCGGGTGGGGACCGCGCTCGACGTCCCCAGCACCACGAGCTCACGTGAGGACACGATGACCCCTAGCGAGGAGACGGTCGCCATCGCCGAGCTGCCCACGCCGGTGGGCGCGTTCGCGCTGGCCATGACCGAGACCGGTCTCGTGGCGTCGGGCTGGGGGACCCGAGCCCGGCTCGCGGGCCGGCTCGATCTGGCGGAAGTCCATGATGCGGATCGTACGGCCTTCGCCGTCGAGGAGCTGAAGGCTTATTTCGCGGGGGAGCTGACGACGTTCGCGACGCCGATCGACTGGCGGCTGATGTCGGGCGCGCGGCTGCGGGTGCTCCAGGCGCTGCACAAGGTGCCGTACGGCACGGCCGTCACCTACGGTGAGCTGGCCAGGCTCGCCGGTTCGAGCGTGCCCGCCAGGGGCATCGGCTCGATCATGGGCTCCAACCCGATCCCGATCTTCATCCCCTGTCACCGGGTGGTGGCCGCGGGCAACGGGCTGGGCGGGTTCAGCGGCGGCGAGGGCGTGGAGACCAAGCGGTGGCTGCTGACCCACGAGGGCTACCTGCAGCCGACCTTGCTGGATCTCTAGCAGACTTGTCGGTGTGCGCCAGCAGCCAGTGATCGCCGTCGTGGGCCCCACGGCGGCAGGAAAGTCCGATCTCGCCGTCGACATCGCCCTCAGGCTGGGCGGTGAGTGCGTCAACGCCGACTCCATGCAGCTCTATCGCGGCATGGACATCGGCACGGCCAAGCTCACGTTGGAGGAGCGCCGCGGCGTGCCCCACCACCTGCTGGACATCTGGGACGTCACGGTCACCGCCAGCGTCGCCGAGTACCAGAAGCTGGCCAGGGCCGTCTTCGACGCCGTCGAGGTGCCGGTGCTGGTCGGCGGCAGCGGCCTGTACGTGCGGGCGGCGATCGACGACCTGGAGTTCCCCGGCACCGAGCCGGAGATCAGGGCCAGGCTGGAGGCCGAGCTGGCCGAGCGCGGCCCGGCGCCGCTGTACGAGCGGCTGCGCGAGCGCGACCCGGCGGCGGCCGCCGCGATCCTGCCCAGCAACGGCCGGCGCATCGTGCGGGCGCTGGAGGTGATCGAGCTGTCGGGCGGCCGCCCGTTCTCGGCCACGATGCCGTCGTACGAGGCGGTCTATCCGAGCGTGCAGATCGGCATCGAGGTGCCGCGGCCGGTGCTCGACGAGCGGATCGAGCGCAGGGTCGAGCGCATGTGGCAGGCCGGGCTGGTCGACGAGGTGCGCACGCTGCTCGGGAAGGGCCTGGCCGAGGGGCGCACGGCGAGCAGGGCCCTGGGGTACGCCCAGGTCATCCGCTTCCTGCGGGGGGAGTGGAGCGAGGAGCAGGCGAAGGCCGAGACGGTCAGGCTGACCAGGCGCTTCGCCCGCCGGCAGGAGTCGTGGTTCCGCCGGGACCCGAGGGTGCACTGGCTGCCGTACGACGCCCCCGATCTTCTGGAGCGCTCCCTGGCTCTCATAGGCGGACACTCGTCCGAATAAACTCCTAAGATGCGCTTTCTCAAGGGGCACGGCACCGAGAACGATTTCGTCATCCTGCCTGATCCGAGCGGCGAGCTGGATCTATCGGCTTCGCTCGTCGCGAAGATCTGCGACAGGAGAGCCGGCATCGGAGCCGACGGCGTGCTCCGCGTGGCGCCCACGAAGCAGAGCCCGGAGGTGGCCGATCAGGCGGCCCAGGCCGAGTGGTTCATGGACTATCGCAACGCCGACGGCAGCGTGGCCGAGATGTGCGGCAACGGCGTGCGGGTGTTCTCCCGCTACCTGCTGGACGCCGGGCTCGCGCACGGCACGGAGTTCGCCGTGGCGACGAGGGGCGGCGTACGCAGGGTGCGCGTCGAGCCGAACGGCGACATCACGGTCGACATGGGCAAGCCCGTCGTCCACGGCGAGAGCGTGGCGACGGTGTGCGGCCAGGAGTACACCGGGCTCCACGTCGACATGGGCAACCCGCACCTGGCCTGCGCGATCGGCGACCCGGTCGCCCAGCTCGACCTCGACCGCCAGCCCGGTTTCGACACCGGCGTCTTCCCCGCGGGGGTCAACATCGAGCTGTTCAACCCGGTGGGCACGAGCCGGGCGGTCATGCGCGTCTACGAGCGCGGCTCCGGCGAGACGCGGGCCTGCGGCACGGGCGCGGTGGCCACGGCGGTGGCGGCGGCGGCCCTGAGCGGCGAGACCACGGGCACGTGGACGATCGAGGTGCTGGGCGGCACGCTGACGGTGATCCTCGAGGAGGAGACCAGCTACCTGTCCGGGCCCGCGGTGATCATCGCCCACGGCGAACTCACTATTGCAGAATGATGTTCTGCCAGGGGATGCTGAGTCCATACCCCGAACTGAGAGGTGGACATGGCGCACCCACGTACCACGGCGGCCCAGGTCAAGGGAGCGATCGGGCAGGTCGGCGGCGGCTGGATGATCTCGCGCGAGGTCAAGGCCGTCTGTGACGAGTACGGCCTCGGCGGGCGCGAGTTCTACTTCCGCGGCCGCTGCGGCGTGCTCGGCGAGTGCGCGGCCGACGTCGTCACGTCGGTCGCCGTCTTCTTCCCTCCCGAGCACGTCGAGGAGAGCTGGAACGGCGGGCGCAAGCTCGCCACGGACCGCGCCGTCGAGCTGTACGCGGGCGCCTGCCACCAGTGGGCGCGGCGCAAGCTCGGCGACTACGACGGCTGCGCGAGGATCGCGGAGCTGCTGGAGCCCGTCGTCGAGCAGGCCTCGCCCGTCGGCGCGCCGCTGTTCGCCGGCTGGCGGGCGGTGCCGCTGCCCGACGACCCGCCCGCCAGGGCGGTCCAGCTCATGCATCTCGTCCGCGAGCTGCGCGGCGGCCTGCACGCCAACGCGGTGCTCGCCGCCGGGCTGCACCCCCTGGAGGCGACGCTGGCCGCCGACCACGACGCCACCCCCTTCGGGCGGAGGAGCGGGGAGGACCTGGCGCGGTTCTTCCAGTGGCCGGAACCGTATGACAAGCCCGGTCCCGACGTGATCGCGAAGCGCGCGGCCGTGGAAGAGACCACCGACGATCTCATGGCGGAGGTGTTCTCGGTCATGAGCGACGGCGAATCAGACGAGCTGATCGAGCTTCTGCGTTTTGGGCACGCTCGTTGACCTGGCAGACTGACTGCCCATGGACGTGGACATCTGGGCCTGGGTCGGCGAAACCCAGCAGCAGCTTTCCGAGGCGGGCAACGTTGGCCTCGCCATGGCGCTGGGAGACCTTCCCGCACAGGCTTACGAGGGCCGATACCCGCAGCTCGACGTCATGGCGCCGGCCATCGCCGGGCAGGCGGAGACCCTCCAGCTGCCCTGGCTCGAGTTCTACGCCCGCTACTGGCATCTGATGGGCCGCATCGGCGACCGCGCCCAGGGCGCGGTCGCGATCGACGACGCGCGGCAGCTCGTGGCGTTCGCTCAGCGCGAAGACGTCCGCGACTGCCCGGCCACCCCCGCGGCGGCCGAGGCGATGGCCATCGCGCTGGCCAACGCCGACGGCCCGGGCTACGCCGCCGAGCGGCTGGAGACGCTCGCACCCGTCATCGAGGGCGTCGGCCCGGACAACCCGGCCTTCTCCGGCCTCGTGACGCAGTACGTCGCGGCCCTCATCGACGCCGGCAAGCCGGGCGAGGCCGTCAGCTACGCGGAGTCCGCCGTCGAGCGGCTGCGCGCGGCCGGCCGCGAGGCGAGCTTCGAGCTGGGCGCCGAGAGCGCCCGCGCGCTGCTGGCCGCGGGCCGTGCCGAAGACGCGCTCACTGCGCTGCAGGCCGCATCCGGCTTCAAACCCGACGACCCGGTGGCCAAGGAGCACCGCGACGGCGTGCGCAGGGCGCTGATCCTCGCCACGCTCGGCCGTACCGCCGAGTCCGTCGACGCGCTGCCCGACCTCGACGTGGTGGGCGACCACCCGCGCGTGTGGGTCGAGTGGACCCAGGCGGTCAGCAAGCTCGCGCCGTCCGGCGTGATCGCCAACACCTGGCAGCTCGGCCGCGTCGTGCGCCAGTGGATCGACTACTTCGGCATGATGGGCGGCTACCGCGCCCGCGTCGAGCTGGCGCTGTCCGGCGGCGACCTCGCCATCGGCAGGAAGGGCGTGTGGCAGGCCAGGCTGCTCGCCGATCTCGCCGAGTCCGGCACCGCCGAGCTGCGCGAGAGCGACGGCCTGGCCGAGCGCATCGCCGCGCTGCGCGCCGCCGCCGACGCCACCGAGCCGCCGGCCGCCCCGGTGGAGCTGGAGGAGCGGGTCGGCCGCTTCGACGCCGAGGACGGCTTCAACGCCGACCCCGAGAAGTGGGTGGAGTGGCTGGCCCCGCTGTCCGGCACCGACATCGAGGCCACCCGCCGCCACACCACCACGCTCGGCTTCCTCGGCTACCCCGCCGCCGGCGCCGACATCTACTGGAAGATGCTCGTCGACACCGGCGAGATCGCGAGCGCTCACGGCGACGACGTCGCCTACCTCACCACGCTGCTCATCGAGGCCCGCCAGGACGAGCGGCTCGAGCAGATGGCCGCCATGCTGCCGCACGCCGACCAGCAGTTCGCGCTCGCCCGCCTGCACAGCGCCCGCGAGCGCTGGGCCGAAGCGGTCGACGCGGCCGAGCACGCCATCGCGGCGGGGGCCGGCGTCGAGGCCCGCCGCCTGCTCGCCGGCGCCGCCCAGCAGATCGACCAGAACGCCAGGGCCGCCCAGGTGCTCGCCGAGGCGCTCGACGAGCTCACCGAGGAGGACACCTGGCGCATGATCGTCATGGCCACCTCGGCCGAAGACTGGGACATCGTGCGCAAGGGCGCCGCCAAGATCGGCATGCCGCTCAAGTCCACCGAGGGGCCGATCGAGGAGGAGATGGGCCTCATCCGGCTCGTCCTGCCCGCGCCCGACGGCGGCCAGCGCCAGGTGCTGTCCATCCGCACCGGCCCGGCCACCGCCCGCCTCGCCCTGCCGCAGCCGCGCGGCATGGACTACAACGCGGGCGACCTCGTGGTCTTCGACCCGCAGCTGCTCGAGCCGGTGCCCGAAGACCCCGAGGAGCAGCAGAACTTCGTGCCGCCCTTCGCCGCGGTGCGCATGCTGCGGCCCGGCGGCTACACCAGCTACTTCTTCGACGGCGCAGCGCCGAGCGAGGAGGACTGGGCGGAGTTCACCGAGGTCATGGCCGAGCGCGGCTGGCCGATGTGGGTCTACAGCGACGAGAACTACACGGTCACCCACCCGAGCACCGGTGAGCCGCTGCCCGGTGTGTTCGGCTGGGTCGCGGTGCCGCCCAACGTCACGCCCGCCGAGGTCGACGCGCTGCTCGACGACGCCACCGAGCGCTGGGTCCACCCGCTGGCCTGGCTCGACCTGGCGCGCGAGATCGGCGTCGAGGTCGAGCGGCACGAGCGCATCGTGAAGGAATACGGGCTCTAGACCGATCGGAGGGCGGCCGGTGGTGCTGGAGCGATTCCGGCTCGACGGCAAGGTGGCGATCGTCACGGGCGCGTCCTCGGGCCTCGGCGTCGCCTTCGCCCGCGGCCTGGCCGAGGCCGGGGCCGACGTGGTGATCGCCGCCCGCCGCGCCGAACGCCTGGAGCAGACGCGGCGGCTGGTCGAGGAGACCGGCCGCCGGTGCCTGGCCGTCCGGACCGACGTGTCCAAGCCCGAGGAGTGCGAGGCGCTGGTCGCCGCCGCCGTCGAGGGCATGGGCGCGGTCGACGTGCTCATCAACAACGCCGGGGTCGGCACCGCCGTGCCCGCGCTGCGGGAGACGCCTGAGGAGTTCCGGCGGGTCATCGACGTCAACCTGAACGGCACGTACTGGATGGCGCAGGCGTGCGCGCGGGTGATGCGGCCCGGCTCGTCGATCGTCAACATCGGCAGCGTGCTCGGCGAGACCACCGCCGGCCTGCCGCAGGCCGCCTACAGCGCCTCCAAGGCCGGCGTCGCGGGCCTCACCCGGGACCTCGCCCAGCAGTGGACGGGGCGGCGCGGCATCCGGGTCAACTGCCTGGAGCCCGGCTTCTTCGCCTCGGAGATGACCGAGCAGTACAAGCCGGGCTACCTCGAACGCATGACGGAGGCCCGCGTCATCATGGGCCGCGCCGGCGACCCGGCCGAGCTCGTGGCCGCCGCCGTCTTCCTCGCCGGCGACGCCTCGTCGTACATCACCGGCGTCACCCTCCCCGTGGACGGCGGCCTCCTCCTCACCTAGCGGCCGGCCGAGGGCCAGGCGCTGACCTTCAGCTGGTGGACGCGCTGCTTCGACAGGCCCATGAGGCGTGCCGTGTCCGGCTCCGACCAGTGGCCCGTCAGCGCCTTGACGGTCTTGACGGCCAGCTCGGCGGCACGCTTGGCGTGTGTCTCGGCCAGTTCCTTCTCGCGGTCTCGCCGGTACGGTAGGGCAGCGGGAGACCCTTGATGACCCGCAGAGCGCACCTGTCGCCCTTCGGGTGGTAGAGCCGGCCAGCGGTGGCTCCGGCAGCGGACACGATCGCCGCGACCTCGGCGAGCCGGCGCATGTGGGGGGAGGAAGACCCCGGGCATGCGGGTGAGTTCAGCCGGCTAGAAGCGTGTCGCCTGGCGGGACATCCCGGGTGCGTCCGTGACGGTCGAGGGCGCGGGCAGCGGCCCGCAACCGTCCGAGGGCGCGGGCGGGGTGTCAGGGGTCGCCGGCGAGGAGGTTGTGCTGGGCGGCGAGGTAGCCGGCGTGGAAGCGGGTGCGGGCGCCGAGGCGTTCGGCGAGCACCTGGACGCGGCGCTGCACCGTCCGAGGGCTGAGCCCGAGCTGGCGGGCGATGGCGTCGTCCTTCATGCCGGCCGCCAGCAGGGCGAGGACCTCGGTGTCGGACGGCGAGGGCCAGGACTCGGTCTCCAGGCCGTCCTCCGACAGCCGTAGCGGCACGGCCGCCCGCCACAGCGTCTCGAAGAGCCCGACGAGGGCGTCGAGCAGCGCCGACGGGTGCACGACCAGGGCGCTTTCCACCGCCCGGTCCTCGTCGGAGACCAGCGGGAGTATCGCGGTCTGGGCGTCGGCGATGGCGAGCTTGACGGGCACGGGCCCGAGCCGGGCGAGCTCGCCGTCGGCGACGGCGCGGCGGGTGTGGGCGAGCATGCCGGGCTGCTCGAAGGCGAGCGGGCTGTAGATGCCGCGCGTGACGGGCGCGCCGCGGCGGGCGGCGCGGCGGCGGTTCTCCTGGTCGTCGCTGATGTCCACCGCGTACGGCGGGTGCACCAGCACCAGGAGCTCCTGGGTGGCGTTGCGTTCGAGCTGGAGGTAGCGGCGGGCGACGGCGTCGCGCCCGGTCACGACCTCGAGCACCTCTTCGGGGTGCGGCCCGCCGCGGTCGGCGACCTCGGTGGCGAGCAGCGCGGCGGCGGCCCTGCTGTGGGTGAGCTCCTCCTGGCGGCGGGCGACGAGGATGTCGATGGCGATGCTCGGCGGCGTGGCGACCAGGCGGAGCGGGCGGCCGGCCACCCGGGAGACGAGGCCGAGGTCCTCCAGCCTGGGCAGCATGCGGCGGATGGCGCCGGCGGACGAGCCGGTCTCCGCCCCCAGCTCGCTCAGCGTGGCCGGGCCGTGCCGCAGCAGTGCGCGGTAGGCCGTCTCCTCGGCCGCCGTGACACCGAGCCCTTCCAGTAAGCGCCGCTGCGCCATGGTGTGGTGACGCCCCCTCCCCGTGCGATGATCCGAGGTCAGCGTACTGGCCCGCCCGCCCCGGGTGATCATATTTCGCGGCGTTCGTCCCCCGGCGGCTCGCGCGCCGAAGGTGACTCTTGTACCGGCGGTCCCGGGAATCTATGGTCGTTGCGTAGTGCGGTGCGTGTTGCGTATTAAGGAACAAATCCGGAGGTGACCGTGAGCCGACCGCGTACGGTGATCGTGGGAGCGGGCATCGTGGGCTGCGCCCTCGCCGACGAGCTCACCGAGCGGGGATGGACGGACGTCACGGTCGTCGACCAGGGCCCGCTGTTCGCCGCCGGAGGCTCCAGCTCCCACGCACCCGGCCTGGTCTTCCAGACCAACCCGTCGAAGACCATGACGGAGTTCGCCGCCTACACCGTCAGGAAGTACACCGCGCTCGGCGAAGGCTGCTTCGCCCAGGTCGGCGGCCTGGAGGTGGCCACCACCCCGGAACGCTGGGCGGACCTGCACCGCAAGCTCGGCTGGGCCGAGTCGTGGGGCGTCGAGGCGCGCCTGGTCGGCCCCGAGGAGTGCGCCCGGTTATGGCCGCTGCTCGACCAGACCAAGGTGCTCGGCGGCTTCCACGTGCCGTCCGACGGGCTCGCGGCGGCGGTCGCGTGCGGCGAGCGGCAGGCGGCCCGCGCCACCGAGCGCGGCGCGACGTTCCTCGGCGAGCACACCGTGGTCGGCATCGACCAGCGCGGCGGCCGGGTGACCGGCGTCGCCGTCGTGGCCGGGGGCGAGCACCGGACCATCCGCGCCGACGTGGTGGTGTGCGCGGCCGGCTTCTGGGGGCCGTCGATCGGCGCCATGGCCGGGCTGACCGTGCCGCTGCTGCCGCTCGCTCACCAGTACGCCAGATCGGGCCCCCTCGGCGACCTGCGCCCCGGCCCGATACTCCGCCACCAGGACCGCGACCTGTACTTCCGGCAGCACGGCGATCGGGTCGGCATCGGCTCCTACTCCCACCGCCCGATGCCGGTCGCCCAGCACGAGATCGGCCCCAGGTCCACCACGATGCCGTCGGTGCAGGCGTTCACCGAGGAGGACTTCGACCCCGCCTGGCGCGACGCGGTCGAGCTGCTGCCCGCCCTGGCCGCCACCAAGTACGAGGACGGCATCAACGGGATCTTCTCCTTCACCCCCGACGGCTTCCCGCTGATCGGCGAGGCCCCGCACCTCGACGGGTTCTGGCTGGCCGAGGCCGTCTGGGTGACCCACTCGGCCGGGGTGGCGCGCGCGGTGGCCGAGCTGCTCGTCGAGGGCCGCTCCGCGGTCGATCTGCACGAGTGCGAGCTGGGCAGGTTCGAGCAGGCGCAGCTGTCGCCCGCGTTCATCGAGGAGCGCGGCAAGCAGAACTTCATCGAGGTGTACGACGTCGTCCACCCGCTGCAGCCGATGGAGTCGCCGCGCCCGCTGCGGACCAGCCCGTTCCACGGACGGCAGCGGGAGCTGGGCGCGTTCTTCCTCGAAGCGGCCGGGTGGGAGCGCCCCCACTGGTTCGAGGCCAACGCGGACCTGCCCCGCGCGGCCACCGGCGCCGAGCTGCGCGATGCGTGGGCGAGCCGCTACTGGTCGCCGATCGCCGCCGGCGAGTCCCGCGCCACCAGGGAGGGCGTGGCGCTGTACGACATGACGCCGCTCAAGCGCATCGAGGTCAGCGGGCCCCGCTCGGCGGCGTTCCTGCAGCGCATGACCACCAACAACGTGGACGGAAGGCCCGGCTCCGTCACGTACACGCTGCTGCTCGACCACCGGGGCGGCATCCGCTCCGACCTCACCGTGGCCCGCCTCGACGAGGACACCTTCCAGGTCGGCGCGAACGGCAACCTCGACCTCGAATGGCTGGCCAGGCACGCGCCGCCCGGCGTGCGGGTGCGCGACATCACGCCCGGCACCTGCTGCGTCGGCGTGTGGGGACCGCGGGCCAGGGAGCTGGTGCAGCCGCTGACCGACATGGACCTGTCGAACGAGGGCCTGCGCTACTTCGGCTGCCGGCGCGGCTACGTCGGTCACGTGCCGGTGCTGGCGCTGCGCGTGTCGTACGTGGGCGAGCTGGGCTGGGAGCTCTACACCAGCGCCGACATGGGGCTGAAGCTGTGGGACACGCTGTGGGCCCCGGGTCTGGCGGTCGCCGGCGGTCGTGCGGCGTTCAACAGCCTGCGGCTGGAGAAGGGCTACCGGCTGTGGGGCGTGGACATGACGACCGAGCACACCCCGTACGAGGCGGGGCTGGGCTTCGCGGTCAAGACGGACAAGGACTTCATCGGCCGTGACCTGCTGACCACCGACGTCACCCGCAAGCTGGTGCCGCTGCTCAGCGCCGAGGTCGTCATGGGCAAGGAACCCGTCAGGCACGGCGGCCGCACGGCCGGCTACGTCACCAGCGCCGCCTACGGCCACACGATCGAGCGGCCCATCGCCTACGCCTGGCTGCCCGTGGAGCTGGCCGAGCCCGGGACGCAGGTGGAGATCTCCTACTTCGGCCGCCGCGTCCCCGCGGAGGTCGCCGCCGAGCCCCTGTACGACCCCGGGATGGAGAAGATCCGACGGTGACCCACCCCGACTTCCTCTGGCGCAACCCCGATCCGAAACCCTCCTACGACGTCGTCATCGTCGGCGGCGGCGGGCACGGCCTGGCCACCGCCTACTACCTGGCCAGGAACCACGGCATCACGAACGTCGCCGTCCTGGAGCGCGGCTGGCTGGCCGGCGGCAACATGGCGCGCAACACCACGATCATCCGCTCCAACTACCTGTGGGACGAGAGCGCCGCCATCTACGAGCACTCGCTCAGGCTGTGGGAGGGGCTGAGCGAGGAGCTGGACTACGACCTGCGGTTCAGCCAGCGCGGCGTGCTCAACCTGGCGCACAACCTGAGCGACGTGCGCGAGGGAAAGCGCAGGGTCAACGCCAACCGGCTCAACGGCGTGGACGCCGAATGGCTCGACGCCGACGAGGTCAAGAAGTTCTGCCCGATCATCAACGTCTCGCGGCAGGCCCGCTACCCGGTCATGGGCGCGACCCTGCAGCGGCGCGGCGGCATCGCCAAGCACGACCACGTCGCCTGGGCGCTGGCCAGGAAGGCGGACGCGTACGGGATCGATCTCGTCCAGGGCTGCGAGGTCACCGGTTTCGAGATCACCGGGAACCGGGTCGCCGCCGTCGAGACCTCGCGCGGCAGGATCGCCGCGGGCAAGGTCGCGCTGGCCGCCGCCGGGCACACCTCGGTGCTCGCCGCGCGGGCCGGGCTGCGGCTGCCGCTGCAGTCGCATCCGCTGCAGGCGCTGGTGTCGGAGCTGCTGGAGCCGGTGCTCGACTGCGTGGTGATGTCTAACGCGGTCCACGTGTACGTCAGCCAGGCCCACAAGGGCGAACTCGTCATGGGGGCGGGCATCGACGCCTACAACTCCTACGGCCAGCGCGGCAGCGTCCACGTGATCGAGGCGCAGATGGCGGCGGCGCTGGAGCTGTTCCCGATCTTCAGCCGGGTCCGCGTGCTGCGCACCTGGGCGGGCATCGTGGACGTCTCGCCCGACGCCTCCCCGATCGTCGGCCGCACGCCGATCGACGGCCTCTACATCAACGCCGGCTGGGGCACCGGCGGGTTCAAGGCCACCCCGGGCTCCGGCTGGGTGTACGCCGACACGATCGCGAACGACCGGCCGCATCCGCTGGCGGAGCCGTTCGCGCTGGAGAGGTTCACCACGGGGGCGCTCATCGACGAGCACGGCGCGGCGGCGGTGGCCCACTGATGCTGCTCATCGACTGCCCGCACTGCGGCCCCCGCGACGAGACCGAGTTCCGCTACGGCGGCCAGGCCGGCATCGCCTATCCGGCGGGCGAGACCACCGACGCCGAGTGGGCCGCGTACGTCTTCTTCCGCGACAACCCCAAGGGCTGGTTCCGCGAGCGCTGGTTCCACCAGCACGGCTGCCGGACCTGGTTCGACGTCGAGCGGCACACCGTCACCCACGAGATCAGGAAGCCCTCATGAGGTTCACCTTCGACGGCCGCCCGCTGCGGGGCGAGCCGGGCGACACGCTGGCCGCCGCCCTGCTGCGCAACGGCGTGCGGGTGGTGGGCCGCAGCGTCACGCTGGGCCGGCCGCGCGGCGTCTTCACCGCCGGGCCCGAGGAGCCGAACGCGCTCGTCCGGGTCGGCCCCGACCCCATGCTGCCCGCCACCACGGTCGAGCTGTACGACGGGCTCGAGGCGTGGAGCCTGCGCGGCAAGGGCCGGGTGGACCCGCATGCCGCGGACGAGCCGGTGGACGACCGGCGCTGCGACAAGGGGTACCTGCACTGCGACGTGCTGGTGGTGGGCGGCGGACCGGCGGGCCTCGCCGCCGCGGTGGCCGCCGGCCGGGCCGGGGCGCGGGTGATCCTGGTGGACGATCGGCCTCGCCTGGGCGGCGACCTGCTCGACTCGCGCCTGCGCATCGACGGCGCGCCCGCGCTCGCCTGGGTGGACGGGCTCGACCTGCCGGGCCGGGTGCTCACCAGGACGACCGCCGTCGGCTACTACGACCACAACTACGTGGTCGCCGTCGAACGGCGGGCGCGCGGCGAGCGGCTGTGGCACCTGAGGGCCCGTCAGGTGGTGCTGGCCACGGGCGCGCACGAGCGCTCCGTCGCCTTCCCCGGCAACGACCGGCCCGGCGTCATGCTCGCCTCGGCGGCCCGCGCCTACGCCAACCGGTACGGCGTCGCGCCCTGGCGGCGGGCGGTCGTGTTCGCCTGCGCCGACTCCGCGTACGAGGCCGCGGACGACCTGGCGGCGGCCGGGGTCGAGGTGGCCGAGATCGTGGACCCGCGCAGGGACGGCCGGGTGGTGACCGGCACGACCGGCGACGCCGACGGGGTACTGACCGGCGTCTCGATCGGCTCCCGGCACGTCGATGCGGACCTGCTGGCCGTGGCCGGGGGCTGGAACCCGGCCGTGCACCTGTTCAGCCAGTCGCAGGGGCGGGTCAGGTTCGACGGGGAGCTGCAGGCGTTCGTGCCGGGCACCTCCGCCCAGGCCGAGCGGTCGGCGGGGGCGTGCAGAGGCGTGTACGGCACGGCCGCCGCCATCGCCGACGGCTACGCGGCCGGCACGGAGGCGGCGTCGCTGGCGCTCGGCACCGCCCCCGGCGTGGGCGACCTGCCGGTCCCCGCCTGCGACGAGCGGCCGATCACCACGCCGCCCGCCGCGCTGTGGCTGGTCGAGGGCGAGGGGCCGGGCGGCGACGAGCCGGCCTTCGCCGACCTGCACCGCGACGTGACCGTGGCCGACCTGGTCAGGGCCACCGGCACCGGCATGCGCTCGGTCGAGCACGTCAAGCGCTACACCACCGCGGGCACCGGCGCCGACCAGGGCAAGACGTCGGGCGCGGTCGTGGTGGGCGTCATGTCGGCGCTGCTCGGCACCGAGCCGGGGCAGGTGGGCACGACCACGTTCCGGCCGCCGTACACGCCGGTGTCGTTCGCCACGCTGGCGGGACGCGACAGGGGCGAGCTGTCCGACCCGGTCAGGACCACCGCCATGCACGACTCCCACGTCGCGCGCGGCGCGGTCTTCGAGGACGTCGGCCAGTGGAAGCGCCCCTGGTACTTCCCGCAGGAGGGCGAGTCGATGGAGGACGCGGTACGGCGCGAGTGCCGGGCCGCCCGTACCGCCGTGGCCGCCATGGACGCCTCCACGCTCGGCAAGATCGACATCAGGGGCGCGGACGCCGGGGCCTTCCTCGACCGGATCTACACCAACATGTACTCCACGCTGCCCGTCGGGGCCTGCCGGTACGGCGTGATGTGCCGGGCGGACGGCATGGTGTTCGACGACGGCACCACCACCAGGCTCGCCGACGACCACTACCTGATGACGACGACCACGGGCAACGCCGCCGCCGTGCTCGACTGGCTGGAGGAGTGGCACCAGACCGAATGGCCGGAGCTCGACGTGTCGTTCACCTCGGTCACCGACCACTGGGCGACGGTCGCCGTGGCCGGGCCGCAGGCCAGGCGGGTGATCGCGGCGGTCGCGCCCGGCGCGCTCGACCTGGCGTTCATGCGGTACGCGGCCGCCGACGTGATGGGCGTGCCCGGCCGGGTGTTCAGGATCAGCTTCTCCGGCGAGCTGGCGTACGAGGTGAACGTGCCCTGGGCCTACGGGCGGGCGCTGTGGGAGGCGGTGCTGGAGCTGGGCGCGGTGCCGTACGGGACCGAGACCATGCACGTGCTGCGCGCCGAGAAGGGCTTCGCGATCGTCGGCCAGGAGACCGACGGCACGGTCACCCCGCAGGACCTCGGCATGTCCTGGCTGATCTCGGAGCGCAAGCCCGACTTCGTGGGCAAGCGCTCGCACGCCAGGCCCGACACCGCGCGGCCGGACCGCAAGCGCCTGGTCGGGCTGCTGCCCGACGACCCGGACGCGCGGGTGGAGGAGGGCGCGCAGCTCGTGGCGGCCGGGCAAGCGCTCACCGGGGTCGTGCCGATGCTCGGCCACGTCACCTCCAGCTACCGCAGCGAGGTGCTCGGCCGCACGTTCTGCCTGGCCCTGGCCAGGGAGGCGGCGCCCGGCGACCGGCTGACGGCGGTGTCCGGGGGCGCGGCGCTGCCGGTGACGGTCGTGGAGCCGGTCTTCTACGACCCGGAGAACGCCCGCCGCGACGGCGAGCCGCTGCCGCCCGGCGAGATCGCGCCGCTGACCGGTTGCCGCGCGGAGAGCCCCGCCGCCTCCTTCGCCGCGCGGTTCGCGGCGGCGAGCGGTGAGCGGGTGCGGCTGCGCGAGGTGCCGTTCCAGCCGATGTGGGAGGTCAGGGGCGCGGATCCGGGGACGGGGCTGCGGCTCGGGCCGTCCTGGTGGCTCGTCGTGGGGGAGGCGGCACCCGGCCCTCGGTGGGTGGACGTCTCGGGCCAGCGGACGATCCTGGAGCTGTCCGGCCCCGGGGCCGAGGACGTGCTCATCACCGGGTGCCCGCTCGACCTGCACCCGTCGGCCTTCCCCGGGCACGCCCAGACGCTGCTCGGCAAGGCGCCGGTCGTCCTGGAGCGGCGGGCGCCCGAAACGTACTGGATCTACGTGAGATCGTCCTTCACCCGGTACATGGCGGAGTGGCTGCTCGACGCACTTCAGGGATGATCGTCGCCATACCTGGGAATTACCTAGACTTTACGAGGTTTTTCACTTGAAGTCTGGGGAGACGAGCGTGCGCGTACGGGCGTTCATGGCCGGTCTGGCCACGGTGGGATTGCTGGCCGGCTGCGGCGGACTCGAAGCGCAGACCAGCGGATCCATCGGCGATGCGAAGCCGGGCTCGGCCGCGATCGCCGGAGCCAAGGAGAAGCTGGAGAAGTTGACGGTCAAGGGCCGCGCGCCCAAGACCGGCTTCGACCGCGACAAGTTCGGCCCGGCCTGGGCCGACGTCGACCGCAACGGCTGCGACACCCGAAACGACATCCTCAAGCGCGACATGGAGGACGAGACGTTCAAGCCGGGTACCCACGACTGCATCGTGCTGACCGGCACCCTGCACGACCCCTACAGCGGCAAGACCATCAAGTTCAAGCGCGGCCAGAGCACCAGCAGCGCCGTGCAGATCGACCACCTCGTGCCGCTGTCGGACGCCTGGCAGAAGGGCGCGCAGCAGTGGTCGGCGGCCAAGCGTAAGGAGTTCGCCAACGACCCGCTCAACCTGCTCGCCGTCGACGGCCCGCTGAACGCTCAGAAGAGCGACTCCGACGCGGCCACCTGGCTGCCGCCGCGCAAGGAGTTCCGGTGCGAGTACATCGCCCGCCAGATCGACGTGAAGGCCAAGTACGGGGTGTGGGTGACCGCCGCGGAGAAGGACGCCATGAAGGGCGTCCTCGACTCCTGCTGACCGCGCATGAGTGCGCCGGCCCACCGTGGGGGTGAGCCGGCGCCGCCGGACAGGTTCTGAGCGGTTCAGAGGGGTTCAGAGGGGTTCAGAGGGGTTCAGAGGGGTTCAGAGGGGTTCAGGAGAGCCCGGCGAGGATCAGTCGTCCTCGGCGTGGTCGCGGCCACGGCCCCCGTGGTCATCGTCGATCCCGGACTTGGTGATCTTGCCGGTGGCGGCGTCCACCTTCACCTCGTGCCGCTGGGAGCCCTTGATCAGCTTCACCTCCCAGACGTCGGGGGCGGCGCCGTTCCTGTCGAGCTCCACCTCCCGGATCCAGGCGCCGGGCACCTGCCGGTGCGCGATCGTGATGGCCTGTTCGGCCGTGACCTTCGGGGCGGAGGGCGCGACGGCCGTGAGCGAGATGGGCGCGGCGGCGTCCGTCACGGCGGTGGCGGTGGCGTACGCCGTGCCACCGCACACGACCAGGGAGACGACACCGGCACCGGCCACGAGCAGCTTCTTTGAGATTCGCATGCCTCTACGGAACCGCCGGGCCCGGTAACCGCGCGCTAACCCGCGGTTAAGGCGGGGAGAAGGCCGAAAAGGGCACGGCGCAGGGGGCTTACGGGCGAGGGCCGAGGCGATTCAGGGGGCGCCGGGCAGGAGGTCTCAGTGGGCGCCGAGCAGGAGGTCGACGCGGGCGCCGCCGAGCTCGGAGGTGGAGACCGACAGGCCGCCGCCCGACGACTCGGCGGTGCGGCGGGCGATGTCCAGGCCGAGTCCCGTCGAGCCGCCTGCGCTGGTGCCGCGCTCCAGCAGCGCGGGCTCGAACCCGGGCCCCGCGTCCTCGACGGACAGCAGCGCCCCGGGCGGGCGGCTCCGCAGGCGTACGGACATGGCGGCGCCCTCGGGGGTGTGCGCGAAGACGTTGCCGAGCAGCGCGTCCAGGCACGCGGCCAGCTCGCCCGCGCCCACGGCGACCCGCAGGGGGCCGTCGGGCAGCGTGACCGTCAGCGCGCGCCCCTGATCCTCGGCCAGCACCGACCAGAACCGCACCCGCTCGCCCACCACGGAGGCCGCGTCGCACGACTCCCGCCTGGCGGTGCGCCGCCGCGCCTCGGTGATGACCTGGCTGACCGCCCGTTCCAGCGCGTCGACCCTGGCCTGCAGGCGAGCCCTCTCCTCGGGGTCGCGCAGCGACTCGGCGTCCAGCCGCAGGCCGGTCAGCGGCGTGCGGAGCCGGTGCGACAGGTCGGCCGCCGACTCCCGCTCGGCGGCGAGCAGCTCGTCGATGCGCCCGGCGAGATGGTTGAGCGCGAGCGCCACCGACCGCACCTCGGGCGGCCCGCCGGGTTCGGCCCGCGCGGTCAGGTCGCCGCCCGCCAGCCGGTGCGACACCCTGGCCAGCCCGTCCACCGGCCGGGTGACGGCCAGCGCCAGCCGGTCGGCGAGCACGATGCCGAGCACCATCAGCCCGAGCCCGATGAGCAGCAGCGCAAGCCACGCCTCGCGCACGCCGCGCACCAGCTCGTCGTCCGGCACGAACACCCTGATCACCGCCGTCCCGCCGGGCGACTGCGCGGAGACCAGCACCTCCCTGCCGCCGGGTGCGGCGGCGGTGACGCTGCGCCCGGTCGCGGCCAGGCGTACGGCGTCGGAGCGCGGAGCCGGGGAGCCGACGAGCCCGCCGTCCGGCAGGAACACCGTCACGGGACGGGACACCTGCTCGACCGTCAGCGGCAGGTCGGGGGTGCCGACCGCGACGGCCACCGACTCGGCGGCGGCGGTGGCCCGGCTCATCGCGCCGTTCTCGGCCACGGCCCTGATCAGCAGCGCCATCGGCACCAGCAGCGCGATGAGCACGAGCGAGGTGGTGGCCGCCACGAGCAGCGCGAGCCAGCGCCTCATGAGGGCTCGGCCAGCTTGACGCCCACGCCGCGCACGGTGTGCAGGTAGCGCGGCGCGGCGGCGGTCTCGCCGAGCTTCCTGCGCAGCCACGACAGGTGCACGTCCACGGTCTTGTCGGCGCCCCCGTACGGCAGCCGCCACACCTCGGTCAGCAGCTCCCGCTTGGTCACCACCTCGCCCGGCCGGGCCGCGAGGTAGTGCAGCACGTCGAACTCGCGCGGCGTGAGGTCCAGCGGCCGGCCGTCGAGCGTGGCCGTACGGGCGCGCGGATCCACCCGCAGCCCGCCCACCGCCAGCGGCTCCGGCGCCGAGCCGCCCGCCCGCCGCAGCACCGCGCGTACGCGGGCGTCGAGCTGCGCCGCGCTGTACGGCTTGACCACGTAATCGTCGGCGCCCGCGTTCAGCACCGGCACCATCTCGGCGTCACCGTCGCGCGCGGTGGCCACGATGACCGGCACCCGGCTGACCGCCCGCAGCATGCGCAGCAGCTCGACGCCGTCGAGGTCGGGCAGCCCGAGGTCGAGCACGATCAGGTCGGGCCGGTCCTGGACGGCCAGGCGCAGCCCGTCCATGGCGGTGGGGGAGGAGGAGACGGCATGGCCGAGGTCTCGCAGTCCCCTGCTGAGCGCCGTACGGATCGCCACATCGTCCTCGATGAGCAGGATGTCAGCCATAGGACGAACGTAGACGCTTTCGCCCGCCCGCCAGAGCGGCCTTATCGTCGCCTTAACCCGGCCTTAGCCGGACAGGGGGGAACCTGAGCGGGATGAAGAGACTCGTCGCGGCCTGGGCCGCCACCGCCATCGCCGCCACCGGCGCCGCCGTGGCGGTGCTCGGCCTGCTCGGCAACGGACTGACCGGCACCGACCGCCGCGTGCTCGCCCCCGAGGAGGTGCGCGCCGAGCTGGCCACGGCCACCGCTCGCGCCACCGCCGCGCCCGTCCCCACGGCCTCGCCGACCGGGCAGAGCCGGCTGATCCGCAGCGCGGGCGGCACCGTGATCGCCGCCTGCGAGGACGGCCGGGTCACGCTGCGCTCGTGGAGTCCCGCCCAGGGCTACAAGGTGGACTCGGTCGATCCAGGCCCGGACCACGAGGCAAAGGTGGAGTTCGAGCCGGACGATGGCGAAGAGGTCGAGCTCAAGATCGTCTGCTCGGACGGCGCTCCTGTGGTCCGCGAGAGCCGACCCTCCGGCCCGGTCACCGGGTCCGGCCCCTCGCGCCAGCGGTAGCCCATCCTGTGCAGCAGCCGGTACTCCATCACCGCCAGCGTCAGGGACGAGGCGACACCGCCGAGGTTCAGGGTCAGCCACAGCCAGGAGGGCACGCCGTCCGTTTCGAGGCCGATGAGCTCCTGGCCGCTGACCACCAGCATGACGAGCGTGGAGCCGACCGGCGCGAGCAGCGGGTGCATGTCGGAGATCCACAGCCCGGTGCGCGTCGCCCAGTAGAGCGTGCAGCCGTAGAAGCAGGCGGCCCAGATGAAGATGAGGATCTCCCTGAGCCCTACGGCCGAGCCGGGGATGGTGCCGTCGCCGTCGTTCAGCCACAGGTAGAGCAGGGAGAGCAGAAACGGCATGAGCAGGACGAGCAGGCCGGGCACCCCGCGGATCAGATACCGCCGGACACGCGGCCACAGCGTGCGGCGCCGGTCGCGGCGGGTCAGCAGGAAGACGGCGAGGAACGCCGGCGGCGGCAGAGCCAGCGCATACTGCAGGGTGTCGTAGGTCTTCGTGGTGACCTCGGCGAGGACCGCGAGGAACTGCCGATGCCTGTGCGTGGCGATGACGACCGTGATCAGGCCGAGCATCGCCCGCCAGAACGCGAGCCGGTCCAGTCGCCGTTCCCAGGGGCTCGGGCCGACCGAGGGCTTGAACGCGCGCTTGGCGGCGAGCCACGGCACCAGCAGACTGACGACGGCACGTGCGCGAGGTGGCGGCACCCTTCCTCCCGTGTGAGAGCCCGGTCCTGGCGCGGGTTCTCATGGTAGGAAGCACGGCTTGCGGGCGGCTTGCCCGATCTTTGACGCCGGCTGCCGGTCCGCCTCGGCACGGCCGTTCACGCACGGTCGCGGCACCGGCCGGTTAGTCGGCCGGTGAGTCGGCCGGTCAGTCGGCAGGGGCAACGCGGCCCCGCCGCCGCGGCGGACCACCGACGAGCCCGCGCGGGAGCCGTCTCGCTCGTGGGGCCGTCAACGGCTCCCGCGGACCTGCAGCGCGCCCAGCAGCTCCTCGGACGCCCGCGTGATCGCCTCGACCGCGCGGTCGAACGCCTCCGCGTTGTGCGCGGCGGGCGTGCGGAAGCCGGAGATCTTCCGCACGTACTGCAGCGCCGCGGCCCGCACGTCCTCCTCGGTCACGCTCTCGGTGTACGGCGGGCGGAGGGTCTTGATGCTTCTGCACATGACTCAACCGTAATAGCCGATGCGCTGGCTGATCTCTCGCGCGCCCGCCACCAGGATCGCCCCGACCTCGGGCAGCCGCTCGGGCGTCAGCCGGTACGACGGCCCCGAGGCGCTGACGGCGGCGACCACCGTGCCGTCGGCGCCCCTGATCGGCGCGGCGACCGCGTTGAGCCCCACCTCCAGCTCCTCGACGGCGGCGGCCCAGCCGCGCTCCCTGATCTCCTCAAGGCCCAGCTCGGCGGGCGATGTGATGGTGTTGGGCGTGTAGCGTTCCAGCTCGGACGGCAGGCGCAGCGCCCCGAAGGCGACCAGCACCTTCCCGCTGGAGGTGGCGTGCGCGGGGGTGCGCTGGCCGACCCAGTTGTGGCCGCTGATGGCGGCGGGGCCGCGTACCTGCGTGATGTTGATCGCGTCGCCGTTGCGGGGCACCGCCACGTTGACGGTCTCGCCGATCTCGACGGCCAGGCGCAGGCAGACCGGGCGGCTCTCGCCGGACAGGTCGAGCTGGGCGGTGGCCGCGCCGGCCAGCCGTACGACGCCGAAGCCGAGCCGGTAGCGTCCTCGATCGCCGCTCTGTTCGACGAGCCCGCCCTGTTCCAGGGCCGACAGCAGGCGGAAGGCGGTGGACTTGTGGACGTCCAGCTCGGTCGCCAGGTCCGTGACCCGGCTGGCGCCGTCGCGGGCGAGGATCTCCAAGATCGCGATGGCACGATCGACCGACTGGACCGACGTGCTGTTGCTCATAGCGCAACAGAATATCGTTCAGTCGGCGATCGGTCCCAGCTCGTCACCGAACTGCGACGCGATCTTCCGCATGCCCTCGGCCAGCTCATCGCGGTCCAGGGCGTCGATGCGCTCGGCGGGACCCGAGACCGACATGGCCGCGACCACCCGGCCGCCGTCGCGCACCGGCACCGCGAGGCAGTGCACGCCCAGCTCCTCCTCGCCCAGGTCGAGCGCGTAACCCTGACGCCTGACGGTCTCCAGCTCCGCCCTCATCGCGTCCAGGTCGGTGATCGTGTTGGGGGTGCGGCGCGGCATGCCGGTGCGCTCGAACACCGCCACCGCCTCCGCCTCCGGCCGCCCGGCGAGCAGCACCTTGCCCACCGCCGTGCTGTGCGGCAGCACCCGCCTGCCGACCTCGGCGAACATCCGCAGCCTGCGCGGCGAGGGCACCTGCGCCACGTAGACGACGAAGTCGCCCTCCAGCACGGCCAGGTTCGCGGTCTCGCCGGACAGCTCGACCATCTTCGCGAGGTACGGCTGCGCCCACACCCCGACCATGCTCTCGGCGATGCCGCCCAGCCTGACCAGCCCGCCGCCGAGCGCGTAACGCCGGTCGGACTCCTGCCGGACGTAGCCGCGCGCGAGCAGCGTGCGCAGCAGCCGGTGGATGGTCCCGTACGGCAGGCCCGTGCGCGCCGCGATCTCCGACAGCCCCGCCTCGCCGCCGTGCTCGGCCAGCGCCTCCAGCACGTCGAGCGCCCGCTCGACCGACTGGACGCTCACAGCGCGACCCCGCGCAGGGACGCGTCCAGCACCTCGGCGGTGTGGGCGACCCTGATGTCCGTGCCCGCCCGCCGCATGGCCGCGGCGATCTGCATCGTGCATCCGGGGTTGGCCGACACCAGCAGCTCGGCCCCCGTGGTGCGCACCGACGCCGCCTTCCTGTCGCCCAGGTCGCGGGCGGCCTGCGGCCGCAGCAGGTTGTACGTGCCCGCCGACCCGCAGCAGATCGCCGACTCGGGGATCTCGCGCAGCTCCAGCTCGGGGATGCCGGACAGCAGCTCGCGCGGCTGCCCCCGCACGCCCTGCGCGTGGGCGAGGTGGCAGGCGTCGTGGTAGGCCACGGTGAGCGGCAGCGGGTGCCGCTTGGCCACCGGCCCCAGCTCGGCCAGGTACTCGGACAGGTCCATGACGCGAAAGCCCGGCTCGCGCCCGAGCAGGCCGGCGTACTCCTTCATGGTGGAGCCGCAGCCGGCCGCGTTCACCACGACCGTGTCCACCCCGGCCCGCTCGAACACCTCCGCGGTCCTGCTCGCCAGCCGCCCCGCCTGCCGGTCGAGCCCGGAGTGCACGCTGAGCGCGCCGCAGCAGCCCTGCTCCGGCGGGATCACCACGTCACAGCCCTCCAGCGCGAGCACCCGCGCGGTGGCCGCGTTCACCTGGGGGAAGAACTCCCGCTGCACGCACCCGGTGAGCATGCCCACCACGGCGCGGCGCTCGC
Source organism: Nonomuraea sp. NPDC049309 (assembly GCF_043196965.1). NCBI lineage: Bacteria > Bacillati > Actinomycetota > Actinomycetes > Streptosporangiales > Streptosporangiaceae > Nonomuraea > Nonomuraea sp. NPDC049309. The sequence continues at coordinate 2,862,461 of NZ_JBICSH010000001.1, read as the reverse complement.
CCCTCGCCCTGACCAGGCGCGGCAGCCGCTGCCTGCGCTCCACGCGGGGCGCGAGCGCGGCCATCGCGCCCAGGCTCGGGTGCGCCCGCTCGAGGAACGCCGCCATCCGCCTGGCCAGGCCCATCGCCGGGCGCAGCAGCCGCAGCCTGCGCGGGTACGGAAAGAGGCTGAACACGATGCCGCGGACGGCGCGCTCCTGCGGCTCGCGCACGTGCTCGCGCTCCACCTCCACCCTGGTCTGCTCGATCAGCCGGTCGTAGCGCACGCCCGACGGGCAGGCCGTCACGCAGGCCATGCAGCCCAGGCAGGCGTCGAAGTGCCCGGCCATCTCGGGGGTGATCGGGGTGCCCTCGACGTGCTGCTTCATCAGGTGGATGCGGCCGCGCGGCGAGTCCATCTCCTCGCCCCACAGCACGTACGTGGGGCAGGTCGGCAGGCAGAAACCGCAGTGCACGCAGTCGTTGATCAGCTCGGGGTCCACCTCACACGCCTCCCACGAACCGGCCGGGAGACATCCTGCGACCGGGATCGAACCGTTCCTTGACCCGCCGCATCAGCGGCAGCGAGCCCACGTGCCCCCACCTGTCGATCTTCTCGTACGGCCTCCCCGGCGGCAGGGCGAGCACGTGCGCCCGCCCGCCGGCCGCCTCGACCCCGGAGCGCAGCGCGGAGAGCACGGCCGCGAGGTCGTCCTCCCCGATCGGCCGGTCCGACTGCAGCAGCAGCCGCCCGCAGGCGGGGGAGCCGCGCAGCGCCATCCGCGCGGCCTCCGCCGCGTGGAGCACCGCCGCCGTCGCCGCCGGAGGAAAGCGCAGCTCGATGAGCACCTCGTCGGCGGAGATCCGCCCCCACCAGGCCGGCGGCTCCCCGGCGACCTCGCCCGCGCCGATCAGCTCGCGCAGCGCCGCCGCCCTGCCGGCCGCCGCCGCGCCTTCGGTGAGCGCGGCGAGCGTGATCGGCCCGCCGGGCTCGGGACGGTCGATCTCGATCGCGCTCGGCTCGGCCTGCGCGGCCGCCAGCGCCGCCACCGCCTCCGCCGCGCGCTGCGCGGCGCCGTCCGACGGCAGGCGGGCGATCACCCAGCGGCGGTCGGCGGGCAGCGGGTGCAGGCGGAACGTGGCCTCGGCGATCACGCCGAGCGTGCCGTAGGAGCCGGTGAACAGCTTGCCGAGGTCGTAGCCCGCGACGTTCTTGACGACCTTGCCGCCCGAGCGGGCGATCGTGCCGTCGGCCAGCACGACCGTGATGCCGATGAGCAGGTCGCGGGCGGTGCCGTAGCGGAACGCGCGCGGCCCCGGCGGCCCTGCCGTGGCCAGCGTGCCGCCGACCGTGGAGTCCTCGGGGTAGGGCAGGTCGAGCGCCAGCTCCTGGCCCTCGGCCGCGAGCGCGCCCGCCAGCGCGCCCATCGTGGCCCCGGCCTGCGCGCGCACCACGAGGTCACCGGCGGCGTGCTCGATCACCTCGTTCATGCAGCACATGTCGAGCAGCACGTCGCAGCGCTCCGGCGGCGGCGCCCAGTGCAGCTTCGTGCCGCCGCCCGCGGGCACCACCGCGAGGTCACGCTCCGCGCAGGCCCGCAGCGCGGCGGAGATCTCCTCGACGGTCTCGGGCAGCACCACCCAGCGGGGTTGCACGCCGCCCACCGCGTCGCCGGGTCCCGCCTGCCGGGTCGTCACCCCGCCGATCGCCGCGCCCGCCGTACCGCCGCTCAAAACTGCTCCGCCTTTCCCGACTCGACCAGCGGGTGCACGCCCTTGCGCACCCCCGGCACCTCGCCGCACAGGCGCGGGGTGGGGAACACCTTGCCCGGGTTCGCCAGCCCCGCGGGATCGAACGCGCACCGCACGAGCTGCATGGTGTCGAGGTCGTCGGCGCTGAACATCTTCGGCATGTAGCGCGACTTGTCCACGCCGACGCCGTGCTCGCCGGTGATCGAGCCGCCGTTCTCGATGCACAGGTCGAGGATCGCCCCCGACACCACCTCGGCCCGCTCGCCCGCGCCCGGATCGCCGTCGTCGAACAGCACCAGCGGATGCAGGTTGCCGTCGCCGGCGTGGAAGACGTTCGCCACCCTGATGTCGTGCTCGGCCGACAGGCGGTCGATCGCGGCGAGCACGGCGGGCAGCGACGTGCGGGGCACCACGCCGTCCTGGACGATGTAGGCCGGGCTGATCCGCCCCACGGCGGCGAAGGCCGACTTACGGCCCTTCCAGATCGCCGCGCGCTCGGCCGGGTCGTCGGCCACCCGCAGCTCGAACGCCTCGGAGCACAGCTCGCGCAGCCGGGCGAACTGCCGCTCGACCTCGGATGCCGGGCCGTCCAGCTCGACGATCAGCACCGCGCCCGCGCCCTCGGGATAGCAGCACGACACCGCCGCCTCGGCCGCCTCGATGGCGAGGGCGTCCATCATCTCGATCGCGGCCGGGACGATGCCCGCCCCGATGATCGCCGACACCGCCCTGCCGCCCTGCTCGATGCTGTCGAACGCGGCCAGCACCGTGGTCACGGCCTCGGGCGCGCGGCTCAGCCGTACGGTGATCTTGGTGGCGATGCCGAGCGTGCCCTCCGACCCGATGAACGCGCCCAGCAGGTCGTAGCCCGGGTCCATGCGGTCGAGCGTGACCAGCTCGCCCTCCGGGGTGACGATCTCGCACGCCTCGACGTGGTTGACGGTGAAGCCGTACTTGAGGCAGTGGGCGCCGCCGGAGTTCTCCGCCACGTTGCCGCCGATCGAGCAGACCTGCTGGCTGGAGGGGTCGGGCGCGTAGTAGTAGCCCTGGGCGCGCACGGCCTCGGTGATCGCCAGGTTCGTCACGCCCGGCTCCACCACCGCCCTGCGGTTGGGCAGGTCGATCTCCAGGATCGCGCGCATCTTCGAGGTGACGATGAGCACGCCGTCCTCGCGGGGCAGCGCGCCGCCCGACAGGCCGGTGCCCGAGCCCCGCGCGACGAACGGCACGCCGTGCTCGTTGCACAGGCGGACCACGGCGGCGACCTGCTCGGCGGTCTCGGGCAGCACGACCACGCCGGGCGTCGCGCGGTGGTAGGTCAGGCCGTCGCACTCGTACGTGCGCAGGCGTACGGGATCGGTGATCACCGCGTCGTGCGGCAGCAGCGAGCGCAGGGCCGTAATCAGCGTCTTCATCACCGATCCCCTTTGTACGCTTCTTTATGGCATTTGAGCATAGGCCGGAAGGGTCAGGAACTCCGCGAAGTCGTCGTCCAGCGCGACCTGCTTGAACAGCGCCGTCGCCTGCGCGTACAGACCCTCGTCATAGCCCGGCTCCTCGGCGATCTTGGCCAGCTCCTCGCCGATGATCCGCTCCACGAGCTCCTTCGTCACCTGCTCGCCGGTGTCGGACAGCGTGATGTCGTTGTGGATCCACTGCCAGATCTGCGAGCGCGAGATCTCGGCCGTGGCGGCGTCCTCCATGAGGTTGTGGATGGCCGCCGCGCCCTGCCCGCCCATCCAGGCGGCGAGGTAGCGCAGGCCCACGTCGACGTTGTTGCGCAGCCCCGCCTCGGTGATGTCGCCCGGCGTGTCCGACACCGCCAGCAGGTCCGCCGCCGTGACGTTGACGTCCTCGCGCAGCCGGTCGATCTGGTTGGGCCGCGAGCCGAGCACCCCGTCGAACACCTCGCGGCAGATCGGCACCAGGTCAGGGTGCGCGACCCACGAGCCGTCGAAGCCGTCGTTGGACTCGCGGGTCTTGTCGGCCCGCACCTTCTCCAGCGCCACCGCGTTGACCTCGGGGTCGCGGCGCGAGGGGATGAACGCCGCCATGCCGCCGATCGCGTGCGCGCCCCGCTTGTGACAGGTGCGCACCAGCAGCTCGGTGTAGGCGCGCATGAACGGCGCCGTCATCGTCACCGCGTTCCGCTCCGGCAGCAGGAACTCGCGGCCCCGCGTGCGGAACTTCTTGATCACGCTGAACAGGTAGTCCCACCGGCCGGCGTTCAGCCCCGCCGAGTGGTCGCGCAGCTCGTAGAGGATCTCCTCCATCTCGAACGCCGCCGGATACGTCTCGATGAGCACCGTCGCCCTGATCGTGCCCTGCGGGATGCCGAGCAGGTCCTGGGCCCTGACGAACACGTCGTTCCAGAGCCTGGCCTCCAGGTGCGACTCGATCTTCGGCAGGTAGAAGTAGGGGCCCTTGCCCTTGTCGATCTGCCGCTGCGCGCAGTGGAAGAAGTAGAGGCCGAAGTCGAACAGCGACCCCGACACGGGCGCGCCGTCCACCAGCGCGTGCTTCTCGTCGAGGTGCCAGCCGCGCGGGCGCACGACGATCGTGGCCAGCTCGTCGTCCGGCTTGAGCGTGTACGACTTGCCGCCGGTCTCGAAGTCGATCGTGCGGTCGAGCGCGTCGCGCAGGTTGAGCTGGCCGCCCACGCAGTTCTCCCACAGCGGCGAGTTGGCGTCCTCGAAGTCGGCAAGCCACACCTTCGCGCCCGAGTTGAGGGCGTTGATGGTCATCTTCCTGTCCACCGGCCCGGTGATCTCGACGCGGCGGTCCTCAAGGCCGGGCGCGGGCGGCGCGACCTTCCACTCGCCCTCCCTGATCTCCTTGGTCTCCGGGAGGAAGTCGAGCGTGCCGCCCGCCGACAGCTCCGCCTGCTTGGCCTGGCGGGCGTCGAGCAGCTCCAGGCGGCGCGGGCCGAACTCGCGCTGCAGCGTCTCCACGAACGCGAGCGCCTCCGGCGTGAGTATCTCCTCGAACCGGTCGAGCTTCGGGCCGGTGATCTCCATGAGCCTCACCCTTTTCCGCATAGTGGAAAATGAATTCTGGATTGTGGAAGTCAAGCTACTCTGGCGGCCTTCTCGGGTCAAAGGTCGGGGTAACCCGGGAGTGATTCCGGGGTGATCCCCGATGCCGGAGCACCTGGCGTCAGGAAGGATCTGCCCCATGAGAAGGAATGCGATCGCGGGCGGGCTGCTGGCCTCCACCGTGCTGCTCACCGGGTGCGGGGTCGCGAGCCTCGCGGGGCCCAACCATGAGGACACGGTGTCGTACGAGGTGACCGACAAGGTCACCGCGCTGCGGCTGGTCAGCAACGCGGGGGACGCGGTCATCACCGAGACGGGAGGCGATGCCGTACGCGTCGTCGAGACCCTGCACTGGCGCGGCGGCGACAAGCCGCGGCCGGAGCACCGGGTGGACGGGCAGGAGCTGTTCCTCACCTATGGGTGCCCGTCGCAGTGGGGGACCTGCGGAGTCGACTACAAGATCGAGGTGCCCAAGGGCCTGCGCATGACCCTGGAGTCCGGCTCCGGCAACATCACGCTCAGAGATCTCACCGGCGAGATCACGCTGAGCACCGGGTCCGGCGACGTGGACGCGGCGGGGCTCGCGGGGAAGAAGCTCTCCGGCGAGGTGGGCTCGGGGAACATCGAGCTCAAGTTCAGCGCCGTCCCCCAGGACCTCCGGCTCAAGGCCGGCTCGGGCGACATCGACGTGCGCGTGCCCGACCAGCCGTACGCGATCGACAGCCGGATCGGCTCCGGCGACGTCACCATCGGCGTCAAGCAGGACACGACCGCGCCGAACAAGATCTCCGTCACGGCCGGCTCGGGGGACATCACCGTGTCACCGTCTTGACAGTCTGTGGGAGCCGGCTGATAACCAGATGCTCGAGCCGAGGGTGTCGTGCCACCATCGTGGGAAGACACCGAGGTGTCCAGACGTTCCCTCATAGAGATGACTTTTATGCACGAATACCCCGCGCTCGACGCGATCGAGACCGGCGACATGGACCTTGAGGACCGCCAGGCGCTTCGCCGAGTGGCGGGCCTGTCCACCGAACTTCAGGACATCACCGAGGTCGAATACCGGCAGCTGCGGCTCGAGCGGGTCGTCCTCGTCGGCGTCTGGACCAGCGGCACCGCCGAAGACGCCGAAAACTCCCTGCGCGAGCTCAAGCTCCTGGCCGAGACGGCCGGGTCGCAGGTGCTCGACGGGCTCATCCAGCGGCGCCAGAAGCCCGACCCCGCCACCTACATCGGCGCGGGCAAGGCGCTCGAGCTGCGCGACGTGGTCGAGGCCACCGGCGCCGACACCGTCATCTGCGACGGCGAGCTGACCCCCGGCCAGCTCCGCCAGCTCGAGGACGTCGTCAAGGTGAAGGTCATCGACCGCACGGCGCTGATCCTCGACATCTTCGCCCAGCACGCCAAGAGCCGCGAGGGCAAGGCGCAGGTCGAGCTGGCCCAGCTCTCCTACCTGCTGCCGCGCCTGCGCGGCTGGGGCGGCAACCTGTCGCGCCAGGTCGGCGGCCGCGCCGCGGGCGGCGTCGGCATCGGCGGCCGCGGCCCCGGTGAGACGAAGATCGAGCTCGACCGGCGCCGCATCCGCGAGCGCATGTCCAAGTTGCGCCGCCAGATCAGCGGCATGTCCACCTCGCGCGAGACCATGCGCCACCGGCGCCAGCGCCGCGAGATCCCGGCCGTGGCCATCGCCGGCTACACCAACGCCGGCAAGTCCTCGCTGCTCAACCGGGTCACCGGCGCGGGCGTGCTGGTCGAGGACGCGCTCTTCGCCACCCTCGACCCGACCGTGCGCAGGGCCCGCACGCCCGAAGGCAGGCTGTTCACGATCGCCGACACCGTCGGCTTCGTCCGCCACCTGCCCCACCAGCTCGTCGAGGCGTTCCGCTCCACGCTCGAGGAGGTCGGCGACGCCGATCTGATCCTGCACGTGGTCGACGGCTCGCACCCCGACCCCGAGGGCCAGATCGCGGCCGTCCGCGATGTGCTGCGCGACATCGACGGCGCCTCCGACATCCCCGAGATCGTGGTGATCAACAAGGCCGACGCCGCCGACCCGGACGTCCTCGACCGCATCACCCGGCGCGAGCGCGACAGCATCGTCGTCTCCGCCCGCACCGGCCAGGGCATCCCCGAGCTGATGCGGCTCATCGAGGAACGCCTGCCGCGCCTCGACCACGAGGTGCACCTGCTGGTGCCGTACGACAGGGGCGACCTGATCTCGCGGGCGCACAAGGAGGGCGAGGTGCTGTCCGTCGAGCACGTCGAGGACGGCACCATCCTGCACGCCCGGGTCCTGCCCAGCCTGTCGCAGGAGCTGGTGCGGGTCGGCAAGCCGGTGGAGCGGGTCTCCTGACGCCTTCTCCGTCCGTACGTCGTGAGCGCCCCGCTCTGTGGTGAGGGGCGCTCACGCGCGTTCCTGAGCCGTTCGGGCGGGGCGTTGACCTGTGCTCTCTGGGCCGCTTGGGCGGGGCGCTGACCTGAGCTTTTTCTGAGGCGCTTGGGCGGGGCGCTGACGTGAGCCTTTTCTGAGGCGCTCGGACGGGGCGCTGACCTTAGCCGGTGATCCGGCGGCGAGCCATCCGCCGGAGCATCGGGCATCGCCGGCGAGCGCCCGGAGCGTCCGGTGCGTCCGGTGCGCGCGTCGTGCGCTCCGCTGCCCGCGCCGGGCTCCTCGGCGGCCCGCCCGTCCTGTTCAGTTCATCCCGCGGAGCTTCCTCCCGGCGTGCAAGGGCCGCGCCGGGCTCCTCGGCGGCCCGCCCGTGCCGTTCAGGGGCCCTGTGACCCCGCCTCCAGCCTGAGGCCCTTCAGCGCTCGTTCGGGGACGCAATGGGCGCCGCTCACGGCTCTCCCCAGCGGTGCCCCTGTGGCCGCCTCTAGCGCACATCCGTGGCCGGTATCCGCTGCCCCGCCCCCAGGGCACGGCTGCGGTGCCGTTCAAACGGCGGGACCACGGCCTCTGACATGCCGTTCCATTGGCCTGCCGCGGGCGGTGGTGGCGCTGCGTGCACACGGTCTATAACGGTCCCGTGATAGACCGCTCGAACTAATGCATACGCTGCGATAACTCGCGCTGACCTACCCATCGCTATGGTTGGGCGACACTCCCTACAAAGCGCGCAGACCTCCCCAAAAGCGGCAGTGGTCCGCGCCCCCTTGGGGTTGCTAGGATTAGCCAGAGCTAACGTTGGTCTGATTTTTGGGTTCAGGTTCTAGGTTTCGGATGATGACTGGGCGTGTTCGAGTCGTCAGCGGGGGCCGTGGGGACGAGGCAGGGCTGCGTGATGGTTGGGATGAATGGTCTTTCTTCCGAATAACCCTGTACAGCGGCCCGACATGTGAAATAACGTAACTGAACTGAAATCGCTGGATCATGTGTCCGGCGATACGGTCACCGCACTACTCGATGCGGATGAGAGCAGGAGACCCCCCATGTCGTCCGGACCCGGAGCGGACTCAGTGGGCGCGGCGCAGGTAGCCGTGCGCTCTGCCGTGCGCCCGTGCGAGGGGTCGTGCGGGGTGGTGATGCGGTGACCGTTCGGCTCCTGACCAACATCGGCCGCCTCTGGACCGGCAACGAGGTCCTCAGCAACGCGGCCATCCTCGTGCACAACGATCGCATCGCGTGGGTGGGGCGCGCTCCGGACCTGCCGCAGAGCGTGCCGGGCGTCGTCGACGACATCGTCGACGTCGACCACGTCGAAAACCTGGGCGGCGCTCTCGTCACGCCCGGCCTCATCGACGCGCACACCCACCCGGTCTACGCCGGCAACCGCTACGCCGAGCTGGCGATCCGTACGGGCGGCTCCACGTCCGCCTCGATCACCGCGGCGGGCGGCGGCGTCGGCTCCACCGTCACCGTGACCCGCGGCACCGACCCCTGGACCCTGTGCAACGGCGTACGCGAGCGCCTGCGCGACTGGCTGCTGGGCGGCACCACCACGGTCGAGGCCAAGACCGGCTACCACCTCACCCGCGACGGCGAGCTCGCCGACGTGCGGCTTCTGCGCGAGCTGGAGAAGGAGCCGATGATGCCGCGGGTGCACGTCACGTTCCTCGCGGCGCACGTCGTGCCGCCCGAGTACTTCGGCAGGCAGCGCGAGTACGTCGAGGCCGTGGGCGCGTGGTGCGCCGACGCGGCCGCGGCCGGCGCCGACAGCGTCGACGTCTACTGCGACGAGGGCCACTTCACGACGGAGGAGTCCCGCTGGGTGCTGGCCTCCGGCCGTAACGTCGGGCTGCTGCCCCGCATCCACGCCGGCATCTACAGCCGCCGGGGCGCCGTGCAGCTCGCGGCCGAGCTGGGCTGCGCCTCCGCCGACGGCCTGCACCACCTGTCCGACGAGGACATCGCCATCATGTCGCGATACGGCGTCCCCGCGGTCGTCTGCCCGGCCACGGCGCTGCAGCGCGGCCACCTCCCGCCGGTCCGCCAGATGATCAAGCACGGCGTGCAGATCGCCCTGGGCAGCGACCACAACCCCGGCTTCTGCGGCATCACCTCGATGTCCCTGGTGATCGCGATGGCGGTGTCGGCGTTCGGGATGAGCGTCAACGACGCCCTGCGCGCGGCCACCCTCGGCGGCGCCACGGTCCTGGGCGCGCCCGACCGCGGCGTGCTGGCTCCCGGGCGGCTGGCGGACATCGTCCAGTGGGACGCCGACCACGAGGGCGCGTTCGCCTGGTCCTTCGGGCTCAAGCCGCGCCGAGTCTGGCGGGGTGGAACGCCCGTTCAGTAGTTAATCTCGGTGATATGCCACCCTTGGTCGCTGTTGTCACCGATTCGACTGCTTACCTGGGTTCTGTGCCCGGGGTCTCCGTGGTTCCCGTACAGGTGATCGCCAAGGGCGCGCGTACGAAGGAGGACGACGCCCGCCCGCCGTCGCAGGAGCGTCCATCCCCCGCCACCCCACCTGCGACTTCCGGGCAGCGGGGCGAGACGGGCACCTCTTCCGGCTCCCCGGCCGCGTTCGCCGATGATGCGGTCGATACTTCACTGGCACCGTCCGGGGCCGAGGGCACCTCCTCGGGCACCACAAGGGCGCCGTCTGATGCTGCCGGCGTCTCCTCCGCCTTCCCCGCTGAGCGGTCCGGCTTCTCTGCCGAGCGGTCCGGCGCGGCGGGCGCTCCCACCGAAGAGCCGGCCACACCGCCGGGAGCGCTGAGCGCTTTGCCCGATGGCCCGACCACGCCGCCTGGCACGGTGAGCAGTGTGTCCGATGGCCCGCCCATGTCACCTGGCACGGTAAGCGCTCCCCCTGAAGGGTCGGCCGCGCGAACCGACTCGCCGAGCACTTCCTCCGGGAGCTCGGCCATGTCGCCTGGTGCAGTGAGGGCTGGTTCTGAAGGGTCGGCCGCGCGAACCGACTCGCCGAGCACTTCCTCCGGAAGCCCGGCCATGTCGCCTGGCCTGCCGAGCGTTCAAGGGCTCTCCGAGAGCCCTGCCCCGCGTCCTGACGGATCTGACGCCTCAGAAACCCCGGACACCCCCTCCGGAGCCTCAGCCGTCACGACCACGACCCTCGCCTCTTCCGATTCCCCGGCCGTTGTCGACGAAGGGTCGTTCACCGGCGATCTCGCCTCGGCCACCACCTCTCGCCCGTCACCGGCCAGCTTCGCCTCCTGCTACTCGGCCCTGGCCGCTGCCGGAGCCACGGCGATCGTCTCGATCCATCTTTCCCGCGAGATGTCCGGCACGATCGAGTCCGCCCGCACCGCCGCCAGGGAGGCGCCCGTACCGGTGGCGGTCATCGACAGCCGTTCGATCGCCATGGGCTTGGGTTACCCGGTGCTGGCCGCCGCCCGAGCCGCCGCGAGCGGCGCCCCGATGGAGGAGGTGATCTCGGTCGCCAACCGGTGCATCTCCGCCACGCGTTCGTTCCTCTACGTGGACACCCTCGACTACCTCCGCCGCAGCGGCCGCATCGGCACCGCGTCCTCCCTCCTGGGCTCCGCGCTCATGATCAAGCCGCTGCTGCACATCACCAACGGCCGCATCTCGCTCCTGGAGAAGGTCCGTACGGCGTCCCGCGCCATCGCCCGCCTGGAGGACCTGGCCGTGGAGGCGGCGGGCGACAGACCCGTGAACGTGGCGGTGCAGCACCTGGGAGCGCGTCAGCGAGCCGAGGGCCTCGCGGAACGGCTGTCGAAGCGGGTGCCTGGGCTGGGGGAGTTGCGCGTGGTCGAGGTGGGCGCGGTGATCGGCGTACACGTCGGCCCCGGAATGCTCGGCCTGACGGTGACGCCGAGCAACCCCTGAAGCCGCCCCACCGGCGTACCCACGCCTACCTCCAACGCCCGACGCAAGCCTTGACGGCGCAGGACCGGATGCCCAGGCCACCCACCCGCCACGAACGGAAGGCGGGCGCGGCGGAGGCGGACATACCGGCGCCACTCGCAGCAGACCGGACTATGGCCACCCAATACACGCGCGGTTGTCAGGCGCGGGCGCGCCGACGCCGCGTTTCCGATCTTCCTACTCAGCCAGGCGCCGGGACCGGCTTCTTATCCACAGCCAGACGCCGGGGCCAGGCCCTACCCCCAGAACGCCGCTCGGCCCCTTGCCGCCCGCCGCCCGGCCGTACCTTCACTGCCGTGCGAACCCCCGATCGAGCGGCAGAGCGCGCCATAGCCGAGTCCCGGATACGGAAGATCACCGCTCCTGCCCGCCGCGTCCGCCGCCGCCCCACCAGGCCGACCTGGGCCACGAGCATCGGGTCGTCCTCCAAGCACCGCCCGCCCTACCAAGACATCAGAAGGGAGCCCGCAGACCGCAGCGATCCCAGCTCACGCCCGACCGCGGCCCGCAGCGATCCGAGCCCGCGTCCGACCGCGGTCTGCAGCGATCCGAGCCCGCGTCCGACCGCGGTCTGTAGTGAGTCGAGTCCGCGCCCGAGCACGGCCCGCAGCGAGCCCAGCCCGCACCCGAAAGCCGCCCGTAGCGACCTGAGCCTGCGCGTGAGCGCCGCCGTCGCCGAAGCCGAGCAGGGCATCACCCGGCTTCCCGCCGTTACGAGCAGGTCGCGCAACAACACCGGAACAGAGCCGGAGCCACCAAGGGTCTCCGCTTTCCCGTACACGGGCCGATCGCCGGCTGCCGTCCCGGTGAGTTCACCGAGGACCGCAGTGCTCACCGACGCGAGCTTTCCGTGGAGCGCCGCTCACGCGGAGGCGGAGCCGTCGGCAACCGCCATGCCCTCAAGCGCGAACCCATCGTCCGGAGCCCTCACCGCGGCAGCGGTGGGCGCGCCGATGTCCGCTGTCTTCGCTGATGCGGGCCACCCGCTGAGTGCCGTTCGCACCGAGGCGGGCTCATCGCCGACTTCCGACGCTTACTCGTTCAACGACACACACCGCAGCATTGGACAGCCGAGCGACGCGCAGGCCAGTGACGCTGAGCGGAGCGACGCATGCCGCAGCGATGGACAGCGGAGCGATGCACAGGCCGGCGATGCGCAGCGGAGCGACGCATGCCGCAGTGATGCGCAGTGGAGCGATGCACAGGCCGGCGATGCGCAGCGGAGCGACGGGTGCTGTAGCGATGGACAGCGGAGCGATGCACAGGCCGGCGATGCACGGCGCGGTGGCGCACAGCCCAGCGATGCACAGCGCAGCGACGAAGGCGCCGGGCTACCTTTCGCTGATCCCTTCTGGGCCGCTGAGATGGCGAGCTCGACCACAGCACCGAGCCCGGTGGCAGACCCGCTGCACCCGGACCCGCTACGTGACCTCACAATGCCGCCCCACCCTGCCCCGCACCGTGGCTCCTTCGCGATGCTTGTGACTCCACCACGGGATGACTCGTCACCTGGCCGTGGGGCGCCGCTGCGCATGTCCCCATCGGCCGAGCAGGGGGCATCCCCGCGAGTTCCTTCACGTACCGGCCTTGACGGGTCGCCGCGTGCAGATTCCCGCACGGATCTTGACGCGTCCCTGCATGTCGGCTCACGCACGGATCTTGCCCAGCCACCGCATGCCGACTCGTTCACGGATCTTGACCGGTCATCGCATGCTGCCCCCTTCACGGCTCCCGAGGCGTTGCGGCGCACCGACGCGTCCACGGGCCTCAGCGTGCCCATGGATCCCAGCTCGGCTGAAGAGTTTGCGGGGCAGGCGCGTGTCGACCCGGTTGGAGAGTTCGTGGGGCAGGCGCGTGTCGACCCGGTTGGAGAGTTCGTGGGGCAGGCGCGTGTCGACCCGGTTGGAGAGTTCGTGGGGCAGGCGCGTCTCGACTCGGATGGGCGGTTTGCGGGACAGGCGCGTCTCGACCCGGTTGGACAGTTTGCGGGGCAAACGCGTCTCGGCTTCGCGGGACAGCCCGGAGCACAAACGTGTCTCGGCTCGGCGGGACAGCCCGAGACGCAAACGTCTCTCGACTCGGTTGGCGAATTCGCAGCGCAGGCGTATTCCGGCACTGCCGGAGAGTTCGCGGCGCAATCACACCCCGACTCGGCAGGACAGTTCGCAGCAGAAGCCGACTTCAACCCTGCAGGAGACGGCACGCCACCATTCGACTTCGGCGTACCACCGCAGCGCGCCTCATCGCCCGCTCACCGGGCGCAGAAGGCCGCCCCGACCTCCGATCCCTCACCGGGCTCCCTCCAGGCTCTCCGCGAGTTCCTGGCCGCGCAGAGCCCCACCCTCGACCCAGGCAAGCCCGGCCTTAAGGCTCTCATCGCCATCGGGGTGCTCGCCGTAGCGGTCGCCGGCTTCCTCGTGTGGCGCTCGCAACCGACGCCACAGCCCTTGCCGCCACCGGCACCCATCACCTCGCCGGCACCCGTCACCTCCTCGGCCTCGGTCACCTCTCCGGCAGCTGCCGCCGCCAAGGTCACGGTCCACGTCACGGGCAAGGTCCGGAAGCCGGGCGTCTACCTGCTCGCCGCAGGCTCCCGGGTCACGGACGCCGTCACGGCGGCCGGAGGCGTGTCCAAAGGTGCTTCCACAGGCGGGCTCAACCTCGCCAGACGTCTGATCGATGGAGAGCAGATCGTGGTGGGCGCCCCATCCGCCCAGGCGGCACCGGGCTCCCCGATGTTCGACCCCGCTACCGCCGTCCTGGACCTGAACTCGGCCACCGCCGACCAGCTGGAGCAACTCCCCGGCGTGGGCGAGGTCCTCGCCGCGCGCATCGTGGAGTTCCGTACGAGCCGGGGCGGCTTCACCAGCGTCGACCAGCTCCGCGAGGTCTCAGGCATCGGCCCGAGGAAGTTCGAGGAGATCAAGCCGAAGGTCCGCGTCTGACAATGCCTGCCCACGACCCCACCCGCGCCCACGACCCCACCCGCGCTCAAGACTCCACGCGCGCTGATGCCCCCTTCCGCGCTCAAGACTCCACGCGCGCTGATGCCCCCTTCCGCGCTCAAGACTCCACGCGCGCTGATGCCCCCTTCCGCGCTCAAGACCCCATGCGCGCTGATGACCTCTCCCGCGTTCAAGACCCCCGCGCCTATGACTCCACGCGCGCTCAAGATCCTCTGCGCCCCCATGACCCCTCTCGCGTCCATGACTCCCGCGCCCATGACTCCACCCGCGCCCATGACTCCACCCGTGCCCACGGATCCGCCTGCGTTCATAACTTCCGCGGTCGTGACTCCGCCTGCGTTCATGACCCCCGCGCCGACGACTCCTCCCGCGTTCATGACTCCCGCGCCTATGACTCCACCCGCACTCAGGTCCCCATCCGTGTCCATGGCCCCACCCGTGCTCAGGGCACCGATGACGCTCATGCCGTTGGCGCTGATCCCGCTCATGGCGTCGGCTCCGGTCCCGCTCGGGCTTATGGCCTTCCTCGTGTCCGTTCCCTCGGTGCTGGTCCCGGCTCCGTACGGACGCCCGGTGCCGCCCAGGCGCGGCGCGATCGCCGTGCGGGGCCTCGGCCGCCGTCGGAGCCCGCCGTCGCCAGGCCTGAGCCTGCTTGGCCCTTGGCGCTTCCGGCGCTGGCCGCCTGGGCCACTGCACTGATCTTGCTCGGATGCACCGCCCTCGTCGGCTTCATCACCGCCGCCGGGGCGGCGATCGCCGCCTTGGTGACGGCGTGGCCTACCCGGAAGCCGGGGGAAGGCGGCGTTCAGGAGGGAGGACCGACCCGCGGATACAGCCTCGGCTCCGGCCGGCGGCATCGCCATGTTGCCGAGCCGGATCACCCGCACCAGCGCGTACGGGATCAGCGGGGCCGAGACCCGCGCCTCGGATGGCGCAACGTCATCGTCGCCACCCTCATCGCCACGGCGGCGACGGCCGCCTCTGTGGCTCTGCGCGTTCACGCCATCACCACCGGACCGGCCACCGAACTCGCCGCCCGGAACGCCTTCGTCACCGCCCGGATCGCCCTGACCGACGACCCCCGGCTCAGGCCCAGCGCAAGTGGCCGTTTCGCCCAGGAAAGCTACGTGGTCCCAGCGACTTTGAAGGTCATCCGGACGTCCACGTCGCGGCAAGCGGTGGACGTCCCCATCACGGTCTTCGCGACGGGTTCGGCCTGGCGCTCCTTCCTGCCCACCCAGGAGGTGGAGGTCACCGGACGCCTCGCCAAGCCGACACAGGACACGTCGGTGGCCGCGATCCTGCTCGTCCGCGAACCGCCCCGCCCCGTGGCGCCCCCGTCCAGCCTTCAGACGGCGGCGGGCGCGATACGGGCGGGTTTGCGGGCGGCGGCCGACGTTCTGCCACCCGATCAGCGGGGCCTCCTGCCGGGCCTGGTCGTGGGCGACGTCTCCCGCATGGATCCGCAGGTGACGGCCGACTTCAGGGAGGCCGGTCTCAGCCACCTGAACGCCGTATCCGGGGCGAACCTGGCGATCGTGGCAGGAGCGGCACTGGCGCTGTCCCGGCTCGTCGGCCTGCCGCTTCCGCTGCGGGCCGGCTTCGCCGCCGTCGCGATGCTGGCGTTCACCGTGGTCGCCCGCCCTTCGCCGAGCGTCCTGCGCGCCCTCCTCATGGGCCTGGCCGCCGCCGTCGCCATGGGCACCGGCCGCTCGAAGGACGGCGTCGCGGCCCTGTCGGCGACGGTCCTGCTCTTGATGCTGTTCGTGCCCGAACTCGCCCGCTCGTACGGCTTCGCCCTCTCCGTCACGGCCACCGCCGGAATCCTCCTGCTCGCTCCGCGCTGGCGAGACAGGCTGACGGGCGCGAAGACCCCGCCGGAGGAGCCCGGACATCGCGACGTAGATCGCGGCGGCGCTCGAGCCCCTGGCGTAGTCGCGGGGGAGGCTCCCGTGCCTGGGGTAGTCGCGGGGGAGGCTCCCGTCCTTGGGGTAGTCGCGGGGGAGGCTCCCGTGCCTGGGGTAGTCGCGGGGGAGGCTCCCGTCCCTGGGGTAGCTGCTGGGAAGGCCCCCGCTGCTGGGGTAGCCGCCGGGAAGGGCGTCTTCCTTTCGACCGATGCTCGTGGGGCGGTGGGAGGCCTCGCGTCCGGCTCTGGCGCGTGTGGCGTGGTGCGAGGTCTGGTGTTCGACCGTGCCGTTGGTGGTGTCATGGGCGGTCGGGCCTCCGGTCATGCTGCTCGTGGCGCGGTGGGCGCGTCTCGTTCGGCTCCTTCCGGGGCTTCCGGTGAACGCCGGCGGGGATTGCGGTTGCCGCGGTGGATGGCGGAGGCCGTGGCCGTTCCCGCGGCGGCGCAGCTGGCCGTGACGCCCGTGCTGGTGCTGATGGCCGGGCAGCTCACACCCGTCGCGGTGATCGCCAACCTGCTCGTCGCGCCCGCCGTGGCGCCCGCGACCCTGCTCGGGTTCGGTGCCGCGCTGATAGCGCCGGTGTGGCTCGACGGGGCGCGGATGCTCGTCTACCCTGCCGGGTACGCGGTCGGGTGGATCATCACCGTCTCCCGGTGGGCGGTCGGCGTGCCGTTCGCGACGGTGCCGTGGCCCGCGGGAATACCGGGACTCGGGTTGCTGCTGCTCGCGGCGGTCGTGGCGGTGGCGGTCTTGAGACGCCGTGCCTGGCGCGCGGTGGCGCTGACGGCGGCCGGTGCTGCTTTGGTGGCGGTTCTAGTGATCCGTCCCATCGCGGGGCCTTGGCCGCCCAAAGGGTGGTTGATGGTCATGTGCGACGTCGGGCAGGGCGATGGCCTGGTGGTCGCGGCCGGTCCCGGCAAGGGAGTGGTCGTGGACACGGGGCCGGACCCGGCGGTCATGGACCGGTGCCTGCGCAGACTCGGCGTCGCGGACGTACCGCTGCTCGTGCTCACGCATCCCCACGCCGACCACGTTGACGGTCTGCCGGGCGTGCTCAAGAACCGTCGCGTCGGGGCAGTGGTGGTCAGCCCGCAGCGTACGAGTGCGCGGGCCGAGGCACGCATCACCGGCATGCTGCGGCAACGCGGCATCCCCGAGTGGACGGTCCAGCCGGGCACCCGCTGGCGGTTCGGCCCGTCGGAGGTGACCGTCCTCGCGCCCGATCCCGCCGCCGGCGAGTCGCCTGGGCAGGGCGAGGGCAGCGCGATCAACAACTCCAGTGTGGTGATGCACGTACGGTGGCGGTCCGGGTCGATCCTGCTCGGCGGCGATCTGGAGACGGAGGCGCAGGACGAGCTGGCGCGGCGGATGGCCGTACGGGCCGACATTCTCAAAACGCCGCACCATGGGTCGAACCGGCAGTCACCCGCGTTCGTGGCGTCGCTGGGGGCGCGGGCGGCGTTGATCAGCGTGGGGGCCGACAACGACTACGGGCACCCGGCGACGTCCACGCTGAACCTGCTGCGGCGGCTCGGCCTCACGGTTCACCGTACGGACAAGTCGGGCGATCTCGCGGTGGTCGAGCAGGAGGGCGGTGGTCTGGCGGTGATCCCGCGCAGCCCCTAGCCTGGGTGCGCGCGGCCTGTAGCCCCGGGTGCGCGCGGCCTGTAGCCCCGGGTGCGCGGCCCGTAGGTAGGGGAGGAGTTCGTCGCCCTCTTTGATGAGCCGCAGTTCGGATGCGCGCGGCCCCTAGCCTGGGTGCGCGCGGCCCCTGGCTCGGGTGTACGTCCGTAGTCGTATGGTTCGGGTTGTCTTGGGCGTTTCGGGGTCGCGTCCGTCTCGGGCAGCGGTGCTGGCCGTGGTTCTGGCGGACGGCGAGCAGGGCACGTTCTACGCCGCTCGGGGCGTGGAGCGAGGGCCGCGTCGCCTGGAGATCGCAGAGCCCCGCAGGTGGCTCGGGTTCTCGTGGGTGCTTCCTGGGCTGTTTCGGTTTCCTGCCTTCGGGTGTTCGCGTTCCTGTCCTTCGAGCATGCGCGGGCGTTGCCGAGGGCCTCCGGGGTGCATGCCTGGATGCGAGCCTGGGGCGGCGGGGCGACCTTCTTGGTGGGCGGCGTCGTCGCAGGGCGTGTGATGCGGACCGAAGACGCGGCTCGGCTTGGTCGTCGAGTACCTGATTGTCGGTGGGGCGTGGCATGCTGCCTGACATGGCGGGAACCGATCCAGCACCTGTGACCTTGGTCGTCGGCGACGAGGAGCTGCTGGCCGAGCGGGCGGTGAGCGGGGTCGTCGCGGCGGCCCGGAGCGCCGACCCCGAGATCGAGGTGCACGACCTCGTCGGGAGCAAGGTCACGACGGGGGAGCTGTCGCAGCTGACGTCGCCGTCGTTGTTCGGGGATCGGTCCGTCGTGGTGATCCGAGGGGCGCAGGATCTCGGCAAGGACGTCATCGCCGAGATCGTGGCGTACGCGAAGGAGCCGTCCGAGGACACCGTGATGGTGCTGGCCCACCCGGGTGGGGCGAAGGGCAAGGCGCTGGTCGATGGGGTGAAGAAGGCCGGCGCCAAGGTGGTCACGGTGAGCAAGCTCACCAAGGCCGGCGAGCGGTTGGAGTTCATCAAGGGGGAGTTCAAGCGGGCCGGGCGCAGCATCTCGGGCGATGCGGCTCAGGCGTTGCTGGACGCCGTGGGGAACGATCTCCGGGAGCTGGCGGCGGCCTGCTCCCAGATGATGTTCGACACCGAGGACAAGACGATCAACGCGGCGGCCGTGGCCCGCTATCACAAGGGGCGGGCGGAGGTCACCGGGTTCAACGTCGCCGACTCGGCTGTGGAGGGGCGGCTGGCGGAGGCGCTGGAGCAGTTGCGGTGGGCGCTCGGCACCGGCGTCGCTCCCGTGCTGCTGGTCAGTGCGCTGGCCGGTGGGCTGCGGTCGCTGGCGAAGGTCGCAAGTGCGCCTCGTAACCTGCGTGGCGGGCAACTGGCCAGCCACGTCGGCATGCCGCCGTGGAAGGTCGACCGGGTCAGGCGGCAGCTGAACGGCTGGGGGCCGGAAGGGCTGGCCAGGGCGATCCAGGCCGTTGCCCATGCTGACGAGCAGGTCAAGGGTGGGGGAGCGGATCCGGCCTACGCGCTGGAGCACACGGTGCAGGTCATCGTGGCGTGCCGCAACGGCCGCTGAACGGTGGCGCTGTTGCGGGTGCTGTGGGGCGGCGCCTGGTCGCGGCCCCGTGGGGTCCTCTGTCACCGTGGGACCCTCATGCCCCGTGGCCGTCGAGCCTTACTGGCCCCCTGACCTCGGGCCTCGTGGCGTTGTGGTTTCGGCGGCCCGGTGGTTTCGAGTACTTGTGGGATGGTGCCTGGCTGGGTCGGTGGTTCGGGATTGCGCGGGGTGGTGGGTGGCTGGGTTGGTGGCGTCCTGGGTGAAGGAGGCAGGCGCGCTGTCCCGGTAGTAGCCGGTAGTGGGTGTGCGGGGCGCGCCCGTGCTGGTGGTGTTCTGGGTGAGGGGGCAGGTGTGCCGTTCTGGTGGTGGCCGTTAGTGGGTGTGGGGCGCGCGCCCGTGCTGGTGGTGCCGAAAGTTCCTCCTCGGCTACGTCCCGGAGCTCAAGGTCGTCGTCGGGGCCTGGGGCGGGCCGGCGATGGTGCGGGTGGCCGAGCTGCTGCCGGCTACGTCTGGGCGGATCATCAGCTCGGCGCCTGGAGAAGGGGGCTCATCGGCGGGGGTGGCGCCTGGAGAAGGGAGTTCATCGGCGGGGGGTTCTGAAGAGAGGGCTGGTCAGTGGGGTTTTGACGGGGGCTCGTCAGCGAGGGTCTCGGCGTTGACGAGGAGTTGTTTGAGCAGGCCGTCGAGGAGGACCTGATCCTCGGGCGACAGGGCGTTGATCATGGAGGCTTCGACCTCGACGCGGATGGTCATGGCCTCCATCCACAGGTCGTGGCCCTTGGTGGTGATCTCGACGTCCACCCGGCGGCGGTCTTCGGTGCTGCGTACGCGCCGTACGAGTCCTGAACGCTCCAGCGTGTCGAGGCGGCCGGTCATGCCCGCCGGCGACAGGAGGAGGTCGGCGGCCAGCTCGGAGGGCGTCGCGGTGCCGCCGCGGGCGACGAGGCGGTGCAGCGTCTCGAACTCGAAGTCCTGCATGCCGACCTCCGACAGGGCCGCCTCCTTGGTGTGGGCGATGTGCTTCACCAGGAACTGCAGGCGGGTCACGATCGCCTCCACCCGTTCGTCGAAGGGCGCCTTGCCGCGCCAGCGGGCCAGGTGACGATCGACGGAGTCCTCCATGCCTGGGAGCATAGGGGAGCCGATAATTAGTTGACGAAAGATTCGTTAGCGAAATATTGTCGGACGGCATGATCGCACGTTTGCTCATCGGGCGTTGCCTGTCCGCGCTCGCCACGGCCCTCATCCCGACCACCCTGACGCTGGCGGTGCTGCGGGCCGGAGGCGGGGAGGGCGAGCTCGGGGTGGTGCTGGCCGCCGAGCTCGTTCCGCTGCTCGTGCTGCTGCCGGTCGGCGGGGTGCTCGCCGACCGGATCAGGCCCGCGCGCGTGGTGCTGCTCGCCGACTTGACCCGGTGCCTGTCGCAGGCGGTCATCGCCGCGGAGCTGCTGCTCGGCGTCCATCGGGTGCTCGATCTGGCCGTGCTGTCGGCGGTGGCCGGGGTGGCGATCGCGTTCGGCAGCCCGGCGGTGCCCCGGCTGGTGGTCGCGGTGGTGCCGGGGCCTGACCGGCTGCGGGTGAACGCGCGGATCGGGGTCGTGACGAGCCTGTCCGCGGTGGCCGCGCCGGCGATCGCGGGGGCGGCCACGGTGGCCGCCGGGCCCGGGTGGGCGGCGGGGATCACGGCCGCGGTGTTCGCCTGCTCGGCATGGACGCTCGGCGGTATCCGCGGTACGCCGGTCCCGGAGGAGGCGGTGCGGGACGGCGGCCAGGCGACCCTCGCCGGAAAAGGCTTCGGGCGGGAGCTGGCCGAGGGGTGGCGGGAGATCCGGCGGCGCCCGTGGTTCCTGGCGTGCGTGGCGGGGCACGGCGTGTGGCACTTCGTGGCGGGCCTGTTCCTGACGCTCGGCCCCGTGGAGGCCGCACGGGGGACGGGCGGCGAGGCGGCCTGGGCGGTGATCGTGCAGTGCGGCACCGTCGGCATGGTGCTGGGGGTGCTCCTGGCGCCGCGGCTGCCGATCCGGCGGCCGGTGGTCGCGGTGCAGCTCGGCGCGGCCTGTTACGCGTTCCCGATGGCGGCGCTGGCGGCCGGAGCCTCGCTGCCGGTGACGGCGGCGGCCTACGCGGTGGCGCTGTTCGGGCTGGGGCTGCTCAGCCCGCTGTGGGAGACGGTGGTGGCCGACGAGGTGCCGGAGCACGCGCTGGGGCGGGTGCGCGCGTTCGACCAGCTCATCTCGTTCGCGTCGCGGCCGTTCGGGCTGGCGGTGGCCGCGCCGCTGGCCGGGCTGACCGGGGTCGCGGTGCCGGCGGTGGCAGGCGGGGTGCTGGTCGCCGCCGTCAACCTCGCCGCCATCGCCGCACGGCCGCCGGCAGGCGCCGGGGTCACGTCCTGGCGGCCTCGCGAACTACGCCGTCGCTGATCTCCAGCACCCGGTCGGCCACCGTCATCAGGCTGGGGTCGTGGGTGGCCACCAGCGCCGTGACCCCCTCGCTGCGTACGAGCGCCCGCAGCAGCTCCATGATCTGCCGCCCGGTCTGCGAGTCGAGCTGCCCGGTCGGCTCGTCGGCGACGAGCAGGCGGGGCCGGTTGGCCAGGGCGCGGGCGATGGCGACCCGCTGCCGCTGGCCGCCGGACAGCTCGTACGGCCGCTGGTTGACGTGCTGTTCGAGCCCGACGAGCGCGAGCAGCACGCGTACCCGCTCCTCCCGCTCGGCGGCGGGGACCCGCAACAGCCGCATGGGCACGCCCACGTTCTCGGCCGCCGACAGGACGGGGATCAGCCCGAACGACTGGAACA
The DNA here is from genome assembly GCF_043196965.1 of Nonomuraea sp. NPDC049309. NCBI lineage: Bacteria > Bacillati > Actinomycetota > Actinomycetes > Streptosporangiales > Streptosporangiaceae > Nonomuraea > Nonomuraea sp. NPDC049309. The sequence goes on along the minus strand of NZ_JBICSH010000001.1, from coordinate 2,840,572 downwards.
CGAAGCCGACGACGTCCCGCCGCACCTGCAGCAGCTCGTCCTCGGACATGGCGGTGATCTCCCGCCCGTCCACGACCACCCGCCCGGCGTCCGGCCGGTCGAGGCCGCCGATCTGGTTGAGCAGCGTGGTCTTGCCGGACCCGGAGCGGCCGCGCAGCGCGACGAGCTCGCCGGGGTGCACGGCGAACGACACCTCCCGCAGCGCCACGACCTCCTTGGGCCCGGTGCGGTAGACCTTGCGCAGCCCTTCGACCTCGACCAGGGGCGACTGACTCATTCGGACGGCTCCTCTCGGGCGGGCCACACGCCGATGTGGTCGGATTCGAGTTCGAGACGCACCCGGCGTTCCATGTCGAGGGCGTTCATGAAGTCGCGGGGGAGCTGGAGGCGTCCGACGCGGTCGAGCACGGCGTACTCCTCGGCGATGATCTGCCCCTCCGCGCCCTCGCGGCGCACGGTCTCGCTGCTGGTGCGCCCGTCGCGGATGCCGACGGTGCGGTCCACCTGCTCGGCCACCATGGGGTCGTGGGTGACGATGACGACGGTCACCCCCAGCTCCCTGTTGGCGGTGCGCAGCGCCTCGAAGACCTGCTCGGACGTCTCGCTGTCGAGCTCGCCCGTGGGCTCGTCGGCGAGGATGAGCTGCGGGGAGTTGGCGAGGGCCACGCCGATGGCGACGCGCTGCTGCTGCCCGCCGGACATCTCGGGCGGCCTGCGCCCGGCGCAGTCGGCGACGCCGAGGAGTTCGAGCAGCTCGTCGGCGCGCTCGCGGCGGCGGCGCTTGCCGGCCAGCTTCATCGGCAGCTCGATGTTCTCCCGCGAGGTCAGGTACGGCAGCAGGTTCCGCGCGGTCTGCTGCCAGATGAAGCCGACGACGGAGCGCCGGTAGTGGAGACGGTCGCGGGCGGTCATCGACAGCAGGTCCATGCCGGCCACCCTGGCCACGCCCGCGGTCGGCACGTCGAGCCCGGACAGCACGTTGAGCAGCGTGGACTTGCCGGAGCCCGAGGCGCCGACGATGGCCACCAGCTCGCCCTTGTCGATGACGAGGTCGAGGCCCTGCAGCGCGACGACCTCGACGCCTTCGGTCTTGTAGATGCGGACGAGGTTGTCGCACACGATGTGCGCGTCCCCGCCGAAGACGGCCTTCTCCCGCTTGGCCTTCGCTTCCAGCTCTGACAGTGTCGGGTTCATGTGAGGTCCCCCACTCGAAGGACGGCGCCGAGGCTGCGGCGGCGGCTGATGGCGGTGTGCGCGTACGCGCCGAGCACGGCGACCACGGCGAGCCCCGCGGCCAGCGCGCCGGGCAGGACGGGGTCGGGTGCGTAGTCGCCGACGGGCAGGTCACCGGCGTACGACGACAGGTCGACGCCGGGACCGAGCGCGGCCGGCAGGGCCAGGCCGAGGCAGAGGCCGGCCAGCGCGGTCATGAGGATCATGGGCAGCACCTCCAGCACGGTGAGCCACTGGGCCTGCCGGTCCGACAGCCCGAGCGTGCGCAGGAAGGAGACCGCCCTGGCGCGGTCGGCCGCGCCGACGATGAGCAGCAGGACGACGGCGAGCAGCGCGTAGCCGGCCAGTGCGATCGTCACGATGACCAGTGTGGCCCGTACGGTGCCGGTCAGCGGATCGTCCTGGATGCCGGCCAGCGCGCCCTCCTGGGTGATGACGGTGGCCGACGGCGCGAGCGCGGCCAGCTCGGCGGCGTCGGCGTCGCCCTGGATGAGCAGCGTGTTCACGGCCGGGCGCAGCAGCACCTCCAGCGGCACGACCAGGAACTTGCCGGTCGTGAAGAAGCCGGGCACCGACTCGGCGACGGCGGCGGTGGGCACCTTGAACCTGGACTGCCAGCCGAGGTCGAGCGTCCCGCGCCCGCGCAGCTCCGGCGAGACGATCGCGCCGCCGGACACCGCGGGCAGGCTCACCGGCGCGCCGGACAGGATCGAGCGCCACTCGGCGACGTTCACGGCGAGCGCCTCGGCCCGCTCGGCGCCGTAGCCGACCTGGACCTGGCCGCGCTGCGCGAGCACGACCCGCTCCACGCCCGGCGCCTTGCGGATCCCGTCGATGACGGCGGCCGGGATCTCGCTCTCGGACGTCACCTTGATCGGCGCGCCGGCCTGCTGCCAGGACGCGAGCCGCTGGGTGCCGGAGATGCCGTCGGAGACGACGGCGGCGAAGACCGACACGGCGAGGGCGGGCAGCAGGATCAGCACCGGCATGACGCTCGCGGCGCGCGCCCGCGCCGCCCTGGTGAGCCCCAGGAACGGCACCGCGGCCCGCCCGCGCGCCGCCAGCCGGACGATCAGCCGCAGCGGGTACGGATACAGCCGCAGCGTGACCAGCGCCGCCGCCACGGTCAGCGCGACCGGCACGATCAGCAGGAACGGGTCCTGCCCTGCCGACGCGCTCAGCCCGCGCGCCCGCAGCAGGTACGCGCCCACCACGGCCAGCACGACGATCAGCACTTCGAGCGTGATCCGCTTGGCCGTGGGCCGCGCGGTGGCGACGTCCGCACGCCGCTCGTGCAGCGGGGTGCGGTGGGCGAGCGCGATCCGCACGGCGGCGAACCCGGTGGCGGCCAGCACCACGATCACCGGCCCCGCGTGCACGATGGCCCGCGCGGTGCCCGGCACCAGGTACGACAGCGCGTACCCGGCCAGGGCCCCCGGCACCACGCCCATGGCGGTCAGCCCGGCCGCGGTGCCCGCCACCTGGGCGAGCGACCCGCCGCGCGCCCTGGTCAGCGCCAGCGTGTGGTCGAGCCGGTCGGAGAGGAGCTGCACGGCCAGCACGATCACGCCGAGCGCGACCGCGAGCAGCCCGCCGAGCACCAGGTACATGACGGTCTGCGCGGTGGACAGCTGCGCCTGGAACTCGGCGAGCAGGTGCGGCAGCCCGGTCTCCAGCGCGTACGGGGCGACGGTGCCGGTGGACTGGATGCCCACCACCCGGCCGAACTCGGCGACGGAGGCCTGCAGGCCGGGCACGTCCAGGGCGCTCGCCCCGCGCGGGTCGAGCGGCAGCGTCCACCGGTAGGCGAGGTTGCGCCCTTCGCCGCTGAGCTCGGCGAGCCCGGCGTCGGACAGCAGCGCGGTGGCGTGCTTTTCGAAGTCGAGGCCGCCCGGCGGCTGCAGCTTGAGCACGTGCAGGATGTCGTTGTGGTGCGACCAGTAGCGGTCGTCCGCCCGCTTGGCGCGGAAGACGCCGACGATCTTGACGGCGGCGTAGTCGTGCTCGCCGATCACCGTGGTCGAGCCGATGCGCAGGCCCATCTCGCGCACGGCCTCCTCGACGACCCCGGCCTCGAACACGGGGATCGTCTCGCCCTCGTACCGCATCGTGGTGGGCGCGCCGGGGACCTTGCCCTGCACCCACTCGACGCGCTGATCGGCGTCGGACAGCCAGCCCACGTTGAGGTAGGACGAGCCACCGGTCCCGGCGATGGGGGTCGCGGTGGTCTTGGCGCTCATGTGGCCGGGCCCGGTCACCAGCGGGTGCAGCGTGGCGGGCAGGACCTTCTGCCACACGCGCATCCGCGAGTCGAACTGGGCGCGCTCGCGCAGGTCCACCGCCGGCGACCAGGTGCCCACCGTGACGGTCAGGTCGGTCTGCGCGCCGGGCGCGCCGGCCAGGGCGCGGCGCAGCGCCTCGTCGTAGGCGGACTCGGTGGCCCGCGGCAGCCCGGAGATGAGTGCGCAGGCGCTCAGCGTCAGCGCGAAGAGCACCGCCAAAGGGCCCAGGTGCACCCGGGAGAGAAGCCCGATTCTCACTGTTCCTCCCGGAGGCTGTGCTGCTTGCGCACGGTGCGGGCCAGCCCGGCGACGATCGCGAACAGCACCGCCGTGACCAGGGCCAGCATCGCGGCGGTGGCCCCCCAGGGGATGTCGAGCACCACGGCGGGCGTGACGGCCGCGGCCTGCCCGGTGAGCACGATGTGCGGCACGACCAGCATGCCCACGACCACCGCGAGCCCGGTGCCCGCCAGCAGCGACAGGCCCACGACGAACGCCTGCTCCATGGCCAGCATGCCGAGCACCTGCCGGGGGCTCACGCCGAGCGCCCGCAGCACCGCGAACTCCGACATCCGCTCGCGCGCCGCCACGGCCGCGTTCACCAGGAAGCCGAGCGCGGCGAACACCAGCGCGGCCAGGAAGCCCAGCATGAGCGCCCCCTGCAGGCCGCTGGCCAGCGGGTCGTCCTGGAGGGTGGCGGCCAGCGCGCGCTGGTCGAGCACGGTGACGTCCCACTCGGGGTGGCTCTTGAGCTCGGCCGTGGCGGCGGTCGCGTCAGCGCCGCCATCAGCGGTGGCCAGCCACCACTCGGTCGCCGGCCGCGGCGGTTGCGCCGTGGCCAGCTCGTACGTCTGCATCGTCTCCCAGTCGGCGAGCACGGCCTGCTGCCCGGCCGTGGTGGTGGGCATGGTCTCGACGACGCCGACGACCTTGACCGGCAGCACCCGGCGGTCGATGCTGACCCGTCCCTCCTGCCCGGCGGCGAGCTTCAGCGAGGAGGCGAGGCCGGAGGTCAGCACCACCGGCATCGGCCCCGGCTCGGGCCGCTGGGCGAACGCGGCGGCGGTGGCCTGCTCGGCCTTCATCGTCAGCCGGGGCGCGTCCACCTGCCGCCCGTCGGCGGTCAGCCCGGTGACCGTGAGCGTCGCCTTGCCCGACGGCGCCCCGGCGATCACGCCGAGCAGCGAGATCGGGTAGGAGATCTCGCCGTTCTGCCCGGCCAGTGCCCGCAGGTCCACCTCGAGCCGGTTCTCGCCGGCCTTGAGCACGCCGAGCGGCACGTCGCGCCAGACCCCGAGCGCGTCGGTGAGCACCAGCCGGGCCGACAGCTCGGCGTCCGCCTCGGCGGTCACGGTCAGCCCGGCGGGCCGTCCGGGCAGCTCCAGCCGCTCCGCGCGGTCGCCGACCAGCGTCCGCGACAGCTCGCTCACCGGCTGCGCCGACAGGTCGGGGCGCAGGTGGAACAGCTCGCCCAGCTTGCCCGCGTCGAGCGCGACCAGCATCGCGCTCTCGCCGCCCACGTCCACCTGCCCGCGGAAGCCGGGGGAGGCGGCGCGGACGCCGGGCAGCGCGGTGAACGCGGTGCCGCGCCCGAGCGCGCCCAGCTCGGGACCGTCCGGCGGGCCGGACAGCCGCAGGTCGGCGCCGGCCTGGTGGCGGGCCTGGTCGAGCTGCGAGGTACGCCAGGTGGAGGCGGTCGCGAGCGACACGATGCCGATGGAGATGGCCATGGTGAGCAGCAGCGCGGGCCCGGCGTACTTGAGCGGCCGCCTGCTCACCTGCCAGGCGCCGAGCGCGGGGGCGAGCGAGGGCCGCCTTGAGGTGATCTTCTCGGCCAGCCTGGACACGCGCGGCACCAGCCGCAGCCCCAGCATGCCGCCGGTGAGCAGGGCCAGCGCCGGTCCGGAGATGATCAGCGGGTCGATGCCCAGGCCGCCGGCCGCCGTCGCGGTCACGGGGGCGCCGTAGCGCTGCAGCTGCCAGATCGCGAGCCCGGCCACGACCAGCAGCGCGAGGTCGGCGCCCGCCCGCTCGATGAGGCCGCGCCCGCCGCCGCGCCCGCGCGCCGCCTGCTCCTCGACGTACGTCCTGCGCGCCCCGGCCAGCGCAGGGGCCATGAGCAGCACGGCAGCGGCCAGCGCCACCCCGAACGACACCAGGAACGTCCCCAGGTCGGCCTGGGGATCCAGCCGCACGCCGGCGGCCTCGATCCACGGCAGCCGGTTGATCAGCGCGAGCAGCGGCGGGCCGAGGAACGGCGCCACGATCGCGCACGGCAGCGCCACCAGCAGCGCCTCGCCGCCCGCGAGCACCGCGAGCCGCACGGTCCCCGCGCCGCGCGAGCGCAGCAGCGCCACCTCCATGCGGCGGTGGTCGGCCAGCAGCCGCGCGGTCAGCATCAGCGCGTACGCGGCGAGCAGCAGCAGCTGCAGCACCGGGATCAGCATGGTGGAGCGGGCCACCAGCGAGGCGGTGTCGAGCTGGGTGAGCAGCTCCGGCAGGTGACTCGCCGCCACGCAGCTCCCGCAGCCCTGCTCCTTCAGCCGGTCCTCCAGGCCGGAGATCGCGGCGGCCATCGGGCGCAGCTGCTCGGGGGTGAGCGCGCGCAGGTCGGGGACGGCGGTCCAGGTGGCGTTGACGTTGGTGGCGAAGCGGCCGATGAAGGTCTCGCGGGTCACCATCAGCGGCCCGTACGTGGTGAACTCGCCGCGCTCGACGCCCCTGCTGAGCAGCTGCTCGCCCGCCCAGCGGGCCCCGAACGGGTCGTCGAGCTGGAACACGCCGACCACGCGCACCCGCACCGGGCGGCCGTCGAGCCGGCCGCGCGTGGTGAACTCCTGACCGACCTTGAACCCGGTCTCCGAGGACGCCGACAGCGAGATCGCGGCCTGCACGGTGTCGCCGGTGCCGCCGCCGGTCTGGGGCCAGGCGCCGCTGACGAGCTTGGCGTGCCGGTCGAGCCCGTCGTAGCTGCCGAAGCGCAGCAGCTCGGGGCGCTGCCTGCCCTCCTGGCCCGGCATCGTGTAGGAGTCGGAGCGCAGGCTCGCGGCCACGTCGGGCGCGCGGCCGTAGGCGGCGGTCAGCTCGGCGCGTACGGCCTGGTCGAACTTCGGGAACGTCTCCGCCGTGATGGGGGTGCTGACGGTCGCGGCGATCTGCTCGTGCGAGGCCGTCTCCATCGTCCTGCGGACGCCCGCCTCGGCGATGGAGGAGGCGTACATGGTCAGCGCCACGAGCGTGGTGGTGGCGAGCAGGATAGAGCCGAACGCGGCCAGGAGGAGCAGGGGCTCGCTGAACGCCCTTTTGACGACCAACGGGCCCCGCATGTGTCCCCCTTTGCGCTGTTTAGTGCACCCTCGGGGATATGACCGGAGACGAGCAAGGCGATCTCTGCAACGGTGATGCACCCGATACGGCCGTGTGATATCGAAATCGTGACAAAACGGCGAGGTAAATCACAAAAACGCCGCACCCCCGGCGAATGGGATGCGGCGTTCAGAGGCCGGCGCCGCCTGGGCGGCGGCGCCGTTACTACTTGGCGGAAACCAGCGCCGCGGCCTGCTTGGCGATCGCGGACTTGCGGTTGGCCGCCTGGTTCTTGTGGATGACACCCTTGCTGACGGCCTTGTCGAGCTGGCGCGCGGCGGCCCGCTGCAGGGCCACGGCCTGCTCGACGTCACCCTGCTCGGCCGCCTCGCGGAACTTGCGGATGGCCGTCTTCAGAGACGATTTGACCGCCTTGTTGCGCAGACGAGCCTTCTCGTTCTGCTTGTTGCGCTTGATCTGGGACTTGATGTTCGCCACGAAGAAGCCTCGGTGAAAGTCTGAGTGATGGATGGAGCGCGCGGGCTCGAGGAGAGGGCGCGCCACACGCAGTTAGCCAGGTTACCAATACTCAAGGCGGCTGCTCAAATCAACGCCATCGTGTCATGTACTCGCGCCAATCCTCTTCCGTCGCGGCGAAGTCGACGTAGAGCGCCAGGCCGAACCGCTCGCGCCTGCCGCGGTCGGTGAGCGCCAGCCGGGCGCCCTCCGCGGCCATCGCCACGCTCTCGGCGGCGTCCAGGTAGGACAGGCCGTGGTCATGGTAGGCGGGCGCGCCCATGTAGAGAGCCTTGTCCTCCGGCACCAGGTCGAGCGCCAGCCTGGCCTGGCGGGCGACGTGGCCGCCGTACAGGGACGGGAAGGGCAGGTACGAGTCGTACGTCATGACCGCCACCTGGTCCACCCGCGCCGCGACCTGCCCGAAGTAGCCCTGCGACCAGTACTTGTCGTGGCCGAGCGCGGCCCTGGCGGCCACGCGCAGGCCGGGATAGGGCTCGATCTGCGGCGTCGAGGCCGACAGCAGGCTCGTGTGCCGCCTGGTCCGCTCCAGCAGGTCGAGGAAGTCGGTGTCGCCGTCGCCGATGGGCTCGAAGTTGTAGTGGATGCCGTCGAAGCCCCGCGTCATGATGGCGGCGACGCCGGACAGGACGTTCGCGCGGGAGCGGGGGTCGTCGAGGTCGAGGTGGCCGTCCACCCGCTGGCCGAGCCAGGCGGAGATGCGGATGCCGGGGGCGTGCCGGCGCAGCCACTTCACGAAATTTCCGGCGTGGGGGTATTTGGCGGGGTCTAAGCGGCCGTCCACCTCGAACGGACCCGAGTGGACGTACACGTCCTTGATACCCGTCGTCCTCAGCCGCGCCGCGAGCCGCTCGACGTCGCGCTCGGTGCGGCGGCCGTCCACCCACGCATGCCCCAGCCACAGGGCGTCGTTGCCGGTGCTCTTCGCCCAGGCCGCCGGTGCACCGGTAAACTGAAGCCGGAGCGTTGCGGCTAAGACGCCCGCCAGCGCGACCAGGACGGCCAAGGCAAGCGCGAGCAGGCGCAGGCCGCGGCGGATGACGGTTCGGGTAATCACCCGGGCATGTCACCATGGAAGACTGCTTGACCTCAACCCTGTCGAAACGGACTTCGGTGCGCACTCAGCCTGGCCAGACCGACCCCGCGTTGATTCGCAACTTCTGCATCATCGCGCATATCGACCACGGCAAGTCGACGCTTGCCGACCGGATGCTGCAGATCACCGGCGTGGTCGACGACCGCACGATGCGGGCCCAATACCTCGACAGGATGGACATCGAGCGCGAACGCGGCATCACGATCAAGTCGCAGGCCGTGCGGCTGCCGTGGAACGGCCACGTGCTCAACATGATCGACACGCCCGGCCACGTCGACTTCACCTACGAGGTCTCGCGGTCGCTGCAGGCGTGCGAGGGCGCGATCCTGCTCGTCGACGCCGCCCAGGGCATCGAGGCGCAGACGCTGGCCAACCTCTACCTGGCCATGAACGCCGACCTGCACATCATCCCGGTCCTCAACAAGATCGACCTGCCCGCGGCGCAGCCGGAGAAGTTCGCGGAAGAGCTGGCCGGCCTCATCGGGTGCGATCCCTCCGACGTGCTCAAGGTGTCGGGCAAGACCGGTGAGGGCGTGCGCGAGCTGCTCGACCACGTGGTCGAGGCGGTGCCCGCGCCCGTCGGCGACGCCGACGCGGCCGCCAGGGCGCTCATCTTCGACTCCGTCTACGACACCTACCGCGGCGTGGTGACGTACGTCAGGGTCGTCGACGGCCATCTGAGCAAGCGCGAGCGCATCCTCATGATGTCCACCAACGCCACCCACGAGACGCTGGAGATCGGCGTCATCTCGCCCGAGCCCCAGCCCGCCGACCTCGGGCTCGGCGTCGGCGAGGTGGGCTACCTCATCACCGGCGTGAAGGACGTCCGCCAGTCGCGGGTCGGCGACACCGTCACCTCGGCCGCGCAGCCCGCCGAGGAGATGCTGGCCGGCTACGAGCACCCCAAGCCGATGGTGTTCTCCGGCCTCTATCCGATCGACGGCGACGAATACCCCGAGCTGCGCGAGGCGCTCGACAAGCTCCAGCTCAACGACGCCGCGCTGATCTACGAGCCGGAGACGTCCGCGGCGCTCGGCTTCGGCTTCCGCGTCGGCTTCCTCGGGCTGCTGCACATGGAGATCGTGCGCGAGCGGCTGGAGCGCGAGTTCGGCCTGTCGCTGATCTCCACCGCGCCCAACGTCATCTACCGCGTGGTCATGGAGGACGGCAAGGAGTTCACGGTCACCAACCCGTCCGAGTTCCCCTCGGGCGGCAAGATCGCGAAGGTCTTCGAGCCGGTCACCAAGTCCACGATCCTCGCGCCCGCCGAGTTCATCGGCGCGATCATGGAGATCTGCCAGGGGCGGCGCGGCCAGCTCCTCGGCATGGACTACCTGTCCGAAGACCGCGTCGAGATCCGCTACATGCTGCCGCTCGGCGAGATCATCTTCGACTTCTTCGACCAGCTCAAGTCGCGCACCCGCGGCTACGCCTCGCTTGACTACGAGCCGGCCGGCGAGCAGGAGGCCGACCTGGTCAAGGTCGACATCCTGCTGCAGGGCGAGGCGGTCGACGCCTTCAGCGCCATCGTCCACAAGGACAAGGCGTACGCGTACGGCGTCGACATGGCCAAGAAGCTCCGCGAGCTGATCCCCCGGCAGCAGTTCGAGGTGCCCATCCAGGCCGCCATCGGGGCCCGGGTCATCGCGCGCGAGAACATCAGGGCCATCCGCAAGGACGTGCTCGCCAAGTGCTACGGCGGTGACATCTCGCGTAAGCGGAAGCTGCTGGAGAAGCAGAAGGAAGGCAAGAAGCGGATGAAGATGGTCGGCCGGGTCGAGGTGCCGCAGGAGGCCTTCGTCGCCGCGCTGTCCACGGACTCCAGCGCCGACAAGCCCAAGAAGTAGGGGATCCGCCGGGTTTCCGCGGGGCTTGCGGCTTTTCTTGCGGGGCTTGCGGCTTCCGCCGGCCCGCGGCGCCGTTGCGGGGTCTTCTGGCGATTGCCTTGTTGCAGGGGGCTCGTCCTTTACGGGTGCCCTGTGCCGGGAGCGTGCGTCCTTTACCTCGGCGCATGCCGCTCCCGGAACCCGGCGAAATACCCTGAACCCATGGAAGTGGTGCAGACGGCGCGTATGGTCCTCTCTCGGGTGACGGCCGACGACCTGGACGCCGTACACGAGATCCACTCCGACCCGCGCACCAGCGTCTACCACCCCGGCGGACCCATCACCGACATCGAGTCCAGCCGGGCCATGCTCGGCCTGTGGCTCGACGACTGGGACGAGCGCGGCCTCGGATACTGGGCCGCCCGGCCCCGCGACTCGCAGCACGTGCTCGGCTTCGGCGGGCTCCGGCACGCCGTGGTCGACGGCCGGCACGTGCTCAACCTCTACTACCGCTTCCGCCCGTCCGCGTGGGGGAACGGCTACGCCCTCGAACTCGCCCGCGCCGCCCTCGACGTGGGCAGGAACCTGGGAACGGTGGTCGCGGTCATCCGCGACATCAACGAGCCGTCCCGCAGGGTCGCCGAGCGGGCCGGGATGCGCAGGGAACGCACGATCCCGTACGGCGGCCTGCCCAGCGACCTGTACGTGGCCTGACCGGCTCGCCCTTCCTACCTGGACCGGGTGCGCCGGACGTAGGCCGCCAGCACCACGGCGCCCCAGACGGCCTGGGCGGCGAGGCAGGGGGCCGGCGGGACTCCTGGGGAGGTCAGCGCCACCAGGGCGGGCAGGCTGCCGGCCAGGGCCAGATCCGGCCCCGTCGCCGCCCACCTCAGCGGGCCCGTGGGCAGGGCGCCGCCCGGCGTCTCGATCACCGGCATCGTGTGATCGACCGGCTCGCGCCTGGCCATCCGCAGCGCCCCCGCCGCCAGGGCAGGCCCGAGCAACGGGCCGAACAGCCACACCGTACCGACCGGCGAGCTCAGCAGCAGGGCCGCTGTCGCCCAGACGCCGCTCAGCACGGCGGGCAGCACGGCGCGGGCGGCCAGCGTCGCGCGGAACGGCGTTCCGATGAGCCTGGCCAGAGCCGGGTTGTCGGCGTCCCGCCGGGCGCCGGACGTGGCGGTCGCGGCCACGGCGAGACCGCCCATCAGCACCGCGATCGCCGGCACCGCCATGGGAGCGCCCGCCTGGGCCAGGATCGCGGGCAGCGCCGCCGTACCCGCGATCAACGCGAGCCGTCCCGGCCTGCGCGCCAGCCGCCGCCAGTCCTGCCAGGCGAGCGCGAGCGGGGCGGGCAGCGCGGGCCAGCGGCGGGAGGTGAGCCTCCTGGCCCGCCAGTGGTTGTCCTCGGCGATCCAGGTGAGGGCGCCCGGGTCGAGCGCGGCCGTGGCGTTCGCGACGTGCCCCGCGCGGGTGGAGGCGGCCAGGAGCGTACGGGCGTGGATGCGGTCGAGCGAACGCCACGCGTGCCAGGCCGGCAGCGCCGCCGCCACGACCGCCCCGGCCACGGCGGCGGCCGGCGCCGCCAGGGGCGCGTGCGCGACGGCGGTGAGCACCGTACGCAACCGGCCCGTCACCGCCACCGCCGCCAGCACCAGCAGCGCGGCCATCACCCCGGTCAGCCAGAGCTGCCACGCCTGCACCTGCCCGAGCTGCCACGGTCGGGTCGTCTGCCCGAGCTGTCCCGGCTGTCGGGCCGCCTGCCCGAGCGGCGCCGGGCGGCCGGTCTGGCCGAGCACCGCCAGCGCCGTACCGCCCACGGTCGCCGCCACACCCAGCACCAGCGCGGCGAGCACCCGCCACACGAGATGATCGGGCGCGCCCAGCACCGCCAGCAGCCCCACCCCGAACAGCAGGCCCGCCGCCAGCACCACCAGGCCCAGCGTCCTGACCGGACGGGCCAGCAGATGCCGCCGGCTCAGCGGGGACAGCAGCAGCCAGGACGCGTCGGGGGCCGTCAACAGCACCGGTCCCGCCGCCCGCGCGCCCGCCAGGAACCCGCACAGGGCGAGCGCCAGCAGCGCCACCCCCGCCCCCATGCGGTCGGGATCGACCGGCTCGGCCAGCCCCGCGAACACCCCCGCAAGCGGCTGCCCCAGGATCACGATGGCCATGAGCAGGCAGAACCCGGAGACGTAACGGTCGATCAGGCTGGCGGGCGCGGGGCCGCGGGAGCGCAGATACGCCCGGACGGCCCGTACACCGATCTCGGTCATCGGCTGGTCCTCGGTGGGGTGGACATCAGGTCGGACGGGCGCGGGAACGCGCACGCCACGGGTCTGCCGCCTGAGCGCGGCACGGCCCCCGCCGCATCGCGAGCCGGCGTCGTGGGGACGGTCGTCGCCGCGTTGTGAGCCGGCGACGCGGGGACAGCCGGCCGCCCGTGCCAGGACTCCATCATGTAGGGACGCCTGAGGGAAGGACGCGACGGCCGTGATCGGCAAGACCCTGGTCGTGGGTGGCCATGACGACGGTGCCTCCCTCGGAGGCGTACTCGTCGAGCAGGCCGCCCAGAGCGGCCCGGAACTGAGCGTCGAGGCCGCGTTCCGGCTCGTCGAGAAGCAGCAACGAGCTCGGCCTGAGCAGCGCGGCCGCCAGGGCGAGACGCTGGCGCTGGCCGGTCGAGAGGTTCAGCGGGACGGCGTCCGCCCGCTCGGCCAGCGCGAACGTCTCCAGCGCCGCGTCCACCGTCATGCGGGCGGCGGTGTGCACGGCACCCATCAGCTCCAGGTGCTCGCGCGCGGTGAGCCCCGGATACCAGGCGGGCTCGTCGCTCAGCAGCGCCACCCGGCCCCAGAAACCGGCATCGTCGGCCGGAGCCTCCCCGAACACGCGTACCTCACCGGCGGTGGCGGGCTGCAACCCGGCCAGGCAGCGCAGCAGAGTGGACTTGCCGGAACCGTTCGGCCCCACCACCGCCACGATCTCACCCGGTGCCACGGCGAAGGTCAGGTCGCGCAGTACGGGGTTGCCGCCGAGGTCCACCGTGAGGGAATCGATGCTGATGATGGGGTCTGACACGGTTCGAGGCTAACCGGTCGGCAGAGCGGTCGCGTCGCCTGTCTGGTGAGCTCGGCGGCACGAGAGCCGCCCGGACACCGCCGGACGACCGGCCCAACCGGGTGAGCGCACCATCGGATCGAACGGGCTGCCGGGTGACCGGCCCAACCGGGCAGCCGGCCGGGCAGCACAGGTAGGCAGCACGGATCGGCTGCGCCACCTCGCTCCGCTTGGCGACCGCACCGCTATCCGCCGTACGGCGATCGCACCACCTTCCGCCGCCCGATGACCGCACCGCCATCCGCGCCGGACCGCGTCCACGCCCCCGTCCGCAGCCGAGCGGACCCGCACCGAACAGATGCAGATCGAGCGGACGAGGTCCGAGCGGACCCGCACCGAACAGATGCAAATCGAGCGGACGAAGTCCGAGCGGACGCGGGCCGAGGAGACACAGGTAGAGCCGCCGGTGTGCTCACGCGGTTGGGCCGGTTGCTGGCAGTCCGACGGGGCCGATGGCTTGCGCGGCCGGCTGCGCGGCTGGGCGGGTTGCGGGGCGGCTCACCTGCAGGCCGATTTTGTCGGTGGCGTCATCTACCTTTCATTCTCCGAACACCTGTGCGACTGGAGGGTGACGTGATTGCTTCTGAGCGATTCGAGCGTGCAGCCGTTCTAGGGGTTGCCGTTGCTGAGGAGACTCGACGGCTGCTGAGGCGCCACGTGGGTGAGGGTGAGAAGGCGGCGGACGGCACCGTGCTGGTGGATGTGCCCTATCCCGATGCCGCCGTGGTGGCGACGTTGCTCGACGTGGCGGCCGAGTGTTTCGGCGAGCGTGGCGGCTCGGTCGAGGAGACCCGGCAGGCGGCCCTTGAGACCCTCTTACAGCTCGCCGGGTTCGACGAGGAGTCCCAGCTCAACGGCGGGTCCGGCGAGAAGCTCCGCAAGCGGCCGGAAGGGGGTCTCAGCGAGGAGCGATCTGTGGGATGGGGGTCAGCCAGGGGCGAGCGGTAGGGAGGAGGCTCAGCGAAGGGGGAGTTGAGCAGGGGTGAGCGGTCGGAAGGAGGCTCAGCCAGGGGTGAGCGGTCGCGAGGAGGCTCAGCCAGGGGTGAGCGGTCGCGAGGAGGCTCAGCCAGGGGTGAGCGGAGCGGTAGGAGGGACGCTCAGCCGGGCGTGACCAGGCCGTGGCGGTAGGCGTACGTGACGGCCTGGGCGCGATCCCTGAGCCGCGCCTTGGCGAACAGGTTGTTGATGTGCGTCTTCACAGTGGCCTCCGTGATGAACAGCCGGGCGGCGATCTCGGTGTTCGACAGGCCCTCGGCGATGAGCATCAGCACCTCGCCTTCGCGCGGCGTCAGTCCGTCAGGAAGCCGGTCGCTGTTCCGCCGGGTCCGTCGCCCGGCGGAACGTCGCCGGTGCTGCGACGGAGACGCGCCGCCGAAACGTACGTCTCGCTCGAAAGGAGGTGCGTCTGAGCAGGATGGGCGCACCTCGGGAGTGTGCGCATCCGACCCATCCGCAAGAAGCTCCTCCGAAGAGGGCACAGCAGAGGCAGCCGACGAGAAGGCGTCGGTAGGCGCGACCTCCATGGAAGGCACGTCGGCAGAAGGGATGCCGGCGGAGGCGACGTCGGTAGGAACGTCGGCCGAAGGGATGCCGGCGGAGGTGGCGTCGGCAGGAACGTCAGCGACGGGGGCGTCAGTGCAAGGGGCGTCGGCGAAAGGGGCGCCGGTAGGCGCGTGCCCAGGAGAGGACGCGCCTGTGCCCGCGTCCGTTGGAGAGGGGGCATCGGCAGGAGATGCGTCGGGAGACGGTGACACGGCAGGGGGAGAGCTGCGCGGAGGAGACGCGGTCGAAGGAGGTGCCGCGGGCGGTGAGGAGGTGGGCTGGGACATGGTGTCCAGAAGGCGGAGCTGCACGGTGGGGTCGAGCTGGGCGTCCCCGCGCATGACGGTGGCGATGGCCTTGGCGATGTCCTCGGCCTCGGCGTCCTTGGTGAGGAAGCCACGCGCACCTGCCCTGAGCGCGGCGAAGACCGACTCGTCGTCCGAGTACGTGGTCAGCACCACGACCTGCGTGCCGGGATGGGCGGCCCGGATCCGGCGCGTGGCCTCGACACCGTCCATGCGAGGCATGCGCAGATCCATCAGGACCACGTCCGGCCGTTCCGACTCGACCAGCCGGAGCGCCGCCTCGCCGTCGCCCGCCGAGCCCACCACCTCGATGCCGGGCAGCAGGCCGAGCAGCAGCACCAGTCCTTCCCGCACCACGGCCTGGTCATCGGCCACGACCACCCTGGTCATCCGGTCACCTCCCACACCATGGCTTCCGAGCAAACGCCCCGTCCTCCGCTCGCCGGAGCGAGTCCGGCCTCACGCACCGGAAAAGGGACCTCGCGTGCCGGGGCAGGGGGTGACGCGCTGGCGGAAAGGGCGCCACATGCCGGAAGCAGGGCGTCACGCGGGGGAAGAAGGCGTCTTGTGCTGAGTGCAGGGCGTCACGCGAGGGGAGGGAGGGGAGGAGCGCGTCACGTGCTGAGTGCAGGGCGGGACGCGCTGGGGTCGGCATCTCACGTGCCAGAGAAGGGGTTTCGCAGGTCGAGGGCGAAGCTTCACGCGTGGGGAGCAGGGTCCCACTTGGTGGGAGTAGGGCGGGACGCGCTGGGGCCGGGGTTTCACGCGCTAGAGAAGGGGCCTCGCGTGCTGGGGGCGAAGCTTCACGCGCGGGGAGCAGGGCCTCGCTTGCTGGGAGTTGGGCGGGACGTGCTGGGGCCAGGGCCTCGTGTGCCGGGGTCGGGGCCTCACGCGTCGAAACCAGGGCCTCGAGTGCTGGGAACAGGGCAGCACGTGCCGGGAAAAGGCCGGACGAGGTGCTGGTCGTGATCATGCCGGCACCCTGACGTGGACGGTGAAGCCTTGGCCGTCGGCGCCGGCGGTGAGAGTGCCGCCGAGGAGTTCGGCGCGTTCGCGCATGCCGATGAGTCCGTGCCCGCCGCCCGTCGGTTCCTGCTTGGGTGTGGGCTCGTTGAGCGCGTGCGGCCGTTGTCCTGGGGCGGGGTCGTCGTGGGTGTGCGGTTGCTGTGCGGGCGCAGGGTCGCTGAATGGGTGTGGCCGTTGGTCGGACGCGGAAGCGCCGAGCGTGCGAGGTGCTACTGAGGAGCCGTCCTGGGGGCGGTTCTCGGGTGTGGTCGTGGCCGGCGAGTGGGGTCGGGGGGTGAGCGCGGCCGGGTTGGTGATGCGGAGGTCGCACCAGGTGGGGGAGAAGGTCAGCGTGATGCTCGCGGGGGCGCCGGGGGCGTGGCGGCGGATGTTCGTGAGGGCTTCCTGGGCGGTGCGCGTCAAGGCCAGCTCGGCCTCCGGGGTGAGGCGGCGTTCGGGGCCGGAGATGCGCAGCGTGCAGGGCAGGCGGGTGGTGCTCTCGAACTCCTCCTTGAGACGCCGCAGGGCGACAGGGAGCTCCGGCGGGTCCTCGCGGAGGGCGGCCACCGCGCGCCTCGCCTCCTCCAGGCCCGACTTGGCGAGGTCGCGGGCGCGAACGACGCGGTCGAGCGCCTCCTCGGTACGTTCGGCGCGCAGCAGCAGCTTGGCCCCCTCCAAATGGACGAGCTGGGCGGACAGGGAGTGGGCGAGGATGTCGTGGAGCTCCCTGGCGATCCTGGCCCGCTCGGCGAGCACGGCTTCCCTGGCCTCGGCCTGCCTGATGGCCTTGCGCTGCGCGGCGGCGTACGTGATGAGGAACACCAGGCTGGTGCTGAACGCGAGGGTCAGGTTCTTCGAGACGTCACCGGTGATCGCGCCC
Source organism: Nonomuraea sp. NPDC049309 (assembly GCF_043196965.1). NCBI lineage: Bacteria > Bacillati > Actinomycetota > Actinomycetes > Streptosporangiales > Streptosporangiaceae > Nonomuraea > Nonomuraea sp. NPDC049309. The sequence continues at coordinate 2,823,440 of NZ_JBICSH010000001.1, read as the reverse complement.
GACACCAGCAGGGCGACGATCGCCGTCGCGGTGACCACCAGCGACTTCGGCAGGGGCATGCGGCTCGTGGCGGCCACGACGCAGGCGAGCATGACGAGGGCGGAGGCGCCGTCCGGGGTCATGTCGTGCAGCACGGCGGCGATGACCGTGGCGACGGCGAGGCCGGCCACCGGGAGGGGCGTGTCCGCCGAGCTCCGGCCGGCGATCCTGAACGGGAGCAGGGCCAGGGCGAGTGCGAGCACCAGCGCGCAGCCCAGGATGACGCCCGATGGGCCCGCGGTGAGCGCGGTCCGGGTTTGGACCGCGCCGACCAGCACGATCGCGACCAGCCGCAGGATGCGGGGGAAGGGTCTGGGCGAAACGTGCATCACCGTTCGACGTTATAAGACCCGGTACGAGAACCGGAAAGCGCGCGTGCCCGAGCCGACACCACCAGTGACTGCGTGGCCAGGGTCAGGCCGACGAAGACCATGATGCCGCCGACGGCGACGGTCAGGCCCATGGCGCCGCCGGCGAGCTGCTCGGCCACCCGCACCGCGATCGAGCCCAGCCAGGCCAGCAGAGTCCAGCCGGTGCCCTTCGACCAGGCGGCCCCCTTGCCGTCGGCCCAGATGCGTACGGTCATCGCCCGCAGGATCCCGAGCCCCACGGCGGTCACCACTTCGACGGCGAGCATGAAGACGCTGGCGCCGAGGTGGTCGTTGTCGAGCACGCCGCCAGCGGCGACGCCGTACACGATCAGGGCGAGGGAGATGTAGAGGACGGCCGAGCGGTGGGCGGGGCGGGTCTTGAACTGGCGGTAGATGGCGTAGGCGAGGACGACGACGATCAGCAGGGGTGCGGCAGCGGAACTCATGTCACGTGACGGTAGGGACGGGGTCGTCGCCGCGGATCGACCTGCGGGTTGAGGTTCGCGCATCTCCACCCACGGGTGGAGGATCTGCCCGTTCCTCCCGATTTCTTCGATCTTCCAGACCTTCCCCACGTTCCTGACCTTCGCCAGGGGGTTCCTGACCTTCGCCACAAGCTTGGTGTGCCGGTCCGGGGGTCGGATTTCTCCGGCCGGGGTGGGTTTCTCTGGTCGTGGTTGGGCTTCTGCGGCCAGGGTTGGGCTTTCCGGTGGTGGTCGGGCGTCTGCGGGCCGGGGCTGGGCTTTTCGGTCGAGGTTGGGCTTCTCCGGTCAGGGTTGGGCTTTCGCTGATCCGGGCCGGGCTTCAACGGGAGGCTTGGTGGTCGGTGGATCGGCGGTGGTCGGCGGGAGCAGCAGTGGTCGGTGGCGGCCTCGGTGGTGGATGGTGGACGGTCGCCGGTCGGTGGTGGGGGCGGCGGTGATCGGTGGCCTCGGCGATGGTCGGTGGGGCGGCGGAGGCGGTGGGGCGTGATGGGGGTGGTGAGTGGGATGACCGGGATTGGGCTGGAGGTGGTGCGAGGGGCCGGACCTGGTGGCGGTGTCCGCCTGAGGTCGCCCCCCGGCCCGGGTCCGGTCGGGGTGAGTGTCCGGGGCGGGCTGTTGGGCGCGTTGGGTGCGGGGTGTCGTTTTCCGGGCGGGTGTGACCATTGCGGGGTCGATGGCGTCTGTACGTGACATGACCATCGAAACCGTTCGGAGGGCGACATCATCGAGGAGCTCTACCGCGAGCACTGGCCGCTCGTGTGCGGGTTCCTTCTGCGCAGGACCCGTGACCCGCATCTCGCCGAAGACCTGGCGCAGGAGACGTTCGTCAAGGCGACCAGGGCGCTGCTCGGCTGGCGCGGCGGGAACGCGGCCGCGTGGCTGCTCACGATCGCCCGTAACGTCCTGCTCGATCACGTGCGGAGGAGCCGCCGCGAGCTGGAGCTCCCCAGCCCCGACGAGCTGGGCGTGCCCCCGCTGCACGTCGCGGCGATGGACGTGCGCGACGCGCTGGAGCGGCTGCCCGAGCAGCAGCGCCGCCTGCTCACGCTGGTCTACTTCGAAGGCTTCTCGATGGTGGAGGTGGCCGCGATGACCGGACGGTCGCACAGTTCGATCAAGACCGCGGTGTGGCGGGCCAGGGCCGCCTTCGCCGACCTGTACACGGAGAGCTCATGAACGCCCCCGACACGTTCGACCTGCCCGACTTCGACCCCAAGCTGACCAGGCGCGCGGTGCGCCGGGGCCTGCTGCGGACGGTCGTGATCGTGCTGGCCGTGCTGGCGCTGCTCGCGGTGGCCGTGACGGAGGGATCGCGGCTGGTGCAGACCCGGGGTGATCGCGAACGCCGCATGATGGCCGTGCTCGGCACCGCGTTCAAGATGTACAACCCCGGCTATGTCGTGACGAACGGCACCTGCTGCGAGACGGCGCCGGCGTCCATGTCGTTCGAGGTGACCACGCGTCCCATGGGGCCCTCCAGGGCATGGCCGGCCGGCGGCCAGACGTACACGATCAGCCAGAGCTTCTTCGGCCGGGTCGGACGCCTGCCGCTCGGCCACACCGCCAACACCCGGCTCTCCCAGTCCCTGTTCGACGTCGGCACCGACCTGGGGGCCAAGGAGCGGGTGCGGCAGGTGCTCGCCAGGCTGCCCGGCGACCTGAACGCGCTGGCGGTGGTGGAGTTCGAGCGGCCGCTCGGGGAGACGGAGCTGAAGCGGTTCGTACGCGGCCACGGTTCCTGCGCCGGGCGGGTCGTGTACGAGCGCAGGCCCGGCGCGCTCCCGATCACCTGGGGTCACGACTACTGGTCGGATGCGACGGATCTCGGTGAGGGCCGAGACGTGAGCGAGGAGGCGTGCGAGGGGAGCCTGAAGGGGTTCCGCAGCTGGGTCGGCCTGCTGCGCGACCACGACGACGCCAATCTGCGCTCGTTCGACCTGAGCCTCAAGCGGTTGCGCGAGGCGGCGCGAGCCGGGCTCGCCCACGCTTACGTGGACAACCTCAGCTCAGTACGCAATCTCCGCGAACTGCTCAAGGACCCGCGAGTTCGGACGATCCGGCTCGCCGAGGTGGCGTTCGACCTGGACAGCCCGCACCCGTGACGGCCGGGACGGCCAGCGGAGGACGCTGCAGGGGGGCGAGGTGAGCGGGGTGCGGCGGGTGGTGTGTGTGGGCGGGTGGGCTGAGCGGGGCGGGAGTGGGCGGAGCACTGTGCGGGGCGGGCACACTGGAGGGGTGCCATCCATCCTGCCCGACGGTGATCCCGCGCCCGCCTCCGGCGAGTTGCCCGCCAGCGCTCTGCGCGGCCTCGGCGAGCGGCCGTTCGGCTTCTACGTGCACGTGCCGTTCTGCCTGACCCGCTGCGGCTACTGCGACTTCAACACGTACACGGCCTCCGAGCTCGGCCCCGGGGCCTCGCAACGCGACTACGCCGACACGGTGATCGAGGAGATCCGGCTGGCGCGGCGCGTCCTGGGTGAGACGGACCTGCCGGTGGAGACGGTGTTCTTCGGCGGCGGCACCCCCACGCTGCTGCCCCCCGAGGATCTGGCGCGCATTCTCGCCGCGATCGGCTCGGAGTTCGGGCTGCGGCCGGACGCCGAGGTCACCACCGAGGCCAACCCGGAGTCGGTCGATCCGTCGTCGCTGGAGAAGCTGCGCCACGGCGGGTTCAACCGGATCAGCTTCGGCATGCAGAGCGTACGCGAGCACGTCCTGCAGGTGCTCGATCGCCGCCACACGCCGGGCAGGGCGGCCGCGGCGGTCAAGGAGGCCAGGGAGGCCGGGTTCGAGCACGTCAACCTCGACCTGATCTACAGCACGCCGGGCGAGTCCGACGACGACTGGCGGGCGTCGCTGAGCGCGGCGATCGAGGCGGGGCCCGACCATGTGTCGGCGTACTCGCTGATCGTCGAGGAGGGCACCCGCCTGGCGGCGCGGATCCGGCGCGGCGAGCTGCCGATGCCCGACGACGACGTGGCCGCCGACCGTTACCTGATCGCCGACGAGCTGCTGTCGCAGGCCGGGTTCGAGTGGTACGAGGTGTCGAACTGGGCGGCGTCGCAGGACGCCCGCTGCCGCCACAACCTGCTCTACTGGACCGGCGGCGACTGGTGGGCCGCCGGCCCAGGAGCGCACAGCCACGTCGGCGGCACCCGCTGGTGGAACGTCAAGCACCCCGCCGCCTACGCCCAGCGGCTCGCCGCCGGCGCCTCGCCCGCCCACGCCCGCGAGGTGCTCGGGCCGGACGACCGCGCCGCCGAACGCCTCATGCTGGAGCTGCGGCTGTCGTCCGGCTACCCGCTGGCCGACGTCGCGCCCGCCGCGCGGCCCGCGGTGGCGAGCGCGCTCGCCAGAGGACTGCTGGAGCCGGAGCCGTTCAAGGCGGGCCGCATGGTGCTGACCCTCCAGGGCAGGCTGCTGGCCGACGCCCTGGTCAGAGATCTCCTGGTCTGACGCGGCCGGCTGGTCTGACGCGGATGACCGGTCCGGGCCGATGACTCGGTCAGGGGCCTCGCAGCCGGCTGCTCACGGCTCCTGCCCCGGCCTGTGATGCCCGGTTCGGCGGCCGGCTTCCGGCGTGGTCGGCTGGCCCAGGGTGACGCTCTGGGCGGGGGATTTCGGGCCGGGTGATGCAGCCGGGGGCTTTTCGGGGTCAGGTGATGAAGGGGATGGCGATCGGATAGCGGTAGTGCTTGCCCTTGTTGGCCGCCACCGCAGCCTGGATGTGGAAGATCAGCGACACCACGTAGATCGCCGGCAGCGTCAGGAAGCCGATGAAGAAGAACATCAGGAACATCGACGCGAGGTAGCCGATGAACATCGTGAGCTCGAAGTTCAGCGCACCGGCGGCGTGGTCCCTGACGTAGGGGGACTGGTCCTTGCGCACCAGGTAGATGATGAGCGGGCCGATCCAGGAGACCAGCAGGCCCAGCAGGTGGCTGAGCATCGCCATGCTGTTGTCGTCGGTGCCGGGGCGGGGGCCGAAGCGGCCGGGGACGTACGGCTGGCCGGGCGGTTGCGCGTATCCGTAGCCGGGCGGGGGCGGCGGGTATCCGGGGCGTCCGTAACCGCCGGGGTGTCCGCCGGGCGCGCCGTAGGGGCCCTGCCGGTCGTGACCGGGCGGGCCGTAGCCGGTGGGCGGCTGCTGGTAGTACTGGGGCGCCGAGCCGGGCAGCTGCCCGTAGGGGATCTGCTCGCCGTAGGAAGGGGGCTGCGGCCCGTACCCGGGCGTCGAACCGGGCTGCGCGCCGTAGCCGGGGGTGGAGCCGGGCTGTGCGCCGTAACCGGGGGCTGATCCGGGCTGCGCGCCGTAGCCGGGCGCGGGGTCGGCGGGTGCGCTGTAGCCGGGGGTGGAGCCGGGCTGTGCGCCGTAGCCGGGGGCTGATCCGGGCTGGGGGTCGTAGCCGGGCGCGGGGCCGGCGGGTGCGCTGTAGCCGGACGCGGGGTCAGGCTGCTGTCCGGACGGCGGCGGCGGGCCCGGCTGCGGGCCGGAGCCCGGCGCGGGCGGCGGCATGTCGGCGGGGGAGAACTTGCGCGTGGCGTCGGCGTCCGCCGGGCTCACCATGCGGGTCGCGTCGTCGTCGGCGGGAGGTCGGGGCGGGTCTTGGCCGGCGTGGGGGTCTTGACTCATGGTGCCTCCGTAACGAAGTCGATCAGCTCCTCGACCCGGCCGAGCAGCGCCGGCTCGAGGTCCGTGTACGTCTTGACGGCGCCGAGGATGCGCCGCCACGCCTCCGCGGGCTCCATGCGCCAGCCCAGCGCGGCGATGACACCCTCCTTCCACGGGACGCCGCGCGGCACCTCCGGCCAGGCCGGGATGCGCAGCACGGACGGTTTGACCGCCTGCCAGATGTCGACGAACGGGTGGCCGACCACCAGCACGTCGGGGGAGGTGATCTCGGCGGCGATCCGGCTCTCCTTGGAGCCGGGCACCAGGTGGTCGACGAGCACGCCGAGCCGCCGCCCCGGCCCGGGGCGGAACTCCTCGACGATGGCCGGCAGGTGGTCGATGCCTTCGAGGTATTCGACGACCACGCCCTCGACCCGCAGGTCGTGGCCCCAGATCTTCTCGACGAGCGCGGCGTCGTGGACGCCTTCGACGTAGATGCGGCTCTGCCGGGCCACTCTCGCCCGCAGGCCTTCGACGGCGATGGAGCCCGACGCGCTGCGCCGGGGACCCGCGGGGGCGGGCGCGGCGGGGCGTATCAGCGTGACGGGCTTGCCCTCCAGCAGGAACGCGGCGGGCGCGAGCGGGAAGAGCCGGCGGTTGCCGAACCGGTCCTCAAGGGTGACGGCCTCCTTGTCGCACGCCACCACGGCGCCGCAGAAGCCGCTGTCCGCGTCCTCCACGACGAGGTCCCGCTCGGCGGGCACCTCGGGGATCTTCCCCTTGCCCGGCCGCCGCCAGTTTCCCGCCAGCACATCGCCCTCGTACACACGGGGACCGTAGCAAATCACCCGCTGACCGCAAGGCGCTTACGGGCGCCGCTGCGGCGGACGATGACGATGATCGTGCCCGCGACGGCGATGAGCAGCCCGGCGCCTGCGAGGGCGACCATGATGATCATGCCGTCGGCGACGCCGGCCACGACGGAGGAGAAGTCGCGGCCGATGCCGTAGCGCACGGTGGCCTGCTCGTCGTTGACACAGGTCAGCTCGTAGTCGCCCTTGGCGGGGGCGTTGATCACGAGGATCTGCTCCCAGACCGCGGCCTCCGCCTCGATGAGCCGCCGCTCGGAGGGCTTGGCCAGCTTCGCGTCCCCGCTGATGGAGCAGTCGTAGGTGACCGCGGTGTCGCTCGCGAGATAGACGCCGGGTCTGGCGGACGGGTCCACCGTCACCGTGATCTTTTCGCCGGACGCGAACGTCTGTCTGGGCGCCAGGCCGGAGCCGGCGCCCACACCGTTCATGAACAGCACGACTCCGGCCGCCGCGCAGGCCAGGAACACGCCCCAGGCGGCCGCGATCCACCACGGGCTGGGCTTTATGGCTTTGGAGTCGATTCGTGGTGGAAATTGGGCCTGTTGGCCGTATTGTCCGTACTGAGATGGCGGGCCGAACTGATATGGGTCACCGTACGGCGGCGGGCCCTGCGGAGGTGCGGGCTGCCGGCCGTATTGGGGTGGTTCCTGCGGAGGCTGCCACGGCGGCTGTCCGTGCGGGGCCGGTTCGTGGCCGGGCGGCGGGCCGTACGCCGGGGGACGGGAATCGTCGGTCATGAGGGCAAGTGTGCGGCCTGCTGCTCGCAGGAAGCCAGATGCAGTTGGGACGCGGTGTTATCGCACCTTGTGGGCGAGAGCCGTACACTTGGCACTCGGGAACACAGAGTGCTAGACACCACGTTCCTGTAAGGGACAGAGGCAGGAGGTGAGCACGTGCTCGACGATCGGAAGCTGGCGGTGCTCCGGGCCATTGTCGAAGACTACGTGTCCACCAACGAACCGGTGGGCTCCAAGGCGCTGGCCGAGCGTCACAATCTGAAGGTCTCCCCGGCGACGGTCAGGAACGACATGGCCGCGCTGGAGGAGGAAGGCTACATCACCCAGCCGCACACCAGCGCGGGCCGCGTGCCGACGGACAAGGGCTACCGCCTGTTCGTCGACCGGCTCTCGCAGGTCAAGCCGCTGTCGGCGGCCGAGCGGCGGGCCATCGAGACGTTCCTCGCGGGCGCCGTCGACCTCGACGACGTGGTCACCCGCACGGTCCGGCTGCTGGCGCAGCTCACCCGGCAGGTCGCGGTCGTGCAATACCCGACGCTCACCCGCTCGACGGTCCGGCACGTCGAGCTCGTTCCCCTGACCGAGCGGCGGGTCATGCTCGTGCTCATCACCAACACCGGCCGCGTCGAGCAGCGTGTGGTGGAGCTGCCGGAAGTGGTGGAGGACCACCGCATCGCCAACCTGCGCGCCGTGCTCAACGCGTGCCTCGACGGCTGCGGTTTGAGCGCCGTGCCCGAGCTGGTCGCCGACCTGCCGGAGAGACTCCCCGTCGAAGACCGGCCCGCCGCCGCGACGATCCTCTCGGTGCTGCTCGAGACGCTGGTCGAGCGGCACGACGAGAAGGTCGTGTTCGCCGGGGCGGCCAACCTCGCCGGCGCCGACTTCGCCACCGGTCTGCGCGACGTGCTGGAGGCGCTTGAGGAGCAGGTCGTCCTCATGCGGCTGCTCGGCGAGACATCCTCAGACACCCCGTCCGCGCTCACCGTGCGCATCGGATCGGAAAACCCCTACCTGCGGGGCACATCCGTCGTCGCGACCGGATACGGTTCTGGCGACAACCAACTCGCCCGGCTCGGCGTTCTGGGGCCGACCAGGATGGACTACCCCGTGACGATGGGCGCCGTACGCGCGGTGGCACGCTACGTCAGCCAGATCCTGGCTGCATCATAAGAGGTCGATAAGTGGCAAACAGCGACTACTACGCCACCCTCGGGGTGCGCCGTGACGCAAGTCAGGACGAGATCAAGAAGGCGTATCGCCGGCTCGCTCGCGAGCTGCACCCTGACGTGAACCCCGATCCTGACACCCAGGAGCGGTTCAAAGAGATCACGCAGGCCTACGAGGTGCTGTCCGACCCGAACAAGCGCCAGATGTACGACCTGGGTGGCGACCCCTACGGCGGCGGCGCGGGAGCGGGCGCCGGTGCCGGCGGGTTCGGAGCGGGCTTCCCGTTCAGCGACATCATGGACGCCTTCTTCGGCACCGCCACCGGTGCCAGGGGGCCGCGCTCGCGTGCCCGCAGGGGCCGCAACGCCACGATCAGGGTCGAGCTCGACCTGCGCGAGACCGCGTTCGGCACGACCCGCGAGCTCGCCGTGGACACGGCCGTGCTCTGCGACGTCTGCCACGGGGCCGGCACCGCGCCGGGCACCCACCCCGACACCTGTGACATGTGCAGCGGGCGCGGCGAGATCTCCCAGGTCACGCGCTCCTTCCTGGGCCAGGTCATGACCTCGCGGCCCTGCCCGCAGTGCGGCGGCTTCGGCACGATCATCCGCCACCCCTGCCAGGAGTGCTCCGGCGACGGCCGGGTGCGCACCCGCCGTACGATCAAGGTCCGCATCCCCGCGGGCGTCGAGGACGGCACCCACATCCAGCTCGCCGGCGAGGGCGAGGTCGGGCCCGGCGGCGGCCCGCCGGGAGACCTGTTCCTGGAGATCGTCGAGCGGCCCCACGAGATCTTCGAACGGCGCGGTGACGACCTCCACTGCACCGTGCAGATCCCGATGACGGCCGCCGCGCTCGGCACCGTGCTGACGGTGGACACCCTCGACGGCACCGAAGAGGTCGACGTCCGGCCCGGCACGCAGTCCGGCCAGGTCATCACCATGTACGGCAGGGGCGTCCAGCGGCTCAACGAGTCCGGCAGGGGCGACCTGCTCATCCACGTCAACGTCGAGACGCCGACCCGCCTCGACTCCGCCCAGGAGGAGTTGCTGCGCGAGCTGGCCAGGCTGCGAGGTGAGGAGCGCCCGCCTGGCAAGTTCGCACCGGGTCAGCAGGGTTTTTTCTCCCGCCTGCGTGACGCCTTCAACGGCCGGTGACGGCGCCGGTCTTCCTCTGCGAGCGCGAGCGCCTCGACGGGGCCGAGCTGACGCTGGAGGGCCCCGAGGGGCGGCACGCGGCCGCCGTGCGCCGGTTGCGGCCCGGTGAGCGCGTCGACCTCACCGACGGCGCGGGCGCGGTGGCCGAGTGCGTCGTACGCGAGACGCTGAAGGACAAGCTCAGGCTCGACGTGCTCCGCCGCTACGACGTCGAACGGCCGGCGCTCCGGCTGACGGTCGTCCAGGGCCTGCCCAAGGGCGACAGGGGCGAGCTGGCGGTCGAGATGATGACCGAGGCGGGCGTCGATGTGATCGTGCCGTGGGCGGCCGCGCGCAGCATCACGCAGTGGAAGGGCGACAAGGTCGCCAAGGCGCTGGGCCGCTGGCGCTCCACCGCGCGCGAGGCGGGCAAGCAGGCCCGCCGCTTCCACCTGCCGGAAGTGGCCGACCTCGCCTCCACCGCCCAGGTCGAGCGGCTGCTGGCGGAGGCCGCGCTGGGCCTGGTGCTGCACGAGGAGGCCACCGAGCCGCTGTCGGGCGTGGCGCTGCCCGCCGAGGGCGACATCGTCATGGTGGTCGGTCCCGAGGGCGGGGTCTCGGAGGAGGAGCTGGCCAGGTTCACGACGGCCGGGGCGGCGCCCGTGCTGCTCGGCCCGACGGTCCTGCGCACCTCCACGGCGGGGGTGGCGGCGGCGTCCGTGCTGTTCAGCCGTACGGGGCGCTGGTGAGCCTCTCGAGCCGCTGACGCTCCTCAGGCGTCTTCAGGGCCTGCTCGGCGTCGTCAGGGGGTCGGCTGCGTGTCCTGCACCGGCGGCGTGGACGCCTCGACGGGCGGCGTCTCGGTCATCGCGTCCTCGGGAGGGCACTCCTCGGGCGGGCACGACGACGGCGGCGCGGACGTCTCGATCATCGTGGGGCTCGGCGTCGGCGTGGGCGGCGGCGAGAGCGTGGGGCAGTCGGCCGGCGGCTCGGCTTCATCGGCGAGCGCCGACGGGCAGGGGGTGGGGGTGGGCGTGGGAGTCGGTGACGGCCTGCTGGTCGAGTCGGCCTTGCGGGTCACCTTGGGCGTCGCGCGCTCCGGCGTGCCGGGCGGAAGCACCACCGGATGGGACTGGCGGGGCACGACGTGGGTCTCCGGCGGGTCGATGGACCGGGTGGTCGAGGAGTTGGACGGCACCTTGGTCGTCTCATCGTCCACGACCTGCACGGGAGCCCGATCGATGATCTGGGAGCGCAGCCCGGGGACGGCCAGCACGATCGTGCCGGCCACCAGGACCGCGCCGGCCGCGGCCGCCCCCGCCCGCCACCAGAACAGCCTTCGTACGCTTCGCCGCTCGATACGAGCACGGATGATCTCCAGTCCGTCCGGCGAGGGCACGACCGCGTCCGCCTCCGCGCGGAGCGCACGGCGCAACAGGTCGCCGTACTCGTCGGGGGGCTGGGTCATGACATCTTCTCCAGGACCGATCGCAAGGCGGCCATGCCACGTGCCGTGTGGCTCTTGACCGCCCCCTTGCTGATGCCCATGGCGTGAGCGATCTCAGCTTCGGACAGATCACCGTAGTAGCGTAGAACCAGTGCTTCTCTCTGTCGGGTGGGCAGGGCACGTAACGCCTCGATCACGGCAGAACGTTCCAGCTCCCCGATTGCGCCGTTTTCGGCACTCGGCGCGTCAGGCAGACCTTTCGGAGCATACTTCTCGACGACCGCGCGATGGCGCAGCACGGACCGGGACCGGTTGACGACCGACTGGCGCAGGTAGGCAAGTGCTTTGTCGGGGTCGCGCAGCCTGCGCCAGGCGCCATGGATGGCGACGAACGCATCCTGCACGACTTCCTCAGCTGTCGCTATGTCGCGCACCAGCAACACGGCGAGACGCACCAATGACCTAAAATGAGCGCTGTACAGCGCCGTCACGGCCATGTCGGCATCCCACCCGACCGGCACCGCCCCCATCGACCTGTCGGCCAGAAGGGTTTCGGTGGTCACATCAGTGGGACGCGCGGCCTTCCCAGAGGGTTTACGCTCTTCCGGTTCTGGAGGTTTCCCCGGTTCCTTAGGGTGCATTACCCAGTCTGTGTCCTCGCCAGGTGGCGCTCGCCCGACCCTGAATCGTCTTTTCTGCTGAAGTGTCGCACACTCACCCTAACCTTGTTGATCTTCCTGTGCACGACACAGGTGATTACCGATTCGCAACGGACTCGGCCGTGGGCTGCGCCCTCGGTAGGCTGATCGGGTGAGCGATTGCCTCTTCTGCAAAATCGTCGCCAAGGAGATTCCCGCCGAGATCGTTTACGAAACCGGCAGGACCCTGGCGTTCCAGGACATCAACCCGCAGGCGCCGACCCACGTGCTCGTCATCCCGAAGGAGCACCACGCGAACGCCGCGGCGCTCGCCCAGGCCGACGACGGGCTCGCTGACGAGGTGCTCAAGACCGCGCACGAGGTGGCCGTGCTGCGCGGCGTCGCCGAGAGCGGTTACCGCATCGTCTTCAACACCGGGCCCGGCGCGGGCCAGACGGTCTTCCACGTCCACGCCCACGTGCTGGGCGGGCGCGACCTGACCTGGCCGCCGGGCTGACGGCCCGCAGCGGCCGGGGCCGCCTGCACGGGGCCCGGACGCTGCGAATATCGGGGCGAGCAATCGGCCTGGCCCCGGATACGATGGGCGGAGAAGAACTCCGAAAGAGACCGGGAGGCATCAGGCCGCTGGCCTGCCCATGTCCGAACTACACGAATCCCGACGTACAGCACCTCCCTCGCGGACTCAAGCGAAGGTGCTGATACCGGACGAATACCCGATGGTCAGCCTCCTGGGCTCCGGCGATGAGCTGTTGCGCGTCATCGAAGGCGCCTTCCGGGCCGACATCCACGTACGCGGTAACGAGATCACCGTCACCGGCAGCCCTGACGAGAGCGGCACCGTCGTACGCCTCTTCGAAGAGCTCGTCGAGGTCCTGCGCAGCGGCGGGGAGCTGAGCCCCGACGCGGTCGAGCGCAGCATCGCCATGCTGCGCATGACCTCCGACCGGCCGGCAGAGGTGCTCTCGCTCGACATCCTGTCGTCGCGGGGCCGCACCATCCGTCCCAAGACCGTCAACCAGAAGCGTTACGTCGACGCCATCGACAAGCACACCATCGTCTTCGGCATCGGCCCCGCCGGCACCGGCAAGACGTACCTCGCGATGGCCAAGGCGGTGCGCGCGCTGCAGGAGAAGCGGGTCAACCGCATCATCCTGACCCGGCCGGCGGTCGAGGCGGGCGAGCGGCTGGGCTTCCTGCCCGGCACCCTGTACGAGAAGATCGACCCCTACCTGCGGCCGCTCTACGACGCGCTGCACGACATGGTCGACCCCGACTCCATTCCCAAGCTGATGGCCGCGGGCACCATCGAGGTCGCGCCGCTGGCCTACATGCGCGGGCGGGCCCAGCCGGTCGGCAGCAAGGTGCTGACGCCCGATGGCTGGCGCCCCATCGGCGAGCTGGAGGTCGGCGACCTCGTCGTCGGGTCCGATGGCGAGCCGACGCCCGTGCTGGGCGTCTACCCGCAGGGCGAGAAGAAGATCTACCGCCTGTCCAGCCAGGACGGCGCCTCGGTCCTCGCCAGCGAAGACCACCTGTGGACCGTCCGCGACGGCCGTGACGGGCCCTGGCGGGTGCTGGAGACCAAGGAGCTGGCCGGCGACCTCGGTCCCGCCGGCGCGCGCCGGTGGGAGCTGCCGCTGCTGACCGCGCCGGTCCGCTTCCCCGAGCGCGAAGTCCCGATGGACCCGTACGCGCTGGGCCTGCTGCTCGGCGAGGGCCGCGGCGCCGCGTTGCAGACCGCGTCCCGGTTCGCGTCCCGGAGCCTGGGCGCGCCGGTCGCGGCCGGTCGCTCCGGCGGCGCCACGACGCTCGCCCGCCCGCCGGCCGAGCTCGGCCTTGCGGACCTCGGGCCGGAGGCGGCGTACGTGCCGGAGGCCTACCTCCGCAACACGCCGGAGATCAGGCTCGCGCTGCTCCAGGGCCTGCTCGACGCCGCCGGCGCGGTCACCGCCGACGGCCTGCGCTTCACCACCGCGTCCGAGCGGCTGCGCGGCGACGTCGTCACCCTGGTGCGCTCGCTCGGCGGCGTGGCGCGGCAGGCGGCGGGCGGTCTCGACGTCCACCTGCCCGAGGGCGTCGAGCCCTTCAGGCAGGCCGGCAAGGCGGCGGCCTACCGCGCCCACGGCGGCGTCCGCCCCGAGCGCCGTATCGAGCACATCGAGCCGAGCGGCACCGCCGAGTGCGTCTGCATCCAGGTGGCGGCCGAGGACTCCCTCTATGTCACCGAGGGCTTCCTGCTGACCCACAACACGCTCAACGACGCCTTCATCATCCTCGACGAGGCACAGAACTCCTCGGCCGAGCAGATGAAGATGTTCCTGACCCGGCTCGGGTTCAACTCGAAGATCGTGGTCACCGGCGACGTCACGCAGGTCGACCTCCCCGCGGGCACGGTGAGCGGCCTGCGGGTGGTACAGGAGATCCTCGAAGGCATCCCCGACATCCACTTCGCCCGGCTGACCAGCACCGACGTCGTGCGCCACAAGCTCGTCAGCGAGATCGTCGACGCCTACGGGCGCTACGACGCCTCGCAGGCGGCCCAGGAGCCCAAGGCGATCCAGCAGCGAGGGAAGCGGCGACCGTGAGCATCGAGATCAACAACGAGTCGGGCGTCGGCATCGACGAGGAGAGCATCGTCGCGCTGGCCACCCACGTGCTCGGCGAGATGGGCATCAACCCGCTGGCCGAGCTGTCCATCGTGGTCGTCGACGAGGACGCCATGGCCGAGCTTCACGAGAAGTGGATGGGCGAGCCCGGCCCGACCGACGTGCTGGCGTTCCCGATGGACGAGCTGCGTCCTGGCGGCGGCGCGCGCGGCGAGTCCGAAGGCCCCGCCGACCCCGCGCTGCTCGGCGACGTCGTGCTCTGCCCGCAGGTGGCCGCCAGGCAGGCGGAGGAGGCCGGGCACAGCACGGCCGACGAGCTCGAGCTGCTGTGCACGCACGGCATCCTGCACCTGCTCGGTTACGACCACGCCGAGCCGGAGGAGCACAGAGAGATGTTCGGTCTACAGGCCCGGCTCCTCGAGTCGTGGCAGGAGGTGCGCAAGCCGCGGTGAACGCCTGGTTGCTGTCGGCCATCGCACTCGTCATCGTCGGTGGCCTGATCGCCAGTGCGGAAACGGCGCTGACACGCATCTCCCGGGTGCGTGCCGACGAATACGTCCGTGAGTCGCGGCGCGGCGCCGCGCGCTTGCAGAGCATCGTGAACGACCCGCCGCGCTACCTCAACCTGCTCCTGCTCCTGCGGCTGAGCTGCGAGATGGCCGCGACCGTCATCGCGACGCTGCTCTTCATCGACCTGATGGACGACCAGGGCTGGGCCTACTTCTGGGCGGCGGCCGTGATGATCGTCATCAGCTACGTCGTGGTCGGCGTGATGCCGCGTACGCTGGGCCGCCAGCACGCCGAGCCGGTGGCGCTGGCCAGCGCCCCCATCGTCTACGGCCTGACCCGCATACTCGGCCCGCTGCCCAAGCTGCTCATCCTGCTGGGCAACGCGCTGACGCCCGGCAAGGGCTTTCGCGACGGCCCGTTCACCTCGGAGGCCGAGCTGCGCGACCTGGTCGATCTGGCCGAGGAGCGCCAGGTGATCGAGCCGGACGAGCGCGAGATGATCCACTCGGTGTTCGAGCTCGGCGACACGCTCGTGCGCGAGGTGATGGTGCCCCGCACGGACATGGTCTACATCGAGCGGGCCAAGACGATCAGCCAGGCGCTGTCGCTGGCGTTGCGCAGCGGCTTCTCCCGCATCCCCGTGGTCGGCGAGAACGAGGACGACGTCATCGGCATCGCCTACCTCAAGGACATCGCCCGCAAGATCCACGAGTCGGGCGAGGGCGGGGGCAAGGAGACGGTCGAGTCGATCATGCGGCCGGCCGCGTACGTGCCCGAGAGCAAGCCCATCGACCAGCTCATGCGGGAGATGCAGGCGCGCCAGATCCACATCGCGATCGTCATCGACGAGTACGGCGGCACGGCCGGCCTGGTCACGATCGAGGACGTCCTGGAGGAGATCGTCGGCGAGATCACCGACGAGTACGACCAGGAGGCGCCCAGGGTCGAGGCCATGGAGGACGGCGGCATGCGGGTGACCGCGCGCATGCCGGTCGACGAGCTGGGCGAGCTGTTCGACACCGAGATCGACGTCGATGACGTCGAGACCGTGGGCGGGCTGCTCGCGCACGCGCTCGGCCGGGTGCCGATCGCCGGCTCCCACGCCGAGGTGGCGGGGCTGTCGCTGACCGCGGAGAGCCTGGCGGGCCGGCGCAACCGGATCAGCACCGTGGTCGTGCGGCGGGTGACGCCGTCGGAGGACGAGGCGCTGCCGGTCTCGGCCGAGCGCGAGCGGGATCGGGACAGGGACCGCGACCGGGATCGGGATCGCGACAGGGACCGCGACAGGGACCGCGACAGGGACCGGGATCGCGAAGGCGAACGGGAGCGCCACGCCGGCCGAGAGTGACCCACCGGGCCCCGGCCGGCCTCCCCCGGAGCGGGCCTTTCCTGGAGCGGCTGAGGGCCCGAGGCGGTCAGGCCCGGAGTTCCCGGACCTGGGGCGGCCGGGGGCGAGGCGGTCAGGCCCGGAGTTCCCGGACCTGGGGCGGCCGAGGACGAGGCGGTTGTGGCTTGGCATCTTGCGGTCGGGCTGTGGCCTGGCATTGTGGGGTTGGGGCGGCGAAAGCCGCGAATGCGGGCGAAACGGCAAGCGTTCTACAAGTCTTCTGCAAGCCGGGTACGGCACTCTCGAACCAACGACATCCAGTGCGGTGGGTGTCTATGAGGGGAAACCGTCCGAAGGCCGGGTGGGGTTCGCGGCCCGAGGGCGATCCTGGGGGGAACGACGGCGTCCGGCCTTGGTACCGGGTCGCGACGCCGGTCGGCGTAAAGGGTGCTCTCGTCCTGATCAGGGCGGGGGCACCCTTTTTGCGTATTGGTGGTCACTCCGGTGGATTGCCGGAATATGCGTGCGGGGAGGCTGCGGTTCAAGGGGGGATCATGAAACGAAGACCAGGGATCGGCGCCTGCGCGCTGCTCACCTGCCTCCTGGCGGGGTGCGGCGGCGTGGGAGCCGAGAGCTTTCTCGACGCACAGGCCATGGCGCAGCTGCGCGCAGTGGTCAGCAAGGAACAGCCGCGCCTGCCGGACGGCTTCACGATCAGGCCGGAGCAGGCCTGGCAGATGCCGTTCGGGCAGGCGGACGAGAACTGCCGGGCCGTGCTGGCACCGCCCGGAGGCAAGGCGCCGGGACAGGCGCTCACCGCGCAGGCCGCGGTCAGCTACCACGGCGAGGGCCTCGGCGAGCAGGCCGGGGTCGGCCTCGCCAAGTACGCGGCCGGAGAGGCCGAAGACCACCTGGACGAGCTGGCGGAGGCGCTGCGCAAATGCCACGCCGTGCGCAGCTCGAGCGGCACCGACCTGCGGCCGCACGAACTGCCCATCGAAAAGGCGGTGCGGGAGGCGGCCGACGACGCCGTCGGGGCGCGCTTCAGCGGACGGCTGAACGGCTACCCGTACGAGCTGGACCTCGTGCTCGCCCGCGTCGGCGACACCCTGGTCTCGGTGGTGCACACGGGGATGAACGACGTGGACGCCGAGCGTACCCGGAAGGTCGTCGAGGCGGCGCTCTCCATGGTCAGCGCCTAACCTAGAGCGCGTGACACTCGATCCCGAAGACAGCAAGATCATCACGTTGGCCCGTTCCGCCCGTGCGCGCAACGGCTCAGCCGAGGGCGCGGCCGTGCGCGACGAGACGGGCCGCACCTACGCGGCGACGAACGTGGCCCTGTCGGCGCTGACGCTCTCGGCCGTGCAGGTCGCGGTGGCCATGGCGGTCTCCAGCGGCGCGCGTTCCCTGGAGGCGGTCGCGCTGGTCAGCGAGGGCGATCCGAGCCCGGACGACGAGGCGGTGGCGGCCGAGCTGGGCGCCGGCAAGCTGCTCGTGGCCGGCCCCGACGGCACCCTGCGAGGCTGACATGCCGATGTCGCCCTTCCTGGCGAGACTGCGGGAGAAGGTCGGCTCCGACCTGATCATGCTGCCCTCGGTCTCCGCGTTCGTGTTCGACGACGACGGCCGCCTGCTGCTGGCCAACCACGGCGACGTACGGCGGTGGGCGGCCCCGGGCGGCGGCGTCGATCCCGACGAGCGGCCCGAGGACGCCGTCGTGCGGGAGCTGCGCGAGGAGCTGGGCGTCGAGATCGAGGTGCAGGGCCTGATCGGCGTGTACGGAGGCCCTGAGTTCCGTACGGTCTATCCCAACGGCCACGAGGTCGGCTACGTCATCGCCGCCTACGGCTGCCGGCTCGCCCCCGGATCCCCCGAGCCGCGCCCCGACGGCGTGGAGATCCACGACTACCGCTGGGTCGCGGAAGAGGAGCTGCCCGCCCTCGAAACCACCCCCTGGACGCCGGGCGTCGCGCCCCAGGCATACGCCTGGTGGCGTGAACACGCCCGCTGATGGGCCACAATGCACTATGTGACTTCGCCAGACAACCATCGCGCCGGATTCGCCTGCTTCGTGGGGAGGCCGAACGTCGGCAAGTCCACGCTGATGAACGCCCTGGTCGGGCAGAAAGTGGCGATCACCTCGTCCAAGCCGCAGACGACCAGGCGCGTCATCAGGGGCATCGTCCACCGGCCCGACGCGCAGCTCATCATCGTCGACACCCCCGGCCTGCACCGCCCCCGCACGCTGCTGGGCGAGCGGCTCGACAGCCTCGTGCTGTCCACGCTGACCGAGGTCGACGTGATCGGGTTCTGCGTGCCGGCCAACGAGCCCATCGGCAAAGGCGACCGGTTCATCGCCGAGAAGCTCTCGGCCGTGAAGAAGACCCCGGTCGTCGCGGTGGTCACCAAGTGCGACCTGGCGAGCAAGGAGAAGATCGCCGAGCAGCTGCTCGCGGTGTCGCAGGTCGCCGACTTCGCCGACATCGTGCCGGTGTCGGCCGAGGCCGGCGAGCAGCTCGACGTGCTCGGCGACGTGCTGATCAAGCACCTGCCCGAGTCGCCGCCGCTCTACGAGGGCGGGCAGCTCACCGACGAGCCCGAGCAGGTGCTGGTCGGCGAGCTGATCAGGGAGGCGGCGCTGGAGGGCGTGCGCGACGAGCTGCCCCACTCCATCGCCGTCGTCGTCGACGAGATGGTGCCCAGGGAAGGGCGCGACGACCTGCTCGACATCTACGCCCACATGTTCGTCGAGCGGCCCTCACAGAAGGCCATCGTCATCGGGCACAAGGGCGAGCGGCTGCGCGAGGTCGGCACCAAGGCCCGCAAGCAGATCGAGGCGCTGCTCGGCACCCGCGTCTACCTCGACCTGCGCATCAGCGTGGCCAAGGACTGGCAGCGCGACCCCAAGCAGCTGCGGCGGCTCGGCTTTTACGACTGATCCCCGCTCCTGCCGGGCCGGAGGGCCGCGGGGCGGTCAGCGGCGTACCAGGGCCACGACCGACAGCAGCACGGTCGCGACCGCGCAGGCCAGCGCGGCGAACCAGCCCGGCCTGATCACCGGCTCGATCGACAGCAGGTCGCCGAGGTGGATGGAGACGCGGTCGCGCAGGCCGTCGCTGCCCACCACGTACGACACCAGCACGAACACCGCCACCGCGCCCGGCACGATCGCCAGGGCGGCCAGGCGGGGATGGGCGATCAGGCCGGCGACGCCGCAGCCCAGCGCGGCCAGGCCCGCGAGCAGCGTGTAGACGCCGAGCGGGTCGTCGATGCCGCGCACGTCGCTGGCCACTCCGGCGCCGATCAGGCTGCTCGTCGCCTGGATGCCCGCCCACGGCAGGATCGCGCACACCGTGAGCAGCGCTCCGGCCGCCAGCACCGCGATCGCGGGGCCGCGGCCCAGACGGGTATGGGTGGACGCTGGCATGAGGTCGTCGGCCACACGATCAGCGTATGCCGGGGGAGGCCGGCTCACCACCGTACGCAACGGAGTCGTCACCAGGACGTGGTGCCGGCATGGCCTGGCGCTCGCCCCACTCCAGGCGGGCGCGGAGCTGGACGGCGTCGCCGGCCAGCGCCGAGACCAGCGTGCCCGCGGCGGCCAGCGGCAGCACCGCGACCCCCTCGGCCACGGCGGGCGCGGCCGCCCGCCCGGTCAGGAACGTCGTGCCGACACAGCGGGCCCTCCCGTACACCGCCGGCGAGCCGTCCAGTGCCGGGTCGCCGACCGTGAACTCCTGCCTGAGCAGCGGCACGCCGTCGCAGGTGGCGTCGAAGCGGGCGTGGCAGCGGCCCGGCGGCTCGCCGTGGCGGCCGAAGACGATCTCCTCACGCCACAGCACCGTCGCGCCCGGCTCCAGCGTGAGGCGGACGCGCAGGCGGTGATCGCTGCGGGCGGCCAGCACGGTCGGCTCGGGGACGTACCTCAGCGTCGCCCCCGCGCCGACGTGCGCGGTGATCAGCATCATCGACGGGCCGTCGCCGGGCAGCACCAGCGTGGCCGCCACCGACCCCAGCTCCAGCGTCGTGCCTGGGGCCACCCGCAGGTCCAGCCTGAGCCGGTCGCCGCCCAGCGGACCGGCCGCGGTGGAGATCAGGTGCACGGTGCGGGGGCCCGTCTGCCGCAGCGTCAGCGGCGGTGCGGACGCCAGCCGCTCGATGACCGTACGTCCGCCCGCCCCCGCCGCCGTCTCGATGGCCGCCTCGGCTCGCATCCCTCTGCCCGCCGCCCGGGCCCGAACGCCCGGTCCGGGGGAGTGCGCGGCTTCACGGGCAGCGTGCGCCGCCGCGAGGAGCGGGGGGCCCTCACCGTGCGTGGTGTCCTCCCGGGGTGAGGCGGCGTCGCCGGGTTGGGTGGCGGCGCCGGGTGAGGCGGGGGTGCGGAGGGCCGCTCCGACGGTGGTGGGCGGAGGGTTCACGAGACCGGGGTGGCGTGGGAGTGGGACCAGGCGCGGACCTCGTCCCTGACCCAGCCGGCGACCGCTTCGGCCGTCGGGTCCTGGCGGATCGAGGTGAACAGCACGGGCCGCTCCCCGCGTACGGCCGCCGCGTCGCGCGCCATCACGCCGAGGTCGGCGCCCACCATGGGCGCGAGGTCCGTCTTGTTGATGACGAGCAGGTCGGCGGTGGTGACGCCGGGTCCGCCCTTGCGCGGCACCTTGTCGCCGCCCGACACGTCGAGCACGAAGATCTGCCGGTCGGCGAGCCCCCGGCTGAAGGTGGCGGTGAGGTTGTCGCCGCCGCTCTCCACGATGACGAGGTCGAGCGGCCCGAAGCGGTATTCGAGGGTCTCGACGGCGTCGAGGTTGGCGGCGATGTCGTCGCGGATCGCGGTGTGCGGGCAGCAGCCGGTCTCGACGGCGAGGATGCGCTCGTCGTCGAGCACGCCCGCGCGGCGCAGGAAGTCGGCGTCCTCGGTGGTGTAGATGTCGTTGGTCACCACACCCAGCGACAGCGACGGGCCGAGCGCCCGGCACAGGGCGGCGACCAGGGCCGTCTTGCCGCTGCCCACCGGGCCGCCCACGCCGAGGCGCAGCGCGCGGCCGCGGCCGTCGGGCGTGTGGTGGTGGTCGTCGTGGTTGGCTCCCATGTGGGGTCCTTTCCTAGGAGACGAAGAGCCTGACCTCGGCCTGGGCGTGCTGTTCGGCGATGAGGTCGAGGGCGGGTGCGGAGGGCGCGGGCAGCGACTCCCACCCGGCGGCGGGGTCATCGAGCCAGGGGTCGGGATCGGCGGCGGAGTCCGCGGCCTCCCACGCGGGGGAGTGGCAGGCGCGGGAGGCGACGGCGGTCATGTCGGGGGTGAGACCGGCGAGCAGGGCGTGCACGGCCACGGGGTCGAGGCCGAGCAGGCGTACGGCGGCGGTGGCGGGGCCGGTGATCGCGTGGTAGGCGGCCGCCAGCGCCGCCTCCTCGGCACTGGCCCCGGCGGCGAACGCGGCCACGCCGAGCGCGATCGGGTGGTGCGCGCTGGGCACGGCGCGGGCCAGCTCCTCCAGCACGGGGGCCGGCCAGACACGGCGCGCGACCCGCAGCAGCAGCCTGCCCTGGGTGCGGGAGGCGTCGCGCTGTGCGGGTGCTGCGGTCCTCGCGTCCACCTCGGCGTCCAGCTCCGCCCACCGGCGCGCGCCTGGCGCGGCGGCGTGGCTGCGGGCGGCGGCCGACAGCGCGGCGGTGACCGCGCCGGCGGTGTGCAGGCGGCCGCGCAGGAACGCCGCCAGCGACGGCGCGTCGTGCACGGCCCCCGAGGCGACGGCACGCTCGACGCCGCCCGAGTGGGCGTGGCCGCCCGCCGGGAGCCGGGAGTCGGTGAGGAGCAGCAGGGACGCGTTCATCAGAACAGGAAGTAGCGCTGGGCCATGGGCAGGGACGTGGCGGGTGCGGGCTCGATCAGCTCGCCGTCGATGCGGACTTCGAAGGTGTCGGGTGCGACGTCGATCCGGGGGAGCGCGTCGTTGAGCGGCATGGCCTCCTTGCCGCGCCGCCGCACGTCGGCGACCGGCGCGAGCCTGCGCCGGACGGCGAGCCGGTCGGCGAGGCCGGCTTCGAGGGCCGGCGGGGCGACGAAGTGCAGGGACGTGGCGGCGGCGGTGACGGGTGAGGCCCCGAACATGGGGCGGGGCAGCACCGGCTGGGGCGTGGGGATGGAGGCGTTGGCGTCGCCCATCTGCGCCCAGGCGACGACGCCTCCCTTGAGCACGAGGTCGGGCTTGACCCCGAAGAACGCGGGGTCCCACAGGACGAGGTCGGCGAGCTTGCCCTGCTCGACCGAGCCGATCTCGCCGTCGAGGCCGTGGGCGACGGCCGGGCAGATCGTGTATTTGGCGATGTAGCGGCGGGCGCGGAGGTTGTCGGCGGGTCCGTCGCCGAGCCGCCCGCGCCGGGCCTTCATGACGTGGGCGGTCTGCCACGTACGGATGATCGTCTCGCCGATGCGCCCCATGGCCTGCGAGTCGGAGCCGATCATGGAGATGGCCCCGAGGTCGTGCAGCACGTCCTCGGCCGCCATCGTGCTCGGCCTGATGCGCGACTCGGCGAAGGCGAGGTCCTCGGGGATGGCCGGGTTGAGGTGGTGGCAGACCATCAGCATGTCGAGGTGCTCGTCGAGCGTGTTGACGGTGTGCGGCCTGGTCGGGTTGGTGGACGACGGCAGTACGTTGCCGTAGGAGGCGACGCGGATGATGTCGGGCGCGTGCCCGCCGCCCGCCCCTTCGGTGTGGTACGCGTGGATCGTCCGGTCGCCGATGGCCTTGAGCGTCGACTCGACGAAGCCGGCCTCGTTCAGCGTGTCGGTGTGGATCGTGACCTGCACGCCGGAGGCGTCGGCGACGGTCAGGCAGGCGTCGATGGCGGCCGGCGTGGTGCCCCAGTCCTCGTGCAGCTTGAAGCCGGACGCCCCGGCCTTGAGCTGCTCGACCAGGCCCTCGCTGCTGACGGTGTTGCCCTTGCCGAGCAGGGCGAAGTTGAGCGGGTAGGCGTCGAGGGACTCCAGCATGCGGCCGAGGTACCAGGTGCCGGTGACGGTGGTGGCCTTGGTGCCCTCGACGGGCCCGGTGCCGCCCCCGACGATCGTCGTGACACCGGACCCGATGGCCTCGTCGAGGAGCTGCGGGCAGATGAGGTGGACGTGGGAGTCGACGGCTCCGGCGGTGAGGATCTTGCCGTTGCCCGCCAGAACCTCGGTGGACGGGCCGATGACGATGTCGACGCCGTCCATCGTGTCGGGGTTGCCGGCCTTGCCGATGGCGGCGATGCGGCCGTCGCGGATGCCGATGTCGGCCTTGATCACGCCCCAGTGATCGAGGATGACCGCGCCGGTGATGACCAGGTCGGCGGCTCCCTCGGCGCGGGTGGTCCTGGCCTGGCCCATGGACTCGCGGATGACCTTGCCGCCGCCGAAGACGGCCTCGTCGCCGGCGCCCGCGGCGCCCATGGACAGGTCCTCGGTCACTTCGATGAACAGGTCGGTGTCGGCCAGCCGGACGCGGTCGCCGGTGGTGGGTCCGTACAGTGCGGCGTAGCGCTCGCGGGAGATCTCAGCCATCGAGCGGCCCCGCCCATTCCGGCCGCAGCCCGGGGACGACGCGCCGCCCGGCCAGCGGTACCAGGGTGACGTCGCGCTCGACGCCGGGCTCGAACCTGACGGCGGTGCCCGCGGGCACGTCGAGCCGCATGCCCCTGGCCGCCCGCCGGTCGAAGTCGAGCCCCGGGTTGGCGGCGGCGAAGTGGTAGTGGGAGCCCACCTGGATGGGCCGGTCGGCGGTGTTGACCACGCGGACCGTCACGCGCTCCCGCCCGGGGTTGAGCGGGATGGCCCCCTCGGGGTGGACGTACTCGCCGGGGATCACGGGATCGGCCTGTGGACGGTGACGAGCTTGGTGCCGTCGGGGAACGTGGCCTCGATCTGCACGCTCTCCAGCATCTCCGGCACGCCCTCCATGACGTCGGCCCGGCTGAGCACCGACCGTCCGGCCTCCATCAGCTCGGCGACGCTGCGCCCGTCCCGGGCGCCTTCCATGAGGAAAGAGGCGATGATGGCGGTAGCCTCGGGGTGGTTGAGCCGCAGGCCCCTGGCCTGCCGCTCGCGCGCCACCCCGGCGGCGACGTGGATGAGCAGCCGCTCCTGCTCGTGTGAGGTAAGCCGCATGGCCGGACCATAGGAACCGGCCGTTTCCGCCCTGTTGCCGGTCGATGTCGTGTTGGTTTCACGCACTGACGAGCCCCGATATAACGCGTTTTGTGCGTTTGTGAACGTTCGGCAATCGCCAATTAACAATCGAGAACTCAAGGCGAAATGTCGCGGAGTCACCTTTCTCGCAGTACCGGTAGGCAGGAAGGAACGGCTGTGCGCATCCCCCGCCCGATCGCCCGTGTGCTCGTCTCCGCGCTCCTCGTTTTACCACTCGCGTCCTGCGGATCGGACTCCGAGCCCGCGGCCTCCTCCGATGAGATCAAGGTCGGCATCCTGCACTCGCTGAGCGGCACCATGGCGATCAGCGAGGTCACCGTACGCGACGCCGAACTGCTCGCCATCGAGGAGATCAACAAGGCGGGAGGCGTGCTCGGCAAGCAGCTCGTCCCCATCGTGGAGGACGGCGCGTCCGACTGGCCCACCTTCGCCGAGAAGGCGACGAAGCTCATCAGGCAGGACAAGGTGGCGACCGTGTTCGGCGGGTGGACCTCGGCGAGCAGGAAGGCGATGCTGCCGGTCTTCGAGCGGTACAAGGCGCTGCTGTGGTACCCGGTGCAGTACGAGGGCCTGGAGAGCTCGCCGTACATCTTCTACACCGGCGCGACCACCAACCAGCAGATCATCCCCGGCCTCGACTACCTGAAGGAGCAGGGCAAGAAGAAGCTGTTCCTGGTGGGCAGCGACTACGTCTTCCCCCGCACCGCCAACAAGATCATCAAGGCGTACGCGTCCGCGAACGGCATGGAGATCCTCGGCGAGGAGTACACCCCGCTCGGCCACACCGAATACTCCACCCTCGTCAACAAGGTCGTCCAGGCCAAGCCCGACGCGGTGTTCAACACCCTCAACGGCGACAGCAACGTGGCCTTCTTCAAGCAGCTCAAGAGCGCGGGCGTGACCGCCGACGCCATGCCGGTGCTGTCGGTGAGCGTCGCCGAGGAGGAGGTCACCGGCATCGGCGTGGACAACATCGCCGGCCACCCCGTGGCCTGGAACTACTACCAGACCACCGACACCCCCGAGAACGAGGCGTTCGTCAAGGCGTACAAGGCCAAGTACGGGCAGAACAAGGTCACCTCCGACCCGATGGAGGCCGGATACAACGCCGTCTACCTGTGGGCCGAGGCCGTCAAGAAGGCCGGCACGACCGAGGTGGAGGCGGTCAAGAAGGCCGCGGCCGGCATCTCGCTCGACCGTCCGGAAGGCAAGGTCACCATCGACGGCGAGACCCAGCACATGTACAAGACCGCCCGCATCGGCATCATCCAGCCGGACGGCCTGATCAAGGAGGTGTGGGACTCGGGCGAACCGATCAAGCCCGACCCGTACCTCAAGGGCTACCCGTGGGCGGGCGGCCTGTCGGCGGGCCAGTGATGTCGGCCTTCGTCAACCAGCTCCCGATCGGGCTGTCGATCGGGGCGGTGCTGCTGCTCATCGCGCTCGGCCTGACCTTCACGTTCGGGCAGATGGGCGTGATCAACATGGCGCACGGCGAGTTCATCATGGCCGGTGCCTACACCGCGTTCCTCGTCGGGGACCTGCTGCTCGCGCTGCCGGCCGCGTTCCTCGTGGCCGGGGTGATGGGGCTGATCCTGGAGCGGGCCGCGATCCGCCACTTCTACGGCAGGCCGCTGGACACGCTGCTGCTCACCTGGGGTGTCAGCCTGGTGCTGCAGCAGCTCGCCCGCGACCTGTTCGGCGCGCCCAACGTGCAGGTGCCCGCGCCGTCCTGGCTGTCGGGCGGCGTCGGCATCCTGCCCTACAACCGGCTGTTCATCATGGCGCTCGCCGTGGCCGGCGTGGTCGCGGTCTGGCTCTACCTGACGCGCACCGGGCTCGGCCGGCGGACACAGGCCGTGGTGCAGAACCGGCAGCTCGCCGCCACCAGCGGCATCGACACCGGCCGGGTGGACATGCTGACGTTCTTCATCGGCTCGGGCCTGGCCGGGATCGCCGGGGTGGCGCTCACGCTGATCGGGCCGGTCGGGCCGGCGCTCGGCACGTACTACATCGTCGACGCCTTCCTCGTCGTCGTGGCCGGCGGGCTCGGCCAGCTCAGGGGCGCCGTGCTCGCCGCCATCGGGCTCGGGCTGCTCAACTCCTACGCCGAGTTCTGGTCGGACGCCTCCCTCGCCAAGGTCATCGTGTTCGCCGTCGTCATCGCGTTCCTCCAGATCAGGCCGCAAGGGCTGTTCGTGCTCAGGTCGAGGGTGCTGACGTGATCAAGCGCAACCTTCCGTTCGCCGCCGTCGCGGTCGTCGCGCTCGTCGCCGCGCCGCTGCTGCTGGAGCCGTTCCGGCTCGGGCTGCTCGCCAAGTACCTGTGCTACGCGATCGTCGCGCTCGGCATCGGGCTCGCCTGGGGGCAGGGCGGCATGCTCACCCTCGGGCAGGGCGTCTTCTTCGGGCTCGGCGGCTACTCCATGGCGATGTACCTCAAGCTCACCGAGGCGGGGCCGGGCGGGCTGCCCGACTTCATGGTCTGGAGCGGGGTGGAGGAGCTGCCCGCGCTGTGGGTGCCGTTCGCCAACCCGGTCTTCGCACTGGGCATGGCGATACTCGCGCCGGTCGCGCTCGCGGTGCTGCTCGGCACGCTGGTCTTCCGGCAGCGGGTGCGCGGTGCGTACTTCGCGATCCTCACCCAGGCGCTGGCCGCCGCCCTGGTCATCCTGCTCGTCGGGCAGCAGGGCCTGACCGGCGGCACCAACGGCATGACGAACTTCTTCGAGCTGTTCGGCCAGGACCTCGCCGAGGACTCCACCCAGCGCGGGCTCTACCTGGTCGTCGCGGGCGTGCTCGGCGTGCTCTACCTGGCCACCAGGCAGCTCGTGAACAGCCGGTACGGCTGGCTGCTCGTCGCCGTGCGCGACGGCGAGGACAGGGTCCGCTTCCTCGGCTACGACCCGGCCCTGGTCAAAACCGTCACCTTCGCCATCTCGGCGGGCATGGCGGGGCTCGCGGGCGCGCTGTTCGTCCCCGTCGTCGGCATCATCTCGCCCGCCCTGCTCGGCGTCGTGCCCTCGCTCGAACTGGTCGTCGCGGTGGCCGTCGGCGGCCGGCACGCGCTCGCCGGAGCGGTGCTCGGCGCGGTCGTCATGGGCTACGCCAAGACCGCCTTCAGCGAGCAGTTCGCCGACGGCTGGCTCTACCTGCAGGGAGCGCTGTTCATCCTGGTCATGACGCTGGCCCCGAAAGGCATCGTGGGCCTGGCAGGGAGGCTGCGACGTGCTCGAACTACGTGACGTCCAGGTCGTGTTCGACGGATTCCGCGCGCTCGACGGCGTGAACCTGACCGTGCCCGAGGGCGAGCTGCGCTTCCTCATCGGGCCGAACGGGGCGGGCAAGACCACGCTCATCGACGTGATCACCGGCCTGACGAAGCCCGCGGCCGGCACCGTGCGCTTCGACGGCCACGACCTCGTCGGCAAGAAGGAGCACCAGATCGTCCGCATGGGCGTCGGCCGCACGTTCCAGACGTCGGTGGTGTTCGAGGCGCTCACCGTGCTGGAG
The DNA here is from genome assembly GCF_043196965.1 of Nonomuraea sp. NPDC049309. Lineage (NCBI taxonomy): Bacteria > Bacillati > Actinomycetota > Actinomycetes > Streptosporangiales > Streptosporangiaceae > Nonomuraea > Nonomuraea sp. NPDC049309. The sequence goes on along the minus strand of NZ_JBICSH010000001.1, from coordinate 2,795,772 downwards.
AACCTCGACCTCGCCGCCACCTTCCGCAAGCCGCTGTGGTCGCTGGCGAGAAAGCGCTCGGGCGTCTCGGAGGCCGTCGAGGAGGCGCTGGCCAGGACGGGTCTCGAAGAGCTCGCCGGACGTTCGGCGGGAGTTCTCTCGCACGGCCAGCGCCAGTGGCTGGAGATCGGCATGCTGCTGGCGCAGCGGCCCCGGCTGCTGCTCCTGGACGAGCCGGTCGCTGGCATGTCCAAGGACGAACGCGAACGCACCGGCGAGCTGCTCACGCAGATCGCCGACGACCACACGGTGATCGTGGTCGAGCACGACATGGAGTTCCTGCGGCGGCACGCCTCGACGGTGACCGTGCTGCACGAGGGCAAGGTGCTCGTGGAGGGATCGGTCGAGCAGGTCAGCGGCGACCCCCGCGTGCAGGAGGTCTACCTGGGGAGGAGGACCGGCGATGCTGTCGGTAACCGGCCTTGAGTCGGGCTACGGGCGGGCGCGGGTGCTGTTCGGGGTCTCGGTCGAGGTCGGTCCCGGCGAGCTCGTGTGCGTCATGGGACGCAACGGCGTGGGCAAGACCACGCTGCTCAACACCGTCATGGGGGTGCTGCCCGCGACCGCGGGCACGGTGACGTTCGACGGCCGCGACGTCACCAGGCTCAAGCCGCACGAGCGGGTACGCCTCGGCATGGGCTACGTCCCCCAGGGCCACCAGTGCTTCCCGCAGCTGTCGGTGCTGGGGAACCTGCTGGTCACCGTCGAGGCCGCGGGGCGGCCGCGGTCGGCCGTGGACGAGGCGCTCGACCTCTTCCCCGCGCTGCGGCCGCTGCTCAAGCGCAGCGCCGGGCACTTGTCGGGCGGCCAGCAGCAGCAGCTCGCCATGGCCCGCGCGCTGGTGACCGGGCCGCGCATGCTCATCCTCGACGAGCCGACCGAGGGCATCCAGCCGTCGATCATCCTGGAGATCGAGGCGGCCATCGAGCGGCTGCACGCGTCGGGGCTGGCCGTGCTGCTGGTCGAGCAGTACCTGGACATCGCGCTGCGGCTGGCCGACCGGTTCGTGATCCTCGACGGAGGGCACGTCGTGCGCACCGGGACGGCCGAGGAGCTGCACAGGGAGGACGTGCAGCGGCTGCTCGCCGTCTGAGCCGCATCCAGCGAGCCGCGTCCCGGCCGGAAGAAAGGACGCGCGGCGGCTGCTCACCCGCTCGGCCGCCTTCCGGCGCCCCGACCGGCGCTCAGTGGCGTGCGGCCCCGGCCAGCAGGGCGCGGGCGTTGGCGGCGCCCCGCTGGTCGCCGGTCTCCTCGAACACCGCGAGCGCCGCGCCGGCCAGCTCGGCGGCCCGCTCGGCCGCGCCCTCCGCCCGGTTCACCCGGGCCAGCGCCAGCAGGGCGTGCGCGTCGAGCAGCCGGTCCTTGAGCCGTACGGCGATGCCCCTGGCCTGCTCGGCGGCGGCCCGCGCGGCGGGCTTGGCAGCCTGCGCGAGGCGCACGGCGGACAGGTCGATCAGCGTGTCGGCCTGCCGGTGCCGGTCGCCCAGCCTGGCCAGCCCCTCGACGGCGGCCAGCAGGTGCCCGGCGGCCTCGTCGAGACGGCCCGCACGGCGCAGCACCTCCCCGAGCACCCGGTCGGCGTCGGCCTCGTCGCGCAGGCCGGTGGCGGCCGCCCGGCACTGCCGCAGTTCCTGCTCGGCCGCCTCCAGCCGGCCCAGCTCCAGGTGGACGCGGCCCAGACGGAGCCGTACCCGGTTCGCATCGCGGGCCAGGCCGTGCCGCAGGCACGACGCCAGGGCCGGGCGCAGCGCCTCCTCCGCGCCGTCCCACCGCCGCTCGGCCAGGTGCAGATCGCCCAGGTCGAGCAGGATGAGCGCCGCGCCGCGCTCGTCGCCCGCCCGCCGGGCCGAGGCCAGCGCGGGGGCGGTCACCGCCCGCCAGTCGTCCAGGAACCGGTGCCGCTCCAGGAACGGCGCCAGCAGGTGGGCGAGCCGCCAGCACTCGTCGTCGACGCCCGCCGCGTGCAGGTCGGCGACCAGGCTGACGAGGAAGCCGCGCTCGGCCGCCAGCCACTCCACCGACTCCCTGATGTCGCGCGTCGCCACCACCGTGCCGGGCTCGTCCGACACCAGCGAGAACCGCGCCGCCTGCACCCGCGCCAGCACCACCGAGGCCACCTTCGCCGGCACGCCGGGCATCGGCTGCTCGCGGGCGAACAGCCGGGTCAGATCGTGCATCCGGTAGCGGACCTGGCCCGCGACGTCCACCCCGCACGTCTCCAGGAGCCCCGCGTCCACCAGCGCCTCCGCCTGCCCGCCGAGCAGGTCGGTCACCCAGTCGGCGACGTCGGGCGCGGACAGCGCGCCGAGCCCGCGCAGCGTCAGCCTGGCCGGCTCGGGCAGGCCGTCGAAGCCGATCGCGAGCACGCTGCGCACGGTCTGGTCGCCCGCGTGCAGCCGGTCGAGCCGCTCCCGCTCGTCCTCGAGCAGCCGCACCAGGTAGCCGACCGTCCACTCGGGGCGGGCCGCGAGCCGGGACGCGGCGATGCGCAGCGCCAGCGGCAGCCCGCCGCACAGCCGCGCCAGCCGCAGCCACGCCTCGCCGTCGCCGGGCCCGGCGCCGCCGAGGTCCGCGCCCGCGTCCCGGCCGGAACCGGTGACCAGCAGCTCCAGCGCCTCCTTCTCGTCCAGCACGCCCACCGACAGCCGCCGCGCCTCGGTCAGGCCGCCGAGCGGGGAACGGCTGGTCACGATCGTCGGGCAGGCCGACAGCAGCGGCCGCACCTGCGCCTCGCCGGCCGCGTTGTCGAGCAGCACCAGCAGCGACCGGTTCGCCGCGTACGTGCGGAACAGCCGCACCCGCTGCTCCAGCGTGGCCGGGATGGCCTGCGCCGGGCAGCCCAGCCAGCGCAGGAAGTCCTCGAGCACGGCGGCGGGGGCCGTGGTCTCGCGCAGATCGGCGTACAGGATGCCGTCGGGGAAGTCCGCGCGCCGCCGCCAGGCCGCGTGCACGGCCAGCGCCGACTTGCCCGCGCCCGCCTGCCCGTGCACCACCACCAGCCCGCCGACCACCCGGTCGAGCAGGCCGGCGCGCCCGACGAAATCGCTCACGTCGGGCGGCAGCAGCACCGGCGGGCCGGCCGAGACGTGCAGGGACGCGTCGTCGTGCAGCATGCGGTGGTAAAGCAGCTGCAGCTCGGGGTCGGGTTCGATGGCGTGGCCGCCGTCGAGCTGGTCGCGCAGCACCGCGTACGCCGCCAGCGCCTCCACCCGGCGCCCGCTGCGATAGAGGGCGAGCATGTACTGGCCGCGGAAGCGCTGCCAGGTCGGATGCCGCTTGACGAGCTGCTTCAGCTCGGCCAGCAGCTCGCGGTGACGCCCGGCGTCGAGGTCGGCCTGCACCCTGCGCTCCAGCGCGAGCAGCCGCAGCTCCTCGAGCTCCTCGCGCAGCCGCCGCGTCTCGGCCCACCGCGTGCCCTCGGGATCGACGTCCTCCAGCACCTCGCCGCGCCACAGCGCCAGCGCCTCCTCGTTGGCGCCCCGATCGACCAGCAGCCGGAACCTGTCGACGTCGAGCAGGCCGTCGCCCAGCACGAGCGCGTACGAGCCGGACACGGTGGTGATCACGTCCTTGCCGAGCAGCCTGCGCAGCTCGCCGACGTAGCCGCGGACCAGCGAGTCGGAGCGGTCACCGCCCTCACTCGCCCATAACAGCCTGCGCAGCCGCTCGACCGTCAGCGGGCGGCCCGCGTGCAGCAGGAACAAGGCGAGCAGGTCGCGGTGCTTGGGCACCGTCGGGGTGCGGTCGCGGCCCTCGGCGTCGAGCACCGCGAGCGGCCCCATGATCCGGAACTCCATGCGCCACTCCACGGCCGGCGTCACGCGACCCAGGCGCCGGCCATGCGGACGATCTCCTCGAGATGCCCGCTGTGCGCGCCGCGCCAGTAGACCTGGCCGCACGACTCGCAGCGGCCGTAGACGTCGTAGGAGCGCCGGGTGCCCGCCTCCAGATCCCGCGCCACCTCGTCCTTCGGCACCGGAGCCAGCACGCCGTTGCAGGCGGTGCAGCGCGTCCACGGGCGCAGTGGCGGCGCGAAGCGCTCCAGCAGGTCGCGGAGCTGGTCGGACGGGGCCGAGCCGCGGACGTACGCGCCCAGCCACAGCGCGCGGCGGCGCAGCAGGCCGCGGTCCTGGGTGAGCAGCACCCGCCGCTCCTCGTTGGCCTGCACCACCAGCTCGGGGTCGTCCATGTCGTTGTGGTACGCGGCGTCGATGCCGAGCAGCCGCAGCCGCCGCGCCAGCGTGCCCAGGTGCACATCGAGCAGGAACCGCGGCTCTCCGGGCAGCGGCTGCGGGCGCGGCACCGGGCGCACCTCCACGACGTCGCCGGGCGCGAGCAGGTGGGACGGCGGCACCTGCCGGCCGTCCGCGAGCATCGGCCCCACCTCGGTCAGCGGCACTCCCAGCGACTCGACGTGGTGTCCGAGCGTGGCGGTGCCGTCGGGGGTGACCTCCTGCCACTCCCGCCGGCGATGGGCGGGCAGGAACATCTGCAGCTCTGGGGTGATGCGCAGGCGTGCGGTCGTCACCCGTCCATTCTCCGCCACCGGATAGCGTGAAATCATGCCCGTTTCCCGTCGTTCGTTCCTCGGCCTCGCCCTGCTGCCCATGGGCGTCGCCGCGGGGTGCTCGGGAGGCGGATCGCAGCCGCCGGAGTTGCGGCTGGCCACGGGGCTCGCCGGCGGTCCCTACGGCGCGCTCGGCGACCGGCTCGCCGAGGAGCTGCGGCGCGAGGGGCAGCCCGTACGCGTGCTGCGCACCGCGGCCAGCGTCGAGAACCTCACCATGATGACCGACGGGCGGGCCGATGTCGGGTTCGCGCTGGCCGACAGCGCCGACGACGCCGTCCGCGTACGCCACAGGCCCGTCTCCGCGCTGGCCAGGGTGTACATGAACTACGTGCACCTCGTCGTCGCCAAGGACTCCGCGATCACCTCGCTCGGGGGGCTGGCCGGGCGGCCGGTGTCCATCGGGCTCAACGGGTCGGGCACCGCCGTCACCGCCGCCCGGGTGCTGTCGGTCGCCGGGCTGAAGCGCGCGCCCGAGGTCTCCCGGTTGGGGCTCGAACCCTCCATCGAGGCGCTGCGCGCGGGGCGCATCGACGCGTTCTTCTGGTCGGGCGGGGTGCCGACGCCCGCCCTGGAGGCGCTGCCCGACATCCGGCTGGTGCCGCTCGAACCGCTGGTGCCGGAGCTGCGGCGGCGCTACGGCCCGGTGTACGAGCACGCGTCCGTCCCGGCGGGCGCGTACGGAGGCGTCAAGGCGGTGCCGACCGTGGGCACCCCCAGCTACCTGATGTGCCGGAACTCGCTGCCCGGCGACACCGCTTATCTGATCACGGAGACGCTGTTCGCGGCCCGCGACCGGCTCCAGGCGCCGTCCGCGCCCGGCGGGCGGCTGGACAGGCGCTACGCCATCGGCACCGGCGTCGTGAGCCTGCACCCGGGCGCGGCCCGCTACTACCGCTCCGTGTACGGCTGAAACTCCTGGTGGGGGAGCGCTGAGGCCGCTACGGCCCGGGGAGGCGGAGCTCGACGATCAGGCCGTGCGGGGCGGCCGGCAGCAGGCGCAGCGTGGCCCCGCACGCCCTGGCCAGCTCGGCCGCGATGGCCAGCCCCAGGCCGCTGCCGGGCACGTTCCCGTGCGAGCTGGAGCGCCAGAAGCGTCCCAGCGCCTCCTCCCGCTCCTCGTCGCTCAGCCCCGGGCCGTCGTCGGCGACTCGCAGCACCCTGCCGGACAGGGAGACGGTGACCGTGCCGCCCGCGGGCACGAACTTCTGGGCGTTGTCGAGCGCGATGTCGGCGATCCTGGCCGCCGCCTCCGGCACCACCGCCCCGTCGGGGATCTCGGTCAGCAGCGTCAGGTCCTTCGCCGCGTACACCTCGCGCCACGTTCCCATCCGCGGCGCCAGCTCGACATCCTTGCCGCCGGTTCCCGCGCCCGCCTCGACCCTGGCCAGCGCCAGCAGGTCCTCCACCAGCAGCGCCAGCCGGTCGAGCTCCGCCATCGCCTCCTCGTACTCGGCCGTGCCCTCGCGGCGCAGATGCGGCTCCAGGTTCTCCAGCCGCAGCCCGAGCACCGTGAGCGGGGTGCGCAGCTCGTGTGAGGCGTCGGCCACGAACGCCCGCTGCCGCTCCATCGCGGCGGAGACCGCGTCGGCCATCGCGTTGAACCGCTCCTCAAGCCGCCGCAGCTCGGAGGGCCCGCCGCCGGGATGGGCCCGCGCGTCCAGCCGTCCCTGGGCGATCGCCTGCGTGGTGCGGTCGAGCTCGGTGACCGGCCGCAGGATCCAGCGGGCCAGCCGCCTGGCCGCGAACACCGCGTACGCCAGCGAGACCAGCGTGCCGAGCGCCAGCGCGCCCCACACCAGCGACACGTCCCTGCGGGCCCGGCCGGCCGGCGCCTGGAGCAGCACCACGCCCGACAGCTGCGCGTCGCGCCCCGCCGGCTCGGCCAGGAGCACCGTGTCAGGGCTGAACGGGGTGATCGTCGGCAGCTCCTCCGTCGTGCGTCCCGACAGCGCCAGGCGCAGCGCGTCGCCGTCGTCGGCGGTGAAGTCGCCCGCCGTCAGCAGGATCGCGCCCTCCCTGTCGCGGATGCGCACGGCCGCGTCGTACAGGGAGGCATAGCGGTCCACCTCAGAGATCAGGCCCGTGTAGTCGTCCTCGCGGGCCGCCTGGTCGGCCAGCTCGGCGAAGCGGGTGGCGTCGGCGCGGCGGTCCAGCAGCAGCCGGTTCGTACGGTGCGAGGCGTAGGCCAGGCCGAGCGGCACCGCAAGCGCCGCCACCAGGAACACGATCAGCGTCGTGAACGTGCCGACCAGCCGGGCGTTCACGACGTCGAGCCCAGCCGGTAACCCGTCCCGCGCAGCGTCTCCACCAGGCCGGGCCGGCCCGTCTTCGCGCGCAGGTTGGCCACGTGGACATCCAGCGAGCGCGACGCCGACAGCAGCGGGTCGCCCCAGATCTCGTCCAGGATCTCCTCACGGCCGCGTACCACGCCGGGCTCGCGCGCCAGCATCGCCAGCAGGTCGAACTCGCGCCGCGTCAGCGTCACCGGCTCGCCCGCCACCGTGACCTGCCTGGCCTCCAGGTCGATGCGCACGTCGCCCACCTGGACCACCTGGTCGCGCGGCGGGCGCGGGCGCGTGCCCCGCCGCACCACCGCCTCCATGCGGGCCATCAGCTCCGTCGTACGGAACGGCTTGACCAGGTAGTCGTCGGCCCCCGAGCGCAGGCCGCGCAGCACCTCGCGCTCCTCCGTACGGGCCGTCACCACGATCAGCGGCACCGCCGAGACCCGCCGCAGCCTGCGCAGCACGTCCAGCCCGTCCATGTCGGGCAGCCCCAGGTCGAGCAGCACGAAATCGACGCCCCCCGCCAGGCGGAGGGCGTCGACGGCCAGCGCCGCCCTGATGACCTGATGGCCGTGCCGGGCGAGCGCCGTGGTGAGGGCGGAGGCGAGCCGATCGTCGTCCTCAACCAGGAGAACCCGCATGTGGCCAGGTTAGACGCGGGCGGGCACCGTTTCCGCCGTCGCCTCGGCCCGGGACAGCGCCGAGTCCTTCGTCTCGCGCATGAACAGGTAGACGACGAGCGACACCGCCGCGCAGCCGGAGACGTACCAGTAGAAGCCGGACTCGATGCCGCTGTTCTTGAACCACAGCGCCACGTACTCGGCGGTGCCGCCGAACAGGGCGTTCGCGATGGCGTACGGCAGCGCGACGCCCAGCGCCCGCACGTGCGTCGGGAACAGCTCGGCCTTCACCACCGCATTGATCGAGGTGTAGCCGGTCACGATGATCAGGCCGATCAGCGACAGCACCAGCGCGCCGCCGAACCCGCTCACCTGGCCGAGCGCCGTCATCAGCGGCACCGTCCCGATCATCGAGCCGAAGCCGAACGTGATCAGCAGCGGCTTGCGTCCGATCCGGTCCGACAGCGACCCGGCGACCGGCTGCAGGCACATGAAGATGAACAGCGCGCAGAAGCTCACCAGCGTCGCCGTCTCCTTCGGCAGGCCCGCCGTGTTCGACAGGTACTTGGTGAGATACGTCGTGTAGGTGTAGTACGCGACCGTGCCGCCCATCGTCAGCGCGATGACCAGCAGCGCCTCCTTCTTGTGCGCCAGGAGCTGGGCGATCGTGCCCCGGCGGGCGGGCGCCGCCTCGCGCTGCTCCTCGTCGTACGCCTCCGTCTCCAGCAGGTTGCGCCGCAGGTAGAACACCACCGCGGCGGCCACGGCGCCCACCACGAACGGGATGCGCCAGCCGTAGGAGTCGAGCGCCTCCTTCGACATCGTGTTCTGCAGGATGATCTGCAGGCCGAGGCCGACGAGCTGGCCCGCGGTCATCGACACGTACTGGAAGCTCGACGCCATGCCGCGCCGGCCCTGCGGGGTGGCCTCCGTCAGGTACGTGGCGCTGGCCGCGTACTCGCCGCCCACCGACAGGCCCTGCAGCAGCCGCGCCACCACCAGCACCAGCGCGCCGAAGTAGCCGACCGAGTCGTACGTGGGCGCGACGGCGATCAGCAGCGCGCTCGCCGACATCAGCGTGACGGTGAGCGTGAGCGCCGCCTTGCGGCCCTTCCTGTCGGCGTAACGGCCGAGCAGCCAGCCGCCGAGCGGGCGCATGAAGAATCCGACGGCGAAGATGGCGGCGGTGTTGAGCAGCTTGGCGGTGTTGTCGCCCTCGGGGAAGAAGGAGGCGGCGAAGTAGACCGCGAAGCTGCTGTAGACGAACCAGTCGTACCACTCGACGAGATTGCCGACGGATCCGCCGACCACGGCCTTCCACGGCACGCGTGCCTTGCTCACGTAGAACCTCCTGGCGGGCTCTGGGGGGAGTAGATGCTGGCCAGAGCCTCGCGTCAGAAGGTTGTTCGGACAAGACGCGGGCCGTCAGATCTAACGTGCGCTTAACATGACTTCTTACCTGGGATTAACCCGGCCGCAACGCCGCCGTGGTGCCCGCGTCAGCGCAGCGGCGGGTTCGCGTTCTTCGCCATCTCCAGCCCCAGCACGTCCCACCACTGGCCGGCGGGCGGCGACACCACGCCGCGCTCGGGGTCCTTCTCGCCGTCCGTGCCGCGCCTGCACCGGCCGCCCGACACGCCCGGCCTGGCGATCCACAGGTAGGCGTCCACCAGCTCCTCGCCCGTCTCCGTGGTCGGCCGCGGGCCCACGCCCCTGCCCGGCGGGTTGCACCACACCTGCGGGTCCTTGTAGTGCTTGTCCGGCACCCAGGCGCCCTGGCCGTTCCTGCTGGTGTCCACCACGAAGTGCGGCAGGCCGGCCACGTCCACCTCGGCGTCCTTCGGGCAGCCGGAGCCGCCCTTCCGCAGCCGCGCGCCGATGCAGGCCGACAGCTCCTTGCCGTACTCGACGGTCTTGTCCGTGGCGTGGAAGCCGGTGACGTTGAGGAAGAATCCGTCGGCCTTGTCGATGCCCGCCTCGATCAGCCGCCCGGCCATCACCTCCGTGCCGGGCCAGTAGACCTGGCTGCCGTCCAGGTAGACGGCCGTGCTGGGATTGGACTTGAGCGCGGTCACGGCGTCGCGCAGCGCGCGGTAACGCTCCTCGGGGGAGCCGCCGGGGTCGCAGCCCTTGCTGCCGGGGACGCGCGCCAGGCTGTCCGGCTCCAGGATCACCACGGCCTTCGCCGGGCCGATCGTCTTGGCGATGCCCTCGATCCACTGGCGGTAGCGGTCCATCTCGCCCGCGCCCGCCTTCTTGCAGCCGCCGCCCGGCAGGTTGCTCACCAGGAACACCGGGACCGCGCCCGCCTGCGCGGCCGCCGCGATGGACTCCTCGACCTTCGGCCTGACCTCCGGCTGGGCGAGACGGATCGCGTGGGGGACCGCCGCCAGCAGCTCCATCAGCTTGGCGTCCTCGGGGCGGTCCTCGGCCCAGCGCTCGGCCTGGTCGCGGGCGCCCGGCTCCTGCGGCGAGTAGAAGCCGACGGAGCCGGCGGCGCGTAACGGGTTGCCGGGTTCTGCGCTCGTGGTGTCGCTCGTCGCGGCTGCACTCGTGGCTGTACTCGTGGCCGTGTTCGTGGCTGTATTGGTGGCCGTGTTCGCGGCGCTGGACGTCGCGGTGCCCGTGCCGGGGCTCCCCGTGGCCGTCGCCGCGCCCGGTGTCGTGCCGGTCTGCGCCCGGCCGTCGTCGCCGCTCAGCCCCCGCACCACGAGCGTCGTGGCGAGCGCGGCCACCGCCACGGCCACGGCGGAGCCCGCCGCCACCCACCTCCGCCGCCCCGCGGGCGCGGTGACCTCCCCGCCGCCGGTGGGAGGTCCCCCGGCAGGACCCGGATACGGCCCGCCACCGTGCGGCCCGTCATTCTGCGGCCCGTCATTCTGCGGCCCGCCGCTCTGAGGTCTGCCACTCTGCGGCCCGCCGCTCTGTGGCCCGTCACCCTGTGGTCCGCCCATACCGTCCGGTCCCGTCATGGGCGACGTGTCAGCCGCACCCTGCGGACCGGACGCGGCGACGGGCGGGTTCGGTCCGTCGCTAGCGCGGTGCGGAGAGCTGTCAACGCCGTCGCGGCCGGGGACGGCGATCGCGCCGCCGGAGGCGTCCGCGCTCAGGCGGTCCAGGAGGTCCTGGGCGGTGGGCCGGTGCGTGGGGTTCTTGGACAAGGCGGCGACGACCAGCTCGCGCAGCGGGCCGGAGAGCCCCGGCAGCTCCGGCTGCTCGTTCATGATCCGCACCAGCACGTCCGGCACCGGGCCCGTGCCGAACGGCGGGACACCGCTCGCGGCGAAGGCGACCGTGGAGCCCCAGGAGAAGATGTCCGACGCGGGACCGACGGCGACGCCCGACACCTGCTCGGGCGACATGTACGACGGCGTCCCCACGATGACGCTGCTCACCTCGGCGTCCATGAGCTGCGCGATGCCGAAGTCGATCACCTTGGGGCCGACCTGCGACAGCAGCACGTTCGACGGCTTGAGATCGCGGTGCACGACCCCGGCCCCGTGGATGGCGCGCAGGGCCATCGCCATCGCGGCGGCGAGCCCGTCGAGCGTGGACCCCTTGAGCGGCCCCGACTGCTTCACGGCCGCGCCCAGGCTGGGGCCTTCGACGTATTCGGTGACGAGATACGCCACCTCGCCGCTGACGTCGGCGTCGAGCACGGGCGCGGTGCAGAACCTGGCCACCCGCTTGGCCGCCGCCACCTCGCGGGCGAACCTGCGCCGGAAGTCGGCCTGCGCGTCCATCCTGGCGTGGATGACCTTGACCGCGACCCGGACACCGTCGGGGCCCTGGCCGAGGTAGACGACCCCCATGCCGCCCTCGCCGAGCCGGCCCGTCAGGGTGTACGGCCCCACCTGCCGCGGATCTCCGCTTCGCAGCGACTCCAAGGTCATAATGCGTCAGACTAGCCCCGGCACGACGGCCGGGGCCATGCCCTTCGCGATCTTCGTGGTCGTCTCAGAGCGTCAGCCGCCACTGGTTCCACTGGTCGAACAGCGTGAACCCCATCGCCTCGTTGATGGCCAGCATGTGGGCGTTGGAGGTGGCGTTCCAGGTGATGATGCGGTCGATGTGCGGCTCCTGCTCGTGCAGCCAGAGCAGGTTGGCGATCTTCATCAGCAGCCCGAGGCGATGGCCGCGGTGCTCGCGCACCACGGTGGTGTCGGCCTGGTGGCCCCAGCCGCTGTCGCGGGCCTCGTCGAGCAGGATGTGAGTGTAGCCGGCGGGCGCGCCGTCGGAGGTGCGGCGGGCGACCGTGGTGTAGCAGGTGCGGCCGGTCAGCGCGAGAGCCTGCTCCCGCTCGCGCACGCGTTCGACGGTGTGGACCTCTTCTTCGGTGTCCGGGTCGTGCGGCGCGTCGTTCATGCCGTTCATCACCAGCGCCAGATCCGGCAGCAGCTCCTGCCTGGCCGGGCCGATCCACTGCTCAAGGTGATAGCCGGGCGCCTCAGGGCGCATGCCGCGCAGCGCATCCCAGTCGGCGGTGCGCAGGTCGAGCGTGCTGCGGGCCTCCGTGAGCGTCACCGCCATCCCCTTCGAGGCGGCGAAGCGGGCGCCCACGCCGCCCGCGGGCGTCTCCGTCAGCAGCAGCGTCCTGCCCTCTGCGCGCAGCCGGTCCACCGCGTGCTCGAAGAGCGCGGTGCCGATGCCGCGGCGCTGCAGCTCAGGGCGTACGGCGAACGCGAAGATCCACCCGACGTGCTGGTTGTCCTCCTCGTACAGCTCCAGCGCGTAGCCCCCGGCCACCTTGCCGTCCTCTCGCACCACCACCGGCTCGGTGTGCGCTCCCGCACCGCCGCTCCTGATGAGGTGGGAGAAACGGGCGAAGGACGGCAGGGGGCCGCGGTCGTCGCCGCTCGCCGCGGTGGCCGCCGTGAACGCCTCGTGCAGGCCCTCGATGGAGTCGCCAGGCCGGCCGAGGTCGATCGGCTCTATATGCATGGCACCCATCAGAACGCACGGCGCGGCCCCGTGGCGAGCGAATTTACTGCCGGTAGTTCTCGACCTCGCTGGCCGGCCTGGCGGTCGCGCCGTCCGGGTCCTCGCCCGCGCCGCGCCTGGCCCGGCGCTGCCTGAGCAGGTCCCAGCACTGGTCGAGAGCCGTCTCCAGCTCCTTGATGCGCGCCTGCTCCTCGTCGGTGGTCACCTGGCCCGACCTGAGCTTGTCGCGCAGCGCGTGCTCCTCGTCGACCAGGTCGCTGATCCTGCTGAGAATCTCGTCGTCCCGCATGCCCAGAACTCTAGCCAGTACGTGATACAACACGCCCTATGTCAGGCATTGCGCTGGTAAGGAAGCCCGGTCCCCGGATCGCCGAGGGCATCGTCACCCACCTCGAACGCTCGCCGGTCGATCCCGAACGGGCCGCCGCCCAGCACGACGCCTACGTCGCCGCGCTCGCCGACGCGGGATGGCGGCCGGTGTACGCGCCGCGCGCCGACGACCTGCCCGACGCGCCGTTCGTGGAGGACGCGCTGGTGGTGGCGGACCGGCTCGCGGTGCTGACCCGGCCAGGGGCCGAGCAGCGCCGGCCCGAGGTGGAGTCGGTGGCCGAGGTGGTGCGCGGGCTCGGTCTGCGTTCCGTCCGCATCGAGCCGCCCGCCACGCTCGACGGCGGCGACGTGCTCCAGGCCGGCTCCACCGTGTACGTCGGCAGGTCGGGGCGGACGAACGACGAGGGCATCGCGCAGCTCGCGGCCCTGCTGCCGGAGCGGAAGGTCGTCCCCGTCGAGCTCAGGGGCGTGCTGCACCTGAAGTCGGCGGTGACCGCGCTGCCCGGCGGCACGCTCATCGGCGACCCGCGCCACGTGGACCTGCCGGGCCTGCTGGTGCCGGAGGAGGAGGCGGGTGCGCATGTGGTGCCGCTGGGCGGGGACCGGGTGCTGCTGGCCGCCTCCGCGCCGAAGACAGGGACGATGCTCGAGCAGCGAGGCTATATCGTGACAAAGGTGGACATTTCGGAATTCGAGCGGTTGGAAGGCTGTGTGACCTGCCTCAGCGTGCTCATCCCCGGCTGACGTTCTCACATCGTGAGAACCTGCACGGCTCACGGTGAGACGTCTGGTAGCGTGCATGTCATGCTGCGTGGGCTGCTTCTTAGCTGCCGCGGCGGGGGCCTGTAAGGCCGGCTCCCTCGCCGCGGAGCCAGTCGTGCGCGTCGGCCGCTTCCCTTTCCGAGACCGACGAGGAGCCCCGACATCATGACCGCTCAGCAGCCGAGCCGTATGCCCATCCATCGGTACCAGCCGTTCGAGCCCATCCGGCTGCCCGATCGCACCTGGCCCGACAAGGTCATCACCAAGGCGCCCCGGTGGTGCGCGGTCGACCTGCGTGACGGCAACCAGGCGCTGATCGACCCGATGGACTCCCACCGCAAGCTCCAGATGTTCGAGCTGCTGGTACGCATGGGCTACAAGGAGATCGAGGCCGGCTTCCCCGCCGCGTCGCAGACCGACTTCGACTTCATCCGCAAGATCATCGAAGAGGACCGCATCCCCGACGATGTGATCATCCAGGTGCTGACGCAGGCCCGGCCCGAGCTGATCGAGCGCACCTTCGAGTCGCTCGAAGGCGCCAAGCAGGCCATCGTCCACCTGTACAACTCGACCTCCACCCTCCAGCGCCGCGTCGTCTTCGGCCTGGACAAGGAGGGCATCACCGCCATCGCCGTCGAGGGCGCCAAGCTGGTGAAGAAGCTCGCCGACGCCAGCGACGTCGACATCCGCTTCCAGTACTCGCCCGAGTCGTTCACCGGCACCGAGCTCGAATACGCCGTCGAGGTGTGCGACGCCGTCAACGAGGTGTGGCAGCCCACCCCCGACCGCAAGGTCATCATCAACCTGCCCGCCACCGTCGAGATGGCCACCCCCAACGTCTACGCCGACCAGATCGAGTGGATGCACCGCCACCTCAAGTACCGCGACTCGATCGTGCTGTCGCTGCACCCGCACAACGACCGCGGCACCGCCGTCGCCGCCGCCGAGCTGGGCTACATGGCGGGCGCCGACCGCATCGAGGGCTGCCTGTTCGGCAACGGCGAGCGCACCGGCAACGTCTGCCTGGTCACCCTCGGCATGAACCTGTTCTCCCAGGGCATCGACCCCGAGATCGACTTCAGCGACATCGACGAGATCCGCCGCGTCACCGAATACTGCAACCAGCTGCCCGTGCACCCGCGCCACCCCTGGGGCGGCGAGCTCGTCTACACCGCCTTCTCCGGCTCCCACCAGGACGCCATCAAGAAGGGCTTCGAACACCTCGAACGCGACGCCGCCGAGGTCGGCGTGCCCGTCGACCAGTTCCGCTGGGCGGTGCCGTACCTGCCGATCGACCCCAAGGACATCGGCCGCACGTACGAGGCCGTCATCCGGGTCAACAGCCAGTCCGGCAAGGGCGGGGTCGCGTACATCATGAAGACCGACCACCAGCTCGACCTGCCACGGCGGCTGCAGATCGAGTTCTCCAAGGTCGTGCAGGCCCGCACCGACAGCGAGGGCGGCGAGATCAGCCCGGCCGAGATGTTCGAGATCTTCCGGGACGAGTACCTGCCCAACCCGGCCAACCGCTGGGGCAGGCTCTCGCTCATGGCCCACCGCCACCAGTCGGCGGTGGACGACAAGGACCGCATCAGCGCCGACGTGCGCCTCGACGGAGAGATCCGCGAGATCGAAGGCACCGGCAACGGCCCCATCTCCGCCTTCATCGACGCCCTCGCCGGCGTGGGCATCCAGGTCCGCGTCCTCGACTACGTCGAGCACGCCATGACGTCGGGCAGCGACGCCAAGGCGGCCTCGTACCTGGAGTGCGAGGTGAACGGCCGTGTCCTGTGGGGCGTCGGCATCGACCATAACGTCACCACCGCCTCGCTCAAGGCCATCATCTCCGCCGTCAACCGCGCCTACCGCTGACCGAGGTCTGCGCGCAGCGCCCGAGCCCTCCGCTTCGTGGGGGCGCTCGGGCGCTGCTGCGTTTGCAGCGCCGAGGGAGGGGCGGCGGGGGAGCGTTGTAAGTCCGCGTCCCGTGTCGTGCCGCGTGCTCGCGTTGCGTGTCGTGCCGTGTGTCCGGGTTCCGGGTCCGTGTCAGGCGACACGTGGCGAGTCGCACGAATGCGGCGGGTCGCGGCCCACGACCTACGCCGCGTACGGCGCCCATGCGCGGCAACTGCGCGAAGTGTGCAGCGCGGCACGCGACCCTGACAGCGCACGGGGCGCGACAGCGGCGCCGAACCCGGCACCGGGGCCGGACGACAGCGCGACGTCAGTACGCGGAGTTCCAAGAGAGCGGGTGCGGCACCGGTGCGCGGTGGAGCGGGCGGAGGCTGCGAGCAGTCCGCGCGCCGGTGCCGCGGAACGCGACAGCGACGCGAAGGGACACCGGCCTGCCGCGCGAAGGGAACCCGGGCGCTCCGAGCACGGGACACAGACGCGACCACTCGACACGGCACGGGACGTGGACCCGCAACGCGGGACGCGGCATGACACGCAACGTGGACCCGAAACCCGAACACGGCACGACACGCAACGTGGACCCGAAACCCGAACACGGCACGACACACACAACGCGGACCCGAAACCCGAACACGCGACACGACACTCGTCGCATGTCGCGTAGCTGGTCCCGTGTCGTGTGGCTGGTCGCGTGTCGTGTGGCTGGTCGCGTGTCGTGTGGCTGGTCCCGTGTCGTGTGGCTGGTCCCGTGTCGTGTAGCTGGTCGCGTGTCGCGTAACTGATCGCGTGTCGGGTGACTCGTCGTGTGCCCCCGTCGCCCGCCAGGTGCCGCTGGGGTGGCCGTCCATCGGCTTCCTCTCATCGCCCCTCACTCCCGTGCCGCCGGCGTCCTTCGCGCTGTAAGTCGTCGGGCTGCGCGTCGTCCGGGTGGTGTGGTGGGTGGGCCGCGCTCTCCGCTCGGTCCTCGTGGCCGGGCGCGCCCCAGCACCCGCTCTTTCGTCATTTCCCATGGATGAATAGTGAACGTTGCGTTTCTTAAGGATGACGCCTATGCTCCTTAGAGAACGATACGTTCTCTAAGGAGCGGCCATGGGGCTCGTGCTGTCGGGGCTGATGCTGTGCATGCTGCTCGGCGCGCTCGATCAGACGATCATGGCTCCGGCGCTGCCCGCCGTGGCGGCGGGGCTCGGCGGGCTCGATCGGATGTCGGCGGTCATCAGCGCCTACCTGGTCGCCGCCACCGTGGTCATGCCGGTCTACGGCAAGCTCGGCGACCGCTACGGCCGCAAGCCCGTCATGCAGGCCGCCATCCTCATCTTCGTCACCGGCGCCGTGCTCTGCGCGTTCGCCACGTCGATGCCGCTGTTCATCGCCGCGCGAGCGGTGCAGGGGATCGGCGGGGGCGGGCTGATGATCGGCGCGCAGGCGATCATCGGGGAGGTGGTGAGCCCGCGCGAGCGGGGCCGCTACCTGGGGCTGATCGGGGCCGCGTACGTGGTGGCGGCCGTGGGCGGGCCGCTGATCGGCGGGTTCGTGATCGACCGGATGAGCTGGCGGTACATCTTCGCGATCTACCCGCCCCTGGGGCTGCTCGCGCTGGTCGTGCTGACCGCCACGCTGAAGCTGCCGAAGCCCGCCGACCGGGCGCCGCTGGACGTGGCGGGGGCCGTCACGCTGGGCGTGGCCGTGCTGGGCGTCGTGCTGCTGGGGGAGAGCGGCAACCCCGCCTACCTCGGGCTGGCGGCGGCGGGAACGGCCGGGTGGCTGATCAGCGCCCGCTACACCGACGATCCGATCCTGCCGCTGCGCCTGTTCAGAGACCGGGCGTTCGCGGTGCCGGTGGCGATCAGCTTCATCATCGGGTTCGCGCTGTTCGGCGCGGTGTCGTACCTGCCGGCGTACGCCCAGATCGCGCTGCACGCGAGCGCCACGCGCGCCGGGCTGATGGTGACCGCGCTCATGGGCGGCGTGCTGCTCACCACCATCGTCTCAGGGCGGCTCATCTCCAAGACCGGCGTCTACAAGCCGTACCCGATCGCGGGCACGCTCGTCGCGGCGTCCGGGATGGGGCTCATCGGGCTGGCCGGCGCCTCAGTGGCCGGGCTCGTCGTGGCGATGGTGCTGACCGGGATGGGCGTGGGGCTGGTCATGCAGGTGATGGTGCTGGCCGCCCAGAACGCCGTGACGTACGCCGACCTGGGCGCCGCCACGTCGTCGGTGACGTTCCTGCGCCAGATCGGCGCCTCCGCCGGGGTCGCGCTGGTCGGCGCGCTGATCACGATGCGCTCCGGCATTTCGGGCAGCAGCCCGGCCGCCCTGCCCCCAGGGGTGCGCGAGGCGTTCGCGCAGGCCGTACCGCCCGTGTTCGCCGCGATGGCACCGCTGCTCGTCGTCGCGTTCGTGCTCGCACTGATCATGCCGGCCCGCCCGCTCCGCACCACCGCCTACGTCGAGGAGAGACAGTGAAACTGGTCGCACCACTGAACGCCTTCGGGCGCGCCGACCTGGCGATGGCCGGGGGCAAGGGCGCCAACCTGGGCGAGCTCGTCAGGAACGGCTTCCCGGTGCCGGACGGCTTCGTGATCACCACGCACGCGTACGAGCTGGTCGCCCAGGGCAGCGACACCCGCGAGCACTTCGAGCGCGTCGAGCTGCCCCATGAGCTGCGCGAGGCGATCACCGGCGCGTACGCGGAGCTCGGCGGCGGCCCGGTGGCCGTGCGGTCGAGCGCGACCGCCGAGGACCTGCCGGGCGCGGCGTTCGCCGGCCAGCAGGACACCTACCTCAACGTCGCCGGCGAGGAGGCCCTGCTCGACGCGGTACGCCGCTGCTGGGGCTCGCTCTGGACCGACCGCGCCGTCTCCTACCGGGCCCGGCTGCGCCTGGACGACTCCGAGGTGCGGATCGCGGTGGTCGTGCAGCGCATGGTGGAGCCCGACGTGGCGGGCGTGATGTTCACCGCGAACCCGGTCAGCGGCGACCGCGAGCAGCTTGTGGTCGACGCGGGCAGCGGGCTCGGCGAGGCGGTGGTGTCCGGGCTGGTCACCCCTGACCACTACGTACTGCGGCCGTCGGGCGAGGTGGTGGAGTTCACGCCGGGGCGGGGCGAGGTCGTCGTGCGCAGCGCCGCCGGGGGAGGCGTCGTGCACGAGCACCCGGAGCCGAGGTCTTCGGACGGGCTGGGGTCCGGCGAGACGCTGCGCGAGCTGGCCGGGCTGGGGCGGCGGGTGGCCGGCGTCTTCGGGCGCCCGCAGGACATCGAGTGGGCGTACGCGGCGGGCCGCCTCCACCTGCTGCAGGCCCGCCCCATGACCGCGCTCCCGCCGCCCCCGCTGGGCCCGCTCGACCCGTTGCAGCGCCGCACGGCCCAGATCCTCACGGAGTACCTGCCGGAGCGGCCGTACCCGATCGACATGTCCACCTGGATATCCGACGGCCCGGCGGGGCTGATGGCGAAGGTGTTCGCCGAGTACGGCGTGGAGAACATGATCGCCGGCGCCCTGCACGAGGAGGACGGCGTCGTCTACCGCCTCGCGCCCGCCAAGCCGCGCCTGTCGGTGCGGGCGCTGGCGGCGCCGTTCACGCTGCTGGCCAGGGCCCTGCGGTACGACCCCGCCCGCTGGACCGAGGACCCCCGCTTTCAGGCGTACCTGAAGGACGTCGAGGAGCTGCGCTCCCGCGACCTCGCGGCGATGCCGTGGGAGGAGCTGCGGCGGGTGCCCAGGCAGGCGCTGGCCGTGGCGCGACCGGTCGCCGGCCTGCGCGCCGCCTATCTTCCGGGTGTCGGGCTGGCGCTGCTGCGGCTGATGGTGGCGCTCGCGCTGCGCGGTCGCAGGAACATGATGGGCGAACTGCTGCTGGGGGCGCGTACCCGCACATCCGACGCCAACCGGGCGCTCGAGCGTCTGGCCGAGACGGCGCGCAGGACGGGCGCGCTGGAGGCGGACGAGCCGCCGGAGGAGTTCGCCGAAGAGCTGGAGGCGTTCCTCGCCGAGTACGGGCACCGCGAGACCGCGACTCCCCTCCTCATCACCGCGCCCACCTGGGCCGACGCCCCCGAGGTGGTGCTCGGCCTGGTCAGGGTGCTGGCGGCGGCGCCGCCGGAGCGCACGGAGCGGGAACGGCCGCCGCTGCGCTCACCCGGGCTCGCCCGCAGGGTGGCGGCGGCCCGGGCGGGCGTCGCCTTCCGCGAGGACAGCCACTTCTACTTCATGCTGCCCGCGCCGATCCTGCGCAGGGCGGTGCTGGAGATGGGCCGCAGGCTGGCCGCCGCCCGCCTGCTCGATGCGCCGGAGGACGTCTTCCACCTGCGCCTTGCGGAGCTGGAGCGGCTGCGCGGCACCGACGACCCGGCCGCGGCCCGGCTGCGCGAGGTGGTCAGGAAGCGGGCGGCCAAGCGGGAGGAGCTGTCCGGCGTGCGGCTCATCGACCCGGCCGCCGTGCACCCTGTCGCCGACGCCGGTGCGGCGCTGCTGACCGGCGTCCCGGCGGGCGGCGGCGGCGCCACGGGACCGGTCAAGGTGATCGCGAACCCCGCCGAGTTCGGCCGGCTGGAACCCGGCGACGTGCTGGTCTGCCCGTACACGAACCCGTCGTGGACCCCGCTGTTCCAGCGGGCCGCGGCGGTCGTCGTGGACACCGGCGGCGCGGCCTCGCACGCCGCCATCGTCGCCAGGGAGTACGGCATCCCGGCCGTCATGGGCACGGGAAACGGCACGGCGGTGCTCGAAGAGGGGATGATCGTCACCGTCAACGGCGACACCGGCGCCGTCACCGCGGCTCCCTAGAATGCCTGCCATGGTGACCGACCATCGCAAGCAGCCGAGACGCCGGGGCGAGGCGCTGTGCGCCGCGATCCTGCAGGCCACGCTCGACGAGCTGACCGAGGTCGGTTACGCGGGGCTCACCATGGAGGGCGTCGCCGAGCGCGCGCGGGCCAGCAAGGCCTCGCTCTACCGCCGCTGGCCCAGCCGCATCGAGCTGGTGATGGACGCGGTCTACCGCTCGCTGCCCGCGCCGGGCTCCGTGCCCGACACCGGCAACCTGCGCGACGACCTGGTGGCCCTGCTCAGCATCACCGCCGAGGCCCTGCACGGCCCGGCGGGCGAGGCGCTGCGCGGGCTGCTCGGCGAGGCGCTGCGCGGCGAGTCGCCGCTGGGCGCGATCCGGCGCAACACGCAGGGGCGGGCCAGGCGGCTGATGGAGGAGGTCGTGCAGCGGGCCGTCGAGCGCGGCGAGGTGGACCCGGCCGACGTCACCCCGCGCCGCCTGGACGCCGGGCAGGCCCTGCTGCGCCACCACTTCCTGTTCGAGGGCCTGCCGTTCCCCGACGACCTGGTGGTGCAGATCGTGGACGAGGTGCTGGTCCCGCTGCTCAAGCCGGCGAGGCGGAGCTGACGGCGGCGAGCCCCAGCGTGTCCGCCGCCAGGCGCATCGCGTGGTCGAAGGCCGCCTCGCGGTTGTCGACGGTGTTGTTGAGCTGGCCGAACACCTCGAAGCTCACCCAGCCGTACAGCGTGCTCCACGATGTGATGGAGCGCCAGACCACCTCGTCGGGCACCCCGGGCATCACCTCGCGGACCGCGGCGGCGTCCGCCGACAGCTCCGGCGGCGGCTCGGAGGAGGGCGGCCGCAGCGCGCCGTCCCGCCAGGCGTCGGAGACGATGCGCCCCATCACGGTGACGTCGCGCACACGGGCTTCGACCGTGGCCTGCGGGGCCTTATAGCCGGGCACGGGGGAGCCGTAGATGAGCGCGTACTCGTGCGGGTGGGCCAGGGCCCAGCCGCGTACGGCGTGGCAGACGGCCAGCCACCGCCCGAGGTGGTCCTCGCGGGCGACGGCCGCCTCGGCCTGCTCGACGGCCTCGCCGAGCGCGTTGTAACCGTCGATGATCAGCGCGGTCAGCAGGTCGTCACGGCTCGGGAAGTAGCGGTAGATGGCCGAGGAGACCATGCCCATCTCGCGCGCGACGGCCCGCAGGGACAGGCCTCCCGCGCCCTCGGTGGCGAGCCGGCGCCGCGCGATGTCGGTGATCTCCCTGATGAGCTCGGCCCTGACCCGTTCTCTTGCGGTGCGACTGGCTGTCATGCGAGCAGGTTACCAGAGCAGTGCTCTCGCAACGAGAGCACTGCTCTTGACGAGTGGTGCTCTCATGAGAGAGCATTGCTCTCGTTAGCGAACGCTGCTCCGGAAGGTGGCCGATG
This sequence comes from Nonomuraea sp. NPDC049309, assembly GCF_043196965.1. Classification (NCBI taxonomy): domain Bacteria; kingdom Bacillati; phylum Actinomycetota; class Actinomycetes; order Streptosporangiales; family Streptosporangiaceae; genus Nonomuraea; species Nonomuraea sp. NPDC049309. The sequence goes on along the minus strand of NZ_JBICSH010000001.1, from coordinate 2,774,110 downwards.
CAAACCCTCGCCAAGAACGCCAACGCGCTCCTGATGTTCCTGCTGGAGCTCGGCGTGCTGGCCTCCGTCGCCTACTGGGGCTTCACTCTCGGCTCGAACCGGGGCGTCAAGCTGCTGGCCGGGATCGGCGGGCCGGCGCTGTTCATCGCCGCGTGGGCGCTGTTCGGCGCGGGCGGCGGCGCGAACGCCGTCATCCCGCTGACCGGCCCGGCCCGCGCCGCGCTGGAGATCATCTGGTTCGGCGGCGGGGCCCTGGCGCTCTATGCCGCGGGGCTGCGCACCCCGGCGTTCGGCTTCCTCGCGCTCTTCATCGTCAACGCGGTTCTCCGCCTGCTGTGGAACGAGGTCTGATCATGGGCAAGCATGTCGTCGTGGGCTCCGGCCAGGTCGGCGGCCACCTGGCCGCCAAGCTGCTGGCACGCGGTCACGAGGTCGTCGTCGTGACGCGCTCGGGGCGCGGCCCCGAAGGAGCGGTCAAGGTGGCCGCCGACGTGAGCGACGCATCCCGGCTGACCGAGATCACCAAGGGGGCCGACGTCCTCTACAACTGCGTCAACCCGCGCTACGACCGTTGGCTGACCGACTGGCCGCCGATGGCCGCCGCGTTCCTGGCCGCCGCCGAGGCCACCGGCGCGGTGTACGTGATCCTCGGCAACCTCTACCCGTACGGCCCGGTCACCGGGCCGATGACCGAGGACCTGCCGCTCGCCTCCACCAACGCGAAGTTCCAGGTCCGCGCCGAACTGTGGCACGACGCGCTGGCCGCGCACGAGGCCGGCCGCATCAGGACCACCGAGGTCCGCGCCTCCGACTACTTCGGCCCCGGCGCCACCGACCAGTCCTACATGGGCGACCGGTTCCTCGGCCCGCTGCGCGCCGGCAAGGCGATCCCGCTGCTGTGGCCGGCCGACGTGCCGCACACCTGGAGCTACCTGCCGGACGTCGCCGAGGCGCTGATCATCGCGGGCGCCGACGAGCGCGCCTGGGGCCGGCCCTGGCACGTGCCGAGCCCCGAGCCGATGACCTTCAGGGAGATGGGCGAGCGCATGGCCGCGCTGCTGGGCCGCCCGGCGCCGCGCCTGCGGCAGATCCCGTGGCCGGTGATCAAGGCCGCCGGGATGTTCTCGTACATGATGGGCGAGCTGCAGCACGTCCGCTACCAGTTCACCGAGCCGTTCATCATGGACTCCTCGGACTTCCAGCGGACCTTCGGCGTCGCGCCTACCCCGATCGACCAGGCGCTCAAGGCTACGCTCGAGGCGTGAAGATTGCGATGATCGGCCTGGGCGACATCGCGGAGAAGGCCTACCTTCCCGTGCTCGCCGCTCAGCCAGCCCTCGACCTGCACCTGTGCACCCGCAACCAGGCCCGGCTCGACCGGCTCGGCGACGCCTACCGCATCGGCGCCCGCTTCACCGGCGTGGACGAGGTGATCAAGGCGGGGGTGGAGGCGGCGTTCGTGCACGCGGCCACCGAGGCGCACCCGGAGATCGTGGAGCCGCTGCTCGCCGCCGGGATCCACGTCTACGTCGACAAGCCCATCGCCTACACCCTGGCCGACGCGCGGCGCCTCGTCGAGCTGGCCAGGGACGCCGGCAGGTCGCTCATGGTGGGCTTCAACCGCCGCTACGCCCCCGGCTACGCCGAGCTGATCGCGCATCCGCGCCGGCTGATCCTCATGGAGAAGAACCGGCTCAACCTGCCCGACACGCCGCGCAGAGCGGTCTTCGACGACTTCATCCACGTGGCCGACACGCTCAGGTTCCTGGCGCCCGGCCCGGTCACCGACCGTACGATCAGGACCCGCGTCCACGGCGGGCTCATCGAGCACATCGTCCTCGAGCTGTCGGGCGACGGTTTCACCGCCATCGGCATCATGAACAGGATGAGCGGCGCCGGCGAGGAGAGCTGCGAGGTCATGGGCGACGGCACCAAGCGGCGGGTGGTCAACCTCGGCGACGTCATCGACTACGAGGGCGGCGAGCGGCTGGTGCGGCGGCCCGACTGGGTGCCGGTGGCCAGGCAGCGCGGGATCGAGCAGATCTGCCTGGAGTTCCTGGACGCCGTACGCGAGGGGCGGCGCATCGACGCGGGCGACGCGCTGGCCACCCACGCGCTCTGCGAGGAGATCGTGCTCCAGGCCGGCTGACCCGTCCCCAGGTCACGGGCGGCCGGTGCGGGCCGCCGGGGTCAGGTCGCCGCCCGGCGGCGCATCACCCGGTCGGCCTTGGCGTACATGCGGCCGAACACCTTCTCGCTGAGCCGGGTCAGCACCGTGTACCCCTCGGCGTCGCGCAGCGGGCTCGACGAGGACACCACGCCCGCGACCGCGCCGCCGTACAGGGCGGGGCCGCCGCTGCCGCCCGCGCTGGCGTGGCAGTTGTGCGTCACCATCAGCCCGGGTCCCTTGCTGACGGCCTCGACGGTGTCGCCCACGCAGCGGTACAGCGTCGTGCCCGGATAGTTCTTGCCCGCCGGGTAGCCGAGGAGTTCGAGCCCGCGCAGTGCGGTGCCGCGCGCGGTGGTCATCGTCTTCAGCCCGCGCCCGGTGACCGCCTCCAGCGGGCGCTTGCCCTGCGCGACGCCGACCAGTCCCACGTCGTACGGCAGCAGCTTCGGCGAGTACGGCCGGTCGCGCCACCGCGCGGGCACCCACGCGCGCACGGCCGGCCAGACGCCCAGCTTGGGCCGCCCCCGGTCGAAGCCCGGCAGGAAGGCGAGGTGTTCGAGCGGCCGCCCGTTGCGGTAGATGCAGTGGGCCGCCGTCAGCACGAGGCTGCGGCTGCGCGAGCCGATCACCGTGCCCCCGCACAACACGTCGGTCTTGGCGACGGGGTCGCGGCCGAGCAGCACCCCCGTCAGCCGCCGCGCCCCCGTGTAGGGGCGCGGGACCGGCGCGTAGCCCAGGCGGTCGCCGTCAGGGGTGAGGATGCGGGATGCGGGAACGTCGCGTTGGAACACCTCGGTGACGGCGGCTGGATCGAGCAGGACCAGGGACAGCACCAACCTGAGCACCCTCACACCTTATGGGGAAGATGATCAGTGGCCTGACCTGCGACATCAATGTTTACCCTAACTTGTGTACGCGGAAGCGAGCGCCCGCAGCCGGGCGTGCGCGTCCTCGTACACGGTGGTCGTGCCGAGGTACTCCTTGGGCAGCTTGGCGACCATCGTGTAGTTGGTGTCGCACACGTTGCCGACCGGCGCCTGCCCGGCCTGGCTGACGAGCTGGTACGCATCCAGCGTGTCGAGCCCGGTCAGCTCGGAGGTCCAGGTGACGAGGTCGTGCTGGCTGATGCGGTAGGCGTCCTCCAGCGGCCGGGCCGAGCCGGTGGACATCAGGTGCCCGTCGTCCTCCAGGCGGGGCCACGGCGTGGCGACGCCCTTGATCAGCTCGACCGCGACCACGGTGTTCATGGCCGACTCGATGGCGGTCCCGCACACCTCGCCGTGACCCTGCAGGCCGTGGCCGTCGCCGATGGCGAACAGCCCGCCCTCGACGTTGACGCCGAGGTAGACGGTGACGCCCGCGCGCAGCTCGGGGGTGTCCATGTTGCCGCCGTGCGCGTCGGGGGTGATCGACATGCGGGTCTCGTTCGCGGCCGGGGCGACGCCGACCGTGCCGTGCATGGGGTCGAGCGGCAGGTCCACGGTGAAGTCGCTGTTGCGGGCGTGGTAGACGGCCACGTTCCGCTCCAGGTCGATGTCGTAGCGCCAGACCCGCTCCTCCAGCGGCGGGTGCAGCATGGCCGTGGTGTGGGTGGCGGTCAGCGCGCCGAAGTGCGGGAACGTGGTGGAGACCGCCCAGTCCCTGGCCGGGGTGATGGAGATGAAGTGCAGGGCCAGGGTGTCGCCGGGCTCGGCGCCCTCGACGTGGAAGGGGCCGGTCACCGGGTTGAGGTAGGGGAACTCGCACACCTGCGACGGCAGGTCGTCCACTGTCTGCACCCGGCCGCCGAAGCAGTCCTCGGTGTAGAGCTCCAGGATCGTGCCCGGCCGCACCTTGGCGACGGGCGGGCGCCCGCCGAAGGTGTAGCTCAGCTCTTCGGGCTTGGGACGGAAGGAGACGACGTTCACTTGACCTCCGTGGGAAGTTCGGGCCGGCGACCCAGCGCGTAGGAGACGCCGATGACGAGCAGGCCGATCGCGAGCCAGACGCCGCCGACCCACTGCGCCGCGACGTTCTGGTTGATGACGACGGCCACCAGGACCGCGAAGCCGATCGCGGGCGCGATGAGGTGCGCCCAGATGTTCCGGCTGCGCTTTCTGATCATGTAGTGGACGACCACGGCGATGTGGAGCAGCAGGAACGCGCTCAATGCACCGAAGTTGACCAGGGAGGCAAGCTCCCCGATGCCATTGTCGCGCGTGCTCATGAAGACGCCGAGCGTGATCGACACGGCGGCCACCGCGAACGTCGCGTTGACCGGCACCTTGTGCGTGGGGTGCACCTTCGCGAGGAACGACGGGAGCTGCCGGTCGCGGGCCATCGCGAACAGCAGCCGCGAGGTGGCGGTCTGCGCGACCAGCGAGTCGGCGAAGCCCCAGGCGATGGCGGTGGCGACGGCGGTGAGCACGCCCAGCCACGGCCCGCCGGCGAAGGTGGCCGTGTCGTAGAAGGCATTGCCGGTGAGGTCGCCCTCCTCGATGAGCTGGGCCCGGTTCGGGGTGAGCAGCGCGGCGACCCACGTCTGCACCACGAACAGCACCGCCGCCACCGCGAGCGCGGCCACCATGGACCGGCCGAGCCTGCGGGCGTCCTCGCGGTTCTCCTCGGCCAGCGTCGAGATGGCGTCGAAACCGAGGAACGACAGCACCGCCACCGACGCCGCCGCGAACACCACGCTCCAGGTGAAGGACGAGGGGTCGAAGAGCGGGGTGAGCGCGCCCGCCTGTCCCTTGCCCTGGGCCAGCGCGATGCCGCCGACCACCAGGAAGATCGCCAGCACGGCCAGCTCGCCGATCAGCATGATGCGGGTGATCCTGGCCGTCATCTGGATGCCCAGGTAGTTGACGACGGTGTTGAACGCCACGAACGCCACGATCCACACCCAGACGGGCACGGCCGGGACGAACGAGTTCATCGCCGTGCCCGCCACCAGGTAGAGCAGGGAGGGCACCAGCACGTAGTCCAGCAGGATCGCCCAGCCGGCGAAGAAGCCCACGGGGGCCGCGATGCCGCGTCCCGCGTAGGTGTAGACCGAGCCGGCCATCGGAAAGGCCTTCGCCATCTGCGCGTACGACAGCGCGGTGAACGCCATGGCGACGACGCCGATGATGTACGCCAGCGCCACCATGCCGTGTGAGATGGAGAAGACCTCGCCGAAGATGCCGAACGGGGCGATCGGCACCATGAAGATCAGGCCGTAGATCATCAGATCGGCGAAGCTCAGGGACCGCTGAAGTTCCTGACGGTAGCCGAACTGCTCGATTGTGCTCATGGACGGCTCCTGACTGCTGTAGGGGGCGATCGGCCACCTTAGAGCTAAAGCTTTCTAGTGAAAAGATTTCTCTAGAAAAAAATCAAGGCCGTCGGCTCTGCCCAGGTGAACGGGGTGACGTACCTGGCCGTCGAGGAGTGTCAGCGTGCCGCGCGCACTGGTGATGGTGGTGCCGTCGGCCACCGCGTCCAGCGCGGGCACCGCGAGCGAGCCCGCCCGCGCGCACAGCGCCGCCAGCATCGCCACCGCCTCGTAGCAGCCGTGGCCGTGCGCGTTGAGCAGCGGCGCGTCCGGGCCGAACCGGGCGGTGTAGCGCTCGGCGAAGCCCTGCCCCGCCTCGGTCGGCAGGCTGCGGAAGTAGCCCATCGACGCGTACAGGCCCCCGGTGACGTCGCCGCCGATGCCCAGCAGGCCGTGCTCCTCCAGCGCCCCGCACAGCCGCACCGCGCTCAGCCCCGCCGCCGCGTACGCCCGGTTGAACGCCACCAGGTCGCTGCCGATCAGCGTCAGCAGGATCGCATCCGGCCGGGCTCCGGCCACCCGTTCCAGGCGGTCCACCGCCTGGCCGTACGGGACCAGGCTCTCGCCCACCACCGTGGCGCCCACCGTGTGCAGCCGCTCGCGCGCGGCGGCGTGCACCAGGCGCGGCCAGATGTAGTCGTTGCCCAGCAGGTACCAGCGGCGCGCCCCGTCGGCGGTCAGCCGCTCGATGCCGGGGGCGAGCTGCCTGTCGGGGGTCTCGCCCAGGAAGTAGACGCCGGGCGCGCGGCCGCCGCCCTCGTACGGCGGCGCGTACACGAACGGCACCCGCCCGCCGATCGCCGCCACCACCGCCACCCGCACATCGCTGGCGTGCGCCCCGGCCACCGCCGCCACCGTGCCCGATCGCACCAGCCCGGCCACCTCGCGGGCCACTTGCGGCGCGGGCCGCCCGCCGTCGATGAGCACCAGCTCCACCGGCCGTCCGAGCATGCCGCCGCGGTCGTTGATCTCCTCGGCGGCCAGCACCGCGCAGTTGATCGCGCAGGGCCCCATCAGGCCGAGCACTCCGGAGACCGGTACGACCAACGCGATCCTGATCGCGTCGGAGGGGAGGAGCCGCGCTTCGAGAGGATCGACCGTCGCCGCCACGCCGACGAGTATCCTCCCTTCAAACCGCACGATGAAAGGACCAGTTCGATGACCACCCACGGGCTCGGGTCCTCACTTGCCTACTTGCTGAGCCGTGCGGAGCGGGTCGTCAATCGCGGGCTGGCCGCGGCGCTGGCCGCCGAGGGCGTCACCGTCGAACAGTGGCGCATCATGCGGGCGCTGGCCGACGGGCGGGGCGAGTCGATGGGCGAGCTGGCCGAGGCGGTGCTCATGCCGCATCCCACGCTCACCAAGGCGGTGGACAGGCTCATCGACCGCGCGCTCGTCTATCGCGGTCCCGCCAAGGGCGATCGGCGGCGGGTGGCGGTCTTCGTCTCGGGGCGCGGGGCCGAGCTGCTGGCCCGCATCGACGGCGCGGTGGCCGAGCAGCAGGCGCTGGTCGCGGCGGCGTTCGGGGCCGAGCGCACCGCGCGGCTCATGCACGAGCTGGAGATCCTGGCCGACACACTCGATCGCGCCGAGGTGAGCGCCTGAAACGCTCCAGCGCTAGCCTTGGTCCCGCTCTTTGGCGGCGGCGGTCACCACGATCGCGATCAGGCCTGCCGCCGCGACGCCCAGGTAGCCGGGCAGCGGCAGGTCGATCAGGTGGTGCAGGAAACCCCAGTCGCTGTCGAACCACATCCGCGCGGCGAAGCCGCCGAGCCCCTGGATGATGGCGATCACACCGGCGATGTTGACGAGTTCTCTCATGCACCGAAGGCTCGCAGCGCAAGGCCCGCCCCGGCATCGAACCTTGGGCGGGCCTGCTGCTACTTAAGTCGCGGCCTCATGGAAGCCGCGGCCTCATGGAAGTGGCGGCCTCACGAAGCCGCGGCCACACGGAAGTCGCGGGCTCGCGAACGGTCGCGGGCTCAGGCGAGGCCGCACGCGGGATCACGGGTAGAGACCGCGCATCCGGTGCGCCTCGGCGACCCGGCCCACGCCTATGACGTGCGCCGCCTGGCGGAGCGTCAGGCCGCGCGCGGCGGCCAGCGCCTTCACCTCGTCGAAGGCGCCCAGCATCAGCTCGCGCAGCTTGACCTCGATCTCTCCTGAGCTCCATGAGCACGCCTGGAGGTTCTGCACCCACTCGAGGTACGAGACGATCACCCCGCCCGCGTTGGCCAGGATGTCCGGCACCACCGTGGTGCCGTTGGCGGCCAGGATCTCGTCGGCCTCCGGTGTGGTCGGGCCGTTGGCGCCCTCCACGATGAGGCGGGCACGGATCCTGGGCGCGTTGGCCTCGGTGATGACGCCTTCGAGCGCGGCCGGGACCAGCATGTCCACGTCCAGCTCGAACAGGTCCTCGTGGGCCATCGCGTCGGCCTGGGCGAACCCGTGCACGCCGCCGCTCTCGGCGACGTGGGCGCGCAGCGCGGCGATGTCGAGGCCGCGCGCGTCGTACACGGCGCCGGTGATGTCGGAGACCGCCACCACCTTGCATCCGGCGTCGGACAGGTACTGCGCGGCGAGCGCGCCCACCTTGCCGAAGCCCTGCACGGCCACCGTCACGCCCTCGGGCGAGCGGCCGAGCGCGGCCAGCGCCGCGATCTGCACGCCGCGCGAGGTCGCGCCGCTGCGGCCGAGCGAGCCGCCCAGCGTCATCGGCTTGCCGGTGACCACCCCTGGCACCGAGTAGCCGGCGTTGACGCTGTAGGTGTCCATGATCCAGGCCATGGTCTGCTCGTCGGTGCCGACGTCGGGCGCGGGGATGTCCTTCTCCGGACCGATGAGCGGCAGGATCTCGTTGACGTAGCGGCGGGTGAGGCGTTCGAGCTCGCGGGTGGTGAGCAGGGTCGGGTCCACGGCCACGCCGCCTTTGGCGCCGCCGTACGGGATGCCGACCAGAGCGCACTTCCACGTCATCCACATGGCGAGCGCGGTGACCTCGTGGATGTCGGTCGCGGGATGAAAGCGGATGCCCCCCTTGGCGGGCCCGCGCGAGACGTTGTGCTGGACCCGGAAGCCCTGGACGACGTCCAGGCTGCCGTCCTCGCGCCGCACGGGGACCGAGACGGTCAGCGAGCGGCGGGGCGTGGCCAGCATCGTGCGGAGCCCGTCGTCCAGGCCGAGGTGTTCGGCGGCCCGGTCGAGCTGGTGGAGGGCGGAATCGAGGGCTTGACGGCCCGGGGTGATCAGGGCCGGCGTCGTTGACGGCACCATGATGCTCATGGAAGGAGTTCCTCCTGTTATGTACGCCCCTTTTTTCGGAAAAGGCGCCATTGCCAATCCCATTTGGGCGTTGTTGTCGCGATCATCCTAGGGCGGGAGGTTTAGCCTTGCCTAGTTGTTGGTAGAAAGTGTGGCCGGTGATCGTGCGCTGCGGGTCGTTCCACTCTGGCAGGCTTACAGGCGAGAGTGTGCCGAAACGTCTAATCGGGGGGTCACATGCCCGCACTCGTGGTGGGGCCGATGCTGCGTTATGTCGACTCCGACAGCGCCTCGATCTGGGTGGAGACCGCCGAACCCTGCACGGTCGCCGTTGAGGCGGACGGCAGGACTTACCGGTCGCCTACCTTCACCGTGCACGGTCACCACTACGCGATCGTGGACCTCGTTGAGTTGTCCCAGGATATCGCGTCGTACACGGTCAGCTGCGACGGGGAGCAGGTATGGCCGATGGCGGGTCGCCCGCCCAGCCGCATCCGGCTGCTGCCCCGCGACGGCGTGCGGCGCCTGGCGTTCGGATCCTGCCGCACCAGCGTCCCCCACGACGACTTCCACGTGCGCACTCACGGCGACGACGTGCTGCGCGCCTACGGCGCGCACCTCGCGCGGACGGACCCCGAAGAATGGCCCGACCTGCTGCTGCTCCTCGGCGACCAGGTCTACGCCGACAGCCCCTCACCCGACATGCTGGCCTTCATCCGCTCCCGCAGGGACACCGAGCCGCAAGGGGAGGTCACCGACTTCGAGGAGTACGCCGAGCTCTACCGCCAGGCGTGGACCGAGACCGAGATCCGCTGGCTGCTGTCCACCGTGCCGACGGCGATGATCTTCGACGACCACGACCTGCGCGACGACTGGAACACCTCACAGACCTGGCGCGAGCAGATGGCCAGGACGCCGTGGTGGCACCGCCGCGTGGTGTCGGGCCTCAGCGCGTACTGGATCTACCAGCACCTCGGCAATCTCTCGCCGGCCGAGCGCGCAGAGGACCCGGTGCTGGCCAAGCTCATGGCCGGCGACGGCGGCGCGGCGCTCGACGCCTTCGCCGAGAAGGCCGACGCCGAGCCGACCACCAACCGCTGGAGCTACGCCCGCGATCTCGGCACCGCCCGGCTCATCATGGTCGACACCCGGTGCGCCAGGCAGCTCACCCCCGGGGACCGGCGCATGGTCGACCCGACGGAGTGGGAGTGGGTCGAGGAGCAGATACGCAGGCCCGGCGCCGAGCGGCTCATCATCGGCTCGTCGATCCCGTTCCTGCTGCCCGAAGGCGTCCACGGCGTGCAGAACTGGAACGAGGCGCTGTGCGACGGCAAGTGGGGCCCGCTGGTGCAGCGCTGGTCGGAGGCGTTCCGGCAGGCCATCGACCTGGAGCACTGGGCGGCCTTCCGGCGCTCGTTCGAGGACATGGCCAGGCTGCTCGTCGAGATCGGCAAGCCGGTCTACATCCTGTCGGGCGACGTCCACTACTCCTACCTCGCCCAGGCCGACAAGGGGCAGATCTTCCAGCTCGTCTGCTCGCCCATCCGCAACCCGCTCAGCAGGCTGCTGCGCTGGGCCAACGTCTTCACCCAGTTCTCCGTCGCGACCCTGGTCGGCGCCCTGCTCGCGCGCCTCGCTGGCGTGCCGCGCCCGCCGTTCCGCTGGCGCATCACCAAGGGCCCCTGGTTCCAGAACGCCCTTGCCACCCTCGACCTGCCGCGCACCGTCACCTGGTACGGCTCGACCGGCGAGGTCGTCGAGCCGATCGACTCCGTCGAGCTTCGCTGAGGGTTCCGAAGCATCCCCTGACTACACTGCTCGGCGTGCTCGACGATCCCTATGCCCCTGCCGTCCCCTTCTATGACCTTTTCCATGAGGACGGCCACGTGCCCGCGATCCGCGAGCTGCTGCCTCCGCTGCTCGCCGGAGTGCGGCGCGGCGTCATCGAGATCGGCGCGGGCACCGGCCTGATCACCGAGGTCATCGCCAGGGCCACGCCCGCCGAGATCCACGCCGTCGAGCCGTCGCCGGGCATGCGCTCGGTACTGGTCAACCGGCTGGCCCGCGACCCCGAGCTGCGGCGCAGGGTGACCGTGCTGCCGTGCGGAGGGCTGGACGTGCAGGTGGGCGAGCCCGCCGACGCCGTCGTGATGATCTCGGTGCTGCCGAGCTTCACCGCCGACGAGCGGCCGCGCCTGTGGCAGGTGCTGGCCGGGCGGCTCGAACGCGACGGGCGGCTGATCTTCAACTGGCGCGACCGGCAGCCGCCGGCGCCGGAGCCGGAGCCCGGGGTGATGGGCACGTACCAGGTGGGGCGGCACACGTACGAAGTGGCCGGGCAGGTGCTCGACGTGGCCGGCGAGAGCGTCACCTCGCGCTTCCTCTACCGCGTCCGGCAGGGCGAGAGGCTGCTCAGCGAGGACGAGGTGGTGAGCACCGCGCACTGGCCGTCGAGCACGGCCGTGGCGGCCGAGCTGAAGGAGGCCGGGTTCGTCCAGGACGACGCCCCCGACGGCATGCAGGTCTGGCGCGCCGTCTGAAGGTGCAAGACCTGAAGATGCGCCGTCTGAAGGTGCGCCGTCTGAAGCGCGCCATGCGAAGACGGCGAAAGGGCCGGAGGCGTGACCTCCGGCCCTTTCGTCATCTGCTCTGCAGCTCGTAGACCGCGTCGACGAGCTGGTCGACCGCCCAGTGCAGGTCGTCTTCGGTGACCACGATGGGCGGGGCCAGCCGGATCGTGGAACCGTGGGTGTCCTTGGCCAGCACGCCGCGCTTCATCAGCGCCTTGGACACCTCGCGCCCGGTGCCGACGTCGGGGTGGATGTCCACGCCCGCCCACAGGCCGCGCCCGCGCACCTCGACGATGGAGCCGTGGCCTGCCAGCTCGCGCAGCCGGCCGTGCAGCACCTCGCCCAGTTTGGCGGCCCTGGCCTGGAACTCGCCGGTGTTCAAAAGCTCGATCACGGCGATGGCGACCGCGCAGGCCAGCGGGTTGCCGCCGAACGTCGAGCCGTGCTGGCCCGGCTGGATGACGCCGAGCACGTCGCGGTTGGCGGCGATGGCCGACACCGGCACCACGCCGCCGCCGAGCGCCTTGCCCAGCACGTAGATGTCGGGCACGACGCCCTCGTGGTCACAGGCGAACGTGTGGCCGGTGCGCCCGAGACCCGACTGGATCTCGTCGGCGATGAGCAGCACGCCCTCGGCCGAGCAGATCTCGCGCAGCTCGGTGAGGTAGCCGTCCGGCGGCACCAGCACCCCGGCCTCGCCCTGGATCGGCTCGACCAGCACGGCCACCGTCTCGGGGTCGATGGCCTGCCGTACGGCGTCGGCCGAGCCGAACGGGACGATGGTGAAGCCCGGCGTGTACGGGCCGAAGCCGTCGTGCGCCTCCGGATCGGTGGAGAAGCTGATGATCGTGGTGGTGCGGCCGTGGAAGTTGTTCTCCATCACGATGATCTTGGCCTTGCCCGGCTCGACGCCCTTGACGTCGTAGCCCCACTTCCTGGCCACCTTGATCGCCGTCTCGACGGCCTCGGCGCCGGTGTTCATGGGCAGGACCATGTCCTTGCCCGTGAGGTCGCCGAGCCCGGCGCAGAACTGCGCGAACTGGTCGTGGTAGAAGGCCCGGCTGGTGAGCGTGAGCCGGTCGAGCTGCTCACGCGCGGCCTCGATGATCTTCGGATGGCGATGCCCGAAGTTCAGCGACGAATAGCCGGCCAGGCAGTCGAGATAGCGTTTGCCCTCGACGTCGGTCACCCACGCGCCCTCGGCCTCGCGGATGACGACGGGCAGCGGATGGTAATTGTGCGCACTGCGGCGCTCGCTCACTTCGATGAGCTCGGCGCTGGTGATCATGTTCAGTTCTCCCCCCTGATCTCCAGTGTGCAGCACTTGGGACCCCCACCCGCCTTGCGCAGCTCCGACAGGTCGACGGGGATCACCTCGTACCCACGCCGCTTGAGCTCAAGCTGAAGGTTGCTCGCCTCGGCGTTGATGACCACGTTCGTGCCGTCGCTCACCGCGTTCAGGCCGAGCACCGCGGCGTCCTCGGCGGTCGCGATCACCGCGTCGGGGAACATGCGGCGCAGCACCGCGAGGCTGCCGGGGGAGAACGCCTCGGGGTAGTACGCGACGTTGTGCCCGTCGAGCGGGAACAGCGCCGTGTCGAGGTGGTAGTAGCGCGGGTCCACCAGCGTCAGCGAGACGACCGGGCGGCCCAGGTACTCCTGCGCCTCCTGATGGGCGACCACGTCGGTGCGGAAACCGGTGCCCGCCAGGATGACCTCGTCGAGGGTGAGGAAGTCGCCCTCGCCCTCGTTGACGTGCGACGGCTCCATCGTCGGGTAGCCGCGCTCGGCGAACCAGCGCAGGTAGGCGGGCCCCTCGGCGGCGCGCTGCGGGTAGGCGAAACGGGCGCCGTAGACGCGGCCGTCCACGACGAGCGCGCCGTTCGCGGCGAAGACCATGTCGGGCAGGCCCTCGATCGGGTCGATCAGGCTCACCTTGTGCCCGAGCTCCTCGTACGCCGACTTCAGGCCCTCCCACTGCCGGATCGCAAGGTCGCGGTCCGCGCCCGCCTCGGGATGCATCCACGGATTGATGGCGTACTCGACCGTGAAGTACTCCGGACGGCACATGAGGAAGTGTTTGGGCATGCAGCACTCCATCGGCTCTCTCAGCAGGGAAAACTCCACGAGGGTGGATGAGGACAGCCTAGGAACGCATATTCGGACAGGCCAAGGGCTTGACATTGCGCATTGGCGCAAGACCGTTGCGTGTTTCAGCCCGTGATGGAGGATTCGTTGCGCGTCTCGTGGACCAGCGCGCCGGGCGGTGTGTCGATCAGCCGCGACAGCACGATGACGCTCTTGGTCCGCACCACGAACGACTCCGCCGCGATGCGCTCGATCACCCGCTCCACGTGCCGCACGTCCCTCGCCCTGATGTGCAGCAGCGCGTCGGCCTCGCCGGTGATCGTGGCCGCCGCCACCACCTCGGGGAACTTCGCCACCGCGAGCGCGATGTCCGACGGCTTGGTCTTGCCCTGGCAGAAGAGCTCGACGTACGCCTCCGTCGTCCAGCCGAGCGCCTGCGGCGCCACCCGCGCGCTGAACCCGGTGATCGCCCCGACCTGCCGCAGCCGGTCGACCCGGCGCTTGACCGCCGAGGCGCTCAGCCCGACCCGGTTGCCGATCTCGGCGTAGGTCTGGCGGGCGTCGTCCACGAGCGCCGCGATGATGTCACGATCGAGCCGGTCCAGTTCCACGCGCCCTGTATACCTCCTGGCCAGGCTGGCGCGCGACGAGGGGCGCGCGGGAGACTGGGCCGGTTGATCGTTGACCGGAAGGTACCCGTACACATGAGCACCGCAAGCTTCCCCGAGGGCTTCGAGTGGGGAGTGTCGACTTCGGCCTTCCAGATCGAAGGGGCCACGAACATCGACGGCCGCGGACCGTCCATCTGGGACACCTTCTCCGTCGATCGCGTGGAGTCGTGCGACCACTACCACCGCTACCGGGAGGACGTCCGGCTGATGCGGGACCTGGGGCTCGGCGCCTACCGGTTCTCGATCAGCTGGCCGCGCGTCTTCCCCGACGGAGGCGGCAAGCCCAACGCGGCGGGGCTCGACTTCTACGACCGGCTGGTCGACGAGCTGGTGGCCGCCGGCATCAGGCCGTACGCGACCCTCTACCACTGGGACCTGCCGCAGGCGCTCGAGGACCGGGGCGGCTGGCCGTCGCGCGACACGGCGCTGCGCTTCGCCGACTACGCCGCCGCCGTCCACGCGCGGCTCGGCGACCGGGTGCGCACCTGGTTCACGCTGAACGAGCCGTGGGTGGCGGCCTTCCTCGGCTACGGCTCGGGCATCCACGCGCCCGGCCGCACCTCCGCGGCGGAGGCGTTCAGAGCCGCCCACCACATGCTGCTCGGTCACGGCCTGGCCGTGCGGGCGCTGCGGGAGGCGGGCGCGGCGGAGACGGGCGTGGTGCTCAACCTCTCGCCCGTCGTGACGCCCGCCCAGGTGAGCGATCCCGGCCGCCCGGCGTCGGAGGAGGACGCGGCGGCCGTGGCCAGGATCGACACGCTGGTCAACCGCCAGTTCCTGGAGCCGATCCTGCGCGGGGCGTACCCGGAGGAGCTGCTGCCGGTCATCGAGCGGCACGGCGGCCTCGGCCACGTCGAGGACGGCGACCTGGAGACGATCGGCCGGCCCATCGACCTGCTCGGCGTCAACTACTACACGCCGCTCGTCGTGCAGGCCCAGCCCAGCGAGCCCGCCGACCCCGCCTACCCGGGCAGCGAGGGCGTGCTGTTCTGCACGGTGCCCACGGCCGTGACCGCCATGGGCTGGCCCATCGTGCCCGGCTGCCTGTCGCGGCTGCTGAGCCGCCTCACCCGCGAGTACCCCGGGCAAGAGCTGATGATCACCGAGAACGGCGCGGACTTCGTCGACGTGGTCACCGGCGACGGCATCCACGACGTGGACCGCATCAGCTTCATCGAGGAGCACCTGCGCGCGCTGCGCGCCGCGATCGACGAGGGCGCGAACGTGCGCGGCTACCTCGCCTGGACGCTGCTCGACAACCTCGAATGGGTGGACGGCTACCAGCGCAAGTTCGGCCTCGTGCACGTCGACTTCGCCACCCAGCGGCGGCGCCTGAAGGACAGCGCCCTGTGGTACCGCGACGTCGTGCGCCGCAACGGCCTGGCGCAGACCCGGCCCAAGCGCCCGACCCTGGAGACCGTGGCCGCCCGCGCCGGCGTCTCCCGCGCCACCGTCTCCCGCGTCGTCAACGGCGAGTCGTCGGTGAGCCCCGAGGTCAGGGCCGCCGTCATGCAGGCCGTCAACGAGCTCGGCTACGTGCCCAACCTGGCCGCCCGCAGCCTCGTCACCCGCAGGACCAACGCGATCGCGCTCGTGCTGTCGGTGCCCAGGCAGGCCGGCGGCGACGCGCTGACCGCCGCCGTCGTCCAGTACGTCACCAGCTTCCTCGAAGGCGCGGGCAAGCAGATCACGCTCATGCTCGCCGACACCGCCGAGAGCCACCGGCGCATCGTCGCCCACGTGGAGGCGCGGCTGGCCGACGGCGTGGTGCTGCTGCCGCCCGACCGGGCCGACACGCTGGCCGAGCGGCTCTCGCGCACCGGGGTGCCGATCGTGCTGCTGGGCAAGCCGGAGATCGCCTCGCTGGTGCCGTACGTGGACATCGACAACGCCGGCGGCGCGGCGGCGGCCACCGAGCACCTGCTGGAGCGCGGCCGGCGGCGCATCGGCATGGTGTGCGGGCCGATGGACCTGGTGTTCGTCCAGGACCGGCTGGCCGGGCACCGTGCGGCGCTGCATCGCGCCGGGCTGCGGCCGCACATCGCGCCCGCCGACGACCTCACCAGGGCGGCCGGCGCCGACGCCATGCGGCGGCTGCTCGCCGACGACCCCGCGCTCGACGCCGTCTTCGCCGCCACCGACCAGCTCGCCATCGGCGCCATGCAGGCGCTGCGCGAGGCCGGGCGGCGCCTGCCCGGCGACGTGGCGGTGGTCGGCTTCGACGACATCGACGCCGCCTCGGCCACCACACCCGCGCTCACCACCGTGCGGGTGCCGGTCGCCGACCAGGCGCTGGCGCTGGCCCGGCTGCTGCTGTCGCGGCTGGAGGGCCGCCACACCACCTCGGTCGTGCTGCCCGCCCGGCTCGTGGAGCGCGAGTCGGCCTAGATCTGCTGCTCGAACAGCCGGGGGAAGACCTTCGACACCTTCGACAGCAGGTACTCGCCGTACGTGCCGGTGAAGTCCACCTGCCCGTCCCAGCGGCGGCCCGGCGCGTACGGCAGCGGCGGCACCTCGCTGTCCCAGCCGGGGTCGAAGAAGAACGGGAAGCTGAGCCGCTCGTTGCCGCTGAGGTTGCGCACGCGGTGGGGCGTGGAGCGGTAGCGGCCGCCGGTGAGCTTGTCGAGCATGTCGCCAATGTTGCACACGAACGTGCCCTCGATCGGCGGCGCCTCCACCCAGCCGCCCTTCGTGTGCACCTGGAGACCGCCGTTGGCGTCCTGGAGGAGGAGCGTGAGCAGGCCGTAGTCGGTGTGCTCGCCGACGCCCCACGTGTCGGGGTCGTCCGGCGGGCCCGGCGGGTAGTGGAAGATCCGGAACAGGATGGTCGGGTCGGCCGTGTAGCCCGTACGGAAGTAGTCCTCGTCGAGACCCAGGCTGAGCGCGATGCCCGCCATGACCGACTGCCCGACCTGCGTCATCCTGTCCAGGTATTCGAGCACCGCCTCCCGCAGCTCGGGCACCTGGGCGGGGAACAGGTTGGGACCGTGCAGGGGGAGCGGGCCAGGCGGCTCCTCCGCGCCGAAGTAGATGCCCTCCTTCAGGTCGGGGCGGCCCGAGGTCAGCTCGCCGCCGACCGGGAAGAAGCCGCGCCAGGCCCGGCCGCCGCGCTCCATCGCGATCTCGTTCTTGACGTCCTCGGGGAGCTCGAAGAAGCGCCTGGCGGCGGCGTCGAGGCGGGTGATCAGCTCGGCGGGGACGCCGTGGCCGCGGATGTAGAAGAACCCGCTGTCGCGGCAGGCCGCGCCGATCTCCTCGGCCACGGCCTCCTTGCCAGGACCGCCGGTGACGAGCGGCGACACATCGATGATCGGCAATTCGCTCACGGGGGCCATTGTTCCCCCGTTCGGCCGGGATTGATCCTTTAAGGGGGTCTGGGCGGCGCTGTGGGGGGTCTGTGGGGCTTAGGGAGGGCGCGCCGGGTGGAAGATCATCACCCGGCGCCGCGCCGCCGCTGTGAGCGGCACAGGGCCCGGCCGGGGGCATGCGGCCGGGCCCTGTCCGGTCGGGTCAGGAGGTGGAGAACGTGAACCAGTTGACGTTGACGAAGTCCGCCGGCTGCCCGGAGGAGAACGTCAGGTACACCGTGTGCGTGCCGGTCACGCCCGAGATGTTGGCGGGCACCGTGCGCCAGCTCTGCCAGCCGCCCGTGTTGGCGATCGCGAAGTCGCCGATGGGCGGCTTCGACGGGCTGTCCAGCCGGACCTGGACGAGCCCGCTCACCCCGGCCGCCGCGCCCGAGGCCACCCGGGCCTTGAACTGGGTGGCGGGCGTCGAGCCGAAGTTCACGCCGTCGTAGCGCAGCCAGTCGCCGTTGCCGATGGCCCCGACGTTCTGGCCGCCGCCGGTGTCGGTGGTCGTCTCCACGATCGTGCCCGACTGGGCCGTGTAGTTCTCGGCCTCGATGGTCGAGCGGGCGTCCACCTCGCCGGGCGGGTCGGTCGGGTCGGTCGGGTCGGTGCCGCCGTCACCGCTCTGCCAGACCGCGACGTAGTCGACCACCATCGGATGGCCGGGCTCGGTGGCCGCGGTCGGGGTCTGGCCGCCGAGCGCGTTCGGGAAGGCGCCGCCCATGGCCACGTTCAGCAGCAGGAAGTAGCCGGCGTGGCCGGTCATGTTGTTCCAGGTGGTCGCGTCGAAGCCGGACTGGCTCAGGCTGTGGAAGAGCTGGCCGTCCACGTACCAGCGGAGCTGGTTGGGCGAGACGCTGCGGTCCCATTCGAAGCGGTAGGTGTGGAAGGCGGCCTGGCAGGTCGAGCCGGGGCAGGCGCGGCTGGCGCTCAGCCCGTTGGTCTCGTCGCAGGGGCCGCCGGGGTTGACGCCGCAGTGGAGCACGCCCCAGACGGAGTTGAGCCCGTTGACGTTCTCCATGATGTCGAACTCGCCGATGGCCGGCCAGTTCCAGTAGTTCCCCCGGTACGGCGAGCCGAGCGCCCAGAACGCCGGCCAGTAGCCGAGCGCGGCCTCGCCGGTGACGTTCGGCATCTGCAGGCGGCTCTCGATGCGCAGGATGCGGCCGTCGGCGGGCTTGAAGTCGGCGCGCCTGGTCTCGATGCGGGCGGAGGTCCACTCGCCCGAGGAGCTGCGCAGCGGCGTGATGCGCAGGTTGCCGGAGCCGTCGAGGCTGAGGTTGGCGGTGCTGTCGGTGTAGCGCTGGATCTCGCCGGTGCCCCAGTCGGAGGGGCCGCCGGGGTAGGAGTGGCCGGTGTCGATGATCCAGTTGTCGGACGAGGGGAGGGTGCCGGCGGGGCCGTCGAAGTCGTCCGACCAGACCAGCGTCCAGCCGGACGGCGTGGAGGGAACGGAGGCCGAGGCGCTGCCGGCCGTCTGGACGAGCAGGCCGCCGAGCGCCGCGAGCGCCACGGCCACCGCGGCCAGGCGGCGCCTGTGCCTGTTCACACGGGTCATCATCGCTCCAGGGGGTGCGGAGGGACGTGAGAGAGCGCTCTCTCATGCAGTGTGGACGCCGGTCTTACCTGCTGTCAATATTCCGCACCGCGCCCTTGACTGCGGAGTGAGGGCGATCTGGGAGAGCGCTCTCCATGGCGGCGATGGAAAAGCCGCGGCGCCGCACCCGGCGGGGGTGCGGCGCCGCGGCTAAGGAAAGAGCGCGATACGGCGGGCGGTGACGGGTCAGCCCCGCTCCGCCTCTCCCGTGGCCCGTTCGAGCGCTTCTTCAGGGGATGCCTCCAGGTCCTGCTCTGCGTCGGCACTGGCCTGGGCGGACGCCTTGTCCAGGCGCACCCAGCTCGTCACGCTCTCCACCGCGAACAGCACGAACAAGTACGCCGTCAGCACCGCGAGCACCGGCGTCACCGCGCCGAACGCGGCGCCGAGACCGATGATCACCAGCCGCAGCTCCCAGCCGAGCCCCGCGCGGAAGACCCACGCGGGAGGCCAGATGCTCTGGCGGGTGCGGTAGACGGTGTCGTACGTGTGGTAGCCGATGACGTAGACCAGCACGAACAGCAGCCACTTCGGCGCGTCGGCGGTCAGGCCGATGGCGATGATGGTGAAGAACTCCGCGCCGCGCACCAGCGGCGGGGTCAGCCAGTCGAAGCGGCCCAGGTGGTCGCGCGAGGCCGTGGGCAGCACGAGCACCAGCACGATCGCCACGGGCAGCAGCAGGATGGGGCCCGGCTCGAGCAGCCCCGCGACCGTGACGGCGACCACGGCCAGCAGGGCTACGAGCGTGGCGGGCACAGGAGGCAGGCCGGCCCCGATCCTGGTGGACAGGGCGTAGGCGAGCGGGCCGTCGTCCCGGTAGGCGACGAGGCGGGCGGTCTGGATGCGGCGGCGCTCCTCGTCGGGATCCGGCGTGGGGGTGGCCTGGGCCTGCGGGTGGGTGATCATACGAGCGACCTCATGAGGCGTCCGGTGAGGGTGTAGGCGGCGGCGACGCAACCCCAGACCACCAGCGTGATGAAGGTGATCCGGGCGTCGAAGAGGGCGGCGGTGATCGCGATGGCCGCGAAGCGCTCGCCGATGGGGAAGACGATCATCTTACGCGCCCAGTGGATGACCCGGAACTTGCCGGCCTTCGTCCACATCTTGAGCACGCCCCGGACACCCTGCTTCCGCTCCTCCCTGCGGAGGCTGAGCGCCTGCCGCAGCTCGCGGTCGTCGGGGGCGTCGAGGGGGATCGAGGGAAGCGGGGCCTTCGGCTTGCGGCGGCGGGCGGCGCCGAAGGAGAAGTCGAGCAGGTGGCGTACGGACTGCAGGGCGATCGCCGCGAGGGCGAGGACCCAGATCTCCTCGCCGTGGCCCGAGACCACGTAGCCGATGGCCAGGCCGGCGAACACCACGTACTCCTTGAAGCGGTCGAACGTGGCGTCCAGCCACGCGCCCAGGACGCCGAACTTGCGGGCGTACCGGGCGAGCTGGCCGTCGACGCAGTCGAAGACGAAGGCGAAGTAGATCAGCACGCCGCCCGCCACCATCCACGGCCGGTCGCCGGTCGCGAAACAGGCGGCGGCCGCCACGCCGAGCGAGATGGAGATCAGCGTGACCTGGTTGGGGGTCAGGCCGCGCCGCGCCGCCCAGCGGGCGATGTAGCGGGAGTAGGTGGAGACGAAGAACGTGGTGAAGAAACCGTCGGCGCCCTTGACCGCGTTCTTCAGCCTGGAGCGGTCTTCGTCCATGCCGGCCATCTCGGCGGCGGCCTCGTTGGCCTCCTCCTGGGTGGTGATCCGGCGGTAGAACAGGTCGCGGCGGCCGCGGATGCCGACCGACACGCCGTTGCGCACGAGGCCGAAGACGATGAGCTGCACCAGGTCGTCGTCGTCGCCGAACCGGTCGGCCATGGCGGCCAGCTCGCGGCAGGTCTGCGCGAGCACCGGCGCGTTGCGCGCGCTGATGTGCAGCGGGCCGAGCACCACGCCGTTGGGCCTGGTCACGGCGTGGTTGGCGGTGCCGACCGAGACGATGCGCGACTTTCCGATGCGCACGCGCACCGGAAGCCCCTCGAGGCGGTTGTAACCGATCTCCGGCTCCGCCTCGTCGATGGGGATGCGGTCTCCAGGGCCTTCTTCCTCGTGCTCGGACTCGGGCTCCTCGGGCCCGACGTCCTGGCCGTTGTCCTCCGTCACCCTGATGCGCGGCTCTTTCGCGACGAGCGCCAGCGCACCGCGCTTGGACTTGGTGATCTGGTAGATCAGCTCGTCGTGGACGACCGAGTTCTCCGGGATGATGAAAAGGCTCTCCGTTGCTGACTCGGCGACGTCGGCCACGGCGCGCAGAGCAGCGGCCACATCGCCCGTTGGGACCTTCGCGTAACGCGGGTCCATCGATGTGAGCTGGCCGTGCAGGCGCTCGGAGATGGTCGGATTACCGGGCAGCGCGGCCAGCCTCAGGCCGGTCGGAGAGATGTCGGGGCCGGGCGATGCGCCCAGCAGGACCACGCGGGTCATGACTCCCTTTCGAGGCGGTAGCGGGGGGTTGAACAACGGGTAATGCGGGGACAGGCGTCAAAGTCTAGTGAGAGTGACGCAAAGTCGCGTCACCAGAGCATGACCGTAACGTCTCGTCCGTCGGTATACAGGTCGGCCGTAAGATGTGCGAGTGAGTCTCTACCGTGACGAAGGCGTGGTTCTGCGCACTCAGAAGCTCGGTGAGGCCGACCGCATCGTCACCATCCTGGCCAAGCGCACCGGCAAGATCCGCGCGGTGGCCAAGGGGGTCCGTCGCACGACCTCACGCTTCGGAGCGCGGCTGGAGCCGTTCACGCACGTCGACCTGCAGCTCCACACCGGCCGCACGCTCGACGTCGTCACCCAGGCGGAGACGATCAGACCTTACGGAGAGGCGCTGGCCGCCGACTATCCCCGCTACACCGCCGGCAGCGCGATGCTCGAGACCGCCGACCGGCTGACGCACGGGGAGAAGGAGCCGGCGCTGCGGCAGTTCCTGCTGCTCGTGGGCGGTCTGCGCACCCTCGCCGACCGCGGGCACGAGGCCCGGCTGGTGCTCGACGCCTACTTCCTGCGCTCCCTGGCCGTGGCCGGCTACGCCCCCGCGCTCGACGCGTGCGCCAAATGCCAGGCCCCCGCGATCAGAGCGTTCGCCATCGTCGCAGGCGGCGTGGTGTGCGGGGCGTGCAAGCCGGCCGGTGCCGCGGTGCCCGCGGCCGAGACGATCGGCCTGATGTCGGCGCTGCTGCGCGGCGACTGGGCCACCGCCGACGCTTCGGAGCCGCGCCATCGCAGCGAGTGCAGCGGCCTGGTCGCCGCATATCTGCAATGGCACCTCGAACACGGAATACGCTCTCTCCGACACGTCGAAAGGGAGCCCGCGTGAACGTACGACCACCGTCCCCGCACCCGTCGGGGGCGACGCCGCCGCCCATCCCGCGAGAGCTGGTGCCCCAGCACGTCGCCATCGTCATGGACGGCAACGGCCGCTGGGCCAAGGCCCGCGGCCTGCCCCGCACCGAGGGGCACAAGGCCGGCGAGTCCTCGCTCTTCGACGTCATCGAAGGCGCCCTTGAGCTGGGCATCCCTTATCTCAGCGCGTACGCGTTCTCCACCGAGAACTGGAAGCGCTCGCCCGACGAGGTCCGCTTCCTCATGGGCTTCAACCGCGACGTCATCAGGCGGCGGCGCGACGAGCTGCACGCCATGGGCGTGCGCGTGCGGTGGGCCGGTCGCCCCGGGCGGCTGTGGAAGAGCGTCATCTCCGAGCTGCAGACCGCCGAGGAGATGACGAAGCACAACTCCACGCTCACGTTGCAATTCTGCGTCAATTACGGCGGGCAGGCCGAGATCGTCGACGCCGCGCTCAAGCTCGCCCAGGACATCGCCGCCGGCCGGGTCAAGCCGAACCGGGTCGACGAGAAGGTCTTCGCCCGCTACCTCGACGAGCCCGAGATCCCGCCGGTCGATCTCTTCCTGCGGTCGTCGGGTGAGCAGCGCATCTCCAACTTCCTGCTCTGGCAGTCGGCGTACGCCGAGATGGTCTTCCTCGACCGCCTCTGGCCCGACTTCGACCGGCGCGACCTGTGGGAGGCCTGCGAGATCTTCGCCAAGCGCGACCGCCGCTACGGCGGCGCCGTCCCCAACCCGGTCTGAGACCCGCCCGGGGGGTGCCGTCCCCGCACCCGGTCTGAGACCCGCCCGCGGGGGAGCCGTCCCCAACCCGGTCTAGGACCTGCCCGCGGGGGCGCTGACACGCCCCCGAGAGCGCGCTTCGGGATGGCTCAGGCGCGGCGGCGGGCGCGGTAGGCGGCCACGTGCATGCGATTGCCGCAGGTGCGGCTGTCGCAGTAGACGCGCGAGCGGTTGCGCGACTCGTCCACGAAGACGCGGTCGCAGTCGGGGGCGGCGCAGGTGCGCAGGCGCTCGGCCTCGCCCTCGACGAGCAGGTGCGCCAGCGCGACGCCGCAGTCGGCGGCCAGGTGCTCGGCCAGGTTCGCGTCCACGGCGTGGTAGTGGACGTGCAGGGGGTGGCCGTCGTGCTCGGTCAGGCGCGGCGAGATGCGGGTCTCGGAGAGCAGCGCGTTGAGCGTCTGCACGGCCGCGGGCTGGTCGGGGGCGGTGAAGACGCGGTGGAACACCTCGCGCAGCGACCGGACCTGGCTGAGGTCCTTGGCGGTGATCTGGTCTATGCCGCTGATCTGGCGCGCCTCCACGAACTTCTGCAGGTCGCTCAAATCGGCCAGTCCTTCCTCACCGCCGGTGGCGGGCGAGGTGTTGACCAGCTCGACAACGGTGGCCAATGCATGCAGCATGTCATGGCCAAACGGCATGTTGACTCCTGTCCGCGCCGGGTTCTAGCGTGGTCGCAGCGTATCTCCTCTACGGGACTGCGGGGGTTTCGGTGAGCGCACATCGCCGTATCGTGCTGATCGCGATCGCCGGAGCGCTCATCATCTCCACCTCGGCCCCCTTGGTCAGGCTTTCTGAGGTCTCGCCCGCCACGTCGGCGTTGTTCCGTTGTGCGTACGCCGTACCTCCCATGCTGCTCCTCGCCTGGCGCGAACGGCGCAGGCTGGGACCGCTGCCGCGCAGGGCGCTGCCCGCGGCCTGGGCGGCGGGCGTGGCGTTCGCGTTCGACCTGCTGTTCTGGCACCACGCGATCGAGTACGTGGGCGCGGGCCTGGCGACCGTGCTGGGCAACCTCCAGGTGTTCCTCGTGGCGTTCGCGGCATGGGGGCTCTTCGGCGAGCGGCCGTCCAACCGGCTCATGATCGGCACGCCGGTCGTCTTCGCCGGGGTGGTGCTCATCTCCGGGGTGCTCGACAGCGCCGCCTACGGCAGCGACCCGCTCATGGGCGTGCTCGCGGGGCTCGCGACGTCGGTGTCGTACGCCGTCTTCCTGCTGCTGATGAAGAGCGCGGGGCCCGCGCGGGCGGCCGGGCCGCTGGCGCACGCGACCGTCGTCGCCACGATCGTCATCGCGGCGCTCAGCCCGCTCTTCGGCGGCGCCGACCTGATGCCCGCCTGGCCGGGTCACGGATGGCTGCTGCTGCTCGCGCTGGGGCCGCAGGTGCTGGGATGGTCGCTGATCACGTACTCGCTGCCCCGCCAGCCCGCCGCGCTGACCGCGCTGCTGCTGCTCGTCCAGCCCATGACGACGGTGGCGATCGGCGCGCTCGCGCTGGACGAGCGTCCGTCGGTGCTGCAGCTCGCCGGGTGCGCGGTGATCGTTCTGGGCGTCCTGTACGGCTCCCGCGGCGGCCCGCCTCAGGAGACGCGCGAAGAGATTCGGGAGCGGCCGGAGGAAGCGGCGGCCGCGCCGGTAGGTCAGGCGGCGGGAAACGCGGTGCGCCTCGGGGCAGGGGAGCCGGCAGGGGAGGCCGCGGAGGAGCCGCTGGGAACCGCCGAGGAGCCGGGGTGACGGGCCGGAGGACCGGTGCGCGCGGTGGGGGAGGACCCTGGGACGGGCGGGGCGCCGGTCAGCTCGTCTCGACCTTCGCCGAGCAGTCCGCGCAGGTGCCGAAGACCTCGACCGTGTGCGTGACGTCGGTGAACCCGTGCTCGCTGCCCACCATCTCGGCCCACCGCTCGACGGCGGGCCCGGCCACCTCGACCGTGTGGCCGCAGCGGCGGCACACCAGATGGTGGTGGTGGGTGTCGGTGGCGCAGGCGCGGTAGACGGACTCGCCGTCGTCGTTGCGCAGCACGTCGACCTTGCCGCCGTCGGCCAGGGCCTGGAGGGCGCGGTAGACGGTGGTCAGCCCGATCTTGGCGCCGTGGAGGCGCATCTCGGCATAGACGTCCTGCGCGCTGCGGAACCCCTCGCTCTTGCGCAGGGTGTCGTGCACGGCATCGCGCCTCGTCGTCATGCGACCTCCTCGATGCGCAGCTTTGGCCGCTCGCTCACTGTCGACTCCTGGGTACGCCCTCGACGTACGAATTTACCGACCCCGAGCGCCAGGACGAAGCCGGCGAGCGCAAGAAGCACGATCGCGGCCCCGGGCGGCACCTTCGCCGAGTAGGTGGAGGCGAGCAGGCCGCCCACGGAGGCGAGCACCCCGAACACCATGGCCAGCCCCATCGTGCTGCGGAACCCGCGGGTGAGCTGCTGGCTGGTCGCCACCGGGATCACCATGAGGGCGCTGACGAGCAGCAGCCCGACCACGCGCATGGCGATGACCACGGTGAGCGCGGCGGTCACGGCGATGAGCATGCTGAGGAAGCGCACCGGCAAGCCGCTCGCCCTGGCCATCTCCTCGTCCTGGCAGAGCACGAACAGCTCCCTGCCGAAGATCGCGACGACCGCCAGCACGGCGGCGGCGAGCGCGCCGACGACCCAGATGTCCTCCACGGTGACGCTCGCGATGGCGCCGAACAGGTACGAGTTGAGCTTGGCGTTGCTGCCGCCGGGCGCGATGGCCATGAGCATGACGCCGCCCGCGATGCCGCCGTAGAACATCAAGGCCAGCGCCACGTCGCCGCTGGTGCGGCCGCGCGCCCTGACCAGCTCGATGGCGACGGCCCCGGCGATCGACACGAAGACCGCGGTGAGCACGGGCGCGCTGCCGGTCAGGAAGCCCAGCGCGACGCCGGTCAGCGCGATGTGGCCGACGCCGTCGCCGAGCAGCGCCAGCCGGCGCTGCACGATGAACGTGCCCACGGCGGGCGCGCACAGCCCCACCAGCAGCGCCGCGATGAGCGCGAGCTGGAAGAGCCGCTCCTGCAGAAGTTCGAAGATCACCTTGGTTCCCCTTGCCACCCGGTCAGCGGGCCGCCCGCGGGTTCGGCGGCGTGCGGGTGCTGGTGCTCGTGTCCGGGGCGCGCGCAGTCGCCCTCGGGACGCGGCGGCGGGCCGTCGTGGGCGACGCGGCCGTCGCGGATCACCACGCCGCGCGTGATGACCGGCTCCAGCGGGCCCAGCTCGTGGGCCACCAGGACGACCGTCTTGCCGTCGCGTACCAGCCCGGCCAGGGTGTCGGCGAGCAGCTGCTGCGTCTCGGCGTCCACACCGGCGGTGGGCTCGTCCATCACGTACGTGTCGGGCTCCCCGGCCAGCGCGCGGGCGATGAGCACCCGCTGCTGCTGCCCTCCCGACAGCGACTGGACGGGGTCGCCCGCCCGGTCGGTCAGGCGTACCGACTCCAGGGCCCTCGCCACGGCCTCCTTGTCGGCCGCGCTGGTCCTGCGCAGCCGTCGCTGCCTGGCGATGCGGCCCGACGCGACCACCTCGCGGACGGTCGCGGGCACGCCGCCGCCCACCTGGAGACGCTGCGGCACGTAGCCGATGCGCCACCAGTCACGGAACTTGGCCGGCGGGGTGCCGTACATCAGCGTCGTGCCGCCGGTCAGCGGCGTGAGGCCGAGCAGCGCGCGGACCAGCGTCGACTTGCCCGAGCCGTTGGCGCCCAGCAGGGCCACGACCTCCCCGGGACGGACGGTCAGGTCGATCCCCCGAAGGACGGGCTTGCCATCGAAGGAGACCCGGCCGCCGGTCATCGCGAAGGCCGTTTCGCTCATGACGTACACCCCAGTGCTGTTTGTAGGGTTTTGAGGTTATCGCGCATGGCCGAGACGTAGTCGCCCGAGGGCTTGCTCTCCAGCGGGTCGAGCACCGCCGTCTTCGCGCCGACCTCGTTCGCCAGCACCTCGGCCACCTTCGGGCTGACCAGCGCCTCGGTGAAGATCGTGGTGACGCCCTCGGCCCTGGCCAGCTTGCCGACCTCCGACAGCCGGGTGGGGGAGGGCTCGGTCTCCGGGTCGAGCGTGATGCCGACCTGCTTGAGGTGGTAGCGGTCGGCGAGGTAGCCGAACGCCTCGTGGGCGGTCACCAGCGTCTTGGTCTTGCACGTGGTCAGGCCCTTGGCGAACTCCTGGTCCAGGGCGTTCAGCGCGTCCGCGGTCTTGGCGGCCCGGTCCTTGTAGCCCTGGGCGTGCGCGGGGTCGGCCGCCGCCAGGCGCTCGCCGAGCTCGGTGGCGACCGTGGCCAGGCGGGCGGGGTCGAGCCAGATGTGCGGGTCGTACGCGACCTCGTGCTCGTGCTCCTCCTCCGCGTGGCCGTCCTCATCGGAGTGCTCACCCGCCGGGATCGTGGAGACGGCGGTGGCGGCGTCGAAGCTCGTCTCGGGGTCCACAGCGTCGTCGACGGCCGGTTGGATGCCCTTGATGTAGACGGTGAGCGCGGCGTTCTTGATCTGCGTCACCTGGGGGATGCCCAGCTCGAGGTCGTGCGGCTCGACGCCGGGCGCCGTCAGCACGCTCACCTGCGCGTCGGACCCTCCCACCTGCTCGCTCAGCCACTGCAGCGGATAGAAGGCGGCGACCACTTCGGGCTTGCCGCTCACGGAGCCGGTCTCGGCGGTGCCGGAACCGCAGGCAGAGGTGGTGAGCAGCGCGGACGCGGCCAGCAGGCCGACAGCCCACGACCGGGAAAATCCTGACATCATGGGAGTCAGTATTGCTAAAATGAAAATGATTGTCAAAGTCTCCCGGATCGGGCGCTCCTGGCCAGCGACACCAACCACCCCGGCCCACCACCCATTCCCGTGTCGGGGTCGCGTCGGGTGGGGGCGGCGGACCTCCGCCGGCGCAGTGGCACACCCCTCTCACCGCACGGCTGCGGCCCCAGGGGATCCGGGAGTGGCCAGGGCGCGTGGGGCAGTGACGCGGGCGACACCGGCCGGTACTCCAGCGAGCCCGCCCCGCCGCATGGCGTGCGGCCCTCGAAAGGGAGGCGCAGGGCTGCCGCACGATCCCGCTGGGGGCCCGGCGGGTCGTGCGGCATCCCCTTTCATCACTCCGGTGAGAGCGCGCCGGCAGAGCCGTTGCCGGCGCCCGAGGTGACGCTCGCACGGGCGCGCAGCCGGTGTTCACCCGTGTAGACGTTCATCGAGCTCCCGCGCAGGAACCCGATGAGCGTCAGTCCCTCGTCGGCGGCCAGCTCGACGGCGAGCGAGGAGGGCGCCGAGACCGCGGCGAGCACCGGCACCCCGCCCATGACGGCTTTCTGCACCAGCTCGAACGACGCCCGCCCGGACACCATGAGCACGGTGCCGCGCAGCGGCAGCCGGTCTTCGCGCAGCGCCCAGCCGAGGAGTTTGTCGACGGCGTTGTGCCGGCCGACGTCTTCGCGCACGCACAGCGGCTCGCCGTCGGCCGTGAACAGGCCGGCCGCGTGCAGGCCCCCGGTCCTGTCGAAGACCCGCTGGGCGGCGCGGAGCCGGTCCGGCAGGCTCGCGACGGTCGTCTGCGCCGGCTCGACCGGGTCGTCGGCGGGGCTCCAGCGTGCCACCGTGCGTACGGCCTCGAGCGACGCCTTGCCGCAGACGCCGCACGAGGAGGTGGTGTAGAAGTTGCGCGGCTCGGGTTCGGGCACGCCGGGGGCGAGCCGCACGTCGAGGACGTTATAGGTGTTCCGGCCGTCGACGGTGGCCCCGGCGCAGTAGCGGATGGTGGCGATGTCGCCGGGCGAGGCGACGGCTCCCTCGCTGACGAGGAAGCCGGCCGCGAGGTCGAAGTCGTCGCCGGGCGTGCGCATGGTGACGGTGAGCGGGGTGCCGTTGAGCCGGATCTCCAGCGGCTCTTCGGCGGCCAGCGCGTCGACCTTGCGGACGCGGGCGGCGTCCGTCACGCGGAGGATGCGCCGCTTGACGGTGACCCTAGACATAGCCGTACCCGAAGCGCCCCTTGACGCAGAGGTTGCCCCTGGTGACGGGGTTGTCGTGCGGCGAGGTCACCTTGACGATCCTGTTGTCCTGGACGTGGAGCGTGAGATTGCAGCCGACGCCGCAGTAGCTGCAGATGGTGGTGGTCCGGGTCTGGCGGGACTCGTCCCAGGTGCCTTCGGCGCGCATGTCGTACTCGGTCTTGAACGACAGCGCGCCGGTGGGGCAGACCTCGACGCAGTTGCCGCAGTAGACGCAGGCCGAGTCGGTGAGCGGGGCGTCGAACTCGGTGGAGATCTCGGCGTCGAACCCGCGCCCGGCGACGGAGATGGCGAAGGAGTTCTGCCATTGGTCGCCGCAGGCGTCCACGCACTTGTAGCAGAGGATGCATTTGCTGTAGTCGCGGACGTACAGGTCGTTGTCGATCTTCGCGGGCTGCTCGACGGTGGCGGCGTCGTCGCCGAACCTGGCGGGGTCGGCGCCGTACTCCTCGGTCCATTCGGCGGCGCGCGGCGTGGTGGACAGGTCGGCGGAGGAGCCGAGCAGTTCGAGCACGACCTTGCGGCTGTGCCGGGCGCGCTCGGTGTCGGTGCCGACCTTCATGCCCGGCTCGGCCTTCCTGGAGCAGGCGGGTGCGAGTGTCCGCGCGCCCTCCACCTCCACGACGCAGACCCGGCAGGCGTTCTTCGGGATGAGGGTGTCGCCGTAGCAGAGGGTGGGGATGTCCTTGCCCGCCGCCTGGCAGGCGTCGAGGATCGTGGAGCCTTCGGGCACGCGTACGGTCTCACCGTCGATCTCGACGTCGATGAGCCGGCGGGGCGGCTGGAGCGGGATCATGTGAACACTCCCAGACGGTCGATGGCCGATTCGACGGCGTTCCAGGCGGTCTGCCCGAGGCCGCAGATGGAGGCGTCGCGCATGGTCCGGCCGACCTCGCGCAGCAGCACCAGGTCGGGGTCGTCGGCGCCGCGCGGCCGGTTCGGATCGACGCGGCGGGCGAGGCGTCGCAGGGCCTCTTCCTGCCGTACGGTGCCGACCCGGCAGGGCACGCACTGCCCGCAGGACTCGTGGCGGAAGAACTCCGCGATGCGCAGCAGCAGCGCCTTGAGGTCCACGCCGTCGTCGATGACGAGCACCACACCGGAGCCGAGGGTGGCGCCGGCGTTCCTGGTGCCTTCGAAGGTGAGCGGGATGTCGAGGTCGGTGACGAACGCCCCGGCGGCCCCGCCGAGCAGCACGGCCCTGGTGGTGCCCGTGGTGCCGGCCATGTCGAGCAGCTCGCGCAGGGTGGCGCCGAAGGTCAGCTCGTACACGCCGGGCCGCTCGACCGCGCCGGAGACGCAGAACAGCTTGGGCTCGGCCGCCGCGTACGCCTGCGCCCCGCGCTCCAGGATCGGCAGCACGTTGACCAGCGTCTCGACGTTGTTGACCACGGTGGGCTTGCCGAACAGGCCCTTCTCCACGGGGAAGGGCGGCTTGCTGCGGGGCTCTCCGCGCCGTCCCTCGATGGAGTTGAAGATCGCGGTCTCCTCGCCGCAGATGTACGCGCCCGCGCCCCTGCGCAGCTTGATGTCGAACGACAGCCCCTTGCCGAGGATGTCGTCGCCGAGCAGCCCGCGCGAGCGCGCGGTGGCGATGGCGTGCTGCAGCCGCGCGGTGGCCCTCGGGTATTCGCCTCTGATGTAGAGGTAACCCTTGGCGCAGCCGGTGGCGTACGCGGCGATCGTCATCGCCTCGATGAGCGCGTACGGGTCGCCCTCCATCACGACCCGGTCCTTGAACGTGCCGGGCTCGCTCTCGTCGGCGTTGCACACCAGGTAGTGGGGGTGGTCGGGCCGGCGGGCGGTGGCCTCCCACTTGCGCCCCGTGGGGAAGGCGGCGCCGCCCCTGCCGACCAGCCCCGACTCCAGCACCTCGCGGATCACTCCGGCGGGGCCGAGCTCGAAGGCGCGGCGCAGCGCGGTGTAGCCGCCGGCCGCCCGGTAGTCGTCGAGGCTGGCCGGATCGACCTGCCCGATCCTGCGCAGCAGCACGAGGTCCGGGTCGCCGGCCTGCGGCACCGCCTTCTCGACGGGCGTCTCGCCGGCGATGTGCACGGCGGGTGCGTGGCCGTTGGAGGCGGGCACGGTGCCGGTGATGGTGGTGATCGTGTCGGGGGTGGCGGGGGCGTACACCTCGGCCCGGTGCGGCACACCGGCCTCCAGGGCGAGCGCGGCGGGGGCTCGCTCGCACAGGCCGAGGCAGGGGCTTTCGTGCCAGTCGGCGCCAGGCGGGCCGAAGCGCTCGCGCACCCGGTCCCGTACGGCCTGCCCGCCCCTGGCCTGGCAGGCCAGGTCGGTGCAGACGTGCAGCACCCGCTTGGGCCGCTCCTCGACGGAGAACAGCGAGTAGAACGTGGCCACCCCGTACGCCTCGGCCGGCGGGACGGTCAGCCGCCTGCAGATGTAGTCGAGGGCGCCCTCGCTGATCCAGCCGACCCGGTCGTTGACCGCGTGCAGCGCGGGCAGCAGCATGTCGCGGGCGTCCTCGGGCTTGGCGGCGACCCGCAGGTCGGTCTCGGTGCGGGTGCCGCCGGTCCAGGCGGTGGGCGGCGGCCCGAGCAGGTCGTCGACCGCCGCGCGCTCCTCGTCGGTGGGCTTGGCGTCGCGGAATCTCAGGTCCATCTGCTCACCCGGCCTTGACGAGCTTCTCGACCCTGACCGCGGCGGCCTTGAACTCGGCCGTGCCCGCGACGGGGTCGGTGGCCTCGATGGTCAGGGAGTTGGTGTCCACCTCGTCGGGGAAGTGGAACGACATGAACACCAGCCCCGGCCGCAGCCCGGGGTCGATGTGCACGGGGGCGACGACGGAGCCGCGCCGCGAGCTGATCCGGACCTCCTCGCCCTGGACGACGCCGAGCTTCTCGGCGTCCTCCGGGCACAGCTCGATGGTCTCGCCGCGGCGCAGCGGCGAGGGGAAGCCGGAGGACTGCACGCCGGTGTTGTAGGAGTCGAGCCGCCGCCCGGTGGTCAGCCGCAGCGGGTACTCCTCGTCCAGCAGGTCGACCGGCGGCGAGTGGCGCAGCACCGCGAACGGCGCGGGGTCGCCCCGCTTGGCCGGGTCGGTCTCCCACAGCCGGCCGTGCAGGAAGGGCGGCTCCAGGCGGTCCTCCGACGGGCACGGCCACTGGATGCCCTGGTGCTCTTCCAGCCGCTTGTACGTCATGCCGCGGTGGATGGGCGACAGGGAGCGCAGCTCGTTCCAGACCTCTTCGGCGCTGTCGTAGTGCCAGTCGTGGCCGAGCCTGCGGGCGATCTCACAGACGATCCAGATGTCGTCGCGGGCCTCGCCGGGCGGGTCGAGCGCCTTGCGCACCCGCTGGACGCGGCGCTCGCTGTTGGTGAACGTGCCCTCCGCCTCGCACCAGGCGGCGCCGGCGGGCAGCACGACGTCGGCCATCTGGGCGGTCTTGGTGAGGAAGATGTCCTGAACGACCAGGTGGTCGAGCATGGACAGGCGCTTGATGCAGGCGAGGGAGTCGGCCTCGGACTGCACCGGGTTCTCGCCGATCATGTAGCAGGTGGTGACCTTGCCCTCGCCCATGGCCTCCAGCATCTGGGTGAGGTGGTAGCCGTAGCGGGGCTGGATGGGGCGGCCCCACGCGGCCTCGAAGCGCGCGCGTACGGCGGGGTCGAGGATGTCCTGGAAGCCGGGCAGGCGGTTGGGGATGGCGCCCATGTCGCCGCCGCCCTGCACGTTGTTCTGGCCGCGCAGTGGCGACAGGCCGGAGCCGTAGCGGCCGACGTGGCCGGTGAGCAGGGCCAGGTTGATCAGCGCGCGGACGTTGTCGGTGGCGTTGTGGTGCTCGGTGATGCCGAGCGTCCAGCACAGCTGGGCGCGGTCGGCGCGGGCGTAGGCGTGGGCCAGCTCGCGGATGGCGCCGGCGGGCACGCCGGTGACCTGCTCGGCCGCTGACAGCGTCCACGGCTCGACGGACTCGGCGAACTCCTCGAAGCCCACGGTGGCCCGTTCGATGAAGGCCTTGTTGTGCAGCCCGGCGTGGATGATCTCGCGGGCGATGGCGTGCGCGAGGGGGATGTCGGTGCCGACGTTGAGCCCGAGCCAGAGGTCGGCCCACTGGGCGGTGCCGGTGCGGCGGGGGTCGACGGCGAACATCCTGGCGCCCTTGCGGATGCCCTTGAGCACGTGCTGGAAGAAGATGGGGTGGGCGTTGCGGGCCGCCGATCCCCACATCACGATGACGTCGGTGTCCTCGACCTCCTGGTAGGAGGAGGTGCCGCCGCCGCTGCCGAACACCGCCGACAGGCCGGCCACGCTCGGGGCGTGGCAGGTGCGGTTGCAGGAGTCCACGTTGTTGGTCCCGATGACCACGCGGGTGAACTTCTGCCCGATGTAGTTCATCTCGTTGGTGGACCGGGCGCACGACAGCATGGCGAAGCTGTCGGGGCCGTGACGTTCTATGTTGCGGCGGAAGCCCTCCGCTGCCGCCTCCAGCGCCTCCTCCCACGACGCCTTGCGCAGCACGCCGTTCTCGCGTACCAGTGGATGGGTCAGGCGGTCATATCCCATGATCCCTCCATTCTGTATACAATCTACGGTATTCCGGGCTAACCGCACGGACAAGGTGCTCGTTCGACAGGTCGCTCACCGCGTGGATCGCCCTCGGGGCCGGCACCTCCGCTCCTGTCGGATCGGCCGGCTCGACCCCCGCGGCCGGCGGCACGTCGAGCTCCGGCGGGCGCTTCGGCCCGCCCGCGACGGCGGCTCCGCTGAACGGCGGGCGCCGCTCCGGCGGCCGGCCGTCCGGCTCGCCGGCGGGTCTCGTGCGGCAGCGGGCGGGTCATGGGGCCGGCCGAGGCGTGGCCGGTGGCCTTGAGTCCGAGGAAGGCGTGGTCCACCGGGCCGGCCTCGGCGGGGTCGCCGGTGGCGTGGGGATGGGCGGTGAAGCCGCCTCTGGGGGAGAGCGCCCGCACGCCGGCGCGGCGTATCGCCTCGAGGGTGGCGCCTCGGGCGATGAGGTGCACCTCGGCTCCCGCTCTGTGGAGGGCGGCCCCCACGTGAGCGCCGATGGCGCCGGCGCCAGGAACAGCGACCTTCATGCTGCGCTCCGTTCTCGCGTCGGATTGTAAGCACGGCACCCCGGGGCGGCGGCAGTCGCCAGAAGGCGACCTGGCCGTAGTTCGGGCCCCGTGCTTGCGGCGGGATCGCCGGCACTCCCCATCGTGCATTCGGTATGCAGTATGGAAAATACAGTATGGAAAACAAGGGTCAAGGAGTGTGCCCGTGGCCGTTCTGTGGCATGGACCAGTGGTGGAAGCGATGACGTGGCCCGCGGCACGGGCCCTCGCGGTGAGTGCGGCAAGCCCCTTGAAGCCCGTGGCGGTGCCGCTCGGAGAGGCCCTCGGCGGCCGGCTGGCGGCACCGCTGCGCGCGCTGGTCGCGGTGCCGGGCACGGACGTCTCGGCGATGGACGGGTACGCGGTCGCAGGCGCGGGACCCTGGCGCGTGGCCGGCCGGGTGCTGGCCGGGGGCGCGCCGTACGCCGGCGAGCTGCGGCCTGGGCAGGCCGTCGAGGTCGCCACCGGCGCGCCTGTGCCGGCCGGGGCCGAGGCGGTGATGCCGTACGAGCACGCGGACCTGTCCCGGAGCGGGGTGGTCGGCGGTCCCGTGGAGCCGGGCGAGCACATCAGGCGCAGGGGCGAGGACATCCCGGAAGGCGCGGTCGTGCTGGCCGCCGGGGCGGTGGTGACGCCGGTGACGCTCGGGCTGGCCGCCGCGCTCGGCCACGACGTGCTGGAGGTGCGCCCGCGTCCGGGTGTCGCGGTGCTGGTCACGGGCGACGAAGTGGTGGACGCCGGGCTGCCCGCGCCGGGCCGGGTGCGCGACGCCATCGGGCCGTTCCTGCCCGGCCTCGTCGAGTGGGCGGGCGGCCGGGTGACCGGGACCGTCCGCCTGCCCGACGGCGCCGCCCCGTTGCGCGCCGCGCTCTCGGGAGGCTTGCAGACCGGGGCGCTCCGCGACGAGGGCTCCCGGGGCGGGCAGGATGTGGTGGTCGTGTGCGGGGCGTCGTCGAAGGGTCCCGCCGACCACCTGCGCGCGGTGCTTGCGGAGCTGGGGGCCGACGTGCTCGTGGACGGCGTCGCCGTACGCCCCGGGCACCCGCAGCTCCTGGCCAGGCTGGCCGACGGCCGGCTCGTGGTGGGCCTGCCCGGCAACCCGTTCGCGGCACTCGCCGCGTCCATGACGCTGCTCGTCCCGATCCTGCGCGAGCTGACCGGCTCGCCGGCCGCCGCACACATGAGTGCGCTCTCCGGCGAGGTGCGCCCGCACCCGCGCGACACCCGGCTGGTGCCGGTCAGGCGGTCGGGGCGGGGCGCGGTCCCGGTGGGTCACGACCGGCCGGGCTCACTGTGGGGCGCGGCGCTGGCGGACGCGCTGGCCGTGGTGCCGCCGGGGTGGTCCGGCGAGCAGGTCGAGCTGATCGAGTTGCCGTAGAGGCCTGGACACGCCCTTCCGGAGAGAGTAACCATTGCGTTCATACGGTATGCAGTATGCGGAAGACAGCGAGGCTCGTCGCCAGGGAAGGGTTGCACGATGTCGGAAACGATCTCCGGTGGTCATCTCGTGGCCAAGGCGCTCAAAGCCGAGGGCGTGGACGTGATCTACACGCTCTGCGGCGGCCACATCATCGACATCTACGACGGCTGTGTCGATGAGGGCATCGAGGTCATCGACGTACGCCACGAGCAGGTGGCCGCACACGCGGCCGACGGCTACGCGCGCATCACCGGCAGGCCCGGCTGCGCGGTCGTGACCGCCGGGCCGGGCACCACCGACGCGGTGACCGGCGTGGCCAACGCCTTCCGCGCGGAGAGCCCGATGCTGCTCATCGGCGGCCAGGGAGCGCTGAGCCAGCACAAGATGGGCTCGCTGCAGGACCTCCCGCACGTGGACATGATGAGCCCGATCACCAAGTTCGCGGCGACGGTGCCCGGCACCGAGCGGGTGGCCGACATGGTCTCCATGGCCTTCCGCGAGTGCTACCACGGCGCCCCAGGGCCGTCGTTCCTGGAGATCCCGCGCGACGTGCTCGACGCGAAGGTGCCGCTGGACAAGGCGCGCATCCCCGAGCCCGGCCACTACCGCGCCTCCACCCGGCAGCAGGGCGACCCCGAGGCCATCGAGCGGCTGGCCGACATGATCGCGCATGCCGAGAAGCCGTGCGTCCTGCTCGGCAGCCAGGTCTGGACGTGCCGGGCCACCGACGCGGCCATCGACTTCGTCAGGACGCTGAACGTGCCGGCGTACATGAACGGCTCCGGCCGCGGCACGCTCCCGCCGGGCGACCCGCACCACTTCCAGCTCAGCCGCCGCTACGCCTTCACCGAGGCCGACCTCATCATCATCGTCGGCACCCCGTTCGACTTCCGCATGGGCTACGGCAAGCGGCTGTCGCCGACGGCCAAGGTCGTGCAGATCGACCTCGACTACCGCACCGTCGGCAAGAACCGCGACATCGACCTCGGCATCGTCGGCGACGCCGGCCTCATCCTGTCGGCCGTCGCGCAGGCCGCGAGCGGCCGCATCGACAACAGCGCCGCCCGCCGCAAGGAGTGGATGGACGAGCTGCGCGCCGTCGAGACCGAGGCGTACGAGAAGCGGCTGCCCCGCCGGCTCTCCGATGCGAGGCCCATCGACCCCTACCGCCTGGTCCACGAGATCAACGACTTCCTCACCGAGGACACGATCTACATCGGCGACGGCGGCGACATCGTCACCTTCTCCGGTCAGGTCGTCCAGCCCAAGTCGCCCGGCCACTGGATGGACCCGGGCCCGCTGGGCACGCTCGGCGTCGGCATGGCCTTCGCGATGGCGGCCAAGCAGGCCCGCCGCGACAAGGAGGTGCTCTGCCTCTTCGGCGACGGCGCCTTCAGCCTCACCGGCTGGGACTTCGAGACCATGGTCCGCTTCGACCTGCCGTTCATCGGCGTCATCGGCAACAACTCCTCGATGAACCAGATCAGGTACGGCCAGGCCGCCAAGTACGGACAGGACCGCGCCCGCGTCGGCAACACGCTGGGCGACGTCCGCTACGGCGAGTTCGCCAAGCTGCTCGGCGGCTACGGCGAGGAGGTCCGCGACCCCGCCGAGATCCGGCCGGCGCTGGAGCGGGCCCGCGAGTCCGGCAAGCCCTCGCTCATCAACGTCTGGGTCGACCCAGAGGTCTACGCCCCAGGAACCATGAACCAGACCATGTACAAGTAGGGAAAACGTGCAGATGAAGGCCCTCGAAGGCGTCCGCGTCCTTGACATGACCCATGTCCAGTCGGGCCCGTCGGCCACCCAGATGCTCGCGTGGCTGGGCGGTGACGTGATCAAGCTGGAGGCCCCGACCGGCGACATCACCCGCCGGCAGCTTCGCGACGTGCCCGGCGTCGACAGCCTCTACTTCACGATGCTGAACTGCAACAAGCGCAGCATCACGCTCAACATGAAGACCGAGCGCGGCAAGGAGATCTTCACCGAGCTGGTGCGGCGCGCCGACATCCTGGTGGAGAACTTCGGCCCCGGAGCGGTGGACCGCATGGGCTTCCCCTGGGAACGCCTCCAGGAGCTGAACCCGCGCCTCATCTACGCCTCGATCAAGGGCTTCGGCCCCGGCCGTTACGCCAGGTTCAAGGCGTACGAGGTGATCGCGCAGGCGATGGGCGGCTCGATGAGCACGACCGGCTTCGAGGACGGCCCGCCGCTGGCCACCGGCGCCCAGATCGGCGACTCCGGCACCGGCATCCACGCGGTCGCCGGCATACTCGCCGCCCTCTACCAGCGCACGCGGACCGGCCGCGGCCAGCGGGTGCAGGTGGCCATGCAGCACGCCGTGCTGAACCTGTGCCGGGTGAAGCTGCGCGACCAGCAGCGCCTGGCGCACGGGCCGCTGCGCGAGTACCCGAACAAGACCTTCGGCGACGAGGTGCCGCGCTCGGGCAACGCCAGCGGTGGCGGCCAGCCCGGCTGGGCGGTGCGCTGCGCGCCCGGCGGCCCGAACGACTACATCTACGTCATCGTCCAGCCGGTCGGCTGGAAGCCGATCGCGCACATCATCGGCCGCCCCGAGCTGGCCGACGATCCCGAGTGGGCGACGCCGGAGGCCCGGCTGCCCAAGCTGGACAAGATGTTCCAGCTCATCGAGGAGTGGACGATCCGCCACGACAAGTGGACGGTGCTCGACCGGCT
This sequence comes from Nonomuraea sp. NPDC049309, assembly GCF_043196965.1. Classification (NCBI taxonomy): domain Bacteria; kingdom Bacillati; phylum Actinomycetota; class Actinomycetes; order Streptosporangiales; family Streptosporangiaceae; genus Nonomuraea; species Nonomuraea sp. NPDC049309. The sequence goes on along the minus strand of NZ_JBICSH010000001.1, from coordinate 2,735,751 downwards.
CAACGCCGAGAACATCCCGTGCGGCCCGATCCTGTCCACCAAGGAGCTGGTGGAGGACCAGAGCCTGCGCGAGGAGGGCATCGTCGTCACCGTCGACCACCCCGAGCGCGGCGAGTTCGTCACCGTGGGCAGCCCGCTGCAGCTCTCCGACTCCCCGGTCGAGGTCCGCACCCCGCCGCTGCTCGGCCAGCACAACCAGGAGATCTACGGCGAGCTCGGCGTGAGCCCCGAAGAGCTGGCCGAACTCAAGACGAACGGAGTCGTCTAGTGCCTGCCAGGGACGTCATCGACAAGGCGCTGGCCGAGGGTCGTACGGCGCTGACGGCTCCGGAGGGCCGCGAGCTGTGCCAGGAGTACGGCATCGCCACCCCCGCCGAGGGCCTGGCCACCTCGGCCGACGAGGCCGTCCGGCTGGCCGGGGAGATCGGGTTCCCGGTCGTGTTGAAGATCGTTTCCCCTGACATCCTGCACAAGACGGACGCCGGCGGCGTGCTGGTCGGTCTCAAGAGCGCCGATGAGGTGCGCGCGGGCTACGAGAAGATCATCGCCAACGCCCGCGCCCACGACCCGGACGCGACGATCGACGGCGTCCAGGTGCAGCAGCGCGTCGCCGGCGGGCACGAGGTCATCGTCGGCGCCGTCACCGACCCCACCTTCGGCAAGGTCGTGGCCTTCGGCCTGGGCGGCGTGCTCGTCGAGGTGCTCAAGGACGTGACCTTCCGGCTCGCCCCGGTCTCGGGCGACGACGCGCTCACGATGCTCGACGACATCGAAGCGGCCGAGGTGCTCAAGGGCGCGCGCGGGGCGGAGCCCGCGAACCGCCGGGCGCTGGCCGGCCTGATCGAGCGCGTCGGCCGGCTGGTCACCGACATCCCCGAGATCGTCGAGGTGGACCTGAACCCGGTCTTCGCCGACGCGAACGGCGCCGTGGCCGCCGACGTGCGGGTCCTCATCGGGCAGCCGGCGCCCGAGGCCGAGCGGCTGCCGCGCGAGGAGATCCTGCGGCAGATGAACCGCATCTTCAAGCCGCGCTCGGTCGCCGTCATCGGCGCGTCCGCAGAGACCGGCAAGATCGGCAACTCGGTCATGCGCAACCTCATCAACGGCGGCTACCAGGGGCGGATCTACCCGATCAACCCCAAGGCCGGCGAGATCATGGGGCTGAAGGCGTACCAGGGCATCGGCGACGTGCCGGGCGACGTGGACGTGGCCGTCTTCGCCATCCCCGCCGCGTTCGTGGCCGCCGCGCTGGAGGAGGCCGGGCGGAAGGGCGTCGCGGGCGCGGTGATGATCCCGTCGGGCTTCGCCGAGACCGGCAACGTGGAGGGCCAGAAGGAGATCGTCGAGATCGCCCGCAGGCACGGCGTGCGCATGCTCGGCCCCAACATCTACGGCTACTACTACACGCCGGAAAACCTCTGCGCGACCTTCTGCACGCCGTACGACGTGCGCGGCAGCGTGGCGCTGACCTCGCAGAGCGGTGGTATCGGCATGGCCATCCTGGGCTTCAGCCGCACCACCAAGATGGGCGTGTCGGCGATCGTCGGCGTCGGCAACAAGGCCGACGTGGACGAGGACGACCTGCTCACCTTCTTCGAGCAGGACGACAACACCCAGGCCGTGGCCATGCACCTGGAGGACCTCAAGGACGGGCGCGGCTTCGTCGAGGCGGCCCGCCGCATGGTCCGGCAGAAGCCGGTCATCGTGCTCAAGGCCGGGCGCACCGCCATGGGCGCGCGGGCCGCGGGCTCGCACACCGGCGCGCTGGCCGGCGACGACAAGGTCTACGACGACATCCTGCGCCAGGCCGGCGTGGTGCGCGCCCCCGGGCTGAACGACATGCTCGAGTACGCCCGCGCGCTGCCGATCCTGCCGGCGCCCAAGGGCGAGAACGTCGTCATCATCACCGGCGCGGGCGGCTCCGGCGTGCTGCTGTCCGACGCCATCGCGGACGCCGGGCTGACCCTCATGGACATCCCCGACGACCTGGACGCGGCGTTCCGCGCCTACATCCCGCCGTTCGGAGCGGCGGGCAACCCCATCGACATCACCGGCGGCGAGCCGCCCAGGACGTACGAGAACACGGTGCGGCTCGGCCTGTCCGACGACCGCATCCACGCGCTGGTCCTGGGCTACTGGCACACGATCGTGACGCCGCCGATGGTCTTCGCCGAGCTCATCGCCCGCGTGGTGGCCGAGGAGCGGGCGAAGGGCAACATCAAGCCGGTCGTGGCGTCACTGGCCGGGGACACCGAGGTCGAGGAGGCCTGCGAGTACCTGTTCGAGCACGGCGTGGTCGCATACCCGTACACGACGGAGAAGCCCGTGGCGGTCCTCGGTGCGAAGTACCGCTGGGCCAGGGCGGCCGGGCTGCTGGGCTGAGAGCCGAGCCGCGGCAGTACCAGGCGAGGGGGCGATTCGGGGCGCAGCGGAAGGCAACAAACCCCCCAGGAGGTCCGTAGGTGGACACATCGAACAGACCACCGGCGACGGCCACGCCGCCGGTCGAGGATCAACGAGTATGGAAAGCGGGCCGGCTCGCGCCGATGCCCATCAGGAAGCTCCCCGACGCGCCTCCCTCGGTGCACCTCATCGGGCCGACGGTGTTCCTCGTCGCCCTCGGCGTGGGCATGGGCGAGTCGTACATGTGGCCCCGGCTGGTGCTGCTGTTCGGGCCCGAGATCAGGTGGCTGTTCCTGATCGGCGTCACGCTCCAGGCCGTGGTCATGCTGGAGATGGCCCGCTACGCCATGGCCACGGGGGAGAGCATCTTCTCCGGCGCGGCCAGGGTGTTCAAGCCGCTGATGTGGTTCTTCTTCGTGGTGGCCATCGCCGTCTACATCTGGCCCGGCCACCTGTCCGCAGGCGCGGCGGCGTTCGAGGAGATCACCGGGATCCCCTGGGTGGTGACCGCGATCGCCGGGCTGATCCTCGTCGGCGTGGTCTTCACCCTCGCCAAGGTGATCTACAACCTGCTGGAGAACGTGCTCTCCCTGCTGATCGGGGCGCTCGTGCTCGGCACGGCCGTGGTCGCCGCCATGGTCGGCTCCTGGGGAGACGTGGTGTCCACGATCACCGGCATGTTCTCCTTCGGCTACCTGCCTCCTGAGGCCATGACGGCCACCTGGTTCCCCGTCATCGTCGGCGCCTGCGCCTTCGCCGGTCCTTCGGGCATGCAGCAGATGTGGTACACGCTGCACCTGCGTGACTCCGGGGCCGGCATGGGCGTGCACCAGCCGAAGGTGGTCGGGCTGCGCCACGCGGGCGCCCAGGAGGAGCAGGAGGCCCGCGGGTACATGTTCGACACCTCCGACCCGGCCGAGATGGCCAAGTGGAAGGGCTGGCGGCGCTGGGTCACCTTCGACGCGCTGCTGCTCTTCTGGGGCATCACCATGCTGGTCACCATCTCCTTCACGGTGATCGCCCAGGCGGCGGTGCGGATCGACCCGGCCGTGCGCTCGGCGCTGCTGGCCGACGACCGCGAGGTGGCGCTGACCGCGATGGCCGGCGCCGTCTCCTCGGCGGGCAGCTCGGTGCTCGGGACCGTGTTCCTCGGCTTCATCGCCCTGATCGGCCTCAACGCGACGCTCGGGCTGTTCGACTCCTTCTCGCGCGGCCAGGCCGACATGACCTACAACTTCATCCCCGGTGCGAAGAAGCTGGGCATGTCCCGCCTGTACGGCATCTTCCTCTGGGGCGTGATCATCTTCGGCATCCTGATCCTGCTCTTCGGCCCCGCCGACGGTCCCAGCGGGATCCTCGACACGCTGGCGTTCCTGTCGACGTTCGCGATGGGCGCGTACTGCGTGACCCTGCTCCTGGTGAACAACCGCATGCTGCCCAAGCCGATCAGGCCCAAGTGGTGGGCGAACGCGATCATCGCGCTGGGCGCGGTGTTCTACCTGGGCATGCTCTTCTACAGCCTGTTCGCCTACGGCGTGGTCGTGGGCTGATGACCGGACGGCACAGTTTCGAGCTCGCCCTGCCGGGGGCGTCGATCGGAGCCGTCGCCGGAGCCATGGCCGGTGGGCTGATCCTGCTCGCGGGACGGCCCATCGCGATGGCCGCGCTGTCGGCCCTGTCCCTCGCCGCGCCGCTCGCCTTCTTCGGCGGCCTGTACGGCGTGCTCCTGGGCCACCGCGTGTTCCGGCCGGGCACGTTCGGGCCCGTCGGCCTCTACTGGATGGTGGCCTTTCCCCTCTCGCGCCTCCTGCAGGAGAGCGTGGCCGGGGCCGGCATGGCCGACGGCGTGCCGCTGTTCCTGGCGTACCAGGCGATGATCAGCCTCGGTTTCGCGATCGGCTTCCTGTGGATGCACGAGCGGCTCATGCCGCACTGGCTGGTCCGGGTGGCCGGCGGCAACCCCGCCGCCAAGGAGCTGCTCGACCAGTACATCCGTTACGCCCGGATGATGCAGGCGAGGAAGGGAGCGCGTAGGTGAACCTGCCGCTGTGGATCTGGGCGGCCACGATCGGCGGATTCTGCGTCGTACTCGCCGTCGACTTCTACCTCGTCGCCCGCAACCCGCACGAGCCCTCCTTCCGGGAGTGCGTGGCCTGGGTGTGCTTCTACGTCGGCCTGGCGGTGGCCTTCGGGGCGGGCCTGCTCCTGCTGCCGGGCCCGGCGCACGGCGGGGAGTTCTTCGCCGGGTGGATCACCGAGTACTCGCTCAGCGCGGACAACCTCTTCGTCTTCCTGCTGATCATGAGCCGCTTCCGCGTGCCCAGGGAGTACCGCCAGAAGGTGCTGCTCATCGGCATCGTGCTGGCGCTGGTCCTGCGGGGCGGCTTCATCGCGGCCGGCGCGGAGGCGGTGTCGAGGTTCGACTGGCTCTTCTACGTCTTCGGCGCCTTCCTCGTCTACACGGCGTGGAAGCTGATGAGCGAGCGGGACGAGGAGGCGGAGTTCTCCGAGAACGCCGCGCTGCGCGTGGTGCGCAGGGTGCTGCCGGCCACGGACACCTACTACGGCGCCCGCCTGACCGTGCACCTCGGCCGCAGGATGGTCACCCCGATGCTGATCGTGATGATCGCCATCGGGACCACCGACCTGCTGTTCGCGCTGGACTCCATCCCGGCCATCTTCGGGCTGACGAAGGAGCCGTACCTCGTCTTCACCGCCAACGCCTTCGCCCTCATGGGGCTGCGCCAGCTGTTCTTCCTCATCGGAGGGCTGCTGGACCGGCTGGTCTACCTCAGCAAGGGCCTGTCGGTCGTGCTGGCGTTCATCGGGGCGAAGCTGATCCTGGAGGCCCTGCACCACGACGGGGTGTCGTGGGCGCCGGAGATCCCGATCCTGGTGTCGCTCGGGGTCATCGTCGGCACCCTCGCTGTGACGACGGTGCTCAGCATGATCAAGTCGGCACGCGATGCCAGGGCGGAGAAAGCGGAGGAGCCGGAGGAATCGGCGGAGGAGCCGGAGCCGGCCGGGGAGCGCTGATCCGCGCCGGGCGCGGGGCGGAGGCCGCTGCTGGCCGAGGGTGGCCGCCCCCCTGTCGCCGATCGTGCCGGCGGCTCTGTCCGGTGGGTGCCCAGTGAAGGTGTTCAGTGGGGGTGCTCAGTGAAGGTGTTCAGTGGGAGTGCTCAGTGCGAGTGCCCAGTGCGAGTGCTCAGTGCCGGGGGCTCTTGCGGATGTCGGCGCCGGTGCTCCACTCGCGCAGGTGGCGGTCGGCGTCATCGGCGGAGTAATGCTTCCTGAGAGCGGCGCTCAGGCCGATGCCGACGGCCCGGCCGTCCGCCGCCTGACCGGGCGGATCGCTGAGGAGAAAGCGGAAGAACGCCTTCATCGTCATGCACCTCCAATCGGTGTGGCTCCATCCTCTGCCCGAGGTGTTTCGGAGCATGTGGGCTTGTGTGAACGTCGCGTCAATCTGGACCGTCACCGCAGGCCGGACGCCTGGTGTGCCGGGCGCCGGCCGGGGAGGGGCGCTCAGCCGGTCTTGCGGGTGCGGCGGCGGCGCACCGGCTTCGGGGCCGGCTCGACCGGCTCGTTCTCGCGTTGCTTCATATAAGAGCTGCGCGTGTGCTCGGTGTGCTCGCGCATGATCTCGGCCGCGCGCCGCTCGTCGCCGGCCTCGATGGCGTCGATGAGCGCCGAGTGCTCCTCCCACGAGGCCATGCCGCGCTGGCGGGCCACCGGCGTGTGGTACCACCGCACCCGCCTGGCCACCTGGGCGGCCAGCTCGGCGAGCACCTTGTTGCCCGACAGGCCGGTGACCAGCGCGTGCAGCTCGGAGTTGGTGGCGACGGCGGCCTCGACGTCGTCGGACCGCACGGCGGCGATGCCGCGCGCGCACAGCTCGCGCAGCCGCTTCACGCCGTCCTCGCCCGCGTTCTTGGCCGCGAGGCGCGCCGACTCGGTCTCCAGCAGGGCGCGTACGGCGAGCAGCTGGTCGGCCTCCTCGACGGTCGGGACGTGGACGAACGCGCCCTGGCCCGGGAAGAGATCGACCCAGCCCTCACCGCTGAGCTGCTGCAACGCCTCGCGGACCGGCTGCCTGGAGACGCCGAGCAGTTCGGCCAGCTCGCTCTCGACGAGGTGCTGGCCCGGCTTGAGCTGCCCGGAGACGATGAGCTCTTGGATAGCCTCGATGACGCTCTCACGGAGCGTCGCCGGACGGGGGATCTTCGGGGCCGCCGTCTGACCGGCCTGATCCGACAGCAACATGGGTCACGTCTCCAGGGCTGAATGTCGGTTTTTCGTCGACTGCCTACAGCATACCGTCCTGGGGTTCCCTCCCGCCCATGACCCTCATCACAGCGCGTCATCGCGGGCGCGGCCCCGGATGTCTCGCCGCCGCCTGCCGGCAGCGGCCCGTGCCGTACCAACGGAGAAAAGGATCGGCTTAACGCGGAGTCTCCACTTTCTTCGGGATGAGCCGCAGAACCGGCCGGCGCGCACGGAATCCGGATCAGGCCTTCGTACGCTGGCGATCATGAAAAGGAAAATCATCACTTCCCTCGCATCGGCCACCGCCGCGATCGCCTTCATCTCCCTTACCCCGACCGCCGCGCATGCCGATCCGCCGCCGTCCGGCTGCAGGCACGGGTTCTACTCGCCCCATCAGACCTACGCGTATTGCACCAAGGGCGTGGGCTGGGTGAAAGCGCTCGCCATCTGCTCCAACGGCAAGGCCACAAAGACCGTTCTGGGTGATGTGGCGCCGATCGGCAGAAAGTCGGTGGCCCTTTGCAGCGGCAAGTATCGCGATGCCGTCGACCATTACTTCGTCCTCGGCCGATGATCCGGATCCCTCTCCGCCGCGCCCGCCATCACGCCGGAATGGTGGCGGGCAGGCCGGGGATGCGCAGGCGGGGGATCGCCGGCGCGGGCAGCGCCGCGAGGGCGGCGGCGGCCAGCAGCGCGGCTCCCGGGGCGGTCAGCGCGATGTAGGCGAGCCCTGCGGCCGCCACGCCCGCCACGGCCTTGGCGCTGTAGACCACGGCGTGGATCTCGGTGGCCCGCTCGGCGCCGAACAGCTCGCGTACGAGGCCGGCGAGCAGCGGGTAGAACGCGCCGCCGCCGAGCCCGGCCGCGATCGCGCCGAGCCAGAGCGGAAACGTGCCGCCCGGACGCTCGTGCACGGTCTGGGCGGCCACCGCGAGCAGCACCTGACCGGCGGCCAGCGCGCAGAACACGGCGGACAGCACCCGCCGCCGGCCGTACAGCTCCGACGCGCGCACGGCGACCGCCCTGCCCGCGCCGTTGAGCGCGACGAGCAGCGCCACCGCGCCCCACGCGCCGGTGGCGGCGACCACGATGACGTCGAGCAGCGAGACCGCGCCCGCGCAGACCAGCATCACCGCGAGCGCGGGCAGCGTACGGGTGCGCAGCGCCTGCGCGAGGCCGAACTGCCTGGCCGGCTCGGGCGCCGTGCGCAGGCGGGCCGCGTCGAGCGCGTGGCTGCGCGGGTCCACGTCCTGCGGCCACCACAGGGGAGGGGGCAGGCGCAGGTGCCGGGCGGCGGTGGCGAGCACGGCCGCCGCGATCGCGGCGGTGACGAGGAACGCGGCGCCGGTGGCCTGGGGGAACAGCCCTGCCCACAGCAGCAGCGGCACCGCTCCGTAGCCGAAGGCGCCGGTGATGAGGCCGACGCGGGCGGCGGGGCGCTCGGGGTACCAGGAGGAGACGACCTCGCCGCAGACCCCGTACACCAGGCCCGCGCCGAGGCCGCCGAGCACCGCGTACCCGGCGAGCGCGGCGGGTGACGGGCCGGAGGTGAGCCCGGCGGTGGCCAGGCCGAGCCCGGTGAGCGCGGCCCCGGCCGCCAGGCACGGGCGCACGCCGAGCCGCCTGCGGCGTACGAGGTGCAGCGCGGGCAGCGCGCCCGCGGCCTGGACGGCGATCCAGACGGCGAGCGGCATCAGGCCGCCCGCCTGGCGGGTGTGCAGGGCGGCGTAGCCGTACTGGAGCGGGCTGATCACCGCCATCGAGGCCAGGGCCAGCCGGAACATGCGCACGCGGTCGGCGGGGACGGGGCCGGGCAGGTACGAGCGCCCCCGCCAGTCCTTAACTGCATTCTCCATACAGTATGGAATATCCAGAATGCCGTAGCCTGTCGAGACCTGGACGCCGAATACTCCATACGGTATACCGTCTACAAAGGAGGCTCGAATGGACCTGTACGAGTACCAGGCGAAGGAGCTCTTCGGGCGTCACGGGATCCCGGTCCCCGCCGGCCGGGTCGCGGCCACTCCGGAACAGGCCCGCGAGATCGCGGCGGAGCTGGCCACGCCCGTGGTCATCAAGGCCCAGGTGAAGACCGGCGGGCGGGGCAAGGCGGGCGGCATCAGACCGGCGGCGGGGCCGGAGGCGGCCCGTGCGGAGGCCGGGCGCGTGATCGGCATGGACATCAAGGGGCACACGGCCCACCGGGTGCTGGTGGAGCCGGCGATCGTGCCGTTCGAGGAGTATTACGCCGCCTTCCTGGTGGACCGGGCCGAAGGCGCGTACCTCGCGATGGTGTCGGCACAGGGCGGCATGGAGATCGAGGAGCTGGCGGCGCGCGACCCCGACGCCATCGTGAAACTGCCGATCGACCCGGCGACCGGAGTGGACGCCGGCACCGCGCGGCTGCTCGCGGCCACGGCGGGCCTGCCCGAGCAGACCGCCGAGGTGCTGGAGAGGCTGTGGCGGGTGCTGGTCGAAGAGGACGCGCTGCTGGTCGAGGTGAACCCGCTGATCTGCACCACCGACCAGCGCGTCGTGGCCCTCGACGGCAAGGTCACGCTCGACGACAACGCCGCCTTCCGGCACGACTGGCAGGAGTACGCCGAGCGGTCCGGCAGCCTCGAGGCCCGCGCCAGGGCCAAGGGGCTCAACTACGTCAAGCTGGACGGCACGGTCGGCGTGATCGGCAACGGCGCTGGCCTCGTCATGAGCACGCTCGACGTGGTGGCGGGCGCGGGCGCGGACCCGGCCAACTTCCTCGACATCGGCGGCGGCGCCTCCGCCCAGGTCATGGCCGACGGGCTGGAGATCATCCTCGCCGACCCCGACGTGCGGTCGGTGCTGGTCAACGTCTTCGGCGGCATCACGGCCTGCGACGCCGTGGCCGGCGGCATCGTCACCGCGCTGCGGCTCCTCGGCGACCGCGGCCACGGCAGGCCCATCGTCGTACGGCTCGACGGCAACAACGCCGAGGTGGGCCGGCGCATTCTCAGCGAGGCCAGGCACCCGGCGGTACGCCAGGTCTCCACCATGGACGGCGCCGCCGAGACGGCGGCGCGACTCGCGGCAGGTGCGTGATGGCGATCTTTCTGACCAAGGACAGCCGGGTGCTCGTGCAGGGCATGACCGGCGTGGAGGGCAGCAGGCACACGGCCCGCATGCTCGCCGCGGGGACCGACGTGGTGGCCGGCGTGACGCCCGGCAAGGGCGGGCGCTCGGTGGACTTCGGCGAGCGCACGGTGCCGGTGTTCGGCTCGGTGGCCGCGGCCGTCGCCGAGACCGGGGCCGATGTGTCGGTGGTGTTCGTGCCGCCGCGCTTCACCGCCTCGGCCGTGGAGGAGGCGATCGAGGCGGGCGTGCCGCTCTGCGTGGTCATCACCGAGGGCGTGCCGGTGCACGACGCCGTGCGCTTCCGCGCGCTGGCGCGCGGGCGTACCAGGATCATCGGCCCCAACTGCCCGGGACTCATCAGCCCCGGGCAGTCGTCGGCCGGGATCATCCCCGCCGGCATCACCTCCGCCGGCCGCATCGGCCTGGTCTCGAAATCCGGCACGCTCACCTACCAGCTCATGTACGAGCTGCGCGACCTCGGCTTCTCCACCGCCGTCGGCATCGGCGGCGACCCGGTCGTGGGCACCACGCACATCGACTGTCTCCAGGCGTTCCAGGACGACCCGGGCACCGACGCCATCGTGATGATCGGCGAGATCGGCGGCGACGCCGAGGAGCGGGCCGCCGCCTACATCGAGCGGCACGTCACCAAGCCCGTCGTCGCCTACGTGGCCGGGTTCACCGCGCCCGAGGGCAAGACGATGGGCCACGCGGGCGCCATCGTGTCCGGCTCCTCGGGGACGGCGCAGGCCAAGAAGGAGGCGCTGGAGGCGGCCGGCGTACGGGTGGGGAAGACGCCATCGGAGACCGCGCGGCTGCTGCGCTCGGCCCTGCCGAAAGCGGCCTGTTGAAAGCGGCCCTGTTGAGCGGCCCTATCGAAAGCGGCTCTATCGAAAGCGGCGCTGTCGAAAACGGCCCTGTCGAAAACGGCGCTGCCGAAAACGCCGGAGTCGTGATCCGCGTTTCCGGAGGGCTCGCGCTCGACGTCGACCTGTCGATCCTGTTCACCGGCCTGCCGCTGCCCGAGCTCATCACCGGGGGTGCCGGTGTGCCGGGCCGCGCTCGACGAGGAGGCGGCCTTCCAGCGGCTCGCGCCGTACGCGTCAGATCGCGCCGAAGCGGGTCGCCGCCAGCAGGACAATGAACGTCAGCATGGCGACCCGCAGCAGCTTGCCGCCCGCCCCGAGCGACGGCCACGACAGATAGGCCAGCCAGCCGATGAACGCGAGCACCGGCAGCACCGCCACCCCGCCGAGCGGGTTCGTCACCGCGAACCCGGCGAGCAGCAGCATCACCATCACCGCCGGCGTCACCCAGCGGGGCACCTGCGTGAACAGATACGTGATCGGCACCGCGCTGCGCTGCTCCACCGCCTTGCGCAGCCCGGTCGCGCCCGGCGTGAAGAACTGCTCGCCCGGCGGCAGCGGGCGCTGCTTGCCGCCGCGGATGTCGTCGCGCTTGTCCGCGCGCCTCTTCTCAGGGGCCACGCCGCGAAGCCTACGGGAGTTCGCGCGACTCGTGGGGCCCGCGCCTCTAGGCTGGTCGGGTGCTCGCCGTGATCCGATACACCGTCCCAGAGTCCCAGTCCCAGGACTTCGTCAAGCAGGGCCAGACCATCCTCGACACCTTCGCACAGCAGCCCGGCTACCGGCGCGGCAGGCTCGCCCGCTCCATCGACGAGCCCAACCTGTGGGCGCTGATCTCGGAATGGGAGGGTGCCGGTTTCTATCGCAGGGCCCTGTCGGCCGCCCGCATGGTGATGTATCCGCTGATGATCCTCATGCTCAACGAGCCCAGCGCGTACGAGGACGTTCATACGCAGGACGCCCATCAGGCCCAGGACGCCCCTGACGCGCCCTCCGGGACGTAGTGATTAGTCGCGCGCGAGAGCCGGTGGCCGTGCCCTAAGCTGGGAGCTCATCCAATTTCCCTCGCCGACCTCCAGCCGGAAAGAGAATCAACCAAAATGGCACGACGCACCGACGTCATCGACACCATCGTCAGCCTCGCCAAGCGCCGCGGGCTCGTCTACCCGTCGAGCGAGATCTACGGCGGACTGCGCGCGTCGTGGGACTACGGTCCACTGGGCGTCGAGCTGAAGAACAACGTCAAGCGGCAGTGGTGGCTGTCGATGGTCCAGTCCCGCGAAGACGTCGTGGGCCTCGACTCGTCCGTCATCCTGGCGCCCGAGGTGTGGCGCGCGAGCGGCCACGTCGACACCTTCACCGACCCGCTGACCGAATGCCTGTCCTGCCACAAGCGCTTCCGCGCCGACCACCTCATCGAGGCGTACGAGGAGAAGAACGGCAAGGCCCCTGAGGGCGGCCTGGCCGACATCACCTGCCCCAACTGCGGCAACAAGGGCACCTTCACCGAGCCCCGGCAGTTCAGCGGCCTGCTCAAGACCTTCCTCGGCCCGGTCGAGGACGAGTCCGGCCTCGCCTGGCTGCGGCCCGAGACCGCGCAGGGCATCTTCATCAACTACCTCAACGTGCAGCAGTCGGCGCGCAAGAAGATCCCGTTCGGCATCGGCCAGATCGGCAAGTCGTTCCGCAACGAGATCACGCCGGGCAACTTCATCTTCCGCACCCGCGAGTTCGAGCAGATGGAGATGGAGTTCTTCGTCAAGCCCGGCACCGACGAAGAGTGGCACCAGTACTGGATCGACGAGCGCTACCGCTGGTACTCCGACCTCGGCATCAGCAAGGACAACCTGCGGCTCTACGAGCACCCCAAGGACAAGCTGTCCCACTACTCCAAGCGCACGGTCGACATCGAATACCGCTTCAACTTCGCCGGCTCTGAGTGGGGCGAGCTCGAGGGCATCGCCAACCGCACCGACTTCGACCTGTCGGCCCACGCCAAGGCCTCCGGCGTCGACCTCAGCTTCTTCGAGCAGGAGACCGGCGAGCGCTACATCCCGTACGTCATCGAGCCCGCGGCCGGTGTCGACCGCGCCACGCTGACGTTCCTGCTCGACGCCTACAGCGAGGACGAGGCGCCCAACGCCAAGGGCGTCATGGAGAAGCGCACCGTGATGCGGCTCGACCACCGGCTCGCGCCGGTCAAGGCCGCGGTGCTGCCGCTGTCGCGCAACGCCGACCTGTCGCCCAAGGCGCGCGACCTGGCCGCGCAGCTGCGCCGCCGCTGGAACGTCGAGTTCGACGACGCGGGCGCGATCGGCCGCCGCTACCGCCGCCAGGACGAGATCGGCACGCCGTTCTGCATCACGATCGACTTCGACACCCTGCAGGACAACGCGGTGACGATCCGCGAGCGCGACTCGATGGCCCAGGAGCGCATCTCCATCGAGGGCGTCGAGTCCTACCTGCGCCGGCACTTGAACGACTGACCTGCTCAAGGTCGCCCTGAGGGCCGCTCGCCGCCGTGGCGAGCGGCCCTTTGGCGTCGTGGGGGCGTGGACCGGCGTCCCGGAGCGGCCTCTCGGGGCCGTACACCGAAAATTCGTGTAAAGACGACGGTTACGCTGCTTTTCGCGGTCGCTTGATGACATCCGTCCTGAAGCCGCTCACTGGCTCATACGAGGGACGAGGGATTCATGCGTCAACCACGTTTCGCTCTTACGCTGCTCGCCGCGGCCGCGCTGATGATGACGGGCGGCGCCGCGTTCGCCGAACCGGAGCCGTCCGCCCTGGAGCCGCGGGTCGTCGTGGACGAATGCCACCACGGGAGCGTGCAGCCATGACCGGCCCCGCACTGCTCGAACGCGCCCTGTTCGAGATCAAGCGCGTGATCGTGGGCCAGGACCACATGGCCGAGCGCCTGCTCGTCGCCGTGCTCGCCAAGGGGCACTGCCTGCTCGAAGGCGTGCCCGGCATCGCCAAGACGCTCGCCGCCGAGACCACCGCCACGGTGGTCGGCGGCACGTTCGCACGCATCCAGTTCACGCCGGACCTGGTGCCGGCCGACATCGTCGGCACGAGGATCTACCGGCCGTCGTCCGAGACCTTCGACGTCGAGCTCGGACCCGTCATGGTCAACCTGCTGCTCGCCGACGAGATCAACAGGGCGCCCGCCAAGGTGCAGTCGGCGCTGCTGGAGATCATGGCCGAGCGTCAGGTCAGCATCGGCGGCACCACGTACGAGGTGCCCCGGCCGTTCCTGGTGCTCGCCACCCAGAACCCCATCGAGTCCGAGGGCGTCTACCACCTGCCCGAGGCGCAGCGCGACCGCTTCCTGCTCAAGATCGACGTGGACTATCCCAGCGAATCGGAGGAGCTGGCGATCGTCTACCGCATGAGCGTGGACCCGCCCGCGCCGCAGCGCGTCCTCGGGCCCGAGGACGTCGTCGCCCTCCAGCGCCGGGCCGAGGAGGTCTTCGTGCACCACGCGGTCGCCGAGTACGCCGTCCGCCTGGTGTACGCCACCCGCGACCCCGTCAGGTACGGCATTCCCGAGGTGGGCCGGCAGCTCGCCTTCGGCGCGAGCCCCAGGGCCACGCTCGGCCTGCTGGCGGCCGGGCGGGCGCTCGCCCTGCTGCGCGGGCGCGACTACGTGCTGCCCGAGGACGTACGCGACCTCGCGCACGACGTCATGGCGCACCGGCTGGTGCTCTCCTTCGACGCGCTGGCCGACGGTGTCATGCCCCGGCAGGTCGTGGACCGCGTGGTCGCGGCGGTGCCCCTGCCCATCGTCGCCCCCCGGCAGCGGGCGGACGGGCAGGCGGACATAGGGACGGATGCCGCATGAAGCCGTACCTCACGGCCGAGCCCGCGCTGCGCAGGCTCGAGCTGACGATCACGAGGAGGCTGGACGGGCTGCTCCAGGGCGAGCATATGGGCCTGGTGCCGGGGCCGGGCAGCGAACCCGCGGAGTCGCGGGCGTACCGGCCGGGCGACGACGTGCGGCGGATGGACTGGAACGTCACCGCGCGCACGAACGAGCCCCACGTCCGTGACCTGGTCGCGGACCGGGAGCTGGAGGTCTGGGCGCTGCTCGACGCCACCGCCAGCATGGACTTCGGCACGGTCGCGAGGGAAAAGCGCGAGCTCGCGCTCTCCGCGCTGGCCGCGATCGGCTTCCTCACCCAGCGCACCGGCAACAGGATCGGCGTGCACCTGCTGCACGGCGGCGGGGTCAGGACGCTGCCCGCCAGGACGGGCAGGCCGCACCTGATGGCGCTGCTCCAGACGGCGTTCGCGCTGCCGCGCACCCCGCCGGGCGTGGCCGAGCCGCTGCTCGGCGTCGCCGCCGAACAGCTCGGGCGGCTGACCAGGCGGCGCGGCATGGCCGTCGTCCTGTCGGACTTCCTCGACACGCCCGAGACCTGGGAGGCGCCGCTGCGCCGCCTCACCGCCCGGCACCAGGTACTGGCCGTCGAGGTGATCGACCCGCGCGAGCTGACGCTGCCGGACGTCGGCATCCTCACGGTGATCGACCCCGAGTCGGGACGGCGGCGCGAGGTCGCCACCGGCAGCTCCCGGTTGCGCCGCAAATACGCCGAGGCCGCGCTCGCCCAGCGGGACGCCGTCTCCACCGGGCTGCGCAGGGCCGGGGTGACCCACATGCGGCTGCGCACCGACCGGGACTGGGTGCGCGACCTGGTCAGGCACGTCATGCGGCAGCGCCGCCTGGCCGCCCTGGCCGCCGGTCCCGCCCGCGGGCACGGGCACGCGCCCATGGGCGGGGGAGGAGGTGACGCGGCGTGACCCTCATCGCGCCTCTCTGGCTGCTGCTGCTCATCCCGGTGGCGCTGCTCGCGGTCACGTACGTCATCGTCGCGCTGCGCAGCAGGACCGCGTACGCCGTCCGCTTCGCCAACTACGACCTGCTCGACAAGGTCGCGCCGCGCCGGCCCGGCTGGCGCAGGCACGTGCCTGCGGCGGCGCTGCTGCTCATGTTCGCGCTGCTCGTGGTCGGCTTCGCCCGGCCGACCGCCGAGGTGCTCGTGCCACGGGAGCGGGCGACCATCATGGTGGCCTTCGACGTGTCCGCGTCCATGGCGGCCACCGACGTCTCGCCCAACCGGTTCGAGGCGGCCAAGCGGGCGGCCACCCAGTTCGTCCAAGGCCTGCCGGAACGCTTCAACCTCGGGCTCGTGTCGTTCTCCGGCTCGGCCTCCGTCGCGGTGCCGCCCACCACCGACCGGCAGGCCGTACTGACCGCGCTCGAACGCCTCGGCACCGACTCGGGCACCGCCATCGGCGAGGCCGTCTACACCTCGCTGGAGGCCATCGCCGCGCTCGACGGCGAGGAGGAGGCGCCGCCCGCGCACATCGTGCTGCTGTCGGACGGCTCCAACACCACCGGCCGCACCGTGGGCGAGGCCGCGGCCGAGGCGTCCGCGCGCGGCGTCCCGGTCACCACCATCGCGTACGGCACCCCGGACGGCGTCATCAGCATGTCCGGGCACGACGTACCTGTCCCCGTGGACGGGCCCGCGTTGCAGCGCCTGGCCGAGACCGCGGGCGGCGGCTTCTACGAGGCCGCGAGCGGGGACGAGCTGCAGGCCGTCTACGAGGACATCGGCACCTCGGTCGGCTATCGCACCGAGCGGCAGGAGGTTTGGCAGTGGTTCGTGGCGGCGGGGCTGATCTGCGGGCTGGTGGCGGCGGTGACGTCGATGCTGTGGTTCTCGAGGTTGCCATGAAAGGCATCGGCTCACCGTCCGGCCCTGACTTTCACACCCCGCCCACCGCCGTCGCCACAGGGCCCTCCGGCGCGGGCCGCGCGTCCGGCCCGCATGCGGCGGGCGTGCCGGGCGCGGACGGGGCACCTGGCACGCGAGGAACACCGCGCTCGGCAGGCCCACCGGGCGGGACCGCGCCGTCGTGGGCGGCCCGCTCGGCGGCCGGGGCAGGCGCGGCCGGGACGG
The DNA here is from genome assembly GCF_043196965.1 of Nonomuraea sp. NPDC049309. Classification (NCBI taxonomy): domain Bacteria; kingdom Bacillati; phylum Actinomycetota; class Actinomycetes; order Streptosporangiales; family Streptosporangiaceae; genus Nonomuraea; species Nonomuraea sp. NPDC049309. The sequence continues at coordinate 2,719,136 of NZ_JBICSH010000001.1, read as the reverse complement.
AGGGACAGGCCGGCTCCGCGGCTCCGAGGCGGGGGCCGGCGGTGGTGGCGCTGGTCGCGGTGCTCGCGGGGGCCGCCGCGGGTGGCGCCGCAGGAGCGCTGGCGGGGGCGCGGCCGGCGGAGGAGGCCGCCGCCCCGGCGGCGCTGCCGCGGGTGGCGCCCGCGCCGTCCGCGCCCTTGACGGGGCTGAGCGCGACGGCGGCCCGCGTGCTGCCCAGCGTGGTCTCGATCGAGACGCGCACCGCGGGCGGCTCCGGCTTCGCGGTGGACGACCGCGGCCACATCCTCACCAACGCCCACGTGGTCGCGGGCAGCACCCAGGTGACGGTGGTGCTCAACGACGGCAGGCGGCTGACGGCCAGGGTGGTGGGCGCGGACGGCGACGAGGACCTGGCGGTCCTGGAGGTGGACCACCCGGGCGAGCTGACGTCGGCGACGCTGGGCCGCTCGTCCGGCCTGTCGGTGGGCGACCAGGTGCTGGCGATCGGCTCGCCGCTCGGCCTGTCGGGCACGGTGACGGCCGGCATCGTCAGCGCCCTCGACCGGGAGGTACGCCTCGGCGGCGCCCGCCGTACGGCGGTGCAGACCGACGCCTCCATCAACCCCGGCAACTCGGGCGGCCCCCTGGTGAACGCCCGGGGCGAGGTCGTCGGCGTGAACACGGCGATCGCGGCGGGCCGGGGCGGAGGCAACATCGGCATCGGGTTCGCCATCCCGATCGACAGGGCGGCGCCGATCGCTGAACGGCTCATCCGAAACTAGGAATCCGAAATTAGTGTGCGAAGTATGCGACTGCTGGTGGTTGAGGACGAAGAGGACCTGGTCGACGCGATGCGCGTCGGCCTGGTCCGGGCCGGGTACGCCGTGGACGTCGCCTACGATGCCCCGTCCGCCCACGAGAAGCTGCAGGTCAACAGCTATGACCTGGTGCTGCTCGACTTGAACCTGCCAGGCGGCGACGGGTTCGAGCTGTGCCGGTCGCTGCGCGCCGCGGGCAAGGGCGTGCGGATCATCATGGTGACCGCCCGCGACCGGCTGGACGACCGGGTACGGGGCCTCGACGAGGGCGCCGACGACTACCTGGTCAAGCCGTTCGCGTTCCCCGAGCTGCTGGCCAGGGTACGGGCGCTGCTGCGCAGGGACACCACGGGCGGCACGTCGGTGATCCAGGTGGGCGGCCTGCGGATCGACACGGCCCGGCTCGAGGTGACGCTGAACGGCCGGGCGCTGGCGCTCACGCCCAAGGAGTACGGCGTGCTGCACTACCTGATGACCCGGCCCGGGCACGTCGTCTCCACGGAGGAGCTGCTGGAACACGTCTGGGACGAGCACGCCGACCCGTTCACCAACACCGTCCGGGTCACGGTCGGCAACCTGCGGCGCAAGCTCCAGGAGGACGGCCTGATCGAGACCGTGATCAGCCGGGGCTACCGGCTCAAGGAGCCCGTGTCGTGATCCACACCATCCGCTTCCGCTTGACGGTGCTCTACTCGGGCCTGCTGTTCGTGCTGGCCGCGCTGGTGCTCGGCGGCATCTATTTCGCCGTGTCGAAGACGACGCAGGAGCGGCCGATCACGACGCGGTACGCCAAGGCCTACAGCGGCAACCAGTACCTCGGCAAGCGTGAAGTGGTGTTCGTGGAGGAGGTCGAGAACGCGGTCAACGTCGCGACGCTGGCGACGCTGCGCGAGTACTCGCTGCTCACCCTGGCCGGCCTGTACGTCGCCAGCCTCGGCATCGGCTGGGTGCTGTCCGGCCGGGTGCTGCGGCCGGTGCGCTCGATCACCCGTACGGCGGAGGAGATCCAGGCCACCGACCTGAAGCGGCGCATCAGGCTGCGCGGCCCGCGCGACGAGCTGAAGGACCTGGCCGACACCATCGACACGATGCTCGACCGGCTGGAGGCGGCGTTCAGCGCGCAACGGCAGCTCATCGACGACGCCTCGCACGAGCTGCGCAACCCGCTGACGATCATCAGGGCGAACGTGGACGCCGTGCTCGCCTCGCCCGACGCCAGCGAGGAGGAGCGGGCCAGGGCGGTGGCCATCGTGGACCGCGCGACCACCCGGATGACGACGCTGGTGGAGGACCTGCTGGCCACGGCCAGGCGGCAGGGCACGGCGTTCGCGGACACCGATCTCGACCTGGCGGCGGTGGCGGGGGAGGCGTGCGAGGAGTACGCCGCGCCCGCCGCGGCCCGCGAGGTGACGATCGTCCGCGAGCTGGGCGGGGGGCTCGACATGATCGGCGACGCCGACGCGCTGCGGCGTGCGGTGGCGAACCTGCTGTCGAACGCCGTCCGCTTCTCCCCGCGCGGCGGCACGGTCAGGGTGGGCGCGGGCCGCATGGGCGGCTGGTTGTGGGTGGCGGTCCGCGACGACGGCCCCGGGCTGCGGGAGGCGGATCAGGAGCGGGTGTTCGACCGGTTCTGGCGCGGCGAGTCCAGCCGCCGCGACCGGCACACGGGGCTGGGGCTGGCGATCGTCCGGCAGATCGTGGAGTCGCACGGAGGGCGCGTGGCGGTCTTCTCCCGGCTCGGCCAGGGCGCCACGTTCGTGCTCTGGCTGCCGCCCCGCGAGGGCGCCGGCGACGCGCCTCCGGGGACGAACCCGCTGGCGCGCTCCCTGGTGTGACACGGGGCAGGACCGGCGGCGCCAGACGGGACAGGACCGGCGCGGGACCCGACCTCAAGGGTCCCGCGCCGGTCTTTTCGCGGGTACGGACACGCCCGGGTCCGGGCCGGCCGGCGCGTTCCTGACATGCGAGGCAGGTCCATGCGCCTTTGTACGGGTGCGCTTCCAGAGCCGGTGTGACCTGTTTCTCATCCGCCACTCGCCTTTCCCAAGAATTGGTGTAAACCAATTGGTCTAATCCAATTCTCCGGCTATGACCCTTCAAATTGGATTAGACCTGTTCTACCGTGTTTACCAGCACAAACGATGACTTAACGGAGGTGTGCAGTTTCATCATCAATTTCACCGGTAGAGTCCGGTTCAGAGGCGTTCGATTGGAGCTGTGGTGGCCAAGTACGTTTACGATTTCACCGAGGGCAACAGGAATCTCAAAGATCTTCTCGGCGGTAAGGGCGCCAACCTCGCCGAAATGACGAACCTCGGGCTGCCCGTTCCCCCCGGATTCACGATCACCACCGACGCCTGCCGCCACTACCTGGCGGAAGGCTCCCTGCCCGACGGCCTGGAAGAGGAGGTCGCCGAGCATCTCGCCGCGCTGGAGTCCCGGATGGGCAGGAAGCTCGGCCAGCCCGACGACCCGCTGCTGGTGAGCGTACGTTCGGGGGCGAAGTTCTCCATGCCCGGGATGATGGAGACCGTACTCAACATCGGGCTCAACGACGAGTCGGTGCACGGCCTGGCCAAGCAGTCGGGCGGCAACGAGCGATTCGCCTGGGATTCCTACCGCAGGCTCATCCAGATGTTCGGCAAGACCGTGCTCGGCATCGACGGCGACCTGTTCGAGAACGCGCTCGACAGGCTGAAAGGCCGCCGCCAGGACACCGACCTCGACGCGGGCGAGCTGCAGCGGCTGGTGGAGACGTACAAGGGCATTGTGCGCGAGCAGACGGGAAAGGACTTCCCGTCCGATCCGCGCGAGCAGATGCGCCTGGCCGTCATGGCGGTCTTCGACTCATGGAACGCGCCGCGCGCCATTCTCTACCGCCGCCAGGAGCGCATCCCCGCCGACCTCGGCACCGCCGTCAACATCATGGCGATGGTCTTCGGCAACTACGGCGACGACTCCGGCACCGGCGTCGCCTTCACCCGCGACCCCGGCTCGGGCCGGCAGGGCGTCTACGGCGACTACCTGCAGAACGCCCAGGGCGAGGACGTGGTGGCCGGCATCCGCAACACCATCCCCCTGCAGGAACTCGAACGCATCGACCCGGACTCCTACCGCGAGCTCCTCGGCATCATGGAGACGCTGGAGAACCACTACCGGGACCTGTGCGACATCGAGTTCACCATCGAGCGCGGCAAGCTGTGGATGCTGCAGACGCGGGTGGGCAAGCGCACGGCCGCGGCCGCGTTCTGCATCGCCACGCAGCTCGTCGACCAGGGCCTGATCACGATGGACGAGGCCGTCACCCGCGTCACCGGCGACCAGCTCGCGCAGCTCATGTTCCCCCGCTTCGACGGCGGCGCGGAGAAGAAGCGGATCGCCAAGGGCATGAACGCCTCTCCCGGCGCCGCGGTCGGCAAGGCGGTCTTCTCGTCCGAGCGCGCCGTCGAGCTGGCCGGGCAGGGCGAGGACGTCATTCTGGTGCGCCGCGAGACCAACCCCGACGACCTGTCCGGCATGATCGCCGCCAAGGGCATCCTGACCAGCCGCGGCGGCAAGACCTCGCACGCCGCCGTGGTGGCCCGCGGCATGGGCAAGACGTGCGTGTGCGGGGCCGAGGAACTGGAGGTGCAGACCGCCGAGCGGCGCTTCACCGCCCCCGGCGGCGTGGTGGTCTCGGAAGGCGACGTCATCTCCATCGACGGCACCACCGGCGAGGTGTTCCTCGGTGAGGTGCCGGTCGTGCCGTCGGCCGTGGTCGAGTACTTCGAGGGCGTCGCGGAGCCCGCCGACGAGCTGGTGAAGGCGGTGGACCGCATCATGCGGCACGCCGACGCCGCCCGCAGGCTCCGGGTGCGCGCCAACGCCGACACCCCCGAGGACGCCGCCCGCGCCCGCCGCTTCGGCGCCCAGGGCATCGGGCTGTGCCGCACCGAGCACATGTTCCTCGGCGAGCGCAGGCAGCTCGTGGAGGACCTGGTGCTCGCCACCACCGACGAGGAGCGCCAGGCCGCGCTCGACGCGCTGGAACCGCTGCAGAAGGCCGACTTCATCGGCATCTTCCGCGCCATGGACGGCGCACCCGTGACCATCAGGCTCATCGACCCGCCGCTGCACGAGTTCCTGCCCGACCTGGTGGAGCTGTCGGTCAAGGCCGCCACCCAGGAGGCCACCGAGAAGGACCGCCGCCTGCTCAGCGCCGTCAAGCGCCTGCACGAGCAGAACCCGATGCTCGGCCTGCGCGGCGTCCGCCTCGGCCTGGTCATCCCCGGCCTGTTCGCGATGCAGGTCAGGGCCATCGCCCAGGCCGCCAAGGAGGTGCCGGGCGCGCGTCCCGAGATCATGATTCCGCTGGTGGCGACCGTCCAGGAGCTGGAGTCCGTACGGGAGGAGGCCGTCAAGATCCTCGCGGAGACCGGCGTGGACGCGCTCATCGGCACCATGATCGAAGTGCCGAGGGCGGCGCTCACCGCGGGCCAGATCGCCGAGTCCGCCGAGTTCTTCTCCTTCGGCACCAACGACCTGACCCAGATGACGTGGGGCTTCTCCCGCGACGACGTCGAGTCGTCGTTCTTCCACCGCTACCTCGACCTCGGCATCTTCGGGGTGTCGCCGTTCGAGAGCATCGACAGGGACGGCGTCGGGAGGCTCATCGAGATCGCCGTCGCCGAGGGCCGGGCCGCCCGGCCGGATCTGCACCTCGGCATCTGCGGTGAGCACGGCGGCGACCCCGCCTCGGTGCACTTCTGCCACGACGCGGGCCTCGACTACGTCTCCTGCTCGCCGTTCCGCATCCCGGTGGCGCGGCTGGAGGCGGGGCGCGCGGCGCTGTCCGGGAACGACTCCGACACCCGCTGAGCCCGCCGGCGTCGGCGCCCGGCTCCCTGGCGGGCGCCGACGCCCTCCCCTCCGGAACCCGATCCCCGTCCCCAGAGCCGCCCCGCACCCCCAGAAAGCCCGGCCCGGCAACCACCCCCTTGGGGCCGAGCGCAGCCTGACTGGGAACGCGCCCCCTTCTCAAGAACCCGGCCGATCGCCCGACCCCTTCAGCAGCCCGGCCCGGGCCTGCACTGCCCACTTCCCCCGAAGGCCTCAGCCCGGCCTGCGCCGCCGCTTCCCCGCAAGGTCAGCCCGGCTTGCGCCGCCTTTTCTCCCCGAAGAGCTCGGCCTGGCCGCGAGCGGTCGTTACAGCCGGGGGAGTGGCCGGGGTCCCCGATCGTCACCGAGGGGCCGACGGCGACCGTGTGGCGAGGCGTGCGGTCATCGCGATAGAGCCGGGGGAGCCGAGCGCGCGAGTCCCGCCCCCATGGAGGTCCGACAGACACGGCCGGTCCCGCGCCGAGGCGGTGGAGCAGGGCGGCGGGCATGCCGGTGCCGCGCCCGATCCAGAACAGGTCCCATCATGACAACCGAGTTGTCGTCGTCGCCCGCACGTGACAACCGAGGTGCCATCTCGGGAGTGCGAGCGGTGGTCGAGGCGACAGGTGGCGGCCGGGCGGGGCGGGCCGCCATCGACGCGGTGATCGCACGCGAACGCGCGGTGCTGAGCCGGGCAGGCGCCGACCTGACCGAGGCCGAGGCCGACGCCTGCCTGCGGGTGCTGTCGCGGCTGCTCAGGCTGCTCGACGACGTCGACGCGGACTGAGCGGGCCGCAGGGGGTCACGGCCGCGCGGGCTCGTCGTCCCAGGCGACGGGCGTCGTCGTGCCGGTCTCCCAGTCGCGGCGCAGGATCGCGTACGCGATGCAGTCGTGGACCGACCCGTCGGGCCCCGGCCAGGCCTCGCGGTAGTGGGCCTCCTTGACGTAGGCGCAGGCGCGGAAGACGGCCCGCATCGCCGCGTTGTCCCGGCGGGTCTGCCCCTCCACTCGCCGGATCTCGGGGAACTCGTTGAACAGGTACTCCGTCAGCCAGCGCACCGCCGCCTTGCCCAGCCCGCGCCCACGCCACTTGGAGCTGATCCGCAGATCGAACATGGGCGTGGGGTCGGTGAGGTCGGTCAGCCGGATCAGGCCGGCCCGCTCGCCGTCGGCGAGCTGCCAGAACGTCCGGTTGTCGGCGTCGTCGTAGACGCCGGACGCGACCCGCTGCCTGATCGCATCGGCGTTCTGCACCCCGGCGTGAAACGGCCAGGGGTCGGCCAGCAGGAACTCGACCAGCGCCTCGGTGTCCTCGGGAGCCAGCCTCTGGTAGTCGATCCGCACCCGGACATCGTCATGACCGGCCGCACGCGCGGTCAACCGAATAAATCCGGCCGGCCGCCCTCAGGACAGGAGGGCGGCCGCGCGGCATCGCCGGGGCCGGCTCGCGGTGGCCGTCCGGTCGATCGGGGCGGTGCCGCCCGCCTGCCACCTGCGCGGGTCTGCGTCCAGCCGGACGCGGTGCACCTCGGAGGCGGCGGTGCCGGAGTCGCTTTCGCCGCGAGTCCCCGCTGATGTCAGGTGTCGGCCGAGGGGACCACGAGCCGCATCGCCGCCCGGTCGTTCCCGCCGACGATCACCGCGCCCGGCCGCGCCTGCGACACCCACGTGTCGGGCATGACGGACGGCGCGAGCACCCGATCGTACGGCGCCCGCTCCGGGCACCCGCGCGCCGGGTCACCGACGATCAGGTGCGGGCGCACCCCGGCGGCCACGAGGTTCCGCCACGCCTCCTCGGCCACCGTCGCGTCTCCCTCGACCGACGTCACGCTGCCCGACTCGCCCGTCAGCCGGCACAGCAGCGCGGTGATCCAGCCGCTGCCCGTGCCCACCTCCAGGATCCGCTGGCCGGGCTGCGGATCGAGCAGCTCGAGCAGGTCGACGACACAGCTCGGGGCGAGCATCACGCAGCGATAGGAGCTCGGGCCCTGGGCGCTCGGCGTGGCGATCGGCCGTCCGGAGTAGACGGCGTCCCACCAGGCGGTCGGGTCGCCGTCGCGGTCGATCGGCCGCGCGCCGTCGTCTTCGAGGACCAGCCCGCGCGAGGGAACGAACCAGTGGCGCGGCACCTTGCGCAGCGCCTGCTCGATCGCGCCCGTCGCGCGCGGCCGGCGCTCGGCGATGGCCGCGAGCATCTCCTCCAGGCGCCAGGCGATGTGCGGAAGCATCGCCCGGGCCCCGCCGTCCTGCCTGCTCACATGGCCTCCTCCAGGCCGTCCGTATGCTAACGGTGACCGTAAGGCCACGCATCGCGACCTGGCAAGGGATCGGCGATTTTTCGGGGCGATCTCCGTCGAGGTCCGGTGTCGCACCGGATGCGGGGGGCCACCGGGGCCGTCATCGGGCCGCTGCCGGGGCCGGTGCGGTGAGGCGGCGCGGCGGGTCTGCGGGTCAGTGCAGGGCGGCCGGGCGGGGCTCCTCGATCGGCACGTAGTCGTGGCGCATGCCGTGATCGCCGAGCCACTGCCGCAGCCCCGGCACCGCCGCCGGGTTGGCCGCGACCTGGGCGGCGTACTCGGCCAGCGCCACCTCCTCGCCGTCGTCGTAGAGCAGCCGCGCGGGCCCCGACCACGACAGCGTCCACTTGGCCTGGCCGAGCTGGATCAGCACCGCCTCCAGCGCCTGGCCGAGCACGCCGGCGAGGAGCGTCGGCGACGGGTTCCAGCCCTGTTCGAGCAGCTTGGCCTCCAGCTCGGCCTGCCGCCCGCGGGCGATCGCCTCGAAGGCCGCGTCCAGGTAGGGCCGCGAGGCCCCCATCACCTGCTGGCCCGCGATCGCGAGGTCGTGCAGGGCCTCGGCGTTGCGCGCGGCGTACATGCCCTGCGCGACCAGCTCCTCCCACGGCACCGGGCGCAGCGTCGCCAGCGCCTCCTGGCTCCACATCGCCTGCTCGACGGCCTGCACCGCCACGTTGGGATCGACGAGCAGCGTCAGCGCCGAGCGCGGGTCCGGCACCTGCTGCGGCTCGGGCAGGTGCTCGATGGCCGCGAGGCGCTCGGCCAGGCTCGGGTGGGAGTCGTACGGCGAGACCTCCTCGGGCTGCTCGGCCAGCTTGGCGATCTGCGCCTGCCGCTCGGGGTCGCTCATCAGCGCGTGGAACCCGCCGAACACCGACGCCGGCCTGACGCCGCCCGCCCCGGTCAGGACGAGGTAGTTCTCGGCGTACAGCTGCCAGCCCGCCGCCGTCGCGTGGATCTTGCGCAGCGCGCCCGCCATGGCCTGCCGGCCGCCGATCGCCACCGCGAACCTGTCGGCCTCCAGCTCCTGCTTGCGCGAGACGGCCTGGGAGATGCGCAGGTAGAGCTTGGCGTACCAGGTGAACAGGCGCTGGACGAACGGGTGGTTCTGCAGCCCCTGGACGGTCGCGATCAGCGAGACCCTGCCGCGGTAGACCGGCGCGCCCAGCCGGGTGTGCGCGCCGCTGTAGTGGCCGAGCTCGTGGCCGAGCACCGCGCGCAGCTCGTCCACGGTGAGCGTCTGCAGCAGCGGCAGGCCGATGAACATCCGCCGCTTGGTCGCCTTCATGCCGAGGAACTTGGTGTCCTCTGAGACCGCCGCGTTGACCTCGGGGACCAGCCGGATCTCGTCCGGCGGGGCCGTACGGACGCGCTGGGCCAGCTCCTCGACCGTCTGCCACAGCACCGGCTCGTGCTCGCGGCCCACCGCCACGCCCGGCTGCTCGCCCCCCTGGCGGCGGCTGACCATCACCAGCGCGCGTACGAGAGCGCCCGCGGCCAGCGTCAGCACGAGCGCGAACTTGACCAGATTGGCGTGGAAGTCCGTGACGAGCAGCACGTCGAAGAAGACGGCTGCTGCCAGAATGAGGCCGACCAGCACGTAGAAGCCGGCGAGCAGGGTGAAGGCCAACACCGCTCGGAATGCTGTCGTCATGGGGGAGGGCTCCCAGGGAAGGGGTTCTCGCGAGGCTTGACACTAGCGGAGAGAGGAAACTGGAGAAAATCACCGCACACATGGCGTACTACAACGAGCACGACCAGGAGCGTTGGGTTCCCGAGCCACCCGGCAATCCCGAGCGTTCCGCCTTCGAACGGGACAGAGCTCGCGTGCTGCACAGCGCCGCCCTGCGCAGGCTGGCCGCCAAGACGCAGGTCGTCGGCCCCGGCGAGACGCTCGGCGGCGGACAGCACATTCCGCGCACCCGCCTCACCCACTCCCTCGAATGCGCCCAGGTGGGCCGCGAGATGGGCGCCACGCTCGGCGTCGATCCCGACCTGGTGGAGACCGCCTGCCTGGCGCACGACCTCGGGCACCCGCCGTTCGGGCACAACGGAGAGGTCGCGCTCAACGCGCTCGCCGCCTCATGCGGCGGCTTCGAGGGCAACGCGCAGAGCCTGCGCCTGCTCACCAGGCTGGAGGCCAAGGTGCTCACCGAGGACGGCCGCAGCGCCGGGCTCAACCTCACCCGCGCCGCGCTCGACGCCTCCATCAAATATCCCTGGACGTGCGACAAGTCCCCCAAGTTCGGCGTCTACCAGGACGACCTGCCGGTGTTCGAGTGGATCAGGCAGGGCGCGCCCGACGGCAAGGTGAGCTTCGAGGCGCAGATCATGGACTGGGCCGACGACGTCGCCTACTCCGTACACGACCTTGAGGACGCCCTGCACTCAGGCCACGTCACCCCCGAGGCGCTGCGGTCGCGGCAGGAGCGCGCCGACGTCTGCGCGACCACCCGCACCTGGTACGCGCCCGGCGCCGACCTCAACGAGCTGGAGGAGGTCTTCGCCAGGCTGATCGACGACCCGCTGTGGCCCAGCCGCTTCGACGCCACGCTCGCCGACCTGGCCGGGCTGAAGGCACTGACCAGCGGGCTCATCGGCCGCTTCTGCCGCTCCGCGCAGGCCGCCACCAAGGAGGTGCACGGCGCGCGGCACCGCGCCGACCTCGTCGTGCCGCGCGCCACCCGGCTGGAGTGCGCGCTGCTCAAGGGCGTGACCGCGCACTACGTGATGGCCACCGAGGACCACCACGCCACCCAGGCCAGGCAGCGCGACCTCATCACCGAGCTGGCCTCCCTGATCATGCTGGGGGCGCCGGACACGCTGGAGCCCGCGTTCCGGCCCGCGTTCATCGAGGCGCCGGACGACCCCGCACGCGTGCGCGTGGTGATCGACCAGATCGCCTCGCTCACCGACACCTCGGCCGTCGCCTGGCACCGCCGCCTCTCACGCTGACCGCACAGGCCGTCGCCCTCGCGCCGCCTGACCGCTCTGGCCGCCGCCTTCCACGCTCACCGCTCTGGCCGGTCGCCTCGCGCCGGCGCCTTTCGCGCTGACCGCGCGAGGCTCGGACGGCCGTCCGCCTCAAGAAGCGGCCGTCGGGTTGAGCGTGGCGATCTCCTCCTCGCGCGGCTTCTGCTTCTGGGGCTTGCGCGTCGGCTTCGGGGTGCTCGACGTCGTCTGCACCGGCGCCACCACCACCTTGCCGGTGCACTGCACGGTGCAGGCCGGGGTCTCGCCCAGCTTCTTGCGCAGCTTCAGCGTCTCCTCGCGGGGCGAGAGCGTGCGGTTGCCCTTACGCCAGGCGTCGAGGTAGTCCCACGGCTTGACCATGCCCCTGCGCACCCACCAGTAGGCGGGTCCGGTCTTCCACGAGATCGCGAAGTAGAGGTTGGGCCCGGTGTCGCGGGCGTTGCCCGACCTGCCCACCTTCCCCAGCACCTGGCCGCCCTTGACCTTCGTGCCGGGCTTGATCCCGTCGGCGACGGAGGAGAGGTGGCCGCCGAGGTAGCGCACGCCGTCGACCCCGATGATCGTGACGAACCTGCCTTCGCGTGCCGCACCCGCGTCCGTGGCGGGCGACCAGGTGTCGGTGAGGTTGACCTCGTCGACCACGCCGTCCACGGGCGCCACGAACGAGCAGCCCTCCTTGGCCCAGATCGTCGTCTTGGGCAGCACCAGCAGTTTGCGCTGGTAGCTGACCTTACAGCCCTTCACCGGGAAGGTGTAGGTGTACTTCGACAGCTTCGGCGGCGGCACCTTGACCGGGTCGTCGCCCTTGGGCCGCTCGGCGGCCTGGCGCTCCGGCGTGGGGGCGGGGCTCGCGGAGGGCGTCGGCTCAGTGGTCGGCTCAGTGGTCGGCTCAGCGGCCGGATCAGTGGTCGGATCAGCCGCCGTCCCGCCCGCGGGGCCCGACGCGGGAACGGTGGCGGGAGGCGTGGCCGAGCGGCCCACGCCGACTCCAGCGAGGCCCGTGGCCTGGGTGCAGGCACCGGTCAGCAGCACGGCGCCCGTGACGGCCGCCCAACGTCCGATAAGCCCCGATCGCATGTTCTCCACCCGTGTCACCGTTTCCACCGACAACCTTTACCTTTGTAGCCGACCGGGAGCCCCCGCATTGCCGCTTTCTCCCTTTCGCAGCCGCGTGGTGACCCTCCGCTACCTCCCCCTTTCCCGCGCCGTGAACACCCGAGACCTCTGATGCCGGTGACGCCCGCGCGGGGCGGAACCGTCGGTGGGGCGGAATAGACTTCCCGGCGTGGCTGGCCGGATCCGTGACGTCGACATCGCGCTCGTGCGCGAGCGCTCTCCCATCGCCGATGTGATCGGCGAGCACATCCAGTTGCGCAACGCCGGGGGCGGCAACCTCAAGGGCTTGTGCCCGTTCCACGACGAGAAGACGCCGTCGTTCAACGTCACGCCCGAGCGGGGCATGTTCTTCTGCTTCGGCTGCGGCGAGGGCGGCGACGTGATCACGTTCGTCGAGAAGATCGAGCACCTGTCGTTCACGGAGGCCGTCGAGCGGCTGGCCCAGCGGGCCGGCATCCAGCTCCAGTACGAGCAGGGCGGCTACGTCCCCAGGCGCGACCACGGCGAGCGCGCCCGTCTCATCGAGGCCCACCGCATCGCCGCCGAGTTCTACGCCGAGAAGCTGATGAGCCCCGAGGCGGCTCCCGGGCGGCGCTTCCTGTCCGAGCGCGGCTTCGAGCGGGCCGACGCCGAGAAGTTCGGTGTCGGGTACGCGCCGGCCGAGTGGGAGGCGCTGAGCCGCCACCTGCTGGGCCGCGGGTTCACCGTCGACGAGCTGGTGAAGGGCGGCCTGGCCAGGGAGGGCAGGCGCGGGCCCATCGACCGGTTCAGGGGCCGGCTGATCTGGCCGATCCGGGACGCCACGGGCGATGTGATCGGTTTCGGTGCACGTAAGTTGCTCGATTCCGACGATGGCCCGAAATATCTCAATACGCCTGACTCGCCGCTTTACAAGAAGAGCCAGGTCCTTTATGGAATCGATCTTGCAAAGCGCGAGATCTCCAAGCGCGCGCAGGCCGTGATCGTCGAGGGCTACACCGATGTGATGGCCTGCCATCTCGCCGGCGTGCCCACCGCCGTGGCCACGTGCGGCACCTCGTTCGGCGAAGAGCACATCAAGGTTCTGCGGCGTTTCCTGCTCGACCAGGCCGAGTTCCGCGGTGAGGTGATCTTCACTTTCGACGGCGACGAGGCGGGCCAAAAGGCGGCGCTGCGGGCGTTCGCCGACGAGCAGAAATTCGTCACGCAGACGTACGTCGCGGTGCAAAGCGACGGGCTCGACCCGTGCGACCTGCGCGTCAAGCAGGGCGACGCCGCCGTGCGCGACCTCATCGCGAGCCGCGAGCCGCTCTTTCAGTTCGCGATCAGGAGCACGATCTCCCGCTACGACCTGCGCAGCAACGAAGGCAAGATCGCCGCACTCGACGCCGCCGCGCCCATCGTGGCCGGCATCAAGGACGCCGGGCTGCGCAAGCGCTACGCCATCGACCTCGACCGCTGGCTCGGGTTCATGGACGAGCGCTTCGTCATGCAGCGCATCTCCGGGGCCTCCGGCGCCCAGCACGGCCGCCGCAGGCGCGCGCCCCAGGCGGCGCCCGTCGACCCGAGCGTGCGGGTCGAAGGCGAGCTGCTCAAGCTCGCCGTGCAGCGGCCCGCGCTGCTCGGGCCGCGCTTCGACGCGCTGGAGGCCGACGCGTTCACCACGCCCGAGCACGCGGCGCTCCACCGCGTCATCATGGCCGCGGGCGGCGTCGTCTCGGCCGGCCACGGCGGGCGCGAGTGGGTCGACCGGCTCATGGAGCACGCCCACGAGGAGGGCACCCGGACGCTCGTCACCCGGTTCGCCGTCGAGCCCATCCACGCCGACGCCCACGCCGAGGAGCGCTACGCGAGCGACATCCTGGCCGCCGCCGAGGCCATGCCCGTCGACCGCGCCATCGCTCAGGTCAAGTCCCGCATCCAGCGGCTCAACCCGGTCGAGGAGCAGCAGGAGTACAACAAGCTGTTCGGCGAACTGGTCGCGCTGGAGCAGCGCCGCCGCGTCCTCCGCGACCGCCTCGCCGGCGGCTGACCGCCCCGGCCGCCCACGTCCCCCCGGTCTCCGGCGCCGGCTGCTCGCGGCCTGTGCGGCCGTCCTGCGGTCAGATGAGGGGCCCGCTCACCGGCCGTCCTGGGCGGATGAGGGGTCGGCTCCACGGCCGCCCTGTGTGAGATGAGGGGTCGGCTTGTCGGCCCTCCTGTGTCAGAGCGTCCTATGGGCGGATGAGGGGTCGGCTTGTCGGCCGTCCTGTGTGAGATGAGGGGTCGGCTCGTCGGCCCTCATGTGTCAGATGAGGGGCCTGCTCGACGCCGTCCTGTGGGCGGGTAGGGCTGGCTCGCGGGCCGGGCGACGGGCGGGCGCAGGCGGGCATCTCGCCGCGCTGTGCGGTGGTGTCGCGGCCGGCTGGGCCGGCCCTGCCCGCGCTGCGCGGGGTGGCCGGTGGCGCGGTGCGGCCGATGGAGCGCGCACGGCCGCACCCCGTTCCGGTCGGGTGCGGCCGGGTGCGATCGCAGTGAGGGCTCCCCAGGCTGCTGAGCCGTCCCGCGCACGGATTCGGGGTGATTGAACGGTGTTCTGAGCCGTCGCTCAGGTAACAGTTTCGCAGCGGGCCAGACCGTGAAACCGGGTGGTCGACCAGGGAACTTGGCGCGGTCCAATGCCGGACAAAGCGGGCGCGCAACGGGAAGAAGGCAGCGAAAGAGATGCGTCCGGCCAGACGTCGTCGCCGGGCGCGTGATTCCCAGACCGCGTAATTGACTTTACTTTCCTGATCAAACTCGGGCCAAACCTTATTGCGATCTCAATCCGGCAAAGACGATCGCCTTACCTTCGGTGACAAAAATGGGTCTGCCATTTGATGGAACCAATACTGCAGACTGTCCTTCGTGGGTGCATCGGTGCTGCCAAGTGGACCGCCATCCGTAGATCAGGTGGCGGACCTCGTCGCGAAGGGAAGGGAGCGCGGGAGCGTAACCGTCGATGACGTCGCAGCCGCGCTTGACCGATCCGAGCTGCCGTCCGACGCGCTGGAACGCGTCGTGCGCATGCTCGCCGAGAACGGCGTGGAGGTCCTCGAGCCACAGGGCGACGAGGAATCCACCCGCGCCGATGAGGAGGACGTAGGCAAGCGGGCGCCGACCAGCGATCTCGTCCGTATCTACCTGCGGGAGATCGGCCGGGTGCCCCTGCTGACCGCTGAGGAGGAGGTGGAGCTCGCCAAGTCGATCGAAGCCGGCCTGTTCGCCGAGGACAAGCTGGCGAACGGGGTCTCGCCTCTGGCCTTCCCTGAGTTCAGGGAGCTGGTCTGGCAGGGCACGCGGGCCAAACAGCGGCTGATCGAGGCCAACCTCAGGCTCGTGGTGTCCATCGCCAAGCGGTACGTGGGCCGCGGGATGCTGTTCCTGGACCTGATCCAGGAGGGCAACCTCGGTCTGATCCGGGCGGTCGAGAAGTTCGACTACACCAAGGGCTACAAGTTCTCCACGTACGCCACATGGTGGATCCGTCAGGCGATCACCCGGGCCATCGCGGACCAGGCGCGGACCATCCGCATCCCCGTCCACATGGTGGAGACCATCAACAAGCTGGTCAGAGTGCAACGCCAGCTGCACCAGGATCTCGGTCGCGAGCCGGTGCCCGAGGAGATCGCCAAGGAGATGGACCTCCCGGTCGATCGGGTGGTCGAGATCCAGCGCATCGCCCAGGAGCCCGTGTCGCTGCAGTCGCCGATCGGCGAGGAGGACTCCGACCTCGGTGACTTCATCGAGGACGCCGACGCGGTCGTGCCGATGGAGGCCGCGGCCTTCATCATGCTGCAGGACCAGCTCGACGACATCCTCGCCACGCTCTCCGACCGGGAGCAGCGCATCATCCAGCTCCGCTTCGGCCTGGCCGACGGGCATCCGCGCACCCTGGAGGAGGTGGGCAGGGAGTTCGGCGTCACGCGGGAGCGCATCCGCCAGATCGAGTCGAAGACGCTGGCCAAGCTGCGCCACCCGACGCGCGCGCAGATGCTGCGGGACTACCTGGACTGAGCAGGTGTGACGGGGGACGGCCACGGCCGTCCCCTTTCCGCTGCCCGCGACCGGTCGCCGTCGTGGCGGGCTTGCGAGGATCGCGAGCGCCGCGGTGCGGGAGGGCGGTTCGGGAGAACCGCGACCGGGCCGCCGTCAGGGACGGCCCGTGGAGACCGCGGTCGCCGCCGTCACGAGCAGCCCTCGAACTGCGGTACGGCGACGGTGTCCAGCGGCAGCGACCCTTCGAACCACTTCTTCAGCAGCTTCGCCGCCGTCCCGTCCTGGTACATCAGGGTGATCGCCCGGTTGACCTCCTCGCAGCCGGCCACGTCGCCCTTCGGCAGCCCCACGCCGGTGCGCTGCTCGTTGAACTGGGCGTTGTTCAGCCTCAGCCCCGAGCCGTCCTGCTTGGCCAGCCCGGCGAGGATCACGTCGTTGGTGGTGACGGCGTCCACCTGGCCGTTCTTGAGCGCCGCCAGGCACTGCTCGTAGTCGCGCACCGGCACCACCTGCGCCCTGACCCCGCGCTCTTTCACCACCCGTTCGGCCGCGTTCGCGCCCTGCACCTCGCAGATCCTGCGCCCCTCCAGCTCGCGCACGTCGCCGATCCGCTCGCCCGGCCTGGTCAGGATGTCCTGGTACGAGATGTGGTACGGCCCCGCGAACAGCACCCGCTGCTTGCGGTTCTGGTCGATCGTGTACGTGGCCAGCACCATGTCGGCCCGCCCGTCGGCGAGCACCGTCTCCCGGTCGGCGGCCAGCACGCCGCGGAAGGTGAACTCCTTCCCGAGGTACCGGGCGATGTAGGCGGCCACGTCCACGTCGAAGCCCTCGAACCTCCCCTTCGAGCGCTCGTACCCGACCGACGGCAGGTCGGAGCGCACCCCGATGACCAGCCGGTCCTTGTCGAGGATCGACTCCCGCCCGTCGGCCGCGCAGCCCGAGACCGCCACCGAGGCCAGGAGCAGCGCCATCGCCAGCACTCGCTTCATCGGTACTCCTTGAGTCGTGGCCACACCCCGGCGATCACCAGCAGCCCGATCGCGCCGATGGCGTAGGGGAGCAGCCGCCAGAGGTCGCCGAGCGCGCCCTCGCCCTGCGCGGTGGCCCGCGCGAGCGCCTGCTGGTGCGTGCGTGCCAGCGCCTGCAGCGATTCGTCGTAGGCCGTGAACGCGTTCGTGACGGGCCCGATCCTGGCGGCGACGGCCTCGTTCGTCCGCTTCTCATCGACCAGCGCGCGGAACGTGCCGTCCTCGGTCTGGAACGCCTGGTACGCGCGGAAGGCCGCATCCCCCTGGGAGCCCACCAGTTCGGGTCCCAGCATGCCGAGGAAATCCTTGGAGCCCGCGGTCACCCGGCCGTGGTACTCGTCCAGGTTGCCGACGTCGTAGAAGACGAGCGACAGCGACTTGTCGAAGTAGGTGTGCTTGTAGGTATCGGCGCGCTCCTCGTCCAGCAGGGCGCGGCTCTGGTCGCCCTGCATGCTGTTGCTGATCGCGCGCGCCTTGGCCAGCGTCAGCACCGAGTCGAACCCGGTCGACTTGGCGGTGCGCAGCGCCTGCTCCTCCTGTCCCAGCACGTGCACGCCGAAGCCGAGCGCCACGACCGTCATCACGGTCGCCACCACCAGGGCGGGCCCGAACACGCGGCGGAAGCGGCGCGCCAGGAACACCTGCAGCCAGATCAGGCAGCCCAGCGCGACCAGCCCGGCCACCACCACGGCGGCCCGCCACAGCGGCACCATGAACGCCTTCTCGTCGTAGGTGGCGCGGACGATCGTGCCGTTCTCCAGCGTCAGGTTGTACGCCTGCGGCAGCAGCACCTGCCGCATGAGGTCGGTGGCCTGGCGATAGGTCTGCACCACGTCCTGGGGCGGCGGTCCCGCCGGGTGCCCTTCCTTCTCGTCGAGCTTCAGCGCCTGCCCGGCGAGCATGTCGTAGCGGCCGAGAGCGTTGAGTATGGACTCCACGGTGGTGCGCTCGGCCTCGTCGTCGAGCGACAGCTCGTACGCCTTCAGCAGCGCCGCGCCCGCCTCGTCCCGCCGCTTCTCGTAGTCCTTCACCGCCTTCTGCCGCTGCTGCGGGTAGTCCTTGCCCATCACCAGCGCGTCCGCGACCCGCGCGTCCATGTCGCTGAGCGCCTGGTAGAGCCCGGCGGTGGCGACGACCTGCGGGCCGGCGTCGCGCCCGATGACCCGAAGGCCCTCGCGGGCGCTGGAGCTGCCGGCGGCGAGCGCGGCGAACAGCAGGGCCAGCGACACGACGGTGACGCCGGTGATGAGGCGGATGCCGCCGGGGACGCTGCGCCGCCGCACGGGCGCAGAAGCGGCCGGGGAGACAGGCGGGGGAGCGGCGGGGGAAGCGGCGGGCGCCGGGGTGACGCCGCCCGCCGGGGTCTGCACCATCGTCATGGCGTGCCCTCCCTGAGGGTGATCACCGTCCAGGCGCCCAGGTGGATGCGGTCGCCGGGGCCGACTCTCGCCGGCACGTTGGTCTGCAGCGTGCGCCCGTTGACCTGGGTGCCGTTGGCGGAGCCCGGGTCCACCAGCAGCCACCCGCCGTCGGGCTGGGCGAGCAGCACCGCGTGCAGGTGCGAGACGCCGGGGTCCTCGGGCGGCCCGGTCAGGTCGATCTCGGGCGTGATGTTCCTGGCCCTGCTGCGCCGCCCGATGCGCACCTGCTCGCCCAGCAGCGGGAAGGAGCGCTCGGGACAGTACGGCGGGAACTGCATCGCGGCGGCGTCCGGCCCGCCCTCGGCGATGACCTTGTCGAAGTACGCCCGGTCGGCGGCGGCGACCGCCTCCCAGCGCACCCCGGTCACGCGGACGGGTGCGGGCGTGGCGCCGGTGAAGTCGTGGCCGCACACCTCGCAGAACTGCCCGGCCCTGGGCGTCTGGCAGATCGGGCAGCTCTCCGCCGGCTGCGCCTGCGCCTCAGGCTGAGGAGCCTGGGCGTGGGGCTGGGGCCGGGACACTGGGCGGGCCGGCGGGGGCATCTGGATGCCGCAGACGTCGCAGTAGTCGTCGGCCCCCGACGCGTGTCCCAGCGGGCAGGTCGCCATCAGCTTCCTTCCTTCCGCAGCCGGCTGGTGCGCACCGACCCGGTGTCCAGCTCGATCTCGTCGGCCTTGTCCACGTGGCGCCGCAGCCGTGCGGTGCCTGTGGCCGGATCGACCTCCACCACCTTCTCCAGCAGCCGCGCGGTGTCCTCGCGGCCGGACTCCTCGGCCAGCCGGTGCGCCTTGGCCAGGCGCGCGGTGGCGGTGTCGGCGTCGCCCATCGCGCGGGCGGTCAACCCCTCCTGGATCAGGTCGTGCAGCTCGGCCTGGCCGGTGTAGTGGGCGACCTTGCGGTTGATCCGGGTGGATGCCGCCAGGTCGTCGGTCCACTGCGCCAGCACATTGCCGCTGGCCAGGACCTCCTGGGTGTCGGGGCGTACGAGCTTGACCCAGCCCGCCCTGATCTCCTGGCCGATCCGGCCCTGCGGCACCTCGACGCAGATGTGGTACTCGCGCTCCTCCTGGCCCCACGAGCCGGTCGGATAGTCGCCGGT
Source organism: Nonomuraea sp. NPDC049309 (assembly GCF_043196965.1). NCBI lineage: Bacteria > Bacillati > Actinomycetota > Actinomycetes > Streptosporangiales > Streptosporangiaceae > Nonomuraea > Nonomuraea sp. NPDC049309. The sequence goes on along the minus strand of NZ_JBICSH010000001.1, from coordinate 2,699,548 downwards.
CAGCGGGTTGACGTCGGTGCGCTTGCCGGTCAGGTCGAGCAGGGTGGGCGAGACCTGTTTGACGAACTTCAGCCGCGCCGCCTGCGGCGTCCACACCCGCAGCGACAGCTCGGCCACGGTCTTGCTCATCGACGCCTGGGTCAGTCTGCGGAAGTACTCCGGCAGGTCGCCTTGGTTGCGGACGAAGTCGAACGTGCCCAGCATCGCCTCGGCCACCTTGCGCAGCTCGGCCGGCACCCAGTCGTCGCCGACGCCCAGGCTGTCCACCACGAACTGGCCGCTCCAGGCGGCCAGCACCTTGGCGAAGGTGTCCTCGCCCTCGTTGTTCTGCCCGTCGGTCATCAGCAGCGCGTGCCTGATCGCCGAGGGGTGCGCGGTCAGCAGGTGGCCCGCCATCGTGATCCACGCGCCGATCGCGGTGCCGCCGTGGGCGGTCAGCTTGGAGATGGCGCGTTCGGCCTCGGCCCTGGTCGCCGGGTTCGCCACGGCCAGGCCGTCGCGATTGGCGGGATAGACGACCCTGGCCCGGTTCGTTCCCGAGATCACCGCGAAGTGCACGCCGTCGCGCAGCGTCTGCACCGCCGTCGTCGCCGCCATCCTGGCCTCGCGGATCTTGCTGCCGCTCATCGAGCCCGACGTGTCCACGATGATCACCTCGGCCGCCTCCGTCGAGGCCGCCTGGACGGTCGCCGCCCCCGTCGCGCTGACGGTCAGGATCGCGTGCACCTCGCGGCCATCGAGAGGGAGGTACTTGTTCTGGTCGATGGTCAGCGTGAAGGCAGGCTGGTCACTCATGAGCCTCTCCTAGGGGGATCACGACGATGGTCACGTTGTCCTGGCCGCCGGAGCCGAGCGCGTGGCGCAGCATCGCGCGCGCCATCTCGGCCGGGGTGCCGGACGCGGGGAAGGCGTAGCCCTCCAGGTAGCGCCACAGGCCGTCGCTGCACACCAGCAGCAGGCCCGGCCTGGGCGGGGTGAGGGTGCGGACGTGCGGCGCCGCGCCGTCCGCGTCGGCGCCGAGCCAGGCGGTGATCTCGCCGGTCGCCACCACGTCGTCCTCGGTCAGCAGCTCGCCGCCGGGCAGCAGGTACGCCCGCGTGTCGCCGGCCCACGCGAGGCGCACGCGCCCGCCGGGCTCGACCACGGCCGAGACGTACGTGCAGGCGGGCGCGTCGTCCAGCGAGGTCGCGAGCTTGGCCACCGCCCGCCCGGCCAGCGCGAACGCCTCCTCATCCGGCAGGCCCCTGGCGAGCGCCGCCGCCGCGGTCTCGACGGCCGCCGCGGACGCCTCGTCGGCGCGGGGCGAGCTGCCCACGCCGTCGCACACCACGGCCACCACCGCGCCGTCCGACTCCAGCAGCGCCACCGCGTCCTCGTTGCGGGCCCGCCGCAGCCCTCTGTCGGTCACAGCGGCGGCGCCGCCCGGCAGGACCACCTCGGCGTGGTCGCGGCCGGTCGGCTGGCGCAGCCCGCATCGCTCGCAGTAGCCGTCGGCGTCCACCGCCGCCGCCCCGCACGAGGCGCAGACGGGCGAGTCCAGCGGGTGCCCGCACGCCTCGCAGTAGGAGTCGCCGGGCAGGACGGACATGCCGCAGACCGGGCACGCCGGCCCGTTGCCGCCCATCACCACCACGTCCTGGGCCGCACCGCGTTGGCGAGGTCGATGAACGCATGCCGCTGCTGCCGCGAGTCGGCGTGCGCGGCGAGCCTGCGGTAGATCGACTCGAGCCGCCGGCGCAGCCCCTCCTCGGTGAACGGCGCGTCGGCCAGCGTCAGGTCCTTCGGCGGCGCCGGCGGGCCCGTCTCCAGCCAGTCCAGCGCCCCGCTCAGCAGCTCGGCGGTGAGCAGGTCGCGCTGCCGCTGGTCGATGCCCTTCAGCCCGGCCACCCGCTCGACGGCGGACACCAGGTCGGACGGCGTGAGCCCGGTCAGGTCCGGCCGCCGTACGACCGAGGCCGCCAGCGCCACCTGCGCCGCCACCCGGTAGACCGACGTCGGCGGCACCTGGTCGAGCACGTCCATCCGGCCCGATCTGGCCAGCCCGAACGCCGCGCCGACGTAGGCGCGGTCGGTGCGCCAGACGACGTCGTACCAGCCGGCCGCGGGCCTGCCCGCGCACTCCAGCGCGAAGGCCAGCGCCAGCTTCGGCGCGAGCTCGCCGGGCAGCGCCGACAGGCACGTGTCGAAGCACGCCACCGCCATGTCCGCCTGGCCGCCGGCCAGCGCGAACACTCCGCGATACCAGGTGACCCGCCAGTCGCCCGGCAGCTCGCGGTCGAGGTCGTCCAGCGCGGCCGGCGCCTCGGGGGAGGCGTCCTCGGCCAGCAGCCTGGCCCGCATGAGCTGCGTCTCCGGCGTCTGCGCCATCCCGGCGAGCTGGGCGAGCAGTTCAGGGCCCTCGCTGCCGAGCAGGCCGGCCAGCGCGCCCGCCGCGGGATCGCCCGGGTCCGTCAGCGGCACCGGCAGCGCCGCCGCGGCCGCCCGCGGGTCGAGCGGCCCGAACACCCGCTCGCGCGACTCCGACAGCGCCGTCCCCACGGCCGTGCGCTCCGGGCCGAACAGGGAGGACATCGCCGGGTACGGCACGCCGTCCTCGAGCGCGCAGACCTCCCGCAGCACGCCGACGAGCTGCTCCTCCATCTCCCACGCGCTGTCGAACCTGTCGGCGGGATCCGGCGCGGTCGCCCGCCGCAGCAGCCGGGTGAACGACGGGTGCCCGCAGTCGTCGGGCAGCGGATTCGGCACGCCGCCCGACGTCGGGCTCCAGCCGGGCACCGCGAGCACCGCCAGCGTCCGCCCCACCGTGTACAGGTCGGAGGCCACCGACGACGGCCGCGTCTCCAGCTCGGGGGCGTGGTAGCCGGGCGTCACCCACGACGAGCCCACCGGTGAGCCGAACGGCTGCGCCGCGCCCATGTCGATGAGCTTGAGCCCCTTGCCGACCCTGATGACGTTCGCCGGCTTGAGGTCGCAGTAGACCAGGCCCTGCTCGTGCAGGTAGGCGAAGGCGTGCAGGATCTCGCGCCCGTACATGAGGACTTCGCGCAGCGGCAGCGGGCCCTGGCGGCGCAGCTCGTGCAGGGACTGGCCGCCGACGTACTCCATGACGATGTAGCTGTGGCCGCCGGCGCGGACGAAGTTGTAGATCTTGACGATGTTGGGGTGATCGACCGTGGTGAGGAACCTGCGCTCGGCCTCCGCGATCTGCAGCGCCTCGGGGTCCATGGTGTTGAGCAGGCCCTTGAGCACCACCCAGCGGCCGTCGAGGTTCTCGTCCGAGGCCAGGTAGATCCAGCCGAGCCCGCCGTGCGCCAGGCAGCCGAGCACGCGGTACTGGCCGCCCACCAGGTCGCCCTTGGCCAGCTTCGGTGTGAACGAGAACTGGGTGCCGCAGTGCCTGCAGAACCCGTCGGTCAGCCCGGGACGCCCGTCGCGGGAGCGGCCGACCGGCTTGCCGCAGGACGGGTTCGCGCAGAACCGCTTCTCCTCCGGCACCTGCGGGTCGGACATCACCGCCGTCGCCGGGTCGCGGTAGGGCACCGACGGCAGGTCCGCGATCGTGGCCAGCACCCCGGCCCGAGACCTGCCGCTGCTCGCCGGCGAGCTGACCGACCTGCTCACCGGCCGGGTCCGCATCGGGTCGGGCACGGGGCCGCTGGACGACGCACCCTGCGACGGGCCCTGCGATGGACTCTGCGATGGACTCTGCGACGGGCCCTGCGATGGACTCTGCGACGGGCCCTGCGATGGACTCTGTGACGGGGCCGCGGGCATCGGAGGCGGGCTCTCGGCCATGCCGCACAGATCGCAGTAGCCCTCCTCGATCGTGCCCGTGCAGCCGGGCTGCGCGCAGCGGCTCATCACTTACCTCCGTGGATTGCGCGCTGGTAGTCATCGACGGCCGCGGCCGCCCGCGTCAGATCGCATGGGGCGGTCCAGAGCAGCGCGCGCGCCCGCTCGTACCGTTCGGTCGTCTCCGGGTCTTCCGCCAGCCCCTTGCGCACGGCCATCGCCTGGCAGGCGCCGAGCCGCCCGCGCAGCTCGTCGCGCCGCGCCAGCAGGCCGTACAGGGCGCTCGCGGTGGTGCGCGCCCGCTCCTCGGCGGCGCGCACGTCGTCCTCCAGGGCCGCCAGCCGCTTGGCCCGCAGCACCCACGTGCCGGCGGAGGCGTCGAGCGCGGCCAGCTCCGCCGCCAGCGGCTCGACCCTGCTGCGCGGCTGCGCCTGCGGCGGCAGGGCGATCTTGACGACGACCGCGCCGTAGGCCAGCCGCTCCTCGCTCTCGGCCGCGCGTACGCGATCGAGAGCGGCCACCAGGTCCTCCCTGCGCCGGGCGTACTCGGCCTTGACCGCCACCGCCTGCTCGTGCTCGGCCCGGCCGGCGGCCAGCATGCCCGCCACCCGGTCGAGCTCCTGCTCGACGGGCGGGCCGAGCGGGTCCTCGACGACCGCCGACCGCAGCCGCGCCAGCTCCGCCTCCTCGGCCGCGTACACCGCGCCGGGGTCGCCGCCCTCGCCCAGCTCGCCCGCCAGCTCCCTGATGCGCTGCAGATCGGCGGCGGCCGCGTCGAGCCGAAGGAGCAGCGCGTTCCACACCGCGTCGATGTCGCTGAGCGCCCCCGTGACCTCCTGGAAGAAGGCGTCCATGCGGATCACGGCCTCGTCGAGCGTCAGCCGCTCGTCCGCGACACCGCGTAACGAGCGCCGCTCGACCGGTTCGGCCGCGGCGCGCAGCACCACCGACTCGCCCGTCAGCAGCTCGGTGAGCCGGGCGAGCTGCTCTGCGCCCATCCTGGTGCGGCTCGCCCTGACCTGCTCGGCCTCCCGCAGCACGGCGCGGTAGGCGTCGTACAGCGACCACAGCGCGGCCAGCGACTCCCGCGCCCTGGCCCAGCGCCGCTCGGTGGCGCCGCGCAGCTTCGCGTCCTTCAGCAGCCGGTACGTGGTGTGGGACTCGAGGTCGAGGAGATCGCTGGAGATGCGGTCGCGTTCGGCGGCGCGCGTACGCAGGGCGTGATCGGCGCCTTCGCGGCTCATCGGTGGTCCCAGGCTCATCACGCTCCCCGTAAGGAGGCCCCCCGTAACCCCGTTATACCGGCTGAACGGCCGCTCCAGCGGCTTTAGTTCCTTTGGCTCGGGGACGCCCCTGACTTGTCCCTGATTCAACCCCGGGCCGCCTGCAAACGACTTAACGATCTCTTAGCGTTTCGGCCATGGGACGTGTACTTCTGATCGCCGCGGCCGTCATCGCCGCGCTCCTCCTGCTCGGCCCCCTCGTGGGATTCGTCTTCGACCTGCTCAAATGGGCGCTCGTCATCGGCCTCGTCCTGTTCGGCGTCGCGTTCGTGTCGAAGATGCTCAAGCGGACGTAGCATCCCGCCGGATCCCCGGTCATAGTTGGAAGATGGAGGCGCGGCCTGCCGTAGACGATGCCGCGCTCGGGCGCGAGGCTCTGGCCGTGCTCGAGGCGAACTGGACGGGCACGGGCACCGTGCCCGCGCCGGGGCTCTATCCCCACCAGTGGAGCTGGGACTCCGCGTTCATCGTGATCGGCCTGGCCAGGCACCGGCCGGACCGGGCCCGCGACGAGCTGCTCAGCCTGCTGCGCGGGCAATGGGCGACCGGGATGGTGCCCCACATCGTCTTCCACACCCGCGAGGCCTACTTCCCCGGGCCCTCCGTCTGGCGTTCGCAGGAGCACGACGCCGCGCCCGGCGTGCTCACCTCGGGACTCACCGCGCCGCCCCTGCACGGCCTCGCGCTGTGGTGGCTGTACCGCCACACCGGCGACGCCGCCTTCGTCCGTGCGACGTACCCGGCGCTCGCCGCCCAGCACGACTACCTGGCCGCCACCCGCGACATCGGCGGCGCGGGGCTGGCCGCCATCGTGCACCCGTGGGAGTCGGGCATGGACGACAGCCCGGCATGGGACGAACCGCTCGCCGCCGTCCCCGCACCCCGCTACGGCAACCGCGCCGTCGAGCTGGAGGAGCGCCACCCCGGCGGCGACCACGACCGCTACGTCTGGCTCGCCATGCGCTACCGCGACGCCGGCTACAGCCCGGAGTACCTGCGCGACGAGCACCCGTTCGCGGTCGAGGACCCGATGTTCAACGGCATCTGGCTGGCCTCCTGCCAGGCCATGGCCGAGCTTGCGCCGCTCGCCGGCGCCGACCCCGCACCCCATGCGGAGCGGGCCGAGCGCATCAGGCAGGGGCTGCTCGACCGCCTCTGGGACGGCTGCTTCTACGCCAGGGACCTGCGTGCCGACCGGCTCATCAAGGTGTGCACGGTCGGCTCGTTCGGCCCGCTGCTCGACCCCGAGCTGCCCGCGGGACACCTCCAGGCGGCCGTCGAGCTGCTGGAGTCGGCCAGGTTCATGGGGGCGTCCGGCTACCCGGTGCCGAGCTGCGAGATCCGCGCCGCCCAGTTCGACCGCACCCGCTACTGGCGGGGCCCCTCCTGGGTGAACACCAACTGGCTGCTGCGCAGGGCCGCCGCCGTGCACTCGCTCGACCACCTCGGCCGCCAGCTCGCCGGCGGCACCCTGCGCCTGGTCCGGCAGGCCGGGTTCCGCGAGTGCTTCGACCCGTTCGACGGCAGCGGGCGCGGCTGCCGCGACTTCTCCTGGAGCGCGGCGCTCGCCCTCGACCTGCTCGCGGATAACGTGGAGCAATGAGTCTTTTCCGCCGGTTGCCCGCCGACGTGCGCACCTCGCTGAAGACGGAGCGCGGAGAGCGGGTGCTGACCTTCGCCGCGTCCGCCGACGGCCACGTGGTGGCCACCAACCTCGCGCTCCACCTCTCCGACGGGACGCGGGTGCCGTACGAGGAGATCGACCGGGCGTCGTGGGACGAGACCGGCATCCACCTGACCACCACCGGCGGCGCGCGGTACCACGAGCTCATCGCCGACCCGCGGCTGCTGCCGGAGACCGTCCGTGAGCGGGTCAACTCCACGATCGTGGTCAACAAGCACGTCAGCCTGCCGGGCAGGGGCGGGGTGCGGCTGGTGGCGCGGCGTCCGCCCGGTGGCGAGGTGCTCGGCTGGACGCTCGTCTTCGACGACGGGCTCGACCCCGACGACCCCGGCCTGCGCGCGCAGGCCGAGCAGGCGCTGGAGGGCCTGCGGCGGAGCATGGGCGTCTGACGGCTGCGGTTCAGGGCCTCAGGCGGCCTGCGGGGCCTCTGGGGCTCAACGGCCCCGGCCTGGCTCGGGCCTTCGAATCTCCGAGGCATGGGCGGGGCGGGCTCAGGCGTGCGGGGGTGTACGCCCGCTCACGCCCATGCCCTCGTCCCGATCCGGGAACCGGTCAGTACGGGATGCCGCTCTCGCGGGTCTTGTCGACGTTCTCCTCATCCGGCCAGCCGGTGCCCGTGTCGGGCTGGTGCTCGCGCGAGCCGAGGAACGGGATCCGCCGCTGCAGCTGATCGCCCATCTTCGTCCTGGCCTTCCCCACGGCCTTCGACGCCTGCGCGCCGACGATGCCGGCGACCTCCTGCACCCGGGGGTTGTCGGCGACGCGCTGCGCCGCCTGCTTGATCTGCTCGTACCGCTCGCGGCCGGCGCGGCTGCCGAGCACGTAGCCGATCGCCAGACCGGCAGCGAATGTCATCCGATAACGCATGTTGCACCTCCGCTGTCTCGGGCCTACCCCGCTCACGATGCGACACGCACTCCGAGAGTGCGCTAATCTATTCGTGCGCACCGCGGAGGGGCCGGAAAAGCCCCGACGAAGTGGGCAAACGGTTCGATCCCGCGTAGCTCAACGGCAGAGCAGCCGGCTGTTAACCGGCAGGTTATTGGTTCGAGTCCAATCGCGGGAGCCACCACAAAGGCCCTCTCACCTACGGGTGAAGGGGCCTGAGTCGTTTCTTGGGTCGTTTCCGGGGTCCCGCCGTCGCGGTCGGTGATCTTTCGGCCTCCGAGCGGGCCAGAGTGCCCGCCGGCGCGGGACGCCCTCCGTATCGAGGCGAACCCGGCCGCGTCCGCGCTCGCCCTGGGCCGGAGTTTCCGTCTTCGGGCAGGCCGGCGCGCCTGCCGGTGCAGGGCATCACCCGGCCACGGCCACGGCCGCCGCACCGCGAATCGGTGCGGCCGCGCCCCTTCAGGAGAAGTGATCTTCATCACGCCGGGCGGCGCCGGCGCCCATCGGGAGGCGGTCGCGGGCGGACCGGCCCCGCGCATCGGGGGGAGCGATCCGCCCGGAAGCCCGTCCCGGGAGAGTGATTCGCCTCACAATCGGCGGCCATCGGGCGGCTTCCGGGAGGGCGGTGAACCCGGTTTCGGCGTGCCTTCCGGCGGGTTCGGAGCTCGCGCCAGACGGATTCCGGCGGAGTGCGGCTCGTGCCAGGCGGGTTCCCGGGCGATTCGCACGGTGATCTGTGTCACACCAAGGAGTGCGGGCGGCCGGCGGGGATCGGCGGAGTTCGACGCGTCCTGATTTTCACGTTATGTAGTGCGATGGTGACGCGATTTCGTGATTCGCGGGACAAGGCACGGGCCGGGGCGGCAGGATGGCGGAGCCGGCCGTCATCGGCCGGAGCCGCGGGCAGAAGTCGTGGAGGCGGGGAGAGGGCGCCTCCGGCAGGAACGTGTCGCCGACCCGGAATCGGCGGGGCGATCCGATGACCGAGAAGTGCTGGTTGCCGCGTGACTACCTGGATCAGGTCCCTACGTCCCTTCGACGCGCCCGTCTCCAGGACGGTGAACGGGCGCACCATCGACCTCCGCGAGGCGGAGCGCTTCATCAGGCTCTTCCACGCCGAGAACCCCTCGGCCGGCGGCCTGCAGGCAAGGCTCCGTGACGTGGCCAGAGACGTGGCCCGCTACGGGACCTATACGCACACGTACGAGGAGCTCGAATTCGGCGCCCGGGTGGCCTGGCGCAACAGCAACCGCTGCATCGGCCGGCTGTACTGGCGCTCGCTCAAGGTCCGCGATCGCCGCGACGTGCACACGGCCGAGGGTGTGGCGTTGGAGTGCGTGGCGCACCTGCGCGCCGCCATGGGCTCTGGGAAGGGCGCGGCGCGGGGCAAGATCAGGCCGACGATCACCGTGCTGCCGCCCGACACGCCCGTGATGCGCGCCCCGAGGATCCTCAACGACCAGCTCATCCGGTACGCCGGCTACCGCACCCCCGGCGGCGTCGTGGGCGACCCGGCGAACGTGGCGCTCACCGAGGCCGCGCAGGCGCTCGGCTGGCGGGGCGGGGGCGGCATGTTCGACGTGCTGCCGCTGATCATCCACCCGGGCCGCGGCCGCCCGCTGCTGTGCACCCTGCCGGGCGACGCCGTGCTGGAGGTGCCGCTGACGCATCCCGAGTACCCGTGGTTCGCGGAGCTGGGGCTGCGCTGGCACGCCGTGCCGGCGATCTCGAACATGTGCCTGGAGATCGGCGGCCTGTGCTACCCGTGCGCGCCGTTCAACGGGTGGTACATGGGCACCGAGATCGGCGCACGCAACCTGGGCGACGAGGCCAGGTACAACCTGCTGCCCGTGGTGGCCGAGCGGCTCGGCCTGGACACCTCGACCGAGCGTTCCCTGTGGCGCGACCACGCCATGGTGGAGCTGAACGTGGCGGTGCTGCACTCGTTCGAGCAGGCCGGGGTGACGATGACCGACCATCACACCGAGTCGCGCCGCTTCCTCACCCATCTGGAACGCGAGGAGAGGGCGGGCCGGGTCTGCCCGGCGGACTGGTCGTGGATCGTGCCGCCGATGTCCGGCAGCGCCACCCCGGTCTTCCACCGCTATTACGACACCCGCGTCCTGACCCCTGCCTTCGTCCACCACGACTGACCGCCGCCAGGACGCCCGTGAGGCGGCCCGCGCCGGAGGCTCGACGCCGCCCGCGGGCCGTGTCCTTGCCTTCCCGTGCTAGAACATGATTCTGTTGGGGGCATGGCGGAACTCGTGCTCTCCTCGCTCGACGACCAGGGCGTGCTCACCCTCACCTTCAACCGGCCGGAGACGCTGAACGCGTGAACGAACGCGATGGGCCGGCGCTACTTCGACCTGCTGGCCGAGGCCGAGTCCGACCCGGGCGTCCGGGTGGTGGTGGTCACCGGCGCGGGCAAGGGGTTCTGCTCCGGCGCCGACTTCAAGACGCTGAGCGCGATCCGAAGCGGCGCGTACGACGAGGCGCCCGACCCGCGCCCCAACACGTTCCCCACGACGATCCGCAAACCGATCATCGCGGCCGTCAACGGGGCCTGCGCGGGGCTCGGGATGGTGCACGCGCTCGTCTGCGACCTGGTCTTCACCGCCGAGGAGGCCAAGTGGACGACCGCGTTCGCGCGCCGCGGGCTGATCGCCGAGTACGGGCTGGCGTGGGTGCTGCCCCGCGTGATGGGCCAGCAGCGGGCCATGGACATCCTGCTGTCGGGGCGGGTCTTCACCGGCAGGGAGGCGTACGAGCTGGGGCTGGCCAACCGGGCGGTGCCGGGGGAGACGCTGCTGGACGAGGTCCTCGCGTACGCGAGGGAGCTGGCGGTGCACAGCTCCCCGGCGTCGATGGCGGTGATCAAGCGGCAGGTGTGGCACGACTGGGATGCCACGCTGGAGGAGTCGGCCAAGACGGCCGCGCACGAGATGGTGGCCTCGTTCGAGCGGCCGGACTTCGCGGAGGGCGTCGCGAGCTTCCTGGAGCGCCGCCCCCCGAACTTCCCGCCGCTGTGAGGAGCCGTCTCTTCAGAGCCGTCCTTTCGGGCCGTCCTTTCGGGCCGTCCTTCGGGACCGTTTCGTCGGGGCCGTCTCATCGGGGCCGCCTCTCCTGGACGGTCAGGGACGGACGGCCGGTGACAAGGCCCGGGTGAGAAGACGTCAGGCGATGCGGTGAGCGCCCCGCGCCGGGGTGGCGGGCAGGAAGCGCGGCGCCTTGAAGCCGCGCTCGGCGTAGGCGGCCGACACCGACTCCTGCACGCTCTCCAGCCGCTCCACCGGCACCAGCGCGATGGCCGAGCCGCCGAAGCCGCCGCCGGTCATCCGCGCGCCGCGCGCGCCGCCCTTCAGCGCCGCCTCGACGGCGACGTCCAGCTCGGGCGCCGACACCTCGTACTTGTCCCTGAGCGACAGGTGGGAGGCGTTGAGCAGCGCGCCGATCTCCGTGACGGCGCCCGCGCGCAGCAGGCCGACCAGCGCCTCGACGCGGTGGTTCTCGGTGACGACGTGCTCGGTGCGCTTGCGCTCGTCGCCCTGGAGCCGCTCCAGCGCGGCGGCCAGGTCGGTGACGTCGCGCAGCGCGGTCACGCCGAGCTTGCGCGCCGCCGACTCGCACTCGGCGCGGCGCTTGGCGTACTCGCCGTCGGCGAGCTCGTGGTGCACCTGCGTGTCGATGATGAGGATGCTCAGGCCGTGCGCGGCGAGGTCGAGCGGGATGGAGCGGGTGCCGAGCGAACGGCAGTCGAGGAACAGCGCGTGCCCCTCCTCGCACAGGGCCGAGGCGGCCTGGTCCATGATGCCGCAGGGCATGCCGACGAAGTCGTTCTCCGCCTTCTGGCTGAGCAGCGCCAGCTCCATGGGCGTCATGCCGAGGTCGTGCACGTCGTTGAGCGCGGAGGCGACGGCCACCTCCAGGGCGGCGCTGGAGCTCAGGCCCGCGCCCTGCGGCACGTCGCCGTCGATGGCGATGTCGGCGCCCGCGACGCGGTCGCCGAGCATGGCGAGGACGCCGACGACGTAGCGGGTCCAGCCGCGTGACTCTTCGCGGGTCTCCATGACGACCGGCTCGCCGCCGGCGGACTGGAGCGACAGCAGGCGGATCCTGCCGTCGGCGCGCGGGGTGAGCGCCGCCGTGACGCCCCACGGCACCGCGAACGGGAGCACGAAGCCGTCGTTGTAGTCGGTGTGCTCGCCGATCAGGTTGACGCGGCCGGGCGCGCGCCAGACGGTCTGAGGGGCCGCGCCGAAGGCGGCACGAAAAGCTTCAACAACGCGCATATTCCAACACTCCTCAACAAGGACCCGTCCGTAGACTAGCGCCATGGAGGAGTTCCTGGATCCAGCGCTCGACCAGGTCCGGGTCTTCCTGCGCCACGACGACAACAAGCCGCGCAAACTGAAGTACAACCTCGGGCATGCGCGGCTGCTGACGTTCGGCGGCGCGTACTCCAACCTCATCAGGGCCGTCGCCGAGGCGGGGGCGCGCCACGGCATCGAGACGATCGGCGTCATCAGGGGAGAGGAGCACCTGCCGCTCAACCCCGTGCTGGCCCATGCCGCCGCCTGCGGCATGAGGCTCACCTACCTCGACCGGGCGACCTACCGGCGCAAGCACACCGAGGAGGTGCTGGCGCGGCTGCGTGCCGAATGGGGCGAGGACGTGACGATCCTGCCCGAGGGCGGCAGCAACGCGGCGGCCGTGCGCGGCTGCGCGGAGCTGCCCGGGGAGATCGAGGACGACTACGACGTCATCTGCTGCCCGGTCGGCACCGGCGGCACGCTGGCGGGCATCTCGGCGGGACTGCCCGAGGGCAAGCGGGCGCTGGGGTTCGCGGTGCTCAAGGGAGCCGCGTTCCTCAACGACGAGGTGGCCAGGCTGCAGCGCGAGGCGTACGGCCGCACGTGGCGCAACTGGTCGATCGATCTCGATCACCACTTCGGCGGCTACGCCCGGACGACGCCCGAGCTGGAGGCGTTCGCCGCCCGCCACGGCTTCGAGCGGATCTACGTGGCCAAGATGATGCTCGGCATCGTCGACCTGGCCCGCCAGGGAGCCTTCGCGCCCGGCACCCGCATCGTCGCGGTGATCACCGGTCAGCCCTCCACGCCGGTCGAGGCGTGCGGCGCGCCCACCGGCTTCGACTCCGGCGAGCCCCGCTGGCGCAGATAGATCGACAGCACCACCATCGACAGCACGGCGAGCAGCTCCGACTGCCAGTTCTGCAGGCTGCGGTCCCAGAACTCGCCCGAGGTGACGTACGAGCCCCATGTGACCGGATCGCGCAGATTGCTGAGCCGCTGCGCGTTGTAGGCCACGTGCCCCGCCACCGACTGCGCCAGCCACGACAGCACGAAGATCAGCCCCATCACCAGCCCGAGCGAGTTGCCGAACAGCCACAGCCGCACCCCCGTCGCCCTGGCCCACCGCGGTGAGTCAGGGCCTGCGTGGCGGCCGACGCGCTGCTCCTCGTCGGACTCCCGGCCCGTCCCGCCCGGCTCCTTCGACTCCGGCGAGCCCTTCTGCACCAGCCAGACCGTCAGCATGATGAACAGGAAGAACTGCAGGTACTCCGACTGCCAGTTCTCCGCGACGTTCACGGCGTAGGACGAGGAGGCCACGTACGACCACAGCGAGACCGGCTCCCCGCCCTGGGCCGCCTGTTCGTCGTTGTAGTGGAACAGGCCCGCCACCGCCTGCCCGGCCACCGCGAGCAGGAACAGCACGAGGAACGTCAGCGCCAGCGAGTTCTCCTTGACCCACCTCACAGCCGCGACCACCCCAGGACGAAGAACCAGACCAGCCCGGCCGCGATCAGCAGCAGGGTCACCGTGAACACCGTCCGCATCAGTCGTCCACCTCGCAGTCGTAGGGCAGGTCGCCGGCCGGTGTGCAGCCCGCCGCCCTGACCCGCCAGCCGTCGGCGTAGCGGTGCAGGAAGAGCGTGTCGCCGCGCAGCCGTACCAGCGCCTCGTCACCCCACACGCTCACCTCGGCGACCGCGCCGCCGGGGCCGAGCCGCAGCTCGCGCAGCGCGTCGGCGCAGCTCTGGCCCCGGTCGGGGAGCCGTTCCGCGGTCCTGCGGGCGAGCAGCGCGCACGCGGCCTCCTCGCGGTGGGCGGAGAGCGCGGCGTGAAAGCGCTGCGCGGCGCGGGCCGGCGCGGCCGTGTCCACCGCGCAGCCCGCCGCCCCGGCGCCCAGAGCAAGGGCCAGGGCCGGTACGGCGATCACCGGTCTCATGCGCCTGCCGCTACCCGGTGCGGGATCGCGCATGCGCGCCCTGCCGGGACCCGGGCACGGCCCGCACTCATAAGGGCGGGGGTCGCATGTCCCCACCGGCCGGACTGGATGAGCACCAGGGAGGCGAGGGCCGGCCGGATCGGTGAGCACCGGGGGAGGCGAGGGCCGGCGGGGCTGGGTGAGGAGCGGGGAGACGGGGTCAGCCGAGCTGGGCGGGTGTTGGGGAGGTGGGGGTCAGCCGAGCTGGGCGAGGACCGGGGAGACGAGGGCGTCGAGCTCGCGGGCCAGCACGGTCACCGCGCGGTGGGCGCTCTGCTCGACCTCCTCGTGCGGGCCCTCCGGCTCCGGCGGCAGGTCGCCGAGCGGCAGCGGCGCCTCCACCAGCAGGGACGCGCGCAGGAACGGCAGATGGGCGAGGTCCTGCTGGGTGGGCTCGACGTACTGGCCGAAGGTCTCCTGCCAGCCGGTCCAGCCGCGGTCGCGCCACCAGGTGCGGTCGCGGCGCAGCTCCTCGGGCAGCGGGGAGACGATGCGCACCCGGGCGTACAGGCTGCCGTCCCAGGTGTTGCGGTGGCAGGTGGCCTCGAGGACGTGGCGGTCCCAGCGGACGAAGCCGGGGTCGAGCGAGGGCGGCGTGGCCAGCCGCCACGCGGTGCAGGCGAAACGTACGGGCGCGATGTCGCCCCACTCGAACTCGTCGAGGTTCTTGCGCACGTGCACGGCATAGCGCCCATCACGGTCCCTGTCGAACTCGTGGTCGATCCAGAACGCTCTGCCCATGCGCTCTACGCTACGGCGCCTTCCGTCCTCTTCGCGGGCGTACCGGAGATCTCCAAACGCGGTGTGACGTGAGTGACACATGTGTAGCTTTTTCACGATATTCGCTGACTTTGGAGTGAGGAATGGCGTCAGAGCAGCTCGACGCGGCCATGAGCCACTGGAGAGCCGGAGATCTCGACCAGGCCGCCGCGCTGTTCAGGGAGATCGCGGCGACGGGGGACCCCGAGGCGTCCCACCTGCTGGCCGGTTTGTTGCAGGAGCAGGGAGACCTCGACGGTGCGGAGGCGGCGCACCGCGCGGTGATCCAGTCGGGTGACCCGGTGTTCGGGCAGCGCTCGGCCATGGCGATGGGCATGATGCTCGTCAACGCCAAGGAGTGGGCGGCGGCGCACCGCGTGCTGATGATCGCCTCGGACGGCGCCGACTTCGAGGTGGCCGCGCTCGCCGACACGGCGCTGGTGCTGGTCTGCACGCAGCTCGGCGACGCGGCGGGCGCGCAGGAGGCGCTCGAACGGGCCCGCAGGTGCGACAGCCCCGCCGTGGCCGAGCTGGCCGCCCGGCTGGAGCTGCCCGAGTTTCCGCCCGCGCAGGCCCCGCCCCAGGAGCTGTACGCCGCCGCCGAGACCGAGGACGACTACCGCGCGCTGCTGACCTGCGGCGACCCCGAGGTGGTGTCGCTGGCGGCGTTCCAGCTCTACCGCATGTACGCCGACGCGGGCGACTTCGCCGAGGCCCGCGCCGTCTGCGAGCACGCCATCGCCGTCGGGCACCCCGGCCACCGCGCCATGGCGCACAACCTGCTCGGCGCGGTGCTGGTCGATCTCGGCGAGTACGCTGAGTCCGCCGCCGCCTACCGCGTCGCCGCCGAGCACCCCGACCCCGAGGTCCGGCTGCCCTCGCTCATCGAGCTGGCCAAGGTCACCGCGCAGCTCGGCGACGACGAGGAGACCAAGGCGATCTTCAACCGGGTCATCGCCAGCGGCCACCATGAGCACGCTCTGGAGGCCCAGGCGTGCCTGGCCCAGCTCCACACCGAGGCGGGGGAGAGCGCACCCGCGCTGGCCGCGATCAGGGCGGTGCTGGAAGCGGGCGAGTCCGAATGGTCGTCCGCCTGCGTCACCCTGCTCGGCATGCTGCTGGAGCAGCGGCCCGAGGCGCGCGACGAGGTCATGGAGCTGGCCGGGCTGGCGGCGGGCAACCCCGACCCTGACACCGCGTTCAAGGCCACGCTGCTGCTCGAACACGAGGCCCGGCGGCAGCCGCTCGAAGACCCCGTGGCCGAGCAGGCGCTCAACGACGTGGACGAGGGCCTGGCCAGGCTGCGCGAAGGCGACCTGGCCGGGGCCAGGCGGCTGCTGCGCGGTGCCGCCGACTCCGGCGCGCCCGTCCAGGCGCCGCGCGCCATGGTCGCGCTGGCCGGGCTCGAACTGCGCGAGGGCGACCCGGAGCAGGCCGACGAGCTGCTGACGTACGTGGCCGAGGGCGACGACGTGCCGCAGGGCTTCCAGGCGGCGGTCCTGCTGCAGCTGCTGCACGCATCAGGCGACGAGCCGCACCCCGTCTTGAACGCGCTCCTCGACCACCAGTGGCTGGGCAGGGACGACGGCCTGAACGGCTACCGCGCGGCCACCGAGCACCTCGATCCGGCCGTCGCGGCGCTCGGCACCGCCGTGTTCGCGCACGTGCTGGTCTCCACCGGCTACGACCCGTCGGAGGCGGCCGAGCTGTTCCTGTCGGCGGCGAGCAGCGGCGACCCGCTGGCCCTGTCGTACGCGGCGGTGCTCGGCAAGGAGGTGCTGAGCGACCGGCGGCAGGCCACCGAGCTGCTGGAACGCGCGCACGCTTGCGGGCATCCCGCGCTGGCCCCCTGGGTGGGCGCCACGCTCGGCGGGCTGGTGGCCGGCGACGATCCGGGGCGGGCGCGGGCGGCGTACGAGAGCGTCCTCGAAGGCCCGCACCGCGGGTTGCGGATGGAGGCCGCCGCCGCGCTCGCCGACATCTACGAGCGGCAGGGCGACCTGCTCGCCGCCTGCCGGCTGCACGAGCGGCTCATCGCCGAGGGCGAGACGGAGCGTGCCGCGCTGCCGCTGGCCGTCACCCGGCTCAGGCTGGACGACGTGGCGGGCGCGCGGGCCGCGCTCGACCTGGGGACGGACGAGCTGAGCGGGTTCGGCAGGCTGGTGCTCGACCGGGACTTCGGCGCCGCCGCGCGGGCGATGCCCGAGGGCGAGGCGGGGTCGATGGCGACCCGGCTGGCCATCGAGTGCGCGAGCGCCTGGCGGCGCCTCGGGGAGTTCGAGGCGGCCGACGGCGCGCTGACGCTGGCGGTCGAGTCCGGGCATCCGGCGCCGCGGCAGCACGCCGCCTGCCTGCTCGGCGCGCTGCGCAGCGAGGCCGGCGACCCGCGCGGTGCGGTCATGGCGTACCTGGCGGGGGCGGGCGAGGACGAGGAGCTGGACCGGCTGGCGCTGCGCGCGGCCGGTGAGCTGCTGCACGACCTCGGGGAGCACGACGAGGCCGTGACCGTGCTCTCCCGCCTGCCCGGCGACGACCGGGACGCGGCGCTCCTGCTCGGGCGGGCGCTCGTGGACGCCGGCCGGGTGCCCGAGGCCCTGGAGCGGCTGACCGCCGCGTTCGGTGGCGACGGTCCGGTGCTGGTGGCCGAGCGGCTGCACGAACGCGGTGACGCCCCCGCGGCCCTCGCCACCCTGATCGCCGCCGCGCGGGAGACCGCCTCTCAGGACACCGCCGCGCAGGGGACCGCCTCTCAGGACGCCGCCTCCCGTGACGCCGCCTCCCGTGACGCCGCCTCCCAGGGCGCGGTCTCTGAGAAAGGCGCTCCGGAGCGCGGCGCGGGCGTGCGCGGCCCCTGGCGGGTGCCCGCGACGGCGCGCGCGGAGCGGCTGCTCGGCGTGCTGCTGGCCGAGACGGGGGAGCTGGAGGAGGCCAAGGCGGCCTTCGAACGCGCGGCGGCACTCGAGCCCGGCTCGGAGGCGGAGACCATGCTCGCCGCCGGCCGCAGCCTGCGCGCGGCGGGGGACGGCGAGGCGGCGGAGTTCGCGCTGGAACGCGCGGCCGCCCTCGCGGACGCAGGCGCGGAGAGCCAGGCCGGGGCAGTGGCGCGGTGGCTGCTCGGCCGGGCCGAGCCCGGCGAGCTGCCGTGGGTGCTGGACGCCGAGGGCGATCGGGCGGGCGCGGAGGCGGCGCTGGCCGAGCTGACCGGCTCGCGCCCGCTGGCGGCGCTGCTGTTCGCGCTGCGGGACGGCGACGTGGCCCGCGTGCACGCACTGCTCGCCGGGATCCCCTTGGGGCCCGAGCGCGACGAGGCGGTCGGTCACGTCCTGGACGTGGCCGGCGACCTCGACGGGGACCGCGCCGAGCGGCTGCTGCGCCTGCTCGCCGCGGACGGCGAGGCGAGGGCCGCGTTCGAGCTCGGCGCGTTGCTCGCCGGCGACGGCGACCACTGCAGGTCCGAGCTGTGGTTCCTGCGGGCCGCCGAGCATCCGGAGACGGCGGCCGTGGCCTGGCACGACATCGCGATCGTCCGCCACCGCCGCGGCGACCTGGACGGCGCGGTCGAGGCGGCGCTGACCGGGCTGCCCCGCACCGGGGCGCTGGCCGCCCGGCTGCTCCAGCAGCGCGGCGAGCCGGAGCGGGCCCGCGAGGTGCTGGCGGGGGCGGCGGCGAGCGGCGACCTGGAGTCCCGCCGCGAGCTGCTCGCCCTCCTCGTACGCGAGCAGGACCACGACGCACTCGAGGCCGAGGCCGCCCTGGCGGTGGAGAGCGGCGACCCGGAGACGGCGGGCACGGGCCACTGGGCGCGGGGATCCTCGCTGGCGCTCAGGGGCCGCAAGGAGGAGGCGGCCGCCGCGTTCGCGCGGGGCGTCGAGACCGCGCCCGGCGCGCTGGCCGCCGCGCTGCGGGTGGACCTGGCGGGCGTGCTGGAGGAGCTGGGCGACCGTACGGGGGCCGAGCGCGAGCTGCGACTCGCGGCGGCGTCCGGGCACCCGGCCGCCGCGGGCCGCGCGGGCGTGCGGCTCGGCGTGCTCGCGTACGAGGACGGCGACCTCGGCGCCGCCGCCGAGGCGTTCGCGCTGGCCCTCGGCACCCCCGTGGACGACCTGGGGATCGAGTCGCTGACCGGCCTGGCGCACGAGGCGTGCGAGCGCGGCGAGCACGCGCCGGCGCAGCGGGCGCTCGCGCTGCTGGGGGAGCGGGCCGCCGACACCGCCCGCGCGCTGGGCGGCCGGTGCGCCGATCCCGAGGCGGTGCCCGGCTACTTCGCGCTGGCCGGCACCGGCCCGTACGCGGAGCTGGAGGCGGCCCAGCGGCTGGCCGAGCTGGGGGAGAAGGGACGGGCGCGGGAGACGTACGAGCGGCTGAGCCGCCACGAGGACCCGGACGTTCGGTTCGTCGCGGACGGACGGCTGCTGGAGCTGCTGGAGGCCGAAGGCGACACCGAGGCCGTCTACTCCCTGGCCGAGCGGCAGGCGCGCGACGCCGAGAGCCCGGCGCGCGGCGTGTTCGGCGGGCTGCTCGGCATGCTGCAGGAGCAGCAGGGCGACCTGGAGGCGTCGCTGCGCACGCTGCGCGAGGCGGCTCGGGACGGCGACCCGACCGCGCTCACCCTGTACGCCCAGCGCCTCGTCGACGCGGGGCAGGTGGACGAGGGCCGCGAGGTCTACCTGCGGGTGGTGGAGTCCGGCGACGCCGGCCTCGCGGTACGTGCGATGATCGCGCTCGGGCAGACGTACCACGACGAGGACGCGGCGCAGGCGCGCGCCTGGTACCGCAGGGCGGCCGATGAGGCCGACGGGCACGTCAGCGCGCTGGCCGCGATGTACCTGGGCGCGCTGGCCAAGCGCGAGCGCGACTTCCCCGAGGCGCTGACCTGGTACCAGCGGGTGATCGACTCGGGCGACTCCGAGTCCGGCCTCGCGGCGGCGCACCTCGGCGAGCTGTGCTACTGGCTGGGCGACCGCGACGGGGCGCTGCGCTTCTACGAGCTGACGCTGGAGCTGAGCGAGCAGGCCGAGCTGGTCGCCGAGGCCGCCTGCCGCATGGGCGAGATCCGGTACGAGCGCGGTGACCTGGACCTCGCCCGCGCCCTGCTGACCAGGGCGGTGGAGACCGGCGACCCGTCGTTCGCCCCGGAAGCGGAGGTGCTGCTGGGCAAGATCGGGTGAGCTCTCGGCTCGCGGACGATTCGCCCGGCGCACCGGCGTCGCCACAGGCGCCATCTACCTGCACGGGAAGACCCGCGACGGGCTCTTCACCGCGCTGCTGCGGCGCGAGCGGCCCGCGGCTCCGCTCGGCGGGCCGCTCGGCGCGTACGCAACCGGACGCCCCGCCGTCTGGGAGGTGATGCCGTCCATCCCGTGATCGAACGGGCGGGACCGAGCGCCGGTCCGCCAGGGCTGCCGGGGGCGGAAATTCGATTGCCGCCGGCCGTGCTCGTTTGGTGTGCTGGGTCGTGATCAAACCGACCCGAGGAGCGGAAATGCGCACAACCGTCATGTCTTCCGAGCAAGAAGGAGTCATCTCACCGAAGGACATGACGTTCATTGCGCGTGCTCAATTTGGGAATTCTGGCGCATGTCGACGCCGGTAAGACCAGCCTGACCGAGCGGCTGCTGTACGCCGCCGGAGCCATCGACGAGGCCGGCAGCGTCGATGAGGGCACCACCAGGACCGACGTCCTGGCACTCGAACGCCGGCGCGGCATCACCATCAAGTCGGCCGTCGTCTCGTTCACCGTCGGCGGCACCACCGTCAACCTGATCGACACCCCGGGACACCCCGACTTCATCGCCGAGGTGGAGCGGGTGCTCAACGTGCTCGACGGCGCCGTCCTCGTCGTCTCGGCCGTGGAGGGGGTGCAGGCGCAGACCCGCGTGCTCATGCGTACGCTGCGCCGCCTCGGCATCCCCACGCTCATCTTCGTCAACAAGATCGACCGCCGTGGCGCCCGCCCCGGTGAGGTGCTCGCCGAGCTGGCCGCCAAGATCTCGCCGGCCGTCGTCCCCATGGGCGCGACCGCGAACCCGGGCACCGCCGGCGCCGCGTTCACCCCGTTCGACGGCGCGCCCGCCTTCACCGACCGGCTGCTCGACGTGCTGACCCGGCGCGATGACGCGCTGCTGGCCGCGTACGTGACCGACGAGGGCTCGATCACCCCCGGCCGGCTCCGCGCCGAGCTGCGGGCGCAGACCGCGCAGGCCGTGGTGCACCCGGTGTTCTCCGGCTCGGCGATCACCGGGGCCGGGGTGGAGGCGCTGATGGCGGGCATCGACGAGCTGCTGCCCGCCGCGCCCGGCGATCCGGACGGGCCGCCGTCGGGGACCGTCTTCAAGGTCGGGCGGGGCCCGGCGGGGGAGAAGGTCGCGTACGTGCGGATGTTCGAGGGCACGCTGCGCGTCCGCGACCGGCTGCGCTTCGGAGAGCGGACGGGCAGGATCACCGGGATCAGCGTCTTCGACTCCGGTACGGACGAGCGGCGTCAGGAGGTGCCCGCAGGCCGGATCGCCCGCGTCTGGGGCCTGCCGGACGTCCGCATCGGCGACTCCGTCCATCTCGCCGGCCACCCCTGCCCCGTCCCCCGGAGGGACGGAGAGAGCGGGTACTTCGCGCCTCCGGCGCTGGAGACCGTGGTGGTGCCGCGGCGGCCGCAGGACCGTGCCGCGCTGCACCTCGCGCTCGCGCAGCTCGCCGAGCAGGACCCGCTGATCGCGGTCCGCCAGGACGACGTGCGCCAGGAGGTGTCGGTCTCGCTCTACGGCGAGGTGCAGAAGGAGGTCGTCCGGGACACGCTGGCCGAGGAGTACGGCCTGGAGGTGACGTTCCGCGAGACGACCACGATCTGCGTGGAGCGCCCGTCGGGCATCGGGGCGGCGTACGAGCTGATCGGCAAGGAGCCGAACCCGTTCCTCGCGACGGTCGGCCTGCGGGTCGAGCCCGGCCCGCCCGGCAGCGGGGTGGAGTTCCGGCTGGAGGTCGAGCTGGGTTCGCTGCCGTACGCGTTCATGCGCACGGTCGAGGAGACCGTGCGCGAGACGCTCAAGCAGGGCCTGCACGGGTGGGAGGTGCTGGACTGCGTGGTCACGCTGACCCACTCGGGCTACTGGGCCAGGCAGAGCCACTCCGGCGGCGTCTTCGACAAGAGCATGTCGAGCACGGCCGGCGACTTCCGCAACCTCGTGCCGCTCGTGCTGATGGCGGCGCTGCGCCAGGCCGGGACCACCGTGTACGAGCCGATGCACCGCTTCCGCCTCGACCTGCCGCCCGACCTGCTCAGCTCGGTGCTGCCGGTGCTGACCAGGCTGGGCGCGGTGCCGCGCACCCGGCACGCAGGGCTGGTGGAAGGCGAGATCCCGGCGGCCAGGGTGCACGAGCTGGAGCGGCGGCTGCCGGGGCTGACGCGGGGTGAGGGCGTCCTGGAGTCCGCCTTCTCCCACTACGAGCCGGTACGCGGCCCGATCCCCGAACGCCCGCGTACCGACCACAACCCGCTGGACAGGAAGGAGTACCTGCTGCACGTCGTGCGGCGGGTGTAGCCAGGACGCGGGCGCGGACCTCGTGTGCGGGCGGGCCGCGCACCGGTGCCGACGTCGTGTGCGGGCCGGTCACGCACCCGCGCGGACCGCGGACGCGTCGGACACCCGGCCGGTCAGACGGGGCGGTCCTCGGAACCGGCGGCGAGGACGGCGGCGGCGAGGTAGCCCTCGCCGTCCTCGACGACGTGGGCCAACATGTCGTCCCTGAAGATCAGGTCGTTGCCGTTGAAGGTGTCCCTGGGCCGCTTGTGCCCCGCGCGGTACGGGGGCGTGGCGAGCACCTTGCTGTTCAGGCTCTCGTCGAACATGATCTCGGTGCACAGCGCCCGGTGGTCCCCGACGACGACCATCACGTGAACGTGCACGGTACGCCCCGGGTACCAGCCCGGCCAGATCGTGGTGAAGCGGACGATGCCGTCGCGGTCGGCGAGCTGCACGCCGCGCAGATAGCGCCGCCCGTCGGAGGGCGTGATGTCGGTGAAGACGGTGCCGGGCCTGATCCGCACCTTGTCGCCGCCGGTCAGCACCAGGCGCGACTGACGTTCGGCGCCGGAGTAGAGGCCTGAGGCGTCGCAGTGCCAGACCTCGACGGCCGCGCCGGGCAGCGGCCGGCAGGTGAGGCCGTCCTGCACCTTGAGCGCCAGCCGCAGCCGCACTCCCTGCCGGTCCTCGCGCAGGTCGCTGCGCACGGAGCCGGTCTCGAAGTAGTAGGGGCCCTGTTTGGTGCTGGGCGTCAGCTTGCACATCTGGGCCCTGGACAGCAGCGCCTGGGCCTTGGCGTGCGTGCCGGGATCGAATGCGCCGCTCGACGACCCGGCGGCGGGCATCGCGCCGGAGGCCGGGCCGTCGCCGGGGCGCGTCGTGGCGCCGCCCGTGACGGTTCCCGCCGCCGCACTCTCCGTAGACCCGGCCGCGTGGGGGTCGCCCGCGGTCAGCAGCCCGCCGATGCCGAGCGAGCCGATGCCGGTGATGAGCCGCCGCCGGCTGACCGGCCGGTCCTGGTGATCGTGTCCCATGAGACGTTCCTCAAGGTCAGGAGCTACTGTTCGGAATCTCTCACGGGAGGCGCGACCTTCCGGCCGCGCCGCGCACCCCGTTCCGCCCCTTTTGGCCTGCGCAAACGCCCCGAACAC
Source organism: Nonomuraea sp. NPDC049309 (assembly GCF_043196965.1). NCBI lineage: Bacteria > Bacillati > Actinomycetota > Actinomycetes > Streptosporangiales > Streptosporangiaceae > Nonomuraea > Nonomuraea sp. NPDC049309. The sequence goes on along the minus strand of NZ_JBICSH010000001.1, from coordinate 2,676,183 downwards.
CATTGCCAAGCGCGGAGGGTCCGGCGCGCGGGACGGGAGCCGTTCCCGCACTGCGGCCGCCACGGCGGCGGTCGTGGCGAGGCCGGTCGGCCGGCGACGCGTGGGCGAACCCTGCGCCGTCAAGGCCTGGAGAACGCGCGTTCTCTCCGCTCCCCGCGGCCCGGTCGGCAGCGGAACGGCTCTTGACGCCACCCGCAGCCCGGGCCACCATCTCCAGCAGCGGCGTAATTGCTCCCTTACGTCTGGTGATCGAACGGCCGTCGTGGGGCAAGCCGCTGTCACACTCCCGGCCGGATGGGGGCGATCGCGATGGCAGGCAAGTGGCAGGCGGGCAACCTTCCACCCGAGCTGACCAGCCTGGTCGGCCGGCGCGCCGAGCTGGACGAGGTGCGTACGGCAGTCCGCCGCTCCCGCCTGGTGACGCTCACGGGCGTCGGCGGCGTCGGCAAGTCACGCGTGGCGCTGCGCGCGGCGGCCGAGCTGCGGCCCGAGTTCGGCGGGGGAGCCTGGCTGGTGGACCTGTCCGCGCTGAACGACGGCGGCCTCGTGCCGCACGCGATCGCCGGAGCGTTCCGGCTGGCCGACCAGACCGCCCGGCCCATGACGGAGGTGCTGGCCGAGCACCTGTCAGGACGCGAGCTGCTGCTCGTCATCGACTCCTGCGAGCACCTCACCGGCCCCTGCGGCGACGTCGTCGCCGCGCTGCTCGCCGCCGTACCGGGGCTGCGCGTGCTCGCCACCAGCCGCCGCCCGCTGGAGGTGGCGGGCGAGACCCTGGTCGGGATCGAGCCGCTGCCGGTCCCGCCCGCCGGCACCACGGCGCTCGTCGGCGACGCCGTGACGCTGCTCGCCGAACGCGCCGCCGAGGTCGTGCCCGGCTTCGACCTGAGACGCGAGAACCCCGAGGCCGTCGTCCGCCTGTGCCGGCGGCTCGAAGGCATCCCGCTGGCGATCGAGCTGGCCGCCGCCCGGCTGCGCGACCTGCCCATCGGCTACCTCGCCGACCGGCTCGACGACCGGTTCGCCGCCCTCGGCGCCGACCCCGGCGGCCCGCACGACCCGCCCTGGCACCGCGCCCTGCGCACGGCCGTGGGGTGGAGCCACGAGCTGTGCGACCCCGCCGAGCGGCTGCTGTGGGCGCGGCTGTCGGTGTTCGCCGGTGACTTCGACACCGAGGCCGCCCGCCAGGTGTGCGCCGACGAACGCCTCCCCGAGTCCGACATCGGGCTGCTGCTCGACGCCCTGGCCGAGGACTCGGTGCTGACCTGGCTGCCGACCGGCGCGGGTGAGCGGTACCGCATGCTCGACACGCTGCGCGAGTACGGCGCCGCCTGGCTGCGCGACCTCGGCGAGGAGGAACGTCTCAAGCAGCGCCACCGCGAGCACTACCTGTCCCTCGCCATCAAGGGCGCCGCCGGCTGGCTGGGGCCGGGACAGCTCTCCTGGTACGACCGCATGGTCGGTGAACACGACAACCTGCGGGCGGCGCTCGAGGTGGCGCCGGCCGCCGGAGACGCCACCCCCGCACTCGAGCTGTCCGGCGTCCTCGCCTTCTTCTGGTACGGCTGCGGCCACGCCAAGGAGGGCCGCCACTACCTCCAGCAGGCGCTCGCCCTCGCCCGGCGGCCGGAACCCGCCCTCGTCCAGGCGCTGTGGGCCGACGGCCTGCTCGCCGCCTCCCAGGGCGACGCACACGGCGCCGAAACCCGCGCCGACCAGATCGCCGCCATCGCCCGCGAGCTCCGCCCGCCGTCCGGCGACCCGCCCGCGGCTCCCACCGATCCGTCCGAGGGTCCCGCTCATCCGTCCACGGCTTCCGGCGATCCGGCCACGACCTCCGGTCGCCTGTCCGCGACCCCAGGCGAGTGGGCTGCGACCTTCGGTCGTCCGCCTGCCGCCCATCCCGTCACGGGCGGTGACCTGGCGGGCATCTACGGGCGTGCCGCGCTGGTCCCCGGCGGGTTCCAGGTGTACGCCGCCACCTGCGTCAGGGCGCTCAGGGCGGCCGCCGGCGTCATCCGGGGCGACCTGGTCCGGGTCCTGGCCGAGTCGGAGCCCGCGTACCGCGACCGGTGGAACGACGAGCCGCCCACCATCGCCGGCCTGCTGGCACTGCTGTGCCGCGCCCACGCGCTGACCGTGGCCGGGCGGCTCGACGAGGCGATCGCCGTACTCGAAGACCTGCGGACGCTGTGCGACGGGCGCGGCGAGCAGCTCATGCGCTCCCACGGCGACTTCCTGCGCGGACAGGCCGAGCTGAGCGGCGGACGGCTGGCCGCCGCCGTCCGCTACGCGCAGGCGGCTTTACGGACCAAGCGGCGGCTGCACGACAGCTTCGGCATCGGGCTGACCGTCGATCTCCTCGCGCTGGCGGCCGGCGCGGCGGGGCAGGCGGAGCGGGCGGCCCGCCTGCTCGGACTGGCCCAGCGGGTGTGGAGCAACCACGGCCTGGCGCAGGCGAGCGTCCCCGAGTGGGTGGCGGCCAGGCGCGCATGCGAGGCGCAGGTCAAAGCCGCCCTCGGCGACGACGCGTACGCGGCGGCCTACCGGACCGGCTACGACAGCGACGTGGACGCGGGCATCGCGTACGCGCTCGAACCGGAAGCGGAGGGCCTCCCCAACCCCGGCCCCCACCCCTGAACCGGCCACCCCACCGGCGAGCGCCCCGCGCCCGGGGAGTGTCCCACTTCGGGCGGGTTTCTCGGGTCGGGGTGAGCGCGCCGCGTCGGGTGAGTGTCCAGCGTTGGGTGGGTGTTTCGGGTCGGCTGAGCGCCCCGGCGTCGGGTGAGTGCGCCGCGTGGGTGAGCGCCTGGCGCGGTGTGCGTGGTGCAGGGTGCTGAAGGGCCGTGCCCGCACACCGAGAGGCGGGCGCGGTGGAAGGCGGGCGCGGTGGAAGGCGGGCGCGGTGGAAGGCGGGCGCGGTGGAAGGCGAGGCGCGCCCAGCACGACGACCCCGCGCTGGGCGGGGCCGGCCCCTCCTCCAACGGGCCGTGCCTCGACCGTGGGGCCCGTGGAGGAGGGCTCAGCGCTGCCGGGCCGGCCGGATGATGATCTCGTTGACGTCCACGTCGGGCGGCTGGCCGACGGCGTACGCGATGGCGTCGCCGATGGAGTCCGGCGAGATGCTGTTCGCCCGGTAGGCGCGCATCATCTCCCGCGCGCCCGGGTCGGTGATGGAGTCGGCCAGCTCCGACTCCACGACGCCGGGCGAGATCGTGGTGACCCGGATGGACGGGTCCATCTCCTGGCGCAGGCCTTCGGTGATGGCCCAGGCGGCGTACTTGGTGCCGCTGTAGACGGCGCTCGTCGGCACCACCTGGTGCGCGCCGATCGACGCGACGGTGACGAAGTGCCCGAAGCCCTGCCGCTTGAAGTGGGGCAGCGCGGCGGCGATGCCGTACAGCAGGCCGCGAACGTTCACGTCGATCATCCGCTCCCACTCGTCCACCAGCAGCGCATCCAGCCGGGACAGCGGCATCACGCCCGCGTTGGCGACGAGCACGTCGACGCGGCCGTGCCGGTCGGCGGCCTCGTCGACGAAGGCGGTGACGTTCCGCCGGTCGGACACGTCCAGCCGCCGCACGTCGGCGGTGCCGCCGTCCGCCTCGATGGCCTTCGCGATCTCCGCGAGCCGGTCCTCGCGGCGCGCGCCGAGCACCACGGTGTGGCCGCCGGCGGCCAGGCGGCGTGCGGTGGCCGCGCCGATGCCGCTGCTCGCACCGGTGATAAGAACGATCTTGCTCATTGCTCTCTCCTAGGAGGCGGGGTAGTCGGCGCTGAGCGTCAGCTCGCGCCAGGTGTCGAATCCGGCCCGCAGTGTGGTGAGGCGGCCGGTGGCGACGTCGTAGGCGGCCTTGCCGAGCAGCAGCCGCAGCGGCGGCTCCGGCGACTCGACGACCGTGATGATCGCCGCGGCGGCGCGGCCGGGATCGCCGGGCTGCCTGCCGTACGTGGCGAGCGTGGACGCGCGCCGGGCGCCGGCCGTGTCGGCGTAGTCGTCGATGCGGATCGTGGACTGCCGCATCGACGGCCCGGACCAGTTCGTACGGAACGCGCCCGGCTCCACGATCGTGACCTTGATGCCGAGCGGCCCCACCTCGGCCGCGAGCGACTCCGACAGCCCCTCCACGGCGAACTTCGTGGCGTGGTAGTAGCCGGTCGCCCCGAACGCGGCCAGCCCGCCCAGCGACGAGATGTTCACGATGTGGCCGGAACGGCGGGCGCGCATGCCGGGCAGCACCGCCTTGGTGACGTCGACCAGGCCGTGCACGTTCGTCTCGAACAGCGCCCTGACCTCGTCGTCCTCGCCTTCCTCCAGGGCGGCGAGATAACCGTATCCGGCGTTGTTGACGAGCACGTCGATGCGCCCGAAGGCCGACTCCGCCGCCGCCACCGCCTGCGCGACCTGATCCCGGTCGGTGACGTCGAGAGGCAGGGCGACGGCGCGGCCGGGGTGCGCGTCCACCAGGTCGGCCACCTGCTCGGGAGAGCGGGCGGTGACGGCGGCGCGATGGCCGTGGTCGAGGACGGCGGCGGCCAGCGCCCGGCCCAGACCGGTCGAGCATCCGGTGATGAACCAGGCAGGAGGCTGGTTGGAATTGCTCATGTGGTGCGGTGCTCCCATGCGGTTGTCGTCGTGGTGCGTTCGTGCGTCCGTTGTCGTGGCGTGTGTCGGTCGGCGGGGCGAGCGCCCGGCCGGTACGCCGCCGCGGCGCACGGATTGGGCGCGCCGCCGTACATGTGCATGCCGGGATGGCGACGCGGCGGTCATGCCGCGGTCGCGTGAATGACGATGCGGGCCGGCCGTACGGCTATGGCGCCTGGTGAAGCGGTGCCGGCCGGAAGAACCGGTCGGTGGTGCCGGTCGGAAAGGTCTGGGACAGGCGGGTCAGGCGGTGAGGCTGCCGAGCAGCGACAGGCGCTCCTCCGACGGGCTGCCGGGCTCGGCCTGGTAGACGACGAGCTGCTGGCCGGGCGCGCTGTTCACGGTCAGCGACTCGTAGTGCAGGATCAGCTCGCCCACCAGCGGGTGGTGGAACCGCTTGGTCTCGTGGGTCTTCTGCCGGATGTCGTGGCGGGCCCACAGTTCGCGGAACTCGGCGCTCTTCAGCGACAGCTCGCCCACCAGATCGATCAGGTCGGGGTCGTCGTAGTCGGTGCCGATGTTCGCGCGCAGCGCGCCCACGGTGTTGAGCGCGGCCCGGTCCCAGTCGGGATAGAACGTACGCGCGTCCGGGTCGAGGAAGACCAGCCGTACCAGGTCGTCGCTGTAGGCGTGGCCGGCGAACAGGGCCTCGCCCAGGGCGTTGGCGGCCAGTACGGTCAGGCGCCGCCCCAGCACCAGGGCCGGGGTGTGCGGCCAGGCCGCCATCATGCGCAGCAGCGCGTCGCCGACCTCCTCGGGGCCGCGGGCCGTGCGGCGCGCGTCCACGGCCGGGTGGGCCAGGCGGTGCAGGTGGGCCGCGGCGTCGTCGTCCAGCTCCAGCGCCCTGGCGAGCGCGTCGACGACCTGGTCCGACGGGTGCCGTTCGCGGCCCTGTTCGAGCCTGATGTAGTAGTCGGTGCTGACTCCGGCGAGCTGCGCCACCTCCTCCCTGCGCAGCCCTGACACGCGGCGGCGCGCGCCGACCGGCATGCCGATGTCCTCCGGCTGGAGTCGCTCGCGGCGGGCTCGCAGGAACCGTCCGAGCAGGTTCTCCGTCTCCATGCCTTCAGGCTAGGTCAGGAACGCCCGCTCCACAGGCCCTGAGGGTGGGCGCGATACTCCCACCCTCAGGGCCGTTCCACCGGGGCTTGCGAGGGGCGCGGCCGCAGGGCCGTTCAGCCGGGGTTCAGAGCGGGCGGCCCGCGCCGGCGCCCGCCGGCACCAGTGCGTGCAGCGCCTGCGCGGGGTGCATGTGCGGCGCCGGGTCAGGGGTCCACCCGACGTCGCGGCCGAGCGTCGTGCCGGTGGCGGCCTCGTACGCGGCCACCACGTCCACCGCCCGCCCGTTCACCAGGTTGCCCTTGGCGGTGATGGCGGTGCCGCCGAACACGCTGAGCACCTTCTCGGCGGCGATGCCGTCGAACGCGTTCGCCTCGGCGTAGACCTTGGAGCCCGCGCCCACGCCGATGCTGTAGGCGTGCGCGTCACCGCCCCGGTAGTAGTTGTTGTAGACGTGCACGCGGCCCCACCGCACCCGGGGCGTGCGCTGCCCGAGGCCCTCGAAGTAGTTGTGGTGCACGGTGACGCGCAGCTTGTCCTGCTCGTCGTAGCGCGCCGGGTCGTCGGTGTTGCCGATCAGCGTCACCTTGTCGTGGTTGCCGAGGTGGTTCCACGAGATCGTGACGAGGTCGGATCCGCGTACGACGTCGAGCAGCCCGTCGTGCACCTGGTACGGCCGGCCGAAGTAGCGCGGCTGCCCGGAGTCGGGGTTGTCGCCGTCGTTGAGCGTGTTGTGGTCGAGCCACACGTGGGTCGAGCCGGACACCTCGACGTTGTCGAAGGAGGCGTTCCAGTTGCCCTCTTCTCCGTCGGTCGGGTCCCACTGCGGGAAGCAGTCGGCGGTGTCGGTGATGGTGAGGTTGCGGACGATCACGTTGTCGGCGTCGGTGATGCGCAGGCCGAAGCTCTTCAGCGCGGCGTCGCGCCCCAGGCCGATGAGCGTGACGTTGGAGCCGACGGTGATCGTGACGTGCTCGGCCATCTTCGCGTACGACGCCTTGCGCGCGTCCTCGAGCGGGCCCGACGGCACCCGGTCGCGGCCCCACACCTCGGGGTCGTAGGCCGCAAGGTAGGCGTCCAGGCTGTAGCCGTCAACGGCGTAGTCGTCGCAGGTCAGCGGGTTGCCCTGAGCGTCGGTGTCGGCGTCGATGGCGCCTTTGACGTACACGATCTTCGGGGTGTTGTCGGCGGGGTCGCCGAGTGCGGCGATGAGCTGCGCCCGGTCGGTGACGACGTGCACGTTCTCGGGGCGGGCGGCCGAGCCGCCGGTGGTGCCGGTGGTGGCCGCCGCCCAGCCGTCGCCCTTGGGCAGCACCTCGCGCCCCGGCTCGGGCCTGGGCTTGGGGCTCGGCGGGCGGACCGGGTTCCAGCCGTCGCGGCCCGCCAGGTAGCGCTCAGGCGTGTACTTCGCGGCCTCACGCGGGTCGAGCTGCGGGCGGTCGTCGTTGACGGTGGCGCCGGGGCCGTGGTTGCGGTACTCGGACAGGCGGGCGTCCCGCCAGTTCAGGCCCGACATGTCGGTCCACGGCGCATCCTTGAACTGCTGGCCGAGCCACGACTCGCGCACCAGCACCTGCCCGCGCGCGGTGGTCGAGCCGCCGGCCGGCCACGGGCGGCCCAGGTGGAAGGTGCGGGCGGGGGCGTTGCTGGTCAGGTGGCTGCGGTAGATGAGGAAGCCGTACGGGTTGGTGATCTCGGTGCTGGCGGCGGTGACGTAGCCGTTGTTGTCGGAGCTGCCGCGGCTCAGCGCCTTGATGACGCAGCGGTCGAACACCGCCGTCGCGCGGCCGAAGATGAAGTCCACGTCGCCCTCGACGTAGCAGTTGTGGAAGTACTGGCGGGCGACGGTCGTGGCGGACGGGGTGTTGGCGTACAGCGTGTCCTGGTTGCCGAGGAACCTGACGTTGTCGTAGACCTGCCGGTCGCCGGTCGTCCTGACCGCGACGGCCTGGCTGTTGCCGTTGGCGGCCTCGTCGTAGGCGTTCTCGAAGGTGAGGTTGCGGGCGGTGAAGTCGGGGGCCTCGATCGTGTACGACGCGCTGCCCGACGTGCCGTACGTGCCCGAGCCGTCCGGCTTCGGCGTGTCGGCCGACACGTCGTACGTCAGGACCACGTCGCGCGGGTCCGTGGTGTCGCCGGCCAGCGTGATGTACGGCTTGTCGGCCGGGATGACGACCTGCTGCCGGTAGGTGCCCTTGCGGACCAGGATCGTGACCGGCCGCCTGTTGCCGGAGGGCACGGCGTCGACGGCGTCCTGCACGGTCGGGTAGTCGCCCGAGCCGTCGGCCGCGACCACGATCGTGGACGGGCCCGCGGTCGCGGCGGTGGCGGGGGAGAGGGGGGTGAGAGCGGCGATCACCGTCAGGGCGATCAGCGAGGGGAGTGACGGGAGTCGCATGGCGCAACCTTGGAGCGTGTGCGGTGCAATCGTTTGCATGAAACCCTCACCCAAAGCCCTCACTTCGTCAATGGCCTGCAGTGAAACTGCACTTCTAAGGCGAATTTGCTGCAACAAGCGATTGCAACCGCTTCTCAGAGGTTGGAAGCGCTCCCATGCGGGCCGTCCTCAGGGGCGGAGGCGCGCGTCCTCAGGGGAGGGGCACGGATGGGCGGGACGCTGCTGCAGGGAGGGCGGGCGGCCGCTTCTCTGGCGTGGCCCTCGCGGGTAGGGCGGCGCGGATGGGTGGACGCTTGTGCGGAGGGGCGGGCGGCCGCTTCTCTGGCGTGGCCCTCATGGGCAGGGCGGCGTGGATGGGTGGACGCTTGTGCGCGGGCGGCCCTTTTCAAGCGTGGCCGTCACGGGCAGGGCGGCGCGTACGGGCGGCCAGGGAAATGGCGGTCCCACTCGGCGCGGGTGATGGACGTGCCGGCCTCCTCACAGATCCGCGCGCTCGCCTGCTCCACGTCCAGCCCGTAGAGCTGTACGGCGCTGCCCGACGTGCCGGCCAGCACGGTGCCGTCGGGCCCCGGCACGGCGTCGCGCACCGGCTTCGAGCCCGCGAACACCGCCCACAGCTCGGGGGCGGACGGATCGACCACGTCCCACACGCGCACGGTCCGGTCGGCGGAGGCCGTGACGAGCCTGCGGTCGTCGGCGGCGAACGCCACGCTCACCACGTCGGCGGCGTGGCCGGTCAGCTCCGACAGGCGGCGCGGGCTCGCGGTGTCGGAGACGTCCCAGAGCCGGACCGTGCCGTCGGACGACGCCGTGGCCAGCGTCGCTCCGTCGCCGCTGAACCGCAGGGCGAGCACCTGGCCGGTGTGCGCGGTGAACGCGGCGACCTGGCGCGGGCGGGCCGGCTTGGCGACGTCCCACAGCCGTACGGACGAGGTGCCCGAGCCGGTCGCCACGAGCTTGCCGTCCGGGCGGAACGCGGCGGCGGTCAGCCGGATCTCGGCGGGGCCGAGGTAGGCGAGGCGGGTGGGCGCGGCGGGGGATCCGACGTCCCACAGGGCCGCGCGGCCGTCGGAGGAGGTCGTCAGCACCGTGGTCTCGTCCGCGCCGAACGCGGCGGAGCGGATGCCGCCGGTGATCGTGCCGAGCGGCTTGGGCGCCTCAGGTGACGAGACGTCCCAGAGGCGGGCGGTGCCGTCGCGGGATGCGGTGACGAGGCGGTCGTCGCCGGGGCTGAACGCCGCCGTCAGCACCGTCTCGGTGTGCCCGGTGAGCGTGGCGTGCGCGGCGGCTGCCGCCGGGTCGGAGAGGTCCCACAGCCTGACCGTGTCGTCGTCGGACGCGCTGGCCAGCACGCCGCCGCTCGCGGAGATCGCCACCGCGGTCACCTCGCCGGTGTGCCGCGCCAGGCGGGCGCGGGGAGTGAGGCGGGCGGCGTCGGAGACGTTCCACAGGCGGGCGATGCCGTCGGCCCCCGAGGTGGCGAGGTGCCGCCCGTCGGGGCTGAACGCCACCCCCGTCACCGCGTCGGGAGACCCGGCCAGGGTCCCCACCGCCTCAGGCGCGGCCGGGTCGTCCACGCTCCACAGCCGGACGTCGGCGTCCGCCGAGGCGGCGGCGAGCAGCGTGCCGTCGGGGCTGAACGCGATGTCGTGCACCGCCGCGCCGCTGCCTTTGGCGGTGCCGGCCTGCTGGGCGGTGGCGACGTCCCACAGCTCGATCGTGCCGGTCGCCGAGGCCGCCGCCAGGGTGCGCCCGTCAGGGGAGAACGCGAGCCCGCGCAGACCGCCGTGCGTCGAGGCCAGGCTCGCCAGCGTGACCGGCGTGGCGGGGCTGCGCACGTCGAGGATGGTGATCGTGCCTCCGGCGGTGGCCAGCGCGGCCATGCGTCCGTCGGGGCTGAAGACGGCCTCGGTGAAGTCGGCGTCCTGGCGGACGACCGACAGCGCCGCCGGCTTGCGGAGGTTTGTCACGTTCCACAGCCGGGCGGTGCCGTCGGGGGACGCGGTGACCAGGACATCGCCCTCCGGCGCGAACGCCACCGACTCGACCGGCTCCTTGTGGCCTTCGAGCGTGGCCAGCGGGCGCGGACGGGCGGTGTCGGAGACGTCCCAGAGCCGGGCCGTGCCGTCGGCCGACCCCGTCGCCAGCACCTTCCCGCCCTTGGCGAACGCCGCCGTGCGCACCCCGCCGGTGTGGCCGCCCACCACGCCCAGCGCCTGCGGACGCAGCGGGTCGGCGACGTTCCACAACCGGGCGGTGAAGTCGCCGGACGCGGTCACGGCCACGCGGCCGTCCGCGCGGAAGGCCACCTGCTCGACCGGGGCGGTGTGGCCGATCAGCCGCGCCCCGATCGGACGCGCGAGCGAGCCGAGCAGCGCGCCGCGCGCCTCCGGCGTCGGCGACAGGCGGTAGGCCGCGAGCGCGAGCTGGGAGCCGAGCGAGGTGTCGCCCGCGCGGCTCGCCGCGGCCGCGACCTCGCGGGACAGCGCCTCGTCGCGCATGCGGGCCGCCTCCATGGCCCGCGCGTCGGCCCTGCCGCCCTGCACGACCGCCACCACGCCGCCCGCCGCCCCGGCCAGGACGAGGAGGGAGAGCGCGGCGATGGTGCCGCGGGCGATCAGCCTCCTGCGCTCCTGGCGGCGGCGCGAGGCCACCAGGAACTCCCGCTCGATCGGGCTCGCCTCGCGCACATCGCGTACGTCCGGCGCGCTCTTCCCGGCCCGCCGCGCCGCCTCCTCCGGCCACTGGGCGACCGCACCGGCTCCGTGCCCGGCATCCTCCGGCCACAGCGCGCGGTCGTCTCCCTGCGCGCCCTTTCCACTCTTTCCGGCCTTCCCGCTCTTTGTGCTCTTGCGCGTCCGCCGCGCCGTCTCGCGGCGGGCGGGATGCGCGAGGCCGACGACGGTCTCCGCCGTCGCGAGGCGGTCGCCGGCGTACAGGTACGACGGGTTCCTGCCGTCATCCCGCCACAGGGCGGCGTCCTCGGCCAGCCGCCCCCGCACGAGCAGCCGCGCCCGCCGCGCCTCGGCCCAGCTCGCCAGCCGGGGCCAGGCCCGCACCAGCGCCTCGTGGACCAGCCGCGCCTCGTCGCGCTCCACGGTGACCAGCCGCGCCCTGACCAGCTCGGCCAGCACCTGCCCGGCCACCGACTCGGGCCCCGGGCTCAGCTCGGCCACCGGCACCCGCCTGGGCAGCGCGCCCGCCTGCTCGTCCACGAGGACGAGCCGTTCGAGCAGCCCGCGCGCGACCGGCTCGAACTCCGCGCCGAGCCGCCGCAGCGTCTCCTCGCCGCTCATCGCGATCGCCCGCGCGACCCCGCCGCCGGCGCGGTAGCCCTCCATGGTGAGCACCCCGCCGGTACGCCGCCGCCAGGTGGCGAGCAGCGCCTGCGACAGCTTCGGCAGCGGGTCCTCATCGACCCGGCGCAGGTCGTCCAGGATCAGCTCGACCAGCCCCGGCTCGATGGCGAGCCCGGCCCGCGCGGCGGGCTCCTCGATGACCCTGCGCACCCCGGCGGGCGGCAGCGGCGGCACGATCTCCGGCCGCCGCAGCCCCTGGAGCAGCCCCGGATAGGCGGCGCAGCGCGCGAAGAAGTCGCCGCGTACCGCGATCACCACCGCCGCCGACCCCGACAGCTCGGCCAGCGCCGCCACGAAGCGCCGCCGCGACGTCTCGTCGCCGCACGCGGTGAACACCTCTTCGAACTGGTCGACCACCACCAGCGTGGGGCCGGGCAGCCCGCGGCGGGCCGCCGCCGGGTCGGACTCGATGATCGCGCGCAGGCGTGCGGGATCGACCCCGCCCAGCGCGGCCAGCTCGGCGGCCAGCGCCGCCGTCGGCTCGGCGCCGGGGGTCAGCGCGATGCACCGCCCCACCTCGTCCTTCAGCACGGGCAGCAGCCCCGCGCGCAGCAACGACGTCTTGCCGCACCCCGAAGGGCCGGTGAGGACGAGCGGCCCCGCGCCGTCGAACGCCTGCGCGCCGAGCACCATCGGCGGCCGGGCCGCCCGCAGCGCCTGGCGGACGCGCCCGACCAGCGACCGCGTCGCCTCCTCGCGCCCGGCGAACACCGCGGCGTGCTCGGCCCCGTACGGCGCCAGCCCCCGGTAAGGGCTGCCGGGATCGCCGGGCGAGGCCACCGGCCGCTGCCGGACCCGGGGCGCCGCGTGGGCCGGGTTGACGGCCAGCGGCGGCAGCTCCTCCAGCTCGATCGCCTCCCGCCGGGGACGCGGGAACCCGGCGGCGGGCAGGGCCCTGGCCAGACGGTGGTGCACGTGGTCGAGCGTGAACGCGGGCGGGCCCTCGGGATCGCCCTCGCGCAGGAGCCGCAGCAGCCCGCCGCTGAGCGCGGTGTGCCGCACGCCGGGCAGCGCCCACGAGTTGGGCTCCTTGCTCGTCGCGGCCAGCACGTACGCACCCGGCCAGGCCAGCGACTGCTCCATGAGCTTGGCGGGCACCGGACGGCCGCCGCCGCTGAAGCAGCAGTCGAGCACCACGACCGCGAGCCCGGCCCGCGACCCGGCCATGATCCGCCGCATCAGCGCGTACGGCAGCGCCTGGTAGCCCGCCGTGCCCTCCGACAGGTCGGCCGTGGCGCCGGTGGCGAGGTAGAGCTCGTCGCCCGGCCCGAACAGGGCGTGCCCGACGAAGTGGAACATCAGCACGCTCGTCGCCTCGCGCGCCGCCCGCTCGAGCGCCGTGCCGAGCTCGGCCGGGCCGGCCGGGTCGAGCAGCACGTCGAGCCGGTCGGGGGACAGGCCGGCCCGCTCCACCAGGCAGCGGGCGACGTCGTCGAGCGTGGCGGCCACGGCGGGCGCGTGCGGCAGCCGGGAGGCGGGCCGATGCGTGCCCGTGCCGGCCAGCAGCACCCGGGCCCCGGCGTCGGACAGCAGCAGCGGTGGACCGTTCCATCGCATGTCGCGCACGGGCCGAGTCTTCTCGATCGTGGCTGGTTCGTCCTCGGTCATCCGGCGTTCCACCGCGCAAGGCTCGTCGAGTTCGGCTTTTGACGGATGACAATGTACGCAGCTCCGGGGCGGCCGTCGAGGGGTACGAAAGCCCGCTGACCAGCAGTTATCCCCGCATATTCGGGCACATCATGACGGGCAATCTGCGTCACCAGTTGGCCGGCAGCCCGGGGGTCGTGGCGGGCAGCCGGTGGCCCCTCGGGTGGATCACGTACGCCACCCCGCCGCTGCTCGAACTCCGCAGCCACACGTTCTCGAACGCGGCCCGCGGATAGACCCTGCGCACGGCCGCGTTGCTCGGCGACGCCGGGTCGTTGGCGATCACGTCGCCGTCATCGGTGAAGCCGACGACCACCATGAGATGGCCATCCGTGCCGTAACCCGCGCCCGGCAGCTCCTCCTTCGTGAACGACTGCGAGGTGATCACCGGCACGCCCGCGCTGATCAGCCGCTCCAGCTCGGTCAGCGAGCGGAGCCTGGTGACGAACCCGTCGAGGCCGTACCGGCCCGCGTACGCGGTGTTGAACGGCCAGTTGCCGGTGCCCCCGTAGGCGTGGTCGTAGGTGTGGCGGGCGGCGTGGTCCACCTCGGGGTTCGGGTCGGAGCCGTCCACCCAGGCGGTGTCCTGCCCGCTCGGCCAGACGCCCCAGTACCCCATCACCATCGTGGTCGAGGTCGGGCTGCACCACGCCTCGCCGCCGCCGTTCCACTCGGGATAGTGGCCCTTGTGAAGGTTCTGGGACCGGCGCGGCACCGCCAGCTCCTTGCCCCACGCGCCGCCGCCTGGACTGACCGGCACGCTCTCGCGGCGCGGCACGTTGGAGCTCATCACGCCGGACGTGCGCACCCGGGGGACGACGCCCGAGCCGGGCCGCCGGTAGAGGGTCAGCCGGAGCTGGTAGCCGCTGAGCGGCTTGCCCGCCGCCGCGACCAGCGTGTCCACGGCCACCTTCGCGTCGGCGTCCGACTGCCCGGGGACCGAGGTGCGCAGCACGTCGCCCTCCGCGTACGACCAGCGGCCCAGCGAGTACCACCGGGTCAGCCCCCCGGCGTTCCTGCCCCTCGCCTCCACCTGCAGCCAGCTTCCCGGCGGCACGTCGGCCGTCCACGACGCGATCAGTTCGGTGGCGGGAAAGCCGATGTCCTGCTCGGGGCCGGTCCAGCGGGCGTACTCCCACGTCTTGGTGCCCAGCGCGTCGGTGTACGAGACCGTGCCCGCGGCCTCCCCGAACGCCAGACCGTCCGACGCCGTCGTGCCCTCGGCGGTGCCCGCGGTGAAGTCGGCCCGCTGGAACACCACGTCGGGCGTCGCCGCGGCCTGCTTCGCGTTCGCGGGTGCGGCGCACGTCGCGACCATGGCGCACGTGGACGCGAACGACGCGAAGGACAACAACACGGTCAGCGCGCGCATGAACCCACCCTGCTTCGAAGGCGATCGGTGTGGCCGGGAGTATGCGCTGACAGTATGCGCGCCGGGCCGGGCACGACCATCGGCAGATCTACGTAATCACTCTCGATTCCCGCGGTTGTTCGCGCATGATCCCCGGCGCCGGGGTGAGCATGCCTACGACGGAGGACGGGAGCGCTCGCTATGCGGAAATACGTGATCATGGGGGTGCAGGGCAGCGGCAAGGGCACCCAGAGCGCCATGCTCGCCAGTGACCTGGACCTCGTCCACATCAGCGTCGGCGACATCTTCCGCTGGCACGTCAAGAACCACACCAAGATCGGCGCCCAGGTGCGCCGCCTCGTCGCGGCCGGCGAGCTGGTCGGCGACGACCTCGTGGAGGACGTCGTCAAGGACCGGCTCGACCTGCACGACTGGAACTACGGCTTCATCATCGACGGCTTCCCGCGCAACCGCCGCCAGGCCGAGTTCTTCCTGGAGAGCTACGACATCGACGGCGTCATCCACCTCGACCTGCCCGACGAGGAGGTGCGCAGGCGGGTGCTCGCCCGGCGGTTGTGCTCGCGCTGCGGCATGGACTACAACCTCATCGCCCACCGGCCCGAGGAGGAGGGCCGCTGCGACGTGTGCGGCGGCGAGCTGGTGACCAGGCCCGACGACACCCCCGATGCGCTCGCCAGGCGGCTGGCCGACTATCACGACAAGACCGGGCCGGTGCTGGAGCTGTTCCGGCGCAAGGAGTACGTGCTCACCATCGACGCCCGCGCCGGCAAGCTGGAGGTGCAGCGCACCATCCGCGCCCGCTTCGACCTGCCGCCCTACCGGGGCGAGTGCTGAGCGGACCGGGGCGACGGCTAAAGAGTCGGTCATGGCGGCGCATCGTTGCGGTCGGACCGCCCCCGCGACCCGACCGGCCGGTAGGAGGATCGCCACCGGGTCGAGACAAGCGCATAGGGGCGGGGGTACGACATGGGCAGGCCCGGAATCGCGGCGATCATCTCGCTCGCCGCGCTGGGCAGCGCCGCCTGGGCGGCGATCACGGCACTTCCCGCGAACTCCGCCCCGCCCGCGATGCACGCGCCCGTCCCTGCGGCCGCACGGTCCGTCCCCGGCCACGACGACCGCCGGCCTGCCGCCGAGGAGGGCAGGCCCGCGCCCGGCGGCTCCGCTTACGGGCCTGCACCCGGCGGCGCCGTTTACGGTCCCGCGCCTGGGAGCGCGGTTTTCGGTCCCGCACCCGGCAGCGTCGCCAAGAGCGCGGCCGGCCCTGACGGGGTCGTGCGCGGCTCCCCGTACGGACCGCTGCCCGGCCAGTCAGGACAGCGCGGCGGGGACCAGACGTACGGGCCGGACGGCGAACAGGGAGGACGGCGGGGCGGCCCGCCCGCGCCCAGGCCGAGCGCGTCCGGGACGCCCAAAGCGCCGCCGCTGCTGCGCGTCGCCCAGGAGCTCACCCCCGACCCCGTGATCATCGGGGACACCGCGGTCTACGCCCTGACCATCACCAACGCCGGCATCACGGACGCCACGGGCGTCGTCGCCACCGGCGTGCTCGACCGTGACCTCATCCCGGGCCGGCTCCCCGGCGGCTGCCGCCTCGCCGGCCGCACGCTCACCTGCGGAGGGCCGGGCATGGCGCTCCCCGCGGGGCAGAGCGTGACGTTCGAGCTGCCGGTCACCACCGACCCGGCGCTGCGGCACGGCACGAACCTGGTCAACCGCGCCCACGTCACCGCCCCCGACGCGACCCCCGACGAGGCCGAGCTGGCGACCAGGGCGCGGGCGGTCGCGGAGGTCGAGGTGCGCCAGGAGGGCGCGCCGAAGGAGGTGGGCCACGGGGAGCCGATCCGGTACCGGCTGACGGTGACCAACCACGGCCCCTCGCGGGCGGCGAACGTCTCCCTGCACAACCCGGCCGACGGCGGGACGATCGCGCGGCGCCCGGCGGAGTGCCCGCAGAGCGGCCCCGCGCTCATCTGCCCGCTCGGCTCGCTCGCGCCGGGGGAGAGCAGGACGTACGCCTTCAGCCTGACCCCGTACGAGTCCGGCCCGCTGACGATCTGCGCGTCGGTCACCACCGGCGGCGGTGAGGAGAACACCGCCGACAACCGCGCCTGCGCCGACACGGTCGTGGCGGCGGCGCCGGAGCCGGAGAGCACCCCGGAGGCCGAGGAGACGCCCGAGCCGACCCCCACCGCGACCCCGGAAGAAGAGCGTGAGGACGGCGGGCACGAGCCGGTCGAGGAGCCGCGCCGCGAGCGCCACAGGGACGCCCCCGCAGCCGCGGGCGAGATGCCGCCGCCCGCGCACCACGAGGCCGGGGAGCTGCCGGTGACCGGCGCGCCGGTCTGGATGCTGGGCCTGGGGGTGGCGGTGCTGATCGCGATCGGCCTGCTCGTGCGCTACTTCTCCCACCAGGACGGGCACCCCTCCTGACCCGCGCCCAGGAGCTCTCAGCCCAGCACGTCGCGGCTCCACGAGCCGAGGACGAGCAGGGTCTTGGTGCCCGTGACGTCACCGGCCCTGCGCAGCCGGTCGATGACCTGCTGCAGGTGGCCGAGGTCGCGCACGCGTACGTGGATCAGCGCGTCGGGGTCGCCCGCGATCGTGAACACCTCCTGCACCTCCGGCACGTCGGTGGCGGTGCGGATGATCTCGCTGACCGGGGTGGTGCCGGGGTAGCGCAGCTCGGTGAAGGCCTCGATGCCCCAGCCGAGCTTGGCGTAGTCGATCTGCACCGAGAAACCGGTGATCACGCCGAGCTCCTTGAGCCGGTCGACCCGCCGCTTGACCGCCGCCACCGAAAGGCCGATACGCTCGGCCATCTCGGAGAACGTCCTGCGTCCGTCCTCACGCAGGAGCCGCAGCACTTGGTGATCGATCTCGTCGATCTCAGGCACGGAGTACGCCCCCTTCACGCGCAAAGAACGTCGGCTGGCACGTCCATGAACTCATATTGTTTGCGTCTTTGGCCCGGTTTCTCGTCTAATACTTGCGCACATCATGCCCGGGTTGCTGTGCTGGGAAGCAGCGTGCCACGAGGCGAGCACGTATGAACGCCAGGAGGTTCGCATGAGCGCGAGCGAGACTCCCACCCCCGTGTCGCTCGACGACAAGTACACGGCACTCGACGGCCGCGTGCTCATCTCGGGCATCCAAGCCCTGGTGCGCCTGACGCTGGAGCAGCGCCGCCTGGACGACGAGCGCGGGCTGGACACCCGCGCGTTCGTCAGCGGCTATCCCGGCTCGCCGCTGGCGGGCGTGGACCTGGAGATGGGCAGGGCGGCCAGGCACCTGGAGCCCGCCGGCGTGGTCTTCCAGCCCGGTCTGAACGAGGAGCTCGCCGCCACCGCCGTCGCCGGCACGCAGCTCCTCGATCAGGTGCCGGGCCGCCGCCACGAGGGCGTGACCGGCTTCTGGTACGGCAAGAACCCCGGGCTCGACCGCGCCGCCGACGCCATCAGGCACGCCAACGTCGCCGGCACCGCCCCGCTCGGCGGCGCGGTGGCCTGGATCGGCGACGACCCCGGCTGCAAGTCGTCCACGCTGCCCAGCTCGTGCGAGCCGATGTGCCAGAGCCTGTCCATGCCGCTGCTCGCGCCCGCCACGGTCGCCGAGATCATCGAGTACGGCCTGCACGCGGTGGCCATGTCGCGCGCCAGCGGCCTGTGGGTGGGCCTGAAGATCGTGGCCGACATCGCCGACGCCTCCGCCACCGTGGACCTCGGCCCGCTGCGCGCCGGCGTGCCCGTGCCCGAGCGCGCCGCCAAGGGGCCCGCCCCCATCCTGCTCGGCCCAGCCGCGCTCGACGCCGAGCACGACATGCTCACCCGCCGTCTCGCCCTCGCCCGCGCGTACGCACGCGAGCACGGCCTCAACCGCGTGACGGCCGGCGCCGGCAACACCGGGCTCGGCATCCTCGCCTCCGGAGCCACGTACGCGGCGGTCGAGCGCGCGCTCGGCGACCTCGGCATCGACGAGGCCGCCATGGACGCGCACGGCATCCGGCTCATCAAGATCGCGATGCCGTTCCCGCTCGATGCCGCCGAGCTGGCCGAGCTGACCTCGGGCCTGGCCCGGGTGCTCGTGGTCGAGGACAAGGTGGCGTTCCTCGAAGGCCAGCTCAAGCAGGCCCTGTACGGCGCCGCGCACGCCCCCGAGATCAGGGGCCGCGACCTGCTGCCCGCCAGGGGCACGCTGGGCGCCGACGACGTCGCCAGGGCCGTCGCCTCCTGCCTCGGCATCGAGCCGCCCCGCCGCGAGCGCCGCCGCGCCCTGCTGCCGGTGGTCGCCGCGCGCACCCCGTACTTCTGCTCCGGCTGCCCGCACAACACCTCCACCCGCACCGCCGACGGCACGCTGGTCGGCGTGGGCATCGGCTGCCACGCGATGATCGCGCTCGACGGCCACGGGCGCGGCACCCAGGTCGGCATCACCCAGATGGGCGGGGAGGGCGCCCAGTGGATCGGGCTCGCGCCGTTCACCGACGACCGGCACTTCGTGCAGAACCTCGGCGACGGCACCTACCACCACTCGGGCTCGCTGGCCATCAGGGCGGCCGTCGCGGCCGGGGTGCCGATCACGTACAAGCTGCTCTACAACGACGCGGTCGCCATGACCGGCGGCCAGCACCCCGAGGGCAAGCTCGACGTGCCGTCGCTGACCCGCGAGCTGGCCCTGGAGGGCGTGCGCAAGGTCGTGATCACCACGCCGGAGCCCGAGCGGTACCGGGGCGTCGAGCTCGCGCCGATCGCCTCCGTACGGCACCGCGACGACCTGCCCGAGGTCGAGAAGGAGCTGGCCGCGGCCGGCGGGGTGACCGTGCTCATCCACGACGACCGCTGCGCCGCCGAGGAACGGCGGCTGCGCAAGCGCGGCAAGCTGCCCGTACCCACCCAGAAGGTGTACATCAACGAGCGGGTCTGCGAGGGCTGCGGCGACTGCGGCGACGTCTCGACCTGCCTGTCCGTGCAGCCCGTCGAGACCGAGTACGGCCGCAAGACCCGCATCCACCAGGCGTCCTGCAACACCGACCTGAGCTGCCTCAAGGGCGACTGCCCGTCGTTCCTGCTGGTCGAGCCGGGCACCAAGGAGCCCAGGAAGGCGCCGGAACCGCCCGTCACCCCGCCCGAGCCGGTCGCCGCGCACGGCGACGAGACGCTCATCAGGATGCCCGGCATCGGCGGCACCGGCGTGGTCACCGTCTCGCAGATCCTCCAGATGGCCGCCCACCTCGACGGGCTGCACGCCACCGGCCTCGAGCAGACCGGCCTCGCGCAGAAGGGCGGGCCCGTGGTCAGCGACGTGCGGATCGGCAAGCGGCCGCCGTCCGGGCACGTGCGCGCCTCGCAGGGCAGCGCCGACGTGCTCATCGGGTTCGACGTGCTCGGGGCGGCGGCCGACGCCACCCTCGCCGTGGCCGCGCCGGAACGCACCGTCGCCGTGCTCAACACCTCCGTGGTGCCCACCGCCGCCATGGTCACCGGGCGCATCCCCGTGCCCGGCCACGCCGACGCCGTCGCCCGCGTCGCCACCGCCACCCGCGAGCAGGTCTGCGTGGACGCCCACGCACTGTCGGAAGCGCTGTTCGGCGACCACATGCCGGCCAACCTGCTGCTGCTCGGCGCCGCCTACCAGAAGGGCTGCCTGCCCGTCGGCGCCGCCTCGATCGAGCAGGCCATCCGGCTCAACCGGGCCTCCGTCGAGCAGAACCTCGCCGCGTTCCGGTGGGGGCGGGCCGCCGTGCACGACCCCGAGGCCGTGCGCAGGGCCGCGCTGCCCGAGACCGCCCGGCCGAAGACGTTCGACGAGGTCGTGGCCGACCGCGTCGCCGACCTCACCGGCTACCAGAACGCCACCTACGCCCGCACGTACGAAGACGACGTCCGCCGCGTCGCCGCCCGCGCCGTCGAGCGCGCCGGCGAGCAGGCCGGCACCGCCATCGCACTCGCCTACGCGCGCGGCCTGCACAAGCTGATGGCCTATAAGGACGAGTACGAGGTCGCCCGCCTCCACCTCGACCCCGCAGAGGTGGCGCGGCGCGAGCGCGAATTCGGCGCGGACGCCAAGGTCACGGTGCTGCTGCACCCGCCCGTGCTGCGCGCGATGGGCATGAAGCGCAAGATCAAGGTGGGCCGCTCGGCCGGGGTGCTCTTCCGCGGCCTGCGCGCCGCCAGGGTGCTGCGGGGGACCGCGTTCGACGTGTTCGGCAAGGCCGAGGTGCGCCGGGTCGAGCGGGCGCTCATCGGCGAGTACCGCGGGCTCGTCCGCACCGCGCTCGACCGCCTCACCCCCGAGACCGCCTCCGTCGTCGAGGAGATCGCCGGGCTGCCCGACCTGATCCGGGGGTACGAGGACATCAAGCTCGCAAGGGTCGCAGAGTTCCGCGAGCGCGCTCAAAAGGCGCTGGACAACCTCTAAGCCCTACCGTCAGGGAGTCACCGTGACCGTCGAACGCCTGCTGCCGGACCAGGACGCCGAAGACCTCATCGAGCTGACCCGCGACATCGCCGACAAGGAGCTGGCCCGCAGGGTCGACGAACACGAACGCGCCGAGACCTACCCCGAAGGGCTCTTCGCCACCTTGGGCGCCGCCGGGCTCCTCGGCCTGCCCTACCCCGAGGAGTACGGCGGGGGTGCCCAGCCGTACGAGGTGTACCTGCAGGTCGTGGAGGAGCTGGCGGCCCGCTGGGCGGCCGTCGCCGTCGCCGTCAGCGTGCACACCCTGGCCTGCTACACCGTCTTCACCTACGGCACCCCCGAGCAGCGCGAACAGTGGCTGCCCCGCATGCTCGCCGGCGAGCTCATCGGCGGCTACAGCCTGTCCGAGCCGCAGGCGGGCTCCGACGCGGGCGCGCTGTCCTGCCGCGCAGAACGCGTCCCCGACGGCTACCGCATCACCGGCAACAAGGCGTGGATCACCCACGGCGGCATCGCCGACTTCTACGCGCTCTTCGCCCGCACCGGCGCCGGCTCGCGCGGCGTCTCCTGCTTCCTCGCCCCCGGCACCGCCGACGGCCTCACCTTCGGCAAACCCGAGGAGAAAATGGGCCTGCACGCCGTGCCCACCACCAGCGCCCACTGGGACGGCGTCCTGCTGGAACCCGACCGCCTCATCGGCGAGGAAGGCCAGGGCCTGCAGATCGCCTTCAGCGCCCTCGACTCCGGCCGCCTCGGCATCGCCGCCTGCGCCACCGGCCTCGCCCAGGCCGCACTCGACGAGGCCGTCGCCTACGCCAAGGAACGCCGCACCTTCGGCAAGCGCATCATCGACCACCAGGGGCTGGGCTTCCTGCTGGCCGACATGGCGGCCGCCGTGGACAGCGCCCGCGCCACCTACCTCGACGCCGCCCGCCGCCGCGACGCCGGCCTCCCCTACAGCCGCCACGCCTCCGTCGCGAAGCTGGTCGCCACGGACGCCGCCATGAAGGTCACCACCGACGCGGTGCAGGTGTTCGGGGGGTACGGGTACACGCGGGAGTTCCGGGTGGAGCGGTACATGCGCGAAGCCAAGATCATGCAGATCTTCGAAGGCACCAACCAGATCCAGCGCCTGGTGATCAGCCGCGACCTGGCGAAGTAGCCCTCGACCTGCGCGACCTTCGACACCTTGTGCTTGCGACGCAGGCACTGCGCGGGCGGGCGAGCGTGGGGAGCCGCGGAACCAGCGACTGGGCGACCGTTGAGAGCCGCCGGATCAGCTACGTCATTGGCTACGCCTTGGCCGCGCACGCGAGAGCTTTCGCTCGCCGGGCTCAAGGCCGCGCAGCGTCCACAGCCCGTGCAGGGCGAGCAGCGGCTTGGCGAGCGTCCACTCGCCGGGGCGGTAGTCGTCCGCGCGTACCAGCTTGCCGGCCAGATCGGGCCGCAGCCGCCGCAGGTACGCGCGGGCCTTCAAAGCGTGAGCGGGCTGGGACACGATCTTGATGCGGTCGGCGTCCTCCAGCAGCGGGATCACGTTCGTGATGTTCTCCCACGTCGACATGCTCTGATCCTCGAGGATCACCGTGCCGCCGAACCCGAGCACCGACGTCGCGTAGTCGGCCATCAGCCGCGCCTCGGCGACGTGGCCACGGGCCGCGCCGCCGCTGAAGATGACGCGGGCGCCGGACCCCTTGCCCGCGGAGACGGAGCGGATCCCGGCGCGGACCCGCCAGCGGTTGATGAGGTTCGCCGCAGGCTGGGGGTTCCGGTAGCCCAGCACGACCACCGCCTCGGTGCCGCCCTCGCCGTCGCGTACGAGCGTGCGAGACCACCGCCGGTTCAGCCACTCACCCCACACCAGGGCCGCCGCCCCGGCCACCAACATCCCAGTCCTCAGCCACATGCCGGCGACTCTAGGCGCCCGGCACCGGACCGCACACGGGCGTGCGCCCGCGGCGGTATCGACGATGAGAGCGGCTGCTTCCACGCTTCGCGCATGGAGCCCGGTGAGATCCGGATCGTGATGCCGTTCGATCCCGCGTTCCACGATCCGGAGAGTGTCGCGGCCACCGGGTGGTGCAGCCGGCACGGCAAGGACTACTGCGACGAGCCGCCGGTCGCCGGCGTCTGCTATCCACCGCACGGCAGGGTGTCGGCCTGTGCCAGGGCCCTGCACGGGATCATCGACGACGCTGTGAAGAAGTTCCCGCCTCAGCGGTAGACGGCCGGGGTCCGGTGATCCCACCCTGTACCGGGTGGCACGCTTGCTATGCCGATCGGGCCCTCCGGGGTGCCCTTCCGGCGGGCGGGGCGGTGTTCGTGCGCACCGGTACCCGACGAGTGAAAGTGGTTGGCGGTGGCTTGCAGGGGTTTGGGATGGTTGGGGGTATGGCGGAAGCGGTGCGGGATGTGCAGGGGTTGGTGGAGGCCGTCCGGCGGGGGGAGCCGGTGAGCTATCTGATGTTCTGGGGGCATCGGGCGCCGCGGTCCGGCGGGGTGGGGGCCGGGTGCCTGTCGCAGTGGTGGCCGGCGGAGTTCGTGGTGGACGGGGTCACGTACGCGACGGCCGAGCACTTCATGATGGCGGGGAAGGCGCGGCTGTTCGGGGACGAGGAGACGGCGCGGGCCATCGTCGCGGCAGGCCATCCCGAGCAGGCCAAGGATCTCGGGCGGCGCGTACGCGGCTTCGACGAGGAGAAGTGGGCGGCGGCCCGGTTCGACATCGTGGTGCAGGGGAACCTCGCCAAGTTCGGGCAGAATCCCGAGCTCGGGGAGTTCCTGCTGGGGACCGGTGAGCGGGTGCTGGTGGAGGCGAGCCCCGTGGATCGGATCTGGGGCATCGGGCTGGCGGCCGACGACGAGCGGGCCGAGCGGCCGGAGATGTGGCGGGGGCTCAATCTGCTCGGCTTCGCGCTGATGGAGGTCCGGGACGCGCTTCGGCGGTCGTGACAAGCAGCGCATCGAGCTGATCGATCGGCGGCCGTGACGGGCCCATCGGGTGGGCGGTCGGTGTTTCTCCGTTCTCCGATCACATGCGTACGTGCCGATGGCGGCCGCGTCGTGCGGCCGCCATCGGAAGCTCCCGGTCAGGTCAGGAGTCGCTGGGGCAGGTGTCGCGGTACTCCGAGATCGCCAGGCCGCTGGGCGGCGGGCAGAGGAACTGCTCGTAGCGGGTGTCGTCGTCCACGAACCGCTTCAGCCAGGCCACCATCGACTTGGCCATCGTGGTGTTGGGCAGCTGCGGGAAGAAGTGGCTGGCGTTGTTCAGCTCCAGGTACGCCTTCTCCGACGACGCCGGGATGCTGTCGTAGAACAGCTTGGAGTGAGTGAGGACCGGGGCGATGGCGTCGGCCTCACCGCCGATGATCATGGTCGGGACGCGTACGCCGGACCACGACTTCTGCAGGTTCCACGGCGCGATCGGCACCGCAGCCTGCAGCGACGGGCGGCTGTTGGCCGCCTCGAGCGTGCCGCCGCCGCCCATCGAGTGGCCGGCCACGGCCAGCCGGTTCGGGTCGATGCGGCTGCGCACGGTGGCCGGGCTGCTCTGGACCAGATAGTCGAGGGCGGCGAGGAGCTGGCGGCCCCGGCTGTCGGGCTGGTCGTAGATGGTGTTGGTCTCGATGCCGATCACCACGAAGCCGTGCGAGGCGATGCGCGGCCCCAGCCATGCGAGGCTGGACCAGCGGGCGGTGTAGCCGGGGGAGATGGCGATCGCGCCGAACGTGCCCTGGCTGGTGTCGACGGGGTAGTAGATGGTGCCGCCGCCGAAGCCGGGCACCAGCGCCGAGACCCTGGTCTCCGCGGTGGCGAACGGGCCTCTGGAGGCTTCGAGCAGCGCGTCGGTGGGGTCGGGGCCGCGCTCGTAGCCGGCCGCGTGGGCGGGGGAGGCGGCCGCGAGGCCGCCGGCGATCAGCGAGACGGTGAGGGCGAGCTTGGTCAACGTTCGCGCGCATGATCGGGGGGTGAAGAGCTGCACGTCGTCATACTCCCTGCTCATCGGGGGTGGCTCGGTCGGTGACAGCTGTCTTTCGCCATTGTTCGGAGCGGGGGTCAACCGTGCATCGGTGAAATCACCGGTCCTCGAATCAGGACATGAGCCTTACCAGTTCGACGCGGGAGCGGACGCCGAGCCGGGTGAAGATGTTGCGCAGGTGGTGCTCGACCGTGCGGGGGCTGAGGAACAGCTGCTCGGCCACCTCCTTGTTGGTGGCGCCCTCGGCCACCATGCGGGCGATCCGCAGCTGCTGCGCGGTCAGCCTGGCGGTGGCCGCCGCCGGGGCCGGGCCGACCGGTTCGCCGGAGGCGCGCAGCTCGGTCCTGGCCTGCTCGGTCCACAGGCGGGCGCCGTGGCGTTCGAACGTCTCCAGTGCTGCGTGCAGGTGTTCCCGCGCCGCGCCGGGGCGGCGGTCGCGGCGCAGCGCGCTGCCGTACAGGAGCCTCGTCCTCGCCGCCTCGAACTCGTAGCCGCCCTGCGCGTGCAGCTCCAGCGCCTCCCTGAACAGCTCGTCCGCCTCGCCGGGGCCGGCGAGCAGGGCGCGGCAGCGGGCGACGAGCGCCCGCAGGTCGGGGCTGCGTGTGCTGCCCACCCAGCCTTCCAGAACCTTCAGCGCCTCCTCGGCGCCTTCGTGATCGCCGGTACGCGCGCACGCCTCGATCAGATGCGGTGTGGCCATCACGCGGATCACGACATGGCGGTTGGTACGCCGCTCGGCACGTAACCGGCCCGCCGCGTCCGCAGGGCGGCCGGCCGCCAGGTCGAGGCAGGCCAGCGCCCATGTGCCGATCGCGCCCGCGATGCCCAGGTCGTGCGCCCCGGCCAGGTCGATGGCGGCGTCCGCGCGCATCCTGCACGTCTCCTGGTCGCCCTCGACCGCGGCCGTCATCGCCAGCCAGGCCAGGTGCTGGGCCGCGGTGTTGAGCTGGCCGGCCTCCCTGGCCAGGCGCAGGCCGCGGGCCGCGGTCTCGGCCACCGACGCGTAGCGGCCCGTCCACACCTCCGGATAGATGGAGTACTCCAGCAGCTGCGGCATGGCCGAGGCCGCGCCGCGCGCGCCGGCCGCCTCCAGGGCGCGGGCCGACAGGCGGCGCTGCGCGGAGGCGTCCTCGCCCAGCAGCATGCTCGCCACGCACGCCCACACCAGCACCGACGGGTCGTCCACCGCGCCGGCCAGCTCCACCACCCGGCGCAGCGGCGCCGCCGCCTCCCGGTGCGCGCCGCTGAAGGTGGCGGCCATCCCGGCCAGGTACTCGAACATCAGCTGCGCGGGCACCGGCTCGTCCGGGCGGCGTAATGCCGCCGCCTGCCTGGCGATGGCGATGAACTGGCGGTTGTCGCCCGCACGGTAGCTGGCGTCCGCCGCGCGCACCAGGGCCCGCACGCCCAGGACGCGGTGGCTCTCCAGCAGCCACGTCGCCGCGGCCAGCAGCTCCTCCCTGGCGCTGCCGGTCTCGCCGCCGAGGAGCTCCAGGCTGCCGCGCAGGAGGCGGACGCGGGCGCGCACCTCGTTCGGCGCCGTCGCCAGGCCGTGCAGGCGGGCCAGCAGCGCGCGGGCCACCTGCGGGCGGCCGGCCACCCAGGCGTGCCTGGCCGCCGCCGCGAGCCGTTCCGCCTTCTCGGGGCGGTGCCGGCCGGTCAGCTCTGCCGCTCTCTCCAGCGCCTGGTACGTCTCGGGGTGCCCGCCCGGCGTGCGGTCGTCCCGTGCCGCGGACGCCAGGTCGTCGGCCAGCTCGTCGGGGGCGGCGTCCATGGCCCAGGCGCGGTGCCACGCCCGCCGCAGCCGCGCGCCCGGCCGGTCGTCCCCCGGCTCGATGAGCGTGGCGAGGCGGCGGTGGGCGGTGCGGCGCTGGAGGAGCGAGGCCCCGTGGTAGGCGACGCTGCGCAGCGCCGGGTCGCGGAAGGCGTACCGGTCGCCGGTGGCGTGCAGGATGCCGGCGCGTTCCGCGGGTTCCAGGACGGCGAGCGCGCATCGCGGGCGGGCGGCGGCGAGCAGCGCGGGCACGTCGATCTCCGGGTCGGCGGCGACGAGCAGCAGCAGCCGTACGGTCTCCGCGGGCAGCGCGGCCAGCCGGGAGGCGTGCTCGCGCCACAGGCGGCCGTTCCTGGGCAGCGTCTCGGGCGGGGCGGCGACGCCGCTCAGCTGGTCCCTGGTCAGCGAGCCGATCAGCTCGGTGAGCGCTGACGGGTTGCCGCGGGCGATCTGGTTCAGTGCGGCGAGCAGTTCGTCGGTGATCTCACCCGGTGCGAGGTCGTCGGCCAGCTCGCGCACGGCCATGCCGTCCAGCCCGCGCAGCGTCACCACCGGCAGCCCCGCCGCCCAGCCGGGCGCGCATTCACCGGTGCGGGTGGTGAACACCAGCGCCACCCGCTCGCCCGCCACCCGCCTGGCGGTGAACGCCAGCACCTCGCGGCTGGCGGGGTCCAGCAGGTGCATGTCGTCCACGCAGGCGAGCACCGGCCGCTCGGCCGCGACCGCCGCCAGGAGCGCGAGCACGGCCGCGGGTAACGGCAGCCCGCCGCCTTGAGCCGCGCCTGAGGCGGGCGGGATGGGCGCGGGCTCGGGTGACGCCGGTCCGCCGCCTTGAGCCGCACCCGGCGCCGCCGTCTCGCCGCCGTCGGCCGTGGCCGACGGCTCGGGGCGCAGCACCGGGGACAGGGAGCGGAACTGCGGTTCCGGCAGCAGGGCCGCGGCGTCCGCGGCGATCGGACGTAACAGCGCGTGCAGCCCGGCGTACGGCAGCCGCGACTCGGCCGCCACCCCCGACACGCGCAGCACCAGGAACCCGTCACCGGCCAGCCCGGCGGCGCGGCCGAGCAGCGCGGTCCTGCCCATGCCGGGCTCGCCCGCCAGCACCAGGGCCCCGCCGTCGCCGTCGCGGGCGCCGTCGAGGAGCCGCCGCAGCGCCTGTTCCTCCGCGCCGCGACCGTGCATCGCCGGAACCCGTGTGACAGGGGGCACAGCGTCCAGTGTTACGCGCAGATGTCAGCCGTGAAAGGGTGCATTCGCCGCAAAATGCAATTCAGCTGGGACACCAACCGCGCGGCCGCCGCCACCGAGCGTGCCTCCCGGGACGGCGACCCTCACCGGGCACGGCCCTCGCGCGCCCGCCTCCTCCCGGACAAGCGCTCGGACACGGCGGGCAGCAACCCCTGGGGCAGGAACAGCACGACCCCGATGAGGACGAGCGCGTACACCGCGTACGACAGCACGCTCGGCGCGTACGACGGCATCCCCGGCAGCGTGGCGAGCCCGTCGAGCCCCTGCACGAGCAGCGTGATGGCGGCGGCCCCCACGACCGCGCCCCACAGCGTGCCGAGGCCGCCGACCACGGCCATGACGATGTACTGGATGGAGATCAGCACGGGGAAGGAGCCGGGCGCGACGTACCCGGTGTAGAAGCAGTAGATGCCTCCGGCGAGCCCGGCGAAGGCGGCCGACAGCGCGAAGACGACGAGCTTGTAGCGCCCGACGGGGATGCCGGAGGAGGCGGCCGCGGTCTCGCTGGTGGCCAGCGCGCGCAGGGCCCGGCCGGGACGCGAGGTGATCACGTTGTGGGCGATCAGCAGGACGAGCGCGAGCCCGCCCCAGGTGAGGTACGCGTACGCGACGGCGCTCTCGGCCTGGAACGACCCGATGGAGAACTGCGGGATGGCCTGCAGCCCGATGTCGCCGCCGGTGAACTCGAGCTGCCCGGCCAGCGAGAGCAGGATGAGCTGCATGGCGAGGGTGGCGAAGGCGAGGTGGTGCCCGCGCAGGCGCAGCAGCGGGACCCCGATGACGAGCGCGGACGCGGCGGCCACGACGGGCGCGGCGACCAGGCCGGCGACCGGGGGCACGTCGCCGAGCGCGAGCAGCGCGGCGGTGTAGGCGCCGATGGCGTAGAAGGCGCCCTGACCGAGCGAGACCTGCCCGGCATACCCCATGAGCAGCGACACGCCGACGGTGACGATGGCGGCGAGGCCGAGCAGGACGTACACGGCGAGCGCGCTGTCGTCGAGCACCGCCGGGAGCGCGAGGGTGACGGCGGCGACGGCAAGCCCGGCGACGATCCTGATCATGCGGACTCCTGGGAGAGGGTGGTACGGCGGCTCGCCTGCACGATCATCACCACGATCATCAGCCCGAGCGCGATCTCCAGCTGGTACGAGCCGTAGCCGTAACCGGCGGCCAGGGTCTCGGCGACGCCCAGCAGCAGCGCGCCCGCCAAAGCGATCACGGGCCGGGTGAGCGCGCCGAAGACGGCGGCGGCGAAGGCGTTGACGATGAGCGTGACGTCGGTGTCGAACGAGATCGGCCGCAGCGGCGTCACCAGCACCCCGGCGATGCCGCCGAGCAGCCCGCCGAGCGCGAACGCGAGCAGCCCCATCCGCCGCACGTCGATGCCGACGACGCGGGCGGCGTACGGGTTGGACGCGCACGCGGTCAGCGCCTTGCCCGGATAGGTGCGCCCGAAGAAGAAGGCGAGCAGCGCGAACGTGGCCGCGGTCACCCCGATGACCAGCAGGTGCTGGGTCTGGATGCGCGCCCCCGCGATCACCACGGACCCGGCCAGGCCGGGGGCGGAGCGCGGCTGGTCGCCCCACAGCACGATCTCGACCGCGTACGCCAGCACGCCCACGCCGAGCGTGACGATCAGCGACGACAGCGGCGTGGTGCCGGGCCTGCCGATGGCGGCCAGGCCGGTGAGCAGCCCGGCGAGGCCGGCGGCGAGCACGGCGGCCACCTCGCTCAGCCCGTGCGGGAAGCCGAGCCCGAGCAGCGACGACGTGCACAGGCCCGCGACGACGGCGAAGGTGCCCTGGGCGAAGTTCACCACGCCGGTGACGCGGTGGATGGTGACCAGGCCGCTCGCGATGAGCGCGATGGCGCAGCCGACGGCCAGGCCGTTCAGCAGGTACGTGAGGAACGCGCTCACCGCGCCACCTCCCTGGGACCGTTCATGTGATCGCTCCTCCCAGGTAAGCGCCGGCCACCCGGGGGTCGTCGGCGAGCCGGGCGCACTCGCCCTCGGTGACCAGCCGCCCGGACTCCAGCACGTACGCCCGCGAGCACAGGTCGAAGGCAAGGCGCGCGTTCTGCTCGATGAGCAGCACGGTCAGGCCGTGGGAGCGGTTCAGCTCGGCGAGGTGGGCGGCCAGGTCGGCGGTGACGCCGGGGGCGAGCCCGAGCGACAGCTCGTCCACCACGAGCGCGTCCGGCTCGGACATCAGCGCCCGGCCGAAGGCCACCATCTGCTGCTCGCCGCCGGACAGCACCCCGGCCCGCCGCCCGGCCAGCTCGGCCAGGCGGGGCAGCAGCTCGTACACGGTGGACGGGTCGCGCCGCCCGGAGCGCCAGCCGCCGAGCGCGAGGTTGTCGGCCACGGACAGGTCGGGGAAGAGCTGGCGGCCCTCGGGGATGAGCGCGAGCCTGCCGTCCACCCGGACGCTGCCGGAGGCCGGCCGCAGCAGCCCGGCGAGGGTGTTGGCGAGCGTCGACTTGCCGGCGCCGTTGGGCCCGAGCAGCGCCACCATCTCGCCCTTGCCGACGGTCAGCGTGATGTGGTCGAGCGCGGTCGCGGTGCCGTACGAGACCACCAGGTCCTGGACGTCGATCATGAGGCCTGTCCGAGGTAGGCGGCGAGCACGAGGGGGTCGGCCCTGACCTCGGCGGGCGGGCCGTCGGCGATGACCTGGCCGAGGTCGAGCACCACCATGCGGTCGGCCAGCCGGGTCACGAACGCCACATCGTGCTCGACGAGCAGGATCGTCAGCCCGTCGGCCCGCAGCTCCTCCACCAGCGTGGCGAGGCGTTCGCGCTCCTCGCCGCGCAGGCCGGACGCGGGCTCGTCGAGCAGCAGCAGCCGGGGCCTGGCGCACAGCGCGCGGGCGAGCTGCAGCGCCCGCTGCTGGCCGATGGGCAGCCGGTCGGCGGGGCGGTCGGCCCATTCGGCCAGGCCGACCCGCTCCAGCGCGTCATCGGCGGCGGCGCCGATCTCCCGCTCGTCGTGGCGGTGCCGGGGCAGCCGCAGCGCCGCCGAGACGAACCCGGCCCGGGTACGCCCGTGCGCCCCGACCATGACGTTCTCCCTGACCGTCATGCCGTGGAAGACCCGGGCCGCTTGGAAGACGATCGACATGCCGAGCCTGGCCCTGCGGTGCGGCGGCAGCCGGTCCACCCGGCGGCCGAGGAAGGAGATGTGGCCGGAGTCGGCGGCCAGGTGCCCGGTGATGAGGTTGAACAGGGTGGACTTCCCGGCCCCGTTCGGGCCGATGACGCTGCAGACCTCGCCGTCCGCGACGCTCAGCGACACGTCGCGGACGGCGTAGACGCCGCCGAAGGAGCGGGAGACGCCGGTGACCTCGAGCACGCCTACCCCAGTGCCGAGACGGTCTTGGCGAGCTGCTCCTTGGCCCACTCGGTCGGGACGAACTCGCCGTTCTTGACCGTGTTGATCGAGATGTACTCGGGAGTCAGCCCGGAGTGGTCGGTGGGGGAGTAGCGGAAGCGGCCGTTGGGCGTGATCAGGTCCATGGTCTCCAGCGCCTGCTGGATCTTCTCCTTGTCGGTGCCGCCGGCCTTCTTGATCGCCTCAAACAGCAGCAGCGAGGCGCTGTAGCCGTCCTGCGCGAACTGCGGCGGCGGATAGCCGTGCTTCTCCTTGTACGGCTCCGCCATCTGCTCGATGACCTGCTTCTGCTTGCCGTCGGGCAGGTGCTCGCCCACCACGCCGATCGCGCTCTCCACGATCATGCCTTCTGCGGCGTCGCCCATCGGCTCCAGCCACAGCTTGCTTGCCTGCGAGCCGGTGAGGAACAGCGGGGTCTTCAGCCCGGACGCCTTGTACTGCTTGGCCGCCGTCACGCCGGGCGCGCCCGAGCCCCACAACACCAGGGCCTCGGCGTCGGAGTCGCGCACGTGGGTGAACACGGGGCTGAAGTCGGAGGTCGTGGTCTCGTACGGCTCGTCGACGGAGATCGTCACACCGTACTTGGGGGCGAGCTCCACCATCGACTTGTGTCCGGAGACCGAGTAGGCGCTCTTGGAGTCCCAGGCCACGGCGATCGTCTTGATGCCCTCGGCCTGCATGTACTGCAGGAAGCGCTCGGCGTACATGCTGGACAGGGCGGGGGTGACGAAGATGTACGACTTGATCGGCTCGACCTGCTCCTGGGCCGGGGCGAGCGACAGGTACGGCATCTTGTCGCGCTGCGCCAGCGGCTCGATGGCGAGCGCGGAGTTGGAGAACACCGGCCCGATCAGCGCGTCGATCTCGCCCTTGATCTGGTTGTAGGCGACGATCCCCTGGTCGGGTGCGGTCTTGTCGTCTCTGGTGACCAGCTCCACCTTGCGGCCGAGCAGCCCGCCCTGCTGGTTGACCTGCTCGACGGCCAGCTCGACGGCCTTTTTGTCCTCGCTGCCGAGCGGCGTGTAGTTGCCGGTCAGGGAGACGATCAAACCGATCTTGATCGGGTCCTGCCCACCCGAGCCGCCGCCCCCGCCGTCACCACCGCCCCCGCACGCGGTGATCGCAAGAAGAAGACAAGCCAGGGACGGTAGAAGCCTGCGCATCAGGACCTCCGAGACCGGGCGATGGTGGCCCCGACAGTAGGCAGGTACATTACGGCTGTCAATAGAGTGCCGAATATCGGGAGACCCGCAATGAGGCCCCAATCCGCGATTCTGACCTTCCTGGGCGACTACGTGTACGGCCGCGGGATCTGCGTCGCCTCGCGGAGCTTCATCGAGGCGTTCGGCAAGGTCGGCATCTCGGAGGAGGCGACCCGCTCGACGCTGACCAGGATGGTGCGGCGCGGCCTGCTGCGCCGCCAGCGCTCGGGCCGGCGCATGTACTTCGGCCTCACCCCCATCAGCAGCGAGGTGCTCAAGGACGGCGAGCGGCGCATCTGGCACAGCGGCGTGGTCAACGACACCGACTCCGACCGGTGGACGCTGATCGGCTTCTCGCTGCCGGAGTCGTGGCAGCGCCAGCGGCACGAGCTGCGCTCGCGGCTGGTCTGGGCCGGGTTCGGCCCGCTGCAGAACGGTCTGTGGATCGCCCCCGGCGAAGTGGACGCCACCGGCGTCATCGAGGACCTGGGCGCGAACGTCAAGGTGTTCGCCGCCGAGCCCAGGACCCCGACCGACATGCAGGCCCTCGTCCGCGACGCCTACGACCTCGAAGGGCTCGGCGATCGTTACCGGGAGTTCCTGCGCCGCTGGGACACCGCCGACCCCGCCCCCGAGGCCCCCGACGACCTGGCCCGCTCGCTCATGCTGCTGACCGGCTGGCTGCAGATCATCAGGACCGATCCGCGGCTGCCGCTGCGCTACTTGCCGCACGACTGGCCGGCCGAGAAGGCGCAGCGGGTCTGCCACTCGCTGCACGAGCGGTTCAGGCCGCAGGCGGCCAGGATCGTGGCGGATCTTCTGGACACCGTCCCGGACGAAAGTTCGGCAGATTGATGACAGCGATCGAAAAGTGGCCTAACTTGAGGGGCTGAGCGTCAAGGAGGGCCCGATGCGGAATCAAGGGATCGGCTCGTGGCCGGCGCGCAGAGCGCGCATGACGCCCGAGCGGGTGGCGCTGTCCTACCGCGGGCACGATCGCACCTACCGTGAGCTGCTGGAACGCGTCTATCGGCTGGCCTCGGCCCTCGGCCGCACGCTCGGCGTGCGGCGCGGTGACCGGGTCGCCTTCCTCGGGGTCAACCAGCCCGCGATGGTGGAGACGTTCTTCGCCGCCGGGCTGCTGGGGGCCGTGTTCGTACCGCTCAACACCCGGCTGGCCGAGCCCGAGCTGCGCTACATATTGGAAGACGCCGAGGCCGCCGTGCTCGTGCTCGGCGAGGAGCGCGACGGCGGCGGGCTGCCCGGCCGGCACGTGGGCGCCGCGGAGTACGAGGAGCTGATCGCGTCCGGCTCGCCCGAGCCGGTCGACGAGCCGGTGAGCCAGGACGACATCTGCCTGATCATGTACACGTCGGGCACCACGGGACGCCCCAAGGGCGCCATGCTCACCCACGGCAACCTCACGTGGAACGCGGTCAACCTGCTCGTGGACGTGCCGCTGGCGCACGACGAGGTGGTGCTGATCAGCGCGCCCATGTTCCACATCGCGGCGCTGGCGCAGACGCTGATCCCGTGCGTGCTCAAGGGCGGCAGGGCCGTGCTGGAGCCGTCGTTCGACGTGGAGCGCACCTACGACCTCATCGAGCGCGAGCGGGTGACGGTGATGTTCGGCGTGCCGTCGATGTTCGGCTTCATCGCGCAGTCGCCGCGCTGGCCCACCGCCGACCTGTCGAGTCTGCGCCACCTGCTGTGCGGGGGAGCGCCGGTGCCCGAGCCGCTGATCAGGACGTACCAGGAGCGGGGGCTGACGTTTCTGCAAGGGTACGGCATGACCGAGACCTCGCCGGGCGCGCTCTTCCTGGGCGCCGAGCGCTCGGTGGACAAGGCGGGCACGGCCGGGGTGCCGTGCTTCTTCTCCGACGTCCGGCTGGTCGCGCCCGACGGCTCGCCCGCCGCCCCCGGTCAGCCCGGCGAGCTGTACGTCCAGGGCCCCAACGTCATGGCCGGCTACTGGCGGCGGCCCGAGGACACCGCCAAGGTGCTGTCGGAGGACGGCTGGTTCCGCTCGGGCGACATCGGCGTGGCCGACGAGGACGGCTACGTGCGCATCTCCGACCGCATCAACGACCTCATCATCTCCGGCGGCGAGAACATCTACCCCGCCGAGGTGGAGAGCGCCCTGTACGAGCACCCGGCCGTGGCCGAGTGCGCCGTCATCGGGGTGCCGGACGAGCGGTGGGGCGAGGTCGGCAAGGCCCTGGTCGTGCTCCGCCCCGGGCACCAGGCCGGCGCGGACGACCTGCTCAAGCACCTGGACGGACGCCTCGCCCGCTACAAGATCCCGAAATATGTGGAATTCGTCGGGGAACTGCCCAAGAACGCGGCGGGCAAGCTCCTCAAGGCCCCGCTGAGAAAGCTCTACGGAGGAGGATGATCCTCATGCGTACCTCACCGCCCTTCCGCGCCGACCACGTCGGCAGCCTACTGCGCCCCCAGGAGCTGCTGCGCGCCCGCCAGACCCTCACCGGCGACGAGCTGCGCGCCGCCGAGGACGCGGCCATCAGGGACGTGGTACGCAAACAGCGCGAGGTCGGGCTGCAGAGCGCCACCGACGGCGAGTTCCGCCGGTCCTCCTGGCACATGGACTTCATCTACCGGCTCGGCGGCATCGGGCAGGCCGGCGACGAGAAGATCACCGTGCGCTTCCACAACGAGCGCGGCGACATCGAGTTCACCCCCGCCGCGCTGCGCGTGCACGACCGCATCACGCTCAACGAGCCGATCTTCGCCGACGCCTTCACCTTCCTGCGCGACACCGTCGGCGAGGGCGTCACGCCCAAGCTGACCATCCCGTCGCCCAGCATGGTCCACTACCGGGGCGGGCCCGCCGCGATCGACCCGGACGTCTATCCCGACGTCGAGGAGTTCTGGCACGACCTCAGCGCCGCCTACGCCGAGCAGGTACGCAAGATCGGTGAGCTCGGCTGCAGGTACCTGCAGTTCGACGACACCAGCCTGGCCTACCTCAACGACCCGGCACAGCGCGCCGAGCTGGCCCAGCGCGGCGACGACGCCGACCACATGCACCTGCGCTACATCAAGCAGATCAACGCCGCGCTGGCCGCCAAGCCCGACGGCATGACCGTCACCACCCACATGTGCCGCGGCAACTTCCGCTCCTCCTGGGCGGCGTCCGGCTCGTACGACTTCGTCGCCGAGGCCCTGTTCAACGAGCTGAACGTGGACGGCTTCTTCCTCGAGTACGACGACGAGCGCTCCGGCGGCTTCGAGCCGCTGCGGTTCGTGCCGAAGGGCAAGATGGTCGTGCTCGGCCTGGTCACCACCAAGCACGGAGAGCTGGAGTCGAAGGACACGCTCAAGCGGCGCATCGACGAGGCCGCCAAGTACGTCGATCTCGACCAGCTCTGCCTGTCGCCGCAGTGCGGCTTTTCCTCCACCGTCGAGGGCAACGAGCTGACCGAGGAGCAGCAGTTCGCCAAGCTCCGGCTCATCGTGGAGACCGCCCAGGAGGTCTGGGGCTGACGCCCTGACGGCGGCGGCCGTCAGAGCGTGACGACCGTGCCGGTGAGCCTGGCCTGCTCGGCGGCCCACACCACGCGGTGGGTCATCAGGCTCTCGGCCGCGTCGGTGTGCAGCGCCGACGGGTCGCCCGATGCGACGGCGGCGAGGAAGGCGTCGGTGAGCCCGGCGTCGCCGCCGCCGTGTCCGTCGGAGGCGGCGGGGCCGGCGCTCTCGTCCACGCTCAGCGTCTCCTCGGCGCCGGTGCGGAAGTCCA
Organism: Nonomuraea sp. NPDC049309; assembly: GCF_043196965.1. Taxonomy (NCBI): domain Bacteria; kingdom Bacillati; phylum Actinomycetota; class Actinomycetes; order Streptosporangiales; family Streptosporangiaceae; genus Nonomuraea; species Nonomuraea sp. NPDC049309. The sequence goes on along the minus strand of NZ_JBICSH010000001.1, from coordinate 2,639,935 downwards.
CGACGCGCAGCGTGCGGCCGTCGCCGTCCATGTAGCCGTGGGTGCCGAACAGGCGGGTGCGGCGGTGCTCCATCGGCGTGAACGCGCTCATCGTGAACGAGCACGTGCGGCCGTCGCCGAACTCCATCAGCACCTCCTGGTGGTCCACGACGTCGTTGTCGCAGGCGTACACGCAGCGCCCGTACGGGCCGGTGCGCAGCGCCTCCAGCACCGCCTCCTCGGTGCGGCCCGGCGTGACGGCGCCGAGCGGCCAGAACTCGCGGTCGGGGTCGCCGAGGCAGTCCAGGTAGAGCCGCGGCGCCGAGTACGGGCAGGTGGCCTCGATCGGGCAGTCGAGGCACCGGTCGGCGGCCTCGGCCGGCCGGTCCTCGGGACGGAAGTGCGACAGCGAGCCGAACGACGACACCCGGGCGGGCGGCTCGCCGAAGAGATGGACGAGCCAGTCCACGTCGTGGCAGGCCTTGGCGAGCAGCATGGGGGCCGAGGTGTCCTGGCGCCGCCAGTGCCCGCGGACGAACGAGTGCGCCTGGTGCCACCAGCCGACCGGCTCCAGGTGCTGCACGTTGATGAGCCGGCCGATGCGCCCCTCGTCGAGCAGCCCTTTCACCAGCTCCGTGTAGGGCGTGTAGCGCATCACGTGGCAGACGGCGAGCATGATGCCGTTGCGCCGGGCCGCCTCGGCGATCAGCTCCGCCTCACGCTCGGTGGTGGCCATCGGCTTTTCCAGGAGTATGTGATAACCGAGGTCAGCCAGCGTCACCGCGGGGTCGGTGTGCAGCCGGTCCTGGGTGGCGATGACGGCCGCGTCGGCCACCCGCCCGGCCGCCGCCAGCTCCTTCCAGCCCGGCAGCGCCAGCTCGGGGGCGATCCCGAACTCCGCCGCGAAAGCCGCCCTGCGCCCGGGATCGGGCTCGGCAACGGCCACCACCCGCCCGGAACCCGTGGCGTGTGCGCGGCGCGCGTAGGTCAGCCCTCGCAGGCCGCCGCCGACGACGGCTAGAGTCACCTCAGTCATGGAACCTTCCCCGATTAAATATCATGGAGAGCATCATTATTCGGCCTGGGAAAGTTGACGGCAAGGGGGTCGCATGGCCGCGGAGATGAGCGGCGGCGACCTGTCGCGGCTGCGGCAGCTCAACGCGCTGGCCGTGATCGAGGCGTTGCAGGGCCAGGAGTCGCTGACGCTCACCGAGGTCGCCAAGCGCACGGGTCTGTCGCGGGCCTCGGCCGAGGACGTCGTGCGCGAGCTGCTGCACAAGGGCTGGGTGGCCGAGGCGGGCGCCACCGCGGGCGGGGTGGGCCGCCCGGCCAGGCGATACCGGTTCAGGGCCGAGGCGGGCCGGGTGCTCGGCGTCGACATCGGCGGGCACAAGATCCGCGCCGTGGTCGCCGACCTCGACGGCAACGTGCTGCACAGCGCGAGAGTGCAGGTCACGCCGGAGATGGGGCGGCTCGAACGCCTGGAGGCGGTGGACCGCGCGGCGACCGAGTGCCTGGAGGGCGCGGGGCTGACCGGGCGCGACGTGTGGGCCTCGGGCGTCGGCACGACGGGCCTGGTGGACGGCGTCGGGCGGGTGCTGCTGTCGGATGCGCTGCCCGAGTGGACCGGCGTCGACCTGGCCGCCCACGTACGCCGCCTGGCCCCTGCTCCGGTGCTGGTGGAGAACGACAGCAAGCTCGCGGCGCTGGCCGAGTGCTGGCGCGGTGTGGCCCGATACGCCAAGGACATGGTGTTCCTGCTGGCCGGCCTGCGCACCGGCGCCGGCCTGGTGATCGACGGCAAGCTGCACAAGGGCTTCGCGAACGCGTCCGGCGAGATCGGCGCGCTGCCGGTGCTCGGCTGGATCCGCGCTCAGGAGCACCTGCGCGCCGCCAGCGGCGAGGCGGGCGACGTGTTCGCGGCGGCGCGCAACGGCGACAAGGCCGCGCTCGCCGCGGTGCGCCGCTACGTCAAGGACCTGGCGCTGGGCGCGTCCGCGCTGGTGCTGACCCTGGACCCGCAGATGGTGGTGGTCGGCGGCGGCTTCTCGCGCTCGGCCGATGTGCTGATCGAGCCGCTGAAGCGGGAGCTCGACCGCTGGTGCATCCGCACGCCCGAGGTGCGCATGTCGGCGCTCGGCGACGAGGCGGTGGTGCTCGGCGCGGTGCGCCTCGCGCTCGACGACGTCGAGGATCGCCTGCTCGACGGCCGCAGCCCCCTCGTGAGGCATCTGTAACACGCCTGGCTCTTGCCAAACAATTTCACTGGACTCCATCATTACTCCCACGTTCTATGAGAGGACATGGGAGATGTGGAAGTCGGCACGGAGCGGTGCGGCCCTCCTCTGCGCGGCACTGCTCGCCTCCGCGTGCGGCGGCGGTGAGCAGGCCGGCGCGGGCGCGCAGTCGCAGGGCAAGGTGACCCTCTCGTACGGCGTCTGGGACGCCACCCAGCAGGAGGTCATGAAGGAGCTGGCCGCCGAGTTCACCAAGACGCACCCGGACATCGCGGTCGACGTGCAGCTCACCCCCTGGGCCGACTACTGGACGAAGATGAAGGCCGCGGTCAGCGGCGGCGCGGCCCCCGACGTCTTCTGGATGAACGGCCCCAACTTCCGGCTCTACGCCTCCAACGGCGTCATCAAGCCCATCGAGGAGCAGGTCGACACCAGCGTCTACCCCAAGCCGCTGGTGGACCTCTACACCTACGAGGGCAAGCTGTACGGCCTGCCCAAGGACATGGACACGGTGGGCGTCTGGTACAACAAGGAGCTCTTCGACGCCGCCAAGGTGAAGTATCCGTCCGACGACTGGACCTGGGACGACTTCAAGGCGGCCGCCGCCAAGCTGACAGACCCCGCCAAGGGCGTCTACGCGGTCGGCGCGCAGCTCACCAGCTTCCAGGAGTACCAGTACCCGACGATCTACCAGGCCGGCGGCTACGTGATCTCCCCCGACGGCACGAAGTCCGGCTACGACGACCCCAAGACGATCGCGGGCCTGAAGTTCTGGACCGACCTCATCGCCGCCAAGCAGTCGCCCGACCTCAAGACGATGACCGACACCGCCCCGCTGCAGCTCTTCGAGGCCGGCAAGCTCGCGATGTACTGGGGTGGCTCCTGGAACGTGGCCGAGTTCGGCACGAACGACTACACCAAGGACAAGGTGGACGTCGCCCCGCTGCCCAAGGGCGAGAAGCAGGCCACGATCATCCACGGCGTCGCCAACGTGATCTCCGCCAAGACCGAGCACCCCGAGCAGGCGTGGGAGTTCGTCAAGTTCCTCGGCTCCAAGGAGGCCGCCGGCATCCTCGGCAAGAAGGGCCCGATCCCGGCCTACAACGGCACGCAGAGCGACTGGGTTGCCGCGCACCCCGAGTGGAGGCTCCAGTCGTTCCTCGACGCGGTCTCCTACGCGGTGCCGTACCCCGTCTCCAAGAACACCGCCGCCTGGCAGGAGGCCGAGCTGACCCACCTGACCAAGGCGTGGACCGGCGAGGTGCCGGTCGACCAGGCCGCGCGCGAGCTCGCGGCGGCGATGAACGACCTGCTGGCCAAGGAGTGACGTGACCACCACCGCCGAAACGCGGCGGCCCGCGCGGGCGGCGCACGCGGCCGAGCGGCGCAGGCTCCGCACCGAGATCCTGTGGGGGTACGCCTTCATCGCCCCCACCGGGCTCGGCCTGGCGATCTTCTACCTGTGGCCCGTCCTGCAGACCGCGTACTTCTCCTTCACCGAGTGGGGCGCGTTCGGCGGGCACACGTGGACCGGGCTGGACAACTACACCCGGCTGTTCAGCGACCCCGAGGTGGGGCGGGCGGTGCTCAACACGCTCACGTACACGGTGCTCGGGCTGCTCGGCATCCCGCTCGCGATCGTCTTCGCCGCCCTGCTCAACCGGCCCGGCCTGCGCGGGGTCGCCGTCTACCGCACGGCGTTCTTCCTGCCCGTGGTGACCATGCCGGTCGCAGTCGCGATGCTCTGGCGCTGGCTCTACAACGGTGACTACGGCCTGGTCAACCAGGTGCTGGCGCTCTTCGGCGTCGACGGGCCCAACTGGATCGCCGACCCCGCGACCGCCCTGTACGCGCTGGTCGTCGTGGGCGTGTGGAGCAGCATCGGCTACAACCTCATCATCTTCCTGGCGGGCATGCAGGGCATACCCAAGGAGCTGTACGAGGCCGCCTCGCTCGACGGCGCGGGCCCGGTCCGGCAGTTCTTCAAGATCACGCTGCCGATGCTCTCGCCGACCGCGTTCTTCATCTCCATCGTCTCCGTGATCGGCTCGCTGCAGCTGTTCGACCTGGTCTTCGTCATGACCGGGTCGGGGCAGTCGGCGCGGGCCAACCCGGCGTACTCGCGGCTGCAGACCGTCGTCCAGCTCTTCTACGAGCGGGCCTTCGTCACCAACGACCGCGGCTACGCCGCCGCCATCGTGATCGCGCTGCTGGTGCTCATCGCGGCGCTGACGGTCCTGCAGTTCAGGTTCCAGCGGAAGTGGGTGCACTATGTCTGAGCGGCGCCGCCCGCTGGGCCTGCACGCGATCCTCATCGCCTCGTCGCTGGCGATGGTCGCGCCGTTCGTCTGGCAGATCATCACCTCGCTGAAGACGCTGAGCAGCGCCACCGCCGTGCCGCCCACGTTCCTGCCCGAGGGCCGCTGGGACAACTACGCCAAGGTGTTCGACCTGCTGCCGTTCGGCGAGCAGTTCCTCAACACCGCCGTCATGGCGGCCGGGCGGGTGGCCGGGCAGCTGCTGTTCTGCTCGATGGCCGCCTACGCCTTCGCCCGGCTGCGCTTCCCCGGCAGGAACGTGCTGTTCGGGGTGTTCCTGTCGGTGCTCATGGTGCCGCCGCAGCTCTTCGTCATCCCGCAGTACCAGATCATGTCCTCGCTGGGCTGGCTGAACAGCCTCCAGGCGATCATCGTGCCCGGCCTGTTCAGCGCGTTCGGGGTGTTCCTGCTGCGGCAGTTCTTCCTCGCGCTGCCGCGCGAGATCGAGGAGGCGGCCAGGCTCGACGGCGCGGGCCCCGTCCGCATCTACTGGTCGGTCATGCTGCCCCTGGCCCGGCCCGGCCTGGTGGCGCTCGGCATCCTCACCCTGCTGTGGGCGTGGAACGACCTGTTCTGGCCGCTCGTCGTCAACACCGACCCGGAGAAGATGACGCTCTCCGCCGGCCTCGCCTCGCTTCAGGGTCAGTACCAGACCGACTATCCCGTCCTCATGGCCGGCTCGCTCATCGCCTCGCTGCCGGTGATCGCGGTCTTCGTCTTCCTGCAGCGCCAGTTCATCCAGGGCATCGCCCACACCGGCGGCAAGGGCTGACCCGCTCCCCACCTCTTGCGGCGGGTGGGGAGCATCCAGGTCAGCGGATGACGACCGTGGTGAGCGCGCGCGGCGCCAGCGTCACCGCGTCCTTCGTGACGCTCACCGGGGCTATCGAGCGGGCCTCGTCCGTCACGTACGCCGAGGCCCGGCCCCGCACGCCCGTCCACTCGACCGGTGCCGTGCCGGTGTTGAGCGCCACGATCACCCGCGAGCCGTCGCGGTTGCGGAACGCCGAGACCTTTAGCGCCGGATCGGCCGCCTCCGCCTCCAGCCGGACCGCGCCCGGCCTGATGAAGCGGCTGTAGCCGGCCAGCGCCCACAGCCGCTTCGAGACGTGGTACTCGCCCGCCTCGTCATCGAGCTGCAGCAGCGCCCTGGTCTCGCCGCGCGAGCCGCCCAGCCAGTAGACGTACGCGCTGACGTCGCCCAGCGTGAGCGCGTCGTGCACGGCCTGGGCGATCGTCATGCCGTCATAGCCGCTGCCGTCGTCCCATGCCTCGTTCCAGGTGCTCCCGCCGGGGTTCCACTCCGACATCCACGTCTTCCTGGACGTCGGCAGCGGGCCGTCCACCGGGCTGGCGTAGGTGTGCCCGGTGTGCGTCTTCACCCAGCGCCGCGCCTCCGGGTCGGCCTCGATGGCCGCCGTGTACGCCTTGGCCTCGCGCCAGCCGAACGAGTCGCAGCAGACCACGTTCGTGCCGCGCGCGATCGGGCCGAGCACCTTGACGAACTCGGCGGCCTGCTCCGGGGTGAAGCGCATGGACGCGTACGGGGCCGTGTAGTCGGGCTCGTTCGTGAAGCCCAGGTCGGTGATCGTGATGCCTTCCTTGGCGTAGAACTCCGTGTACGCCACCAGGTACTTCGCGTACGCGCGCCGCCACTCGGGCAGCAGCGTGCCGCCGTTCTTGTCGTCGCCGTTGTCCTTCATGTAGCCGGGGGCGCTCCAGGCGTCGGCGAAGAACCGCTCGACCCCGTACCGCTTGGCCTGCTTGGCCACCCAGACCTGGCTGTTGTCGTCGCCGTCCCACACGTACGCGGGCGGGGCGTCCGGGCCGCCGGGGTCCTCGGGCTGGATCGAGACCATGTGGTCGTACGGGCTGCCCGCGGGGGAGGAGCCGATGCCGAGCCGCAGGATGCTCAGCCCGGCCCCCTTCTCGCGGTCGAACCACAGGTCGAGCACCTCGCGCTGCTTGGCTTCAGGCAGCGCCTTGAGCAGCTCGTTGCGGCGGAACGCCTGGGAGATGCCGAAGCCGTCGATCTCCTGGTGCCTGACGTGCTCGTTCACGGTGATGGCCGGGGGTTGCGGTGCCGGGTGCCCTGGGTGCCCTGGGTGCACAGCGGGGAGGGCGAGCAGGCCGATCGCGAGGATGCCGCGTAACATGACGCCTCCGAAAGTTCTCGGAAATATGACGATATATTTCGTCGATCCCCGCGAACGTAAGCGTATCGGGCAGGCTCGTCAACCACACGCCGACCGCGTTTCACTCGCGTTTCACCACGCGCGTCCTCGCAAAGCCGGTGGATAGGCCCGTGGAAAGGCCGCCGGAAAGTCCGGGTGGCGAGCATGGGGAAAGCCCGGCCGAAAGCGTCGCGGAAAGCCCGGCGGAAGCGCCGTGCAAAGCCCGGCCGTAAGCGGGGCGGGGTGCGCGGCGGAAGAAGCGACGTCGCGTGCCGGCCTGGGCGGATCGTGGCTGGGGTGGCCGTGGTGGCCGACGCCGGAACGAGCCGATCCGAAAATCGGTGAAATAGTAGGTAGAAAGCCGTTCCGGTAAGCCGAAAAGGCGGCTGATCAGATCTGGTTGGCCTTCCAGGGGGTCAGATCGTACGTCTCGGCGATCGGCCGCCACGATCGGGCGAATCGCGCCTTCGCCTCCTGCGCCGCCCTCGACCAGTCGAGACCCCGCAGGTAGTCGCGGTGCTCCCGTACCGCCCCCTGGCACCCCGACGCCGCGATCTTCCGCGCCCACGCCAGGAACGCCCGATCGGCCTGGTGGGAGGCGTCAAGCGCGGTCACCAGGGCGTCCTTCAGCTCCGCGCCGTCCGGCAGCGCCGACACCGCCAGGCGCCGCGCGGCGGAGAGCTGGGTGCGGCGGGCCTGGGTGATCTCGTCGATCCTGCTCCGCCCCGCGCTCTCGCACCGGGCGGCGGCGTCGAGGGCGTCGCTCAGGCCGGAACGGGCGGACGTGCTGCTCGACAGCAGCCTGTCCACCTCCTCGGCCTGCAGCTCGGTCTCGTCCTCGGCCTCGTCCCCCGAGTCGCTGTCCACCGGATCTCCGGTGTCGCCGGTCTCGTCGCCGGTCCCCGCATCGGAGTCCGCGTCGCCGTCCACTCCGTCGGCGGTTTCGGTCTCGCCGGTATCGGCCCCGTCGCCGGTTGTGTCGCCGGTTGTGTCGGCGGTTCTGTCGCCGGCATCGCTGCTGCTCGCGTCGGTGCCGGTGGTGTTCACGCCGGTGTCGCCGTTCGTGCTCGGCTCGGCGGGGTCGGCGTTCTCGCCCGCCTGCGCGTCCGGGGCGCTTCGCGGACGCTGTTCCGCGGCCTCGGCCTGCTCCGCGCCGCCGGCCGCCGCGCCGCCACCCGTGCGGCCGATGACCACCCATCCGACTACGGCCAGCGCCAGCACCGCCGCGACCAGGCCGATGAGCACCGGCGGGCGCCGCCACGCCGGGGGCTCCGCACGTAACCGGTCGGGCTCCCAGCCGGTGTCCCGCGCGGGCGCGTGCGCCGGCGGGGGCGCGGGCATGGGCATGGGCGGGGGCGTGGGCATGGACATGGGCGGTGGCGCGGGCGTGGGCGCGGACCGAAGGCCCGGCCGGTTCTCCGGGCGCTCGCCCGGTTGCTCGTCCGGCCGGTCGTCCGGTGGGTTCTGCGGGGCCCGGCAGCGGGGGCATTGGGAGAGCGTGCCCACGTGCGATCCGCAGCGTCCGCACAGGCGGTTGAACCCTGATTCGTACGCCACAGCACCCTCCCGGAAATATCGCAAGAAAAGGGGCGAAAAGGGGTGTGTTCGATTTGAGGGACGGTCTCGTTATATCGCGCTACAGACCAGAGACTATTTGATAACGCCACACATGCGCAGCAATCGCCGCCCGTAAGCTTCGGCGGTCAAGAAGGAGAAACGACGGGAGAGGGCTCATGGCCGTTCAGAACGCCGGCGCCCCGCCGATGAGCAACGTCACCCGGTACCTGTGCGCCGCCGCCTACCTCGACAGCGAATTCCGTTTTCGAGTTCTCGACGAACTGTTCTCCGACCCCTACCGCGCGGTCCCGCCCTCATACGGCGGATTCGACCTCATGCCGGTGATCCACCACTGCCGCCGCTCGCAGCAGCTCCTCCTCATCCGCGACGCCCTGATCACCGCGCTGCTCGTCATCGGGGTCATCGTCTCGCCCCTGACCACACTGCAGTGGGTCGCGACCCTGATCCCGTTCGCCATGCTGACCTCCCGCAGGGTGCGGCGCGGGCCGCTCATCCTGCGGCTGCTGCTGTGGATCTGGGCCTGCCACATGGTCGTCTTGCTCCTGGCCACGTTCCTCGCGCTCTACCACTTCACGCGGCTGGCCGCGACCTACGGCGTGCCGATCTCCGAGCTGTCCGGCCTGCCCGAGTTTCTCGGCGGCGTCACGTTCACGCAGGCGCTGTTCTTCCCCGTCGCGATGCTCGGCGTCGCCGTGATCTACCGGGTCGCCGTCTACCTCACGCTGGCGGGCCGGCTGAGGCCGGGCACGCCGGAGCCGGCCGGCCGGGCCGCCGACCCCAGGATCGCCCGCCGTCTCGACTACATCGCCCGCGCCCAGTGGGGCAACATCACCATGTACGGCAACGAGAACGCCTTCCTCGGCGCCGGGAACATCGAGCGGACCTGGTCCATCGCGGTGGAGCTCGACCGGGTGCGCGACGGCGCGGGCAGCAGGAGGCAGCACACGCCCGTGGACATCGACCCCGTCGACCTGCACGCCTTCGTCCGGCGGCGGATGGCCGAGATGCGCGACCACGTCTTACGGCCCAACGAGGGCATCCAGCGGCTGGACATCGGCGACCACGTGGTGATGCGCGGCCTGTTCACCGTGGCCGACTGGACCGGGCGGCGGCTGCCCGGCGCGCACCCGTTCATCGGCAAGGACGGCCTGCCGAGATACCAGGCCACGCCCGAGGAGATCGCCGCCATCACCCGCCACCCGCAGGGCGGCGTGCGCTACTACCAGCGGGTCACGATCGGCAACGCCGGGCAGGAGATCCGCGACGCCAAAGGCGAGCTGGTCGCGCCCGCGGCCGAGCAGGAGGCGCTCACCTCGGCGTTCATCTACCTCGCGGTCGAGGGCCGCATGCTTTACACGCAGTTCGTGGTGACCGTGCTGCCGCCGGTGCTCGATCCGTACCACGTCGTGGACCGGCTGCCGTCGATGAACCCCGGGCGCATCGCCTGGGAGGCCGTCAGGGTGCTGCGGCTGCGGCTGCTGCGCGACGTGTTCGCCGCGCCCGTGCGCGTCGTCCGCACGGCGGTGCAGGCGATCCGGCTGGGCCGGACGGTCCGCGACCCGCGCGAGCACATCGTCTACCCGTACGGGGCGCTGCGCAGCGTCAGGGAGCTGGGTGCCGACACCGACATGCAGACCTACATCCAGACCCTCGACGTCGCCAAGTACGTGAAGATGATCGAACACCGGCTCACCGAGGCGGTGCTCGACTACCTGGAGGAGCACCAGGTGGACACCGGGGCCTACCGCTTGCAGGCCGCGGGGGTCACGATGAATGCCACGGTGACCGTGGGGCCGGGCGCGACGGTCAGCGGGCCCATGGCGTTCGGCCCGTACTCCTCCGCCACCCTGCACGGCACCGCCGGGGCCACGAGCTGAGGGAGGGACCATGAACGGCGACGAGTACCGCGTGCACATCACCGGCGGCGAGGTCAGCGGGCCCATCGCCATGGGGCCGCACGCCCGCGCCACCGTCCACCGTCACCCGCCCGCCCCGGCGGGGGCCGACGAGCTCGTACGGCTGGTCGAGCGGCTCGAACGGCTGCTCGCCGAGCACGAGAGCGAGCTTCGCGAGCCCGCCCAGGTTCGGCGCGACGCCGCCGACGTGCGGCGCGAGCTGGAGGAGGCCGAACCCGACCGCTCCCGGATCGCGGACGCGCTCAAGCGGCTGTCGGCGCGGGCCGCCGAGGTGTCGGTCATCGTCGAAGTGATCTCCCAGATCCGCGCCCTCTTCCCCTGACACCCACCCGGCGCTGCGGTGCTCGCCCGGCGCTGCGGCACCCACCCGGCGCTGCGGCACCCACCCGGCGCTGCGGCGCTCGCCCGGTTCTACGGCGCCCGTCCGGCTCTGTGGCGCCCGCCCGGTCCCGTGACACCCCGCGCGGCCGGCTCCCGTGACAGCCGCCTCGTGGCACCTCGTGCGGTTCCGGTGGCGTCTGTGCGGGGGTTGCGGTGCTTTACGCGGTTTCGGTGGGACCCTGTGCGGGTGTCGCGGCACCTCTCGCGGTTCTGGCGGCACCTTGCGGGGGGTTTGCGGCGCTTTGCGCGGTTTTGGTGGGACCCTGTGCGGGTGTCGCGGCACCTCTCGCGGTTCTGGCGGCACCCTGCGGGGGCGTTGCGGTGCCTTGCGCGGTTTCGATGGCACCTTGCGCGGTTTCTGTGGCGCCCCGCGTGGCTCCCCTGACACCCGCTCCAGCGCGGCTCCCGCCCGCTGCGGGTGACCGGCTGCGGGGGTCGGCGCCCAGAGGGGGTGCGGCGGTCGTGGGCGGCGCGCCGCGCTCCGGCGGGTGGTCGCGGTGACTGGCGGTGGATGGTGGCGCGGCGCGCCGGCCGCCGGCCGCCGGGGGCCGGTCGGGGGTGGCCGGCGCGTGCGGGTGCGGTGGGCGGTGACGGTGGTGGGGAGGGCCGGCTACCGGCAGCGGGCCGGGGCGGTCTGGGCCGGGGGTGCGGGGGTCAGCGGTAGACGGCGACGGCGGCCTCGGCGACCAGCGTGTCCACGGTCTCGACCAGCTCGCCCACCGGTGGGGCGGCAGCGGCGGCGATCTCGCGGAGGCGGGCGACCAGCTTGGCGGCGGGCTGGTCGAGGTAGAGCTGTTCCTCCAGCCGGAGCACCGCGACCAGCCCGCACAAACCGGCGCAGCGCGCGTCCGGCGCCTTCCAGCCCTCGACCGCCGCCCGCACCCCCGAGGAGGCGCGGACGACGGAGGAGATGTCGGCGAGCTCGTGCCGCGTGTACGGCAGCATGCCGAGCCGCCGCCCGGTCACCCGGACGAGCACGCCGCGGCCGAGCAGCTCCTCCCGGGTGCGCTCGTAGATCCCGCCCGCCGCGGCGCCCTTGATGAGCGCCGCGGGGTCGAGGCCGCCGACCGGGGTGAAGGGCTCGGCGAGCAGCCGGTCGAGCAGGGCGGCGCCGGCCAGCCCGAGCGAGAGCGACGTCGGGTGGACGAACGGTTTGCCGGACTTGTCGTGGGCGATCAGGTAGAGGTCCTGGTGCAGCGGCAGCCGGTCCATGGGGCCTCCTCAGCGGCGGTCCGATCCTGCGGGCATGCCCCGCAGCGTGGGGCGGCGGCCGAGCGCGTACAGGGTGATGAGCGCGAGCACGCCGAGCCCGAGCCAGACGAGGCCGAGGAGCTGGGCCATGATGTTCGCGTTGATCACCACGAAGATCAGGATGCCGGCGCCGATCAGCGGCGAGACGAGGTGCGCCCAGAGCCGGCCGGAACCGGAGCGCAGGGCGTGGTGCACGATGACCGAGGCGTGCAGGACGATGAACGCGACCATCGCCCCCATGTTGATGAGGCTCGACAGCAGCGCGACGCCGTCCTCGCGGCCGGCCGACCACAGGCCCACGCCGATCGACAGCAGGCAGATGAGCAGGATCGCGTTCGACGGCACCGAGTACCGCACCGACACCTTGGCGAGGAACGACGGCAGCTGCCGGTCGCGGGCCATCGCGTACAGCAGCCGCGAGACCGACACCTGGGCGACCATGGTGTTGACCAGGCCCCAGGAGAGCGCGGTGGCGGCGGTGGTGACGTGCCTGAGCCATTCGCCGCCCGCGACGGCGGCGGCGTCGTAGAAGGCGGTGTCGCTGGGGTGCTCGATGAGGCCTGCCGGGTCGGGCACGAGCAGTGCGGCCACCCAGACCTGCGTGATGAACAGCACGCCGGACAGCAGCAGCGCGACCCGCATGGCCCGGCCGACCTGGGCGGAGCCGCCGGTCGACTCCTCCACCAGCATGCTGATGCCGTCGAAGCCGAGGAAGGACAGGACGGCGACCGACACGGAGGCGAACATCACCGGCCAGGTGAAGGTGCCGGCGTTGAACAGCGGCGAGAGGCTGAAGCCGTGTCCCTCGCCGCGCAGCAGCGCCCAGATCCCGACGAGCAGGAACAGGGCGAGCACGGCCAGCTCGATCGTGATGAGGATGCGGGTGAGGCGTACCGTCATCTTGATGCCGCGCAGGTTGATCGCGGTGTTGACGGCGGCGAAGCCGACCAGCCAGACCCAGACGGGTACGGCGGGCACGCTGGCGTTCATCGCGATCGAGGCGACCAGGTAGAGCAGGCACGGCACGAGGATGTAGTCGAGCAGGACCATCCAGCCGGTCAGGAAGCCGACGGGCGGTGCGATGCCGCGCCCCGCGTAGTTGTAGACCGAGCCGGACAGCGGGAACGCCTTCACCATCTCCGCGTACGAGGCGGCGGTGAACAGCAGTGCGATCATCCCGACGAGGTATGCCAGGACCGGCATGCCACCGGATACCGAATAGACATTCCCGAATATCGCGAAGGGCGCGATCGGTACCATGTACGCCAAACCGTAGAAAATGAGGTCGGCGAGGCCGACCCCACGGCGTAACTCCTGGCGGTAGCCGAACTGCTCGATGTTCTGTTGTGCGCGCACGACAGGCGTCTCCAGTCGTCATACCGGGCTGGGGTCCGACTGGAGATCCTTTCGCAGCGCGGGCGCGTGCCGCAAGACCGTACGCCGCCAAATGTGGAAAATCGCGCTTTTCATGAAATGTTGCGCGAGTAAAACATTACTTGTGCGTAACTCCGACAAAGGCTGACTTAGTGGGTCATGCGGTGATTCCGGGGCGATGGCGGGCCGTACCCGAGAACACCCATCATGCCCTGCTCCTGATGGTAGAGATTGTGGCAGTGGAACATCCATTCGCCGGGATTGTCGCATTCGACGTCCACGCTCAGCCGCTCGCGCGGCTTGATGTTCACGGTGTCCTTGCGCGGCCCGCGCCGCTCGCCCACGCGGACCTGGAACGTGTGGCCGTGCAGGTGCATCGGATGCCACATGGGCGAGGTGTTGTTCATGACGATCCTGATCGTCTCGCCCTTCTCCACCCGCACCCGCAGCGGGTCGTCGGCCAGCCGGTCGTTGAGCGTCCACTCGTTGCCGGACGGCCGCATGCCGAGCGTCACGGTCACGGTCCTGGACGGGCGGGGGAGCGCGTCGGCGCGGCGCGGCCGCAGGTCGGCGTAGGTGAGCAGGCGCCGGTCCAGCTCCGGCACCTTGACGTCGCGCGAAGGCCGCCGGGCGGTGCGCGTCGTCCTGACGATCGCGAACGCCCGCGCCCCCTTCCCCTCGGCCAGCGCGACCAGCGGGAACGCCCCCGCGCCCAGCCGGGTGACGAAGTCGTACCGCTCGCCCATGCCGATGAGGAACGCGTCCACGGTGGCCGGCCCGCACGGGAACCCGTCGGCGTGCGTGATCGTCATGCGGTGACCGCCGAGCGCCACCCGGTAGGCGGTGTCGGCCGCCGCGTTGATCACCCGGAACCGCACCGTCCGTCCCGGCCGGCTGCGGAACACCTCGGGCGCCTCCGCCATCCTGCCGTTGATCAGGTGGAACGGGTGGCGGATCTCGCCGGAGACCCCGCCGAGCAGCGTGCTGCGCAGCGTGTCGTCGTGGTCGGTGGTGGAGTTGAGCCGGCGCAGCGCGTCGTCGGGCGTGCCGTCGATGCCGTCGAGCCAGTCGTCGAGCAGGACCACGAACTCCTCGTCGTAGCCGAGCGGCTCGTGCGGGTCGGCCACCACGAGCGGGCCGTACAGGCCGCGGTCGAGCTGCGTGCCGACGTGCGAGTGGTAGAAGTACGTGCCGGGGTCGGGCACCTTGAACGCGTAGTCGAAGGTGCGGCCCGGCTTGGTGGGCGCCTGGGTGTAGCCGGGGGCGCCGTCCATCCTGGGATCGATCCTGATGCCGTGCCAGTGCACGGTGGTCTCCGCGGGCAGGTCGTTGACGAGCCGGGCGCGTACGACGCCGCCCGCCGTGGCGCGGATGATCGGCCCCGGCACCATGCCGTCGTACGTCCAGGTCGCCACCTTGCGCCGGCCGAGTGAGACGGTCGCGGGCCTGGCCCGCAGCGCGAAGCCCCGCCCCGGCCGCCGGCCGGCCGCCGCCTCGCAGAGCGAGCCCGTGACGGCGCTCGCGGCGGCGGCGAACGTGCCGGTGAACAGCAGCCGGCGGGAGATGCCCCCGCCGGAACCCCATGCCGAACCATTCACTGCAGATCCCCCCATTCACCTCGCAAGGTAACGGAGAGTGATCGAGAAAGCCGCGCGCCACGCGGCCGATCGCAACCGGGGGCTCCGGGTCGTGCGATCTCTTGCCGGGGTGGTACCGGCGAACTAGCGTGTTAATCGATTAACAGGCGTGGAACGCCGGACGTCGCCCAGATGGAGCCCGCAGACCGGCCGTCCCAGATCCCCTGCCATCAATTACCCCCAAACCCAATAGGTAATGCTAGGTTATTCGACTAACATGAGACCTACAGCGCGACAAGTGGCCGAGCTGGCGAACGTGTCAGTGGCGACCGTCTCCTACGTCCTCAGCGGCCGGGACAGACCCGTGGCCGCCGAGACCAGGCAGCGGGTGCTCGACGCCGCCAGGCAGCTCGGCTACACCCCCAACCAGGCGGCGAGGAGCCTGCGCAAGCGCCGCACCCAACGGGTCTGCCTGGTGCTGAGCACGTTCGGCGGCGTCCCCGCCGACGAGCGCCTGGCCACCGACCTGCACGAGATGGCCGACGCACGCGGCTACTCCGTGATCACGCTCGCCGTCTACTCCGAGGCCAGGGCCGCCGCCGCGGCCGAGATGCTGCGCGGCGGCATCGCCGACGGCGCGCTGATCAACGTGGTCGGCGACCACCTCGCCCGCGACCTGCTCGAAGGGGTGGCCGCCACCGGGCTGCCGATGGTGGTGCTGAGCAACGACAGCGGCCTCCAAGGCTGCGACGTCGTCCGCACCCCGGAGGCCGAGGCCAGCGCGGAGGCCGTCGAGCACCTGCTGGCCACCGGGCGGCGGCGGATCGCGTTCATGGGGCAGCGGCACGAGCTCTACCGCGACAAGCCGGCCGGGCGGCTGCTCGGCTACCTCACCGCCCTGGAGCGCCACGGCGTCACCGACCGCATCGTCACCGGGGGAGCCGACGACCGCGTGGCGGCGTACCAGACGGCGACCGAGCTGCTGCGCTCACCCGACCGGCCCGACGCGATCTTCGCCGCCGCCGACCGGGCCGCGATCAGCGCCATCTCCGCCGCCAGGGACCTGGGGCTCGCCGTGCCCGATGACGTCGCGATCGTCGGCGTCGGCAACATCGACGAGGGTCTCATCACCAATCCGCAGCTCAGCACCGTCGGCCCGCTGCGCCACGACTACACCGACGTCGTACGCCTGCTCTTCGAGCGCCTCCAGGCCGATGAGCCGCCGCCCGCCCGCGAGATCGTCCGATCGTGGACCTTCCTGCGGCGGGGCTCGTCCTAAGAAGGGAACCCCACGATGCCCGCTCATCCCTCACGCCGTGATCTGCTCCGGCTCCTCGGCGCCGCCACGGCCGCCGCCGGCGTGCCTGCCCTGTCGTCGTGCGCGGGAGCGCCGGCCACCCAGAACGCCGCCCCCGGCACCTTCACCGTCTACTGGAACGCCGGCCACGACTACCAGGCCTACCGCAAGGTGATCGCCGAGTTCGAGCAGGCCCACAAGGTCACCGTCAACCTGCAGAAGTACCAGTGGCCCGACCTGCGCACCAGGCTGCTCGCCGACTTCGCCTCCGGCACCGTGCCCGACCTGGTGGAGGAGCCCGGCGGCTGGGTGCAGGAGTTCGCGGTCTCCGGCAACGCCCGCTCGCTGCAGGACTTCGTCGACCGCGACGGCCAGGCCATGGGCTTCCCGTCCGACTGGCAGCCGGTGACCGTCGAGCGCAACTCCTACCAGGGCAAGGTGTACGGCGTGCAGCTCCACCTGACCTGCAACACGCTGCTCTACAACAAGGGCATGCTCAGCGACGCGGGCGTCGAGGTGCCCACCACCTGGGAGGAGTTCCTCGAAGCGGCGAAGAAGCTGACCAAGGACGGCGTGTACGGCGTCGCGCTCAACCAGGACTACTCCTACATGTGGCCGTGGATGATGCAGGCGGGCGTCACCCCGTACGACCCCGGGACCGGCAAGGCCATGACGCCGCTCGACAGCGCGATCGAGGCCCTGCAGTTCCAGGCCGACCTCATCCACAAGCACAAGGTCGCCCCCGTGCCGGTCACGGGCACCGACTACTCGGGCCCGCAGAAGCTGTTCTCCGCAGGGCGCGCCGCCATGATCCTCACCGGGCCCTGGGACCTCGACCCGATCAGGAAGACCAGCCCCGACATCGACCTCGGCGTCGCCCCGCCGCTCAAGCACAAGGTGCAGGCCACCCAGGCGGCCGGGGTCAGCCTGTTCGTGCCGGCCAAGGCGAGCAGGCCCGAGCTGTCGTGGGACTTCATCAAGCGCGTCACCGCACTCGAGGTCGAGCAGGCCGCCACCGAGGAGACCGGCATGCTCATGCCCCGCAAGTCGTGGTCGGAGCTGCCCGAGGTGCAGTCCGACCCGGTCATCAAGGTGTTCGCCGACGCGCTGCCGCAGGCGAAGGACTCCTCGCAGGAGGTGCGGCTGACCGGGCGGTTCGGCAAGTGGGAAGAGCAGCTCAAGGTGATGTACCAGCAGGTCATCATCCAGAACCGCCCGGCCGCCGAGGTGCTGACCGAGTTCGCGAAGACGGCGGAGGGCTACCTCAAGTGAGGCCGCGCACGCTGTCCGGCCGGTACGCGAGGACCGCCTACCTCTTCCTGCTGCCGGCCCTGCTGTTCTTCGCGGCGCTGTTCTACCTGCCGATCGGCAACGTGATCGCCACCGGCTTCCGCACCGGGCCGATGGCCGATCAGTGGACCGGCCTGGACAACTACGCCCAGGCGCTGTCCGACCCGTCGGTGCGGCACTCGTTCCTCGTCACGGCGATCTTCGCGGTGCTGGTCGTCATCGGCTCCATCGTGCTCGGGCTGGCGCTGGCGCTGGCCATCGACCAGCCGCTCAAGGGGCGGGTGGCCTTCCGCGTGCTGCTGCTGGTGCCGTACCTCACCTCGGTGGCGATCGTCGGGCTGCTGTGGCGCAACATCCTCGACCCCGAGCTGGGCGTGCTCAACCGGGTGCTGATCGCGCTCGGCCTGCCCACCCAGCAGTGGCTCAACACCGCGCCGCTGCTCACCATCGCCGCCGTCACGCTCTGGCAGAGCGTCGGCTACACGATGGTGCTGTTCCTCGCCGGCCTGCAGGGCATCCCCGAGACCTACCACGAGGCCGCCAAGATCGACGGCGCGGACGCCTGGCGGCGCTTCTGGCGGATCACGCTGCCGCTGCTCGCCCCGACCACGCTGTTCGTGTCGGTCATGGCGGTCATCTCGGGGCTGCAGGCGTTCGGGCAGGCGTACATCATCACCGGCGGCGGGCCGGGCGACGCCACCGACCTGACCGTCTTCCACATCTTCAACGTCGCCTTCCGCACCAGGGACTTCGGCTACTCATCGGCGCAGTCGGTGCTGCTGCTCCTCGTGATCGTGGCGTTCACCGTGATCCAGCTTCGGGCCGGGCGGCGGGGCGAGGTGACGTACTGATGGAACGGATGACGGTGCGCCGCAAGGTGCTGCTCTACGCGCTGCTCACGCTGGCGAGCCTGGTGACCGTGCTGCCGCTGCTCTACATGGTCTCGCTGTCGCTGCAGACCGAGGCCGAGACGCTGGCGGCAAGCGCCGTGCTGTGGCCGGAGAGCCCGCAGTGGGGCAACTACGCCGAGCTGTTCGCCCGCGCGCCGTTCGGCCACTTCATCGTCAACAGCCTCGTCGTGGCGGGCGCGATCACGCTGTCGCACCTGATCTTCGACCCGCTCGTCGGCTACGTGTTCGCGAAGTTCCGCTTCCCGCTGCGCAACACGCTGTTCGTGGCGCTGCTCGCCACGCTCATGGTGCCGTTCTTCGTGCGGATGATCCCGCTGTACGTGATGATGGCCGACCTGGGGTGGCTGAACACCTACCAGGGGCTCATCACGCCGTTCCTCATGGACGCGTTCGGGATCTTCCTGATGAGACAGTTCATCCAGCCCATCCCCGACGACCTGATCAGCGCGGCCCGCATCGACGGAGCCTCCGAGCTGCGCATCTACCGCAGCGTCATCCTGCCGCAGACCCGGCCCGCGCTCGCCGTGCTCGCGCTGTTCACCTTCGTCTTCCAGTGGAACGAGTTCCTCTGGCCGCTGGTCGCCACCAGCACGCCCGAGATGCGGACGATCCCGGTCGGCCTCACCCTGTTCAACCAGGAGTACTTCACGCTGTGGCACCTCACGGCGGCCGGCTCGGTGATCCTCTTCGTGCCCACGGCGCTGCTGTTCGTCTTCACCCAGAGATACTTCGTGCGGGGCATCGCCCTCACCGGCCTTCGATAGGAGTCTCCCTTTTGCGCCCCAACGTGATCGTCTTCTTCACCGACCAGCAGCGGTGGGACACCGTCGGCCCGCTCACCCCCAACCTCGAACGCATGGCCGGGCACGGCACGCAGGCCACGGTCGCCATCACGCCGCAGCCCGTGTGCGCGCCGGCCCGCTCGGCGCTCCAGACGGGCCGCTATCCGACCGCGACCGGCGTGCACCGCAACGGCCGCGTCCTGCCGCCCGAGGAGCGCACGCTCGCCCACCACTTCGGCGCGGCCGGCTACGCCACCGGCTACATCGGCAAGTGGCACCTGGCAGGGGAGGAGCCGGTGCCCGAGCACCGGCGCGGCGGCTACCGGAGCTGGCTGGCCGCCAACGCGCTGGAGCACACCTCCGACGCCTACCGCACGATCGTCTTCGACGAGGCCAACGAGCCCGTCATGCTGCCCGGCTACCGCTCCGACGCCCTGGTGGACGCCGCCGTGCGGTTCGTCGCCGACCACGCGGACGAGCCGTTCTTCCTGTTCCTGTCGTTCCTGGAGCCGCACCACCAGAACGAGCTGGACAACTACCCCGCGCCCGACGGCTACGAGGAGCGCTACCAGGGCACCTGGATGCCGCCCGACCTCGCCACGCTCGGCGGCACCGCGCACCGCCACATGGGCGGCTATCTCGGCCAGGTCAAGCGCCTCGACGAGGGGCTGGGCCGGCTGCTCGACGCGCTGCGCAGCATGGACCTGCTCGACGACACGATCGTGGCCTACACCTCCGACCACGGAAACCACTTCAAGACCCGCAACGGCGAGTACAAACGCTCCTGCCACGACGCCTCGCTGCGGGTGCCGCTGGCGCTGCGCGGGCCCGGCTTCGACGGCGGCGGCGCGATCTCCCGCCCCGTCAGCACCATCGACCTGCCGCCGACGCTGCTGGACGCGGCCGGGCTGCCGGTGCCGGAGGAGATGCAGGGGCGCTCGTTCCTGCCGCTGCTGCGCGACCCCGGCGCCGACTGGCCGGAGGAGGTGTTCTTCCAGGTGAGCGAGTCGGAGGTGGGGCGCGGCATCCGCACCTCCCGGTGGAAGTACTACGCCGTGGCCGAGGACGCCGACCCCTGGAACGACCCGGCCGCCGCCCGCTACCGCGAGCAGGCGCTGTACGACGTGGTCAACGACCCGTACGAGCTGGTCAACCTGGCCGGGCACGCCTCGCACGAGCGGATCGCCGCGGAGCTGCGGGAACGGCTGGTACGGCGGATCGTCGCGGCGGGCGAAGCCGAGCCGGTCATCGAGCCCGCCGAGCCCGTCCCGAGCCGCAGCCAGGCCATGCCCGACCCGGCGGCCCGGACGAACGGCGTGAAACCGGTCCGCTTCGGCCACCAGCCCCGCCCCTGAGCCCGGCGCTCCGGCCTGTCCGAAGGTCCCGGCCTGAGCCCGCGGTCCCGAAGGGTCTCCGGCAGGCGTGCGCCTCTCCACCCCCCTCCTGTGCAGGGTGGAGAGGCGCACGCGGGGATCAGCTCGCCGCGTCGGCGGGCTTGTGCGTGTGCTTCTCAGCGCTGCGCGCCGCGCTCGCCGGCGCGGGCCGCGTGGCGCCCATGTCGCCGATGTCGAACGCGTACGTGCCGGTCAGCGTCGCGATCGCGTCGGCGTTCACGTCGAGGGCGAAGTCGTTGATGTTCTCGATCGTGTCGCAGGCGCCGTGGTAGCAGGGGTCGAGCGGGAGGCCCGCCGTGCCGCCGAAGATCGCCGCCTCCTCCTCGGTCTTGCGCTCCTCGGCCCCGGTGAACAGGCCGCCCGCCGGGATCCCGGCCTCGATGAACGGCTCCGGTCCCGGCGGCAGCGTCAGGTCCACGGCCTGCACGGTGCCGCTGACCGACCCGGCGGGCGAGTCGCCCATCGCCACGTAGTCGCTGAAGAACCCGTACGTGTACGTCTTCGGCGTGCCGCTGGTCCGCTGCAGTACGGGCGGGGTGATGTAGCCGTCGAAGACGAACTCGAAGGGCTGGATCGTCACCTGGTAGCCGGCCTTGCGCAGCTTGCCGGCCACGTAGTCGCGGGAGGCGTCGAACCCGCTCGTGCCGGAGACGCGGGTGCCGTTGTGGGCGTCGGCGATGGCCTGGAACGCCTTGAGGTGCTTCTTGACGTTCTTGCCGGACACGTCCTTGACGAGCTTGGCGACCTCTTTCTCGACCGGGTCCTTCGGGCCGGGCCCGCCTGGCTTACCGGGCCCGCCTGGCGTTCCTGGCTTGCCCGGCTTGCCGGGCCCGCCTGGCGTTCCGGGCTTGCCGGGCCCGCCTGGCGTTCCGGGCTTGCCGGGCCCGCCCGGCGTTCCGGGCTTGTCGTGTCCGCCGGGCCCGCTGGTGTATGCGGCGGCGGTGCCGGTGAAGGCGAGAGGGGACAGGGCCACGGCCACGGCGGTGATGGCGCCGAGCATGCCTTGACGTAAGCGGGAAGCCATGCTGCTCCTCGAACGTGGAGGGTGAACCGGGTCATTGTTCGCACGTGCCCCGAAACGTATTCATCGGGCGGGTGATAGGGAAGATTTGTCCGCGTATCCGTTGCATCACGGACTTGGAACGTCACTCTGGGAACGAGGAACCGTCATGTCCATATCCCTCCCGTCCACAGGGACCGTCACCATCGGTGGCAAGACCGTGTACCGCCTCGGCTTCGGCGCCATGAGCCTGACCGGGCCCGGCGTCTGGGGGCCGCCCGCCGATCGGGACGCGGCCGTCAAGCTTGTGCGGCGCGTTGTCGAGCTCGGGGTGAACCTCATCGACACGGCCGACTCCTACGGCCCGTACGTCAGCGAGGAGATCATCCGTGAGGCGCTGCACCCGTACCCGGAGGACCTGCTGATCGCCACCAAGGCCGGATTCGTGCGCACCGGGCCCGGCCAGTGGCACGCCGTCGGCCGCCC
This sequence comes from Nonomuraea sp. NPDC049309, assembly GCF_043196965.1. Lineage (NCBI taxonomy): Bacteria > Bacillati > Actinomycetota > Actinomycetes > Streptosporangiales > Streptosporangiaceae > Nonomuraea > Nonomuraea sp. NPDC049309. The sequence goes on along the minus strand of NZ_JBICSH010000001.1, from coordinate 2,617,990 downwards.
CGAGTACCTGCGGCAGGAGGTCGAGATGAGCCTGCGCAGGCTCGGCCAGGACCGGCTCGACCTGCTGCAGCTGCACCGCATCGACCCGAAGGTGCCGCTTGAGGACCAGATCGGCGAGCTGAAGGCGCTGCAGGACGAGGGCAAGATCGCCGCCATCGGCCTGTCGGAGGTGACCGTCGACGAGCTGGAGCAGGCGCGGCGGATCGCCGACATCGTCTCCGTACAGAACCGCTACAACCTCACCAACCGCTTCTCCGAAGGCGTGCTCGACCACTGCACCGAGCAGGGCATCGTGTTCATCCCCTACAGCCCCATCGCCAAGGGCGCGCTGGCCGCGCCCGGCGGTCCCGTCGACAACGTCGCCAAGCTGCTCGGCGCGACGCCCGCGCAGGTCAGCCTGGCCTGGCTGCTGGCCCGCTCGCCGGTGGTCGCGCCGATCCCCGGCACGTCGTCGATCGCCCACCTGGAGGAGAACCTGGGCGCCTCCACCGTGACGCTCACCGCCGAGCAGTTCGCCGAGCTGAGCTGAGCCCGGAACGCCTCGCGCTCCGGAGACGCTGAGTCCGGGACGCGCTGCGCTCCGGAGACGCTGAGCCCGGGAGACGCTGCGCCCGGGACGCGCTGTGCCCCGGAGACGCTGTGCCCCGGAGACGCTGTGCCCGGGACGCGCCGTGCTCCGGACGCGGGAAGGCCGGCCCTCCGCCGTGCGTGGAGGACCGGCCTTCTGCGCGTACGGGTCAGCTCAGGCCGTTCTTCATGGCCGTGAGCAGCTCCGCGTTCGTCGTGTCACCGCTGAGCTCCCAGAAGAACGCGCCGCCGAGGCCCTGATCCTTCGAGTAGCTCATCTTGCCGCCGATCGTGGCCGGCGTGTCGTAGCTCCACCACTGGCCGCCGCAGTAGGCGTAGGCCGTGCCGCCGACCGTGCCCGTGGCCGGGCAGCGCGTCTTGAGCAGCTTGTAGTCCTCGATGCCCTGCTCGTACGTGCCGGGCGCGGGACCGGTCGCGGTGCCGCCGGGTTCCTGCTGCGTCACCCCGGCCCAGCCGCGGCCGTAGAAGCCGATGCCGAGCAGCAGCTTGCTCGCCGGGACGCCCTTGCTCTTCAGCTTCTGGATGGCCGCGTCCGCGTAGAAGCCCGGCGTCGGGATGCCGGAGTAGGAGGTGAGCGGGGAGTGCGGGGCCGTCGGGCCCTGCGGCGAGAAGGCGCCGAAGTAGTCGTAGGTCATGACGTTGTACCAGTCGACGTACTGCGCGGCGCCGGCGTAGTCGGCCGCGTCGATCTTGCCGCCGTCCGTGCCGTCGGCGGTGATCGCCGCGGTCACCAGGTAGTCGGGGCCGAAGCGGTCGCGCAGCGCCTGCATGATGTTCCTGAACGCGTCGGGGCCGCTGGAGTCGCAGGTCTCGCCGCAGGCGTTCGGGTACTCCCAGTCGATGTCGATGCCGTCGAAGACGTCGGCCCAGCGCGGGTCCTCAACCAGGCGGTAGCAGGACTCGGCGAACGCGGCCGGGTTCTGCGCGGCCTGGCCGAAGCCGCCCGACCAGCTCCAGCCGCCGAAGGAGTACAGCACCTTGAGGTGCGGGTACTTCTGCTTCAGCTTGCGGAGCTGGTTGAAGCTGCCGCGCAGCGCGCCCGTGTCCCAGGTGTCGGCGACGCCGTCCACGCTCTCGCTCGCCTGGTAGAAGCGGTCGTAGTCGGCGTAGCTGTCGCCGATCGCGCACTGGCCGTTCGTCACGTTGCCGAACGCGTAGTTGATGTGCGTCAGCTTGGCCGCCGAGCCGCTCGTGTCGATGTTCTTGACGTGGTAGTTGCGCTGGTAGACGCCCCAGTCCACGAAGTAGCCGAGGACCTTCGTGCCACTGTCGCCGCCGTCGCCCGGGTCGCCGCCGTCGCCCGGGTCGCCGCCGTCGCCCGGGTCGCCGCCGTCGCCCGGGTCGCCGCCGTCGCCCGGGTCGCCGCCGTCACCGGGGTCGCCGCCGTCACCGGGGTCGCCGCCGTCACCGGGGTCGCCCGGGTCGCCGCCGTCGCCGGGGTCACCGGGGTCACCGCCGTCGTCGCCCGAGACCTGCTTCCACAGGGCGGGCACGTTCGGCGGTTCCCAGCCGGGCAGCGCGGTGTGGCTCTGGATGCACTCGTACTCGATGCCGTTGTACGTGACGCGCGCACCGGCCGTGTACGAGGTCCCGGCCGCCCACTCGGCCGCCTGCGCGGCGGAGAGCGGTGCGGCCTGCGCGGCGGAGAGTGCGGCCGCCGGCGTGGGGGACTGGGAGGTGGAGGCGAGGGCCGGGCCCGGCGCGGCGACGGCCGCCGTGAGCGGCAGCGCCAGAGCGGCCAGCCCGGCGAGGGCCTTGCTCAAGGTGGGGTTCTTCATGATGCTCCGACATCCGGTCGAGGGGTGTACGGGGGGATGGGATGTCCGGGATCAACTATTAGGAAACTTTCCTGTCAGTTGTGTGCCGACAGTAACCCCGCCATGTCGAGCCGGTCAAGACCTGTGAGTCAGAAACGCCCGCGGATCCGGGCCATGAAGCCCACCGACCACGCCAGGCCGCGAGGCAGCGCCGACCGCGCCACGCCAGGGGCGCGCCGGGCTGTGCTCCACCGACCACGCCAGGCCGGGAGGGAGCGCCGACCGCGCCACGCCAGGGGCGCGCCGGGCTGCGCTGGGGGCCGTGGGGTGACGCCGGGGTGGTCAGGCGCGTCGGGAGGTGTGCTGTGGTGTGTTGGCGCGCCTGGGCAGTGCCGGGCGCGCCTGGGTGCGCGATTGTGTCGGGGCGTTGGGCGGGCCGGCGTGGGGGCCGTTCAGATCGTGAAGTCGCGGAGCAGGCCCGAGTAGCGCTTGGGGCGGGGGCGGGCGTACTCGCCGCGCGTGCTCGTCCGCAGGCCGAGCGCCACCAGCGACTCGGCGAAGCGGGTCGCCGCCGCCACCCCGTCGATCACCGGCACGCCCGTCGCCCGCGACACCTCGGCGCAGAAGTCCGCCATGCCCGCGCAGCCCAGGACGATCGCGTCGCTGCCGTCCCGCTCGGCCACCTGCGCGCACAGCTCGGTCACCGCCGCGCGGGCGGGCGGCTTCTCCAGGTCGAGCACGGGGATCTCGCAGGCGTGCACGCCCCGGCAGGCGGCGGCGAAGCCGTACCGGTGCGCGAGGTCCCACGCCCTGCCGGTGGTCCTGGCCAGCGTGGTGACCACGCTGAACGTCCTGCCGACCATCGTGGCGGCGTGCATCGCGGCCTCGGCGATGCCCAGCACCGGGCCCGCCGCGAGCTCGCGCGCCGCGTCCAGGCCGGGGTCGCCGAAGCAGGCGATCACGTACGCGTCCACGCTCTCGCGCTCGCCCTTCGCGATCTCCGCCAGCACCCCCGGCACCGCCAGCGCCTCGTCGTAGTGGCTCTCGATCGATTCCGGCCCCATGGCCGGGCTCACCGCCGTCACCTCGGTGGACGGCGAGGCCACCGCCCTGGCGCAGCGGCCGATGGACTCGGTCATGGCCAGGGCGGTGTTCGGGTTGATCACGCGGATACGGGTCATGCGGGAATGATCCTCGGTGCGCGCCGCTCCAGCAGCATCATCGCCACGAACCCGAGCCCGCAGCCGATGAACCAGCTGAAGTCGGCGAGCCAGGTCAGCTCGACCGCCGTGACCCACTTCGGCACCAGCACCGCGGCGATGGCCGGCACCCCGGCCGCCACCGTGGCCCACACGGCGTTGGGGTTGTAGCCCTTGGTGAACCAGTAGCGCCCGCCCGGGTCCATCGTGAACATCTCGTCCACCGAGACCCGCTGCCGCGCGCACACGTAGTAGCCCGCGATCAGGATGCCGAACAGCGGCCCGATCAGCGCGCCGAGCAGGCCGAGCGTGTAGTGGATCGCGTCGGGGTTGCCGTACCAGTTCCACGGGGTGAGCAGCACCGAGCCGACCGCCGCGATCATCCCGCCGGTGCGCCAGCTGATGCGCTGCGGGCTGACGTTGGAAAAGTCGAACGCCGGTGAGATGAAGTTCGCCACGATGTTGATGCCCACGGTCGCGATCACGAACGTCAGGCCGCCGAGCAGGATCGCGAACGGCGTGTCGATGCGCTGCACGGTGTGGATCGGGTCGGTGATCAGCTCGCCGAACACCGGCACCGTGGCCGAGGCCGTGATGACCGTCAGCAGCGAGAAGAACAGGAAGTTGACCGGCAGGCCGAGGAGGTTGCCGCGCTTGACCGCCTCGAACGAGCGGCCGTAGCGGGAGAAGTCGCCGAAGTTCAGCATCGGCCCGGAGAAGTACGACACCACCAGCGCGATCGCGCTCAGCATGACCGGGATCGACTCGGCGAAGCCGAGGCTCTCGCCCTGCGACAGGTCGAGGCTGATGTTCTCCCATCCGGCCCGGCTCACCAGGTAGATGGCCAGCACCAGCATGACCACGTACACGGCGGGCCCGGCCCAGTCCACGAAGCGGCGGATCGCGTCCATGCCGCGCCAGAACACCGCCGCCTGCGCTACCCACAGGATCGCGTAGCAGATGTAGCCGAGCGCGGACAGGCCGAGGAACGTCGGCTCGTTGAGCGCGGCCGTGGCCGGCCAGAACTTCAGGAAGATGATGATGAGCGACTGCGAGGCGAGGTAGGTCTGCACGCCGTACCACGCGATGGCGATGGAGCCGCGCACGATGGCCGGGATGTTCGCGCCGAGCACGCCGAACACCACCCGGTTGATCACCGGGTACGGCACGCCGGTGACCTGGCTCGGCCTGGCCACCAGGTTGCAGAAGACGTTGACGATGACGATGCCGGCGAGCAGCGCGAAGAGCACCTGCCAGCTCGCCAGGCCCAGCGCGAACAGGCTGCCCGCGGTGACGTAGCCGCCGACGCTGTGCACGTCGGACATCCAGAAGGCGAAGATGTTGTACGACGACCAGGTCTGCTTGGGCAGTGGAGCGAGGTCGGCGTTGGTGAGCCGGGGGTCGTGGGGCGGGGCTTGGGCGACGGTGGGCTGTGTCATGTGCGGCATCCTTGGGGGGAGGGTCGCCGGACGGTGTTAAGCCATCACTTAACACTTGAGGGCGTGCGGCCCGATTGCGCAAGTGTTAAAGACGTGTGACGGAGGCCATGGAGGGCCTGGAGGCGATCAGCGGCGAGCGGCTCGGCAAGCGGCTGCGGGAGCTGCGCACGGAGTCCGGCAAGTCACTGCGGGCGGTGGCAAGGGAGCTCGGCATCTCGCCCAGCGCGGTGTCCCAGATCGAGCGCGGCACGATGCGGCCCTCGGTGAGCAGGCTCATCGCGTACGTGTCGGCCATCGGAGCGCCGCTCGCGGCGGTCTTCGACGGATACGAGCCGGGACCGCCCGGCGGTGACGCCGGGGGCGAGGTTCTGGTGGCGCGGGCGGGCGAGACGGCGCCCATCAGGCTCGGCGGGGGAGTGACGTTCCGCAGGCTCTCGCCCGGCCCGACCCCCGACGTCGAGTTCTTCGAGTCCACCTATCCGCCGCACGCGGTCTCCACCGCGCACGGCCGCTTCCTGCGCCACGAGGGCTACGAGGTCGGCACGGTGACGGCGGGGGAGCTGACGATCGAGTTCGAGTCGGAGACCGTCACGCTGGCCGAGGGCGACTCGATCACGTTCCCGTGCAGCCGCCCCCACATCATCGGCAACCGCTCGGGCACCGTCACCGCCGTCGCCACCTGGCTGATCGTGCATGGCCGCTGACCTGCTCCTCCACCGGTTCCTTCACGGGCGCGATGTCGCAGGCGTGAGCCACGGCGCCGCTGGGCAGGCTGTCGGATGGCAGCGAACGCGTCGTCCCTGAAGGAGACCGGCATGGCGGTACTACTGCTGGGCACGCTCGACACCAAAGGCGCCGAGTACGCCTACGTCCGCGACCTGATCGCGGCGGCGGGACAGGAGGTCGTCCTCGTCGACACGGGCGTCATGGCCGGTGCGAGGACGCCGGCGCCCGACATCCCGGCCGAGGAGGTGGCACAGGCGGGCGGGGAGAGCCTGGAACGCCTGCGCAGTGCGGGCGACCGGGGCGCGGCCCTGCGCGTCATGGCCGCCGGTGCCGCGCGCATCGTCCGCGACCTCCACGAGCAAGGACGGCTGAGCGGCGTGCTCGCGCTGGGCGGCAGCGGCGGCTCCTCGATCGCGGCCGCCGCCATGGCGGCGCTGCCCGTCGGCCTGCCCAAGCTGCTCGTCTCGACCATGGCCTCCGGCGACGTGTCGGCGTACGTGGGGCAGAGCGACGTGACGCTCATGTACAGCGTCGTCGACGTGGCCGGGGTCAACTCGATCTCCCGGCAGATCCTCGGCAACGCCGCCGCCGCGATCGCGGGGATGGCCGCCGCGTACGACGCCCGTAGCCGTACCGGGCCGACCGGCGACGACCGGCCGCTGGTGGCGGCCACGATGTTCGGCGTCACCACGCCCGCCGTGGACGCCGCCCGCGCGCGCCTTGAGGAGCTGGGCTACGAGGTGATCGTCTTCCACGCCACCGGCTCGGGCGGCCGGGCCATGGAGGCGCTGATCGCGAGCGGCTATTTCGCCGGGGTGCTCGACCTCACCACCACCGAGCTGGCCGACGACCTCGTGGGCGGCGTGCTGTCGGCGGGGCCGGACCGGCTCACCGCGGCGGGGGCCGCCGGGGTGCCGCAGGTGGTCAGCCTGGGCGCGCTCGACATGGTCAACTTCGGGCCGATGGACACCGTGCCCGACCGGTTCCGCGACCGCAACCTGCTCGTGCACAACCCGACGGTGACGCTCATGCGGACGACGCCCGAGGAGATGGCCGAGCTGGGCCGGCGCATCGGCGCGAAGCTGGCCGCCGCCACCGGGCCCACCGCGCTGTTCGTGCCGCGCGGCGGCGTCTCCGCCGTGGACGTGCCCGGCGGCCCGTTCCACGACCCGGCCGCCGACGCCGCCTGTTTCGACGCCGTGCTGGCGGCCGTGGCGGGCAGCGACGTGCAGGTGGTGGAGAGCGCCGACGACATCAACAACCCCGCGTTCGCGGTCGCCGCCGCGGAGCGGCTGCACGAGCTCATCCAGAAGGGGACGTCATGAGGGAGGACACGCCATGAACCGTGAAGAGGCGCTCGGCAGGCTGCGCGCCGAGCGGAACGCGGGCCGGCTGATCATCGGAGCCGGCGCGGGCACCGGCCTGTCGGCCAAGTCCGCCGAGGCCGGCGGCGTCGATCTCATCATCATCTACAACTCGGGCCGGTTCCGGATGGCCGGGCGCGGCTCGCTGGCCGGGCTGCTGCCGTACGGTGACGCCAACGCGATCGTGGTCGAGATGGCCGGCGAGGTGCTGCCGGTCGTCAAGGACACGCCCGTGCTCGCCGGGGTCTGCGGCACCGACCCGTTCCGGCTCATGCCGCAGTTCCTCGACCAGCTCGCGGCGATGGGCTTCACCGGCGTCCAGAACTTCCCCACGGTCGGCCTCATCGACGGTGTCTTCCGTACGAACCTGGAGGAGACCGGCATGGGGTTCGACCTGGAGATCGAGATGATCCGGCTGGCCGCCGAGCGCGGCATGCTCACCGCGCCCTACGTCTTCACGCCCGAGCAGGCCACCGCCATGGCCGAGGCCGGCGCCGACATCCTCGTGCCGCACATGGGGCTGACCACCAAGGGCAGCATCGGCGCCAAGACCGCGCTCACCCTGGAGGAGTCGGCCGTCCGCGTGCAGGAGATGCACGACGCCGCCGTGGCCGTCAACCCCGACATCATCGTCCTGTGCCACGGCGGGCCCATCGCCGAGCCGGACGACGTCCGCTTCATCCAGGAGCACACCAAGGGCATCGCGGGCTTCTTCGGCGCCTCCTCGATGGAGCGCCTGCCCGCCGAGCGCGCCATCGCCGACCAGCTCCGGGCCTTCAAGGCCCTGTGACGATCGAAGGGGACCGTCCATGCACCGCAGGCCCGACGACGTACCGACCATGATCTTCGACTGGGGCTCGATCAAGTGGCACGTCACCCCGGCCTCCGTGCCGGGCGCGTCGTCCACCTTCGGCGAGGTCATCATCAACCCCGGCCAGGGTCACGAGCGCCACCAGCACCCCGCCTCCGACGAGGTGCTCTACATCATCGAGGGGGAGGGGCGGCAGACGGTCGGCGACGAGCCCGAGTTCGAGGTGAGGGCGGGTGACGCCGTCTACATCCCCATGGGGACGCCGCACTCGACGTTCAACACCGGGTGGCGTCCCCTGCGGATCATCGCGACGTACACGCCGGGCGGCGCGGAGGAGGCGCTGCGGGAGCTGCCCGGCTTCGCCGAGCTGCCGCCGGGCGAGCACCCGAGCTGGGCCGTCAAGCTCGGCTGACCCCCTCGTCCTTCGGCTCGACCGGCGGCGTGCCGTGCGTGTGGAACGACTCGATCGTCTTCAGGCCCCACGCCTGGCCCTTGGCGCGCTCGGCCTCCGTCCAGGTGATCGTGCGCCAGTCGGGGGCCAGGATGAGCCTGGTCAGCGGGTTGCACAGCTCGATGCGGTTGCCGCCGGGCTCGTAGACGTACAGGAAGAACGTCTGCTGGATGGCGTGCTTGTGCGGGCCCGTCTCGATGAAGACGCCGTTCTCCAGGCAGATGTCGGCGGCGCGCAGGATGTCCTCGCGGGTGTTCGTGGCGAACGCCAGGTGGTGCAGCCGCCCTGACGTGCCCGTCCAGTCGTCGGTGTAGACGATGTCGTACGACTTGTTCGCGAAATGCAGCCACTGGGCGGAGATGCGGCCGCTGTCCAGCCTGATCTGCTCGGTCACCCGGGCGCCGAGCGCGTCGCGGATGAACGCGCCGTTCGCCTCCGCCTCGGCGGCCAGGAAGTTGACGTGGTCGAGGCGGCGGATGCCGACGCCGTGCGAGGGGTAGGCCTGCGGCTGGTTCTTCAGCGCGGGCCGCAGCTCCTCCGGCGGCTCGTACCACTCGGTCTCCCAGTACAGGCGCAGCTCGTGGCCGTCGGGGTCGCGGAAGGCGTACGTCGGGCCGCGCCCCGGCTCGCCGTCGCGCCAGCCGATGCCGAGCCCCGCGTCCTTGATCGCGCGTACCCGGCGGTCGAGCGCCTCCTGGCTGCTCGCCCGCAGGGCCGTCGCCCGGATGCCGGAGGTGCGGTGAGCGGTCAGCGTGAGGCTGTGGTGCTCGTAGTCGTCATAGGTGCGCAGGTAGACCGAGTCGCCGTCCGCGCCCGCCTGCGTCATGCCGAGAACGTCGGTGAAGAACCACAGGCTCCGCTCCGGCTCCGGGGTGAGCAGTTCGACGTGGCCGAGGTGGGCGACGTCGTGCAGCAGGGCGTTCATGGCAGATCATGCTCCGTCGGCTCGGGGGTCGGGGGGACGGTCCCACGCGCGCTGACAGCCGTGCGGCCGGCCCTTCGCAGGCGCCGCGCGCTCGCCGAAGCCGAGACCGACCGCCGTGGCGCGCTCGCCGCGGCCGGTGGCGTGCACGATCGCCCCGGCCGCCCGCCGGACGAGGCCGCCCGCGTGGGCGCTGATCACCGGGAGGGCGCGGGGTGGCGCCTCAGCCGTGGTCACGCGCCGACGCTAAGAGCCTGATGATCGATTGTCAACACTTTCCGCGATCAGTCTTGTCTCACCGGCCCTGCCCGGCGGCTGCGGCGCTGATGTACGACGATGTCGTCGACGAAATCGCGCGTCCTGCGGCCGGAGGGCCCTCCCACGCGAGGCCGGCGATCAGTCGGGGACGGCTTCGAGGGCTCTCGCGACGCTGCGGAGGTGCTGCTGCATGGCGGTCTGGGCCGCTTCCGGGTCGCGGGCGACGATGGCGGCGACGATCAGCTCGTGCTGCGGCAACGACACGGCGGCCCGCCCCGGCTGACGGGCGAGGCGGAACCTGTGGCGGACCACCTGCGCGCCCAGCCGTTCGATGATGGCGGCCGACGTACGGTGGTCGGCGATCTCGCGCACCTTGGCGTGCAGGGCCGCGTTGAGCTCGGAGTAGCGGTCGAGGTCGTCGGCGTCGACGGCGGTGCGCATGCCGGCCACCAGCCGCCGCAGCTCACCGGCCTGCTCAGGCGTCACCCGCTCGGCCGCCTTGGCCGCCGACAGGCCTTCGAGCACCATCCGGACCTCGGTGATCTCGACGGCCTCGGCCTTCGAGATGGCGCGCACCCTGGCACCCTTGTTGCGCAGGATCTCGACGAGCCCTTCGCCGGCGAGTTCCTTGAACGTCTCGCGCACGGCGGCGCGCGGTGCGCTGAACTGCTCGCAGATGTCGGCTTCGACCAGCCGCTGGTTGGGCACGAAGTCGCCGCGGAGGATGGCGGCCCTGAGCCGGTCGGTCAGCGTCTCCCCGCGCGGGGACCCTGCGGTCACGCGATCCTCCCGGCGCTGATCGGGTCGGTGTTTTGTTCGACAATATTATGAACAATCTCCGGCCGCCCAGAGACGTCGGCGCCTGGGACTCCGACCCCAGCGACTCCGCGCCCAAGACGTCGTCCCTAGGGACGGCGAGCCCAGGGACTTCCGCGTCCCTCCGCCCCGCTTCCTGTCGCGCCGCCCCGCTGCTCCGTGTTCCGCGTCCCGCGACGACGCGAGCCGTGGCGCTCCAATGACGGCCGAAATGAGCACGCACGCCGCCACCATCGGCCGATCCGCTGCCAGGAGCGCCGCGTGGGCGGCGGCGCTGACGTCGTTCCTGCGTGCAGCAGCGCTTCACCTCGCGAAGAGTGCCCAGTAGGGCCTCACTTCCCGAAGAGCGCGCAGTAGCGCGTCACCTCCCGGGAAAACGCGCAGTAGCACCTCACCTTGCGAAGAGCGCGCAGCAGCGCGTCACTTCCCGAGCAGGAGCGGGTCACCTCCCGAAGAAGCGGCCAACGCGCGTGTGGGAGCCTGCCTCACCTACCCCGAGAGCCTCTTCGCCCACCCCCAGAAGCCCTCCTGCCGGTGCGCGGAGGCGGCCCACCTGCGGGCTTGATCGGTTCGCTCAGTTCTGTCGGTCGGCTTCGGTAGGTTCCACGATCAATTGATCAGCCGGCCGTACGGATCCGGGCATGTCCGCCTGCGCTCGTGAATCCGGCCGGGGTTAGGGGGTTCTGACATCGTGGACGCGGACGCAACCGCGTGGGAGCAGCGGAGCGCGGTGCGGGTGGTGCCGCCCGTGCAGCCGCGCAAGCCGGCGAAGGTGCCCTTCGTCGAGCTGGCCGACGGCCGGCTGCAGGGCGTCGTGTCGAGCGGGTCCGACATCGAGCGGGTCTACGTCTCGTCGATCACCGCCGGTTCCCTCGCGCTGAGCTGCAGCACCAACAACAACCGCCCCTGCGGCGGCCTCTACAGCCAGGCGTGCAAGCACATCAAGGCGCTGGCGGACGAGGCGGTCGTCCAGTACGGGCTCGACCGGGTGGCCCGCTACCTGCGCATCGAGGTGCCGCCGGGCGATTCGTTGATCGCCCACGTCAACGGGCCGGTCGAGCGTACCCCTGCGGCCGTGGTGTTCAGCAGGTTCCTGCGCCATCTCGCCTACCTCGAGGTGCCCGACAGCGCCGATCCGCTGGCGGAGCTGCACTGGTTCCCCGCGACGGGGGCGGTGCGGTGATGCTCGACGTACAGCTCGGAGAGCTGGTGAGCGCCGCCCCCGCGGGGGTGGACGAGGCGCTCGCCCTGGTGGCGGGGTTCGACGAGGCGCTCACGTACGGGTTGGCACGGCTCGGCGAGGACCGCGCGCAGGCGCTGAACGCCCTGGCGGGTGCGCTGGCGGGCACTCCCATCGGCGAGCGGTCGGCGGAGGCCGTGGCGAAGGTGGCGGCGGGCCCGGTGTCCGACGAACATCTGGCGGCGCTGGCCGGCGGCAGGGCGGCGCTGTTCGGCGCGGTGCACGACGCGCTGCTCGACCGGCTCGACGCGGCGCTCGGCCGCACCCGCGCAGGGCTCGAGCGGGCGGGGGCAGATCAGGGCGCCGGGGGCGCGGTCCGTGCCGGGCTCGAGCGGGCGGAGGTCGGTCAGGACGCCGGGCTGCTCGCCGGATGCCGGGCGTGGCTGCGCGAGCTGGCCATCACCGGCTGGCGCGGGGTCGATCACGACCTGGTCTCCTCCGCCGACCAGACGATCGAGGCGCTGCTCGCCGAGCCTGCGCTGCGCGGCCTCGCGGTGCTGCTCGACGGCCTGGCCGCGGAGCTGCGCGCCTCCTCGCCGGTCGCCACGATGGACCGCGTCCCCGCGCGCCGCTGGGCCGACCTGTGGACGCGGGCGATGCTCCTGGCGCAGCGCGGCCCGTGGCGGGAGGCGGCCGAGGAGGTGTCGGGCCGGCTGCTGATCCTGGGCGCCGACGTGCACGAGCACGCCACCGCCGTACGCGTCCAGGTGCACGCCGTCCTGGAGCCCTCCGGAGGCGGGCAGGCGCGGCTGGTGCGCACGAGCGTGGCCGCCGCGAAGGTCGACACCATCGTCGGCCCCACCGTGTGGCGGCTGTTCGGCGGGCACCCGACGCTGCTCGCGGCGCTGGCCGAGCACCGCAGCCTGGAGATCACCGGCATGCCGCTGCTGCCGGGCGGCGACCTCATCTGGCACGACGACAAGGCCCGCGCGGGCGACGAGGCCGACCCGCTCGCGGTGGCCAGGCTCCAGCTCCCGGTGGCGATGGCGGCCGCGGTGACGCCGCTCGACCGTCATCCCGTACGCATCGCAGAGCCCGTCTTCGTCGAGGGCTACAAGAGCGACGGCGGCTCGCTCACGCTGGGCGAGCACGTGATCGCGTTCGACCTCGACCGGCTGCCCTCCTGCGGCCCGCTCACCCCCGCGCTGCTCAAGGCGTCCACGGCCTGCGTCGGGCTGCTGCGCTGGGACGCCGGGCGATGGACGCTCCAGCCACTGGGCGTGCAGGCCACGGTGAAGAAGCAGCCGGTCGCCGCGCACATCGGCGACTGGGCGCAGGGCCCCACCGACCCCAAGGTGGTCAAGGCCCAGGCGAAGTCCGGTGACGTGGTCGCGGTGCTGCGCGAACGAGCGGGACGGCTGCTGCGCAAATGAGCGAGCACATGAGCGAACACACCGAGCTCACGCAACCGACCGACCTCACCGACCTCGCCGAGAACGCGGCTCCGCCGGGCGGCGAGGCGATTCCGCCGGCCGGCTCTCCTGCGGTGCCCGAGGACGGCTCTCCTGCGGTGCCCGAGGACGGCTCTCCTGCGGTGGCCGGAGGCGGCTCTGCTGCGGTGGCCGGGGAGGGTCCTTCTGCGGTGGCCGGGGAGGGGGCCGCTGGGGTGGCCGGAGGCGGCTCCCTCGTGGTGACCGATGGCGGTGGGCAGAGCCCGGAGCAGACGCGGCGTCAGGTGCTCTACTGGCGGCTGCTGTCGCGGCTGTTCAGCCCTGAGGAGGAGGCCGCGCTGGAGACCGCGAGCGTCGGCATCGTCGGCGATCTCGGCCTGCCGCCCGCGCTGCTCGACCCCGGCGTCTCGATCGACAACCTCGTGCAGCGCTTCCCCGAGCTGGCCGCCGACTTCCAGGACCTGATGGCGGAGAAGGAGCACGGCCCCGGCGGCGAGGTGCGCCGCGCGGCGCTGGTGTCGAAGCTGCTGCTGAACGTGTTCGCCACCGGTTCGGGCAACGTCACCGCGACCCGGTTGGAGAGCTGGAAGGCGGATGCGGCCTGGTTCGAGCGCGGCATGGGCTGCGAGCCGGGCGGGCTGCGTCACCGCGCCGGCGACGAAGAGCTGGCCAAGGTGCTCGCGAACATTGAGGGCGACCTGGTCAAGCGCATGCACCTGCGCGAGGTGCTGGCCGACCCGGCGCTGGCCAAGCGGCTCACGCCCAGCATGTCGCTCATCGAGCAGCTGCTGCACGACAAGTCGAACCTGTCGGGCGTCGCGCTGGCCAACGCCAAGGCGCTGATCCGCAGGTTCGTGGACGAGGTGGCGCAGGTGCTGCGCACCCAGGTGGAGAAGGCCGGCGTCGGCCACATCGACCGGTCGGTGCCGCCGAAGCGGGTGTTCCGCAACCTCGACGTCGAGCGCACGATCTGGAAGAACCTCACCAACTGGAACGAGGAAGACCAGCGCCTCTACGTCGACCGCCTCTACTACAAGCAGACCGCCCGCCGCACCACCCCGGCCCGCCTGATCGTGGTGGTCGACCAGTCGGGGTCGATGGTCGACGCGATGGTCAACTGCACGATCCTCGCGTCCATCTTCGCCGGGCTGCCGAAGGTCGACGTGCACCTCATCGCGTACGACACCAGGGCGCTCGACCTGACCCCGTGGGTGCACGACCCGTTCGAGGTGCTGCTGCGCACCACGCTCGGCGGCGGCACGGACGGCACGGTCGCGATGGCGCTGGCCCGGCCGAAGATCAGCGATCCGCGCAACACCGTGCTGGTGTGGATCTCCGACTTCTACGACGACCGCTCACTGATCAACGACTTCGAGGCGATCCACCGTTCGGGGGTCAGGTTCATCCCCGTCGGCTCGGTCAACAGCTCCGGCCACGCGAGCGTCGACCCCTGGTACCGCCAGAAGCTCAAGGCCATGGGCACCCCCGTGCTCTCCGGCCACATCCGCAAGCTCGTGACCGAGCTCAAGAACTTCCTCGCTTAGGAGATGACGATGACCGACATGCTGCGCGCGCCCGCAGAGGTGAAGTACGCCGAAGAGCTCGACTACCTCGAGTCGATCGACACCGCGCCCAAGCCGTTCTCGTGGCGGCTCAGCCCCCGCATGATCCGGATCTTCATCCTCGGCTCCGAGCGGGCCGACGGGCTCGACAGGGAGATCCCGCAGAAGTGGTTCGGCGACCGCAGCTTCGTCGAGCGCAGCATCGTGACGCTCGCCTCCGACCGCGGCCTGCTGCTGATCGGCGACCCGGGCACCGGCAAGAGCTGGCTGGCCGAGCTGCTGGCGGCGGCGATCTGCCGTAACTCGACGCTGGTCGTGCAGGGCACGGCCGGCACCACCGAGGACCACATCAAGTACTCGTGGAACGTCTCCATGGTCATCGCCAAGGGGCAGTCCCGCGAGTCGATGATCCCCTCGCCGATCATGACGGCGATGGAGCGCGGCGTCATCGGCCGGTTCGAGGAGCTGACCCGCTCGACGAGCGACGTGCAGGACGCGCTCATCTCGATCCTGTCGGAGAAGTACGTCTCCATCCCCGAGCTGGACGACGACAACATCGTCTTCGCCAAGCCCGGCTTCTCCATCATCGCCACCGCCAACAGCCGCGACCGGGGCGTCAACGACCTGTCGTCGGCGCTCAAGCGGCGCTTCAACTTCGTGCGCATCCCGGTGGTGACCAACAAGAAGAGCGAGGCGGAGATCGTCCGCTTCCGCACCGAGGAGCTGCTGCGCCGCCACCAGATCGAGCTGGACCTGCCGCCGACGCTGCTCGACATCCTGCTGCAGAGCTTCGCCGACCTGCGCTCGGCGGCGGCGTCGGCCACCGGCGACGACGACAAGCTGGAGTCGGCGCTGTCCACGGCCGAGCAGATCGGCGTGCTGGAGGACGCGATCCTGCACAGCCACTTCTTCGGCGACCGGGTGCTGCGCGCGCAGACGCTGGCGAGCTCGCTCGTCGGCTCGCTGGCCCGGCGCAGCCCCGAGGACCTCGCGATACTCAACAAGTACTGGCACGGCGTGGTCGAGCCGCGCAGCAAGAAGGAGGGCGGCGAGTGGCCGGAGTTCCTCGAGGGCGGCCGGCAGGCCATCGCGACGCTGTCATGATCGATCAGACGAGCCCCTTCGGCTCGCTCCGCGAGCAGCTTCTCACCGCGGCCGAGACGTTCGCCGGCGGTCCCGTCGAGGTCGCCGGCATCCTGTCCGGCATGGTCGACGACGTCGACCGGGCGCTGCGCGAGGAGCTGGAGATCTTCCCGGTCTGCCACCACTCGCCGGCCTCGGCGCTGGCCATGGTGCGCAGGCTGCGCGAGAAGCAGCCGAAGGTCATCTATCTGGAGCTGTGCGAGGACCTGCAGCCGCTGCTCACCGAGCTGCGCAACTGCAAGCTGCCGGTGGCGGTGCAGGCGTTCGCGACCGACCTCGACGGGTTCCCGAAGTCGTGGGCGCCGCTCAGCGTGGTCGCGCCCATCACGGAGGCCTCCGCCGAATACCAGGCCATCGCGTACGCGCTGGACACCCCCGGCGTCGAGCTGGTGCTGGTGGACCGCTCGACCGACCACGTCTTCCAGTGGGCGCCCGGCGAGGAGCACAAGCCCAAGCCCGACGAGGGCGCGGGCCTGCACGGCGACGCGGTCGGCGTGGAGCTCGGCGACCTGCGGCCCCGCTTCGCCGAGCTGGAGGAGCACCTGCTGCACCACGGCAAGGTGCGCCACTGGTCGGAGTGGTGGGACCAGTACGTCGAGCAGCCGCTGTCCGGTGCGGACTACGACACCTACCGCCAGGTCATGGTGCTGATCGGCAGCCTGTTCCGCCGGCTGCGCCCCGAGGGCGACGCGCGCCTGACCGTGGACGAGGACCGCGAGCGCTACATGTGGACCAGGATGCGCGAGCACCTGGCCGCATCCGGCGCCGACCCCGCCGACTGCCTCTACGTCTGCGGCGCCTTCCACGCCGCGAGCCGGGTCGAGCAGTTCGGGCTGAGGTCCACGGCCACGTTCGAGATCAGCCCGCGCACCGGCACGAAATGGCTGTACGGGCTCATCCCGTCCAGCCACTCGGCCATCGAGGCGCAGTTCGGGCTGGCCCCCGGCTCGGTGTCGATCGCGGCGGCCACCTGGAACAAGGCGCTGGCGCGCGGCAGGCTCACCCCGTTCCGGCCGGCCGGGCAGAAAGGCGCGGCGGGCAAGCGGAGCAAGCGCCAGGCCAAGCTGCCGCCGCCCGCGCCGCGGGGCGAGGTGGCCGACAAGCTGACCGGGTTCCTGTCGCGGCCGCCCGCGCTCGACCCGCTCGACGAGGCCGAACTCCTCGGCTGGTCGGTCGACATCGTCAGGCTGGCCCGCCGCAACGGCTACCTCGCCAGCACCGCCGACGCGATCGCGGTCTACGAGACCTCGATCCTGCTGGCCGGCATGCGCAACCGCGCCAGGCCCACCCCGTACGACTTCCAGGACGCCGCCGTCACCTGCATCGAGAAGGACGTCGTGCCGGGACGGCGCGACGTGCGGCGGCTCTGCGAGATCCTGCTAGGCGGCGACAAGATCGGCGAGGTCGGCTACGACGCGCTGCCGCCGCTGGCCAGGGACGTCTACGACCGGCTCGCCCCGCTCGGGCTCGACCTGAGCAAACGCACGATCCAGCGGGCGCTGCTCGACTTCACCGCGCAGCCCGAGCTGCGGCCCTGCTCCGACGTGCTGTGGATGCTGCGCTACCTGCTGCCGTCCGACGCCGTACGGCCGATCATGGGGGAGCGGCGCCTTGGCGAGCGCTCCATCCAGGAGAGCTGGGACGTCGCGATCGGCAAGTACCAGCGCTCGATCATCGAGCTCGGCTACGAGGGCGTCACCGTCGAGCAGGTGCTGGAGCAGCGGCTGCGGCGCGCGGTGTGGCATCCGAAGGCCACCGCGTCCGTCGCGCTCGCGGCGGTCGAGGACGCCATCCTGTTCCTCGGCGGCCGCCGCTTCGCCGACGAGCTGGGGGAGCGGGCGGTCGAGCTGCTCGCGTCCGAGCGGAGCGTGGACGACGCGCCCGACGTGCTGCGCCGCATCCGCCGGCTGCTCGCCCACTACCGGGCCACCGAGCCGGAGCTGCCCGCGTGGTGCAAGAGATTCGTGACGTCCGGCTACGCCCACTACTGCACCCTGCTGCCCACGGCGTTCGTCGACGACGACACCGGCGTGCGGCAGGTGGGGGCCATGCTCGGCTTCCTGTTCCACATGGAGAGCCTGGCGCTTTCGCTCGGCTGCGACCGCGCCCAGCTCGAGCTGGCCGTGCAGCAGTCGCACCCCGAGTCGCCGGCCAAGGTGGCGCTGCTGTGGGCGGCCCAGCACCGGCTCGGCCTGCTGCCCCCGGCCGAGCTGCGGGCACGCTGCGACGAGCTGCTGGCCAACCCGCTGGTGATCCCGTCGTTCCCGCAGTACGTCATCGGGTTCGTCCAGGCCCTGGAGCCGGTGCCCGCGCTGTCGGGGTTCGTGGTCGAGGTGATCTCGAAGGCGTTCGGGCGGCTGCCGGACCGCGTGCTGCTGCCGTGGCTGCCGAAGCTCATCACCGCGCTGCGCGACGGCGCCGCCGAGCTGATGCCGATGCTCGTACGCGAGGCAGGACGCACGTTCCCCGGGGCGCTCGCGGCGGTGGACTCCTGGGTGCCGCCGTGGACCGTCAGCCCCAAGCCCGCCGTGCCCGCCGCGGCTCCGGTGGCGGACGGTCCGGTGGCGGCGCTGCTGCGCGCCCACCCTGCGGCCTGCGACGCCATGGCCGAGGTGCTGGGCTGCTCCGGCGAGTGGCGCGCGTCCGGCGAGAGCGCGGCATCCGGCGCGGATCCGCAGGTGGCGGCGCTGCTGGCGGCTCACCCTGAGCCGGCGCTGGCGGTGGCCGGGCTGCTGGGGTGAACCGTGCAGCCCGCGCAGGCCGGGCCGACCGGCCTGCGCGGTGTCCCTGCTACCGCGGCCGCATCCTTTCTCGTCGGATCTCATGTGCGATCACCGCTGACACGAGGAGATACGGCGGCGGCACGGCCCCGGTTCATCGGACGCGACGAATTCTCGCGACCCCGCGCGAGGACGTGCGGGAGCCCGGCGCGGGGGTCCTCCGGGAACCGTGCGCGTTCGCCCGGGGAGCCCGCGCCGGGACCGAGGCCGGGGCTCGGTGAGCCGCCGGTCAGCTCTTGCCCGCGCGGGCGGCGCTGTAGACGGTCTTCGGCGGCTTGCCGTTGAACAGCCGGCTCACCGTGACGAACCGGTAGCCGCGCTTGGACAGGATCTTGAGAATGCGGGGCATCGCCCGCACCGTCGTCGGGTGGATGTCGTGGAAGAGGATGACGCTGCCCGGACGTACGGACCCGACGGCCTTGCGGACGACCTTGCCGCTGTCGCGGTGCAGCCAGTCCAGAGTGTCCACGCTCCACAACACCAGCGGCCGCCCGGTCAGCCGGCGGACGGTGGCATTGACCGCCCCGTACGGCGGCCGGACCAGCTTCGGCGCCACCCCGGTCGCCGCCTTGACGACATGGTCGGTACGGGCGAGCTGGGCGCGCACCCCGGCGGCCGTCAGCTTCGTCAGATCAGGGTGCGACCAGGTGTGGCTGCCGATCTCGTGCCCCGCCGCGTATGCCTTGCGCACGATCCCCGGGTTCGCCGCCACGTTCTGCCCGACGACGAAGAACGTCGCCTTCGCCCGGTACCGAGCCAGGTGCCCGAGCAGCGTGTCCGTGTACGCGCCCGGCCCGTCGTCGAACGTCAGCGCCACGCACTTCACCCGGCGGCAGTCGACCGGGCGTGCCGCGCCCGCCTTCCCCGAAGCCTGCGCCGCCCCGGCCGGTAAACCGCTCCGCGTGCTCTCACCTGCCCGGCCGCTGGAACGTTCCACGGTGCCGCCCTTGCCGGAGACCGCGGGTGGACGGGCGCCCGCAGCCGCCCGTGTTCCGGACGGCGCGGGCGAGCGGGCACCCGCGTCGGCCTGCGTCCCGGCCGAGCCGGACGGCGCGGGCGTGCGGGCGAGCACGTCGGCGTGGGCCCTGGCGGGCGGAGAAGCCGGGGCGGGAGTGCGGCCCGGCGTGCCGCCTGAGGCGGAAGTCGCGCGCGCGTCGGCTTGCGCTTGCGGAGAGGACGCCGCCTTGCGGGTGCCCGAGCCGGTCGAGGTGGCTGATGTTCGCGCGGTGGCATCGCCGGATGTCGTCCCGGACTGCGAGCCGTTCGAGGTGGTCGATGTCCGGGTGTTGGGATCGCCGGATTTCGTTCCGGGTTGTGCGTTGGTCGGGGTGGTCGATGTCCGGGTGCCGGAATCGCCGGATCTCGTGCTGGACTCCGCCGAAAGGGCCGTCCGGGACCGCGCTGCGGATCCGTCGCCCCCGTCTCGTCCGCCGCTGAGCCTGGTCGTGTCGCAACCTGCCGCCAGCAGGGCGGCCAGTGCGAGTGCTCCCGCCGTCCCCCGTCTCGCCCCGGCCCGGCCAGGCCGGCGCGGTGGCGCGCCGATGTTCATGCCGTTCCCCCTTCGCGCACCGCCCCCGGTGCGCCCCCTGAGCGGAGGTCCCGGCGAGGTGGCCGGGACCGTACCCAACGGGTTGGACTACGGCCGTTCGCTCATGGTTCGCGGGGAAGGCCCGGTTTCGAAAGATCGCCGCCTCCTCCTCGGCCACCGGACGCTCGATCTCGGTGCAGCCGCCGCCGGGCCCGCGGACGACCACAGCGCTACGCCGAGGAGCCAGTCGCGGTCGTGTGGCTCAGTGGCCGGGGAAGACCTTGCGCATCGCCTTCTTCGCCGGCCCGGCCCCGCCGAGCCGGTCGTCCGGCGCTCCGGCCGGTGAGCCACCTTTCAGCGTCACTCCGCGTGTGTCCTGCCCGCGCTTTCATGAGGGCGCGGATGTGACGCTCACCGGCCGGTGGGCGGCGTCTCTCAGGCGAAGCGTTCGACGGTGACGGGGATGAGGCCCTGCTCGCGTACCGCCTGGCGGTGGTGGTGCAGCAGCGCGCCGAGCGCGGTCAGCGGGCCGGAGCCGAGCCTGGCGGTGACGTCCACGCACCAGGCGATGCCGGCGCCGATCCGGCGCAGCTCCCAGGTGAAGCCGTGGCCGCCGGACCTGACCGACGCGGTGCCGACCACGCGCGGGTCACCGGTGGTGGGTGTGAGCCGCAGCGCCGTACGCGCGTTGGCGAGGCCGTCGGCGCCCAGCTCGCCGGCGAACAGGATGCGGTAGCGGCGCGCTCCCGAGCCGCCGAGGTCGAGCGGGGCGGTGGTGGGCAGTGTGCGGCGCTCCTGGAAGAGCGTGCGCAGCCCGGCCTCCTCGGGCAGCACGCCGCCGCCCATCCTGGCGAAGGCGTCGCACGCCTGCTGCCTGCTGACCGGCGTGACCCGTCCGCGCAGTGAGCTGTCGGCGCGGATGGCACGGCTCAGCTCGGCGGAGGAGGACCAGGCGCGGATCTCCGGTCTCCACTCGGCGCCGTCGATTCCGGCCGCCGTGTAGTCCTCGCACAGGACGAACTCCTCGACCAGGAGCCCCGCGGGCGTGCGATCGCCTGCGGTCGCGGAGATCAGGTAGTAATCCACCGGCCCATGATTGTGGGCGGCGGAACGCCAGATCAAGATCATTCAGTCGCGCCGCGCGTGCCGGAGCCCGTATGCGCGGCGCCAATCCGGGCAGGTGTCCGCCGGATCGCCGGAAACGGTCTAATGTGGATAAATCCCTCTTTTTCAGGCACGGGAGGCATCGATGATGCGGAACGGCCGGACCACCCCCACCCCTACCCCCGCCCTCGTGGCCGTCGTGACGGCGGTGCTGCTCGCCATCGCAGGCTGCACGGCACCGGGCGGCCCTCAGGGCGGGCCGGATAAGAGCGGCTCAGAGCAGCGCGGGCACGATCAGGGCGGTCCGGGAAAGGGCGGGCAGCGGCCTCCGGCGGCCGGGCTGACGATCACCCCGGCGAACGGCGCGAAGAAGGTCGCGCCCGATGCCGGCATCGCCGTCAAGGCGACCGGAGGCCGGGTGACGCAGGTGACCGTGACCGACGCCAAGGGCCGCGCCGTCAAGGGCGTCATGGGGAACGACGGCACGTGGCGGCCCCAGTGGCCGCTGCGGCCCTCGGCGACGTACACGGTGCGGGCCCAGGCCACCGGCGCCGGTGGACGGCAGGTGACCGCGACGTCCACGTTCACCACGCTCAAGCCGAAGCGCGTGCTCGAGAGCGGCATGGCGCCGCTCGACGGCGAGAAGGTCGGCGTCGGGATGCCCGTGCAGCTCCTGCTGTCGCGGCCGATCACCTCGCGTAAGGCGCGGGCGGCGATCGAGCGGTCGCTGGTGGTGCGCATGTCGAAACCGGTCGAGGGTGCGTGGAGCTGGGTGAGCGACCGCGAGGTGCAGTTCAGGCCGCGGGAGTACTGGCCGGTCGGGGAGAAGGTGACCGTCGTCGCACACCTGGCGGGGCTGCGGGCGGGGCCGGGGCTGTGGGGCACGAAGGACCGCAGCCTGACGTTCACCGTCGGACCTGAGCACATCACCAAGGTCAGCGCCAAGACCCATGAAGCGGTCGTCCGCGAGAACGGCAAGGTCGTCAAAACCATCCCGGTGAGCCTCGGCAGGCCGGGCGACGACAGCTATTCCGGCGTCATGATCGCGCAGGAGAAGGTGGCCGACATGGTCATGGACTCCGCCACGATCGGCAAGCCCGGTGAATATCGCATCAAGACCAAATGGAACGTGCGGATGACGTACAGCGGCACGTTCTTCCACGCCGCCCCCTGGTCCACCGGCGCGCAGGGGAACTCGAACGTCAGCCACGGCTGCGTGAACGCGAGCCCCGCCGACGCCCGCTGGTTCTACGACTTCACCCAGCGCGGCGACATCATCGAGGTGACCGGTACGTCCAGGAAACTGCGGTTCGGCAACGGGCCGACGCCGTGGGCCAAGTCGTGGGAGGACTGGCTGGCGGGCAGCGCCCTCGGCAAGCCTGTCACCGGATAGGCGACATTTCCGCTTATCGCCGCTTGCTTGTGCGGCGGTAAAGGACACAATCGGGAATCCTTTGGCGACGTATACCGCAGTGGTCCATACCGGCGAATTATCATGAGGGGCACAACAGGAACGCTGTCCCGTTAAGGGAGCACCAAATCCGGAACCGCCGCGAAAACGGAAAATTGTAGGAGCGCCGGTCGCTTGAAGAGCGCACACATCCCCGGACGCGGGCTGCGAGCCTGGCCCCGCCGTCGGAAGGAAGGCGCGTGGTATCGGGTGCCTGAATACGGAACCGGACGGGGGCTGATCCCGCTCCCGACTCTCGCCCTGTGGCTGCTCGTCTGGCTGCTCAACTGCTACGAATTCCTGGTCACGTTCTGAGCCGGGGCCTTGGACATGATCCGGGCTGTTGCGATCCTCGGCCGCCCCGGAGGGCGGCGCCACCCCGGGCTCAGACCGGCCCGCGGGCGCCGGACGGCGGCCTGGTCACCCGCCTGCCCACAACCCGGACCGCCCCT
This sequence comes from Nonomuraea sp. NPDC049309, assembly GCF_043196965.1. Classification (NCBI taxonomy): domain Bacteria; kingdom Bacillati; phylum Actinomycetota; class Actinomycetes; order Streptosporangiales; family Streptosporangiaceae; genus Nonomuraea; species Nonomuraea sp. NPDC049309. The sequence continues at coordinate 2,595,009 of NZ_JBICSH010000001.1, read as the reverse complement.
CCCCATCGTCCCGGCGACCTACTAGGTTGATCCCAGGGGACGATTCATCGGATGTCATGATCCCCCTCGTCTGATGAAGCTAGGAGCAGGAATGCGGATCGTACGGTTCACCAGCCCTCTGAGCAGTGCTGACGCGGTCGGTATCGACGACGGCGAGCAGGTGGTCGAGCTCTCCGGCATCAGCACGGTCGGCGAGCTGCTCCGGCTGTCCTCCGACGAACTGCGGGAGCGGTGCGCGGCGGCCGACGGTCCGCGCCACCCCTCGGACTCCGTCACCCTGCTGCCGCCCGTGGACGGCCGCATGGAGGTGTGGGCCGCGGGCGTCACCTACCGGCGCTCCCGCGAGGCGAGGGTGCAGGAGAGCGAGCGCGCCGCCGACGTGTACGAGCTGGTGTACGACGCCGAGCGCCCCGAGCTGTTCTTCAAGTCCGTGGCCTGGAAGGTCTCCGGCCACGGCGGCCGGATCTCCGTACGTGAGGACTCCGAGGTCGACGTGCCGGAGCCCGAGCTGGGTCTCGTCCTGAACGCCCACGGCGAGATCGTCGGCTACACCGTCGTGGACGACGTCAGCTCCCGCACCATCGAGGGGGTCAACCCGCTCTACCTGCCCCAGGCCAAGATCTACCTCGGTGGTTGCGCGGTCGGGCCCGGGATCCGGCCCGCGTGGGAGGTCGCCGACCCGTACGCGCTGGACATCGCGCTCACCATCGTCAGGGACGGCGAGACCGCCTGGGAGGGCAAGGCCAGCACCTCCCAGCTCAACCGGCGGCTCGACGACCTGGCCGGCTACCTCTTCCGCGCCGACTCCTTCCCCGACGGCGCCGTGCTCGCCACCGGCACCTGCCTGGTGCCCGACCTGCCGTTCACGCTGCAGCACGGTGACACCGTCACCATCTCCATCTCCGAGGTCGGCACGCTGACCACCGGCGTGGTCCGCGGCCTGTCCGCCATGCGCTGACCACCCCGGAGGCTCCGGCCCACCGGCGACGACTCACCCAGGACGCGCCGCCCCGGCCCTTCCGGGCGGCGGCACGTCCGGCGTGCCGGGGGGTGGCGTGGGTGTCAGGGGTCGGTGGGGAGGGTGGCGGCGGTGGCGCGGAGGGTGGCGGCGCGGCGGCGGAGATTGTCGGCGGTGGCCAGGCAGGAGTCCTCCAGGTCGGCCAGCTCGCGGCGGAGCCTGACGACCTGCGTCAGGTAGCGCTCGACGGCCGGCCCTGTCCAGTACGGCTCGCAGTCGGCGGGCCGCGCCGGCAGGCCGTCGAACGCGCCCGCCAGGCCCCTGGCGTACCGCATGAACGCGGCCGCCAGCGACTCCTTGTCGGCCGCCTCGCGAAGGAGCTGGTGCTTGCTGGCCATGGGTCAGCCGCCTCCGGCCGCAGGCCGGCCGCCCGGTGAGCCGATGACGGTGGTCCAGGCGCGTTCGCGCAGCCCGTCGGCCCCGACGCCGGGCTGCAGCGCTTCGTGCAGCGCGGTGGCCAGCGCCTGCGCGGCGGACGGGTCGGCGGTGGCGGCGCTCAGCAGGGTGCGCGACTCGCGCGGATGCTCGGCCAGCAGCTGCTGGAACGCCAGCGGGTCGGCGGCGTACGGCTGGAGCAGGTCGCGGGGGCTCCAGGCGGTGTCCTGCGGGCGGTTCAGCAGCGTGAGCGCGACCCGGTTGAGCACCGTCCCCGACTGCACGGCCCCCGTGACCAGCGCGGCCAGCGCGGCGGACGGCGCGGTGCCCACGAGGTCGTGCCAGGCGTCGCCGAGCCGCCCGGTGCGTTCGGCGCTCGCGTACGCCCGCGCCAGCGGCCTGCCCTGCTCCCGGGGCAGGCCTTCGAGCAGCCGGGTGAACGTCTCCGGGCCGAGCGCCTCCAGCAGCGCCGCCGCGTAGGCGGGGTCGCCGGCCTCCGCTTCGATGGCCGCGACGGCCCCGGCGACCTCGTCTCGCACCGTGCCGGCGCCCGGCGCCCCTGCGCCCGGCGTCCCCTTGTCCGCCGCGAGGATCGCCTGGGCGGCGCTTTCCGCCGCCTGCCGCGCGTCCGGCTCGGAGGAGAAGGGGAAGGCGGCGGCCAGCATGCCGCGCTCCCGCACCGGTACGAGCTGCTCGATCGTGTCGATGCGCCACTTCAGGTCCTGCTGGGACTCGTGGAGGAACATCCAGGCGCGGTGCATGGCGGTGGTGCCCTGGCGGCCCGCCCAGTCCTGGCCCGCTTCGGCGATGGCCGCGTCGAGGACGGGCCGGGTTCCGCTCAGGTACGCCTTGACCGCCTCCATCCGGCGGATCAGCTCGTGCGCGCCACGGGGGTCGATCCCCACGAACTCCCCCATGAACTCTCCCCATCGGTGCCGGTGTGCCAAGGCGGGAGTCAAGCACACGAACCGGGCTCGGCGACACGCGTTTGCCGGAACGGGAATCGGTCGGCGGCGCCGGGAAGCCCAGCGGCTCCGCTCAGGCGGTCGAGCCCTCCTTCTCGAACGAGCTGAGCGTCGGGTCGTAGTCGAGGGCGCCGATTGATGGAGGCCACGGTCTCCAGGCAGCCGGTGCCGCCGCAGCCGCAGGGCGCGCCGCCGGGCTCGACCGTGATGTGGCCGAGCCCGCCCGACAGCCCGTACGCGCCGCGGTGCAGCGAGCCGCCGACCACCAGCCCGCCGCCGACGCCGTGGGACAGCCGCAGGTAGAGCACGTCCTGACCGCCCGCGGCCGCGCCCCAGATGGCCTCGCCGAGCGCGGCCAGCCTGGTGTTGTTGTCGAGCAGCACCGGAACGCCGAACCGCTCGCGCAGCAGCACCTGCACGGGATGCGGCGGCCTCTCGCCGGTGCCCTCCCGGCTCTCCGGTTCCTCGCCTGCGGGGCCTTCGGCCTGGGCGCCGACCACGCCGACGCCGATCGCGTCGAGCGCGCCGAGCCGCAGCGCTCCCGAGCCGGTGCCGGTGAGCGAGCCGATGAGCCGTTCCGCCAGCTCGACCCGCTGCTCCCACGGCAGGTCGGCGTCGTGCGGCTCGCTCGCGGAGCCGACGATCTCGTGCGCCAGGTTGACGGCCGCGACGTGCAGGCCGCCCCTGGCGAAGTCGATGCCGATGGCCTGGCCGGCGTCCGGGTTCAGGGTCAGCGTCTCGGCCGGTCTGCCGCGGCCGCGCGGCGCCTCCTGCGGGGACGCGGTGACCACGGCGCCGTTCGCGACCAGCTCGGCGAGGATGTCGTACAGGGTCGTCCTGGACAGCCCGCAGCGCTTGCCCAGCTCGCCCCGGCTGAGGGGGCCGTGCTTGCGCAGCAGGCCGAGCACGAGCTCTTCGTGCCCGCGCCGCAGCTGCGACAGCGGGCCACTGGGTGGTGCCATGCGGAGAGTCTGCCGAGGCGTCCTGTTTTTCGTCAGTAACCCGGATAAAAAAAGAGGCGCGTGTCGCGATGTGGGCTCTGAGCTGGGGTGACGCTGCTGCGAGGGGTTGCCGGGGCGCTCGTAACGTTCGCGTGACGGCCCGCCGCGGGGGAGGGATGCGCGCCCGCCGCCCCCTGGTCGCGGTGTGGCGGCAGGGGGCGGCGGGAGCGGTGCGGTGGCTCAGGCGTCCTTCTTGACGGCCATCTCGCCGAGCTCGGACCAGTCGTCCTGGGCGATGGTGGTGTTCACGATGCGCGGTGTCTCCGCCAGGTGCGGCGGGAGCGTCTGCTGGGCCTTCTTGAAGTGCTCCGACTGGACGTGGGCGGCTCCGGCCTCGTCGTCCCTGAACGCCTCCACCAGCACGTACTCGTTCGGGTCGTCGAGGCTGCGCGACCAGTCGAACCACAGGCAGCCGGGCTCCGCGCGCGTGGCCTCGGTGAACTCGCGGGTGATGTCCGGCCAGGCGTCGGCGTGCTCGGGCAGGACGCGGAACTTCGCGGTAATGAAGATCATCGATACCCCTCGATGTGAATCGTCAGCGGCTCTATGGCTGACGATAGCGGCGCCGTATTGTCTTCATCTCATGTAGGAAATGTTGACTTTATGGGCGATGGCTCGTAGCTTCGTACGCATGAGTCAGGGCCCGCATCTCAGCTTGAGAGGCGTGACGCTGGAGGTCGGCGATCCGGCCGCCCCCGTCACGGTGCTGTCGGGCGTCGATCTCGACGTGCGCGGCGGCGAGCTGCTCACCCTCGTCGGCCCCGGCGGCTGTGGCAAGTCGACCATCTTCGCGCTGGTCGCGGGGCTCGTCCGGCCCACCCGTGGGCAGGTGCTCATCGATGGCGTCCCCGTCACCGGGCCCGCGCTGGAGCGCGGCGTGGTCGTCCAGCAGCACGGGCTCTTCCCGTGGCGCAGCGCGCGGGCCAACGTGGAGTTCGGGCTCGAGGCCCGCGGCGTGCATGGAGGGGAGCGCGACCGGCGGGCCCGCGAGCTGCTGGAGCTGGTGGGGCTGGCCGGGGCCGGGGAGTGTTATCCGTACGAGCTGCCTCTCGCGGACCGGCAGCTCGTCGCCCTCGCCCGCAGCCTCGCCTTCGACCCGGGCGTGTTGCTGCTGGACGAGCCGTTCGCCGGGCTGGAGGCGCGCGACCGCGCACGCCTCGGCACGGAGCTCGTCCGCGTCTGGCGGAAGACCGGCAAGACCGTGCTGCTCATCACCCACGACCTCGGCGAGGCCGTCAGGCTGGGGCGCCGGGTCGCGGTGATGACGGCGGCGCCGGGCCGCATCAGAGAGATCGTGGACGTCGGCCCGCCGGGGGAGACCCCGCGGGCCCGGCCGGCGGCATGCGGCCGCCGGCAGGTGTGGAGCCTGCTGCGCTGCGAGGTCGCGGCGGCCAGGGAACGAAGGGTGGCGGCCGCGCATGGCTGACACGACACGGCTGGACGAGCGCGAGGGCGACGTCCACTGGTACGACCTGCCCGATGACGAGGCCGAGGAGGACTGGGTGAGTGACGAGGAACGACGGCCGGAGCCGCAGGCGCGCGGCGGCCGGCTACGCGCCATCGCGGCGGTGATCCGATGAGCGTCGTCGTCCTGGTGGGCAACCCCCGCAGCGGATCCCGCACCCTGACCGTGGCCGTCGAGGCCGCCAAAGCCGTCGGGCAGCGCATCGACGGGCTCGCGGCGGCGGACTCGTACGAGGTGATCGACCTGTCGGCGCTCGGCCCGCACCTGTTCGGGCCCGGCGCGTCCGGCGGCGTGGAGGTCGCGCTGGAGCAGGTGGCCGAGGCGAGCGTGCTGGTCGTGGCCAGCCCCACCTACAAGGGCACCTACACCGGGCTGCTCAAGGCGTTCCTCGACCGGCTGCCGCCGAACGCGCTGGCGGGCAAGCCGGCGCTGCCGCTGCTCGTCATGGGCGACGCCCGGCACTCGCTCGCGGTCGAGGTGCACCTGCGGCCGCTGCTGGTGGAGCTGGGCGCCACCGTTCCCACGCCGGGCCTCGCCGTGCTGGAGGCGGACCTGCCGAAGCTGGACGAGGTGCTCGCCGCCTGGGCGGAGCGCGTCGCCCCGCAGATCGCCGCCCAGATCGGCCCGCGCGTCGACACCCCCGCCTGAGCGGCACGCGCGAGGGCGCATCAGGCCGCGGCGGCGGCCGGGTCCGTGGGAAAGAGCAGCGCCGCCGCCGCTTTCGCCGGGCCGCCGCTCAGGGCGGACGGCCGCGCGAACGCTCCGTTCCGGCGGACCGGGGGGCCGCTGGAACGGAGCCCGCGTGCGACGCGGGCCCTTCGCCGCTTCCGTCATCAGTAGATGCGGTGCTTCCTGCCGCAGTTGTCGAACTTCCCGGCCCAGCAGGTGAAGGTGTAGACCTTCGAGATCCCGCGGCCGCTCCAGGTGCCGACGACCTTGCCGTCCCAGGCCTTGTCGAACCTCACCCAGCGGCCGTTCTGGTAGACCTCGAACCAGACCCAGCCCTTCTTGCCGCCGCGCCCGTCGACGCCGTACCACTTCGTGAAGACCTTGCCATGCGACTTCCAGGTCTTGCCGAACGTGTACGCCTTGTGGTCGCTGGAGAAGAACTTGCCCCAGCTCGTCCCCGCCGAAGAAGCGGCGCTCGCGGCCGCGGCGGTCTGGGTGGCGGCCTGCGCGGCCGGGGTCATGGCCAGGCCGGTGACGGTCATCGAACCGGCGAGAGCGGTGATCGCAAGAGCCTTGCGCATGTCGGGTTCCTCCCCCTGAGTCCTGGTGCCGGGACGCTCCCGGCACCAGGGACATTACGGAGGACGTACCGGATCAACTGCGCAGGAATCCACACAACGGATGTGACGGGCGCCACACCTCAGCGCTTGACCCGCACCTGATCCACCGCGAACGGGACGAACTGCGGCGCCGCCGCCCTGACCTGCGCGTCCCCGCTGCTTCCGCAGGCCGCGAGCAGCAGGTACGACGCGGTGGCGTAGTCGATGTCGTGCGGCACGACCTGGCCGCTTTCGTCAATGGTCTGGTACTTCGTCCTGTTCACGCCCATGGAGACCTGGCGCCTGCCGTCTTCGCTGGTCAGCGACTCCGTGGCCATGCCGAACACGCTGCCGCTGTGCCCCCAGAACCGGCCGCACGGCAGGTCGTAGGCGTAGATGCCGAGCCCGTAGTTCAGCACCCCGCCGGCCTCCACCGGCACCGTCTTGCGCATCTCCGTCAGCTCGGCGGGGCCGATCAGCTCGCCGCGCAGCAGCGCGCGGAAGAAGCGGTTGAGGTCGTCCATCGTGGACGTGAGCGCCCCGGCCGTGTTGAGGAACGACACCTCGTAGACGCTGTAGTCGCGCGGCGGGTCGATCATGCCGAACAGCGACTCGTACGCCTTGGAGTGCGGCCCCGGGATGAACGGCGTGCGCGGGAACGACGTGTGCCGCAGGCCCGCCTTGCGGATCACGTGCCGCGTGATGTACTCCTCGGGCTCCAGGCCCGTGACCTTCTGCAGGATCATGCCCACGAGCACGTAGTTCGTGTTCGAGTACACGCCGGGCGTGGACCCCGGCGCGCCCGTCGGCGGGGCGTCGAGGCCGAGCCTTGCGACCTCCTGGCGGGTGAAGCGGCGCAAGCGGTTGTCGTCGAGGCTCTGCGGCGAGCCCTCGTACAGCGAGGGGAACGCCGGGCCGACGAAGTCGGCGATGTGGCTGGTGTGGTTGAGCAGCATTCGCACGGTGATCCGCTGCCCGCGCTCGCCCGGCACCACGTCGGGCAGGTAGCGGCCGATCGGCGCGTCCAGCTCCACCTTGCCGCGCGCCACCTGCTGGAGCATGGCGACGGCGGTGAACGTCTTGGTGATGCTGCCCACGCGGTGCACCATGCCGGAGGTGACCGGGCGGTTCGTCCGCACCTCGGCCACGCCGGAGGCGCCCCGCCAGCTCTTCGCGCCGTCGTTCACCGCGCTGTAGAGACCGAACATGCCGGCCTCGTGCACGGCGCTGAGCGCCTGGCGCAGTTGCTGCCGGTCGAACCCGGACCCGGATCCGCCCTCGGCCGCCTGGGCGGGCGTTGCGGCGAGCAGGACGCCGATCGTCATCGCGGCCACGGCGGCGCGTCGGCCGGCGGTCTTTCCCAACTGTCGCATTGTCATGCCGCCAGCATGATCGACAGCGGTCCCTCCTGGGCAGTCGCCGGTGTCACGAGGTCCATATGACACGCGTCATACGCTTCCGGGACAGTACGCTGCAATCCCTGCCCGTACGCCCACGAGAGGACGGTAGCGGATGCCCCACGCGGCGCGGCCCACGGTCACGCTGCACGACGTGGCCGCCGCCGCGGGCGTGTCGGTCTCCACCGCCTCCCGCGTGCTCAGCGGCAGCACCAGGAAGGTCGCCCCCGAGTACGAGGCCCGCGTGCTGGCCGCCGCCAAGGCCCTGCGCTACACCGCCGACGCCGCCGCCAGGGCCATGCGCAGGGCGGGCGACTCCATCGCGCTCGTGGCCGACGACCTGACCACGCCGTCGATGGGCATGGTGGTGGCCGCGATGGAGCGGGAGGCCAGCACGGCGGGCGCGTTCGTCACCGTCTCCGCCACCATGGGCGACGCCGAGCGGCAGGCCGAGACCGTGCGCGTGCTGCGGTCGCTGCGGCCGCGGGCGCTCGTCGTCACCTCCAACCGCTACCTCACGAACGCGCCCGGTGACCGGCTGGCCGAGGAGCTGCTGTCGTATCGGCGGGACGGCGGCCGGGCGGTGATCTTCGGCGACACCGACCTGCCGTTCGACACCATCGACTTCGACAACCACCGCATCGGGCGGACCGCGGGGGAGTACGTCGCGAGCCTCGGGCACCGGCGGGTGGCGATCCTCGCCGGCACGACCGCCATGCACAACCTCGCCGGCCGCACGGCGGGATGCGTCGCCGGGCTCACCGTGGGCGGCGTGCGCGAGCGCGACATCCTCATCGTGCCCTGCCCCGTCAGCAGGGACGGCGGCTACGCCGCGGCCCGCGAGCTGGCCGCCGCCGGCATGGACGGGAGGGAGGCCGTGCTCGCCGTCAACGACACCATCGCCATCGGCGCGCTGTCCGGCTTCCGCGACGCCGGGGTCGACGTGCCCGGCGAGGTGTCCGTGACGGGCGTGGACGACATCCCGCTAGCCCGCGACGTCACGCCGCCGCTGACCACCGTGGCGCTCCCGCTCGCCGAGGCGGGCGCCCAGGCGATCCGCTTCGCCCTCGCCGGCCCCGGCCCCATCCGCCACCTCCGCCTGACCGGCCACCTCACCCCCCGCTCCACCACCCGCCCCCGCCCTTGACCCCTTCCCGGCGCCCTGCCTGCCCGCGCCGCCACCTGCCTCCGCTCTTGACGCCCTCCGGGTGCCCTGCCCGCCCGCGCTCCTGACGCGCCCTCCTGCTCTCTCGCTCCGGTTCGGCTCCGCCGGCCGCTCCTTCGCCGAGGAGCCGCAGGCCCGCCGGCGCGGTGAGGGAAGGAGCGCTACGCCGTGAGGCGGAAAGAGGCGCGGGGCGGGAGGGGCGGCGTAGCGGGGAGGCAGGGGCCGGAGGCGCGGTAAGCCGGGGTCACCGTGGGCGAAGCGCGGTCCGGCGGGAGGGTGCGTGGCGCGGTGCGGCGTGGCGGGAGGGTGCGTGGCGCGGTGCGGCGTGGCGGGAGGGTGCGTGGCGCGGGTGGGGTGCGGCCGGAGGTGGCGCTTCTCCGGCGGGCGGCGCCGGGGCACCGGTGCGGGGAGGCGGGAGGGGTGCAGGGCCGGAGGCGGGGATGCGCACATATTGCGCTGAATGTCCACTCTTGACGGTCTTGTGAGTGCGGGGCAGACTGCGGAATACGTTTTCCCGCCACGGCCGTGCCGGCCGAAAGCGACCGCGCGCCGTTCCCCGGCGGCGCTCGACCCGACCCCCGGACGAAGGAACACATGTCTCGACAGCAGTACCGGGCCGCGATCATCGGCACCGGAGGGATCGCCCACGCCCACGCCAGGGCCGTGCAGAACTCCGGAGGACGGGCGGAGCTCGTCGCCGTGGCCGATGTGGACGCCGGCCGGGCCCGCGAGTTCGCCGACACGTACGGAGTCCCGCACGCCTACACCGACGCCGAGGAGCTGCTGCGCGAGCAGGAGCTCGACGTCGCGCACCTGTGCACGCCGCCGCAGCTGCACGCCCCGCTCGCGCTGGCCTGCCTGGAGGCCGGGGTGACGGCCCTGGTGGAGAAGCCGCCGACGCTCTCGCTCGCCGAGTTCGACCGGCTCATCGAGGCGGAGCAGCGCACCGGCGCGCACGTCGCGACCGTGCTCCAGCACCGCTTCGGCGCGGGCGCGGCCCGGCTGCGCCGCCTGGCCGGCGCCGGCGACCTGGGCCGCCCGCTGGTGGCCACCTGCCTGACCCAGTGGTACCGGGGCGAGGACTACTACGCGGTCCCGTGGCGCGGCACCTGGGAGTCGGAGGGCGGCGGCCCCACCATGGGGCACGGCATCCACCAGTTCGACCTGCTGCTGTCGGTGCTCGGCCCGTGGACCGAGGTCACCGCCATGGCCGCCCGCCAGGCCCGCCCGGTGGAGACCGAGGACGTGTCGATGGCGCTGGTGAGGTTCGAGAACGGCGCCCTGGCCACGGTCGTCAACTCGGTGGTGTCGCCGCGCGAGACCTCCGTGCTGCGCTTCGACTACGAGCACGCCACCGTCGAGGTCGAGCACCTGTACGGCTACACCGACGACGACTGGACGGTCACCCCGGCGCCCGCCCACGAGGAGATCAAGACGGTGTGGGAGGCCGACCGCACCGAGGGGTCGAGCGGCCACAGCGGCTGGTTCGCGGCCGTGCTCGACGCGCTCGACCGGGGCGAGAAGCCGCCGGTCACCACCGAGGACGCCCGCCGCACGATGGAGTTCATCGCCGCGCTGTACGCCTCCGCCTTCACCGGCGAGCGCGTACGGGCCGGGCAGATCACCGCGGACAGCCCCTTCGCCCGAAGAATGGACGGCACCGGCGCCCCTTGGAGGAACCAGTGAACCTGCAGGCCACCCACACCATCGGCAGGTCCGTCGCGGTGACGGCGGGCGACGTCGAGCTGTTCACCTACGTCTACCGCCCGGACACGCCGGTGCTGGAGTCGCCCAAGCCGTACCTGCACCCGATCCGCACGCTCGGCGGCGCGCTGGTGTCGCTCTACCGGCCGCACGACCACGTCTGGCACAAGGGCATCGCCTGGTCGCTGCCGCACGTGGGCGAGCACAACTTCTGGGGCGGGCCGACGTTCACCGACGGCCGCTACGTCCAGCTCGACAACAACGGCTCCGCCACCCACCGCGAGATGACGAAGCTCACGGCGGACGGCGGCCGGGTCGAGATCGCCCACACGCTCGGCTGGACGTCGCAGGCGGGCGCGCCGATCCTCGAGGAGGAGCGCTCGCTGAGCGCGTTCGTGGTGGACGGCGACGCCTGGACGCTGGTCTTCGAGACGACGATGACGAACGTCTCCGGCGCCACGCTCGACTTCGGTTCCCCGACGACCAAGGGCCGCGAGAACGCCGGCTACGGCGGCCTGTTCTGGCGCGGTCCCCGCTCGTTCACCGGCGGCATCATCCAGTCGCCCGGCAAGGCGGGCGGCGACGAGCTGCGCGGTGAGCGCGCCGAGTGGTTCGGCTTCCGCGGCCGGCACGACGAGACCGGCGAGTGGTCCACGATCGTCATGGTGGACGACACCGCGAACCCGCAGCACCCGCCGCAGTGGTTCGCCCGCTCCGAATACTTCGCCTGCCTGTGCCCCGCGCCGTTCTTCAGCGAGGAGGTGCCGCTGCCCGACGGTCAGAGCCTGCGCTTCCGGTACGCGGTCGTCATCGCCGACGGCGACCGGGGCGAGGACGGCACGGCCGAGCTCGCCGCGCGGGGGAGGGAGGCGCTGCGATGACCGCCGCTCCCGGGGCCTTCCCCGGCGGCACGTCGATCAGCCGCCTGTCGGTCTACTCCGGCAACGCCTGCGCCGACGGCCTGGAGGGCGGCACGCCGCACCTGCACACCGCCTCGACGGAGGCGTACGTGGTGATCGGCGGCGAGGGCGCGCTGCAGACGCTGGACGCGCGCGGCCTGCGCGAGACCGAGCTGCGTCCCGGCACCACCGTGTGGTTCACGCCCGGCACCATCCACCGCGCCGTCAACAGGGGCGGCCTGGAGGTGGTCGTCGTGATGTCCAACGCGGGGCTGCCGGAGGCGGGGGACGCGGTCATGACGTTCCCGCCGGACGTGGTCGCCGACCCGGGCCGCTACCGCGAGGCCGCCACGCTGCCCGCCACCGATGCCGAGGAGGCGGTGCGCCGCCGCAGGGAGCTGGCCGTCGAGGGGTTCCTGCGGCTCGTGGACGGCGGGCCGGACGCGCTGCGCGCCTTCTACGACAGCGCGGTCGCGCTCGTCCGCGGCCGGGTCGCCGAGTGGCGGGGCATCTGGGAGCGCACGGTCGCCGAGGAGACCCGCCGTACCGCCGCCGTGCTCGACGCCCTGGAGCGCGGCGACGGAGCCCACCTGATGGACGCGGCGCTCATGGAGTCGCCCGAGGAGCAGCGGTGGGGCATGTGCGGCCACCTGCGCGCCCACGACGTCGCCCACCCCATCGTCCACACCCGGTCGTGAGCGGTGAGCGGCACGGCTGACGGGTCCCCGGCGCCGGACCACACGGTGCCGGACCACACGGTGCCGGACCACACGGTGCCGGTGAGCGGCGCGGCTGACGGGCCGCAGGGAGCGGCCGTGCCGCCGACCCTGCACGACGTCGCCAGGGAGGCCGGGGTCTCCGTCGCCACCGCCTCCCGGGCGCTCAACGGCAGCGCGCGCAACGTCCGCGCGGAGAACGTCGCCCGCGTCCGTGCCGCCGCCGAACGGCTCGGCTACCGGCCCCACCTGTCGGCCCAGGCCATCGCGAAGGGCTCGACCAGGACCGTCGCGCTGGTGGTCCGCGACGTGGCCGACCCGTACTTCTCCGCCATCGCCGCCGGAGTGATCGGGGAGGCCGAGGCCGCCGGGCTCATCGTCACGATGGCGGTGGCGGGCGGCTCGCCCGAGCGCGAGCTGCAGATCGTCAGGACGCTCAGGGGCACCCGCCCGCGCGTCGTCATCGTCACCGGCAGCCGCATCGACGGGGCCGGCACCAGGGACGCGCTGGTGGAGGAGCTGGAGGCGTACCGGACGGCGGGCGGGCGGGTCGTCATGATCAGCCAGCGGGACCTGCCGTACCCGACCGTGACCATCGACAACGCGGGCGGCGCCGCCGAACTCGCCCGTGCCCTGCTCGGCGCGGGCTATCGGCGCTTCGCCGTCCTGCACGCCCCCGCCGCGCTGCGCACCTCGCGCGAGCGGCACGAGGGGTTCCTGGCCGGGCTCGCCGGGTCCGGCGTGCCCGAGCCGGTGGCCGTCGAGACCGATTTCACCCGCGACGGCGGGTACGCGGCGGCGCGGCGGCTCGCCGAGCGGGGGATCGGGGACGTCGAGGCGGTGTTCGCGGTCAACGACGTGATGGCGATCGGCGCGATGACCGGGCTGCGCGAGGCCGGGGTCGTCCCGGGCGCGGACGTCGGGGTGGCCGGGTTCGACGACATCGCGCCCGCCGTGGACGTCGTGCCGGCGCTGACCTCGGTCGCGGTGCCGCTGCGCGAGGCGGGCGCGTCCGCCGTACGCCTCGCGCTGTCGGACGGCGAGACCGGTTGCGAGGCCGGCGCCCGGGAGGCCGGGGTGCGCCTTTCCGCCCGCGTCATCCTCCGTGCCAGCACCCCACCCCGCTGACCGTCACCGGCGAGGACGGGACCGCCGAGCCGCGCCGCCCTTTCTCCTCACCCACCCGATGATGCGGTGCGCGGAGGCGGGGCCGTCCGGCAGGATCGCGGGCATGAAGGGCTACGACGACCTGATCCGCGAGGCGCTGGACACCCCCTTCGAGGGCTGGGACTTCTCGCTGTTCGGCGACCGCGTGACGTATGAGGGCGGCCTGGCGTGGGACTACGAGGCGATGGTGCGCGACCGGCTCCCGGCCGCGAAGGCGCTGCTCGACCTGGGCACGGGCGGCGGCGAGCTGCTCGCATCGCTCGCCCCGCTGCCCCCGTGCACGGCCGCGACCGAGGAGTACGCCCCCAACGTCCCGGTCGCGAAGGCCCGGCTGGAACCTCTCGGCGTCGAGGTGGCCGAGGGCACGGACGCCTTCGGTGACGCCTCCTTCGATCTGATCATCAACCGGCACGAGTCGTACCGGCCCGAGGAGATCCGCCGCCTCCTGGTCCCCGGCGGCACGTACCTCACCCAGCAGGTGGGCGGCCGTGACCTGGAGGAGCTGAACGCCGCCCTGGACGGCCCGCCCCACGAGGACGCCGCGTGGAATCTCACCGGCGCCGTCGCCGGCCTGCGGGCGGCGGGGCTCGACGTGGTCTGGAGCGAGGAGGGCACGTTCACCACGGCCTTCCACGACATCGGGGCGCTCGTGCTGTTCCTGCGGCTGATCTCGTGGCAGATCCCCGGGTTCGACGCGGCGGCGTACGACGCCCGCCTCCGCTCCGTGCACGAGGAGATGGCCAGGGGCCGCCCGCTCAAGGCCACCGCGCACCGCTTCGCGCTGCTGGCCCGCCGACCCGGCTGAGGTGCTATTTCACGACATTTCCACGTTATTTGAAGGGAGCTCGTGACCCTCCGGACCCGCCCTAGTGTGTCCGCGGACACGTATGCGCACGAAGTTCGCGGGAAGTGAAGCAGTGGCCGTTCGGTGGCGGAGTGCGGCGGGGCGGCGGGCGGCGGGGATCGTCGCCGCCGCGCTGGCCGTCGTGCTGGTAGGAGTGGGCCTGTTCCTGGGCACGGGTGTCTCCAGTGCCCGGCCGAAGCTCTCCGACGTGGGAGCCTGGCTGGCCAGCGCGCTCAACGGCGAGGTGGTGCACGCCAACGGCCTGTCAGGGCAGCTCGACGGCCGGGTGGACCTCGCCTCCGCCGGCGGGCAGGAGCTCAAGGTCGTCCAGGACGGCGACAACGTGCTCGTCATGGACGCGTCCACCGGCCAGGTCAGCCGCATCGACCCCACCCAGCTCGAGGTGGCGCAGACCGGCAGCCTCGGCGCGGGCGGCATGCAGCTCGTGATGGGCGCGGGCAAGGCGTACGCCATCGACCCGCGCGGCGGCACCGTCCAGCAGCTCAACCCGCTCACCGTGGACGCCATGGGCGCCCCGATCACCCTCAAGCCGCCGCTCGGGCAGGGCGGCCTGGACAAGAACGGCACGCTGTGGGTGCCCGTCCCCGAGGAGGGCACGCTCGTCCAGATCAACGGCGATCAGAAGGGCACGGCGGTCACGGTCGGCGAGCCGGGCGACCCGCTCACGCTGACGATCGCGAACGGCGTCCCGCTGGTCACCAACTCCGCCGCCGCCACCGCCATGGTGATCGGCGGCACCGGCACCCGGCTCCAGGTCAGCCTGCCCAGCACGGTCAGCGGCGCCGGCCTGCTCGTGCCCGCCGTCGCCGAGAGCCAGGTGGTGCCGGTGCTCGTGCCGAAGGACGGCGCGCTCGTGCTGGTGGACACCGCCACCGGCGCGCTCACCACGGTCGCGGTCAAGGGCGGCAAGCTGGGCGCGCCGCAGGCGCTCGGCCGCCGCGTCTACATCCCCGACGAGAGCGCGGGCAAGCTCATCGTGTACGACACGGTGGCCAAGCGCTTCGAGGCCGACCGGGTCGTGACCGGCAAGTCCGGGCCGCTGGAGGTGTTCGTCAAGGACGGGCTGCTCTGGGTGAACGACCAGTTCAGCGAGACCGCCCTGGTCATCGAGGAGGACGGCAGGCAGCACCGCGTCGGCAAGTACGACGAGGCGCTCGGCCAGAGCGCCCCCCCGACGCCGCTGCCCGAGCCCACGAACATCCCGACCGTCGTGCAGCCCACGGTGGTGACCACGGCGACCACGCAGGCTCCGACCGCGACCACCACGGTGCCCGCGCAGACGACGACCGCCGTGCCGACGGTGACGGTCACCGCCACCCCGACCCCGACGGTCACCCAGACGCCGACGCCCACGCCGACCCCGACACCGACCCCGACACCGACCCCCACGCCGACGCCCACGCCGACGCCGACCGTCACCCCCGACCCGCCGGGCGGCGTCACCGCGAACTCCGGCCCCGGCTGGATGGAGATCGTCTTCACGCCCTCGTCCAAGGGCGAGGTCACCGGCTACCGGCTCAAGGGCGGCCCGGGCGACGCCGACGTCACGCCGTCGCAGGTCAAGCCGGATGGGCCGTTCCAGTTCCGGGTCACCGGCGGCCGGTGCGACCAGGAGTACACGTTCCAGGTCGTCGCCGTGTACGACGGCGGCGAGGTCGAGTCGGCCCCGTCCATCCCGGTACGCCCCTGCGTCGCCCCCGGCGCGCCCTCCGGCTTCACCGCCAAGGGCAAGAACCACGGAGCCGACCTCACCTGGTCGGCACCCGAGAACGCGCAGGACGGCGTCACGTACATCCTGGAAGGCCCGGGACAGCACCCCGCGCAGCCGGAGGGCACCAGCGCCGAGGTGACCGGGCTCAAGAACGGCCAGAGCTACACCTGGACGCTGCGCGCCAAGAACGAGGCGGGCGAGAGCCAGGAGCGCGCCGAGGCCACCGCGGACCTCAAGCCGCCGTCCGCCCAGTTCAAGAACGCCGACAACGACGACGTCGACACGATCATCCGCTCCGCGCCCGGTGGCGCCGAGGCGGGCAGGATCCCGAAGGGGAAGTACATCACGCTCACCGTGCTCTGCCAGCAGAAGGGCCCCGCCTACACCGACGAGTACACCGGTCGGAGCAGCGACGTCTGGAACAAGATCGAGTCGCAGTACGGCAGCGGCTGGCTCAACGACGTGCTCGTGGCCACGCCGAAGGGGGGCTTCCCCGCCTCCCCGCTCTGGGAGTGCGAATGATCACCCGCGCGGGGTGGGGCCTGGCCGCCGCGTCGGCGCTGGTCTACGCGGCGGGCGCGCCGCTCGGCTACGGCCAGGCGGCGGTCCTCGCGGTGACCGGCCTGGCCGCCGTGGGCGCCGGCGCGCTGTGGACCGTGCGCGGCGCCCGGCTCGAGGTGCGGCGCGAGGTCACGCCCGTCAAGGTGACGCGAGGGGAGCCCGCCGTGGCCGTCCTGCACGTGCGCAACGCCGGCCGGTGGCGGCACGCCGGGCTGGTCGCCCGCGACACCTGCAGGGATACCACGGTGACCGTCGACGTGCCGTCCCTGGGCCGGCGGGCGGCGCGCACCATGTCGTACCGGCTGCCCACAGGGCGGCGTGGGCGCGCGCAGGTGGGGCCGCTGCTGCTCGACCGCGGCGACCCGTTCGGGCTGGCGCGGCGCTCCATCGCGTACGGCCGGGCCGACGTGCTCCTCGTCCGGCCCCGCACCGTGCCGCTCAGGCCGCTGCACTCCGGGCGGCGCCGGCACCTCGACGGGCTCGCATCCCGCTCCGCCCCGGCCGGGGCCAGCAGCTTCAACGGCCTGCGCGAGTACGTCGTCGGCGACGAGCTGCGGCACGTCCACTGGCGATCGACCGCCAGGACCGGCACGCTCATGGTGAAGGAGCTGACCGACGTCAACCTGCCGGACACCGTCGTCGTGCTCGACACCCGCGCCTCGTCGTACGAGGGGGACGACGAGTTCGAGCTCGCCGTGGACATCGCCGCCTCCGCCGCCTGCGCGGTCACCCGCGACCGGTTCCCCGTACGCGTGCTCACCGGGGACGGCGAGCTGGTGCACGCCAAGGGCGGTCCCGGCGAGGACGAAGAGGTGCTCGACCGGCTCGCCCTCGTCGAACGCTCCGACGGCGCCGAACCCCCGCGCCACGCGCTCCGCCAGGCGGGGGCGGGCGGAGCGCTGGTGCTGGTCAGCGGCGACCACGCGGCCCTGGCGGACGCCGCGGCGCTGCGCCGCCGCTTCGACCGGGTCCTGTTCGTCCGCGCCGGCGCGCCTGCCGGGGACGGCGGGCCCCGCCCGGCCGGGGTGACGGTCATCGAGGCGGCCGATCTCGACGAGCTGGCGGCGGCATGGCCACGCTGACCCCGCACCCGCCGACCCAGGGCGACCCCGCCCCCGGCGGCTCCCCGACGGGACACACCCCGCACCCGGCACAACCGCCGGCCGGCACCTCCGGCCCCGCCCCGGCCCAGCCCTCCGGTGCCGCGCCCGCGCAGGCCCCGGCCCCGGGGGAGCCGCGCCCCGCCTCGGCGCAGGGCGCCGTGCCCGGCCAGAGCGGCGTGTCGTCCGGGCGGGGCGGTGGGTTCGCGGTGGCCCAGAGCGGCGCCGCGCCCGCGCACGCATCCGGTCTGAGCGGTGTGGCAGGACCGGCCGGTGGGCTCGCGACCGGGCCGGTCGGAGCGGCGGCCGGTGAGACCGGAGCCGGGCAGGACGGCGTGGCGGCGAGGGCGGCCGGTGAGGCCGCCTCCGCACCTGGGACGGCCGTCGGCGGGCAGGAGCCGGCGGCCGGATCGAAGACCACCGCCTCCGAGCGGGAACCGGCGGGGCGGAAGGCGGCCGCCGTTGTCGTCGCCGGTCTGCTGGCCGCCTGTGCGGGGCTGGCGTTCGACGGGGTGTTCCCGCTGGAGTCGCTGCTGCCCGTGGTCGGGCTTGCGGCGGGCGGGCCGTGCGTGCTGGCGCTGGCGCCGGCCGGGCGGTTGCCGCTGTGGGGGACGATCCCGATCGGCGTGCTGGCGTGGCTGACGGCGGTGTCGGCGACGCTGTTCAGGGAGCAGGCGTGGCTCGGGTTCCTGCCCGGGCCGTCCGCCGTCGGGGCGGCGCTGACCGGGGTGCGCGATGCGGGCGGATGGCTGCTCACCACCATCTTGCCCGCCGCCCCGGGCAGTCCCGCGATCGTGCTGGTCAGCTTCCTGGTCTGGGCCGCCGCCACCGTGGCGGCCGAGCTGGCGCTGCGCCGCCGTGCCGCGATGCTGCCCGCCGTCGCCGTGCTGCCGGTGTTCGCGGTGGCCGTGGTGCTCGGGGTGGCCGGGGGCGGGACGGTCGTGCCGTACGCGGCCTGCTTCGCGGGCCTCGTCCTGCTGCTCGGCCTGGTCAGGACCGGCAGGTCGCCGCTCGCCGTGGCGGCGGGGGTGCCGGTGCTGGTCCTGCTGGTGGCGGCCGCCACCGTCGTGGCGCCCCTGCTGCCCGTCGCCGAGCGGCCCTTCGACGTACGGACCCTCGTCGAGCAGCCGCCGCCGCGCCAGATCAAGGGCGTGAGCGCGCTCGACCAGGTGTCGGCGTGGCTGCAGAACCCGCGCCGCGAGCTGTTCACGGTCGAGACGCCGTCCGACGCGAACCTGCGGCTGGCCGTCCTGGACACCTTCGACGGCGTGAGCTGGACCTCCAGCGCCGGGTTCGTCCCCACGGGCGGGCGCGTCCCCGGCGGTGAGGACGCCGCGCGCGAGACCGTGGAGCAGCGCTTCACCGTGCAGAAGCTGCCGGGCCCGTGGTTGCCCGCCGCCGACAGGCCGCTCTCCGCGACCGGCACGGACCTCGTCGTCGATCCTGACAGCGGCATGCTGGCCGGTACGCGGGCGCGGGAAGGGCTGACGTACCAGGTGACCTCAGGGATCCGGAAATATCCGGCGGCCGAGCTGCGCCACGCGACCCCCGCCGACGATCCGGAGCGGCGCCGCCTGCCCGACGGGCCCGACGGCCGCACCCCGCCCCAGCGCGCCCGCCTCGGCGAGATCGCCCGCCGCGCCACCAGGGGAGCGCGCAGCCCGGGCCAGCAGGCCGCCAAGCTCGCCTCCTTCCTGCGCAAGCACGCCGTGAACGACGTCAACGCGCCCCCCGGGCACAGCTACCGCAGCATCGAGTTCTTCCTGACCGAGTCGAAGCGGGGGACGACCGAGCAGTTCGCCGCTTCGTTCGCGCTGCTGGGGCGCGCGCTCGGGCTGCCGACCAGGATCGTCGTCGGGTTCCGGCCCGGGACGAAGGAGGGCGGCGTCCGTCAGGTGCGCGGCGGTGACGTGCTGGCCTGGGCGGAGGTCGAGTTCGACGGCATCGGGTGGGTGCCGTTCTATCCGACGCCGTCCCGTACGCGCTCCGGCGACGGCGGCGACGTCGCCGAGGGCGCACCCAAGCAGGCCAAGGAGATCGAGCAGGCCATCAACGAGTCCGCAGGACAGGCCGAGCCGACGCCTGAGCCGTCCACCGACCGCCCCACCCCGCCGCCGGTCCCCGGCGAGGACGCCTCGGCCGGGCCGCTGGTGTGGCTCGCCGCCGGCGGGGGCCTGGTCGCCGTCTACCTGCTCGCCGTCGCGATCGTCCCCGCCGTGCGCAAGGCGCGCCGCCGCAGGGCTCCCTCGCCCGCCGCCCGCGTCGCCGGAGCCTGGCAGCAGACCGTCATCCGCCTTCGCACCGCCGGGCTGCCCGTCACGACGGGGACGCTGACCGCCGGCGAGGTGGCGTTCCTCGCGGAACGGGCGCTGGACCCCGCCGCCCGCGAACCGCTCGCGGCCCTCGCCGACCTGGCCAACCTCGCCACGTTCGCCGACACCCCCGTGGACGCCGCGGACGCCGACCTGGCCTGGCGGCACCACGCCACGGTCGACGCGCTGGTGAAGCGGAAGGTGGGGGTGTGGCGCCGGGCCGCCGGCCGGCTGTCGCCGATGTCGCTGTTCGGCTGAGGCCGGTCGAGATCCGCCGGGCAGGACCGCGTGGCCCGGCGGAGCCGAGCGGGATGACGGCCTGTCCCGGCCCGGGCCCGGACGGCGGCCGGTCTCGGCGGACGGCCTGGACGGCCGCGCGGTACGACCGGAGGGCAGCCGGGACGATGGCGCGGCGCGAGCGGAGGACAGCCCGGGGTATGGCCCGGAGACGCGAGACTCGGGGCGGTCAGCCGGAGGGCGGGGTGACCAGGGGGAGGACGATCGGGGGCTGGACGTCGTCCTCCGCGCCGGTCTCCGCCGCGCCCCTGATGCACAGCGACGACGACCAGGCCACCGAGGACGGCTGCCCGAGCGCGACCACCGCGCCCACCTTGAAGCAGTAGCCGGTGCCGGGGTCGAGCTTGCCCACCGTGTACGTGGTGCTGCCGCTCGGCGCCGACATCAGCCGATCGTCGGGGGCCTGCTGGACGACCACCGGATACTCGGTCTTGCGCGCCGACTTCCACGACAGCGTCACCGTGGTGCCGTTGTCGGCGACCACCTGGAGATTCTTGGGCCGGTAGGCGGTGAGCGCGGCAGGGTCCGGGGGCCGGAGCGTGGCGGGCGGGGAGGTGGCCGTGCCCTGCTCGGGCGCCGGCGACGGCACGGCCTGCGGCTGATCGCCGGTGGGCCGTGCGTCCCGGCCCTGGGTGTCCGGTGACCGGCCGTCCTGCTCCTGCCCGTCCTGTTGGGGCTGGTTCCGGCTCTGCGCGTCCTGAGGCCGGCCGTCCTGGACCACGCCGTCCTGGGCCCGTCCGTCGCCGGGCTGTCCATCCGGTACGGCCGGGTCCGTGGTCCGCGTGGCGCTGGACCGGTCGCCCGCCGCCAGCGTGAGGCCCTGGTCGCCGCTCATCGCCAGCGCCACACCGCCGGCCCCGGCCAGCACGGCCAGCGCCGACACGCCCGCCACGACCAGCGGCATCCGCCCGCGCCGCCGGTTCTGCGCGGCGTCCTGCGGCGGTGCGGGCACGCTGCTCGCCTCGGACGCCGGCGGGAGGAACGGCTGCGGCCCCGCCGGCGGCCTGACCCGGGAGCGCTCCGAGTCCACGGTCCACACCAGCTCCCGCGGCCCCGACCGCTCACCTCCGGAGACCTCGCCCTGCCCGGGCGACCCGCCGGGTGAAGGCGCCCCCGCCACCGGCAACAGCGCCGTGCGCGGCGCCCCGGGGCCGGGCTCCGCCAGGAGGGCAGTGGGCGGCAGGTCCGCCGCCGAGCGGCTGGAGGACAAAGCCCCGGAGGCGAGCGGACGTCCGGCTGCGGGAGCACCGCCGGTCTCGCCGAACGGAGGTCGCGCGGCCGCCGCTGCTCCCGGTTCGCCGCCCTGCGGCGCCCCGGCGCGCCGGCCCGCGGGAGGAGCCGCGGTCGGGAGCCGCCCGGCCGGGGTGCCGGTCGCGCAGGGCGGGGCGTCCGGGGCGGTGGTGTGCCGTGCGGCGGTGGTGGCCAGGTCGGTGGCGGTGGGGCGGGCGGCCGGGTCCTTGGAGAGTGCCCGCGTCAGAGCCGTGGCCAGGTCCTCGGGCACTGATGCGGGAAGCGCCGGGGGCGCCTCGGTGAGGACGGCCAGCGCGAACTTCGCCACGTTGCCGTCCAGCGGGAACGGAGGGCGGCCCGTCAGCAGCTCGTACGCCACCGACGCGAGCGTGTACACATCCGATGCGGGCATCGGCGGGCGGCCCTCAAGCTCCTCGGGGGAGGCGTGGACCGAGGGCGGCGTTCCGCCAGGCAGCTCCGCGATCGACATCAGCGCCGACAGGGCGAAACCGGTCAGCTTCACGCCGCTCCCGGCCGGCGCGCCCGGTGCGGCGTTCCCCGGCAAGACCACGTTCTCGGGGGTGACACGGCCGTGTACGCCGCCCGCCGCGTGCGTCGCGGCGACCGCGCGGGCCACGGCGGCCACCAGCGCGGCGGCCCGGTCGAGGGGCATCGGCCGGTCGCGTCCCGGCCGTTCGGCCAGGGTGGGGCCGTCGTGCGGGGGTGTCACCACGTACGGCCGCCCGTCCCCGGTCGCCCCCACCTCCAGGACGGGGACCACACCCGCGTGGGCGGCCAGCTCGGCGGGGAAAGCGAACCCGCGGATGATCCGCTTGAGCGCCCGCTTGTCCACGCGGTGGCAGGACAGCGTCTTGACCAGCACGTCCGTCCCGGTCGCCGCCGAGCGCGCCCGGTGCACGGTCCAGGGCCCGTCGTGGCCGGCCGGTCCGAGCAGGTGGTGGCCGCGTACTCGTTCGGCGGGCACGGTCATGCGATCAGGGGCGGGCCGCCCAGGTCATCGCTGTCGAACGGGTCGTACTCGGTGAGCGGCATCTTCATGCGCTCCCGCTCGCGCTCCTGCCCCGCGCCGGCCGCGCCGCCCATGGGCGGGATCATGCCCATCGGCCCGCCGGTGAGGCCGTTCGCGCCGGGCGTGGCCGGGCCGCTGAGGCCGCCCCCGCCGAGCCCGGCGGCGGCGGTGCTGCCGGGGACGACCGTGGGGCCGGAGCCGGTGGGCGTGCCGGGGATGAACGCCTGCGGCGTGGGCACGGCGGTGTTGGGCAGGCCGGACAGGTTGGTGGACGGGTTGCTCAGCTCGGCCTGGTGCAGCGCCGGGTTCTGCAGGTCGGGCTTCTGCAGGCCGGGAGTCTGCAGGGCCGGGTCGTCCAAGGACGGAGCCTGCAGGTCCGGGTTCTGCTGGGACAGGTCCGGCTGGGCCGGGTTCTCCAGCCCCGGGATCGGCGACGACGGGTCCTGCGACGACGGGTCCTGCACCGACGGGTCCTGCGGCGAGAGGCCCGGGGCTGAAGGGTCCTGAAGGGACGGGTCTCCGAAGTCCGGCATGTCGGGTCCGCCGGTGCCGGGCAGGCCGCCGCCGAGGTCCGGCCCCGAGCCGAACCCCTTGTACGGGTCCTCGGTCAGCCCGCCGCCCAGCCCCAGGCCGCCGCCGCCCTCGCCCTCGAACCCCGGCATACCGGTCACCGGAGACGTGGCCCGCTGCTCCACGTGGTCGCCGATGGAGTGGTAGACGGCCTGGATGAAGCGGTTGAGCTGCTGCAGGTGGTGGCGGGCGAGCGCGTGGGCGTTGGTGTCGGTGCCGACGACGTCGCCCATCCAGTCGTCCAGGTCGACGCTGCCGGTCCTGGGCACGTTGTGGTGGAACCAGGGCAGGACGTCCCTGCCGTACCAGATGAGGGGCCGGCCCACGGACCGGGCGGCGAGGCTGAGCCTGCCGAGGTCGCGCTGGAGCTCGCCGATCTTCTCGAACACGCCCTGCAGCGACTCGCCGCCCAGGGTCTCGGCGATGCGGGTGGCCTCGCGGTGCAGCGTCTCCACCGACTCGGCGCACATGTCGGCGATCTCGGTGTATCTGCGTCCGGCCTCGGCGACCCTGTCGGGGTTGGTGGACTGGATGAGGTCGGAGACGCCGTCGCTGGTCTCGGCGTCGCCCCGCTGCGGCAGGGTGCCGTCGATCTGCGGCACCCGGGTGTCCTTGAGCGCTCCGACCCAGTAGTCGGTCATCGGGCCTCCGTCACTTCTTGACGCCGTCCGCGATGGTCTGGTCAGCGTTCTTGGCGGTCTTGACGGTCTCGTCGAGTGCCTGCACCACGTCCTTGTACACCTGGGTGACGCGCCTGATCGCCTCGTCGATGGTCCGGTACGCCTGGTCGGTGGTGCACTTGAGGTCGATGGCCGCCTGCCAGGTGCCGAGGTCCCCCTCGTCGAGCTTGGTGCGCATGAGCTTGACCAGGAGACTCTCGCCGGCGGCGCCCTCGAGGCGTTCCAGGTCCTGGCGCAGCCGCTCGACCGGGGACGAGGAGAGCGGCCTGCCGGACGCCGGGTCCTCGTACTCGCCGATCTTGACGAACATCGTCTTGCTCGCCGTGCCCGGGTCCACGCGGTTGGCCGTGAGCAGCTCGTCGAGCTGGTCCTGGGTGGGGGCGGGCGGCGGCTCGGGCGGGTAGTCGCCGTTGCGGTGGTCGTGGATGTGGTCGGCGTAGGCGTCCTCGACGTTGCGCGGCCCGATGTACTCCTCATGGGAGGAGATCGCGTCCTCGTGGCCGACGGTCCGCGTGGGACGCTGCAGCCGCGACAGCCCGATGCCCGGTCTGGGGTCGCCGTTGCCGTCGCCGCCCTCGGCGACAGGTACCGTCATGCTCACTCCCCGCGTCCGCACCGGTGTCCGCATCGGCATGCACGCCGATGGACATGCCGACACCTGCCTACCGGCCGCACCGCCAGGTGAAGCGCCATTTCAAGATATTTCTAAGAGAGCCACAGCGGCCGGACATGTGGGCAGACTTCCGTTTCGTGCCTTCGCTTTGGTACGGCGCCGCCGCACTCCTCCTGGCGCTCACCCCGACCCCGGCGCCGACCCGTCCGGTGTCCCCGACCCCGGCGCGCGCGGTCACCTGCGACCCCGAGCCCGGCGTCGCCGAGGTCACCGGGACGCCGTGGCCCCAGGATCGGCTGCGCTTTTCGCAGGTGTGGCGGCTCACCAGGGGCGAAGGCGTGCGGGTCGCGGTCGTGGACAGCGGCGTGGACGCCACGCACCCGCAGCTCAGAGGCGTCGTCACCGACCAGGTGGACCTCACGGGGACGGACGCGCGCGACTGCGTCGGCCACGGCACCGCGGTGGCCGGCATCATCGCGGGCCAGGACCTCACCTCGCGCGGCGTGCCGGTGCTGGGCGTGGCGCCGGCCGCGAAGATCCTGGCGATCAAGCAGAGCGCGGGCAGATCGGGCGACGTGTCGCGGCTGGCCGCCGCCATCCGCAGGGCCGCCGACCTCGGGGCCGATGTGATCAACGTGTCCGTGCAGGCCCACGACGCGCCCGAGCTGAAGGCGGCGGTGGCGTACGCGCAGGACAAGGACGCGGTCATCGTCGCCGCCGCCGGGAACGTCGAGCAGGACGGCGGCGAGGTCACGCCCGCGTACCCGGCCGAGTACCCCGGTGTGATCGCGGTCGGCGCGGCCGCGCCCGACGGCGACAAATCGGACTTCTCCAATGGCGCGACCCGCGTCTCCGTCACCGCGCCCGGCGCGGGGATCACCAGCGCGTGGACGGGCGGCGGCTACCGTACGGGGCTCGACGGCACGAGCTTCGCCGCCCCCTTCGTCTCAGGCGTCGCCGCCCTGGTCAGAGCCCGGTATCCGGACCTCGACCACTGGCAGGTCAAGCGCCGCATCGAGCAGACCGCCGAGGGCGGGGGAGCGGCCGGCACCGGCGCCGGCCTGATCAACCCGCTGCAGGCGATCACCTCGGTGCTGCCGCCGCCGGGCGGCCCCGCCACGCCGAGCGCCGCGGCCGCGCCGCCGCTCGTGCTGCCCGCGGCGCCCGTGCCGGATCCGCGCACGCGTACGGTCGCGGTCGGCATCACCGCGGGCGCGGCGGGCGTCACCGCGATCGTGGTCTTCGTGGCGCTCATGCTGCCCAGAGCCAGGCGCAGGGGCCGGCGCGCGGGCGGCCCCGCGACATTTACAGGAAAGTTGAAATCGTAGTCCCGCCCGCCGGAACCCGCTTACGTTGATGCGGGGAAAAACCCCGGCCGGCGCCGCCGAAAGGAGCATCGTGGTGAATCAGCCGACCACATATACCGAGGGCAGCCAGCATAGCGCCGCAGAACGCGCGCACCAGGCCGTCACCAACATCGAGCAGATCTACAACCGGCTCACGCAGATCCCCGAGACCCTCGGCGCCGCCTGGCAGGGCGAGGCCGCCACCGTTTACCGGCAGGTTCTCACCGAGTGGACGCCGCAGTTCAGAAGGGTCATCGACGCGCTCAACTCGATCGGCGAGAACCTGAAGGCGACCGGCATTCAATACACCGAGGCGAACACTCAGGCGTCTGATGTCGCGGCGAAACTCCGGGCCGCGCTCGCCGGCGGCGAATTCTCCGGGCCCGTCTCCTGAACCCCGCATTCTGAGGAGCTGACATGAGCGACATCATCCTCGCCAATTTCGACGAGATGGACGAGATCGCGAACGAGCTGGGCCGCGCGTACACGAATCTCGTCGGAGAGCTGGCGGACCTGGAGGCCGACTTCAAGGTGCTGGAGACCTGGGAGGGCGCGGCCAAGGAGGTCTACATGGAGGCCAAGCGCCAGTGGAACGACGCCGTCGTGAAGATGGGCGACACCATGCAGCGCTTCGGCCCGTCGCTGCAGGAGGCCACCGGCATCATGCGCGAGGCCGAGCACATGAACGTCCGCCGCTGGACCGGCTGACCAGGTGAACGAGCCGCTCATCGACCCGGACGCCGCCGGGGACCGCACCGCGTGCCGACCCGACGCGCTCCTCGACGTGGCCGGCAGGCTGCAGCGGGAGCTGCTGCCCCGGCTGGAGGCGGCGCGCTTCCAGGTGCCGGACCTGAGCCAGGGAGCGGCGGGGACGTGGGACATCGCCCAGGGGTACGCCGACACCGTGCGCCGCGCCCGCGAGGCCACGGGAGACTCGCTGCAGTTCGTGCTGGAGCAGGTTCAGCGGGTCATCGGCGACCTGGCCGACACCGCGGCCACCGTACGCGACGCCGACCAGCGGGCCGCGGGCGTGGCGGGCCGTACCCCCGACAGCGCGAGATAGAGGCGCGAGATAGAGGAACGCGTGCCGGAACCCAGACCCATCAAGAACGGCTGCCTCCAGGGCGGCAACCCCCACCAGTACGGGGGCCGCGACGCGATCAGGACGCTGATCATGGGGACGCGGCCGGAGGAGTTCGAGCCGGTCGCGGCGGCGTACCGGCAGACCGCCGAGCTGCTCACCACCACGATCACCACGCTCGGCGACAGCGCGGCCCGCCTGGTCGCCGACGGCGACTGGGGCGGGGATTCGGCCCGCGCCATGCTCACCCGGATGAACCGGCTCCAGACCTATCTCCAGGCGCTGCGCGACCGGCTGCAGGAGATCCCGCCCTCGCTGGCGGGCGTCGCGCAGGAGCTGGCCACCGCCAAGGAGCAGTTCGACCAGGCCACCGCGCCGCGGACCTACTACGCGATGGGCGCGGGATCGACCGACCCCGGCCATCCCACGAACGACCCCGACGAGGCGGCCAGGGCGTTCATCACCCGGCTCAACGGGGCCTTCCACACCGCGCACGCGGCGCTGCCCGACCGGCTGCCGTGGGACGCGGAGCTGGCCAGGACCGCGTCGTCCCGGCAGCCCGCCGCCGGTGACGGCGGCGACCGTGGCGACCGTGGCGACCGTGGCGACGGCGGTTACGGCGGGCTGGGGGAGAACACGACCCCGCTGCGCCTCGGCACGGAGCTGGCCGGTACGGCGGGCTCCCCGCAGACGGCTCAGGGAACGGTGCCGGGCACACCGCCCCCAGGGACACCGCCGGCCACAGGGGCGGTGCCGGGCGCCGTCCCGCCCGCGGCCGCGCCGGGCCCGGGACCGGCGGGCACCCCGGTGACCGCCACCCCATCCGGCCACCTCGGCACCACGTACCTGACCGGCAGATCCGACCTGGTGCAGCCCCTCCCGGCCGGCCCCGACGGGCAGCCGGGCGCGGCGGAGAACGCCCGGCAGCCGCAGAGCGCCCGCCCCACCGCCGTCGCACCCCCTGCCGCCGTCCCGCTGACGATGCGCACCACCCCGGTCGCCCAGCCGGTCGCCCAGCCGATCGACGGGCCGGAACGGCAGATCCCCACGGGCCGCGACACCTTCACCGCCCAGGGCCCCTCCGTACGTCCGGGCAGCGTCCCCGTCGTGGGCGGCTCGCCGTCGGCGGGCCTGCCGGCGGGGACCGGCGGGCACGGTGCGGCCGGTGCGGCCGGGGCGGCAGGCGCCGGCGGGGTGCCGTTCCTGCCGATGGCCGCGGGCGCGCCGCTCGACCGGCAGGGTCAGCGCCGTCCCGGCACCCAGCGGGCCGACGACGACTTCTTCCGCCCGGCCGCGGACACGCCGCCGCCGGTCGTGGGGTGATGAGCATGGACCACGCCTCCCAGCGCAGGGACGCCGGCAAGGTCGCGGTCGTCGCCGACTCCGTACGCGGGCTCGGCCGAGACCTGGCCGGCAGCCCCATGCGGGACCTGGAGGAGATGACCAGGGCCGTCGCGCGAGTGCGGCTGTCCTCCGGCGCGTACGGCGCGTTCGGGATGCTGGGCTCGGCGCTCGGCCGGTCGTTCGACGAGGTGAACGAGGCCGCGCAGCGCTACCTGCTGGCCAAGCGCGACCAGATCGCCGAGATGCACGACAAGGCGTACGACACGGCCAACGCCTACGTGGACGGCGACGCCGCCTCCGCCGCCACCGCCGCGAACCTGGGGGTGCTGTGATGGGCCAGCCGGAATCCGTGATCCAGGGCTCGGCGCTCGCCGCGGCCGGTTCCGCGCTGCTCGGCTTCCGCCGCGCCCACCTGGCGACGCTCATCCTGCCGCTGCTGTACGGCGACACCGCCCAGCAGCGGCAGGCCGCGGAAGGGTACGAGGAGCTGGCCGCCGGGCTGCGCCGCCACCCCGAGGTCGTCGACTCCGCCACCAGGGACGTCACCTGGACGGCGGCGAGCGCGAAGCTGGCCATGGACGCCGTCGCCGCATATTCCGCCGACGCCGAGCGGAAGGCCGACCTGCCGGAGGCGTCCGCCCGTACGCTGCACGTCGCCGCCGACGTGTACGAGGCCGCCGGCACCGCCGTGCTGCTCACCGGCGCGAGCATCTTCATCGCCGGGGTGATGCACAAGTACGCCCGGCTCAACCCGTTCACCAGAGCCGTGTCCGAGGTGGCCGCCACGCAGTTCGGCAGCAGGGCCGACCGGCAGGCCGGCGCGATGGCGAACCGGGTCAGGCAGTTCGCGGCGGGCGGGCAGGGCGTGCTCGGCAAGGTCGTGGGCCACCTGGCCAAGGTCTCGCCGGGCAGGCTCGCGATTTACGGCGGTGTGGCGGTCGGCGGCGGGATACTGGGCCAGCATACGGTGGCCACCCGCTTCAGCGAGACGAAACTGCAGCAGGAACTCCCCGGCATGCCGCTCGGTCAGACGGGTCTGGAGACGCTCGGTGAGCCGGGCCTCGGGCTCGGCCCGGAGGCAGGTCCGGAAGCAGGCCCCGAGACAGGCTCGCAGACCGGCGCGGAGACAGGCTCGCAGACCGGCCCGTGGACCCGCGCGGGGGATGAGCCGGGCGACGAAGAGGTGAGGCGGACGTGACGGCGATCCCCGACGAAGGGGCCCTGGACCGGCTGATCGCCCGCGCCCAGCGGTCCGACGCCGAGCTCGACGAGCTCTACCAGCAGGTCCTGGCCGTCAAGGGCACCGCAAGTGACCCGGACGACCTGGTCAGGGTCGAGTGCTCGGCGGAGGGCGTCACCGGCCTGCACATCGACCCGCGGGCCATGCGGTGGGGCTCGCAGCGCCTGTCGGAGACCATCCTGCGGCTGATCGCCGAGGCGCTCGCCGACATGCAGGCACGCTCGGCCGAGCTGCTGCGCGAGGTGGTGGGGGACGGCCCGCTGGACCTGTCCGCCCAGGACAACCCGGCGGACGCGCGCATGCGCGAGGCGCGCGAGGCGTACGAGTCCGCGCTCGACCAGGCGATGGCCGAACTGGCCCGCATCGAACGCGACCTGTAGAACCCCGGCCACGCCGGCCCGGCACGGCCGGCCGCACTCTGCACGGCCTCACCGGTACCGGCCGAGGGCCCAGGGGTGTGGCCGGGTGCTCGTGATTCACGGGGCGCGGGGCGTGGCCGGGCGCTCATGACTCCAGGGCCGCATGGCGTGGCCGGGCGCTCATGACTGCAGGAACGCGGTCTGGATGAGCTTTTCGCCGGAGCGCCGGTCCACGTACACGCCGCGCCCGGCCGGCAGCGTGCGCGGCCGGACGTTCCCGAAGAGCTGCCCCTCGTCGCGCGGCCCCGACAGCAGCACGGCGGGCGTGTTCATCTCCTTCAGCCGCCGCACCACCGGATCCAGCATGGCCCGCCCCGCGCCGCCCATCGCCCGGCCGAGCACGAGGTGCAGGCCGATGTCGCGGGCCTGGGGAAGCAGGTCGCCGAGGAGCGCGAGCGGGTTGGCCGAGGTGGCGACGAGGTCGTAGTCGTCCACGATCACGTACAGGTCCTGCCCGGTCCACCAGCTCCGGGTGCGCAGCTGCTCGGCGGTGAGGTCGGGCGGCGGCAGCCGTTCCTGCAGCACCTCCTGCACGCCCTTGAGCAGCGTCGCCGCGGCGGTGCTGGATGCGGCGTAGCCGACGCGGTGCTCGGTGTCGGTGGCGTCCAGCAGCGAGCGCCGGTAGTCGATGACGACGAAGCGGGCCTGCAGGGGCGTGCGGGCGGCGGCGATGCCGCGGGCGATCACCTTCAGCAGGTTGCTCTTGCCGGTCTCGGTGTCGCCGAACACCACGAAGTGCGGGTCGGTGTCGAAGTCCAGCAGGACGGGCGCGAGCGCGGCCTCGTCGATGCCGATCGGCACGCGCGCGCCGTCGCCGGGCGGCATCGGCAGCGTGTGGGCGGGCAGCAGGGACGGCAGCAGCCGCACGGGCGGCGCGCCCTGCTCTGGCCAGGCCGCCGCGGCGGCTTCGACCAGGGCGGACACGCCGTCGGCGAGGTCGTCGGCGGTGCTGCGGCCGTCGATGCGCGGCAGCGCGGCGAGGAAGTGCAGCGCCTCGCGGGTCAGGCCGCGTCCCGGCGCGCCTTCGGGCACATTGGCGGCGGCCCGCCGGTCGATCTCGGAGTCGAAGGCGTCGCCGAGCCGCAGTTCGAGCCGGGTGCCGAGCAGGTCGCGCACACCGGCCCTGAACTCCAGCCAGCGGTTCGCGGTGCCGACGACGTGCACGCCGAAACCGAGCCCGCGCGTCACCAGGTCGCCGAGGTCGGGTTCGAGCTGCTCGTACTCCTGGCGCAGCGTCGCCCAGCCGTCCACGACGAGGAACACATCGCCCCAGCCGTCGCCCTCATACTCGCCGGATGCGACCATCCGCCGGTAGGTGGCCATGGAGTCGATGCCGCGCTCCACGAACAGCCGCTCGCGCCGCTCCAGCACGCCCCGCACCTCGGCGACGGTCCTGCGCACCGCGTCGGCGTCGAGCCGGGTGGCCACGCCGCCGACGTGCGGCAGGCCGGCCAGCGCCGACAGGGTGCCGCCGCCGAAGTCCAGGCAGTAGAACTGCACCTCCTTCGGCGTGTGGGTGAGCGCGAGCGAGGCGATGAGCGTGCGCAGCAGCGTGCTCTTGCCGGTCTGCGGCGCCCCGACGATCGCGATGTTGCCCGCCGCGCCCGACAGGTCCAGCCAGTACGGGTCCCGCCGCTGGTCGAACGGGCTGTCCACGATCCCCGCGACGGCGTGCAGCCGCCCGGGCCGGTCCTGCGCGGTGCCCGCGGCGGTGAGGCCGTGACTGGGCGTGGCCACGATGGGGGGCAGGAGCTGGTCCAGCGTGGCGGGCTCCTTCAGCGGCGGCAGCCAGATCCGGTGCGCCGCAGGTCCCTGGCCGGCCAGCCGGGAGACCACGATGTCGAGCAGGCTCTCCTGCTTGCCCTTCTCCTCGGCGGGGGGCGGCGTCTCGGGCGCGGGCGGCAGCGGCACGCGTTCCGGGCCGTACCAGACGATCTTCCCGCGGTGGCCGGAACGCGCCGTCGCGGCCGGGCTCTGCGCCGTCGCCGGCTGGTAGGGCCCCGACACGTACGCGGCCTTGAACCGCGTCATGCCGGTCGTCTCGAACATCAAATACGCGTTGCCCGGCTCGGGCGGCAGCGAGTACGCGTCCGCCACGCCGAGCACGGCCCGGCTCTCGGCGGCGGAGAAGGTGCGCAGCCCGATCCGGTACGACAGGTGCGTGTCGAGCCCCCGCAGCCGCCCGGACTCCAGCCGCTGCGAGGCCAGCAGCAGGTGCACGCCGAGCGAGCGGCCGAGCCGGCCGATCATCACGAACAGCTCGATGAACTCGGGCTTGGCCGACAGCAGCTCGCTGAACTCGTCCAGCACGATGAAGAGCGTCGGCAGCGGCCGCAGGTCGGCGCCCTGCTCGCGCGCCTGCTCGTAGTCGCGCAGCGAGGCGAAGTTGCCGGCCGCGCGCAGCAGCTCCTGGCGGCGCACCATCTCGCCGTGCAGCGCGTCGTGCATGCGGTCGACCAGCGGCAGCTCGTCCTCGAGGTTGGTGATGACGGCCGAGACGTGCGGCAGCCTCTCCAGGCCGAGGAAGGTCGCGCCGCCCTTGAAGTCGACGAGCACGAAGTTCAGCGTCTCGGACGAGTGGGTGATCGCCAGCGCCAGCACGAGCGTGCGCAGCAGCTCCGACTTGCCGGAGCCGGTCGCGCCGACCACGAGGCCGTGCGGGCCCATGCCGCCCTGCGCGGCCTCCTTGATGTCCAGCTCCACGGGCCGCCCGTCGGCGCCGAGGCCGATCGGCACCCGCAGCCGGTTGCGCAGCGGGCGCGGCTGCCAGGTGACGGCGGTGGACAGGCGGCGGGCGTCGCCGAGGCGCAGCAGGTCGGTGAGCGTGGTGTTCGCGGCGAACACGTCGCGCGCCTCCTCCGGGCCGCCCGTGCCCGTGCGCATCGGCGCGAGCTGCCTGGCCAGCGCCGCGAACGCGGGCTGCGACAGCCGGTCGGGGCGGCCGAGCGGCGACCTGACCTCCTTGCCCAGCTCGTCCTCGGCGACCCTGACCAGCTCGTCCCCGGTGACCTCCAGCCGCAGCGTGAGCTGGGCGGGCCCCTGTGGCACCGCGCCGCTCAGGTCGATCACGGTGACGCCCTCGATGACGTCGAGCGCGAGCTGGCTGCCCTGCGGCACCGTCCCCCCGTCCACGACGATCACGTGGTAGGGCACCGCGTCCGGCGACAGGCCCTTGGTGAAGCGCGGCCGGTCCTTCAGCTCGAAGCCCAGCAGCTCGTCCAGCTCGCCGAGGTCGCCCACGACCAGCCGAACGGGGCCCGCGCCGTCCTCCTCCGACGGGTGCAGGGCGTGCGGCAGCCACTTGACCGGCTCCCACTCCCTGGCCCGCTCGCCCGCCGCGCACACCGAGATCCGCATCTCGTCGGGCGCGTGCAGGGCCGCCGCCTGGGCCAGCGCGGCGCGTACGAGGTCGCGGGCCGCCACCGGATCCCCCGACAGCGTGATCCTGGCGAACGCGTGCAGCGCCAGCGCCACCGGCAGCCCCGGCACGGCCGCGTGCGTGCGCACGAACCTGCGCAGCGCTCCCGCCGTCAGCGGGTCCAGGTCCTCGATCGGCCGGGTCTCCGGCGGGATGAGCGGCAGCGCCAGCCGCTGCGCCGAGGTCGCGATCCGCACCTGGGCGAAGTCGTCGTCGCGGGGCCGCCGCTCCCACAGCCGGCTGGTCATCACCAGCGACCACAGGGTGGCCGGGTCGGGGTGGTTCCAGGTCATCGCGCGGCGCTGCTGCGCGGCGGCCGTGCGCACCCGCTTCCTGACCTGCTCCAGGTAGCGGTAGTAGTCGCGGCGCAGGCCGTTGAGCTGGTTGCGGCGCTCGCCCGCCGTCCGCATGAGCTGGCCCACGCTCATGCCGATCATGGAGATCGCGAACAGGCCGCTGGAGACCAGCATGATCGGGTTGTGCGCCGACCCGCCGGTGAACATCAGCGCCATCGCGCCCGCTCCGGCGATCATCGGCAGGTACGTCAGGAGCTGGGTGAGCCCGCCGCCCGTGACGGTCTCGGGGATCTCCGGCGGCGACTCCAGAAGCACCTCGCCGCTCGGAGGCTCCGGCGGCGTGCGCCGCTCGGCCCTGCGTACCACGATCAGGCTGCCGCTCACCGGGCCCATACAAGCCCCTGACGTAGGGATATGCCGGATATTTCAAAATTCCTGTACGTGTTACGCCCGCCGTCACGACAGCGCGCTCCCTACACTCGTCCGGGTGAGCGCCACCGGAACCGACCTGTGCCGGGTCACCATCGTGACCCCGCGCGGCTTCCTGGACCTCGGCCTGCCGCCGGACATCCCGCTCGGCAACCTGCTGCCGACCGTGCTGCGCATCGCCGGTGAAGGGCTGGCCGAGGCGGGCCTGGCGCACGGCGGCTGGGCGCTGCAGCGGCTCGGCGGCCCGCCGTTCGACCCCGGCGTCACCCTCGCCGAGCTGCAGGTGCGCGACGGCGAGCTGCTGCACCTGCGCCCGCGCGGCCACGAGCTGCCCGAGCCGGTCTTCGACGACGTGGCCGACGCCGTGGCGACCGGCGTGGCCGAGCGCACCGGACGCTGGCAGCCCGGCCTGACCAGGACCTACGGCCTGCGCGCCGCCGCCTGCCTGCTCGCGCTCGGCGCCGCCGCGCTGCCGCTCGCCGGGCCGCCGTGGACGCCCCCCGCCCTGGTCGCGGGCATCGTGGCGGTACTGCTGCTGATGGTCGCCGTGGCGCTCTCCCGCGCGCTCGGCGACACCCGCTCCGGCGCGGTGCTCGGCTACGCCGCCCTGCCGTACGGCTTCGTCGCCGGCCTGGTCGCCCCCGCCTCAGGGGCGTCGGTGCTGCAGCCGGACAACCTGCTGTCCGCCTGCGGCGTGACGCTCATGCTGGCCACCGCCACCGGGTTCGCGGTCGCGCAGGGGCTGCCCGCCTTCCTCGGCATCGCCGCCGCCGCGTTCTGCGGCCTGCTCGGCTCCGGCGCGGTCATGGCGTTCGGCCTGCCCGCGGCGGGCGTGGCGGCCGTGCTCGGTGCGCTCGCGGTGGGGCTCACCACGGTCATCCCGTCGCTGTCGTTCCGGCTGGCCGGCATGCCGCTGCCCGCGCTGCCCACCACCGCCGAGGAGCTGCGGCGCGAGACCGGCGACCTCGACGGCGAGCTGGTCATCGACAAGACCGTGGTCGCCGACCGCTTCTGCGCCGGGCTGCTCGGCACCGTGTCGCTGGTCGTGCTCGGCGCGCAGGCGCTGCTGACGCTGGAGGGCACCTGGGCGGCGCTGGTGATGAGCGCCGCGCTGTCGCTGTCGCTGCTCATGCGGGCCCGCGTCTTCGAAGGGCGCGGCCAGCGGGCCTGGCTGCTGCCCGCGGCCCTGGCCGGCGTGGCGCTGCCGCTCGCCGCCGCCGCGCTGACCGCGACCGGCTCCCTGCTGCTGTACGCGATCGTGCCCGGCGTCGTGGTGCTGGCGCTCGGCGTGACCGGAACGACGCTCTGGCTGGCCGGCTCGCGGCCGTCGCCGTTCTGGGGCCGGGTGGGCGACATCTTCGACATCCTGCTGATGATCGCCCTCATCCCGCTCGCGCTCGCCGTCATGAACCTGTACGAGACCATCCGCGGCCTGGTCAGCTAGCGGCCGTGAACGGGAGCGAGGGCGCAGTTGCACAGCCGGCGTGACCTTTACCAGGCCTACCGCCTCACCATCCAGCGGATCGGCCTGGCGCTGCTGCACGGCCGGCCCAACCAGCCGGAGTGGCCGCTGCGCCGCCAGAGCATCGGGTTCCTCGCCGGGATCATGGTGGCGGTGCTGCTCTGCGTCGGCTTCGCCGTCTACGGGCTGCTGCGGCCCGGCGGCACCGCGGCCCTGGAGGAGCCCGGCACGCTCATCATCGAGCGCGAGACCGGCGCCCGCTACGTCTACAGCCCCGATCAGCGCCGCCTCGTCCCCGTCGCCAACTACGCATCGGCCCGGCTCGTGCTGCCGTCCGGCCAGGTCGAGGAACGGGTCGTGGCGCGGGAGGCGCTGGCCTCGTACGAGCGGGGCGTGCCCATCGGCATCCCCGGCGCGCCCGACTCGCTGCCCGACCCCGAGCACCTGGCGCGCGGCCCCTGGGCGGCCTGCGTGCAGGAGCGGGCCGAGCCGACCGGGCGCAAGCCGTACGTGACGCTCATCGCCGGACGCGAGGTCGGCGGCACGCCCGTCGCCGAAGGGCAGGCGCTGCTGGTGGACGTCGGCGGCCAGCGGTGGGCCATCTGGCGCGGCACCCGCATGCGCGTGCCCGCCGGCATCGCCCGCGGCCTCACCGCCGCCGACCCCGCGCCCGTACCGGTGGCCTGGCTCAACGCGCTGCCCGAAGGCCCCGATCTGGCCGCCCCGGCGATCAGCGGGCGCGGCCGGCCCGTCACCGGTCCCGGCGGCAAGGCGGCCGCCGTCGGGCAGGTGTTCCGCGCGGGAGCGGTCGCGGGCGGCGAGGACCGCTGGTACGTGCTGCTCGCCGACGGCCTCGCCCCCATCACGCAGGCGCAGGCCGCGCTGCTGCTCAGCGACCCGGCCAGCAGGGCCGCGTACGGCGGCGGCGCGGTCAGGGAGATCCCCGTGGACGCCGCGACCGCCAACGCCGCCCCCCGCTCGCGCACCGCCGTGCCCGCCGACGGCCTGCCCGCCACGATGCCGGAGATGGTCGCCTACAACCCGGCCAGGCCGCTCTGCGTGGTCTACGCCGAGACGGACACCGGCTCCACCCGCGTCCGCCTCACCACCGGCGCCGCGCTGCCCGCACCGCGGGGCGACGCCACCGACCTCGTACGCCTTCCGCCCGGCCGCGCCGTCCTGGCCGGCGTGCTGCCCGGCGACGGCCAGCTCGAGGCCGTGCAGACCTACTACCTCATCACCCAGGAGGGCCGCCGCCACGCCGTGCCCACCACGGAGGCGCTCGGCAGGCTCGGCTACGCGCCGTCGCAGGCCGCGCCGGTGCCGCTGAACCTGCTCCAGCTCATCCCCGAAGGCCCGGTCCTCGACCCGGCACGCGCCGCGAAACCGGTCCTCGACGCCGACGGGTCCGGCCGGTGACCGGTGACCGGGCCGGCGCTCGACGGTCACCCGTCCGATCGGGAGCCGGTCCGCAACGGCGACCGGCGCGAGGCGCGGCCCGTCAGCAGAGGCGTGGCCCGTCAGTAGCCGCGGTAGCCCGTGCCGGTCTTCACGCCGACGACGCCCGGCACGTTCGACACCGAGCCGTAGCGGGCGATCGCGTAGCGGACGCCCGCGATGATGTTGTCCACCGGGTCGTAGATGTCGTCGTGTCCGGGCAGCTTGTAGCGCCGGAACGTCGGGTCGATCGTCTGCATGAGGCCCTTCGACGGGGTGCCCCTCGCCGCGTTCTCGTCCCAGTTGTTGATGGCGTGCGGGTTGCCGCCCGACTCGTGCTTGATGATCAGGTAGATGTCGTTCGGATTCATCTTGTCGGCCGGGTACCCGTGGGCCTTGAGGATCTCGATCGCCTGGTCGATCCAGACGGCCACCTGGCCCTGCGGCGCGGGGCCGCCGCCGGGCGGGGGAGGGCCGCTCGGGCCGTAGCCGCCGAAGCCGCCCGTCGTGCCGCCACCGCCGTGCGCGGCCAGCGAGGTGCCCCGGTCGTCGCCGCGCGACGCCGGCGACCAGCCGAGCGCCTGCCCGGCGCGCGGCGCGAACGGCTGCGCGTCCGGCTCCGGCACGGTCGCGGCCACGTCGGGGATGCCCTCCGTGGCCTCGGCGATCTTGCCGGCCAGGCTCGACAGCGTGCCGCCGGTCTCGGTGACCAGCCGCTGCAGGATGCCGCGTGCCTCGTTCAGCGCGGGGACGACACTCCGCGCCACCTGCTCATCGGTGGGCGGCGGGGTGGCCGCGCGGGCCTCGCGCACGGCGGCGGCGTACGCCTGGCACACCTCCTGGGCCTGCGACTCGGCGGCGCGCAGCGTCTCGGCGGCGGTCTCCAGGTGGCCCGCCGCCGTCTCCAGCGCCTGCGCGAGCCGGTCGCCCGCGCCCGTCAGCCGGCCCATGTAGCCGGCGAACGCCTCGGCGCTGTCGCCCCGCCAGGTCGCGCTCACGTCACCGGTCGCCGAAGCCAGCGCGCCGGTGTGCGACCGGGCCGTGCTCGCCGCGGTGCGCAGGGCGCCCGCCTGCGCGGCGATCGCGCCCGGGTCGCCGGCCAGCCGCTGCGCCAGCCCGGCCAGCTCCGCACCGCCGGGGAGACCGCTGACGTCGTCGATCCCGCTCATGCCGCCGCCACCTCCGGCGCCGCGATCACCTCGCCGCCCTGGCGGACCTCCGGGGTCATCGCCTGACCGCCTGGTCGTCGGCGGAGGTGAAGGTGCGATCGACGGCGTCGAGCGTGCGGTCCACCGCCTCCAGCCTGCCGCCCAGCGTCTTGGCCGCCCGTTCGGCCGCGCTGCGCAGGCCGGCGACCGCCGACGCCAGCGCCTGCGACCCGGAGACCGTCCCGAAGGCCGCCGCGTCCGGGGCGTCCGGGCCGATCAGTTCGGCGAAGACCCCGGAGGCCGACTTCGCCGCCGCCCCGCAGTCGCCCAGCGCGTCGCGCTGGAATGTGAGCGCCATCCCCGGCACGCTCCCTTCACTCGACCCCTGCACACAGCGCCTGGCACACAGCGCCTGGCACACAGCGCCTGGCACACAGCGCCTGGCACACAGCGCCTGCATCCGGCGCCTGCCCCCGGCGCCTGGTCCCGGCGCCGCGCCCGGCGCCGTCTCTCAGCGCCGGAAGAGCTCCAGCAGCTCCTCGGCCCGGTGGGTGCGGGCGATCCACACCTCGCGCCCCCGGCGCTCCCTCGTGATCAGCCGCCCGGCGCGCAACCGGTCGCAGTGGTACGTCAGCCCGCTGGGCGCGATCTTCATGTCGGTCGCCAGCATGGACATCGTCATCGGCTGGTCCAGCGCGCAGAGCAGATCGGCGCGGACCGGCCCGACCAGCGCGGACAACTCGTCCACCGCCGGCGCGGCGGGCCGCCGCCACAGGGAGTCCGCTCCCGGCACCGGGTAGGCGATCCAGACGGCGTCGGGGTCGTCCAAGCCGAGGATGAGCGCGTCGCGCCCGGCCAGCATCGGCACCAGCACGATGCGCCGGTCGCCCAGCTCGTACGTGCCGGCCGTGACGTCCGAGAAGACCAGGCCCCGCTCGCCGTAGGACATGCGGTCGCTGATCGCGCCGAGCAGCAGCTCGGGCCCGCCGCGCACGGTGGTCACGCCGACCCGCTCGACCTCCCTGTCCAGCAGCGGGCGGGCCCGCTTCCACAGCGGTTCGGTGGCGCTCCAGACGTCGGCGAGCGCGCCGGCGTAGCCGTGCAGCCAGCGGCCTGGCCGCTCGACCACCGCGCGCCACTGCGGGGGCGGCGTACCCGGCCCGTACGTACGCTCAAGGTCTTTGATCAGCGCATCGGGCTCGAGCTCCTGGAGCGCGGCGATCTGGGACGCGACGGTGAAGTCGCCGCCTGAGGGGGAGCGCGGCACCAGGAAATCGGGTGCGAGCGCGGACCCGGGGGCCGACAGGGGACGCACGGCCTCGTGGCCGAGCGGGCCGACCCGGGCGCCGACCGCCCGCCGCCAGAGCTCGGGCAGGCCGCGGCGGCGGCCGGCGAGGGCGTCGGCGAGCATGGCGAGCGCCGTCAGGTTGGGCGAGATCGAAATGGAGAGCTGCGGTGTGGAGCCGATGATCAGTTCGCTCCACGCATTGGTCCTTGTTACTTGGGCCCCCACGGGTAGGACTGTAGACAGAGAAGACATCGGCGGAGGAATGCTTCAACGAAGCTCGAAACATCAATAAAACGGGCGAATCACAGGGCTAAGTGCCGCACGTTTTGTGGCATCCCTTCGGCGGAGAGACGGTGATCATCGCCCGTGCCTCTCGCAATGAGGCGGGCGGATTCGTCGGTGCGTGAAGCTATGCCACGCCGCTAACTTTTGCCTTAAAAGCGGCTTACGGCCGCTATTGGGTCCTACGTCCCCGTTGAGCGCGGCCGCCTCTCCGGGCCACCGCGTACCGTGGAAACCGTTTGTTGTACCGAGGCCAAAAGACGGACCACCGCGTGATGGCTTTTTCCACCGAATGCGGGACCGGTGGGTGGCGTACGGCGCGCCGGGATGAAAGCCTTCCGGCAACCGCCCCGGTCGCCCTGCGAACGGGCGGCCGGGGCGAGCCCGCAACGCACCGAGAGGAGTGCTGCAGATGACACCTGACGCCAGTCGCGTCGCGGCGAAGCGGATCAACGACCACGTGGAGGTCGTCCACGTGGATCACCCGGACGTGGTCCTGGAGGTTCCTCGCCGCGACTGGGAGGCGTTCACCGCGGCCGTCAAGTCGGGAGCGTTCGATCTCGACGTGCTCCCCCGAGTGGCCGAGGAGAGCGCGGCCTGACATTCCGCAGCACGACGGCGCCCGCTCCCGCCAGGGGAGCGGGCGCTCCGCGCGCAGGCCGTCACCCCGGTACGCGCGGGGCGGCGCGACGCGCCGGCCGGCTCAGGGCAGTCGCAGCTCGGCGAAGATGCCGCGGTGGTCGGTGCCGGGGACGTCCAGCACCTCGACGTCGCGCACCGCCACCCGCCGGTCCGCCACCACGTGGTCGATGGAGATGATCGGCGGCATCGGACGGAAGTTCGGCCAGGTGGGCGTGAGGGCACGGCCGAGCTGGTCGGCGGCGTCCGCGTAGCCCCTGTCGAGCAGCTTGCGGAACGAGCGGTGGTCGAGGCTCGCGTTGAAGTCGCCGGCGAGCACCCTGATGGCCGACGGCGAGGGTCCGGGGAGGGCGCGCAGCGACGCCTTCCACTCCCGTTCCTTGCGGCCCAGAGGCGGGTTCGGATGCACGGCGACGAACTGCACGCTGCTCCCGCCGGGCAGCATCACGGTCGCGGCCGGCATGTTGTGGCCGATGGGTGTGAACAGGTCCTTCAGCTCCGCCACCGGATGCCTGGAGTAGATGCCGCTGCCGGTCACGTCGGCCTCGGGCTGCAGCACCCGGTACGGCAGCAGCTCGCGCAGCCCGGCCGCGTCGAGCCGCTCCGCCTCGGCGTACGTCAGCTCGAGGGCGCTGAAGACGTCGATGTCGTAACGGCGCACCAGATCGACCACGGCGGCGGCGTCGGCACGGCCGAACAGGTTGACCGACAGCACCCGCAGCGGCGCGCCCTTGGCCGGCGGCTGCTCGGCGGCCACCGTACGCGGCGCCACGACGGCGGTCATCGTCACGCACGCCAGCGCCGCGACCAGCGCCGCCCACCGGTTGCGGCGCAGTAGCGCCACGAGGGCGACCAGCGCCGCCAGCACCGCGCCGTACGGCGTCACGGTCATGAGCTGGGTGTCGAACGAGCCCCGCTCCCACCCGAAGAGCCGCTCCACCGCCCACACGGCGACCACCACGGCCGCCGCCCACGACATCCACCGCCGGCGCCGCCGCCGCGGCACCGGCGCCTCGTCGGTCGCGGCCCGCTCGATGCCGACCGTCGTGCTCACCTTCGTCGTCGCCCCGTCCCTGAGGAGGTCACTCGCCGATGCCCGGCCGCGCCAGGGACGGCGTCTAGCGCTTGCGGCCCACGCCGCCGTACATCCAGGCGGGCTCGTCGGGGAAGAGCGGCGTCTCGCGCCACTTCGACACCGCCACCAGCCCCGGCTCCAGCAGGTCGAACCCGTCGAAGTAGCGGCTGATCTGCTCGCCGGTGCGCGGCGTCCTGTGCATCGCCTGCTTGCTGGTCGCCGCCAGGTAGTCGTCGGCGGTCTGCTTGTCGATCAGGTCGAGCGTCAGATGGCTGAGCACCAGGTAGCTGCCCGCCGGCAGCGCCTTCGTGTACGCCTTGACCAGGCCCTCGGGGTCGTCGCTGTCGGGGATGTGCATGAGGATCGCGACCATGACGAGCGCGATCGGCTGCGTGAAGTCGAGGGTGGCCAGCGTGTCGGGGTGCTTGAGGATCGAGTCGGGGTCGCGGACGTCGGCCTCGATGTACGCGGTGCGGCCCTCGGGCGTGCTGGTCAGCAGGGCCCTGGCGTGCGCCATCACGATCGGGTCGTTGTCGACGTAGACCACGCGCGACTCCGGCGCCACCTCCTGGGCCACCTCGTGGGTGTTGCCCTGGGTGGGGATGCCGGTGCCCAGGTCGAGGAACTGCCGCACGCCGAGCTGTGCGAGGTGGCGCACGGCCCGGCCGAGGAAGGCCCGGTTGTTCCGCGCGCTGTCGCGGACGCCCGGCACCGCGGCCATCGTCGCTTCGGCCACCCGGCGATCGGCTTCGAAGTTGTCCTTACCGCCGAGCCAGTAGTCGTAGACCCGGGCGGAGTGAGGAATGTTCGGGTTGATGCCGTGGGGTGCGCTCACATCGAGGATCTTACGGGCAAGCCGGGCTGACTGCGCGATAAACCCTGACGGCTCAGGCGGTTACGAACTCCGCGACGATCACCGTGGCGTCCTCTTTCGGCTCCCGAGCGGCCATCTCGTCGTCCATGCGATCCAGACGGGCGGCGGCCGACGCGCCCGCCGTGAGCAGCACCTCCGGCCGCTCCGCCCCCAGCACCTCCGGCCGCTCCGCCCCCAGCACCTCCGGCCGCTCCGCCCCCAGCGCCCCCTCGCTGGCGATCGCCGCCCGTAGGCACCCCGCCGGGTCCTCCTCGCGGCACGTCCCCGCTGCGCCCGTCTCGCCACCACCGTGCCGAGCGCTGGCGCGGCCGCAGCCTGCGCCCCTCACCCGCGCCGCGCGCTGCCGGGACCATCCGCTTCGCGCGCCGTCATCGAAGCCCTGGCCGACGTCGCCCAGCACGCCGGCGTCCGCGGGGCCGGGCTGGTCTGCGCCCGCCGCGACGGTCTTATCCGGGTGCAGGTGGCCGACAGCGGTCTTATCCGGGTGCAGGTGGCCGACAGCGGCCGCGGCTTCGACCGGCACC
Organism: Nonomuraea sp. NPDC049309; assembly: GCF_043196965.1. Taxonomy (NCBI): domain Bacteria; kingdom Bacillati; phylum Actinomycetota; class Actinomycetes; order Streptosporangiales; family Streptosporangiaceae; genus Nonomuraea; species Nonomuraea sp. NPDC049309. The sequence goes on along the minus strand of NZ_JBICSH010000001.1, from coordinate 2,552,598 downwards.
GCCGGCCGCCCGAGCGGTTCGGCGTGCGCGGCTCCATCCTCGGCGCCATGCGCTCCCCGCCGGACGGCGGCGCCGCCATCACCTCCCCGCATCTCGTCACTCTCGGTCTCGCGGCGGCCACGCGCCTCCTTGAAAGTTTCAACTTCCTGAGCGATATCGGGAAAGCTCCTTCCCCAGCTCAACCCGTGACACCCGAACCGGCGAGCGGCATTGACAGCGGGAAGTCACTTGGCCGTACGTCGGCCGTCAGATACCGTCCGCCACTGGGAGCGCTCCCAGCAACCGGCAATCCCCGACCGGAAACACGGAGACCGCACTATGCCCCACGCACCACGTCGTCCCAGAACGTCGCGTGCCCTGATCCTGCTCTTCTCCGCCCTGGCGATCCTGTTCGTGCCGCTCACCGGCACCGCCTCGGCGCACGGTTCCGTCATCGACCCGGCCACCCGCAACTACGGTTGCTGGGACCGCTGGGGCAGCGACTTCCAGAACCCCGCCATGGCGCAGGAAGACCCGATGTGCTGGCAGGCGTGGCAGGACAACCCCAACGCCATGTGGAACTGGAACGGGCTCTACCGCGACAACGTCGGCGGCAACCACCAGGCCGCCGTGCCCGACGGCCAGCTCTGCAGCGCCGGCCAGACGCAGGACGGCCGCTACCGCTCGATGGACACGCCGGGCCCGTGGAAGACGACGAGCCTCGGCAGCACGTTCGACATCCGGCTGTACGACCAGGCGCTGCACGGCGCGGACTACATCAGGGTCTACATCACCAAGCAGGGCTACGACGCCACCACGACCCCGCTCCGCTGGAGCGACCTGGAGTTGGTGAGGGAGACCTCGCGGTACGCCCCGGCGAACGAGTACCTGGTCACCGGCATCGACAAGGGCTCGCGCACCGGCCGCCACGTCGTCTACACGATCTGGCAGGCCTCGCACATGGACCAGGTCTACTACTTCTGCAGCGACGTCACCTTCAGCTGACGCCGCCCGCGAGGCCGCCACAGGCGGGGGCTGGTCGAGGCGCGTACCGCCGGCTCGATGGAGCGGGCGCGTTGCGCCCACCGTGTACGGCACCGGCCCGGCCGCCCCCCGCCTGGGAGCATGCGGCGGTGCTCGTGGCCGGCCAGGTGGAGGTCATCGACGGCGCCTCGGATGCCGTCGAGCGCACGGCGGCCGCTCCGGAGCCGCCCCACTCGCCGTCTTGGGAGCCCGCGCTGGAGTCGCCGCGGTCGCCGTCCCGGGAGCCGATGCCCGCCTCGCGCGAGAGGTTCCGCGCGGCGCCGCCCGGGGTAGTGGCTTTCCGCGTGCACGTGCCGTCGGTCGGGGCCATGTTCAGGCCGAGCCAGGACATCGGCGCCGGGCGGTACGCGCGCGTCCGCGCCGATGGAACCGCCCGCACCCCGCGGCTCGCCGACTCGACGGATGAATGATGACTTTTCCCGCTTTCTCGTCCAGCCAGATCGACCCCCGCGCCCGTGGCAGAGAGCTCGGCACCCACCTGCGCGACCGCATCGCCGCCAACTACGCCGGCTACACCGACCTGTTCGCCGTGGCCGGCGCCACCCCGGAGCAGGTGCGCGCGTGGGCCGAGCGGGCGCTCGACGCGAGCGCCGGGTGGGCGCCCGGGCTGGCCGAGGAGATGGCGGGCATCGCCGCGGGCTCCGGCCTCGAGCCGTGGCAGGTCGCCGCCGTCAACGCGCGCACGGAGATCCTGGCCGCGATCGACGCGACCGGGCGCGGGGAGTGCTCGACCTCGGTGGTGCTGCCCGAGAGCGGCCCGCCGCGTACGGTGCAGACCTGGGACTGGCACGACCACCTGCGCGACGCGCCGATGCTGTGGGAGCTGGAGCCCCGCCCCGGCCACGTCGTGCGCACGTTCACCGAGGCCGGCGCGCTGGCCAAGATCGGAGCCGCCACGTCCGGGCTCGGCGTGCACTTCAACATCCTGCGCCACGACTCCGACAACGCCGGCATCGGCGTGCCCGTCCACCTGATCGCCCGCCGCATCCTCGACGAGGCGGCCACGGTGGCGGAGGCGGCGGAGATCGCCCGCTCCGCCCGGGTCTCCGCCTCGACCGTGATCACCGTGGTCACCGCGTCGGACGAGGGGAACGACGCCGCGTCCATCGAGATCTCACCGGCGGGCGTGGCCGTCATCCCGCCGGAGCCCGACGGGGTGCTGCTGCACTGCAACCACTTCCACGACGCCGCGCTCGCGGCGGGGGAGCGGCACGCCACCGACCGGCCCGGCACCTACGACCGGCTGCGCCACCTGCGCGAGCACGTCGAGGAGCTGAGCGACCCCGGCCAGAACGCGCGGGCGCGCGCCATGCTCAGCCATGCCCCGGACGCGCCCGTCTGCGCGCACCCCGACCTCGCCCAGCCGCTCAACCAGCGGTGGGAGACGATCGCCACGATCGGGCTCGACCTGCCCGCCGGGCGTCTGCGGGTGCACCAGGGCGGGCCCTGCCGGGTCGCCGAGGCGACCTGGCGGACGTTCTGAGCATCACGTGAAGGCTCCGATGCCGGTCAGCGCCTTGCCGATGACCAGCGTGTGGACCTCGGAGGTGCCCTCGTAGGTGAGCACCGACTCCAGGTTCACCGCGTGCCTGATGACCGGGTACTCGAGGGTGACGCCGTTCGCGCCGAGCAGCGTGCGGCATTTCCTGGCGATCTCCAGGGCCTCCCGCACGTTGTTGAGCTTGCCCAGGCTCACCTGCTCGGGCGCGAGCGTCCCGGCCTCCTTCAGCCGGCCCAGGTGCACCGCGAGCAGCAGCCCCTTGCCCAGCTCCAGCGTCATGTCCGCGAGCTTTTCCTGGGTGAGCTGGTACGACGCGAGCGGCCTGGCGAACACCTCGCGGTCGGCCACGTACGCGAGGGTCGTCTCCAGGCAGTCGAGCGCCGCTCCCATGGCGCCGAACACGATGCCGAACCTCGCCTCGTTCAGGCAGCCGAGCGGCCCCGACAGCCCGCGCGCGCCCGGCAGCATCGCCTCGGCGGGCAGCCGCACGCCGTCCAGCACCAGCTCGCTGGTCACGCTCGCGCGCAGCGAGAGCTTGTGCTTGATCTCGTTGACGGTGAAGCCGGGCGTGCCGGCCGGGACCAGGAAGCCCCTGATGCCCTCGTCCGTACGCGCCCAGACCACGGCCACGTCGGCCACGGAGCCGTTGGTGATCCACATCTTGGTGCCGTTCAGCACCCAGTCGCCGCCCTCCCGCTTGGCCGCGGTGCGCATGCCGCCGGGGTCGGAGCCGAAGTCGGGCTCGGTCAGGCCGAAGCAGCCGATGCGCTCGCCGGCCGCCATCGCGGGCAGCCACTCCTGCTTCTGCTCCTCGCTGCCGTACTTCCAGATCGCGTACATGGCCAGGGAGCCCTGCACGGAGACGAGGCTGCGCAGGCCGGAGTCGGCGGCCTCCAGCTCCAGGCAGGCCAGCCCGTACGCGACCGCGCCCATGCCGGCGCAGCCGTACCCGTCGAGGTGCATGCCGAGCACGCCGAGCGAGCCGAGCGTGCGGGCCAGCTCGCGCGCGGGCAGCTCGCCGGCCTCGAACCAGCCCGCGACGTGCGGCCGGATCTCGCGGTCGCACACGCGCCTGACCGTGCTCCTGATCTCGCGTTCCTCCTCGGTCAGCAGGGTGTCCATGGAGAACAGGGCGGTGGGTGCGATCATGGCCTCTCCGTATTTTGGATCCAATATTGAAAATCCAATATGGCATAGTTAGGGTGCGTTGACCATGGACGTTCTGACTCTCGTGGCCGGCCGCAGGACCGAAGGCGGGGGCGACGAGTTCGCCGGCGCGAAGGACGGGACCCCGCCCGAGGCGGCCGCCGAGACCAGGAGAGCGGCCGGAGCCTGGCCGGCCGAGCGGGACGGACGGCTCGTGCCGCCCGCCGTCCTCGGCCCGGCAAGCGTTCGCCCGGAGGCCGCGGCATGAGCGGGGCGCTGTCGGGGCTGCTGATCGCCGACTTCAGCCGGGTGCTCGCCGGGCCCTACGCCACCATGCTCCTCGCCGACCTGGGCGCGGAGGTGGTCAAGGTCGAGCGGCCCGGCACCGGCGACGACACCCGGGCCTGGGGGCCTCCGTACGCCGATGGCGAGGCCACGTACTTCCTCGGCGTCAACCGCAACAAGCGCTCCATCGCGCTCGACCTCAAGGAGGACATCGAGGTCGCCAGAGCCCTCGCCGCGCGGGCAGACGTGCTGGTGGAGAACTTCAAGCCGGGCACCATGGACCGGCTCGGCCTCGGCTACGAGGCGCTGCGCGAGCTGAACCCCGGGCTCGTCTACTGCTCCATCACCGGCTTCGGCTCCGGCGCGGGCGCCGATCTGCCCGGCTACGACCTCATCGCCCAGGCCGTCGGCGGGCTCATGAGCGTCACCGGCGAGCCCGAAGGCCCCGGCACCAAGGCCGGCGTCGCGCTGGTCGACGTGATCACCGGCCTGCACGCCGCGCTCGGCATCCTCGCCGCGCTCCGCCACCGCGACCGGTCGGGAGAAGGCCAGCGCATCGAGGTCTCGCTGCTGTCGTCACTGCTGTCGGCCCTTACCAACCACGCCTCCGCGTACGCCGCCGCCGGGGTCGTGCCGCGCGCCATGGGCAACCGGCATCCGAGCATCGTGCCGTACGAGGTGTTCCAGGCCGCCGACCGCCCGATCGTCATCGCCGCCGGGAACGACCGCCAGTTCCGCGCCCTGTGCGCCGCCCTCGACCGGCCCGATCTGGCCGGCGACCCGCGCTACGCGAGCAACGCCGATCGCGTCGCCGCCCGCGAGCCGCTCGTCGCCGAGCTCAACGCCGCGCTCGCCGGGCGCACCGCCGACGAGTGGTTCGCCCGCCTCACCGAGGCCGGGGTGCCGTGCGGCCCGATCAACGACTTGGCCGCCGCGTTCAGGCTCGCGACAGACCTCGGCCTCGAACCCGCCGTGGACCTCGACGGCGTCGGCCAGGTCGCGAACCCCCTCCGGCTCGGCGCCACCCCGCCCACCTACCGCCGCAGGCCGCCCGCGCTCGGGCAGGACGAGGCGTGGGTTCGTGAGATATTGGGGCGGTGAGTCCCGACCAGGCACGACGCAGGCCGCCCACGGCCCAGCAGTTCGTGCTGGGCGAGCTGCGGCGGGCCATCACCACCGGCAGGCTGCGCCCCGGCGCGCCCATCCGGCAGGACGCGCTGGCCGAAGAACTGCAGGTCAGCCGGGTGCCGCTGCGCGAGGCGCTCAAGACGCTGCAGGGCGAAGGGCTCGTCACCTACGAGGCCCATCGCGGCTACTTCGTCGAGACGCTCTCGCTCGACGACCTGCGTGAGGTCTACCGCATCAGGGAGCTGCTGGAAGAGGAGGCGGTGCGCCGGGCCGTGCCCCGGCTCACGGACGACGACCTCGCCCGGCTCGAAGCCACGCAGGACGAGGTCGAGCGGGCCGCCGCAGCGGGCGACGTCGCCGCCATGGCCGCCGCCAACCGGGCGTTCCACATGACGCTGTTCGACTGCTCGGGGATGCCGCGCCTGGTCCGGCTCATCCGCACGCTGTGGGACTCCACCGACGCCTACCGGTCCATGTACTACGGGGAGCCGGCCAACAGGGAGCGGGTGATCAAGGAGCACCGCGCCGCGCTCGACGCGCTGCGCCGCCGCTCCGCCGACGACGCCGTGGCCACGCTCGACGTCCACCGCGACCACGCCGTCACCGCCCTCGCCCCGCTGCTGGACACCTGACCCGGGGCGCGCCTTCGGGCCCTGCGCCTTCGCGGGCCGCGCTTGCCGCAGGAGGCCGTTGCCGGTGGGGTCCCGGCAGGGCAGGGCAGGGTCGGTCAGACGAGCAGGCCGGACTGCACCACGTGGCGGATGTGGACGGGGTCGGCGAGTACGCCGATGTCCTCCAGCGGGTCGCCGTCGAGCACCAGCAGGTCGGCGCGGGCGCCCACGGCGAGCGTGCCGATCTCGCCGGTCAGCCCGACCAGCTCGGCGGCGCCCGTGGTGGCCGCGCGCAGCACGTCGAGCGGCCGCTGCACCTCGGCGCGCAGCCGGAACTCCTGGTTCTGGTGCCGGTGCATGCCGCCGAGCAGGTCCGTCCCGTACGCCAGCCGCACCCCGCCGCGGGCGGCGCGTTCGAGCGCCACGATGCCGGCTTCGAGCACGTCGTCCACCTTGCGCCAGCTGCTCGCCGACAGCCCGAACTCGCGCCCTTCCTCCTTCAGCGCCCAGTACGTCACCAGCGTCGGCACGAGGAAGGCGTCGTGCCGCAGGAACAGCTCCACGCTGGAGTCGTCGATGAGGTTGCCGTGCTCGATGGAGCGCACCCCGGCCTCCAGCGCCCGGTTGACGGCGCGGGCGGTGTAGGCGTGGGCGGCGACGTACCGGTTCGCGGCCTCGGCCTCCTCGACGGCGGCCCGCAGCTCGTCCATGGAGTACTGGGTGGAGTCGATGCGGTCGGTGGGCGAGGCGACGCCGCCGGAGGCCATCACCTTGATGTGGTGGGCGCCCTTGCGCAGCTCGTCGCGGGCGGCGGCGCGTACGGCGTCCACGCCGTCGGCCACCCGGCCGACGCCCGCGCAGCACGGGTGGTCGTCGTCGAGGTGCTCGCCCCGGCCGCGGAAGTCGGCGTGGCCGCCGGTCTGGCTCAGCCCCTTGCCGCAGAACAGCAGCCGCGGCCCCCTGATCAGGCCCTCGGCCTGCGCGTCGGCGAGGCCGAAGTCGGCGCCGGACGCGTCGCGCACGGTGGTGAAGCCGCGGCTCAGCATGTCGCCCATGATGCGGGCGGCGTGCGCGGTGACGTACGACGGCGGCTGCGACCGCAGCGAGCCGAGGTCGGCGCTGGAGGCGGTGACGTGCACGTGCGCGTCGATCAGGCCGGGCACGACCCGCGCGCCCGCCACGTCGATCACCCGGGTGCCGTCGGGAGCGGTGAGCCCGCGCCCGGTCTCGGCGATCCTGCCGTCGGCGCAGCGCAGGTCGGCCTCGGCGTACTCGCCGGTCTCGACGTCGAGCAGCAGCGCGTTGCGCAGCAGCAGGGTCATGCGGCACCTCCGAACGTGAACTCCTTGGCGATCTTCTGGGCTGCGGCCACCGAGGCGTCGTCGTAGGCGCCCTCGGCGTCGAGGATGTTCAGCACGGCGGCGACCTCGCCGTCCGGGCCGAGCACGGGCACGTTGATGATCGAGCCGCAGCCGAGGCTCTCGATGAGCTCGTGGTCGGCGAAGATCTCCCGTACGGCGGCCTTGTCGCGGCCGAAGTACGGCTCGCGCCGCTCGATGCAGGTGGCCAGCCACCGCTGGGCCACCTCGACGGTCTTCTCGCCGCCCACCGGGTACTCGGCGGGGTGGCTGCTGTGGACGCGGCGCAGCGCCCGCCGCTGCGGCACCCAGGCCAGCACGGTGAACAGCCGCACGCCCACCTCCTCCCGTACGCGCCGCTCCAGCTCGTCCAGGTCGTTCACGTGGTCGCCTCCTCGGTGGCGGGTTCGGTGAGCTCTTCCAGCGATCGCCCTGCGGTGGCCAGCCCGAACACCATCACGCAGACCACCCCGGCCACCAGCACGGCGGTGGTGAGGCCGAACACCCCGGCGAAGCCGAGGCTCGCCGCCGACACGCCGATGATCGTCGGGGCCAGGATGCTGCCGACCCGCCCGAACGCGCTGGACAGGCCGGTGCCGGTGGCGCGGATCCAGGTCGGGAAGACCTCGGGGGTGTAGGAGTAGACGCCGGCGTACGTGCCGTTCAGGAAGAACGACAGCACCGCGCCCGCGACGGTGATCGTGACGGGCGAGTCCATCTGCGACAGCCAGAACGCGCTGACCGCCGAGCCCGCGAGGTAGATGGCGATGGTGTTCTTGCGGTCGATCCGCTCCGACAGCCAGGCCGCGGAGAAGTAGCCGGGGATCTGCGCCAGGTAGATGATGATCGAGAACTCGAAGCTCTTGGTGACCGTGATGCCGCGCTGCACGAGCAGCGTCGGGATCCACGAGAAGAACCCGTAGTACGAGAACGTGATCACGAACCAGATCAGCCAGATGACCGCCGTGCGCTTGGCCATGGCCTTGCTCCACAGGTAGCGCAGGGCGCTGAGCAGGTTCACCGTGGGCGTCTGCGCGGCCGGGGCGACGGCGGTCTCGGGCACCGGGGGCAGCGGGCCGCCGACGGCGCGCTCGACGCGCCGCTCCAGGTCGGCGACCACCTGCTCGGCCTCGCTCGTACGGCCCTGCTGCAGCAGGTAGCGGGGCGACTCGGGCAGCGAGCGCCGCCACCACAGCAGCATGAGGATCGGCACCGCGGTGATGATCTGCGCGATCCGCCAGCCCTCGTCGAACGTCGGCACCACGAACCGGCCGATCAGCGCCGCCGCGACGAAGCCGAACGAGAAGAACCCCGACAGCGCGCCGACGAACCAGCCGCGCCGCTTGGCCGGTACGAACTCCGACAGGAACGGCGCGATGATCGCGCTCTCCGCGCCGGCGCCCGCCCCGGCCAGCACGCGGGCGACCAGGAACACCTCGTAGTTGGGGGCGAACGCGGCGACCACCGAGAAGGCGGCGTAGAAGGCGAGCGCGTACATCATGACCTTCTTGCGCCCGATCCTGTCGCCGAGCAGTCCTGCCGCCGTCGCGCCGAACAGGAACCCGAATGGCGTCGCCGATCCGATGATGCCGAGCTGCCCGTTGGACAGGTTCCAGGCCTCCTGCGCGCTCGGCAGCAGGAACGCGACGACTGCGGAGTCCATGCCGTCGAAGGTGTATCCGAGGCCGCCGATCAGGAGGAGGAGATAGTGGGGACGGCTCAGCGGGAGCCGGTCCAGACGGGCCAACAAGGTCATCGAACACACCTTTCCCCAGGTTGTGGCCCTGCAGGTCGATTGCGCAGCAACATATAGTGCGTTTCGGCAAAATTGCAATGTTCTTTGCAAAACTCCCGAAGCCGGAGCACGTAGGATGCTCCCGGCCCACAGAGCGGACGGGCGGCAGGTGAGGAGAGACAACGGGTGACAGGCACCGACAGCTTCGAGGAATGGCTGCGCGAGCGGCTGCCGGCGCGCGGGCTGCGCGGCAAGTCGGCCGCCGTGCTCGAAGTGCTGCTCTCCCAGCCGCGCCGAGCCTCGTACGGGTCGGCGCAGGAGCTCGCCCAGCTCGCCGGGGTCAACGTGGCCACCGTCACCCGCACGGCGCAGGCGCTCGGCTTCGCCGGCTGGCCCGCGCTCCAGCAGGAGCTGCGCGCCCGCTACCTCTCCTCGCTCAGCGCCGGCCAGGTCGCCGCAGAGCACCGGGGCACCGGCTCGCCCAGCGCCCGCTCGCTGCGCCGCGACCTTGAAAGCCTCGCGCTGCTCAACCGGCGGCTCGACGAGCGCGTCTTCGTCACCATCGCCGAGGCGGTCGCGGCGGCCCGCCGTACGGTGATCGTCGCCGACGGCAGCTACGCCGCCGTGGGCCTCGCGCTCGCGCACAACGCCCGCCTGGCCGGCTACCCGGTCACCGCCGTCACCGGGGGAGACGCCGAGCTCGCCAACACCGTGGCCGCCATCGGCGAGGGCGACGTGCTGATCGCGATCAGCTTCTGGCGCCTGTACGAGAGCACCGTCCTGGCCGCCAACGAGGCCCGCTCGCGCGGCGTGCGCGTCTTCGCCGTCACCGACGCCGCCAGCCCCGCCCTGGCCAAGGCCGCCGAGGAGGTCGTGATGGTGCCGGCCGAGGGCGAGGCGTTCTTCCCTTCGCTGACCGCCGGCATCGCCGTCGCCCAGGCCCTGGTCACCCAGCTCGCCGCCGTGGACCCGGCGCGTACGGGGGCCTCCATCGAGGCGGCGGAGGCCATGTGGGGCAAGTTCTCACTCCTGCACCGCCGCCCCACCACCCCGCCGTCTCCGCAGGACCGCCCCGCCGCCCCGGTCGAGCCGCAGTAGGGCGCGCACCGGCCGCAGGGCGCAGGCGCTCGAAGCGCCCGCCGGTCCCGGCGGAGAGTCGCCGACGGCAGGCGCCGGCGCGGGGCGCTGTACGCGCGAGCCGGCACGGGTGCGACCCCGTGAGCCGGCGGAGAGGGCCATCCGTGCGCGGGCCTGCGGCGGAGCGGCTGCGGCGGGTGGGGTTACAGCCAGCTTGCGCGGACGCTGGTCGCGACCTCGGCGCCCTCGGGCACGGGCGAGGAGCGGACGGTGTCGAGCAGCCGGGCGACGGTCTCCACGATCTCGGGCGCGCGCTCGCGCAGTCCTTTCACGTCGGCGTCGCTCACCGCGTCGCGCGGCTCGCCGGCCTGGTCGAGCACGCCTTCGAGATCCGACAGCCGCTCCTGCAGCCACTTCAGCGGCTCCTGCGACAGCCGCGGGTCGAACACCCGCCGCCCCGGCTCCCAGCCGCGCAGTTCCGGGTGGTGGTGCGTGCGGTCGAAGCTGCCGGGCGTCCCCGAGACCGATTCGAGCAGGTCCACCCGCCAGATCGGCCGATCGACGGTGATCGGGCGTGCGGAGTAGATCGACCCCTTCAGCTCGCCCGTCTCCAGCCTGCGCAGCTCGAGCCGCACTCCGCGCTCGGCGCCCTCCTGCCCCTTCATGGGCTGGGGGTCGACGAAGAAGATGTCGCTGACGGCCACGCCGATGCGATCGAAGCCGAAGAGGTAGAGCACGGGAGACCACGTCCTTCGCGGGTGTCGGGCACGCCTCTCGACTCAACGTAACACCGCGAACCAGACATTCAATGGCACGCCGTCCTGGCCCGGCTCACCGGAGGGTACGCGTGATCAGCAGCGGCGCGGCAGGTGGTCCTGGGCCCACTGGGAGATCTGCTCGAGCGCCGGCATGAGCGCCCAGCCGGCCTCGGTCAGCTCGTACGACACCGAGATCGGCGGCCCCTCGTCGACCTTGCGGGCGACCAGCCCTTCCTTGGTCAGCTCGGAGAGCCGGTCGGACAGCACGGAGTCGCTGACTCCCTCGATGGCTCGCGACAGCTCGCGGAACCCGGCGGGCCCGGAGCGGAGGCTGCCCAGGACGACGGCGATCCAGCGCTTGCCGAGCAGCGTGAAGGCGCGGGTGAGTGCCTCGTCGCGGCGATCACAGGCTTCCGCGTCGTGGGTCGTCGATGCCGCCATGCCTCCAAACTAGCAGAAAAACTGCCGCTTTGAATTTCGAAGTGGATAGGGCTAGCCTAGCCGCATCTCAATTCCTAGCAAGGAGTTTCTGATGAGCGAGAAGGCTGCGGGCGGTCGCCCGTCCGTCGTGGTGCTCGGGGGCGGTTACGGCGGTCACAAGGTCGCCAAGCTGCTCGACGACGTCGCCGACGTGACGCTCGTCGACCCGTCCGACGCGTTTGTGCACAACGTGGCCTCGTGGCGGGCGCTGGTCGAGCCCGAGTGGCTGGACCGGATCTTCCTGCCGTACGACCGGCTGCTGACGCACGGCCGGTTCCTGCGTGACAGGGCGGTCGCCGCCGACGGCCGTCGCGTGACGCTCGCGTCGGGCGCCACGCTGGAGCCCGACTACCTGGTGCTGGCCACGGGGTCGGCCTACCCGTTCCCCGCCAAGATCGGCACGCCGGACGCGGCCGCCGCCAAGGCCGAGGTGCGCCGCGCGCACGACGCGCTGAAGGAGGCCGAGCGGGTGCTGCTGATCGGCGCAGGGCCCGTCGGGCTCGAGCTGGCGGGCGAGATCAAGGCGGCCTTCCCGGGCAAGCACGTCACGATCGCCGACATGTCCGACGACATCCTGCCCGGCCCGTTCGAGCCGTCGCTGCGGGCGGAGCTGCGCCGCCAGCTCGACGAGATCGGCGTGGAACTGAGGCTCGGCAGCCCGCTGCGTGAGCTGCCCGCCACCGCGCCCGCCACGGTGGCGCCCATCGCGATCGCGACCGAGTCGGGGGAGAAGCTGGCCGCCGACATGTGGTTCCGCTGCTTCGGCGTGCAGCTGCGCACCGACTACCTGCGGGGCGAGCTGGCCGCCGCCCGTGACGCGCGCGGCTACGTACAGGTGGACGAGATGCTGCGGGTGCGCGGCCAGGAGCGGGTGTTCGCGATCGGCGACATCTCCGACGCAGACCGCGACATGGCCGCGTACGCGGGGCAGCAGGGCGAGCTGCTGGCGGGCAACCTGCGCGCGATCATCACCGGGGAGGGCGAGCCGGTCCCGTACGAGAAGCGGCCGCCGATGATCCTCGTCCCGCTCGGCCCCGCGGGCGGCGCCGGCCAGCTCCCCGACCAGGGGGTCGTCGGCGCCGAGGCCGCCGCGGAGATCAAGGGCCGCGACATGCTCGCCACGTACGCGAGCGCGCACTTCGACGTCACGGACGCCACCGCCTGAGCCGGATCAGGGGCCGGCCGGCCGCATGACCCGGGATGAGGGGGCGGGCCATGCGGCCCCGGATCCGCAGGCGGGGGACGCGGGTCAGGGCCGCGAGGGCCCGTGGCGGGGGCGCGCCCCCGGAGCCCCGGCGCGGGCCAGAGCGGGGGCGTGCCCCAGAGGCCCGGGCGGGCGCGGGTCAGGGTTCGACGAGGCCGGCGCGGATGGCGTAGCGGGTGAGTTCGAGCCGGTCGCGCATCCCGAGCTTCTGCAGGATGTTCGCCCGGTGCCGATCGACCGTCTTGACGCTGATGACCAGCGTCTCGGCGATCTCCTTGGTCGAATTGCCCTCCGCGATCAGCTTGACGATCTCCTCCTCGCGGGGCGTCAGGATGCTCTCGGGCAGGCGCTCGCCCTCGCGGTCGCGCTGGAGGTAGTCGCGGATGAGCGCGGTGATCGCCCCGGGGTACAGGAACGGCTCGCCCCGCATGGTGGCCCGGCACGCCTCGAGCAGGTCCTGGTCGGCGACCGACTTGAGCACGTAGCCGGACGCCCCGACCTTGAGCGACTCGAAGAAGTACTGCTCGTTGTCGTACATCGACAGCATGAGAATGCGGATGCCGGGCGCCCGGCGGTTGATCTCCCTCGCCGCCTGGAGCCCGGTCATGCGGGGCATCGCGATGTCGAGGATGGCCAGATCCACCGCGTCGTCGTCGGCGGCGGCCACCGCCTCGGCGCCGTCGGCGGCCTCGGCGACCACCTCGAGGTCGGGTTCGGCGTCGAGGATCAGGCGGAGCCCCCGCCGTACGAGGGCGTGGTCGTCGGCCAGCAGGATCCGGGTCTTGTTCACGAGGTTGCGCTCCGATTCGCGGGACATGGGACGACCAGGCTCACGCACGTGCCCTCGCCTGGCGGTGAGTCGACGGTCAGGCGGGCGCCGATCAGCAGGGCGCGCTCGCGCATGCCGCGGATCCCGGCGCCGTCCTGGCGCGCGCCGCCCTGCCCGTCGTCGGTGATCCGCAGCTCCAGCCGGCCGTTCTCGGCCTTGAGCGACAGCTCGGCGTGCTCGGCGCGGGCGTGCCTGGCGATGTTGGTCAGGCTCTCCTGCGCGATCCGGTACAGCACCAGCTCGACGTCCGAGCCGAGGTCGGGCAGGTCGGGCTGGACGCACCGGGTCACCGGCACGCCGCTCATCTGCGACACGTCCACGGCCAGGGCGTTGAGCGCGCTGTGCAGGCCGAGGTCCTCCAGGACACCGGGCCGCAGCCGGCGGGCGACCTGGCGGACCTCGTCGAGGCTGGCGCGCACGGTCTCCTGCACGGCGTGGAGCTCCTCGCGCAGGTCGTCGGGCGCGCGGTCCACCACGCGTTTCAGCCCGAGCAGCACCACGGTGAGGCTCTGGCCGATCTCGTCGTGCAGCTCGCGGGCGATGCGCCGGCGCTCGCCCTCCTGCGCGGCCAGCGCGTGCGCGCTGCTCGCGCTGCGCTCGGCCTCCAGCCTGTCGAGCATCGCGTTGAACGTGCCGATCAGGTGGGTGAGGTCGCTGTTGCCGCCGTCGGGCAGGCGGTCGCCGGTGCCCAGCAGGTCGACGCGCTGCATGAGGGAGGTGAGCGCGTCGAGCGGGGCCAGGCTGCGCCGCAGCAGCAGCGCGTTCGCACCCAGCATCACCGCGAGCCCCACGAGCAGCACCGGCACTTCCGCGAGCACGATCGGCGACGAGATCGTGGCGGGAGAGAACGCGAGCACGAGCGTGCCGATCGTGAAGACCAGCCCGTTGATGAGAACCAGCCGCCGGAACAGCGCCTGAGCCGGCGTGCGCGGCAGGTGCACGGCCCGGTGCGCCGCCCCGTCGGCCACACGGTCGTTCATAGCATTCAGCCTCTTCGCTCCGGGCCTTCTCCGTCCATCCGGGCTGACCCTCATCCGTTGCCCACGCCTACATGTTGTATCCCCGCGGAGATGGGTGCCGGACCCGATGGTCGCCGGCCCCTTGCCGCCGCGACACTTGAGCGGAGCCGGATGGGAGAGATAGCGAATGTCATGCATGCCAGCGAAATCGCCGTGAACCTGCCCACCGTCACCGCCGGCGACCCTGTCACCAAGGCGGTCCGCCTCATGGCCCTGGGCCGCATGCCCGGCCTGATCGTGGTGGACGAGCAGGGCCGGCCCTCCTGTGTCCTGCCGGGGACACAGGTGCTGCGGCTGGCGGTGCCGGGGGCGTACCAGGAGGACCCGGCCCTGTGCCGGACCATCGACGAGGCACACGCCGACGTGTTCTGGGGAGAGCTGGGCGAGCGGACGGTCGGTGACTGCCTGCCCCCGCATCCGGTCACCCCCGCGACCGTGCGCCTGGAGGCGACGCTGCTGGAGGTGGCGGCGCTGATGGCGCGGCTGCGCAGCCCGATCGTCGCCGTCGTCGGCCGTGACGGCGTGCTCGCGGGGGCCATCACTCTCGAACGCCTGCTCACCTGCCTGGCCCTCGCTTCAGACGACTGACAGAACCTGGCCCGCCGGGCGTGCGCCGCGCGGCCACGCCTCGACCTTCAGGGCGTGCTCCGCCGGTGCCGCCGCGGCGGTTCACCCGTCTCCGAAAGGTCTTCGCCATGTTCGCCCTTCACCGCGTTGTTGTGTCATGCGCTGAATGTCTGTTTTGTCGTTATGTACCCGCTGAACGCGGGCTCTGCGCCGACGGGCAGGCCGGCCCGCCGGGGCGGCACGGATGAGCGCCTTCCTCGCACTGGCCATCTTCGTCGTGGCGTTCTTCTTCATCGCCACGGAGAAGGTCAACAAGGTCAAAGTCGTCCTCATCGCCGCCGGACTGATGGCCGTGCTCGGCCTGATCCCGGGCGCGGAGGTGTTCTACTCCGAGCACGAAGGCATCGACTGGAACGTCATCTTCCTGCTGTTCGGCATGATGATCATCGTCGGGATCATCAAGCAGACCGGCGTCTTCGATTTCCTGGCCATCTGGGCGGCCAAACGCGCCAGAGGACGGCCCTACCGGCTCATGGTGATGCTGATGTTCATCACCGCCGTCGCCTCGCCGTTCCTCGACAACGTCACCACCATCATGCTGGTGGCGCCCGTCACGATCGTGGTGTGCAACCGGCTGCGGATCAGTGCGCGGCCGTACCTGATCGCCGAGGTGCTGGCGTCCAACATCGGCGGCGCGGCCACGCTCATCGGCGACCCGCCCAACATCATCATCGGCAGCCGCGGCGGGCTGACGTTCAACGACTTCCTCGTGCACTTGACGCCGATCGTGGTGCTCATCTTCGCCGTGTTCGTGCTGTTCACGAGGGTGCTGTTCCGCACCTCGTTCCAGTACAACGCCGAGCACGTGGCCGAGGTGATGGCGCTGCAGGAGCGGCGCGCCATCACCGACCCGCGGCTACTGGTGCGCTGCCTGGTGGTGCTCGGCGCGGTGATCATCGGATTCGGGCTGCACGCGGTGGTGCACGTCGAGCCGTCGATCGTGGCGCTCGTCGGCGCCGGCGTCATGCTGCTGGTCTCCCGCGCGAACGTCGACGACGTGCTGCGCGAGGTCGAGTGGCCGACGCTGGTGTTCTTCATGGGCCTGTTCGTCATGGTGGCGGGGCTCGTGCACACCGGCGTGATCGCCGCCATCGGCACGTGGGCGCTGGACGTGCTGGGCGACAACTACCTGGTCGCCGCGACGGCGCTGCTGTTCGGCTCGGGCGTGCTCGGCGCGTTCTTCGACAACATCCCGTACGTCGCCACGACCGCCCCCATCGTCGAAGGCGTCGTCGAGGCCGCGACCGACCCGCAGGCCGGGCAGGCGCTGTGGTGGGCGTTCGCGCTCGGCGCCGACTTCGGCGGCAACGGCACCGCGGTCGCGGCCAGCCCCAACGTGGTCGCGCTCGGCATCGCCGCGCGCAACGGACACAAGATCACCTTCTGGCAGTTCACCCGGTACGGCATGATCGTCACCGGGCTCAGCATCGCGCTCGCCTGGCTGTACGTCTGGCTGCGCTACTTCACCTGATCCCGCGCCCCCGGGGACCTCAGGGTCAGATCAGGGGCGATCACCGATGATCGGGCCGGGCGGCTCGGGGCATCGTGGCCCGTATGAACCCCGCAAGCCGCCTGGCCCAGATCTCCTTCACCGCCGGCCCTGCCGCCTTGCTCGCCGGCTGGTTCCTCCTGCGTCCCGTCCACGGTGCGGCGGAGCCCGGCCCCTGGTGGACGGCCGGGCACCTCGCCTGGCTGGCCGGGTTCGCGATGTTCGGCGTCATGACGTTCGCCATGCGCGGCCTGGCCGGTCCGGTACGCGGTGGCCGCCGGGCGGCGGTGGAGGCGGTGACCGTCGTCGCGCTGTTCGGCGTCGCCGCCAACCTCGCGCAGCTCGCCATCGCCCTGCACGCCGGGTTCGCCGCCGCAGACGGCGGGCAGATGCGGGCGCTGCTGAGCCAGGCCCGCGCCTTTCCGGGGATCGAACCGGTCGTCTACACGCCGGGCGCGCAGCTGTTCTTCTTCGCGGTGCTCGCGATGGCGGCCATCCTCGCCGTGCTGCGCCGGGTCACCGTGGTCAGCGCCGGCATCACCGCCGCGGGCGTGGTCCTCCTCGGCGTGGCCACGCTCCAGGAGGGCGCGGGCACCGCGCTGGCCGCCGTCGGCATGGCGGTCATGTGGCTCGGCACGCTCCTGCTCGGCCGCGGGCCGTCCGGCGGCGGCCTTCCCGCCACCACCCCGACCCGCGCCTGAGCCCCGGCCCGCCTTCGAGCCCGGGCTTCGCGCCTGAGTTCGGGCCCGCGCCTGAGTTCCGGCCTGCGCCTGAACCCCGGCCCGCGCTTGAGCTTCGGCCCTGGCCTGATCTCGGGCTATTGCCCGGCCCGACCGCCGCGCCTGGCCCGCCGTGCAGGGCGGGGGCGTTCGGTGCGGGCAGGCGGTGTGGGCAGGGGCCCGGCGGTCAGCGCTCGCGGGGCGGGCAGACCGGCTCGTACGGGCGGTCCGGCAGGTAGCGCCGCCACTCCTCCTGGGTCATGCTCCGGCCCGCCCGGATGCACACGGTCTCGGCCAGCCCCGGCACCGTGGTCGGCAGCCGGGTCAGCCGCCCGCCCCTGCCGACGGCGAGCACCTCGGCGGAGCCTGCGGTGAAGGCCACCGAGCGGGCGCTGCCGGTCAGCGCCACCGGCGGGCCGATCCGCCGTCCCTGACGCACGTCCCACAGGCTCAGCGTGTTGTCCTGCGAGGCGAAGGCGAACAGCCGCCCGTCGGGGGAGAACGTCGCGTCCCACGGCGGGCTCTCCATCCGCATCCAGTTGCCCACCTGCACGCCGGTCGCGGTGTCCCAGACGCCGACCTTGCCGGAGAAGTTCGCCGCGACCAGGTCGAGCTCCGCGCTGAACCACACGTCGTCGGCCTGCCCCGGCAGCGACAGCCGGGCGCCGAGCGGCGTGCCGGTCTCCAGGTCCACCAGCCGCGACCCGGCGCCGTCGAGGCCGACGAGCCGCCCGTCGGCGGTGGCGGTCCAGCCGAGCAGCCGCTCCGGCCTGGGCACCTGCTTGAGCCGCCGTCCCCCGGGGAGCCCCCAGAGCGTGAACGTCCGCTCGCCCGCCGTCCACAGGCCCTTCGAGGTGGGCAGCACCGACCTCGCCTCGGCCTCGGCGGCGAACTCCGGGGTGAGCGCCGCGAGCTGCCGCCACGAGGCGGCCTCGTGGACGGTGACGTGGTCCGCCCGCCGCACCGCGAGCAGCCGGTCGTCGGGGCTGAAGGCGAGCTCGCTGTCGTAGTCGGCGAAGTGGCCGACCTTCCTGCGGCGGCCGTTCAGCGTGATGTCGGTGCTGCCGAGCGCGTGCATGGCCACCGTGCGGCCGTCGCCGCTCAGCCGTACGGCGTCCATCGGCTCGTCGGACGGCGGTGCGGGCACCAGCGTCACCACCGTGTCGTCGCTGAGGTAGCGCAGCCCGCCGGGGGCGAACGCGGCGGCCACCACCGGGTCGCGCGGGCGGCGCTGCAGCAGCAGCGGCTCGCCGGCGCCCGGCCGCCACACCTTGATCGACCTGCCGACGCCCGCGACCAGCTCGCCGTCCGTGCTGAACACGGGCACGGCGTGCGCCTCCCAGCCGTACAGCACGTCGATCTCCTCGCGGGTGCGGGTGTCGTACACGGTCAGGCCGTCGTCGTCGCTGATCGCCAGCCGCGTCCCATCGGGGCTGAACGCGGCGGCGCTGTCGCAGTCGGCGCACACGCCCGGGTAGCCGGGGCGGCGCTTGCCGGACGGCAGCAGGTAGATGTCGGGGCCCGCCACCGCGTAGCGGCCGCTCGGGTGCACGGCGGGCCGCCGCATGCTGGGCAGCGTCGTCGTCTTCCCGGTACGCCAGTCGTAGACCTGCGTGCCCTGCCCGGTCGTCACCAGCAGCCGGCCGCCGCTGAACGCGATCGACAGGTCCGCCGCGCCGGATGCGGGCAGCCGGTGGCCGAGCGGGCGGCCCGTGGTCAGCTCCCACAGGCCCACGCCCGTGTCGTCGGCGACGGCGAGCACCTTGCCGTCCTGGCTGACCGCCGCCGCCCGCAACCGCCCGCTCCCGGGGTCGGTGTCGTAGCCGTCGGCGGCGTACCGCGACATCTGCCGCATCCGCCCGGCCCCCGCTCCGGCCCCGGCCGCGCTGCCGGCGCCGGCGGCCGACCCGGACTTGGCCTCGCTCCCTGCTCCGTCGGCGGTCCTGGAGCCCGTCGCGGCCGGATCGGAGCCCGGCACGCTGGAGCCCGAGCCCGCGGCGGAGGACGGCGGGCCGACGATGGCGGCGGAGAAGCCGCCGGTGCGGCGGCCCGTGGCGACGTCCCACACCGTGACCGCGCCGGGCGTGACGCTCACCAGCGAGCGCCCGTCGGCGGTCAGCGCGCGCACGATGTCGGGACCGAGCGCCGGGTCGTGGAAGGCCGTGGTCGCCGGGTCGGACGCCGCCGCGATCAGGCTCGACCTGGCCGCGCTCGTGGGCGACAGCCTCCCGGCCGCGGCGGCGAGCAGCATGCCGAGCACGGGGTCGCGCCCGCGTACGGCGTGGGACGCGGCGGCCAGCCGGGCCGAGTCGGCCGCGTCGCGCTGCCCGGCCAGCGTGGTGCTCTGCCGCCAGGCCAGCCCGCCCGCGCCCACGGCGAGCGCGAGCAGCGCGGCGAGGCCCACCGACAGCAGCCGGATGCGGCGTGTGCGCCGCCGGGTGAGCGTGGCGGAGGCGGCCAGGAAGTCCCGCTCGGCAGGGGTGAGCGTGAGGTGCTTGCGCTCGGCGGCGGCCCAGCGCAGCGCGTCGTCGAGGGTGCTGCCGTGGAACAGGTCGGCGTCCTTGCGGCCGTGCCGCTGCCAGCGCCCGGTGGCCGCCGTGATGCGGCGGTGCACGGCCAGGCCGTCGCGGTCGGCGTCGATCCAGCCGCGCAGCCTGGGCCAGGCCAGCGGCAGGGCGGGGCGCAGCAGGCGTACGGAGTCGCCGCCGGACACCAGGTACGAGAAGGCCGACAGCACCCGGTCGATGCCTGCGGGCAGCTCGGACCTGCGGGCCTCGCGCAGCGCCAGCTCGCCTTCGTCGGTCACCGTGACCAGCCGCAGGAACAGCTCGGGGACGAGGAGCCGGTCCTCCGGCGGGAGCGCGGCGTAGGCGTCCTCGGCGATCACGTCGAGCGCCGGGTCGGCCGCGACGCCGAACGCGGCGGTGACCCGCCGCCCGTCGCCCGCGCCCAGCGCGAGGAGCTGCTCGGTGTCCACGGAGCTCGCGGCGCCCTGGAGGGGCGGCCGCGCGGTGTCCGCGCTGCCCCGCGCGCGCTTGCGCGCGCGGCCGTCCTGGGCGCCGTCCTTCGGGCCCGCGCCGGCGGCGGCGAGCGGGCGCACGGCATCGCCGGTCTTGGTCAGCAGGCGGGCCGGCACCACGGGGTCGGTGCCGGTGAGCAGGGCGAGCAGCAGGTCGCGGGAGGTCGGCCGCTCCGCGGGGTCCTTGGCCAGCGCGGCGCCCACCGGGCGGCGCAGCGACGCGGGCAGCACCGACAGGTCGGGCTCGTGGGCGAGCACGCGGTGCATGATCGCGGCGACCGAGTCGCCGGTGAACGGGTCCTCGCCGGTGGCGGCGTACAGGACGACCGCGCCCCAGGCGAACACGTCGGCGGCGGGACCGGCGCGCTCGCCGGAGAGCACCTCGGGCGCGAGGTAGCCGGGCGTGCCCGTGACCGAGCCGGTGGAGCTGAGCGTCATCTCCTGTGTGCGGGCGATGCCGAAGTCGATCACCCGCGGTCCGTCGGGGCCGAGCAGCACGTTGTCCGGCTTGAGGTCGCGGTGGACGACGCCGGCGTCGTGCACCGCGGTCAGCGCCGTGGCGATCGCGGTGGCCAGGCGGTGCAGGTCGTCGCCGCCGAAGGTGCGCCCTGCGGCGCGCAGGCTGGGCCCTTCGACGTACGCGCTGACGATGTACGGCCTGGGCCCTTCGAGATCGGCGTCCAGCACCCTGGCGGTGCAGAACGGAGCGACCCGCTGCGCGGCGGCGGCCTCTCTGGCCAGCCGTTCGCGCAGCCGGGGCTGCCCGTCGGGGTCGCCGCGCAGCACCTTGACCGCGACCCGCGTCCCGTCCTCGTCGTAGCCCTCGTAGACGACTCCCTGGCCGCCTTCGCCGAGCCTGCCGGCCAGCCAGTAGCCGCCGAGCCGCTGCGGGTCACCGTCGATCAGTGGACTGCTCATGCCTGGTTGGACGGCGATGGTGACGCAGTGGTTGGGTAAAGGTCACACTCTGTGGCCGTTGACCCACCCGTTACCCAGTACGAACACGGTCACATCGGACACAACGTCGTCCTGGATCGCGCGCTCCAGGCCGGCGGCCGAGGGCCGATGGGTCGAGGGGCGGTCGGGGTGAGCGTGCCCCGGCGCGGCGACCTGGCCGGCCCGCCGGACCGCGGCCTCCGGCCGGCATCGGCGACCGTGCAGGCGGCCGGCTCCGAGACCGGCTCGGTGGGCGCCGCCGGTCACGGTCGCTCCTGTTCGCAAGGGGGTGGGACGGGCGCTCGCCCCAGGGCGATGAGCGGGCCGCCCCGGGCCGAAGCCGGGTGCGCACTGGCGTGAGCATGAGCCAAGGGCCGGAAACGCCCTATACATGGGATGTCTCTTTCCGTCACACTGCCGATAGCTGGCCCGGGCCCACATGATCACGCGGAAACATCGGAGGTAAGCCGTGCGTCGCATCGATGCTCACCATCACGTCTGGGACCTGGCGGCCCGCCCGCACGCCTGGCTCGACCCCGAGCCGATGGCGCCGGTGCGCCGCACGTACACGCTGGACGACCTCGCCGGCGAGGCCGCGGCGGCCGGCGTCGAGCGCACGGTGCTCGTGCAGGTGCTCGCCGACCTGGACGAGACGCGCGAGTTCCTCGCCATCGCCGCCGCGTCCGAGCTGGTCGCGGGCGTGGTCGGGTGGGTGGACCTCACCGCGCCCGGCGTCGCCGACACGCTGGCCGAGCTGCCGCCCGGCCTCGTGGGCGTGCGTCACGGCGTGCAGTCCGAGCCCGACCCCGGCTGGCTCGACCGGCCCGACGTGCGGCGCGGCCTGGCCGACGTGGCCGCGGCCGGGCTCGCCTACGACCTGCTCACGCTGCCGCACCAGCTTCCTTCCGCGATCAGGACGGTGGCCGCGCTGCCCGAGCTGACGTTCGTGCTCGACCACCTGTCCAAGCCGCCGATCGCGAGCGGCGAGCTGGAGCCGTGGCGCGGCCGGATCAAGGAGCTGGCCGCGCATCCGAACGTCTTCTGCAAGCTGTCCGGCATGGTCACCGAGGCCGACCGGGCGGCCTGGAAGGTCTCCGACCTGCGGCCGTACGCCGAGGTCGTGCTGGAGGAGTTCGGGCCGGAGCGGGTGATGTTCGGCTCCGACTGGCCGGTCTGCCTGCTCGCCGCCCGCTACGACCAGGTCGTGGCGGCGGCCGACGAGCTGTGCTCCGGGCTGTCGGAGAGCGAGCGGGCCGCCGTCTTCGCCGGCACCGCCCGCCGCGCCTACAAGCTCTGAGGAGCGGCGGCCTCCACGCGCGCGTGCTGGCCGGGCACCCGCTGGGACGGCTCGGCGCCCCCGCCGGACGTGGCCGCCGTGACGGCCTTCCTCGCCTCCGACGCCTCCTCCTGGCCACCGGCCTGACCATCGACGTGGCCGGCGGCAGGTGGATGCCCTGGGAGCCCTGCGTTCCGGAGGACCCGGGATACTGATCGGCATGCACTTCGAGCCGATCGACCGCCCGGCCCGGGCGTTCCAGCGGTCCGTGACCCCCGGCCACATCCAGCGGATCGCGCGCCGGGTGTTCGGCCGCGACGCCGTCTCGGCGGTCGAGCTGGGGCTCGGCATGTACAACACGACGTACCGGGTGACGATCGAGGGGCGGGAGCGGCCGGTCGTGATGCGGTTCGCGCCGGAGCCAAGCCGCCAGGCCCGCTCGGAGCGCGAGCTGATGCGCAACGAGTACGCCACCGCCCCCTATCTCGCGCCGATCGCCCCGCTGATGCCGCGCATCATCGCCGCGGACTGGTCGCACGAGCTGATCGGCCGCGACTACATGGTGCAGACGTTCCTGGACGGCGTGCCCGCGCCCGACGGCCTGCCGGGCTACCCGCGCCCCACGTGGACGGGCTTCTTCCGCAGGATCGGCGAGATCACCAGGACGGTCCATGACATCCGCGGCCCGGGGTTCGGCCCGGTGGCGGCGCCGAAGTACCGGACGTGGAGCGAGGCCGTGGCGGGCTCGCTCCACGAGCTGGCCGCCGACGCCGAGGACGCCGGCCTGCACGGCGCCGACCTGCGCAAGGCCGCCGAGCTCGCGGAGAGCCGCAGCGACGTGCTCGACGAGATCACCGAGCCGCGCCTGCTCACCGGCGACCTGTGGACGGTCAACACGATGATCGCGAAGGACGCGCCGGAGCCGACGCTCACGGGGGTGCTCGACCTGGACCGTACGTGGTGGGGCGACCCGGCGGCCGACTGGACGATCAGGATGGCGAACGCCAAGAAGGACGAGCGGCTGGCGTTCTGGGAGGCGTATGGAGAGCCGGACCGCACCCCCGCGGCGGTCTGGCGCTCCGTGATCTACGAGATCCGCCATCTCGGTGCCGTACGGCTGGAACGGCACCGGCACGGGCAGACCGACGAAGCGGACCGCTCCTATGAGGAGGTGGCGGCCGCGCTCGCGGAGATCGATTGACGCTCACACAGAGGCGTCACCGAATATGATGTGGATCACCGGCCTGGGCCGTCAATTAATGTCCGGATTCTGTGACACAAGCCCATCCGGAGGGCGCCGCGACGGCCATCTGATCAGCCGCGTTTCCGCAGGTGAGCCCGCGAAACCAGGGGCCGGGCGCCGGGCCGGGCGATCTATTGCGAGTGACCTTAACGTTATATTCCGCGATTCTGACTGTTATACCTTTCCTTATATTCTGCGCGTTGATCAGTCATCTTGGCGTCACGTGAATTTCGCGATGTGAGATGGGTTTTCCGTTGAGGGGGCGCCGCTCCGCGTGGAGTTCGCGCCCTCGGTCAGCGCGAACGGAGAGTGATGGGCAAGTACCTGCTCCGCAGGTTGGCAATAAATGTGATCTTGGTCGCTATCGCGGCTAGCTTGGCGTACATGCTCGCGGCCACCACCCTGAACCCGCGGGCGTCGTACCAGGGGCGCCAGCCCCCGGTCCCCGAGGCGACCATCGACGCCACATTGGATGCCTACAACCTGAACGACAAGACTCCCGTGCTGCAGCGCTATGTGACCTGGGCTTCAGGGGTCATCACCGGAGACTTCGGCAGGACCTGGAACGGCGGCTCGGTCAACGACGAGATGGGCCGGCGCATCATGGTGAGTCTCCGGCTGTTGTTCATCGGCACCCTGCTGGGGTTCGCGGTGGGCGTGGCGCTGGGCGCGATATCAGCGGTGAAGCAGTACAGGCTCACTGACCGGTTAATAGGTGTCAGCTCGTTCGTGATCATGGCCATCCCGGTGTTCGTGCTGGCCACGCTGCTGGCGATCTCGACCTACAACCTCAACAGAGGGCTCGGGTTCACGCTGATCGAGTACACCGGCGAGTACAACCCCCGCCTGTCGGGCTGGGACCAGTTCCTCAACCGGCTGAACCATCTCATCCTGCCCACGATCTCACTGAGCCTCGGCTCCATCGCCTTCTACAGCCGGATCCAGCGCAACATGATGCTCGACGTCCTGAACCAGGACTTCGTGCGCACCGCCATGGCCAAGGGCCTGCGGCGCAGGACGGCGCTCATCAAGCACGCGCTGCGCACCGCGCTGATCCCGTCGGCCACGTACTTCGCGTTCGCGTTCGGGACCATGTTCACCGGAGCCACGTTCACGGAGAAGATCTTCGCCTGGCATGGCATGGGCGCCTGGCTGGTCGACTCGATCAACCAGAACGACGTCAACTCCGTGGCCGCGGTGACCCTCTTCGCCGCGGTGTGCGTCCTCGTCGCGTCGTTCCTGTCGGACGTGCTGGTGGCGGCCCTCGATCCACGGGTGCGGGTGAGCTGAGATGCGATCGAAAGTCGTCCTGCGGCGCCTCTACCGCAACAAGCAGGCCCGGTACGGGCTTCTCGCGCTGATCCTGCTGGTGGCCCTCGCCTACATCGGGCCGTACTTCGGCCCGTACGAGTGGACCGAGAAGGACTTCCTCGCCTTCCTGCAGCCGCCGAGTGCCGACCACTGGTGGGGCACCACCTCGATCGGCCAGGACGTGTACGCGGTCACGCTGCACGGCATGCAGAAGTCGATCGTCATCGGCCTGCTGGTGGCGCTGATCTCCACGGCCCTGGCCGCCATCGTCGGCGCGTTCGCCGGCTACTTCGGCGGCTGGGTGGACAAGGTGCTCATGTGGGGCGTGGACCTGCTCCTCGTCCTGCCCAGCTTCCTGATCATCGCGATCGTCTCGCCCCGGCTCAAGGAGGGCAGCGCCTCCTGGCTGTGGTTCGTGGTCCTGCTGGCCGCGTTCTCCTGGATGATCACCTCGCGGGTGGTGCGGAGCATGACGCTCTCGCTGCGCGAGCGCGAGTACGTCCTGGCCGCCGTCTACATGGGCATCCCGCGCTGGAAGATCATCTTCCGGCACATCGTCCCCAACCTGTCGTCCCTGCTGATCATCGACGCCACGCTGAACGTCAGTGGCGCGATCATCGGTGAGGCGGCGCTGTCCTTCTTCGGCTTCGGCATCCAGCCGCCCGACGTCTCGCTCGGCACGCTGATCGCGCTCGGCTCCGGCAACGCCACCGGCTACCCGTGGCTGTTCGCCTTCCCCGCCGGCCTGCTGGTCGCGTTGGTGCTCAGCGTGAACCTGATCGGCGACGGGCTGCGTGACGCACTCGACCCGGGGAGCAACTCGTGAGCATCTTGGAGGTCAAGGACCTCACCGTCACCTTCCCCGGCGGCATCGAGGCCGTGCGCGGCGTCAGCTACGAGGTCGAGCGCGGCGAGGTGCTCGGCATCGTGGGCGAGTCCGGCTCCGGCAAGTCCGTGACGTCGCTGGCCGTCATGGGCCTGCTGCCGCGCGACGCGGTGGTGGACGGCTCGGTCAAGCTGCACGGCCAAGAGCTGCTCGGCATGCCGGAAGACGAGCTGGTCAAGGTACGCGGCAAGGCGATCAGCATGATCTTCCAGGATCCGCTGTCCGCCTTCACCCCCGTCTACACGATCGGCGACCAGATCGCCGAGGCCGTCCGCATCCACCAGAAGGTGTCCAAGGACAAGGCGGCCAAGCGCGCGGTGGACCTGCTCGACCTGGTCGGCATCCCCAACCCGCAGCTGCGGGCCAAGTCGTTCCCGCACGAGTTCTCCGGCGGCATGCGCCAGCGCGCGATGATCGCCATGGCCATCGCCAACGACCCCGACCTGCTGATCTGCGACGAGCCGACCACCGCGCTCGACGTCACCATCCAGGCGCAGGTCCTGGAGGTGCTCAAGACCGCGCAGCAGGAGACCGGCGCCGGCATCGTGATGATCACCCACGACCTCGGCGTCGTCGCCGGCATGGCCGACCGGGTGCTCGTCATGTACGCGGGCCGCCCGGTCGAGCAGGGCTCGGTGGACGACATCTACTACCGGCCGCGCATGCCGTACACGATGGGCCTGCTCGCCTCGATCCCCCGGGTGGACGGCGAGGAGGGGCCGCTGGTGCCCATCGAGGGCAACCCGCCCTCGCCCGCCTCGCTGCCGCCGGGCTGCCCGTTCGCACCGCGCTGCCCGATGAAGGTGGACATGTGCGAGGAGGAAGAGCCGCCGCTCACCCCGATCGAGGGGGGACGCCACG
Organism: Nonomuraea sp. NPDC049309; assembly: GCF_043196965.1. Lineage (NCBI taxonomy): Bacteria > Bacillati > Actinomycetota > Actinomycetes > Streptosporangiales > Streptosporangiaceae > Nonomuraea > Nonomuraea sp. NPDC049309. Next base: position 2,526,077 of record NZ_JBICSH010000001.1, on the reverse strand, counting down.
TGGCCTGCATCCGCGCGCACGAGATCGAGCACAAGGGCCTGACCGGCGCGGACGTGTTCCCCGTCCCGGTCATCCCGCCGAGCGACGTCGTCCGCGTGCCGCGTGATCAGCGCCCCACGGTGCTGGAGCTGGACGGGCTCAAGCGGCACTACCCGCTGATGAAGGGCGCCATCTTCAAGCGCCGCGTCGGCACGGTCTACGCCGTGGACGGCATCAGCTTCGACATCGCCGAAGGCGAGACGCTGGCCCTGGTCGGCGAGTCCGGCTGCGGCAAGACCACCACGCTGCAGCAGATCATGCAGCTCACGCCGCCGCAGGACGGCCGCGTGGTGGTGCTCGGCAAGGACAGCGCCAAGCTGGACAAGGCCGCGCGCCAGGCGCTCCGCCGCGACCTGCAGATCGTCTTCCAGGACCCGATGGCGGCGCTCGACCCGCGCATGCCGATCGGTGACATCATCGCCGAGCCGCTGCGCGCGCACGGCAAGAAGGACGTCTCCGCCAAGGTCGCCGAGCTGCTGCAGCTCGTCGGCCTCGCACCGGAGCACGCCGAGCGCTACCCGCAGCAGTTCTCCGGCGGCCAGCGCCAGCGCATCGGCATCGCCCGCGCGCTGGCCCTCGAGCCGAAGCTGCTCGTCCTCGACGAGCCCGTCTCGGCACTCGACGTCTCCATCCAGGCAGGTGTGATCAACCTGCTGGAGGAGCTGAAGAACAGGTTGGGCCTGTCCTACCTGTTCGTGGCACACGACTTGGCGGTGGTACGGCACCTGGCCGACCGGGTGGCCGTCATGTACCTCGGAAGGATCGCCGAGATCGGCGCGGTCGAGAACGTCTACGACCGGCCTGCGCATCCGTACACGCAGGCACTGCTGTCGGCGATCCCGCTCCCCGACCCAGAGAAGGAACGCACCCGCAAGCGGATCCTGCTCGAAGGCGACCTGCCCAGTCCGGCCGACCCGCCGTCTGGCTGCAGGTTCCGCACCCGCTGCCCCAAGTTCGCCCGGCTCAGCGAGGCCGAGCGACAGCGGTGTGTGGAGGAGGAGCCTTCGGTCACCCGGCTGACGAGCGCCGTCGACCACGGTGCCGCCTGCCACTACGCGGAGGAAGTCGAGGTCATCACGGCCTCGGACAATCAGGAGGAAGAGTGAAGGTTCATCACCGTGCGGCCGCTGGGCTGGCGGTCCTGGCCATGGCCGTGGCTGCCTGTGGTGGCGGCGGCGGCTCGGAGAGCAAGCAGCCGAGCGCCGAGCAGTCGCAGCAGGCACAGCAGCAGATGGCGGAGACCCCGTCCATCAGCATCAACCCCGTCCCGTACGAGCAGGTGAAGGACGGCGGTACCCTCACCCTCCCCATCGGTCAGTGGCCGAGCCAGTGGAACCCCTACCACGTCGACGGCAACCAGGCCGACACCTCGACGATGCGTGACACCTTCCTGCCGACGGTGATGGTGTCGGACGAAGAGGCCAACTTCACGCCGAACCAGGACTACGTGACCGACGTCAAGCTCGACCAGTCGTCGGGCAAGCAGGTCATCACCTACACGATCAACGACAAGGCCCAGTGGTCGGACGGCACGCCGATCACGTGGAAGGACTTCGAGGCGATCTGGAAGTCCAGCAACGGCGAGAACAAGAAGTACAAGCCGACCTCCACCGACGGCTACGACCGCATCGAGTCGGTCGAGAAGGGCGACTCCGACAAGGTCGTCGTCGTCACCTTCGCCAAGACCTACCCGGAGTGGCAGGGCCTGTTCTCGCCGCTCATGCCGGCCAAGCACATGGACTCGCCTGAGACCTTCGAGAAGGACTGGCTGCAGAAGGTTCCGGTCACCGCGGGCCCCTTCAAGATCGAGAAGATCGACGAGGGCACCAAGACGCTGACCGTCGTGCGCGACGACAAGTGGTGGGGCAGGAAGGCCAAGCTCGACAAGGTCATCTTCCGTACCATCGAGACGCCCACCGCGCAGGTCAACGCCTTCGCCAACGGCGAGCTCGACATGGTGGAGATCCCGCCGGGCAGCCCCGCGGACCTCAAGCGCGCCAAGGAGGTGCCGAACGCCGACATCCGCAAGGCGCTCAGCCCCAACTGGCGGCACATCACCGTCAACAACCAGAGCGAGTTCCTGAAGGACAAGTCGGTCCGCCAGGCCGTGCAGTACGCGATCAACCGTGACGTGATCACGCAGTCCGACCTCAAGGACATGGACTGGCCGCTGCAGACGCTCGGCAACCACATCTTCATGAACAACCACAAGGGGTACGTCGACAACTCCGGCGACCTCGGCAAGTACAACCCGGAGAAGGCCAAGCAGCTCCTCGACGCCGCCGGCTGGAAGCTCGAGGGCCAGACCCGCAAGAAGGACGGCAAGGAGTTCGAGCTGTCCTTCGTGGTGCCGGCGGGCGTGCCGTACGCCAAGACCGAGGGCGAGCTGACCCAGGCGATGCTCCAGGAAGTCGGCATCAAGCTGAACATCCGCGCGGTGCCGGACGACAAGTTCTTCACGGACTACGTCATCAAGGGCGACTTCGACCTGGTGCCGTTCTCCTGGATCGGCACGCCGCTGCCGATCGGCGCGCTGCCGCAGATCTACAAGACCGGCTCCGAGAGCAACTTCCCGAAGTCGGAGAACCCTGAGCTCGACGCCGCCATCGAGGACGCCGTCGGCGAGATGGACCCGCAGAAGGCCATCGAGAAGGCGAACATCGCCGACAAGATGATCTGGGACATGGTGCACACGATCCCGCTGTACCAGCGCCCGGACATCCAGGCCGCCAAGAAGACGCTGGCCAACCTGGGTGCCGAGGGTTACAAGACCTACGACTGGACCGAGGTCGGCTTCACCGAGTGAGCCCTCTCACGTGAAACGGGCGACCCCCGGCCGGGACTTCTCCGGCCGGGGGTCGCCCCGTTTTCCGGAGGTTCACCCGTGCGAGTCGGCGGCGCCGCCCTTGAGCGTGATGCCGCAGGACGGGCCGCCGGGGCCGTCGAAGCGTACGGAGTCGAAGAAGTCGCGGTAGGTGGGGAAGAAGTTGCCCTTGTCCCTGGGCTGGGTGACGGCGGCGCAGCCGCCGTAGTTCGCCTCGGAGAACAGGTAGATGAAGGAGTCGGTCCGGTTCCAGTCGGACTTGGCGCGGTCGGCCATGCCCAGCGCGGCCAGGTCGGGGGTGTCGGCGTTGATCTGGATGATGTCCCCGGTGCCGTCGAGGCCGGAGAACATGCAGTAGTAGCCCTCCTGGCACCGGTCGTAGCCCTCGGCGGCCTGAGCCGGCGTTCCGAGCGCGGCCACGACGGCGGCGGCGAGCGGTAACGCCAGCAGCTGAAGCTTCTTGCCCACACTTCCTCCAAGGGTGAAACTTTCTTTCACTCCCGAACATACACGGCGCGATCTTGTTCGGAAAGAGATCGATTTCGCGGCGCCGGCCCGCTCTCCGCGTCCGCCCTGGTGCGCCGGTGCCACGCCCGCGCGCCGCGTGGACGGGCCGGGGCGCGGCGACCTGTCGGCCGGTCAAGAGGATCTGAAAGTTTCACCGGCATACGGCCCGTTTCCGCTGGTGCCCGCCCTCGCCGGGGCGGCGCTCCGCGCGCGGCGGGGAAACTTCGGGATCGTGTCCTACAGTGCGGTGGGAGCGCTCCCACATCCCTTCGAGCCAGCCGGAGCAGCGTGCGATGAGCAGCAACCCGAGTAGGAAGCGGACGGTTCCGACGTGGATGGGCCGATGGCGGACCGGCCTGCGGCGGGTCCTCAAACGGACGGACTCGCCGCAGGGCCACCCGTCGCTGGGCCACCCGACGCCGGGTCACCCGACGCCGGGTCACCCGTCGCAGGGCGAGCCGTCGCCTGGCCACCCGACGCAAGGCGAGCCGTCGCCGGGTCACCCGTCGCAGGGCGAGCCGTCGCCGGGTCACCCGTTGCCGGGCGCCCCACAGCCGGGCGGCGCGCGGCCGCACGGATGGCAGGCGGGCCGGCAACGGACGCACGGCCGGCGTCCGAGCCGGAGGCGGAGGGAGATCGCCGCCGTCCTCGCGCTGGTCGCCGCGAACCTGACCGTGCCCGCCACGGCGGTCGCGGCGGCGGTCCCCGCGGCCGGGGCGGCGGCACTGCCGTACCAGGACCCGAGCCTCCCGATCGACGCCCGGGTCGACGACCTCATGGCGAGGATGTCGCTGGACGAGAAGCTGGGCCAGATGACCCAGGCCGAACGCGGCTCGGTCAGCGCGTCCGACATCACCGCGTACCGGCTCGGCTCGGTGCTGTCGGGCGGCGGCTCGGCCCCCACGCCGAACACGCCCGCCTCCTGGGCCGACATGTACGACGGCTTCCAGAACGCCGCCCTGGCCACCCCGCTCGGCATCCCGCTCATCTACGGCGTGGACGCCGTGCACGGGCACAACAACGTCGTCGGCGCCACGATCTTCCCGCACAACATCGGGCTCGGCGCCACCCGCGACCCCGACCTCGTCCAGCGCATCGGCCGCGCCGTCGCCGAAGAGGTGTCCGGCACCGGCATCGACTGGAACTTCGCCCCCTGCCTGTGCGTGGCCCGCAACGACCGGTGGGGCCGCACGTACGAGTCCTTCGGCGAGACCCCCGACCTGCCCTCCTCGATGGCCTCCATCATCACCGGGTTCCAGGGCGACACGCTGGACGGCCCCGCATCCGTGCTCGCCACCGCCAAGCACTACATCGGCGACGGCGGCACCGAGGGCGGCGTCGACCAGGGCGACACCCGGCTGTCGGAGGCCGAGCTGCGGGCGATCCACCTGCCGCCGTTCCAGGAGGCCGTGGAGCGCGGCGTCGGCTCGGTGATGATCTCGTTCAGCAGCTGGAACGGCACCAAGGTGCACGGGCACCGTTACCTCATCACCGACGTGCTCAAGGGCGAGCTGGGCTTCGACGGGTTCGTGGTCTCCGACTGGAACGGCATCGACCAGATCGACGGCTCGCCCGGCACCTCCGCGCTCGACGTGCGCACCGCCATCAACGCCGGCATCGACATGGCGATGGTGCCCACCGAGTGGCGGAGCTTCATCGAGCTGCTGCGCGCCGAGGTACAGGCAGGGCGCGTCAGCACGGAACGGATCGACGACGCGGTACGCCGCATCCTGACCAAGAAGTTCGAGCTCGGACTGTTCGAGAAGCCGCTCACCGACCGCTCGTACACCTCCACCGTGGGCAGCGCCGAGCACCGGGAGCTGGCCCGCGAGGCCGTCGCCAAGTCGCAGGTCGTCCTGAAGAACGACGGCGGGCTGCTGCCGCTCGCCAGATCCGGCGGGAAGATCTTCGTGGCCGGCAAGAGCGCCGACGACATCGGCAACCAGAGCGGCGGCTGGACGATCTCCTGGCAGGGCTCGTCCGGCGACATCACCACCGGCACCACGATCCTGGAGGGCATTCGCAACACCGTGGGCTCCGGCGCCACCGTCACCTACAGCCGCGACGGCAGCGGCATCGACGGCTCGTACCGGGTGGCCATCGCGGTCGTGGGCGAGACCCCGTACGCCGAAACCCAGGGCGACCGGCCGGGCGACCTCGGCCTCGACTCCGAAGACCTCCGCACCATCGCCAACCTGCGGGCCGCCGGCGTTCCCGTCGTCGTGGTGCTCGTCTCGGGACGGCCGCTCGACATCGCCGCGCAGCTCCCGGACTGGGACGCCCTGGTCGCCGCCTGGCTGCCGGGCACCGAGGGGCAGGGCGTGGCCGACGTGCTGTTCGGCGTCGTCCAGCCGACCGGGAAGCTGCCCATGACCTGGATGAACAGCGCCTCCCAGCAGCCCATCAACGCCGGAGACGGCAAGACGCCGCTCTTCCCGCAGGGGTTCGGGCTCACGTACGAGCCGGGCGGCGGAGAGGACGACACCACCCCGCCCACCGCGCCCGGCACCCCCACCGCCTCCGGCGTCACCTCCACCTCGGTCACCCTCACCTGGGACGCCGCCACCGACGACGCCGGCGTGACCGGGTACGACGTGGTCCGCTTACAGGGCACCGCCGAGACACCGGCGGCCTCCGTCACCACCACCTCCGCCACCATCACCGGCCTGTCCCCGGACACCTCCTACACCTTCGCCGTCTACGCCAGGGACGCCGCCGGCAACCGCTCACCCCGCTCCGGCACCGTCACCGTCACCACAACCGGCGGCGGTACCGGCTCCGGCTGCACCGTCACGCCGTCCACACAGAGCCAGTGGGACACCGGGTACGTCATCCAGGCCGCCGTCGCCAACACCGGCACCTCACCCCGGACGTCCTGGACCGTCACCTTCACCCTCCCCGCCGGGCACACGATCACCGGCTCATGGAACGCCGAGGTGAGCGTCAGCGGGGACACCGTCACCGCCCGCAACGCCCCGCACAACGGCACCCTGGGGGTGGGGGAGAGCACGTCGTTCGGCTTCCAAGCCACCCGCCCCGGCACCGACGGCTCCCTCCCCTCGTCGTACACCTGCACCTGAACCCGCCCCCCTCGGAAATGGCCCGCGGGCCGGGGCACCCCGAGGGGTCAGGACACGTGCGATGGGCCCAGGTCACGTCCACGGGCGCGGCGCGCCGGGCCGTGGCACGCCCGCGGACCTGCGGAACGAGTACGCCTCACCTCGCACGCGCCCCACGCACCCGCCTTGGCGGCATGGCACACGCCTCAGCTCGTCGGCGAGCCGGCGCGCCCTGCTCACGGGCCTGCCGCACGTGCCGCGGCGCTACATCAACAGGCTCGCCGCACCTGCCACAGCCCCACGCGCACCGCACCCGCAAGCCCGCCGCGCGTGCCACAGCCCCACGCGCACCGCACCTGTGGCGGGCTGTGGCGTGTGGCGTGCCGCTAGGGCGGTGTGTGTGGTGCGCGTGGGAGGTGAGGCGCGCTCGTTTCGGTGGCGGGCTGTGGCGTGTGGCGTACCGCCAAGGCGGGTGCGTGGTGTGCCCGCGAGCTTGAGGGCGCGCTCGTCACGCCGACCGGCTGGAGAGCGTGCTACGGCCACGGGCCGGGACCCGTCGCGGCATGCCGGCGAGCGGAGGGCTCATGCGGCAAGCCCACCGTCCCTACAACCCACCGCTCCCGCCGCCTACCGCTTTCGCGCCGTGCCGCTTGCCCGGCGTGAGCGTTCAGTTGGGCGTGGGGCGTGAGGCCGGCCCGCACCCCGCGCTCGCACGTCCCGGGCTCGGCACGTCCTGCGCTCGGCACGTCCTGCGCTCGGCACGTCCTGCGCTCGACGCGTCCCGCGCTCGTCGTACCCCGTGCTCGGCCTGGGGCTGCGGCTCGACGTGTTCGACGACGGTCTGCGCTGTCCACGCATGTGGGGCTGGCCGGTTCGGTCCGCGGTGTCCTTCGGCCCCTCGCGGGCGGTTGGCGTGCGGCGCCTGTCCGTCGTACGGCGATCAGCCGCTCGCCGGCTCGCGTCCTGTGGACGTCCCGGACTGTGGCCGTCCCGGACTGTGGCGGGCCGGAGTGCGGCGGGTCGGCGGTGCTTGGACTGTGGACGGCTGCGACGTGTCGCCCCGAGCGAAGCGGTGCGCTCGGACCGGCAGGCTGCGGCGGGGCGCCTTCAGTGCGGCGGGGCGCCCCGTCGCGGTCGGGTGGCGCGCCGGTGCCTGGCGGAGCGGTTCGCCCGGGGGTGCCGGTGCTTGGCGGAGCGGTTCGCCTGGGGCACCGGTGCCCGGTGGAGCGGTACGCCTGGGGTGCCGGTGCCCGGTGGGGCGGTTCGGCGGGGGCGGTGGGCCGGTGCGGGGTCAGCGGTCGACGTGGAGGGTGCCGAACGTCACCTGGGGCGTGGCGCCGGCGAAGTTGCGGTCCACCTCGGCGCGTTCGGCCGCGCTCGGGTTCGCGTTCTGGCAGCTCACCGGCGCGCTGGACCCCGACATCAGGTCGCTGCACAGGCCCGTGCGCCGGTCGGGCAGGCCGAGGATGTGGCCGATCTCGTGGGTGGCGATGCGCAGGGGGTAGTAGCCCTGGTCCACGGCCTGCCGGCCCATCCAGACGGTGCCGCGCCCCAGGCTGGTGGGCAGGGTGCGGGGCCAGCCGTTGTCGGCGAGCACGGTGAAGTGGGCGGGCGTGCCGCGGACCAGCCGTACGTTCGAGACGCCGGCGTTCCAGACCTGCGCCGCCTGATCGATGGTGGCGCTGAACTCGGCGGCGCGGCTCGCGTCGTACCGGATGACCGTGACGAGGGCGGCGGCCTGCGCGGGGGCGGTGACGAGCAGGAACGCCAGGCTGAGCACGGCGGACAGGACGATGCGAAGGCGTTTGGTCACGGAGCCTCCTCCGGGGAAGTTGGGGGTGTTGTGACGGTATGCGCGCCACCGACCTCCGGAAGAGGTACCAAGTTGCTCCTATCGCCGTGATATGGCCCCGATCAGCGGATCAACTGGCGTTTTGAACGTGATGTCGACGCCGCACGGGTTGTTCACGAGTGCGGAGTTCGGGGCGGTCGAGCCGATCCTGCCGGTCGCGCGGAGGCGGCGTACCCGGTGCCGTGCCCGGGTTTCTGCGCGTCCGGCCCATTCGACTGTGAGTTTCCGTGGCATGCTCCGCTTCCATGAATCGATTCATTCACGGACAAAGCCTCTGGTCTGCTTAAAAGGGGAAACGGGAGTCAAATCGCGCGGAGCATTACGACATTCAGCTTGACAGTCGAGCGAACATGAAACGCATATGACAAGCCCTCTGGCTCCTGGCGAACTCCTCACAAAAGCCGCGCTCCGCAGTCATCGAAAACTGTCAGTGGTCGCGTCCACACTCGGAGCATGCAGAACGAGTCGCTCGACATCGGCGAACTAGCCCTCCCCAGCTGGAGCGTCCACACCGACAAGATGGCGGAGGTCGGCTTCCTGACCATCGCCAGACGTCTGCCGTCGCTCGTCGGCCAGGCCCTGCGCATCGCCTGGCAGGCGAGTCCCCGTGACACCCTGGCCACCGTCGTGCTCAATCTGCTCGGCGGCGTGTTCACCGCGTTCGGCCTGCTGGCCACCACCGGCGTGCTGACCGCGCTGTTCAGCGAAGGCCCCACCCCCGACCGCGTCATGGCCGCGCTGCCCAGCCTCGCCCTCGTCGGCGCCGCCGCCGTGCTGCGCAGCGCCGTCCAGGCGGGGGCGGGCTGGGCGGCGTCCCGGCTCACCCCGCAGATCGCCCGCCACACCGAGGAACGCCTGTACGGCCTGACCAGCCAGGTGGAGCTCGTCGCCTCCGACGACCCCGACTTCCACGACTCCTTGGAACGCGCCACATCGCGCGGCGTGGCCGTGCCCGACTCCGTGGTCAGCTCGGCCATCGACGTCGTCACCGCCGTCATCGGCATCGGCGCCGCCGCCGGCGTGCTCGGCGTGCTCCACCCCGTTCTGCTCCCGCTGCTGCTGCTCGCCGTCCTGCCCGACGCCTGGGCGGCGGTGCGCAGCGCCCGCATGCGCTACTCCACCATGTACTCCCTGATCCCGGCGTCCCGCCGTAAATGGATCATCGGCGACCTCATGGCCAGCCGTTCCTGCGCCGCCGAGGTGCGCTCGTTCTCCATGCGCGACTTCCTGCTGCGCATGTACGACATCGTCGCCCGCGCCCAGCAAGACGTCCTGCTGCGCCTCGCCCGCCGCCAGACCATGGCCAGGCTGGTCGGCGACGCCCTCGGCGGCATCGGCACCGCGCTCGTCTACGTCGCGCTCGGCGTCCTGCTGGCGATCGGCGCCATCCCGCTCGCCGTCGCCGGCACCGCCGTCCTCGCCATCCGCTCCGGCAAGACGTCGCTCGCCACCCTCATGTACGCCACCAACCGCCTCTACGAGCAGGGCCTGTACTTCACCGACTTCCTCGACTTCTGCGCCGAGGCCGAACGCCGGGTCACCCGCCCCCGCCCCCGGCCCGCCCCCGACCGCTTCTCCGCCATCACGGCCGACGATGTCACCTTCACCTACCCCGGCGCCGACCGCCCGGCCCTGCAAGGGGTGTCGATCGAGATCAAGCAGGGGGAGGTGATCGCGTTCGTCGGTGAGAACGGCTCCGGCAAGACCACCCTGGCCAAGATCCTCGCCGGTCTCTACGAGCCCGACAGCGGCACCGTCCGCTGGGACGACACCGACCTGCGCGAGGTCAGCCCCGACGAGCTGCGCCTGCGCACCGCCGTCATCGCGCAGGACCACACCCGCTGGCCGCTCGCCGCCCGCTACAACATCACGATGGGCACCGACAAGGGCGAGCCCGCCCTCCACGCCGCCGCCTCGGTCGCCGGTGCCGACCAGGTCATCGCCGAGCTGCCCCACGGCTACCGCACCCTGCTCGACCGCCGGTTCAAAGACGGTCACGAGCTGTCCGGCGGGCAATGGCAGCGCATCGCCGTGGCCAGGGGGGTTCCACCGCGACGCCCTCCTGCTCATCTGCGACGAGCCGACCGCCGCCCTCGATGCTCGCGCCGAACACGCCCTCTTCGAGCGGGTCCGCGCGCACTCCGACGGCCGTACGGTGCTGCTCATCACGCACCGGCTGGCCAGCGTGCGCTACGCCGACCGCATCTACGTGCTCGACCACGGGCGGGTCACCGAGGAGGGCGACCACGACACGCTCATGGCGCTCGGGGGCCTCTACGCCGACCTCTACACCCTCCAGGCGGCCGCCTATCGATGACCGCCGTGTTCAGGCGACGGTGACGTCGAGGAAGATGGGCCGCTTGTCGGCCAGCAGCGGGGTGCCGTCCTCGTCGGTCATCTTCCAATAGATCTTGCAGCGGCCGGGCGACTTGGCGGCGCGCACCCGTACGGTGATGTCCACCGACTCGCCCGGGCGCACCGGGCCGATCCCCACCCGCTTGGGGGCCTTGCAGGGGGTGTCGTTCATGCGGGTGAGGTAGCGGTCGTGCCAGTGCACCTCGCCGGCGTTCCTGATCCGCCAGGTCTTGTCGAACCGCTGGCCCGCCCGCACGACGCTGCCGTCGGGGTAGGTCACGTCCTGCTCGAACACCGAGTCGTCGCGCGGCGAGGCCGACGCGGCCGGCGTTTGCTCCGCCGCCGGTGTCGTGCCCGGGGTCGTCGCAGGGGTGGCCGTCGCCGTGGGCGCGGCCGTCCCGGTCGTGGCGGCCTCCGTGGGCGCGGCCCGCGACGACCCGTCATCGGTCACCGTCGGCAGCAGCCATCCCACCAGCACCGCCACCACGCCCGCCGCGGCGATGCCCGCCGCCAGGAGGGCCCTGCGCCCGCACGGCCCCGCCTCCGGGCCGGGCGTGAGGGTCTCGCGGGTGGAGGCACGGGCTGGTTTGTCGCCGGAAAGGGCCGCGCCCGCACCGGAGGACCCACCCTGCCCGTCGACTCCAGATACGGCACTGACCACCTCGACACCGGCCGCCGGGGGACTGGCCGTCTCGGGTTCGGTCGTCAGGGGGCCGTCCGTCACGGGTTTGGCCGCCTCGGGACCGGTCGTCTCGGGTTCGGCTGTCGGGGGACTGGCCGTCTCGGGTTCGGTCGTCAGGGGACCGGTCGTCTCGGGTTCGGCTGTCGGGGGACTGGCCGTCTCGGGTTCGGTCGTCAGGGGACCGGTCGTCTCGGGTTCGGTCGTCGGGGGACCGGTCGTCTCGGGTTCGGCTGTCAGGGGACCGGTCGCCTCGGCACCGGCCGTCACTGGACCGGAGGGTCCGGCTGCCGGCTGGCCGGAGGCGGTGTTCGGTTCGGTCGGGTTGGGGGTGGCGCCTACTGGCACGGCACCGGCCGCCGCAGGAGCGGAGGGTCCGCCGGGTCGGCCGGAGGCGGTGCTCGGTCCGGTCGGGTTGGGGGTGGCGTCCGGTCCGGTCGGCGTGATGGTGTTCGGCCAGGTCGGACTGAGGACGGTGTTCGGTCCGGTCGCGCTGGAGGCGTCCCTGGATTGCGGGGAGTCCGATGCGACGAGAGAGGAGCCGGACGGGTCGGGACCGGACGGTGACCGGGCCACATCCGCCGAACCGGCCGGGTTAGCCGGGGTGCGGGATGGCGTAGGGCCGGGGTGCGGTGAGTCGGTCGGTCCGGCCGGTGCGCCGGTGGTGTTCCGCGTGGCGGGCGCTTGAGATGCGGTTTCCTGAACAGCACCTCGCGCCTCCGCACGCCCGGCCGTCGCGGTGGCGGGCGCTGCCGAGGCGCTTGCCCCGGTCGCCGTCCCGGAAGGCCGCGTGTCCGGATGTTCCGCGGGGGCGCCGCCGTTCGGGGTCGGCGGCAGGGGAGCGGAGGCGGGTGACGGGGAGGCGGCGGCCTGTTCCCAGCGGGCGCGCCACTCGCGGCGGACCTCGTCGGGATCGCGGCCGAGGCGTTCGACCGCGAGCACGCGGACGAACTCCCACGTCGTCTCCCAGCTGGGCAGCGTCACTCCCCGGGCCGCCGCCAGGGACGACTTGGAGGCCGCAGCGCCGAGTTTGGTGGCCATGGCCGCGAACGACGGATCGCCCGCCTCCTGCTTGAGCTCCCAGAGATGGTGCGCGAGCAGCGCCACGGGCCCCGAGGACGGATCCGGGCGGATGGGCCTGCGCCCCCGTCGCGTGCTGCCCACCCTCTCATCCTGATGTCCAGGTGACTGAGCCATCCCACCCCTGCTTCGGTCAGTCGCACGTACGGCGATTCGCCGTACCACACCAAGACCTCAGGAGGGTAGCAAAGGCCCCTACAGGACACGAAACGTTTTAACTGCGAGTGTTACCTTTTAGCCAACAAAGTGCCCGATCGGTGACAAAGTGTAAGAAATGCCGTTCTTGACTGCCCGAAAACCGGCCTGCCTGCGAAAACCCTCCGCTGTGGAGCGGGGGCCGGCGCCGCCGTCCGGGAAGTGAAGGGTGCTGTCGTCCGGCGTGCAGGCGAGGTCCGGAGACAGCGGGGACGTCCAGGCGGCGGCACCGGCTACGGGCGTGCTACGTCAGCCGCAGTGGGAGACTTCCTTGATCGACTGGACGGTCGGGTGCGGGCCCTTGAACTTCTTCTTGTCGTAGTCGCCGCCGCGCACCCAGATGCACGCGTCGCTCGCCTGCGCGACGCGGATCTTGATGCCGCGCGAGTGCTTGCACCGGTTGTGGTAGTAGACGGTGACGCTGGCGGTGCCGTCGTCGCCGTACGAGTAGCTGAAGCACCGCGTCTTGCCCCGGATGACGGCGAGGGTGCCGAGCGGCGCCCGCGCGGTGAGGCCGGCGCCCGTGGCGGAGGCGGCGGCCGTGGTGGTGCCCCCGGCAGGTCCCGCCGTGACGGGCGTCGCGCCGGCGGCCGGCGCGTGGGCGAAGAATGCCGCCGCCGTGGACGCTACCGCCAGGGTGACCTTCGCACGCATTCTCATGATGAATTCCCCCAGTTCTTGAGGCGTGCTGATGATTTCCGCCACCCACCCTGGCGAGAACGGCGGGCAAACGCCACATATTGACCGTCCAGCAATTGTCCGGGCATTTTCCAACGGCCTTTCGGACAATCGACCGCGCAGGTCAACGTGAGGACGGCGGCTCGTTGTCCGAAGAGCCGCTCAGCCGAGCCGGCCGGGGCCACCGAGACCGCCCACGCCGCGAACGGCCCCGCCACGACCGGCGCCGTACGCCGGCGGCTTGCTGGAGAAGTCGTTCCGCGGCATGCCGCGTACGTTGGCGACAAGCAGCGCGTCCGTCGTCGAGAACGGGCTGACGTCCACGATCGCCGACGACACCACCGACAGCGTGGCGAGCGATCGGGCCGAGCGCGCCCTGCCGACAGCAGCGGTACGGCCGGCGGAGCGAGAGCACGACGGCCACGGTGACGGCGGTCAGCCCGGCGTCCGGCGTGAACGCCGGCACGGCCACGCACAGCGCGACGATGCCGGTGAGCGTGAGCGCTTGGTGCGCCGTCAGCCGCAGCCCACTGCCGCCGACGGTTGCGGGCCGTCCGGTGGCGGGGCCGCCGGTGGTTGGGGGTTGTTCGGTGGTGGGGTCGGTGGTGGTTGGGGGTTGTTCGGTGGTGGGGTCGGTGGTGGTCGAGGGCCGTTCGGTGGCGGCGCACGGCGGCGGTCCCCGGTTGTGCTCCGCCCCTCGGGATCCGTCGCCGGCCTCGGCGTCTCTACCCCGGACGGCCGCACGACGGAGGAGCGGCGCGCCGAGTTCGGCGTGCTCGTCACGGAAGCGGCCGCCGCGCCGTCCAGGCACTGAGCCAGGCCGTACGAGACGGGACGGAGAGGCGCTGGACCGCCGCTTCACCTGCGCCGACGCGTCACCCCGTCGGTGACGGGCTGCCGGAGATCGAATTGTCGGTCGTCGGAGCCGTCGGCGGCGCGGTGGCGGGCGGCGAGGCCGTCGGCGGCGCCGCGGGCGAGAGCGGCAGGTTCGCGTACTGGCCGGCCCGCGCCATGACCGGCACGAACACGCGTACGGACGTGCGGTCCTGGAAGGTGAACGTCATCGGGACCGAGGTGCCGCGCGCGCCCGAGACGGTGCCGATCGGCTGGTTACCGGTGCCGATCGCGTGGTCGGGCGGGATCGCGACGGGCCCGGCGAGCTGCACCGTGCCGCCGCCTTCGACCGTGATGTTCTCCAGCGTGGCAGGCCGGTCGGAGCTGTTGACCAGCACCACGTACAGCGCCTGCTCGGGCGCCGGCGAGGCCGGGTCGGCGCTGCCCAGCAGGAAGGCGTTGCGCAGCTGAAGGTTCTGCCCGATGTTGGCGTTGGCCCCGTCGTTCGGCGGGGTCTGGTTCGCCCAGTCCTTCTCCACCTTCGCGCAGCCCGTGACCGCCAGGCCCACGGCCACGGCGGTGATGACCAAACGACGCATCTGCGCTGCCCTCCTTCCGGCGTGGCCCTCCCGCTACCCGCCGCGAACCCGCACTCACCTCGCCCGTACGCGAACCCCTGCCGGCGCGGGGAAACCCGGAACCCCCACCGATTCCGGCTCGTGACCGAGAAAGAACGTTCATGTACCGTCGCGGGTATCGCGAGACCTCCCCCCAGGAGCGGCAAGATGGTTGAGCGGCAAGAACTCGACGCATCAGGGCAGCTGAGAAGACGGCAACTGGTCCGGGCGGTGATCGCCTCCGCCGTCGGGACCTCGATCGAGTGGTACGACTTCTTCCTCTACGGCTTCGCCGCCAGCACCCTGTTCGCGGAGCTGTTCTTCCCCACCAGCGACTCCACCACAGGACTACTCGTCGCCCTCGGCACCTACTTCGGCGGATTCGCCGCACGGCCCATCGGCGCCGCCATCTTCGGCCATTACGGCGACCGGATCGGCCGCAAGGCGGCCCTCATCACCACCCTCATCACCATGGGCCTGGCCACCGCGCTCGTCGGCCTGGTGCCCACCTACCAGCAGATCGGCATCTGGGGCGGCGTCCTGCTCACCGCGCTGCGGCTGCTGCAGGGCATCAGCGTCGGCGGCGAGTGGGGCGGCTCGGTGCTGCTGGCCACCGAATGGGGCAAGACGCGCGGCGGCAAGCGCGGTTTCCTCGGCAGCTGGCCGCAGTTCGGCGTGCCGGTCGGGCTGGTGCTCGGCTATCTGGCGCTGCAGATCTTCCAGCCGCTGCATCCGTACTGGGGCTGGCGCATCCCGTTCCTGCTCAGCCTCGTGCTGGCGGGCGTCGGCCTGTACATCAGGCTCGGCATCCTGGAGACGCCCGTGTTCGCCAAGGTCGTCAAGGAGAACAGGGTCGAGCGGGTGCCCGTCAAGGAGGCGCTGGCCAAGAACTGGCGGGAGATCGTGCTCAGCGCGCTGCTGCGCACCGGGCAGCAGGCGCCGTTCTACATCTTCACCGTCTTCATCCTCACCTACGCCACCAAGACGCTGGGCTTCGCGGCGAACGACGTCTACACGTACGTGATCGTCGCCGGGCTCGTCTCCCTGGTCACGGTGCCGTTCTGGGGCTACATCTCCGACCTGGTCGGACGCCGCCGCCTCTACATCGTCGGCGCCGCCCTCATGGTGGTGTGGTCGTTCGTCTACTGGCCGCTGCTCGACACCCGCGTGCCCGCGCTGGTCTTCCTCGCCATCGTGCTCGCCGCGCCCATCCACGACATCCAGTACGGCCCGCAGGCCACGTTCATCGCGGAGAGCTTCACCGGGCGGCTGCGCTACAGCGGCGCGTCGCTCGGCTACCAGCTCGCCTCGGTGACGTCCGGCGGGCCGGCGCCGCTGATCGCGGTCTGGCTGTACGCGACGTACCAGAGCTCCTTCGCCATCGCCGTCTACATGGCGATCTGCGCCGCGATCAGCGTCGTGGCGGCGTGGCTGCTCAAGGACCGCTCGCAGCACGACTACGCGATCGAGTACGACGAGCAGCAGGCCACGACCTAGCCCCGTCAGGCCGTGGGGCGCCGGTCGAGCAGGTCACGGATCGCCCCGGCCACCTCCTCCGGCGCCTCCTCGGCCATGAAGTGGCCGCAGGACACCGTACGGCGATCCAGGTCGTCCGCCCACGCCCGCCGGCGCCCCGCCGCGTCGAACCCGAGCGTCGCACCCCGGTCCTGCCGCAGCACCGAGACAGGCATCCGCAACCGGCGCCCTGCCCGCAGGCCGGCCTCGTCGTCCTCGGCGTCCACCGCGGCGGTGGCGCGATAGCCGGCCACGATCGACGGCACCGCCTCGCGCGACGCCTTCAGGTACGCGGCGCGCACGTCCTGCGGGATCTCGTCGCCGCCGATCGGCATGCTGCGGCCGGGGACCGGTTGGCGGAGCGGTACGAATCGCCGCTCGCCGGTGTCTTCACCGGCTGGTACGCCGCGCTCCGCCTGGCCGTCACGCCCAGAGACAGGGACGCCTACCGTGCGGCGGCGCGGCCGGACGGTTCGAGCATGCCCGGCGGCGAGGAGGGCCTGCGGCCCCTGGCCATGCTCTGTCCACATCTCGCCGGTGCAGATCCTCTCGTCCACATCTCGCCGGTGCGGATCCTCTCGTCCACATCTCGCCGGTGCGGATCCTCTCCGTCCATACCTTGCCGGTGCCGACCTGCTCTCCCCGGACATCGCCGATGCGCACCCCTTCGCCGCCGGTCTGTCAAGGCCAGTCAAGTCGCGGCCGCCCTCGCGGGCGGAGACGCCGTGTGCTCGGGGCCCGGGCCGTACGAGCCGTGGGTGCGGCCGTTCGCGCTGCTCGCCGAAGGCCGCCTCGACCTGGCGCGGGAGGCCGTGCGGGCCGTTCCCGAGTCGCCGCGCGACCTGCTGTACGAGCTGCGGACCTGCCAGCACGCCACGGCCGCGCCGGCGACCGGTGCGGCCGATCACCTGCGGGAGCTGCCCGCTGCCCGCCCACGACGAACCGGCCGGAGCGCGACGCGGCCTGGTCGCCCTCGGACCGGTGGTGTTCTGCCTCGGCCCCTACCTCGGTCACCTGGCCTCCGCCCTGGGCATGCCGGAGCGCGCCCGCGAGCACTTCCGCCAGGCGGCGGCGGTCGCGAACCGCGCTGAGCAGGGACGCGACCGGCGCCGGGCTCCCGGTAAGGGCGCTGATCTCCCGATACGGCGCTGAGCGCTCAATCGGGCGGTGACGGCGGGCCGCCCCGTGAAGGGAAACGGACGGTGACGGGAGGGCGACGCGGGCGCTGACGGATGGAGGTCATAGCTGTAACCTTCATGTCAAACCGGACAGTCAGAACGCTGGCCCCGCCACGCCTCCCCCAGAAGGCCAGGCGGCCATTCAACCCCTTCCGTATTTCCGAAAGTTTCGGGCAACTTAACCTCGACAAAACCGTTATCAGCCTCCGACCACGCACGACGCCACACGTGGTGCTATCGGTAACGCAGCAGTTAGCGGCGGTCTTGACACGATTCAATGAGCCCCTTATGTTGCCGCAATATTAAATGGAACTGCTTGAAACTTTCGGCGTCATCCCCGCGTTACACCCCCCGCTCTCGCCGCGGGCCGGCGCCGGCATAAGGGTGAAGGGATGGCATGAGGGGCCACGAACCAGGTGACACGCGCTCGGCGGCGTCCGGCGAGAGCGAGCAGTGGCGGGACGCGGGATTGACGCCCGCCCAGCGGGCGGAGGCCCTCATCTCCCTGATGACGCTGGAGGAGAAGGTCGCCCAGCTCGTCGGGGTCTGGGTCGGCGCCGACGCGTCGGGGGGCGGTGTCGCACCGCACCAGACCGACATGGGCGAGGGGCCCGACTGGCAGGACGCCATCCGGCAGGGCCTGGGCCAGCTCACCCGGCCGTTCGGCACGGCCCCCGTGGACCCGGTGGCGGGCGCCCGCTCGCTGGCGGCCTCGCAGGAGGAGATCGTGCGGGCCAGCCGGTTCGGCATCCCGGCGCAGGTGCACGAGGAGTGCCTGACGGGGTTCGCGGCCTGGCGGGCGACGGTCTACCCGGCGCCGCTGAGCTGGGGGGCCTCGTTCGATCCCGGGCTGGTCGAGGAGATGGCGGGCCGGATCGGCCGCTCGATGCGCGCGGCGGGCGTCCACCAGGGCCTCGCCCCGGTGCTCGACGTGACCAGGGACTACCGCTGGGGCCGCACCGAGGAGACGATCGGCGAGGACCCGTACCTGGTGGGCACGGTCGGCGCCGCGTACGTGCGCGGCCTCGAATCCGCCGGCCTGGTGGCCACGCTCAAGCACTTCGCCGGCTACTCCGCCTCCCGCGGCGGCCGGAACCTCGCGCCGGTGCACATGGGCCGCAGGGAGCTGGCGGATGTGATCCTGCCGCCGTTCGAGATGGCGCTGCGGCTCGGCGGTGCCCGCTCGGTGATGAACTCCTACGCCGAGATCGACGGCGTCCCGGTGGCCGCCGACGAGAGCCTGCTCACCGGCCTGCTGCGCGACGAGTGGGGCTTCGAGGGCACGGTCGTCGCCGACTACTTCTCCGTACGGTTCCTGGAGCGGCTGCACGGCGTGGCCGCCGACGGCGGGCAGGCGGCGGGCCTCGCGCTGCGCGCCGGCATCGACGTGGAGCTGCCGACGGTGGACGCCTACGGCGCCCCGCTGGTCGAGGCGGTCAAGGCGGGCGCGGTGGACGAGGCGCTGATCGACAGGGCGCTGCGCCGCGTGCTCATCCAGAAGGCGGAGCTCGGCCTGCTCGACGCGGATTGGACGCCGCTGCCCGGTCCCGCCGAGGAGGTGCGGCTGGACGACGAGGAGAGCCAGGAGCTGGCGCTGCGGCTGGCGCGCGAGGCGATCGTGCTGCTGCGCAACGACGACGGTGCGCTGCCGCTGGCGGCGGGGAGCCGGGTGGCGCTGGTGGGCCCGGTGGCCGACGACCCGATGGCGATGCTCGGCTGCTACGCCTTCCCCGCCCACGTCGGCCCGCATCCCGAGCATGGCCTCGGCGTCGAGATCCCGTCGCTGCGCGAGGCGCTCGCCGAACGGGTGCCCGGCCTGACCTACGCACCGGGCTGCGACATCAGCGGCGCCGACACCTCCGGCATCGCCGAGGCGGTCGAGCTGGCGAAGAACAGCGACGTGTGCGTGCTCGCGGTCGGCGACCGGGCCGGGCTGTTCGGCCGCGGCACCTCCGGCGAGGGCTGCGACGCCACCGACCTGCGGCTGCCCGGCGTGCAGGCGGAACTCGTCGAGGCGGTGCTGGCGACCGGCACGCCGGTGGTGCTCGTGCTGCTCGCCGGCCGCCCGTACGCGCTGGGCCCCGAGACCGACGCCGCCAAGGCCGTGCTGTTCGGCTTCTTCCCCGGGCAGCGCGGCGGCCAGGCGCTCGCCGAGGTGCTGACCGGCGCGGTGAACCCGACCGGCCGCCTGCCGGTCAGCGTGCCGCGCGACGCGGGCGGGCTGCCGTCCACCTACCTGTCGCCGCCGCTCGGCCGCCGCTCCCAGGTGTCGTCGGTGGACCCGACCCCCGCCTACCCGTTCGGCCACGGCCTGAGCTACACCGGCTACGAGTGGAGCGGCGCGCGGGTGCGCGGCGGCGTCACCGACTGGCCGGTGGACGGCGAGGTCGAGGTCGAGGTCACCGTACGCAACACCGGCGAGCGGGCCGGCGCCGAGGTCGTGCAGCTCTACCTGCACGACCCGGTGGCGCAGACGACCAGGCCCGTCGTCCGCCTGATCGGGTTCGCCCGCGTCCCGCTGGAGGCGGGGGAGAGCGCCCGGGTCGCCTTCACCGTGCCGGCCGACCTCACGTCCTTCACCGGGACCGGCGGCCGCCGCATCGTCGAGCCGGGCGAGGTCGAGCTGCGGCTCGGCCGCTCGTGCGCCGAGGCCGTGGCGACCCTGCCGCTGCGGCTGACCGGCGACGTCCGTGAAATCGGCCACCGCCGCCGGCTTCAGGCGCCGGCGCAGATCGATCGCAACCCCCCGGAGGGCCGAGCATGAGCACATCTGAGACGCTGCGCCCGGCGCAGACTCAGCATCCCCCCGCGAAACCGGCACCTGGACGCCGGCGGCGGGAGAAGAGCGGCTCGTGGCGGCGGGCGTTCCGCCGCGACTGGCAGCTCTACACGCTGGCGATCCTGCCGCTGCTGTTCTTCCTGATCTTCCGGTACGCGCCGATGATCGGCAACGTCATCGCGTTCCGCAAGTTCGAGCCGGGCGGCAGCATCTTCGGCGAGGAGTGGGTGGGCCTGCGCTACGTGAACCTGTTCCTGAACGACCCCACGTTCTGGAACGTCTTCACCAACACCCTCATCCTGGGCGCGCTGACGCTGATCTTCTGCTTCCCCCTGCCGATCGTGCTGGCGCTGCTGCTCAACGAGGTCAGGCGGCGCACGCTCAAGCGCTTCCTGCAGTCGGTGACGTACCTGCCGCACTTCCTGTCGATGGTGATCGTGGCCGGCATGGTCATGCAGATCACCTCGCTGGACGGGCCGATCAACACCTTCCTCGACTTCATCGGCAGCCAGAAGATCTCGTTCATGCAGGACCCGGACTGGTTCCGGACGATCTACGTCAGCTCCGAGGTCTGGCAGACGGTCGGCTGGGGCACGATCCTCTACCTCGCCGCGCTGACCACGATCGACGACCAGCTGTACGAGGCCGCGCGGATCGACGGCGCGGGCCGGTGGCGGCAGATCTGGCACGTGACGCTGCCCGGCATCCGGCCGACGGCGGTCACGCTGCTGATCCTCAACATCGGCACGTTCATGGCGGTGGGCTTCGAGAAGGTCTTCCTGCTCTACAACCCGCTGACCTACCCGACGGCCGACGTCATCTCGACGTACCTGTACCGGATGGGCCTTGAGGCCAGCAACTTCAGCTACGCGGCGGCGATCGGCCTGTTCGAGGCGATCATCGGCCTGGTGCTGATCCTCTCGGCCAACGTGATCTCTCGCCGCACAGTTGGGACGAGCCTGTGGTGACTACGCACGACATGACCCGGGGCTACCGCGTCTTCCAGTGGTTCAACGCGCTGATCCTGACCGTCGTCGTGATCGTGACGCTGTATCCGTTCCTGAACATCCTGGCGCGCTCGTTCAGCAGCCAGAGCGCGATCAGCGCGGGCGAGGTGAACCTCCTGCCCAAGGGGTTCAACCTGACCACGTACAAGATCGTCGCGTCGGACCCGATGTTCTGGACGAACTACCGCAACACGGTGGTGTACACGGTCGTCGCGACGTTCATCGCGATCGTGCTGACCACGAGCTACGCGTACGTGCTGTCCAAGAAGCACCTCAAGGGCCGCACCTTCCTCATCGGCGTCGCGGTGTTCACGATGTTCTTCTCCGGCGGCCTGATCCCCAACTACGTGCTCATCAGCAGCCTCGGCATGAAGAACACGATCTGGGCGATCGTGCTGCCGAACGCGATCAGCGTGTTCAACCTCCTCGTCATGAAGGCGTTCTTCGAGAACCTGCCGCGTGACCTGGAGGAGGCCGCCGCCATCGACGGCCTGAACACGTACGGGATCCTGTGGAAGATCGTGCTGCCGCTGTCGAAGGCGGTGCTCGCCACGATGATCCTGTTCTACGCGGTCTCGTTCTGGAACTCCTGGTTCCCCGCGTTCCTCTACATGAACGAGGCCGATCTGTTCCCGGTGACCGTCTACCTGCGCAACCTCATCGCCGGCGCGACCGGAGCGGACTCCTTCGGGGCCGCGGCGGCCGAGGTGACCCAGGCGGCCGCCAACATCCAGGCGGTGACGATCGTGCTCACCGTCCTGCCCATCCTCCTGGTGTACCCGTTCGTCCAGCGCTACTTCGTCTCCGGCGTCATGCTCGGCGCGGTCAAGGGCTGACGTCCACGCCTTCCAACCCAGCAGAATCACGGGAAAGGATTCCCCCCATGCGCGAGATCTCGCGGCGTCAGGCGATCATCGGTCTCGGTGCCTTCGCCTCCCTTGCCCTGACGGCCTGCAGCAGTGAGAGCGAGGCTCCGGCGAAGGGCGCGGCCACGCCGGCCAACACGGCGGGCTCGATGGCGAACTACGCCGTCGGCCAGCAGTTCAAGGCCGCCGAACCGCTGACGTTCGACATGCTCTACAACAACCATCCCTTCTACCCGTACAAGGCCGACTGGTTGTTCTGGGAGGAGCTGAAGAAGCGCACGAACGTCACCATCAAGCCGGTGACGGTGCCGCTCAGCGACTACGAGAAGAAGCGCAGCCTGATCATCGGCGCCGGCGACGCCCCGCTGATCATCCCGAAGACGTACCACCCGCAGGAGGAGGCCTTCGTGGCCTCCGGCGCCATCCTGCCGGTCAGCGACTACTTCGACCTGATGCCGAACTTCCAGGACAAGGTCGCCAAGTGGCAGCTCCAGCCCGAGCTGAACTCGATCATGCAGGCCGACGGCCGCATCTACCTGCTGCCCGGCCTGCACGAGGCGGCCTGGGCCGACTACTCCTTCGCGGTGCGCACCGACATCCTCGACAAGCTCGGCCTCGAGGTGCCGAAGACGCTCGACGACTTCTACAACATGCTCAAGAAGATGAAGGAGGAGTACCCCGACAAGTACCCGATGACGGACCGCTGGGGTGTTCCGACGCCGGGCGGCAACATCATCAAGCTGATCGCGCAGGCGCACGGCACCAAGGGCGGCTGGGAGTACCAGCACGCGACGTTCGACCAGGCGCAGGGCAAGTTCGTCTACACCGGCACCATGCCGGGCTACAAGCAGACGATCGAGTACCTGAACAAGCTGGTCCAGGAGAAGCTGCTCGACCCCGAGGGCTTCACCCAGCAGGACGACGCCGCCAAGGAGAAGTTCGTCTCGGGCAAGTCCTTCGTCATCAGCACCAACGCCCAGACGCTCATCAACGACTACCGCGGCGCGCTGACCGAGAACATCCCCGACGCGAAGATCGTCAAGATCCCGGTGCCCATCGGCCCGATCGGCGAGTACAAGTTCGCCAGCCGGCTCGAGAACGGCATCATGATCTCCAAGAAGGCCCTGGGGCACAAGAACTTCGTCGCGATGATGCAGTTCATCGACTGGCTGTGGTACTCCGACGAGGGCCAGCTCTTCGCCAAGTGGGGCGTCGAGGGCGTCACCTACACCAAGGACTCCTCGGGCAAGATCAAGCTCGCCAAGGACGTCGACTACGTCGGCCTCAACCCCAAGGGCTCCAAGCACCTGCAGAAGGACTTCGGCTTCGGCAACGGCGTGTTCGCCTACGGCGGCCCCACCTCGCTGCTGCAGTCCACGTTCTCGGATGAGGAGATCGAGTTCCAGAACGTGATGAACGCGAGGAAGCCCTGGCCGGTCGAGCCGCCCGCGCCGCTCACCGAAGAGGAGCGCGAGCAGGTCTCCCTGTGGGAGACGCCGCTGAAGGACCACGTCACCCAGAACACCCTCAAGTTCATCCTCGGCCAGCGCGACCTGTCCGAGTGGGACGCCTACGTCAAGGAGGTCGAGGGCAAGGGGGCCACGCAGTACATCAACGTGGTCAACGGCGCCTACGAGCGCTTCAAGAAGGAGCACGGCAGCTGACCTTCTCCCCACGGCCGGGCCGTCCCCTCTCCACCGGGACGGCCCGGCCTGCTGCCTGTTCACCGCGCCCTGCGTCCCCGGACGGCCCGGTATCGTCAGGGGCGGCGGCGGACCCGTCCACCCCGGAGGAGCACACGCGATGAGCGATCCGACGACCTCGCAGAAGTTCGGCTCCGGCCCGCTGTCGCGCGGCTCGGCGTTGATCTACACGCTGCTGATCGTCGAGCTGCTCGTGCTGCTCACCGCCGTCCCCGGCCTGGCGGTGATGGTGCTGCTCGACCGCGACGCCACCAACCTGCCGCTGATGACCGCCTGCCTGCTGCCCGCCGGCCCCGCGCTGTCGGCCGCCCTCTACGCCCTGCGCCACCGCAGCCGCGACCTGGCCGAGCTCAGCCCGGCCGCCGCGTTCTGGCGCGGCTACAAGCTCAACGTCGGCGCCGCGCTGCGGGTCTGGGCGCCCTACCTGCTGATGCTGGCCCTGGTCGGCACCAACCTGGCCAACTTCGCCGCCGCCGGCGTGCCCGGCTGGTGGGGCGCGCTGCTCATCGTGCTCGCCGCGGGCGGCACGCTGTGGGTGCTCAACGCGCTCGTCATCACCTCGCTGTTCGCGTTCAGGGCGGTCGACGTCGCCAAGCTCGCGGCGTACGCGCTGGGCCGCTTCCCCGCTCTGACCCTCGCCAACGCCTGCCTGCTGATCGTGGCCGGTGCGGTCGTGTTCGTGGCGACCGAGGCGGCGCTGGCGCTGCTGGCCTCGGTGTTCGCCGGGACGCTGCTGTGGAACAGCCGCGCCATGATCACCGAGGTGCAGCAGCGCTTCACCCGCCCTGACGCTCAGTAGATGGTTCTGCCGTGCGCGTCGGGCACGCCCGACTTGCGGTAGAAGTAGGTGTTGATCTGGTCGCGCCACTCCTCCGCGCAGCGCACCTGCTCGTCCAGCAGCTCGCGGACACGGGCATGCAGCGCCGGGTCCACGAGGCCGTCGCCCTCCAGCTTCGCCCACAGCGCCCTGATCTCGGCGGCCTCCTCCGCGCCGGCGAAGTGGGTGTCGTAGATGTGCTGGATGACCGTGACGCCGCTGTGCAGCACGTGGCCGTACGGCACGTGGTGGAAGAACAGCAGCAGCTCGTCGGGGCAGTCGGCGAGCGACTCGTACACCTCCGACCACGGCTTCGGGTACTGGCCGGTGTAGCCGGTGCCGGTGGCCCTGGTGCGGTCGACGCCGACGCCGTCGCGGTCGGCGAAATGGTAGGTGCCCCACGGCGTGTACTCGTAGCCGTCCACGTCGGGGCCGTAGTGGTGGCCGGGCCTGACCATGAAGCCGACGCCGAGCGGCGCGGTGTAGCGCTCGTACGTGCGCCACGATCCGTCCATCATGCCGTGCAGCGTGGCCCGCAGCCGCTCGCCGCCCTCGTCCGCGCCGGGCACGAACGTCAGGCCGATCCACTCGTCCAGGATCGCGACCGGGTCGAGCCCGGGGTCCCAGGCCAGGCGGCCGAAGGCGTACAGGTTGGCCTGGGCCAGGGGGTGGCCGGTCCAGTAGCGGTCGTCGCCGACGTTCGACACCGCGACCAGGCCGCCGCTCTTCGTCAGGTCGGACACCGCGGGCCCGCCCTCGCCCCAGAACCGGAAGCCGAGCACCTCGCTCCACATCGGCGCCAGGTAGCACACGTGCCGCTGCTGGCCGGTGTACTCCTGCGTCACCTGCAGCTCGACCGCGAGCCGCGTGCCCGGCATCGCGGCGATCACCGGGGAGACCGGCTCGCGCGGCTGGAAGTCGATCGGGCCGTACTTGACCTGGACGATCGCGTTGTCCCTGAACCGGCCGTCGAGCGGGGCGAAGTGGTCGTAGGCGGCCCGTGCCCTGTCGGTCGAGCGGTCGCGCCAGTCCTGGCGGTGGTTGTAGACGAAGGCCCGCCAGTGCACCACGCCGCCGTGCGGGGCCAGGGCGTCGGCCAGCATGTTCGCGCCGTCGGCGTGGTCGCGCCCGTACGCGAACGGCCCCGGCTGGCCCTCGGAGTCGGCCTTGACCACGTAACCGCCGAAGTCGGGGATCGTCGCGTACACCCGCTCGGTCGTGCGCGCCCACCACTCGCGCACCCGCTCGTCGGCCGGGTCGGCCGTCTCCAGCCCGCCGAGCGCGATGGGGGAGGCGAAGTTCACCGACAGGTGGACGCGGATGCCGTACGGGCGGAACTCGGCGGCCAGCGCGGCCACCTCGTGCAGCCGGTCGGTCAGCAGGCGGGCCTCGGTGGCGTGCACGTTGACGTTGTTCACCGCGACCGCGTTGACGCCGGTGGCCGCGAGCAGCCGCGCGTAAGCCCGGACCCTGGTCAGGTCCTCGTGCAGGACGCCGTCCCGCCAGAAGATCGAGCCGCCCGCGTAGCCGCGCTCCACCTGCCCCATCACGGGATGCACGTCGATGTTGTCCCAATGGTCGAGCATGCGCCGCTCCAGCGCGGGCCGGTGCGCCTCGGCGGGCCGCTCGCCCTCGAACGCGGCCTCGCCGAGCCTGACCACCGCGAAGAACCCGTACAGCAGACCGGCAGGCGCCTCCGCGAGCACCACGGTCACCCCGCCGGTACGGGCCAGCAGGAAGCCCTCAGGGCCGAGCTCAGGCCCCTTCAGCGCGGCGGCCTCCGGCGGCAGCGAGCCGCCGGAGGCCAGCGCGAGCACGAGGTCGTACGGCTGCCCCGGCGCGGCCACGGCACCGCCGTGGCGCGCGCAGGCCTCGGCCACCTCGGCCCGCACGGTGCCGGACAGCACCGAGTCGTCGGCGATGACCAGCACGCGCCGCGCGCCGGCCGCGCGGAACGCCTCGGGGGGCAGCCAGGCCGGGTGGACGTCATCGACATGGGGAACGGTCACGGGGGGCTCCTTAGCTCGAACTCCAAGGAGCGAATCTATCGTCGCCGCTCCGGCCGGCCTCAGGCGGCGGAGTTGAACGGCGTCAGCCGCAACCTGATCGCGGTGGGCGCGTGGTCCTCGACGTAGGTCGAGCCGTCGGCCACGTCGTCGTAGGGGTAGCCGTACGCCTTGCCGTCGCGGGTGCTCGCGTGCAGCACGCGGGCGTAGTGGTTGGTCAGCGAGGTGCGGTAGTTCAGCGAGTGGTCGGTGACCGGCTGGTCGGGGTGGCTGAGCAGCGTCGTGCGGTTGAACGCGGCTCCGAGGATCGCCGCGACCGGCCCCGAGACGCCGTCGGAGTGCAGCGCGCCGTCGCAGTAGAACACGTCGCGGGTGCTCGGCCTGGCGAACGCGCGTATGCCCTTGTCGAAGACGAGCTGTCCGCCCGACACCCGCCCGGTGTAGGTGACGCCGTTCGCGGTCACGCGCAGGTCGCGGTCTGCGTAGGAGTTCCACACGTCGTCGATGTACGGGTCGAGGTACGTCGGCGAGAACAGCCCGGCGTCGATGCCGTGGCCCGGCGCGATGACGCGGAGGTCGCCGATGACGAGGTCGCGGAAGGCCGGCTCCGCCCTGACGCCCGCGAAGATCTGGTCGCGGCCGTTGGGCACCAGCGTGCCGGAGGTCTGGCTGCGGCTGCCGTCGAGCGTGATCTCCATCGGGATGGAGAACATGTCGACCATGGTCGTGTTGCAGAACATGCCGCCGTCGTTGAAGGTGAATTCCATGAAGTCGTGCAGCACGTCGTAGCTGGGGTCGGAGCTGACCCAGCCGGCCGGGTGCTGGAGCGCGGGACGGCCGTTGCCGTCGATCACGACCCTGAACTTGATCTTCTGGCCGATGGAGACGTACACGCGGCCGGACATCCACGGCAGCGTGATGCGGGTGTCGCCGTCGGCGGCCAGCGGGATCGACAGGTCGGCGAAGCCGTCGGGGCCATTGAGCGAGAGCGACACCGGCACCTTGGTGCCGTCGGCGCGGGCGAAGACCTGCTGCTGCGTCTGCTGGTCGGTGCCGACCACGTACAGCCAGATCTGGTCGTTGGCGTAGCGGTAGGTGTGGTTGACGACGGTCATGGGCAGCGTCGTGGCCGCCTGGGCGGGTGCGGCGGGCTTGGCGAGCGCGAGGACGGGGGCGGCCGCCGCGCCGGCCAGCAGCGCCCTTCTGGTGATCATCGTTCGACTCCTCGGGGGGTGCGCCTGGAGAGAGCGACATCCGAGAGAGCGCTCTCTCGCGATTTCGGTTAAGTTTCTTTTCTGTTAGGGCGCGATGTCAAGAGCGCGGGCCGTACCCGTACCCGGTCTCCGCCGGATGCCCGTCCACCAGCCCCGACGGCATGCGCGTCCGCCACGGGGCCGGTGTCCGCGTCGCGCGGCCTCCGGCGACGAGCGGCGGCGTGTCCGGGGCGTGTACCGACACCTCGCGCGGCGCGCGGCGGGCCGCCCGCGGCGGCACGGGCTCGCCGTCGCGCGCGGCCTCCGGCTCGGACCCGGGCCGCATGGAGCCGCCGGGCGAGGCGGCCTCCTCGGGGGAGGCGGTCCACCGCTCCGGCCCGGCGGGGGTCGGCCCAGTGCTGGTCGGCTCAGTGCTGGTCGGCTCAGTGCTGGTCGGCTCAGTGCTGGCCGGCAGAGTGGGGACCGGCACAGTGTTGGCCGGCACAGTGGGGACCGGCACGGCCGGGCCGCTGGTCGGCCCGCCTGTGGGGTCGTGCTCGCTCGCCGGGCCGCGGGAGGCGGCGGTGCGCGGGGTGGCGATCGGGCGCGGGCTGAGCGCGGCCACGGGACCGCGGGTGCGCCCGTCACCCTCCTCCTGAGGGAACGTCAGCGGGTCGAGCGTCGGCGAGCTGCCGGGCAGCGTGATGAGGAAGCCGGCCACCGCCAGCTGGGCCACGCCCACCAGCACCGTCGAGACTCCCAGCACCCGGCGCCGCCGCTCGCCGGCGGGGCCGGGCCGCTCGCTCAGCACGGCGTACGCCTTCGTGCCATGGAGATGTCCTCCAGGGGTGCGGGACGGACGGGCTTTCCGATCTAGACACGGAAGTGGATCGTGGTCAAGCGCGGACGGCCGTCCCCGGGCCGCTTCTGGGCGCTGCGCTATGATCGCACCGGCAACGGGCCTCGCGACCTGGAACGATCCGCGCCGGCCCGAGACATTCCGTTCAGGTCGCGCCGCTCACGGGACACGAGGGACGATGTCGAGCATCAAAGAGGTCGCCCGGCTCGCCGGGGTCTCCGTAGGCACCGTGAGCAACGTGCTCAACCGCCCCGACCTGGTCGCGCCGGACACCCGGCGGCGGGTCCAGGCCGCCATCGAGCGGCTCGGCTACGTCCGCAACGGCTCGGCCCGCCAGCTCCGCGCCGGCCGCAGCCGCACCATCGGCGTGGTGGCGCTCGACCTCGGCAACCCGTTCTTCATCGACGTGCTGCGCGGCGTCGAGAGCGCCGCCCAGCAGGCCGACCTCACCGTCATGGTGTTCAACAGCAACAAGGACGCCGGCCGCGAGGCGAGCCTGCTCGACACGTTCGAAGAGCAGCGGCCCCTGGGCGTGCTGATCACCCCGGTCAACGACAGCGGCGAGGAGGAGCGGCTGAGCCGGCTCGTCGCGCGCGGCATCCCCGTGGTCCGCTTCGACAGCTCGGCCCGGCACAGCCACGGCTGCTCCGTGGCCGTCGACGACGTGCTCGGCGGGCGGCTGGCCGGCATGCACTTACGCGAGGCGGGCCACCGCCACATCGCCTTCGCCGGCGGCCCCTCCACCGTGCGGCAGGTGCGCGAGCGGCGCGACGGGCTGGCCGCCGCGCTCGGCCCCGGCGACACGCTCACCGAGATCGCGCTGCCGGACCTCACGGTGGCCACCGGGCGCATGGCCGGCGAGGAGATCGCCGCGCTGCCGCCCGCCGACCGGCCCACCGCGGTGTTCTGCGCCAACGACCTGGTCGCGATCGGCGTGCTGCAGGAGATGACGCTGCGCGGGCTGAAGGTCCCCGACGACCTCGCGATCATCGGTTACGACGACATCGACTTCGCGGCGGCGGCCGCCGTGCCGCTGTCGTCCGTGCGCCAGCCGCGCGAGCAGATCGGCCGCACCGCCGCCATGCTGCTGCTGGAGGAGGCCAACCGGCCGGACGAGCACGAGCACCGCCAGGTCATCTTCCAGCCCGACCTGATGGCCCGCACCTCGACCACCGCTGCCCGGCGGGCCCCCGAGTAAGCCGGGCTCCGCGCCGGGCGGGTCTGCCGGGTGCGGCGGGCAGGCCGGTCCGGCCTTGTCAGGCAGGGGCGGGCAGGCGGAGCGGGAGCGTGCGCGGGCCGCGTACCTGGCCCGACGCCCACGTCACCGCCGCCGGGTCGGCCAGCTCGAACACGGGGATGCGCTCCAGCCACACCTCCAGCGCGACCCGCAGCTCCATGCGCGCCAGATGCGAGCCGACACACCGGTGGATGCCCAGCCCGAACGCCGCGTGCCGGTTCACCTCACGGTCGATCACCACCTCGCCGGCCCGCTCGAACTGCGCCGGGTCCCGGTTGGCCGCGGGGAACGACAGCAGCACCCAGTCGTCGGCCTTCATCTCCACGCCGCGCCAGGTCATGTCCTCCTTGACCAGGCGGGCCATGGTGACCGGCGCGTACGCCCGCAGGAACTCCTCCATCGCCGTCGGCAGCAGCTCGGGCTCGGCCACCAGCCGCTCGCGGTCGGCCGGGGTCTTGGCCAGATGCCACAGCGAGGCGCCGATCGCGCTCCACGTCGTGTCGATCCCCGCGATGAGCAGCAGCGCCATCGTGCCCGCGACGTGCGAGGCCTCCAGCTTCCGCCCGAACAGCTCGGCGTCGATGAGATAGGTGGTCAGGTCGTCGCGCGGGCGGTCGACGTGGTCGCGGATCTGCTCGAGCAGGTAGTCGAACAGCTCGTCCATCGCCGCCGTACGCTCCTCCGGCGGCTTGTTGACGCCTTCGAGCACGTTCTCGATGAACGTCCTGAACCGGGGGCCGTCCTCAGGCGGGAAGCCCAGCATGTCGGCGATCACCCGGACCGGGATGTGCTGGGCGTAGTCGCGGGCGGCGTCCACGACCGTCCTGCCCTCCAGGGCGTCCACAAGCGAGTGGCAGTACGCCCTGGTCGCCGCCTCCCGCCTGGCCACCGCCGACCTCGTGAACGCGGGCAGCAGCAGCTTGCGCGCGTGGTGGTGGAACGGCGGGTCGGAGGAGATCGGTGGCGAGCCGCCCACCGGCGCCGTCTCACGCGGCGGGCGGAAGTTGCCCATGATGATCGAGCGCGAGGAGAACCGCTCGGTGTCGTAGGCGACGGCGGCCACGTCCTCGTAGCGGGTCGGCAGCCAGCCGCCGCCGAACCGCTCGGTGTGCGCGATCGGGCAGCGCTCGCGCAGGTCATCGAGTATCGGGTACGGGTCGGCGGCCCACTCCGGCTCTAAGTGGGAGAAATCGGTCGCCCAGTCCGAGACGGGCCCGGTGACGATCTCGCTGCGCGTGCCCTGCGGCGCGTCCGGAGCCTCCTGGAATCCCGCGATGAAGCGCTCGTCCACGCTCATGTCACGACCCCTCGCCGATGTCGATGGCGTGCTCGGGGCAGTTGGCGACCGCCAGGCGGGCCGCCTTCTCCTGCCCGGCCGGCACCAGGCCGTCGCCCAGCACCGTGCCGTAGCCCTCGTCGTCCTCGCCGAACAGCTCGGGAGCCAGTGTGTAGCAGCGGCCGTGGCCTTGGCAGCGCGCGGGGTCGATGTGCAGTTTCACGGCGTCGCCTCCGTCTGTGCGGTCGGATCGGCGGGGGTTCCGTCCCCGCCGGCTGGAGCAAGGGCGGCGATGATGCGGACGAGCAGCGCCGTCCACTCCTCGTCGTCCACGGGATGCAGGTCGGATGTGACGAGGGCGCTGCCCATCCCGAGCAGGAGGCAGAAGTGGGCCAGCGCGTCCGCGGACACGCCGGGGTCGATCTCACCGTCGGCCTGCGCCACGCGCACCAGGTCGGCGATCCAGTTCGCCCGCTCGTCCAGGTAGTCGCGCATCGATGCGGCCACCTCGCCGTCCCTGCGCGCGGCGACCAGCGCCTCGACGACGAGGTTGCCCTGCGCGTCGCGGCGGCGCGGCAGGCCGCGGCCCAGGGTGAGCAGC
The DNA here is from genome assembly GCF_043196965.1 of Nonomuraea sp. NPDC049309. Classification (NCBI taxonomy): domain Bacteria; kingdom Bacillati; phylum Actinomycetota; class Actinomycetes; order Streptosporangiales; family Streptosporangiaceae; genus Nonomuraea; species Nonomuraea sp. NPDC049309. Next base: position 2,494,321 of record NZ_JBICSH010000001.1, on the reverse strand, counting down.
AGGTCCGTGGCCGACCTGTCGGGGTCGGCGGCGAACAGGCCGGCCAGCATGCGCCGCCCGTGGGCGCGCAGCGCGGCCACGATCAGGTCGGCCTTCGAGCCGAAGTGGGCGTACAGGGCGCCGTTGCTCACGCCGGCCGCCGCTGCGATGTCGGCCACGCGGGTGCCGTCGTATCCGCGCTCTGCGAAGGCGTCGGCGGCGGCGCGCAGCAGGCGCTCGCGGGTCTCGGCCGCGGTCACTCCGGGGATGCGTCCCATGAACGAATTTAAAAAGTCGTTCATTTGTCCCGTCAAGACCGCCTCCTCGAGCCCGGGTGGCCAGGGCCGGGAGTTCACCGCCGCTGAGGGCGGCGAGGGGAGTACTTCGCACGAGCCGGCCCGGTCAGTACGGACGCCCCTGAGCGTCCCCGGACGGCCACCCGCAGGGTGAAGGAGACCTCGAACGGATCACTGACGTTCGAGGAGGTTCCCCATGGCCCGCGGGGATGTTCGCGCATGCCGTCGAGCTGCGCACGATCGCTGCACCCGCCCTGTGGTCGGCCACCGTGGCGGCTCTGGTGCTGCTGCTCGCGCTCGACCTGCTGCTGACCCGCCGCCGGCGCGCGGAGAGCGTGCGCGCGGCGGCCGGCTGGTCGGTGTTCTACCTGCTGCTGCCCGTGCTCTTCGGCGGCTACCTGTGGGCTGGGGCTCGCGCCTGCTCGTCCGCGAGAACGGGCGCAGGGCGCTCACCCCGCTGGCGCTCGCCGCGGTCGCCATCCCGGCCACCGGCATCGTCTTCGCCGTGGACTCCGTGCCCGCCGTCTACGGCGTCACCGAGGACCCGTACCTGGTGTTCGCCACGAACGCGTTCGCGCTGCTCGGCCTGCGCGCCCTGTACTTCGTGCTGCGGGGCGTGCCGGCCAGGCTGCGGCACCTCGACCACGGCCTCGCCGTCATCCTCGCCTTCATCGGGGCCAAGCTGATCCTGCACTGGGCGCACGGGGTCCGGCCCGGCGTACCGGAGGTCCCGACGCCGCTCTCGCTCGGCGTCATCGTCGGCGTGCTCGCCGTCGTCACCGGCACCGGCCTGCTCGCCGGCCGGCGCGCGCGGCTGCGGGAACAACGACCATCCGCGCGGCTGGAAGAGGCCGAACGGCCCTGAGGGGGCAGCGCGCGGCGCGGGCCTGAAGGAGCCGCGCGGGCCGTGTGGTCAGCGGACGGCGCGGGCCTGGAGCCGGTGGTCAGTGGGCGGTGCGGGCCTGGAGGAGGTCGGCGAGGAAGTGCAGCAGGGCCGCCGACGTGGTGGCGGAGGTGATGGCCTGCTCCTCGATGAGCCCCTGGACGCGCAGCATCGGCACCCACTCGGCCCGCCCGCGCTCCTCGTCGCCGCCGGCGGCGCGGCCGGGCACCTCGGTGGCCTGATGGGCGGCGAACACGACATGCTCGCAGTCGGCGACGTCACCGGCCGGTCTGGTGCGGATCAGCGGCAGCATCGGGCCGGGCCGCCAGCCCGTCAGCTCCTCGACGTGGCGGGCCGCCGCCTCCTGCGGCTCCTCGCCGGGCTCGACGTCGCCGAGCGGGATCTCCCAGCCGGGCGTGTCGGTGATGGGGCTGCGCCGCCACAGCAGCAGCACCCGGCCGTCGTGGAAGACGACCGCCCCAGCCGCGAGCGGCGTACGGATGAACGGCCGCTCGACGCGCTCGCCACCGGTCAGCTCGACGTCGGCGACCCCCAGATCGACTCCGTTGGCCGCATAGAGCAGCCTCTCCGACCGCCGTCGCATCACACGCTCCTCACCGCTCCACCCGCTCCCTTACCCCCAGTCTCGCCGACGATACGCACCGGTAGGGCTAGGAACGCGGACCCCGGGGAAACGTCAGTGGGGAAGGCTACCCTGGGGCAGCGCCGGCCCGCCGCGGTCGGAGCGGGGGCCTAGGGGCGTCCCGGCGTTCGACCGGAGGGAAGCGATCGTGGGGTCATGCGCAGGCGGAGGGCTGCCACCTGACGAGGTCGTCGTCACGGCCCTGCGCGCGGGCGACGAGGAGATGTTCGCGGCGCTGCTCGACACCTGGTCACGGGGCATGCTGCGGGTCGCCAGGTCTTACGTGTCCACCGACCAGTCGGCGGAGGAGGTCGTTCAGGACACCTGGCTCGCCGTCATCGACGGCATCGACGGCTTCGAGCAGCGGTCCTCGATCAAGACGTGGGTCTACCGCATCCTGGTCAACACCGCGAAGAAGCGCGGGGTGCGCGAGAGCCGCACGCTGCCGTGGAGCACGTTCGGAGCCGACGGGGAGCCGTACGAGCCGGGGCCGCGCGCGCTGGGGCCGTTGCCCGGCGGCTGGAGCGACCCCGGCGGGGTGTGGCCGACGCCCGAGGGCGAGGCGCTGGCGGCCGAGGTCCGCACGCTGATCGCGGACGCCCTGGCGCGGCTGCCGCCACGGCAGCGGGTCGTGATCACCCTCCGCGACGTCGAAGGGTGCACATCCGACGAGGTCTGCGAGATCCTGGAGATCTCCGCGGCCAACCAGCGGGTGCTGCTCCACCGCGCCCGCACCGCCGTACGCGGCTGGCTGGCCGACTACTACGAGTCCGTCAAGCAACCCGAATGAAATCGACGGTCCCATCACGGTCGTAAAGCGGCGACAATGAAGTGAAGCGGTTCATCTCCAACGGCAAGGGCGGTCCACGTCGTGAAGCGGTTCACCTGCGACGAGCTGGCGGAATCCCTCACCGCCTACCTTGACGGCGCCCTCGATCGGCTCGCCCGCGACGGCATCAGGGCCCACTTGGCCGGATGCGAGTGGTGCGAGCGTTACTTCGAGCAGTTCCGCGCCACCATCAGGGCGCTCGGCGACCAGCCGCCGGAGAAGCTCTCCGCCGGCGTGCGCGACCGCCTCATGACCGCCTTCCGCCAACGCCGCCGCGCCTAGGGCCCGTCTCGAAGCGCTGATCTGCGGCGTGCCGGAGCCGAGCGGTCACATCGGTCTCTGAAAGACGCCCTGGCTGCCTGCCCCGCAGTGAGACGCCGGTGTGTTCGACGGGCGTCGGGAAAGGCGCCGGACCCCCCTTTCGGCCAGGTCGGTCAGCACAGTCCCTTTCGGCCAGGTCGGCCGGCACGGCGTTGACCCCGCCTTCGCGGTGATCAGCCGGTGCGGCCGGGTGACGCGGGCGCGCTCCAGGCGGCGGGGCTCGAGTCGCCCCACAGGTGCGAGCAGTAGGCCGCAGGTGCGTCGTCGGCCCAGCAGCACATGGTCAAGGCTTCTGAGGAGATGTGGTAGAGGAGGTACTGGAGCCGGCATAGGCTCCACGTCAAGGACGCCGCACCGGGTGTCGATCTCGTGGCCGTGGCGCGGGCGCCGGCGGGTGCCGCTGTCACTGCCGTCAGCAGCGTCACGGACATCACCGCGCCGAGCGCCGTGGCGAGGGCCTTCTTCGTGAGCATGGATCTCCCTGACGGGACTGCTGTGACCTGGGATGCACATGAGCAGTACCCAGCGGGAGATGACATCGGAACAGCGGTGACGCCACATGTCCGTACGGGCAGGGCGGCTCGGTGCCACCGGCGCGGCGGTCACTCGCCCGTCACACCCCTGGGCGCGAAACTCAGGTGCCGCCTCATCGACATCCGCGCGCACCCAGCGCCTCCACCCGGCTTTCCTGGGTTCGGCGCCATCCGGTTCTCGCGCCGGTGCGTCTTTGCCCGGCTTTTCTGGGTTCGGCATCACCCGTTTCTCGCGTCGATGCGCCTCCACCTAGCGCCCCCGGTCAACACCACCCGTCCCTGGCGCCGACGCCTCGGGCTGTTGCGTGTGCTGTCTTTCGTGGTTGGTCGGGGGCTCGCTGCGTAGGTGTCCGGGTGGCTGCGGAGGGGTGGCCTGTGCGTGGCGGTGCCGGCTCAGGCCGTGTTTCGCGTGTCGTCTCTCGTGTGCTGCGAAGGGGCCCGGGTGCGCGCTTCGAGTGGCGCCCGTGGCGGGGCTGCGGGTGATGTGCGGGGTGGTCGGTGCCATGGCCGGGTGGATGGACGGGTCTGGTGGCTGCCGCGACGGCGTTCAGCGTCGGCGTCCCAGGCCGTTTCGGGGGTCGTTTCTTGTGGCTGGTCGTCGTGTTGTGCGGAGGGCGCGGGGGCGTTCGCCGCGGCCGGCGTCCGTACGGTGGGGGTCGCGGGCGAAGCAGGCGCGCAGGGCGGCCAGCGCGGCGGGGGTGAGGGAGCCGGAGCGCAGGCAGCCGAGCGCGGCGATCGTGGCGCGGAGCTGCGCCAGCCATCGCGCGCACCCTGGGCACGCGCGCAGGTGCCGCGTCATGGCCCTGCGCCGTGCGGGCTCGATCGCCCCGTCCAGGTAGTCGGTCAGCGCAGCGAGCACGGCCGCACAGTCCTGCGGCATTCGCCCGCCGTCCCGTGCCGGTGGGATCGGCTCGTCCCGCCGCGCCGGTGGGATTCGCTCGTTCCGCCGCGCCGGTGGGATCGGTTCGTCTCGAGGGGTCGGCGGGGCCGGCTCGTTCCCATGTGCCGGTGGGATCGGCTCGTCCCGGTGGGGCGGTGGGGCCGGCTGGCCGCAGGCCGGTGAGAGGCGCGTGTCGTCTCGTTCTCCCGGGGTTCGGTTGTCTCCTCCTGTGAGCGGGCGCTTCATACGTTCTTGCCCCCGTCTGAGCCGGTGCCGTCGTCCATGGGACCTAGTTCCCGTTCCGCTTTATCCGTTACGCCCGCATTTGCGGTGTAACGTTCCGGCGCCTCGCGGGTCTGTAGCTCCGTACTGACCGGCGAGGGGAGGACGATGATCGGTGTCACGGCCGAGAGCGCACCGCTGCGGGACGCCTCTGAGGTGGCCGACTTCGCGCGCAACAGCTTCCGTCCGGCCGGCGGCGACCGGGTGGGCGTGGAGCTGGAGTTCCTGGTCTTCGACCGTACGGACGTCACCGGGCAGGTGCCGGTGGCCAGAATCGAGCGGGCCCTGCCGCCGCTGCTGCCGGGCGGGAGCAAGGTGACGTTCGAACCCGGCGGCCAGCTCGAGCTGTCCGGGCCCGCGGGCTCGCTCCCGCTCATGCTGACCGCGCTGGAGGCCGACGTGGCGGCGGCCGGCGACGCCCTGCACGCCGAAGGGCTGGCGCTCGGCGGGGTGGGGCTCGACCCGGTGCGCCCGGCCCGCCGCCAGCTCACGCTCCCCAGGTACAACGCCATGGCGGAGTTCCTCGGCCGCCCGTACGGGGCGCTCATGATGTGCTCGACCGCCTCCATCCAGGTCAACGTGGACCTGGGAAGCAGCCCCGCCGTCCGCTGGGAGCGCGCGCACGCGCTCGGCCCGATGCTGCTGGCCGCGTTCGCCAACTCGCCGCTCAGTGACGGCCGCCCCTGCGGCTGGATGTCGGGCCGCCAGGCGGTCTGGGACCGCCTCGACCCCACCAGGACGTCCCCCGTCCCCCGCACCGGCGACCCCGCCGCCGACTGGGCGGAGTACCTGCTGAACGCCCGCCTCATGCTCGTACGCGAGAACGACGACCACTACCGCACGATCCGGGACGGCTCGACGTTCCGGGACTGGCTGGAAGGCGGCGGACCGCGCCGGCCCACGGCAGAGGACCTCGCCTACCACGCCACCACCGTCTTCCCTCCGGTCCGCCCCCGAGGCTGGCTGGAGATCCGCTACCTCGACGCGCAGCACCCGTCGGCCTGGCCGGTCTGCGTGGCGGTGACGTACGCGCTCATCACCGATGACCGGGCCGCCGACACGGCGATGGCCGCCGTGGAGCCGCACCGGCACGCATGGACGGCGGCGGCGCGCTGCGGGCTGGCCGACCCGCGGCTCGGCCGGGCCGCCGAGACCTGTTTCCGCGCCGCGCTCGACGCCCTGCCCCGGCTCGGCGCGGACGCCGCCCTGATGGGCGCGGTGGCCGCGTTCGCCGACCGGCACGTGACGCCCGGCCGCTCGCCGGCGGCCGACCTGACCCTCGAAGGACTGCTATGACCGACGTCAAGGAACGCATCGCCGCCCAGCTCATCGCGGTGCGCGACCGCTCGCTCACCTACACGGAGGCCGACGACGACCTGCTGGTCCGCCAGCACTCCCCGCTGATGTCGCCGCTGGTGTGGGACCTCGCCCACGTCGGCAACTACGAGGAGCTGTGGGTGCTGCGGGCCGCCGCCGGCATCACGCCGCTGCGTCCCGAGATCGACGACATCTACGACGCGTTCAAGACCCCGCGCAAGGACCGCCCCAGCCTGCCCTTCCTGCGGCCCGCCGAGGCCCGCCGCTACATCGAGGGCGTGCGCGGGCGCGTGCTCGACGTGCTCGACGCGATCGACCTGGACGATCCGCGGCCGCTCAACCGCGACGGGTTCGTGTTCGGCCTGGTCATCCAGCACGAGCACCAGCACGACGAGACCATGCTCGCCACCCTGCAGCTGTCCGGGCAGCCGGGCCTGGTCCGCGACGGCGAGCTGCCGCGCGGCCGCTCCGGCGGGCCCGAGGAGGTGCACATCCCGGCGGGGCCGTTCCTCATGGGCACCGACACGCTGCCCTGGGCCTACGACAACGAGCGCCCCGCCACCTGGGTGGACCTGCCCGGCTACTGGATCGACCGGCTGCCCGTCGGCAACCGCGCGTACGCCGACTTCATCGAGGACGGCGGCTACGACGACCCGCGCTGGTGGACCCCCGAGGGCTGGCACTGGCGGCAGACCAGCGGCGCCACCGCGCCGCTCTTCTGGACCAGGGACGGCGGCACCTGGTACCGCAACCGCTTCGGCCGCGTCGAGCCCGTCCCCATGGACGAGCCGGTCCAGCACGTCTGCTGGTACGAGGCCGACGCCTACGCCCGCTGGGCGGGCAAGCGGCTGCCCACCGAGGCCGAGTGGGAGAAGGCCTGCGGCTGGGACCCCGAGCAGCGGCGCTCCCGGCGCTACCCGTGGGGCGACAGCGACCCCACGCCCGCCCTGGCGAACCTCGGGCACCGCGCCTCGCACCCCGCGCCGCTCGGCGCGTACCCGGCGGGGGCGTCGGCGTACGGGGTGGAGCAGATGGTGGGCGACGTGTGGGAGTGGACCGATACGTGGTTCCACGGCTACCCGGGCTTCCGCAGCTTCCCGTACAAGGAGTACAGCGAGGTGTTCTTCGGCGAGGAGTACCGCGTGCTGCGCGGCGGCTCGTGGGCCGCCGATCCGGCGGCGGTGCGCACCACGTTCAGGAACTGGGACTACCCGATCAGGCGGCAGATCTTCACCGGGTTCCGCTGCGCCAGGTCGGAGAGCTGAGATGTGCCGCCACGCCGCGTGGCTGGGCGCCCCGAGGACGCTCGCCTCGCTCATCCACGAGCCGCCGTACGGGCTGCTCGTCCAGTCGTACGCGCCCCGCCGCCAGCGGCACGGCCTGATCAACGCCGACGGCTACGGGATGGGCTGGTACGACCCGGCCCGTCCCGAGCCCGTCCGGTACCGGCGGTCGGTGCCCATGTGGACCGACGCCAACCTGGCGGCGCTCGCCGAAGTAGCCCGCTCGACCTGCCTGCTCGCGGCCGTCCGCTCGGCCACGGTGGGCATGCCGGTCGAGGAGAGCGCCACCGCGCCGTTCGCCGACGGCGCCTGGCTGCTCAGCCACAACGGCAGGGTCGACCGCGACGCGGTCAAGGACCTCGCCGACGGTGCCGAGAGCACCTGTGACTCCGCCTGGCTCGCCGCCGCCGTGTTCCAGCGCGGCCGGGCCGGGGCGGAGCTCGGCGAGGCCCTGGCCGACGTCGTCGTACGGGCCGGGGAGAAGGACCCCGCCGCCCGGCTCAACCTGCTCGCCTGCGACGGCGCGTCCCTTGTCGCGACCGTCTGGGGCGACACCCTGTTCCATCAACGACACCACGACGGCGTGCTGGTGGCCAGCGAGCCGCTGGACGACTCGCCGGGCTGGCGGGCCGTGCCCGACCGCGCTCTGCTGACCGTCTCCGGCGAGGACGTCACGATCCAGCCGTTGTGATCTCACTTCAGGAGGCCTCGTGCCCGCCATCCCGTCAACCGTCCGCCTGATCAATCATCTCGACCGCGGCTACCTGCGCCAGGCGCTGGAGACCGACGTCAGGACCGGCCTGACCGCGACGCCCAAGTGGCTGCCGCCCAAGTGGTTCTACGACGCCGCGGGCAGCGAGCTGTTCTCGCGGATCACCCGGCTGCCCGAGTACTACCCGACGCGGCGCGAGCTTGCGATCCTGCGGGCGCACGCCAAGGACCTCGCCGCCGCAGGCCGCGCCGACACGCTGGTCGAGCTGGGCTCGGGCACCAGCGAGAAGACCGTGCTGCTGCTCGACGCGCTGGCCGCCGCCGGCACGCTGCACGGCTACACGCCGGTGGACGTGGACGCGGTGACGCTGGAGAGCGCCGCGCACCGGCTGGCCGCCCGCTACCCGGGGCTGGCCGTCCAGGCGGTGTGCGCCGACTTCGAACGGCACCTGGCGCTGCTGCCGCGCGACGGGCGGCGCATGGTGGCCTTCCTCGGCGGCACGATCGGCAACCTCGAACCGGCGGCGCGGTCGGCGTTCCTCGCCGGGCTGCGCGCGACGCTGCGGCCGGGTGAGACGTTCCTGCTGGGCGCCGACCTGGTGAAGGACACCGGGCGGCTGGTGGCGGCCTACGACGACGCGGGCGGGGTGACGGCCGCGTTCAACAGGAACGTGCTGCACGTCATCAACCGGGAGCTGGAGGCCGACTTCGCGCCTGAGGCGTTCGCGCACGTCGCCCGCTACGACGAGGAGCGGGACTGGATCGAGATGCGGCTGCGCGCCACGCGCCCGATGCGGGTGCGGGTCGGCGGGCTCGGCCTGGCCGTGGACTTCGCGGAAGGGGAGGAGATGCGTACGGAGATCAGCGCCAAGTTCCGGCTGGACGGGCTGCGGGGAGAGCTGGAGTCGGCCGGGTTCACCCCGCTGCGCGTCCACACCGACCCGTCCGGCGACTTCGCCCTGCTGCTGGCCGGGGTATGACGGCCGGGCCGGTGCACCCCGCCCCCACCGGCGACGGCGCGGCGGCGGTGACGGGACGGCCCGCGGGGGAGATCCGCCCCGAGCAGGCCGGGGAGGCGTGGCGGGCGGCGCGGAGCGTGATGCCCGCCGGGCACCTGGACGCGGCCGGCTGCAACGTGCCCAGCGACCGGGTGCTCGACGCGATGACCGCCCACCTGGCGCTGGAGCGCGAGCGCGGCGGCTACCGCGCCGTACCCGACCTCACCGAGGCCCGGCGGGCCCTGGCGGCGCTGGCCGGGGCGGGACCGCAGGACGTGGCGTTCCTGGAGAGTGGAACGGCGGCGATGGCGGCCCTGCTGGGCGGCTGGCGGCTCGGCCCCGGCACCCGGGTGGGACGGGCCCGCACCGAGTACGGCAGCACGGTCATGCTGCTGCACCGCCTGGCCGGGCGTAACGGCTGGCGGCTCGTGGACCTCCCGGCCGGCGGTGACACCAGGATCGACCCGGACGGCCTGCGCCGGGCGCTGGAGGCCGGGCTGGACCTGGTGGTGCTCTCCCACATCGCCTCGCACCGGGGCGTCGTGCAGCCGGTGGCCGAGCTGGGCGCGCTCTGCCGGGACTTCGGGGTGCCGCTCGTGCTCGACGTCTGCCAGTCGCTCGGCCACGTGGACGTGCGCGGGGCCGGGGCCACCGCGTACGTGGGGACGTCCAGGAAATGGCTGGCGGGCCCGCGCGGTGCCGGCTTCCTCATCGTCCCCGGCCTGACCCCCGCCGTGGACGCCGTGATGGACGCCCCCGCGCCCACGCTGAGCGGCCACATCTGGGAGGACCCTGAACGGGATCCGCGCCCGGTGCCGGGGGCCGCCCGCTACGAGAGCTCGGAGGGCGTCATCGCGGCCCGCGCCGGGCTCGGCGTGGCCGTGCTCGAGCACCACGCGCTCGGCCCCGCCGCCGTTCACGCGCACCTGGCCGGGCTGGGGCGGCTGGCCCGGGAGCTGCTCGACGGGGCCGGCGGCTGGCGCGTGTGCGAGCCCCTGGACGAGCCGTCCGCCCTCGTCACGCTGCTGCCGCCGCCCCACGACAGCGTGGAGCGCGCCGCCGCCCGCGCCCGCGCGGCGGACCTGCTGGTGGGCGTCGTGCCGGCCGCCCGCGCCCCGCTCGACCTGCGCGAGCCGGTCCTGCGCATCTCCCCGCCCCCCGGCACGCCGCCGGAGACCCTGGAGACCCTCGCCAAGCTCCTCTCCACCCCCTCCTGACCCGCGCCTGTCCGCCTTCCGGCCGGTACGGGACGCCGCAGGCGCGAAGCCGCCGACGCTGAGGACGCATGCGGACGGCGCGGAGGAGTCCGCCTGGGCGCGGGGGTCCTCAGGCGGTGAGCAGGGGGAGCGCCGCGAACGTGTGGCCGGACCACAGGCGGCGCGAGGTCTCCTCCGGGTAGGGCACGACCGCGGGCTCGACGTCGAAGAGCCGTGTCAGGCGGCGCTCGGGGTCGTAGGCGGGCCAGCCCGGCCCCTCGCCGCGCGCGAACGCCGTCCACGCCCGCCGGAAGTCCCGCGAGAGGGCCTGGGCCTCCTCGGGGGCGGGGTCGCCGAGGAAGAAGCGGCCCACTTCGCTGTCCAGGGTGCCGAGCACCAGCGGCACGTCCAGCGCGTGGCAGGCGCCGAGTGCGCCGCCCTGCGCCGGAGCGGCCCAGGTCAGCTCGTACGCGTACGTCCTGCCGCCCCCTGCGGCGTGAGCCTCGGCCAGGAGCAGGCTCGGCATGCGGAACAACCAGTCGGAGCGCACCAGCTCGGCCAGCTCCGCCTCGGACGCCTCGGGGAAGGCCTCCCGGTACGGCAGCCCCGGCGCGAACGCCGCCAGCAGCGCGCCGGCCGGCTCGTCAGGAGCGTCGTGGGTGTAGAGACGGTACTCGTCGCGGTTGTGTCCGGCGATCAGCTCGACGTCGCGGGCGGCCCCTGCGGACAGCGCGGACCAGGGGTCGCGGGGCAGCACCTCGCCGTCCACGACGGGCGCGAACGGGGTGGGAAGGTGCGCGACGGGACCCCAGCGGTCCTCGTACGCGGGCATCTTCGCCAGCAGCGCGTCCGCCGCGCCCACGAGGCGCTCCGGCGGGAGCGGCGCGAGCGCTTCCGCGGCGGGCGGCAGGCCCAGCTCGCCGGAGAGCGCGGCGGCGATGTCGGCGGCGAGCGGCACCGAGAAGTACGTGCCGGGCACGCTCTGCGCGATCGCCCGCCGGAACAGCCCGGCCGCCCGCGGCATGGCCATGAGCGCGGCGATCGACCCGGCGCCCGCCGACTCGCCGAACACCGTCACCCGATCGGGATCGCCGCCGAACGCGGCCACGTTGTCCCGCACCCACTCCAGCGCGGCCACCTGGTCGAGCAGCCCCCGGTTGGCCGGAGCGCCCTCCAGGTGGGCGAAGCCCTCGATCCCCACCCGGTAGTTGAACGTGACCACCACGACGCCCTCGGCGGCCGGCACCGCGCCGTCGTGGTGCGGCTCGGCCGAGCCGCCTCCCCGGTACGCGCCGCCGTAGACGTACACCATGACCGGCAGCCGGGCCGCCGGGCCGGGCGACCACACGTTCACGGTCAGGCAGCTCTCGGTGAGGGGTGCGGTGGCGCCGGGCTGTGACGGGTGCGGGCCGAACTCCGCGCAGTCGCGCACGCCGTCCCACGGCTCCACCGGCACGGGGGCGGCGAAGCGGAGGTCGCCGAGCGGCGCCCGCGCGTACGGGATGCCGCGGAAGACGGCCAGGCCGTCCTCGAAGCGGCCCCGCACCCGGCCGCTCGCGATCGTCACCTCAGGCCCGCCCGTCTCCGCCATCCGCCCGTCCCCTGTGTCCGTGCCATCTGCCGTTCGCCGACTGGATCTGACCGTTCATCGTATCGGGCGTACACCTCTTAAATACTGCATACCGTATGTGGTACCCCGGATGGGTGGCAGACAGTACGAGGTCCGCGAGTCCGCAAGCTTTCCTCAGTCGTTCCCGTATTGTGGCGGCGCCCACCTGGAGCCGGTGGCTCGTGCCGCCCGCGGCGCTCTCCGTCCATCTCGCCATCGGGCAGGCGTACGCGTGGAGCGTCTTCAAACCCCCGCTGGAGTCGGCGCTCGGCCTCACCGGCACCCAGAGCGCGCTGCCCTTCCAGCTCGGCATCGTCATGCTCGGCCTGTCGGCCGCCTTCGGCGGCACGCTCGTCGAGCGCAACGGCCCCCGCTGGGCCATGTTCGTCTCGATGACCTGCTTCTCCTCCGGGTTCCTGCTGTCGGCGCTCGGCGTGATCACCCGGCAGTACTGGCTGGTCGTGCTCGGCTACGGCTTCGTCGGCGGCATCGGGCTCGGCATCGGCTACATCTCCCCGGTCTCCACGCTCATCAAGTGGTTCCCCGACCGGCCCGGCATGGCCACCGGCATCGCGATCATGGGGTTCGGCGGCGGCGCGCTCATCGCCTCCCCATGGTCGGCGCAGATGCTCTCCTCCTTCGGCACCGAGACGACCGGCATCGCCACGACGTTCCTCGTCCACGGCATCGTGTACGCGGTCTTCATGTCGATGGGCGTCCTGCTCGTCCGCGTCCCGCCGGAGGGCTGGAAGCCCGGCAACCGGCAGCCGTCCGCGGTGAAGGCGCGCCCGCTCGTCACCACCGCCGACGTCTCCGCGCGCAACGCCATCCGCACCCCGCAGTTCTACCTGCTGTGGATCGTGCTGTGCTGCAACGTCACCGCCGGCATCGGCATCCTGGAGAAGGCCGCCCCCATGATCACGGACTTCTTCGCCGGCACCACGGCGGCCGTCGCGGCGGGCGCCGCGGCCGGGTTCGTCGCGCTGCTGTCGCTGGCCAACATGGCCGGCCGGTTCGTCTGGTCGTCCACCTCCGACCTGATCGGGCGCAAGAACATGTACCGGGTCTACCTGGGCGTCGGCGCGCTGCTCTACCTCGTGATCGCGCTAACGGGCGAGGCCTCCAAGCCGCTGTTCATCATCTGCGCGCTCGGCATCCTGTCCTTCTACGGCGGCGGCTTCGCGACCGTGCCCGCCTACCTGAAGGACCTGTTCGGCACGTTCGAGGTGGGCGCCATCCACGGCCGCCTGCTCACCGCCTGGTCCACCGCGGGCGTGCTCGGCCCGCTCATCGTCAACGCCATCGCCGACGCCCAGGAGAACGCCGGGCGCTCCGGCCCCGACCTCTACACCACGTCCCTGTTCATCATGATCGGCCTGCTCGCGATCGGCTTCATCGCCAACGAGCTGATCAGGCCGGTGCACGAGAGATTCCATGAACGGCCCGCGCCCCGGCAGGAGCCCGCGGAGAAAGGACAGGCCGTATGACCACCGAGTCCACCGGGCGGCGGACCTGGCTGATGATCCTGGCCTGGGTGTGGGTCGGGGTGCCCTTCGCCTACGGGGTGTACGAGCTGGTGCTCAAGCTCACCCAGCTCTTCTCCGGCTGACCCCGCGCGCTGCGCCGCGTCCCCGTTCACAGGGCGCGGCGCACCGCCGAGGCGACCATGGTGAGCGCGGCGTCGCCGGCGGGCAGCACGTTCACCATCGTGAAGAACACGTGCGTCTGCCCGTCGAAGCGCTTGAACTCCACCGGCACCCCGGCCTCCCGCAGGCGCTCGGCGTACGCCTCGCCCTCGTCGCGCAGCACGTCGTGCTCGGCGGTCAGCACCACGGCGGGCGGCAGCCCCGACAGGTCGGCGGCGCGCAGCGGCGAGGCCTCGGGGTCGGCGCGGCGCACCTGGTCGGGCGCGTAGTGGTCCCAGAACCAGATCATCGCCTCCCGGTCGAGCAGGAGCTGGTTGGCGGGGTCGAGGTAGGAGGCGGTGTCCAGGAGGCAGTCGGTCACCGGGTAGACGAGCACCTGCAGGGCGATGGCCGGGCCGCCCTCGTCCCTGGCACGCTGGGCGACGACGGCCGCGAGGTTGCCGCCCGCGCTGTCGCCCGCCACCACGATCGGCAGGCCGGGCATCCGGCCGGCGGTCCAGAGCAGCGCCGCGTACGCGTCGCGCGCCGCCGCCGGATAGCGGTGCTCGGGCGCGAGCCGGTAGCCGGGCAGGACGACCGTGCATCCGGTACGCGCGGCCAGCTCCCTGCCGACGGTGTCGGACTCGTCGACGGAGCCCAGGACCCAGCCGCCGCCGTGGTAGTAGATGACGACGCCGCGCGGCTCCTCCCCGGGCACGAGGACGCGGGCGGGGAAGCGGGCGCCGTCCGCGGCCGGGATCGACACCTCCTCGACCGTCGCCATGGCGGGCCCCTCGCCGCTCATGGCCGCGAGCCCGGCGTTGACGGCGCGGGCCTCGGCCACGCTCATCTGGTGGAGCGGTTTGCCGCCCGTCTCCGCGAGCCGCTCCAGGAACCGGGTCGTGGCCTCGTCCAGCGCCATGAGACGTCACCTCATCCGGGGTGGGGGAGTGATCCAGATCACGTCGAACGTAAGTTCCGCGTGCCGCACTGTCCAGAAGGATCGTCTGGCGGCGGTGAGGTGTGGAGGGCCTGAGCTGGGGCAACGCGAACGTGATGAAAGTGGTCGCGGTGTCGTCGTGGCGGGAGCTGGACGACGCGGTAGGGGAGGCCGGCAGGCGCACGGGGTCCGGGCCTTCGCACTCGTCGCTGGTCTTCAGGGGGTTGGCGCGCAGCACGTACTCGCACATGTCGGGGCTCGCGCGACTGCGTGGTCAGTACGCGGCGGTCGAGTCCCACCTGATACGAAATTTCCGTAAATATGCGCATCGGCAGGCGCCGGGTCCGACCATCTGGGACTGGCTCGCGCTCGGCCAGCACCACGGCCTGCCCACCCGCCTGCTCGACTGGACGTTCTCCCCGCTCGTCGCCCTGCACTTCGCCACCGCCACCTGGCCCGAGGACGACGGCGTGCTGCTCTGCGTGGACTGCGCCGCCGCGCACCGGCTGCTGCCCGAGCCGCTGCGCGCCCCGCTCGCCGCCGAGGGCGCGCTCGTGTTCACCACCGAACTGCTCGCCCGGGTCGCGCTCGACCGCTTCGACCGGCTCACCGAGGACGGGCGGCCGTTCCTCGCCTTCTTCGAGCCGCCGTCGCTGGACGAGCGGGTCGTCAACCAGTCGTCGGTGCTCTCGGTGCTGTCGGACGTGCGGTATCAGCTTGAGGACTGGCTGGCCGACCATCCCGACATGGGGTGGCAGTGGGTGATCCCGGCCCCGGTCAAGGCCGAGATCCGGCAGCGGCTCGACCAGGCGAACATCACCGAACGCGTGCTGCTGCCCGGCCTCGACGGACTGGCCGACTGGCTGCGGCGCTACTACTCGCCCGGCTCCGTCGGTGACGGGCGCGGCGTCCAGGACGCGGGCTCGTCGATGTCCGGCCTGGAGAACCGCCACAGCCAGGACGGCCGCATGGGCGGCTGACCACGCACGGCCCGCTCGCCGCGGCCGCTACTGCCCGGCGGCGGCGTCCTGGAAGGCGAAGCGGCGGTCGAGGCCGGTCATCCGCATCAGCTTGCTCACCCGCGGCTGGAGCCCGCTCAGCCGCAGCCGCCCGCCGGCCGCCTCCACCGTGTTGGCCGCCCAGATCAGCGCGTTGAGCCCCGAGGAGTCGCAGAAGTCCACCTCGCGCATGTCGACGACGACCAGCGGCGGGCACAGGCACGACATCGCCTCCGACAGCCCGCTGCGGAACTCCTCCATCGAGGACAGGTCCAGGTCCCCGCAGGGACACAGGACGGCGGCGCCATCACGTTGCGTGACCATCCAGGAGAAGCCGGTACGGCCGATACTGCCCATTCCACGCCCTCCGCATCCCTACGGTTCGCCCCTCTTATCTTTGCATGGTGCAATCGCCCGCCACCGGTTTCGCGGCGAACGCGACACGAACCTGTACAACGGCGGCCATGGGTGCGAACGCCGGGGACGCGGGTTGTTGACGTGGCCCGCGCGGGCTGGCAATGTCCTCGACGTGGTACGACAGCGGCTCGACGTTCGACAGCGGCTCGACGGCGGCAACGACGGCGGCGCCGTGCGGATCGGCCACACCGTTCGCCGCCAGATGCGTCCCTGGACCCCGTACGTCCACGAGCTGCTGCGCCATCTCGAGCGCAAGGGCTTCGAGGGCGCGCCCCGCGTGCTCGGCATCGACGACGAGGGCCGCGAGATCCTCACCTACATCGAGGGCGAGACCATGGGCTCCGAGGTCGTCTGGCCCTGGTGGACCCGTACGGACGACTCGCTCGTCCAGGTCGCCGAGTGGACGCGCGCCTACCATGAGGCGGTCGCCGACTTCGTGCCGTCGCCCGGCGCGCGCTGGCGGATGGGCGGCAGGTGGCAGCCCGGCATGATCATCGCCCACAACGACGCCAGCCCCTTCAACGCCGCCTGGCACGACGGCCGCATCACCGGCTTCTTCGACTGGGACTTCGCCGGCCCCGTCACCCCCGGCTCCGACGTCGCCTGGATGGCGCACGGCTGGGTGCCCCTGCACGCCCGCCGCACCGCCGAGCTGGAGGGTTTCACGAACTTCGAGGAGCGGCCCCGCCGGCTGCGGCTGTTCCTCGACACCTACGGCTGGACCGGCAGCACCGACACCGTCATCAGGGAGCTCCAGTCGCGCATGAGCGCCCGCGCGGCCCGCATCCGCCGCTACGGCGTCAGCGGCGAGGGCCTGTACGGGCGGCTGCTGCGCAGCGGCGTCGCCGACGACCTCGACCAGGCCGTGCGCGAGCTGGAGGACTTCCCGCGCTGACCGCGCCGGTCAGTCCGCCTCCGGCTGATAGTCGCGCATGTAGCGGGCGACCTTGACGGTGTAGGGGCGCCACTTGTCCGGGATGCCGTTCGCGCGTTTGAGCACCTGGACGCCGCTGCGGTAGAGCGCGGCCGGCTTGAGCGCGGGATCACCGGGCAGGTCCGACACGCGGGGGCCGAGCGTGCACAGGAAGCGGCCCATCGACGAGATCGACAGCTCGGGGCTCAGCGGCGATCAGGGCGGGGCTCAGGCCGGGCAGCTCGCAGTAGCGTCCCGCCGCCACGATCATCTTGCGGTAGTCGCGGGGATGTCGGAGTCGGTGCGCAGCCAGGCGGCGGTGCTGTCGTACCCGTCCTGATCCCCGGGCGTGCCGGCCGAGGGCAAGGCCGACTGGCAGCGCCACGCGCTGGTGTCGCCGGCGCTGAAGTTCGACCTCGTGACGCGCGACCACCTGGCCCTGCTGCCGGTGCCGCGCCGCTGAACGCGCTCAGAGCACGTCCTCGATGAGGATGGGCAGGCGGCGTACGCGGCGGCCGGTGGCGTGGAAGACGGCGTTCGCGATGGCGGGCGCCACGCCGACCGGCGCCACCTCGCCGAGGTTCTTCACGCCCATCGGGGTGAGCGTGTAGCCGGGCTCGCCGATGACGTCCACCTCGATGGCGCCGACGTCGGCGTTGACCGGGATCGCGTAGTCGGCCACCCGGCCGCAGTCGGCCACGCTGACCATCCGCGAGACCCGGATGCGCCGCGTCACCGGCTCCACCCTGACCTCGGCGAAGTGCGCGATGAAGCTGAAGGTAACGAAGCCGGGATACTCGGGCCCGACCGGCGCGACCAGGCCCCTGCGCATCCGGTCGATCGCCTCGGGCGGCTGTCCGGGCGCCCGGGTGACGGCCTCGGCCATCACCTCGTCCGCGCCGGTCCGCTTGACCGCCGCCGCCACGTCCACCGGGCCCTCCGGGCCGGCGCCGAGCCGTTGCCGCAGCTCGCGCAGCGCCGCGTGGACCGCGAGCAGCGTGCTGTCGGTGCCCCGGGCGCCCGCCGTGAGGTGGTGCGGCACGCCGCCGGTGCCGCCCGCTGCGACGGCGACCGCGTCGGGCGGGATGCCGAGATCGCCGGAGACGGCGGCGACCAGCGCGGTCGTGATGCCCTGCCCCACTTCGTGGCCGCCCGCGTCGAGCAGCACCCGCCCGTCGGCGCCGGCGGTCAGCCGGACCTGCACCGGCACGGTCTTCGACGGGTAAGCGCCCACCGCGACGCCCCAGCCCACCAGTGTCCCGTCCGCCTCGCACATCGAGCACGGGTCGGGGCTGCGCCGCTCCCAGCCGAACAGCTCAGCGCCGCGCCGCAGGCAGGCCGCCAGGCGCCGGGGCGAGAACGGCTTGCCCGTCACCGGGTCCGTGCGCGCGTCGTTGGCCAGGCGCAGCTCGACCGGGTCGCGCCCGGCGGCGACGGCCAGCTCGTCGATGGCCGACTCCAGCGCGAACGCGGCCTGAAGCTCGAACGGCGCCCGCATGTGGCCGGGCGCTCGCGTGCCGGTCCTGACGTGCCGCCGGCGGCCCCGGAAGTTCCTGATGTCGTACAGGCGGGAGGCGATCTCCGTGTACGTGGCGGGCAGCAGGTCGTGCCGGGACGCCTGCTGATCCACTTCGTGGATCGCGGCGAGCAGCCGTCCCGAGCGGTCGGCGCCCAGCCGTACGCGGTGCCGGGCCTTCGGGCGGGAGCTCGACGCGTGGAAGGTGCGGGCGCGCGGCAGCACCAGCTTCACCGGCCTGCCCACCCGGCGCGCCGCCGCGGCCAGCGGGGCGAGGTGCGGTTGCAGCGCGTGCTCCATCGGCACCTGGTACTGCGGCCCCGCCTCGTACACCTCGTCGATGCGCAGCGGGCTGCGCTCGTAGGCGCCGTCGGCGTCGCCCGCCACGACGTCGGCCAGGAACGGCCGTGGCAGGGCCTCCTCCTGGGGGACCGTCTCCGCGCCCTCCGCGTCCGGCTCCACGGCGGACGGCTCCTCGTCGTACTCGGCCCGTACGAGGGAGGCGGCGTGCGCGGCGGCGATGAGCGTGTCGGCCACGACCAGCGCGATCGGCCGGCCACGGTAGGCGACCCGGTCGTCCAGCAGCGGCTGCGGGCTCTGGGACGCATACCCGTCGCTCATGATGTGACCGGCCGGCTCGATGCCGGGGTCGTCCAGGTGCGACAGGATGAGCAGCACGCCGGGCACGGCTTCGGCATCGGCGGTGTCCAGACGCGTGATGCGCCCTTTGCCCACCGTCGCCACCACGGGCATCGCGTACGCGCAGCCCTCCGGTGTGCGGTCGGCCCCGAACCGGGCGCTGTCCGTGACCTTCTCCTTCCCGCCGCCGACGCGGGGAATGGCGAAGTCCGTCATCGTAGAGCCCGCTCTCCGGCGATCCACGGCGCCTCGGCCACGGTGCGGATGCCCGGCTCGACACGGAACGCGTTGTGCGTGCCGGGACCGGCGTCGGCGAGCGCGCGTACGGCCTCCTCCAGGGCGGCGGGGACCGTGCAGGCGAAGGGCCGCATGGCTCACTCCTCCCGCGGCCCGGCGGCCTGCCGGACGGCGGCGAGGATGCCGGTGTACGCGCCGCACCGGCGAAGATTGCCGCTTATGTCGCCGTTCATCGTGATCGCGGTGCTTACGCTCATAAGCGAAACGCTAACGAGGAGTGTCGCTTTTATCCCCATATGTCGCTATAAGAGCGGGTCAAGAATCGGGCGTGCCCCTGCGAGTCGCATGTCCCGGCATGAGGCGAGATCACTAGGGCAGCACGGATCCCGTGAGACGGCCCTCCGGGCGGTAGACCGCGCACATCACGTCGCGGTCGCCGTCCGCCCACGTCTCCGCCGTCGGCATGATCGGGTAGTACGCCAGGTCCTTCCGCGCGCCGCCCCACAGCCGGTCGAACCGCTCGCCGCAGCTCCGCCAGGCGAACGCCGCCAGCCTCTCCCGGTCGTACCGGCCGTCAGGGGGGTGCGTGAAGCCGTACGACTGGTTGTCCGCGCCCTGCGCGCACGGCGTGTAGACCACGATCGGCTCGGCCGCGCGCACCGAGTACGCGGGGTCGCTGAAGCACTCGCCCGCCTCGATCAGCAGGATGCCCGTCGTCTCCGCCGTGATGAACGTCTCCGTCTTCACCGTCGCCTCCGCGGCCGGCGGCACGAACAACGTCCCCAGCGCCAGCACCGCGGGCAGCAGGCCCCGGCGGCGCGCCCTCGGTCCTTCCACCCGTCTTTCCACCGGGCCGATCGTAGGAGGCGAGCGGAGAACGCCGGGCGAACGGCCGATGACCGGCGGCTTACCGATCGCGAATTCATCTGGCGGACCACTGCGCGACAGGAGATCGTCAGCGCGGTCTGGATGAATGCGCTCGCGCCCGCTCGCCGTTCCCGCCGCGGGCGGGCCCGTACAGCCCCTCTTCAGAGAGCGAAACGAGAAAGTGAACGACCCCATCAAGCCGCGCAGGACCTGGCCGCGCCAGGCCAAGCTGGCGGCGGCGAGCACCGCCGCGCTGCTCGCCGCCGGGTTGGCGTTCGGCCCCGCCGCCGTCGGCGCGGCGGCACCGCCCGCCTACCCGGCCGCCGAGGCGCACAAGCCCGGTCCCATCCCCGACCGCATCATCCTCATCCCGACCGCCACGCCCGCCACCAGCCAGCGCGTCTCGTGGCGGGCCGAGGCCGACGCCGACACCGCCCAGGCCCAGATCCTGGAGGCGCCGCGCGCCCTCGGCCAGGTGCAGCCCCCGCCCGGGGCGGTCACCACGGTCAGGGCCATCGCCAGCACCCCGGTCAACACCACGCTCGGGTACGCCTCGACGTACCACACCGTGGAGTTCACCGGGCTCAAGCCCGGCACCCGCTACACCTACCGCGTCGGCGACGGCACCAACTGGAGCCCCTGGACCGACTTCACCACCGCCGCCGAGGGCTTCGAGCCGTTCTCCTTCATCTACTACGGCGACGCCCAGAACTACCTCGACTCCGCCGTGCCGCGCGTCTTCCGCCAGGCGTTCGCCGACCGGCCGCAGGCCAAGGTCATCGTCAACGCCGGCGACCTCATCGACTCCGCCAACAGCGAGGAGCAGTGGGGTCAGTGGTTCCAGGCCGGCGGCTTCATCGACAGCCAGATCAACAACATCTCCATCCCCGGCAACCACGAGTACAGCGGCGGGCTGTCCGCGTTCTGGCGGCCGCAGTTCCCGTATCCGGACAACGGGCCCGGCGACCCCGAGCTCAAGCAGACCGTCTACAGCGTGGACTACCAGGGCGTGCGCTTCATCGGCCTGGACACCAATCACCAGAGCGACCCCGAGCTCATGGCCGCCCAGACCGCCTGGCTCGAGGGCCTGCTCAAGGACAACCCGAACAAGTGGACCGTGGTGACCTTCCACCACCCCGTCTACTCCACCACCGGCACCCGCGACAACCCGAACGTCCGCGAGCAGTGGGCGCCGCTCTTCGAGAAGTACGGCGTCGACCTCGTGCTCCAGGGGCACGACCACTCGTACGGGCGCGGCAACCAGGTGGCCGCCCGCAAGTCCGCCACCGTGCACAACGGCGTCGCGTACGTCGTGTCCGTCTCCGGCGGCAAGATGTACGCGCTCAACGGCGGCGAGAACTGGACCGGCAACGGCGCCGAAGTCCGCAGCACCAGCGAGAACACCCAGCTCTACCAGCTCATCGACGTCGCCGAGGACACCATCACGTTCGAGGCCCGCTACGCCGACGGCACCCACCACGACGGGTTCGTCATCCGCAAGAACCGCAAGGGCGAGCGCACCGTCAACGACCTGCGCACCCCCGAGAACACCGTGGGCGAGCAGGTCACCGTCGACAAGACGTCGGTGCGCAAGTCGGAGCCGGTCAAGGTGTCGGCGTACGGGTACGACCCGGGCGAGCGGGTCGCCATCTGGTGGCGCGAGAGCGACACCCGCCGCGGCGGCGGTCACGGCAAGAACGGCACCCTCCTCGGCCACGCCGAGGCCGACGAGCTCGGCCGCCTGTCCCGGACCGTCCGCGTCCCGGCGTCGGTGAAGCACGGCGGCACGTACGTCGTCTACCTGGACAGCGACCACCAGAAGATCACCAGCCCGCCGATCACCGTCAAGAGGTGATCGCCTCACTCCCACCCGCGCTCGTGCGGCGCGGGGCCCAGCGCACCACCGCGTCGAGCCGCCGCCGTGTCGAGCCACTGCCGAGGAGAGTCGCTGCCGCGTGGAGCCGCCGCGCGGTCGAGGCGCCGAGGCTCTCCAGGGCCAGGGCGCGGTGCGCAGGGCCTGGGCGCGCCGATGAGCCGCGGCGTCGGCGCGCCCGGGTCCCGAGGCGCCGCCGTGCCGGTGATGTCCCCGTGCCGGTGACGTGAGGACGTGCCGGTGTGTGAGGACGTGCCGGTGATGTGAGGACGCGCGAGCCGGCAGTGCCGAGCGCGGGCCGGCTCGCCGCGAACATGGGCGGGCCGGCCACGGGCACCGGCCGGTCCGCCCACCGCCCGCCGTCAGCCGCCCGCGGGCCTGCCGGTCCGCTCGCCGAGGGTCTGCCTGCCGGTCCGCTCGCCGCTCGCCGGCCTGCCGGTTCGCCGGCGTCCACGCCCGATGCGGCCGTGGGCTCGGCGTCCTCGCGCGCTCGCCGAAGGCCGGCCTGTCGGTCCGTTCGACGAGTGCCGGTCGGCGTCGGGGCGCTTACCGCCCGCGCCGTCGCGGGGCGGTTTCGTTGGTCTTCTTGCTAGGAGTTCCCTTGAGGTCTGGCTTCGTGGCGCGCCTGTGCGTGCCGTTCCTGGCCGCCGTCGTCGCGGTGCTCGTGCCCGCTCACCCGGCGGCCGCGCACCCCTTCGGGCCGCCGTCCACCGCCAGGATCGCCGTGGACGGCGACCGCGTGACGCTCGCCTGGACGCCCGCCGAGGACGACTGGGTGGCGCTCGGCCAGTCGCTCGGCGCGTTCGAGGACCCGGCGACGGGCGCCGACACCACCCTGACCGGCGAGCAGAAGCTGGCCAGGTCCGCCGCCGTCCGCGACTACCTGCTCCGCCACGTCGGCGTCACGCAGGGCGGCCGGCCGTGCACCGCGGAGCTGGCGCCGCTGGAGCGGCTGCTCGCCGAGGGCGCGCGGTTCGGCTTCGAGTGCCCGGAGCCGGTGGTGACGGTGGACGTGCGCATCGCGGCGCTCACCGACCTGCACGAGGCGTACCGGACCGTGCTCACCTCCGACACCCCGGCCGAGCCTGCGCAGGTGCTGTTCACGAAGGCGGAGGACACCCGCAGCGTGCGGTTCGACGCGCCGGAGGGCGGCGGGGTGCCGCTCGTGGTGCCCGCCGTCGCGCTGGTGGCCGTCCTCGGCGTGCTGGTCGTCCTCGTACGCCGCCGCGCCCCCGCCCCGCCCACTGCCTCGCCCACTGTCTCGGACGGGCCCGCTGAGCCGGCCGCGACGCGGGGGACGGGCGCATGAACGATCTCACCGGGCCCGAGAACGTCCTCATCACCCTGTTCGACGGAGCGGGCGCGTTCTGGCTTGCGCTGGTCGTGGCGCTGGGCGTCGGCGCGCTGCACGCCGTCGCTCCCGGGCACGGCAAGAGCGTGACGGCGGCGTACCTGATCGGAACGCACGGACGCTACCGCGACGCCCTGCGCCTGGGCGTGGTCGTGGCGCTGATGCACACGGTGTCGGTGCTCGCCCTGGCGCTGGCCTGGGTGGGGCTGAGCAGCGGCGCCGCCGCCGTGGGCACCGCGGCCGTCACCGCCTGGCTGCAGGTGGCCGCCGGTGTCGTGGTGATCGGCGTGGGGGCGCACCTCACGTACCGTCATCTGCGCGGACGTAAGACGCACGCCCACGGGCACAGGCACAGGCACGGACATGGACACGGTCATGGGCACGGTCATGGGCACAGACATGCGGAATTGCACGATCCGTGGTCGGCTCGGGGACTCACCGCGCTGGCCCTGTCAGGCGGTCTGGTGCCGTCGCCGTCGGCGTTCATCGTGCTCGTCAGCGGCCTGCTCACCGGGCGGTCGTTCGGCGCGGTGGTGCTGGTGCTGGCGTTCGGCGTGGGGATGGCCGTCACGCTGACCGGTGTCGGCGTGGTGACCGTGCGCGGGGCAGCGATGGTGCGGGGACGTGCGCCGCGGGCGTTGCGTACGGTGGCGGCCTGGACGCCCGCGCTGGCGGGGGTGGCGGTGGCGATCGGAGGCTGTCTCTACCTGTTCACCGCCGTGACCGCCCTGTCCTCATGAGGCCCGGCAGCGGATTCTGCGGGACAGCCCCCATCGGCCGCGACGTGAACGCCGCACGTCTCACGCGGTCATTCGGCCGCGACCGCGCCCGCGTACGCGAGATCCGCCTCCATGCGCGAAGCCGCCTCCCGCAGCTCGGGCAGGACGTCGCGGATCAGGGCGTCGTTGCCGAATCGCCCGGCGTGGGTGGCGACGTTCACGGCGGCCACGGTGCGCCCGGTGCGGTCCCTGATGGGCACGGCGATCGACCGTACGCCCTCCTCCAGCTCCTGGTCCACCAGCGCGTACCCGTCGGCGGCGGCCCGCCGGATGAGGGCGCGCAGCTCGTCCTTGGAGGTGACGGTCCGCGCGGCCAGGCGGCGCGGCTCGATGGCGGCCAGCCGTTCGTCCGGCTGCTCGGCCAGCAGCACCCGGCCCATGGAGGTCGCGTACGCGGGGAAGCGGGTGCCGACGGTGATGTTCACGCTCATCAGGCTCACGGTCTGGACCCTGGCCACGTACACGACGTCGTCGCCGTCCAGCACGGCGACGGAGGCCGACTCGTTGACGCGGGCGGCGAGGTCCGCGAGGTGCGGCTGGACGATCTCTCTGAACGTCAGCCCCGACAGGTGCGCATAGCCCAGCTCCAGCACCCGGGGCAGCAGCGTGAAGCGGGAGCCGCGGGCTTCGGCGTACCCGAGCCGCTCCAGCGCCTGCACCGCGCGCCGCACGGTCGCCCTGGGCAGGCCGGTCACCTTCGCGGCGCCCGCGAGCGTCACCCCGCCGCGCGCCGACCCGAGCGCGACCAGCACGGCCAGGCCGCGCGCGAGCGACTGCAGGAACCCCATGCCGAGCTCCCGCTTCGCCTCCTTGGCCGGATCCACCCCGGGCGGGGGGAGCGGTGTCGCGGGGTGAGAGCCGGATCCGGAGACGGCGGGCCTGCCCGAGGCGGCGGCTTCGGCGCGCGTGGCGTGCTTGTCCGAGGCGGCGGGCGCGGCGGGCATGGCGGGCATGGCGGGCATGGCGGGTGTGGCGTGCTTGTCCGAGGCGGGCAGGGCGGGTGCGGCCGGCGCTGAGCGGGCGGCAGGCGACGCGGCCGCTGCGGGCGCGGGGGTGTCCGGCGCGGCGGTGAGCGTCGCGAGCGCGGCCTCCATCTCGGCGACCGTTTCGCGGAGTGCGGGCAGGCAGTGGTCGCGCAGCTCGGCCACGGTGTGGCGGCTCGTGTGGCTGACCACGCTCACCGCGCACACCGCCTCCCCGGCCGGGCCGGCGCCGTCACCAGGCTCCCCGGAGCCGTGAGCGCCGCCGGGGCCGTGAGCGCCGCCGGGGCCGTGAAAGCCGCTGAAGCCGGGAGCGGCCCGTACGGGCATGGCGATCGCGATCAATCCGGGCTCGATGAGCTGGTCGTCCTCGGCCCACTCCTTGGCGGGGTCGCGGAGGGCGAGCCCGGCCGCGCATCGGGAGGCGGGCAGCACGTCGCCCACCCGGAACGTCACCGACATGCGCCGCCGCCGGGTGAACTGCGCGATGAACCGGACGCCGTCGCCGTCGCGCACGGCCACCGACACCGACTCGTCCAGCTCGTCGGCGAGCCGCGCGGCCGGTCCCGCGACGGCGTCGCGCAGGCCCGACCCGGACAGGTACGCCTCGCCCAGCTCCATCAGGCGCGGCGCGAGCACCACGTCCCGCCCCTCGGCGCGCAGGTAGCCGAGGTGCACGAGGGTGCCGAGCACCCGGTCGACGGTGGACCTGGCCAGCCCGGTCGCCCGGACGAGGTCCGTGGCGCGGGCGGGCCGTGGGTCGGCGGCGATCGCGCGCAGCACGCTCAGCCCGCGTTCGAGGGTTCCTGCCGGTTCCATCGGCTCCTCCTGCGGCGTTCGTCGGCGATCGACGGCGGTTCTCAGCTTTCTGGGGTGATCAGGGCGAAGGGCGGTCAAGGCATGTGAACGTGGACGGACCTTTGACAGTCCGGCCACCACCCACACATACTGAGAACCCATAATAGTGAACAAAAGTTCGCAGAGCGAACACATCCCCGATCGGAGCGTCGTGCCGAGAGACAAGGTGGTCGCCACGGCCGCGGAGGCGCTGGCAGGCGTGCGCGACGGCGCGTCATTCGCCGTCGGCGGCTTCGGCCTCAGCGGCATCCCGAACGTCCTGATCAAAGCCCTCTTCGACACGGGCGTCACCCGCCTGTCCGTGGTCAGCAACAACTGCGGCGTGGACGGCGGCGGGCTCGGCCTGCTGCTGGCCGCGGGCCGCATCGCCCACGTGACCGCCTCCTACATCGGCGACAACAAGGAGTTCGCCCGCCAGTACCTGTCCGGCGAGCTGACCGTCGAGCTGACCCCGCAGGGCACGCTGGCCGAGCGGCTGCGCGCGGGCGGCAGCGGCATCCCCGCCTTCTACACGCCGGCCGGTGTGGGCACCCCGATCGCCGACGGCGGCCTGCCGCTGCGCCACAACCCGGACGGCTCGGTCGCGCTCGCCTCGCCGCCGAAGGAGGTGCGCGAGTTCGACGGCCGCGAGTACGTACTCGAACGCGGCATCCGCACCGACTTCGCCCTCGTCCGCGCCGCCAAGGGCGACCGCCACGGCAACCTCGTCTTCCGCAAGGCGGCGAGGAACTTCAACCCGCTCGCCGCCATGGCGGGCCGCGTCACGATCGCCGAGGTGGAGGAGCTGACCGAGCTGGACCCCGACGAGGTCCACCTGCCGGGCGTGTTCGTGCAGCGGGTGCTGGTGCTCACCCCCGAGCAGGCCGCCGACAAGGGCATCGAGAAGCGGACGACCAGGGGAGCGTGACCTGATGAGCTGGACCAGGGACGAGATGGTCGCGCGGGCGGCCGCCGAGCTGCGCGACGGCGACTACGTCAACCTGGGCATCGGCCTGCCCACCCGCATCCCGTCGTTCCTGCCGCCCGGCGTGGACGTGGTGCTGCACTCGGAGAACGGCATCCTCGGCGTCGGCCCGTACCCCACCGAGGACGAGATCGACCCCGACCTGATCAACGCCGGCAAGGAGACCGTGACCGTGCGGGAGGGCGCGGCGTTCTTCGACTCGGCGCTGTCGTTCGGCATGATCCGGGGCGGGCACATCGACGTCGCGGTGCTGGGCGCGATGCAGGTCTCGGCCCGCGGCGACCTGGCCAACTGGATGGTGCCGGGCAAGCTCGTCAAGGGCATGGGCGGTGCCATGGACCTCGTGCACGGCGCGCGCAAGGTCATCGTGATCATGGAGCACACCGCCAAGGACGGCTCACCCAAGATCGTCAAAGAGTGCTCGCTGCCGCTCACGGGGAAGGAGTGCGTCCACCGGATCGTCACCGACCTCGGCGTCCTCGACGTCACCGAGCAGGGGCTCGCGCTGGTCGAACGCGCGCCGGGAGTGAGCGTGGAGGACGTGCGCGAGCGCACCGACGCGGAGGTACTGGCATGAAAGACGTCTACATCCTCGACGCCGTACGCACGCCGTTCGGCCGATACGGCGGCGCCCTGTCCGGCGTGCGCCCCGACGACCTGGCCGCGCACGTCATCAAGGCGCTGGCCGAGCGCAACGACCTCGACGGCGTCGACGAGGTGATCCTCGGCAACGCCAACGGCGCGGGCGAGGAGAACCGCAACGTCGCCAGGATGGCCGCCATCCTGGCCGGCCTGCCGATCACCACGCCGGGCGCGACCGTGAACCGGCTGTGCGGGTCCGGCATGGAGGCCGTCATCCAGGCGTACCGGGCGATCGCGCTGGGCGACGCGAGCACCGTGATCGCGGGCGGCGTCGAGTCGATGACCCGCGCGCCCTGGGTGCTGCCCAAACCGGACAAGGCGTTCCCCGCGGGCGGCCAGGAGCTGGTCTCCACCACGCTCGGCTGGCGGCTGGTCAACCCGGCCATGCCCGCCGAGCACACGATCCCGCTCGGCGAGGGCGCCGAGCTGATCGCCGACAAGCACGGCATCAGCCGCGAGGAGCAGGACGCGTTCGCGCTCGCCAGCCACCAGAAGGCGGCCAAGGCGTCGTTCGAACGCGAGATCGTGCCCATCGCCGGCCTCACCGGCGACGAGGGCATCCGCCACGACACCTCCCTGGAGAAGCTGGCCAGGCTCAAGCCCGTCTTCCGCAAAGAGGGCGGCACCGTCACCGCCGGCAACTCCTCCCCGCTCAACGACGGCGCAGCCGCGCTGCTGCTGACCGACGAGGAAGGGCTGCGCGGCCGCGAACCCCTCGCGAGGATCGCCGCCACCGGCGTCAGCGCCCTGGAGCCCCGCTACTACGGGCTCGGCCCCGTCGAGGCGTCCACCAAGGCGCTCGCCAAGGCGGGCAAGAGCTTCGGCGACCTCGTCACCGCCGAGCTGAACGAGGCGTTCGCCGCGCAGGTGCTCGGCTGCCTGGCCGAGCTGCCCGACCTCGACCCCGCCATCGTCAACCCCGACGGCGGCGCCATCGCGATCGGCCACCCGCTCGGCGCCTCGGGCGCCCGCGTCACCGGCGCGGTGGCGCACCGGCTGGCCGCCGCGGGCTCCGGCACCGGGCTGGCCACCCTCTGCATCGGCGTCGGCCAGGGCCTGGCCGTCGTCCTCGACAGATAGCGCGAAAGGCAGCTGTATGTCCGAACCCCTCCAGCAGGCCGACATCGACCGTGAGATCGCCGATTACGCCGGCCGTCCGCCCACACCGTCCGGCCATCCCGCACGGGACTACGCCCCCTACCGCAGCACCCTGCTGCGCCACCCCAAGCAGCCGCTCATCCCCGTCAAGGACCCGGAGGCGGCCGAGCTGACCGGGCCGGTGTTCGGGGCGACCGACGTGACGCCGCTCGACAACGACCTGACCAAGCAGCACCTCGGCGAGCCGATCGGCGAGCGCATCACCGTACGCGGCCGGGTGCTCGACCGCAACGGACGTCCCGTACGCGGCCAGCTCGTCGAGATCTGGCAGGCCAACGCGGCAGGACGCTACCTGCACCAGCGCGACGACCACCCCGCGCCGCTCGACCCCAACTTCAGCGGCGTGGGCCGTTGCCTGACCGACGACGACGGCCGCTACATGTTCACCACGATCAAGCCGGGCCCCTATCCGTGGCGCAACCACCGCAACGCCTGGCGGCCGGCGCACATCCACTTCTCGCTGTTCGGCACCGCGTTCACGCAGCGGCTGGTCACCCAGATGTACTTCCCGGGCGACCCGCTCTTCCCGTACGACCCGATCCTGCAGTCCGTCACCGACGAGCGGGCGCGGCAGCGGCTGGTCGCCGAGTACGTGCACGACCTGTCCGAGCCCGAGTTCTCGCTCGGCTACCAGTGGGACATCGTGCTCGACGGCCCCGCCGCGACCTGGATGGAGGAAGGCCGGTGAACCCCACCCCCTCGCAGACCGTCGGCCCGTTCTACGGGTACGCGCTGCCGTTCCCCGGCGGCGGCGACATCGCGCCCGGCGGCATCGCCGTCCACGGATACGTCTACGACGGCGCCGGCGACCCGGTGCCGGACGCGCTGCTGGAGTTCTGGCAGGCCGACGAGAACGGCGAGCTGCGCGGCGCGCCCGGCTCGCTGCGCCGCGACCCCACCAACGGGGCCGTGCTCGGCAGGAACGGCGTCATCTTCACCGGCTTCGGCCGTGTCGGCACCGACCAGGACGGGCACTGGACGCTGCGCACGGTACGGCCGGGAAACGGGTACATCAGCGTGTGCGTGTTCGCCCGAGGTCTGCTGCACCACCTCTACACCCGCATCTACTTCGGGCAGGACCCCTTCCTCGACTCCGTGCCCGCGGAGCGGCGGCACACGCTGCTCGCCGAGCAGGAGCGCGACGGGGTCTACCGCTTCGACATCCACCTGCAGGGCGAGAAGGAGACGGTCTTCCTTGACTTCGGCTGATCCCGCGGACCTCGGCCTGCTGTCCCCGATGCGGGGCGCGGCCGGGGCCACCGGGGACGCCGCCGTGCTCCAGGCCATGCTGGACGCCGAGGCCGCGCTGACCCGCGCCCAGGCGGCGCTCGGCCTGGCGCCCGCCGAGGCCGCCGCCGCGGTCACCGCCGCCGCCCGCGCCGAGGCGTTCGATCTGCCGGGGCTCGTCGCGCGGGCCCGCTCGGGCGGCAACCCGGTGATCCCGCTGGTGGCCGACCTGCGCCGGGCGGCCAGCTCGTACGGCGCGTACGTGCATCGGGGCGCCACCAGCCAGGACATCGTCGACACCGCCCTGATGCTGGTCGCGCACCGCGCGCTCGGGCCGGTGCTCGCCGAGCTCGACGGGGTGCTCGAGCGGCTGGCCGCGCTGGCCGCCGAGCACCGCGGCACGCCGATGGCCGCCCGCACGCTCACCCAGCAGGCGGTGCCCACGACGTTCGGGCTCAAGGCGGCGGGCTGGCTGTCGCTCTGCGCCGACGCCGCCGAACGCCTCGACGCCGCCCGCCGCGCCCTCCCCGCCCAGCTGGGCGGCGCCGCCGGCACCCTCGCCGCCTTCGAGACGGACGCGCGGCAGGAGCCGGACGGGCGGGCGGAGCCGGGCGAGGCGTCGCAAGGGCCGGACGCGCGGGCGCTCGCGCTGGAGCTGCCCGCGCGGTTCGCCGCCGAGCTGGGACTGGCCGCGCCGGTGCTGCCCTGGCACGTGCTGCGCACGCCGCTGGCCGACCTGGCGCACGCGCTCGCGTTCACGGCCGGGGCGCTGGGCAAGGCGGCCGCCGACGTCCTGGTGCTCTCCCGCACCGAGATCGGCGAGGTGACCGAGGGCGTCGGCGGCGGGTCGTCGTCCATGCCGCACAAGCACAACCCGGTGCGGGCCACGATGATCGCCGCCGCCGCCCGCCAGGTGCCCCACCTCACCGCCACCCTGTACGCCTCGCTCGCCGCCGAGGACGAACGCCCCTCCGGCGCCTGGCACGCCGAGTGGCAGCCGCTGCGCGAGGCCCTGCGCCTGGTCGCGGGCGCCGTCAGGGACGCCGCCGAGCTCGTCGCCGACCTGCGCGTGCACCCGGACCGCATGGCGGGGAACCTGGCCGTCGAAGGGGACCCGGGCCCGGCACCCGCCCTGGTGGACCGGGCGCTGGCCCGCCACCATGAGAACCGGCGGAAGACCTGAGGAGGCCGGCAGAGCCGTCACCCGGCCCGGGAAAGCGGCCCGAGCCCATCCACGGAACCACCGCGCCGATCACCCAAGGCGCGAACAGGCGCGGTCTCCGTACGTCACCACGGAAGCGAAACACCGAGACAAGGCACGCCATTGATGTTGCACTACCGTCTGGACGGCCCCGAGCGGGGAGAGCCGCTCGTCCTCGCCCCCTCGCTCGGCACCACCACCCGCCTGTGGGAGCGGCAGGTGCGGACGCTGGCCCGCAGGTTCCGGGTGCTCAGGTACGACCTGCCGGGCCACGGCGGCTCCAAGCCGATCCCCGCGAACACCATCGAGGACCTGGCCGGGCTGGTGCTGGAGGCGGCGGACGCGGCGGGCATGGAGAGCTTCCACTACGCGGGCGTCTCGATCGGCGGCGCGATCGGCGCCACGCTGGCCGTACGCCACCCGGGCAGGCTCACGTCGCTCGCGCTGGTGTGCTCGAGCGCGCATTTCGGCGACCCGGCGGGCTGGCACGAGCGTGCCGCGCTGGTGCGGGCCGAGGGCACCGCACCGCTGGTGGAGGGCGCGGCGGGCCGCTGGTTCGCGGGCCCGCCCGAGCAGGCGCTGCTCGACGACCTCGCCGCCGCCGACCCCGGGGCGTACGCCGCCTGCTGCGACGCCCTGGCCGCCTACGACCTGCGCGCCGAGCTGGCCGCGATCAGCGTCCCGACCCTGGTGGTGGCCGGGCGTGAGGACCCGGCGACGCCGCCCGCGCACGCCAGGGAGCTGGCCGACGGCATTCCCGGCGCCACGCTCGTCGAGCTGCCGGGCGCCGCCCACCTCGCCCCGGTCGACCAGCCGGAACGCCTCACCCGTGCGCTGCTCGACCACCTTCCCCAGGCCCCCGGCATGCGGGTGCGCCGCGAGGTGCTGGGCGACGCCCACGTCGACCGCGCCATCGCCCGCACCACGGACTTCACCAGGGACTTCCAGGACTTCATCACCCGCTACGCGTGGGGCGAGATCTGGACCCGCCCCGGCCTCGACCGGCGTACGCGCAGCTGCATCACGCTCACCGCGCTCGTCGCGCGCGGCCACCTGGACGAGCTGGCCATGCACGTACGCGCCGCGCTGCGCAATGGCCTCACCCCCGACGAGATCGGCGAGGTGCTGCTGCAGAGCGCCGTCTACTGCGGCGTCCCGGCCGCCAACGCCGCCTTCGCGGTGGCCCAGCGCGTCCTGAACGAGGAAACGGCCTGACCCGCCCGGCCTGACCACCCGCCCGGCCTGACCCGTCCGGCCTGACCGCCTGTCCGGCCTGCCCCGCCGAGCCGGGAGCGGGGCCGCGCCAGGCTGGGCCGCTGGGCCGCTGGGCCGCCGGCTCCGGGCCGGGGCGGGCCCGGAGCCGGCGACGGGCAGGATCAGCCGACGGAAGCCGGCGCCGGCGGCCTGCCGAGCTCTTCCGTCGGCACCCGGTACGTCTCCCGCGCCGTGGCCACCGCGACGGCGCTGATCGCGCACAGGATCGCGGTGAAGATCCCGACGCCGGTCCACCCCTGCAGCCCGAGCCAGCCGGCGGGGGAGACGATCCCGGCCGCGGACGCCACGGCGAACCCGGCGATCGCGAAGCCGATCTGGGTGCCGATCGCCATGCCGGACAGCCGTACGCGGGTGCTGAACATCTCCCCGTACAGGGCGGGCCAGATGCCGTTGGACGCGCTGTAGACGACGCCGAGCGTGAGGATGCCGACGAGGAACACCAGGGGATAGCTGCCGGAGTTGATGGCCGCCAGGTACGCGAAGATCATGATCGGGCTGCCGATCGCGCCGATGAGGAACACCGGCTTGCGCCCGATCCGGTCCGACAGCCGCGCCCACAGCGGGATCGCGACGAGCGCGACGGCGTTGGCGGCCACGCCGACCCAGAGCATGGTGGCGTTGTCGAGGCCGATCTCGTCGCTGGTGGCGTAGTTGAGCGCCCAGACCGTGAAGATCGTGCTGACGGTGGCGATGAGCGCGGCGCAGACCACGCGCAGCACGCTCGCCCAGTGCTCGCGGAAGAGCTCGGCGAGCGGCAGGCGCGGCACGGTGCCGGCGGCGACCTCCTCCTCGAACGCCGGGGTCTCCTCAAGCCGGCGCCTGATGACGTAACCGGTGACGGCCACGGCCACGCTCAGCCAGAACGGCACCCGCCAGCCCCAGCTCAGCAGCTGCTCCTCGGGCAGCGCGGCCACCGGGATGAAGACGAACGTGGCCAGGATCTGCCCGAACTGGGTGCCGTTCAGCGTGAAGCTGGTGAAGTAGCCGCGCCTGCCGGCGGGGGAGTGCTCGAGCGTCATGGAGTTGGCGCTCGCCTGCTCGCCCGCCGCCGACAGTCCCTGCATGATGCGCAGCAGCACCAGCAGCGCGGGCGCGGCCCCGCCGATCTGCTCGCGCGTGGGCAGGCAGCCGATGAGGAACGTCGACAGGCCCATCAGGACGAGCGTGAACACCATGATCTTCTTGCGGCCGAACCTGTCGCCGATGTGGCCGAGAAAGAACGC
Organism: Nonomuraea sp. NPDC049309; assembly: GCF_043196965.1. Lineage (NCBI taxonomy): Bacteria > Bacillati > Actinomycetota > Actinomycetes > Streptosporangiales > Streptosporangiaceae > Nonomuraea > Nonomuraea sp. NPDC049309. Next base: position 2,460,878 of record NZ_JBICSH010000001.1, on the reverse strand, counting down.
GCCCACCGGCCGGGCCGCGTAGGCGACGCCGAAGCTAGCCAGCGACTGGAGCGTGGCGGTCGTCGAGCCCGGGTCGTTGAAAAAGACCTTGCTGAAGATCAGCGCGGCGGCGCTGCCGTAGATGAAGAAGTCGTAGTACTCCAGCGCGCTGCCGATCCAGGCGGCGATGGCGGCCTTGCGCGGCGTTCCCCTGCTCAGGGGGCTGCCTGGGGAGTTGCCTGGCGAGTTGTCGGTCACGTGGGCTCCTCGGGCTTCTCGGTGAGCGTGGTGGCGGCGGCCCCCGGCGCCGGTTACCCGTGTTTTACGAACTAGATAGTTAATTAACGTGGGTGCAATGCTGACGTGATGCGCGTCACGTGTCAAGGACGCCTTCCCACGGGGGCGGCTCGTGGGTTATAACGAACTCACTAGTTCGTACGTTATTGGGCTGCCGAGGAGAACCGCATGACCTCGTACCTGATCGGGCTGATCGGCTCGGGCATCGGTCCCTCGCTGAGCCCTCCGCTGCACGAGCGCGAAGCCGAGCACCACGGCCTGCGCTACGTCTACCGGCTGCTCGACACCGACCGGCTCGGCGACGACGCCGGCGAGCTGCTGCGCACGGCCCGCCGCTTCGGCTACGACGGGCTCAACATCACCCACCCCTGCAAGCAGGCCGTCATCCCGCACCTGGACGAGCTGTCGCCCGACGCCGCCATGCTGGGCGCGGTCAACACGGTCGTCTTCGACGGCGCGCGCGCCATCGGCCACAACACCGACTGGACGGGCTTCGCCGAGTCGTTCACCCGCGGCCTGCCCGGCGCGCCGACCCGCCACGTCGTCCAGCTCGGGGCGGGCGGCGCGGGCGCGGCCGTCGGGCACGCGATGCTCGCGCTCGGCGCGGACCTGCTGACCGTGGTGGACGCCGACCCCGGCAGGGCGGCGGCGCTCGCCGACCGGCTCGCCGGGCGCCACGGCGCGGGCCGCGCGCGCCAGGGCCGCACCGAAGACCTGCCCGCGCTGCTGGCGGCCGCCGACGGCCTGCTGCACGCCACGCCCACCGGCATGGCGCACCACCCGGGGATGCCGCTGCCCGCCGAACTGCTGCGCCCCGGCCTGTGGGTGGCCGACATCGTCTACCGGCCGCTGGAGACCGAGCTGCTCAAGCAGGCGCGGGCGCTCGGCTGCCGGACCCTCGACGGCGGCGGCATGGTCGTCTTCCAGGCGGCGCACGCGTTCCGCCTGTTCACCGGCCGCACGCCCGACGCCGAGCGGATGCTCGCCCACCTCGCCGAGCTGACCTGACCGTGCCCGACTTGACCGGGCCCCATCCGGCCGGGCCCGACCTGACCGGGCCGCATCCGGCCGGCCCTGACCAGACCGGCCGGTCGCGGCCCGAGGAGGAGCCATGCGCACATCCATCGCCACCGTGTCGGTGAGCGGCACGCTGACGGAGAAGCTGGCGGCCGTGGCCGCGGCCGGCTTCGACGGCGTGGAGATCTTCGAGAACGACCTGCTCGCCTGCCCGCTCCCGCCCGAGGAGATCCGGGCCAGGGCCGCCGACCTCGGGCTCACCATCGAGCTCTACCAGCCGTTCCGCGACTTCGAGTGCGTGCCGAGAGCCCGGCTGCGCGCCAACCTGGAGCGGGCGGAGCACAAGTTCCGCCTGATGGAGCGGCTCGGCGCGGACCTGCTGCTGGTCTGCTCGAACGTCTCGCAGGAGACCATCGCCGACGACGGGCTGGCCGCCGAGCACCTGCGGCTGCTCGCCGAGCGGGCCGCCGAGCACGGCATCCGCATCGCGTACGAGGCGCTGGCCTGGGGCAGGCACGTCAACGAGTACATGCACGCCTGGCACATCGTGCGCCAGGCCGACCACCCAAACCTCGGCACCTGCCTGGACAGCTTCCACATCCTCTCGCGCGGCTCCGACCCGCTCGGCATCGAGGCCATCCCCGGGGAGAAGATCTTCTTCCTCCAGCTCGCCGACGCGCCGCTGCTCGCCATGGACGTCCTCCAGTGGAGCCGCCACCACCGCTGCTTCCCCGGCCAGGGCGGCTTCGACGTCGCCGGGCTGGTCAGGCACGCGCTCAACGCCGGATACACGGGCCCGCTGTCCCTCGAGGTGTTCAACGACCACTTCCGCCAGGCCGGCACCGCGCGGACCGCCCGCGACGGCATGCGCTCGCTCATCGCGCTCGAAAGGCAGCTCCACGGGGCGGTGCATCCGTCGGTGCCGGCGGGGTTCGCCTTCGCCGAGCTGTCCGGCACCGGCTCGCTGGGCGGCGTGCTGCCCGCGCTCGGCTTCACCCGTACGGGGCGGCACCGCGGCAAGCCCGTCGAGCTGTGGTCGCAGGGCGCGGCCCGCCTCCTGGTCAACGAGGCCGGCGCGGGCCAGGGGCCGGGGCTGCTCGCGATCGGCCTGGACAGCTCGGACCCCGGCCGCGCCGTCGAGCACGCCGAGTCGCTGCTGTCGCCCGTCCTGCCGCGCGAGCGCGCGCCGGAGGACGCGATGCTGCACGCGGTCGCCGCGCCCGACGGCACGGAGATCTTCTTCTGCGACGACGGCTGGCTCGCCGACTTCCCGCCGGAGGACGGCTCCTCCTCGGAGGACGGCTCGCCCCGAGGCGGCGGTTCCCCCTCGGCAGGCGGCTCCCCGGGGCACGGAGGCGGCGGGATCACCCACATCGACCACGTGGCGCTCGCCCAGCCGCCGCACTACTTCGACGAGGCCATGCTGTTCTACCGGGGCGTGCTCGGCCTGCAGCCGCAGGAGAGCCTGGAGGTGCCCGACCCGTACGGGCTGGTGCGCAGCCGGGCGATGTCCACCCCGTCCACCCCGTCCACCCCGCAGGGCACGGGGGAGGGGCCTGGCGTGCGCATGGTGCTCAACCTGGCCCAGGTCGGCGCCGGCCAGCCGCCGCCCCAGCACGTGGCGCTCGCCTGTACGGATGTGCTCGCCGTCGCCCGCAGGCTGCGCGCCGAGCATCCGGAGCTGCTGCTGCCGATCCCCGCCAACTACTACGACGACCTGGAGGCCCGCCACGACGTGCCGCCCGAGCTGCGGGAGCTGGGCGTGCTGTACGACCGCGACGAGCGCGGCGCGTTCCTGCACCTGTACACGGTCACCGTGGGCCGGGTGTTCTTCGAGCTCGTCCAGCGGGTGGACGGGTACGCCGGCTACGGCGCGGTCAACGCCCCCATCCGCCTCGCCGCCCAGCACGCGGCCCCATGACGGGCGTGCGGGGCGACCGTCACGCGGGCGGCCCTGCGGGGCCGCCTATGATGAGCGAATGACCTCGTCTCCCGCCACCGCCGAGCGCCGGCGGGACGCCGACCGCACGCGGGCGGAGATCCTCGACGTCGCTCAGCGCGAGTTCGCCCGTTACGGCTACGCCGGGGCCAGGGTCGATGAGATCGCGGCCCGCATGCGCACCACCAAGCGCATGATCTACTACTACTTCGGCAGCAAGGAGCGGCTGTACATCGCCGTCCTGGAGAAGGCGTACTCCGAGGTGCGTGCGGTCGAGCGCACGGTCGACGTCGAGCACCTGGAGCCCGTCGAGGCCATCCGGACGCTGGCCGAGCTGACGTTCGACCACCACGACGCCCACCGCGACTTCATCAAGCTCGTCGCGATCGAGAACATCCACCAGGCCGAGCACATCCGCAAGTCGGAGGTGCTGGCCAACCTGGGCGCGCCGGTGCTCGACCTCATCACCCGCATCCTGGAGGCCGGGCGGGCCAGCGGCGACTTCGTCACCGAGGCCGACGCCATCGACGTCCACATGATGATCAGCGCGTTCTGCTTCTTCCGGGTGTCCAACCAGCACACGTTCGGCGCGCTGTTCGGGCGCGACATGACCGCGCCGGAGCACCGCGACCGGCTGCGCCGCATGGTCGGCGAGATGGTGGTCGGCTACCTCTGCGGCGCCGGCAGGCGGCCCTGAGCGCGCCGCCTGCCAGGACGCCGTCCACCTGCCGGTGATCCGGCTCCTCGGCGGCGGCCTCGGCACGGTCGCGCATGGCCCGCGCCGCAGGCGTTGCGCAGCATCTTGACGCACGCTCGCGCGGCGTTTTACGTTGGCTCGCGGCGACGCTGTTAAAACGTTTCAAGACTTCCTGCCGATCTTCGTACCCCCATCCGCCTCTTCGCACGACCGTGGCCGGCATCGACCGCCGGGGCCATCAAGGGCCGACCTGAAGGAGCGCCTTGCTACACGTCACACCACCCGCCTTCGAGCACCACCGCGACCCCCTCGGCATCGGCGAGAGCCGCCCCCGCCTGTCCTGGACCGTCGCCACCGACGTGCCCGGCTGGACGCAGGCGGCGTACGAGATCGACATCCGCACCGCGACCGGCGAGAGCGGGACCTGGCGCGTCGAGTCGGCGGAGTCGGTGCTCGTGCCCTGGCCCGCCGAGCCGCTGCGGTCGCGCGAGCGGCGCGAGGTCCGCGTCCGCGTCCACGGCGGCGACGGCTCCGCGAGCGGCTGGAGCCCCTGGGCGGCGGTCGAGACCGGCCTGCTGGAGCCCGCCGACTGGCGCGCCGGAGCCGCCGCGCCGCCCCGCGACCTGCTCGGCCCGCCCGACGGCCCCGCCCTGCTGCTGCGCCGCGACTTCACCCTGCGCGGCCCCGTCGCCGGCGCCCGCCTGTACATCACCGCACACGGCCTGTACGAGGCCGAGCTGAACGGCCGGGTCGTCGGCGACGACGTGCTCGCCCCCGGCTGGAGCAGCTACGACCGGCGGCTGCGCTACCGCACCCACGACGTCACCGGACTGCTGCGCGAGGGCCCCAACACGATCGGCGCGACCCTGGCCGACGGCTGGTACCGCGGCAGGATCGGCTTCGGCGGCGGCAAGACCGAGGTCTGGGGCGACCGTACGGCGCTTATCGCCCAGCTGGAGATCACCTACGCCGACGGCGGCACCGACCTGGTCGTCACCGACGAGCACTGGCGCTGCGCCACCGGCCCGATCACCGCCACCGGCCTGTACGACGGCGAGCGCTACGACGCCCGCCTGCTGCCCCAGGGCTGGTCGGAGCCCGGCTTCGACGCCTCCGCATGGACGCCCGCCGAGGTGCTCGACCACGACCCCGCCAGGCTCGTCGCACCCACCGGCCCGCCGGTGCGCAGGGTCGAGACGCTGCGCCCGCGGCAGGTGCTCACCGGGCCGTCGGGGGAGACCATACTCGACTTCGGGCAGAACATCTCCGGGCGGTTGCGCATCCGCGTCCAGGGCCCGGCCGGGCACACGATCACCCTGCGCCACGCCGAGGTCTTGGAGAACGGCGCGCTCAGCCTGCGCCCGCTGCGGCACGCCGCCGCCACCGACACCTACACGCTGCGCGGCGACGACGCCCCGGAGCAGTGGGAGCCCCGCTTCACCATGCACGGCTTCCGCTACGCCCAGATCGACGGCTGGCCGGGCCCGCTACCCGACGGCCTCGAGGCGGCGGCCGCAGGCGGCGATGCGCAGGTGGCCGAAGACGGGTTCGGTGACGGGGACGGCGCGAAGACGGGGATCGAAGCGGTCGTGTGCCACACCGACCTGCGCCCCACCGGCTCGTTCCGCTGCTCCGATCCCGACCTCAACCGCTTCCACGACAACGCCGTCTGGAGCCTGCGCGGCAACTTCGTGGACGTGCCCACCGACTGCCCCCAGCGCGACGAACGCCTCGGCTGGACGGGCGACCTCCAGGTCTTCGCGCCCACCGCGTCCTTCCTCTACGACTGCGCGGGCCCGCTGTCCTCCTGGCTCGCCGACCTCGCCGCCGAGCAGGCCAAGCTCGGCACCGTGCCGCACTACGTGCCGTGGGTGCCGCTGATGCCCGCCGAGCCGGCCGCGGCGTGGGGCGACGCGGCCGTCGTCGTGCCCTGGGTGCTCTACCAGCGCTACGGCGACGTGGGGCTGCTGCGCACCCAGTACGCCGGCATGAAGGCGTGGGTGGACCACATCGCCGAACGCGCGGGCGAGAGCCACCTGTGGGACACCGGGTTCCAGTGGGGCGACTGGCTCGACCCGGCGGCGCCGCCCGACAAGCCGGGCAAGGCGCGTACCGACCCCGCCCTGGTCGCCACCGCCTACCACGCCAGAACCGCGCGGATCGTCGCCGAGACGGCCGCGCTGCTCGGCCACGACGACGACGCGGCCCGCTACGCGGCGCTGGCCGCCGAGGTGCGGGCGGCGTTCGCGCGCGAGTTCGTCACCCCGTCGGGGCGGCTGGCCTGCGACACGCAGACCGCGTACGCGCTCGCGATCTGCTTCGACCTGCTGGAGACGCCGCGGCAGCGGGAGCGGGCGGGGCGGCGGCTGGCCGAGCTGGTCGCCGCCGACGGCCACCGCATCGGCACGGGGTTCGTGGGCACGCCGCTGATCTGCGACGCGCTCGCCGCGGCAGGGGAGTACGGCACCGCGTACGAGCTGCTGATGCAGCGCGCATGCCCGTCGTGGCTGTACCCCGTCACCATGGGCGCCACCACGATCTGGGAGCGCTGGGACAGCATGCTGCCCGACGGCAGCGTCAACCCGGGCGAGATGACCTCGTTCAACCACTACGCGCTGGGCGCGGTGGCCGACTTCCTGCACCGCACGGTCGCCGGGCTCGCCCCCGCCGCGCCCGGCTACCGGCGGCTGCGGGTCGCGCCGCGTCCCGGAGGCGGGCTGACCTGGGCGGAGGCGGCGCTCGACACCCCGTACGGGCCCGCCCGCGTCGCCTGGACCAGGGCGGGCGGCGAGCTGACCGTCACCGTCACCGTGCCGCCCGGCACGACCGCCGAGCTGGACCTGCCGTTCAAGGGCGGGCCGCCCGAGGTGGGCGCGGGCACCCACACCTTCACCGGCGAGCTCCAGGAGTGAGCCAGGCGCGGGCCCGGCGCGCTCAGCCGGGCCCGCGCGCCGCCAGCCGCCTGCCGAGCCGCTGGGCGGGCGCCTCGACGACGTGGTAGGTGAGCACGCTGAGCGGGATCAGGACGAGGAGGTAGAGCGGCAGGTTCGGCAGCACGTGCAGCAGAATCGGATGCAGCAGGTAGACGGAGAAGCTGATCACGCCGAGTCCCGGCAGCCACGCGGGGAACGTGCGCTCGCGCAGCAGGTACGCCAGCCAGAACGTACAGAACGCCAGCACGATCGCCGGCGGCCATGCCGGGTCGTCCTTGGCCGGCAGGCCGCAGCCCAGCACCACCAGCACCGCCGCGATCGCGGCCCGCCACGAGATCGTGCCCTGCTCGGCCCGGTACACCGCCGTGCCCGCGAACATCGTGGCCAGGATGATCACGCCCTGCCAGGTGCCGCCCCGGCTGCCCAGCACCACCAGCGCGAGGCCCAGCAGCCCGCCCGCCACCGCGCCCGCCGTCCTGAACGCGCCCCTGCCCAGCACGGTCACCGCGATGGCCGCAACCACCGCGAGGCCGAGCGACGCGGCGAGCAGGTCGGCCCGCCCGCCGATGACCGACTTGGGCAGCAGCAGCCCGAGCGGCACGGCGGGCACCGCCAGCGCCACCGCGATCCCCGCCGAACGGTGCGACCGGCCGACCGCGAACAGCGCCACGCACATCAGGTAGAAGGCCATCTCGTACGACAGCGTCCAGGTGACGTTGATGACGGCGGGCAGGTTCAGCAGCTCCTGGAGCATGGTCACGTTGCCCAGCACGACCAGCGCCGCCGGCCGGTCGCCCAGGCCCTTCGGCACCGGCAGCACCCCGGCCAGCGCCAGCCCGAGCAGCAGCGCGCAGGCCACCAGCAGCAGCGGCAGCAGCCGGAACGCCCGGCCGGTCCAGAACGCCCGCAGATCGCCCTTGCGCTCCAGCGAGGCGGGGATGATGTAGCCGCTGACCAGGAAGAAGACGAACACGCCCCAGGTGCCCACGTCGATGCGCCGGTCCACCTCCGCCCAGATCTCGGGGACGAACGTCCAGCCGGCGTGGTGCAGGGTGACGGCCAGCGCTGCCGGCCCTCGCAGGGCATCCAGCCAGGCCAGCCGCGCGGGGGCCAGGAACATCTGCCGCAGTCTAGGCCATGGACCGCGCCGCCGGCTCTCCCGAGGGCGGGAGAATCGGGAACGAAGCCCTGCCGGATACCAGGTACCGGTATCGCGTGCGATCTTCTATCGTCACCGTGACATTGCGTCACGAAGGAGATGTCGATCCGTCGTGGTGAAGCGGAGACGGTTGTTGAAGCGCTGGTGGCTGGCCGCGCGGGTGAAGCGCCCCTTGGAGACGCTGTAGCGGGTGCCTCCCGGACGCGCACCATCTGGACCATCACCCTCAACCCGGTCAAGGGCGGCACCGCCCGCACAACCCACATCAACCCGAAGGACTTCCCGGCCTGAGCACGGGGACGGGGTCCGGCCGGAGGGTTTTCCGGTCCTGGGCTCGGTATGGGCTGTGGCCGGAGGACTTCCCGGCTTGGGCGTGGGACGGGCCTGTTAGCGAAGGACTTCCCGGCTTGGGCGTGGGGCGGGCCTGTGAGCGAAGGGCCTTTCGGCCTTTGCGTGGGACGGGGCTGTGACCGAGGAGCCGGTCAGCTCGTCTGATCGCTGAGCGCGCCCCGCCCCGGCTCGGCCGACCAGCGTCCCCGATGCCGGGGTTCGGCTTGGTCTGTGGTCATGCGAGGGCCGGGCTTGGCCGGCTTGCCGGACCTCACGCCGCGCTACTTCTGAGCCCGCGCCTCCGAGTGCCGCGCCGCCGCCGTGACCGACACGCAGCGGAGCCCGGCGATCCCCGGCCGTGACGACGGCGGTGGATCGCCGGGCAAACGATGCCTCATCTGCGGATTCGGCTTGACTGGCGATCTTAGATGCACCAGATTGTTCGCGTCTTTCAGCACCTACGACAGCACCCTCAACAAGGAAAGCGAATGAAGCGAACGCTCATCGGTGCGGTCGCCGTCGCGGGCCTGGCACAGCTGTTCGCCGCTCCCGCGCACGCCGCCTCCACCACGGATCCGGTCAAGGCGCTGCAGTCCCAGTTAGGGCAGGGCAAGGCGGTCAACCTGGAGGCCACCGCCAAGGTGACCTATAAGGCCGGACAGGTGGCCACCTCCGCCCTCGACGGCACCATCGGCTTCGGCCCGCGCGGGCCCGTCGCCTCCGACGTGGCCCACACCCTGCAGTACAGCCCGGCCCTGCTGCGCATCATGAAGAAGACCAGCCCGGCCGAGACCGAGGCCCTCCAGGAGGGGCCGATCCGCATGCTCTCCTCCGGTGGCGTGAGCTACGTCTCCGGCCCTGTGGTGGACCAGGCGCTGCCTCCGGGCACGAGCTGGGTGCGCTACCGCAAGGTCGCCCAGCCGCCGAGCAACCTCGTCGTCGAGCCGCTCGACCCGGCCACGCTCAAGACGCTCGTCGCGAGCCGCACCTCGTGGAAGGACGGCATACTCAAGGGCAGCGTGAAGGCCAGCAAGCTCGTCAAGTCCTCGAAGCCGTTCGCCGCCTTCTACGGCACCGGCTTCACCGCCAAGCGCGACGGGAAGATCTCGTACACGATCTACTTCGGTGACAAGGGCCTGCTGCGGCGGGTCGTCGCCAAGGCGACGGTGCCGATCGGCAAGAGCACCGTCCAGGTCGAGTCCGACACCCGCTACCGCGACTGGGGCCGCGAGGCGACCGTGCTGCTCCCGCTCGAGGGCGACGTGATCGACCGCAGCGAGGTCAAGGACGACACGCCCGACCAGGTGCCGGGCATCTGGAACTGACCGGCGGGAAAATCGGTGGCGGGCCCGCGCGGCCCGCCCGTACACTCATCGGCATGTCGACGCCCCGGACTTCTTAGCCAAGGACACAGCCTCCACACCACCCTTGTGTCCTTGAGCTTCTCCGGAGCGTCATCTCATGCTTACCTTCCGTGGCGTCGCCGTGCGTGCCGGCGCCTCCCTCCTCATGTCCGGTGTCACCGGTCACGTCGCCCCCGGCGACCGCGTCGGCCTGGTCGGCCGCAACGGCGCGGGCAAGACCACGCTCATGAAGACCCTCGCCGGGCGGCTCCAGCCCGCATCCGGCGAGATCGTCCGTACCGGCCCGGTCGGCTACCTGCCGCAGGACCCGGCCGCGGCCGACCCCGCGAGCACGGTCATCGGCCGCATCCTGTCGGCTCGCAGTCTCGATCAGGCCGTACGCGAGCTGCGCGCCGCCGAGAAGGCGCTCGCAGAGACCGCTTCGAACCCGCAGGCAACCGAGCGCGCGATGGCCCGCTACGCCAGGGCCGAGGCCGAGTTCCAGGCGCGCGGCGGCTACCCGGCCGAGGCGGAGGCCGCCCGCGTCGCCGCCGGGCTCGGGCTGCCCGACCGGGTGCTCGACCGGCCGCTCGGCACGCTCTCCGGTGGCCAGCGGCGCCGTGCCGAGCTGGCCAGGGTGCTGTTCGCCGAGCCCGGCGTGCTGCTGCTCGACGAGCCGACGAACCACCTCGACCGCGACTCCATCGCCTGGCTGCGCACGTTCCTGCTCGGCTACCCGGGCGGGCTCGTCGTCATCAGCCACGACACGGACCTGCTCGCCGACGTGGTCAACCGGGTCTGGCACCTGGAGGACGGCACGCTGGAGATCCGCAACATGGGCTGGGAGGCGTACCTCGCCGAGCGGGAGGCCGACGACCGGCGCAGGGCCAGGCTGCGCGCCGCCGCCGAACGCAAGGCCGCCGCGCTGCGCGCCCAGGCCGACCGCATGCGCTCCCGCTCGTCCACCGCCGTGCGGGCCCGCGACATGGCCCGCCGCGCCGAGCGCATGCTCGCCGAGACCCGTCCGGTGCGGCGCGCCGCCAAGGTCGCGCGGTTCCGGCTGCCCGAGCCCGCGCCCTGCGGCCGCACCCCGCTCGGCGCGATCAGCCTGACCAAGTCGTACGACGGCATGCCCGTGCTGACCGGCATCGACCTGGCCATCGACCGCGGCAGCAGGCTCGTGGTGCTGGGGCTGAACGGCGCGGGCAAGACCACCCTGCTCAAGATCCTCGCCGGGCACGAGCGGCCCGACTCCGGGCGGGTGGTGCCCGGCCACGGGCTGCGCCTCGGCTACTTCGCCCAGGAGCACGACACCCTCGACCCCGCCCACACCGTGGGCCGCCACCTCGCCGAGGCCGCGCCGCACCTCAGCGACGGCGAGGCGCGGACGGTGCTCGGGTCGTTCCTGTTCGGCGGGGACGACGTGGACAAGCCGGTCGGGGTGCTGTCGGGCGGCGAGAAGACCAGGCTCGCGCTGGCCGGCCTGGTCAGCTCGCAGGCGAACGTGCTGCTGCTCGACGAGCCCACCAACAACCTCGACCCGGCGTCCAAGGCCGAGGTGCTGGCCGCGGTGTCGGCGTACGAGGGGGCCATCGTGATGGTCACCCACGACGAGGAGGCCGTCGAGGCGCTCGCCCCCGACCGGGTGCTGCTGCTGCCCGACGGCGTCGAGGACATGTGGAACGAGGAGTACGCCGAGCTCGTCACCCTGGCCTGAGGACCCGGTGTGAGGGGCGCGTGCCTGGGGGCAGGGGCACCCGAGGAGCGCGCCCCTCGCACCAGGGGGGCCACCTGCGACGACAGGACGGCGACATGACCTCTACACCCGATCGCCACCGGCCGGGCGCCCCTCCGTTCCCGCCCGGAGCGGCGGAACCGGAGGACACCACAGGGGACACCACAGAGGACGCCGCGATGGAGGCGGAGATCGGGCGCGTCAAGGAGCCGGCGCGGCTGCTGCGCGTCAGCACGATGGCCCGATCGCTGCTCGACGAGGCGCGCGGGCTGCCGCTCGACGAGCACGCCCGCGAGCAGCTCGGGCACATCCACGAGCGCGTCGTCGCGGAGATCGGCGAGGCGGTGGCGCCCGAGCTGCGCGAGGAGCTGGAACGGCTGCTGCCCGCCACGTCCGGCACCCTCACCCAGGGGGAGATCCGGATCGCGCAGAGCCAGCTCGTGGGCTGGCTCGAAGGCGTGTTCCAGGGCATCCAGGTGGGGCTGTCGCTCCACAGGGCCACCCACCCCGAGCTGCCGGGACGCCCGGGACCGCCGCGCCCGCCGGGCGGCCCCGGCGCGGGTCCCTATCTGTGACGGACCGCCACCGACCAGCGCCTCCGCGCGTGGGGGACCTCACCTCACGGAGAGCTCGCCACCGGCCGGGGACCAGGTACGGCCCGGCCGTGGTGGACGAGCCGCCCGTAGTGAGCCGGGTCCACCGGGCCCGTGGCCAGGTCGAGCAGGGGGACGGCGGCCTCGGCCGCGCGCGTCCACCTCGTCCAGGGACGGCAGCCCGTCGAAGTGGTCGTGCAGTACCGGTGCCAGGTGGTGCAGCGTGCCCGGCCGGCTGGCGACCACGAACAGCCGCCCGCCGTCGCGCAGCAGCGGCGCGAAGGCGCGCAGCAGCCGCGTGGTGCCGAAGTTGGCGACCTCGGTGGAGGCGCCGATCACGGCGGCGCTGCCTGCCGGCCCGGCTGCCGGGCCCGCTGCCCGAGCCCGCCGCCCACCTGGCCAGGGCCCTGCGCGACGCCGCGCTCACCTCATGAGCGTCAGGGGCCCTTCACCGCGTACGTGACGAGCGTCGTCAGCACCTCCTTGACCGACTCGCGCTGCCGCACGTCGCACATCACGATCGGGACGTGCTCGGCCAGCCCCAGCGCCCGCCGCACCTTGGACGGCTCGTACCGGCGGGCGCCGTCGAAGCAGTTGACCCCCACCACGAACGGGATCTGCCGCTGCTCGAAGTAGTCGACGGCGGGGAAGCAGTCCTGCAGCCTGCGCGTGTCGGCGAGCACGACCGCGCCCAGCGCCCCGAGCGCCAGCTCGTCCCACATGAACCAGAACCGGTCCTGGCCCGGCGTGCCGAACAGGTACAGCCACAGACCGTCCCTGATCGTGATCCGGCCGAAGTCCAGCGCCACCGTGGTCGTGACCTTGGACTCCACGCCCGAGGTGTCGTCCACGCCGATGCCGCGGTCGCTCAGCAGCTCCTCGGTGTGCAGCGGCCGGATCTCGCTGATCGTGCCCACCATGGTCGTCTTGCCGACGCCGAAGCCGCCCGCGATGAGGATCTTGATGGCCAAGGCCGGGACGGCCGGCGCCGTCCCCTGCTCAGAGACTGCGTAGCCCATGGAGCACTTCCCTGTAGATGCGTTCGTCGATCGTCTGCGCGACGGGGCGCGGGCGGTCGATGGTGATGAGGCCGTCGCGGCGCAGATCGTCCAGGATGACCCTGGTGACGTTGATGGGCAGCCGGAGGTGCGAGGCGACGTCGGCCACGGGGGTGGGCCTGCGGCACAGCGCCAGCACGGAGCGGTGCTCCGGCATCAGGTCCGGGGGCTCGGGGGCGTCGCCGGCCGTCGTGACGATGGCCATGAGGTCGAACGCCTCGCCCTGGGGCCGCGCCCGGCCCCTGGTCAGCCCGAACAGCCGGATCAGCGGCCCCGGATCGTCCCCGCTCACTGCCTCGAACCGTTCCAGGCCGGAGCCGGTGCCGCTCCTCTCGGCTGCGCGGAGAGGTGCTCGCCGACCCTCTTGACCATCAGCGCCATCTCGTACGTCACCATGCCCAGCTCGGCGTCGGCCGAGGCGAGCACGGCGAGCCGGGCGCCCTGGCCGGCGGCCGTGACGAACAGGAAGCCCTCCTCCAGCTCGATGATGGTCTGCCGGACGCCGCCCATGCCGAAGTGCCGTCCCGCTCCTGTGGCGAGGCTGTGGCTGCCGGCCGAGATGGCGGAGAGGTGCTCGGCGTCCTCTCTGGTCAGGCCCCGGGAGCTGCCCATGTTCAGCCCGTCGGCCGACAGCACGATGGCGTGCCGGATGCCGGGGACGCGCTGGATGAGGTCGTCGAGCAGCCAGCTCAGTTCGCTTCTGGAGTCAGGCATCGGATCGGTCGTCCTTTCGGTTCCACATGTCGTGCTCGTGCCCCGTCTGGCGGCGGCCCTGCTGCCAGCCGCGCTGCATGGACGACATGAGCTGTGCGAGCTCCTCAGGGGTGCGCTCCGCGACGACGCGCCGGTGCACGCGTGCGGAGTCACGTAGCTGGGGAGCGAGGCTGGCCTGCGGGATCCGCATGGGCAGCCCGTCGAGATCGTCGTCGGCGTCCTGGGGCGGCACCGTGACGCTCCACGCCTCCTTCGCCGCGCCGTTCCCGGCCGATCCGGGTACGGGCGTGGGTCTGGGGCCGCCGTCCGGCCGCCGCATCGGCAGTTCCACGTCACCGGTGTCGGGTCCCGTGAGCGGGGGCCCCGAGCGCCCGTTGCCGTTTGCTGTGGTGTCTCCCATGGTGTGTCCCGTGGCGGGTGCCGTCGCGGGTCTCGTCGTGGGGGAGCCGGGTGCCGGCTCCGGTTCGGGCGCGGGCCTGGCGGCCGGCACGGAGGCCTGCACAGAGGCCGGTCCAGAGGCGTGCCCAGTGGTCGGCCCAGTGGTCGGCACACTGGTCGGCCCACTGGTCGGCCCACTGGTCGACAGGGTGCCGGAGAGCCAGGCGGGGCCGGGCGCGCTGTCCCGGTGCGGGGCGTCGAACCAGGTGCCGCGCTCGGGGGCGGTGCTCGTGTCCTGGCCCCAGGACGAGCTCGGCGCGCTGGACGAGCCGGCGGTGAGCGCCGGGCGCTCCGCCTCGGCGAGCAGCGAAGCGGGCAGCAGCACGATGGCGGTGGTCCCGTCGTACGGGGAGCGCCGCAGGTTGACCTTGATGCCGTGCCGGGCGGCGAGCCTGGCGACCACGAACAGGCCGAGCCGGTCGGTGTCGTCCAGGTCGAACTCCGGCACGTCCGACAGGCGGGCGTTCAGCTCGGCGAGCGTGGCGTCGTTCAGGCCGAGCCCGCGGTCCTCGATCTCCAGCGCCATCCCGTTGGCCGCGGTGAGGCCGCGCACGGTCACGGTGGTGTTGGGCGGCGAGTAGACGGTCGCGTTCTCGACCAGCTCGGCGACCAGGTGGATGACGTCGGTGACGGCCGGGCCGACGAGCAGCGGCGCGTCCGGCATGGGCGCGACCGTGACCCGCGTGTAGTCCTCGACCTCCAGCACGGCGGCGCGTACGACGTCGAACAGCGGCACCGGGTCGCGCCAGCGGCGCGCGGGCGCGGAGTCGGACAGGATGATGAGGTTCTCGGCGTGCCGCCGCATGCGGGTGGTCAGGTGGTCGAGCTTGAACAGGTCCTCGAGGACGTCCGGCTCCTCCACCCTGCGCTCCATCGTGTCGAGCAGCGAGAGCTGGCGGTGCAGCAGCGCCTGGTTGCGCCGGGCCAGGTTGAGGAAGACCTGGCTGACGCCCTTGCGCAGCGCGGCCTGGCCGACGGCGGCCTCGACGGCGGTGCGGCGCACCGCGGCGAAGGCGCCGACCACGCGGTCCACCTCGGCGGTCTCGGCCGGCTCCAGCGGGGGCGCCTCGGTGGCCGGGTCCACGTCCTCGCCGCGGCGCAGCCGTTCGACGAGGCGGGGCAGCCGCTGCTCGGCCAGCTCGGTGGCCGAGCCCTGCAGCCGGTGCAGCTCGCCGACCAGCGAGCGGCTGAACCGGTACGACAGCGCCAGCGACACCAGCACCGCCGCGAGGCCGGCCAGCAGGACCAGCCCGATCCGCCAGTACGCGCCGATCTTCTGGCTCTCGGCCTCGGCGGCGGCCCTGGCCAGCTCGGCCTGCGTGGCCTGGTTCATCTGGGCCAGCACGGTCTCGGCGTCCGCGCGCCACTCGTTGCCGTTCACCGGCGGCACGCCGCCCGTGTCGAAGGTGAACAGCTCGTCCTCGACCGCGACCACGCGCTGGTAGGCCTCGCTCGCCACCAGCTTGTCGTAGGCGGCCCGCAGCTCGGGGCCGGCGTCGCGCTCGGCGTTGGCGAAGACGAGCCGGCGGCTGGTCATGGCGGCCACGAACGCGGCCCGGTCGGTGGGGGTCATCCTGCGGTGCACGACCGTGCTGGTCAGCACCGCGTGCTCGCGCCACAGGTATTCGGCGCTGGCGCTGAAGGCGGCCATGCCGCGTACGGCGCGGTAGGAGGAGACGTCGCTCAGCGCGTCCCGGTCGGTGAACTGCCGGTTCACCACCGCGATCAGGTTGTTGTACGCCTCGATGATGGTCAGCGGCGGGGCCAGCACGCCGCCGTCGGCGGAGGCCCGCAGCGACTGGAGCCCGTCGAGGGCCTGCACCATCGCCTCGACCTGGGCCGGCGCCTCATCGGTCTCGCCTTCGAGAATGTCGTCGATGATCTCGCGGATCTCGGCGACCTGGGCATCGGTCTTGTGCCGCTGGTCGGCGAGCGGCTTGTAGGCCGCCGTGCTGCCGGGCGCCTCGGCGGAGAGCTTGCGCTCGCGCTGCAGCTCGACGATCAGCTGGAGCAGGGGAGAGCCGATGGCCTCCCACCGGTCCTGTGTCTGCGAGACTTCGGCGATCTCGTCCACGCTGGAGTAGGCGATGAACCCCCATAACGCGACCATCGAGACCAGCGGGAGCAGGAGAATTCTGAGCAGCTTGGTACGGATCGGCGGGGGCGAACTCATCCTTCATCCATTCCGCGCGTGCCTGTGCGCTGCCGGGTGGCCGTGGACTCGACACCGCCCCCCGAGGTTGCCCGCCACGACCTGATTGCGCCTGTGGTCCGTCCACTATGCCGATGGGGCAGATGTACTTCAAGGTACGGATGCGAAGAAACATCGCCAATGGCGGGTTGACTCTTTGTCAACCTACGATTCGTGAATCGTGACGGCCGTCATGCCACGCACAGTGACCGATTCCGCGACCATTTCCGCGCGAACGACAAGGGAATCGATCACGGGAACGAGCGTGGGACCGATCGAATGAGCGGTCACGATCAGACGAACGCGCCGTGCCCCGTCACCGCGCGCCCGACGATGAGCGTGTTGATCTCCCGGGTGCCCTCGTAGGAGTAGATCGCCTCCGCGTCCGCCACGAAGCGCGCGATGTCGTAGTCGAGGATGATGCCGTTGCCCGCGAGCAGCTCCCGCGCCCAGCCGACCGCCTCCCGCATCCGCGACGTGCAGTACGCCTTGGCCAGCGCCGAATGCTCGTCCTTGAACACGCCCTCGTCCTGCAGCCGCGCCAGGCGCACCACCATGCCCAGGCAGGCGGTGGCGTTGCCCAGCATCTTCACCAGCAGGTCCTGCACGAGCTGGAAGGACGCGATCGGCCGGCCGAACTGCTCGCGCTCCCCCGCGTAACGCAGCGCGATCTCGTACGCGGCGATCATGATGCCGACCGCCTGCCACGCGACGCCGCTGCGGGTCCTGCGCAGGATCCGCGCCGTGTCGCGGAACGACCGGGCGTTCGCCAGCCGGTTCTGCTCCGGCACCCGGCAGCCCGACAGCGTGATGTCGGCGTTCTGCACCGTGCGCAGCGCCATCTTGTTCTCGATCTTCGTGGCGGTGAACCCGGGCGTGCCCTTCTCCACCACGAACCCCTTGACCTGCCCGTCCTCGACGTCCCTCGCCCACACCACGATCAGGTCGGCGAACGTGCCGTTGCCGATCCAGCGCTTGGCCCCGTCCAGCACCCACACATCGCCCTCGCGCCTGGCCGTGGTCCGCATGCCGCCCGCCACGTCGGAGCCGCCCAGCGGCTCGGTGAGCGCGAACGCGCCGATCTCGTCCATCCTGCTCATCGCCGGCAGCCAGCGCTCGCGCTGCTCCCGCGAGCCGCACGCGGCGATGCTGCCCATGGCCAGGCCCGTGTGCACGCCGAAGAACGTCGCCATCGACGGGTCCGCGTGCGCCATCTCCAGCGCGAGGAAGCCGCTGAGCAGGCCGCTCGGCTTCGACCCCGGGCACTCGGGGTGGGCGAGGGCCGCGATGCCCAGCTCGGCGTACTCCTTGACCAGGTCGATCGGGAACTCGCCGCGCAGCCAGCAGTCGTTGGCGATCGGCACCACCTTGTCGTGCAGGAACTCCCGCACGCGATGCAGCGTCCGCCGCTCGTCCTCGGCGAGCATCTCCTCGAACCGGTAGAAGTCTCCGGTCAGCAGCTCCGACATGGCCCCCGCTTCCTCCGCTCGTGGCCGCTCCTCCTACCCAGCCGCTCCGCCCCGACACCGGCGGGTACGGCTTCGAGTGCGGCCCCGGAGGGCCGGGCGGCTACTCGCCGCCCTGACCGTTCCGGCGCGCGTTCCCCTGCGCGGGCTGCTTGGCGGCATCCTGGACGGGCTGCTGCGCGGTCTTCTGCGCGGTCTTCTGGGCGGTCTTCTGGGCGCTCTTCTGGGCGGCCTGCTGCGCGGAGGCGGGCAGGCGGCCGAGCACGCGGCGGCGGATGACCCGCTTCACCCGTCCGGTGAAGGTCACCGGCGGGGCGGGCTTCCGCGCCGCACGCTGCGCCGCGTGCAGCTCGCGCCGCAGCGTGCCCACCTCGCGCCGCAGCTCGACCGTGCTCTTGCGCCAGCGCCCCGCCTCGTCGCGCCACTTGGCGACCTGGCCGCGCAGCCGCTCGTTCTCCTTGGCCAGGCGCTCCGCCTCGGCCTGCGCCTGCACTCTCGCCTTGTACGCGGCCCGCCGCCCCACCAGCTCGGGCAGCTCGTCACCGGCGCGGGAGAAGTCGTACTCCTCGCCGGTCACCCACCGTACGCCGGACACGTCGTCCACCGCGTCCTCCAGCGGCTCGCCGGGCCGGGCGACCAGCCGGGCCCGCGAGAAGGACGCCACGCGTTCGAGCCGGGCCTCGACCACGCCGTCAGGCGTCTCGTCCAGCAGCACCCTGATCAGTCCGAGCGCCTCGTTGCGGGCCAGCCGCAGCAGCCGCGCCACGCTGTCCTCGCCCGGCATCCACCCGGCGGGCAGCCGCAGCACGAACGGCACCGACGGGTGAATCTCTTCGTCGGTCGCCAGGCGTACCCGGCCCTCGTGCTCGTAGTGGCCGTGGACCAGCACGAGATCGAGGTTCGGGTCCTTGAGCGGGGCGCGGCGGTCGCGGTCGAGGGTGTCCCAGGGGCCGGTCACGACCACGGACAGATCCGGCACCGTCGAGGCGAGCAGGGCGTCCACGCTGGAGCGCACCGCCTCGTACCCTCCGGTGCCGGAGACGACGGCGGTGACGTGCGGGATCTTCCACTGCCGCGCGGGGTGGGTGCGCAGCCACTGGTAGGTGGGGATGCGGTCGGCGACGAAGGCGTGGCTGACCCGGTCGATGCGCTTCTGCTCCCGCATCCGCATGGTCGGCCCGAGGTGGTAGGCGCGCGCCTTCGGCTCCGGTACGAACACCGCGCCCGCCTGCGCGAGCCGGTAGCCCATCTCGGTGTCCTGGCCGAGGATCAGCTCCTCGTCCATCGGCCCCGCGGCCTCGATGAGCCGCCTGCTGACCGAGGTGGCACCGCCGACGTGCAGGCTGAACGGGCGTATCGGGTTCGCGGTGAGCCCGTCGGTCCGCTCCACCAGGCCCACCAGCCAGGCGTGCGGCTCGGCCGGCTCGAACGCCGCCTCCAGGTCCTCGGGCAGCTCGTCGGGCAGCGGGGCGCTGGTGAAGCGGATGTAGCCGGTCACCGACAGGTAGGGCGCGGCGTGGTGCCAGCGCATGTGCGCCTCGATCGCGCCCGGAGTGAGCACCACGTCGGAGTCGAGCCAGTGGATGACGTCGCCGGTCGCCTCCGCCAGCCCGGCGTTACGGGCCGGGGCCCGGCCCGGCCGCTCGCACACCACCAGGCGGGCGGCGCTGCCCTCGGGCAGCCACAGCGGTGGATCGCTGCCGTTGTCCACCACGATGATCTCGGTCAGCTCCGCCGGATACGTCTGCCGCGCCAGCCCCGCGAGCACCAGGTTCAGCTTGTCCTGGGCACCGTAGGCGGGGATGACCACGCTGACCCGCAGCCGGGGCGTGAACCGCTCCGGCGGCCGCAGGACGCGGTAGTCGTTGCCGCGGATCCGCGGCACCTGGCCATCTGCAGGGTCCCGAGGGGTCACGGACATGCGCGTTGCTACTCCCTCATCGCGTCGTCGGTCGGGGCGATCGCGTGCCCACTGTAGAGCCCTTATCTGGGAACGCAACGAGAGCCGCATTCAGGAATCCGTGTTTCCGCAGGTCAGGTTTGTCAGGATTTGTCAAGGAAGCAGGAAAACCGCGCCACCGTCCTCACCCGTCGTCGAGCGCCCCTCCGCTGCGGCGTTCCGCCGCCCGGCGGCATCCACCGTCGTGGCGCGGCGCCTCCGGAGCGCCGCAGGCCGACGGGAGTGAAAGGCGGCCGCAGGCGTACTGCCGGGAGGCCGCGGCGGCGGTCGCGGTCGCGGTCAGGGGTGCACTGACGCCGGCGACGGCGGTGGGAGCGGTCGTGCTCAGGGGTGCACTGACGCCGGCGACGGCGGTGGGAGCGGTCGTGCTCAGGGGCGGGCGGTCGTCGGCGGCGGCACCAAATGGCCGTTTCTGACCAGCGCGACGACCCGCTCCAGGTCAGGCGTCATGTAGCGGTCGTCGCCGAGCGGTGCGACGTGCCGGCGCAGCTCGGCGTGGAGGGCGCGGGTGCCGGGGCCGAGCGGCAGGCCGGTCATCTTGTCCGCGATCAGGTCGATGCCCTGGGCCGCCATCAGGTACTGGACCGCGAGCACGATCTCCAGCCGGTCGAGGTTCTCGTGCAGGTGCCGGGCCGAGGCCATGGCCATCGTGTTGTGGTCCTCCTGGCCGTCCTTGACCGGACGGGACAGCGTACCGGCCGGGGTGGCCCTGACCTGCAGCTCCGGGATCAGCGCCGCGGCGACGGACTGCACCTGCACCATGCCGGAGTTCAGCCCGGGAGTGCCGCCGGCGAGGTTGGCGGGCAGGCCGTAGCTCCAGCGGGGCGACAGCAGCCGCCCGGACAGCTCCTGCGACAGGACGGCGACGTCGGCGATCTCCGCGTTGAGGCTGTCGGCGAGGTGTCCCATGATCGAGGCGTCCCAGTTGCCGCCCATGACGAACTCGTAGCCGCTGCCCTGCTTGCGCCGGAAGACGAGCGGGTTGGAGGTGGAGGAGTTCGCCTCGCGTACCAGGGCGCGGCGGGCGCCGGCGAGCACGTGCCGCAGCCCGGCCAGGATGTGCGGCGCGGCCCGTACGGACACCGCGTCCTGCACCCGGGGCTCGTCGTTCTCGGGGTCGAGCCGCCTGCGGCCCTCCTCGGTCATCCAGCCCGAGCCCGCCACCATCGCCCGCAGCCGTGCCGCGACCGCGTTCTCCTCGGGGATGTGCCGTTCTTTGTGCGTACGCGCGTCCAGCGCCCCCCGCTCGGCCCTGGTCGCCTCCATGAACAGCGCGAACGCGCCCTCCGCCTGGTCGGCGAGCACCGTGGCCCGGCGTACGGCGTCCATCAGCAGGGCCGCCACGACCGTGCTGCCGCTGACGATCGGCAGCGCCTCCCCGGCCTGGAGCGTGAACGAGGCGGGCAGCCCGGCCTTGGGCAGCAGCGCGGACGCGGGCCCCTCCTCGCCCGCGTACCGGACCGGCGCGTCCTCGCCGATCGCCGCCAGCCCGGCCGCCGCCTGCGGCTGCAGGTCGCCGGTGCCGAGCGAGCCGATCTGCGGCATCCTCGGCACGACCCCGGCGTTGACCAGGGCGAGGAGGCGCTGCGGCAGCTCGGGGCGCACGCCGTACGTGCCGCGTGCCATCTGGTTGGCCTTGATGACCAGCGCCAGCCTGGCCACGGGGTCCGGCAGCGGCTCGCCGACCCCGGCGGCGTGCGAGCGGAGCACGTTGCGCTGGAACTGCTCGGCCTGCTCGGGCGAGAGCGGACGGTCCTTCAACGGCCCGAGCGCCTGGTTCCAGCCGTACACCCGCTGCCCGCTCTCCAGCGCCTCGAGCGCGCCCGCCCGCGTCCGCGCCATCGTCGCCCAGGCCTGCGGCGCGATCCTGGCCGAGACCGGGCGGCCCTCCAGGATCGCGAAGGCGTCCTTGAGCGTGAACGAGCGGCCGTCGAGCACCAGGTTCAGCGGTTCGGGCGCCGGCGCGGCCGGCTCCGCCGTGGCCTGCGCCGGTACGAGCAGGGTCACCAGCAGGCCCAGCCCGGTGACGATGCGTGCGATCCTCATGAACGCCTCCCCTTCCGGATCGCTCCGTTATAGGCGGGGGAGGGTCCGCGACGCGCGGCGGCAGGCGGCTGCTGACCTGATCCGGGACAAGTGATGAGGGCCCCGGTACTGTCGGTGGCCATGGAGATCTGGATCAACCCGGCCTGCTCCAAATGCCGCGCCGCGCTGTCCGTCCTCGACGCGGAGGGCGCCGGCTACACCGTACGCCGCTACCTCGACGACCCGCCGAGCGCCGCCGAGCTGCGCGACGTGCTGGCCAGGCTCGGGCTCGAGCCCTGGGACATCACGAGGACCGGCGAGACGGTCGCCAAGGAGCTGGGCCTGGCCTCCTGGCCGCGCGACGCCGCCGCCCGTGAGCGGTGGATCGAGGTGCTCGCGGCCCATCCCGTGCTCATCCAGCGGCCGATCATCACGGCCGGCGACGGGACGGCGGTGGTCGCCCGTACGGAGGAGGCCGTCCGCTCCGTCCTGCCCGCGAAGGGGGAATGACGGAAGGCCGCGTTCCCACGGGCGAGATGGGAACGCGGCCTTCCGGGTCTTTCCAGACTTCCGATCTTCCGGCCGTTCTCCGAAGGGCCGGCGCGGCTACCGGGCCGTCAAGGCCTCACGCGGGCGTGGCCGGGGTGGGGGCGTCCTCCTTCTTCGGCTGAGCCGGCAGGTCGAGGCTGTCGCGCAGCTTCGCCGGCTTGAGGAACGACGCCGCGATGAGCCCGACCACCGCGATGCCGGCCGAGACGAGGAAGATGTGGCCGGTCGCGTCGCCGTACGCGGCGCGCACGATCTGCTTGATCGGCTCGGGCAGCGCATTGAGGTTCAGGCTGCCGCTCGCCGTGCCGCCGGTCACCGGGATGCCGGCCTTGGCCAGCCCTTCCGTGATGTTCGTCGCCACCCGGTTGGCCAGCACCGCGCCCAGCACGGACACGCCGACGGTGCCGCCGAGCGAGCGGAAGAACGTGATGGCGCCGCTGGCCGCGCCGACCTCGCGCAGCGGGACGGTGTTCTGGATGACCAGGACGAGGTTCTGCATCGACATGCCGACGCCGGTGCCGACGGCGAGCATGTAGAGCGAGACCAGCACCAGCGACGTCTCGTGGTCGATGGTGGACAGCCCGCCGAAGCCGGCGAGCAGCACGACCAGGCCGACCAGGATGTACGGCTTCGTCCGGCCGCTCTTGGAGACCATCCGGCCGCTGATCGTCGAGGAGAACAGCACGCCCACCATCATCGGGATGGTCAGCAGACCGGCGGCCGTCGGGCCGTAGCCGCGGCCGATCTGGAAGTACTGGCCGAGGAAGACCGCGCCGCCGAACATGGCCATGCCGACCGAGAGGCTGGCCAGGATGGCGAGCGCGGGATCGCGGCGCCTGATGACGTGCAGCGGCACGACCGGCTCGCGCACCTTCGACTCCACGTACGTGGCCAGCGCGAGCAGCGCCACGCCACCGCCGACCATGGCGGCGGTCTGCCAGGACAGCCAGTCGAAGGAGTTGTCGACGAAGGTCACCCAGATGAGCAGGACGCTGACGCCGGCGGCGATGAGCAGGGCGCCCCAGTAGTCGATGCTGACGTCGGCGCGGCGCACGGTCGGCATGTGCAGGGTCTTGGCGAGCAGCGCGAACGCGGTGATGGTGAACGGCACGGCGATGAAGAAGCACCAGCGCCAGCCGAGCCACGAGGTGTCGGCGATGAGGCCGCCGAGCAGCGGGCCCCCGACGGTGGCGACCGCCATGACGGCGCCGAGGTAGCCGTTGTACCGGCCGCGCTCCTTCGGCGGGATCATGGCGGCGATCACGACCTGGGTGAGGATCTGCAGCGCGCCCATGCCCAGGCCCTGGAGCGCGCGGAAGGCGATGAGCTGGCCGGTGTTCTGCGCGAACCCGCAGGCCAGCGAGCTGACCATGAAGATCACGATGGAGATCTGGAGCAGCAGCTTCTTGTTGAACAGGTCGGCGAGCTTGCCCCAGATGGGCGTCGAGGCGGTCGAGGCCAGCAGGGATGCGGTGACGACCCACGTGTACTGCGACTGGCTGCCGTTGAGCGCGCCGATGATCTGCGGCAGCGCCACCGAGACGATGGTGGCGCTGATCATGGCGACGAACAGGACGAGCAGGAGGCCGCTGAGGGCGTTGAGGATTTGGCGGTGGGTCATCGGCTCCGCCGCGGACGGCGCTGCCGGCTGGGCACTCACACGCAACCTCCGTTCAGGGTGTGTAAGGGAAGCAACTTGGATACTTTACATGCTCACGCGGCAACTTTGCGCATTGAGCATTCATTCCCAATGGGTAAACTATCTCGCACCATGGGTGGTACAGCAGGGTTGCGCGAGCGCAAGAAGGCCGAGACGCGGCAGGCCGTGCACGAGGCGGCGCTGCGGCTCACCGTCGAACACGGCCTCGACAACGTCACCGTCGAGGCCATCGCCGACGCCGCCAACATCTCGCGCCGGACGTTCTCCAACTACTTCGCCGGCAAGGAGGACGCGCTGCTGTACGGCGACGAGCACATGCACGACATCCTCGTGCGCCGCGTGCGCGAGCAGCCGCCCGACCGCTCCGCCTGGCTCGCCCTGCGCGGGGCGCTGGAGAGCCTCTTCGACGAGCACGACGGGCCCGACCGCGAATGGCACATCCGCGCCCGCCTCGCCATGCGCCACCCGTCCCTGCTCGCCCGCCAGCTCGCCAACCGGATCCAGCTGGAGAACGACCTGAGCGAGGCCGTGGCCGGGCGCGAGGGCGCCGCCGACCCCCGGCTCGTCGCGGCCGCGTTCCTCGCGGCGCTGCGCGTGGCCACCCAGCGGTGGTGCTCGGAAGACGAGACCCGCCCGCTCCAGGACGTCATCACCCAGTCCCTCGACGAGCTCGCCGCACCCTTCACCTGACCCGCCCCACCGGTGCGGTCACCCGGCCTTGTCCTTCCAGGGGAGGACGATGGCGGTGAGGATCAGCCCGTCGGCGGCCAGCCAGCGCCCGGAGAAGTCCTGGAGCGTACGGCCGCCGAGCTGCGGGCCGGGGACGAGTAACCGCGCGCTGAAGCTGCCGCGCACGCCGCCCGTCCCGCCGCCCGCTCCGGAGACGGGTGCGGCCCCAGGGGCGGGGGCGGCCACCGCCGGGACCGGGTCGGCGACGAGGTCGATGCGCGCCTCCTCGAAGCCGAGCCACCGCCCGGTCAGCGGATACCACGTCTTGTAGACGGCCTCCTTGGCGCAGAACAGCAGCCGGTCCCAGTGCACGCCGTCCTGCCCGGCCCGCTCCCGTACGAGCGCCGACTCCTCGGGCAGCGCGACCGCGTCGAGCACCCCGTCGGGCAGCGGGCCGTCGGGCTCGGCGTCGATGCCGATGGACGCCACGTCGGACCGCACGGCCGCCACCGCCCCGCGATAGCCGGCGCAGTGGGTGATGCTGCCCACGATGCCGTCGGGCCACAGCGGCTCACCGCGGGATCCGGACAGGATGGGCACGGGCGGGCGGCCGAGCAGCGCAAGCGCCCTGCGCGCGCAGATGCGGGCCGCCGCGAACTCCTTGCGGCGCTTGTCGACGGCGCGGGCGACCAAGGCCTCTTCCTCAGGGAACAGCACGCCGTCGAGATCGTCGTCGTCGCGCGACTCGACCGCGACGACCTGCGGGGGGAGTATGGCTTCGATCACGTGGACACCGGGGCCGGGCCGATCATGGCTTCATTCTAGGTGAGCACTGTTTGCGGAGATCGTCGTAATGATTGGGTGGTCTCCAAGAATTAACCCGATCGTCTGGAGGACGACATGCCCGCCCGCGCCGCCGCCGACCGTGAGCTGTGGATCCGCTCCTTGCGCCCGGCCCCAGGACGCGCGGTCACGCTGCTGTGCTTCCCGCACGCCGGCGGCGCCGCCGGTTACTTCACCCCGCTGGCGCGGTGTGCGGACGCGTCCGTCGAGGTGCTGGGCGTGCAGTATCCGGGCCGGCAGGACCGCTTCGGCGAACCCATGATCGACGACATCTTCGTGCTGGCCGAGCGCATCCATGAGGCGCTGACGTCCGCGCCGGTCGAAGGGCCGATCGCCTTTCTCGGGCACAGCATGGGGGCGACGGTCGCGTTCGAGGTGGCCAGGATCATGGAACGCGAGGGCCAGGCCCCGCCCGTACGGCTGTTCGCCTCGGGCCGCCGCGCGCCGTCCCGCTCGCGTGACGAGGGCGTGCACCGCCTGGACGACGCGGGCCTGGTGGCCGAGGTGCGCGCGCTGAACCCGGCCATCGCGCCCGCCTTCGACAACGCCGAGTTCGTCTCGATCGTGCTGCCCACGCTCCGCAACGACTACCGCGCCGTCGAGCGCTACCGCTGCGCCGACGATGCGACGGTGAGCTGCCCGATCACCGCGTTCCTCGGTACGGAGGACCCGAAGGTGACGCAGGACGACACCGGCGCCTGGGCCGGGCACACCACCGCCGGTTTCGACATGGAGCTCTTCCCCGGCGGCCACTTCTACCTCGAGGACCGGTGGGAACGCGTGTACGCCGAGCTGGCCCGCCGCCTGCCCGGCCGCTGAGCGCGTACACGGCCGAGTCGCGCGCAGAGGAAGCGCCGCCACGGCTCCCGTCCGCGGACGAGGGGCCGATGGACGCCGGGTACCGGTGACGGAGCAGGCCGGCGGGCTTCAGCCTCGGGCTTCCGGCTTCCGGCTTCCGGGCGAGGTCGAGCGGAGGCCCGGGGTCAGCTCTCGACCCACTTGTAACTCTTGGCGAGCGACGACAGCTCCTGCCGGATGGCCGCGATCTGCGTGCCCGTCAGCGTCGGGACCGTCGTGATGAGCAGCTCGGTGATCTCCCGCTTGAACTCCGACTCCGACAGCACCTCGCACAGGTCGTCGCCGCCGCTCTCGTGGGAGCCGGCGTAGGAGCCCTGCGGGTGCGCGGTCGTGCCCCGCTGGCCGACGATGCGCACGTCCGACGCCTTCAGCCCCCGGTCGCCGCCCTCGAGGCGGAACTCCACGATGGTCCCGGGCCTGAGCGCGTGCTTGTCGTCCAGCAGATCGTTCGCGTGCAGGAAGACGTCGGCGCCGCCGGAATCCGGCGCGATGAACCCGTAACCCCGAACCTGATCGAACCGCAGTACCCTACCCGTGACCACCAGCACCTCACTCGACCAAACCACGGGCGTACCAGCTGCGGGACACCCGAGCGCAGGCTACCGCGCGCCGCTGCGGGGGCACAACGGCACGCTCCGGCGGCGCGACGAGCGTCCCGCGGCAGCTCAGGCGGGCACGGGCTGGGGCGGGGCGGCGCCCACGTACCGCGCCGCCGGTCTGATGATCTTGCGGTCGGCGGCCTGCTCCAGGATGTTGGCGCACCATCCGACCGTACGCGCGGCGGCGAACGTCGGCGTGAACATCGATCGCGGCACCCCGCACAGCTCCATCACCACGCCCGCGTAGAACTCGACGTTGGTGTGCAGCTCGCGCCCCGGCTTCAGCTCGGCGAGGATCTCGACGACCCGCCGCTCCACCTCGTGCGCGAAGTCCACCAGCGCGCCGCCGAAGCTCCGCGCGATGCCCGACAGCAGGCGCGAGCGCGGGTCCTCGGTGCGGTAGACGGCGTGGCCGAAGCCCATGATGCGGTCGCCGGCGAGCACGCGTTCGCGGACCCAGGAGTCGATGCGATCGGGCGTGCCGATCTCGTCGAGCGTCTCCAGGGCGCGGCTGGGAGCGCCGCCGTGCAGCGGCCCCGACAGCGCACCGAGCGCCCCCACCACGCAGGAGGCCAGGTCGGCGCCCGTCGAGGCGATCACCCGCGCGGTGAACGTGGAGGCGTTGAAGCCGTGGTCGACGGTGGAGATGAGGTACTGCTCGATCGCCCTGGCGTGCGCGGGGTCCGGCTCCTCGCCGGTGAGCATGTAGAGGTAGTTGGCGGCGTACGGCAGGTCGTCGCGCGGCTCGACCGGCCGAGCGAGAGCCGGTGCAGCGCGGTCAGCAGCGTCGGCATGAGCGCGCTCACCCGCAGCGCGTCGTCGAGGCGGCGCTCGGGGGAGAGGTCGTACAGCGGTTTCATCCCGAGCATGGCGCCGGCCGCCGACACGGCGCCGCGCACCGCCTCCAGCGGCCCGCCGCCCGGCGTGGCCAGGGCGGGCAGCACGGGGCGCAGCGCATCGGGGAGGCGGCGCAGCGCAAGCGTGCGTTCGAGGAAGCGGTGCCGCTCCTCGCCGGACGGCAGCGTGCCGAGCAGCATCAGGTGCCAGACGTCCTCGAACGTCCGCTTCTCCGCGAGCTCGATCGCGGAGTACTGGCGATAGTGGTAGAAGCCCTCACGGCCGCGGACGTCGCTCAGCCGCGTCTCGGTGACGACGACGCCGCTGAGCCCCTTGGGCACGTCGATGCCCTGCCCGTCGCCCGCCGTCGTGGTGGTGCTGTTCATGACGTGAACCTCCTCTGATACCGGCACTCTCGGGCCTCCGGAGGAGGAGCGTCAACGTTGATTTTCATCCACGTGACGCAGGCCACTCGCAGGTCGGAAGGTCTTGTCCGCGTCGTTACGTTGATTTTCGTCAATGTCGGGCCCGAGCGGGCTCCGCCGTGGGCGGAAGGCGCGGGGAGCTGGGAAAACCCGGCCCACGATTCCGTAACGCGGTGGTATAACTACTCACCGTAATCGCGAAAAGCGCGCGCCGGTGCGGACGTCTCCCGGCGCCGTGTCCCCCCGCCTCCCCCCGAAGGAGCATCACGCATGCGCCCGACCCGTGCCTCCCTCATCGCCGGCGGCACCGCGCTGGCCGCGGTCCTGCTCGCCGTCCAGCCCGCCGCCGCCGTCCGCTCCGGCGCGGGCTGTCTCGCGTACGGGCAGGTCGGCAGCTACCTGTCCAGGGAGGGCGGCGCGAAGATCACGCTCTCGGCCGCGTTCGCCGGCGAGCTGAAGCGGGCCGGCATCGGGTTGTCCGCGCTCGGCCCGGCCGAGCTCGCCGACGGCGGCAGGGCGCTGTGGATGCCGGTCGGCGAGCGTTACGACACCGTCGAGACGCCCAGCGGGCGGATCTGCCACCCCGGCGGCTTCCGGCTCACCGACGACGAGGTCGGCGTCACGTACGAGATCGGCACCTTCCACATGCTGTTCGCCACCGGCGGCGGCAGCGCGCTCTTCGCCACCCCCACCGTCAACGGTGAGGCGAGGCCGCGCGGAGAGCTGACCCTCGCCACCTTCGGCCTCCGGCGGGCCCTCGACCCCCGCACGTTCGTCCGGCACGGCGGCGGCGCCGGGCCGCGCAAGGTCGCCCTGACCCTCCACCAGAGCTGGGCCGACCACCTCAACAGAGAGCTCGGCACCCGCCTGCGCGGCGGCACTCACTGGGCCGACCTCGCCATCGCCTGGCAGGGCGAGCCCAGCCGGCCCGTCCCCGCCGGCGCCACGCCCGGTCTGCGCGGCATCGAGCTCGTGAACGACGCCATCCGGCGCACCTCGGCGCCGCCCGCCCCGATCCTGCCGTTCTGACCGGCAGTCCCCCTCCGCCATCCCCCTCACGAGGACACCTCGAAACCGATGAAACGCATACGGCTTGTGCTGCCCCTGCTGGGATGCGTGCTGCTGGGCGGCCTCCTGCTCACCCCCCACACCCCCACGGGCGTCATGCGCGAGGAGGGGCCGCGGCAGCCGGAGCCCTCGGCGGGTGCGCCGTACGACCCGTCCGTCACCATCGAGGCCGCCAGGCGCCGGCTGAGCCGCGACCCCCGCGACGCGGCGGTCTGGGCGAACCTCGGCCACATGTACCTCCAGCAGGCCCGCCGCACCACCGAGACCGCCTACCACGCCAAAGCCGAAGCCGCCCTGGAGCGCTCGCTGCGCCTCGGAGCCGGCGGCCGACCGCCCGTCGAGGCGGTCATCGGCATGGGCGAGCTGGCCAACGCCCGCCACGACCACACCGGCGCGCTCCGCTGGGCCGTACGCGCCCGCGCCGCCGCCCCGCACCGCTGGGCGCTCTACGGCGTGCTCACCGACGCCTACCTCGAGCTCGGCCAGTACGACCGGGCCGAACGCGCGCTGCGCCGCATGCTCGACGGCCGCCCCGACCTGGCCTCCTACAGCAGGGCCGCCCGCATCGAACACCTCCGCGGCCGCATCGGCCCGGCCCGCGAGCTGCTGCGCCGCGCCTGCCGCCTGGCCGCCGACCCCGCCGAATACGCCTCCTGCCAGTGCCAGCTCGGAGACCTCTCCTGGGACGAGGGCGACCCGTCGGCGGCGCGGGCGGCGTACACGCAGGCTCTGGCGGCCGACCCCGGCCACGTGCCCGCGCGGGCCGGCAAGGCGCGCACCGAGGCCGCGCTCGGCGACCCCGACCAGGCCCGCCGCGACTACGCCGCCGCCGTGGCCCACTCGCCCGCCTACGCCGTCGAATACGGTGAGCTGCTCGACCATCTCGGCGACCATGCGGGCGCTCAGCAGCAGTACGCCGCGTTCGTGGCCCACCAGAAGGTGCTCGCCGCCAACGGCGCCACCGACCACTACGCCATCGGGGTGTTCCAGGCCGATCACGGCGACCCCCGCACCGCCGTGCGCCACCTGCGGCTCGAATGGGCGCGACGGCAGGCCGTCGAGGTCGCCGACGCCCTCGCCTGGGCGCTCCACCGGGCCGGACGCCACGCCGAGGCCGCACGCTACGCGGCCCGCGCCGCCGCGCTCGGGGGCCGCAACGCGCTGTTCTCCTACCATCGAGGGGAGATCGAGTACGCCCGCGGGCACCTCGCCTGGGCCCGTACGCACCTCACCCGGGCTTTGGACATCAACCCGTATTTCTCACCCGCAGGGGCGGTCCGCGCCCGCGCCCTGCTCGCGGAGACCGCGTGAGGGTGCGGCAGTACCCCTGCGGAATGCACCGTAAACCAGGTAATTTCACCTCCAGATCCGCGGAAAATCGACGGCACGCTCAATCGTCGATCCCGGATCGCTGTGCTAGCCTGGGGGCGTTGCAGTTGTGGTTCCCATAAAAGACTTTGTGTGCGCCTGACAGATTGCCATCAGGCGCATTTTTTGTTCGCCGGTCATTTCCGGATGGGCACATCGTGGCGACACGGATTCCGCAAAGTGTGGATTCCGTCTGATCTGCGCATTTTCTAAGGAGATCGACATGGCGACAGGCACCGTGAAGTGGTTCAACTCGGAAAAGGGCTTCGGCTTCATCGCCCAGGACGGCGGTGGCGCCGACGTCTTCGCCCACTACTCCAACATCGTGAGCACCGGCGGCTACCGCGAGCTCACCGAAGGCCAGAAGGTGTCCTTCGACGTCGTACAGGGCCAGAAGGGCCCGCAGGCGGAGAACATCATTCCCGCCTGACCTGAGCCACCGAAACCCCTGAGCCTCACGGCTCCCGAGCCCGGGCCCGCACAACGCGGCGCCCGGGCTCGCGTCTGCACCGGCGAACACGGCCCTGAACGGGCATGCTTCCGGGGCCGCTAGGACGCGTGCTCGCCTTCGGAACCCGCGGATGTGCGGCCGCTCCGGGGCCATGCGGCCGTGCGGGCGCTGCTCGGGCCGTGCGGGCGTGAGGTGCCTTCTGCGACCTGCGGATGCGCGGGCGCGGGGGCCGCTTCCGGGGCCGTGCTGTCAGGAGTGCGGTTGTTTCCAAGCCTGCCGGGGGCGATGAATTCTGTGGCCGGCGGGAGTCAACACGGTGGCAAGGACGTATCCGGGATGACGAGAGGACTCACCGCCATGAGCGAGCAGCAGATCGCCCCCGCCGACGTGCCGTCCGACCGCTCGCCCGCGCTCGACCGGCTGGACGCGCTGGTCGGGGAGTGGGACACGGCCGCCATCTTCGACGCGGGCTTCTTCGGCCCCGGCAGCCCCGAGATCGTCGGGCGCGGGCACACGACGTTCTCCTGGATGGAAGGGCGGCACTTCCTCGTCCAGACCTACACCAACGAGCACCCCGACGCCCCCGACGGCATGTGCGTCATCGGCCTGAGCGACCGGCCGGAGGTGTTCGTGCAGCACCTGTACGACTCGCGCGGCGCCGCCCGCGACTACCTCATGACCCTGGAGGGCGGCGAGCTGCGGATCTGGCGCGACGACCCGGCTTTCGCGCAACGCTACCGCGCCACGATCTCGGCGGACGGCAAGACGATCGAGGGCGCCTGGGAGGCGTCGGAGAACGGCGGCCCGTGGCGCCACGACTTCACCCTCGTCTACACCAGAGTCGCCTGACCCCGCAGCACAAGACCTCGCCCGGCACCCGCGACAGCAGCGGCCGCTTGATGCCGCTACGCCAGGCTCGCCCGGCAACCCGCGACACCAAGGTCACCTGGTGCCTGATGCCTGCGAAAAATTCTTGCAACGAAAGCCGCGGCCCGGACGTCCCTGGGAGGTGGAGTTCGAGGATTTCGTCCGGGCCAGGGGGCCGGCGCTGCTGCGGTACGGGCTCGTGCTGACGGGGAACGCCGACGACGCCGCGGACCTGGTGCAGGAGGCGCTGCTCAAGCTGAACTCCACCTGGCGCCGGGTCAGAAGGAAGGACGACCCGGAGGGCTACGTCCGCACGATCATGGCCAGGCAGCACGTGACCTGGTGGCGGCGCCGCCGGCGGGAGCACCTCACGGACGACGTGCCGTCGCCGGTCCGGGAGGACGAGGAGGACCTGCGCGAGGTCTGGGAACGGCTGCGCGCCTTACCGCCGAAGCAGCGGGCGGTGCTGGTGCTGCGCTACCACGAAGGGCTCGGCGACGGTGAGATCGCCGCGATCCTCGGGATCTCCCAGGCGACCGTACGCAGCCAGGCCTCCCGCGCCCTCGCCACCCTCCGCGCCCGCGCACGCGCCCTGTCGGGGAGGCAGGCATGACAACCGACGACGAACGCCCGCTCAACAACCCGACCAAGCCCAAGCCGCCCCGGGCCGAGCGGCCTGAGGCCGAGCGGTCAGGGGCTGGGCCGACTCGGGCCGGGCTGCCTGAGGCCGGGCCGACTCGGGTCGAGCGGTCCGAAGCTGAGCCGACCCAGGCCGGGCGGCCTGGAGCCGAACTGACTGGGGCCGAGCCGGCCACCAAGAGCCCGCCGTTCGGCGGTCCGCTGGTCGAGGGGCAGTCGGCCGAGGGGCAGTCGGCCGAGGGACCGGTGGTCGAAGGCGGGCTGGTCGATGGTGTTGGCGACGAGGTGATCGGTGACGAGGCGGTCGATGATCGGCTGAGCGAGGAGGAGCTGGCCGCGGCGTTGCGGACGATCGCGGAACGGGCTCCGCAGCACGACCTGCTCGCCGCCCTGGCGGCTCGGCGGCGGGACCGGCGCCGCCGCCGGACGGGGGCTGTGCTGGCGTCGGCGTGCGCGCTCGCGCTCGGGTGGGCGGTGGTGGCCGCGTGGCCGTCGCCGCCTCTGCCGGTCCCCGGACCCGGCGCGGGCAGCGCCGACGCCCCGAGCGCGGCACCCCCGAACACGACAGATCAGAGCGCCGCCGCCCCAAGCGCGACAGACCAGATCGCCGCAGTCCCAAGCACGGCAGACCAGAGCGCCGCCGCCCCGGGCGCGACGGATGCGAGCACGGCGGATCCCGCCTCAGGGTTGGAGACGCCGGGGCCAGGCGGAGAGTCCGCGTCAAGGCCGGACGGGGGCCAAACCGACCCCGGCCTCACGCCGAAGCCCGACAGCGACAGGACCTCCGGGCCGGATGAGGACGCTACGGGGGAAGCGGGCAGGGACGCCACGACAGATCCAGACGGAAGCCGCACGCAAGGGCCGGATGCGTCGCGGTCGGACGGAAGCCGCACGCAGGGGCCGGATGTGCCGGGGGCGGAGGGAAGCCGCGCCCAGGGGCCGGACGCGTCGGTGCCGGAGAGACGCGCCACGCCGGGATCAGGCAGGGAGGCTGCGTCTGGGCCGGATGGGAGGCGGGCGCAGGGGGCGGATGTGTCGCGGCCGGGTGGCAGGGAGATCGAGCGGGTGTGGCCGGCCGCGGTGGTCACCGTTCCGGCGGCCTACCGGCCGCTGGCCGCCATCGACGCCACGCGGCTCCTGGCCAGGGAGAGCCGTGGCACGATCGGCGTCTACGACGTCACCACCGGGCGGTTCACGACCGTGGCCACGCCGTCCGGCACGATGACGGCGCCGGCCGTCGATGGCGAGCACGCCGCCTGGCTGAGCGATGGCTGGGTGTGGGTCGCGCCGCTGCGGGGCGCCGGCCAGGCGCGGCGGATGGCCCGCGTCGAGGGGCGCGGCGTCGATCGGCTGGAGCTGGCGGGCGGTCAGGTGGTCTGGTCGAGCCCGATCGACGGGGTGTGGCGGATGCCCCTCGGCGGGGGAGCGGCGAAGAGCGGGGGAGCGGCGAAGAAGGTGCCCGGGTCGGCGGGGCTGCAGCTCGCGGGCTGGCCCTGGGCGACCGACGAGCCGCTCGCTCTCGATCGCAACGTCACCCGCCTGGTGAACCTGGAGACGGGCAAGAAGGTGACGATCCGGGCGGCGCGCGGGGTCGAGGGGCTGCGCTGCGGGCCCACCTGGTGCGTGGGGCGGCGCGGGCAGGACACCGTGGTGCAGCGGACGGACGGCCGTGACGTGCGGGTGGTCAAGGGCCTGCACGGGGAGTCTTACCGCGACCGGTTCTTTTCCGGGCACGACGGGGTGTACGACGCCCACGCCGACCGGCAGGTCTCCTTCGCGCCGCTCAGCGAGTGGTCGGGAGGGGACGGGGTGATCTACTGGGAGCAGGGCGACGGGCTACGGGTGGTGAACCTGGCCGCCGTCCCACCGGCCCGGTGAGCGGACGGGTCAGCACGGGCGGGCCGCTTCAGCAGTGCGGGCCCCGATGGAACGGGGCCGCAGCGAAGGCGGCCCCGTGGTGTCCGTGCTCAGGTCGCTCTCTTATGCGACCACCAGGTGATCGCCCACAGGATCAGGCCGATCGCCAGCAGCAGGCCCGCGATCTGGTACTGCCCGGCCGGCCGGCCGGACGACCAGGGCAGGACGAGGTAGAGGCAGGTGATCGTGCCGAGGACGGGCAGCACGCTGGGCGCCTTGAAGTGTTCGACCCCCGTGTCCT
Source organism: Nonomuraea sp. NPDC049309 (assembly GCF_043196965.1). Lineage (NCBI taxonomy): Bacteria > Bacillati > Actinomycetota > Actinomycetes > Streptosporangiales > Streptosporangiaceae > Nonomuraea > Nonomuraea sp. NPDC049309. The sequence continues at coordinate 2,426,013 of NZ_JBICSH010000001.1, read as the reverse complement.
CCTTGCGCAGCACCAGGACGGAGACGTTGACCAGCGCGAAGACCGCGAGCAGCAGCAGCGAGGTGGTGCCGCCGAGCAGGGCGACGACCGGGCTGTCGGGCACCAGCGAGACGTAGGCGATGAGCAGCAGCGCGATCGCGGTGGTGAACACGATCGACGCGTGCGGGGTGCGCCGCCTCGGGTGGACCTTGGACAGGAACGGCGGCAGCACGCCCTGCTTGCTCATGCCGTACAGCAGGCGGCTGGCCATCAGCATGTTGATCAGCGCCGAGTTGGCGACGGCGAACATCGAGATGAACGGCAGCAGCTCGCCGATCGGCACCCCGGGTGCCGCCCTCTCCACCACCGTCACCAGCGGCGTCTCGCTCGCCTCCAGGTCGCCGACCGGCACCACGGCGACCGCGCAGATGGACACCAGCACGTAGATGAGCCCGGTGATGCCGATGCCGGTGAACATCATCCGCGGGAAGATCTTGACCGGGTCCTTGGTCTCCTCCGCCATGTTGACGGAGTCCTCGAAGCCGACCATGGCGAAGAAGGCCAGCGATGTGGCCGCGCTGACCGCGAGGAACACGCTCTTGTCCTCGGGGGTCTCGAACGCCACGACCCGGGAGAAGTCGGCCTCGCCGCCGGTGATGAAGTACAGGCTGAGCACGATCACGAGCAGCAGGCCGGACAGCTCGATCGCGGTGAGCACCACGTTGAGCTTGACGCTCTCGCCCACGCCGCGCAGGTTGACGGCCAGGACGAGCAGCATGAACGCCATCGCGATCAGCAGGATGACGGTGTTGCCGACGTCGAGACCGAAGCCGGTGGCGAGGTTGGCGGCGAAGGCCCGCGACGCCGCCGATGCCGAGGTGATGCCGGAGCACATCACCGCGAAGCACACCAGGAAGGTCAGCAGGTGCTTGCCGAACGCCTTGTGGACGTACAGCGCCGCGCCTGCCGCTTCCGGGTATTTCGTGACCAGCTCCAGATAGGAGCACGCCGTGATCAGCGCGACGACGAACGCGATGGCGAACGGCAGCCACGCGGCGCCGCCCACCTCCCCGGCCACCTGGCCGGTCAGAGCGTAGATGCCGGTGCCGAGGATGTCGCCGACGATGAACAGCAGCAGCAGGCCGGGGCCCATCACCCGCTTGAGGCTGGGCTGGCCGTCGCTCCCCGTTTCCGCGGGGCCGGGGGGACTGATCTGTGACATAGGGGTCCTTGTCGTGCGTCAGCCGTGCGGCTGCATGGGCATGGGAACGCGTCCCGCGCGCGGGAACCTCGTGGGTCGAGCGATCGTGGCGCCGGCGGGCGTCGTGGGCCGGACCGGCAGCCTGATCACGACGGTCATCCTGACACTTTACGGCGCGTGCAGAGCTCCGTGAATACGTCGTCACGGAGAGTCGGCGCGTGTCCTCACGCTGCGACGCGCGTACGCGAGAACCGGGCCCCGGGCTGCGACGGCCGTGCCTGGGCGGCGGAACGGCCACCCGGACCGGCGTCACGGCTACCGTCCGTTAGCCCAGGTCGTCGGCGGGTAGCGGCCCTCAGCAGCATGAAGCCGGTGCGAACTGGGGGAGTCATGAGCACCTTTCGGGACGAGACCGCTGGGCCGTCACGCCTGCCCGGCCTGCTCAAGGCGGCCGGGGTGGGAGCCTGCGCGGGGGCCGCGGCCGCGTACCTGCTGGACCCCGCGAGGGGACGGGCCCGCCGGGCGCGCGTGCGGGACAAGGCCGCGCACGCCACGCACGAGATGCGCGACGGCGCGGCCGTGCTCAGCCGCGACCTGGGCAACCGCGGGCGGGGAGCGGGCGCCGCGCTGCGCTACCGGTTCGCGGGCCGCTCGGCCGACGACCGGGTGCTGTCGGAGCGGGTACGCGCCGAGCTGGGCCGCCATATCAGCCACCCGCACGCCGTGCGCGTCTCCGTGCACGACCACGTGGTGACGCTGGAGGGCGACCTGCTCGCGGAAGAGGAGGAGCACGCGAGGAAGGCGGTGCGGCGCATCCCGGGCGTGAAGGCGGTCGACGCCCGCTGGACCCCGCACGTCGACCCGTCCGGCGTGCCGACGCTGCAGGGCCGGGGCCGGCCTCGCGAACCCGTTCCGGAACTGCGGCAGCAGCGCTGGTCCCCGACGGCCAGGTTCGTCGCCGGGCTGTGCGCCGCGTACGCGCTGGCCGCCTCCCGCCGCCTGCCCGGCCCGCTGGCCTGGATCGCGCGCGCGGCGGGCGTCGCCGTGGCCGCCCGCGCGCTGACGAACCTGCCGCTGCGCCGCCTCACCGGCATCAACGCCGGCAGGAACGCGGTGGACGTGTCGGAGGCGGTCGAGATCACCGCGCCGCCCGAGGCCATCTGGAAGCTGGTGAGCGACTACTCGGTGTTCGCCGAGGTCATGCCCGACGTGTACGAGGTGCGCCGCTCGCCCGACGGCGGGCTCTCGCACTGGATGATCAAGGGTCCGGCCGGCGTGCCGATCCGTTTCGACGCGACCGAGACCAAGCGCGACGAGGGCAAGGAGATCGCCTGGAAGTCCACGGAAGGCCAGCTCATCGCGCACACCGGGTCGCTGCGGCTGGTGGACAGGGGGCGGGGCAGGACCCGGGTGCAGGTGCGCTTCACCTACAACCCGGTGGTGGGCGCCGCCGGGCACGCCGTCGCCAAGCTGCTCGGCGCGGACCCCGGCCACAAGCTGCGGCAGGACCTGTCGCGGCTGAAGCGGCACGTCGAGCGCGCGCAGGAGCGGCGGGAGACCGGCCGCGGGGAGCGCCCGGTCGCGGTCGGCGGCTGAGCCGGTGCCGGCGCGGGGCTCCGCGCACCGGGCTCGGGTGCGCGGAGCCCGGTGCGCGGCGCGGGCTCAGCGGCCGCGGCGGCGCCGGGAGCCGCGTGGGCCGCCGTCGCGGGCAGCGCCGCCGCCCCCACCACTCCGGCCATGCCCGCCAGCAGGGACCTCCGGCCAGTCATCAGCACGTCCTTTCACCGCGGCGGATCGCCGCGTCTCACCCCGCCGCGTCTTGCTTCCGGGCGGTCCGGTACACGGGCGTCCGGAGGCGGCCGCCGCGCGACATGCCGCAGAGGCTGCCGACATCCGCGGAATTTCGTCAGTAACCCGGAAGAAATCCGTACGCGGACTTCCGGTCATCGGAAAGCCCGTACGGTATGGGCATCGCGGCGCCGCCGGCGCGGCGGCGGGAAACCTAGAGCGCCCGCCGGAGCGTTGGACGGGTGAGAGAAACGTGAGAGGACCACGGCGCGCCCAGACGGGGAAAGGCGGAGGATGACCTCGGGAACGAGCAGCACGCACGCGCAGGACATGCTGGGCCCCTACCGGGTGCTCAGGAAGATCGGCGAGGGCGGGATGGGCGTCGCCCACCTCGGGATCGACCCCGCCGGACGGCATGTCGCGATCAAGGTGCTGCATCCCCACGTGGCCGCCGACCTCAAGGCGCGCGACCGGCTGATCCGCGAGGTCGAGACCATGCGCCGGGTGCGCAGCCGCTACGTCGCCGAGGTGATCGACGCCCAGATCGCGGGCGGCCGCCCGTACGTGGTGACGCGCTTCGCCAACGGCCGCACGCTCGAGGACACCGTGCTGAGCGACGGCCCGCTCGAGCCCCACGAGGTCGTCAGGCTCGCCCGGGGCCTGTGCCAGGCGCTGGTGGACATCCACGCGGCCGGGGTGATCCACCGCGACCTCAAGCCGTCCAACGTCATGCTGGTCGACGGCGAGCCGCTGGTCATCGACTTCGGCATCGCGCAGCTCGTCGACTCGGCCCGGCTGACGCAGACCGGCATGTTCGTCGGCACGCCCGGCTACCTCGCGCCCGAGATCATCCGCGAGTCGCTCGTCACCCAGGCGGCCGACGTGCACGCGCTCGCCTCGACGGTGTTCTTCGCCGCCACGGGGCTGCCGCCGTTCGGCACGGGCACGTTCGAGTCGGTCTGCTTCAACACCATGGAGGGCCGCTGGCAGTCCGAGCACGCCCCCGGCTGGCTGCGCGGCTGGCTCACCCGCGCGCTCGACGTCGATCCCGCCGCCCGCCCCACCGCGCGCGAGCTCGCGCGCATGGCCGCCGCGCTCGACCCCGACGCCCGCCGTCCCGCCGGCGTCGCCGCGTACGACCGTACGCTCACGATGCCCGCGAGCGAGGACGCCGTCTCCGACCTGCTGCCGCCCGTCACGTACGCCACGAGCGTCCACGAGCGGGCGCACCCCGCGACCGCCGCGGCGCCCACCGTTCACGACGACAAGCCGGAGCCGCCGCGCCCCGCGCCGCCCCGCGAGCCGTTCGAGCTGCGCAGATTCCTCAAGAGCAGTGACTTCTCCGGCGTGCTCGTGCTCGTCATGCTGGCCTCGATCACCGTGCTGCGGCCGGTCACCATCGGCCTGATCGCGGCGGGGCTGTCGGTGGCGCTGCGGATCGCCGGCCACTACCTCGACGACGAACGCGAAGACCTCACCAGGGCCGCGCTCGTGACGGTCGGCCACCTGCTGCTGTCGCTCGCGTCCGGCATCGTCGCCGGCACGCTGCTCCACATGACCGGCCGGCTGAACGCGAGCCACGCCGAGTCGCTGGCGGCGGGCCTGTTCACGATCGGCCTGTTCGCGCTGCCGGGCGCGGGCAAGGTGCGGCGGGTCGCCTCCGCCGGGCTGGCCCGCGTGCTGCCCGGTCAGAGCGCGGTCATCGTCAATACCGCGATCCTGGGGCCGATCGCGCTCATCACGGTGATCGCCGCCCTGGGCCAGGGTCTGTGAGCGGGCCGGGCGGGGTCAGAGCCAGCCGCGCCGCTTGAAGATCACGTACAGGCTGAGGCAGGTCAGCGCCATCAGGGCGAGCGCGAACGGATAGCCGTAGGTCCAGCGCAGCTCGGGCATGTTCGGCGGCTGGAAGTTCATGCCGTAGACCGTGCCGATGAGGGTGGGCGCGAAGAGGATGGCCGCCCACGAGGAGATCTTCTTGATCTCCTCGTTCTGGGCCAGGCTGGCCTCCGTCATGTGCTTGATCTCCTCGTTCTGCGCCTGCGTGACGAGGGTGGCGTTGACGGTGAGGATGTCGGCCAGCATCTGGCGGAAGCCGTCCACCCGCTCGGCCACGGTGGTGGCGTGGTCGGCGACGTCGCGCAGGTAGCGCTGCAGCTCCTCCTCGGTGCCGTACTTGTCGAAACCCGCCGTCAGGCCGTCGAGGATGGCGAGCAGCGGCCTGGTCGCCCGCTGGAACTCGATCACCTCGCGCGACAGCTCGTAGATGCGCCGCGAGACGCCGGGGTCGCCGCCGAACACCTGCGTCTCGATTTCGTCGATGTCGTTCTGCAGTCCGGCGACGACGGGCGCGTAGCCGTCCACGACGTGGTCGAGCACGGCGTACAGGACGGCCTCGGAGCCGCGCGCGAGCAGCGCGGGATCGGCCTCCATGCGCTCGCGTACGGCGCGCAGCGGCGGCGCGTTGCCGTGGCGGACGGTCAGCACGAAGTCGGGGCCGCAGAACAGGTGGATCTCGCCGAACTCCACCTGCTCGGCGTCGTCGTCGTAGCGGGCGGCGCGCAGCACCACGAACAGGGTGTCACCGTAGCGCTCCAGCTTGGGCCGCTGATGGGCGACGACGGCGTCCTCGATGGCCAGCTCGTGCAGCCCGAACTCCTTGCCGAGCACCTCCAGGTGCTCCGCGTCGGGCTGGTAGAGGCCGATCCAGGCCATCGTGCCCGGCTCGTCGCGCAGCCGGGCACGCACGTCGGCGGGGGATGACGGGCTGTTCAGCCGCCGGCCGTCGCGGTACAGGGCGGCGTCGAGCACCTGGCCGTCGAGCACCCGCACGCCGTCGCGCCTGGCCGGGCGGTGGCCGCGCGGATCCATGGACTCCTCGGGTGAGGGCTTCCGCTCGGGCTCTGCCTTGACGGCCGGAGCCGCGATACGCCGTACGGGACGCAGAACGCGTGAACGCCAGTCGGACATCATCGGTGGACCTCCGGAACGTGCTCAAAGGGCGACGACCCGGCGCGCGCGACGGCATGGAGACCGGCATGAGGGCGTGCGGCGGCGCCGGGTGCGAAAGGGAGATGTCGGCCGCTCAGTGAATGGCTCAGTGAGTGCGACTAGGAGGTTGACTGCTCATGCAGCCTCACCTCCTCGCCCTGGGGCCACGCCTACGGTGGCATCCGGAAGAACCCGCTCAACATACCGCACGCACATGACGCGCGGATGGACGGCGCCGGGCCGGCGGGTGCGCGGCCGCCGGCGGGCTCGCGGAACGGTTCGCGTCATGGAGCAAACAGTGATCTTCATGACGGGGACGGTTTCGCGGACTTCGCGTACGTTGCGTACGGATGCTGCGGACTTTGCGTGCTTTGCGTGCGGAGCGGACGGTCGCGCGTACGGGACGGCGGAACGGCTCGCGCTCTTACGAGGGTACCCGGCGCACCGGCGCCGCCCACCCCCGCACGCGGACCGCGGCGGGCAGGTGCAGCCGCCCCCGGGTCGCCTGCCACGAGGCGACCATCACGAACGTGACGCTGACCAGCAGCGCCCACGCCCCGAACTTCGCCGGGTGCACCAGGTGCCAGGTGTCCTGCTGGTGCGGGTACTGCCAGGCGCCCAGGAAGGTCGCGATGTTCTCCGCCACCCACAGGAAGAACCCGATGAGCGCGAGCGACAGCGCCAGCGGCATCTGGTACCGGTGATCGCCCACCGTGAAGTGCACCACCGTCCCCCACGTGACGAGCAGCAGCGCGGCGGCCAGCGGGATGCGCAGGTCGATCGAGAAGTGCTGGCTGACGAAGTTCACGTAGATGGCCAGGGCCACCAGGGTCGTCGGCACCGTACGGTAGTTCACCAGCCGCAGCTCGAAGATCCGCCAGGCCGAGCAGACGTAGCTGCCCACGGCCGCGTACAGGAAACCGCTGTACAGCGGCACGCCGCCGATCTTGGTGTAGGCGTCCTCGGGGTAGCTCCACGAGCCGATCCGCACCTTGAACAGCTCGAACGCCAGCCCCACCAGGTGGAAGGCGGCGATCACGGCCGTTTCCGCGCCGGTCTCCCAGCCGGTCAGGCGCAGCAGGACGGTCACCGCGATGGCGTACAGCAGCAGCGCGTCGTACCGCGGGATCGGCAGCGGCACCACCGACGAGACGGCAAGGCCCGCGAACATGGCGACCGCGAACGTGCACGCCCGCGCCTCGGCCCAGGCGAAACGGAACAGCTGGGTGACGAAGAACCTCACGCCTGTATCCGATGGCCGCCAACCCATCCGAGTTCATGAGATTGTGTGAAATATCGGTGCAGGGTCGCCACCGGCCGGCGCGCCTCGTGCTCGGTCGTACACCCGTCTCCCACACCCGTGCCGAGAGTGCCGGCCGGAGCGGTGCCGAGGCTCGTTCGGAGAAGTCCTTGCTGGTGCTTGTGTTTTTCCGGGGCCGATCGGGGGCAGCCGCCTAACCAGTCGCCCCGGAGGTTCCAGCGTGGGGCAGGCGATCGCGGGGGCGGAGATCGTCCCGCCGGTGCCGGGGCCGCGGCTCATGGGGGAGGCCATCGATGGAGACACCGCCGAAGTTCATCAGCGGGCCGAGCAAGTTCCTGGACGACCGTCTCGGCCTGGCCGGCTTCCTCAAGCGCAATATGCGCAAGATCTTCCCGGACCACTGGTCGTTCCTGCTGGGCGAGATCGCGCTCTACACGTTCATCATCCTGCTGCTGACCGGCACGTTCCTCACCTTCTGGTTCCGCCCCAGCATGGGCGACGTCATCTACGACGGCCCGTACGCGCCGCTGCTCGGCGTGGAGATGTCCGAGGCGTACGCGTCCGCGCTGGAGATCAGCTTCGAGGTGCGCGGCGGCCTGCTGGTGCGGCAGATCCACCACTGGGCGGCCCTGCTGTTCGTGGCCAGCCTGGTCGTGCACATGCTGCGGGTGTTCTTCACCGGCGCCTACCGCAAGCCGCGCGAGCTGAACTGGCTCATCGGCATCGGCCTGTTCACGCTCTCGCTGTTCGAGGGCCTGACCGGCTACTCGCTGCCCGACGACCTGCTGTCCGGCGCGGGTCTGCGGATCACGCAGGGCGTGCTGCAGTCGATCCCGCTGATCGGCACGTACCTGTCGTTCTTCCTCTTCAACGGGGAGTATCCCGGCACGACCGTGATCGAGCGCTTCTACGCGCTGCACATCCTGCTCATCCCGGGCATCCTGCTCGCGCTCATCACCGCCCACCTCGTCCTGATGTGGGTGCAGAAGCACACCCAGATGCCGGGCAAGGGACGTACCGAGCACAACGTGGTCGGCGCGCCGCTGTACCCCGCGTTCATGGGCAAATCGGGTGCTTACCTGCTGTTCACGCTCGCGGTGCTGTGCGGGCTCGCGACGTTCGCACAGATCAACCCGATCTGGCTGTTCGGGCCGTACTCGCCGGCCGACATCTCCGCTGGCTCCCAGCCCGACTGGTACATGGGCTTCCTCGAAGGCTCGCTGCGGCTCATGCCGCCGTGGGAGATCAACCTGTTCGGCACCGCAGGAGGGACGCTGCCGCTCAGCGTGCTCATCCCGGCCCTCGTGCCGCTCGGGCTGATCATGACGGGGCTCGTGCTCTTCCCGTTCCTGGAACGGTGGGTCACCGGCGACAAGCGCGAGCACCACATCGCCGACCGGCCCCGCAACAACCCGCACCGCACCGCGATCGGCATCTCCGCCATCACCTTCTACGGGGTGCTGTGGCTGCTCGGCGCCAACGACGTCATCGCCAGCCATTTCCACATCAGCCTCAACTGGACGACGTACGCCGGCCGCGCGCTCATCTTCATCGGGCCCGCGCTGGCCTACTGGATCACGTACCGGATCTGCCTCGGGCTGCAGCGCTCGGACGCCGCCGTCGTGGCGCACGGCGTCGAGTCGGGCGTCATCAAGCGCCTGCCGCACGGCGAGTACATCGAGGTCCACTCGCCGCCGTCCGAGGACATCGAGGCGCACGTCCTCGGCAAGAAGCCCGTCCCGATGCTGCCGTCGGAGCCGGACGGCGACGGCGTGCCGCCCAAGGCCGCGCGCGGGCCGCTCGGCAAGCTCAGGATCAAGATGAGCCGCGCGTACGGAGGCGAGAAGATCCGGCTCGTCAGCGGCGACGGCCACGGAGACGGTTACGGGCACGGCACCGATGTCGAAGGCCGCGACACCCCGCCGACCGCCAGGACCGGCCCGCCCGATCACTAGCCGCGCCAGGCCGGCGGCCAGGACCGGCCTGCCCAGCACTAGGCGCGCCACCGGCGGAGGGCGCGGGTCCGCCCGACGGGGTGATGGGGCCGCGCCCCCTGCGGAGCGCAGGTGATGTGGGGTGGCCGGGCCGTGTCGCGCCCCTGTGGAGCGCGGGTCGGCCGGGCGGGCAGAGGCGGTGGCGGCGCCCCTGCGAAGCGCAGGTGACCTTTTCTACCCTGGGGGTAAGGGACGGCGATAGCCATTCCGCGGGAGGAAAGATGCGCTCCTCGATTCCTCTTGGCCGCATCGCCGGCGTCCAGGTCGGGCTCAACATCAGCGTGCTGGTCATCGTCGTCATCCTGGTCGCCGGGCTGGCCTTCGGACGGTTCCCGGCCTTCTTCCCCGGGCGATCTCCGGCGGTCTACCTGCTGGCCGGGCTGGTCGCGGCCGTGCTGTTCCTCGCCTCGTTGCTCGCCCACGAGCTGGCGCACGCGGTCACCGCACGCCGCCACGGCATCGACGTCGCGCAGATCACCCTGTGGCTGCTCGGCGGCGTCGCCGAACTGCGCGGCGAGCCGCGCACTCCCGGCGCCGACCTGAAGATCGCGGTCGTCGGGCCGCTGACGAGCCTGGTGGTCGGTGTGGTGTCCGGGGCCATCGCGCTCTTCGCCGACGCGGCTCTCGGGACGCCGCTGCTGGCCGGCATCTTCTGGTACCTCGCCGCCGTCAACATCCTGCTCGCCATCTTCAACCTCATCCCCGCCGCGCCGCTCGACGGCGGGCGCGTGCTGCGGGCCGCGCTCTGGGCGCGCTGGGGCGACCGTACCCGGGCCGCCGTCGCCGCCGCCCGCGCCGGCCGCGGCTTCGGGTACCTGCTCATCGCCCTCGGCTTCGTCCAGGTGCTCACCGGGCTCGGGTTCCAGGGGCTCTGGCTGGTCCTCATCGGCCTGTTCCTGGTGAACGCCGCCACCGCCGAGGAGCAGCAGACCCAGCTCGGCCACGCCCTCTACGGGATGCGCGTGGCCGAGGTGATGTCCGGCGACCCCATCACCGCACACCCCGACGAGACCGTCGCCGGGCTCATCGACCGGGTCGTGCTGCGGCACCGGCTGTCCACGTACCCGCTGGTCGACGGGCACGGCGTCTTCACCGGGCTCGTCACGCTCAACCGCATCCGCGAGGTCCTGCCCCAGGACCGCGCCGTCACGCGGCTGAGCGACATCGCCTGCCCGGCGGATCAGGTGCCCACAGCCCGTCCTGACGAGCCGCTCACCGACCTGCTCCAGCACATGGGCGGCAGCGCGGACGGCCGGGCCGTCGTCCTCGACCCCGCCGGCCGCCTCATCGGCCTCATCACGCCCAGCGACGTCAGCCGCGTGGTCGCCACGGCCGGCCTGCGCGCCACGGACCCCTTGGGGCCGCGCGGCGCGGACGTCGCCGTGCCGCACCAGCGCCGGGAGGAACCCGGCCGCATCCACCACCCCCACGACGCCACCTGACCACGCTCCCGCCAGGGCGGCCCCCATCGGCCCCCAGCCACCGCCTGCCTCACGCTTGAGGCCGGCCTTCCGCCCTGGGGCCGCTCTGGCGCCGGCTTTTCACCCTGGGGCCGCTCTGGCGCCGGCCTTTTACCCCGGGGCCGCCTTGGCGCCTGGTTTCATCCCGGGGCCGCCTCTTGGCGCCTGCCCTAAGCCTGCGGGCCTGACGCGCGGACATGGGCCCGCCCCACGCGGCACGGCGTCCGCAACCACAACTCCGCATCGCCCCACCCGGCGCGTCCCCAGGCCTGCCGCCCGCGCATGTGTACGGCCCCACGGCTCTCGCTCTGCCCTGTCCGATCCGCTCTCAGGCTTGTCGCGCGCGGATGTGTCGGCTCTACGGCTCTCGCTCTGTCCGGCCCGCTCCCAGGCCTGTCGCGCGCGCATGTGTCCGCCCAGCGCTCTGCCCTGTCCGATGCGCGCTCTGGCTCCTGCCGGGACATCGCCCGTACCGGAACCGTCGCCCCTGCAGGACCTGGCAGCTCATCGCTCTCGCTCCGGAAACCTCAGCCCGGAGGCCGGTGAGCGTCGTGTTATTGAATGCAATCTGTGGGTTTTGACGGGTTGTTTGGGTTTAAGGAGGTAACTGAGAACATCTGCATGGGTACGTCTGCTTGCGTCTAGGTGTCCCGACAAAAGTGCGGGTGCCGGATTCTGGCCGATTTATCCAGGCAAGGAAACGAGTGCAGTGAATACCAACATGTCCCGCCGCGGACGGTACGCGATGCTGGCCGTGGCCGCCGCCGCTTCCAGCGTCATCTTCCTTCCGCTGGCCCAGGGTGTGGCCTCCGCCAGCGCGGGCTACCACACCGTTCAGGCCGGTGGCCCGCCCGCTCCGGCGGCGCCGGTGCGCCACGTCACCAAGGTCCGCCACGTGGCCAAGGAGAAGCCCGTTCTCCACAACCCGCGGTTCCACCTGCCGCGGATCCGGGTGATCATCCACAACCGCAACCACAACAAGAACCGCCGCCACGAGCTGCGCCACCACCGCACCCAGAAGGTGCAGGCGCAGGAGGTCGAGCAGCCGAACGTGGAGCTGCCGGAGGAAGAGGTCGAGAACGAGCCGGTGAGGAACGACGGCCGCTGGTGGTGGCCGAACGAGCTGCGCTAATGCGCGACCGGTTCTCCTACGGAAGCGACAGGGTCGCGGTGTGAGTGGTGGGTTCTGCGGGGCTCCGGACGGGACGGCCCGCACGGACCCGCACCAGCCGCCCGCACCGCGGCCCTGTCGCGGCACCGGACGAAAGACCATCGGGCCCGCATCATCCCGCTCGGCGAAAGCTGCCTCCGGCGAAATGGCCGGTCGCCGCTCAACGAATGACCGACCGAAAATCGACGGCCGATCATGCCTGTCACCTTCGCGGTTCTCCACAATTTGGCATGACTCGGCTAGCATCGTGATTCACTCGGATATTTCCGGCGGTGCGGGGTGTTTCCACGTTGACCTACCTGGGGGAGGATCCGCCGCGAGAGTGGCCCGACACTCTCGACGTGACCAAATTGCTGGACAACGGATGGCGCCCCCGCCCCTTCCGGCAATTCCTCCTGAAAGTGCACAGTCGCTGCAATCTGGCTTGTGACTACTGCTACGTCTACACTCTCGCGGACCAAAGCTGGCGGTCGCAGCCCAAAGTCATGGCCCCGGAACTCGTCACCGCTGCCGCGGAACGCATCGCCGAACACGCCACCGCACACGGGCTCACCTCTGTACGCCTGATCCTGCACGGCGGCGAACCACTGCTCGCCGGGAACACCTACTTACGCAAGATCGTCGAGACCGTCCGGGCGGCTGCGGGGCCGCATATTCGCGTTGAGGCTGCCGTGCAGACCAACGGTGTGCTACTCGATGAGGACACCCTCCGCTCTTTCCGCGACCTCGACGTCAGCGTCGGAGTGAGCCTCGACGGCAGCCGCAAAGCCAATGACCGCAACCGCCGCTACGCCAACGGCAACAGCAGCTACGGCGCCGTCGCCACCGCGCTCGACCTGCTGCGCAGTCCGCCGTTCCGGCACCTCTACAGCGGGCTGCTGTGCACGGTCGACCTCGCCAACGACCCCGTGGAGACCTACGAATCGCTGCTGCGCTTCGACCCGCCGACGATCGACTTCCTCATCCCGCACGGCACCTGGGAGAACCCGCCCCCAGGCCGCTTCCCCGACTCCGGCACCCCGTACGGGGACTGGCTTGTCAAGGTCTTCGACCTCTGGTACGCCGACAGCGGCCGCACCGTCGTACGACTCTTCCAGGAGATCATCAACCTGCTGCTCGGCGGTGCCTCGGCAAGCGAGGCCGTCGGGCTCACCCCGTCGTCACTGGTGGTCGTGGAGACCGACGGCACGATCGAGCAGACCGACTCGCTCAAAGCGGTCGGTCAGGGCGCCGCCGCGACCGGCCTGAACATCGTGGACCACCCCTTCGACGCCGCCCTGCGGCACCCCGGCATGGTGGCCAGGCAGCTCGGCTGGGAGGCATTGAGCGACACCTGCAAATCGTGCCGGTTCGGGCGGGTGTGCGGCGCCGGTCTCTATCCGCACCGCTATAGGCGGGGCACCGGTTTTCGCAACCCGTCGGTCTACTGTGCCGACCTCTACCACCTCATCGAGCACATCCGCTCTCGCATCGCCGGCGATCTTCGCCGGGCCGCACGCTGAAAGGATCCCCATGCAACCACGCCCTTTCCGGCTTTCTGACGAGGTCTTGGACCAGCTTGCCGCCGGTGGCGGCGGCAAGCAGGCGGCAAAGCCTCTGATATCCGCCGAGCAGAGCAGGCGCCGGATGACGATGGTGGTGATGCTGGAATTGGCCGCCAAACTGCGCCATCCGCACAGCAAGGCGGCCGAGCACGCGTACGGCATCCTCGCCGATGCCCAGCGGAAACAGCCCGGTGCCATGGTGAGCGCGTTCGACCGGCCCGCAGTGGGGGCCTGGCTCCAGGCCACCGCACGGGAGCTGATCGCCGCCGACGCACGCCATGAGGAGACGCCCCGGCAGGCTCCGGACGAGCCGGACGCCGCCGCCCCGGCAGCCACGCCGGAGGCCGCCTCAGCCAAGCTCGCCATCGCCCCGCCAGAAGGCGTGCGGCCGTGGACTTCGGGCCCGTACTCGCCCGGACCGGCGCAGCTCGGCGCGATCGCCGCGGTAGCCGCACTCAAGGCGGGACTGTCCTGCCGGGTCGAGGTGCCGGCACCGGACGGCGTGATCACGCTGCCGTCGCTCGGCCAGATCGTGTTGCCGCCGGCGAGTGCGGGGGGACACGACGGCGACCTCGTCGAACTGCGGGTACACCCAGATGGGCTGGTGGAGTGCGAGGGAGTGCGGCTGCGCCCTAACGGATCTGAGCTGCCCCACTGGCGGCGCATCCACGAGCTTCGCACACGTGCCGGCCTCGTCCTGCTGCTGGACGACCTAGACCCCTTCAGGTGGCCGGCCGAGACGGTGATCGACGGTCGGCTCGGCGAGGACGAGTTCCGCAAGTGGGAAGCAGACCTGTCTTCCGCCTGGGACATGCTGCTCGCCAACCACTGGACGATCGCGGACGAAACCCGGCTGATGGTCTCCGTCCTGACCCCGATCAAGGGCCCGGAAGGTGGCTTGGACAGCGCGTCGGCTGCCGACAGGTTCGGGACGATCGCGATGTCCACCCCGCTCGACGGGTGCTGGCTGGCGTCCACGTTCGCGCACGAGGTCCAGCACGCCAAGCTCGGTGCGGTCCTGGACGTCGTCCACCTGCTGCACCCCGATAGCGGCCGCTACTACGCGCCATGGCGGCCGGACCCGCGCCCGCTGTCCGGCTTGCTTCAAGGCGCGTACGCCTACTTGGGTGTGAGCGGGTTCTGGCGCAGGCAGCGCCAGGCCGACCAAGACGTGAGGGCGCATGCCGAGTTCGCGCGCTGGCGGCGCTCGGCGTACGACGTGACCAGCACGCTGCTCGACAGCGGCCGGCTCACCGCCACCGGGCGGCGCTTCGTCACCCGCATGCGGCGCACGCTGGAGCCTTGGCTGGATGAGCCGGTGCCCGCCGAGGCGCTTGCGATGGCACAGCGCGAGGCGGAAGCCCACCGTGCGGCCTGGCTGGCCCGCAACACCGGCGCGGATTCCGCGCTTACAGGCTGAACGGGTCGAAGTCCCAGTTGAACCGCTCGCCTTGGGCCGCGAAGAGCCGCTCGGGGTGGCCGGGTGGCAATACCCGCTCATACTCTGCGAGTGTGCCCTGATACAGCTCCTCGGCCTGCGTCACCTTGCCAAGTGCCCGCAGGTCGAGCGAGAGGTTGATGGCGGCGGCCAGCGACAGCAGGTTCTCGTCGCCGTAGAAGGCCTGGATCTGTGCCAGGTTCTCCTTATCGAGGGCGAGAGCGCCTTCGTAGTCGCCAAGTGCGGCGAGGTCGTCGCCGAGGTTGATGGCGCTGCTGAAACTGTAGGCGTGGTCGGGGCTGATCTTGGCGAGCAGCCCCTTACGGGCGTCCTCGTCCATCTCTCTGGCCCGTTGGGCGTCGCCGCGCAGCCGGTAGAGCAGCGCCAGATTGATTGCACAGCCGTATGTGAACGGGTGATCGGGGCCGAACCTGCGCTCGTAGCGGGGGAGCACGTCGCGGGCCAGCCGCATGGCCTCTTGCGACTCCCCGGCCTGGCGTAATGTGTTGCTGAGCGCGACCGTGGCGGCCATCGTCTCAGGGTGGTCGGCGCCGTACAGCTTCGTGAGGCGGCCGTGCGTCTCCGTGATGAGCTCCAGCGCGCCTTCGATGTCGCCGTTGCGGCGCCTGGCGATCGACAGTTCGCGCGCGGTCGCGAGCGTGAGCGCGTGCTCGACCTGCAGCTCGCGGATGCCGTGGGCGTATGCCTCTTCGCCCAGATCCACGGCCCTGGCGTGGTCACCGGCCAGCCGCGCCACGCGGGCCAGGCCGTTCCAGCTCAACTGCAGTTCTACCTTGCTCACGCCCTCGCTCGCGCTGTTCTGCTCAAGGAACGCGAGCTGCTGCAGCTCTAGTGCATCGTCGTAGCGCGTGAGCAGGGCCTGGTCGAGCGCCAGGTTGTTGATCACACGCATCGTCGGAGGAGCGTACTCTCCAAACTTGGCCTTATGCGCCTCCAGCGCTTGCTTGTCCTGGTTGTGCGCCTCATGGAAGTTGCCCTGGGCGCGCAAGTTCGCCGCGTAGATCAGGCTCTGGCGTAGCGTTTCCTCGTCGTGAGGTTCCAGGTGAGTACGCATCAGATCGAGGGTTTCCTCGTTCATGGCGTACGACTCGTCATAGGCGCCGGTCTGCCAGAGGACGGTGCCGAGGTGTCGGCGCATGATCAGCACGTTGCGGCTGGTCGGATCACCCGACTCGGTCCAGCTCTTCAGGAACTCCTCGCCGAAGCTTCTTGCCGAGGTGTAGTTGGCCGTCTGGGAAAGATAGCGGATGACGTCGATGCCGAAGCGCTGCACGTTCTCATCGGTGCAGGAGATCACGCCTGACGGCCGCACGTGCGGCATGAGCACGGCGTAGGAGTCCCAGAACTGGGTGTCCTCCGGATTGCTCGGGGAACCGGTGGCCAGGAGCTGGTGCACCTCGTGGCGGATCTGATCACGCTCCTCCGGCTTGAGCGAGTCGCGCAGCAGGGCCTGGACCAGCCGGTGTACCTGGACGGTGCCGGCCTCCATCTCGATTTTCACCAGCGCGAACCGGTTGAGCTCGGCGAATGCCTGGTTGAGCGTGAGCGGGTCGGACAGGATCGGGCCCATGCGCCGGGCGCCGCTCTTGTTGCCGCGCCGGAAGACCTCGCGTGGGATCGGGTCGGGGCCGAAGAAGGCCAGGCAGCGCAGTACCTCCGCGGCGGCGGGCAGTCGGCTTTCGATCTCCATCACCGACAGCTGCCAGGCCGCCGTCATCGAGTGCGGGTATTCGGTGGACTTGTTCATCCCGAGCAGTGCCCGGGTCTGCTCCCTCAGCAGCTCGATGTACTCCTCGGTGGACATACCGGTCATCGCCTGCAGCGCGGCGGCCTGCTCGAGCGCGAGCGGGAGGTCACCCAGCTCGTGCGCGAGGAGCTGCGCCTCGCTCTGCGCGAGTTCGCGCTGCAGCCGCTTGCGCAGGAAGGCGACGCTCTCCTCCTGAGAGAAAACGTCGACGGAGACGGTCTCGGCCACGCCGCTCCACCGGTTGTTGCGCGAGGTGATGATCACGTGGCCGGGGCCGCCCTGCGGGATGAAGTCCCGGATCTCCTCAGGCTCGTCGGCATTGTCGAAGATGAGCAGCCATCGGTCGATGGGGTCGCCGCGCTGGAGTGCATCGCGGACGGCCGCGGCCGCCTCCTCGATGCCGGTGCTGCTGGCCGAGGGCAGCTTGAGGTCGTTGGTGAGCGCGGCCAGCGTGCTGGGCACCAGCATCGGCTGGTCGGCAGGGACCCACCACACCAGGTCGTAGTGGCCGCGGTAGCGCCATGCGTATTCGATGGCGAGCTGCGTCTTGCCCACGCCGCCGAGCCCTTGCAGTGCCTGGGGGAGAGGCACGACGGCGGTCTGGGTGCTGCTCTCCAGGCTCGCCCGCAGCTCCTCAAGCAGGTTCTCGCGTCCGGTGAAGTGTTTGTTACGCCCGGGGATGCGCTTGCCCCAGATCGGGGGCGTCCTGGGCGCTGACTGGCTTCCGACCCGCTCGCTCACGTTATTTCTCACCCTCCCATCCGCCTTGTCACCGATCCTACGATTGATTCTCACGAAAAGTGCCTTGAGAATCGAATTGAGGCCCAATCGGAGCTTCGCACGGGACGAGGCCAATTTCGGTCATCTGAAAATGGGCGCGAGGAGGATTTTGTGGGCGAGGAGAACACGGGGCTCATCGATGTCAGTGAGGTGGATCTGGACGATCTCCGGAAGCTGCACAACCCCGCTCTGTTCAGGGCGGTGCAGCACCTGACGGAGAGCAGCGCCATGGTGGCGGGCTTCCAGTCGGCCATCTGAGCGAGGCAGGCGGCATCTCCCCGGCGAGTGAAGACTCGCCGGGAATTTCCGCGATCTGTGCCCTAAGGCACAGCCGGCGGCGACAGCACTCGGAGTAAAGTGGGGCACACTTGCTTGTCTTCCCCACCTGCCGAGCACGGCCTGTGCGGAAAGCGCGGGTGGACGGCACAAAACCTCTAAGAGACCGGCGGAGTAACAGATGACTTCCAGCGGCAGAGGCGCGCACCCGTTCGTCGGCCCTCAGCCTTTCCGTCGGGATGATGCGACGAAATTCTTCGGCCGCGATCACGACATCGACGAACTCACCAAAGCGTGGCTTTCACACCGGCTCACGATCCTGCACGGGCCGCCGGGCGCAGGGAAGACCTCGCTCGTCCACGCCGGTCTGTTGCCTCGCCTCGACCCGTCTCGCGTCGATGTGCTGCCGGTCGGCCAGGTGAGGTGGCCCTCGGCCGTGCCCGCCGCTGTGTTACCCGAAGACAGCGATCCGCACGTTTTAGCGCTGCTCGCCTCCTGGTCTCCGTACGAAAACCCGATCAGGTTCGCCGGCCTCACCGTCCGCTCCTACCTACGGCGGCACCATTGGAGCCCTTACAGCCGCCCCATCCTTGCCGTGCTCGACCACGCCGAGGACCTTTTCACCGACGTCCGCCATCGCCCTGGCGGCCACGCCCGTATCCTCGATCAGCTCGGCGACGTGCTCGCTGACGATCTGCCGTTGCATCTGCTCGTGGTGGTGAGCGATGAGTACGCCGAGTGCTTGCGCCGCCACGAGGGCTTGAAGGCGCACATCACGCGAGGAGCATCGTACAAGCTGGAGCCGCTGAGGCGTGAAGAGGCTCTGGAGGCGTGCCGGAGGCCGCTCGACGGCGCCGGCCGGAACTTCGCTCCTGGAACGGCTGAGCGGCTCGTGGACGCGCTGACCGGTTCCCTGCCTGAGCTATCGCGGCCGGACAGTCCTGACCCGTCCGCGCGGCGGACCGGCGCGGAACCGGCAGGCCCCGCCATCGAGCCGCTCCATCTCCAGCTTGTTGGCGCCGCGCTCTGGGAGGCGGTGCGCTGGGACGATGGTCCCATCACCGATGATGACCTGCCCGACGTCGACGACGTCCTGGCCGCTCACTGCCGCCGGATTCTACGCGAGGTAGCCCGCGAGCACCTGGACGGCGACGTTGAACACCTGCTTGCGCTCGTCCGGCCTCTTGCCGAGTCAGAGGGCCCCGACCGTGAAGAGCCTCCGCCACGGATCGCCGCTGCCCTGGTCGCCCGTCATCTGCTGCGGTTCGGTGACAAGGGCCGCTACGAGGTGCCCGCCAGGCTCGCCGGGCCGTTCCTTCGCGCCGCCTCCGCCGCCCCGTCCACGTGGCCGGCAGAGGCCGAGTCGGATGTGACCGACCGGCTGGCAGCCGCAGAATCTGCGCTGCACCGAGGCTGGTTCGATCTCGTACGGTGGCTCGTCACGGAGGAGATGCGAGACCCCTCGCTGCCCCGTTCCCGCGCCCAGGCCGAGTCGCTGCTCGGCGACGTGGCCTATTTGAACGGTGACCTCGACGCCGCGCTGGCCCACTACCGCGAGGCCAGCCGCCTTTTCGACGCGTTACGCGGCACCGACCAGATCGTGGCCACCCTGCTCACCGCCATCGGCCGGATCCTCATGGACCAGAACGCCTATCGCACCGCTGTCAGTGAGCTGCGTTCGGCGGTCAGGCGCTGCCCGGAGCCGGTCATCCAGACCCAGCTCGCCTGGGCATTGTGGTACCAGGGGCAGGAGAGCGGGGCCATGGACATGCTCGAGGGTGCCTTGCGAGCTGGTGGCGACGACACCCCTGAAGCGCTCCGGGCCCGTGGCGAGATCCTCTCCGACTTGTCCGACCCCCGTGCGCTCGACGACCTCAAGCGGGTGCCGCGCGAGCTCGCCTCCACCCAGGCCGCGTACGCGCTGGCGCTGGCCCGCGAGGGCGAGCTGCGGCAGGCCGTCGAAGCGGTGCCGCCGCTCGGTGCTAAGGACGACGCCACGACCCTGCTGCGCGCCGCGAGGGTGATGGCCGCCGCCGGACGGCATGAGGAGGCAGCCAGGCTGGCGCATGACGCCCGTAGCGGCCGCGGCCGCCGCCCATTGCCACCCCAGCTCACCGCGGAGGCCGACCGGCTGATGGCGTCCTAGCGAAGAGGTGCGCGCCGCCGCCGGGCCGGGCGCTTGATCGCGTCAAGGAAGGATGGGCACGCGTCTTGCCGCAGTCGGAAGCAGCCCGCAAGGACAACGAGCTGCTCGGGTCCCGGCCAAGTGTGTTACAAGATCGTGGGTTCCAGCCCGACGGTGGCTCTGGTGCTCTATATTCTCTGAGCGTGCCTCGGCGTAATGGTCGGAGCACCGAATCTTTGCGCTGCTCCAACGTCCCAACATCGCAAGCCGAGGCAGGCACGGAGCAGATTCGGCGCTTCAAGGAACTACTTACCGATCATCCCCAGTTCAGGCGGTCCTGGATCGGGTCGACGATCTCCATGCTGGGCAGCCGCACGATAGGCGTCACCTACCCGCTGCTCGGCTATGAACTGACCGACTCGCCCGCCTGGATCGGTTGGGTGATGTTCGCCTCCACGGTGCCCGCGCTGGTCGCCCACATCCCGGCCGGGGCGATCATCGACTGGCTCGGACCGCGGCGGGTCATGTTCTGGAGCGAGGTGCTGCGCGGCGTCCTCATCGCCGGCCTCTGCCTTCTGCTGCTCGCCGGGGAAATGCGCGTCGAGTACCTCGTGGCCATCGCGCTGGTGGAAGGCACACTCTCAGCGCACTCGTCCGTCGCGGAGACCGCACTCATCCCGACCACGGTGAAGCCCGACGACGTCGAGCGCGCGCTGGCCGTGCACGAGGGCTCGGTACACAGCATGGTGCTGACCGGGCGGCCCTTGGGCGGGTTGCTGTTCGGCATCGCGCCGATCGTCTCGTTCGGCGCGAACGCAGCCATGTTCTTCTCCGCAGCCCTCATACTGCGCCGACGGGAGCCCGACATCACCGCTTCAGTACCGCGCAAGGAGAGGCTGCTGAGGCAGATCGGGGCCGGGGTGGTAGAGCTGTGGAGGGACCCGTTCCTGCGGTGGGCGACCCTGGTGACCGCCTTCATCAACCTCATGGTCCAGGGCCTGATCATGATCTTCCTCGCCGAGGCGGCCGACGACGGCCTGCCCGCGTTCCTGATGGGAACGATCCTGGCGGTGTCCGGCATCGGCGGAGTCGTCGGAGCCCTCATCTTCCCCAAGAGGCGGGATATCTGGGGCCAGCTCGGCGCACGGGCTTACAAACGATCCCGGGGGGACTGGCACATCGAGTGGTGGCGGAGACGGGTGCCAGGCCCGTCGACGATGCGGGCGCATCTGTGGTCGTGCGCCGTGGCGCTACTGCTGCCGTTGGTGTTTCTCGCGTCTTCCCCGGTGTTCGCCGTCTCCCTGCTCCTCATTGGGTTGACGGGCGGGCTGAGCAACGTCACCATGCGGCGGGCGCTCAGCCAGGTGCCCACCGACCGAGTGGCGCGGGTCGTGGGGGTCTCGCGCCTTGCCACTCACAGCGCCGTCGCCATCGGGCCGCTGCTCGCGAGCCTGCTCGTCCAATGCGCGGGCTCCGTCTACGCCCTGGCCGCCCTGGCGGTGCCCACGGTCGCCGCGGCCGTGCTCATGACGTTCGTCCCTGCCCTGCGCACCGCCCTGACTTCGAGCGGCGTGGAGCCCGAGTCGGCAACGCCCGCGCCGCCAGCAGTAGCGCTGCCACCAGCCGCCCCACAGGCGGCCTCGCCACCTGCCGCGCCACACACAGCCACACAGCCGGCCGCGCCCCGTCACACGGCGTAGGCCGCACCGCAGGCGATAACCGATTGATCACGAAAGGCGCGCGCCGCGGCACGAAGAGTTGCAATTGAGACATGCCGAGTGGACGCCGCGTGCTGCCGCGCCTGTGTCTCGCCCTCGTCTTCCTCCCCTTTTTCGTGTTGCCGTCCGCCGCTGCCGGGGCCGCCGCAGGTCCGGAGTTCCTCGAGCAGGACCAGCTCTCGATCCCGCTGGAACGGCTGACCAAGGGAAGCTGGCCGATCGTGGTCGTCAATCCGGGCACGGTGTCTCTGGAGGCAGAGGTCCGCATCGCCGGGAGAATCGCGGACGCGCTGGCGTTCAAGAGCGGTAACCGCGTCCGGCTGGAACCGGGAGGTACGGCCACTCTCACCATGATCGCGGGCCGCAGGCCGCACGCCGGGACCGGTCAGCTCGTGCTGATCTCCACGGCGGGCACTGATCGGCTGCGGGTCGCAGTGACACCGCCGCCGCCGTTCCTGCAGCGGTATCCATGGGTGACGGTCACCGGTGGTGTGCTGCTGCTCGCCGCGTTCGTTGCGGTCATGGTCTGGCGCAGGTCGGCGCGGCCCCGTAAGAAGGTCCATGACGAGGCCCGTATGAAGGCGAAGGACGCCGGGTCGTTGTCGCGCGTCCCCGCCGCGTCGAAGGGATTCACCCACAGCGACGAGCCGGCCCGCGTGGACACGCTGCGGCGCTCGGAGTACGTACGCCAACTCGCCGAGCTGGCCCGCCACGCCACGCCGCCCATGGTCATCGGCGTGTTCGGCGAGTGGGGCACCGGCAAGACGTCGATGCTGCAGCAGGTGCGTGACTGGCTGCAGGAGAACGCGCCCGAGTGCGCGCACGTCTGGTTCAACCCCTGGCAGCACCAGTACGACGAGAACCCGATCCTGCCCCTGTTGCACGTCATCGTCGAGGATCTCGGTCTGTCGCGCAGGGACAAGGTGCGCCGCACCCTGCGGACCGTGTCCGACGTGCTCGGCTCCCTCGTCCTGTCCGCCTCGCTCAAAGTCGATCTGTCCAACGTGCGCAAGTCCGTCGAGGACTACGACAACGAGCACTTCCGCCTGCGCTCGGAGCGCACCCGCCTGCACGAGCACATGCGCGACCTCATCGATGAGGCGCTCGCGGCGTGCGGCAAGCAGCGACTGGTCGTGTTCGTCGACGACCTGGACCGCTGCGAGCCCGAGCGCATCATCGTCCTGCTCGAAGCGCTCAAGCTGCACTTTGACCGCGACAACTGCGTGTTCGTGCTGGGCCTGGCGAAGGGGCCGCTGATCGAGGCCGTACGCGAGAAGTACCGCAACCCGGTCGGTGACTACCTCGACAAGATCATTCAGTTCCCCTTCGAGATGCCGAGGCTCTCGGAGGAGGATTTCGCCCGCTATCTGGACGGCCTGCTCACCGACGAGATCCGGCCCGCGGGCGACATGCTCAGGTGCGGGCTGCGGCGCAACGCCAGGGCCATCAAGCGCTTCGTCAACGTGCTGATCCTGCAGGACCGGGTGGCCAAGGAACGGCGGCTGGACCCGTACGACGTGTCCTTGCTCGCAGCGGTCCTGCTGCTGCGGGACAGTGCGCCGGACGACTACGCCCGCCTGGTGGCGGATCCAGCGCTGCTGCGGCGCGTCGAGTTCGGTCCGGACGACAGGCCGCAGCGGCAGGATGACGCCACGGCCGGTCTGAGCGAGCTGACCCTGAACGTCGTCAGGGAGCTGCGCCGCTCGCCGTCCGGCGTCCCTGACGACGTACTCGCCTACATCGACCTGGTCAGCAAGTCGCCGGTGCCGCAGCCCAGCGACCTCACCGCGGAGCCGTCGCCGCCCGTTTCCGAGTTTGAACGGCAGCTGGAGCTGCGCACCGCGCTCGAAGCCCTCGCCACCGACCTGCTCGCCCGCGCCGGCGACGAGGACGATCTGCTCGAGCCCGTGCTGCTTGTGCGGGGTGCGGAGCGTACCGGGCTTGCCTCCTTGGACGCCCTCTTGGCCGAGCGCCCTGCCAAGGTGTACGTGTCGGGCGACTTCGGCTCGGGCAAGAGCGTGCTGGCGGCACGGCTGGCCCGCAGGCTGGCCGCCCGGCGGGCCCCACAGGTGCCGGTGCTGCTCACGTGCCGCGCGCTCCCCGCTCATCTACCGCAGCCCCAGCAGTGGGTGACGCGCGCCCTGGGCGCCGAGTACGGGTTGTCGGCCACTCACGCGCACGCCGCGGTCATGCGGGGCGCGCTCGTGCTCATCCTGGACGGCATCGAGGAACTCGATTCCGCCCGACGTGCCGACTTTCTGGAATGGGCGCGGAACACTCCTTGCGGCGTCGTGCTCACCGGACGGGACGCGGAGCTTGATGGGTTCGAGACGGTACGCGTGCTCGGGGTCCCGCCCTCTGAGGCCCGGCGGCGGCTGGAGGGCCTGCTGACCACCCGCGAGGCCGACCCCGACCGGCTGCTCGGCCTGACCTCCGAGCTGTTGAGCCATCCGCTCCTGCTCGGCGTCCTCACCGCCGACCAGCGCTGGATCGATGACCTCCCTGGGGATCCCGCCGACTTCCTGCCCTGGTACGTCGAGCGTGGCGCCCGCGCGATCGCCGCGGCCGACTTCGACCCGCATGTTGCGGAACTGGGTCTGCGGGGGATCGGCCGTGCAGCCACTACGGCGAGTGGCCACGTGGTGTCGGGCGAGAGCACCGACGTCCGGACCAAGCTGCGTGACGCGGGCGTGTACGACGTGCCGGCCTTCCTGGACGCCGCCGTCGACGCGGGCCTTCTCTGCCCGGCCGGTGACGGGATCTACCATTTCGTGCATCCGCTGATTCGCGAGCACCTGGCCGCCGTCACACCCACTACATTCATGAATTAGCGGAGAAACGCGCGTCCGTACGTCATGAACGTGTATTTTCAGGGCCGCCCGATGTTTCGATTCCAGGGGGCCGGTGCGGCGGTGTGAAAAATCTCCCAGCGGTCGCTTGACGGCTTCCCGTAAGCGTTCGTCACCATGGGCGTAGAGGAAGGGAGGAGCACATGCTCAAAGCAGCATGCGCGACCGCCGCCATGGTGGCCGCCGCCCTCGTCCCGTCAGCGTCGTCTCAGGTCAACGCCGATACCGCGGACTGCTTCCGTACCGCCGCCGGCGTCTCGGAGTCGCGCGCGGCACCGTGTAAGTGGATGACCGGCGAGAACGGTCGCAGATGCTACTTCTGCAAGGGGAAGCGCGGCGGCTGGAAACGCCAGTACTGCGAACCGAAACAGACCAAGCCGAAACTCAGGGAATGCGATACGGCGCCCGATCCGGTCAACCCGAAGAAGGTCTGCACGATATGTAAGGAGGACGGCACGGTCGTGTCGCGGGACTGCAAGACGACACCGTAGTCCGTTCCGTCACCGCGTGACCGCTCCGGCCGTCTCATGGCGGCCGGAGCGGCATGCCGCCCCCTGAGCCGCCTCGTCGCGCCGGCTCAGGGGGCGGCCGTCGCACCGGCTCTCCGGAAAGCGATCACGGCTGCGCGGGGTGCGGGTCAGCCTGGCACCAGTTCCGTGCGGAGCTCGTGGGAGCCGTCCGGGCGGCGGGCCTCGTAGAAGAGGCGGTGGCCGCCCTCGGGCAGGGGAAGCACTTCCAGGTAGCGCACATCCGCCACAGGCTCCGTGCCCACCGGGGCGAGCAGCGCGCCGCCGACCGGCTCTGTGTCCACCGAAGCGAGCGGGCCGCCGGCCCGCTCCCTGTCCACCGGAGCAGGCGCGCCGCCGGCCCGCTCTGTGTCCGCCGAAGCAGGCGCGCCGCGGGCCGGTTCCGCGGCCGCCGAAGGCGGCGGGGCGCCGACCGGTGCGGCGAGTCCGGTGCGTTCGCGCCAGTTCTCCGCGGCCGAGGCGCGGCCGTCGTAGGATGCACGGCCGTCCGGCAGGACTGTGGTCAGCCGGGCGCCGCGGGCGTCCCAGGCGCCGGGGCGGCCGGTCAGCACGGTGCCGTGCCACCGCCAGGTCAGCCCGTCGTCGCTGGTCGCGTACGCGGTGCTCATGCGGTCCTCGGCCCCCGGCACGTCCAGCGGATGGCAGCACAGCCACGCCTGCCACGTGCGGCCGTTGTGGCGGATCACCGGGTCCTTCACCCCGGTGCGGGAATCGCCCGCGAACACCGTGCGCACCCCGGCCGTCGCCAGGCCCTCCGGCGATGCGGCGTCGAGCACGCCGATCCACCAGTGTTTGGTCCCCGGCGTGGCGCAGCTGACGTACAGCCGCCAGCGCCCCGACGGCGTGCGGACCAGGGCGGGGCGCTCCACCATGGCCGCGCGGAAGCGGTCGCGCGGCAGCAGCGCGACCGTGGTGAAGCGTTCGCCGTCCACGGAGCGGGCCACGACGTTGTGGTCCTCGCCGTCGCGTACCCGGTAGGCGAGCACGTACGTGCCGTCGTCGTCGAGCGCGGCGCTCGGTGCGCCGGCCCAGCGCTGCGGTCCCGGGCCGGGAGCGGGCACGGCGACCGCCGGGCGGCCGTGTCCGGGCAGCGGGAAGCGCGGGTGCGTGGTGATGGTCATGCCCTCAGCGTCGCGGGCGGCAGCGGAAGCGGGGGAGTGGCAGGAACGACCAGATACGGGAATTTCCTGCCAGAATCGCAAGCGTGATTCGCGATGTCGTCGCCGTGGTCGGGGACGTGGCCGCCACGTTCGAGCTGGGGATCGTCTGCCAGGTGTTCGGCCTCGACCGCTCCGACGACGATCTGCCCGGGTACGACTTCGCGGTCTGCGCGCCCGAGCCGGGCCTGGTGCCGACCACCTCCGGCTTCGCCGTCCAGGTCGAGCACGGGCTCGACCGGATCGCCCGCGCCGACCTGGTGACCGTGCCGGCCTGGCCCGCGCTCGACGCGCCCGTACCGGAGCCGCTGCTCGCCGCCCTGCGCGCGGCGGCGGAACGGGGCGCGCGCGTGCTCACCATCTGCACCGGCGCGTTCCTCGCGGCCGCCGCCGGGCTGCTCGACGGCCGCAGGGCCACCACTCACTGGCAGTTCGCCGGCCTGCTCGCCCGCGCTCACCCCCGCGTCCGGGTCGAGCCGGACATCCTGTACGTCTGCGACGGCCCCGTGCTCAGCAGCGCCGGAGCGGCCGCCGGGATCGACGCCTGCCTGCACCTCATCCGCCTGGAGCACGGCGCCGCCACGGCCAACGCCCTGGCCAGGCGCCTCGTGGTGCCCGCGCATCGGGCCGGCGGGCAGGCGCAGTACGTCGAGTCGCCCATGCCGCCGCCGCGCACCCCGTACGAGCCGGCGGAGCTGCTCGACTGGATCATCCGGCACCTCGACCGGCCGCTCACCGTGGACGTGCTCGCCGCGCGTGCCGCCATGTCGCCGCGTACGTTCGCCCGCCGGTTCAAGGCGCTGACCGGCACCACGCCGCACCGCTGGCTGCTCGAGCAGCGGCTGCGCCTGGCCGAGGAGCTGCTGGAGACCACCGAGCTGAGCGTGGAGGCGGTGGCGGCGCGGGCCGGGTTCGGCGGCGCGGACACCCTGCGGCACCACTTCGCCGCGCGTCGCGGCATCGCGCCGGCGGCCTACCGCCGCGCCTTCCGCCGCCGGTGATCCGCGCCTTGTGATGCGCTTTCCGCCCCTGCCCTGAGTTCCCGGCTGTGGGCGGCACGTCTCGGGCTCTTCCATCGCGCCCTCCTGCGCCCGGGCCCCGTTCAGGACATCGGCTCGCGCACCTCGCCTCCTTCTCGCATACCCTTATTCGTACGCGTACGAAAAAGAAGGGAACGCGATGACCGCCATCGAATCCGCACCGGCGGCGGCGCGGCGCGGACGCGTCCGCGACCCCGCGCCCGACCCGGGCACGGCCGGACTGCTGCGCCCGCACCTCCCGGGCTTCGCCGCCGTGGTGATCCTCCAGATCGCCGGGGCCCTCGCCGGCCTCGCGCCGCTGCTGGCCGTCGCCGAGCTGGGCCGCACGCTGCTCGCGCCGGGGCCGATCGACGCCGGGCACGTCCGCACGGTGGTGATCGCGGGCGCGGCCGGGCTGCTCGTCCGGCTGGTGTGCACCGCGGCCTCGTCCGGCATCGGCCACCTGCTCGACGCCGACGTGCAGCTCGCGCTGCGCAGGCGGCTCGCCGAGCGGCTGGGGCGGGCGCCGATGGGGTGGCTGTCGCGCCGCCGCACCGGCGAGCTGGCCAAGGTGGTCGGAGACGACGTCAGCGCCGTGCACCCGCTCATCGCCCACACGCCCGCCGAGCTGACCGCCGCGTTCGTGGTGCCCGCGGCCTCGCTGGTCTACCTGCTCACCGTCGACTGGCGGCTCACGCTCATCACGCTGATCCCCGTCGCGCTCGCCCTCATGCTGGTGCCGCTGATGATGCTGCCGGCCAGGATCCGCGAGCAGCGCGAGTTCGAGGCCGCCATGGGGCGCATCGCGGACTCGGTGGTCGAGTTCGTGCAGGGGATCGCGGTGGTGAAGGCGTTCGGCGGGTCGCAGCGGGCGCATCGGGCGTTCATCGCCGCCGTGGACGACTTCGCCGGCACCTTCCTGCGCTGGGTGCGCGGCATGTCGCCGATCGCGGCGGCCATGCAGCTCGTGCTGGCGCCGCCGTTCGTGCTGCTCGTCGTGCTGATCGGCGGGACCGTGCGCATCGCGTCGGGCGGCCTGGCCCCGGCGGACCTGCTGCCGTTCCTGCTGCTGGGGCTGGGGCTGACGGCGCCGGTGGCGGCGCTCGGCCACGGGTTCGACGACGTGACCGCCGCGGGCCGCGCGCTCGGCCGCGTCAAGGAGGTGCTGTCGGTACGCCCGCTGCCGGAGCCCGCACGCCCGGCGACGCCGAGCGGCCACCGGGTGGAGCTGCGCGGCGTGCGCTTCGGCTACGAGGCGGACCGCGAGGTGCTGCGCGGCGTGGACCTCGTGCTGGAGCCGGGCACCACCACCGCCGTGGTCGGGCCGTCGGGCGGCGGGAAGTCCACCCTGGTCCGGCTGCTGCCGCGGTTCTTCGACCCGGCGGCGGGCGCGGTGCTGCTCGGCGGCGCCGACCTGCGCGACATCGCCGCCGGCGAGCTCTACCGGCACGTCTCGTTCGTCTTCCAGGACGTACGCCTGCTGCGCGCGTCCGTCGCCGACAACATCGCGCTCGCGGTGCCGCACGCCGACCGCGACGCCATCGTGCGGGCCGCCCGGCTGGCCGGCATCCACGACCGCGTCATGGAGCTGCCGCGCGGCTACGACACCGTCATCGGCGAGGAGGCACGGCTGTCGGGCGGCGAGGCCCAGCGCGTCGCGCTCGCCCGCGCCCTGCTGGCCGACACGCCCGTCCTCGTGCTCGACGAGGCCACCTCGTTCGCCGACCCGCAGACCGAGCAGGCCGTACGCCGCGCCCTCGCGAGCCTGGGCGGCGACCGGACGATCCTCGTCATCGCACACCGCCAGGAGACCGTCGCCGGGGCCGACACCGTCGTCCTGCTGGAGGACGGCGTGATCACCGAACAGGGGGCCCCGGCCGAGCTGCTGCGGCGGGGTGGCAGGTTCGCCGCGTTCTGGCGCGCCCACGACCCGGAACGGAACGAAGGGGAGGCACGATGATCAGGACGCTGCTGCGGGTGCTCGGCGACCGGCACGCCCGCCCGATGCGCCGCACCCTCGCCCTGATGGCGGTGGCCGCCGTCGCCGAGGGCCTGTCGTACGCGCTGCTCGTCCCGGTCCTGCGCGAGCTGTTCGGCGGCGCGCCGGAGCAGGCCGTGCCGTGGCTCGCGGGCTTCGGCGCGGCGGTCGCCGGGTACGCCGTGCTGCGCTACGCCGCCGACCTGTCCGGCATGCGGGTCGGCACCACGATGCTGCGCGGCATGTACTACCGGCTCGGCGACCACCTGGCCAGGCTGCCCATCGGCTGGTACGACACCGGCCGGGTCGGCGAGGTCTCCGTCATGGCGGGCCGCGGCCTGCTCCAGGCGATGGGGGTGGCCGCGCACCTGCTGGCGCCGTTCGTCTCGGCGGTCGTGACGCCGCTGACGATCGTGGCCGTGATGTCCGTCTTCGACTGGCGGATGGGCCTGGCCGCGCTGGTCGCCGCGCCCGCCGTCGCGGGGGTCCAGGCGTACTCCGCCCGCGCGACGGCCGCCGCCGACGCCGACCGGCACGAGCGCGACAAGGAGTCCACCGACCGGGTCATCGAATACCTCCAGGCCCAGCCGGTGCTGCGGGCCGGCGGCCGGAGCGGGGAGCGGTTCGCGCTGCTCGACGACGCGCTGCGGCACGTACGGCGGGCCGCGCGCGCCACCCTGCTCGCCACGCTGCCCGCCGCCGTGGGCCTGACACTCACCGTCCAGGTGGTGTTCACGGCGCTGCTGGCCCTGGGCGCCTACCTCGCGCTCGGCGGCGGCATCGGCGCCGCCGAGGTGCTGGCGATCCTGGTGCTCGCGGCCCGCTGCGCCGACCCGCTGCTGTCGCTGGCGGAGATCGGCGGCAAGCTGCGCGGCGCCCGCGCCGAGCTGGACCGGCTCGACACCGTGCTGCACACCGAGCCGCTGCCCGAACCCGCAGAGCCCGTCCCGCCCGCCCGCCACGACCTGCGGCTCGACGGCGTCACCTTCCGGCACGGCGACCGCACCGTCCTCGACGGGGTCTCGCTGTCCGTGGCCGAAGGCGAGCGGCTGGCCGTGGTGGGGCCGTCGGGCGCGGGCAAGAGCACGCTGCTGCACCTGCTCGCCCGCTTCTACGACGTGGACGCGGGCGCCGTGCGCATCGGCGGCGTGGACGTCCGCGACGTCACCACCGAGGACCTGATGTCGCGCATCGCCATCGTCTTCCAGGACGTCTACCTCTTCGACGGCACCATCGAGGAGAACGTCAGGCTCGGCCGCCCCGGCGCCACCGACGCCGAGGTGCGCGCCGCGGCCCGCGCCGCCCGGCTGGACGAGGTCGTCGAACGCCTGCCCGGCGGGTGGGCGGCGAAGGTCGGCGAGGGCGGCGCCCGGCTGTCCGGCGGCGAGCGCCAGCGCGTCGCGATCGCGCGGGCGCTGCTCAAGGACGCCCCCATCGTGCTGCTCGACGAGGTGACCTCCGCGCTCGACCCGGTCAACGAGGCCGCCGTGCACGAGGGCGTCGAACGGCTGATGGCGGGCCGTACCGTGGTGATGGTCGCGCACCGCATGCGCACCGTGCGCCGCGCCGACCGCGTGGTCTTCCTCGACGGCGGCCGCATCGTGGAGGAGGGCACGCACGAGGAGCTGGTGCGCCGCGGCGGCAGGTACGCGGGGTTCTGGGAGCTGTCGGTGACGGCGTGACCTCAGGGGGCGGTGGCCCGCAGCAGCCCGTCGATGATCGCGGTCAGCCCTTCGCGGTGGGTGTCGCGGGCGTTCAGCTCGATCCAGCGGTCGGCCAGCGACGCCAGCCTCGGATGCGTGCCCGCGCGCAGCCCGGCGACGACCGACTCCTCGTACGAGGGGATGCTGGACCGGCGCCGGGCGCCCTTCACCCGGATCATGAGATCGCCGACGATGTAGAACCAGATCGAGCGGTAGATGAACAGGGCGCGCTCCGGCGGGTGGCCGTACTCGACGGCGGCGTCGATCATCTCCTCGACGAACCACAGCGCCGAGGGCGCGATGAGGTCGCCGCCCGCCAGCACCTCGACGATCCACAGGCGTTCGGAGAGCTGCTCGTACAGCATGGCAGCCACCGCGATCAGCCGCTCGCGCGGGTCCTTCGGCAGCTCGGGGCGGGGGATGCTGCGCGCCTGCTCCTCCATCACGCGCAGCAGCAGCTCGTCCTTGTCGCGTACGTGGTAGTAGAGCGTCATCGGCGCGCTGCCCAGCTCCTGGGCGAGGCGGCGCATCGACAGCTTGTCCGGGCCCTCCGAACGCAGGATGCGATCGGCCGCCTCCAGGATCGCCTCCAGGGTGAGACGCGGGGGGCGGCCTGCACCCTTCGCACGCTCCTGTGCCATGGCCACCAGCCTACGGGCAGCCCGGGCGGGGGCGATCACAGCAGGCGATCCGTACGGGCGGCGGCCTCCTCCCTGACGGCTGCCACGAACGTCGCGCTCGCCGGCTCCCGTCCGGAGGGCCGGTCGTGCCGCTCGTAGTGCAGCAGGCAGGTCCTGATGCCGTGCAGCAGGTTGCGCAGCAGGTCGGGGGCGGGCCGCACGGGGTCGAGCGCGGTGAGCGGCAGGTGGGCGGCCGCATCACCGTCGTCTCCGGCCGCGCGGACGACTTCCTGCGCGGCGGCGAGCCGGTGCCGTACCTCGTGCAGGCCGCACAGGTGGCCCTCGGCGACGTGCAGGGCCGTACGGATGAGCGGCATGACCGCCTGCCGGGCGCGGGCGCCGCGGTCGAGCGCGGCGGTGACGCCGATGAGGCTCTCGGCGGCGAGCGGGCGTCCCGGCCGCCCGGCCGCGGCCACGATGCGCTCGCGCGGCAGGCCGGTGTGCCGGGCGGTGACGGCGAGCGCGGCGTGGAACCAGTGGGCAGCGGCGATGGCGGCGGCCGTGGGGTCCACCTCGGCCGGCAGGCTCTCGCCGCCGCACGGATCGTCGCGCAGCAGCCGGTCGGCCCGGGAGATCTGCAGGGGCGAGGCGTCCTCGCGGCTCAGCTCGACCGCCTGCCTGGCGCGTTCGGACAGGTCGCCGCGCTCCGCCTGCTCGACCGCGGCCAGCTCGGCCGCGACGTCGGTGGTGACGAGCGTGGTGAGCTGGGACGCGCCGATCGCCTGCAGCGCCCTGGCGACGTCGTGCGCGGCCCGCTCGATCTCGGTGCCGTCCGGCAGGTCCGGCGGCAGCCTGGTCGCGATCAGGGCGGGCAGCACCCTGGCGAACGCCTCGCGCTCGCGCCGCCGATCCGCGCCGTGCCGGTCGCCGCAGCCGGCGGGGTGCGTGTACGCGCGCCAGCAGAGGGCGGACAGGCGGGTCAGCGCGGCGGCGAGCCGGCACGTGTCCGCACGCGGCTGGTCGCGGGTGAGCGGGGCCACGACGATGGCGGTGTCGCCGACACCGGTGCTCCACTGGGCGAGCAGCGTGGTGTGGGCACGATCGATCGCGTACCGAGTCACGAAGACCTCTTTATGCGGAAGAAGGGGGACCGGAGTGGAGCGAGGGCCATGCCCAGGATGCTGGATTCGCCGCTCATGCGGAGCCGTTTTGCGGTTGTCCCCCGTCCCTGATCTGCGGTTTTGCGGGGTAGCGCGGCTTAAATCCCATTGTCCGTACGCGCTCCTCCGGCTCGGCCTGCGCTGCCGGTGCCGCTCACGACCAGGGGCGCGACCAGCGTCCAGCCCAGCAGGTCCTTCGGCTGGACCGCGGCCAGGATGATCAGGATCGAGGTCATGCCCGGCGAGACGAGCGCGAGCCCGATGATGAGCACGGTACGGCCGAAGCGGCGCGCCGGCTCGTCACTCTGCGCGGCCCCGATGATGGTGCCGATCGCGAAGGTCATCAGCAGCAGGCCCGACTCGAGTGCCGTGGCGTCGAGCCCGGCCTGCCACAGCAGCGAGATGGTGAAGAAGATGCTGGTGAAGGCGGCGAAGTAGACCAGGGCCGGCAGGACGCCGCCGGTGAAGGCCGGGCCGGCGAACAGGTGCGGCGGGACCAGCGGGCTGGCGCCGCGCCCGGCCACCTGGCGTTCCCACAGCGCGAACAGCCCGAGCAGCGGGCGTTCTCCTGACCGAACGCCTCGATGATCAGGCCGCCCGCGAGCGGGCCCACGGCGCTGGAGACGCCGGTGACCGACCCCATGATCGCCAGGGCCTTGCCGCGCTGCCGATCGGGGAACATCAGGTGGATGAACGCGGTGCCGAGAGGCCCTGGGCGGCGCGCGCGAGGTTCAAGCCACGCTGGTGAGGGTGAACAGGATCAGGCCGATGATGAAGACGGGCTTGTGCCCGTAGCGGTCACCGAGCCGGCCCGCCGGGGCCGGCGCCAGTCCGTAGGCGAGCATGTAGCCGGACAGCACCCACGACAGCGTGGACTCCGACGCTTCGAAGCGCTGATGACGACTCCAGGTCATCGAGCCGGTCCGGATCGAGCCTGGTGATCGCGAGGTCGAACGGGCCGGGTTCGAGGACGATCTCCCGCAGCGCGTTGATCTTGAGCGCGGACAGCACGGACAGCGCGGTCACGCCGCCGTCGGTGAGCGCGCTGAGAATGCCACCCGGACGGCCGGTTCTTCGCCTCAATGCTCGACCAGGAAGGGGAGCAAGGCCGCACCGGCCGGCCGAAACGGCCGCCGGGCAGCACGAAGCCGCGCGGGTCGGCGTGGATGTCCAGGATGCTCAGGAGCACCCTTGAAAACGAGCTTCTGCTATTTATTTGCCATTTTTCGTCATTTGTAAGCTCGTATGCTTTTCGTCTGCCGCGCCTTGCGGTGATCCGATGGAGCGTCGTAACTTGGGTGCCTTTCCATCGGCCGGTTTCCCGGGCAGCGGACGGAATGGCATGAAAGCGAACGAAACCACCCTGCGCAAGCTCATCCAGGGCGATCAGCAATTACTGGTCCCCCTCTACCAGCGCCAATACACCTGGGAACGCCCGCAGCTCACCCAGCTGTGGAGCGATATCACCGCCCAGGTCGACGTACTGGCCGAGGAGCGGCAGGACGCGCCCAGCCATTTCCTCGGATCGGTGGTGCTCGCGCCGGGGCCGGAGCTGGCGCCGAGCCGCTCCCAATGGATCATCGTGGACGGTCAGCAGCGCCTCACCACCCTGATGCTCGCGCTCTGTGCGATCAGGGACCACCTGGTGGCCGAGGATCCCACTGCACTGGAACGTATCAACGAGCTCCATCTGATCAACAAATTCCAGCAGGGCGAGCTGCGCTACCGCCTGCTGCCCACGCAGGCGGACAGGACGGCCTTCAAAGCGTGCGTGGACGGCACGCTCGACGGGAAATCCGACAGCCTGATCGGCAACGCCTACCAATTCTTCCGGAGGGTGCTGAAAGAGTTCGACGACCCCGCCGACCCGCACGACATCGCCCGCGTGGAGTCGGTGCTGCTCGACCGGCTCAATCTCGTGCAGATTCTCGTGGAAAAGGACGACAACGCGTTCCGCATCTTCGAGTCGATCAACAACACGGGAATGCGGCTCAGCCAGGTGGACCTGATCCGCAATTACGTCTTCATGTGCCTGCCCACCCGCGGTCAGCACGTCTACGACGAATACTGGAAACCGATCCAGGACCTGCTGGACGCCAAGGCCATGGAACAGCTCATGTACCTGGTCCTGGTGCTGAAGGAGGGCGACGACGCCCAGTACAACGCCGTCTACCGCGGACACCAGCAGCTGCTGCTGGCGATGGCGGGGGACGAGCCGCGCATCGAGGCGTACGTACGCGACCTGTACCGGCGCGCCCGGCATCTGAAGCAGATCCTCTCCCCCGGCGATGACCTGCCGTTCGCCAGGCGGCTGCGCTTTTTGAAGGAATGGCAGGCCACGACCGTCTACCCGCTGGTGATGCGGCTGATGGAGCTGCGCGAGGACCACCACATCGGCGACGAGGAGGTGGACGAGGCACTGGCGTACGTGGAGAGCTTCCTCGTCCGCCGCCTCATCGCCGGCGTCACCGCGAGCAACCTCAACCGCATCTTCCAGCGGCTCGCCGTGCAGCTGGTGGCGGGGGAGGAGGTGCCGCAGGCGGTGCGGGCCGCGCTGTCGCCGGCCCGGCTGTACTGGCCGTCGGACGAGCAGCTGCGGGAGGAGGTCCGCAGCCGCGCCTTCTACTGGCAGGGACGTACGGTGCAGCAGAAGCTCGTCCTGCGCCGCATCGAGGAGTCCCTGGGCAGCAAGGAGCGAGTGGACCTCGCCGACAAGCGCATCACCATCGAGCACGTCATGCCGCAGTCCATGACCGCCGACTGGCTGAACGAGCTCTCCGGCGGTGGCGACGACGCCGACCTCCTGCACCGCCAGCTCGTTCACACGCTGGGCAACCTCACGCTCAGCGGCTACAACTCCGAACTGAGCAACCACTCCTTCGCCGCCAAGCGCAAGCAGCTCGGGATGAGCGGACTGGTGATGAACCAGGAGATCGCCGCCTGCGAACGCTGGGGCAAGGCCGAGGTCCTGGCCCGCGCCGACCGCCTCGCGGAGCGGGCGATCGCCATCTGGCCGGGGCCGGAGGAGTCGGGCCGCGGCAGCGCCGCATCCCGCGACTGGACGCAACTGCACAGCGCCCTGGCCGTGCTGCCGAGCGCCACCTGGACCTCGTACGGCGACCTCGCCGAGCTGATCGGCTCCCATCCGGTGCCCGTCGGGGTACATCTGGCGACCGTCCCGGTGCTCAACGCACATCGGGTGCTCACCCGGTCGGGGCGGGTGGCCGAAGGGTTCCGCTGGCCCGACCCCGACGACGATCGCGACGTGCACGAGGTGCTGCGCGCCGAAGGTCTCGTCTTCGACGAGGCCGGGCGCGCCTCGGCCGACCAGCACATCGGCGTACGCGACCTCGCCGAGCTGCTCGGCCTGCCCGTCGCCGCGGACCTGGCCGAGACCGAGACCGCAGCCGGCGCCGACCTCTCGCCGCAAGGGCTGACGGAGCTGGAGCAGCGCTTCCTGCGCCAGCTCAACGAGCAGAGCGGCCCGCAGGCGGCCGGGGCGGTCCAGCGGGTGCTCGAGCACTGGCGCTCGCAAGGCGGCGAGGTCCACTACGGCACCTCCGCCGCCGCCTCCTGCGCGCCGATCATCAAGGTCCGCGGGCAGATCTCGTACGCCATCCGCTTCTACGCCAAGACCGCCGAGATCCCGTTCGGCCTGCTGCGCAACCGCAAGCCGTTCGACGACCCGGCACTGCGCGAGGAGCTGCGGCAGCGGGTCAACGACGCGCCCGGCGTGGACATCCCCGTCGCCAAGCTGGAGCTGTACCCGTCCATCAAGAACAGCCGGCTGGCGAGCGTCGCGGTTTTCGATGTGATCGTGGCGGTGCTCGACTGGTTCAAGGCCGTGATGACCGCGCAGGAGACACAGGCGTGACCCGGGCGCGCCTCACTCCTCGATGAGCGAGTCATCCTGCTCGTCCTCGGGATCCGGCTCCGCGTAGAGCGCGGCTGCGGTGGCCGGATCCAGGGACGAGGCCTCATCCTCCGCCTCATCGGCGAGGGTCGGCAGGACGTACTCCTGGCCCAGTTCCGCCAGATGGAGCGGCAGGGGCAGAGCGAGAGCCTGCGGATAGTCCGGAGGCTGACGCAGCAGATGCACGGCCAGCGCCAGCGATTCCGGATCGTCACCGTCATCGTGATGACATCCAAGGACGGCGATCTCCACGAGCCCGGGGTTCCACCCGGGGACGTTGGTATCGATCTTGGTTCCGCCTTTGTCTCCGCCCGTACGCCGAGGAGCCAGTTTGTCGGCGGCGATGGCCGAGGTCGAGAACTGGACGGGCTTGGGCGTGGTGCTGTAGAAGATGCGACCCGTCCCGGCGGAGGGCGGCACCCACAGGTGGGACGGCAGCCCGTTCGCCTCGTCCTTGACGTTGACGCCCCACCACTGGGGGGTCTCCTTGCCCTGGGCGGTCCGCACCCGGACGAGCCGCAGGTTCGGGTGCAGCCGGCGGGCCGGTGCGTGGCCGTCGCGCATGCGGTCCGGCTCGACCTGACCGTCCTGCAGCCACGTCCAGTGCGAGCGCGCGTTCTGGCTGTGCGCGAGCAGCAGCGTGGGAGCGCCGCGCAGAGAGCGCAGCACCTTCTGCAGCCATTCCTCGGTGTCACGCCGTTGCTCGTCCATGGTGCTGTACGAGTCGCCCGGCCCATCGTTCGCGGCGCGCGGCCCCGCGACCTCCGCGAGCGTGGTCAATTTCAGCAGCAACGCGGGATAGGGGATCCACTCATTCGCCTCGGGATCCCAGCCCTGCACGGCAGCGATCCCACCGCCCCTTTTCTGCGGCGTCACGAGCACTGCGACCGGAACGCACGCCGCCAGCCGATTGCGTGCCGTGCGATTCTTCCTGACCAGCCAGATGGCGGCGTAGCGGAGCCCGCCGGGCAGCTGCTCACCCAGGCCATGTTCCGGGTGCACGCGGATGCCGAGCTGCCGCAGGCCGTCGTCCCACGCCATGGAGACACGGTGATCGAGATTCTTCACCGAGTCGTATCGTCCCTCTTTCTTGGGCACCGTCACGAACTGGGTGACCGCGCCGGCGTCCGCGAAGCCGAGCCGGAGCGCGAACTTGGGGTCGTGGTCGCCGGTCTCGAAGTCGGCCCTGCGGTCGAGCTCGACCAGCGCCAGCGTGGGTGCCGTACCCGTGATGTCATCGGCCAGCCAGGTGCGGGCACCCGCCCGCCGGTCCCGGACGGCCTCGCTGATCGCGCGAGAGGTCCGGAACCTCCCCTTCGGTGGAAGATCAAGCTCCGCTGCGAGGCCGGCCGTCAGCTTGAGGCAGCGCAGCCGCACCGTGAGCTCGGCCGATTGCCACTCGAGGATCACCGGGTGGCCGGGGCGTGCTGCCTCGTACTGCTCTTCGGTGTGGACGCCGCCATCCCCCTTCAACCCGAGGCGCTCGGCAAGCCCCTTGACCGCGGCCTCGCGCAGTTCGCGGGTCTGCCAGAGCAGCCGTGCCTCCAGCGTCGGCAGCGTTCCCGGCTCGGTCTCCGGGGTCAGCAGGGACATCGCGAAGGCCGCGCCCGCCCGCCGTTCCTCTGCCCTGCGCGCGTCTTCTTCAGGCTGGCCCTTCTTGCTGGACGAGGGGGCATTGACAGGCTTGGCGGACTTGACCAGGCGCGTGCGGCCGAATGCCGGCGTCGGCCGCAGTTCAGGAGGAAGGGCCTGCTCGGCCCACTCGGTGAGTTCCGATCGCTGATGTGACATCAGGCCGGCTTTGACCGGGTGGCCGCCCATGGCGGTGCTGTAGACGATGCCCGCGCGCATTCCCTGGCTCAGCCACTCCTCCGGCCGGGACAGGATGTCGTCCGCGTCGGGGAACGGCTCGGCCAGCGAGATGCCGCTGAGGATACCGGCAGGGCCGCCGCGCACCCAGCCGGTGACCCAGTCCTCCCGCTCCTTGTCCCAGCGGCGCTCCACTCTGGCCAGCGCATAGCGCTCACTGAGCGGGACGCCCGGGAGGTACGGGATGCGCGGCCGCAACACCACGGTCGTCTTGCGCTGGTACGGCAGATACACCTTGCCGGTCACCGCGCTCACCCGTGTCGCCCAGCGGCGGATGCCGAAGTGCAGGTGGAAGCGGGGGAGGGGATCGAACGGAACAGTGTGCAGGGTGATGTTGAGCACGATCGAATACCACCAGTCACGCTTGCCCGACCCCGCCGCAAGTGGTTGCGAGATCAGCTCGGCCCCCTTGTCGCGGGGGCCGCGCGGCACTGCGCGAAAGTGGAGCCGCCCGGCCGCGTGCTCGTAAGGACCGAGTGCCAGGACTCGTCTGGCCAGCCAGTCGGTGGTAAGCGAGAACTGGTGGGGCAGGGGCGCGGCGGTGCCACCGCGCGGGGTCGCCGGGCAGCGGAGCAACTCGGTTTCCACCTGTTCCCAGACAGGCGGTGACGCCGCCAGCTCCGCCCGGACGTCCTTGAGGAAGGCACGGTGTTCGGGCTCCGGCCGCAGATCTGCAAGCCAGCGGTCCACCAGCGTATGGAAGACGGGGGCAGGCAGTGGATCCGCGACCCCCTCAGGCACGTACAACCAGTACTCGGACGGACGCGGCAGCACCAGAAGGTCGGGTGCGAAGGCCTGGATCACCTGCTCGAAGCGGTGGGTGGGCACCGTGCGGCGCTCGGCTCCTTGGGGGCTGTCCAGGTTGCAGAGCGTGAGGATCGCCTCTCGCCAGGTCTCGGGAAAGCGGAGCGCAAGGTACCGGCCCACCACGGTGGCATCCGCGGAGGCGGGCTGCCAGGAGGCGGTGCGAATGGAGTCGTAGATCACACGCATGGTGTCCTCATCTGTGGTGTTCGAGGGCCGACAGGGCGTTGTACAGCGGTTGGTAGAGCAGCCGAGCAAGAGCCGGATCCGCCGGGTCAGGGAAGGACGCCGGGTCGGCTCGGGTGTCGAAGTACGGGGTGAGGATGAAACGGAGCGCTGCGAGGAGGCCGTCCTCCGGCGGAAGAGGTGCAGTGGATCCAGGAGACAGCGCGAGGGCCGTTTTCGGGGCGAAACCGGCGTCGACGAAGACGACCCGCGCCGGCACTCCGCCCCGCACGAGCCGGCCGATCACCTGCCACATGGTGACGAGCTGATCCCAGGCGAAAGCCTGTTTCTCCCACGGCGACAGCCGTGAGTAGATGTAGCGCCGGGACAGCAGGCGGCGCCATTCCTGCCGCGCCTCATGGCGGAAGTCGAGCCCTGCCCGGTCGAGTCCGGAGGCCTTGGCGACGAGCTCGTCGAACGTGGCCGGACCGGTGCGGTCATCGGGCCGCCTCTGGCCGCGTACGAAACGGCAGACCCAGTCGTTCACGGCGAAGATGGCCAGTGATAGATCGTCGGGACGGGGATGCGGCCTGGCCAGGAACAGAGCGGTGCCGAATGCCGCATTGCGATCGGTGTTGAGGATGTTGTGCCCGCGCTCCACTGCCAGCAGGGGCGCCACCAGCAGTTCGGCGTCGTGGTCCGCGGCGAACATCGGGAGATCGCCCCGCCGCAATGCTGTGGCGTGCTCCGCGGCCACGGGATCCGCGCCGCGTACCGACTGATCGAGGTCGGCATCGTCGGCGGTCAGCACCCGCACTCTGCCCCGCCAGCGGTCCAGCCCATGCAGGGTGTCGGCGACGACGCTCGCCTCCTTATAGCTGCCGACGAGCAGGAGCGCCCGGCGGCGGTTGTCGTCGCCGATGCGGGCCAGCTCCTCCTCCAGCGGGCTCGCCGCGCCGCCTGGCCCAGGGCTTCCCAGACGCATGGCGAGCGTCCGCGCGGCCATCGGCCTGACCTTGGGATCGGTTCCGGAAAGCCGGATCGGCTTTCCATCGGCGTCGTAGAGAAATCTCGTGGCGAACTGCGACCTTCCCACCGCCTCGAGGGAACGCTGCGACGGCATGAGGACTGCGCTCACGGGAGCCAGAACGTGGGCGCGGGTCGAGGCCCCGGCCCAGCTGGTGCCGGACATGAGCACCACGTGCGGGCCCGGGCGTCCCTGCCCGGGATCCGCGCCCAGCTCGTGCAGGGAGACGAGCAGCTCCCTGCCCACGCCCGCGCACCGGAAGAAGCGCAGGGTGCCGCTGCTGTTGCCGTCCTCGTCGCGTTCCCGCTCGTCCGGGAGGAATTGGAAGCCGAGGACGTTGCCCATCGGAGCCTCGGGAATGAGCGGGGCGTAGTCGAGCGGCGGCCGCCTGGAGAGCTCGTTGCCGGTGGAGTCCAGCCGGAGGGCGGCCTCGACCTGAGGCCAGAGGAACGTCAGGCGTTCCAGCCGCTGGTGGAGAGCCGACAGCACGAGCAGGAACTCCAGCCGGCGGCAGGTCGCATCGCGCCACTGGTCGTTCCGTCCCGCGGCGGGAGTCTCCATGATCAGCTTGTCGAGCAGGGTCTTGACCCGGGTGCGGGTGCGGGCCGTGTTCAGGGTGTGCAGGAGGTCGCGCGCAGTATCGATCAGATCGTCGGTGACCGTCCCGTATGGGCCGGAGTCGCCCAGTGGGTCGTCGCGGAAGGCGTCCAGGAGTTCGGTGAGCTGTGCACGCAGGGAGTCCTGGAAGTTCCGGTTCTCCTCGGCGTCGTTCGAGTCGTCGTCGTACGGCTCGTAGAGCTGGTGCTCGTCGTGTACGCCTTTGAGCCCACGGTCTCGTTCGTCGAACCAGTCCCCGAGCAGCTTCTCTTGGAGGGTCCACGGGCTGAAGTACTCGATGTCCGCCCAGTCGCGCAATTCCTCATCGGAGATGAGCAGCCGGTACAGGCGATCGGTGGCGGCGGTGACGACGGTCAAGGCCGAGTTCCATCGCTCGACGTCCTGGTCTGTGAGAGGAAGCCGGCCGCGGCGTGAGAGCTCCTCGATCTTGTGGGTGTGCAACTGGTCGAGCCAGGACTCGGGCCCGGGGGAGACGAGCGTCGCCGACGGAGCGAAGATCTCGTCCAGCTTCATCTGCACCGAGTCGGCCTCATCGACGATGATGATGTCGCTGAGCAGGCAGGCGAGCTCGAGATAGCGCAGTCGCTCCTCGTTCAGGTGCTGGGGGACGGCGCTCTGCACGAGGCTCGCCGGATTCGCGACCCAGATCAGCCCGTCCACCAGGTTGCGTGCCGCGCGATGCCGCGGGCATCTCGCCCAGATGGGGCAGCCGTGCCGGCTGCCACGTAGCTCCTCCGGCGTGCTCTTCGGAGCCGTTTCACCAGCTCGGTACGGCTCGGGCAGGGTGATGTCAGATGTGTGCCGGACCTGGGGCCGCTCAGGGTAGAGAGCCGTGCACGGCGCGTCGGCGTAGCGGAGCGGCAGGGCGGCCTCCGTGCCCCGCAGCGCATCGATCACACACGCTGTGCTGAGGTCGTCGAAGCCCGCCGCGTCGTGATCGAGAAGGTTGCCCAGCCCGCGAGCGGCGAGCCGGCGGTGCAGCCGCTGTACGTGGGTTTCGCGTGTCGTAGGGCCCAGCACCGGAACGGCGGGCAGGTCGAGGTCGGCCAGCAGCTCGCAGAGCCGTAGCTGCTCGGCGACGTCACCGACGACCAGGGTGACGCGCAGGTCGTGCCGCGCCGCCCACACCGCGACGAGTGTCATCAGCGTGCTCTTGCCCGCGCCCACCATGCCGGCCAGATGCATGAGGCCGTTGAGGTGGATGTCGTCTCGTTCCCTGAAGCTCTGCCCGCCGGCGTCCCGAGGCGCGAACCGCAGTTCGTCGAGCCGCTCCTGCCAATGACCGGGTCGCTCCGACTCCAGCATGCGTTCGCGCTCATCCATCCATGCGGCCGTGGCGATCAGGTCGGAGCGTTTGATCGTCAGCGGGGCGCCGCCTCCCGGCCGTCCCTGCTCCAGGTCATGGCCGGGCGGAGCATCGAAGATCAGTTCCTTCGGAATGGTGACGGATGCCGGGCGGCGGCGGTCCAGGAATCCGCTGCGCCCCGCCGGAGCGAGCGGGAGCTTCTTGCGAGCATGCTGTGGCAGCCCGGCGAGCGCGTCGTCGTAGACGGTGACGCGGTCGGATGCGATGGTCGGCGTGAGCTGACGCGGGGGCCCGCCGTCCTCAGGGATGTCATAGGCGCGCAGCCTCGCGGGCACCTGACGGTACAGGTCGAGTAGCTGGTGCCAGGCGCGGCGGCGGCGCAGCGTCCAAAGCAGGTGCCGGGCGGTGGTGAGCATCGTCTCGTGTTCGGCCGTACGGGCCAGACCGGCGGCGCGGGCGAAGGGGTAGCCGCCGAGCAGGGTGTAGACGCCCTCTGCGGGCTCATCGGGGGAGAGCCGCTGCAACAGCCGCAGGGCCAGCTCCACCTGACACAGATGAGCCGGTTTCATGCCCTGCAGCTCTATGGGCAGGCTCTTCCAGAGCTGGCCCAGCTCGCGGCTGACCGGTCGATGCCAGCTCTCGCGGTCACGCATGGGCGTCCCCCTTCTGCTTGCGGACCTTGGCCCTGGCCCGGCGCACCAGGTCTGTGTCGGTGAGGAGAGGCAGGTCGCGGGCCTGCGCGGGGCGGTTGCGCTCGTACACCGCGATGTAGTCGCGCCTGGCGGCGACCCGGTGATGCGGCACCACCCAGAACGCTTCGTCGTACGGAGGCTCCTGCGGTACGGGGTGTGCAGAACGGCCGAGGAAGAGCGGGTTCGCCCAGTCCTTGACGTCGATGGCCCAGCGGTGCCCGTCTGGGAAGGTGACGAGCAGGTCATAGGCGTCATAGCCGGGCCACATCCGTACGGTGAGCCCCAACGCCACCAGTTCCTCTTCCAGCGCCGCTTCTGCACGACCGGGGCCGGTGACGAACTGCCGTACGGGGCGCTCGACTTGGTAGACCTCGCCCGTGTCTTCCACGCGCAACCGCGTGCCCGGCGGTGCCGGTCCCTGACGGCGGCACCGGTCGCGTTCGCACCACCACCCCCCGTCCTGCATGGGGACGAGCAGCGTGAGACACCGTCCGCAGCAGACGTATTCGCCGTCGTACAGGTAGCTGCCGGGAACCGGGAGATAGATGCGCCGGATCAGCTCGTGCACCGGCTCGAGGACCAGATCGTTGAGCACCTCGAAGCTCTCGGCGGTGGTCAGGACCGGCCGGTTGACGAGCAGCCTGCGGAAGGCGGTGTAGGCGTCCTCCTCGCCGAAAGCCCGGCACAGACGGAGCGCGGTGTGAATGATCTCGCGGTCGCGGTGGCTTGCAGCGCTGTCGCGCGTGCGTTCGGCCCATTCGTGACAGAGTTCGGTCGGGCGTCCTGAGTCGGCGTCGAGCAGCCGGTCCTCGGGGCCGATGGAGTCGGGGGGCAGGTCGATGGGCCAGTCGGCGAGGGGTGTCTCCTTGCACCACGACACGAGTTCGGGAAGGCTCGCCGGAGGAACCGCCCCTTTGAGCAGGCAGGCCAGGACCGTGCGGTCCA
Source organism: Nonomuraea sp. NPDC049309 (assembly GCF_043196965.1). Classification (NCBI taxonomy): domain Bacteria; kingdom Bacillati; phylum Actinomycetota; class Actinomycetes; order Streptosporangiales; family Streptosporangiaceae; genus Nonomuraea; species Nonomuraea sp. NPDC049309. Next base: position 2,382,170 of record NZ_JBICSH010000001.1, on the reverse strand, counting down.
ACGCTCGCTGGGCTTCCGGCGGATACGGGAGGGTGAACGCGTCGAGGTCCGTTTGCGCATCGAGCGCGAGCATGGCACCGGCCAGCGTACGGACCAGAGGAACGCCCTGGTGGGCGCTCCAATCGGCCACGGCGTCAGGTAGTGCGCCGGCGGTCATCGGGGTCCTCCTGAGGCGGAGCACCAACGGCGGACCTCGCAGTCGGAGCAGTGGTCGCCGGGATGGGGGAGATAGGTCTCGTCGTCGGCCCATCCGGCGGCGAGCCTGGCGACGATGTCGCTCGCTTCATCGCGCGTCGCCGGGTCGAGCGGGTCGAACTCTTCGCAGACCGATCCGTCTTCCCGCAGGATCTCCAGCTCGATCCGCGCACGGCGGGGATCACCGCCGGGGACGCCCGAGGCCATGAGCAGGACGGCCAACGCGAGCTGGGGATAGGTGTGCAGGAGGGAGCGCCCTTCCCAGGTGCGCCGGGACGCGGTCTTGGTCTCACGCCACACCCAGCCGCCCGACTCGGTGTAGAGCAGGTCCGGGTCGGCAATGATCACCGTGTCCGCGGCCGGGTCATAGGCGGCCACACGCCACTGGGGGCGTATGTCGTCACCGTCCGTCAGGCCATCGAGCGGGCAGAAGGCGTGATGCTCCCGGATCATGCGGACAGCGGTCTCCATTTCATCCTCGGCCAGGCCAGGCAGTTCAGTGGGCAGCGGAACGTTCCGGCAAGGGACCCTGGGCCGCTGCCTGTGCCGGTCGGTCAGCCAGGCATCGACGGCCCGGCCGCGGCGGATCGCCTCGTTCTCCGCCCGGCCGTCCTTGATGTACAGGGTCCGGGTCGCATGAAAACGCGCCGGGCAGGCTTTGTAGATGCGCAGGTCGCTGATGGAGACGCTGCGCCGCTTCCGAGGACGCCGCGAAGCGGGCACGCCGAGCAGTCCTGGGAGCACGGGCAGAGCCGTGCAGCCAAGGAGCCCTTCGCACGTGGTGCAGCCAGACCCAGGGCGCAGCTCTCCGCCGTCGAGTACGGAGGCGTACCGGGCTTTGGCGTGCTCGTCGAACTCCCGTGCCGCCTCGTCGACGTCCCAGTCCGCAAGGACCCGGGGCTCGCCGTCTCCGAGCCCCACACCGACGACCCGGACCCGTTGCGGAGTGAGCACGCCGGTTTCGATCTTCCGGTAGGGCTCGCCGAAGCCGGCGCGTGCGGGCACTCCGGTCGCCGCGACGGCGGCGGCGGCCGCGATCTCCGCCTCTGACCGGTCCTCTTTCGCCGTACCGATGGACGGAATCCAGATTTCCCGCACCATACCGTCCTCGGTGGCGTACCTTCTGCCCCAGGCGGTGCGTTCGTACTGCACGATCCCCCTCGCGTCCGGCTTGCGCAGCCGATCGAGCCCCACCCACTCAGCCCTCACCGGGCGGGTTGCGGGATATCCGCCGGCCTCGTGCCGGGCACGGGCAGCCAGATAGGCCTGCACTGCGTCGCGCGCCCACGCGCGGTGGACGGGATGGCAGTTACGGGTGTGCCGGGCGTCGGTCAGCGCGTCCTGCACGCTGCTGCCGTGATGCTCGATCGCATCGAGCATGCTCTCCACCGGTGCGAAGAAGAAGTCCTGTACGGGTCTCCGGCGGCAACGCTCAGGAGTCTGCCTCAGGAGAGGGCGTGCGCGTAGTGCCCGCCCTCCGGCGCAGGCGTCCGCCTCCTCGCGCAGCAAGGACAGGCCGATCCGCACCACGTCGGATCGGCCGGAAAGGCCGGGAGGCATGGGATAAGTGCTCACACGAACAGAGAAGCTGAATGTGTGAACTAAGTCAAGCGATAATCTGTATTCTGTAACGGCAACACCAAGTGTGAACGCCATGCAGCAGGGGAGATGCGGTGCGGCCGGGAGACGTTCTCTTCGACAGGTTTCAGATCGGCGGCAAGTTGAAGACGGGCGGTATGGCGCGGGTGTGGCAGGGGGTCGACCTCCACACGGGGGAGATGGTGGCGGTCAAGGTTCTCGGCCGTGAGGACTGGTCCTCTTACGACCCCGATGAGCGGCGTATCCGCAGTGAAGCGCTCAAACGGTTCGAGCGTGAACAGGATCTGCTGACGAAGTTCGCCGGTCCGGGCATCCCGCGCCTGCTGCACTACGACTTCCGCTGTGGCGACCCATGCCTGGTCATGGAGCTGATCGCAGGGAAGAACCTGCGAGATTTCCTCTCTCTGCACCGCCCGACCCTGGCCGCGACCGCCGCGGTCGGCGTGCAGATCCTGGAGATCCTCGACCGGATCCACAAGGGAGGTGTCGTCCACCGCGATCTCAAGCCACAGAACGTGCTGCTCGCGGACGACGGAGCCGTCCACATCATCGACTTCGGCATCGCCCTGCCCACCGACCCGCAGGCCACTCGCTACACCAGGCATGGGCACACTCCCGGTAGCACCGGTTACATGGCGCCGGAGATCATCCGCGGCGTGAAGACCCCGGCACCCGCAGCGGACCTCTACGGCTTCGCCTGCATGCTGTACGAGTTCGTCACCGCGAAACAGGTCTTCAGCGAGCTCCCCGATCGCAGCATCGAGGACCAGCACCGCAGCGACCCCCCACCGCTCCTCGACCCGGTGCGGCATTCCGTGCCCGCCGACCTGGCCGAGCTGATTCATCGCATGCTGCAGAAGGACCCGCTGAGCAGGCCGACCCTGGCCGAAGGACTGGAGGTGCTGCGCCGCCATCTCCCGCGGCCCGGCGACCCCGCTCCCAACCCTCGGCTGACCCCGGACCCCACCCGGATCTTCAGGGAAGGCTCCGGCCCACGGCCCGTGCCCGTGGCCGCGGCGCCCGTACAGCGGCGGCGGCCCACCGTGCGTCGCCGGCCGCGACCCGGCCGGCGTGAATTCGGCGACCTGCTCGAGGCCGCTGAACGCGAACTGGCGGAGCCGGGTCCGGGGCAACGGACGGAGGAGGTCGTAACCCGCCTGAAGGAGGTCACCGAGGCTTGGGGGCCACGCGAGCGCCTCGTCGTCCGGGCCCGGCTCCTCGCCGCCGACCGCGCCCGCCTCGAAGGGGACTGGCCGGGAGCGGCGGCGCTGTATCGCAAGGTCGAACGGGCACTCCACGACACCGAGGACATGGAGTTTCTTCTCGAAGCCCGCGTCGGCATCGCCGAGTGTCTGGTGCCTGAGACGGGGGAGACCAGCGCCGCCTACAGCGAGTGGGAATCGGTGATGATCGAGCTTGCCGGCATGCCGCAGCCCTACCCGCGCGTTCTTCGCCGCTGTCGCGAGTTCGCTCTTGAGCTGGCGGAGTCAGGCTATAAGGACCAGGTCGAGCGGCTGCTCAACGCTCTTTGAGCCGTCCGGCGGCCAGCAGCTCCGTGAACGTCCGGCTCAGTGTCGCGCCTACCGCGCTCAGGTCCGCGATCGCATGTTCGAAGCCCACGAGGCGGCGATGGATGTCACCATAGCGGCGCTGATCTTCGATGGGCAGGCGTGGCACCAGGAGACGCCGCGTATCGATTCGTGATGCCGTCGTGGCGTGTGTGCCGGCTTGCCGCGCGTTGGAATGCGCGCGCAGACACGCGGCCAGGAACCATGGGTCGAGGCGGTCGGTGTCGGGCCGGAGACGGTGCAGATGCGGGCCGAGCACCGTGGGGGCCTGCACGTCCACCCACGCGTCGAACTCCGCCGCAGGGATGACGACCACCACGTCATTGGACGATGTCACGGTGATGACCTTGTCTTGCTCGAGTTGCTCGACGTCATCGGCGGTCATCCAGAACTGCGGCGGCTGCCCTTCCCTGATGTCGGCGACCGTGAGCACCGGAACCCCATCGCCGGGCCGCTCACCTCGGCGCAGGTGGCTTTCCGGAATGGGTTGTCCCGGGCTGAGCTGGAGTGCTCCTGCCTGTTCCAGATCGCCCACCGCGATGGGGAGGACGTCGACCGCCTCGCGCACGGGTTCGAGGTCGCGAAGGACGCCCCCCAGGTCTTGAGCCGTACGCAGGCTCGAGTCGAACTGCCGCCACGTCCGGCGGAGGTTCACGGCCGAGAACGAGACGGCGGCCGGTACGTACCGGGCGGGGGTCAGGTCCGTCTCTTCGCCGAGCAGGTCCATGACAGGGACCTCGATGCTGCCTTCCGGCGCCTGGCCGGTCAGCGCGCCGAGAACTCGGTCCCGGACCGCGTCCCAATCGACGGCCTGGGTCCGGGAGGTCGGCGAGGTGGCCCGGCAGTCGGCCGCGTCCACGAGGAGGACCGACGGAACGGTCTCCCGCTGCACCGGCGGTTGCAGCACCCACAGGTGCAGGCTGACGCCGAAAGGCGGAGCCGCCCCGGGCGGCAGGGCTATGACGGCCCGGAGCGCTCCGGCACGGAGCATCGCCGCTCTTATACGGCGGCCGGCGCGGCGCGCGGCCACGGCCGGCGGCAGCACCACGACGGCGACGCCGTCGTGAGCCAGCGAAGAGATGATGTGCTGCACCCAGGCGAGCTCTGATTCGGTCCTGGGTGGCAGGCCGAACAGCCAGCGCTGATCGGTGGCCAGCTCGGCGTGCCCCCAGTCGCGTTCATTGGTCGGCGGGTCGCAGAGGATGACATCGGCGCTTTGAGGATCGGTGCGCAGGGTGTCGGCCGCCTTGATGTCGATCTCGGCCGACGTGGTCTCCAGCGCCAGCTTGGCCGCCGCAAGGGCGGCGAGCACGGGGTCGCGCTCGTTGCCGAGCAGACGCGTCACGCCCTCCCACCGTTCGGCGCCGGCTTGCAGCAGTCCGCCGACGCCACAGGCGGGGTCGAGCAAGGTGCCGGCCTTCCCCGGTCTGACCTGCGCCGCCACTTCCGCCATGAACGCGGCGAGCGGGGGAGGAGTCGTCGCGATCTGCCGGACGTGCGTCCCGAGCCAGCGGTCGAGCAGATATCGGAAGGTCTCCTGGCCGCCTTCCCGCTGAGCCACCTCGAGCGCCTGGTCGATCAGTGTCTCTTCGTGAGGTCGCAGCGTGTGCTGCGGGGCTTGGAGCAGACGTGTGCCGAACTCGGCGATGACCACGCCCATGCGATCCCGATCACCGAGGGCTTCATAAGCAGGCCAGAGACGCTCCAGTGAGCCGGTGGGAGATTTGAGCTTGTTGTTCTGGCGTAGCCACTCTTCGACCTGGCTCAGGGAGAACTGCGGGCTGGAATCGGTCCCGCTGATGGGGGCGGGAAACGTGTCGTGCCGCCTGCGCCAGTTACTGACGGCGGCCCGCCCGACTCCTGCTATGCGGGCGATTTCGGCGAGTGTCACCACGACCGGGCGCTCGCCCATGAACATCAAGCCCTTCCTGGAACTGAACCCGCCCAAGCGCGCGGAGCCGAGCAGGCTTTGTTGACGCAGTTTTCATCATACCCCTCCGCATTCGCTGTAACCATAAATCTCGTACGAGTGTTCGAGAGTTATCGGTTCGACGGGAGCAGGAAGGGGCTGGGTGTGCCGCTCCACGACACGTAGAGGGCCTCGCGCGCCCGTGTGCAGGCGACGAAGAGCACACAGCGCTCTCGCAGCATGTCGCTCTCGTGCTGGAGCCGGTCGGCTTCCACCGGCGTGATCTCCTTCGTGAACGGGACGGCAGTGGCTGTTACCCCTACCACGGCCACGCACCGGAATTCCAGTCCCTTCATGGCATGCATGGTCGCCAAGCGGACACCTTCGGCATCGGCGGACGGCTGATCCTTGACCTTGACGGCCGGGATGCCGCTGGCCGCCAGACGGTCGAGGACCTTGTTCAGCAGGATGTTGAACCGTGTGCAGATGGCGATCTCGTCCGGCCGCACCCCCTGCTCCAGCCACTCCCGCACGCGGTCCACGACCGCCGCGACCTCGGCCTGCTCGCTCGCGAAACCGGCGGTCATCGGGCGTTTTCCATGCAGCAGCGACCGGTAGCCGGAAAGGCTTTCGTCGCCTTCTCCGCTCAGGTCCTCGACAAGCGAGCCACTGAGGAGGCCGGTCGACCAGGTCAGGATCTCCGCAGTGCTGCGGTAGTTGATGCGCAGCCGGCTGCTTCGTCCGGCCACGGAGATCCCGAGTGAAGTGAGCGAGACCTTGGAGTCGTAAATCCGCTGGTGCGGGTCGCCGGTGATGAAAAGATCGTCCGGGCCCTCCACCACGGCCGCGCGCAGCACCCGCCACTGCGCCGGATGCAGATCCTGAGCTTCGTCCACGATGACGTGGTCGAAGCCGTACCGGCTCAGATCAGAGCCGTCGAGCAGGCGGGTCGCTTCCGCGCAGAGCTGGAGGTGCGTGCTGGCGCCGGCCTGACGAAGCTCCGCTGTGAACGCCTCCACCGCATCCCAGATCCGTTCTCGCTGCCGAGGTCCGATCGCCGTGCCCCGCCCCCGCCGGGACGCCTGGAGATACTCGGTCCGTGAACTTATGCGCTGCGCCAGGATGACATGACGGTATTCCTGCTGAAGGAACTGCTCGGTCCACGGCAGGCCCAAGCGCCGGATGACACGTCGCCAGATGTGCCGCTCGTCGGCGTCTCCGATCATTTTCGGTGTGCGGCCGGCCAGCGCCCGCACGATTCGGTAGGCGTAGGCGTTCACGGTGGTGACCTCCACCCGCGCAAGCTGCTTGTCGTCGTCAAGGAGCTGGGCGAGGTTCTCCCGCAGCGTCGCGGCGAGGGCGGTGGTGTACGTCGTGAGCAGAATCCGGCTGTCGGGCGAGCGGCCGAGCAGGTGCTTGACCCGGTGCAGTGCGACCACCGTCTTGCCCGTTCCCGGGCCACCCGTCACCTGCGCCGGGCCGTTGTAGGAGGGGCGGTACGCGACGCGCCGCTGCGACGGATGCAGGAAGACCCGCCACGCGGCGAACGGCTTGCTGAGCACCTCCGTGAGCTCGTCCGCGCTGGTGACCAGGGTGATGCGGGTGGTGGTGTTGATGATCGCCTGCTCGAGGCTCTGATCCGCCTCGGCGGAGGCTCCGGTGGGACGGCGCTCGGCCACGACCTGCTGGTAGACCTCTTCGGGCGTGAAGCCCTCCGCGAGATACTGCAGCACTTCGAACTGGTCCTCGGGCAGCAGCCCGGCGAAGGCGTTCAGCTGCGGTTGGTCGATGATGGTCCGTACGGCGCGCAGCACCTGGTCATCGATGCCGAGATGACGTAGGACGGTGTCGGAGAACTTCGCGAACAGCAGTGAGGGCGCCTGGGCCGCCGCCTCCTCCAGAGCCGGGGTGAGCTGTTCCAGCGCGACGACGTTGCGCACCTCAAGGGCATGTGTGGCGGAGTTGACGGTGTAGAGCCGCTTGGCCGCCCATCCGTACGCCTCGTCGTGCGGGACGACGTTCAGCAGCAGGAAGGTGTCGGTGCCGTCGTCAGGCGCCAGGACCACGCCACGCCAGTAATCGGTGATGCGGATGGTCCGCATACGGGGATCGCGGGCGTTCACCACCTGCTCCAGGTGCAGGCCGTAGTCGGCGTAGAGCTCGGCGATGGAGAGCTGCTGGAATCGTTTCATGGCCTTCCGCACGCCCGCCTTGACCGGTTTCTCTAGAGCGTCATAGCTCTCCCAGAACGTGTTGGCGAAGGCGAGCTGCGGCACGCGGTACCTCCTGAAGTGACTGAGGATGGCCAGGGTGTGGTGCGGGCGGTTCACGGAGCCTGAACATTGGCGATGGCGATCGGTTCTGCTGAAACCGCTCCAGGGCGTTGCGCGATAGGAAGGCTTCAGTTCTCCCGGTCGTCTTTCGTTCCGCCTCTCGCCGGGTGGCGCGGACCATTGCCGGGAGGTGGGGTGAGCGTTGAGACGTAGTTCTCTCCGTCAACGAGAGGAACCGTCAGGCTGACCCCCGCTTGTGCCATGCGGTCGTATTCCGCGAGGACGAGATTCTTCGTACGGTAGGTGCCGTATTTGGCGATCTCGTTGTTCTTGAGCCCGCCGGTCTTCGACTGGAAGGATTCCAGGATATAGTCCGCGTCCGCACGATTGATGCCGTAGAGGTGGAAGAAGTAGGCGTCGAGTTCGGCGCGGATCTGCGCTCGGCGATCTTCGTCCCATTGGAACGGCTCGCCGAAGTCTCCAAGATCGCGGGCTAGCCCGGTCATATCGTAGGCGGTGTAGACGAGCTCGAGCACCCGGGGCACGATGAAGATGGTATGGGGTTCCAGCGTATCTGGGGTGGGAACGGGAAGTTGCTTCCACGTCATGAGAGCCATGTGGATGCCCCCGATCTTTTGCCGGCTGACGAAGTCGAAGACGAGGGAACTCTGAGCGGCGATGAGGCTGGCTGCCAGATTTGGTGCGACACGAGGCAGCATCAATGGGAATGTGTGTCCGACTGCTGAGCGCGGTATGAAGGCTGCGATTGCTGTTCGCTCATCTGTGGCTCGACATACATCACGCCATCCACAGAGCCAGTCCCGATCCCACTTGAGTTCTTGTAGTCTCAGTGAGACCCCGGGGACTTCGACTGCCTTGTTCTTTCTGACTGTGGAGATGAGCTCACTCTCTGCTATCCAGTACCGCGGACTGGCGGCTTCAGTGGGGTCTCTTTTCTCGTCCTGGCTCAGGCGTCGTCTGTCCTCGTTGCCGGTTCCGTAGTAGGAGTTCCACCGGTGATCGAAGTGGTGGACCATCTTTCCCTCGTAGAGTGGCAGCATGCGCTCGTCGCTTCGGAGAAAGACATTGCCATGCAGAGTCCAGCCCTCCGCGTGCAACTGTTCTCGCGTCCGGAAGAGGTCGGAGTCGTCGGTCATGTGAAAGGGTGTTGGAACGAAATCTATATCCCATTTAGGCGGAGATGATTCCTCCTTGCTGAGGATGGGGATGTGCTGGTATATCGCTAGGGTTAAGTCGGCATCCTTTTGGCTGCGAAAGATCGGCAGCGTTCCGGTATTTGGATTTATGAGGGTGATGTCTGCTGGGCGCAGTTCGAAGACTCGCGTGGCGTCGTCGAGGTCGTTGGTGTCTTCGAGGAAGAAAGCGAACTCGGCTGCCTCTTTGTGTCGGTGGCTGGTAAGGGACAGTAGGCAGAACTTGTAGCTAGCATGTACGCCGGGAAACAGCTGTTTGCGGTTCTCGAAGTCGTAGAGGCATGAGATCGCGCTTCGCTGTGTGAGTTCGCTGAACAGGTATTGTGCGCCCGCTCCGGTTGCTATGGCGGTTGGCACAATGCATCCCACTCGTCCGTCAAGGGCGATGATGGTGGTGAACTGTTCGACGAAAAGCTGATCTGTTTGAAGGGAGGTAACGCCCTTCAATGTGAGGCCTTTGCTGCATAGAGGGAACCGCCCTGAGGCCGAGGCGAAGAGGAATGTTGACTTCACCTTGCGGCGTGCGTCCCTGTACTTCTGGCCTGCTTCCGGGTATTCCTTCTGCCACTGCGCGATCCTCGCGCGGCGCGCCTGTCCGGCCATGGCTGCGATGGACGGTTCGACGACGCTGAAGTACTTCTTGTCTTCGAAGTCCACCTTGTCCCACGGCGGGTTGCCCAGGACACAGGAGAAGCCGCCCGCCCAACCGGTGGCAGGATCGACGTCCGCGCCGCCGTCCTTCGGAACGGTGAAGATGTCGGGGAAGGCCAGGTGCCAGTGGAAGAACCGGTATTCCTCGCGCAGCCGCACGATTTCGTCGTGAACGTCTTGACGGATGCCGGCGGCCTGACCGTTCTGCAGCCTGAGGAAGACTTCGTGGGTGATCGCAGGCGGGGCGTCCTTCGTCTTGTGCCACATGAATGCCGCGCACCAGGCATCGGCCACGTGCCGGGCCTGGACGTACTCGGGCGAGGACATCCACTTTTCGTAGGCCGCCTCCTGCTGATGGACCTGGGCGAGCGTGCCCGAAGGCGCACCGGTGATGGCCTTGAGCTTGGAAGCCAAGGTGGCGTTGGTGGGTTTCGTCTCGGCGTCCAGGGCGAACAGGACGCCTTGGCCTGAGCGTTCCCGCTCGTTCTGCTTCTCAAGGAACGCTGCGACCTTGGGATCGTCGCCCTCGACCGCCTTGAACGCCTTGCTCGGGATGCCGTCCGCCATCAGCGCGGGTGTCGCTCCGATGAGCGCGTTGCCGTGCTTGATGTGCGCGTCGAGAAAGGTCAGCGGCTTGCCCGGGTCGAGGGCCTCCAGCCAGAGCGAGACCTTGGCCAGTTCGACGGCCATCGGGTTGAGGTCCACTCCGTAGATGCACTGTGCGATCACCTCATGGAGGGCGTTTCGCACGGCGTCCAGCGTCGGCTCCGGGTTTCCCTCGCGCACGGCGGCGACACGCTTGGCGATACGGCGGGCAGCGGCGACCAAGAAGTGCCCGGATCCGCAGGCCGGGTCGCAGACGGTCAGGGAGAGCAGCTCGGCGACGATGCGGCCGGACGGGTCCGGCTCGCCGGCCGCCGACGCCCTGATCTCGCCGCGCTTCTGCGCGTCGTCGATGACGGGATCGAGGGTCGCATCGAGCAGGGTCTCGATCAACGAGCTGGGCGTGTAGTACGAGCCTGTCTTCTTGCGGTTGTTGCCTTCGCGGCTGACCAGCTCAAAGGTACGGTCGACCGCACTGTGCTGGGGAATCAGCTCCAGCAGGGACTCGTAGATGGAGCCGAGCTCCTCCGCGCCCATATTGCGGTAGTCCACAGTGCGCCACCGGGCCGAACCCTCGTCCTTGACCCGGGCCAGGTGGCGCACAGCCTCCAGCAAGTGGGCGTTCGAGATCAGCGCGCCGTGGAGCGGGACGTCCGCATCGGTGTCGTTGAAGAGGCCGCCGAGACCGGGGAGGCCGAGCTCTGGCCGGCCGTTCTCATCTCCCAGAGCGTCCAGCACGATCTTCAGTGCCTGGTAGAGGTCGGTGTGCGAGGTGCCGCGGCGGCGAAGGGCGTGACGGCGGAGGCGGGCGGAGGAGAAGTATTTCTCGTAGCGGTCGCGGGCCTGCCGATCCGCTTGGGGCGAGTGCAGGGCGCCACGGTCCTCGGCGACGAAGAGGAAGATCATCCGGTAGACGAGCCGGAGCAGTGCGACATGGAACTTGTCCACGTCCAGCTCGGCGCGCAGCCGTTCGTTGGCCGGGTGCTTGAGGAAGCCGGTGCCGAGTGCGGTGATCGCTTTCTCGACGCCTTTGCGGTGGCTCTCCAGCGCACGGACACCGGAGGCGATGGCCTCGACCCGCCATTTCTCGAGCCAGCAGGCCGACGGGGCCTCGTCATCCTCGATCTTGAAGCGGGTGTAGTGCAGCAGCCGGTAGAGCAGCACGAATTCGCTGAACAGCTCGCCATCGAAGATCGCCTCAAGGTTGAATTCGACGTACGAGGTGGTCGCGAGCGCACTCGAGTCGCGGAGCAGGCGCAGTCGTCGTCCGTTGGTGATGACCCCCCAGAGGTGAGCCTCGGTCCGGTTCAGCAGTTCCTGAACGAGCGACTGCGGCGGCACCTGGCCTTTGCGGTGCTTATCCAGGTGGGTGTCCCACGCGGCCAAGTGCACCGGCACATGCCGCCAGCGGTGACTGACGGCGAACGTGCGTTTGCCGTCGTCGGACGGGATGCCGGTCGGTCCGACCGCAGTGAGCTCGCCGAAGCCGAGCTCAGCGAAGAGCGGCACCAGCCACTGCGAGATGGCCAGGCCGGTCGGATCGGCGGGCGTTTCCGACTCGGGTGCGACCGGAAGCTTCTCCCGCAGCTCCTTCCACACCGACTTGAGGTACTCCCAATGCCGCTCGGCGTCGTCTCGGACCGTTCGGGACCCGATGACCTTGTAGTCGGCGGGGCGGCAGCCGGGGACGTCCTTGCCCTCCGCGATACGCAGCAGCATGTCGGCGGGAAGCAGGCCGCCGACGGTGTGGACGGCGGAGAAGACCTGATTGCGGGTGACGGCGGACATCAGGCGGCCCCTCCGGCAGGCAAGTAGACGTACACGCCGAGGATGTCGGCGGGTTCTTGCACCGTGACGTTCAAACCTCGGACGATCTCACCGGATGCGCTGCGGACCCGGCGGTGTGACGCCTCTAACTCGGCTTCGAGCTGTTTGCCGTACGCGTTCAGATGGCCGGCGGTGGCGGACAGCCCGTCGAGGATGCGGGTCATGGTGCGCTCGCCGAAGGCGGGGTCGGTGTTGCCGTCGGCGGTGGCCTCGACGAGCCGCAGCGCTTCCTCCGGCGGCAGCCAGAGTGCATTGGCCGGCGCCCCTTGGAAGGCCAGGAGCCGGGCGTCCTCGGCGACGATTTGCTTCTCACCCGAGCGGGACGGCAGCGTGAGGCGGAAACGGTAACGGACCAGCAGCAGGGTGGTACGGGTCCGCACAGCGTCGGTACGGATCACCCCGCAGCGCTTGGCCGGCCGCTTGCCCTCCGTCTCCAGAGCCGTGTTGAGCACGTACTCCGCAATGGCTCCCACCACCGGGTCGGTGCGGACCAGAGCGACCTCGCCGCGAGCCACCGCCGACGTGGTCCGGAACAGGATCGGGCGGTTCGGCTCGCCTCCGATGACCGAGGCTATGGCGTCGCGGAGCCCGGCGGGGGTGCCGCTGATGTCGGCTGTGAAATCGCCTGCGCTTCCGCTTTCCCGGATCACGGCGTCCAGCGCGTTGAGCGCGTTGCGTACGAACCGCTGCACCTCGTCGGAGCGACCGAGGGCCTCGCGGATCGCGGCGGCCTCGCGAGCCACCTCCTCAGGATGAATGGAGCGCTGGGCGAAGCGGGAACGAGAGGTGCGTTCGCGTTCGGCGGCCGAGTTCCACTCCGTCTCCAGCGCCTCGGCCTTGCGGTCGATCTCCTCAAGCTCGAACAGCGCCTCCTGGTCAGGCTGCTGCTTGCGCATGAGCAGCCATTCCACGATGGCGTCGGTCACCCCGGTGGAGGCGGCGTCAGGGACGGAAACGGAGATGCCGAGATCCTTGCGGATCTGGCGGTGCTTTTTGATCAGAACGTCGAGGACCTTGCCGTCGATGCCGTTATCGCTGCCGTACAGGGTGATGACCTTGACGACGTCGCGCTTCTGTCCGTAACGGTCGACGCGGCCCTCGCGCTGGTCGTGGCGAGTCGGGTTCCACGCCAGGTCGTAGTGGACGACGGCGTCGAAGTAGTGCTGGAGGTTGACGCCCTCCGACAGGCAGTCCGTGGCGACCAGGACGCGCGGCGCGTCGGTGCTCTCGTTCGCCAGCTCCTCGATGCGCTGCAGGCGCTGCTGCGGAGAGAGGGCGCCGGTGACGTGCCGGATCACGGTCTTCTTGCCGAGCTTGCCGACAAGGTGCTCGGCGACGTACTCGGCGGTGGGGATGTACCGGCAGAAGACGATCGGGTTGTAGCCCTCGCGGGTCAGCGCCTGGAGGTGCTTGATCAGAGCGGCCAGCTTCAGGTCTTCGTCCGGCCCCTCCAACTGCGCGGCGCGCTCGGCGAGCTGTCGCAGGCGGGCTCCCGCATCGTCGGTCTCCGCGCCGGGTGCGACGTCAAGGCCCTCCATGACGTCGCTGTCGGCGGCGTCGCTGGTCAGCGGTGAGCCGAGCCGGTCCGCCTCTTCCGCGCTCGCGGCCACCGCGGCGGCCGAGCGGGTCCGCAGGGTCTGGGCGGCGGCGCGAGGCGAGGAGACCATGGAACGCAGCAACGCGATCGCCGACCACCAAGCGATGCGCGACTCCCGCTTGCCCCGCTCACCCGCTGCCGACACCCGCTCGCCGGCGTAGGCGATGGCGTCATCGAGCAAGGCCCGGTAGGCAGGGGAGAGACGGTAGGTCTCATCCTTGAAGTACCGGTCGGAAGGAAAAGAAGTGTCCTCGCGCTGGCTGTCATCGGCCAGGCCGTCGTTCACGGTGAGGAAGTGACGTACGTCGGCCCGTTTGCGCTGCACAAAGTGCTGAGCCAGCAGTCGCCGGCCGGGCTCGGAGTCGAGCTTGACCGTGGCCAATTCGGGACGGAGCAGGCCCAGCAAATTGCGGAAGGCGCTCTCCTTTCCGCTGTGCGGCGTCGCCGTCACCAGCAGCAGGTGCCGGTCAGGTTCGTCGGCCACCCGCTGCAGGAGCTCGTAGCGGAGCTGGTTCTGCGCAGAGGCGCTGTCGTCCGCCGCAACGCAGGTGTGCGCCTCGTCCACGATGACGAGGTCGGGGCAGTGCCGGACGAAGTCGTCGCGGTGCCTCGTGGATTTGATGAAGTCCGTGGAGACGATCACGCGGGGGTGCCGGTCGAAGAGCGACTGCCCGAGGTCGAGGCCCCGCTCCAGTTTGGACACCGTGCTGGCCAGCACGAGCTCTGTCTCGATGCCGAATTTCGCCCGTAACTCCTCCTGCCACTGCTCGGCCAAGGCGGGTGAGCACAGCACGGCCAGCCGTTCCGCACTGCCCTGGGCGAGCAACTCGGCCGCGATCAGCCCGGCCTCGACGGTCTTGCCGATGCCCACATCGTCGGAGATCAGCATGCGCACGGTTTTCTGCCGCAGCGCCATCATCAGCGGAACGAGCTGGTACGCGCGCGGCTCCACCGCGATCCCGGCCAGCGATCGGAACGGTCCCGCGCCCGAGCGGAAACCGATGCGCAGCGCCGACCGGAGCAGCCCGGCCGCGTGCTGGTCACCCAAATCCTTAGGCGAAGGTGGTGCAAAGGTGGCACTGACCACCTCCTCGAAGGCCGGGAAGACCGCGGCGACGTCATCCTCGGAGCCCCCCAGCGGGCGCAGGACCAGCAAGTCGGAGGCGCTCTCGGGGAGCACCACCCAGTCGCGGCCCCTGGCCGTGACCAGGGAACCGGCGGAGTATGCGGGCATCAGCTGTTCCCTCGTCTCGTGATGGTTCCGAAGTAGCGCTCGTTCTGGGACACGATCGCGGCCCAGTCGGCGTCGTGGGGGAAGCGGATGACGTCCCAGCCCTGATCGACGAGACGTTCCTCGGCCTCGGCGTCCCGTTCGGCGATCATCGGATCCTGATGGACCGGTCCATCCACGAAGACCGCCAGGTTGACGCCGGGCAGGCGGTAGACGTAGTCAGGCCTGGCCAGCGCCTCGGTGATGAACGTCTGAGCCTCGTCAGGCAGGCGCAACCCCTGCTCCTTGAGCCAGGCCAGGAAGTCACGCTCCAGCCCTGTCTCCGATTGATCGGCCAGCCGCTTCAACTGCTCGGTACGGCTCTCGCCCTGCCCGGTCGGCCTGGCCTCGGCAGCGGCCATGCGCAGCAGCAGATCGCGAATCGAATGCCGGTCGATGTCGGCGTGGTTCGGCTGGTTGCCGTACGTGAGCAGGCAGTCGTAACAGCCGCGGGCGCAGGGGCGGTCCTTCCGCGGGCCGCCGCGGTCGGTGCCGTCGGGGTCGAAGTGGCAGATGGACAGAGCCTCCTCGGCAGCGCGGGCCAGCGCGCGGGGCTCGGCCTGCATCAGCCGGAGCACACCGGCGCCGCCCTCTGCGGCCTCGGTGAAGAGCATGCGATCGCGCGGCCCCTCGTTGGGCGGCAGCAGCTCGCTGGTCAACTCCGAGTCCTCCAACTCGAAGGCGGCTTCGATGCCGCGTTCCAGCGCGTACATCAGGGAGAGAGCCACTGGCACCGGCAGGGGTTCATCGAGCTTGAGCACCAGGATGTTACGGGTGTCCTGCACGTAGGGGATCACGCGCTTGCGCTGGCGCTTCTCGTTCCCATCGGCGTCGACGACCGGCATCTCGCTGGAATCCCCGGAGGCCTCGGCGGCCGCCTGCTCGTTCAGCCAGCGGCCGTCGGCGGGGTCGAGCCAGAATCCGTCCGGCTCACCCTTCTTGGCCCGCAGGCGGCCCAGGTTGGAGATGCGCACGGTGGCGGAGTCGCCGAAGGAGAGGGTCGCGATCCGTCCTGCGGCGTCAGACAGGATCGCGTCCCGGCGTCCACTGCGCTGTCCGTGGTCGTTGAAGCGGTAGGAGGTGACCAGCCGGAACCCGGCGCGGCGACGCTCCTCCTCGTCAGAGGAGATGCGCTCGCGCCGGCGGGTGTAGACGGTGTGCAACTGGAGCAGACCGCGTGTGGGCGGGGGCAATTGCGCGTCGCACATGTCGCACCTGTCAGCGCGTTCGGCAGCGTCATAGTGGTATCCGCAGCCGTCGCAGCGCTGCGCCTCTGTCGTCACCACCTCCCCTGAGGCATCGGGCCGTAGCTGGATGCGGTCGACCTGGTACCGGTTGCCCTCGTGATAGATCAGCGCGCCGGGCCCGAACTCCCTGATCGCCAGGAAACGGGGACGCTGCAGGTAGTCGCCGTCGCCGTAGCGTCGCCCCGTCGTCGGGATGTACGCCGCCAGCGGCAGGCGAGGGAAGGAGTACCCGGGCAGGAAACCCTCGCTGGCCAGGTATCGATACGGGTTGAAGTCCGACAACAGCGACCGGCTGTCCACGCTCTCGTTCTTCAGCAGGTCGAGCTGGGTCTCGGCCTGTTTGCGCTGGTGCTCTGCGATCTTGCGGTCGCGGTCGGTGAGGTTGTGGTCCAGGCGTCGCCGGTTCTGCTCGGCCTGGTCGGCGAGGGCCGCCCTGAACAGGTCGCGCCAGCGGTCGAAGGACCGGTCGAACTCGTCCGGAGCGCGGCGCACCGTGTCCTCGATCCACTGGTCATGCCACCAGGTCGGAGGTTCACCGAAACCGGCGAGTACTCCGTCGAGCACGTTGTGAGCCGCCTCAACCGCGCGTCGCTGCGCCCCCTGATCACGGATGTCCGCCTCGACGGTGGCGTGCAGCTTCAGCATCGGGTTGGGACGGCGGGCACCCTCGTCGTAGCTCAAGTCGATGATGGTGGGAATGTTGTTACCGAGCTTGATCCGGCATTCGGCCAGCCAGATGGCTTGGACGTGGGAGCGGACCAGATCCTCGTTCGCCAGGTCCAGCCGTGGCGGGCGGACCGCCCCGGCCACCATGCGATCGGAGCGGCGGAAGTAGTACTGATCGTGGCTGTTTCCGGTGGCGCAATACGTGGTGACGAGCGCCGGCTGTCCCTGTCTGCCCGCGCGGCCGCTGCGCTGCGCGTAGTTGGCCGGGGTAGGCGGCACATTGCGCATCATCACCGCATTGAGCTCGGAGATGTCCACGCCCAGTTCCATGGTGGGGGAGCAGTAGAGCAGCTTGAGATCCGCCTTGCGGAAGTCCTCCTCACGCCGCTCCCGGTCCTCCGGTGACACCTGCGCCGTGTGCTCGCGAGCCGAAAGGCCCGCAAGGGCCGCGGCCGTGTCGCGATACAGTTCGCGGAAGAAGGTGTTGACGCGCGGGCCGTCACCGCTGGCATACGTCCGGGTCAGCGGGTCGTGGCTGCCGGTCTCCCCGGTGCCCGCTCGCCAGATGAGGCAAGCGGCCGCGATGCGGTAACCGGTGATGGGCGGCCCCGAAGGGCGGCGGTAGCGGCCGGCTCGCTGCGGCGCGGCCTCAAAGGCCGTCAGCAGATGGGCCTTGGCCAGCACCTTCATCAAATCCGCGATGATCTGCTGGGCGTCGTCGCTCGACACGCGCGGGAAGTGGATGCGCCGCAGGTACTTGCCGAACTTGCCCCTCCCTGACAGGAACAGCCCGGAACGGTCGAGGCCGGGACGTGAGCCTTGGGGGTAGGCGGTGCTCACCTTCGGACGATCACCGTCGGCCAGCCGCCATGGGTCCTTGAGCCGCTCCTCGCTCGCACGCTGCAGGCTGTCGAAGTCCTCCCGGAAGTATTCGACATCGATGGCCAGCGACCGGCGCATCTCGTCCAGCAGCGCTCGCATGATCTCGGCGCGCTGCCCGGGCTCGGCCCGGCGCAGCTCAGGGTGTGCATCGTTCCATCGCTCATCCTTGCCGGCCAGCCAGTCGAGGTCGGCGTAGTCGATGACGAGCAGGCCGGTCTGCTCGAGGTTGGGCATGGTGACCCGCCAGCCTCGCTGCAGGTCGAGGTAGAGACGGAAAGCGATGACGTCGCGCAGGGTCTTCGCCGCGCTCGCGGCCATGGACGGTGGCAGGTCCTCGCCCGCCGCATAGTCGTCGGGGCTCAGCCGCAGCGCCTCCGCCACTCGGGATGCCAGGTCCTCGTGCCGGATGCCTGCTTCGCCCGCCGCCACCGCCGCGTGATAGAGCGCGCTGCGGAGCTGGGTGATCTGGACGAAGTCATTGAAGTGGCCGGCCTGCAAGGAGGCGTCCTGCCGGTTGTCGACGAAGGTCAGGAGCTTGCGTGCCTCCTTTTTCAGCGCCTCGGCGGGCACCTCCTTGAGCGAGCGGACGATCGACGCCGAAATCAGAGAGGTCGCCGATGAACGGCCCTCCTGGTCGAGCCGGGCCAGCTTGGCGAAGTCCTTCCCGCGCACCTGTTCATAGCTGACTCCGCAGTGCAGGCAGAACATGAACGGCGCCGGAATGAACGCGGCCTTCAACTCGCCCTGCCCCTCCACGCCGTACGGGTCGACGGTCACGAGGCGGGGAACCCGCGGCCGGTAGGAGTCTCGGACGGTTTCCTCGCCATGCGCGTCGTACTCGAGCCAGGACTCGGGAAGCCGGCGATCCTTGATGGCCTGCTCGACGCTGGACGGCCAGGGATGTTCAGAGTCGACGTAGAGATAGCCGTCCTCACCGCTGCCTCCGGTGGCGGCCGTTTCGCGGCGGTTCTCGTACACGACCTTGCCGTTCTTCTCCGAACGCCAGACCGTGAGGTACTCCTGGCCGCACTCGCGGCAGAAGGCCAGAGGAAGCAGGATCTTCCCGTCGGTGCCCGGCTGGTAGAGCTGGTAGTCGCGGGTCAGATGACGGCTGGACTCGTCCTCGAGAGTGACGTACACGGTGTCGCCCTTGGACAGGAACTGGTGCAGCCGGAAGGCGAACAGCGGGCGGCCGGTCACCGGGTGGCAGGCCTCCGAGCCCGCCTTTAGCGTGGCCCGGATCGCGTCCGCACACGTGTCCGCATCGACCCCGCTCGCCTCGGCCAGTTCCTCGGCGGCTTCCTCGATCTTGGCGGGCTGCCGGCGGACCAGGCGGCCCTCCTCGTCGACCGCGAGCCCGAAGCGGGTCTCGATCCAGCGTGCCAGTGGATCTTCGACCAGGTCCTCGTATGCACGCGGTGCCCCCTGAGCGGTCAGCCGCTCGGGCGGCACCGTCTCCGGCGGTTCCCCTGTGGCGCGGACCAATGTCTCGCCGATGATGTTCGAGGGGTCGACGGGCGTGCCGAAGAGCGTCGTCGCGATCCGGGCCACTTCCTTGCGGCGATCCTGGGCCGTGCCTTCGGTGGCCATGGTGGCCGAGGTGCCGATGCACTGCAGGTTCTCGGCACGACAGGCATCGCGCACCCGGCGGATGAGCAGGGCGACATCGGCTCCTTGACGGCCGCGGTAGGTGTGCAGCTCGTCGAAGACCAGGAACTCCAGTCCCTCGGCCATCCTGATGAGCGATCGGCGGTCCTCAGGCCTGAGGAGCATCAGCTCCAGCATCACGTAGTTGGTGAGCAGGATGTCCGGCGGATTGTCGCGAATCCTCTTGCGCGTGGCCTCGTCCTCCTGGCCGGTGTAGCGGGCGAAGCTCACCTTCTCCCGACCGGGGCCGTAACCGTCGCGCAGGTACTTCTCCAGTTCCTTGAGCTGGCTGTTGGCCAGGGCGTTCATCGGATAAACGATGATCGCGCGCACCCGCTTGCGTGGATCCGGGCCCTCTTGATCCCGTTGCTTGAGCACCCTGTCGACGATCGGCACGATGTAGGCGAGAGATTTGCCCGAGCCGGTGCCGGTCGTGAGCACGTATGAGCTGCCGGATTGCGCGGTCTTGATGGCTTCGAGCTGGTGCTGGTGGAGCGTCAGCGGCCGGCCGTCGCACTCCGTGCCGCCCTCGGTCTTGCCCACCTGGAAGATGCGCGCGCACTCCTCATGCAGGATCCCCTTCTGATACGCCTCCAGCACCGTTCCGCCCGACTTGAAGAACGGGTTGAGTGACACCCACGGGTCGGGCCACTGCGACTTGGCATCCAGATCGTCCTCGACGAATGCCGCGATCCGGCTGTCGCGAATGATCGTGCCGCCCTGAGTGAACGCCCGATAGTCCTTCAGCAGCCGCTGGTGGACCTCGAAGACGTCCATCCCCGCACCAGGGTGGCGCGGCACGTTCACCGGAGCCGCATCTCGTTGTCGCTCAGCGGGACCGGCTTTGATGCAGCCGACGGGATCGAACTCCGACCAGCCGGGTACGTCCGCCGCCTCTCGCGCGAACGGCAACAGCGCCTCCCGGACCTTGACCGCGTCGGCGGGGCGGTCTGCCGGATCCTTGGCCAGTAACCGCTCCACCAGGCGGGTAATGGCCTGTGGAGCGTCCGAGCGGAGCAGGCCGATGGGGGGAGGCTGCTCCGTAAGGTGCTTCTGGGCCAGGTGGAAGGCCGACTCGCTGTGGAACGGCGGCACGCCGGTGAGCATCTCGAACAGCACGCAGCCCAGGGCGTACAGGTCTGCCGCCGGGGTGACGGCCGAGGCGCGGAACTGCTCGGGCGCCATGTAGCGAGCGGTGCCCACCGTGACACCAGTGCTGGTGATCTTGTTCTGCCCGAGGTCGCCGATGATCCGGCCGGCGCCGAAGTCCAGGACCTTGACCAGGCCACCGCGCAGCAGCATGACGTTGCCGGGTTTGAGGTCGCGGTGCACGACCCCTTCGGCATGAGCGTGGGACAGCGCGTCGGCCATCTGCGCCCCCACAGCCGCGGCCCAGGAGACGGGGAGCTGCGGATGTTCGGAGATGAGGTCGCTCAACGGTTCGCCGTCGAGGAACTCCATCGCCAGGTACGGCAGGCCGGAGGAGTCGACGCCGCCGGCGATCGTGCGGGGCAGATTGCGGTGGCGAAGCCTGCGCATAATGCGCACTTCGCGCTCGAACCGCTGCACCGCCTTGGCATCGGCACCTGACCTCAGGATCGTTCCAGACCTGCTGTGAAGGATCAGCTTGACGGCCACGGTGGCGTTGTCCTCAAGAAGATCCTGCGCCCGGTGGACCTCTCCCATGTTGCCCTTGCCAAGGGGGGCTAACAGCCGGAATCGTTCCGCAACCACCTCGACGTGCACTGTTCGCTCCTCGCCCTGCACGTGATTTGTGGGGTCACCGTACACGCTGTGCCGCGATTGCGAAATGGGTTGTGTGTAAACAGAGTCAATGAGTATGCTGCGGGCGGCCGAATGGTGCTAAGAGGAGCCGTTGCCGGCTCTTCTGCACGGGTTTGTCGTTCTGGTTGCGCCAATGGTGCCTTATCGCATAATGACACCTGCTGGCTCATCCATTACGCTACACACTTCTGTCTCGTTGGTCATGGTGCGCGCCATTTGATGGATCGGTCCACTGGCCTTCCTGACAAATTGTGGACACCCGTCCGTCAAGAAGGGATGCGGCTGTTCGTGATGAAACACGCGCTCGCTGTGGAGCTGCGGGAACTGGCCGCAGAGCCGTCCTTAGAGGCATGCGCTGCGCAGCTTCGTGCACTTTCCGGGGCAATAGAAGAGCCGGCCGCAGGCGAGCGTTGGTGCGAGGTGGATCTGTTCGCCGTCTTCTCGCCAGAGGAAACGGTCCCGCCGGTGCCCCACCGGTCCAGATGGGCGCGGGTACTGAACGTCTTGGACCTGGTGCAGCCCGTCATGGTCTTCGTGCCCATTGTGATCACCTGGTTCGGGCTCCAGCATGCCACGTCCGCCTATAGGGAAGCCATATCCGCAGGTGGAGCCGAGGCTGCTCGTCGTCCTTTCCTGGAGATGTGGCAGCAGGGTTTCGATGGACGTCTGTCCGAATTCATGCGATTTGACGCCATAGCGTTCGCCACGCTGGCGGCGATCATCCTTCTCATCGTCATCGTGCTCCTCGAGCGATTATTGCGGCGCAAGATCGAGAGCCATGCCGAGCTGCGGGCCGAGGAGCTCCGAAGCAGATTACGGGCCGCGCTGACGGAGGCGACCCTAACGCTCGGGCAGGTCCGGCTGTCGAGCCCGGCGCGTTTCCAAGCAGAGCTCACCAAAAGTGCCATGGAGATCAGCGAAGTCGGATCCACCTTGCGGCTTCTCCAGGAGAAAACGGTGGCCTCGCTTGAGGCATCACTGGAAAGCACCCGCCAGGCGATGGAAGGCCTGAGGGAGGCCACAGCCGACATCCAGGCGGCGGCTGGGAAACTCGACGAGCACCTGACCTCCGTGACCCGTGCCACCACGGATCTCACGCAGACGGTCGACCGAACCACCTACGCCATCGACAAGGTGGGGGAAAAGGCGGAAGCGGCCATGGAACAAGCCGGTGATCGTCTCGGCGTCCTGGTGGCCGACACGACGAGCGGAATCCGGGCTGCGATGGAGGAGGCGGCCACCCGCGTCGGCACAGGTGTCCACGAGGCCACCAAGGAACTGGACGGACATGTCGGGCAGCTGACACAACGCGTCAACGAGCTGGCCACCGTCGGAACGACAAGGGCAGATTTCCCGGTTTGTACCTGGTCATCACCGGGACTCCTGCGTTCTTCGACGGCTCCAAGGGCATCCAGCAGAGCGCGCCGCTGGCACAGCGGCTGGCCGTGGACTTCAGCGGCGATCCGCGCTTCGATGCCACCCGCGCTCCGCAGATCCGGCTCACAGGATTGGACCAGGGCAAGCTCGTCATGCTCGGCTGTGTCGTACGAGACCTGTACGCACAAGGGGTTGCCGCGGAGGCGAGGATCAAAACGCTGGTCGACGACGATTACGTCGAGGAGCTGGCACTCGCCGTGGCAGGCCGGCTCGGCGGCCGGATCGGCACCTCGCCACGGGTTTTCCTGCGCAAACTCGTCGCGGAGGTGCTCTACAGAGTGGACGAACATCCCGACTTCGACCCGCGCAGGGACTATCGGCTCACCGTGCAGGACACAGAACTGACGGACGAGGAGCGCAACGCGGCGCGAGAGGGGCGCTGGGCCCGATCCGCCGCCGACGTCGAGCTCGACGTCTAGTCATGCATCAGACGCTGGCCTACCACGTCGCCAATACGCTGGGCTGGTCACGGCTGCGCCCGCTGCAGGAGGCGGCAGAAGGCGTGATCCAGCGCGGTGACGATGCGCTCCTGATAGCTCCCACCGCGGGAGGCAAGACCGAGGCGGCGGCCTTTCCGCTCCTGTCCCTCATGGAGGAGCAGCGCTGGAGCGGCCTGACGGTGCTCTATATCTGTCCGCTTAAGGCCTTGCTCAACAACCTGCAACCGCGGATCGAGCGCTATGCCGCCTGGCTTGGGCGCGATGTGGCGGTATGGCATGGAGACATCTCCGCGGCTCGCAAGCGGTCGATACTCAAAGCTCCACCGGACATCCTGCTGACCACTCCCGAGTCTCTGGAGGCGATGCTCATCTCGACCAGGGTCGATCAGCGGCATCTCATGCGCAGCTTGCGGGTCGTCGTGGTCGACGAGGTGCACGCCTTCGCCAGGGACGACAGGGGCTGGCACCTTCTGGCGGTGCTGGAGCGCTTGCAGAGGCTGGCAGGCCGGCCACTGCAGCGGGTCGGTCTCTCGGCGACCGTCGGCAATCCGCACGAACTGCTTTCGTGGTTGCAAGGGTCCGGCGCCGGGCGCCGCCGTGCGCAAGTCGTCAGCCCAGAAGAGGGCCGACCGGCTGTTCAGCCGGACCTCGAATTAGATCACGTGGGAACGGTCGCCAACGCGGCCAAGCTCATAGCGGCGCTCCATCGCGGCGAGAAACGGCTGGTGTTCTGCGACTCCCGGCGCATGGTTGAGGAACTGGGCGCTCTGCTTCGCGCGCACGGGGTGACCACGTTCCTCTCGCACGCCTCCCTCTCGGCACAGGAACGACATCGAGCCGAAAAGGCGTTCGAGCAAGCGCGTGACTGCGTCATCGTCTCCACCTCGACTCTCGAATTGGGCGTGGACATCGGTGACCTGGACCGTGTCATCCAGATCAACGCGCCATGGTCGGTCGCCTCGTTCCTGCAGCGTCTCGGGCGCACAGGCCGTCGCTCGAACACCTCGCGCAACTGCCTGCTCCTCGCGCTCGATCATGACGATCTTCTGATGGCGGCAGGGCTTCTGCGGCTCTGGGGGACCGGCTATGTGGAGCCGATACAGCCGCCACCTCGCCCCCGTCACATCGTCGCTCAGCAGCTCTTGGCTCTCGCCTTGCAAGAGGGGAGGATCGGCGATCGCATGTGGTCGGACTGGTGGAACGGGATCGAACCGTTCGATGAGGCACAGCCGATTCTCGATTTCCTCGTCTCCGCGGGCTTCCTCGAACGCGACGGGGGCATGTTGTTCGTCGGCACCGAAGCCGAGCAGCGCTTCGGTCGTCAGCATTTCAGAGAGCTGGTGGCCGTCTTCACTGCTCCGCCGGAATTCACCGTGCTGCACAGGAACACGGAGATCGGCAGGATGGATCCGAGCCTGCTGACCGCGCCGTCGCAGGGAGCACGGCTGCTTCTGCTCGCCGGTCGCACCTGGCAGGTCGATTGGGTGGACTGGAAGCGGCGACGCTGCTTCGTCGACCCGGTCGAGGGACCCGGAGGTGAGGCCCGCTGGTCGTCTTCCGCTTTCGGGGGCACCTCGTTCCGCCTGGCACGGGCGATGCGTGACGTCGTGCTCGGGGCGGATCCACCGGCGCTCCTCACTGAACGGGCCATCGCAGCGTTGGACCAAGTGCGGGAGGAGTACGCGGACCTGGTGCGGGGCGGTGGGACCGTTGTTGCCCGAGAGGACGGAGATCTCCGCTGGTGGACATGGGCGGGCCGGCGGGCCAACGCGACCTTGAGGGCCACGCTCGGCCCGCTCGCGGACCCCGTTCAACGGACTGACGCGTTGAGCCTGCGGCTCCGCAACGACCTGGACATACGGACCTGGCGCGATGCAGTGCGCGGGATTCCGGTGCGTCTTCCTGAAGTGGAGGAAAAGGCGCTGAAGGGGCTGAAGTTCAGCGCCGCCTTACCTGCCGGCCTCGCCCGCGACACTTTGCAGGCTCGCATGGCGGACATCGCCTCTGCGGCTCAGGTTCTTGCCGAGGACGTCGTCTTCATGGCGCGGTGACGCCGCGTCGTGACCGCTCGGTCCGGCCGATGGGTGACTCACCGGTTCTGCGGGGCCGTGTCGAGGTGGTGGAGGGCGAGGAGGAGGTCGGTGAGGGAGGTGACGTCGGTGAGGTCGCGGCCGAGCAGGCGTTCGATGGCGCGCAGCCGGTAGGGGACCGTGTTCGGGTGCACGTAGAGCGCCCGGGCGGTGGCGCGGGCGGACATGCCGTGGCGGAGGTATTCGCGCAGGGTGGCGAGGAGCTCGGGGGGGTCGAGCAGGGGTGCGAGCCGCGCGGAGAGCACGGCGGTCGCGTCGGGGTTGCGGGCCAGCATGACGTCGAGACAGACGTCTTCGAAGGTGACGACGCGGTCGGTCCAGCCGCGGCGGGCGCCGATCTGCGCCGCCTCCCTGGCCTTGCCGCAGACGTCGGTGATGTCGTCGAGCGGGGCGCTGTCGCGGCTGGTGGCCAGCAGGAACGAGCCGGGCCTGTGCGGGTCGGCGACGCTGCGCCGCAGCAGCCGGTCCAGCATGTCGTGGCCCTCTTCCGGCAGCGGGCAGAGCAGGACGAGGTGCTGGTCGATGCGGCCGAGGAGGATGCGTCCCGTGGTGCGGCCCGCGAGGAGGGCGAGCAGGTGGCGTTCGATGCGCAGGCTGAGCCCGGCGTCGCCGGCGGCGACCACGACGACGATCGCGGCGTGCGGCTGTGCGGGGTCGCTGCCGATGGCCTGGGCCTGCTGCCGGATCTCGTCGGGGGTCGCCTGCTGCTCGCCGACCAGCCGGGCGACGAGGTCGGTGCTCAGCCGGTCGTAGTAGGCGGTGACCTCGTTCTGGGTACGCCGGTACTCGGCGGCCGACAGGCGTGCCACCTCGCTGAAGACGACGTTCAGCTCGGTGATGACCTGCCGGATGTCGGCGGCGGGGAACGCGCCGGCGTGCCGGAGCACGTGCTGGACGCAGATCCGCTCCGAGGTGTTCCAGGACTGGAGCATCGCCTCGAGCGGCACGCCGGACAGCGCCCGGCTGGTGCCGATCTCCTTGGCGGCCCGCCGCGCGGCACCGGTCAGCCGGGCGCCGTTCTCCAGGGAGTCGAGCAGCGCCTGGATGGAGATGGGGATGCGGGAGGCGAGGTCCTCCTTCGGCATGTGGGCGGTGTCGTAGCCGGGGATGCCCCAGACGCTCTCGAACGTCTCCTTGTTGATCTCCTCGGCGGACTCGGCGAGCAGGCGCTTGATTTGTGTGATTGACACAAAGGCAGCATAAGCGGACCTGGGCCTTTGCCCATATGACGTGGATCGGCTCTGAAGCATCCTGTGTGAACCACTGAATCGCGCCCCGGAAGGAGCCGTACAGGTGCCGATGGAGACCAGCCGATCGCCCGGGCTGCCCGCCCTGCGCAGGGAGCGGGTACTGGCCGAGATGGCCGCATCCGGTCTGGAGACCGTGGTGCTGAGCACGCCGGAGTCGGTGCACTACGCCACCGGCCACCGCAGCCTCACCGCGACGCTGCACCGCGGCCCGGCGGTCGCGGCGGTCGTGACGGCGGCGCGTACGGTGCTGGTCGTCCCGGCGGGCGAGGCCGCGGCGGCGGCGGAGGCGCTGGGCGGGAGCGGCGATCTGGTGACGTACGGGGAGTTCTACTTCGCGCACGCCGACGGGTCGGTGACGAGCGGCGACCATCCCGATCTGCCGTCCGCACTCGGCGCGGTGATCGGCCGCTCGCCGAAGCCGGCGGTGGAACGGGCCGGGCTGCCTCGGACGCCCGCCGTGCTCGGCGGGGCGCCGGGCGCCGACGAGTGGATCAAGGCGGTACGCGCCGTCAAGCTCCCCGGCGAGCAGGAGCTGCTGCGCAAGGCCGCGCGGCTGGCCGAGGACGCGATCGCGGCCGCGCTCGACCAGGCGGCCGCCGGCGTGACCGAGCGCGAGCTGGCCGCCGTGGTCGCGGGGGCGATGGCGGCCGGAGGCGCGGAGCCGGGGTTCGTGGTGGTGACGTCGGGGGAGCGGTCGGCGCTGTCCGACGCCTATCCGGCCGATCGCGCGTGCCGGCCGGGCGACCTGGTGCGCTTCGACGTGGGCTGCAGGTACGAGGGCTACTGGTCGGACGTCGCCCGCACCGCCGTCGTGGGCGGGCCGGACGAGCGGCGGCGCCGCTTCTACGAGGCGCTGGCGGCGGGCCAGGAGGCCGAGTTCACGGTGGCCAGGCCGGGGGTGCGCGCCTGCGACGTCTTCGCCGCCGCCGTACGCGCGGTCGAGGCGCACGGCGGCCCGCGCCCGTACCGGCGCCGGCACGCCGGCCACGCGATCGGGCTGTCGGTCTACGAGACGCCGGTGATCGAGCCGGCGGACGAGACCGTGCTGCGGCCCGGCATGGTGTTCAGCCTGGAGACGCCGTACTACGAGCTCGGCTGGGGCGGGATGATGGCCGAGGACGCCGGCGTGGTCACCGAGGACGGGTTCGAGCTGTTCACCCGGACCGATCGCGGGCTGCGGGTGATCCCGTGAGCATCACCTATCTCGGCGAGCTGGTGTGCCTGCGCTGCGCGGCACGCTACGGCGAGGCCGCGGCCTTCGGCGGCTGCCCGGCCTGCGCCGCGCAGGGCGTGCCGGTCGCGCTGCGCCCCGACTACGCGATCGCCCGGGACGGCGCGCCCTGGCGGTGGCGCGACGCGCTGCCGCTGCCGCAGGACCGGCCGCCGGTGTCGCTCGGCGAGGGCGGCACGCCCCTGCTGCCGCTGCGCAGGCTGGGCGGCGAGCTGGGCATCGGCGAGCTGTATCTGAAGGACGAGTCCCGCAACCCGACGTGGTCGTGGAAGGACCGGCTGGCCTCCGTCGCGGTCGCCAAGGCGGCGGCCGACGGGGCCGACACCGTGATCGTCTCCACGTCCGGCAACCACGGGGCCGCCGTGGCCGCGTACGCCGCCGCCGCGGGCCTGCGCTGCGTGGTGCTGACGATGCGCTCGGCCCCCGCGGCGATGCGCACGCTCATGCAGGTCTACGGCGCGGCCGTCTTCGCCTACGAGGACGGCCCGAGCCGCTGGGCGGTGATGAGGGAGGCGGTCAGGGCGCACGGCTGGGTGCCGATGTCCAACTTCGCCGACCCGCCGGTGGGCTCGAACCCGTTCGGCGTGGACGGCTACAAGACGATCGCGTTCGAGATCGCCCGCGACCTCGGCCGGGTGCCCGACGACGTCATCGTCCCCGCCTCGTACGCGGACGGCCTGGCCGGCATCTACCGGGGATTCGCCGACCTCGTGGCCCTCGGCCTGGCGGAACGCGTGCCCAGGCTCATTGCCGGCGAGGTGTTCGGCCCCTACACTCGGGCGCTCACGGCGGGCGACGACCTCGCGGGTCCGGTGCCCGCCCGGGACACCAGGGCCTTCTCGATCGCCAGCCCGGTCGGGACGTACCAGGGGCTGGACGCCCTGCGCCGCAGCGGCGGCCGGGCGGTCGTCACGGGCGACGACCGCGCGCTGCTGGCCATGCAGCAGCAGGTGGCGGCCACGGAGGGGCTGTATCTGGAGGTCACCGGAGTGGTGCCTCTGGTGGCGGCGCGCACGCTCGCCGGCGGCGGGGCGCTGCGCGAGCGGACCGTGGCGGCGGTGGGCACCTCCACCGGGCTGAAGGACGTGGCGGCCACTGCGGAGCTCCTGCGGGACCCGCCGGTGCTGCCGCCCACTCTCGCCGCACTCGACAGGGCACTGGAGGAACGCACGTGAGGCAGACCCAGGACAGGCTCAGGCTGCGCGCGCTCGGCGCGAGCCTGGCGGGCAGCACGCTCGAATGGTACGACTACATGATTTTCGGGCAGGCCGCCGCGCTGGTCTTCCCCAAGCTGTTCTTCCCCGACAGCTCGCCGGTCGCCGGGGCGCTGAACTCGTTCGCCGCGTTCGCGGCCGGGTTCGTCGCCCGGCCGGTCGGCGCCGTCATCGCCGGGCACTTCGGCGACCGGGTCGGCCGCCGCGGCGTCCTGCTCGCCACCATCGTCACGATGGGGGTGGCCACCTGCGCCATCGGGCTGCTGCCCACGCACGCCCAGATCGGGGTCTGGGCGCCCGTCCTGCTGACGGTCTGCCGGATCCTGCAGGGGCTCGCGCTCGGCGGCGAGTGGGGCGGCTCGGTGCTGCTCGCGGTCGAGCAGCTGCCCGGCGGCAGGCGTAAGGGGCTGCTCGGCAGCATCCCGCAGGCGGGCGACCCGCTGGGGCTGCTGCTGGCCGGGGCCTCGTTCGCGCTGATGACGACGGTGGCCGACGACGCGGAGTTCCTGGCGTGGGGGTGGCGGGTGCCGTTCCTGCTCGGGGCGTCGATCCTGCTCGTGGGGCTCTGGCTGCGGCTGCGGATCACCGAGACGCCCGAGTTCCTGGAGAGCGTGAAGAAGGCCGAGCCGGAGAAGGCGCCGCTGGTCGCGGTGCTGCGCACGAACCCGGGCAACTTCATCCTGTCGGTCGGCTGCCGGCTCGCCGTCGACATCGCCTTCTACATCTTCACGGTCTTCTCGATCACGTACGTCACCACGCGCGGCCTGATGCCCGGCGGCGCCATGCTGACCGCCACGATGGTGGCCGCTGCGCTCGCCCTCATCACCACGCCGGCGTTCGGCGCGCTGGCCGACCGGGTGGGCGGCAAGCGGATGCTGCTGTGCGGCCTGGCCGGTCTCGGGGCCGCCGAGCTGCTGTTCTTCCCGCTGCTCGACACCGGCAGCACGGCGCTGGCCTCGGTGGCCATGGTGCTCGGCTTCAGCATCGCGGGGATGGCGATCTGGGCGCCGTACGCGGGGCTCATCTCGTCGGTCTTCCCGCCGGCCACGCGCTACACGGGCACGTCGTTCAGCTTCCAGTTCTCCGGCATCGTCGGCGGCGGCGTCGCGCCGTTCATCTCGACCGCGCTGTTCGACGCGACCGGCTCGTCGGCGTCGGTCACGCTGTACGGGATGATCGCCGTGGTGATCAGCATCGTGTGCGTGGCGGCCGTCCGTACCCAGGAGGAGCTGGTCACCGCCGCGGCCCGCTAACCGCCGGCGCCGGTGTCACTTCAGGGCGTTGGCGGCGAGCCGGAGGTCGGTGAAGGCGCGGTCGAGGTGGGTGTGCAGGTCGGTGGTGCGATCGTCGCGCCAGCGGCGGATCGCGGCCACGTAGGTGTCGAGGCCCACCTGGGCGCACAGGGCGGCGATGGGCTCGGCGACGCCGCGCGCGCACAGCGCCTCGGTGAGCGCGGCGGCCAGGGCGGCGTTCTTGGCCAATGCGCGCTCCTGCAGGGCCGGGGTGGCGGCGATGACCGGCCGGCGCCGCTCGGTGATCGGGAGGTTGCGCTCGATCAGCGGCACGGCCTGGTGGAAGGCGGCGCGCAGGGTGGGCAGCGGTTTGGTGCCGTGGGGCACGGCCGCGACCGCGCCGGTCAGCAGGTCGCGCAGCTCGGTCTCGCCGTCGAAGAAGACCTCGCGCTTGTCGGCGAAGTGGCGGAAGAACGTGCGCTCGGTGACGCCGGCGCGGGCGGCGATGTCGCCGGCCGTGGTCTTGTCGTAGCCACGCTCGAGATAGAGCTCCAGCGCGGCCTCCTGGAGCCGCAGCCGTACGTCGTTCCTGTTCCGTGGCACGGCCATGACCCTACCACAATCAGTCAGTCACTGACGCTCTTGCGTCAGTGACTGCCGCTCTGTATCGTCAGCGACTGACGCGAGAAGTGTCAGTTGCTGACGTATGGAGATCGGATGGAACAGCGCTTCATCAACCGCACGGTGGTGGTCACCGGTGCGAGTTCCGGCATCGGCGAGGGCATCGCCCGGCGGTTCGCCGCGGAAGGCGCGAACGTCGTCCTGGCCGCGCGCCGCAAGGACCGGCTCGACGCCCTCGCCGCCGAGCTCGGCGAGGACCGCGCGCTCGCCGTCGCCACCGACGTCACCAGCGAGACCGACGTGCAGGCCATGGCCGAGGCGGCCGCGAGCCGGTTCGGCGGCATCGACGTCCTGGTATCCAACGCCGGTCTCGGCATACTCAAGGAGTTCGAGGACACCACGACGGCCGACTGGCGGCTCATCATGAGCACCGACCTCGACAGCTGCTTCTTCGGCGCGCGGGCGGCGCTGCCGTACCTGAAAGAAAGCCGCGGCGGCATCGTGCAGATCGCCTCGGCCTCCGGCCTCGGCGGCGACCGCAGGCTCGCCGCCTACAACGCCGCCAAGGGCGCGGTCGTCAACCTCACCCGCGGGCTCGCCTTCGACCTCGGCAGGTTCGGCATCCGGGTGAACACCGTCGCTCCGTCGCTGACCCTGCCGCAAGACGGGGCGAGCGAGTACGCCGGCCTCGTCGAGCGTTTCAACCAGCGCCGGGCCCTGGACGGATTCAGCACCCCCGCCGACGTCGCCGCCGCGGTCTGCTTCCTCGCCTCGGACGAGGCCCGCTTCATCACCGGCGTCATCCTGCCCGTCGACGGCGGCATCACCGCCGGCAGCGGCCAGCCTCCTCTGTTCTGAAAGGACCGCTCATGCCCGGCGCTCACGACGCCCTCGACCCCGAACTCGCCGCCGCGCTCGCCCGGATGCCCAAGGCGTCCAACGGCACGCTGCTCGACCTGTCCGACATCCCCGGCCTGCGCGCACGCCAGCGCGCCGCCCGCGCGAGCCTGCCCGCGGCCCCGCCGGACCCGAGGGTGGCGATCGGGGATCTGCCCATCGCCCGCGAGGACGGGACGACACTGGACGTCGCCCTCTACCGCCCGGCGGCCGACGCCGGACGGACCTTCCCGGCCGTGCTCTGGTTCCACGCCGGCGCGCAGGTCCTCGGCGAGGACGTCCACGACGACGACGCCTACCACGGCGCCCTGGCGCTGGCGCTCGGCTGCGTGGTGGCCGCCGTCGCCTACCGCCTCGCCCCCGAGACCCCGGCGCCCGGCGCCGCCGAGGACGGCTACCTCGCCTACACCCACCTCGCCGCGCACGCCGCCGAGCACCGCATCGACCCGCACCGGATCGCGCTCGCCGGAGCCAGCGGCGGGGGAGCGCCCGCCACGGCCGTCGCGCTCATGGCGCGCGACCGGGGCGCCGTCCGTCCGCGCTCGCTGTCCCTGCTGTACCCGATGCTCGACGACCGCCTGCAGGTGCCGTCGAGCCACGAGGCCGGCTCCGAGGTGGTCTTCACCCGCCGCGACTACCGGCTGGCCTGGGAGGCGGTCCTGGGCGACAGACTCGGCACCGGCGGCGTGCACCCGTACGCCGCGCCAGGCCGGGCCACCGACCTCGCCGGCCTGCCGGACGCCTTCATCGCGCTCGCCCAGTTCGACCTGCTGCGCGACGAGGGCCTCGACCTCGCGCGGAAGCTGATCGCCGCCGGCGTTCCGGTGGATCTGCACCTGTACGCCCGCGCCTTCCACGCCTGGGACCGCTTCGCCGCCTCCTCGGAACTCGCCCGCTCCTTCGAGCGGACCTGGCACACCTTCCTCCGCCGCAACCTGCGCGGCTGAACGGCGCGGCCGGCACCGGCGGGCCGGGGGATGCTCAACGCGGGCCCGGCACCCGGCACCGGCCGGTCACACCGTGCCGGACGGCCGAGGCGGCTCCAGGCGCAGCGCGCGGGCCGCCGCCCAGGCCCGCGGCAGGCCGAACTCGGCCACGCCGCGCAGCAGGTCGCGCAGCGTGTCGTCGGTGGCGCCCGCCGTCCTCGCGAGCTCGGCGTGCAGCCGCAGCGACTCGCCGAGCGTCTGGTAGAAGACGTCCACCACCAGGCAGGCCAGGGCCCGCTCCCGCACGCTGAGATGCGGGCGCGCCCAGCGCTGGGCGAACTGGTCCTCGGTGAACGCGGCGAGCCCCGGGTCCACGTCCTCCAGGGCGTGCACGGCGCGCGCCAGCGGCCCGGACAGCGGCGTCGGCTCGACCGGCCTGTCGTCCTCCGCCTCCGGCAGGCCGAGCTCGGTCAGGCGCTGCAGCGCGGTGACCACGATCGGGTAGCCGACGTACGGCGCGAGGTGCCGGCAGAGCTCGCGGATCGCCTCGGGGCCGGTGCCGTTGTCCAGCGCCATCCGCAGGTGCATGGCCAGCGGCCGCCCGAGGTGCGGATGGCACAGGTCGGCGGTCAGGCAGACGAACGCCTTCTCCCGCATGGTCAGGTGGCGCAGGCCCCACAGGTTGTGCCCGGCGCCCGCGGCGTACTGGGCGAAGACGGGGTCGAGCGCGGTCAGGGCTTCTGCGCCGGAAAGCCGGATCATGGGACTCCGTTCAGCGAGGGGACTCAGGGAGCGATCTTGGACAGGCCGAGCGCGCGCATGCGGACGGCGTCGAGGGTGTACTGGGGGAGGATGCGGCCCATCGTGCTCATCAGCCGGGACTTCTTGCCGACCGGGTAGCGGGCGCGCGGCCTGCGCGCGGTGAGCGCGCGCAGGATGGCGCGCGCGACCACGTCCGGGCTCGATCCGCTCCGCTCCTCCTTCAGCCCGGCGGCGGTCATGGTCCGGTACGCCCGGCCGTACAGCCGCCGCCCCTCCTCGCCGAGCGAGGCGAGGCGCGGCTCGACCTCGTCTTCGAGCTTGTCCACCGCGTCGGTGTGAATGGAGCCGGGCTCGATGAGCACGGCCGCCACCCCGTGCGGCTTGAGCTCCATGCGCAGCGCGTCGTTGAGCGAGCGGATGGCGTGCTTGGACGAGCACAGCGGCCCGCCGAACGGCAGCGTGATCCAGCTCCCGACCGAGCCGACCGTGACGACCCGGCCGCGCGAGGCGCGCAGCATCGGCAGCATGGCCTGGGTGACGGCGATCTGGCCGAAGACGTTGACCTCGTACTGCCGGCGCAGCGCGTCCAGGGGGACGAACTCCAAAGGTCCGGTGACGCCGATGCCGGCGTTGTTGACCAGCGCGTCGAGGCGGCCGAGCCGCCGGGCGGCGGCGGCGATCCGCTCCGCGTCGGTGACGTCGAGCAGGATCGGGGTGACGGTAGGGCCGAGCGCCTCGCCGTCGGCCTCCTTGCGCACGCCCGCGTACACCGTGAAGCCCTCGCGGGCCAGGAGCAGGGCGGTGGCCCTGCCGATGCCGGTGGAGGCTCCGGTGACCAGCACGTTCCGGGACTCGGTTCTCTTGGACATGATCCGGACACTAGGCGGAACGCCTCGGCGTCCGCCTCCGTCGCGTGACTGAAGTGCGTGCGGAGGCCACCCGGTCATGCGCCGGCCGGGTCCCGCGAAAGCCGCGGAACGGCGCCGCGCTCACGGGCATCGGGGCCGCGTCCGCGCCGGTCAGGGGCATGGAGCCGGATTCAGCGCGATGACGGAAGCAGCCGGTCGCACCCGCGGTCTAGCGTCGGCGGCGTGAAGCTGATCAACGACCATCTGGCCGTCAAGGCCCGCCTCCTGCCCGCGACCGGCGACGGCTTCGTCGTGCTCGCCGCCGAGGCCGGCTCCTGGCGCGGCCCCTTCGCATCCGCTCCCACCCGGCTCGCCGCGCGGCTCAAGGCGCTCGCCGCGGGCATCGAGGCCATCGAGGCCAACGTGTTCCGTGCCGTGCTCCGCCCGCCGGGCGAGGGCGACGAACTGCTCGCCGCCAGGGGCGTGCCGCCCGCCCGCTACGACATCGTCGTGCTGATCCGCACCGGTTCCGTCGAGGCCGCCCGCGCCGTACGCGAGAGCGCGGCGTACCGGGAGCTCGCCGGGACGCTGCGCGCGCAGGCCCGCCGCACGTACGAGACCGTCGCGGGGAACGCGGCCCGGCTCGGCGACGTGGACCACGGCCAGGACCACTACTTCCTGTTCAACTACTTCTACGCCGACGACCGCGACGTCCTGCTGCAGGTGTGGGAGTACACCGCGGGCTGGTTCCAGGCCAAGACCGCGCTGCCCGACTCCGCGCTCATGCGGCCGGTCGACGGCGACGCCGCCGGCTACGGGCTCATCAACCACGCGAGCTGGCCGGCGCTCGGCACCTTCCTGCCCAGCCTGATCTTCCGGCCGTCCTTCCGCAGCTTCGTGCTCGCCACCTTCAAGGCGAACGGCATCGCCGCCCAGCCGATCATCTACCGCCGGGTCTGATCCAGCCTGGCCAGCTCGGCACGCGAGGCCACGCCCAGCTTGGGGAACGCCTTGTACAGGTGCGATGCCACCGTGCGCGGGCTCAGGAAGAGCCGGGCGGCGATCTCCCGGTTGGACGCCCCCGTGACCGCAAGCCGCACCACCTGGAGCTCCTGCGGGGTGAGCCTGGACAGCAGGTCGTCGTCGCCGTCGCCGGCGACGGACACGCCGGCCGCGCGCAGCTCGCCCGCCGCGCGGGCGGACCACGGCGCGGCGCCCAGCCGGTCGAACGTCTTCATGGCCGCCTCCAGGTGGGTGCGGGCCTCGCCGCGCCGCTGGTGCCGCCGCAGCCACTCCCCGTACACCAGCCGGGTGCGGGCCTGATCGAAGGGCTGCGCGCGCTGCAGGTGCAGCTCGAGGGCGCGCTGATACTCCTGCTCCGCGCGGTGCTCGCCGGCCATCAGCGCCCTCGCGCGGTGCTGGACGGCCAGGGTGCCCGGCTCCTCGGTCGCCCGCGCCCACTCCGCGTGCCTGCGCAGCGCCGTACGCCCCCGCTCGGGCGTGCCCGCCCTGACGGCCGCCTCGACATAGTCCGGCCAGGCGTACCGCCAGATGAACGCGTGCCGCGACGGGCCCGCCATCGCCCGGTCCATCGCGTCCATCGCCGCCTCGTAGCGGCCCCTGCCCAGGTCGAGCAGCGCTCCGGCGAACTCGGCCCAGCACCGGCTCGGGAACCACCGCCGGGCCTCCGAGAGCCGGAACGCCTCGGCGGCCAGCTCGGTGTACTCCTCCTCCGCCCCGGCGACCGCGGCCAGCCAGGCGCGCAGGCCCGCCATGTAGCTGCGCCACACCGGCTGGCCCACGTCCGAGGCGAGGGGCATCCCCTCGGCCACCGTGTCCCGCGCGTCCGGGTGCCTGCCGTCCATCAGCTGGGCGATGGCCAGTATGGTCATCGCCTGCGGCATGCGCCCCAGGCGCCCGTCCGCCCGGCACTCCCTGACGATCTCCGCCGCCGTGTCGAGCATCCACTCGCGGTCGGCGGGCATCACGGCCTGCAAGGCGACGATCAACCGCAGGTCGAACGGCATCTCCTCCAGCCTGGCCGCGCGCGTGATGGTCACCGTGCTGCCGCCCTCGATGGCCGTGCGGAAGTTCGCGTTGATCGCCTTCACCACGGCGGTCACGCCCTCGCCGGACGGGGTCAGCTCGTCGATGCGGCGCACCAGGCCGAGCTGGTCCGCATGCGCGGTGCTCGTCCAGGTGTAGTAGCCGGCCGTGCCGAGCAGCGACAGCCGCGTGAGATGGCCGACGTCGGCCTGGGCGCCCGCCATGAGCAGCCGCGCGGCCTCCAGCGGGCGGCCCGACTCGACCGCGAGCCGCGCGCGTACGACGCTCAGCTCGGCTCTGACGGGGCTCTCCGGCGTCCCGGGCTCGGTCCGCCGCAGCGCCTGGGCGACCAGCTCGGCGGCGCGCTGCCCCAGCCCCGCCTCGACCGCCGCCGACGCCGCCAGCGTGTAGCGGCGTGTCGCCTCGGCGGCGCCGGCCGACAGCTCGGCGGCACGCGCGTAGGCCGCCGACACCGCGGCCTGCCCGCCGCGCCGCTGCGCGCGCAGCGCCAGCCGTTCCATCTCCATGGCCACCTGCTCGTCGGGGCGCAGCGTGACCGCGGCCAGGTGCCAGGCCCGCCGGTCGTCGTCGACCGCCTCGGCCAGCGCCCGGTGCGCCGCCATCCTGGCGGCGATGTCGGTGGCCATGAGCACCGCGGCCCGTACCAGCGGATGGTGGAAGGCGACGCCGTCGGGGGAGACCCGGATCAGGCCCGCGCGCTCGGCCGGGGCGGCGTCGTCCAGCGAGGCGCCGAGCAGGCTGAGCGCGTGCGCGAGCACGCCCAGCTCGCCCCGGTCGTCGAGCGCGGCCACCAGCAGGAACGTGCGGGTGCCCGCGGGCAGCGCGGCGACCCGGTCGCGGAAGCCGGCGAGCACCCGGCCGGTCACCGGCGCCGCGCCGCCCAGGCAGAACGGCAGCGGGCCGGTCGCCTCCGGGCTCAGCATGCGCGGCAGCTCCAGGAGGGCGAGCGGGTTGCCCTGCGCCTCGGCCACCACCTGGTCGCGTAACGCCGGCGGGAGCGCCCCCGCGTGCTCGGAGAGGAGCCGGTGGGACGCCTCGGCGTCCAGGCTTGCCAGATGCAGTTCGGGCAGGTCTCCGGAGGACAGCCGGGCGCCGGTCCTGGCGGCGAAGAGCACGGCGACCGGCTCGACGTGCAGGCGGCGCGCGGCGAACAGCAGCGCGTCGGCCGACTCGCCGTCCAGCCACTGCGCGTCGTCGATCAGGCAGAGCAGCGGCCCCTGCGCCGACAGCTCCACGAGCAGGCTGAGCGTGGCCAGACCGACGAGGAAGCGGTCGCCCCTGGTGGTGCCGCCCAGGTTGAACGCGCCGAGCAGCGCCTCGGCCTGCTGCGGCGGCAGCCCGCTCACCCGGTCGAGCGCTGGGCGGAGCAGCAGGTGCAGCGCGGCGAACGGAAGCTCGGCCTCCGACTCAACCCCGGTCACCCGCAGCACCTGCCCGTTGAAGTTCTCCGCGGCGTAGCCGAGCAGGGCGGACTTGCCGATGCCCGCCTCGCCGCGCACGGCCAGCACGCCGGGACGGTTCTCCAGGGTGCCGAGCAGCAACTCGTCGATGGCGGCCTGTTCCGCCGCACGGCCGTACAACATGCCGCTCCTCACGCCCTTTGTCCGTGGTGTCACCGTAACGTTCATGATTGCGTCGCACCATCGCGCAGGCCGACGACCTGGTCGCGGGCTCCGGGTCCGGCTCTTGGGCGGTTCCGGGCAGGGCGCGGGCGAACCGGCGGCCGTCCCGCCACCATGGGCGACGCGCAGAACACCCGGGTACGCACGCTGCACGTTCTCAGTAGCAGCAGGCCCCCGGTAGCAGACCCCCAGTAGCAGACCCCGGTAGCAGACCCCGGTAGCAGACGCGGTAGCAGCCTCAGTAGTAGGCGCGCATCAGCTCCGTCGCCCACTCCGGCTGCACCGTCTCGCCCTGCGGGCCGAACTCGGCCATGTACGGCTTGACGTCCAGCACCGGGCTGCCGTCCA
Organism: Nonomuraea sp. NPDC049309; assembly: GCF_043196965.1. Lineage (NCBI taxonomy): Bacteria > Bacillati > Actinomycetota > Actinomycetes > Streptosporangiales > Streptosporangiaceae > Nonomuraea > Nonomuraea sp. NPDC049309. The sequence continues at coordinate 2,344,252 of NZ_JBICSH010000001.1, read as the reverse complement.
CGGCGTCGAGGCCGCGTACGTGGATGTCGAGCCCATCGACGGCGAGCAGGCGGCAGCGGGAGACGCCCAGGAGGTTCGGGCGGTTCTTGCCCCGCTGGGCGAAGATGCCGACCCTGGGCCAGCCGGTGTTGCCGCGCGGGTGGCGCGCCGACGTGGTGATGGAGCCCGGGTCCACGAGGTGGAACCGGTACACCACCTCCAGATGCGAGAAGTCCTCGAGCCCGGCGAGCGCCTCCGGCTCGAAACGCGTCCCGTCGATGCGGATCACCGCGACTTCGGCGTCCCAGCCGTCGTCGAGCGGCTCGGCACGGCCGCCGACGACGCTGCCCACGGGTTCCAAGGTGATGGCCTGCACGGCATTCCTCCCGGTGTCTGCGTACGGTGAGCGATCCACGAACGTACGGCCCGGCCGAGGCACGCCGCATCAGTCAGGGGACTGAAGTGCGGCGCGGCCGCTTCAGCATCGCGTCCGTGTGATCGAGATCACCTCCGCCGATGTCACACGGGCGCGCCCGCGCCCGTCCTTGCCGCGACGAATCCACCAAGGGGGAATCATGATCGACATGGAGCGGGCGCGGACGGGGCGCCCGCGCGGGCGAGGCGGGCGCCGGTGGCCGCGCCTGATGGCGGGCGCGCTCGCGCTGCTGGTGGCCGTGACACTGCTCATCGCGTACGTCTGGCAGCCATCGGCCGTGGCGGGCCACCGCTCGGCGTACGAAGGGAGCTACCTCGACACGCCACGGGCGCGGTTCCACTACCGCAAGACGGGCAGCGGATCGCCGGTGGTGCTGGTGGCGGGCGGCGCGCAGTGGCTGTACTCGTACCGGGACACGATCCCGGCGCTCGCGCGCGAGCACACCGTGTACGCCGTCGATCTGCCGGGACAGGGCTACACCACGGTGAAGGGCGAGTTCGCCTACGACATCCCGGCGATGGCGCAGGCGCTCGGCGCGTTCCTCGACGCGGCGGGCCTGGCCACGGTCTCCCTGGTCGGCCACTCCTGGGGCGGCGCCTGGTCGCTGTACTACGCCGAGCGCAACCCGTCCCGCGTCGACCGGCTCGTCCTGCTCGACTCCCCGGGGCTGGACAAGCCGCTCGCCTCGCAGACCGCGCTGTTCTCCGTACCGGTCGTGGGGGAGCTGGCGGTCAAGCTCATGGGCCGTTCCGACTTCGAGAAGAGCCTGCGCACCGCCTTCGCCCGCCAGGACCGCGTCACCGCCGAGGTCGTGGACGAGACCTGGCACTGGATGTCCCGCCCCGACAGGCGGGCGGCCTTCGTCCGCCTCGTCCGCACCCAGGACTACAAGCCGACGGACGCCGGCCTCGCCGGCCTGCGCGCCGAGACCATGGTGATCTGGGGCGAGGACGACCGGTGGCTCCCGGCCGCCTACGCGCGGGAGTACGGCAGGCGCATCCCCGGCGCCACGGTGCGGATCGTCCCGGGCGCCGGGCACAACGTCCACGAAGACGCCCCCGACCAGGTCAACCCGCTCCTCACCGCCTTCCTCCGGTCCTGATCCGGCAGGCACCGGTGCCGGTCACCGCCACCACCTCGATGGCCTCGCGCAGCCGCAGCCGGTCGCGCACGGGGCCGGAGGGGGTGAAGCCACCCGCTCAGGGGGCCGGGACGGGAAACCCGTACACGTTGCCGTTCGAGCTGCCGACGAAGACGGAACCGCCGGTCACGACGGGTTCGGTGGTGATGCGGCCACCGGCGCGGAAGCTCCGCCGCTCGACGCCGGTAACGGCGTCGAGCGCGTGCAGCGTGCCCTCGTCGTCCCCGATGTACACGGTCCCGTCCGCCACCACAGGGCCGGTTCCCCGGTCCCGGCCCAGGGGGAAGGTCCAGCGCGATGCGCCGGTGGCGGCGTCGAGCGCGTGCAGCCTGCCGTCCATGCCGCTGATGTACGCGCGCCCCCGGGCCACTGCGATGGCCCAGTTGTACGGGAATGCGCCGCCGGTCGTGTGGTGGTTCCACAGCGGCTTGCCGGAGGCGGCGTCCAGCACGTACGTCGTGCCCTCCCTGTCGCCGAGGTACAGCCGCCCGCCGGTCACCACGGGCCGGAAGCCGATGGAGGCGCCGATGGCGGTGCGCCACAGGAGTGCTCCGGTGGCGGCGTCCAGGGCGCGCACCTCGCCCCTGGCGCTCGCGGCATAGAGCACCGCGCCGCTGCGCGTCAGGTGGATGAAGTCCGTGGCGCCGCCGGCTCGAGCGCGCCACTTCCGGGCTCCCGAGGCGGCCTCCAGCGTGTCCACCATGCCGTTCCCGCCGCCGACGTGGACGGCATCGCCCATGAGAACGAGATAGGGCGTGACGGGGAAGAGACCCTTCGGCCGGAACGTCCACAACCTCTCGCCCGTGGCCCGGCTCAGCGCCACGAGCTCGGGCGTCGTCTCCACGTGGGAGCGCCTCGTCCAGGCGTACAGGCGGCCTCCCGCACCGGCGAGGTCGCTGACGACGAGCAGCCTGCGGCTCCACCTCGGGCGGCCGGTGGCGGTGTCCAGCGCGACCAGGTGGCCGGACTCGTTCGCGGCGTACACGGTGCCGTCCACGACCACATGGCCGTGATGGATGACGCCGCCCGTCGGGAAACGCCACCGCCGCGCGCCCGAGGCGGCGTCCAGCGCGGTCACCGTGCCGTCGCCGCTGGTGGCGTATGCCACGCCGCCGGTCACCACCGGCCCGGCGTGGACGATCGCGTCCGTCGGGTGGCTCCAGCCGTCCGCGTGCGCGGGAACGGGGACGGGAGCGCCTGGGCGGTAACGGGCGAGCAGCTGGTTCCGCAGCAACGGGGAGAGGAGCCGTACCGCCTGCCGCGACGGAGAGGTCAACCGGACGATGACGGGGCCCACGTTCATGAGCGTCCCGCCGTGGTACCCGTTCGTCCCATCCACGGTGTAGGTGAGAGATCCCGGGCTCTCGGCGGTGGGATCGACGTGGTCGGTCGCTCTGATGACGTGCTCGTCGCGAGCGAACAACCGGCGCGCACCGGCGTCCGACGGCGACACCCATTCCACCGAGAGCGAGACGACGGGGTCGCCGTCCCCGGGCGGCACCCAGTCGCATCTCCCGGCTTTCCCCGGTGGGCCGACGGACCCGGGGACCGCGCGGTAGCCGTCCGCGACCAGGGACAGATCGCGCTCGGTCAGCAGGCCACAGGCATCCGGCCAGGCGCTCGCCGGGACTCCGCCGAACCAGGAGCGCTCGCGAGGCGGGCCGTAGATCAGCCTGTACGCGGTGATCCGGCCGCCACCTGGCCACTTGCCGTGCACGAAGGCCATGTTCGTGACCACCCCGGCGAGGGACGCCTGGGTGAAGGGCTGATCGATCGGCAGCCCGCCGAGCCGTCCCGTCCCGGGGTCGACGGAGATCAAGTAGGCGGGCAATGGCCAGCCCGCCTGCCGTGGGGCTCCCCCGGGGCCGGCCGCGGCCGAGAGAGTTCCGGCGTAGAGCGGTGGAGACCAGCGCTCCGGGCTCGTGATGGATCCGGCCTCCCGCGCACGCGGCAGCGGGCGGCCGTCAGGTCCGTGGAAGGAGCCGCTGGAGCCGGTCAGGACATGCGTGTGACCTTCGGCGTCGGTCGTCAGGCCGATCGCGAGGTCGGCGTACGACCGCGTGGACGGCGCCGACAGCGTCCGGCTCCACCGATGACGCAGCGTGCGCGGATCGATCGAGGTGAGCCGGAGCCCGTTCTCCTTGCAGCCGCTGAGCAGCGTCACCGACCGGGCGGTCCCGGCACTCGTCAGGTGGCAGCCCTGCCCGTACGTCGCCCGCGCCGTGTCCGCCCCGGTGCTGAGGTCGAGGGCCCGGATGTCGAGCGGGTCGGCCGAGCGTTCGAACACCACGACGCCGCGCTCGGTCACCAGGATCCGCGGGCCGTCGTACGCACCGACGTCGTCCCGCACGGCCGGCTCGGTGGAGACGGTGATCGCGCGCCGCCACAGCACCCGGCCTGTGGCCAGGTCATGACCGGTGAGGGTGTGGCCGGTGGCATCCGGCCGCCGGCGGGCCACGACCAGCGTGCCCGCGGCGATCCACACGCCGGTGACGATCGTGGACGGGGACGGGCCGGCGGGGATGGTGCGCCGGAGCTCACCGGTGCGGGAATCGCGGATCTGGACGGTGTTCTCGCGCGCGGCCATGGCGACGGCAGGGCCGGACGCGGCGAAACGCGGGGTGCCGTACGTCTGGTCGATGTCGGCGTTCGCGGACACCGACCACACCGCACGCCACTCGACGGGGACGAGCCGCCGCCACGGCGCGTCCCCCGCCGCGCACGCCGGCACCGCCACCGCGAGCAGCACTCCGGCCACGCGACGCCGGCTCAGCATGCCGCCCTCTTGTGGCTCTGCCGGCCCATCGCACATGCTTCCGCGTTGGAGATGGGCTGCCAGCCGCCGAGCGGGGAGACGGCGTAGTAGGAGCGGTACGTGCCGGCGAGGCCGGTCACCCGGAACGGGCCTCCGTCCGGCCCTTTGACGCTCACCTGCTCGGTCCGGTCCTCGGCGAGCACGGTGACCAGGAGATCGAAGGCGTAGGACGCCGCCTTGCCCTTGACCGACAGGGAGAGCGTGACCCGCTCGTCCCGTTTCAGGTCGATCTGCTTCTTCCTGAAGTACGGGGTCTTCCGGTCCGCCGCGGTCACGAAGCGGGGAACCGGCGTGTCGAGATCCGCGGACAGTTCGATGGTGTCGGTCGTTCCGCCGGAGCTGTAGATCAGCAGCGCGCCGTCCGCGACGGGCCCGCGATCGAGGATGCGCGGCTCGATGTCGACGATGCGCAGGCTGCTGCGGTTCCCGGTGAGGACGACCGTCACCGCCGCCTCTTCGATGGGGGCCGCCTGGTGGCGGGCCATGACCGCGTCGTGCCGCGCGCCGGACGCGTTGCTCCGCAGGACCGCTCGTTCTCCGGGATCGGTCACCGGCCTGCCCAGGGCGATCTCGTGCTGGGAGCGGTCGACGGCCACGTGGCCGACCTTGATGGGCGGCCCGCCGCTGAGCCGATCGACCGCGGCGGGACCGCGCGCGTTGACCCACGCGGTGATGACGGCGCCGATCGCCGCGATGATCACGGCGCTGAGTATCCCCGCCGACCACCTCCCCACGGCCGTCCAGCGTCCCTCCTCGGCCTCCTTCGCGCGGGTGGGTGCGGCACGCCTTTTCTGACGTGCTCTGGCCATGGAGTTCTCCCTGGGAATGGCGGGGCACCGCTTGGTGTGACACCTGTATAGCGTTGCGGCGCGCCGGCCATCAAGCCCGTCGAACGCATCAAGATAATGCTCTGATAATGCCCAATGTCATCATTTTTATTGTTTTGGTGGTCGCGTGGGCAGCGGTCAAGCCGGACGTGAAGTGCCAGGTGGATCGGGTCTCGGCTCGTGTGGTCCGGCCGTCGAATGGGCGGCGGAATCCATCCGTATGGACGAAATGGCGCCCGGGTTCGGCGAGCCTGATCTCCCCATTTCCGAATGATTCCGGCGAGCATGATAAATCCGTCCGCTTTTCGAGCGTGATCGCGAGACCGCACACCGCCTCCGGCCGTTCGTCGGGTGCGCCGCGGCTCCGATGAGAACGGCTCTGTGTCGGGGTGCCGGGATCGTGCGCCTGACGCTGCCCGGCTCGTTGACGTCTGTCCGATCTGTCCTGACTCAAAGTTGATGTCTCAGCAAGGATTTTCGCAGGTCACACGTAGGAGACAGACCTGATCACATGCCCCCATCCCGGAGCATAATGATCGTCTGCGGAGAGCAGATGACCCCGAGGAGGACACCCCCGCGCGGCGTACGGTCGCGCCGAATTCGCGACGCTGGACCGCCCGCGCGACCTCGTGCAGCCGGCGACGACCTCGCCATGGCCCGCGTGTCGTTCCCGAGGAGCGGACCCGTTCGCGACCGCCCATCCGGGCACGTTTGACCCTTGCTGGAAAGAGGACACATGAACACCCCTGTGACGGGCGCGAACCGCCCTCCCGCAGACCTGCCCGGCCGTCTCCACGAGGCCCTGGAGGCGCAGTGCCGGCGCACGCCCGATCGCGTCGCCGTCGTCGCGGGCACGACCCGGCTGACCTACGCCGAGGTCGACCGCATGGCCAACGGGGTCGCCAACGCCCTGGCCGCCCGGGGCGTCGGACGCGGCGACCTCGCGGGAATCTGTCTTGACCGGGACGAGTGGCTGGTCCCGGCGCTGATCGGGGTGCTGAAGGCGGGGGCGGCGTACGTGCCGCTGGATCCGGCCTACCCGGCGGAGCGGTTACGTTTCATGGCCGAGGACTCCGGTGCGGGCGTGGTGGTCACCTCGGCGGCCCGGCGGGAGACCGCGTCGCTGACAGGGGCCGAGACCGTGCTCGCCGACGAGACGACGCCCGCCGAGCGCGGGCCCGACGTGCCCGGCGAGCCGTCCGACGCCGCGTACGTCATCTACACCTCCGGCTCCACCGGCCGCCCCAAGGGCGTGGTCGTGGAGCACCGCAACACGCTGAACCTGGTGCGCTGGGAGGCCTCCGCCTACACGGCAGAGGAGTTGAGCGGCATGCTGGCCGGCTCCTCCATCTGCTTCGACGCCTCGATCACCCAGATCTTCACGCCATTGACCTCGGGCGGCACCGTGATCATGGCGGACAACGTCCTGTCGCTGCCCACGCTGCCCGCCCGCGACGAGGTGCGCACGGTGTTCGGCGTTCCGTCAGCGCTGTCAGTGCTGCTGCGCGAGCCGCTGCCGGAGGGCGTGCGCATGGTGCTGTCCGGCGGTGAGCGGCTGACCGCCGGCCTGGTGGCGCGCATCTTCGAGAACCCGGGCGTGCGCCGCGTGCTCAACATGTACGGCCCGACCGAGTGCACGACCGGCAGCACCCTGTACGAGGTCACCCGAGACCACAAGGGTGATCCGCCGCTGGGCGGGCCCATGGCGAACGCGGTGCTCAGCGTGCGCGACGCCGACGGCAGGCCGGTCCCCGACGGCGAGGTGGGCGAGCTGTGGATCGGCGGGCCCGGCGTGACCCGCGGCTACCTCGGCCACGAGTCGGACGCGTTCCGCACCGAGCCGGACGGCTCCCGCGTCTACCGCAGCGGCGACCTGGTCCGCCGGGTGGACGGCGAGCTGCACTACGTGGGCCGCGCCGACGACCAGGTGAAGATCCGCGGCTTCCGGGTGGAGCTGGGCGAGGTCGAGTCGGCACTGGAACGCCACCCCGCCGTGCGCCGCGCGGTCGTGCTCGCGCACACCGACGACGACGGCATCGCCTACCTCGTCGGGCACGTGGAGGCCCCCGGCGCGAGCGAGCCCGAGCTGCGCGACTGGCTGCGCGAGCGGCTGCCCGACTACCTGGTCCCGGCCAGGATCGGCGTGACCGACGAGCTGCCGATCGCCCCCATGGGCAAGGTGGACCGCGCGGCCCTGCCCAAGCTGCGCCCCGCGCGTACGGGAAGCGACGCGCCGGTCGCGCCGCGCACGGACGACGAGCGCCAGGTGGCCGAGGTGATCGCGGACGTGCTCGGCCTGCCCGAAGTGGGGGTGTACGACCGGTTCCCCGACCTGGGCGGGCACTCGCTCGCCGCCGCCCGGGTGGTGACCGAGCTGTCGCGGCGGCTCGGGTACACCGTGCCGCTGGCGGCGTTCCTGACCGAGCCGACCGCGGCCGGGCTGGCGGCGCGCCTGCGCGAGCCGGGTTCCGCGCCGGTGCGGCGGACCGGCGCGACCCGGCACCCGCTCACCGCCGCGCAGCGCGAGTTCTGGACGCTGCGCCAGCTTCACCCGGGCAGCCCGGTCACCACGGTGCCGGTCCGGCTGCGGGTGCGCGACCTGGACGGGAGCGGGCCGCTGCGCGCCGCGCTGGACGCGATCGTCCGCCGGCACGAGTCCCTGCGCAGCACGGTCGCCACCGGCGACGACGGCGTGCCGTACGCGATCGTGCACCCGCCGGCCGCCGTCCCCCTGACCGAGCACCCGGCGGGCACGGACCCGGTGAAGGCGGCGCGGGTCGCGGCGGAGCACGTGTTCGACGTGACGAGCGAGGTGCCGCTGCTGCGCGCGAGCCTGTGCCCGGTGGGGGACGGCACGGCCGAGCTGGTGCTGGTGACCGACCACCTGGCCTTCGACGGCGGTTCTGTCGGTGTCCTGATGGAGGAGCTGGCCGCCGAGCTGGACGGCGAGCCCGTCCCCGAGCCCGCGGTGCAGCTCGGCGACGTGGCGGTACGCGAGCAGGAGGACCGGCCCGACCTCGCCGGGCTGCGCGAGTTCTGGCGCGACGAGCTGGCGGGAGCGCCGGTCGCCGGGCCGCCGCCCGCCGACCTGGCGACGGACCGGGTGATCAGGCCGCTGCCCGGGGAGTTCGTCGACGCCGTGGCCGCGCTGGCGCGCGCGTGCGGCACGACCCCGTACGCGGTGTACCTGGCCGCGCTCGCCCTGGCCTCGGGGGAGCCGGACACGCTGATCGGCATGGTGGCCGCGCGCCGCGCCGCGCCGGAGCTGGCCCGGGTCATCGGGCCCCTCATCGACACGGTGCCGGTACGGCTGCGCACGGACGCCGCGCCCGCCTTCCGCGACCTGGTCAGGCAGGCCGGCGAGGCCGCGACGCGGGCGCTGGTGCACCAGGAGGTCCCGCCCGCCGACCTGCCCCGCGCACCGGTGCTGCTGGCCATGCAGCACGCCGAGGTGCCGGTCAGCGCCGGACGCCTCGACCTGCTCACCGAGGTGGGCGCGGGCGCGGCGGTGCACGAGTTCAGCGTCCTCGTCAACCGTACGGCCGAGGGCTTCGAGCTGCACCTGGAGTACGCGCTCGCGCTGCTCGGCCGGCAGGAGGCCGAGGCGTACCTCGACCGGCTGCTGTGGCTGCTGCGCAGCGCGGTGGCCGAGCCGGACCGGGCGATCAGCGCGTTCGAGCGGGTCAGCCCGGACGAGCGCGCCGCGCTGCTGGCCCGCGCGGCCGGGCCGGAGCTGCCGGGCGACCTGCCGCCGGTGCCGGTGGCCCTCGCCTCCCACGCGACGGGCACGGCGGTGGTCGGCCCGGACGGCGCGAGGCTGAGCCACGCCGAGCTGAACGACCGCGCCGACCGCATCGCGGCCGGGCTGCTCGCGCACGGGGTGTCGCGGGGCGACGTGGTCGGCGTCCGCGTGCCGCGGGACCGGATGCTGCCCGCGGTGCTGCTGGGCGTGTGGCGGGCCGGGGCGGCGTACCTGCCGCTGGACCCCGATCTTCCGGAGGAGCGGCTGCGCCTGCTGGCCGCGGACGCGGGCGCCCGCGTGGTGCTCACCCGCGGCGGATCACCCGCGGAGGCGACGACGGACGGCGCGCAGACGGCGCCCGGCGCGGCCGGAGCGCCCGGCGATCAGGCGACGCCCGGTCCGCAGGTGACGCTCGATGCGGACCTGCTCGCCGAGGGCCCGCGCGCCGCCCTGCCGGAGATGAGCCCCGCCGACCTGGCGTACGTGATCTACACCTCGGGCTCCACCGGTGCCCCCAAGGGCGTCGAGGTCACCCACGGCGGCCTGGCCGCCCTCGTGCACGGCATGATCACGACGCTCCGCCTCGGCCCGGATGACGTGCAGCCCGCGGTCGCGCCGCTGAGCTTCGACGCCTCGGCGTCCGAGCTGTGGAGCGTCCTGACCGCCGGCGGCACGTCGGTGGTGGTGGACAGGACCACGGCCACCGACGGGCACGCGCTGGCCGAGCTGATCACCACGAGCGGCGCCACGGTGATCGACCTGGTGCCGACCTCGTACCGGATGCTGCTGGCGGCCGGCTGGACGGGCGGACCGGGGCTGCGCGCCGTGGTCGGCGGCGAGACCCTGGACCCGGCGCTGGCCGAGCAGATCCTGCTGCGCACCGGCGAGCTGTGGAACGCCTACGGCCCCACCGAGACCACCGTCACCTCGACCCTGCACCGGGTGCGCGGCCGCGAGGGCGAGCGGGTGCCGATCGGGTCGCCGATGCCGGGCGAGCGGGCGTACGTGGTGGACGCGCGGCTGCGCCTGGTGCCGCCGGGCGAGGTCGGCGAGCTGCTGCTGGGCGGCGCTGGCGTGGCGCGCGGCTACCGGGGGCGGCCCGATCTGACCGAGGCCGCGTTCGTGGCCGACCCGTTCACGCCGGGCGGCCGCGCCTACCGCACGGGCGACCTGGCGCGGTGGCGGCCCGACGGGACGCTGGAGTTCCACGGCCGCCGCGACCACCAGGTGAAGGTCCGCGGGTACCGGATCGAGCCGGGCGAGATCGAGGCCGTGCTGCGCGAGCTCGCCGAGGTCGCGGTGACCGTGGCGGGCACCGGCGCGGACGCCCATCTGGTCGGCTACGTCGCGCCGGAGACGGCGGACCTGGCCGCGATCGAGCGGCACGCCAGGGCCACGCTGCCCGCCCACATGGTGCCGCGCCGCTGGGTCGCGCTGCCCGCCCTGCCCACGCTGCCCAACGGCAAGGTGGACCGCGCCGCACTGCCCGAGCCGGACACCGGACCCGAGCGGGAGCGGGTCGCGCCCGCCACCGACGCCGAGCGCCTGGTGGCCGCCGTCTGGGCCGAGGTGCTCGAACGGCCCGAGGTCTGGGCCGGCGACGACTTCTTCGCCCTCGGCGGCGCCTCGTTCGCCGCGACCAGGGTGGCCGCGCGCCTGCGCGAGATGTTGCAGATCCCGGTGCCGGTGCGGCTGCTGTTCGACCGCCCGGTGCTCGCCGACTTCGCCGCCGCGCTCGAGGAGCTGCTGGCCGCCGAGCTGATGGAGGGGAACGAGGGATGACCGAGGTACGTGACGACCGGATCTCCGGGCTCGTCCGCTCCAGGCTCGCCGCCGCGCTCAAGCAGGCCGAGCAGGCGGCGCCGCAAGGCATCCCGGCGACGCACGCCGCGGACATGCCGCTGTCGCCGGCCCAGGAGCGGCTGTGGTTCCTGGCCCAGCTGGAGCCGGACACGCCCGCCTACAACGTGCCGCTGGCGCTGCGGCTGCGCGGCCCGGTGGACCTCGCCGCGCTCACCGGCGCGGTGGCGGACCTCGCCGAGCGGCACTGGATCCTGCGCGGCGTCATCTCCGACGGACGGGTCCGCCCCGTCGCCACCGTGCCGGTGCCCGTGGTGGACGTGGAGGCGGCCGAGCTGGAGCGCGAGCTGACCGCGCACGCCTGGCGGCCGTTCCGGCTGGACGCCGAGCCGCCCCTGCGGGCCACGGTGTTCCGGCTCGGCGACGACGAGTGCGTGCTCGCGCTCACCCTGCACCACATCGCCACCGACGCCTGGTCGGAGCGCGTGCTGCTGGACGACCTCGCCCGCCTGTACGCCGCCCGCCTCGGCCTGGAGCCGGCCCCCGAAGCCCCCGCCCTGCAGTACGCGGACGTCGCGGCGTGGGAGGCCGGGCGGCAGGACACCGGCCTCGACTGGTGGGCGGAGCACCTGGCGGGCCTGCCGCCGGTGCTCGACCTGCCGCTCGCCCGCCCCCGCCCGTCCGTCCCCGGATGGGAGGGCGCGGCGGTGCCGCTGGAGGTGCCGGAGGAGCTGGCGGCGAAGATCCGCGCGGTACCGGGGACCTCGCCCTTCATGGTGTTCCTCGCCGGGCTGCAGGCGCTGCTGAGCCGCCTGTCCGGCGTGGACGACATCGCCGTGGGCGTGCCGCACGCGGGCCGCCACCACCCCGACACCGAGCGGGTGGTCGGCTGCTTCGTCAACACGCTGGTGGTGCGCGGCGACACCTCGGGCGACCCGACCGGCGCCGAGCTGCTGGCGCGGGCCCGCACGGCGGCGCTGGACGCGTACGCGCACGCCGGCACGCCGTTCGAGCGGGTCGTGGAGCGGCTGCAGCCGGAGCGGAACCTCGCGGTCACGCCGCTGTTCCAGGTGATGCTCAACGTCTACGACACCGGCGCGCCGCTGTCGCTGCCGGGACTGCGCGTGGAGGAGGTGCCGCTGCCCGCGCCGACCGCGAAGTTCGACCTGAACATCGAGCTCGGCGACGACGGCGCCCGCTTCTCCGGCGAGCTGCGCTACCGCACCGACCTGTACGACGAGGCGACCGCGCGCCGGCTCGCCGGCTGGTACCTGGAGCTGCTCGACGGCATGCTCACCGACCCGGACGCGCCCGTGCGGCTGCCGGCCGGGGACGACCTGCGCGGCCCGGCCGCGGACCTGCCCGTGGACGTGCCGCTGCACGCGCTGGTCGAGCGGGTGGCCGACGCCCGCCCCGATGCGCTCGCGGTCGGCACGCTCAGCTACGCGGAGCTGGACCGCCGCGCCAACCGGGTGGCCCACTGGCTGCTGGAGCGCGGGGTGCGCCCTGACGAGCCGGTCGGCGTGCTGCTCGAGCGGCGGCCCGAGCTGGTGGTCGCCATGCTCGGCGTGCTCAAGGCGGGCGCGGCCTACCTGCCGCTCGACCCGGTCTATCCGGAGCGGCGCAACCAGGCGGTGGTGGCCGACGCCGGGGCGCGGATCGTGCTCACCGAAGCCGAGCTCGCCGCCGCCATGGACGCTCCGGCCGAACGCCCCGGCGTGGACGTGCGGCCGGAGCACCTGGCGTACGTGATCTACACCTCGGGCTCGACCGGGCGGCCGAAGGGGGTCGCGGTCGAGCACCGCCACATCACGCACTATCTCGGCGCGGTGGCCGGGGTGCTCCCCGCGGGGCTGACCTCGTTCGCGCTGGTCTCCACCGCCGCCGCCGACCTGGGCATGACGAACGTGTGGTGCGCGCTGACCACGGGCGCCACCCTCCACCTGATCGACCACGAGACGGCCACCGACCCGGCCGCGTTCGCCGCCCGCCTGGCGGAGCACCCGGTGGACGCGATCAAGATGGTGCCCAGCCAGCTCGAACTCCTCGGCACGGACGCGCTGCCGGACAAGCTGCTGATCCTGGCCGGCGAGGCCGTGCCCGCGGACCTGGTGGCGCGCGTCAAGGAGGCGCGGCCGGACCTGGAGGTGCAGATCCACTACGGCCCCACCGAGACCACGGTGTCGGTGCTGGCCTGCGACGCGAGCGAGAGCGCCCCGGGACGGGCGCCGCTGGGCCGCCCGCTGGCCGACGTCGTGTGCCGGGTGGCCGACCCGTCAGGACGGCCGCTGCCGCCCGGCGTGCCGGGGGAGCTGTGGATCGGCGGGCCCAGCGTGGCGCGCGGCTACCTGGGCCGCCCCGACCTCACCGCGGAGCGCTTCACCGGCGGCTGGTACCGCACCGGCGACCGCGTCAGGGTCACCGGTGACGGACTGATCGAGTTCCTGGGCCGCATCGACGACCAGGTGAAGGTGCGCGGCTTCCGCGTCGAGCTGGGCGAGGTCGTCGCGGCGTTGCGGGCCCTGCCGCAGGTCGCCGAGGCGTACGTGCAGCCGGTCGGCTCCGGCCTGGAGCGGCGCCTGGCGGCCTGGGTGACCCCGGCGACGGTGAACGCCGCCGAGGTGCGCTCGGCGCTGCGCGAGCGGCTGCCCGACTACATGGTGCCGGCGGCGATCGGCGTGCTCGATGCTCTGCCGCTCACCCCGAACGGCAAGGTAGACCGGGCCGCCCTGCCCGAGCCCGAGGCCGCGCCCGCCGTGCGGGTGCCGCTCGGCACCCCCGCCGAGCGCCTGGTGGGCGAGATCTGGACCGAAGTGCTGGGCCTCGCCGAGGTGTGGGCGGACGACGACTTCTTCGCGCTCGGCGGGCACTCGTTCGCCGCGACCCGGGTGGCCGGGCGGCTGCGCGAGCGGCTGGGCGCGGCGGTGCCGGTGCGGCTGCTGTTCGAGCACCCGGTGCTGTCCGACCTGGCCGCCGCGCTCCCGCGGCCGGCCGCCGCCGCGCGGGCGCGGCGCGCGCCGGTGGACGGGCCGGTGCCGCTGTCCGGGGTGCAGGCCAGGCTGTGGTTCCTGGCGCAGCTCGAACCGGACAGCAGCGCCTACAACGTCCCGATCGCGCTGCGGATCCGCGGCCCGCTGCGGGAGGAGGCGCTGCTGGGCGCGGTACGCGACCTCGCCGAGCGGCACCACGTCCTGCGCAGCGTCGTGGACGACTCGGGACCCGAGCCCGTGATGGTGGTGCGGGACGCCGCCGAGGTGCCGATCTCCACCGAGCGCGCGGACCGGTCGCAGGTCGAGGACGTGCTGGCCGCGCACCTCGCGACCCCGTTCACGCTGGACCGCGAGCCGCCCATGCGCGCGACGCTGCTGACGGTCGATGACGACGAGCACGTGCTCTCGCTCACCTTCCACCACATCGCCACCGACGCCTGGACGCGCGGCCTGCTGCTGGAGGAGCTGTCCGGCCTGTACGCCGCCCGCCTCGGCCTGCGCCCGCCGCTCGGCCCGCCGCCCGCGCAGTACGCCGAGGTGTCGCCCGTGCCCGACCCGGCCGACCTGGACTGGTGGGCCGAGCGGCTGGACGGCCTGCCGCCGGTGCTCGACCTGCCCACCGACCGGCCGCGCCCCGCCGTGCCAGGCCCCGGCGGCGCCCAGCTCGACCTGGAGCTGCCGGCCGGGCTCAGCGAGCGGATCAGGTCGGTGGCCGCCGCCTACCGCTCCACGCCGTTCATCGTGCTGCTGGCCGGGCTGCAGGCGCTGCTCGCCAGGCTGTCGGCGAGCGCGGACATCGCGGTCGGCGTGCCGGTCTCCGGCCGCGACCACCCGGACACCGAAGGCGTGGTGGGCTGCTTCCTCAACACGGTCGTTGTACGGACCGACGTGGGCGGCGACCCGACCGGGCGCGACCTGCTGGCCCGCGCGCGGGAGTCCGCGCTGGGCGCGCTCGCGCACGCCGGCACGCCGTTCGACCGGGTGGTGGACCGGCTGCGGCCGGAGCGGAACCTCGCGGCCACGCCGCTGTTCCAGGTGATGCTCAACTACATCTCCGGCGTGGCGCGGCCGGAGCTGCCCGGCCTGGAGACCTCCGAGATCCAGCTGCCCGAGCAGACCACCAAGTTCGACCTGAGCTGGCACGTCATCGACGAGGGGCCGGGCACGCCGCTGCGCGGCGGGCTCGCGTACCGGACGGACCTGTTCGAGCCGGGCACCGCGGAGAAGCTGACCCGCTGGTACACGGCGCTGCTCGACGGGCTGCTCGCTGACCTGGACGCGCCGGTGGGCGCGGTGCCGCTGGAGCCGGTCACCGGTCCGGTCATCGACGGCGGGCCGCCGCCGCAGCCGCCCGCAGGGGCGGTGCACCACCTGATCGAGCGCTGGGTGGACGAGACCCCCGGCGCCCTCGCGGTGGTGGGCGCCGACCGGGCCCTGACGTACGCCGAGCTGGAGTCGGCCGCGAACCGGATCGCACACTGGCTCATGGACGCCGGCGTGCGGGCCGACGAACCGGTCGGCGTGCTGCTGGAGCCGGGGGCCGACCTGGCCTGCGCGCTGTTCGGCATCCAGAAGTCGGGCGGCGGCTACCTGCCGATGGACCCGGCCTACCCGGCCGCGCGGATCGCCGCCATGCTGGAGGCCGCGGGGGTGCGGGCCGTGGTGACGGTGAGCGAGTTCGCGCCCCTCATCGGGGAGGGCAGGCGGGTGCTGGCGCTCGACCGGCCGCCCTCCCTGCCGGACACCCGGCCGGATGTGGACGTACGGCCCGGGCACCTGCACCACGTGATCTTCACGTCGGGCTCCACCGGCACGCCCAAGGCGGTGGCCGCCGAGCACCGCAGCGTCCTCAACTACCTGGGCGGCATGCTGCCGCGCATCGGCGTGCCCGGCGGGTCGTTCGCCGTGGTCTCCACGCCCGCCGCCGACTTCGGCCTGACCTGCGTGTTCGGCGCCCTGACCACGGGCGGGACGGTGCACCTGGTGCCGCGCGAGACCGCGATGGACCCGGCCGCGTTCGCCGGCTACCTCGCCGAGCACCGGGTGGACGTCGTCAAATGCGTGCCGAGCCACCTGGAGCTGCTGGCCTCGGGCGGCGACCTGGCCGCCGTGCTGCCGCGCGAGCTGCTGATCCTCGCGGGCGAGGCGTGCCCGTGGGACCTGGTCGAGCGGGCCAGGGCGGCCCGGCCGGGGCTGCGGATCCAGAGCCACTACGGCCACACCGAGTCCACGATGATCTGCCTGGTGTGCGACACCGAGGAGGTCCCCGCCGACCGGCGCACCGGCATCGTGCCGCTCGGCCGCCCGCTGCCCGGCGTGCACGGCCACCTCGTGGACGCCGCGATGCGCCCCGTGCCGCCCGGCGTGCCCGGCGAGCTGGTGGTCGGCGGCCCCGGCGTCACCCGCGGCTACATCGGCAGGCCCGAGCTGACCGCGGAACGCTTCGTCCCCGACCCGCTGACCGGGGACGGACGCTGCTACCGCAGCGGCGACCTGCTGCGCCTCACCTCCGACGGGCGGATCGAGTTCCGCGGCCGGGCGGACGACCAGGTCAAGGTGCGCGGCTACCGCGTGGAGCTGGGCGAGGTCACCACGGCGCTGCGGGCGCTGCCCCAGGTCGCCGAGGCGGTCGTGCTGCCCGTCGGCGAGGGCAAGGCCAGGCAGCTCGCGGCGTGGGTGACCCCCGCGACCGTGAACGCGGCCGAGGTGCGCTCGGCGCTGCGCGAGCGGCTGCCCGACTACATGGTGCCCGCGCACGTCGTGGCGCTCGACCGGCTCCCGCTCAACCCGAACGGCAAGATCGACCGGGCCGCCCTGCCCGAGCCGGTGGCGGAGCAGGCCGCCTACGCCGCGCCCGCCACCCCGGAGGAGGAGCTGGTCGCCGAGGTCTTCGCCCGCGTGCTCGACGTGGAGCGGGTGGGGACCGACGACGACTTCTTCGCGCTCGGCGGCGACTCGTTCGCGGCGGTCCGCGCGGTCAAGGAGATCGGCCGCGGGCTGCGGGTGATCGACCTGTTCACCCGGCCGTCGGTCGCCGAGCTGGCCGCCTTCCTCGGCCGCGAGGACGGCGCCGAGACCGGCGGCGGGCTGCTGCACCGCCTGGGCGGCGGGCGGGCCAGCGAGTTCACGCTGGTGTGCGTGCCGTACGGCGGCGGCTCCGCGGCCGTCTACCAGCCGCTCGCCAAGGAGCTCGGCGACCGGGTGCAGGTGCTCTCCGCCGAACTGCCCGGACACGACCCGGCACGCCCCGGCGAAGCGCCCCTGCCGCTGGAGGAGCTGGCGGACCGGCTGGCCGCCGAGGTGACGCAGAGCGCGTCAGGACCGGTCGCGGTCTACGGCCACTGCGTGGGCTCCGCGCTCGCCGTCGCGCTCGCCCGCCGCCTGGAGGCGGACGGCGTGCGGGTACTGGGCGTGATCGCCGCCGCGAGCTTCCCCGCCGCACGGCTGCCCGGACCGATCAGGCGGCTGTTCGGCGGCGACCGCTGGGTGTCGGACCGGATGTTCCGCGACGCGCTGCGCGCCTCCGGCGGGCTGCTCGACGACATGGACGAGGCCGCCAAGCGCACCGCCGTACGCGCCATGCGGCACGACGCCGACCAGGCGCAGGAGTGGTTCACCCGCGAATTGACCGGCGAGGCGGCGCCGCTGCGCGCCCCCATACTCAGCCTCGTCGGCGAGCGCGACCGCGCCACGCAGCTCCACGAGGAGCGCTACGCCGAATGGGCGGCCTTCTCGCCCCGCGTGGAACGGGCCGTGCTGCCGAGGGCGGGACACTACTTCCTGCGCCACCAGGCCGAGCCGCTGGCCGCCCTGGTGCTCGGCCACCTGACCCGGTGGGCGGCCGGCGACTTGCCCGACCCGGTGCGCCCGCCCGAGCGCGCCAACCTGCGGCCCTTCTACACGGTCGCCACCGGGCAGATCGTCTCGGCGCTCGGCACGGCGCTCAGCTCGTTCGCGCTCGGCGTGTGGGCCTACCAGCTCAGCGGCGAGATCCTGGACCTCGCGCTGGTCACGATGCTGGCGCAGATCCCGGCCGTGCTGCTCACCCCGCTCGGCGGCGCGCTCGCCGACCGGATCGACCGGCGCACGATCATGCTGGCCTGCGACGCGCTGTCCGGGCTCACCATGGTGGCGCTGGTGCTGCTGCTCGTCACCGGGCGGCTGGAGTTCTGGAACGTCTGCCTCATCGTGGGCGTCACCTCGATCGTGTCGGCGTTCCAGCAGCCCGCCTGGATGGCGGCGGTCGCCCAGCTCGTGCCGAAACCGTACCTGCCGCAGGCCAACGCACTCGCCAACGTGGGCTTCGGCATCGGCAACGTGGTCGCGCCGCTCGCGGGCGGCGCGCTGATCGGCCTGTTCGGGCTGTCGGCGGTGGTCGCCGTTGACGTGGCCACGTTCGCGGTCGGCGTCGTCACGCTGCTGCTGGTGCGCTTCCCCGACCGGCTCTTCCACCGGCGCGAGGAGACGTTCACGGCGGCGCTCACCGGCGGCTGGCGCTTCCTGCGCAGGCGGCGGCCGCTGCTGGTGATGGCGCTCTACTTCGCGGTGGTCAACTTCTGCACCGCGCTCATGTGGGTGCTCGTCACCCCGATCGTGCTGGCCATCGGCACCTCGGCCGACCTCGGTGTGGTGACCGCCATCGGCGGCGTCGGCGCGGCCATCGGCACCGGCGTGGTCATGGTGTGGGGCGGCACCAGGCGGCGCGCCACCGGCATGATCGGCTTCGTCGCCGGGTCCGGGATCGGCGTCATCCTCATGGGCGCCTGGCCGGTCGTGTGGCTGGTGGCGGCCGGCCTGTTCATCCGGCTCGCGTGCATGAGCATCGGCAACGCGCACTGGCTGTCCATCATCCAGGTCAAGGTGGGCCAGGAGCTGCAGGGCCGGGTGCTCGCGGTGAACATCATGATCGCCACCGCGATGCAGCCGATCGGCTTCCTCGCCGCCGACCCGCTGGCCGAGTGGGCCGGGCGCTTCACCGGCGGGCCGGGCGGCGGCGCGGCGGCGGTGCTGCTGGCCAGCGGCGTCTTCCTGGTGATATGGGGACTGCTGGGGCTGTGGTACCGGCCGCTGCACCACCTGGAGGACCGCGTCCCCGACGCCGCGCCGCCCGCCGAGGCCGCGGCCGACCTGGACGCCATTCAGGAGAGGGTGCTGAGCGCGTGAACACGGGAAGCGCGGTGCGCACGGGGCTCGTCACCGCCGATGACATCCGGGCGGCGGGCGCCCGCATCCAGCCGTACGTGCGGCGCACCCCGCTGCTGCGGCTGCCCGGCGAGCGGCTCTGGGTCAAGCCGGAGAACCGGCAGCCGACCCGCTCGTTCAAGGTCCGCGGCGCGGTCAACGCCGTGGTCCGGCTCGCCGGGCACGGCGTGCGGCACGTGATCGCGCAGTCCTCGGGCAACCACGCCCAGGCCATCGCGTACGCCGCCGCCGAGCAGGGGGTGCGGGCCACCGTCGTGCTGCCCGACACCGCTCCTGAGCTGAAGGTGAGCGCCGCCCGCCGGCTCGGCGCCGAGGTCGTGATCGTGCCGCCCGCCCTGCGGGAGGAGGCCTGCCTGGCGCTGTCCGACCGCTTCGGCGCGACGATCATCCGCTCCGACGGCTTCGACGTCATCGCCGGGCACGGCAGCGCCGGAGCCGAGCTCGCCGCGGACCTGCCGGACGCGGGCTCGGTGCTGGTGCCGGTCTGCAACGGCGGCCTGCTCGCCGGGATCGCGGTCGCGGTCAAGGCCGCCGACCCGGCGATCCGGGTGATCGGCGTCGAGCCCGAGCTGGCCGCCGACGGTGCGGCCAGCTTCCGCTCCGGCACGCGTACGGCCTGGCCGGTGGAGCTCACCTACCGCACCCGCGCCGACGGGCTGCGCGCCCCCGTGCTCGGCGCCCTGGCCTGGGAGCACATCCACCGGTACGTCGACGACATGATCACCGTGACCGAGGACGCCATCGGCACCGCCGCCGCCCTGCTCCAGCGGGAGCTGGGGGAGCGCGCCGAGCCCAGCGGGGCCGTCGCCACGGCCGCCTACCTGACCCACCAGGCGTCCCTGCCGCCGGGACCGGTGGTCGCGATCCTCTCCGGCGGCAACGTCGCCTCCGGCGCGGCGGCGAGCTAGCGGCGGCGAACCGGTGGCGGCCGGGCGGGGCCGGCGCGTACGGAATACTTGCAAGCAGAGGAGAACCATGCCCAGTACGACGTTCAGCAACGTCTTCCACGTCCCCGCCCCGCCGCCCGCGGTGCTCGCGCATCTCAGCGAGCCGTCGAGCTACATCGGCCTGTCACCGCTCGTGGTGGCGGTCCGCGACGTGCGCAAGGAGCCGGGCCTGACCCGGTACGTGTCGGTGGAGCGCTTCCGCTTCCTCGGCTTCATCACGTACGACAACCTGATCGAGGTGACGCTGCGCACCACCGAGGACACCGTCGAGGGCGAGGTGGACAGCCCCGGCGGCGTGCGGCTCGTCTACCGGTTCCGGCTGACCCCCGACGGCGCGGGCACCGAGGTGGAGGACGTGCTGACGGTGCACGCCACCCTGACCCCGGTGCTCTGGTACGCCGCCCGCAAGGCCCGCCAGGTCCAGCTCGCCCGCGCCGGCATCCTCGCCGCCCGCGCGGCCACCCTCACCTGAGCCGGTCACAAGTGGGCGAAGGGCCGGCGGTGGACGCGGCCAGGCCCGCCGGCCCCCGGCCCTCGTACCGCTTCCTCAGCCGGGATTCGAGTCCACCCGCGCCGCGACCCGGGGGCACCTCGCACGCCGGGACGGCCGGCGCGGCGGGCTCATCGGGCGGGGCGCCCGTTCCGTTCGAGGCCGGCCAGCCCTTCCCGGCAGGACGGGTAGGCGGGCGTCCACCCGAGCTCCTCCTTCGCCAGGGCGGTGCTCAGCCGCAGCCGCGTCCCCACCATGAGGGCGTGCATGTACGGCGTGGCGCGCAGCAGCCACCCCGGCACCGCCGGCGGGGCGGCACCGCCGGCCGCCCTCGCCACCTCCCTGACGTACTCGTCGAATCTGACCGGATGGTCGTCGGCGACGTTGTAGGCCCGGCCCGGCCTGCCGCGCTCCAGGGCCGCCACCGTCGCGCCGGCCGCGTCCTCGATGTGGACGAGCGAGACCGTGCTCGCGGGACGCGGAACCGGAAGCAGCCGCCTCCTGGCCATCCGCATCAGGCGCCACGTCGTCGGCTCCGGGCCGTAGAACATGCCGTAGCGCAGGGAGATGCCGCCGATCGCGAACACCTGCTCCTCGTTGGCGCGCATCGAGCGCATGTGCGGGTCGAAGGCTCCCTGACCGGGCTCGGCGAACGGGCGTTCCTCGGTCACCGGCTCGTCGCCGTGATCGCGGTAGCCGTACCCGAGGAAGAACGACTGCGTGAGGAACCTGCGGGCGCCGACGAGCCCGGCGGCCTCGACGAGGTGCGCGGTGCCGCGCTCGCGCAGGGCGTCGGTCGCGTACAGGGCGCGGTGGAAGAGCGGCAGCCCCCTGATCGCGGTGGCCTGGTGGATGACCGCGTCCGCGTGCAGCCCGTCGAGCGCGGTGAGGAGCGCGTCGCGGTCCATCACGTCCGCGACGACGGCGGTGGCCCCCGCGGCGGCGAGCCTCCTGGCGCCCGCCTCGGATCTCGTGATGCCGCACACCTGGTGACCGGCCGCGAGCAGCCGCCGTACCAGGACCGACCCGAGCGTGCCCGTCGCGCCGGCGACCAGCACGTTCACGCGCCCACCCCCCGGGACGGCACGCGCGGCCTCGCCACTCCGATACCGATCCGGAACCCCCCGGCGTCGTGCGGGACGAGGACGTTCATGTCACACCTCCGGGCTCTGCGCAGCTTGACGACAGGTTCTCGTGCCACCGGCATGTCATGACGGAGATCATCGCCGAACGGCCGGACGGCCGCCAAGTGCGGTACGGCTTCGCCGGATGCCGTGGCGACCACCGCCGACTGCCCTCTCTGGCCGGGGTGTGGACTGCTGCCGCGGGCTACGCTCCCCTGTACGCTGGCCTTCGGCCAGGCAGGGCGGCCGGCCTGCGCACCTCGCAAGCAGCGGCAAGCGGCGGCGAGGCCGCCAACTGCCCTCGAGATCCATTCCGCGTGTGTTCCGCGCCGGGTCTCGGACGCCCGGTCCCCGTTCGGGTTCCGGGCTGCGTCCGGTGGGGACGCAGAAGCGCGGCTGGGTGCCCCGCCGCTGGTCAGCGTGGTAGGGCGGGTGGGACTTGAACCCACGACCCACGGATTATGAGTCCGATGCTCTGACCGGCTGAGCTACCGCCCCTGGATGAAGTTGTGTCGCGTGCGGCGCGGCGAGAAGGATCTTGCCGTGGCCTGGCGCTAACCAAGGCTAGAGCATCGGATCCGGTCGTGGTGCCGGGCCGGGCGGGAGAAACGGGCTCCGCCGACATCATTCCACGTCTGCCGGGCTTGGTGGAGTGCCAGACGATCATATTCTCCGTCGGCGTAGCGCCATGCGTGGCTGGTCGGGGTGGGGTGAGCGGGGGACGGGGCGGTAGGAGCCGGTCAGAGCGGGACCGAGACCGGGTACGGCGGCCGCCGCGGCCTCTCGTCGGCACTGGCCTCCGGCCTCATGCGACCGGGCACCAGCCTCCGGCCTCGAACGGCCGAGCGCCGATCTGCGGCCCGATGCGGGCGGTCGACCTGCGGCCTCAAGCGGCCGAGCGCCTTGAGCGGCGGGGTGCCGGACTCCGGCCCCAGGAGACCGGGCTCGGCCTTCCCGGCTGATCAACCGGTGGGCCGGTTGTGTGGCCCTCTGACGCGGACGGGGTGCTAGGGGGTGGTGCCGTAGCCGGGGTTGCGTACGAGCCAGTCGGAGTAGACGGGGCTGCGGCGTACGGCGTCCTGGTGCGCCTGCTTGGCCTGCGAGATGACCCACTCGGCCTCGGGGGCGGTGGGGTGGCGGCCGAGGAGTTGCCGCCAGCGCAGCGGAACCCCCTCCAGCGGCACCATGACCAGGCCGGGGGCGGCCTGGTGAGTGGCCTGGCACAGGACGACGGCCCGGCCGACCTGGGCGAGGTGGGTGCAGGTGGCCACGTCGGTCTCGTAGATCGTCCCCGGCGTGAACCCCGCCCGCGCGCACGCCATGGCGAAGCAGTCGGCGAAGCAGCCGTCGCCCGGCGTCACCGCCCACTGCTCGTCGGCGAGGTCGGCCAGCGACACCTCTTTCTCCCGCGCGGCCGGATGATCCTCGGAGACCAGGCAGAACACGGGGTCGATGCTGATGGTCTCCCAGAGGAGCGTGCCCGTGGGGGTGCCGGAGTCACCGCAGGCGCCCGTGAGCACGTAGTCGAGGCGGCCGAGCTCGACCATGCTGTTCAGCTCGTACGCCGACCACGACGTGTACGTGCTGACCTTCCGCTCGGCCGCGAGGCGGTGGACCAGACCGCCCAGGATCGGGCCGTTGGTGGCGCCTATGCGGAAGCCGGGTGAGGGGGCCTGAGCGAAGCGTACGGCTTCGTCCTGCAGTTCCTTGGCTGCGGGGAGAAGCACGCGCGCGCGGGCGAGCACGAGTTCGCCGAGGCGGGTGGGCCTGGCGCCGTGGCGATCACGCTCGAAGAGGGCGCCGCCGAGCGCCCTCTCGATGCGCTTGAGCTGCGCGGTCAGGGCCGGTTGTGCCAGCCCGAGCAGGGAGGCGGCCTTACTCACACTTCCCGCGTCCGCGACCGCGCGGACGATCCTGAGGTGCCTTAGCTCGAGGTCCATAACGGGAAGGTAAAGCGACGACATCTTACAGACAATGCCTAATTGTCAGGAAATGTGACAGATGTTGTCCGAACGTTCCTGGGTAGGGGGTTCGCATGACGACGATGGGAATTGACCCGGTTCAGCTGAGCGACGAGGACGTCGTACGCGAGCTGCGCCAGCTCCACGCCACCAGGAGCGACACCTTCTTCCACGGATCCGACGACGCCCTCGCCCACCACACCACGCGCACCAACGAGCTCGAGGCCGAGTACCTGCGCCGTTTCCCCGACAGGGAGGTCGACCCGGCCAGGCTGAGGGAAGGAGCGAGGCAACGATCATGACCGACGGGCACGACGTCCAGGTGCTGTCGGACGTCGACATCTACCTCTACGAGGCCGTCGCCGCCCAGGTCGTCGAGTCCGGTGGCGCGCGGCTCGACCGGCTGACGCACGCGTCGGGGCTGAGCGAGGAGGAGGTGCGGGAGAGCCTTGGGACGTTGATGGAGCACGGGTACGTGGTGCCGCAGGGCCACGACCGCTACGGGTTGGGGCCGCACACCTTCGAAGTCGAGTACTGAACGCCATCCCCGCCTCGCCAACCGGCCCACGTGGACAGTGCCGGCCAGGCCCATGGCGGGGCCGCCACTGGCCGGTGACAGCGTCCTGCCACACCTTCAGAGCGGGCCCTCGGACACAGCGGGCCTTCAGAGGGGGCCTTCAGAGGGGGCCTTCAGAGGGGGCCTTCAGAGGAGGCCTTCAGAGGAGGCCTTCAGAGCGGGCCTTCAGAGCGAGTCGCTGGTGAGCGGCGACAGTGCTCTGAGCACGCCTGCCCGCTCCGCCGTGACACCCGCCGCCCGCTGTGCGGCTGCCTCCTCCGGTGTCAGCCCGGCCGCACACCAGGCGGCCACCTCGTGCAGCGGGACCACCCCCCACCACGCCGCCATGACCTCCAGCGCGGGACGTCCGAGCGCGGCGGCCTCGGCGGCGGTGAAGCCGAGCGCCCTGAACAGCCGCGCGTCCCCCTGGTCCACGCGCCGCCGCGCCCACTCGGCGGCCTCGTCGCCGTCCCAGCCCGCATCGGCGTACGTGCGGGCGACCGCCGCCGGCACTCCCGCGCGCAGCAGCCTGCGCAGCGACTCCGTGACGGCCGCGCCGGGCGGTTCGGGCTCGGGAACGGCCAGGCGCCCGGCCAGGCGGGCCGGCAGGGAGATGCGGTGCGGGCGCTCGCCGGCGAGGTGCCTGCGGGCCGCGTCGTGCGGGGCGACGCCGAGCTCGTGCCAGCGCACGGCCTCGGCCGGGGTCATCCCGGCGTGCTGCCAGGTCGCGACGGTCTCGGGAGTGGCGGAGGCGGTGGCCCACAGGCGGGCGTCGCTCGGGTCGGTCACGCCCGCCTCGCGCCAGGCCGCCGCCTCCTCCGGTCCGAACCCGGCGGCCCGCCACCGCCGCGTGTCCCTGCCCGTCATGCGGTCCGTCATGCGGTTCGTCATGCGGTCCGTCATGCGCCCTTCCTTTCCGTCACGCGTACGGTGCTCGCCCACGGCGGGGCCTCGTGGCCGTCGCCGAACAGGCAGACCACCACCCGGGCGCGCGGCCGCCGGGCGGGCCACGGGGTGCCGCCGTCGGTGAGCACGATGAGCAGGTCGGCGCGGGGCGCGGCGGCCGCGAAGCCGGCGCGCAGGTCCGCGCCGCCCCCGCCGGTCAGCTCGACCTGGGCCGCCGACCGCACCCGCTGCGCCGGATAGGCCTGCGTGTCGCAGCAGGTCACGTCGATCCAGCGGTTGCCGGCCGCGCGGAGGATGCCGTCCAGTTCGGCGAGCGCCCGCTCCAGCGCCGTACGGGTCACGCTGCCGGACGTGTCGACCAGCACCGCGACCCGGGGGAGCGGGCGTACGAGAGCGGGCAGGACGATCGACGGTGTCGCGGCGGCGCGTCTGGACGGGCGGCGGTGGCTGTAGTCGACCCGGCCGGACGCCTGCGCAAGGCCCCTCCTGACGTGATGGGCCAGCAGCGCCGGCCAGTCCACCTCGGGACGCAGCACGGCCTCGGCCCAGCGCCGCCAGCCGCCGGGAGCGGTGCCCCTGGCCGCGATCTCGGCGGCGACGGCCCTGGCCAGCAGCTCGCGTTCCAGGGAGGTCATCGCCTCGGGGCCGGTGAAGGGCGGCGGCGCGCAGGGCGCCAGGCCGGGCGGGACGTCGATGAGGTCGATCAGCTCGGCGTAGCGCTCGGCGAGCAGACCGTCCGGCAGGCCCAGCGCGTGCGGGGTGATCGCGCCGGCGGGAACGGCGTCCGGACGGCCGAGGTCGTCGTTGATCTCGGCGTCCGCGGCCTGAGCCCAGCGGATCGAGGTGTCGTCCGGGGCGCGGGAGTGGTGGTCCCGCAGCAGGTGGCCGACGTGGTGGAGGAGCCACCAGCCCAGCTCGGGCACGGGCGGCAGGGCGGCGGGGTCGAGGTGCACGTTCCCGTGCTCGTCGGCCGCGGGCCGGGGCGGGGCGGCGTCGTGGACGAGCGGCCGGAGCGCGAAGAGCGCCGAGGTCAGGTACGGCGCCCGCGCCGCCGCCCACAGCCGCGCCGCCGCGAACCGCTCGGCGACTTCCCTGTCGTGGACGGTCATGGCAGCAGTCCTCCGGAGGTCGCGGCGAGCCGTTCGGGGCTCTCTCGCTCGCGGCCGGTCATGGCAGCAGGCCGGCGGAGCGGAGGATCGGGGCGAGGCCGAGCACCGTCTCCGGCAGGGCGGCGCCGCGCGGCCGGCGGGCGGCGAGCGAGCGGGCCGCGGTGGCCGCCACGTCGGGGGTGCGGCGGGCGACCCGGGCGATCAGCGTCCAGGCGCGTTCCCACGTGTCCGCGCCTCCATCGGCGGCGACGTGCGCGACGACCGAGCCGAGCACGGCGTGCACCCGGTCCACGCGGGAGGGCAGCGGGGCGTCGGGGTCGGCGAGCAGGGTCTCGGGGTCGGGCAGGTCGAGGTCGCGCAGCCAGGACAGCAGCTCGTACCCGGCGGCCTCCCCGACCGCGCCGACCACCAGCTCGGCCCGCACCTCGGCGGGCGCGTCGGCCGTGTGCGCGAGCGCGATGGCGGCCAGCTCCCACGTGCGGGGGCTGGGCCAGGCTCGGGCGGGCCCGCCGGGGACGGACAGCACCAGCTCGGGCCGTACCCGGAGGAAGGCGCCCACCAGCGCCCGCGCCCGGTGCACATCGGCGGAGGAGCCGAAGCCCGGAAGGGACGGAGCGGGGAACCCGCCGGTGAACCCGTCGGCGACCGAGGCGGCGCTGACCGTCCAGTCGAGGTGGATCAGCCGGTTGGCCAGCGGCGCCGACAGGTCCCATCCGTCGGCGGCCTGCTCGGGCGGGTTGGCGGCGGCGACGATGCGGACGGAGCCGGGCAGCGTCAGGTCGCCGACGGCCCGTTCGAGCACGACCCGCAGCATCGCGGCCTGCACGGCGGGCGGCGCGGTGGTCAGCTCGTCGAGGAACAGGATGCCGGTGCCGGATTCGGCGAGCCGTTCGGCCCAGCGGGGCGGCGCGAACCACGTGCGCCCGTCCCGCAGCACGGGCAGCCCGGCGAAGTCGCTCGGTTCCCTGATCGAGCCGACGACGACCTCGGCCGGCAGCCCGAGCCGTTCGCCGAGCGCCAGCACGGCCGAGGTCTTCCCGGTGCCCGGCGCGCCCCACAGCAGCACGGGCAGGTTCGCCGTGACGGCGATGGACAACGCGTCCACGAAGCACAACCCCCTGTCCACGACGGGCGTCAACTTAAGTTGACCCCCTATGAGGGTCAACTTAGGTTGACGGACACGGAGATGTCAAGCCCGCGATGGTGGACCGGGGCGGGACGCGCTTCTACTGTCGAGAAATGGACGTCGCCGATCTCACCCCCGCGCAGGCGCGGGAGCGGTTCCGTTCCGGCGAGCGGGCCCCGACCGCCGGCTGGTGCCGGGGCTGGACGCAGGCCAACCTCATCGCCGTGCCCAGCGAGCTGCGCTACGACCTGCTGCTGTTCGCCCACCGCAACCCGCAGGCGTGCCCGGTGCTCGACGTGGGCGAGCCGGGCGCGTACTCGACGGAGCTGTTCTCCGGCGACCTGCGGACGGACCTGCCCGGCTACCGCCTCTACCGCGACGGCAGGGCGGTGGCCGACCTGGACGAGGTGGTGGAGGAGTGGCGGGAGGATCTGGTGCCGTTCCTCATCGGCTGCAGCTTCACGTTCGAACGGGCGCTGCTGGCCGCCGGGGTGCCGGTGCGGCATCTGGAGGCGGGGACGAACGTGCCCATGTACGTCACGTCCATCCCCTGCGAGCCGACCGGCCGGCTGGAGGGGCCGCTGGTGGTGTCGATGCGGCCGGTGCCGGAGAAGCTGGTGGCGACCGCCGTCGAGGTGAGCGGCCGCTACCCGAGGGTGCACGGCGCGCCCGTGCACATCGGCGACCCGGACGCCATCGGCATCCGCGACCTGGGCGCGCCCGACTACGGAGACCCGGTGGAGGTGCGGGAGGGCGAGGTGCCGCTGTTCTGGGCGTGCGGGGTGACGCCGCAGCAGGCGGTGCTGGCCGGCGGCGTCAAGTACGCGATCGGCCATCTGCCCGGCCACATGGCGATCATGGACGTCCGGGACGACCGCTATCGAGTGACCTGACGAGATACTTCGCCGTGTAGGTGGAGGCCGAGCACAGCTCGGCCGGCGTGCCCTCGAACACCGCCTCGCCGCCGAGCCGCCCCGCCTCCGGCCCCATGTCGATCACCCAGTCCGCGTGCTTGACCACGTCGAGGTCGTGCTCGACCACGATCACCGTGTTGCCCGCGTCCACCAGCCGGTCGAGCAGCTGCACCAGCCGTGCCGTGCCCGGCAGCCCGGGCAGGCTCCCGCCGAGTTGAAGCTGAACAGCCCGGCCGGCACCCCGTGGGCCTCGGCGAACATCCGGCGCAGCGGGTCCATGGCGCCGAGGTAGGTGGCGGGCGTGGAGCGGGACGAGGCGGCGATGGGCGACTGGTCGATGAGGATCGTCTCGGGGTGCCGCTCGACCAGCTCCTTGCGGACCAGCGTGCTCTTACCCGAGCCGGCCACCCCGGTCACGGCGGTGCACGCCGAGCGGCAGGTGCACGGTGACGTTCCTGAGGTTGTGGGCGTTCGCGCCGGCGACGGTCAGCGCCCGCGCAGGCCGTGCACGAGCACTTTCGCACGCTGATCGGGCAGGCCGTCGAGCGCGGCGAGCCGCACCCCGGCGCCGCCGGGCCGGAAGGGCTCGACCTCGCCTCGTCCCTCATCGCCGGGGTCGTCTCGCAGCAGCTCGCCAACCAGCCCGGCGTCGGCTGCGAAGAGGGCCGCTTCATGCGGCTCGTCAGCCGGCTGCCGGACGTGCTCGCGGCGGTATACCCGCCGCCGTGAGCTGCTCGCCGATCGGCGGCGCGCCCGGCCGGTTGTCGATCTCCAGATGCGGTACGGCGGGCGGCTCGTCCACCCGGATGTTGCGCAGGTAGTCGCCGAAGGCGGCGAGCTTGCCCGCATCGCGCGAAAGACCCCTGGCCACCAGCCGCTCGCGCAGCGTCGGCCCGTCCGAGCGCACCCACAGCAGCCGCACCGGCGGCCCGCCCAGCTCCGCCACCCACCGCTCCCAGCAGGCCGCGTCGTGCACCTGCGTGGTGAACGGGCCGTCCAGCGCCACCGGGCAGCCGTGGCCGCGGATCTGCCGGGCGACCCTCGTCAGGCCCGCGTACTCGTGACGCTTGATGTGCTCGTCGTACCAGGGGCCCTCGCGCTCGCCGTCGGGGCGGCCGTGGGCGCGCAGCACCGCGGCGGCGAAGTCGCCGTACACGGTGTCCTTGTCGAGCAGCGCGGGCACCGGATCGAGCCGGGCGAGCAGTTCCGCCGCCACCGTCGACTTGCCCGCGCCCGGCGGCCCGCTGATCACCCATACCGTCGTCATGCGATCAACGTACGCGGTGCGCGCCGCGCGTCAGACGGCGCGGCTGTGCCGGTCGCCGTTCAGGCCCCAGGAAATGATCTTGGACGGGGTGATCCTGATGACCTCGCGGAGAAGAACGGGAGCGGCGGGTCCACGTCCGTCAGCGCCTGCGCGGTGCCTCTGATCTCGATCCCGCGCGCCACCTACGGGTCCACGGAGGCCAGGTCGTCCACCACGAGCGCGACCGTGCTGCCCTGCCGCACGTTCGCGATCTTCTTCGACCTACCCATCGCGTGCCCGCCGATGGTGATCGTGCCGGTCCCGGCGTCGACGAAGAAGCCGACCGGGTTGTTCTGTACCTGCCCGCCGGGGGTGACCGTGGCGAGGCGGAGAACGGCGGTCCGGGCGCGGCCTCGCAGCAGGCGCATCGGGCGGGCGCGCCGCCGGGTCAGGAGGCGAGGCCCTCGGTGAGCCAGCGCAGCGGGTTGTCGCGGGTGATCGACCGGATCACCTCGTCGCCCACGCCCGCCTCGCGCAGGCGCGGCAGCAGCGCGTCGAACAGGTCGGCGTAACCGGCGCCGTCGTAGCGGCGCACCTGGGCGACCCGGCTGAGGCCGGTGCTGAGCAGCAGGCGGCCGGCGTGGCCGTCCTCGATGAGGCCGAGCGCGATCCGCGCCGCCTCGTCTGCGCCGCGGTCGAGCGAGCCGAGCGAGACGTACGCCCCCGCCTCGGCGATCTTCCTGGCCGTGCCGAGGTCGCCGCCCTCGTAGCCGACGGCCACGCGGGAGGCGGGCAGGTTCTGACCGAGCAGGATCTCCAGCAGCGCGAAGGCGTTCCTGCCGTGCGTGGCGACCGGCAGCCGGGTGCGCAGGGACGCGCGGGCGGCGGCGATGAGGCAGCGCTCCTCGAACGCGGTGGGCTCGGCGCCCCAGCAGCCGACCTCGCCGATCACTCCGGGGAAGACGCCGGTGCCGTCCAGGCCGCTGAGGATCTCCTCCATGAGGCGGGCGGTGAGCTTGTCCACGTCGGCGTCGCGGGCGTCGGCGAACGGCTCGGCGTACAGGCCGGTGGAGGCGATCACCGGGACGCGGCTCGCCGCGGCGATGCGGGCCAGCGCGGCGGCGTCGCGGCCCATGCCGATGCAGGTGAGGTCCACGACGAGGCCGAGCCGCCCGGACAGGCGGAGCTCGCGCAGCTCGGCGGCGACGGTCTGCTCCTCGTCGAGCCACCGGTGCGGGTCGGAGTCGATGCCGACCGCCCAGCGCATGTCGTTGCGCAGGTGCTCGTGGGGGAGCACGGCGCCGTCGATGGCGTCCGCGCGTACAGGGCCGGTGACGGTACGGAGCAGAACATCGGGCATAGCAGACATTAACCGATGTTTGCCTGCCATTTCCTCCGTGAGCAGGAAATTTTACGGAAGATGGCGTTTCAATGCCTTGCTAGTCGTCTGCAAGTGGCCGCGAATGCCGGGCCGTATCCTGGGGTCACACCGACAGCAGGGGGATGTGTGCAGGTACGAGACTCCGGTACCGGCGACGCCGACGTGGTGAAGGGCGAGGCGGCCGCCCGCTCCAGCATGCCCGCACGCCGCAGGGGCCTGCACGGCTGGCTGGACGGCATCAGGGCCACCCGCACGGGCGCCCTCACGCTGAAGATCGTGGTCGGCCTGGTCGGGACCGTCATGGTGGTCGGCGGGCTGATCATGGTGCCGTTCCCCGGGCCCGGCTGGCTGGTCGTGTTCGCGGGGCTCGCGGTGCTGTCCACGGAGTTCCATTGGGCGCGCAAGCTGCTGGAGTTCGGCAAGCGCACGCTGCACGCCTGGACGGAGTGGTACAAGCGGCAGGGCTGGATCGTCCGGATCCTGGTGCTGATCGTCACCGTGGCCTGCGCCGCGGTCATCGTCTACGCGGGGCTGCGCACGGTCGGGATCGACATCATCAAGCTCGGCCTGAGCTTCGTCGCGGCCCGATAGACCCGCAGCGGGACCTGGATCGGAGAGGCCGTAACCCCCGAAACGGCCCAGACCCGATCGGTATCGCTGCGGAAATCCGCCGATCGGCCTGTCTAGTCTGCGGGACGTGATCGCTCACCTCGCCGCCGCACTGGCCTTATTCGTCTCCGCCGCACCTGCCGCTCAGAGCACCGCCGACCTGCGGCTGCCGGGCACGAACGGCATGACCTACCGCGAGCAGAAGGGCGACCCCGTCCGCCTTGCGGCCTACGGCCTCGGCACCAAGCGCACCTACCTGCGCACGCCCGCGGGCAACGCGTTCACCTGGGAGAAGAGCCTGTCGGAGGTGTCGGTCGCGCCGGGCGGCTCCCTGACGGCCGGGGTGCCGGCCGCGTACCGGTCCGGCTACGACGCCCTGGTCGTCACCGACCGCGCCACCGGCCGCACCACCACGATCCGCACCGTGAAGCGGCCGCTGACCGCCTCCTACGCCTCCTGGTCGCGCGACGGCAAGCGGGTCGCGCTGACCGTCGAGCAGAAGGTGCGCGGCGCCTGGCAGGTGCTCGGCTTCACGGTGGTGGACGTCGCCGCCCGGCAGGCGCGCACGGTGCGGATCTCCGGGCTCAGCCCCAAGGCGGGCTTCTGGTGGAGCCCCGACGGGAACCTGGTCGCGCGCCACGGCACCGGCCTGCGCGTCTACCGTCCGTCGGACGGGGCGGTGCTGCGCACGTACGCCGGCGCCGGCCTGCCGACCGGGCCCGAGGACGCCTACTCGCCGTCGGGCCGGCGGCTGGCCACCTGGTGCCCGGCCCGCTTCACGGAGCCGATCTGCCTGGTCGACGCGGCCACCGGCACGATCGCGCGCAGGGTGCCGGCACGGCCTGAGGCGGTGTTCGGCTGGTGGGACGAGAGCCATCTCATCGCCGTCATGACGCAGGGGAACACCCGCCGGCTGGCGGTGATCGACTTCAGCGGGAAGGTGACGCGGGTGCTGGCCGGGGTGCCGGCCGCGACGTGGGACTCGGACCTGTGGCTCTCCTTCACGCGGGCGAAGCCGCGGGAGTCGTAGGGAGCGTGCGAGTCACGGGGGAGCGAGGGGACGGACGCTGATCAGAGGTAGAGGCCGGTGCCGTGATCGGTCTCCTGGGTGGCCACCGCGTGCAGGTCGCGCTCGCGCATCACGAGGTAGACCTGCGCGTGGATCTCCACCTCGAACTGATCCTCCGGGTTGAACAGCACCTTGTCGCCGACCTTGACCGAGCGCACGTTCGTGCCGACGCCGCAGACCTCGCCCCAGGCCAGGCGGTTGGCCATCTTGACCGTCGCGGGGATGACGATCCCGGAGCCGCTGCGCCGCTCTTCGGCCTCCGGCTCCATCTTGATCATCACGCGGTCGTGCAGCATCTGAATCTCGAACTTGGGCTCTTCCACGGCTTCAGTTTACGAGCAGGCGGACGCGCCGGGCTCCAGGACGGCGGCCCGCGCACCCGTGAGAAGGTGTGCTCCATGCACGACGTGGAAGCCCGGGTCCTCGATGCCATCGATGAGCCCGAGACCGTGAACCTGCTGGTGGAGACCGTCAAGGTCCCCAGCGTGACCGGCACCGACGCCGAGTCCGAGCTGCAGCACCGCGTCGCCCGCCTGCTCACCGAGGCCGGCATGGACGTGGACGTCTGGAAGCTCGATCTGCCCGACCTGACCGCCCGCCCCGGCTTCCCCGGCACCGAGGCGCCGAGGAGCGAGGGGTACGGCGTCGTCGCCGTCACCCCCGGCGGCGAGGGACCGCCCGCCCTGGCGCTCCAAGGCCATGTGGACGTGGTGCCGACCGGCGACCTGGCCAAGTGGGCGGGCAGCGACCCGTTCGCCGCCCGCATCACCGGCGACGTGCTGCACGGCCGGGGCGCCTGCGACATGAAGGCGGGACTGGTGGCCAACCTGGCGGTGGCCCGCGCGATCCACCGCGCCGGCGTCAAGCTGGCCAGGCCGCTGGCCGTACACTGCGTGATCAGCGAGGAGGACGGCGGGCTCGGCGCGTTCGCCACCCTGGCCAGGGGGCACACCGCCGACGCCGCGGTCATCACCGAGCCCACCTCGGGCGCGGTGATCACCGCCAACGCGGGGGCGCTGACGTTCCGTATCGAGATCGCCGGCCGGGCCGCGCACGGCGCCACCAGGAACGAGGGCGTCAACGCGATCGAGGCGTTCTGGCCGGTGTTCGCGGCGATCAGGCGGCTGGAGGCCGAACGCAACCGCGACGTGCCCGAGCTGTTCGGCGACAACAGGCTGCCGTACCCGATCGAGGTCGGCACGGTCCGCGCGGGCGACTGGGCGAGCACCGTGCCCGACCTGCTGGTCGCCGAAGGACGGCTCGGGGTGCGGCTGGACGAGGACCCGGCGCAGGCGCGGGCCGAGTTCGAGTCGGCGATCGCCGAGGTGTCCGACCCCTGGCTGCGGGCCAACCCGCCGAAGATCACCTGGCCGGGCGGGCAGTTCGCCAGCGGCCGGCTGCCCGCCGGGCACGAGCTGCTCGGCCAGGTGCGCGACGCGGTGACCGCCGTCACGGGCGCGACCCCGGCCGAGACCGCCGCGCCGTACGGGAGCGACCTGCGCCTGTACGCGGCGGGCGGCATCCCGACCCTGCACTACGGCCCCGGCGACGTCCGCTTCGCGCACGCCCCCAGGGAGCAGGTGCGGCTGAGCGAGATGCTGGAGGTGACCCGCGCGATGGCGCTGCTCGCGGTCCGCCGCTGCGCAGCCCGCTGAGCGCGACCGGTCAGGCGGTGGCGGCGGCGGCGACCCGGCGGCGCGCCTCGGGGACGATGAGCGGGGTGCCGGTCTGCGGGTCCTGGATGATCTCGCACCGCAGGTCGAACACCCGCTGCACCAGCTCAGGGGTGACGATCTCGGCCGGGTCGCCCGCCGCGACGACCTTGCCGTCGCGCATGACGATGAGGTGGGTGGCGTACCTGCACGCCTGGTTGAGGTCGTGCAGCACCGCCACCATGGTCCGGCCCGCCTCGTGCAGGTCGGCGCACAGGTCGAGCACCTCGATCTGATGGGAGATGTCCAGGTACGTGGTCGGCTCGTCCAGCAGCAGGATCGGCGTCTCCTGCGCGAGGGCCATGGCCAGCCACACCCGCTGCCGCTGCCCGCCCGACAGCTCGTCCACGATCCGGTCGGCCAGCCCCGCCACGTCGGTGGCGCGCATGGCCTCGGCCACCGCCGCCTCGTCGGCCTTCGACCACTGCCGCATCAGCTTCTGGTGCGGGTAGCGGCCGCGGGCCACCAGGTCGGCCACGGTGATGCCGTCCGGCACGATCGAGCTCTGCGGCAGCAGGCCGAGCCGCCGCGCCACCTCCTTCGACGGCAGCGAGGTGATCACGCTCCCGTCCAGGTGCACGGCCCCGGCCTTCGGCTTCAGCATCCGCGCCAGCGCGCGCAGCAGCGTGGACTTGCCGCACGCGTTGGGGCCGATGATCACGGTGAAGGACGCGTCGGGAATGGTCACGCTCAGGTCGGTGGCCACGACGCGCTGATCGTAGGCGAGGGTGAGGCCGGTGCCGGACAGGCGGGAGGAGACCATCAGTGGCGGTCCTTTCGCAGGAGCAGGACGAGGTACGTGCCGCCGATCGCGGCGGTCAGCACGCCGACGGGAAGCTGGGTGGGGGCGAGCAGCCGCTGCGCGGCCAGGTCGGCGGCGGTCAGCAGCACGGCGCCCATCAGCGCGGACGACGCCATGGTGACGCCGGGCGAGCGGGTGAGCCGCCGGGCGAGCTGGGGCGAGGCCAGCGCGACGAAGGCGACCGGGCCCGCGGCGGCCGTGGCCACGCCGGACAGCAGCACCCCGGCCGCGATGGCCGCCGCGCGGACCGCCTCGACCCTGATGCCCATGGCCCTGGCCGCGTCGTCGCCCATCTCGATCATGCGCATCGGCCGCGAGATCGCCGCGCACAGCGGTACCAGCACGGCCAGCGCCAGCGCGACGGGCACCGCGTGGTCCCAGCCGCGCCCGCTGAGGCTGCCGGTCAGCCAGGCGGCGGCGGTGGCCGCGTCGTTGATGTTCGCCCTGGTCAGCAGGTACGAGTTGACGGCGAGCAGCAGCGCGTTGGCCCCGATGCCGACCAGGACGAGCCGGTAGCCCGCCACGCCGCCGCGGTAGGCGAGCAGGTACACCAGCGCGGCCGTCGCCACGCAGCCGAGCAGCGCGCCGCCCGCGACCACCATGGCGGAGCCGCCCGCGACCACGGCGACGATGCCGCCGGTCGAGGCGCCCGCGGTGAAGCCGATGAAGTCGGGGCTGCCGAGCGGGTTCCTGGTCAGGCTCTGGAAGATGGCGCCGCTCAGCCCGAACGCGGCCCCGACCAGCAGGCCGGTCACCACGCGCGGGGCGCGCAGCTTGCTGACGATCAGTTCGGCGACCGGCGTGCCCTGGCCGAACAGCGCGTCGATGATGTCGGACACCGGCACGGTGAACTCGCCCGTGGCCAGCGCGGCCACGCTCACCGCACAGCCGATGACGATGAGGACGATGGTGACGAGCAGCGCGCGGGGCGCGAGCCGTACGGACCAGGATCCGACGCGGACGTTCACAGCGCCGCCACCCGCTTCCGCCTGGCTATGAGGATGAAGATCGGCGCGCCGATCACCGCCCACACGATGCCCACCTGCACCTCGCCCGGCCGGGCGATGAGCCGCCCGATCACGTCCGCGCCGAGCAGCAGCACGGGCGCGGCCAGCGCCGAGTACGGCAGCACCCACCGCTGGTCGGGCCCCACGGCGGCGCGCACCGCGTGCGGCACGATCAGCCCGACGAACCACAGCGGCCCCGCGGCGGCGGTGGCCGCCCCGCACAGCAGCGTGACCGCCACGCCGGTGAGGATCCGCGTGCGGCCGACCGCCACGCCGAGCGCCTTGCCCGCGTCGTCGCCGAGCGCGAGCATGTTGAGCGGCCTGGCCAGCAGCAGGCCGAGCAGCAGCCCGGCGGCCATGAACGGCGCGAGCCGCACCAGCGTGCCGGCCGTCTGCCCGGCCAGCGAGCCGGTCAGCCAGAACCGCATGCGGTCGAACGTCTCGGAGTCCATGCGCAGGATGGCCGACGAGATCGCGGTGCACACCATGCCGAAGGCCACGCCGGCCAGGGCCAGGCGTACCGGGCTCGATCCCGAGCGGCCCGAGGAGGCCAGCGCGTACACGATGATCGAGGCCAGCGCCGCGCCGCCGAAGGCGAACCAGACGTAGACGGCGGGGTCGCCGAGCCCGAACAGGCCGAGCGCCAGCGTGACGCCGAGCGCCGCGCCCTCGTTGATGCCCAGCAGGCCGGGGTCGGCGAGCGGGTTGCGGGTCAGGCTCTGCATGAGCGCGCCGGCCAGCCCGAGCGTCGCGCCGACGCCGAGGCCGAGCAGCGTGCGGGGGACGCGCAGCTCCCGGATGACCGTGTGGTCGCTGGAGCCGTCCGGGGCGATGAAGGCGTCGATCACCGTGCCGAACGACACCGGCCGCGCGCCCAGCGCCACGCTGGCCAGCGCGACGAGGACCAGCAGCCCGAGCGTCGCCACCAGCCCCGCGACCAGCACAGGAGGCCGCCGCTTGGCCGCGCCGCCGGAGGCACCGCCGGTGCCTGCGACGGGTTCGCTCACGGCCTGGCCCGCCGCCTGCGCGGCGTCGGCCGTTCCCTCAGCCGGGCGCACCCGACCCCCTCTCGTCGTACGTCAAACTTAGGCAAGGCTAATCTAATGGTCCAGCAATCAGACAAGGCCAGGCAACCTGAGGAGATGCACATGTCGGGACCGGTACTGCCGCGCAGGGGCTTCCTCGCGGGCGCGGCGGGTCTCGCCGCGGCCCTGACACTCGCGGCGTGCGGTGAGGGCGGCGGCACGGAGGCGGCGCCCGCCTCGTCCACGGGCGCGTCCGGCGCGCCGTCCGCGCAAGGGTGGACGTTCACCGACGACCGCGGCAAGAAGATCGACCTGCCCAAGGTCCCGACCAGGATCGTCGCCCAGGTCGGCGCCGCCGCCGCGCTGTGGGACTTCGGCGTGCGCCCGATCGGCGTCTTCGGCCCGCACAAGCTCGCCGACGGCAGCAAGGACCCGCAGGTCGGCAACGTCGACATCACCAAGGTCACCGGCCTCGGCAACGTCTGGGACGAGTTCAACGTCGAGCAGTACATCGCCCTGCAGCCCGACCTGCTCGTCAGCAGCATGTACGTCAAGGGCACCCTCTGGTACGTGCCCGAGAAGTCCAAGGACACCATCGAGCAGGTCGCGCCCACCGTCGGCGTCATGCTCACCGGCCGCAGCGCCACCGAGGTCATCGGCACGTACGAGAAGCTCGCCCAGTCGCTCGGCGCCGACATGGCGGGCGTGCCCGAGGCCAAGGCCCGCATGGAGGCGGCCACCAAGAAGCTGGCCGACTTCAAGGACCTCAGGGTGCTCATGGTGTCGGGCGGCGCCGACGCGTTCTGGATCGTCAACCCGCCCGAGTACCCCGACATCGTGCACCTCACCGACGCCGGCCTGAACGTCGTCAAACCGGACAAGGTCGACGAGGGCGGCTTCTTCCAGACGCTGAGCTGGGAGAACGCCGACACCTACGACGCCGACGTGATCCTCTACGACACCCGCACGCAGGCGCTCAAGCCCGAAGAGATGATGAAGAAGCCCACCTTCGCCAAGCTCCCCGCGGTCAAGGCCGGCCAGCTCTACCCGTGGGCGGCCGAGACGCCCTTCAGCTACCAGGGGTACGCCGGCTTCCTCGAGGACCTGGTGGAGAACCTGGCGAAGGCCAAGCCGCTGAAGTAGCGCCTGCCGCCCCGGCGGGCGCCTCAGGCAGAGCCCTCGGCAGGAGCCGCCGCCAGGTGTCTCAGTAGGCGCCGCGCACCTCGACGATCTCGGCGAGCGGGAACTCCAGGTAGTCGCCCGCCTCCTCGCACCAGGCGTCGAGCGCGGCGCCCTTGAGCTCGCCGTGGCTGATCGTCGCGGTCAGCCCGTCGGCCAGCGTGATGCCGGCCCGCACGCCGCGATCGACCACGAACCCGAGCAGCGACTGCTGCGCGGTCGGCAGCCGGGTGGCCATGCGGCCGATGATGGCCCAGGTGCGGCCGTTCGTGTCGTCTTCGGGGCGGTCGGCGGCGAGCAGCCTGCGGGCGTGCTCGTACGGGTCGGGCGTGGGCTCGGCCAGCATGTACGGCGGCGTCTCGGCGATGCCGGGGAAGTCGGACAGCTCGGCCACCTGGCCGCCGGGCAGCAGGATGAGCTTGCCGCCCGCGGGCTCCTCCGGCTTGGCCCGGTGGATGGTGATCTCCCCGGTGTCGGAGACCGGCACGGGGGAGTAGCCGACCTCGCGCAGCGCGGCCAGCGTGCGGTCGGCGGGGGCCTTGCTCACCAGCACCGTGGGCGCGAGCAGTCGCAGCCCGAGCCGGCCGAGCCGCCGGTGCGCGGCGATCTCGGCGAGCAGCGCCGGGTCGGCGGCCTGCACGATGCAGCCGACCGTGGTGACCGTCACCTCGCCGTGGCGGCGCGCGGTGTCGCGGATCAGGTATTCGAGCGGCTGCGGGATCGTGCCCACGGCCGCCAGCTCGTCGAGCAGCCCGTCCGCGTCGTAGCCCTGGTCGAGCGCCCGGCGCACGCTCTCGGTGGTGAAGCGCCACACCGAGGCCGCGCCGCGCGACTCGCGCTCGGCGGTGCGGTCGAGCAGCGCCGCCAGCTCGGCCGACGGCGGGCCGGTGACGACGGCGGTCAGGTCGGGGCCGAACAGCGCGCTCCTGCGGACGCTGGCCAGCGCCCGGGTGGCCGCCTCCGCCAGCACGGGGTCGTGCTCGACCATCGGGACGGCGTCGTCGTTCTCGCTGCCCGGCTTCGCGGTGAGCGCGGCCAGCGCCCGGCCGAGATCGGTCAGCGCGTTGTTGGCCAGCAGCCCGAGCAGCCTGGCCTCGTCGAGCACGGCCGGCGCCGCCGAGCGCAGCAGCGCCACGTCGAGCAGCGGCGCGTGCCAGTGGACCGCGGCGATGAGGCTGTCGCGGTCGGCGAACGCGGTGCCCGCGGGCAGATGGGCGAGCACCGACAGCACGGCTCTGCGGATCTCGGCCAGCGTGCCGCCCGCGGGGTCGTCGCCGAGCACGGTGCCGTACTTGCCGTCGACCTTGCGCAGGGACGAGCGCTCCATGCGCCACCAGGCGGCCAGCAGCACCCGCAGCCGCGCCGAGCTCTCGTCCAGCCGCCACCGGTCGAACCGCTCGGTGGGGATCATGCCGCCGGACGGCTCGTCCCAGGCCAGCAGCCTGGCCACCGCGCAGATCTCCAGCAGCAGGCGGGTCTCGTCCTCGTCGCAGCCGGTCTCCTTGGCCACCCTGCGCACCTCGCGCACGCCGACACCGCCGGTCTTGAGCAGCGGCAGCGGGGTCTTGGAGGTGTTGTCGAGCAGCGCCGCGCAGCGTTCGACGACGTGCGGCGCGGCCAGCGTCATGAGGTGGTCGACCTCTTCCGGGTCGATCGGGATCGTGGCGATCTCGGGGGCCACGGGCTGGAAGGGCGGGTGGTAGCCGGGGCCGCGCAGCCTGATCGCCACCTCGCGGGGGATCTCGGCGACGTGCCAGTTCGGGCGGAAGAGCAGGCCGTGGTCGGCGCACCACTTCTCCGGCGTGCCGGGGGTGACGAACCTGCCGCCGTCGACGTCGCGCGACGGGCCTTCCCAGGCGAAGCGTTCGAGCAGCCCGGTGGTGCCCTCGGGGGCGGAGGCGAGCAGCGCGCGCAGGCGGCCCTCGTCGCTCAGCGCCTCGATGACGCGGGTGATCGTGCGGCGCTTGCCGCCCTGCACCGGCAGGCCGAGCGCGCGGGCGAGCGCGTGCAGCGCGTCGTTGCTGATGGACCAGGAGTTGAGGTAGTGCTCGAGCGGCTCGCCCAGGCCGAGCGGGGCCGGCCAGTGGCGGGCGAGGCCTTCGGCGAAGTGGATGACGCCGTCGTCGCCGGGCCAGGCGAGCGCGTGGTCGTAGAGGTGGTCGAGCCAGGAGGTGACGGTGCCGGGATCGCTGTCGAGGAAGCGGGCGAGGGAGTCGGGGGCGGGGCGGCTCATGGCCAGTGCGGCCTCGGCGAGCTGCAGGCAGGGGAGTGGCAGCCGGCGCAGGGTCTCCATGACGGCGAAACCGTTGCCGAGCCGCTGGGCGAGGGTGTCGAGACGGCGGGGCCAGGGCGCGGCGATGGCATCAGGCCGGTTGGCC
Source organism: Nonomuraea sp. NPDC049309 (assembly GCF_043196965.1). NCBI lineage: Bacteria > Bacillati > Actinomycetota > Actinomycetes > Streptosporangiales > Streptosporangiaceae > Nonomuraea > Nonomuraea sp. NPDC049309. Next base: position 2,303,779 of record NZ_JBICSH010000001.1, on the reverse strand, counting down.
AGGATGCGCCCGAGCCTGTCCTCGTCTAGTGTTCGTAGCCAGCCGAGCAGGTGATCTTCCATCTGTCAGCACTCTCATGGGGTCGCGCGCGGGACTCACCGTGAGCCATGACCATCCACGGTAATGCAGATCACCCCCGGTCAGGAGAGGACTGCCCAGACGATCTTCCCGCGGGGCGCGAGTGCGGACCAGCCCCAGCGGAGGCTGAGCGATTCGACGATGTGGAGTCCGAGGCCGCCGGTGTCAAGGGGGCCAGGGTATCGCAGCACCGGCACCGATGAGCCTGGATCGGTGAAGGCGCTGGTCACGAGGTGACCCCGGCGTACCAGGGAGAACTGCACCGAGCGGCGGGCGCTGTCGGGGTCGTCGAGGCACAGGCCGTGGCGCAGCGCGTTGGTGGCGAGCTCGGAGACCACCAGCTCCATGTTCTCGGCCATCTCGCCGAGACCCCAGCCGGCCAGCGTGCCGGAGCAGAAGCTGCGAGCGGAGTGTACGGAGGACGCCGCGGGCGGAAGGACGAATGTGGCGCTGGCCGCCGGGCCCGGGACCAGAAGGTCGCGAGCCGCCTCGGGCCACCAGCCGATCGGAGGCCACCACTCGAACGTGGTCCACTGGCCGTGCGCCGGGGTGGATTGCACGTGATCATTCTGCGCCAAACTCTCGTGCAGGTGCAAGAGCGAATGCACGTGCAGAGTGAGCGTGCACGCGCTACGGTTCTCTTCAAAAGGTCAATTTGGGGGAAAGGGGATCTTGTCCGCGGCCATGATCTTTCGGCCGTGAAGTGACACACTTGGTGGCAAGGAAACGACCAAGGAGCAAGCACGTGTCCATTGATCCGCCAGGGACCGGTTCGACCGTTCGGCGCATCATGCTGGGGGCGAGCCTCAGGCGTCTCCGTGAGCGCTGCGGGCTCGACCGGGCACAGGCCGGATTCCACATCCGGGCATCCGAGTCCAAGATCAGTCGCATGGAGCTCGGGCGCGTGGGATTCAAGACACGTGACGTGGAAGACCTCCTCACCCTGTACGGCGTCGTCGACGATGCCGAACGCCGTGCCCTGCTGGAGATGGTGCGCGAGGCCAACACCCCCGGGTGGTGGCACAAGTACTCGGCCGTGCTGCCGCACTGGTTCACCACGTACATCGGCCTGGAAGAGGCCGCGAGCGTGATCAGGACCTACGAGGTGCAGTTCGTGCCCGGCCTGCTGCAGACGGCCGCATACGCGCGCTCGGTCTACCAGCTCGGCAACCCCGATGCGAGTCCCGAAGACATCGAACGGCGCGTGCACCTGCGCATGCAGCGCCAGGAGCGCTTCACCCGCAAGGACGGGCCCAAGCTGTGGGCCGTCATCGACGAGGCGGCGCTCAAGCGGACCATCGGCGGGCGGGAGGTCATGATCGAGCAGCTCGAGCATTTGCTGGAGGTCGCCGCCCTACCCAACATCACCATCCAGGTGATGCCCTTCAAGTTCGGCAAGCACGCCGCCGAGGGAGGCGCGTTCAGCATCTTGCGGTTTCCCGAGTCCGATTTGTCGGACGTGGTCTACGTCGAGCAGCTCTGGGGTGCCCTGTACCTGGACAAACGTGAGGACATCGACCCGTACCTCACGGCCATGGAGCAGTTGTGCGTGGAGAGCACCACGCCAGGAGGCACCGTCGAGCTCATCGGCGGTCTTCTCAGAAAGATGTAGATGAACCAGACCTACAACGGCATGCCGGCGGCGGACCTGACGGAGGTCGCCTGGCGCAAGAGCCGCTACAGCAACTCCCAGGGCAACTGCGTCGAACTCGCGGAGCTCCCCGACGGGGGCATCGCGGTGCGCAACTCGCGCTTCCCCGACGGACCTGCCCTCATCTATACCCGTGACGAGATCCGGGCCCTCGTGCTCGGTGTCAAGGATGGAGAATTCGACGGCCTGCTCGTGTAACAGCGTGTTAACCTCCGGCGCGTCCGCTTAACGGCGGCGCGCCGGAGGTGTAACCGCCCGGCCTCGTCGTGCGGCGAGTATCGGGGTCATGCTCGACCAGATGACCCTGTATCCGATCGCCGACGACGTGCTGTTCGCGCCGGGCGGCAAGGTCGTGATCCGCACATACGGTGTCGCGCCCGCGACCGGCGGGGACGGCGGGAAGGAACCGGTCACCGTCTCCTACCGCACCTGGGTGACGGGCATCCGGGACCAGCCCCGCTACTGGCACTGGGGCCGCTTCGAGGACGCCGCCACCGGCCACCGCAAGGTGCTCGAATGGCTGACGGGACGCGGGCCGCAACCCGCCCAGGCCCTGGCCTGACGGCGGCCGGGCGCATGTCCGGCCGCGGCGACCGCCGTGCCCGCGACGGCCTCTTATGCGCTCTTACGCGAGCCACCGTCTCGATGACGGCCTCGATGACGGCCGCGGCGACGGGAGCACGCCGCGTCCGCATCGGCCCGCGCCCACGAGCACGGGGCCACACGAGCACAGGGCCGCCGCCTTTGGGACCGCGTCCATGAGTACGGGGGCCGCTGTGTCTGGGGCCGCGTCCATGAGTACGGGGGCCGCTGTCTCTGGGACCGCGTCCGTGAGCACGCGGCCACCGTCTCCGGGACCCCGGCGACGGTGGGCCGTCGGGCCCGGGGTGGCTGCGGGCCGGGTCCGCGGCGACGGTGAGCCGTCATGCTCGAGGCGGCCGCAGGCCGGCGCCAGGGACAACTGTGGATAAAACGCGCTCGCGTCTATCTCGGAGGTCCCTGGCGTGAGACGCTGCAGGCACCGTTCTCCGGCCGCCTCCCGGCACGCCAGGAAACGGGCCGGGACAGCGTCGGCTGCGGAGGTGGCCAATGGCGGACTCCTACCTCTTCGACGGGCAGACCCCGAACGAGCACGTCGCCTCGTGCTTCGACTGCGGCGCGGCGATCGCGCTGCTCGATCATCCGGAGACCGTGGCGAACCCGCCTGACGGGACTCCCTTCGAGCCGCTCGCCGAACCACCGCCCAGGCTGCGCGAGGCCGTGCTCTCGGCGGCGCGCCGCCGCCGCAACCCGGCCGCCGTGGGCGTGGCCACCGTCGCCGTCCCGTACGCCGAGCAGGTCGCGCTCATGGACGACCTGCTCGCCGAGCTGAGCGCCGCCCAGTGGGAGGCGCCGGTGCCCAAGCACGGCACCGTCCGCGGTCTGGTCGATCACCTGACGGCCAACGACGCCACCGTGGCCCGCTTCATGGGCGTCCCGGCCACGGTGACCCGCGCACCGACCGGCGCCCGCACCGGCGACGGCGCAGGCTCGGCCGCACCGACCGGCCCCGGCCCGGACGCTCCCACAGGGAACGGCACCGTTTCCGGTGTACCGGCAGAGAGCGGCACCGGCCCTCGGGCCGCCGTGCCCGAGTACCGGCGCTGGCGGGAGCAGGCGGGCCTGCTGCTGTCGCGGGTGGCGGCGGGCAGCGAGGTGCTGCTCGGCGTGGAGGTGGCGCTCGCCGGAGCGCGACCGGCCCGCGCGCCGCTGCGCCAAGCCATGATCCAGCGCACGTTCGAGACCTGGGCGCACACCGACGACATCAGGGCGGCCATCGGCCGCGCCAAGGCTGAGCCACGGCCCCAGCACGTGCACATGATCGCCGAGTTCGGCCTGGCGCTGCTGCCGCGCGCTGCGCGGGCCGCGCCGCGACGTCTCGGCCACCATCGTGCTCACCGGCCCCGGCGGCGGCACCTGGACGATCCCGCTCTCGCCCGCGTCCGACCACGTGGCCGTGCTCATCTCGGCGGACGCCGCCGGCTTCTGCCGGCTGCTGGGCAACCGCCGGCCGCCCGGCGCCTTCCCGTACGCGGCCGAGGGCGACCCCGCGCTCGCCCGTGACCTGATCGCCGCCGCCGCGACCCTGGGGTGCGACTGATGAGCGACATGGACGTGCGTGCCCGCCTCGCCGCCGGCGACCTCGACGCGCTGGCCGACGCCTACGACCGGCACGGCCCGTACGTCTACGGCGTCGCCGTCAAGGTCACCGGCAGCCAGGCGCAGGCGGAGGAGATCACGCAGCGGGTGTTCGTGGCGTTGTGGGGGAATCCGCTCTCGTACGACCCGGCACTCGGCTCGCTCCGCGGCCGGCTGGCGAGCATGGCGCTGCACGAGTCCGCCCTGCACGCCCACGTCGGCTGATCCACGCGGCCCGCCCGCGCCAGCCCGGACGGTCGCGCGCCCGAGTCCGCGATGGCCTGGGGGCACGCAACACGGATGGCCGCGCGCGCCCGAGTCCGTGAGGGCGTGGGTCTGGGGCGCGCAGCCCGGATGGTCCCGTGCGCCCGAGCCCGATGGCCGGGGCGCGGACCGGTCAGGTGACGGGGGCGTTCCAGGCGAGCAGCACCGGCTCGTCGTGCTCGTAGCCGAGCCGCGAGTACGTGCCGGTGTCCAGCCGGAGCAACCGGCCGTCCTCGGGAGCCAAGCCCAGCCACCGTGCGGCCAGCACACGCAGGAAGTGCCCGTGCGCCACCAGCGCCACCCGGCCCTCCACGGCGCGGGCCCGCGCGATCACCCGGTCGGCGCGCACCGCCACCTCCGAGGCGCTCTCGCCCGGATGCTCGGCATCGCCGGGGATCACGCCGTCACGCCACAAGTACCAACCCGGCCGCGTCTCACGGATCTTCGCCGTGGTGATGCCCTCATAGCCGCCGTAGTCCCACTCCCACAGGTCGGGATCCACCTCGTACTCGGTCAAACCGGCCAGCTCCGCCGTCCGCCTCGCCCGCTGCGCGGGGGAGACGAGCACCAGGTCGAAAGGCTCTTTCGTCAGCGGCGCCAGCGCTCTGGCCTGCTCCTCGCCGTGCTCCGTCAGAGGCAGGTCCGTACGGCCCGTGTGCCTGCCCGCCTTACTCCACTCGGTCTCTCCATGCCTGAGCAGCAGCATCTCCTTCATGGCTCCATCATCCGGCACGCCCGATCGCGCCCACCCGCCGGTACCCGCCCGCCTCTCTCCGCGCGCCCGCCGACGACCCGCACGGCCGCATCCGGGCCGCTGCTCAGCACGGAATCCGTGGGCGATCGGGTCCGTGGGCGATCGGCGCGCCACAGCGGCATGACACGCCACACCGGCTTGACGGTGCCACAGCCGGCTTGGCGCGCCAAGCCGGCCTGGCAGGCCACACCGGCTTGACGCCACACCTGCCTCACGCCACACCGCCAAGCGCCACCCGCTCAAGCACGCGGCCGGCGGATGCGCCGCCGGCCGTGGCCGGCTTCGGGAAGCCACATCCGCTCACGCGCGGCCGGCCCGCCGGTGCACCTTCGCGGCGTGAACGATGTTCGGCCTCGCCCCACGCTTTGATCGCTTGCGCGGAGAAGGCGCGCCTGTGCCGCGGGTCGCCCGCCTGACGCGCGAGCGACCTGCCGGGTGCGCGCTTGTGCGGGCGGACAGGGACCCGGCCCCGGCCCCTGCGCGCATCGTTCGCCTACCGCACGCGGAGGTCGGCGCGGCCGCGGCGGGGGAGGGGCGGTACGGCCGTCCGGCGTGTGGCCTGCGGTCCTGTGCGTGGGCTGGTCGCTCGGTGCGTGCGGGCCGTCCGGTGGGTGGCCGGCCGTGCGGTGTGTGGCCGGCTGCTCGGGGTGTCCGGCCGGGGCGCGGGTGGACATCGAGGTGGAGGGATCTTCGGTGGTGTGTCGTCTAAGGTGAAAGATCGGGTGATTCGCGAAGGAGGACGTGCATGGAACCGGTGGCGGTCGGGCTGATCGGCGCGGGACCCTGGGCGCGGATGGCGCACGCGCCCATGCTGGCCAAGAGCCCGCACACGAGGCTGGCCGGCGTCTGGGCCCGCCGCCCCGAGGCCGCCGCCGAGCTGGGCGCGCCCGTGTACGCGAGCGTCGAGGAGCTGTTCGACAACTGCGAGGCGGTCGCGTTCTGCGTGCCGCCCGCCGTCCAGGCCGAGTACGCCGTGCGCGCCGCCCGCGCCGGCAAGGCCCTGCTGCTGGAGAAGCCGCTCGCGGACGAGCCGGCGGCCGCCCGCCGGGTGGCGGACGCGATCGCCGAGGCGGGCGTCGCCTCCCAGATGGTCTTCTCGCTGCGCTACACCGCCGCCGTCCGCCGGTTCCTGGCCCGCTGCGCCGAGGTGGAGCCGTTCGGCGGCCACGCGGCCAACATCTCCGGCGTGCTGCTCGGCGACCATCCGTTCGCGACGCCCTGGCGGCTGGAACGCGGTGCGCTGCTCGACGTGGGACCGCACGTGATCGATCTGCTGGACGCCGCGCTCGGCCCCGTCACGGGCGTGCGGGCGCACGGCCACCCGCTGCGCTGGGTCGGCCTGCTGCTCGAGCACGAGGGCGGCGCGGTCAGCGAGGCGTCGCTCAGCATGGCGGCCGGTGGTGAGACGCCGCCGGCCGGCATCGCCGTGTACGGCCGCACCGGCAGCGCCGTCCTGTCGCCCCAGGTCGATGGCGACGACTACCTGGCCACGGTCGCCGAGGAGTTCGCCGCGACCGTACGGAAGGGCGGCGGTCATCCGCTCGACGCCGCGCACGGCCTGCGCATCCAGGAGATCATCGCCGAGGCGGAGGCCCAACTGGCGACCCCTTGACTCCTCGGGCGGGCGGGGAATTGATACCGTTTGCCCGACGCGCAGTGCGCAGCGAAGTCCGGTGAGATTCCGGCGCTGTCCCGCAACTGTCATAGCCAGGTCGCCTGCCTCTGCGCCGACGCATATCAACCCTCGTGGAAAAGGGTGATCCGTCACTACAAGCGGGTCTCTCGGTTCCAACAGTGTGAAAGGACTTCTCGTGAGGCCCGTACGCACGGTTCTCGCGGGCGCGCTGCTGGGAACGCTCGCTCTGGCCGGTTGCGGCCAGACCGGCACCACAGCCGGCACTGCCGCCCCCTCATCCGCCGCTTCCTCCACCGCCCCCGCCGGCGGCGGCTTCCCCGTCACCGTCGAGGCCGCCAACGGCAAGGTCACCATCCCCAAGCGGCCCGAGCGCATCGTCTCGCTCTCGGCCACCCACACCGAGACCCTGTACGCCATCGGCGCCGGCTCGCAGGTCGTCGCCGTGGACGACCGCTCCAACCACCCGCCGGAGGCCCCCACGACGGAGCTGTCCGGCTTCAAGCCGAACGTCGAGGCCATCGTCGCCCAGAAGCCCGACCTCGTCGTGGTGTCGGACGACATCGACGACATCGTCTCCGAGCTGGGCAAGGTCGACGTGCCCGTGCTCCACCAGCCCGCCGCCACGAACCTGGACGAGGCGTATGAGGAGATCTCCGAGCTGGGCGCGGCCACCGGCCACCAGGCCGATGCCGACAAGGTCGTCACCGACATGAAGGCCGCCATCGACGACCTGGTCTCCAAGGCGCCCAAGGACGCCGGGCTCACCTACTACCACGAGCTCGACCAGACGCCGTACGCCGTGACGTCCAAGACGTTCATCGGCCAGATCTACGGCATGTTCGGCCTGACCAACATCGCCGACAAGGCTCCCGACGCGGCCGGCGGGTACCCCAAGCTGTCGGCCGAGTTCGTCGCCCAGGCCGACCCCGACCTGATCTTCCTCGCCGACGTCAAGTGCTGCGGGCAGAACAAGGAGGCGCTGGCCGCCCGCCCCGGCTGGAAGAACCTGTCCGCCGTTGAGAACGACCGGGTGATCGAGCTGGACGACGACATCGCGTCCCGCTGGGGGCCGCGCGTCGTCGACCTGGCGAGGAGCATCGGCGCGGCCGTGGCCGACGCGGCGCAGGCGAAGACCGACGGCGCGAGCTGACGTGGCGACTCAGGCCCGCCCCGCACGGGCCCGGCCGCTGTGGCTCGCCGGCGCCCTGCTCCTGCTGGCCGCCTGCATGATCGCGGGGCTGCTCGACGGCGCCGCCGACATCTCGCCCTGGCAGGTGGTGCTCCAGGTCGTGGACTGGCTCCCGCTCGTCCACGTGGACTCCGGCCTCGCGCCGGTCGAGCAGGGGCTGCTGTTCGAGCTGCGGCTGCCCAGGGTGCTCATGGCGGCCGTGGTCGGCGGGCTGCTCGCCATGGCCGGAGCCGGGTACCAGGGCGTCTTCCGCAACCCGCTCGCCGACCCGTACCTGCTGGGCGCGGCGGCGGGGGCCGGGCTCGCGGCGACGGCGGCGATCGTGCTGCTGCCGTCCGCCAGCGTGCCCGTGGCCGCCTTCGCGGGCGCGGTGGGCGGGGTGCTCCTCGCGTACACGCTGGGCAACACGGCCGGGCGCAGCGGCGGCACGGCCACGCTCGTGCTGGCGGGCGTGGCGGTCACCTCGTTCCTGACCGCCATCCAGACCGTCCTGCAGCAGCTCGAGGTGGAGAAGCTCCAGCGCATCTACGCGTGGATCCTCGGTGACCTCGGCGGCGGGTGGGACCAGGTCCTGCTGGTGCTGCCTTACGCCGCCGTCTCCGCCGTGCTGCTCCTGCTGCACGGGCGCATGCTCGACGTGCTGTCCGTCGGCGACGAGGAGGCCGCGGGGCTCGGCGTGCGGGCCGGGCGGGTGCGGTTCGTGGTGCTGCTCGCCGCCTCCCTGGCCACCGCGGCGGCCGTCGCGGTGAGCGGGCTCATCGGGTTCGTCGGCATCGTCGTCCCGCACGTGGTGCGGCGGCTGGCCGGCGGCTCGTACCGGATCGTGCTGCCGCTGTCGCTCATCGGCGGCGCGGCGTTCCTGGTGCTCGCCGACCTCGTCGCCCGCACCGTGCTCGCCCCTGCCGAGCTGCCGATCGGCGTGGTCACCATGTTCGTGGGCGCGCCGTTCTTCGTCGCCGTCCTGCGCATGACCAGGCGGGTGGTCACGTGATCAGGGCGCGCGATCTCACCGTACGGCTCGGCGAGCGCGAGGTGCTCTCCCAGGTGAGCCTCGACGTGCGGCGCGGCGAGTGGACCGCCGTCATCGGGCCCAACGGGGCCGGCAAGTCCACCCTGCTCAAGAGCGTCATGGGGCTCATCGCGCACCAGGGCCGGGTCGAGCTGGACGGCCGGCCGGCCGCCGCGCTCAAGCCGCGCGAGCGGGCCAGGCTCGTCGCGTACGCGCCTCAGGCCCCGGCACTGCCGCCCGACATGACGGTCTTCGACTACGCGCTGCTCGGGCGCACCCCGTACATCCCCTATCTGGGGAGGGAGAGCGCACGGGACCGGGCCGTCGCCGAGTCCGTCCTGGACCGGCTCGACCTGGCGGAGCTCGCCATGCGGCCGGTCGGCGAGCTGTCCGGCGGCGAGCGGCAGCGCGCCGTGCTGGCCAGGGCGCTCGCGCAGGAGGCGCCGGTGCTGCTGCTCGACGAGCCCACCACCGCGCTCGACCTCGGCCATCAGCAGCAGGTGCTGGAGCTGATCGACCGGCTGCGCCGCGCCGACGGGCTCACCGTCGTCACCACCCTGCACGACCTCACCGTCGCCGGTCTCTACGCCGACTCCCTCACGCTGCTGGCCGGCGGCCGTGCCGTCGCCACCGGCGAGCCCGCCGCCGTGCTGACCGAGGAGCTGGTCGGGCGGCACTTCGACGCGCATGTGAAGATCGAGCCGGGCCCTGACGGGCGGCCCGTCGTGCACCTGGTCAGGGGAGGGCCATGAAGCTCACCTACCGCGTCGAGGACGGCGCCAGGCTCGGCTCGCTGCTGTGGGAGTTCGGCCCCGGCTGGCGAATGATCTCCTCCGCGCTGCTCGGCGGCGGCATCGGCGAGCGCGAGTGGGTGCTGAACGCCCAGGTCGTCGCCGGGTACGCGCGGATGGACCCGGTCGATCACCTCATCTCGCTCGGGCCTTCGCACGGGGCCGGGGTCGGCATGATGACCGCGGCCTCCGTGGACCGGTACGTCCGCGCCGCCGACGGCGGCGCGGAGGCGTGGGCCACCGTCGGGCTGCGCGTCCCCACCTGGGCCGCCGCACCTGAGGGCCACCAGGACCCCGAGCTCGCCCCCATCCGCGTCGGCACCATCAACATCGTGGTGAAGCTGCCCGTCGCCATGACGGACGCCGCCCTCGTCAACACCGTCATGACGGTCACCGAGGCCAAGACCCAGGCCATGCTGGAGGCGGGCTTCGAGGGCACCGGCACCGCGTCCGACGCCGTCTGCGTCGCCGTACCGGCCGAGGGGCCGCAGGAGGTCTTCGGCGGGCCGCGCTCGGAGTGGGGCGCCCGCGTCGCCCGCGCCGTCCACACCGCCGTGTTACGCGGCGCAGAAGCGTGGCGCGGCCATCACGCCGTGTGACCGGGGTGAATGCGAAGGTGTGACCGCGCGCCGGGCAGGTGGCGCGGATATCGACGGACGTCACGCGCGCCCCTGTGCGTTCGAGCACCGCGTCGCCGGCCGGGGTGGTGGCGTGCACCACGGGGTGGCATGGGAGGGGTCGCGCCGCGCGAGCGCGCATGTAACGCCGGTGACGATCCCCGCGATGGGTCGTAGTGGGGGTTCGGACATGTGGCCATGGAGAACGAGCCGGACGTACTGCGAACGACCGCGTCGGTGACGGTGCCGCCGGCATCGACGCCGAGCGTAATGCCCATCCGGGTACGGTATGTCCCCAACCAAGCGCTTGTCTGTGTAGTGGTCTATTGACTTACGGCACGTGCTTGGGACGCTGGTCGTAGTCGTGCGTTTGGAGCGGAGAGATGGCGCGCTTCAGAGCCCTTGCCGGTGGCATTGTGGTGGCGCTCGTGCTCACCGCGTTACCCGCCTCGGCGCACGAGCACCCCAGCGGGATCACCGACCTGGTGACCCCGGCCGTCGTACGGCTCGAGGCCGTCTCCCACGTGGAGATCACTCTGCTCGACCACGTCGGAGAGCTCATACATGTGGAGCGCTCCTACGACATCCCCTTCGCCGAGGGAACGGGCACCGTGATCAACCCGGACGGCACGATCGTCACCCTGCGCCGGCTCGCCATCAACCCCGACGACGTCGCCGTCTACGCCGCCAACAAGATCTTCGCCGAGCACCACAAGGTCAAGATCCCCGCCGACGACAAGAAGCACCGCCTCAAGAACCCCATACTCGACCGCCACCTCCAGCAGTGCTACAAGCCCGAAAGCATCACCGCCACCTGCATCATCGACGTCACCACCGAGATCACCGCCTACCCCAACGTCTCGCCGGCCAGCCCTGACGGCTTCAAGGTCAAGTGCATCAAGGCCGGGCCGAAACCCGACTCGCCGGCCGTGCTGGCACCGGTGACCCCCGTGTCCGGCGGCGTCGGCATGCCGACCGCGCCGCTCGCCGACAAGGTGCCCGACCAGGTCGGCGCGCCCGTCAGCGTGGCGGGCTTCACCGGCCGCCCCGGACCCAAGGTCAAGCACACCGTCGAGATCGCCCACCTCGGCAAGGGCGGCTCGGCGGGCGACGGCGGGCGGCCGTTCGCCGACCCCGAGAACAAGGCGGACGAGCCGGTCAAGCTCGGCGGCCTGGCCGACAAGGGCATGATCGGCGCGCCCGTGATCGGCGACAAGGACGGCCACGTCATCGGCCTGCTCGTCGGAGGCGGCAAGGACGGCCGGATGATCGGCATCAGAGAGGTCACCGGCCTGCTGAGCCAGGCCAAGGTCGTGCCGCGCAGAGGCGCGATCGACACCGCCTTCGAAGCCGCGCTCACCCGCTACCACACGAAGTACTACACCGAGGCCGCGCCGGGCTTCCAGCGCGTGCTCGAGCTCTACCCGGGCAACGTGGTGGCCGCCGAACTGCTCAAGGACGCGCTGGCCAAGCGGGGCGGACCCGAGGACCAGGGCACCAGGCAGGCCGCGGCGCTGCAGGACGAGCGCTCCACGCCCCTGTGGCCGCTCATCCTTGCCGCCGGGATACTTTTCCTGGCCGCCGGCGGTGGGGCGTATCTGCTGTGGCGCCGCCGCACTCCCGAAGTAGTGACAGAACCGCCACAGCCCCTCGCGGCCGGCCCACCGCTCGACGACGGCGCCGATCAGACCGTGGTCGTACGGCGGTCCCAGCCGTTCCACGTGGCCTCGCAGCAGCAGGTGATGACAGCGCCCAACCCGGCGATCAAGTACTGCACCTCGTGCGGCATGAGACTCGGGCCGGCGCACCGCTTCTGCGGCTACTGCGGCCACCCCATCGAGACGTGATGCCATTGAACGAAAGATCGCTCATCGGCCAGGAGGTGGCCGGGTACTACATCGAGGACATCGTCGGCAAAGGCGGCATGGCCGTCGTCTACCTGGCGCTCGACCCCCGGCTGAGCCGCCGCGTGGCGCTGAAGATCCTCAACCCGGTGCTCAGCGTCGACGACCGGTTCCGGCAGCGCTTCATCCTGGAGTCCAGAACGGTCGCCAGCATCGAGCACCCCAACATCATCCCCATCTACGAGGCCAACGCCGACGCCGACGGCGTCCTCTACATCGCCATGCGCTACGTCGACGGGCTCGACCTGCGCCGCCTCATCTACGACCGCGGCCCGCTGGCGCTCGGCCCCGCCAACCAGATCTTCGCCCAGGTGGCCGCCGCGCTCGACGCGGCCCACGCCCACGACCTCATCCACCGCGACGTCAAACCGGCCAACATCCTGCTGGCCGGCGACCACGTCTACCTGACCGACTTCGGCATCACCAAGCACCGCTCGTCCATCTCCGGGCTCACTCAGACCGACCAGTTCATCGGCACGCCCCGGTACATGTCGCCCGAGCAGATCAACAAGGAGCACATCGACGGCCGCAGCGACCAGTACGCGCTGGCCTGCGTGGTCTACGAGGCCCTGTCCGGGCGGCTGCCGTTCCAGCGTGAGAACGACATCGCGCTGCTGTGGGCCCACCTGGCCGAGCAGCCCGTGCCGCTGTCGCAGATCAGGCCCGAACTCCCGCCCGCCGTGGACGCCGTGATGAGCCGGGCCCTGGCCAAGTCGCCCGACCAGCGCTACGCCACGTGCACCGAATTCGTGACCGCGCTGCGGGATGCGATCAACGGCCCGCCGTACGACCCGTACGGGGTGCCCGCCGACCTGTACGGCGGCTTCGGGCCGGGACCGCGCAGGAGCCCGGACTCGGGCCCCCAGAACGCCGGGTACGGCGGCCCCGGCTCGGGCCTCGGCGCGCCGGGTCCGGGACAGGCCGGTCCCGGCTCGGGCCCTGGTACGCCGGGTCCGGGCCTCGGCGCGCCGGGCTCGGGCCCGAACCTCATCCCGAGGCCGGGCACCAGCCCGCACTCGGGCCCGCACGCCGTACCGCACCTGGCCGCCTCCGCTCCCGGCTCCGCCGCATCACCCCCGACGAGCACAGGCCCCGGCACGGGCCCTGGCGCCGGCCCGGGAACCGGACCCGGCACGGGACCGGGCGCGCGCCCTGCCGCCACCCTGCAGAGCGCCACGGGCCGGAGACGGCCGGGCCGCCTGCCCGTCGTGCTCGCCACCCTGGTCGCCGCCGTGGCCGCGCTCGCCCTCGTGGCGATCGTCATCGTCAACAACCGCGGCGAGACCTGGACCCGCTACAAGACCAGCGCCGCCGCCCCGCTCACCTTCGAGTACCCGGGCGACTGGACCGTGCGCACCCACCAGGACCTCTTCGCCGTCGCCTCGCCGCACGCCCAGGAGCTGGAGCAGCTCTTCGTGGCCGGACCCGGCGCCGACTGGTCGCCCATCGCCGAGATCTTCGAGGACGACCCGGAGAGCCTGACCGGCGTGTACGTCCAGGTCTCCGACACCCTCGACGCCAACGGCACGTCGGAGCTGATGAAGCCCAAGATGGAGGCCCTGCTGCCCGGCCGCGTCGACCTCGGCAGGCCCGTGCTCGACCAGGCCGGAAACAGCCCCGCCACCCGCTTCGACGGCTCACTCCACGACCCCGCCACCGGCACCCGGCTGGGCTTCGTCAGTTACGTGATCGACCGCGAACCCAAGACCATGCTCGTCATGTACTTCTGCCCCCGCACCACCTGCGACGACGCCACCCAAGCCCGCATCCGCCAAAGCGTCCACATCTCCTGACCCACCCCCGCACCCGGGTGCCCGCCCGCACCCGAGCGGCCGCGCGCGGATGGTCGGCCCCGCGCGGGTGGTCCGGCCCGCGCACGAGTGATGCGCCTCCGCGCAAGGGGCCGGGTCCGCGCACGGGGAACCCGGCCCCGCACGCGAGCCGACGCCTGCGGTGTTCCGGTTGCGGCGTGCTGCCCACCTGGCGGGTGTTCGACGGGCCGCTCGCGCGTGCTTCGGAGCCGTGCCACCCGCAGGCGTGCCACCCGCAGGCGTGCCGCCGCGCCGGCGCCGGCCGGAGTCGCCTCACGCCGTCGAGCCCGGGGCCCGCGGTGTCGTCGTGCGCCGAGTCCGGTCCCGGAACGTCCATCCCCGGAATCCGTCTCGCCATCCGGGAGGGATTGGCGAGGCATGCAGGAAGGGTGTGTATATTTTCCGGCATAAAGCGGCAGAAACAGGAGAAATTTCATGCGATCGTTCCCTCGGGTGCTGTTCGACGAGGCGCACAGCGAGTCGTGGACCATCCGCCGCGAGCTGGCCGAGACCGTCAACCCGGCCCACCCCGACGACACCAGCTACGCCCGCGCGGCCGGGCTCCTGCGGCACCTGGGGCACACGGTCGAGGCTCACACGGGCGGCCCGCTCGACGAGGAGACGCTCGCCGCCCAGGACGTCCTGGTGATCGCCCACCCCTCGGACGCGCGCTGGGAGCGCACGACGGGGCAGGGCAGCCCCGTCTTCACCCCGGCCGAGCTGGACGCGATCGAGTCCTACGTACGCGGCGGCGGCGGCCTGGTGGTGCTGGCCGAGGAGGAGCAGGACAAGTACGGCAACAACCTGGCCGACCTGCTGGCCCGCTTCGGCGTCCGCGTCGAGCACACCACCGTGCGCGACCCCGGCCACTCCTTCCGCGGCGTGGCCACCTGGGTGCTGGGGGAACGTTCCACGCAGTCCGGGCTGCTGGCCGGCGTGCGCACGGCCTGCTTCTACCGCTCGGGCGTGCTGGCCGCGGGCGAGGGGGCCGAGGTCCTGTTCCGCACCTCGCAGGCGGCGGCGCCGGCGGAGGCCCCGCTGGCCGTCGCGCTGCGGCACGGCAAGGGCCGGGTGGTGGTGTTCGCCGACTCGGACCTGTTCGGTGACGACTCGATCGAGGACCACGACCACCGCAGGCTCTGGGGCAACGTGATCACCTGGGCCGCCCGCGTACCCGACGACGAGACGGACCGGACGCCGCGCGACGAGATCAAGGCCGCCCGCTTCGCCCGCCTCAAGGAGGCCGTGGAGGAGCTGCGCCCGCTGCAGGTCAAGGACGGCTCGGTGCCGGACGAGCACAAGGAGCGGGCCGCCGGGCTGGTCGCGGCGATCGCGGAACGGGTCGCCGAGATCGCCCCGCTCTTCCCGCACGACGCCGCCTACCTGGAGGCCGTACGGGCGGACCTCGCCAAGTGGGCCGCCCAGGGGCTCGGCGTGCCCGACTTCCTGGACTCGCTCGACCTGTTCCACCCCGACACTCAGCGCGTGGACGGGCTGGAGCACGTCGTGGTCTTCCCGATGTACACCCAGAACGGCAACCCCAACAGGAACCTGGAGGCGGTCTGGGTCCGCACGATCTGGCCGGACTGGCTGGCCGAGCTGGAGGCGGGCGGCTACGACAACCCGATGTTCGTGCCGATCGCGTTCGAGGACTTCACCTCCGGCTACGACACCCACTCGGCCGTGCTGTTCCCCGAGACGGTCGCCGTGCGCACCACCCCGGCCCGCTTCACCTGGGGCGGCATCTTCGCCGACCGCGAGGCCGCGCGGTTCCGCAGGGTCGCCGGGGCCGCCGCCGAGACGCTCAGGCTGGACCTGCCGCCGGACGCCGAGCGGCTGCTCGCCTCGCAGCGGCTCGCCCAGGACACGTACGTGCTGTGGGACCTCGTCCACGACCGCACCCACAGCCACGGCGACCTGCCGTTCGACCCGTTCATGATCAAGCAGCGGATGCCGTACTGGCTGTACTCGCTGGAGGAGCTGCGCTGCGACCTGACCGCGTTCGGCGAGGCGGTCACGCTGGAGGAGCGCGGGGTGCCGCACGCCCGGTACGTCCAGATCGCGATCCTGTTCGACCGGCTGTTCCGCTTCCCGATCACGGGGGAGCGGGTGCGCAACTACGACGGGCTCGGCGGCCAGCTGCTCTTCGCCTACCTGCACCGCAACGACATCGTGCGCTGGACCGACAACCGGCTCTCGATCGACTGGGAGCGGGTCGCGAACGGCGTCGCCGACCTGCGCGGCGAGGTGGAGAAGCTCTACCGCGACAGCATCGACCGCTCCAAGCTGGCGCACTGGCTGGCGGCGTACGAGCTGGTCAGCGCGTACGTGCCGCCGCACCCCGCGTCGGTGTGGGCCAAGGGCGTCGAGGCGCTGCCGGAGGAGCAGAAGGCCAAGGTGGACGCGGTGCTGCCCGACGAGTTCCCCCTCAGCATGTTCTACGAGGCGCTGCGCCGTAAGCTGGCGGACGTGGTCGAATCGACTAAGGGACTCCGCGCATGATCATCGTGGTGACCGGGGCGGGAGGCCCCACCGGTGCGGCGGTGTCGGCATATTTCCGTAACGGCGGACACACCGTCATCGAGGCCGGCAGGAAGGACGTCGACCTGCTCGACCGCGCCGCCGTGCAGGAGCTGGCCGCCCGCGTCGAGCGCGAGCACGGCCGCGTCGACGGCGTCGTCCACCTGGTGGGCGGCTGGCGCGGCGCGCCCTCGTTCGCGGAGACGGACCTCGGCGACTGGGACTTCCTGCACGACCGGATCATCCGCACGCTGCAGCACGTGTCGCTGGCCTTCGAGCCGCTGCTGCGGCGCAGCGGCAACGGCAGGTTCGTGATCGTCTCGGCGCAGGCCGCGCAGGCGCCCACCGCGGGCGGCGCGGCGTACGCGGCCGCCAAGGCGGCGGCGGAGGCGTGGACGCTCTCCCTCGCCGACGCGCTCAAGGGCACCGGCGCGGCGGCCGTCATCCTCGTGGTCAAGGCGCTCGTCAACGACGCCATGCGGGCGGCCAAGCCGGAGGCGAAGTTCGCGGGGTTCACCGACGTCGACGACCTGGCAGCGGCCATCGGCGGCCTCTACGACCGCCCGGCCGAAGAGATCAACGGCACGCGATTGGACCTCACCTCTTGAATCCCCGGCACGACCCCCGGCTGAAGGCGTTCGGCAGCGACAACTACGCGGGGGTGCACCCCGAGATCCTCCAGGCCATCGCCACGGCCAACGGCGGCCACCAGGTCGCCTACGGCGACGACGTCTACACCGAGGCGATGCAGGAGGTCTTCCGGCGGCACTTCGGCGAGACGGCGCAGGCGTGGCCGGTGTTCAACGGCACCGCCGCCAACGTCGTGTCCCTGCGCGCCATGACCGCCCCCTGGGAGGCGGTCATCTGCCCCGAGTCCGCCCACATCAACACCGACGAGGGCGGCGCGCCCGAGGTGGCGGCGGGCATCAAGCTGCTGACCGTGCCCACGCCCGACGGCAAGCTCACGCCCGAGCTGATCGACCGGCAGGCGTGGGGCTTCGGCGACGTGCACCGTGCCCAGCCGAAGGTCGTCTCCATCTCCAACGTCACGGAGCTCGGCACCGTCTACACCCCCGACGAGGTCGCCGCGATCTGCGCCCACGCCCACGGCCTCGGCCTGACCGTCCACCTCGACGGCTCGCGCCTGACCAACGCCGCCGCCGCGCTGGACGTGCCGCTGCGGGCGCTGACCACCGACGCGGGAGTGGACGTGCTCTCCTTCGGCGGCACGAAGATCGGCCTGCTGTACGGCGAGGCGGTCGTCGTGCTCACCCCCGACGCGGCGAGCGGTGTCGACTACCTGCGCAAGACGTACATGCAGCTGTCGTCGAAGATGCGGTTCGTGTCGGTGCAGTTCGAGGCGCTGCTCTCCGGCGACCTGTGGCTGCGCAACGCCCGCCACGCCAACGCCATGGCGCGGCGGCTGGCCGAGGCCGTCGAGGGCATCCCGGGCGTGCGGCTGAGCAGGCCCGTCGAGGCCAACGCGGTCTTCGCGGTGCTGCCCGCCGACGTCGCCGACCGGCTGCGCAAGCGCTTCCGCTTCTACACCTGGAACGAGGCCACGGGCGAAGTGCGCTGGATGTGCGCGTTCGACACCACGGAGGAGGACGTCGACGCCTTCGCCGCCGCCCTCGCGGAAGAGGCCGCCGCCTCGGCGTGAGGTCCCTCGCCGCGGCTGACCCCTGCGGCCTGCGGGCGGCAAGGGTCAGCGGCGGCGCAGGGCGAGGCGGGCGGCCTGCCAGCCGCCCATTCCGTGCACCCCGGGCCCCGGCGGCGTCGCCGACGAGCACAGGAACACCCCGGGTAGCGGTGTCCGCCACGGCGCGGGCGACCAGACCGGCCGCCGCAGGAACTGCCCGAGGCTCGCCAGCCCGCCCGAGATGTCGCCGCCCACCAGGTTCGCGTCGGCCGCCTCCAGCTCGGCGGGTCCCATCGCGTGGCGGGCCAGCACCCGGTCGCGGAAGCCCGGCGCGTACCGCTCGATCTGCGTCTCGATGGCGTCGCTCATGTCCACGGAGGAACCGTGGGGGACGTGGCAGTAGGCCCACAGCGTGTGGCCGCCGCGCGCCGGGTCGGCCGCGTACGGCTGGACGAGCAGCACGTACGGGCGGGGCGAGTGCCGCCCCGCGGCCGTCTCCGCCTCGCTCAGCGCGATCTCCTCCAGCGTGCCGCCGAGGTGGACGGTGCCCGCGCCCGCGACGGCCGGATCGCGCCACGGCACCGGCCCGTCGAGCGCCCAGTCCATCTTGAACGCGCCGGGCCCGTGGCGGTAGCGGGCGAGCCGCCGCCGGTAGCGGGCGGGCAGCAGGTCGCCGGCCATGGCGAGGAACTGGCGGGGCGTCACGTCGAGCACGACGACGGGCGCGCGCACCTCGGCCAGCCGGCGTACCCGGTGGCCGGTCACCGCCTCGCCGCCGAGCGCCCGCAGCTCGGACACCAGGGCGTCGGCCAGCACCTGGGAGCCGCCGCGCACCAGCGGCCAGCCCACCAGGTGGGCCAGCGAGGCGAGCATGAGCCCGTAGCCCGCCGTGAGCGGGGAGCGCAGGTCCAGCATCGAGTGCGCGGCCATGCCCGCAAGCAGCGCCCGCGCCTGCACCGTGCGGAAGGCCGTGCGCGCGAACGTCGTGGCGGGCAGCGCCGCCATCGCCCCGAACGCGGCCGCCCGCACGAACGCGGACACCGGCAGCGCCCCCATCGCCAGGACGTCCCCGGACGCCGCCCCGCATGCCGCCTCGCCGGCCGGCGCCGTACCGAAGACGGACTCGACCGGTGCCGTCCGCCCCGAGCCGCGTCCCGGCAGCGGGGCGATCCGCCACGGCCCCAGAGGCTTCAGCAGCAGCTCGGCCAGCGGAAGCCCGCCGCGCGCCACCATGCCCGCGCTCGCCAGCCAGGCGGGACCGTCACGCCCGAGCCCGCGCGCCGTACGCCGCACGTCGCGGTGCACCAGCACGGCGGGCCGGTCGTCGAGGGGATGGGCGGCGGGCACCGGGGGATGGGCGAACTCGACTCCCTTGAGCCCCAGCGTGCGGAACGCCGGCGAGGCCAGCGCCATCGCCATCACGGTCGCGCCGATGTCGTGGACGCGCCCCGGCAGGGTCAGCTCGGCCGAGCCCAGCCCGCCGCCGAAGCGGCCGGCCGCCTCCAGCAGCGTCACCCGCAGCCCGGCGCGCGCCAGCAGGACGGCGGCCACCAGCCCGTTGGGCCCCGATCCCACGACGACCGCGTCGGCGCTCATCGGTCTATTGAGGCTTGAGTATCGACGGCAGCGGCTGGGCGCCCCGCTTGGCGAGCAGATCCGTCATGAGCTTGATCTCCGCGGACTGCCCGTCGACGATCTTCTGGGCCATGCTGACGACCTCGCTGCGCGTGGACAGCTGCAGCAGTCCTTCCGCCATCTGCACGCCGCCCTCGTGGTGGCGGATCATGAGCTGCAGGAACAGCACCTCGGCGTCGCGCCCCTCGGCCTGCTTGAGCCTGGTCAGCTCCTCAGGCGTGGCCATGCCGGGCATCTGGCCCTGGACGCCGGGGGAGGCGGCGGCGCTGTGGCCGTGGCCGCTCATCCAGGCCATGGGCCGCTGGTCGGTGGCCTGGCTCAGCCCCCACTGCTGCAGCCAGCCGAGGAACATGCCCCGCTGGTTGGCCTGGGTGTTGATGATGTCGAAGGCCAGGCTGGAGATCTCTTTGGCGGGGCGCTTGTCCCTGATCGTGAACGCCATGTCGACGGCCTGCGCGTGGTGCACGGCCATGTCGCGGGCGAACCCGGCCTCGGGCGAGGAGTCGCCCGGGGTGCCGGAGCGGCCGAACAGCAGGAACGCGGCCGCGGCGAGCACCAGCACACCGCAGACGATCAGGAACGGTTTCCTCACGGGCTTATCCATGACCCGTCCAGCGTACCCACCCCGGTGCGAAGCCGTGATCGCATGCTTATGCAGGCCGTATTCTCCACATACGCCCGGAGGGCATAGGGTGACCCGAGGTTGGTACGCCGATGGAGGAACGATGACGAAGGAGAAGGCGCAGGCGCGGCGCGAGCATCTGCAGAAGATGCGGGCCGAGCAGCGGCGCAAGGAGCGTCGCGCGGCGCTCCTCATGTGGGGCACCGGCGGGCTCATCATCGTGGTGCTCGTCGGCCTGGTCGGCTTCTACCTCGTCAAGCGGGCGCAGGAAACCTCACTCGACGCCGTGGTCAGCGCCAAGTACGACGCGGGCCAGCACGTGTGGACCAAGGTCGACTACAAGGAGACGCCGCCGATGGGCGGCGAGCACAACAACTACTGGCAGCAGTGCGACATCTACGACAAGCCGATCCACAACGAGCACGCGGTCCACTCGCTCGAGCACGGCGCGGTCTGGGTCACCTACCAGCCGGATCTGCCCAAGGACAAGGTCGAGAAGCTGCGGGAGGCGGCGACCTCGGTGGGCCAGCAGGACTACCTGCTGATGAGCCCGTACCCGGATCTGCCCGCGCCGATCGTGGTGTCCTCGTGGGGGCACCAGCTCAAGCTGACCGATCCTGAGGACCCGAAGCTGGGCGCGTTCATCAAGCGCTACCAGAACGGCCCCGACACGCCTGAGCCGGGCGCGACCTGCGGCGGACCCGACGCGATCACCACGACCGCCGACCAGGCTCCGCTGCCGCCCGAGCCCACGGGCGACCAGCAGACCCCGATGGAGAACCTGCAGCCGTCGCCGAGCGAGTCGAAGCAGTAGGCCGCAAGCGGTCTCAGCCGAGCACGTCCTCGAGGGCCGTCCACTCCAGCCCGTGCGCCTGCGCGACCGGTTCGCTGGTGAGGCGGCCCTCGTGCGCGTTCAGGCCGAGCGCGAGCGCCGGGTCCGCGCGCAGGGCCTGCTGCCAGCCCAGGTCGGCGATGGCCAGCGCGTACGGGAGCGTGACGTTCGTCAGCGCGAACGTCGAGGTGTGCGGCACGGCCCCCGGCATGTTGGCCACGCAGTAGAAGATCGAGTCGTGCACCCGGTAGACGGGCTCCTCGTGCGTGGTCGGGCGGGAGTCCTCGAAGCAGCCGCCCTGGTCGATCGAGACGTCCACCAGCACGGAGCCGGGCTTCATCCGTGAGACCAGGTCGTTGCTCACCAGCTTCGGCGCCTTCGCGCCGGGCACGAGGACCGCGCCGATGACGAGGTCCGCCTCCAGCACGGCGCGCTCGATCTCCAGCGTGTTGGACGCCACGGTCTGGCAGTGGCCCTGGTAGATGAGGTCGGCCTGGCGCAGCTTGTCGATGTTCTTGTCGAGCAGCAGCACCTCGGCCTGCATGCCGAGCGCGACGGCGGCGGCGTTCATGCCGGACACCCCGGCGCCGATGACCACGACGTTCGCCGCGTGCACGCCGGGCACGCCGCCCATGAGCACGCCCCTGCCGCCCGACGAGCGCATCAGGTGATAGGCGCCGACCTGCGCGGCCAGCCGCCCCGCCACCTCGGACATGGGCGCGAGCAGCGGCAGCGCGCCGTCGGGCGTCTGCACGGTCTCGTACGCGATCGCCGTGCAGCCCGACTCCAGCAGGGCCTTCGTGCAGCCGCGCGATGCGGCCAGATGCAGGTACGTGAAGAGCACCTGGCCCTTGCGCAGCCGGTGGTACTCCTCGGGCTCCGGCTCCTTGACCTTCATGACCAGGTCGGCCTCGCCCCACAGCTCGTCGGGCTCGGGCACCAGGACGGCGCCCGCCGCGGCGTACTGCTCGTCGGGGATGGCCGATCCGACCCCCGCCTGGCGCTCCACCAGCACCTGGTGCCCGTGGCGGACGAGCTCGTGCACCCCCGCCGGGGTCAGCGCCACTCGATACTCGCTGTTCTTGACCTCTCGCGGCACTCCGACCTTCATGGCGTAACTCTTTCGCCGAAACGTGCGATCCTGCCCCTACTCTTGTGCCCATTTCCGGGTCAAGCATGGAACTTCCGCTTGATTACCTCGGTGCGGCCTCATCTCGATAGGCTCACCGGCAGCCCGACCGTCGACATGGGCCGTCAGGATGGGAACATCATCGATGGACAAGCCGGAAGAGCCGCAGCTCGCGGATCCGGGGGAGCCGAAGGCCAGCAGACTCACCACCATCGTGCTGATCGTCTCGCTGGTCCTCGTCGTGATCATCGCGGGCGTGCTGGGCACGGTCGCCGTCCTGATGACCCGCAATCCTGACACGCCCCTGTTAGGGGGCACGCCGCCGCGCCACCTCGCGGTGCCGATCCACTTCGCGCCGGTCGCGGAGACCAAGCAGGCTCCCTGCCCCGGCGACCCGGCCGTGCTCGACGAGCAGCAGACCACCTGCTACCTGCTCGAAGACGGGGTGACCGTGCCGGCGGTGCAGCGCATCGAGCCGCTGCGCGAGCGTGACGGCTCCTACTCGGTCCGCATCGCGGTCGCCCCGGCGTACAAGGAGAAGCTGACGGATCTCATCGACGAGATGGCGCTCGACCAGCGGCAGGTGGCGATCGTGCTGGCGCCCGAGCAGGCCGACCAGCCCAAGATCGTGCTCGCGGCGCCCATCGTCACCCAGCCCATGGAGGGCGACAGCATCAGCATCGCCGGCTTCGCCAAGGAGGACGCCGAGGCGCTGGCGGCGCGCATGCTGGGCGACACGCAGGCCGGCACCGCCACCGGGCAGCCGTCCCCCGGCCAGACGCCGCCGGGCACCGGGCAGCCGCCGGGCCAGAACCAGCCGGCGATCACCGACCAGCCGACCCAGCCGGGCACCGTGCAGTCGCCTCCCGGCACGGGCCAGACGGGTCAGACCGGCGAGACGGGTCAGACGGGTCAGACCGGCGAGACGGGTCAGACCGGTGAGACGGGGCAGACGGGGCAGCCGGGTCAGACGCAGCCGGGTGTGGGCCGGCCCCAGCCCGGCGCCCAGCAGACCGGCGGCCGCGTCCCCGACAAGCGCTTCGCGAGCTGCAAGGAGGCCGTGGCGGCCGGCTACGGCCCGTACCACAAGGGCCGCCACGAGGAGTACGCCTGGTACGACGACATCGACGGCAACGGCGTGGCCTGCAACAGCGCCGACATCCGCTAGGCGAACAGCTCCTGCAGCCCCTCGATGGCGAAGTAGGCGAAGAACACCAGCGAGACGATCCACAGCAGCACCGGGATCTCCGAGAACCGCCCCCTCGCCGCCTTGATCAGCGTGTAGACGATCACTCCGGCCCCCACGCCGTTGGTGATCGAGTACGTGAACGGCATCAGCGCGATGGTGAGGAACGCCGGGACGGCCACGTCGAGATCGTCCCAGGGCACGTTCCTGCTCTGCGTCATCATCAGCGCGCCCACCAGCACCAGCGCGGGCGCCGCCGCGGCCGCCGGCACCACCCCGGCGAGCGGCGTGAACAGCAGCGTCAGCGCCATCAGCGCGCCCGTCACCATGCTGGCCAGACCGGTGCGCGCCCCCTCGCCGACGCCGGCCGCGGACTCCACGAAGACGGTGTTGGCCGACGAGCTGACCGCGCCGCCCACCACGCCGGCCACGCCGTCCACGGTGAGGATGCGGCCCAGCCTGGGCACCCGGCCCTGGGCGTCCACCATGCCGGCCTCGTCGCTGACGCCGATGATCGTGCCCATCGCGTCGAAGAAGCCCGACAGCACCAGCGTGAACAGCACGACCGTGGCCGTCAGCGCCCCCGCACTGGCGAACCCGCCGAACAGGTCGAACCGCCCGACCAGCCCGAAGTCCGGCGCGGCGATCAGCGACTCGGGCAGGCGCGGGGTGACCACGCCCCACGCGCCTTCTTCGACCGTGGCCGTCTCGTTGACGATGATGGCGAGCAGCGCGGTGATGGCGATGCTGATGAGGATGGCGGCGGGGACCCTGCGGACGTACAGCAGGATCATCAGCAGCAGGCCGAAGCTGAAGACCGCGACCGGCCAGCCGGTGAGGTGGCCCGTCGCGCCGAGCTGCACCGGTGTGCCCGAGCCGCGCGCGACGAAGCCCGCGTCCACGAGCCCGATGAGCGCGATGAACAGCCCGATCCCCACGCTGATCGCGTGCTTGAGCGCCAGCGGGATCGCGTTCATGATCAGTGTGCGCAGCCCGGTGACGGCCAGCACGATGATGACGACGCCTTCGAGCACCACCAGGCCCATGGCCTCGGGCCAGGTCATGCGCGGCGCGGCCTGGTAGGCGACCACGGCGTTGAGGCCGAGCCCGGCCGCCAGGCCGAACGGCGCGTTGCCGACGAACGCCATGAGCAGCGTGGAGATCGCGGCGGCCAGGGCGGTGGAGGTGGTGAGCTGCGCGATGGACAGCCGGGCGCCGGTGACGTCCGTCGCGCCGGCCAGGATGATCGGGTTGAGCAGGATGATGTAGGCCATCGCCATGAACGTGGTGAGCCCACCACGCACCTCGCGGCCGACGGTGCTCCCCCGCCCGGTCAGCTCGAAGAACCTGTCGAGCACCGGCACTGTCCCCCCTCGCGGTCGGCGGGGGAGTGCCGGTTGCCTACCCAGCGGCGGGGGTGATCATGCCTTCTCGTGGCGGCCGTGGCCGACCAGCGCCACGAACTCCTCCAGCTTGATGGAGCCGTCGCCGTCGGTGTCCGCGGAGGCGATGAACGCCTCGATCTCGCTGTCGGAGACCCCCTGACCGCCCAGTGCCTCGTTGGCCCTCCTGATCTCGTCGGCGGTCAGCAGGCCGTCGCCGTCGGTGTCGAAGCGCCGGAACTCAGCCTCGGCCGCCTCGCGTGCGCTTGCCATGCGATGCCCCCTTGTCGAGCCGTCATACGGACAAGGCGATATCTTCCGGCCTGATGGGAACACGAGTCAACCGGCGTCCCGTGGCCGCTCTGACTGCGGCGGCGATGGCGGGCGTGGAGGAGAGCGTGGGCGGCTCGCCGGCGCCGCGCAGGCCGTAGGGGGCCGCCGGGTCCGGATATTCCAGGATCTCCAGCTTCATGGGCGGCATGTCGAGGATGGTGGGGATGAGGTAGTCGGTGAACGACGGGTTCAGCACCCGCCCGTCGCGTACCTGGATCTCCTCCATCAGCGCGAGCCCGAGTCCCTGCGCCGAGCCGCCGTGGATCTGGCCCTCCAGCGCCTGCGGGTTGAGTATCCGCCCGACGTCCTGCACCGCCGCCAGCTCGACGACCTTGACCAGGCCCAGCTCGACGTCCACGTCCACGACCGCGCGGTGCACGCACAGCGCGAGCTGCGTGTGCGAGTCGCCCTGCCCGGTCACCGGGTCCATCGGGTACGTCGGCCGGTGCCGGTACTCGCGCGTCTCCTCGATCGGCCCGAACCGTTCGAGCGCCTCCCTGGCGGGCAGCCCCTTGAACCGCTCGCGCACCGCCCGGCAGGCGGCCCTGACCGCGCCGCCCGTCACGTACGACTGCCGCGACGCCGACGACGAGCCCGCCGACCCGACCGAGGTGTCGGCCGTGGCCACGGTGACGTCCGGGATGCCGAGCTCGGTCCGCGCGATCTGCGCCTGCACGGTCACCAGGCCCTGCCCCACCTCGGCCGCCGCCGTGTGCACGGTCACGTGCGGCTCCCCGCCGACGAGCTCGGCCCGCACCCGCGCGGTCGAGTAGTCGTCGAAGCCCTCGGAGAAGCAAATGTTCTTGATGCCCACGCCGTAGCCGACCCCGCGCCGCACGGACTCGCCGTGCGTGGTCTGCGAGACGCCGCCGGGCAACGAGCGCAGATCGGTGTCCGTACGCTCGGGCGGCAGCGGCATCGACTCCAGCCGCTTCAGCATGTCCGCAAGCGGCGCCGGCGAGTCGATCACCTGCCCCGTCGCCAGCCGCGAGCCCTGCGAGACCGCGTTGCGCACCCGGATCTCGACCGGCGACAGCCCGCACGCCTCCGCCAGCCGGTCCATCTGCGACTCGTAGGCGTAGCACGCCTGCACCGCCCCGAACCCGCGCATCGCGCCGCACGGCGGGTTGTTGGTGTAGACGCCGGTGGCGTCGATGTGCACGTTCGGCACCTCGTACGGCCCCACGCCCAGCGACGCCGCGTTGCCCACCACCGCCCGCGACGAGGAGCAGTACGCCCCGCCGTCCAGCAGGATGTCCGCCTTGACGTAGACGAGGCGGCCGTCGCGGGTGGCGCCGTGCTCGTAGCGCATCCGCGCCGGATGCCGGTGCACGTGACCGAAGAACGACTCCTCGCGGCCGTAGGAGATCTTGACCGGGCGGCCCAGCCGCAGGGCCAGCATGCAGGCGTGGATCTGCATCGACAGGTCCTCGCGCGCGCCGAACGCGCCGCCGACGCCCGCCAGCGTCAGCCGCACCTTCTCCGGCGGCAGGCCCAGGCAGGGCGCGATCTGGTCGCGGTCCACGTGCAGCCACTGGGTGGCGATGTAGAGATCGACGCCGCCGTCCTCGGCCGGCACCGCGAGGCCCGCCTCAGGCCCCAGGAACGCCTGGTCCTGCATGCCGACCTCGTACTCGCCGCGGACCACGACCTCCGCCTCGAAGGTGTCGCCCCGGCGTACCGGCTGGTGGCGCACGAACCGCCGCGACTCGCGCGGATCGGTCACCGCGGGGCGGGGCTCGTAGACGACCTCGATCGCCTCGGCCGCCCTGCGCGCCGTCTCCGGATGGTCGGCCGCCACCAGCGCCACCGGCTCGCCCTGATAGCGCACCTCGTCGACGGCCAGCACCGGCTGGTCCTTGTGCTCGAGACCGAAGTACTTCTCGCCGGGCACGTCCTCGTGCGTCAGCACCGCGCGCACGCCGGGGATCCGCAGCGCCGGGCCCACGTCGATGGAGCGGATCCACGCCGACGGGTGCGGGCTGCGCAGCGTCGCGCCCCACACCATGCCCTCGAGCCACAGATCGGAGGCGTAGGCGAACTCGCCGGTCACCTTCAGCGTGGCGTCGGGCCGCCGCGCGCTCTCGCCGATCCCGTGCAGGATCGCGGCAGCCGTCTCGTCAGCCGTTCGCGTCATTCTCCGAGTAGAGCACCGGCCGCCCCGATCGTCCTATACGCACGACGTGAAATGTCGGTCAGCGGTTGTCCTGCCCGCCTTGTACATTCCTACAGGTGCGCCTCTCCGACCTGCTGGCCATCGAGGACCTGCGCCTGACCCTGCTCACCGGCGACCCCGCCCGCGAGTTCGCCGGCGTGCACATCACCGACCTCCCCGAGCCCGGCCGCTACCTGGCCGGAGGCGAGCTGGTGCTGACCGGGCTGACCTGGTGGCACGAGCCCGGCGACTCCGGCAGGTTCGTGGCGGCGCTGGCCGAGTCGGGCGTCGCCGCGCTCGGCGCCGGGCAGGCGCTGCTCGGCCACGTGCCCGGCGACCTGGTCTCCGCCTGCGAGCAGGCCGGGCTGCCGCTCGTCGAGGTCCCGACGGAGGTCTCCTTCCGCACGCTCGCCGAGCTGGTCACCTCCCGCATGGCCGGCGACGCGCGCGACGCGCTCGGCCGCCACCGCAGGCTCGTCGCCGCGCTCGCCGAGGGCGCAGGGCTGGCCGAGCTGTTCGAGCTGACCGCCGCCGAGCTGGGCGTCACCGGCGCCGTGCTGACGCCGTCGGGCGAGATCCTGGTGGGCGCGGCCGACGACCCGGTGGGCCTGGCCAAGGCGTACCTGACCGCGCCCAGCCTGCCCGTGGTCGCCGGCGGGCACACGATCTTCGCCGTCGGGCGCGGGCACCGGGCCGCCGGCTGGGCGCTGGCCTGCCACGGCGACCTGCTCGACCGGGCCGACGTCGGCTACGAGCTGGCCGCCTGCGTGGGACTCGAACGCAGCCGCGTCGAGGAGGGCCGCCGCGTCGAACGCCGCCTCGCCGAGCAGCTCATCGTCGCCGCGCTGGCCGGCGCCGACCCCGCCGAGCTCAACGCCAGGCTGCGCACCTGCGGGATCGGCGCGGACGAGCCGTACGCGGTGGTCAACGCCGTCGCCGTCAGGCCGGGCGCCACCCGCGGCCCCGACCCCGCCACCCTCGGCGGCCGGATCGTGGAGAACCTGCTCGGCCGCGAGGTCGTGGCCGCCGCGGGCGCCGACGGCGCGGTGGCCGTCGTGCCGCTGCGCGACGGCGGCGCGGGCGAGCTGGCCGCCCGGCTGCGCGCCGGCGCCGAGGTGCTGTCCGCGCTGCCCGGCACCCGCCTGTGCGTCGGGCTCAGCGGCGCGCTCACCGGAGCCGCCGCCGTCAGGGGCGGCGTCGAGGAGGCCGGGCACGCCCGCCGCCTGGCCGAGGACCGCGACGGCGGCGTCGTCACCAGCGACGAGATCTACACCCACGCGCTGTTGCTCGCCACCGTGCCGTCCGACGTGCGCCGCTCCTTCTCCCGGCGGCTGCTGTCGCCGCTGCTCGACTACGACCGCAGGCACCAGTCCGACCTGGTGCGCACGCTCGGCGTCTTCCTCGACCGGGCCGGCTCCTGGCACTCCTGCGCCGAGCAGCTCCACGTGCACGTCAACACCGTGCGCTACCGCGTGCGGCGGATCGAGGAGCTGACCGGCCGCGACCTGTCCACGATGGCCGACCGCGTGGACTTCTTCCTCGCCCTGCGGGACACCGCCCCGCCGCCGTGACACATCCGGCCGCCGGGCCGATCGCCGCCCCCGCCCGGGCCACGCCGTCGTCGTGCTCCATGGCCTGGAACGCGGCGGCCGGCCGCGCACCCGCGATGCGCAGCGCGAGGGGGAACCCGTCGCACAGGCGGACCGGCCGGCCGGTCCGCGCCAGGTCGGCGGCCACCCGCTCGGCGCCCGCGTACGCGGTCGGCACGCGCCGTGCCTCCTCGAAGACCCGCAGCGCCTCGGCCTGCCGCCCGCACGCGTGCAGGGCGAGCATGAGCAGCTCGCGGGGGCGTTCGCACAGCGGATGGCGGCGGGCCGGCTCGCGCGGCGGGGCGAGGGCGTCCTCGGGGCGGCCGAGCGCCTCGTCGAGGGCACGCAACGCATCGGACAGATCGCCGGCCGTACGCGCCTTCGACGCGGACTCGAGCCGGGCGGAGAAGAGGTGCGCGTCGATCCCGAGCGGATCGCGCCGTAGGAGGTGGCCGCCCGGGGCCTTGATCACCGTACGGGCGGTCGCCGCCTGCCGCGGCCGGGCTCGAAGGCGCGGCGCAGCCCGGCGACGTAGGTGCAGACGCTCTGCTGGGCGCTGTGGGGAGCGGCCTCGCCCCAGAGGCCTTCGATGAGCCGCGGCAGGGTCACCACCCTGCCCGGCCGCGCCGCCGGCAGCGCGGCGACGGCCTGCTGGAGCGGCGGGCCCGATCGAGCGCTCTGCCGTTCCGCGTTCCCGCCACCGGGCCCAGGAGACCGATGACCAGGCCGGACGCTAAGGAGGGTCGGTGATCGGCGGGACGCACGTACGGAGCTTGATCGCGATCCCTGAAAAGGGGGAGGGCCCACGTGAGCGTGTAGCTGGAATGTAGAGGCGGCCGGTGGCTTGTCACCCGGCTCGGCCTGGTGTTCTTGGGTCACGTGGGCCCTTGATCAATGACTCAGGCGACGACGCGCGGCCTGCGGTGGCGGGACCCCGTCGTCCCTCCACCGGTGCGGACGAGCGTGCGCGCACCACGGCGGGCGCGGCGAGTGCGGTGCCGGCCCGGAGCGGTGCGCCGCCCGAGCGTGTGTTCCGGATGACGTCCTCGGCCGAGGCCGGGGACGGCCAACCGGGCTAGCGGCGGTCGTCGCTCAGCAGCACCCGAGGTCGGTGTACGCGCTCGAGAGGGGAGACGACGAGGCATTCGCGGCCGTAACATTACCTGCAAGGGCTACCGCGGTGCTGATCGCGACGGCCAGGACTGACAGGGCAATGCGCTTACGCATGGGGGTTCTCCCTCGCCTATGTGGGTTGCTCGGACTTCATCATCTCAGGGAGCGGCAGCTGTGACCACATCGGACCTAGTCGGACTCCGCATAAAAACGGTTCGCCGGCAGCGCGGCCTCTCGCAGGCACAGCTGGCACACCCCGAGTTGTCGGATAGTTACGTCTCGCTGATCGAAAGCGGCAAGCGCACTCCCACTCCTGCGGTCTTGGAGTTGCTGGCCGCAAAGCTGGACTGCTCGCTGTCCTACCTGATCAACGGGGTCACCGCCGAGCAGATGGAGGACATCGAGCTGGCTCTCGGCTACGCGCGGCTGGCACTCGAAAACGGTGAGGTCACCGAGGCCCGCACGCGTTTCGCGGAACTCCTGGAGAACAGTAACTTGTCAGGCTTGACATCGCTTCGTCAAGAAGCGGAGTTCGGCCTTGCACTCGCCACGGAGGCGGCCGGCGATCTCGACGAGGCGATCTCCCTCATGCTGCGCCTGCGTGAGGAGGAGCTGCCGCAGGAGCGCGGCCTGGAGGTGGCCATCGCGCTGTGCCGGGCCTACCGCGAGAGCGAGCGGCTGCACGAGGCGGTCGAGGTGGGCGAGCGGCTGCTGATCGGCGACACCCGCGAGCCCTGGACCGACCTGCGGGTCGAGCTCGGCGCGACCCTGCTGATGGCCTACTACGAGCGCGGCGACATGCTGCGCGCCCGGCAGTTCGCGGCCGAGCTGCTCAACGCCGCCGACGCGCTCGGCACCCCCCGGGCGATCGTGGCGGCCAACTGGAACGCCTCCATCGTGGCCCGCGCCGCCGGTCACTACGACGAGGCGGTGGCGTTCATCGAGCGGGCCCTGGCGGTGCAGCTGGAGCACGGGCAGCCGCGTAACACCGCGCGGATGCGCGTGCAGGCCGCCCGTACCAAGCTCAGGACCGGCGCCCAGGACCCGGCGACCGTCCGCACCGTGCTGCACGCGGCGATCCGCGAGTTCGAGCAGACCTCCACCAGCACCATCGACCAGGCCATCCTCTACCTGGAGCTGGCCTGCGCCGAATACATGAGCGGCGA
This sequence comes from Nonomuraea sp. NPDC049309, assembly GCF_043196965.1. Lineage (NCBI taxonomy): Bacteria > Bacillati > Actinomycetota > Actinomycetes > Streptosporangiales > Streptosporangiaceae > Nonomuraea > Nonomuraea sp. NPDC049309. The sequence continues at coordinate 2,272,596 of NZ_JBICSH010000001.1, read as the reverse complement.
CCTCGACGAGGCCGCCGAGCACGCCGCGAAGTGCCGCGACCTGCTGCCCCGGTACGGCCACGTGAGCGGTGCCGAGGCCAACCTGCTGCTCGGCCGCATCTACGGCGCCGCCGGCCAGGTCGATGAGGCCCGCGAGCACGCCGCCGCCGTCGAGAGGTGGCTGCGGCCGCTGCCCGACTCCCGCCGTTCGGCCTCCCACTGGTACGCCACGGCCGAGACCATGGAGCAGCTCGGCGACACCGATCGCGCGGTCGAGGCCTACCAGCGCGCGCTCGCCTGCGCGGGCCTGTGACCGCCGCCTGACGCCGTGGCCGGGTGAGCACGCCCGGCCACGCCCGTTCTCACCCCCGGGCCCGCCCCTGGGCTCCGTCCCGTTGCGCCACCGGTCCGCTCGCGCCCCTGTTCCGCCCCGGACTCCGCCTGCCCGGAGTGCGGCCGTTCCCGCGTCCTGGCCCGTCAGGCGTGTCCGGAGTGCGGCGGCGGGGCCGGAAAGCGGACCGCCCGAATGTGGGGCAAAGGGACGGAATTGTAGACGTACGTTGGAGGAGTGAGGTCCGGACCGGCCGGGGGCGTCGGTAGCCTGGGGGTTGCCATGAACAGATCCCCGCTCGCGGCCCTCACCGCGATTCTCGCCGCCGCCCTGTTCGTGTTCGGCACCGCCGCTCCCGCGCTGGCGCACGACACGCTCAAGAGCAGCAACCCGGCCAAGGGCGCCGAGGTGGAGTCCCTCGACGAGGTCAGGCTGGAGTTCAGCAGCAAGGTGCGCATGCCCTTCGTCCTCGTCCGCGGCGACGGAGACGCCGAGCATCACAGCGGCGAGCCCGAGACCGACGGCGCCGTGGTGACCCAGGCGGTCAAGGGGCCGCTGCCCGACGGCGAGTACACGATCGCCTACCGGGTCGTGTCGTCCGACGGGCACCCCATCGAGGGGGAGATCCCGTTCCGGGTGAAGGGCGCGGAGAAGGCCGGCGCGGAGGCGTCGCCCAGCGCCGAGCCGTCCGCGAGCGCTTCCGAGACGGCGGGCTCTGAGACGGCGGGTTCTGAGACGGCGGGTTCTGAGACGGCCGCACCCGCCGAGACCGCGGCCGCACAGCCCGGCGCCTCCATCGAGGCCGGCAACGCGGCCGCCGAGCAGGACGCCCAGCAGGACGTCACATTCCCCGTCTGGCTGATCGTCGTCATCGGCGCGCTCATCGGCATCGGCATCGGCTTCCTCATCAGCGCGAGGAAGAAGCAGCCATGACCCGGACGGCGCGCCTCGCCATCGTGACCGCGGCCGCCGCCGTCGCGGCCCTGGTCATCGGCATGATCGCGGGCGGCAGGGCGTTCCCCAGGATCATCCCCGGCCTGCCCGACTCCGGCGCGTTCGTCCGCTGGGGCCTGCCGGTGTCGAAGCTGCTCATGGACGCCTCCGGCGTCGTCACCGTCGGCCTGCTGCTCATGGCCGCCCTGCTGCTGCCCAACGACAAGGGCGTGCTCGGCAAGAGCGCCACCGACTACGTCAAGGCGAGCTCGTGGGCGGCGCTGGTCTGGGCGGGAGCCGCGTTCGCCTCGATCCTGTTCGGCGCCGCCGAGACCATCGGCCGCACCATCCCGCAGATCCTCGACCGGACGATCCTCACCAGCTACGCCACCCAGACCACGCAGGGCGTCGCGCTGACGCTCGTGGTGCTGTTCGGGGTGGCTATCGCGCTGTTCTCGCGCGGCGCCATCACCGCGGGGGCGGCGGCGGGCCTGCTGGTGTTCGCGCTGGTGACGATGCTGCCCGTGCCGCTCACCGGCCACACCTCCTCCTCGCCCAACCACGACCTGGCCACCTCGTCGGTCGCGCTGCACCTGCTCTCGCTCGCCCTGTGGGTCGGCGGGCTCGGCGTGCTGGCCCTCCACGCGCTGCGCAAGCAGCCGCAGCTGGAGATCGCGGCGGAGCGCTTCTCCCGGCTCGCGCTGTTCTGCTACATCGGAGTGGGACTGTCCGGCGTCTTCGCGCTGGTCGCCCGCCTCGGCGCGGTCTCCGACCTGTGGACCACCGAGTACGGCCTGCTCGCCCTCGCCAAGGTCGTGGCCTTCGTGCTGCTGGGCTACGTCGGCTACTGGCACCGGCAGCGCACGCTCGCCGACCTCAAGGCGGACAAGCCGCGGGCGTTCACCCGGCTGGCCGGCGGCGAGACCGTGCTCATGTTCGCCACCATCGGCGTGGCCGTGGCCCTCTCGCGCACGCCGCCGCCCGACTTCAGCATCCCGGCCGACCGCGCCTACGAGCTGCTCGGCTTCCCCATGCCGCCCGAGCTGACGGTGGGCAACGTGTTCACGCTGTGGTGGTTCGACCTGTTCTTCGCCGTCGTGGCGGCGGTGCTGGCCGGTCTGTACGGTGCCGGCGTGGCCCGCCTGCGCAGGCGCGGCGACAGCTGGTCGTGGGGGCGCACCGCCTCCTGGTACATCGGCGTGGCGGTGCTGGTGTTCTGCACCCAGAGCGGGCTGGCCCGCTACGCCAAGGTCATGTTCGACATGCACATGATCGAGCACATGACGCTGTCCATGGTGGTGCCGATCTTCCTGGTCCTCGGCGGGCCCGTCACCCTGGCCCTGCGCGCGCTCAAGCCCGCCGCCAGGAGGGGCGACAGGGGGCCGCGCGAGTGGATCACCACGATCCTGCACAGCCGGTTCACCAAGGTCATCTCGCATCCCGTGGTCGCCACCGCGATCTTCGTCGCGTCCACGTACGCGCTCTACTTCACGCCGCTGTTCGAGTCGGCGATGAACGAGCACCTCGGCCACATCTGGATGACCCTGCACTTCCTGCTCAGCGGCACGCTGTTCTTCTGGGTGATCATCGGCGTCGATCCCGGTCCCAGCCGCCTCCCGCACGTCGGGCGGCTGCTCATGCTGTTCGTCACCATGCCGTTCCACGCCTTCTTCGGCATCGCGCTGATGATGATGGGCACCGTCATCGCCTCCGGCTGGTACGAGCAGCTCGGCCGCACCTGGGGCGACACCCTGCTGCAGACGCAGCGCGACGGCGGCGCCATCGCGTGGGGGTTCGGCGAGATCCCGACGCTCATCGTGCTGCTGGCCATCGCCGTGCAGTGGTACCAGAACGACGACCGGCAGGCCCGCCGCGCCGACCGCAAGGCCGACCGTGCCGGCGGCACGGGCGACGCCGAGCTCGACGCTTACAACGCCTACCTCGCCCGCCTCAACCGCGCGGACAAGAGCGAGTAGCCGCCACCGGCCGCGCCTGGGCGCATCGCGCGGCTCAAGGGTGTGTGCGGGCACGCGCCGTTGGGCCGCCCGTCGGGGTGGGCACGTCCCGTTCGGCCACACTGCGGGTGCGGGCACGCGCCGTTGAGCCGCACGGCGGGGTGGCGCACCCTGTGGAGGGCACGGCGGGGGAGGCGCGGCCCGCTCGGCCGGGCGGCGGGGCACGCACGCTCTGTTGAGCCACATGGCGGGGTGGCGCACCCTGTGGAGGGCACGGCGGGGGAGGCGCGCCCCGCTCGGCCGGGCGGCGGGGCACGCACGCTCTGTTGAGCCACATGGCGGGGTGGCGCACCCTGTGGAGCGCACGGCGGCGTGGGCGCGTCCCGTTCGGCCGCGTGGGCGGTGCGGGCGCGGGCGGAGGGGGCACCGCCGGCTCCGGCCGTGTGGCCGTTCGGGCCTGGGCGGAGGGCGGTCCGGTCCTGTGCGTGTCGATCGGCCTGGCGGGGGCGGTCCGGTCCTGTGCGTGTCGATCGGCCTGGCGGGGGCGGTCCGGTCCTGTGCGTGCTGGTCGGGTGGGGGCGAAGGGGTGGGTGGGGCCTGGGCGCGTAGCCGTTCGGCCATGGGCTTCTTCCTTCCCACTACATGCCCGTGGACCGGCGGGTAGCCTTTCTCCCAGGGGAGACGGGTATAACCCCGAGCGGCAGCGTGCGTGGTCTTGAGGGGGATGCGCGCCGCGTCGACGGGAGCGCCGGAGTGGGGACCGGCGTACGGCCCGGGTGCCAAGAAAGGCGATGACCACATTGTCGGAAGAGACACGGATGCGCGGGGGGCAGAGCCTGGCGGAGGCGCTGGAAAGCTGCCTGGCCGACTGGTCGGAGCGCACCGGGATCAGGGTCGAGACCTGGGCACTGCCGGCCACGGACGTGCCGTCGCGCGTGTCGAACGGCGTCATGACCACCTTGCGGGAGGCACTGTCCAACGTCGAGCGGCACAGCAGGGCGAGGACCGTGTCCATCGCCGTGACGGTGGGCAAGAGCGGGCTGCGCCTGACGATCAGCGACGACGGCCAGGGCTTCGACCCGTCGGCGCCGGGGCGCGGCATCGCCCGCATGCGGGCGGCGTTCGCCGAGGCCGGGGGGAGCCTGTCGGTCAACAGCGTGCTCGGTGAGGGGACCACGGTGTCCGGGGTGGTGCCGCCGCAGCGCGGCTGACCGCACTGGCCGCAGCACGGGTGGCTTCACGGGCCGCAGCGCGGCTGACCGCACCGGCCGCAGCACGGGTGGCTTCACCGGCCGCAGTGCTTCACCGGCCGCAGTGCGGGTGGTCCGCCGGCCGTAGCGTGGGTGGGGCCGCCGGCCGTGGCGCGGCCGGCCCCCGGTGACGCGCCCCGCGGCCCGCCCCCGCGACCGGGGCGGGTCAGGGCAGGGTGAGGATCTCGCTGCCGGTCTCGGTGACCACGATCGTGTGCTCGAACTGGGCCGTGCGCTTGCGGTCCTTCGTCACCGCCGTCCACTTGTCGGGCCAGATCTCGTACTCGATCGTGCCGAGCGTCAGCATCGGCTCGATGGTGAACGTCATGCCCGGCACCATCTCGACCTTGAGGCTGGGGTCGTCGTAGTGGGGCACCATGAGGCCGGAGTGGAAGGTGGTGCCGATGCCGTGGCCGGTGAAGTCGCGTACGACGCCGTAACCGAAGCGCTTGGCGTACGCCTCGATGACGCGCCCGATGACGTTGAGCTGGCGGCCGGGCGCGACGGCCTTGATGGCCCGCATCATCGCCTCGCGGGTGCGCTCGACCAGCAGCCGTGACTCCTCGTCGACGTTGCCCACCAGGAACGTCGCGTCGGTGTCGCCGTGGACGCCGCCGATGTAGGCGGTGATGTCGATGTTGATGATGTCGCCGTCCTGCAGCACGGTGTCGTCGGGGATGCCGTGGCAGATCACCTCGTTGATCGAGGTGCACAGCGACTTGGGGAAGCCCCGGTAGCCCAGCGTGCTGGGGTAGGCGCCGTGGTCGAGGAGGAACTCGTGGCCGATCCTGTCGAGCTCGTCGGTGGTGACGCCCGGCCGGACGTGCTTGCCGACCTCCTCGAGAGCCTGGGCGGCGATCCTGCCCGCCACCCGCATCCGCTCGATGATCTCGGGGGTCTTCACGTCGGGCTCGCCGGTCTTGGGGCGCTTTTTGCCGACGTACTCCGGCCGCTCGATGTGGGCGGGGACCTTCCGCATGGGCGAAACTCGCCCTGGCTGGAGCAGTGTCGTCATGAAACACGAGTCTACGGGGCAGAATTGACCCCGTGAGCGAAGGCCAGTGGTGGTTCTGTCTCAAGCACATGCGGGTCGAGCCCGACCAGGGTTGCCCCAATAAGGACCGTATGGGTCCGTACGCGTCGGAGGAGGAGGCGGCGGGTGCGTTGCAGCGCGCCGCCGAGCGCAACAAGGCGTGGGACGAGGCCGATCAGGACGACGACTGACGTCCTGCCGTCTTCGGCAGCGCCGCCCTGGCGAGCTTGAACAGGGCGGTGACGCCGATGGCGGCCCAGATCAGGTTGAGCGCCGCCGAGGGCCAGGCGGCGTAATAAGCGCTGTTGATCATCAGCCCGACGGAACCGGCGAGGTTGATGAGCTGGTACGCCACCCCGTCGCCCGACAGGCGGGACGACGAGACGAGGGCGTAGCCCGCCAGCAGCAGGGCGGCGCCGAGCCAGCCGAGGGCGTCGAGCAGGAGATCCATGGGGGACATTCTCCGGATTCGCGGCCTCGCGGCACAATCACCCGAGGCGCCCGGGCTTAGGCTGACCGTGTGGAGATCGACCCTCGGCGCTTACGCGTGCTCCGCGAGGTCGCGAGGCGCGGCGGCGTACTGCGCGCCGCCCAGGCCCTGCACCTCACCTCCTCCGCCGTCTCCCAGCAGCTCGCCCAGCTCGAACGCGAGGTCGGCCTGCCGCTCATCGACCGCTCCCAGCGCAGCGTCTCGCTCACCCCGGCGGGCCGCGTGCTGGCCGGTTACGCCGAGCGGGTCGAGGAGGAGCTGACCGAGGCCAAGCGCGAGCTCACCCGCTTCACCGAACGCCTGGCCGGGCCTGTGCGCATCGCCGCGTTCCCCACCGCGATCAGCCACCTGCTCGTGCCCGCCATGCGGGAGCTGGCCCGCCGCCATCCCAAGATCGCGCCGGCGATCCGCGAGCTCTACGGCCCGCCGGCGCTCCAGGAGCTGCGGCTCGGGTCGGTCGATCTGATCATCACCGAACAGGACATGGGCCTGCCCGTCCTGGCGCAGCCGTCGCTGACCACCCGGCTGCTGTACGTCGACGAGTACCGCATCGTCGTGCCGCCCTCCTGGCCCGATCCGCCGTCCACCGTCGAGGAGCTGCTGCAGCGGCCGTGGGTGTCGGCCGATCCCGGGCAGGCGTGCGGGCAGGCGCTCGACCGGCTGGCCGGGCTGCACGGCATCGAGCCGCAGAAGCCGCACGTCATCGGCGAGTGGGGGCCGGCGCTCGCGCTGGTCGCGGCCGGGTACGGAGTGGCGATCGTGCCGGAGCTCGCGCTGCTCGACGTGCCGGAGGGTGAGGTGCGCGTGAGCGACATCCGCGGCATCGGGGCCCGCAGGCTCGACGTCGTCACCCGGGCGAGCCGTACGCGGTCGGGGGAGCCCGATCCGGTGCAGGCCGTGGTGATCGAGGCGATCGAGGAGGTCACGAAGGAGCTGGCCACCACCTTGCGTTCCCGCATCTCCGACGCCGCCGGGGAGGAGGCCGCCGGCCCGGCGTGAGGGCCGCGCGATGAGGCGGCGGCGAGGGGCCGCGAGACGGCCCGCCTCGGTCAGGCGGCCGGTTTCGATGGTGAGGGTCTTCAGGCGGGCGGTCAGTCGGTCATGCGGGGGCCGCTGACCTTGTCGAGCAGGCGGGCGAGCCGCTCGCGCAGCCCTGGCCGCCGGTCGGCCTCGCCGGCCGCGGCGCTCACCAGGTGCTGGGCCCCGTCGAACGTCACCGGCCCCTCACGCGGCACCTCGATCGCGTCGTGGGCCAGCCCGGCCAGCTCGCGGTCGCCGCCCTCGATCGCCAGGATCGTGGCCCCGGTGCGGCGGGCGTCGTTCACCCGCTCGAGCAGCGGCACGGGCGCCTGCTGCTCCGACAGCACGAACAGCGTCTCCCCGCGCCCGGCCTGCTCCAGACGCTCGATCCCGACCCGCAGGTGGGGCGGAGCGTCGGGCGGCGGAGACCAGCGCAGCAGGGTCGGTGTGAGCTGGGGCAGCCCGGAGTATCGGGCCTCGTCGGCCAAATGGGCGGTCACGTGCCAGGGCTCGTCGTCGGGGGTGCCGACCACCAGCAGGCCGCCGGGCGAGCGGGTGGCGCGCAGGGCCAGGCCGAGCTCGCGGGTGCGTTCGAGCCAGCCGGTGCCGGCCAGGAGTTCGCGCAGGAGGGCCACCGATCCTGAGTCCATGCCTCCATGGTGCCTGACGGGTGCGTCGCGGGGCGGCCGCTTCTCATGTGACGCATTTACACGAAACGTATATCTCCGTCATTTCGGGCCTTGACATGGAGTTACTCGCGGGTAACGATCGGCTCGCGGCGCGCCGTCCCCCAAGCGCAGACCTCACGGAGAGGGGCGGCACATGACCTTACGTGTACGCGTCAGCATGTCCTTGATCGTGTTATCGATCCTGTCGTTCATCGCGGCGCCCGCCCGCGCCGCCGCACCGGGAGACGTCGTCTCCGCCCAGCCCACCACCGTCTACCTGCTGCCGGGCAAGCTGCTCGAAGTCCCGGTCAACGCCTGGCACCTGCGCTACACCTCCACCTCCGCCACCGGCACGCCCAACGTCGTCTCCGGCACCCTGCTCGTGCCCAAGGCGGGCTACCCGCTCGGCCACCGCCCGATCATCGGCTACGCCGTCGGCACCCACGGCCTCGGCGACCAGTGCGCGCCGTCCGTCAGCATGAGCCAGGGCCGCGAGGCCGAGCTGGCGCTGGTCGGCCTGTTCCTGCTGAAGGGATACGCGGTCGCGATCACCGACTACGAAGGGCTCGGCACGCCGGGGCAGCACACGTACATGGCGGGCATCTCGCAGGGGCACGCCGTGCTCGACTCGATCAGAGCCGCCACCCGCGTGCCCGGCGCCGGGCTGTCCGACAAGGCGCCGGTCGGCATCATGGGCTACTCCCAGGGCGGCGCGTCCGCCGGATGGGCCGCACAGCTCCAGCCGACGTACGCGCCTGAGCTCCGGCTGCGCGGCGTCGCCGCCGGCGGGGTGCCGGCCGACCTGGCCGCCGTGGCGCGCAACCTCGACGGCGGCCCGAACTTCGGGCTGGCCGCGGCCGCCGGGATCGGCCTCGACGCCGCCTACCCCGAGCTGGACCTGGAGGCCGACCTCACCGACCGCGGCCGCGAACTGCTCGCCGACGCGGCCGACGCCTGCGTGAACGACCTCGGCAAGCTCGCCGGGCTCAGCTTCTCCGACATCAGCCCGGTCGACCTGATGAACCAGCCCAAGTGGCAGGCCCGCCTGGCCGAGAACCGGCTCGGCGGCACGCCGCCGCGCGTGCCGGTGTTCCTGTACCACGGGCGGGGCGACGAGATCATCCCGCTCTCGGTCGGGTCCACCCTGCGCTCGGAGTACTGCCGGGCCGGCGTGAACGTGCGGTGGACGTCCCTGCCCGCGCCCGATCACGTGACCGGCGCCATCGAAGGCGGGCCGCCGGCCATCGAATGGCTGGCCCTGCGCATCCTCGGCCTGCCCGCCCACGGCAACTGCTGACCCCGTGACCCTCGTCCCGGCCCTCCTCCTGCGGGGGCCGGGGCAGGCGGGAAGGGGCCTGACATGATCGGTGTTATGACCGACGTGAGCAAACTATCGATTGGAATTCTCGGCGGCACCGGAGACCAGGGCAAGGGTCTTGCCCGCAGGTTCGCGCTGGCCGGGCACCCCGTGCTGATCGGTTCCCGTAACGCCCAGCGCGCCCAGGAGGCGGCCGAGTCCATCGGCGCCGGCGCGACCGGTGCCGAGAACGCCGACGTCGCCCGCCGCGCCGACATCGTTATCGTGGCGGTGCCGTACGAAGGGCACAAGGCGCTGCTCGAGTCGCTGCGCGACGAGCTCGCCGGCAAGATCGTTGTTGACTGCGTCAACCCGCTCGGGTTCGACAAGAAGGGCGCCTACGCGCTGCCGGTCGAGGAGGGCAGCGCCGCCCAGCAGGCGGCCGCCGTGCTGCCGGACAGCCGGGTGGTGGCCGCGTTCCATCACGTGTCGGCCGTGCTGCTGCTCGACCCCGAGGTGGAGAAGGTCGATCTCGACGTGCTGGTGCTCGGCGACGACCGCGAGGCCACCGACACCGTCCAGGCGCTGGCCGAGGCGATCCCCGGGGTGCGCGGCGTGTACGGCGGGCGGCTGCGCAACGCCCACCAGATCGAGGCGCTGACCGCCAACATCATCTCCATCAACCGTCGCTACAAGGCTCACGCCGGCATCCGCATCACCGACATCTGACCCGGCCAGGACGGCCCGCACCGCACCGATGGGCGGGGTCACGCCTGAACGAGATCACGCCGCGCCGCAGGGACCGCTCAGCGGCCACCTGGGGGCGCCGAGCCGTCGGCTCCGTCAACGGCAAGGGGCGGGGGTACGTCGTGCCTCCGGCGCGGGCATCGCGCCGCCTGCGGCTGCCGTGAGCGTCACGCCCCCTGCGACCGCGTGAGCTTGGCGCCGCGTGCGGTTGCGGTGGGTTCGGCGTCGTCTGCGGCCGCGGTGGGTTCGGCGTCGTCTGCGGCCGCGGTAAGTTGGCGCCGCGTGCGGTTGTGGTGGGCTTGACGCCGTTCACCGCTGCGGTGGGTGGCGCGCCGCTTGGGCCCGAGGCCAGCGTCGCGCCGTCGAGGTCGCCGCCCGCCGAGGCCGCCGCGCCGCCATGCCGTCGAGACCGCCGGCCGCGCCGCGAAGGCCCCGGACGGCGGCTCCTGGGCAGCTGGGAGACGCGCGCGGCGGCGAGCGATGGATGTCGCGTCGGCCGGCGAGGACCGGCGGGTCCGTTGAGAACTACGGGGCTCTCAGGGGGGCACGTGGTGGCGGGTGGGCGATGGGCGTCGTGTCGCTGAGGGCGGGCGGGTTCGTTCAGGGCTGCGCGGTTCTCTGGAGGGTCGCGTGGTGGCGGGTGGGCGATGGGCGTCGTGCCGTGGAGGGTCGGTGGGGGCGCTCAGGGCTTCCCGGCCACCAGGGGCGCTGAGCGGCCGGGAAGCCGGTGTGGTGGTGCAGGCGCGTCGTCGGGTGAGGGTTACAGCCAGCCGGCGTCCTGGGCGATGCGGATGGCGTCGATCTTGTTGCGGGCGCCGGTCTTGGTGATCGCGCCCGTCAGGTAGTTCCGTACGGTGCCGGGGGACAGGTGCAGGGCGGCGGCGATGTCCTCCGCCGACGCGCCCCTGGCGGCCTCCTTGAGCACGGTGGTCTCCCTCGGCGTGAGAGGGCTCTCGCCGTACTCCATGGCGGCCGAGACCAGCTCGGGGTCCAGGACGCGCAGCCCGGCGGCCGTACGCCTGATCGCGTCTGCGAGGCGGTCGCCCGGAGCGTCCTTGACCAGGAACGCCTCGATCCCCGCCGCCAGCGCCCTGCGCACGTTGCCCGGCTGCCCCATGGCCGTGAGCACGAGGATCCGGCACGACGGCAGCCGCTCCCGCAGCGTGGCGGCGGCGGTGATGCCGTCGATCACCGGCAGGTCGATGTCCACCACCGCGACGTCCGGCTGTACCCGCAGCGCCTCGGGGACGATCTCGTCGCCTCTGGTGACCTCCGAGACCACCTCGATGTCGGACTCCAGCCGCAGCAGCGCGGTGAGCGCGGCGCGGATCATGTGCATGTCCTCGGCCAGCAGGACCCTGATCATCCCTGCCCTCCTTTCCACCACCTCGTCACCTGCAGGTTCACCGCGCCCCGCCTGGGCGGGCCGGACGCCCTGCCCGCCTCCGCGACCCGGCCGTGCCCGCCCACTGTGGTCTGGTCGGGCGCGCCTCTGTGATCCGGCCGTGCCCGCCCAGCGGGATCTGGCCGGACGCGCCTCTGTGATCCGGCCGTGTGGGTGCGAGGGGCGGATGGTGTGCCCCTTTGGGCGGGTTCTGATCGTGTGGGTTCTGCGGGGGTGTGCCCGTCTCTGGGGTCCGGCCGTGCGGGTCCGGCGTGGGGTGGCGCGTCCGTCCGATGGGAGCGGTCGTGCGGCGTGCCGGCGGGCGGTCGGCGGGCGGGACGCCGCCGTGTGGGACCTCGCCGCGTAGGGCGCCGCCACGCGGGATGGTGCGGGCGCGTGGGGCGCCGCCACGCGGGGTGGCGCGGGCGCGTGGGGCGCCGCCGCGTGGGGTGCGGGCGCGTGGGGTGCGGGCGCGTGGCGGGTCACGCGCTCACCTCCATCGCCAGGACGAAGCCGCCGTCCGTGCGGGTGGCGGTGCAGGTGCCGCCGGCCTGGGCGGCGCGCTCCGCGAGCCCCGTGAGGCCGCCGCCCGCCGCGCCGGGGCCGGTCGCGACAGCGGGCCCCGCGGCGGACGCGGTGGTGGGTTCCGCAGTGGGTCCGGTGGTGGGTCCGGTGGTGGGTTCCGTGGTGGGTCCGGTGGTGGGTTCCGTGGTGGGTCCGGTGGTGGGTTCCGTGGTGGGTCCGGTGGTGGGTTCCGTAGTGGGTCCGGTGGTGGGTCCGGTGGTGGGTTCCGTAGTGGGTCCGGTGGTGGGTCCGGTGGTGGGTTCCGCAGCGGGTCCGGTGATGGGGGCCGGGGCGGACGCGGGAGGGGTCTGCGTGGGCACGCCGTCGTTGGCGATCTCCAGGCGGACCCTCGCGCCGTGCGCGGACGTGGTGATCGTGCAGGTCGTGGCGCGGCTGTGGCGGAGGACGTTCGTGACGCCCTCGCGTACGGCCCACGCCAGCGCCTCCTCCGATTTCGGAGGCAGGGTCACGTCGGCGAGGTGCACCTGCACGCTCACCCCCGACGACTCGAGCAGCGCCGCCGCACGGTCCGCCTCGCCCGACAGCGACATCGCCCGGTAGCCCCGGGCCACCTGCCGGACGTCCTGGGCCGCCTCCCTCGCCACCTGCACCAGCTCGCCGACCTCGGCGCGGGCGGCGGCCGGGTCGCGGCCGATGAGGCGGGCGGCCAGGTCGCCCTTGAGCGCGATGGCGGTGAGGCTGCGGCCGAGCCCGTCGTGCAGGTCGCGGGAGATGCGCAGCCGCTCCTTGAGCACGGCGGCCTCCGCCAGCTCGGCCCTGGCCTGCTGCAGCTCGGCGGTCACCCGGGTGAGCCGGACCAGCGCGTACGTCATGGCCCCCGTGATCGGCACGGTCAAGACGTAGAACGCGGTGACGACGAAGAGCTCGGCGCCGGACCAGAGCGCGCTGCCCTCGTACAGCATCATGCAGACGACCAGCGCGCAGCCCCATGGCAGCGGCAGGAACACCAGCAGCGTCCCGGCCAGCAGCGGCGCCGTCACCGCCGACCAGCCGGCGGGCAGCAGCACGTCCGGCAGATAGGTGATCACGGCCTGCAGCACCAGCGGCAGCGGGTGCAGGGCCGGGCGCTCGCCGCGCAGCCCGGCCCGCATGCTCACGTAGTGTGCCGCGATCACGGCGAGCATGCAGGCGGCGGCCGTCAGGCCGTACCCCATGCCCCACCGGAAGTAGGTCAGCGAGATCGCCGAGTAGGCGCAGGCGACGGCGGTGATGAGCCGGCTCGCCAGCCGTTGGGCCGCGGAGTGGAGCACGCGAAGACTTTAGGACCTGCGCGGCTCCCAGCGGAACCAGAGCCGCAGCGCGACCAGCCCGAGCACCGTCCAGGCGGCGATGTCGAGCAGCGGCATGATCAGCTCGCCCGTCCTGATCGCGTGCACGGCGGCGCTGGTCGGCAGCAGGTCCAAGGCCGCCTGCAGCCGGCCGGGCAGCGGGATCGGCCCCATCGCGCCCGTCGCGACCGAAGAGATCATGAAGACCGGTATGGCGTAGACGGAGGCCAGCTCGGCGCGCGGGACGATCGCCGTGAGCGCCGCTCCGAGCAGCGCCATCGCGGCGGACCCGGCGAGGGCCGCGACGATGAACGCCACCGGATGGGCGGGCAGCGGGATGCCGGCGGTGAGCCACACGGCCACCGTGCACAGCAGGATGATGACGACGGACTGCGTGGCCGCGCCGGCGATCTGGCCCGCCAGGATCTGCCGGTCGGTCAGCTCGCTCGCCCGCAGCCGCTTGAGCACGAGCTGGTCGCGGCGCGCGGTCAGCGTCACGGTGACGCTCATGAACGCGGTGATCGACAGGACCAGCGCGATCAGGCCCTGGAAGATGTGAGCCGCGTGGTCCTGGGAGGTGACGTGCCGGAGCAGGGTGGGGATGCCGACGGCCAGGCCGACCGGCGTGATCACCGAGGCGAACAGGTTGGCACGGTCGCTCCAGAACAGGCGGGTGCCGAGGCGGTAGGTGGCGGTCAGGCTCATCGTGCTTCCTCCGTGCCGTCCGTGGCGGCGGTCGCGAGCGCCGCGCTCTCCATGAACAGGTCTTCGAGGGTGGCGGGGCGTACCTCCAGGCCCTCAAGGCGCAGCCCCCGCGCCGCGGCCCAGGTCAGCAGGGTCTGCGCGGCCAGGTCGGGGTTCTCGGCGCGGCAGACGGCCCGCCCGTGCTCGACCGTGACCGGCAGCGGAAGATCTTCGGGTGGTACGTGCGCGGGCATGCGGAACGAGACCCTGCCCGCGTGCCCGGCCAGCGTCTCGGCCATGTCGCCGCCCGCCACGATGCGGCCGGCGTCCATGATGGCCAGCCTGGAGGCAAGCCGCTGTGCCTCGTCGAGGTAGTGGGTGGTCAGCAGGACCGTGGTGCCCCGCCTGGCCAGGTCGCGCACGAGGGCCCAGGTGGCGGCGCGCGCCTCGGGGTCCATGCCGGCGGTGGGCTCGTCGAGGAACAGCAGGTCGGGGCGGCCGAGCAGGGCGAGCGCCAGGTCGAGCCTGCGCTTCTCGCCGCCGGAGAGCTGCCGGACGCGGGTGCCGGCCTTGGCGGTCAGGCCCGCCAGCTCCAGCGCCTCGTCGCGGGGGCGGGGCGCGGAGGTGAAGCCGCGCCAGGTGTCGATGGTCTGGGCGACGGTCAGGTCAGGGAAGAACCCGGCCTCCTGCAGCATGACGCCGGTGCGCCCGCGTACGGCCGCGCGGTCGGCCCAGGGGTCGAGGCCGAGCACGCGTACGGTGCCCGCGTCGGGCCGCTGGAAGCCGGCCAGCACCTCCACTGTGGTCGTCTTGCCCGCGCCGTTCCTGCCGAGGAGCGCGAAGATCTCTCCCTCCGCCACGTCGAACGAGACGTCCTTCACCGCCTCGAATCCCCGATGGCTCTTGCGCAGCCCGCGTACGTCGATCGCTGTCATGTGCTCCACTGTCGCGGCGCGCGGCTCCGGGCGGCAGTGAAGAATTCACGACTTCCTGGACAAGGTGAGCAGCGCGTCGGTGACGCTCTCGGGGTCGATGAGCTGGTGCAGGTGGAGGCCGGGCAGCCGGGTCACGGGCCAGCCGCGCTGTGCCGCGCGCTCGGCGGCGTCCGCGTAGCCGGGGCTGTACCACAGGCACGAGCACCTGACCTCGTCCCACCCGGCGGGGACGGGGACGGGCTGGGTGAAGTAGTCGAGCGGCAGGCGGGGCTGCTCGCCGGCCACGCGGACGCGCACCGCCGGGTCGGGCAGCATGTCGACGACGTCCTCCTCGTCCCACCAGTCGGTCCAGCGCGGCAGCACGCCGTCGGGTCCGGCCAGGTCGCGCAGGAACGGCAGGAACTCCTCCTCGGCCGTCGTGATCAGCCCGCGCGCGGGCGGCACGTGCGCGTCGGCGAACACGCAGGCCACGACCCGCTCGCCGAGCCCTTCCTTGATCACGGGCAGGAAGAATCCGGCGTTGCTGTGCGCGACCAGCACGACCGGCCCTTCGGGGGCGCTCGCCGCCAGCTCGGCGCGTACGGCCTCGACCACGCGCGGCCAATAAGGGGCGCCGCCCGCGCTGATCCCGGTCAGGTCGGGCACCACGGCCGCGTGCCCGCGCCGCTCCAGCGCCTCGGCCACGGGCGCCCACGTGGAGGGGCCGACGGAGGGGCTGTGCACGAGTGCGAACGTCGTCTGCATGCCCTCCACCCTCGCAGACCGCGTGAGCCCGCGATGTCGCCGCCACGGCGGAGGCGCAGCGCAGGGCGGGTTTTCACCGCTCGCGAAAGGACCGGTGGCGCGGAGGTGTTCCACATCTCGGGACCCCGGTCTGCCATGTGGACGGCCGGCAGGGGATCCTGCTGGTATGAACGATTTCCGCCCCGAGGCGCAGCCCCGCACACTTTCCGCCGCGGCCTCCGAAGCAGCGTCCGCAACAGCGTCAGAAGCGTCGTCAGGAACGCGGCCGGAGACCAGGGCCGTGCACGTGCCGCACGTCCCCATCGAGGGCAGCCGCCCCATCGCCGTGCCGATCTACCAGACCTCGGGGTTCTCCTTCGACGACCCGGCCACGATGGCCGAGTCGATGGGCCGCCCCGACAAGTCGTTCGTCTACGGGCGCTACAGCAACCCCACCGTGCGCTCGCTGGAGCAGGCCGTGGCCGACCTGGAGGGCGGCGTGGCCGCCGTGGCCACCGGCTCCGGCATGGGCGCCATCAACACCGTGCTGCTCGGCCTGCTCAAGCCCGGCGACCACCTGGTGGCCCAGAACTCGCTGTACGGCGGCACCGCCGCCATGCTCAACGAGCTGATCGACAGGTTCGGCATCGAGGTCACGTACGTGGCGGAGAACGACCCCGCCGCGCTGCGCGCCGCCGTGCGGCCGCAGACCAGGCTCGTCTACCTGGAGACCATCAGCAACCCGATGACGCTGGTGGCCGACCTGCCCGGCATGTGCGCCGCGGCCCGCGAGCTGGGCATCCTGTCGGTGGTGGACAACACGTTCGCCTCGCCGCTGCTGTGCCGGCCGATCGAGCACGGAGCCGACATCGTGGTCCACTCCTCGACGAAGTACCTGGGCGGGCACAGCGACATCGTGGGCGGTATCGCGGTCTTCGCCGACACCGCCCTGTACGAACGGGTCTGGCACTTCGCGATCGAGCTGGGCGCCTCGCCTGACCCGTTCGCCGCCTGGCTCACGCTGCGCGGCATGCAGACGCTGGCGCTGCGCATGGAACGCCACTGCTCCAACGCCCTCGACCTGGCGACCAGGCTCCAGCGGCACCCGGCGGTCACCGCCGTGCACTATCCGGGGCTGGCCTCGCACCCGTCGCACGAGCTGGCGGGCAAGCTGCTGGCCGGGAGCGGCGGCGTGTTCTCGTTCGATCTGGCCGGCGGGCGGGCGGCGGGGGAGCGGTTCATGAGCTCCGTACGCCTGGCGCTGCTCGCCCCCTCGCTGGGCGGCGTGGAGACGCTGGTCCTGCACCCGGCGACCACCTCGCACCGCGCGCTCAGCGCCGAGGAGCTGCGCCGCTCCGGCATCGGCGAGGGCACGGTCCGGGTCGCCGTCGGCATCGAGCACCCCGACGATCTGTGGGCGGACTTCGAGCAGGCGCTGGCATAGCCTGAGCCGGGACGACGTGAAGGGGAAGACGTGACCACAGTCACCTACCAGGATGTGACGGCGGCGGCCGCCCGGATCTCCGGGCACGTCCTGCGCACACCCGTGATCGAGGTCGCGCCGCGGCTCTGGCTGAAGCTGGAGCAGCTGCAGCACAGCGGGTCCTTCAAGGTGCGCGGGGCCTTCAACCGCATCATGTCCGCGGGTGACCTGCCCGCTGCCGGGGTGATCGCGGCCAGCGGCGGCAACCACGGGCTCGCGGTGGCGTTCGCCGCGCGGGCGCTCGGCGTGCGGGCGGAGATCTTCGTGCCCACGGTGACCAGCCCGGTGAAGGTGGCCGGGCTGGAGCGGCTGGGGGCGCACACCACGCAGACGGGCGCCATCTACGCCGAGGCGGCCGAGGCCGCGGCCAAGCGGGCCGCGGAGACCGGCGCGCTGTCCGTGCACGCCTACGACCAGCCCGAGGTGGTGGCCGGGCAGGGCACGACCGGGCTCGAGCTCGTCGAGCAGACGGGCGGCGTCGACACCGTGCTGGTGGCCGTGGGCGGCGGCGGCTTGGCGGCCGGCGTCACGCTCGGCACGTCGGTGGCGGGGCCGCGCATCGTGGCCGTCGAGCCCGAGCGCATCCCCACGCTCAACGCGGCGCTGCGGGCGGGCGAGCCGGTCCAGGTGGAGGTCGGCGGCGTGGCGGCCGACTCGCTGGGGGCCAGCAGGATCGGCGGGCTCGCGTTCGAGATCCTGTCCGGCCCCCGGGTGGAGAGCGTGCTGGTGAGCGACGAGGCGATCGTCGCGGCCCGGCGCACGCTCTGGGAGCGCCACCGGGTGGCGGCCGAGCACGGCGGCGCGGCCGCCTACGCGGCGCTGCTGTCGGGCGCGTACCGTCCCGAGCCGGGTGAGCGCGTGGCGGTGGTGGTGTGCGGAGCCAACACCGACCCCGCCACGCTCGTCTCGGGGACCTAGCCGTAGGTGTGCTCGGGCGCCGGGAAGGCGCCCGAGACCACGTCGTCGGCGAACGCCCGCACCGCCCGGTCGAGCTCGGCCCCGAGGTCGGCGTAGCGCTTGACGAACTTGGCCGGGCGCGGCGTCAGCCCCATGAGGTCCTGCCAGACCAGCACCTGCGCGTCCGTCGCCGCCCCCGCGCCGATCCCGATCGTGGGGATCGCGAGCGAGGTCGTCACCCGCTGCGCGAGGTCGGCGGGCACGCATTCGAGCACCACCGCGAACGCCCCGGCCCGCTCCAGGTCCTTGGCGTCCGCCATCAGCTCGTCACCCGCCTGGCCGCGTCCCTGGACGCGGTAGCCGCCCATCACGTTGACCGACTGCGGGGTCAGCCCGAGGTGCGCCATCACCGGCACGCCGGCCGAGACCAGCGCCTCGACCTGCGGCAGCACCCGCCGGCCGCCCTCCAGCTTGACCGCGTGCGCCCCCGCCTCCTTCATGAACCTGGCCGCCGACTCCAGCGCCTGCTGCGGCGAGCTTTGGTAGGAGCCGAACGGCAGGTCGGCCACCACGAGCGCCCGCGACGAGCCGCGCACCACGGCCGCCGTGAGCGGCAACAGGTCGTCGACCGTGACCGGCAGCGTGGAGTCGTAGCCGTAGACGACCATCGCCGCCGAGTCGCCCACCAGCAGGACGGGGATGCCGGCGGCGTCGAACACCCGGGCCGTCATGGCGTCGTAGGCGGTGACCATGGGCCACCGCTCTCCGCGCTCCTTGGCGGCGGCGAGGTCGCGGACGGTGACGCGGCGTCCTGACGCGCCGCCGTACAGCGTCGTCGGCGTGGTCGTTGGGGTGGATGGGGTGGTTGAAGAGGACATGTGACAACCCTCCAGAAACGTCTCGAGGCGCCCTGGTGCGTCCCCGGACTCTCTCGATGATGGCACGCGGAAAACCGGTGGCGAAAACGTCGGAGGGCTTTGCCACAATCGGTGCGGAGGTAATGAACGTTTATGGCTCTCGACCCTTACCGAAGGCTGCTGAAGATTCCCGGCGTGCCCACGCTGCTCCTGGTGGGGCTGCTCGCGCGGGTGCCGACCACGGCCACCGCGATGACACTGACGCTCCACGTCGCCAACACACTCGACCTCGGGTACGGCAGAGCCGGGGTGATCACCGCGGTCAACACGATCGGCATGGCGGTCGGGTCCCCGCTGTCGGGCAGGTTCGTCGATCGTCACGGGCTGCGTCCCGTGCTCATCGTCACCACCCTCGCCCAGGCGGCTTTCTGGTCGTGCGCGTGGGCGCTGCCGTTCCCCGCGCTGGTCGTCGCGGCAGGGCTGGCGGGGCTGCTCGCCATGCCGGTGTTCAGCGTGACCCGGCAGTGCCTGGCCGCGATGGTGCCGGTGGAGCAGCGGCGCAGCGGCTTCGCGCTCGACTCCGTGCTTGTCGAGCTGTCCTACATGGTGGGTCCCGCGCTGGCCGTCGCGGGCCTGACCACGGCGGGCAGCACGGCGACCATGCTGGCCATCGGTGCCGGCATGACGATCGCGGGCCTTGGGATGATCCTGCTCAACCCGCCCATCAGGTCCGAGGAGGAGGACAACGAGCAGGGCGTGAAGGTGCCGCGGCGGCAGTGGCTCACGGCCGGGTTCGCGGCGCTGCTCGGCACGATCGCCGCCGCCACGTTCGTGCTCACCGCGACCGAGCTGTCCCTGGTCGCCACCATGAACGAGGCGGGTCAGACCGAGTGGGTGGGCCTCGCGGTCGCCATCTGGAGCTGCTACTCGCTCGTCGGCGGCCTCATCTACGGCGGCCTGTCGCGCGGCTTCTCGCCGCTGCTGCTGATCGGCGGCATGGGGGCGCTGACCATCCCCGTCGGCCTGGTCGGCGGCGGCTGGCACTGGCTGGTGCTCGCGCTGCTGCCGTCCGGCATGCTGTGCGCGCCGTCGCTGTCGTCCACGGTCGACGCGATCAGCCGGTGGGTGCCGAGCGCGGCCAGGGGCGAGGCGATGGGCCTGCACGGCACGGCGCTGCTGATCGGCGGCGCCGTCTCCGCGCCCATCGCGGGCTCCGTCATCGACGGTACGGGGCCGTCCTGGGCCTTCGCGGTGGCCGGGCTCGTCGGCGTGGGCATGGTGCTGGTCGCGCTGCCGTTCTGGCGCCGCCGCCCGGCCGAGCGCACCAGGACGCCCGCCGCTGAGCCGTCCGCGGAGACGGCCGGGGCCGCTCTTACGGAGGAGAAGGCCGTGGCGGCTCCCGCGGCCGGCAAGTCCGGGGCGGCTCCGGTGGGGGAGCGGTCCGGGGCGGCTCCGAGCGCCGAGGTCGCCGGGGCGGCGGAGGCCGATCCCGTGTGAGTCATCTCACACGCTCGTCGCCGCGGCCGGGGTCCAGGTGCACCCCGGCCGCGGCCGTTCATGGCTGTGACCTGCGGTTTCACTGCGCCGTTCGGTCCGCGGAGCGCCGCCGTTCACGCGCCAGTTACGAAACGGCACCGTCGCGTATCGGAATATCCGACGATACGGTCGCGTTGCGAAACTCAGTCGTATCGAAATTAAGGGAACGGTGCCAATGGATTCGATGACGGGCCATCCTCGCCGATGGGGCATCCTCGGCGTCCTGGTGTTCAGCTTGCTGGCGGTCGTGCTGGACAACACCATCTTGAACGTCGCGATGAAGACCATCGCCGACGAGACCGCCGGCCTTGGCGCCACCCAGAGCGAGCTGGAGTGGGCCATCAACTCCTACACGCTGGTGTTCGCCGGGCTGCTGTTCACCTTCGGCGTGATCGGTGACAGGACGGGCCGCAAGCGCATGCTGATGATCGGCATGGTGCTGTTCGGCCTGTCCTCACTGGCCAGCGCCTACGCCCAGGACCCGACCCAGCTGATCCTGGCCAGGGCGGCGATGGGCATCGGCGGCGCGGCCATCATGCCGGCCACCTTGGCGATCATTTCCAACGTGTTCCCGCCCGCTGAGCGGGGAAAGGCGATCGGCGTCTGGGCGGCCGGCGTGGGCCTCGCCGTCGCGATCGGCCCCATCACCGGCGGCCTGCTCATCGAGAACTACTGGTGGGGCTCGGTCTTCCTCATCAACGTGCCGATCGTCATCGTCGCCAGCGTCCTCATCGCGGCGCTCGTGCCGGAGTCGCGCGACCCCAAGCCGTCCAGGCTCGACCCCGTCGGCGTGGTCCTGTCGATCATCGGGCTCGTGGCCGTCGTGTACGGCATCATCCGCGGCGGCGAGCTGGCCACGTTCGCCGACGCGGAGGTGCTCGTGCCGACCCTGTTCGGGGTGGCGGTGCTGGGCGTCTTCGTGTGGTGGGAGCGGCGCATCGACCACCCGGTCTTCGACGTGCGCAGCTTCGCCGACATCCGGTTCAGCTCGGCCCTCGGCATGATGGGCATCGTCTTCTTCGCGATGATGGGCGGGATGTTCTTCCTGACGTTCTACCTGCAGATCGTGCTGGGCTTCACGCCGGTGCAGGCGGGCGCGCTGATGATCCCGTTCGCGGCGGCGCAGCTCGTCTTCGCCCCGCTCAGCCAGCGGGTGACGCAGCGTCTGGGAGCCAAGCTGTCGGCCACCCTGAGCATGATCGTGATCACGCTGGCGCTCGGCAGCTACGCCCTGATGGACCAGAACACCCCGATCGTGCTCCTCGAGATCGTCTTCTTCGTCCAGGGCGCCGCGATGGCCAACATCATGCCGCCGGCCACCACCGCCATCATGGAGTCGCTGCCCAGGGAGAAGGCCGGTGTCGGCTCGGCCATGAGCAACACCGTCCGCCAGGTCGCCGGCGCGCTCGGCGTGGCCGTGCTCGGCTCGGTGCTGTCGTCCAGCTACCGCGGCGAGATCGCACCCGCGCTGGCCGGGCTGCCCGCCGGCGTCCAGCACGCCGCGGGCGAGTCCATCATGGCCACGATGGGCGTGGCGCAGGAGCTCGGCGACCGGGGACAGGCGCTCATCCGGCCGGCGTTCACCGCCTTCATCGACGGCATGCACGTCACCGCGCTGGTCTGCGCGGCGATCGCCCTGGTCGGGATCTTCGCGGTGGCCCGGTGGATGCCGGGGAAGCAGCGCAACGCCAAGCACGCTGAGAAGAAGGAGCCGGCGCTGGCCTCGTCCAGAGGATGACGGCCATGCCGGCGGGCACATACCGTTGGGCACGGGAGCGCACGGAAGGCGGCCTCCGCGCCGCCCCCGCGTCCCCGTGGCGACAGGGCGCGGAGGCCGTCCGCGCCGGGGATGTATGGTGAGGCCGCGATGTCGAACCAGCAGACAGTGACCGCCCGACCCGCGGGCCGTCCGCGCAGTGAGAAGGCCGAGAAGGCGATCGTCGAGGCGACCCTCGACCTGATCGCCGAGGGCATGGGTGTATCCGAGCTGAGCATCGAGGCGATCGCGGCGCGGGCGGGGGTCGGCAAGACCACCATCTACCGCCGCTGGGCCAACAAGGAAGAGCTCGTCGCCGACGCGCTGTCCACGCTCAAGCGGCCGGTGCCGCCGCTGCCCGGCTCGTCCGTACGCGACGACCTCATAGCGCTGGTCGACAGCATGGGCGGCGACGACAACGCCCGCAACCGCTGCGTCATGAACATCGCGATGGGCGAGGCCGACCGCTACCCGAGCCTGATGGAGCGCTTCGTCAAGCGCGCCATCGAGCCGCGCAGGCAGGCCGTGCTCGCCGTCATCGAGCGCGGCATCGCCACCGGCGAGCTCAGGAGCGACCTCGACCCGCAGCTGGCGCTCGCCATGATCCAGGGCACGATGATGTACCTGAACAAGTGGGGGCCTGGCCTCGGCCTCTCCCTCGGCCCCGAGGTGGGGGCGCGCGTCGTCGACGCGATCCTCGACGGCCTGGCCCCCTGACCGTGCCGCCGTCCCGGCCGGTGCGGCGGGTCAGGTGAGGTCGGCGGGGACGAGCCGTTCGGTGATCAGCCGCCGCATGCGCCCGGCCCCCGTCTCCCGGTCGGGGGTGATGACCCAGCGCCGCACCAGCTCCCAGCCGTGGAAATATCCGAAGATGTACGGACTCATCGGTGACGGCCGGAGGATGCCCAGCGCGGCCGCCGCCTCCTCCTCGCTCGCGAGCGCCCAGCGCCGCAGGTAGGCGGCCAGCTCCGCCTCGCCGCGCCCCTCGTCCGCCATCAGCGCGACGTTCCCCCACACGCCCCACAGCACGTTCTTCGCGTGGTGCACGGCCGCCAGGTCGGCCTCGATCGGCTCCATCCCCGCCTTGGGCAGGACGGTCGCGTTCAGCCAGTCGCGGGCTTCGTTCTCCGGGAAGATCGCCTCCTCCGCCGCCAGCCCCAGACCCTCGCTGAGCGCGAACGACGGCGACAGCATGAACCGCACCTTCTCACTCTTCAGCATCGATTCGGCGATATGCCCGGGATGTCCCTCGTGAGCGACGAGATACAGCAGGTCGGCCAGGGGGAACGGGATGTCGGCGTTGATGTGGATGGCGGACCTGTGGTCGCCCTCGTACGAGCCCGCGCCGTGATAGGCCACACCCCGCACCAGCCGGCACTCGACCACCTCGTCCTGCGGCAGCGGTACGATGCGGGCGCTCGTCCGCGCCCGCGTCTCGGCCACCGCCGGCGCCACGAACTCCGGCAGCCGCTCGATCGGATCCAGCGTGTACGCCGCCGACCAGGCCCGCCACCGCTCCGCCAGCGAGCCCCCGGCCTTCGGCAGCGCCCGGTCCAGCTCGTCGTGCACCTGCTCGAACACCTCCTCGGGCACCCACCCGACCTCCATGCCGAGGCACTCGCGCGCGTACTCGGCCAGCGGGCGCCGCTCGCCGTCCAGGTGGCCCGCGGCGGCGCGCATCGCCCGTACCTGGGCGGCCGAGCAGGCGTCGGGCGCGCACTCCAGCAGCCGCTCCGCCTCCTCCTTCAGCGCGCCCGCCGTCGCGGGCGGCTCGTGCGCCACCTGCTCGCTCCACTCGGCGGGGCCGTCGTAGATGAGCGCGGTGCCCGTCGCGCCGCCGGTCATGAGCCGGTTGAGCCGCAGGGCGAGCAGGGCGTGCTCGCGATCCCAGTCCATGACGTCACTTCCCTTCCGTCTCAGCGGGCGGCCTAAGCTACCTGTACGGATTTCCGTACAGTGCACGGAACAGGAGAGGAGATGCCGGAGTCGATCTGGTTCCGCGAGGACGCCCGCCCGCGCAGGCCCCGCCTGTCCCGCGAGCGCATCGTCACCGCCGCCGTCGGGCTGCTCGACGCCGAGGGCGTGGCCGGGTTCTCCATGCGCGCGCTCGCCGCCCGCCTGCACGCAGGCACGATGTCCCTCTACGAGTACGTACGGAGCAAGGAGGACGTCCTCGACCTGGCGCTCGACGAGGTCTTCGGTGAGATCGGCGAACCCCCGGCCGACGGCACGTGGCGCGAGATCCTGACCGGGCACCTCGTCCGCAGCAGAGCCGTCATGCGCCGCCACCCGTGGATGCCCGCCCTCATCGCCACCCGCCCCCTGCTCGGCCCGAACGCGCTCGCCGGGTCCCGCGCCGTCTACGGCGCGCTCGCCCGCGAGGGCCTGCGCCCGCCCGAGCTGACCGCTGCGATCGGCACGCTCTCCTCCTACCTGTACGGCTTCGTCGCCTCCGAGAACACCTGGTGGGCCACCGTCCGCACGCCCGCCGCCGACGCCGAGCTCCGCGCCCGCGTGGCCGCTCACCTGCGCGCGCACGAGGCCGAGCTGGGCCACCAGGCCAGGGTGGACGACGCCGACTTCGACGCCCAGTTCCTGCTCGGCCTCCGCCTCATCCTCGACGGCATCGCCGCCCGTCTTCCCGAGCAGCCCTCTTGACCGTCTTCCCGAGAGGGCTCCTGACCGCCCGCCTTCCCGGAAAGCCCTTATGAGGCGTTCCGTCGCCGGAGGCGCCCCTTTGACGGGGCCGGAGGCGCCCCTTATCGGGCCGGCGGCGTCCGGGGCGGGTTCTCGGGGACCACGAGCGGCCGCGCGGACGATCCGCCCGCGCGTTAGGCTGGCGAGATCATGTGCACCTACGCGTTCGTCGACTACAAGGTCCACTACGTGTGCGTGGCGTGCCGCCGCAGCTTCAAGCGCCCCTGGCAGCCGGGGCATGAGCCTCCCTGCCCCCGCTGCGCGCGGCCGGCGCGCTACGCCGGACACGACTTCGCCGCGCCCCGCCGCGGCGACGAGCGCCGGTGGCGCGCCGTCGCCGCCGTCCTGGAGGCCGGCCTGCGGTACGAGGGCTTCGAGCCGTGCGGATGCGGCCGGGACCCCAAGCCGAGGCCGCGCACGAGCGCCGAGGTCCGCGCCCGCCGCCGCCTCGCCGCCCGCACCGGGCTCTCCGAGTCCGCCGCCCTCTCCCTCGACATGTAGGCGCGCCGGGCATCGGGAGCGCCGTGCCGCCGTGATCGGGCTCCACGCCGGAGACCGCGCCGCGCGCCTCCTGTACGCGCAAGGCCCCGGCTCAGCGGAAGCCGGGGCCTTGCGCGCGAACGGGCTCAGGTGGTCTCGCGCCAGCGGTTGGTGATCGGCAGGCGGCGGTCACGCCCGAAGTTCTTCGGCGTGATCTTCGGGCCGGGCGGGTACTGCCGCCGCTTGTACTCCGCCAGGTCCACCAGCCGGATCACCCGCGCCACCAGGTCGGGGTCGTGCCCGGCCGCGATGAGCTCCCGCGAGCCCATGTCCTTCTCCACGTAGTCGTCGAGCAGCCGGTCGAGCACCTCGTACGGCGGCAGCGAGTCGGTGTCGCGCTGGCCGGGCCGCAGCTCGGCGCTCGGCTCCTTGGTGATGGAGTTCTCGGGGATGGGCCGCTCGGCGTCGAGCAGGAACCCGGGGAGCGTGTTGGCGTTGCGCCACTTGGCCAGCTCCCACACCATCGTCTTCGGCACGTCCTTGATGGGCGCGAAGCCGCCGGCCGAGTCGCCGTAGAGGGTGGAGTAGCCGGTGGCCAGCTCGCTCTTGTTGCCGGTGGTGAGCACCAGATGGCCGTGCTGGTTGGACAGCCCCATGAGCAGCATGCCGCGCACGCGCGCCTGGAGGTTCTCGGCGGCCAGGCCGGACAGCTCGATCTCCTTCTCGTACGCGTTGACGATCTCGGCGATCGGCACCACGCGCGCGTTGACGCCCTGCCTGCGGACCAGCTCCTCCGCGTCGGTCACCGAGTGGTCGGAGGAGTAGCGGGAGGGCATGAGGACGACGTGGACCCGCGAGGGGCCGATGGCGTCGGAGGCGATGGTGGCGGTCAGCGCGGAGTCGATGCCGCCGGACAGGCCGAGGATGACGGACCGGAAGCCGTTCTTGGCGACGTAGTCGCGCACCGCGAGCACCAGCGCCGAGTAGACCTCGGCGAGCGTGTCGAGGCGCGGGGCGATCGTGGCCGGCTGCGCCTCGTAGGGGGCGACGGGCTCGTCCGACAGCACCAGGCGCTCGACGGTGATGGTGGTGCCGTCGCCCGCGTCGTACGGGTACGTCCCCGGCTCGGCGTCGGACACCGGCAGGTCGTCGAGGTCGACGACCAGCAGCTCCTCCTGGAACTGCCCGGCCCGCGCCACCAGCTCGCCGGAGGCGTCGACCACGATGGAGTCTCCGTCGAAGACCAGCTCGTCCTGCCCGCCGACCTGGTTGACGTAGACGAGCGCGCACCCGGCCTCGCGGGCGCGCCGCGCGCAGAGCTCCAGCCGTACGTCGTCCTTCTCCTTCTCGTACGGCGAGGCGTTGGGCGCGATGAGCAGCCCGGCGCCCGCCTGGCCCACGACGGCCACGGGGCCGCCCTCCTGCCAGAGGTCCTCGCACACCGCGATGGCCACGTCGACGCCGTGCAGCCGGAAGATGGGCAGCCGGTCGCCGCGCACGAAGTAGCGGTACTCGTCGAACACGCCGTAGTTGGGCAGGTGGTGCTTGGCCGTCCTGGTGACCACCTCGCCCCTGTACAGCAGTGCGGCGGCGTCGAGCGGGGCGCCCTTCGGCTGCCCGACCCTGGGGGCGAGGTTGGCGCGGTCGACGTAGCCGACCACGACCGGTAGCTCGCCGAGGCCCTCGTCGGCGAGCCTGCGCGCCACCTCGTCAAGCGTCCTGATGCTGGCCTCCACGAAGGAGGTGCGCAGCACCAGGTCCTCCACCGGATAGCCGGTGAGGAACATCTCGGTGAAGACGACGAGATGGGCCCCGCGGCCGGCGGCTTCGCGCGTCCACGCGATGAGCCGGTCGGCGTTGGCGCTCAGGTCGCCCACGGTCGGATTGGTCTGTGCCAGGGCAATGCGCAGTTGTGCCACGTGACCAGCCTAGTACGCCCCGATTTTTATCGTCCAAAAGACGAAAAGTGTGCTTTATCTCCTTTGGGGGGCAGGCCGGCAACGGCGGGAAGACCGGGCCGGCGCTCCCGGGAAGCGGGCCGGCGCCGGCGGGGAGGGCGCGGTCAGCGGCGGCGGATCGCGGGGCCGAGGAGGAGCATGCCGGCCGCCGCGATCGCGCCGACGCCGCCGATCGTGAACCACAGCACCGTGGAGCCCCTCGCGAGCAGCACGCCGCCGAGCGTCGGTGCCAGCACCGCCGCCAGCGACCAGGCGAACCCGAACAACCCGGAGTAGCGCCCGCGCAGCTCGGGCGGCGCCAGCCGGGCGACGATCGAGCCCGGGATGCCCGCGGTGATGACCTCGCCCGCCGTCCACACCGCGATCGTCAGTACCAGCTCCCCCACGGTGGTGACGAACGCGGTCATCGCGAACCCGGCCGCCATCACCGCCACCCCCAGCGCGAACGTGCGGGCGGGGTCGTGCCGCCCCAGCCATCCCGAGACGAGCGGCTGGACGACGACGATGAGCACGCCGTTCAGCGCCATGGCCATGCCGTACTCGCCGGGCGTCAGCCCGACCACCTCGCTCATCGCCACCGGCAGCATGGAGAGCGTCTGGGAGTAGACCAGCGCGTTGCCCAGCGCGACCAGCGTGAAGGCGACCATCACCCGGTCGCGCAGCACCACGCCGAACCCGCCGCCCTGCTCGCGGCCCTGCGGCCGGGTCTCCGGCACCGCCCGCCACACCAGCGCGGCGAAGACCAGGCAGGACACCGCGTCGATCCAGAACAACCACAGGAAGCCGAGCTGGGCCAGCCAGCCGCCGGCCGTCACACCGACCGAGTAGCCGAGGTTGATGCCCCAGAACAGCAGCCCGTACGCCCGCGGCCGCTCCTCGGGCGAGACCAGGTCGGCGACCAGGGCGTTGGAGGCCGGCCGGTAGATGTCCGTGACCAGGCCGAGGAAGAACATCGACACCAGGATCGCGGGCAGTGCGGTGCTGTAGCCGAGCGCCAGCATGAACACGGACGTGGCCACCATGCCGCCCGCGAGCGTGGCCCGGCGCCCGACGCGGTCGGTGAGCACGCCCGCCAGGAACTGCGACAGCAGCGAACCGGCGCCGAACACGCCCATGACCAGGCCCGCGGCGGCGACCGGCAGGCCGCGGCTCTGGGTCAGGAAGACGCCGGTGAAGGGCATGACCATGGTGCCCAGGCGGTTCACCAGCGTCCCGCCCCACAACGCCCAGAACGGGCGGGGCAGCCCGCCGACCTGGGCCTTGATGAAGGAGGGCTTCTCGACAGGAGGACTAGACACGCGGGATAGCGTGATATGTCGTTATTCGCGGCGCGAACGATTTAGGCCAGACTGAAAACATGTCCATCGCCTGGCGCTTGACCTCGGAGGACGTCGCCCGCATCCGCTTCGCGTTCTCCCCGATGTGGGAGCTGGTGGCCAGCCTGCGGACGCTGCGGGCGCCCGCCAGGCAGTCGGTCCACCTGCCCTGGCTCAAGGCCGTACGTCCCCGGCTGGCCGGGCTCGACCTGACCGAGCTGTTCGCGCTCGTGCCGCCCACCGGCTACCTCGCCGACTTCCTCACCCCGCCGCCCGACACCCCCATGCCGGACTTCGCCGGAGAGCTCGACCGGGTCAGGCGCAGCGACCCGGGGCAGGTCAAGCAGGAGGCGGCCCGGCTGCGGGCCGGCGCGCCCGAGGTGATCGACCGGTTCATGGCCGACCCCGAGGCCGGCATCGCGCGGGTGGCCGCCACGCTGGAGGAGTACTGGGAGCGGTGCTTCGCCGAGTTCTGGCCCCGCGTGTACGGCCTGCTCGAACGCGACGTGCTGCGCCGCTCGCGCCGCCTCGCCGAGGGCGGGGCCCGCGAGCTGTTCGCCGGGCTCGGCCCCGCCGTGCGGTGGACGGGGGAGCGGCTGCTCATCGACCGCCCCCACTGCGACCTCAAAGGGCTCCACGGCGACGGGCTCGTGCTCGTGCCCAGCGCCTTCTACTGGCCGGCCGTGGCCGTGATGTCCGCCCCGTACCAGTCGATGCTCGTCTACCCCGTGGAAGGCGTCGGCACGCTGTGGGAGCAGGGCCCGCCGCCCGCGCCCGACGCGCTCGCCGCGCTCATCGGCAAGAGCCGGGCCCGCATCCTGCTCGCGCTCGCCGAGCCCGCCACCACCTCCGCGCTGGCCGCCCGCATGGACCTCACGCCCGGCGCGGTCAGCCAGCACCTCGGCGTGCTCAGCCGCGGCGGGCTGGCCGTGGGGATGCGGATCGGCAAGCAGGTGCTCTATCGCCGCACCCTCGCCGGCGACATGCTGGCGGGCACCCGATGATCAGGCGTACCGCTTCGACTCCAGCAGCCAGTCCAGGTGGGCGCGGGGCGCCGCCAGATACGTGCACGCCACCTTGCTCACGTCCCGCGCCACCGCGGGCGCGAGATCGTCGAGCGGCAGCCGCCGCGCGGCCTCGCGCATGTCCTCGCAGCGCCGCGCGATCCTGTCGAGCACCCAGGCCGTCGCCTCCCGCTCGCCCAGCCCGAGCTGCCGCATCGCGAGCACCACGAAGTTGTGCACGTCGCCGCGCTCCTTGGGGCGCGACGCGACGTCGTTGCACCACGCCGTGACGTCGCTGCAGGCCTCCACCAGCAGCCGCCACGGCTCCGACTCCTGCACCCAGGCGGGCACCTCGACCCGCAGGCACGGCTCGACCAGGTCGTACAGGTAGGGGCCCACGGTGCCCCTGCGCAGCGCCGGATACTCCTCGATCGTCGGCATCCGCCCCGCCGCCCGGTTGTCGGCCTCGGTGCGGCAGGCGTCGTACTGGCGCTGCAGCCCCACCGCGAACCTGGCCCGCCAGCTGTCGCTCATCCGCGCGCTCGTCACCCGCCACAGGTCGGCGAAGGCCGCTTCGAGCGGATGGCGGGCGGCTCCCTCGAGCAGGCCGTGGAAGACGTCCAGCGGGCCCGACCGCTCGTCCAGCTCGTCGTCCAGGTGGAACAGCCACGTCAGCCACTGCGCGAACAGCGCCGCCGCCGCGGCGTCGAACTCCGAGAACGCCCGGCCCGCCACCCGGTGGTAGCCGACGCCGGGATCGGCGGGCAGCCCCGTACGCCTGGCCCAGTCGATGACGGCGGCCTCGATCGCGTACACGGCCGGGTGCATCCGGCACGGCGCGGCCATCGCCGGCACCCGCTCGGTCAGCGGCAGCAGCGCCGTCGCGGCCGAGCCGCCCCTGCGCGGCAGCGGCAGCAGCGACGACAGCGCCGAACGCAGTGCGGTGCGCACCGTGGACAGCACGGTGCCGGACGTGGACGGGCTTGCGGCTTGGCCCGATGGCGCGTCGGCGGGCGCGGGCTCCCCACTGTTCGAAGGACTGTTGACTGTGCTCTTCATGGGCTTTTCACCGTGTTCTCACCGTGTTCTCTACGTGCATCTCACAGCGCTCTTCACAGTGCTCTTTACAGAGGGCCGAAAAGCCAGTTGCCGGCGGCGTTGGGGTCGTCGCTGCGGTAGTAGTCGGCGAAGGCCGCGACCAGCTCGTCCGTCGTGAGCACGCCCCTCGCGGACCTGTCGAGCCGATCGAAGGCCTGGTCCACGTCGTCGTAGGCGACGCCGTACGCCGACAGCAGCGTCCTGAACTCGCCCATGCCGATCTCGCCGTCCCGGTCGCCGTCGCACAGCTCGGCCACCGCCACCGTGGCCGGGCGGAACACCGGGTCGTAGTGCTCGCCGGTGACGAACGCCGCGGTCATCCCCTTGAGGAAGTCGGGGCGCGCGATGCCGGAGTCGCCGTCGCGTTCGAGCGCGTACGAGAGCGCGAACCAGATGCGGTCGAAGCCGTCGATGAGGCGCGCTCCGGTGACCGAGGTGGGGGACTCCCCGAAGCCCACCAGGATGCGGGCGCCCAGCCCCAGCAGGTCCTCACGCTCGACGACGCCGTTGCCGTTCGCGTCGATGTGGTCGAACGCCCGATCGAGCTTGTGATTGAGCAGGTCGATGGCCACCAATGCCTCCCCCGAGACTGACTGCGTTGATCACAGTAGGTCGGGGGAGGCCCTTTGTCAGCGAGGCTCGCACCGGTGACCCCCGTAACGTGTGCGAAACACGGACACGGCATGCTGGTAAGTGACCTGTAGTTTCGTCGATCGAGGGGATGCTGTGGACCGCCAGCAAGAGTTCGTGCTCCGCACGCTCGAGGAACGCGACATCCGGTTCATCCGGCTGTGGTTCACTGACGTGCTCGGCTTCCTCAAGTCCGTGGCGATCGCGCCCGCCGAGCTCGAAGGCGCCTTCGCCGAGGGCATCGGGTTCGACGGCTCGGCGATCGAGGGCTTCGCCCGCGTCTACGAGTCCGACATGCTGGCCAAGCCAGACCCCGCGACGTTCCAGATCCTGCCCTGGCGCAGCGAGGCGCCCGGCGCGGCCCGCATCTTCTGCGACATCCTCATGCCCGACGGCTCGCCGTCCCACGCCGACCCGCGCTGGGTGCTCAAGCGCACGCTCGCCAAGGCCGCCGACATGGGGTTCACCTTCTACACCCACCCCGAGATCGAGTTCTTCCTGCTCAAGAAGAAGCCGGAGCCGGGCGAGCGGCCCGAGCCCATCGACTCCGGCAGCTACTTCGACCACACGCCCCACAGCGCCGGCCACGACTTCCGCCGCCAGGCGATCATGATGCTGGAGTCGATGGGCATCTCCGTCGAGTTCAGCCACCACGAGGGCGCCCCCGGCCAGCAGGAGATCGACCTGCGCTACGCCGACGCGCTCACCACGGCCGACAACATCATGACCTTCCGCCTGGTCATGAAGGAGGTCGCGCTGGAGCAGGGCATCTGGGCCTCGTTCATGCCCAAGCCGTTCACCGAGCACCCCGGCTCCGGCATGCACACCCACATGTCGCTGTTCGAAGGCGACAGAAACGCCTTCTACGAGGCCGGCGCCGACTACCAGCTGTCCAAGGTGGGCCGCTCGTTCATCGCGGGCCTGCTCAGGCACGCCGCCGAGATCACCGCCATCACCAACCAGTGGGTCAACTCCTACAAGCGGCTGTGGGGCGGCGCCGAGGCCATCGCCGGGCAGGGCGGCGAGGCGCCCTCCTACATCTGCTGGGGCCACAACAACCGCTCGGCCCTGGTCCGGGTGCCGATGTACAAGCCGCACAAGACCGGCTCCACCCGCATCGAGTTCCGCTCGCTCGACTCCGCCTGCAACCCGTACCTCGCCTTCGCGCTCATCCTCGCCGCCGGGCTCAAGGGCATCGAGCAGGGCTACGAGCTGCCCGCCGCCGCCGAGGACAACGTCTGGACCCTTACCAGCGCCGAGCGCCGCGCCCTGGGCATCCAGCCGCTGCCCGGGTCGCTCCACGACGCCATCGAGGTCATGGAACGCAGCGAGCTGGTCGCCGAGACGCTGGGCGAGCACGTCTTCGACTTCTTCCTGCGCAACAAGCGCTCGGAGTGGCGCGAGTACCGCCGCACCGTGACCGAGTTCGAGCTGGGCCGCTACCTGCCCATCCTCTGACCCCCGGGCGCGGAGCCGTCCCGACACCTGCGGGCCGACCCTGCCGGCCGCGCGCCGGCGTCACCCGCTGAAGTGGTGGGCGGGGGCGTCGAAGACGATGGACTCCAGCAGGTCGGCCTGGGCGCGGTCGATGACGTGCGCGCCCGCGGCCGGAGCGGGGTCGCCGCCCTTGACGCGGGTCAACAGGCTCTCCACCCGCCGCTGGTGGCGGGCGAACGTCCTGGGCGAGACCACCCGGCCCCGCGCACGCTGCCCGGCCAGCGCCTCCTCCGGCGGCGCGTCCAGCAGCAGCAGGTGGAAGGCCGCGCCGTGCCTGCGGGCCAGCCAGGCGAAGCCGCGCAGCACGTACGGCGCGCAGCCCCGGTTGTGCGCCACCACCGACGAACCCTGAGCGAGCGCCCGCCGGATGCGGTTCACATGGGTGACGAACACCACGGCCCGCCGCAGCGGGTACGGCGCCCACGTGAGCCTGCCGTCCCAGCGCCGCCGCGACTGCGACGAGTCGATCACCACGACCGCGCCGGCCGTCACGGGCGCGCTCTCGTCGCCGTGCAGGCCGTACAGGCGGCGCAGCAGCGTGGTCTTCCCCGCGCCCGGCAGCCCCGTCAGGATGACCAAGGATCCGGGCGGGTACCGCAGCCTCGCCCCCTCCACTCCCTACCCCCGCTATTTCCGATCTTGTACGCCGGGCCAGCATAGGCCGTACGCACCTCCAGGCTCTCCGACACCGGCGGAACTCGCGCACGACCGCTTCCGGAGACGAGCGGCCATGGGGTCGGATGAGCACGCGCCTTGGGGAAGGAGCGCGGGCCTGCGGACGGAACACGGGCTGAGGGGCACGCGCCCAGGGTTCGGAGTGTCGTTATGGCAGGTGCAGGAGAGCCGCGCGCCAGGGGCCGGACCACGCGGGCCGGGAGGTCCCGCGCCGAAGGGTTCGGAGGGGCGCGTGGCACGGCGGCAGTTCCGGCATCGGGTCGCGGTGGCCGAGGCCATCGGCCGCGCACGTGCCGAGGCCGTCATCGTCGCCTGCGCGCAGAGCACATTCGACGAGGTCGTCTCCCGCATACGCGAGCACGGCGTCACCACCTCCGCCGCTCCCTCCGTCCGCCGCGTGCGCGAGGGTGTCGGAGAAGGCCGGCGGGGACGCGACCAGGAGTGCGGAAGGGCGGTCGGCACGGTTCGGGGATTCGTGTGCGGAGGAGGGCGGGACAGGCTCTGGCCAGGGGTGATCGGGCATGGCTGCGCATGCTTTGGCGGGCTCATCACCGGATTCGGCGGAATCGTTCGCGGCGCGCCGGAAACCCCGTTAAGGTACTGCCGACGCCTTGATCGGCCTCACTCCTGAAGCGGTTCGGAGTGAGGCCGATTTTCGTTCCTTCTCACGCCCGGGACACGTCCCCGCGATGCGCGACGCCTATCGTCGTGAAACCCCTGGGCGGGGGGAAGTTTCGGCCCCCTTCGAGGCGTTATGGAGGAGCGTCGAGAGGCCGCCAGGGCCCCCGTCCCCTGGTAAAGCGGGAGTCCAGTAAAATCGGCCTGCTCTTTATGATATTTCCGGACTTTTCGCCGATTGGGGCGATATAGGAGGGTGTGGCATGACGACGGCTGCCTTGCAGACCGTGTTGACCGTTCCCAAGCGCTTCCGTGGTCCCGTGGGCGTCGCCAACGGCGGCTGGATCGCGGGCACCATGGAGGAGGCGCTGAACGGTGGCCGATCAGGTAGCCGATCAGCCGTCGAGGTCACCCTGCACGCTCCGACTCCGCTGGAGACCGAGCTGCGTCTCGACCACATGGCCAACTCCGCCTCCCTTTTCCACGGCGACAAGCTGCTGGTCGAGGCCATCCCCGTGACGGAGGACCTCGAGGGCCCCGGCTTCGTGCCGTTCAACGACGCGGCCCGTGCCGAGGCCGGGTTCGCGGGCCTGCGCAAGCACCCGTTCGCCGAGTGCTTCGCCTGCGGCCTGCGCGAGCCCGGTGACGGCCTGCGCATCTTCCCCGGCCCGGTCGAGGGCACCGACCTGGTGGCGGCCGGCTGGCGGGTGCCGTTCACGGTGACCGACGATGACGGCGTCCCGGCCTCCATCGTCGGCGCGGTGCTCGACTGCATCACCGGTTGGGCCCACTTCGGCCCGGGCGAGAGCGCCCTGCTGGGCCGGCTGACCCTGCAGATCCGCGGGGAGATCCTGCCGGGCGGCCGCTACTCCGTGGTGGCCCGCCCGACCGGCCGCGACGGGCGCAAGCTCTACGGCCAGAGCGGCATCTACGAGGTGGACGGCACGCTGGTCGCGGCGGCCAAGGCCACCTGGATCGCTCCACGCTGAACCGCGTAGCGTAAGGGGCCTCCGAGCGCGTCTCGGAGGCCCCTTCGCTTGTCCGGGGTCAGGGTGTGTGGTGGCTCCTTCGCTTGTCCGGGGTCAGGGTGTGTGGAGGCTCCTTCGCTCGTCCGGGGTCAGGGTGTGAGGTGGCCTTTTCGCTCGTCCGGGGTCAGGACGTGAGCCGCTCCGCGACGATGTCCGCGCAGCGCTCGTCGAACAGGATCGTGTAGTGGTTGCAGTCGGGCACCACCTCGTCATGCAGCGTCGGCAGGCGGTCGACCCAGGGCCTGACGAGATAGTCGGGCAGCATCCCCACCGGCTGGTCGAGCAGGCCGCGCGGAGCCCGCAGCAACGTCATCGGAGTGGAGACCCGCTCAAGGTCCGCCGCGATCCTGTCCCGCTCGGCGAACAACCACCGGCCGTCCTCCAGGACGGCCTCGCCGACCGCCCGCGACCGCAACGCGCCCTCGGGGCCGGTGAGGTCGTAGCGCACGTACGCCTCGACGTCGTCGGTCCACTTGCCGGCGAAGGCCGGATGGGCCTTGAAGAACGCCACGTACTCCTCGGGCGAGGCGTACGTCTGCCGCAGCCGTTCCAGCGCCGGTCCCAGCAGGGCCTGGGTGGCCGTGTCCGGATCCTGGCCCTTGGGCAGCGGGGCGAACGGGATGCCGCCGTCCACCAGCACGACCTTGGCGAACTCCCGCTGCGCGGCGACCAGCACGGCCACGTACGCGCCCATCGAGTGTCCGGTCAGCACCGCGTCGGGCCCGGCGCCGACGCGGTCGGCGATCCGCAGCACGTCCTCGGCGTGCCGGTCCAGTCCGTACGGCCCGGGCAGCGAGTCGCTCTGCCCGCGTCCGCGCAGGTCGATGGCGATCAGAGACCAGTCGTCCGGCAGCCGCCTGCCGATCGTGGCCCAGCACATCGACACGGCCGAGACGCCGTGCATGGCGATGATCTTGCGAGGGCCCTTGCCGAACGTGACGATGCGTTGTCCGTCCACCTCATCGAATGCAACAGTCATGCGCGGCAGCATAGAGACTCGCACTGTCAAATGGCCGGATAATTGTCGATATGCGGATTACGGTCATCGAGCACGAGGCCGAGGCCGGTCTCGGGTACCTCGCCGAGTGGCTCGGCGTTCCCTGCGACGTCGTGCGGCCCTACCTGGGCCAGGAGGTGCCGGAACGGGCGGACGGCGGGCTGATCGTGCTCGGCGGCGCGGCGGCGGCCTGGGAGGACGAACGCAGCCCGTGGCAGCCCGCCACCCGCGACCTGCTGCGGCGCTCCGTGGAGGAGGGCACGCCCACGCTGGGCATCTGCCTGGGCGCGCAGCTGCTCACCATGGCCTGCGGCGGGACGGTCGAGCGCGGCTCCGCCGGGCTGGAGGTCGGCGCGTGCGAGGTGATCGCGCTGCGCGCCGCCGCCTCGGACCGGCTCTTCTCGGGCGTCGGCGAGCGGGCGGTGGCCGTGCAGTACCACCAGGATGCGATGACGCGGCTGCCGGACGGCGCGGTGCCGCTGTTCACCGGCGACCGCTACCCGAACCAGGGCTACCGCCTGGGCGAGGCGGCCTGGGCGGTGCAGTTCCACCCGGAGGCCACGCCCGAGATCTTCGCCGCCTGGACGGCCCAGTCCGCTCAGGGGGACTCCTCGGGGGGCGACGCCCTGAGCGCCCAGGGCTACCGGGCCGAGGATCTGAACGCCGAGATGAAGGCCGCCGAGGACCACCTGGTGGCGACCTGGCGCCCGGTCGCCGAGGCCTTCGGGAATCTGGTCAAGAACCACCGAGCGGGGTAGCGCAGCCGGTCGGGGTCCGTGAAGCGCCCTGTGTGCGGTGGCGGGGCGGGTCGGGGTCCGTGCAGGGCGCCGTGTGCGGTGGCGGGGCGGGTCGAGGTCCGTGAAGGGCGCCGTGCGTGGCGGGGCCGGTCGAGGTCTGTGAAGGGCGCCGTGCGTGGCGGGGCCGGTCGGGCTTGTGCGGGTGGGGGCAGGTCAGGGCTTTCGGGGGCGTCGCGTACGGGCCCGTGCGTCCGGCGGGTTTCCGCGGCGGCCGGTCAGGGCGTGGGCGAGCGCGTGCACGCCCGCCAGCACCAGTGGCAGCGCCGCGAGCCCGCCGGCATGCGACGTCACCGGCACTCCGGCGGCCCGCAGCCGCCGCCAGGCCCACACCGCGTACGGGAGCACCACCAGGGGAGCGGTCACCACGCCGGGCACGTACCCCCTGACCAGTGCGGCCTGCGCCAGATGCACCACCCCGTGCGCCCCGAACCCGGCCAGCGCCGCCTGGAAGACCGGGCTGCGTCCGCCGGTACGCGCTCCCAGCGCCGCCGCGCCCGCCATGACCCCGCCCATGAGCCCGATGGCCATGTTGACGTGCGCCTGTGACACCTCGAGCCGCTCCCACGGCACCCAGGGGAGCCGGGACTCCAGCCGGGGCCGCGCCTGTCGCGTCCACCGCGCCATCGTGGCCAGCTCCTCGGCGTCGTGCACGACCCACGCCCCCAGCAGCCCCCACGCCACGCCGGCGGAGACCCGTCCCGCCGCTCCTCCGACCCGTCCCGCCGTTTCCCCGACCCGGCCCGCTGCTCCTCCGACTCGGCCCGCCGTTTCCCCGACCCGGCCCGCTGCTCCCTCGCCCCGGCTCATCAGCACGTCTCCCTCTCCAAAATGCAACGCAACGTTGCGTTGCGAGACCATGCTACGGCCGGACCGGAAAGAGCTGTCAAGATGGAGGGGTGCCCAGGATCGAATCCACCGCGGCCAGGCTCGCCAAACTCGGTTTCGCCGACGGCGCCAGGGCCGCCCAGCTGGTCAGCCGCTCGCCGGACGATCTCGACGACATCCTGGAGGCGCTGGTCGAGGTCGCCGACCCCGACCAGGCGCTGGTCTCGTTCACCCGGCTGATCGAGCGCGAGCCGGCCGTCCTCGGCACGGTGCGCGGCGACGACCGGCTCAAGAGCCGCCTGCTGGCCGTGCTCGGGGTGAGCGCGGCGCTCGGCGACCACTTCGTCCGCCATCCCGGCCACATCGCCCTGCTGGCCGAGGACGACCTCGGCGACGCCAGGGCCGAGCTGCTGCGCGCCGTCGGCGCCGACCCGGACGACAGCGAGCCGCGCGCGCGGAGCGGCGGCAACGACGCGTTCACGGCCCTGCGCGTGGCCTACCGCGGCAGGCTCGCCCACCTGGCCGCCCGCGACCTCACCGGCACGCTCGCGCTGCAGGAGGTCACCGCCGAGCTGTCCGAGCTCGCGGGCGCCGCGCTGGAGGCCGCGCTCGCCATCGCGCGCGCCGAGATCGACGCCTCCGACGTGCGCTTCGCGGTCATCGGCATGGGCAAGTGCGGCGCCAGGGAGCTCAACTACATCAGCGACGTCGATGTGATCTTCGTCGCGGAGCCCAAGGACGGCGCCGACGAGACCAAGGCGCTGCGCACGGCCACCCGGCTCGCCCAGGCGATGATGCGGGCCTGCTCGGCGACCACGTCCGAGGGCTCGCTGTGGGAGGTCGACGCCGGGCTGCGGCCCGAGGGCCGCTCGGGGCCGCTGGTCCGCACGCTGGAGAGCCACCTCGCCTACTACCGCCGCTGGGCCAAGACGTGGGAGTTCCAGGCGCTGCTCAAGGCCAGGCCGGTGGCCGGCGACCTCGAGCTGGGCGCCTCCTACGTCGCCGCCGTCAACGAGATGGTCTGGTCGGCCGCCACCCGCGAGCACTTCGTGGAGGACGTCCAGGCCATGCGCCGCCGGGTCGAGGCCCACGTGCGCGAGGAAGGCGACCGGCATCTGAAGCTGGGGCCCGGCGGGCTGCGCGACATCGAGTTCGCCGTGCAGCTGCTCCAGCTCGTCCACGGCAGGCTCGACCCGCTGCTGCGCCGCAGGGCCACGCTGCCCGCGCTGGCGGCGCTCTCCCGCGGCGGTTACGTCGGGCGCGACGACTCGAAGAGCCTGGCCGAGGCGTACTCGTTCCTGCGCCAGGTCGAGCACCTGCTGCAGCTCCACCGGATGCGCCGCACCCACGTCGTGCCCACCGGCGAGGCCGATCTGCGCCGCCTCGGACGGGCGCTCGGCATGTACGCCGACCCGGTGGGAGAGTTCACCACCCGGTGGCGCCGTCACGCGATGGAGGCGAGGCGGCTGCACGAGAAGCTGTTCTACCGGCCGCTGCTGCAGGCCGTGGCGCGGCTGCCGGAGTCGGAGGCGCGGCTGTCCGCCTCGGCCGCCGAGGCCCGGCTGAAGGCGCTGGGCTACGTCGACCCGGCCGGCGCGCTGCGCCACATCGCCGCACTGTCCACCGGCGTCTCCCGGCGGGCCGCGATCCAGCGCACGCTGCTGCCGGTGATGCTCGGCTGGTTCGCCGACACGCCCGACCCCGACGCCGCCCTGCTCGGCTTCCGCCAGGTCAGCGACAAGCTCGGCAGCACGCCGTGGTACCTGCGGCTGCTGCGCGACGAGACCGCCGTCGCGGCCAGGATGGCGCGGCTGCTCGGCACCAGCCGCTATGCCACCGGCCTGCTCATGCACGCCCCGGAAGCGGTCGCCATGCTGGGTTCCGACGACGAGCTGACCCCGCGCCCGCCCGAGTCGCTGCTGGGCGAGGCGTCGGCGGCGGTCTCCCGGCACGCGGGCGACCCCGAGGGCGCCGTCACCGCGGTGCGGGCGCTGCGGCGCAAGGAGCTGTTCCGCACCGCCGTGGCCGACATCTCCGGCCTCATCGACATCGAGACCGTCGGCATGGCGCTGTCGCGGCTCAACGACGTGACGCTGCAGGCGGCGCTCGACGCCGCGCTCGGCGAGGCGCACGAGCTGACCTCGTTCGCGATCATCGCGATGGGCCGGCTGGGCGGCATGGAGTGCTCCTACGCCAGCGATGCCGACGTGATGTTCGTGCACGCGCCGCGGCCCGGCGTGGACGAGCGGGCGGCGACCGACGCCGCCTTCGCCGTCGCCAACGAGGTGCGCAGGTTGCTGTCGCTGCCCGCGCCCGACCCGCCCCTGCACGTCGACCCCGGCCTGCGGCCCGAGGGCCGGCAGGGGCCGCTGGTCCGCACGCTGGCCTCCTACCGCTCCTACTACGAGCGCTGGTCGTCGCCATGGGAGTCGCAGGCGCTGCTGCGGGCCCGGTTCTCGGCGGGCGATCCCGAGCTGGGCGAGGCGTTCACCGCCGTGATCGACGAGCTGCGTTACCCGCGCGAGGGGCTCAGCGACGACGCGGTCAGGCAGATCAGGCGGCTCAAGGCCCGCATGGAGGCCGAGCGGCTGCCGCGCGGCGCCGACCCGGCCCTGCACACCAAGCTCGGCCCCGGCGGGCTGTCCGACGTCGAGTGGGTGGCCCAGCTCCTGCAGCTCCGCCACGCCGGCGCGCGGCCGGCGCTGCGCACCACGCGCACGCTGGAGGCGCTGCGCGCGGCCGTGGCCGAGGAGTTGCTCGCGCCCGAGGACGAGGCGGTGCTGGCCGAGGCGTGGCGCTTCGCCTCCCGTGTCCGCGACGCGATCATGCTGGTCAAGGGCCGGCCGGGCGACAGCGTCCCCAAGGACTCCACCGAGCGCGGGCTGATCGCCCGCACGCTCGGCTACCCGCCGGAAGGCTCGGAGGACTTCCTCGACGACTACCGCCGGGTCACCCGGCGCGCCCGGAAGGTGGTGGAACGGGTCTTCTACGGAGACTGATCCACATTTCCGGGGGTTCCTGATGCGCTGCGTCATTGCGCTGTCACCCCCGGGGGTGTTTCATGGCCGCCGTGTTATCGGTGTATCTGGATCTTGCCATCGGCCTGGCCGTGACGTTCCTGCTGCTGTCGCTGCTGGTGAGCGGCGTCAACGAGGCCGTCGTACGGCTGTTGTCCATCCGCAGCAAGTTCCTGTGGGCCTATCTCAGGGACACCATGGACGGCGCGGGCCCCCACGGTTCGTGGCTGCCCACGCGGGTGGTCGACGTGTTCAAGACGATGCCGTTCATCCGCGATCCCCGGCCCGCCCACGAGGCCAGGCCGGCGCCCTCCAGCGCCGGCGAGGTGCCGCGGACCGGCACCGGCGCCTCCATGATCAACCTGCTGTACGAGCGGGTCAGGGAGATCGACCACGGCAAGCAGGGCAGGACGAGCATCGCCGAGATCCCGCCCGCCAGGTTCGCGGTGGCGGTGATGGAGCTGGCCGCCGCCAATGGCGACGTCGAAGGCCTCCTGGCCAGGCTCCAGCAGATGGGCAGCCCGCTCTACGGCCACCTCAAGGGCGTCTGGGAGTCCGCGCAGGGCGACCTCGACCGGTTCAGGAAGGGCGTCGAGAGGTGGTTCGACGGCGAGATGGAACGCCTGTCGATGCTCTACAAGCGCTACGCCAAGTGGGTGCTCGCCGTGCTGGGCGTCGCGGTGACGCTGCTGTTCAGCATGGACGGCCTGGAGTACGCCAAGACGCTGCTGCGCGACGACGCCTTCCGCGCCTCGGTGACGGCCGTGGCCGGGTCGGGGCAGGGCGCGTACGAGGAGCTGAAGGCCCGCTGCGGCGGCTCCGGCGACCCGGTCGCCTGCGTCACCGAGACGCTCAGCGAGCCCGCGCTGGTCAAGCTGATGGGCCAGGCGCTGGTCAGCGTCTCGCTCCCGGCCGACGGCGAGCCCGAGGTGCGCTGGAACGGGGGCGCGTGGTGGGACCGGGTCAGCACGCCGAGCCACTGGCCCGGCTTCGTGCTGACCTCCGTGGCGCTGCTGTTCGGCGCGCCGTTCTGGTGGGACGTGCTGCGCCGCATCGCCGGGCTCAGGTCGCGGCGCTGACCCCGCGCCCGGCGGCAAGCGCGATCACGTCGGCCAGCTCGGCCAGCTCTGCCGGGTCGTCGGTGAGCCGGGCCGTGGCCAGCCGCAGGTGGGGCCGGGCGCTCTGGTCGATGACGTACCGGCTGCCGGGGGCCACCGAGATGCCGTGCGCGGCCAGCGTGACCAGGGCGGCGGGCTCGTCGCGTACGGGGACCCAGAGCACCAGCCCGTCGCCGCCGCCGGTGCGCACGCCGCGCGCCGCCAGCTCGGCGGCCATCCGCGCCCGCCGCCGCGCGTAGACCTCGCGGGCGCGGGCCACGCACGCCTGCGCGCCCGCGTCCTCGAGCAGGTGGGCGAGCGCGTCCTGAAGGATCCTGCTCGTCCAGCCGGTGCCGAAGCTGCGCAGCACGCGCACCCGCTCCACCGCGTCGGCCGCGCCGCCGATCACCGCGATCCGCAGGTCCGGCCCGTGCGACTTCGAGTACGAGCGCACCAGCACCGTACGGTCGGGAAAGCGCGTCCCCATGCTGACCATCGGCGAGACCGACAGCTCGCCGATGCCGTCGTCCTCCACGATGAGCGTGGTGGCCGGCTCCAGGAGGCCGGCCAGTTCCGCCGAGCGCTCCGGCGTGACCGCGTGCCCGCACGGCGACTGCCCGCGCGGCTGGTAGACGAACGCCACCGGCCGCGCCTTCAGTGCCTTGGCCAGCGCGTCCGGCAGCGGCCCTTCCTCGTCGCAGGCGACCGGGATGATCTGTACGCCGATCGTCTCCAGGATGTCCAGCAGCCGCGCGCCCGTGGGCTCCTCGATGGCGATGCGGTCGCCGGGCAGCGCCGTCGTCTGGCAGAGGAGCTGCACGGCCTCGTACCCGCCGCCGACCGCGAGCCAGCTCTGCGCGGCGAACGGCCAGGTGGGCTCCACGGCGGCGCGCAGGCGCGGGGTGATGGTCTCGCGGGCGTAGTCGTTGAGCCCGTCGGTACGCGCGGCGGCGACCAGCGCGGCCTCCAGCGGCGGCAGCAGCGCCGTGTCCGGGGAGGCGATGGTCAGATCGACGGCCAGGCGGTCGCCCCAGTGGCCGAGCCGCTCGTACCGGATGGGGCGCGGCACGTCGGGCGGCCCGAGCACCACCGTGCCGCGCCGCCGATCGGTCTTGATCATGCCGTGCCTGCGCAGCTCAGACCACGCCTCGGCGACCGTTCCCGAGCTGACGCCGAGCTCCCTGGCCAGGCCGCGGACCGTGGGCAGGCGCGTCTGCGCCGTCACCGTCCCCTCCCTGATGAGGTCGGTGAGTGCGGCGGCGATCCCGCGCGCGCTCGGGTCGTCGATGCGCCGCGCCAGCCAGGCAGCGTCCACTTTGCCCCCTTATAAATCTTTGTTCAGCAACAAAGATCTTCTTGTGCAGGTCACTGCGCTGAACATATGGTTTCTGGCAATTCACAGCAAGTTCGCATCGTTTGGGGGATTTGTGGCGGTCATTCGCCTTGCCGTACGCGATTGGGACCATCTCGTGCCGATCGTCACAGGAGCCGTGCGCGCCGAGGGGTTCGAGC
The DNA here is from genome assembly GCF_043196965.1 of Nonomuraea sp. NPDC049309. Lineage (NCBI taxonomy): Bacteria > Bacillati > Actinomycetota > Actinomycetes > Streptosporangiales > Streptosporangiaceae > Nonomuraea > Nonomuraea sp. NPDC049309. The sequence continues at coordinate 2,229,539 of NZ_JBICSH010000001.1, read as the reverse complement.
TGCACCTCGACTCCAGGGCCGTCACGCCGGACGTTCTCCGCGAGCCCGGTCTCGACGGCGGCGAGACCTCCTTCAGCCGGTACGTGCTCGGCCGCGCCGCGGGCGACGACCGGCTCGTGGGCCTGCCCGTGTTCGTGATGCGCGGGTTCCGCCACCGCTGCGTGCTCGTCCGCCGCGACAGCGACCTGACCTCGTTCGGCCAGCTCGACGGCGCCCGCATCGGGCTCACCGGCTGGCCCGACTCCGGCAACACCTGGACGCGCGCGCTGCTGCGCGCCGAGGGCGTGGACCTGACCGGCATCACCTGGACGGTCGGGCCGCTCGTCGCGGGGGAGACCGGCAAGGACCGCGTCGGCCCCGTGCCGTTCCCCGGCAACGTCTCGCTCACCGAGGACGGCCTGACGGAAGGACTCGCCGAGGGCCGCTACGACGCCATCATGACGCCGTTCATGCCGGAGGAGTTCTTCACCCCCGAAAGCCGCTTCCGCCACCTGTTGCCCGACCACCGCGCCGCCGAGCGCGCCTACTACCGGCGGACCGGCTTCGTGCCCGGCATTCACCTGGTGACGCTCAAACGCGAGAGCGTCGAGCGCCACCCGTGGCTGCCGCAGGCCGTCACCGAGCTGTTCGAACGTTCCAAACGGCATTGGCTGGCCCGCCGCCGCCTGCTCGCCGACACCACGCCGTGGCTCCTCGCCGACCTCACCGACACGGCCGCCACGTTCGGCGCCGACTGGATGCCGTACGGGGCCGCGCCCAACGCCGCCATGGTCGCCGCGTTCTGCGAGGAGCTGCACGCCCAGGGCATCGCGAACCGCCGCATCGAAGCCGAGGAGGTCTTCCCCGCATGACCGGCCGGACCAACGACCTGACCATCGCGGTCGGCCAGTTCGCCTCGTCCGAGGACTGGACCGCCAACCTCAAGACCTGCAAGGAGATGATCGACGGCGCCGTGGCCGGTCGGGCGGACCTGCTCGTGCTGCCCGAAGGCTCGCTCGCGCTCTTCGTGGACGAGCCGGTACGCATCCGCGAGGCCGCACAGCCGCTGGACGGCCCGTTCGTCACCGGCCTGGTCGAGCACACCCGCGGCTCGTCCACCACGGTGATCGCCGGCGTGCACGTGCCCGCGGGCGACGGCCGCGTCTCCAACGTGCTCGTCGCCGCCAGGGACGGCCGGATCGTCGGCACCTACGTCAAGCTCCACCTGTACGACGCCTTCGGCCGCCGCGAATCCGACAACGTCGTCCCCGGCACCAACGCCCCCGTCGTCATCGACGTCTCGGGCTGGAAGGTCGGCCTGATGACCTGCTACGACGTGCGCTTCCCCGAGCTCGCCCGGCTGCTCGCCGACCAGGGCGCGCAGGTGCTCGCGCTGCCCGCCGCCTGGGTGCGCGGCCCGGCCAAGGAATGGCACTGGGAGGTCATGGTCACCGCCCGCGCCCTGGAGAACACCTGCTACGTCGCCGCATCCGGCGAATGCGGCCGCCGCAACATCGGCGCCAGCATGATCGTCGACCCGCTCGGCATCACCCGCGCCCGGCTCGGCGACGCGCCCGGCCTGCTGTGGTCCGTCGCCTCCGCCGCCGAACTCGCCTCCGCCCGCACGACGCTGCCCGTACTCGAGAACCGGCGCTTCGCCGTGGACCCCCGATTGGAGCCCCATGACTAAGCCCGCGACCGCGCTCCTCGCCGCCGCCGCGCTCCTGCTGGCCGGCTGCGGAGCCAACCCGCCCGAGGCCGAGGGCGTGCTGGAGCCCACCGGCCAGACCGCCTCATCCGCCGCCGGAGAGACCAAGGACCAGGCCCTGTACGACCGGCTGCCCGACAAGGTGAAGAAGGCCGGCAAGCTCGTCTCGGTCAACAACGGCTCGTTCCCGCCGTACGAGATCGCCGGCTCCGACGGCAGGTCGCTCACCGGTGCCGCCGCCGACATGGCCGACGCGCTCGGCCGGCTGCTCGGCGTCACGATCGAGCACGTCACGGTGGACGGCCTGCCCAGCTCGCTGACCGGCATCGCCTCCGGCCGCTACGACTTCGCGATCGGCCCCATCGGCGACTTCCCCGACCGGCAGAAGGCCAACGACTTCATCGACTGGGTCAAGGAGTACGTCGTCTTCGCCGTGCCCAAGGGCAACCCGCACGGCATCCGCTCCGTCGCCGACACCTGCGGCCTGAAGATCTCGGTCATGGCCGGCGGCTCCGCCGAGGCGGTGATCAAGGGCCAGTCCGCCACCTGCGTCAAGGAGGGCAAGCCGAAGATCACCGTGCAGTCGTACAAGGACCAGCCGACCTCCGTGCTCGCGGTCAGCTCCGGCCGGGCGGACGCGTTCTTCTCCTCCCAGGCCCCGCTCACCTACTTCGTCGACCAGGCCGGCGGCAAGCTGGAGCTGGCCGGCAAGGGCCAGCCCAACGGCTTCGACGACCTCTACCAGGGCGCCGTCGTGGCCAAGGACTCGCCGCTGCGCGACGTGCTCAAGGACGCCTTCCAGAAGCTCATGGACGACGGCACGTACGACAAGATCATGGACAAGTGGAAGACCAGCGACAACAAGCTGGACAAGGCCGGAATCAACCTGGCGAAGTCATGACCTCCGAACCTCCCGAGATCGACGTCGCGGGCGCCGCGCGCACCCGCCACCCGCTGCGCTGGGTCGCCTCGGTCGTCCTGCTCGTCCTCGCCGCCCAGCTCGTCAGCCTGCTGGTCACCAACCCCAACTTCCAGTGGGACGTGGTCGGCAGCTACGTCAACGCCCAGATCATCGGCCAGGGCATCGCCACCACGCTGCTGCTCACCGTCATCGCCATGACGGTCGGCGTCGTGCTGGGCGTGCTGCTGGCCGTCGGCCGCCTGTCGGAGAACCCCGTCGCCCGCGCCGCCTGCGGGCTCTACGTCTGGTTCTTCCGCGGCACGCCGGTGCTGGTGCAGCTCGTGCTCTGGTACAACCTGTCGTACCTGCTGCCGGAGATCTCCTTCGGCATCCCGTTCGGGCCCGAGTTCGTCACCGCCGACACCAACGTGCTCATCACGCCGCTGCTGGCCGCGATCCTCGGACTCGGGCTGAACGAGGGCGCCTACATGGCGGAGATCATCCGCGGCGGCCTCATGTCCGTCGACCCCGGGCAGAGCGAGGCCGCCGCCGCGCTCGGCATGAGCAGCGGCCGCACCTTCCGCCGCATCGTGCTGCCCCAGGCCATGCGCTTCATCATCCCGCCCACCGGCAGCCAGGTCATCAGCATGCTCAAGGCGACGTCGCTGGTGAGCGTCATCGCGCTGTCCGACCTGCTCTACACCGTGCAGTCCATCTACAACCGCACGTTCCAGACCATCCCGCTGCTGATCGTCGCCTGCATCTGGTACCTGATCATCACCTCGATCCTGTACGTCGGCCAGTCGTTCATCGAGCGCCACTACGCGCGCGGCGCCACCAGGAACGCGCCGCAGAGCTTCTGGGCCTTCGCGACCTTCCGCCGCCGCCGTCCCACGGAGGTGACCTCGTGAGCGTCCCCATGGTGCGCGCCCGCGCCGTACGCAAGCGCTTCGGCCACCTCGAAGTGCTCAAGGGCATCGACCTGGACGTCCAGCCGGGGGAGGTCGTCGTCATCCTCGGGCCGTCCGGCTCCGGCAAGTCCACGTTCCTGCGCTGCGTCAACCACCTGGAGACCATCGACGGCGGCGCCATCCACGTGGACGGCGAGCTGATCGGCTTCGAGGTGAAGGGCGGCAAGGTCCGCCACCTGCGCAAGCGGGAGATCACCCGGCAGCGCAGGGAGATCGGCATGGTCTTCCAGCAGTTCAACCTCTTCCCGCACATGACCGTGCTGCAGAACGTCATGGAGGCGCCGGTCGGCGTCCGCGGCGAGCCGCGCGACGAGGCCAAAGAGCGTGCGTACGCGCTGCTGCGCCGCGTCGGCCTGGAGGACAAGGCGGCCGCCTACCCCCGCCAGCTCTCCGGCGGCCAGCAGCAGCGCGTCGCGATCGCCAGGGCCCTCGCCATGCGGCCCAAGCTCATGCTGTTCGACGAGCCCACCAGCGCGCTCGACCCCGAGCTCGTCGGCGAGGTACTGGCCACCATGAAGAGCCTCGCCGAGGACGGCCTCACCATGATCGTGGTGACCCACGAGATCGGGTTCGCCCGCGAGGTGGCCGACCGCGTGGTGTTCATGGACGGGGGAGTGGTCGTCGAGTCCGGCCCGCCGGCCAAGGTGCTGGACGATCCGCGCAACGAGCGGACCAAAGCGTTCCTGAGCCGCGTACTGTAGCTCTGATGGAAGCCGCTCGACTGGAAACAGAGCGGTTGATCATGCGCAGGTGGCGCGAAGAGGACCGCGAGCCCTTCGCCGCCATGAACGCCGGCCCCGAGGTCATGGAGCACTTCCCCGGCCTGCTCGGCCGCGAGCGGAGCGACGCCCTCGTCGACCGGATCGAGCGGCACTTCGACGAGCACGGCTACTCGCTGTGGGCGCTCGAACTGCGCGGCAGCGGGCGGTTCATCGGCTTCGCCGGGCTGATGCTCCAGACCTTCGACGCACCGTTCCTCCCGGCCGTCGAGATCGGCTGGCGGCCGGCCCGCTCCGCGTGGGGCCACGGCTACGCCATCGAGGCCGCCAGGCGCGCCGCCCGCTACGCCTTCGAGGAGGCCGTGGCCGGGCCGCTGATGGCGTGGCCCGGCCGCGTTGACCGGGCGCCGGGGCCGCCCCGCTATAGGCTGCCGGAAGAAGATCCCGATCCCGGCAGTCTGCACAGCGCAGTACAGGGGAGTGAGGACCGATGCGTTTCCAGCATTCGCCCGCCATCTGGAACGACTTCCCCGCACTGGTCCCCGCGGCGCTCTACGCCGAGGGCATCACGCCCGAGGTGTCCGTGGCGGACCGCGTGCCCGCGTACGCCGCCCGCGCCGCGGCCAGGCTCGCCACCGCCTCCGAAAGCGACCTGCCGGAGATCCAGGCCTGGCGGCGGGCCTTCTCCCGCATGGGCCTGAAGCCCACGCAGTACCGGTGCGCCTCGGAGTCGCTGCTGCGCCGCTTCAGGAAGGAGGGCGCGCTGCCGTCCCTGCACCCGCTGGTGGACCTGTGCAACGCGATCTCCATCGCGTACGCGGTGCCGATCGCGGTCTTCGACGTCTCGCGGATCGCCCGCCACCTCGAGGTCCGCCACGCCACCGGCGACGAGACGTACCTGACCTTCTCCGGCGAGACCGAGCACCCCGCCCCCGGCGAGGTGATCTTCGCCGACGCCGAGGGCCGCGCACACGCCCGCCGCTGGACCAACCGCCAAAGCGGCCTGTCGGCCGTGCGCGACTCGACGTCGAACGTGCTGATCGTCGCCGAGGCCCTGCACGCCACGGCCCCGGCCGACATGGACTCCCTGGTGACCACCCTCACGACCGAGCTGAACGCGCTCTGGCCGGTCACCCCCAAGTCGGCCGTCCTCACCGCCGCCGAACCCGCCTTCGACTTCGCCGGCGACTAGGCCGGTCAGCCGCGGGCGTCGCCGGGGCGCAGGACCTTGTAGAGGCCGTACAGGGCCTCCACCCCGCCGATCACCATGAGGACGACGCCGATCTTGGACGGGGTGAAGATGAAGATCTCCTCATCGAGCCCGAACAACCAGAGCGCCAGCCCCACCACGAAGGTGAGCGAACCGGTGAACAGCGTCTTCCTGGCAGAGGCCATGAACAACCCTCACAAAGGGGATTCGCGTGCTGATGACCCTGCACACCCTAGTGAGGGGCGCCCCGGCGGGGCCTCCTGCCGCTGAGGGAGATCGCCGTACACCTTTCGGCTGACCCCCGTGCGCTCACCCGCAGCGCTCCCGCGCGCGCGGGCCGCCACCGGGGCGTCCGTGTCGGTCCGGCGCTCACCACCGGTCGTGGCGGCCGCGCAGCTTGTCGAGCAGGCCGTGCAGCCGCTGCCGCTGACGGGGGTCGCGCGTCATGCGCCTGCCCTTGTCGACGTGCCTGCGGCCCTCAGGGCTGCTCAGGAAGTGGCGAACCTTGTTCATCAGGGATGTCATGATCTCCTCCTCGGGTTTCGCCATCCTCTACCCCGGATACCGGCCGGTTCACGGGACCGCCCGGCCCCGAACGCCCGGCGCGCGCCACGGCACGGGGCGGCGGATGGGGCGTGTCCGGCGCGCGTGGTGGGGGCGTGTCCAGTCGCGTGGGTGGGGGCGTGTCCGGACGTTACGGCGCGGGTGCGGAACAGGGCGCGCCCGGTCGCCAGAGCGCGTCGGCGTAGGGCCGTCACCTCACGGCCGCGCGGGCCCGCCGCACGCGGGGTCGTCACCCGGCCGGCCGGCTCAGCCGAAGCGCGTCGTCCACTCGCCGGGCAGCTCGGCGCGGACCCGATCGAGGGCCTCCACGGTGCGGGCCCGGACCTGGATCATGGCGCCGTCATCGCGGATGATCACGTCGCGACCGGCGTACCAGCGGATGCCCGGCGCCCCCTGAGACGTCGGATAGTCAGGCAGCGGCAGCCGCGTGAAGCGCCCCTCCAGTACGCCGCCCTCGTCATCGTCCAGCTCCCTGCCGTCGGCGAGCTCCTCCGGCGAGACGAGCGACTCCGACAGCACCATCTCCACGCAGGCGTGCGAGAAGCGGTCGAGCCAGCCGTCCCAGCTCTCGGCGGCCTTGTCGGCGAGGTCCAACCGGATCATCACCGGGGGATCGGGCCGCTCCAGCTCGGCGAGCGGAATGCCCCAGCGAGCCGCGCCCTGGCTCTCGACGCGGAACACCAGCGCCTTGTCGACGATGTGCAGCTCATCGGGACCGAGGAGAACGTCCTGCATCCCGACCAGGTCGGTGCGGCGGCCGAAGAGCCCGTACGCCTCGCGCAGCGCCACGGGCAGGCGCACGCCCAGCCGCGCCTCGGTGGCGTCGAGCTCGGGCTCGGACCAGCCGTCGCCGTCGGCCGGCGGCGAGACCCACGCCGCCGCGAACCCGCGGATGAACCGCCACGCCCCCTCCCGGCCGGCCATCGCCGCCGGGAACTCCCGGATCACCTCGAAGCCCGTCATGCGCCGAGAGGGTAACGCCGCCCACCGACAATCGAGCAGGAGAAGGCCTCGCGGCAAACGCCCGGAGGCCCGGGGCGAGGCACATCTCCTCGCCCCGGGCCTCCGGGGTTCACGACCTGTGGCGGACGGCCGCCGCCCACGCGGACGGGACGGCACCGGCCGGACGCCGCGCGCCGCCCGCAGCGGGCCGGCGTGCGGCGGCCGATCACACGTCGTAGTAGAGCTCGAACTCGTGCGGGTGCGGGCGGAGACGGATCGGGTCGACCTCGTTCTCCCGCTTGTACGACAGCCACGTCTCGATCAGGTCCGGCGTGAAGACGCCGCCCTCGAGCAGGTAGTCGTGGTCGGCCTCGAGGGCGTTGAGCACCTCGGGCAGCGAGCCGGGCACCTGCGGGATGTTGCGGGCCTCCTCCGGCGGCAGCTCGTAGAGGTCCTTGTCCACCGGCTCCGGCGGCTCGATCTTGTTGCGGATGCCGTCGAGGCCGGCCATCAGCATGGCCGAGAACGCGAAGTACGGGTTGCACGACGGGTCGGGCACCCGGAACTCGATGCGCTTGGCCTTCGGGTTGGAGCCCGTGATCGGGATGCGGACGCAGGCCGACCGGTTGCGCTGCGAGTAGACCAGGTTGACCGGGGCCTCGTAGCCCGGCACCAGGCGGTGGTAGGAGTTGACCGTCGGGTTGGTGAACGCCAGCAGCGACGGGGCGTGCTTGAGCAGGCCGCCGATGTAGTAGCGGGCGGTGTCGGACAGGCCCGCGTAGCCGACCTCGTCGTAGAAGAGCGGCTGGCCGTCCTTCCACAGCGACTGGTGGCAGTGCATGCCGGAGCCGTTGTCACCGAAGATCGGCTTCGGCATGAACGTCACCGTGTGGCCGTACTCGAGCGCCGTGCTCTTGATGACGTACTTGTAGAGCATCAGGTTGTCGGCGGTCTTGAGCAGCGTGCCGAACTTGAAGTCGATCTCCGCCTGACCGGCGGTGCCGACCTCGTGGTGCTGCATCTCGACCTCGATGCCGGCCTCGATGAGGTTGCGCACCATCTCCGAGCGCAGGTCGGTGAAGTGGTCCATCGGCGGCACCGGGAAGTAGCCGCCCTTGTAGCGCGGCTTGTAGCCGAGGTTGCCGCCCTCGGTGGCCTTACCGGTGTTCCAGGCGCCCTCGATGGAGTCGATGTAGTAGTAGCCGGCGTTCTGCTTCGTCTCGAAGCGCACATCGTCGAAGATGTAGAACTCGGCCTCGGGGCCGAAGTAGACCGTGTCGGCGATGCCCGTGCCCTTGAGGTATTCCTCCGCCTTGCGCGCGACGTTGCGCGGGTCGCGGCTGTAGGCCTCGCCCGTCAGCGGGTCGTGCACGAAGAAGTTGATGTTGAGCGTCTTGTGCTGACGGAACGGGTCGAGCACGGCGCTGGAGGGGTCGGGCAGCAGAAGCATGTCGGACTCGTGGATCTGCTGGAAGCCGCGGATCGACGAGCCGTCGAACATGAGTCCGTCGGTGAAGACGCTCGCGCTGAAGTTCTCAACGGGGAAGGTGAAGTGGTGCGTCGTCCCCGGCAGGTCGGTGAACCTGACATCGACGAACTGCACCCCTTCGTCGCTGATGAACTTCAGGACGTCGTCGGCGGAGTTGAACACTCTCAAACCTCCCTGGGGACTGGCCACTCATGCGAAAGCTAGGGCGTAGCCGTTTCCGCACGGTGTCCCGCTTGTTTCGCACGTGTTACGCGCGGTCTGCCTGGTCACAGGGCGTACGGGCGGCCGCTCACGCCTCCCCGGGCGGCGAGTCGTCCCCGTCGCGGCGGACCGGAGTGCGGCTCGCGCCCTGCGATCCGGACCGCCCCTGCCTGCGGCTACCGTGGAGTGCATGAGCAGCAAGGAGCCTCGGTGGACGCAGACCTGGCTGGGCGGCGTCCGGTCCGCAGGGGTCGATCTCGGCTACCCGGGTGAGCGCCTGGGGCTGCCCCAGGAGGGCAGCGGGTCGGTGTCGGGGTGGGGGCGCAGGATCGGCGCGCTCGTCATCGACTGGATGATCTGCACGTGGGTGGTCGTGCAGCTGGTGCTCAGGATGAATCCCGCCGAGTCGCCGTGGGCGCCCGCGCTCGCGTTCGCCGTGCAGTACCTGCTGCTCGTCGGGTTCATGGGGCAGACGTTCGGCCACCGGCTCATGGGCATCAGGGTCGCCGCGATGGACGGCGGCGACCCGCGCTGGCTGCCCGTCTTCGTCCGCACGGTGCTGCTCAGCCTGGCCGTTCCGGCCGTCATCTGGGATCGCGACCACCGCGGCGTGCACGACCGCGTCTCCAACACGGTCGTCGTCCGCATGTAGCGGACGAGCATAAAAACCATACCGGGTATGAATTCTTACCCGGTATGGTTTATCCTGCCCGTGTGATGATGGCAGGGCTCAGAGAGCGCAAGAAGGAGCAGACCCGGCAGCGCATCGCCGAGACCGCGCTGCGGCTGTTCGCCGAGCGCGGCTACGACGCGGTGACCGTCAACGAGATCGCCGAGGCGGCCGGAGTCGCCAAGGTGACGCTGTTCTCGTACTTCCCCGGCAAGGAGAGCCTGGTCCTCGACCAGATCAAGGACGACTACGCCGCGGTCGTACGAAACCGGCCCGAGGGGGTGCCGCCGCTCGCCGCGCTGCGCGAGCACTGCAGGGGCATCGCCAGGCGAAGCGCGCAGGCGCCGGTCGAGACGCTGCTGACCAGGGTGCAGGTGATCGCGACCAGCCCCGCCCTGATGTCGAAGGTCCACCAGACCGACGTGACCGAACGCGAGGAGCTGGTCGCCGCGCTCGAGGCCGCCATGCCGGACGCGGGCGTCGTGCCGCGCCTCATGGCGGCGCAGATCATCGCCGTCATCACCACGCTGCAGGAGACGTTCTTCCAGCGGCTGTTCCAGGGCGAGCCGCTGGAGAACGCGGGGCGGCTGCTGGAGGAGGAGGTCGAGGTGGCCTTCGATCTCCTCGAACGCGGACTCACATCGACGGAGAGGGCCGGCTCATGAAGAAGGGCATCAACTACGACACCGGCATCCTGCCGGGCGACGACCTGTCGCGTCAGAGCTTCGACCCCGCCACCGTCGCCCAGGAGATGGGCGTCATCGCCGGCGACCTGCACTGCCAGGTCGTCCGCGTCTCCGGCCGCGACCCCGGCAGGCTGGCCGTCGCCGCCGAGCGGGCCGCGCAGGCGGGCCTCGAGGTCTGGTACGCGCCGTTCCCCGTCGACCTCACCGAGGACGAGATGCTCGATCTGTTCGCCGAGGCGGCCGGGCAGGCCGAGTCGCTGCGCCGCGACGGCGCCGAGATCGTGTTCGTCACCGGCTGCGAGATCACCGCGTTCGGCCACGGCTTCATCGAGGGCGCGGCCTACCGCGACCGGCTCAAGGCGATGGGGGAGGGCGATGCCGCCTGGTGGACGGAGGTCATGGGGGTCATGCCGCGCTTCAACGCCTACCTGGCGCGGGTGGCCGAGACCGTGCGGTCGCGCTTCGGCGGGCGGGTGACGTACGCATCGGGGCCGTGGGAGCAGGTGGACTGGACGCCGTACGACATCGTGGGCGTGGACGCCTACCGCGCCTCCCACAACGCCCACGACTTCACCGACGAGCTGCGCGCCTGTTTCAAGCACGGCAAGCCGGTCGCCGTCACCGAGTTCGGCACCTGCCCGTACCGGGGTGCGGGCGAGCTGGGCGGCATGGCGTGGGCGGTGCCCGAAGGCGCGGTGCGCGACGAGGGCGAGCAGGTGCGCTACTTCACCGAGCTGATGGACGTGTTCGAGGCCGAGGGCGTCGACACGGCCCTGTGGTTCACCTTCGCCGCCTACAACCGCCTCGGCGACGACGACCTCGGCTCGTACGGCGTCGTCACCATGCTCGACGAGACCCGCCGACGGCCGAGGGAGATCTTCCACGCCATGGCCGCTAGATATTCGCGCAGCTGAAGATGGCCGTGCCCGGGATGTGGCGGCCGCGCAGCGGGCTCCAGCCGCCCCACACCCGCTCGTGGCCCTCCGGCCACTCGGGCTCCACCAGCCCGGTGATCGTCAGGCCCGACGCGACCAGCAGGCCGACCCAGTCGCCCATCGTGCGGTGGTGCTCGACGTAGGTGAGCCTGCCCTGCTCGTCGCGCTCCTCGTACGGCTTGCGGTCGAAGTAGGAGCGGTCGGAGGTCAGCCCGCGCGGCCCCGGGTCGTCGGGGAACGCCCACCGGATCGGGTGGCTCACCGAGAACACGAACCGGCCGCCCGGCCGCAGCACCCTGCGCACCTCGCGGAAGACCGCCAGCGGATCGGCCACGAACGGCAGCGCCCCGTACGCCGAGCAGGCCACGTCGAACGCCGCGTCGGCGAACGGCAGCACCTCGGCGTCGGCCTGCACCACCGGCACGGACACCCCGGTGTCGAGGTCGATGCGCTGGGAGTGGCGGAGCTGGCGGTGCGAGATGTCGAACGCCGCCACCCGCGCACCCTGCGTCACCAGCCACCGCGCGCACTGGGCGGCGCCGCAGCCGATCTCCAGCACCCGCCGCCCGCGCACGTCGCCGAGCAGGCCCGCAGCGGCCTCATCAAGCCCTTCAGGACCCCACACGAAGCCGGTGTCGCGCAGGAAGTCGCCGTGTTCGACCTGGTAGTCGTCGGCGTTGCCGTCCCACCAGCCGCGGTTGGCCCGCGACGAAGGCGACAGCACTAGCGCATCTTGGGGCCGCGCGGGATGCGGGCGCCCTTCGGCATCGGACCCTTTGGCAGCGGCATGTTGCGCGGCAGCGAGCGCAGGCGGTCCTTCACCTCGTTGACCGACGGCTTCTTCAAGTTGCGCGGCAGCTTCATCAGGTGGCGCTGCAGCTTGGCCAGCGGCACCTGGCCCGGGCCGTCACCGCACTGCACGTCGTAGATCTCGACGCCGAGCACCACGCGCGAGATGCGCTGCTTTTCGGCCTTGAGCAGCTTCGCCACCCGGTTGCCCGGGCCCTCGGACACCAGCACCACGCCGGGATAGCCGACCACGAGGTGCACGACGTCCTGGTCACGGTTGGCCGCGATGGCGGGCGTGACCTGCCAGTTACCGCGCATGCCCTGCAGCACGGCGGCCGCCGCGCCCTTCTGGCCGTCGAGGAGCTGGTATTGCGCCTTCTGAGCGAACTGCCCGAAGACCACGAGCCCGACGGTGAACGCGGCCAGCAGGCCGATGAAGATCGAATACCACAGGTAGTCCGTGACCAGACCGATCACGACGACCACCGCCAGCGTGCCCACCGCCGAGAGGAAGACGATCGGCATCCCCTTGGGGTTGGCCTGCTTGATGATCTGCGCGATCATGCGGAGCTGCTTGATGCGCCCCGGCTTCTCTGGGTCCTCGGACTTTGCCATGCTCAGAAGGATACAAACCAACAGGTGCAGGAGAGAAAACGCGGCCCCGGCCGTTTTTCCCTTGTGACCTAGATTTTCACCGTTGCGGCCAGGGGGAGGTCCGCCGCGTTACGCCCGGCGCGTACGACGTGCTCGCCCTCCACGGTCCGCCACCCGCCGTCCCGCACCTGGAAGGCCCGCTCGGGCAGGAACATCGTGGTCACCACCGTCTGCCCAGGCTCCGCCTCCACCACGTCGAACGCGGCCGGCCGCGTTCGCGCGTACACCTGCACGACCTCCCGGCCCGCGCGGCCGCCGGTGTCGGTGACCGACACGGTGACGGTCGTGCCCTCGGCCGCGATCGCGTCGTACGACCAGGTCGTGTCGCTCAGCCCGTGCCCGAACCAGAACGCCGGCGACCCCCGCCTGACCAGGTCCACGTCCCACGTGGCGGCCGGCGCGGTGGGGCTGGGCAGGGCGATCGAGGGGTCTGCGGAGCGCCACTGCCTGCCGCGTACGCCGATGGGCCCGTCGCCCATCACGATGGGGTCGAGCCCGATCTCGGGCAGCGGCGGCAGCGACCACAGGCCGGCACCGGTCAGCAGACGGATCTTGGCCGAGAGCCGAGGCGGGCGAGCAGCGCGTCGAGGTCCACGACCCCAGTGTCCCTCCGCGCGCCGCCCGCCCGCAGTCCCCCTTCCCCCGGCACCGGACCGGCCGCACCCCGCCGCACGCCCCGTGAACCGCCACGGCGCATCCGGCCACGGGGAACCCGGCCGTGCGATCGTCACGCCGCCACGAAGAACTCCAGCAGCTCGGGCACCAGCGCCTCAGGCGCGACGTTGTGCGCCTGTCCCGGCAGCACCCGCCGCACCGCGCCGGGCACCGCCGCCGCCACCGCGGCGCCCGCGTTCACCATCCAGCCGGGGCTTTCGCCCCCATTGAGCACGAGCGTCGGCTGGGTGAGCCCGGCCAGACGGGCCGCGGGCAGGGCGTTGCCGGGACCCAGCACCGCCGCCTCGTAGACCAGCGTGTGGGCCTGAGCCTCCATGTCCGCCCAGGACGGGTGCCCCCGCATCCCGGCCAGGACGGGCTCGGGCACCTCGGCCGCCTCCACCATGAACCGTTCGACCACCTCGTCCCGCCGCCCGGCCGCGACGAGCGCGGCGAGCTGCTCGGCGAAGTCGTCGGGCAGCGGGGGAGCGCTGCCGTCCACGTGGTACGGCGGCTCCCACACCGCGAGATGCGTGACGCCGGGGAGCGCGGCGGCGGCCTCGAGCGCCAGCGCCGCCCCCGACGAGCCGCCGAACACCCGGGCCGTCCCGCCCGCCTCCGCGATCACCGCGGCCAGGTCCTCGATCTCCCGCTCGACCGCGTACGGCGCGGTGTCGCCGCTGCCGCCCCGCCCCCGCCGGTCGTAGGAGTACACCGTGAACCAGCGGGACAGCCCGGCCGCGATGGCCGCCATCGTCGGGTCGCTCCGGTCCGCGAACGCGCCCTGGACCAGGACCACGGCGGGGCCGGAGCCGTGGCGGTCGAAGGCGATGGGCGTGCCGTCCGCCGAGCGCGCGACCGTGCTCACTCCGCGGGCTGGACCAGGCACAGCGCCTCCCAGTGGTGGCCGTCGAGGTCGGCGAAGCCGCGCTGGTAGCGCACGCCGTCCTCCTGGCGCACGCCCGCCGGGGTGGCCCCGGCCGCCAGCGCCTTGTCGACCAGCTCGTCCACCTGCGCGGGCGTCTCCATCCCGATCACCAGGATCGCCTCGCTGGAGGCGCCGGTGTCGGCGATGCTCCTGGTGGTGTACGTGGCGAACACCGGCTCTTCGAGCAGCATGACCTGCGTCTTCTCGTTGATGATCACCGATGCCATGCCCTCGGCCATGCCGAACAGCTCGAAACCCAGCCGAGTGAAGAACTCCGTGGACTTGGCGAGGTCCTTCACGGGCAGGTTCACGAAAAGCCGCATCGCTGAAGTCCCTTCTTCTCATCGCGCCTTCTCAGCCATGCCGATCATGCCCGGCGCGGGACCCCGCCGTCTTGCACGTGAGTGCCCGGCGCATTGACGTTCAGCGCACGGCGTGGGCGCGGCGGAACTCCGCGGGCGGCACGCCGTACGTACGCCGGAACAACCTGCTGAAGTGCGCCGAGTCGGGCAGGCCCCAGCGCGCGCCGATGGCGCTGACCGGCTCCGCGCCGCCCGCGAGCAGGTCGGCGCGGCAGCGTTCGAGCCGCCGCCGCCGGATCCAGGCCGCCACCGTCGTGCCCTCCGACTCGAACAGCCGGTGCAGCCGGCGCACGGAGATGTGGCAGGCCGCGGCGATCGTGGCCGGATCGAGCTCCGGGTCGCCGAGCCGCTGCTCGATGAAGGCGTGCACCTGTGTCAGCAGCGCCCGCCGCCGCGCGTCGTCCGGCAGCTCGTCGCTACGGTCGGCGCGCTCGGCGACGGCGGTGCCGATGAGGTCCGTCACCACCGTGGCCAGCCTGGCGGCGCTGTCGGGCCGGTAGGTCGCGTGGTCCTCGGCCACCCGCCGCAGCAGCGGCGCGGCCAGCGCGCCCGTGCCCGAGCGGCTGTCGATGGGCACCGCGGTGAACGGCGCCACCCGCCCTTCGGGCAGCGCGAGCAGCTCGCGCGGGAAGCTGAATACGGCGAGCTTGACCGAGGTGTCGTAGGCCAGCTCGTACGGCCGCCCGAAGTCGTAGATCGCGAAGTCGCCCGTGCCGAGCCGCGCCTGCCTGCCGTCCTGCTCCAGCCGCACGCCGCCGGAGACCACCAGCACCACCCGGTACAGCCCGGGGTCGTCGCGGCGGATCAACCCGGGCGTGCGGTGCATGCTGTGCGGCGTGGAGGCCTGCACCCGGCCCACGCTCATCGGCCCCAGCCGGCCCAGCTCGATCTCGCCGCGCAGCGGCGCGCCGGGCGCGATGCGGGTGTCGAGCGGGCCGAGCAGCTCGCAGACGATGCTCCGCCATGTCTTGTGGCGCTCCTTGGCGGGCAGGTCGCTCGTGCGGAACAGCATGGACATGCGGTATCCCTTGCGAACGCGGTCGGCTGCGCCGACATCGTAAGCCGACATCGTAAGCCGGACCCGCCCCCCGCACGCGGGCACGATCAGGCCCCGGGACGCACCCGGGGCCCGAGCTGATCGGTCAGGCGCTCTGCCTGGCCTCGATGGCCTGCTTGTAGAGCCGGCCGGCGCGGTACGACGAGCGCACCAGCGGTCCCGACATCACGCCGGCGAAGCCGATCGCCTCGGCCTCGGCCTGCAGCTCCACGAACTCCTCCGGCTTGACCCACCGCTCCACCGGGTGGTGGCGCGGCGTCGGCCGCAGGTATTGGGTGATCGTCAGCAGGTCGGTGCCGGCCTCGTGGAGGTCGCGCATGGCCTGGACGACCTCCTCGCGCGTCTCGCCCATGCCCAGGATGAGGTTGGACTTGGTGACGAGCCCGGCCTCGCGGGCCATGGTCAGCACGCTGAGCGAGCGCTCGTAGCGGAAGGCCGGCCTGATGCGCTTGAAGATGCGCGGCACGGTCTCGATGTTGTGGGCGAAGACCTCGGGCTTGCTGGAGAAGACCTCCTCCAGCTGCTCGCGCTTGCCGTTGAAGTCGGGCACCAGCAGCTCGACGCCGCAGTCGGGAAGCAGCGCGTGGATCTGCCGGGCGGTCTCGGCGTACAGCCAGGCGCCGCCGTCGGGCAGGTCGTCGCGGGCGACGCCGGTCACGGTGGCGTACTTCAGGCCCATCTGCTGGACCGACTCGGCCACGCGGCGCGGCTCGTCGCGGTCGTACTCCTTGGGCTTGCCCGTGTCGATCTGGCAGAAGTCGCAGCGGCGGGTGCACTGGTCGCCGCCGATGAGGAAGGTCGCCTCGCGGTCTTCCCAGCACTCGTAGATATTGGGACAGCCCGCCTCTTCACAGACCGTGTGCAGGCCCTCCCGGCGCACGAGCGATTTCAGCTCGGTGTATTCGGGGCCCGTCTTCAGCTTGGTCTTGATCCACGGGGGCTTGCGCTCGATAGGGGTTTCGGCGTTACGCACCTCCAGGCGGAGGAGCTTTCGGCCTTCAGGAGCAACGGTCACGTTCTCAGCTTACGTCTCCTGGCAAAACGCCCGGGTCGAGGGTCAGGAGATGAGGCCGAACCCGCGGACCGCCCGCGCGTAGTGACCGGCCAGCTCCTCGTCGATCCTGTCCGACTCCTCCACACCCAGCAGCTCCGACGGCGGCGGCGCCGGCAGCACCCCGTCGGCGGTGAGCTGGAACTTCGTCAGCGCCGTACGCCGGATCGCCGCGACGCTCTCGCCGCGCAGCGCCGCCGCCTGCATCGGCGCGAGATAGCGGCCGCCCGCCGCCTGCTCCGCCAGCTCGTCCAGGTCCTCCTCCGGCGCCGCACGCGCGGCCAGCGCCCGCTGCCTGGCACGCACCCGGGGCTCGCCCGAACGCGCCAGCCACGACAGCGCGTACCACAGCAGCACCACCGGCACGCCCAGCACGCGGCCGAGCACCCGGCCGATGAAGGTCGCCACGTCGTACGGGGTGTCGGGCGACTGCGCGCCGCCCAGCGCGTACACGATGCGCTCGTTGGCCGCCTCCCTGACCGGAAGCGGCTTCGCGCCCATCAGGGCGTCCCGCCAGGCGTCCAGCGTGGCCAGCGCCTGGCTCACCACCCGCTCGTCACCGGTCGGCAGCCGCGCGTACGCGGTCGCGAGCAGCGCCACCCGCTGGCGGGGCGGCAGCGCCAGCCACAGCGGCAGCCCGATGAGCAGCACCGGGGTCCTCGCCACGCCGATCCGGTCGTAGGAGGTCACCGGGCTCAGGTCGATGAGCGCGATCGCACGCGGCGGCCGCACCCCCATCCTGGCGGCCACCCGGGCGGCGACCGCGTACAGCTCGGGCGCGCTCGCCCGGCTCACCGGCTCGGCGCCGGCCGGCATCCGGCCCAGCCGGGGACGCAGCGCCCACCCGACGGCCAGGCAGAGCAGCCCCAGGAGCCACCACAGGACCGACCCTGGGTCCCGCACGATGATCCAGCCGCCCAGCACGACGAACGCCAGCGTCAGCAGATGGACCACGAGCGCGAGCGCGAGAGCGGTGAGGCGCTTCACAAGCGGATGGTAAGCAGAACCGCCGCGAACCTTCCGCTGCTTTTTCGTGCCGATTCGGTCACCGGGGTCGCTTACCGGCCTGGACTACCGCCGTAGCAGATCTTCTTCGTGGAGATCGAACGGCTGCTTGCCGAGCGCCTCCGCCAGCCGCTTCTCCGCGATCGGCATGACCTCCTCGACCACGATGCGCCGGCCCGTCTCGGCCGACAGCGAGGAGACGCCCACGTCGGGGATGCCGCACGGCGTGATGCGGTTGAACCAGCTCGGGTCGTTGGCGCAGTTGAGCGCGAACCCGTGCATGGTGACGCCGCGCGACAGCCGCAGCCCCACCGCGCCGAGCTGACGGTCGGGCAGCCCGAGCGCGGGATCGCCGGACGCCCACACGCCCGCGCGCCCCTTCACCCGCCGGGCGGTCACGCCGAAGTCGGCGCACACCTGGATCATCGCGTCCTCGAGCCGGCACGCGTAGTCGACCACATCGGTGATGGCCACGATCGGGTACGCGACGAGCTGCCCGGGGCCGTGCCACGTCAGCCGCCCGCCCCGATCGACGTCGACGACCGGGGTGCCGTCGGAGGGCCGCTCATGCGGGGCCGTACGCTTGCCCGCCGTGTAGACGGGCGCGTGCTCGAGGATCAGAACGGTGTCGGGAAGCTCGCCGGCGACCCGCTTGCCGTGCACCCAGCGCTGCAGCGACCAGGCCTGCTCGTAGGGGACGTCGACTCCGAGACGGACGATGGCGAGTGCGTGGGGATCGTCCCCGGGGATGGGGCGCATGAGCCTATTGTGCCGTTCCCTCACCCTTGAAGGGTAATCAGGGGGTCAGCGACCGCGGCTCGATCCTCAACTCCTTTACCCCATCCGTACCGTCACGCTCCACCTTGTACGCATATCCGCCCGGCGCCACGCTCACCGCCTGGATGAACTCCGTGCCCACGTAGTGCAGCGCCACGCCCTCGTCGGCCGCGTACGCCTCCGGCAGCTCGCCCGAGGCCACCGACGCCTGCAGCAGCGGCCGCCGCTGCGGCTCGGAGTCGTAGTGGACCCCGCACGCGTACGGCAGCAGCCCCATGCCCTCGGCCCACACCCGCAGCTCCGGTCCGAAGGAGTCGGTGTTGCCGCCGACGTGCCAGCACAGCGCGCCCGCGCTCTGCCCCGACAGCACCACCCCGGACCGCCACGCCTCCTCGAACGCCTCGTCGAGCCCGTGCAGCCGCCACAGCGCCATCAGGTTCGCCACGCTGCCGCCGCTGACGTAGATCATGTCCTGGTCGAGCATCCAGGCGCGCGGGTCCTCCACGTTGGGCATCGGGAACACCGTCAGGTGGCTCACCTCGACGTCCCAGCCGGCGAACGCGCCGTACATCTTCAAGATCCAGTCGGCGGAGTCGCCCACCGCGGTGGCCACAAGCCCCAGCTTCGGCCGGTCCTGACCGGTGAGGTCGAGGCCGTACCGCAGCAGCCCGCTCGCCTCGATCTGCCCGTGCCGCCTGCTTGGGCGGAACGACCCGCCCCCGATCGCCAGGATGTGCGACTGTCCGGACCGGTTCATGTCAGGGATCCCCCACACTGTGAAAACGATGAACGGCCACTAGAGTACGGCGCGCAGCGCCTCGTCGATGCTGGTATGGGCGAAGCGGTACCCGCCGTCCAGCAGCTTGGCCGGCCGGAGGCGGTGGCTCGACAGCAGCCCCTCGCGGGCGAACTCGCCGAGCCCCGCGGCCAGCGCGAACGCCGGCACCGGGATCGGCATCGTGCTCCTGCGCATCGCATGACCGAGCGCGCGGGTGAACTCCGCGTTCGTCACCGGGGACGGCGAGACGAGGTTGACCGGCCCGGCGATCTCCCGCGCGGCCAGCAGGTGCAGCACCGCCCCCACCCAGTCGTCCAGGCTGATCCACGACCAGTACTGCCTGCCCGTGCCGAGCGGCGCGCCCAGCCCGATCCTGAACAGCGGCAGCATCCTGGCCAGCGCGCCGCCCTTCCCGCTCAGCACCAGCCCCGTACGCAGGAACGCGGTCCTGATGCCGGACTCCTCCGCCCGGGCCGCCGCGCCCTCCCACCGCTCGCACAGGCCGGCCAGGAACCCGCGGCCCTTGCCCTCCTGCTCGTCCACCACCCGGTCGCCGGTGTCGCCGTAGAAGTCCACGCCCGAGGCCGACAGCAGCACCTCAGGGGGCCTGTCCAGGCCGCGCAGGGCGTCCACCAGCACCTGCGTGCCCCGCACCCGGCTGGCGAGCAGCTCCCGCTTGTACGCGGGCGTCCAGCGGCGGTCGGCGATCGGCGCTCCCGCGAGATGCACGACCGCCTCCGCCCCCTCCAGCGGCGCGAGGTCCACGGCCTGCTCGGCCGGCTGCCAGAACGCCTCACCCGGCCCGCGCGGCGGCCTTCGCACGAGCCGGACCACCGTACGCCCCTGCGCCTCCAGCGCCGCCACCAGCGCCGACCCGAGCAGCCCCGACGCGCCCGTCACGATGATCGCCATACCCGCACCATACGTCCCGCCCCGGCGAAACCACCCGCTCAACGCGCCCCACCGCACCGGCGACGACCGGGGAGATCCACGGTGACCGCCACCCGCCACCGACACGGGACGGCCCGTACGCACCGGCCAGCCCGCCGCCGACGCGGGCGGGTTTGTACGCGCCGGTCAGTCCGCTGCTGGCGCGGGGCGGTTTGTACGCGCCGGTCAGCCTGCTGCTGGCGCGGGGCGGGTTTGTACGCGCCGGTCAGCCCGATGGCGGCGCGTCGTGGGCGGCCTGTGCGCGTCCGAGAGCCGCCCTCGGCTCGCCGCCGCCTTACCCCCGGCGTGTCCTCAGCCCCGCGACGGGCGCACAGACCCCCGGTGAGCAGGGCACGTAAGCCGCACGCGACGCGGCGCACCTGGAGCGGATTGCGCCCCCGCGATCGCCCAGCTCACAGCGCCCGTCCCCGTGCGCGCGGCGAGCGGGACGACCCGGATGGGTCACGACTGGGTGTCGGCCCTGTCCCCGTGCGCGCGCGGCGAGCGGCGAACGCGTGCGCCGGACGCCGTGGCGGCGGGTGCGTCGCTCGATGCCGGATCGCGAGTGAGCAAGCGTGCGCACGTGCGGCGATCCACGTGCCGGGCCGGGCGGTGATCAGCGAACAGCGCGTGCCGAGCGCGGCGCGCCACCCTCTGCGGGGCCGCCCCGCTCAGCAGACGCGCCACCCTTTGCGGGCCGCTCCGCTCAGCAGACGCGCGCCACCCCTCTCGGTGCCGCCGATGAGCAGGGGTGGGGCGGGTGGCCTGTGAAGAGCGGCCGGGTGGCGCGGTCCCGGTGGAAACGCGACGGCCGGGCGGCCCCAGGGCGGGGCCGCCCGGCCGGTCGGCGGGCGTGAGCCGCGTGACTACGCGAGGCCGAGCTGCGCCTCGAAGCGGCCCTCCTCCAGACGACGCTTGATCGTCGTGAGGAAGCGGGCGGCGTCGGCGCCGTCGACGAGCCGGTGGTCGTAGGTCAGCGCCAGGTAGACCATCGAGCGCACCGCGATGACCTCGCCCTCGGGCGAGTCGATCACCACGGGCCGCTTGACGACGGCACCGGTGCCGAGCATGCCGACCTGCGGCTGGTTGAGGATCGGCGTGTCGAACAGCGCGCCACGGCTGCCGGTGTTGGTCAGCGTGAACGTGCCGCCGGTGATCTCGTCGGGCGTCACCTTGTTGGCGCGGGTGCGCTCGGCGAGGTCGGCCGTCTTGCGGGCGAGGCCGGCGAGGTTGAGGTCACCGGCGTTCTTGATGACCGCCGCGATGAGGCCGCGCTCGGTGTCGACCGCGATGCCCAGGTGCTCGACGTCGAAGTACGTGACCTCCATGGTCTCGTTGTTGATCGTCGCGTTGAGCTTCGGGTGCTGCTTGAGCGCCTCGATGGCGGCCAGCTCGAAGAACGGCATGAACGTCAGCTTGACGCCCTCGCGCCGCAGGAAGTCCTCCTTGGCCCGCTCGCGCAGCCGGGCGATCTTGGTGACGTCGACCTCGACCACGGTGGTGAGCTGGGCGGCGGTGTGCAGCGACTCGACCAGGCGCTTGGACATCGTCTGGCGCAGGCGCGACATCTTCTCGGTGCGGCCGCGCAGCGTGGTGTCGACCTCGACCGGCTCGGGCCCGGCGGCGACCGGGGCCTGGGCGGCCGGGGCGGCGGGCGCGGCAGCGGCGGGAGCCTGGGCCGGGGCGGCCTGCGAGGCGGCCTGAGCCTGGGCCTTCTCGCGCTGGGCCCTGGCGGCCTCGAGGACGTCCTGCTTGCGGATGCGGCCGCCCACGCCGGTGCCGGTGATGGAGTCGAGGTCGACTCCGTGCTCGGCGGCGAGCTTGCGCACCAGCGGCGTCACGTAGGGGCTCTCACCCGACGGCACCGCGGGGGCGGGCGCGGGCGACGGAGCGGCGGCCTGCGGAGCAGCCTGCGGCGCGGGAGCCGGAGCCGGCGCGGGAGCCGGGGCGGGCTGCGCGGGAGCGGGCTGCGGGATCGAGGAGGCCGGCTGCGCCGGGGCGGGCTCGGGCTCCGGCTCGGGCTGCGGCGCCGGCGGAGCGGCGGCCTCGGGAGCGGGGGCTGCGGCGCCCGGCTGGCCGTTCTCGTCGATGATGGCGAGCTCGGCCCCGACCTCGACCGTCTCGTCCTCAGCCACGACGATCTTGGTCAGGACACCCGCGGACGGCGACGGGATCTCGGTGTCGACCTTGTCGGTCGACACCTCGAGGAGCGGCTCGTCGGCCTCGACGCGCTCGCCCTCTTTCTTCAGCCAACGGGTTACCGTGCCCTCGGTCACGCTCTCGCCGAGCTGGGGCATCTGTACGGAGACCGGCATCGTTATCTTCTCTCGCGTTCTGGATCTCGAGGGCTGGACTAATTGTGTACGTGCAGCGGCTTGCCGGCGAGAGCCAGCATCGCCTCACCCATGGCCTCGGACTGGGTCGGGTGTGCGTGAATGAGCTGGGCGACCTCTGCGGGCAGGGCCTCCCAGTTGTAGATGAGCTGGCCTTCGGTGACGAGCTCGCCGATGCGCCGGCCCACCATGTGGACGCCGACGACGGGCCCGTCCTTCTGCGCGATGACCTTCACGGCGCCCGACGTGCCGAGGATCTGGCTCTTGGGGTTGCCCGCGAGGTCGTAGACCTGCTCGACGATCTCGATGCCGCGCTCTGCCGCCTGCTTCGAGGTGAGGCCGACCGAGGCCACCTCGGGGTCGGAGTAGGTGATGCGCGGCACGCCCGCGTAGTCGATGGGCGGCGGGTTGAGCCCGGCGATGTGCTCGGCGACGAGGATGCCCTCCGCGAACCCCGCGTGCGCGAGCTGCAGGGTCGGGATGAGGTCGCCGATGGCGTAGACGCCGGGCACGGAGGTGCGGCAGTACTCGTCCACCACGACGGCGCCGCGCTCGATGGCGATGCCCTGCTCCTCGAAGCCCATGCCGGAGGAGACCGCGCCGCGGCCGACGGCGACGAGCAGCACCTCGGCCTCGAGCGTCTTGCCGCCCGCGAGGGTGACGACGACGCCGGACTCGGTGGTCTTGGCGCTGTCGAAGAAGACGCCGAGCTCGTACTTGATGCCGCGGCGGCGGAAGGCCCGCTCGAGCAGCTTGGAGCTGGACTCCTCCTCGGTGGGCAGCAGGTGGGGCAGCGCCTCGACGATCGTGACCTCCGCCCCGAAGGAGCGGTAGACGCTGGCCAGCTCGACGCCGATCACGCCGCCGCCGAGCACGACGACGGAGGCGGGGACGCGCTCCATCTTGAGCGTGTGCTCGCTGGTGATGATGCGCTCGCCGTCGATCTCGAGGCCGGGCAGCGTCTTGGGCGCGGAACCGGTGGCCAGGACGATGTTGCGGCCCTCGTAGACGTCGGAGCCCACCTGGATCCGGTTGGGGCCGACGAGGCGGCCCTCGCCCTCGACGATGGTCACGCCCGCGGCCTTCAGCAGGCCCTGCACGCCCTTCCAGGCCCGATTGACGATCTTGTCCTTGAAGGCGTGGACGCCCTGGACGTCGATGCCCTCGAAGCTCGCCTTGACGCCGTAGGACTCGCTCTCGCGGGTCTCGTCGGCGATCTCGGCGGAGTGCAGCAGGGCCTTCGTGGGGATGCATCCCCTGTGGAGGCAGGTGCCGCCGATCTTGTCCTTTTCGATCAGGGCGACCGACTTGCCCAGCTCAGCCGCCCGCAGGGCACAGGCGTAACCGCCGCTGCCGCCTCCTAGGACGACGATGTCATAGGCCACAGGAAGGCTCCTTGTCGGGGTGTTCGTGATGCCGTCATCTTTTCATTTGTTTCAGATGCTCGCGTGCCGCTCCGCGACTCCGATGAGGGTGCGGGTGAAGGCGCCCGTGCCGCCCTTGGGGATGTAGCCGTACGGCTCGCCCTTGTTGTACGCGGGGCCGGCCATGTCGATGTGGGCCCAGCGCACGCCGTCGGGCACGAACTCCTTCAGGAAGATCCCGGCCGCCAGCATGCTGCCCCAGCGCTCGGGCTGGAGGTTGGCGATGTCGGCGACGGCCGAGTCGAGGCCCTTGCGCAGCTCCTCGGGCAGCGGCATGCCCCACGCGCCCTCGCCGGCGGCGCCGGCGGCCTCGACCACGAGCTCCCTGACGGCGTCGTCGTTGGCCATGACGCCGGCGGTGCGCCAGCCGAGCGAGACGATCTGGGCGCCGGTGAGCGTGGCGACGTCGACGATGAGGTCGGGCCGGTCCTCGGCGGCGCGGGCGATGCCGTCCATGAGCACCAGGCGGCCCTCGGCGTCGGTGTCGAGCACCTCGACGGTCTTGCCGCTGTAGCTGTGGATGACGTCGGAGGGGCGCTGGGCGGTGCCGCTCGGAAGGTTCTCCGCCAGGCAGAGGTAGCCGATGGCGTTGACCGGCAGGCCGAGCCTGGCGATGCCGATGAGTGCGCCGAGCACGGCGCCCGCGCCGCCCATGTCGGACTTCATCCAGTCCATGGAGGCCGACGGCTTGAGCGACAGGCCGCCGGAGTCGAACGTGATGCCCTTGCCCACGAACGCGAGCGTCTTGCTCGCCTCGGGGTGGCTGTAGGAGAGGCGGACCAGGCGCGGCGGGTTGGACGAACCCTGGCCGACGCCGATGAGGCCGCCGTAGCCGTCCTCCTTGAGCTGCCGCTCGTCGAGCACCTCGACGGTCAGGCCGGCCTTGCCGCCCTCCTGCTCGGCGAGCTCGGCGAACCTGGCCGGCCACAGGTCGGACGGCGGGGTGTTGACCAGGTCGCGGACCAGCGCGACCGACTCGGCGAGCACGCTCGCGCGCTCGGCCACGGCCTCGCCCTGGCCGGACAGCACGGTCAGCTCGGCGACGGGAGCCTTCTGGTCGCCGTCGGTGCGGTAGCGGGAGAACGTGTACGCGCCGAGCAGGGCGCCGAGCGCGACGGCCTCGGCCTCTTCCGCGGTGTCCGCGGGCAGCGCGAGCGCGGCCTTGGACTGGCCGGCGACGGAGCGCGCACCGGCGCCGGCGGCGCGGCGCAGCGCCTCGAGGTCGGGGGAGTCGCCGAGGCCGACGGCGACGAGGAGGGGAGCGGTGATCGAACCGAACGTGGGCAGCTTCGCCAGCTCACCCGCCTTGCCCGTGAAGCCGACGGCGTCGAGCGACGCGGCCAGCTTGCCGCCGAAGGCGGAACCCAGGGCCTGCGCGCCCACCGCGGGGACGGGGCCGTCCTGGCCGGACCGGAAGCCGACGATCAGGGCGTCGGTGTCGATGGAGACGGGATCTGCTGAGTTCAGCCGCACTGTGGTCACGTAAACCGATGCTATCCACGGTTTCTGCGTACTCACAAACAGGGGTTCATCCCATGAATCACAGCCGCGCGCCGGTCAATTAATGGTGCTAGTGTCATTGGCACCATGTTGCTGACGCTCGACCTCAACGACACCCGGCCGCTCCACGAGCAGGTGGCCGGGGCGATACGCCGTGCCATCGGTGAGGGCTCCTACCGGCAGGGCGACCGCCTGCCGCCGGCCCGCGACCTGGCCGGCGCCCTGGGCATCAACCCCAACACCGTGCTGCGGGCCCTGCGCGAGCTGCGCGACGAGGGGCTGCTGGAGTTCAGGAGGGGCCGTGGCGTCAGCGTCGCAGGGCGCGCCGACGGGCGTGCGCTGCTCGTCCAGCGGGCCCGCGAGCTGCTGGATGAGGCCAAGAGATACGGCTACAGCCGTGACGACCTCATCGCCATCCTGGAGGGATTGACGTGATGCCCCGAGCCGTCTCCGCCGTCTGGTGGCTGGCCGTGACCGCCGCCCTGATCGTGCCGGCCTTCGCCGTACGCGACCGCCTGCCCGATCCGATGGCCACCCACTGGTCGGGGACCCTGCCCGACGGCTCGAACTCGTTCACGGGACACCTCATCACGGTCACGGTTCTCTGGGCGGTGCTCGGCGCGGTCCTGCTCGTGCTCGCCGTGCGGGCGCAGGCCCGCCGCACGCTCAGGATGACCTGGTGGGCGATGCTGTTCGGGATGGGCACGCTGCTGGTCGGCGCCCAGGTCGCGACGCTGGCCGCCAACCTCGACGCCCCCGAGTGGACGGCCGCCACGCTGCCGGGCTGGCACATCCCCGCCGTGCTCGCGGTCATGTTCGCGGTCATGGGGCTGGCCGCCGTCCTCGCCAAGGGCGAGCCCGACGAGCCGTCCCCGGAGAGCCAGGAGCCGCCCGTGCTCAGGCTCCGCACCGGCCAGCGGGCGGTCTGGGTGAGCAGGGTCGTCAACCGCAAGCTCACCTGGGCCGTCGTCGCGCTCTTGGCCGTCACCGTGGTGACGGCCGCGTTCAGCGTGCGCGGCCAGGGACAGTCGTTCGTGACCGCGGTGCTGCCGGGCGCGGTCATCCTCCTCCTGGTCGGGCTCTCCACCATGGCGCTGTCCGTACGCGTCGGCGACGGCGTGATCAGGATCGGGTTCGGCCCGTTCGGCTGGCCCGCCCGGCGCATCAAGCTGTCGGCCGTCGAGTCGGCCTGGGTCGAGGAGCGCTCGCCCGTCGAAACCGGCGGCTGGGGCTTTCGCGGGGTGCCGGGAGCGGCCACCATCATGTTGCGCGGCGGCGAGTGCCTCGTGCTCCGCTACCGTTCCGGTGGGCAGCTCGCGATCAGCATCGACGACGCCGAGCGCGGCGCCGCCCTCATCAACGCCCTCATCGCGGAGCGTGCACAGCCATGAAAAGACCGCTGCTCGTCTACGTCGTCCTCGCATTCGGGCTCTCGTGGGCCGCCGCGCTGCCGCTGTGGTTCGGCGACGGGCTCGGCACGCCGCTCAAGGTGCAGGCGCTGGGCGCGCTGATGATGTTCACCCCCACGATCGGCGTGCTCGGCGTGTGGGCCGTCTCGCGCACGCCGTTCCGCCGGTTCGCCAAGGAGACCGGGCTCACCCTCGGTGAGCGCAGGGGCCGCACCGGCCGCCTCGTGCTCGCCGCCTGGCTCGGCGTGCCGCTGCTGACGCTGCTCGCCATGGGGATCAGCGCCGCCGCCGGCCTGGTCACGCTCGACCTCGGCGGGTTCAGCCTGCTCGCGGAGATGCTGCGGGCCCGCGGCGTCGAGCCGCCCGCCGACATGACCGGGGTGGCCGTCACCCAGCTCGTGCTGGCGTCCCTGCTGGTGCCCGTGCAGATCCTGATCCCGGCGCTCGGCGAGGAGTGGGGCTGGCGCGGCTGGCTGCTGCCCCGCCTCATCGCCGGCAACGGCGTCGTCATGGGCCTCGTCTACTCCGGGCTCATCTGGGGCCTGTGGCACGCCCCGCTCACCCTGCTCGGCTACAACTACCCACGGCTCGGCTCCTGGGCGGCGCTCGCGTTCATCGGCTTCTGCACGCTGGCCGGCGTGGTCATCGGGTGGCTGCGGTTGCGGTCGGGCAGCGTGTGGCCCGCGGTGGTGGCCCACGCGTCGCTGAACGCCGTCGCCGGGCCCGTCCTGCTGCTCGGTGACGCCGCGGACCCGCCGAACGAGATCTTCGCCGGCATCACCGGCGTGGCAGGGTGGGTGCTGCTGGCGCTGCTGGGCGCGGCGCTGCTCCGCTTCCTCCCGGTGGGCGTCCCGCATCCCGCCGTCCCCGCGACGGCGATCTCCGGCGAGACGGCGCCTTCCGATGAGACGGCGCCCTCCGGCGAGGCCGGGCAGGAGGTCACCGGGTCCGGCTCCACCCGTCACCCCGACGGGGGCTGAGCGGCCCCGGCCCGGCGGCACGTCAGGCGAGCAGCGCGAACGCCACCAGCGCCGCTGTCGTGGCCGTCTCCACGAGCGCGCCGAGCACATCTCCGGTGATGCCGCCGAGCCGCCTCCTGGCGCGACCGAGCAGCAGCAGGGCGGCGCCGAGCCCCGCGAGCAGCGCGACCGGCGCCGCCACGGGCGCGAAGATCCAGAACGACCCGAAGAGCCGGGGGAGCGCCATCTGGGAGACCGTCGCGAGCCACCCGATCGCGGCGGTGACCAGCAGGGCGGCCAGGGTGGCGAGCACGGCGGCGGGCCGGCGTACGGTGCCCGCGACCAGCGCGCCGAGCCCCTCGGGCCGCGCGGCGGGCACCCCCTCCCTGCAGGCCCACGTCAGCGCGAGCCGCCCGGCCAGGCACGCCGTCACCAGCGCGGCGCAGGGCGTCAGGACGCCGGCCGTCGGCCGGGTCGCGGAAGAGAGCGCCGCGACCTGGACGAGCAGCGTGAGCACCAGCGACACCACGCCGAACGGCCCGATGTCCGACTTTTTCATGATGTCGAGCGCCTGGGCGGCGGGTTTCGCGCTGCCCAGCCCATCGGCGAGATCGGCCAGACCGTCCAGGTGCAGCGCCCGGGTCAGCAGCGCCAGCAGCGCGATCGCCAGCGCCGCCGCCAGCAGCGGACGCCCGTTGAGCAGCACCAGCGGCAGGCTCGCGACCAGCCCCAACACGAGACCGACCACCGGTGCGAGCGCCATCGCCCGCCCCGCCACGCGGCGGTCCACCCGCTCCACGTGTACGGGGAACACGCTCAGCGTGCCCACGGCGAACCGCAGCCCGTCCATCGATCTCATAACGGGCGATCCTAGGGCCCACTAGGGTGGCGGGATGCACGTGCTCGAACTGCAAGGCGCCGGCGTCAAGGTCGCGGGCGAGACCCTGCTCCAGGGCGTCGACTGGCAGGTGGACTACGGCGACCACTGGGCCGTCCTGGGCCCCAACGGCGCGGGGAAGACGACGCTGATGTCGCTCGCGGCGGCGGTGCGCCACCCCAGCGAGGGCACGGTCAAGGTGCTCGGGCACCGGCTCGGCCGCGTCGACGTCCGCGAGCTGCGCCGCCACATCGGATTGGTCGCCTCCAGCCAGCGGCTCGTCGACGAGGAGCTGATGGAGGAGGAGGGGGCGACCGCCCAAACGGTGGTGCTCACCGGGCACACCGGCACGAGCGTCCCGCTGTGGGACAAGTACGGCGACGCCGAGCACGACCGCGCGCACCGGCTCCTCGCCGACCTCGGCTGCAAGGAGCTCGCCGAGCGGCCGTTCCGCGTGTGCTCCCAGGGCGAGCGGGCCCGCATCCGGGTGGCCAGGGCGCTCATGCCGGAGCCCGCCGTGCTGCTGCTCGACGAGCCGTTCGCGGGCCTCGACCTGCCCGCACGCGAAGACCTCGTCAGCGCCGTCGAGCACCTCGCCACCGTCCGGCCCGTCCTCACCACCGTGACCGTCACCCACCACCTGGAGGAGGTGCCCGCCACGACCACGCACGCCCTGCTCATGCGCGACGCCAGGGTGCTCGCCGGCGGCCCGGCCGAGGACGTGCTCACCTCCCGGCTCCTCAGCGAGTGCTTCGGGCGGCCGCTCCAGGTGGACAGGATCGACGGCCGCTGGTACGCCCGCGCCGCCCGCTCCTGACCGCCGCCTGCCCACCCCCGCCGCCGGGCCGGGCTGCGCGGCCGGCGGCTTCGCTCACAGTTCGAGCACGCGGCCCGCGACCACCAGGGCCACGTACTCGGATTCGGCGGCCAGGCGCTCGTTGAGCCGTCCCAGGGCGTCTCTGAACGCGCGCCCGCCGGCCGTCGCCGGCACCACGCCCATGCCGACCTCGTCTGAGACCGCCACCAGCGGGCGCGGCGCCTGCCGCCAGGCGGCCACCAGCTCGTCGCAGCGGGCCTGCACCGGGGCGCGGTCGCCCTCCCAGGCCCCGTGCTCGTCGAACACCGCCGCCAGCCACGTGCCCAGGCCGTCGATCAGCAGCGGCGTGGCGGCCGTGCGGATCGCCGCCGCAAGGTCGGTCGTCTCGACGGTGTCCCAGTGCGCGGGCCTGCGCTCCCGGTGCGCCCGTACGCGCGCCGCCCACTCGCCGTCGCCCGCGCCGGAGGGGCCCGTGGCCACGTACGTGACGTGCGGCTCCGCCGCCAGCCTGGCCTCCGCCTCCGCCGACTTGCCCGACCTGGACCCGCCGAGCAGCAGCGCCCGCCGCGGGATCCGCGCCGCCGTGCCCCGCCCCGGGGCCAGCTCCGTGCCGTCGGGCACGGCGATCGCGCCCCACAGCCGCAGCCGCCTGGCCAGCTCGTCCTCCGAGCGGATCCGGTGGTCGAGCCCGACGGCCGCCACCGTGGTCGCCGCGCCCGCCAGGCCGGCCCTGCGCAGCTCCCCGAGACGTTCCGGGCGGTCGAGGAGGTCGATCAGCACGACGTCGTACGGGGCGGGCTCCGGCGCGGGCACGGGGACGCCCCGGGGGAGATGCAGCAGCCGGCCGCCGTCCGGGCACACCAGCCCGAGGCCGCCTGCCGAGGTGCGGTAACCGGCGGGCAGGTCGCGGAAGGGGTACGTGACGCGGCCGTCCACCACGAGCCCGAACGGGCGGCGATGACCGGCGGGCAGCGCGGCGCACGAGGCGCACGGGCAGCCGGGCTCCGGCCAGCCCGCGCCCCCGGCCGTACCGGTGAGAAGGACCTTCACCGCGCCGAGCGTACAAAGGAGGCGGCCGCACACCCCCGCCGGGTCCCGCACGCCCGTGTCGCGGCGCCGCACCGCCCGCACAGGCCGCGCCGCCACCTCCCTCGCACAAGGGCCACGTGAGCCCGGACACAAGAGCCACGTGAGCCCGGACACAAGAGCCACGTGCGCCCGGCTGGCCCTTCCACACGTGAGGCCGGTCGGTCCTGTGCTGGACGTGAGGCCGGTCGGTCCTGTTCTGGACGGGAGGTCGGGTGGCCCTGTCTCGGACGTGAGGCCGGTCGGTCCTCCTTCGCGTGGGAGGCCGGTCGGCCCCCATCCCCACACGGAAGGCGCGGGAGGACGGCCGGCCGCTCCCCCGCACGAAAATGCGCGCAGGGCGGGTCGGCGGGGGAGAAGCGGGAGTCGGACGCGCGCTGTCCCCGCGGAGGCTGCACCCGGCGAAGCGCCGCCCTTCTCGCGCGAGGGGCCGCGGGGGGCGGTGCCCTTCCTCGCGCGGAGGGGGCGTGGGGTAGGTCGGTGGGGAGGGGTTCGGGGCCGGGTTCGTGGTGCTTGCGAGGATTGCGCCCGGCGAAGGCGTCACCTTCCTCACGTGAGAGGCGCGCGAGGCCGGTCGGTGGGGAAAGGTCGAAGGTAGGGTTCGCAGTGCCTGCGGAGGGTGTGCCGGCGAAGCCGCGGATAAGGAGCGTGTGGCATGACATGGCGATGGCGTTATGAGAACGCGCGTGGCGCTGAGGTGACGGACCGCTCTTTGCCGCGAGAGGTTTTCCCGAGCCAGGCCGACGCCGAGTCCTGGCTCGGCGAGAACTGGCGTGAGCTGCTCGAGGCGGGTGTCGAGCAGGTCGCGTTGCTCGAGGAGGACCGCGTGGAGTACACGGGATTGTCATTGCGCCAGGAATAAGGCGGCGGGAATACCGGGAATATGCGGAAACCCCTTGAGCGGAGGTACGGCTCAAGGGGTTTCCTCGTACGGGAGCTACGGCCGGGTGGCCGGGCTCACCGTCTTGGACGGGTCGCGCTCGACCACGTCGCCGAGCACGTCGTCGATCTTCTTCAGCACGTCGGCGTCGAGCTTGACGCCCGCCGCCTTGACGTTGTCGCGCACCTGCTCGGGGCGGGTGGCTCCGACGATGGCGCTGGAGACGTTCGGGTTCTGCAGCACCCAGGCGACCGCCAGCTGAGCCATGGACAGGCCCAGGTCGGCGGCGATGGGCTTGAGCTCCTGAACGCGGGTCAGCACGTCGTCCCGCATGAAGCGGGCGATCATGGCGGAGCCGCTCTTGTCGGTGGCCCGGGAGCCCTCCGGCGGCTGCTGGCCGGGCACGTACTTACCGGTCAGCACGCCCTGAGCGATCGGCGACCAGACGATCTGGCCGACGCCCTCCTTCTCGCACAGCGGCACCACTTCGGACTCGATGACCCGCCACAGCATGGAGTACTGCGGCTGGTTGGACACGATCCGGTCGAAGCCCATCTCGTCGGCGATCTTCAGAGCGCGGGCGATCTGGTCGGCGGTCCACTCGCTGACACCGACGTAGAGGACCTTGCCCTGGCGTACGAGGTCGTCGAACGCCTTGAGCGTCTCCTCGAGCGGCGTCTCGTAGTCGAAGCGGTGCGCCTGGTAGAGGTCGACGTAGTCGGTCTGCAGGCGGCGGAGCGAGCCATGGATCGACTCGAAGATGTGCTTGCGAGACAGGCCGCGGTCGTTCTTACCGGGGCCGGTCGGCCAGTAGACCTTGGTGAAGATCTCCAGCGACTCCCTGCGCACACCCTTCAGGGCCCGCCCCAGCACCTCCTCGGCCTTCGTCCCTGCGTAGACGTCGGCGGTGTCGAACGTGGTGATGCCCTCGTCGAGCGCCGCCTGGACGCACTGCTTGGCGGCGTCCTCCTCGACCTGAGAGCCGTGGGTGAGCCAGTTGCCGTAGCTGATCTCGCTGACCATGAGACCACTGCGGCCAAGGTGTCGGAATTCCATGCGTCCGACTCTAATAGCCATACATCGGATGATCTGATTCGGGATAGGGTGCGCGACGTGCTGAAGCTCGTACGGCTGGCGCTCACCGCCGCGATCCTCACCGCCATCGCGGTCCGGCTGCGCCGTCGCGCCCGCATGCCCGCCAGGCCGGACGCGGAGCGGACCGCACCGGCGCCGTGGCCGGCCGGTCCGGAGCGCCGCGTGCGGGTGTGGCCGGTCTGGGCGGCGGTCGCGGCGATCGTGGCCGTGGTGCTCGCGGCCGCGCTGGCGCCCTCGTCCGGCGCTTCGGACGGGCACGAGCGGGTCCGGCGGGAGCGCCAGAGCGCGTCGATCGCGGCGGCGGAGCGCACCGCCGAGCCGGCCACGACGGCCACATCTGAGCCGGCCACGACGGCCCCGACGGTCACGCCTGAGCCGGCCCCGCGGCCCGACCCGTACTGCGCGCCCGCGCTCGGCACGGGGACGGCGGGCCGCGCGGTGACGATCCGCCCGATCGACCCCCAGGTCAGGCGGGCGGTGAACCGCCAGTGGCGGCGCATCGAGCGGTGGCTGAAGACGAACGCGCCCCGCACGTACCGCACGCTCGGCGGACCGGGCAGGGCGCGCACGATCGCGATCGCCGAGGCGCAGATGGGGCTGCGCTTCCCCGACGACCTGCGGGCCTCGCTGCTGCGCCACAACGGCGCCGCCGGTTTCGGATTCGTCGCGGGCCCCGGCGGGGCGTCGAACCTGCCCATCCGCGAGATCAGGGACACCTGGCGCGCGGAGTGCAGGTGGAACCACACCGACACCGGGGACGACCCCTGGATGGAGCCGTGGAGCGGCAGGATGATCCCGTTCCTCGCCTTCGCCGGCAGGGAGAACGGCTCCGCCCCGTACGCCGTGGTCGACTCCGCCGACGGCTCGGTCGGCTGGGACGACGGGATCACCGGCATGGGACGGCGCCTGCCGTCGTTCCACGCGCTCATGCGGGCCGTCGCCGACGCCCTGGAGAACGGGACGGAGTTCGACGGCCTGCGGCCCGCGGTGAGGCGAGGCGTGCTGCGCTGGGAGTACGCCGGCTAGGGCGGCCCGTGCCGTTACTTCTTGGTCTTGGCCGGCACCGGCTGCCCGCCGACCTGCACCCTCGGCGGCGGGAAGCGCAGCTTGCGGATCTGCAGCGCCCGCATGGCCGCGTAGAAGCCCACGCCCTTGACGCTCTCGTTCGGCATCTTCTCGGCCACCAGCTTCTTCACCTTGAAGGCCACGTAGACCGAGGTGAGCAGCACGCCGAGCATCATGATCGGCCAGCCGATCGTCACGACGTAGCCCAGCACCTGGGCGCGGATCGACATCGGCCACGGAATCCACGTGGCCAGCAGGATCACTAGCGAGAACGGCAGGAAATACTGACTCGGCAGCCGCCGGGAGTCGACCCAGTCACGCGCGAATTTGCGCGCGGGACCCTTGTCGCGGGCAGGCAGATATCTCTCGTCACCGGCGAGAATGCCCTGACGGACCTTTTCCCGCTCGGCCGCCTGCTTGGCACGCATCTGCCGGTACGCCTCCTTGCGGTCCTTCGGCGCGGAGACGTACTGGCGCCGCCTGCCTTCGGCATCCCGGCGCTTGGGTGTGGGACGACCTTTACCCTGGGGCTTAGGATCGTCGACGGGGACGGGGGTGTCGTCCACAGAGGTTTGGGAACGGCGTCGCAACACGACGTCAACCCTACCTGGAGTGCAACTTAGTGACGCCCTCGTGCGTTATGCGTAGGGTAATCCCAAGGCGGCTGCGCTGCATCGGGATGTACACCAGCACGACCTAGAAGGGGACGGCCGACGCGCATGAGCGTTATGAAGAGACTTTCGATGATCTTCAAGTCCAAGGCCAACAAGGCCTTGGACAAGATGGAGGATCCGCGCGAGACCCTTGACTACTCCTACCAGCGGCAGCTCGAACTGCTGCAGAAGGTGCGCAGGGGGGTGGCCGACGTCGCCACCTCGCGCAAGAGGGTGGAGCTGCAGATCACCGGCTTGGAGAACCAGGCGAGGAAGCTGGAGGACCAGGGTCGCAAGGCGCTGTCCGTCGGCCGTGAGGACCTGGCCCGCGAGGCGCTGCAGCGGCGCTCCAACCTGCAGGCCCAGATCGCCGATCTGAAGGTCCAGCACGACAACCTCCAGGCCGAGGAGGAGAAGCTGACGACGGCCTCGCAGCGGCTGCAGGCCAAGGTCGACGCCTTCCGTACGAAGAAGGAGACCATCAAGGCCACCTACACCGCCGCTGAGGCGCAGACGCGCATCAACGAGGCGTTCTCCGGCATCTCCGAGGAGATGGGCGACGTCGGCCTGGCGATCCAGCGCGCCGAGGACAAGACGGCGCAGATGCAGGCCCGCGCCGGCGCCATCGACGAGCTGCTCGCCAGCGGCGCGCTCGACGACTTCAGCGGCACCCGCGGCGACGACATCCAGGCCGAGCTCGACCGCATGGGCGGCGGCATGGACGTCGAGCTGGAGCTGGCCAGGATGAAGGCCGAGCTGGGCCAGGGCCCGGCGCCGCAGCAGGCCATCGAGCAGGGCCAGGCGCCGCAGCAGGCGCAGCCCCAGCCGCAGGCCCAGCCGCAGCAGCAGGCCGGCCCCACCCAGCAGTACCGTCAGCCTGGGGAGGGCGCATGATCGTCAGGATCATGGGCGAGGGTCAGGTGGAGATCTCCGCCGACGACATCGCCGTACTCAACGAACTCGACTCCGAGCTCGAAGCGGCCATCGACGCGAGCGACGAGAAGGCCTTCCGCGTCAAGCTGCACGCGCTGCTCGACAAGGTGCGCCAGGTGGGCAAGGCGCTACCCGACGACAGTCTTGAGCCGTCAGAGCTGATCCTTCCCCCTGCGGACGCCTCGATCGAGGAGGTCCGGGAGATGCTGGGCGACCAGGGCCTCATCCCGGGCTGACATCGTGAGCACGCGGTTCGCGTCCGATCCCGGCCTCACCCGCCGGATGGTCGTGACGCTGTTCCTGCTGGGGTTGCTCTACGTCGTGTTCGTCGGCGTGCTGATCGCCCTCGGCGCTCAGGCGCTGACCGTGCTGGTGCTGGCGGGCGCCTTCCTGCTGGTGCAGTACTTCCTGTCCGACCGCATCGCCCTGTTCGCGATGCACGGGCGGGAGGTCTCGCCGCAGGAGGCGCCCGAGCTGCACGGCATGATCGACCGGCTCTGCGCGCTGGCCGACATGCCCAAGCCGCGGGTGGCGATCGCGCAGTCCGACGTCCCCAACGCGTTCGCCACCGGGCGTGACCAGAAGCACGCGGTGGTCTGTGTGACCACCGGCATCCTGCGCCGCCTCGAGCCGCAGGAGCTGGAGGGCGTGATCGCCCACGAGCTGTCCCACGTCGCGCACCGCGACGTCGCCGTCATGACCATCGCCTCGTTCCTCGGCATCGTGGCGGGGCTGATGACCAGGTTCGCCCTCTACACGGGGCTCGGCGGCCGCCGCAACGGCGGCCAGGGCGGGCTGCCCGTCGGCGTCATCATCCTGCTGGTGTCCGTCGTCGTGTACGCCGTCAGCTTCCTGCTCACCCGGGCCCTGTCGCGCTATCGCGAGCTGGCCGCCGACCGGGCCGGCGCCCTGCTCACGCAGCGCCCGTCCGCGCTGGCCAGCGCGCTGACCAAGGTGTCCGGCGACATGGCGAGGATCCCGACGCGCGACCTGCGCGAGGCGGAGCCGTTCAACGCCTTCTACTTCGCGCCCGCGCTGGCCAAGGGCGCTACGCTGGCCGCGCTGTTCTCCACGCATCCGCCGCTGGAGCGCCGCCTGGAGCAACTGGCCGGCATCTCCCGCCAGCTCGGAAGGGGCTGACAACCATGGGCTGGCTCGACGCGCTGCTCGGCCGGACGAAGCCGGTCAAGCCGAATCTCGACGCGCTGTTCGCGCTGCCGTCCGCGGCGGTGACGCTGCAGGCGGCGACCGGTCTCACGCCCACCGGGCTCGGCTCCGTCGCCTTCCGCGCCGCCGAGGGCGGCGCCTTCGCCAGTCTCGAACGCGACGTCCAGGCGCTGCTGGGCGATCGCGTCGAGAGGTCGTCCGACGGCTACGGCTACACCTGGCTGCTCGTACGCCGACCGCCGGAGGCGCTCAGCGACCTGGTCACCGAGCTGCACGCGGTCAACTCCTCGCTGGAGGGCGCCGGGTTCGGCCCGTCGCTGCTGTG
Source organism: Nonomuraea sp. NPDC049309 (assembly GCF_043196965.1). NCBI lineage: Bacteria > Bacillati > Actinomycetota > Actinomycetes > Streptosporangiales > Streptosporangiaceae > Nonomuraea > Nonomuraea sp. NPDC049309. Next base: position 2,193,056 of record NZ_JBICSH010000001.1, on the reverse strand, counting down.
CTCGCTGGTGTCGTTCGCCCGGCAGGACGGCGGCCGGCTCGCCGTCGTCTACCTGTACAAGCGCGGCACCTTCTACCCGTTCGCGCCGCTGCCGGGGGAGAAGCGCGACAACGCGCTCGAACTTCAGGCGAGGGGCGCGCTGGAGGGGGAGCTGCCGCTGGAGAAGGATCTCGGCCGCTGGTTCCCGGTGTGGGGCGCTCCGGGCCTTTGAGGCTGCGGGGCCGCGGGGCCACGGGGACTCATCCGCAGGGGCGCTCATCTGCGACTATCGCACCGAGTGATCTAATTGTCACGTGGAGCGAAGGTTGTACGTGTTCGCCGCGTGCGCGTTCATCGTGGCGGCGGTACTGGGCAGCGCCTGGATCACCGGCCAGTTCACCACGCCCGCGGTCGACAGGACGCACGGCTTCGTCAGCGAACTCGCCGCCCGCGACCAGCCGTGGACCCGGCTGTTCCGGGTCTGCGACGGGCTCGCGGGGCTCGCGTGCGCGCTCGGCGTGCTGCTGGTGCCCCGCGTCGCCCGTGAATGGCCGGGCTGGCTGGCGCTGGCCGCGTTCGGGCTGCTCACCTTCGTAGGCGGGCTGTTCCCGCTCGACTGCGCCGCGCTCAGTGACCCCTCCTGCGCCGCGGGCGGCGTCTCGCTCGCCCACCGGCTGCACGAGACGGCGGGCGCGCTCGGCACGCTCGCCGTCCTGGCCGCCATGGCGCTGCTCGCGGCGTGCTGGCGGTCGTGGGTCGCCTGGCTGCTCACCTGGCTCAGCCTGGTCACCACGCTGCTGCTGGTGATAGCGCTCCTGGCGGGCCAGGGTGCCGGCCTCGCGCACCGCGCCCAGCTCACGGTGATCGCGTTCTGGCTCGTGTACGTCGCGCTCCACCTCCTGGTCACCGACGACGTCCCTCAGGACCGCGCCGACGGTGCCGGGACCGCCGCCACCGACGACCCGTACGGTGCGGGCTGCCTGCGGGTCGCGCCCGGCCGCATGGGCGGCGTGGGCGGCGCGCGAGTCCTGCCACCGCCGCCCGCCGGAGGCCCCGTCATCCCGCCCCCGGCGGGGGACGGGCAGGCCGCGCCGCCACCGCCCGCGGACGGGCGCGTACCGCCACGGCCTCCCACAGCGAGCGGCCGGATGGTGCCCGCGGCTCCTGCGGGCGGGCGCGTCCTGCCTCCGCCGCCCGCGGGCGGGCCGCACGTCGTCGAGCAGGGCGAAGGGCCTGCCGTGCTCATCACCGCAGGTCCCGGTGGCGCCTGGTTCCACTGGGACGCCGTGGCCGAGCTGCTGGCCGGCCGCCGCCGGGTCATCCGCTTCGACCGCCCGGGGCTCGGACTCAGCCCGCGTCCCGTGACCCCGCCGACCCTGTACGCCGAGGTCGCCCGCCTGGCCGCGCTCGCGCCCGCGCACCCCGAGCAGGTGACGCTCGTCGCGCACGGCGTCGCCTGCTGGCACGCGGAGGCGTTCGCCCGGCTGCACCCGCTGTGCCTGGCCGGGCTCGTCCTGGTGGACCCGGCCTGCGTGGCCGGGCGCCGCCCGTACGCCGCGGCCAGGAACGCAGGGCGGTGGCTGCCCGCGCTGGGCGGCACGTGGGGCGCGGCCGTGCTCGCCCGCCTGACGGGTCCCGTCGCGCACCGGCTGCTCACCGGCCGGCCCGACCCGTCCGGCGTGTACGTTCTCGGCAAGGTGCCCGCCGCCGTCGTGGGGGAGTGGCTCGCCCGGGGCGACATGGCCGCCGACCTGCTCCTGCTCCGCGCCGACAAGCCCTTCCCCGCCGTCCCGGTCACCGTGATCAGCGGTGCGGACGCCGACCGGTGCCAGGCCAGGCTCGCCGCCGCGCTCGGCGGCAGGCACGTACGGCTGCCGGAGATCGGCCGCCGCATCCCGCTCCGCGCCCCGCACGCCATCGCCGAGGCCGTGACGGCCGGCCACGTGAACGCCTGACGCGCGGCTCGGTGATCCCGCGGCGGGAGGCCCGGCGAGACGCCAGAATGGCGGTAAAGTCGCCGTTTCGTGGGGGATGTGCCACTGCCGGACCACGCGCCCCTGCGTCCTGGCGACCCCGCGACGGTCGGCGGCTACCGCCTGACCGGGCGGCTCGGCGAGGGCGGGCAGGGCATCGTCTACCTCGCCACGGCCGCCGACGGGACGCGTGTCGCGGTCAAGCTGCTGCGCGCCGACCTGGTGGGCGACGCCCAGGCGTCGGAGCGGTTCGTCCGCGAGGTGGCGATGGCCAGGCGGGTGGCGCCGTTCTGCACCGCCCAGGTCATCGAGACCGGGCTGAGCGACGGGCGGCCGTACATCGTCAGCGAGTACATCGACGGCCGCACCCTGAGCGACGTCGTACGCGACCAGGGCCCGCGCACCGGCACCGCCCTGCACCGCCTGGCCATCGGCACCGTCACCGCGCTCGTCGCCATCCACCAGGCCGGCATCGTGCACCGGGACTTCAAACCGTCGAACGTGGTGCTGGCCCCCGACGGGCCGCGCGTCATCGACTTCGGCATCGCCAAGGCGCTCGACCTGGCGTCGACGCTCACCAGCGCCGTGGTCGGCACGCCGTCGTACATGGCGCCCGAGCAGCTCGGCGACGAGGGTCCCGGGCCGAAGTCGGACATGTTCGCCTGGGCGGGCACGATCGTCTTCGCCGCCTCGGGACGGCCGCCGTTCGGGCAGGACAGCGTGGCCGCCGTGGTGAACCGCATCCTGCACGCCGAGGCCGACGTCTCCTGCATCGGCGACCCGGCCCTCCGCGCGCTGGTCTCCGAGTGCCTGGCCAAGGACCCGGACAGCAGGCCGGCCGCCGACGAGGCTCTCCTGCGCCTGCTCGGCCACGTCCCGGCCGCGCCGCGCCACCCCTTCCCGCCCCAGCCCGCAGGCCGGCCCGCCGCGCACCCCTCAGCGCCTCAGGCCTCGCCGCCTCAAGCCTCGTCACCTCAGGCCTCGCCGCCTCAAGCCTCGTCACCCCAGGCTCCGCCGCCTCAGGCCTCGCCGCTTCCGGGCTCACCGCCTCCGAACCCGCCGTCCCAGAGCCCGCCGCCTCAGGACCCGTCGTCTCAGGGCCTGGCATCTCAGGCGGTGCCCCGGCAGGGCCTTCTCCTGGAGGGCAGCGCCGCCTCGCGGAACACGCCCTCAGAGCACAGCGGACCCGGAGCGGGCGGCGCGGCAACGCCCGCCGGGCCGCACGATCAGGCCGCGTCATCCGCCGTGCCGGGCGGTCGCAGCGCGCCGGCCGCGCCGGAGGGGCGGGGCACGTCGCCGGCCCCGAGCGGCGGGCCTGAGCGGGCGGCGCGGCGGCGGAGGGCGGCGCTGGTGGTGGCGGGCGTCACCGCGGGGCTGCTGGGGCTGGCGGCCGCGGCCACGCTGGTCGCCGTACGGCTGAACGCGCCACCGCCGCCCACTACCGGCCCGACCCCGTCGGCGGCGGCCGTCACGACGGCGGCGACCGCCGACGCGCCCGGGGTGCGCACGTACACGCTGCCGGGCACCTCCGTGGAGGTCAGGGAGAGCGACGCCGACCCCGTCAAGCTGGTCTCCTACACCCTGGGCGGCGGCAAGCGCCTCTACGTGCGCAAGCACGACACGAACGAGTTCGCCCCGGAGGAGCGCTACTTCGAGTACGCCCTCGATCCCAGGACGGACCTCGCCCTGGCCACCGACGTGGACTACAGCACGGACCTGTTCTCCACCGTCTCCATCGTCGATCACCGCACCGGTACCAAGCGCGTGGTCAAGCTGAGCCAGAAGCCGGTGTTCCCGACCACGCCCCGCTGGTCGCCGGACGGCGAGCGGGGCCTGGTCACCCTCTACAAGGGCGAGGGCGACACCGTGCGGACGTACGGCTTCGGCATCATCGACGTCGCCGCGGGCCGGGGCGAGGTGTACGAGGTGCGGGAGAAGGGCGCGGGGGAGTGGCGCTTCTTCTGGGACGCGGGCGGCCGCGCGGTGGGCACGTGGGCGGGCGGCGCGATGACGTTCTACGGCCTGGACGGCAAGGTGCTGCGCACGCTCAAGGACGCCGGCTCGCCGGTGTGGGTGGAGGGCGACGACGTCTCGCCGTCAGGGGGCCGGTTCCTGGCGCACTGCACGCCGGAGGGGACCGCGGTGTGCGTGCGCCCGACGGCGGGCGGCGACCCGGTCACCGTGCCGATCGCCGCCGAACGGCTCATCGGCTGGTGGGACGACGACCACCTGGCGGCGTGGCGGCGGGCGGGCGACGGCTACGAGGCGGTCGTGGTGGACCTCAAGGGCCGGGTCGGCAGGGTGCTGGCGAAGGCCCCCGACAAGGCGCAGTTCGACGCGATGGGCTTCCGTTTCGCCAGGCCCACCGCGTAGGTCAGGCGGATTCCCGCATCGCCGCGCGGCCCCCGGCGGGTCTCCGCGTCGTCACCTCCGCCGTGGCCGGATGGGTTTCCGCGTCGTCACGCCCGCCGCGCGGCGCGTACCCGATCTAGGATCGGGGCCTGGACACACCCGAGGGGGTCGCCGTGGACATCACCGTGATCGGCGAGGGCTCGGTCCTGGCCGCGCCCGACATCCTGCGGCTGCACGCGGGCGTGGAGGTCCGCAGGGCCTCAGCCTCCGAGGCGTTCTCCGCCGCCCGCGCCGCCGCGGCGCGGCTCTCCGAGGCGCTGGAACGTGCGGGGGTTCCCGCCCGTGACGTGACGACGGTCGAGCTGTCCTTGGGCCCCGAGTACGAGGCGTACCCGAAGGTGTCGGCCTACCGGGCGGCACAGGGCGTGGAGGCCGTCGTCCGCGACGTGAGCAGGGCCGACCACGTCATCGACACGGTGGCGGGCGTCGGCGAGGAGGTCAGGCTCAACGGCGTGGCGTTCGAGCTGTCCGACCCCGTGAGGGCGCTGGCCGGGGCCAGGGAGCGGGCCTTCAGGGACGCCGCCGCCAAGGCCGCCCAGTACGCCGCGCTGGCCGGCCGGCCGCTCGGCCGGGTGGTGTCGGTGAGCGAGCTGCGCCAGGCACCGCCGCAGCCGGTGCGGGCGGCGGCGATGGCGGCCGAGGCCGGGGCCTCGATCAGCCCCGGCACCCGGCAGGTCACGGTCTACGTGGAGGTCGGCTACGACTTCGCCTGACCTCGCGGCGGTGCTTGCCGCGCGGGGCGACGTCGCGTGCCCATGAGCGGCGACGACGTCGCCTGAACCCGGAGCGGACACGATGCCGCCCGCCCTCGCCGGGCCACGTCGCGTGACCCGGGCGCCGGGTCACGGCAGCGCCAGCATGCGGTCGAGCGCGACCTTGGCCCAGTGGGCGGTGTCGTCGTCCACCGTGATCTGGTTGACGACCTCGCCGAGCACCAGCGACTCCAGCGCCCACACCAGGTGCGGCAGGTCGATGCGGTTCATCGTGGAGCAGTAGCAGACCGTCCTGTCGAGGAACGAGATGTTCTTGTCGGGGAAGGTCTGGGCGAGCCGCTTGACGAGGTTCAGCTCGGTGCCGACGGCCCAGCTCGAACCGGCGGGCGCGGCCTGCAGCGTCTTGATGATGTACTCGGTCGAGCCGATGTGATCGGCCTTGGTCACGACCTCGTGGCGGCACTCGGGGTGCACGAGCACGTTGACGCCGGGGATGCGGGCGCGCACGTCGTCGACGGACTCGGCGGTGAAGCGGCCGTGCACCGAGCAGTGGCCGCGCCACAGGATCATCTTCGCCCGCTGCAGCTCCTCGCGGGTCAGGCCGCCGTTCGGGCGGTGCGGGTTCCACACCACGCAGTCGTCGAGCGACATGCCCATCTCCAGCACGGCGGTGTTGCGGCCGAGGTGCTGGTCGGGCAGGAACAGCACCTTCTCGCCCTGCTCGAACGCCCACTCCAGGGCGCGGCGGGCGTTGGACGAGGTGCACACCGCGCCGCCGTTGCGGCCGCAGAACGCCTTGATGTCGGCGCTGGAGTTCATGTACGTGACCGGCACCACCACGTCGGCGAGCCCCGCGTCCTCCAGCTCCTCCCAGCACTCCTCGACCTGGTCGTAGGTCGCCATGTCGGCCATGGAACAGCCGGCCGCCATGTCGGGCAGGATCACCTTCTGGCCGTCGCCGGTCAGGATGTCGGCGGACTCGGCCATGAAGTGCACGCCGCAGAAGACGATGTACTCCGCCTCGGGCCGCGCCGCCGCCTTCTGGGCGAGCTTGAACGAGTCGCCCGTCACGTCGGCGAACTGGATGACCTCGTCGCGCTGGTAGTGGTGGCCGAGCACGAACAGGCGGTCGCCGAGCGCCTCCTTGGCCTTGCGGGCGCGTTCCACCAGCGCGGGGTCGGAGGCGGGAGGCAGCTCGCCGGGGCAGTCGACCCCCTTCTCGCTGTGCGGATCGGCGCCCCTGCCGAGGACGAAAAGCGGCAGTCCGGTCTGGGTGGCCATCGCCATACCCCCTTATCGTCGGTTTGACGATACTCATGATGACATACCGCCGAAACGGTTTATTCCGGGATGTCCGGTACTCGGGAATGTGTGGACACTCGCAGGTGTTGGTAGCGTCATCTGTAGGACGTCGAAACAGACAGCCGGGTTAGGGAGTCAGCAGATGACGGTTGAGAGCAGCGAGACCACGGCACAGGGCCTGATCCTGACTGACGCGGCCGCCGCAAAGGTCAAGAGCCTGCTGGAGCAGCAGGGCGAGGAGGGTCTGCAGCTGCGGGTCGCCGTGCAGCCGGGCGGGTGCTCCGGCCTGCGCTACCAGCTCTTCTTCGACGACCGTTCGATGGACGGCGACGTCGTGTCCGAGTTCGGCGGTGTGAACGTGGTCACCGACCGGATGAGCGCTCCCTACCTCATGGGCGCGACCATCGACTTCGTCGACACCATCGAGAAGCAGGGCTTCACGATCGACAACCCCAACGCCACGGGCTCGTGTGCCTGCGGTGACTCGTTCAACTAGAACGGGCCGCCCGTAACCACCGCAAGGGTCCCGTCCGCCTTTGAGCGGGCGGGACCTTCGCGTATTCTCGTGGGGCTCATTTGGCCTGCTGACAACGAGGAAGAAGAATCCCGTGCGCATCGCCGTAACCGGCTCCATCGCGACAGACCACCTGATGACGTTCCCCGGCAGTTTCGGCGACCAGCTGATCGCCGAGCAGCTCGACCGGGTGTCGCTCTCCTTCCTGGTCGACGATCTGCAGATCCGTCGCGGGGGATGCGCGGCGAACATCGCCTTCGGAATGGCCTGTCTCGGCCTGCGGCCGATCCTCGTGGGCGCCGTCGGCAACGACTTCGCCGACTACCGCTCCTGGCTGGAGCGCCACGGCGTCGACTGCGACTCCGTGCACGTCTCCGAGACCCAGCACACCGCGCGCTTCCTGTGCACCACCGACGAGCACCACAACCAGATCGCCTCGTTCTACACCGGGGCCATGGCCGAGGCGCGGCTCATCGAGCTCAAGCCGGTCGCCGACCGCGTGGGCGGGCTCGACCTGGTGCTGATCAGCCCCAACGACCCCGACGCGATGCTGCGCCACACCGACGAGTGCCGGCAGCGCGGCATCCCGTTCGCCGCCGACATCTCCCAGCAGCTCGCGCGCATGGAGGACGAGCAGATCCGCCAGCTCGTCGACGGCGCCGCCTACCTGTTCTCCAACGATTACGAAAAGGGCCTCATCGAGCAGAAGACCGGCTGGTCCGACGCGGAGATCCTGGACCGCGTCGGCGTCCGGATCACCACGCTCGGCCCCAAGGGCGCGGTCATCGACCGCAAGGGCGAGCCGTCCATCCACGTCTCCCCGGCCCCCGAGCGCGGCAAGGCCGACCCGACCGGCGTGGGCGACGCCTTCAGGGCCGGTTTCCTCGCCGGCCTGGCCTGGGGCCTGTCGCTGGAGCGGTGCGGGCAGCTCGGCAACCTCACCGCCACGCACGTGCTCGAGCGCGTGGGCGGCCAGGAGTACGAGCTGGGGCAGAAGGAGTTCCTGGAGCGCTTCGGAGCCGCCTACGGCGCCGAAGCGGCCGCCGAGATCGCCCAGCACGTCCGCTGCTACCACCCCTGAGACCCCTGGACCCGCCCGGGGCTTCCCGGGCCCTTGCACGCGCCGGGCCGGACCGCTCGCAGGCGGTCCGGCCCTTGTCGGCGCGGCGCTCAGCGGAGCGCGTAGACGCGGTGCACGAACTCGGCGAGCTGGTCGTCGCTCAGGTGCGCGGCCAGGTCCGCCTCGCTGATCATGCCGACCAGCCGGCCGCCGTCCATCACCGGCAGTCGCTTGATCTGGTGCTCTTCCATGCGCGAGAGCGCCTCCTCGACCGTGGCGTCCGGGGTCACCCAGACCAGCCCGGTGGCCAGCTCGCCCGCCGTGGTCTTGGCCGGGTCATGCCCCGCGGCGATGCACTTGACCACGATGTCGCGGTCGGTGATGATGCCCGTCACCCTGTCGTCGGGCCCGCACACGGGCAGCGCCCCCACCTCGTGTTCGCGCATGAGCTGTGCGGCCCGGTCGAGGGTCTCGTGCGCGCTGATACATTCGGCGCCCGTGCTCATGACGTCGCGTGCGCAGTTGTGCGACTGTGAGCTGATCATGGTCATCCCTTGGTGTCGGTGACTTCCTTCGGAAGTCCCCTACCCCCCATACAGGGACAAATCGGACGCCTAGTAGTTGCGGCGGACGTGGATGGCCCAGCCGCCCTCGGGCAGCTCGTACGAGCCGACATGGCGATGCGACTTCAGCCTGCACCACGCCGGCACGTCGTTGTACGCCGCGGGATCGTCGGCCAGCACGGCCACCACCGCGTTCAGCGGGACGTGGTTGATCTGCTCGGCGAGCATGATGATCGGGATCGGGCACTTCTTCCCGAGCGCGTCGATCGTCAACGCCGGCTGGGTAACCTCGGTCATGCGACTCCTGCGTCCTGGCGGATGCGGTGCACCAGCTCGGGCAGCACGGCGAGGAACTCGTCGACCTCGTCCGCTGACGTGCCCCTGGGCAGCGACACCCGGACATTGCCATGCGTCAGCACGCCCATCGCTTCAAGAACGTGCGATGGACGAAGCGTACTAGCGGTGCACGAACTTCCGGAGGATACCGCGAAGCCCGCCTTGTCCAGCTCTGTGAGCAGCGCCTCGCCGTCGACGTACAGGCACGAGAAGGTCACGATGTGCGGCGCCCGCTCGACCGGGTCGCCGATGACCTCCACGTCCGGCACGAGCCGCGGGACCTGCTCCCTGATCCGGTCGACCAGCGCCGACAGCCGCGCCTGCTCGGCCTCGGCCTCCGCGGCCATCGCGCGCAGCGCGGCCGCCGCCGCGACCACGGCGGGCACGTTCTCGAAGCCCGGCACCCGCCGCCGCTCGCGTTCGTCCAGCGGCAGGGGAGAGCGGAAGCGCGTCCCCTTGCGCACGGCGAGCACGCCCACCCCGGCCGGGCCGCCCCACTTGTGGGCGCTGGCCGTCAGCACCGACCAGCCCGGCGGGATCGGCAGCCGCCCGGCCGTCTGCGCCGCGTCCACCAGCAGCGGCACGCCGTGCTCCCGGCAGGCGGCGGCCACCTCGGCGACCGGCTGGAGCGTGCCGACCTCGTGGTTGGCCGTCTGCAGGCACGCGAGCGCCGTGCCCGGCCGCGCGACCGCCTCGGCGAAGGCGGCGGCGTCGGCTCTGCCGGTGATGTCGACGCCGACCGTCTCGACCGTCCCTCCGTCGCGTTCGTGCACTTCAGCGGCGTGCAGGACGCTCGAATGCTCCACCGCGCCGGTGACCATGTGGCGCCCGGCCCTGCGCCTGCCGTGTAGGGTTCCGAGCACACCGAGATGCACGGCCTGTGTGCCGGACGAGGTGAACGACACCTCGTCGGGTCGCGCGCCGAGCACCTCGGCCACCTCCGTGCGAGCCTGCTCCAGCAGCAGGTGCGCACGGCGGGCAGCGCCGTAGAGTCTCGCGGGGTCGGCCCAGCCGGCGTCCAGCGCCGCCAGCAGCGCCTCACGCGCCTGGGGGTGCAGCGGTTCGGTTGATGCCGCATCGAAGTACGCCACGAGACTCATCGTCCCACTTCCGGCGCCATGGAGGGGTCGCGCGGTGGGGCGAGGCACCTGCACGCTAATGTGTCTGCAATCAAGCTGTGCATCAGGAAATACGAGCGCCCAGGGGAAAGACTCTTGGGCTTCATCTGTGGGGTAGGCGATCCGTGAGTCCGACTCGCCGTACGACGCGGCGTTCGTTGGCCCGGCGCAGGGTGCCAGGCGCCGCCGCTTTGGCGTTGCTGCTGGCCACTGCTACGGCGTGTGCTAATGACGTCCCCGAGGCCGACTGGTCTCGCGGCCTTCTTCCCGAACACGTCACCGAGCAGGGCGGCGTCGTCCAGAACCTGTGGAACGGGGCCTGGATCGCCGCTCTCGCCACGGGCGCCGTGGTCGTCGTCCTGATCTTGTGGGCGTCCATCTTCCACCGCAAGCGCAGGGCCAAGGCCGATCTTCCGCCGCAGGTGCGTTACAACCTGCCCATCGAGATCCTCTACACCGTCATTCCGCTGGTGATGGTCTCGGTGTTCTTCTTCTTCACCGCGCGCGACAGCGAGACGCTCACCAAGGTGAGCGGCGACGCGCCGGTCAAGGTCAAGGTCGAGGCGTTCCAGTGGAGCTGGCGCTTCACCACGACCTACAACGGCAAGACGATCGAACCGGTCGCGGGCGTGCCGGTCAGCGACTACAACGAGGGTCCTCAGCTGGTCCTGCCGGTGAACACGAAGGTCGAGTTCGACCTGTCGACCGACGACGTCATCCACTCGTTCTGGGTGCCTGACTTCCTCTTCAAGCGTGATGTCATCCCCGGCATCCCCGAGGACAACCCCGGCCGCAAGTTCGAGATCACCACGCTCTCCAAGACCGGCGTCTTCGCCGGCCGCTGCGCCGAGCTCTGCGGTGTCGACCACAGCCGGATGCTCTTCTCGGTCAAGCTCGTGCCGCAGAACGAGTTCGAACAGTACATCGCGACCCACCAGGCTGGGAGTGCCCAGTGACCGCCATCCAAGAACCACTGACGACGACGCCGCGGATCCGGCCCACGACCAAGGGCCAGATCATCGCGAAGTGGATGAGCTCGACCGATCACAAGATCATCGGGCACATGTACTTGATCACGTCGTTCGCCTTCTTCCTCATCGGCGGCGTGATGGCGCTGGTCATGCGGGCCGAGCTGGCGCAGCCGGGGCTGCAGTTCACCACCAACGAGCAGTTCAACCAGCTGTTCACCATGCACGGCACGATCATGCTGCTGATGTTCGCGACGCCGCTGTTCGCCGGCTTCGCGAACGAGCTGATGCCGCTGCAGATCGGCGCCCCCGACGTGGCGTTCCCGCGCCTGAACATGGTCAGCTACTGGCTCTACCTGTTCGGCAGCCTCATCGCCGTCTCCGGCTTCTTCACCCCGAGCGGCGCCGCCTCGTTCGGCTGGTTCGCCTACACGCCGCTGTCCAACGCGATCAACTCGCCGGGCATCGGCGGTGACCTGTGGATCATGGGTCTGGCGCTGTCGGGTCTCGGCACCATCCTCGGTGCGGTGAACTTCATCACCACGATCGTCTGCATGCGCGCGCCCGGCATGACGATGTTCCGGATGCCGATCTTCACCTGGAACGTCCTGCTGACCAGCATGCTCGTGCTGATGGCGTTCCCGGTGCTGGCCGCCGCGCTGCTCGCGCTGGAGGCGGACCGCAAGCTCGGCACCCACATCTTCGACTCGGAGTTCGGCGGTGCGATGCTCTGGCAGCACCTGTTCTGGTTCTTCGGTCACCCCGAGGTGTACATCATCGCGCTGCCGTTCTTCGGCATCGTGACGGAGATCCTGCCGGTCTTCAGCCGCAAGCCGATCTTCGGTTACATCAGCCTCGTCGCCGCGACGATCTCGATCGCCGGCCTGTCCATCACGGTCTGGGCGCACCACATGTTCCCGACCGGGCAGGTGCTGCTGCCGTTCTTCTCGTTCATGACGTTCCTCATCGCGGTGCCGACCGGTGTGAAGTTCTTCAACTGGATCGGCACGATGTGGCGCGGGCACCTGACGTTCGAGTCGCCGATGCTGTTCTCGGTCGGCTTCCTCCTCACGTTCCTGCTGGGCGGCCTGACCGGTGTCATCCTGGCCTCCCCGCCGCTCGACTTCCACATCAGCGACACCTACTTCGTCGTGGCCCACTTCCACTACGTGGTCTTCGGCACCGTCGTGTTCGCGATGTTCGCCGGGTTCTACTTCTGGTGGCCGAAGTTCACCGGCAAGATGCTGAACGACAAGCTCGGCAAGGTGCACTTCTGGCTGCTGTTCGTCGGCTTCCACACGACGTTCCTCGTCCAGCACTGGCTCGGCATGCTCGGCTTCCCGCGCCGGTACGCCGACTACAGCGCGGCCGACGGCTTCACCGACCTCAACCTGCTGTCGTCGGTGGGCGCGTTCATCCTCGGCGCCTCCACGCTGCCGTTCTTCTACAACGTCTGGAAGACCTGGCGCACCGCGCCCAAGGTCACCGTCGACGACCCCTGGGGCTACGGCGGCTCGCTCGAGTGGGCGACCTCCTGCCCGCCGCCGCGGCACAACTTCACCTCGCTGCCGCGCATCCGGTCCGAGCGCCCGGCGTTCGACCTGCACTACCCGCACGCCACGAGCGTCACGAGCAAGTCCGCCGGGGAGGTTGAGGCCTGATGAAGGTCCAAGGTTGGCTGTTCCTGCTGTGCGGGGTCTTCTTCGCCGGCGTGGACATCGCGTACTGGTTCTGGACCAAGGCCGCCACCGGCCAGGGTGAGCCGGTCGGCACCACCGCGATGGCCATCTCGGTCGGGTTCGCCTTCATGGTGGGCTACTACCTGATGTTCACCGCCAAGCGCATCGGCGCCCAGCCGGAGGACAACAAGCAGGCCGAGATCAGCGAGGGCGCAGGCGAGCTCGGGTTCTTCAGCCCGAGCAGCTGGTGGCCGCTGTTCCTGTGCCTGGCGGCGGCGTTCGCCTTCGCCGGGTTCGTGATCGGCTTCTGGATGTTCCTGATCGGGGTCTTCCTCGTGATCATGGCCATGATCGGGTTCGTGTTCCAGTACTACCGGGGCCACTTCTCGCACTGAGCCACTGAGCCGCACCTGAAGCGGGCGGCCTCCCTTGGGGGAGGACGCCCGCTTTTTGGTGTTCTTTAACGGTGTACGGATGTGGTGATTCGATCACTCAGGGTAATAAGGAGGCGGAAGCGGTTCGATAAGGGACGAGGGAGTACTCGTGGGGCGCGGTACGTATGGATGCGGCCTGCTGGCCATGGCGCTGCTGGCGGCGTGCTCGGCGGGCGAGCCGGCCGATGACCCCAAGAAGGGCGTCGCCATGGCGGGCACGGCCTACAGCGCCCCCGTGGGCGTCACTCCGGCGGACAAGTCGTCGAACGTCCCCACCGACCGGCCCGTGGTCGTCTCCGCCCAGGGCGGCACGCTCAAGAGCGTCCGCGTGGACGGCGGCAAGTCGGGGCCGCTGAAGGGCGTGCTGAGCGCCGACCGCACGCGCTGGCGCAGCCTCGGCACCGCCAGGCCCGGCGTGTCGTACACGGTGACCGCGGTCTCCGTGGACGCCACGGGCAAGGAGCACGAGACCACCAGCAAGTTCAGCACGGTCAAGGCCACCAAGACGTTCGACATCGCGAGCATCACCCCGAACAAGGACGACACCGGCCTGACCGTCGGGGTCGGCATGCCCGTGATGATCGCCTTCGATCAGCCGATCCAGGACCGGGTGGCCGTCGAGCGCAACCTCACCATCCGCAGCTCCAAGCCGGTGGAGGGGGCCTGGCACTGGTTCGACGACCAGCACGTGGACTTCCGGCCGAAGAAGTACTGGCCGGCCAGGACCAAGGTGCGGGTGGAGGCCAAGCTGGCGGGCGTGCGCGGCGGGCCCGGCATGTACGGCAAGCGCGACGTCCAGCTCGACTTCAAGATCGGCCGTCAGCAGATCACCAAGGGCAGCGTCAACGAGCACGTGCTCGTGGTCAGGCGGGACGGCAAGAAGATCCGGACGATGCCGATGAGCGCCGGCCAGGGCGGCCAGTGGAAGTACCACACGACCTCAGGCATCCACCTGGCGATGTCCCGCGAGCCCGTCACGATCATGACCTCGCCCGGCATCGGGCCCGGCCAGCCCGGCTACTACCGGATGACCGTCTACAACACCGTCCGCATCTCCAACAGCGGCGAGTACGTGCACAGCGCGCCCTGGTCGGTCGGCTCGCAGGGCCACGCCAACGTCAGCCACGGCTGCGTGAACGTCAGCCCGGCCGACGCCATCTGGTTCCTCAAGAACACGCTGATCGGCGACCCCATCATCATCACCGGCTCGCCGCGCAAGCTGGAGCCCACCAACGGCTGGGGGCACTGGCAGGAGGACTGGAACGAGTGGCTCAAGTGGAGCTCGCTCAAGGCCGGCCCCACCATCGCCTTGTCCTGAGTGCCCGGTTCTGAGGGCCCGGGGCTGAGTGCCCTGTCCTGAGGGCCCGGTTCTGAGTGCCCGGTTCTGAGTCCCTGCCCCGAGGGCCCCGTCCTGACCGCGCGCACTCGCCGCCGTCTTGCAGGCGACACGCGCTCCTGGCCTGCTGACGGGCGGCGACGCGCTCCGAGGCGCTGAGAAGGACGCTCACGGCATGAGAACGGCGCCGCCTCTCCGAGGAGGGGCGGCGCCGTCGCGTCAGGTCAGAGCCCTCTCAGGGCCCTCTCGGAGCCGTCTCGGCGGCACGCCGCCGAGCAAGCCGAGCATGAGGGTCAGGAACGCGGGAAGGCGCTGCTGACCTCGACCCAGCGCTCCAGCGTGTCCTTGGCGGCGCCGGAGTCGACGGCCTGCGCCGCGCGGGCGTAACCGTCGATCATCGCGGAGTCGAGGTCGTCGCCGGGCCCGTCGAGCGCCACGAGCGCCGCGGCCGCGTTGAGCAGCACCGCGTCGCGCACCGGGCCCGTCTTGCCCGCCAGGAGGTCGTGCACGGCCTGGGCGTTGAACGCCACGTCGCCGCCGCGCAGCGCGCCCACGTCGGCCCGCGGGATGCCGAGCACCGCCGGGTCGAACGTGGTCTGCGTCGCCGCGCCGTCCTTGACCACCCAGACGGTGGAGGTGGCGGCGATCGACAGCTCGTCGAGGCCGTCGTCACCGCGGAAGACCAGGGCCGAGACGCCGCGCTCGGCGAAGACGCCGGCGAGCACCGGCAGCATGCGGGCGTCGTAGACGCCGATCGCCTGGGCCGACGGGCGGGCCGGGTTGGTCAGCGGGCCGAGGAAGTTGAAGATCGTCGGAACGCCGATCTCCTTGCGCGTCGGGCCGGCGAAGCGCAGCGCCGGGTGGTAGACCGGCGCGAAGCAGAAGGCGATGCCGGCATCGCGCGCCACCTGAGCCGTCTGCTCAGGGGTGAGATCGAGCCGGATGCCGAGGTGCTCCAGGACGTCGGCCGCACCGCACGAGGACGACGCCGCGCGGTTGCCGTGCTTGACCACCCTGGCGCCCGCGGCGGCGGCCACGATGGCGGCCATCGTCGAGACGTTGACCGTGTGGGCACGGTCGCCGCCGGTGCCGACGATGTCGACCACCGGGCCCTCGACCTTCAGCGGCGTGGCGAGCTCCAGCATGGTGCGGGCCAGGCCCACCACCTCGGCCACGGTCTCGCCCTTGGCCCGCAGCGCGACCACGAAGGCGGCGATCTGGGACGGTGTCGCGGCGCCGGACATGATCTCCCGCATCGCCCAGGCCGACTCGTCGGAGGTGAGGTTCTCTCCCGACAGGAGAGCGTTGAGCAGGGTTGGCCAGGTCGTCCGGGAGTCCATGGTCACCTACTTTGCGTTGAGACGGGTGGCGGAGCGGCGGCGCATGAGGTCGGCCACGGTGTCGGCGAGGACCAGCGGCTCGAGCGGCTGCGAGACGACGGCGTCGGCCTTCGACCACTCGGCCAGCCAGCGGTCGTCACGCCTGGCGATGATCAGGCAGATGGGCGGGCAGTCGTAGACCTCGTCCTTGGCCTGCCGCGAGACGCCCATGCCACCGGCGGGCTGGGTCTCGCCGTCGAGAACGGCGACGTCGATCTCGCCGGAGCCCAGCCACTGGTGCACCTTGGGCTCGGTGGCGCACTCCACGATCTCCACGAGGGGTACGTCGGCCGCGGGACGCCTGCCGATGGCCTGGATCACCTCGGCCCTGGTGGCGGCGTCGTCGCTGTAGACGAGGACTTTCATCTTCTCGTCGGTGCTCCCACTGGACATCGGTCGCGCTCACTATCAGTCGAAGAGGTATGGTCACCTGGGATCGTACCGGTGCGTGGGCATGCGTACCCAGGCCACCATGCCTGGCGGGTGTTTTATGGCGATTATCCCAGGTTGCTCGGTGGTTCGTACCTGCTAACGGGGGGTCGTGCGCCGGACCGACCACCGGAGCCGCAATAATGCTGCCCGTGGCGACAGCATCCGCAATAACTTCGACGACGACAGCACAGTCGTTCCGCAGACCCAACCTGGTCAGCGTGGGCACGATCGTGTGGCTGTCCTCTGAGCTCATGTTCTTCGCGGCGCTGTTCGCGATGTACTTCACCATCCGGTCGGTGAGCGTCGGCAAGGGCCTCGAGTGGGGTCCGGCGCTGCTCCCTGCGGGCGCAGAGGCAGGCGACGTCGCTCATCTGAACATCCCGTTCGCGACGGTCAACACGATCATCCTGGTCCTGTCGAGTGTGACGTGCCAGCTGGGCGTGTGGGCCGCAGAGAAGGGGCAGGTCGGAAAGCTCCGCTTCTGGTACGTCGTCAGCTTCCTCATGGGCGCGATCTTCATCGCCGGGCAGCTGTACGAGTACGGCGAGCTGGCGTCAGAGGGCGCGACCTTGTCCGCTAACGCTTACACCTCGGTGTTCTACCTGACGACGGGCTTCCACGGCCTGCACGTGACCGGTGGCCTGATCGCGTTCCTCTTCATGCTGGGACGCACGTACGCCGCGAAGCGCTTCACGCATGAGCAGGCCACCAGCGCGATCGTCGTGTCCTATTACTGGCACTTCGTAGACGTCGTCTGGATTGGTCTTTTCGCGACCATCTACATCATTCGTTAAGGAACGGGATCTCTGTGACTAGGATCACCGCTTGGCGGCGGCATCCCCTCGCGAGATACGCCGTCCTGATTTTGGCGTTGGCGCTGGTCGGGATGGTATACGCCGCCTTTGTCCAGGCGGGTAAGCCTGCCGACGCGGCGCTGGCGGCCGGCAAGGTCGACGACGTGGCCCAGGGCAAAAGCCTGTTCGAGCAGCACTGCTCCAGCTGTCACGGCATGAACGCGCAGGGCACCAGCTCGGCGCCCACGCTCATCGGTGTCGGCGCCGCGGCCGTCGACTTCCAGATGAGCACCGGCCGCATGCCGGCGGGAGCGCCCGGCCCTCAGGCGCCGCGCAAGCCGCCGGCCGACTGGGTCAACGAGACCACGACCCGCCAGATCGCCGCCTACGTCCAGTCGCTCGGCGGCGGGCCGCAGGTGCCCGGCCAGGAGCAGGTGGACCCGAAGCTCGGCGACGCCGGCAAGGGTGGTGAACTGTTCCGCGCGAACTGCATCCAGTGTCACAACTGGGTGGGCGCGGGCGGTGCCCTGACGCAGGGCAAGTACGCGCCCAACCTCAACGAGGCGACGCCCACGCAGATCTACGAGGCGATGATCACCGGCCCGCAGGCGATGCCGGTCTTCAACGACACGACGATCACGCCCGAGGAGAAGCGGAGCATGATCGCGTACATCACCCAGGTTCGCGAGCAGAAGGACCCGGGTGGCTTCGGTCTCGGCCGCATCGGCCCGGTCACCGAAGGTCTCACCGCGTGGGTGGTGGGCCTGAGCGCCCTCGCACTCGCCGCCATCTGGATCACCGCGAAGAAGCGACAGAAGTCATGACAGACAACGAGCACGAGATCGAGCAGCCGGACGAACGCGTCCCCAAGCGCGTCATCGGCACCCCCGCACCGGGCACCTCGATGCTCGGCACCGAGGAGGCCGACAAGGCCGAACGCGACGTCCCCGGCGTGACGCTGCAGGACGAGGCCAAGGCGCGCAAGGCCGAGAAGATCGTGGCGCTCTGCTTCACGATCACCTTCCTGGCCGCCATCGCGTTCATCATCTCCTACGTGGTGTTCCAGGTCGGCAGTCCCGAGGCCACGGGCACCTCCAACCTCGCCCTGGGCTCCTCGCTCACGGTCGCGATCCTCGCGCTGGCGATCGGCATCGTGATCTGGGTCCGCCAGATCATGCCGAAGTACTCGCTGGTGCAGGAGCGCCACACGATGGCCTCCGACGAGGACGACCGCGAGGTCGTGGCCGACACGTTCGTGCAGGGCGCCAACGAGAGCGGCTTCGTCAAGCGCAAGCTGCTCCGCCGCACCCTGCTGCTCGCCGCCGCGCCGCTCGGCCTGGTTCCCCTGGTCCTGCTGCGCGACCTCGACAACAGCAAGATGCCGGGCGCCAAGTTCAACAAGACGCTGCGGCACACCGTGTGGGGCACCACCAACAAGGAGGGCAAGCCGCTCAGGCTCGTCGTCGAGGGCACCGGCCAGCCCATCAGGGCGGCCGACTTCAACTCGCCCGGCGGCATCCTGTCGGTCGTCCCCGAGGGCTACGAGCACGACCTCAACGCCCTCGCCAAGGCCACGC
This sequence comes from Nonomuraea sp. NPDC049309, assembly GCF_043196965.1. Classification (NCBI taxonomy): domain Bacteria; kingdom Bacillati; phylum Actinomycetota; class Actinomycetes; order Streptosporangiales; family Streptosporangiaceae; genus Nonomuraea; species Nonomuraea sp. NPDC049309. Next base: position 2,174,487 of record NZ_JBICSH010000001.1, on the reverse strand, counting down.
TGATCCTGATCAAGTTCCGTCCCGAAGAGCTCAAGGACGGCGTCAACAAGAACTGGACGCACGACGGCATCGTCGCGTACTCCAAGATCTGCACCCACGTGGGCTGCCCCGCGGCCCTGTACGAGCAGAACACCCACCACATCCTCTGCCCGTGCCACCAGTCGACGTTCGACGCGGCAGACGGCGCGAAGGTCATCTTCGGCCCGGCCGCCCGGCCGCTGCCGCAGCTGCCCATCACCGTCGACTCCGAGGGCTACCTCATCGCCAAGGGCGACTTCGCGGTGCCCGTCGGCCCCAGCTACTGGGAGCGCGGTGACGCGGAGGCCGAGGCCAGGTCGAAGGGAGACCAGGCATGAGCACCGAGCTCAAGGCCGCGCCCAAGGCCATCGCAGGCCCGTCGAATTGGCTCGACCAGCGTCTCGGCGGTGCCGGCTTCCTCAAGCGCAACATGCGCAAGATCTTCCCGGACCACTGGTCGTTCCTCCTGGGTGAGATCGCGCTCTACTCCTTCATCGTCCTGCTGCTGACCGGTACGTTCCTGACGCTCTGGTTCAAGCCCAGCATGATGGAGGTCGCCTACGACGGCTCGTACGCGCCGCTCAAGGGCGTCATGATGTCCGAGGCCTACGCGTCGGCGCTGGAGATCAGCTTCGACGTCCGGGGTGGTCTGCTCATCCGGCAGATGCACCACTGGGCGGCCCTGCTCTTCGTGGCCGGCATGATGGCCCACGCGCTGCGTGTCTTCTTCACCGGCGCGTACCGCAAGCCGCGCGAGATCAACTGGCTCATCGGCGTGCTGCTGCTGACGCTGGCGCTCGCCGAGGGTCTGACCGGCTACTCCCTCCCCGACGACCTGCTCTCCGGCGCCGGTCTGCGGATCACCGAGGGCGTGGCGATCTCGCTGCCGCTGGTCGGCACGTACATCACGTTCTTCCTGTTCGGCGGCGAATACCCGGGTGAGGATGTCATCTCCCGGTTCTACTCGCTGCACATCCTGCTCATCCCGGGCATCATCCTGGCTCTGGTCTCCGCCCACATGGTGCTCATGTGGGTGCAGAAGCACACCCAGATGCCGGGCAAGGGCCGGACGAACAAGAACGTGGTCGGCGCGCCGTTCTACCCGGCCTTCATGGCCAAGGCGGGCGCGTTCTTCCTGTTCACCCTCGGCGTCATCGCCGGTCTGGCGACGTTCACCCAGATCAACCCGATCTGGCTGTTCGGCCCCTACACCCCGGCCGACGTCTCCGCCGGTTCGCAGCCCGACTTCTACATGGGCTTCCTCGAAGGCGCGCTGCGCATCATGCCGCCGTGGGAGATCAACCTCTTCGGCACCGCCCACGCCGGCACGCTGCCGCTGAGCGTCATCATCCCGGCCCTGGTGCCGATGGGCATCATCATGACGGGCCTCGCGCTCTATCCGTTCCTCGAACGGTGGGTCACGGGCGACAACCGCGAGCACCACATCGCCGACCGTCCGCGCAACAACCCCCACCGCACCTCGATCGGCGTCTCCGCCATCACGTTCTACGGGGTGCTGTGGCTGCTCGGCGCCAACGACGAGATCGCGGCCAACTTCCACATCAGCCTCAACTGGACCACCTACGCCGGTCGAGTGCTGATCTTCGTCGCCCCGGCACTCGCCTACCTGATCACGTACCGGATGTGCCTCGGCCTCCAGCGCGCCGACCAGGCGATCATCTCGCACGGCGTGGAGTCCGGCGTGATCAAGCGGCTGCCGCACGGTGAGTACATCGAGGTCCACACGCCTCCGTCGGAGGACATGGAGGCGCACATGCGCGGCAAGGAGGCCGTGCCGATGCTTCCGGTGGACGAGGACCCCTCGGGCATCCCGCCGAAGGGCATGCGCGGGCCGCTCGGCAAGCTGCGTGGACGCATGTCCCGTGCCTACGGCGGGGAGAAGATCCCGCTGGAGGACCCGCACGGGCACGGCCACGGCGAGCACGACGAGCACGGGGACGAGGAGCACGCCGCCGTCGGCGCCGGTACCCGGGCCGGCGACGAGCAGCACAGCATCACCCGCTGATCCCTGACGCCACAACCGCACGGGCCCGGCCGAGCACTCTCGCTCGGCCGGGCCCGTCGGCGTGTCCTGGGGGTTCGCGATCTGAACAGACGTGCCGGTTCCGGGCGGTGGGGCACGTCCTCACCGGCGGCATCGCGCACGTGCTCAAGGGCGACGGACGCGCCCCGACACGGACGCGTCGGCACTCGGCAGGCGCTCAGCAGCGGACCTCGGGCGGATCTCTGGCCGATGCCAGGTGGCTCTCTGGCTGACCCTGGTGGGCCTCTGGCTGACCCTGGTGGGCCTCTGGCTGACCCAGGCGGCCCCAGACTGATGCCAGTGGACCTCAGGCGGACGGTGCGGTCGGGACCGTCGCCGCGCGGCCAGGAAACCTCCGCGCCAAGGGCGAGGTGCGGATCTCCGGCCGACCGTGGCGCGGACCGCGCCGGGCCGACCGGGCGAGCGAGGCGTCTCCGTAGGCAGCGCGGCGGTCACCGCCCGTCCGCCTGTAGCGGCGGACCGAGCGCGTGGCGCTTGGGCGTGATCCCGGCGTTTCCCTACGTGGGCGCTTCCGCTCGCCGTGCGCGGCACGCGCCTCCGCTCGCCGTGCGCGGCACGTGCTACGGCTCGCTGTGCGTGGCATGCGCTTCGGCTTGCCGTGTGTGGCATGCGCTTCCGCTTGCCGTGCTCGGTATGCGCTTCGGCTCGCGGTGCGTGGCGCGCGTCTCTGCTTGCCGTGCCGGAGGAGTGCTCAGGCCGGGCTGGGCGAGCCCGTCCTGCTCACGTGAGGGAAGAGCGACGCTCGCGCGTCGGAGCGCGTCTTGCTGTGCGTGAGGGAAGGCGACGTTCTCGCCCCAGAGCGCGCCTGCTCGTGCGCGAGGGTGTCGCCCGGCCGCGGGGCGCGGGGCGCTGCGCCTTCGCCTGGCGCCGAGCGCACGATCTTCGCGCAGGCTCTGGGGTGGGCGGGCACGGGAGGGCGGCCGGCCGGGGTGGCGGGGGATGCCGGTACGCGGTCGGCTGCGAGGGGCGCGGCCCTGCCCGGTCCAGGCGTGTCGCCGTGCTCGGTGGCGACAGACGGGCCGCTCCGGTCTGCGAGGTGTGGTCGGTGGCCGAGTCAGTCGGCTTCGGGGAAGCCGATGGAGAAGGCGGCGTCGAGGTCGTGGCGGGAGTACGCGCGGAAGGCGATGTGCGTCTCCGTGTTGAGCACTCCGGGCACCTTGTTGATCCGCCCCGGGACGACCTCGGCGATCTCCTCGTAGGCGGCGACCCTCACCATGGCCAGCAGGTCGTACTCGCCGGTGATGGAGTAGACCTCGCTGACCCCTTCGATCTCGGCGATCGTCTGGGCGACCTCCGGGATCCGGTCTACCTCTGCATTGATGTGGACGATAGCCGTGACCATGCCCCAACTCTATCGTTTCACCCCAAAGGTCGCCCCTCTCGAGGACGGCGTTGATCGAGATGCCGGTACGCGAGGTCGATGCGCGCCTTGTGCCGCGCCGCGCCCCACGCGGGCAGGCTCCACTCGCCGTCGACCTCCACCAGCCGGACCCCGGGCGACTCCAGCCAGCGCAGGATGCACTCGGTCTCCTCGGCGCTGGCCGCGTGGACCGGCCCAGGACCGGGCTGCACCGACTCTGCGCCCGCCTTGAGCGCGGCCACGAAGGGAGTGGGGTGGGCGCCCTTGGGCAGGACCCCGGCGGCGGCCAGGCGGCCGTAGCGGACGACGTGGATGTCCCAGCCGCCCCCGAAGGCGGGGCTCGCGGCCACTAACTCGGGGATGCGGGTGATGGAGCTCAGCCGCTGCATGTGGGCCGCCGTACGAACGAAGGAGGCGAGCCGGTCGCGATCGACGGACGCCTCCTCGTAGCGCTGTTCGGCCGAGAGCCGCTCCATGCGGGCGGCCACGGCCGTGAAGACGGGGGTGGCGTCCTGGGTCATGGCGCGGCGCGCGTTCTCGACGTGGACGGCGTACTCCTCGGGGCTCTCGCGCCCCTCGCAGGGCGCGCCGCAGCGGCCCATCTCGTGCAGCACGCACGCCGAGCGCCGGGTGCGCAGGGTCACCGGCTGCGTGCACTGGCGCAGCGGGACGGCCTCGTGGAGGGCGATGCGGGCGTCGTCGGCCAGCCGGGCGCTGGTGAACGGCCCGAGATAGGTGGCGCCGTCGTCCTTGAGGTCGCGCACGATCGACAGGCGCGGGAAGACCTCCCTGGTCAGCTTCAGCCACAGCATCTTCTCGGGGAAGCGGGAGCGGCGGTTGTAGCGCGGCTTGGCACCGCCGATCAGCCGCAGCTCTCTGACTTCGGCCTCCAGCGCGGTGGCGCAGACGATGTGGCGTACCCGCTCGGCGATGCCGATCATCTCGCGGATGCGCGGCCGGGTCTCGCCCGCGGTGAAGTAGGAGCGTACGCGGTTGCGCAGGTTGGTGCTCTTGCCGATGTAGAGGATCTCGCCGCGTGCGTCCTCGAACATGTAGACGCCGGGCGCGTGGGGCACGGACTCGGCGAGGTGGCGCTTGCGCTGCTGCTCGGGCGTGGGGGCGCGGACGAACGACTTGAGCTCTTCGAGCGTGTGGACCTGGAAGGACCCGGCCCGCTCGATCAGCCCGTGGAGCACGTCGACGGTGGCGCGGGCGTCCTGCAGCGCCCGGTGGCACGGCTCGACGGGGCTGCGGAAGAACCTGGCCAGCGTGGACAGCTTGGCGTTGGGTATCTCGTCGCGGGTCAGCACGCGCCGGGCGAGATCGACGGTGTCGAGCACGGGATTGGCCGGCGGGGGATAGCCGAGCGCGGCGCAGGCCGCCTTGATGAAGCGGGTGTCGAACCCGGCGTTGTGGGCCACCAGCGTGGCGCCCCTGATGAACTCGAGAAAGCTCGGCAGCACCGACTCGATCTTCGGTGCGGCCATGACCATGGCGTCGGTGATGCCCGTCAGCACCGAGATGAACGGCGGGATCGGCCCCCCGGGATCGACCAGCGTGGAGAACTCGCCGAGCACCTCGCCGGCCCGCACTTTGACCGCGCCGATCTCGGTGATCGCGTCCTCCGCGGGCGCGCCGCCGGTCGTCTCGAGGTCGAACACGACGAACGTGACGTCGCTCAGCGGAGTGCCGAGCTCGTCGAGGGTGCCTTGAACGGGGTCCACGTTCCAAGACCATAGAAGGACGGACCGACAGGAACGAGTAAGCACCCCCCTTGATCCTTAGTTACCCTTCCCTTTATGTCCGCGGGAAGACTTGCCGGTCGCTACCTCCTTGAGCGCCCTCTGGGCGCGGGCGGCATGGGGAAGGTGTGGCAGGCCAGGGACGAGATGCTCCAGCGCGACGTCGCGGTCAAGGAGCTCACGCTGCCCGAGGGCATGCCGGACAAGGAGCGCGCCGAGGCGGTGACGCGGGCGGTGCGCGAGGCGCAGGCCATGGCGCGGCTGCGCCATCCCGGCATCGTGGCCCTGCACGACGTGGTGGTGGAGCAGGACCGTCCGTGGCTGGTCATGGAGCTGCTGCGCGGCCGTACGCTGGGCGACACCGTACGCGACTTCGGCCCCATGCCCGCGGACTACGCGGCCAAGGTGGGCGCCGACGTGCTCGAGGCGTTGATGGCCGCCCACGCCCAGGGGCTGCAGCACCGCGACGTCAAGCCGGGCAACGTCTTCATCACCGAGAGCGGCCGGGTGGTGCTGACCGACTTCGGCATCGCCCGCCAGGAGGGCCAGGCCACGCTCACCCAGCAGGGCCTGATGGTCGGCTCGCCCGGGTTCATCGCGCCCGAGCGGCTGGAGGGCCACCCCGGTGGCCCCGCCAGCGACATGTGGTCGCTCGGCGCGACGCTCTACGCCGCGCTCACCGGCACGCCGGCCTACGTGGGGTCGGTGGCCGAGCGCGTACGCGCCACGCTCACCCGGCCGGTGCCGGTCGCGCCGGGCCCGCTCGGTCCCATCGTGGCCGCGATGATGGCGCAGAACCCCGCCGCCCGGCCCGACCCCCGGCTGGTCGTGCAGGCGCTCAGGCAGGTCGCCGCGGGCGGCTCCGCGCCCGCGCTGCCGGTCCCTGACGTGCCCACCCAGCCGAGCGGGGCGGGAGGTCACGGCAAGATGGGCGTGCTCGTCGCCGCGGTCGTGGTGGTGGCGCTGGCGGCGGCGGCCACCACCGTGTTCCTGTGGCTGCGCGACCGCGACGGCGTCGCGGCGGCCGGGTTCACCACGCCCTTGGACGTCTGCAAGCTGATCAGCGAGCAGGAGCTGAGCGGCATCCTGGTCACCAGGAACCTGCCCGAGGCGCAGCCGGACGCCGACGATGCGGGTCCCGAGTGCGCCTGGGCGCTCCCGCAGGCCAGGACCGGCGTGAGCGTCCAGGTGCAGAAGGACTCCGACACGGTCGATCCCTGGTCGATGACCGAGGCGTCGGCGCGCACGCTGTTCCAGAACCAGAAGCGCTGGTGGGGCAGGTACGACTCCATCGACTGGACCTGGCCCGAGATCGGCCAGAAGACGAGCGCCAAGGCCGCCCGCACCCCGCTGCGCGACGTCCCCGAGCTCGGCGACGAGGCGTTCGCCTTCGAGCTGGCGGGCCCCACCGGCCAGATGCACTCGGCGTACGTCTTCTACCGGCTGGCCAACCTCGTGGTGGCCGTCTCGTACACCACGCTCGCCGACGGGCCGACCGACGCACAGATCCAGGAGCGGGCTCTGAGAGCCGCGCAGGCGAGCATACGGACGTTGCGCGATGGTGGCTGAGCTCTATCTCCTGGCGGGCCGTTACCGGCTGATCGAGCGGCTCGGCCAGGGCGGGGCCGGCACCGTGTGGCGGGCCATCGACGAGGTGCTCGACCGGCAGGTCGCCGTCAAGCAGGTACGCGTGCCCGAGGGCATGACCCAGCACGCGTACGCCGAGTTCATCGACCGTGCCATCCACGAGGCCAGGTCCGCGGGACGGCTGCGGGATCCGGCCATCGTGCTCGTCCACGACGTCGTCATCGAGGGTGCGCAGCCGTGGATCATCATGGACCTCGTCACCGGCCGCTCGCTCGACAAGGTGATCAAGGAGGACGGCCCGCTGCCCCCGGCGTACGTCGCCGCGATCGGGCTGCGCGTGCTGTCGGCGCTGGAGGTCGCGCACGCCCACGGCATGCTGCACCACGACGTCAAGCCGGCCAACATCCTCATCGACGCCGACGGCACGGCGATGCTCACCGACTTCGGCATCGCCACGCCGATGAGCGGCCAGGGCGGGCCCTTCGGCCACGCGGGCTCGCCCGGCTACATGGCTCCGGAACGGCTCAACGAGCAGCCCTCGGGCCCCGCGTCCGACCTGTGGTCGCTCGGGGCGAGCCTCTACACCGCGGTCGAGGGGCGCGCGCCGTTCGACCGCGGGATGCCCGCCGCGATCGCCGCCGCGGTGCTGCTGCACGAGCCGCCGTATCCGGCCAGGGCCGGCCGCGTCCTGGGCGATCTGCTGATGGCCATGCTCGCCAAGGACCCGGCGGCGCGGCCGCCCGTCGCTCACGTACGCCAGGTGCTGTCCGCGGTGACCACCATGAGCGCCCCGTCGGGCACCTCCACCGTGCCCAGGCCCGCCGGGCGGCGCCGCCGGTGGGTGCTGCCCGCGGCGCTCGCCGCCGTCGCGGTGCTGGGGGCGGGCGGCTGGTACGCGGTCAACGCGCTCGGCACGTTCACGGCCCCCGCCGGCCGGTACGTCACCGCGCCCGACCCCTGCACGCTGCTGAGCACCGAGCAGGTCACCAAGGTCATGAAGGCCGGCAGGGTCCGCATGTCGCGCCCCATGGCAGGGGCGTGCGAGTGGAAGGACGACGACACCTCCTACGTCCTCACCGTACGGTTACGGGCCGAGCAGCCCACGAAGGACGTCAGCGGGCCGGAGGTGGCCGAGCGCCGGTTCGCCAGCGAACGGCGGACGCGGGCGGCCGCCCGGGGCACGGTCTTCCGGCGGAGCTGGGGGAGCGTCCGCGACGTCCCCGGCATCGGGAAGCAGGCGATCGTGCAGAACGGCTTTGAACAGTATTTCGACTCCAATACGGATGGTTCATCGGACAGCCGGTTGCTCTTCCGCACGAGTAACCTGCTGACCGAGGTCAACTGGCATCGGGTGGACGTCCCGAAGACGGATGCCAACGACCAGGAGACCGCGGTCGAAGCCGCCCGCCTGATCGCCGCGGCACTGCCGGAATAAATCCGACAGTTGTGTCGCAAGCGCCGCGCAAGGGGTGTGACTAGCATGTTTCCCCGCAAGCCAGGGCAACCTCAGGAGTCGCAGTGAATCCCGGTAATGAGTACGGGCCGCCGAACCCCTACCAGGTCCCGGGCGGGCAATCCCAGCCACCCCATCCGCCGCAGGACGGCGCGGCGGGCGGTCCTCCCGGCGGGCCGCCGCCGCAGGGTCCTCCTGGCGGCCATCAGGTCTGGCCTCCGAACGAGCAGCACCAGCCACCGCCTCCTCCGGGCGCTCTCCCCGGCGGGCCCTATGGCGGGCCGCCGCACATGCCGCAGAACGGCCCCCACCCCGGCCCGCCAGGCGGCCACCCGCCTTCGCCGCCTCCCGGCAGCGGCCCCTCAGGGTGGCCGCAGGGCGGCTACCCGAACGGCCCCGAGGCCGGCCCGCCGAGCGGTCCTCAGGATGGAAGCGGCCCCGCGGGGTGGGCACCGGGCGCGTACCAGAGCGGTCCCCAGGGCGAGCCGCCGAGCGGTCCCCAGGATGGGCCGGGTGGCGGTCCTTCGGGGTGGCCGCAGGGTGGGCCGCCGAGCGGTCCTCAGGACCCGCAGGGGAACGGCGCTCCAGGGTGGCCGCAGGGTGGCTACCCGAGCGGTCCGCAGAATGGGCCGGGTGGCGGTCCTTCGGGGTGGCCGCAGGGCGGGTATCCGAGCGGTCCGCAGGATCGGGCGCCGGGCGGGACCGCGTACCTGCCGCCCACGCTGCCCCCGGCCATGTCGCACATGCCGCAGGACCAGGCGGCCATGCAGCCGACGCTGCCGCCCACCAACCCCCCGTTGCCCACGCCGGGCGGCGGCTCCAAGCGTCCGGCGTGGATGGTGCCCACGCTCGCCGCCGCGCTCGTCGTGCTGGTGGCCGCGGCGGGGGTGGGCGCGTTCCTGCTGTGGGGCCCGGAGGACAGCGGCGGCGGCGACCCGCCGGTGGCCCGCACGTCGGGCACGGGGACCGCGAGCCCGGCCGCGACCGGCGCGTCCGTCGACGTGTGCGCGATGCTGCCCAAGGACGAGGCCGACCGCCTGGTGCCGGGCGCGACCGTGGCCAGGCAATCGCGGGAGAACGACTACACGATCAACTTCTCCTGCAACTGGACGAACAACCGCATCTCGTACGGCGAGTACTGGCGCAGCCGGGAGATCGACGTCAAGATCGACCAGCACAAGGGCGAGGGCACCAAGACGGGCCGCGCGATGGCGCAGAACTCGTACGAGGCCGACTACCGCGGCGGCAAGTACCGCGAGACGGCCAAGCCCGAGCTCAAACCGGACGAGAAGGAGTACATCTCGCCCGTCAAGGACATCCCGAACGTCGGCGACGGCGCGTTCGCCCAGTACACCTGGCGCCGCGCGGGCAAGATCCTGTGGTACGCCTACGGCACCGCGTACGCGCGGGTCGGCGACATGACGATCGAGGTCAAGTACCAGGCCGGCCAGCAGCGCAAGGACGCGCGGATCCTGTCGAACGAGACCGCGCAGGCGGTCACGGAGGAGAACGCGATCCGCGAGGTGAGCGGCCTGATCGTGCACTTCGCCAAGGGCGTGAGCGAGTGGCAGCGCCAGCACCCCGACATGCTGGCGCAGGCGGACCCGACGCCCACGGCGACCGCCTCGGCCCCTCCGACGCCGACCGCCGCCCCGACGCCGTCGCCGACGGTGCTGGCGTCATTCCCCGCCGAGTGCGCGGCCATCACCGACACGGCGCTCAAGCTGGTGCCGGACGCGGAGACGCGGGCGCGCGGCACCCAGGCCGGCGACGACAACCAGACCGAGTGCCGCTGGCTCAACAAGAACCTGCCGGGCGGCGAGGGCACGATCAAGATCCGGAGCGCGCTCATCACGGTCCACCGCTTCACCGACCGGGCGGGCGCCGAGGACGTGGGCGCGGCCAAGGAGTTCTACGCCACGGATCGCGGCCGGGCCAAGGGCACCGCGGAGTCCTCGATCGGCCCGATCACCTGGGGCAAGCTGACCGACGTCAAGGGCCTCGGGGACGAGGCGTTCAAGCAGTACATCCAGCACAGGGGCGGCGACGTGGTGGCCTCCAGCGGCTCGTACGTCATCCGCAAAGGCTCGATGGTGATCGTGGTGGACTACTCGGGGCACCAGCGGCCGGAGAAGGCGGAGACCAACGCGCCCAACGTCAAGATGATGCCGGAGAAGGAGGGCCTCGAAGGCGCGCTGACACTGGCCAAGGCGTACCTGAACACGCTGTCCTCAGGAGGCTGACGGTCCAGGACGTCAGGCCGGGGTGTCGCGGAGGCGTTCCACGCGGATGCCGCGCAGCAGCAGCTCCGACACCACCGCCGCGGCCAGCAGGCTGACCAGCAGGGCGGCGCCCACGACCAGCGCGACGGGCGCCGCCGCGATGTCGTGCGGCAGCGGCGGTGTGACCGGCGGCTCGGCGAACTGCGGGATGCGCCGCAGCGCCGCGCTCGCCGCCGCCAGCCCGGCGAGCAGCCCGGCCAGCGTGCCCGCCGCGACCGTGATGAGCTGTTCGAGCAGCAGCGCGACCCGCAGCGCCGACACCCGGGCGCCCGCCGCCTCCAGCGCGGCCAGCTCGTACGCCCGCCGCCGGGCCGCCGTGCGCAGCGCCAGCACCGTACGTCCGAGCGCGAGCGCCGCTGCGGCCAGCGCCGACACCAGCAGCAGCAACAGCGCAAGGCCCGGCCCGCGCGCCGCGAACGAGGCGGCCAGCTCGCTCGCGTGCCGCCGGCTCACCACCGTCAGCCCCTGCTCGGTCAGCGCCCGCTCCAGCGCGGCCACGTCGGCCGTCCGCGTCCACACCTGGAACTGGGCCTGCTCGTGCACGCCGTACGCCATCCTGTCGGCCTGCTCCAGGTCCACGATCGCGCCCGCTTCGGTCAGCCCAGGGGCGGCGGCGGAGGTGGACACGGCGTCGGCGGGGGCGGCGAAGGCGTTGTCCAGGCCGGGCAGCGCCCGCCTGCCGACGTCTCCGACGACCAGGGCGGCGGGCTCGGGCCGGTAGGTGTAGGGACGCAGGGTCTGGTTGCCGACCGGGGTGATGGCGAAGGCGTCGTTGTGCTCGCGCGGGTCCCCGTCCACCCGCCAGGGCGGCAGGTCGAGCGCCTTCCAGCGGCCCTGCTCGCGTACGGACACGGCGGTGACCCGCACCCGGACGAACGCCGGCTCCGTGTACTGGTCGGGCGGGATCGGCTCGCCCTGGAAAGCGCGCAGCTCGCACGGCGCCTCCCGGCAGGACAGCGGCAGGTTCCACGCGTGCACGCCGGAGCGCCCGCGCAGCTCGCCGAGCGGGATCAGCACCGGGCCGCGCCGGTCGGGCACGCGCAGCACCGCCGACAGCCGCATCGTCCAGCCCTCCGGCGGCAGGTCGTGGGCGACGCGGACGCGCAGGCGCTCGCCCTTCAGCCACACGCGCGGCGTGTCAGGGCCCTTCAGCCCGGACAACGCCTCCGCCGGCGACCGGCCGCCGGCCAGCTCGGGACGCCAGTAGCCGACGGCGGCCAGCCGGTCCGGGTCGGTGGCGATGAGCTGCGGCGGCCCGGGCATCCTGATCACCGGCGCGGCCTGGGTGCCCGACGGGTCGGCGGCGGCCACGGCGGCCAGCAGCCGGCCCGGCTCGACCGGGCGTACCGTGATGGCGACCGGCGCGCCGTTGTGGAACCTCGCCGCCTCCTCGTAGTCGCCCGACGTGGCGCTCCACGCCGACACCGCGAACGTCGCCAGCCCGAACGCCGTCCCCAGCACGATCACGCTGCCCGCCGTCACCGGGCCGCGCGCGACCTGCCGCAGCGCGAGGAACGGGCCCAGACCGCCGCGCCGCCTGGTCACCCCGAACAGCCGCCCCGCCAGCACCGGCACCGCCCGGCCGGCCAGCAGCGCGGTGCCCAGCGCGATCAGGCCGGGCACCGCCAGGGCGCCCGAGTTCTGCCCGGACACGTCGGTGATGACGCCCGTGGCCAGCAACTCGACCAGGCCGAGCGCGGTCACCGCGAGCACCGCGACGTCCAGCACCCAGCTCCGCGCCCGCCTGCGCGGCGTGCGCCGCCACTCCTCGGTCACCGGGCGGGTCGCGATGCGCCAGGCGGCCAGCGCCGCCGCCAGCACCCCGCCCAGGGTGGCCGCCGTCCCGGCCGCCGCGGCCTCCAGCGGGAACGTGATCGGGATGCCCGGCGGCAGCAGCACCCGCGCCATCGCCTCCGCCGCCACCCGGCCGAGCAGCAGCCCGAGCGGCACCGCCGCGGCCAGCAGCAGCACCGGCTCCGTCAGCGCGTACCGCCACACCCGCGCCCTGCCGTGCCCGCGCAGCCGGGCCAGCGCCAGCTCCGCGCTCCGCGCCCTGACCAGGTCGCCCACGGTCTGGAAGAGCAGCATCCAGCCGAGCCCGACGAGCTGGGTCACCACGAGCAGCGTCGGCACGCCGAGCGAGCCGGTGTCGGCGGCCAGCCGCTTGAGCGTGTCGGCGACGCGTGAGTACACGATCGCCTCGCTCTCCCGGCCCGCCTGCTCCGCGCTCGCCTGCATGGCGGCCAGCTTCGGCACGTCGGTGCCCTCGACGCGGGCCGGGTCCACGTACACGATGCCGTAGTCGGTCCAGCCGTTCGGCCGGCCCTTCGCGTCGGTGCCGCCGCCCAGCGCGTACGTCTGCAGCCGGGTCTCCGGCACCGTGAACAGCGCGTCCGCCTTGCCGTCGCCCGGGTCGTCGGTCGTGGAGAACAGCGTGCGGCCGAACCAGAACGGGTCCGCGGGCGAGCCGGGACGGTACAGCCCGACGACCGTGAGCGGCGCGGGCACCCGCCGGTTCGCGGCCTGCTCCATCTCGACGATCGAGCTGAGGCGCAGCCGCTGCCCCACCGTGAACCCGGACGCCTCGCTCGCCATCACCTCCCCGCCCGCGCTCGGGCAGCGGCCTTTCGCCACGGTCAGGTGCTCGCACTGGCCGTCCTGCCAGATGAGCGTGTAGACGGTCGTGTCGTTCACCCGGCCGCTGGTCGTCTCCATGCCCAGGATCGGCGGTGCGATGAAGCCGGCGCCCGCCGTGAACGCCGCCAGCTTCTCCTCGATGCCGCCCGACTTTGTGGTGTAGCGCCAGCCCCGGCCTTCGAGCGGCGCCGTGGTCAGCGCGTTCCTGGCGATCGCCGTACGCGCGGCGGCCGAGTAGACCGGGCCGACGGCCGCCGAGGCGATCGGCACCAGCGCGATGAGCAGCACGACCAGCGAGAGCGTGCGGCGCTCCCACAGACCCCGCAGGATCACGGCTCGGCCCTCCTGAGCGCGATGCCGTCGGGCAGCTCCTCGATCCGCGCCATCGAGCCGGGCGGCAGCAGATGGTGGTACTCGGGCGGCACCTGTACCGCGCCTTCCCTGCCCACCACCACGAAGTCCTCGCCGCGCCGGCCCTCCGCGCCGACCCGGCCGTCCCTGATCGTCACCGTACGGCTCAGCGCCGCGCTCACCGCCGTGTCGTGCGTGACGACCACCGCCGTCGTGCCCTCGGCCGCCGCCGCCCGTTTGATCAGCTCGACCACCCGCGTCCCCGACTCCTCGTCGAGCTGGCTGGTCGGCTCATCGGCGAGCAGCAGCCTGGGCCGGTTGGCGAGGGCGACCGCCAGCGCGAGCCGCTGCTGCTCGCCGCCCGACATGCGCCCCGCCGGGCGGTCGCCGGCGCCGTCCAGCCCGACCAGGTCCAGCAGCTCGCGGGCCCGCCGGCGGTCCCGCTTGACCGCGCGCTGGGCGAAGGCGACGTTCTGGGCGGCGTTGAGATGGCCGATGAGGTTGCGCGCCGGGTTCTGCAGCACCATGCCGATCCTCGAGGCCCGCAGCCGGTCCAGCCTGCGCTGGTCGAGGCGGCCCACGTCGGTGCCGTCCAGCCACAGCCGGCCCGCGCTCGGCCGCAGCAGCCCCGCGAGCAGCCACAGCAACGTCGACTTGCCCGCCCCCGACGGGCCCAGCAGGGCGACCGTCTCGCCCTCGTCGATGACCAGATCCACATCGCGCAGCGCCACGACCTCCACATCGCGCGCCTTGTAGATCTGCACGATTCCGTCGCATCTCACCAGGCTCATGAACGGCCCTTCCCGGCACGGGGCGGCGCGCCGGCGCGCAGGCTGACGACGCGATCGCAGCGCTCGGCCACCTCGGGGTCATGGGTGGCGATCACCAGCGTGGTGCCCTGCCCGGCCGCCGCCATCAGCTCGTCCAGCACGATCTCGCGATGGTCGGGGTCCTGCTCGGCCGTCGGCTCGTCGGCCAGCAGCACCCGGGGCCGCAGCGCCAGCGCCCTGGCCACCGCGACCCGCTGCTGCTGCCCGCCGGACAGCTCCTCCACCAGATGATCGGCGAACCTCTCCACCCGTAATCGCCGCAGCGCCTGCGCCGCCAGCCGCATCGCCTCCGGCGGCGGCGTGCCCGCGGCGCGCAGCGCGACCTCGACGTTCTCGGCCGCCGTGAGCAGGCTCAGCAGCCCGTACGACTGGAACACCAGGGCCAGCTCGGCCCGCAGCTCCGGCTGCTCGTCCAGCGGCACCCCGCGCACCAGCACCCGGCCCGCCGCCGGCGGGAGCAGCCCGGACAGCGTGGTCAGCAGCGTCGTCTTGCCCGAGCCCGACGGGCCCATGAGCGCGACGCGTTCGCCGGGGAAGAGCTCCAGCGTGAAATCGGAGATGATCGTGCGGCCGTCGGCGCGGCAGGCGAGGGCGCGACACGCGAGCGCCGGTCCTCCAGTCGTCACGCGCGGATCATCCTCTGGCGGAACGAACCCCGTCAACGGTTAAAGGGGCTGCAACCCGGTTGCAAGTCGGACAAATAGCGTTATCAGGGCAGGCGCCTGAGCCGCGCGATCGCGTTTGCCCAGTACAGGGGCATGGGCAAACGCTGGGGGATCGCGCGGCTCGTCTGCTTTCCCGCGCCTGCTCACGGCGTCTCGGCCGGACCCTCAGCGGCTTACGGAGCTTGGCGGGTCTCTACGGACCCCGGGTGGGTCCCTACGGCGGGTCCAGGGTGAGGCCCTCGATCGTGTCGGGTGAACTTCGTGGACCGGGCGGGACCCTCGGACGCACGGAGGTGCGGCGGTCGCTCGGAGCCTCGCGGACGAGGAACGGGTCGAGCAGGCCGGGGACGGTGGCGGCGGCCAGGTCGAGGCCGTCTGAGCGGCCCACGTCCACCACCTCGTAGTGGCCGCGTCCCGCCGCCGTCGCGGCCGAGACCGTGAGCAGGCCGGAGCGGCGCTGGAAGAACGTCTCGGTGAACGTCCAGCCCGCGACACCGCGCCGGTCGAGCGCGACCGTGCGCCGCACCACCGCACCCCTCCTGGTGATCAGGTGGCGAGGGCTCAGCGCGTGGCCGAGGTTCGCGGCACCCGCCACGGCCAGCCACAGCCCGTACGCCAGCACCACCACCGGCACGGCCACCGCCGCCACGATCCAGCCTCCGCCGATCGCACCTGCGCCGGCCCAGCTTCCGCCGATCGCATCGTCGCCCATCCCGCTACCGCCGACTGAGCCTGCGCCGACCCCGCTCTGGCCGCTCATACCCGCGCCGATCAGGCCCTCGGCCCACGGCACGGCCCCCGCCCGCACGGCCACCACCAGCCCCGCCGACAGCATCGCCACGGCCCCGGCCGCCGCCAGCGCCCGTACCACGCGCCTGCGCAACGCGGCGACCGGATGCCGCACGGGCGCCACCAGGGCCCGCGCCAGGTCGCTCTCCGTCGCCGTGAAGGCTGGCGCCGGGGCGCTTTCCGCTGCCGTGAAGGCTGGTGCCGGGTCGCTCTCCGTCGTCGCGAAGGCTGGCGTCGGGTCGCTCTCCGTCGCCGTCACGCCCGGGACGGCGACGGTGCACGGCCGTTCGGAGCCGCCCGGATGCGCGCCTTCGGACGCAACCCCCTGATGCCCGGGCAGCGGCCCGTCGCTGAGGCGGCCGGGCGCGGGGTCCTGATGCCCGGGCAGCGGCCCGTCGCTGAGGCGGTCGGGCGCGAGGTCCTGATGCGCAGGCAGCGACCCAGCGCCAAGGCGGTCCGGCGCGGGCATGCGGGGTGGAAGGCCGGGCGCCGGTGCGAGCCCTGGACGTCCAGACACGGGGACGGGCGCCCACGCCCGGTCCAGCGCCTCGGGCGCGGGTGCGGAAGGGGGACGCGCGGGCACAGAGGCGAGCGGGCTGTGCGTCGCAACGGCGCTGGCGATGTGGAGGGCGGTGGCGCGGGGGAGTGGCGGGGTCAGGGCGGCGGTGTCCTCGGTGTCCTCGTCGTCGGTCTTGGCCAGTCCTGTGGCGATGGTCTTGACGCGGGCGGCCCCGGCCAGGCGTAGCAGGAGGGGCTCGTGCAGCTCCACCCCGCGCAGGCGGCGTTCCTCCAACGTCAGCGAGCGGGTGGTGAGCAGGCCGCGCCGGAGCCGGATCCTGCCGGGCTCGCGGTCGAGCCGGTAGCGGCCCCACGACTCGGCGAACAGCAGCATCGCGCCCGCCACCCCCACCACCACATGCACAGCGAGCAGCAGCGGGATGGCGAGCAGCGGCTGCGTCACGACCCACTCCCACAGCTCGCGCGCCAGCCGGGTGGTGACATTCTTCAGCCCGAACGAGTCGAACATCTTGAACAGCGCCGCGAGCAGCGCCGCCGTCCCGGTGAACGTCCACACCGACAGCGGCGCGTACCTGATCCACGACCACCGCAGCTCGGCGAGCGGCCCGTTGCAGGACTCGGCCGTCTCGCCCTGGTGCAGCAGTGCGCGGCGCAGCGCCTCGGCGTCGTGCCGGGTCAGCGGGTCGAGCGCCAGCTCAGGTTCGTCGCCCGCGTGCTCGCCGGTGCCGACTTTCACCACGGTGAGCCCGAAGACGCGGCGCACGGGGTCGGCGCGCAGATCGACGCTGCGCACGCGGTCGCGGGGGACCGCGCGGTGCCGCCGGGTGGTGATGCCGGAGCGCAGCTCCAGCCGTTCGGGGGTCAGCCGCCAGCGGGTGGTGCGCATCCTGAGCACGTCGTACGCGACCGCCGCCGCCACGATCAGCACCGCGGCCCCGGCGCACGCCGCGACGACGCCGCCGGGCGGCAGGTCAAGGCCGGTGAGCAGCCGTACGAGGCCGAACGCGGCCCCCGCCGCGACCGCCAGCGACTTGACCCCGGTCACCCACAGGCTCCGCCGCGAAACCGTCCGCCACCGCGTCGAAGGCACGTTCACGTCGCGTCCCCCGGAGTGGCCTGGGTGCGGGCGGTGAGGTGGTCGGCGAGGTCGGCCGCCAGCTCGTGGCCGAGCCCGCCGATGGTGATCGCGCCCGCCGACGACGCGGTGGTGACGGTGACGTCGGCCAGCCCGAACAGCCGCTGCACCGGCCCACGCGCGGTGTCGACCCGCTGGATCCTGGACATCGGCGCCACCCGCCACCGGTGCGTCAGCAACCCCGTACGGGTGTAGACGGCGTCGTCGGTCACCTCCCACCGCTCCACCCGGTAGGACACGCGCGGCGCCACCACGGCCAGCGCCAGGCACCCGAGCGCGAAGACCGCCACCAGCGCGCCCAGCCAGCCGGGCCGCGAGGTGAACAGCGCGTACGCCGCCACCGCCGCCCCCGCAAGGGGCGCCATCAGCATGAGCCACTGCACCGTCCACCACGAGATCGCCCTGGGGTCGGGCCGGTGGCGCGGCGGGCGCAGCGCGATCGTGCTCATCCCTCCTCCTTTTTCCGCCGCAGCGACCCGGCCGTGGCCAGCAGCGCGATCCCGAGCGCGCCGATCACGATGGACGCGAACACCTCATATCTCCTGAGCACCGGCAGGGCGTTGACCACGAGCAGGCCGCCGGCCCGCTCGTGCCAGCCCCACACGGCATCGGCCAGGCCGGCGGCCCCTTGCAGGAGCAGCAGCCAGCCCGCCACCGTCAGCACCGTTCGCATGCCGCCAAGCCTGGCCTGGCCGATGCGCCGCGCGCGTCGGCCGTAGGTCTCGTCAGGCATCGACTTTGGTCGCTGTCGGCTTACCCCCGGTAGGGCCTACTCTCGATGAACGTGACGGAACTGCGGGGAGGCGAGGTGCCCGCCCACGAATACCGGTGGGCCCTGCCGTCGGTGCTGCTGGGCGACGCCCGCGACGGCGGGCGCGTGCGGCGCTCCACCCGCGACTGGATCGTCGACATCCTCATGTTCCTGGCCGCCTGCTTCATCACCGCGCTCTCGCTCGGCGAGCTGGCCAAGCAGCCGGCGTCCGGGCCGCTGATGGCGGTCGAGCAGGTGACGGGGGCGCTGGCCTGCGTGTCGGTGTGGCTGCGGCGCCGCTGGCCGGTGGCGCTGTCGCTGGTGCTCGCGGTGCTCTCGGCCTACCTGGAGCTGGTGGGCGGGGCGTGCGTGGTGGCGCTGTTCACGGTGGCGGTGCACCGGCCGATCAAGATCTCGGCGCCGGTCGCGCTGGTCAACCTCCTCACCCTGGCCCCGTACGTGGTCCTGCGCCAGCAGAGCGACGACGACCGGGCCTGGGCGCTGGCGCTGGGCGTGACGGTCGTGCTGATGGTGTTCGCGTGGGGCGTCGTGGTCAGGGCCCGGCGGCAGCTCGTCTGGTCGCTCAGGCAGCGCGCGGAGAGCGCCGCCCAGCAGGCCAAGCAGCTCGAACGCGAGCGCATCGCCAGGGAGATGCACGACGTGCTGGCCCACCGCATCTCGATTCTCAGCCTGCACGCGGGCGCGCTGGAGTTCCGTCCCGACGCGCCGCCGGAGGAGATCGCCAGGGCCGCGGGTGCCATCAGGACCAGCGCCCACCAGGCGCTGCAGGACCTGCGCGAGGTGATCGGCGTGCTGCGGCACGGCGAGCCCGACGCCGACCTGGTGCCCGACCGGCCGCAGCCCACGCTGGCCGACCTGCCGGCCCTGGTCGAGGAGTGCCGCCAGGCGGGCATGGACGTCCGGCTCGAGCTGCGGGCCGACGGGGTCCCCGAGGGACAGGGCCGCAACCTCTACCGCATCGTCCAGGAGGCGCTGACCAACGCCCGCAAGCACGCGGGCGGCGTCCCGGTGACCGTGACCGTCGGCGGCGAGCGCGGCAAGGAGCTGACGGCGGAGGTGCGCAACCCGCTGGCGGCGCGCCACGGCGCCCGCCTGCCCGGCGCGGGCGCCGGGCTCATCGGACTGACCGAGCGTGCCGAGCTGGCGGGCGGCCGGCTCGAGCACGGCCCGACCCCGGAAGGAGAGTTCGTGGTACGCGCCTGGCTGCCGTGGCCGGTGGAGGCGACCAAGGAGGAGATCTCATGACCGCACCCGCCGACGGCGCCCCCATCACGGTGCTCATCGTCGACGACGACCCGATGGTGCGGGCCGGACTGACGATGATCCTCGGCGGCGCCGACGACATCACGGTGGTGGGGGAGGCGGCAGACGGATCGGAGGTGCCGCCGCTGGTCGCCGAGCACCGGCCGCGCGTGGTGCTGATGGACATCCGCATGCCGGGCGTCGACGGGCTGACCGCCACCGAGGCGCTGCGCCGCACGTCCGCGCCGCCCGAGGTGGTGGTGCTGACCACGTTCCACGCCGACGCGCAGGTGCTGCGGGCGCTGCGGGCGGGCGCGGCCGGGTTCCTGCTCAAGGACATCGCGCCCGCCGACCTCGTGACGGCCATCAGGAAGGTCGCGGCGGGCGAGCCCATCCTGTCGCCCGCGGTGACCCGCCAGCTCATCAGCCACGTCTCCGACGGCGGGGCGGACGAGCGCACCGCGCGGGCCAGGAAGCTGCTCGCCCGGCTGAGCGAGCGCGAGCTGGAGGTCGCCAGGGCCGTCGGGCAGGGCAAGTCGAACGCGGAGATCGGGCGCGAGCTGTACATGAGCGTGCCCACGGTCAAGGCGCACGTCTCGCGCATCCTCACCAAGCTCGACCTCAACAACCGCGTCCAGGTGGCGCTGCTCGTCTACGACGCCGATTCGTAGCGGCAGGCCGGGGACGCGCAGCCCGTGCGCTGCAGGCGGTCGGAGGCGCTCATGCAGCGGACGGCGAGGTGCCGCTACGCCCATGCGTAGGAGGCGCTCCGCGCTTAGGCGTGCGCGTGTTACCGGGCTGGGTCCCGAGCAGGGACGGCTCGGCGGGGGCGCTCGGCGCTCGGCGGGCGTGAGCAGGGCGGCTTTGCGGAGCGCTCAGCGCTCGGGCGGCTCCGCGGAGTGGCCCGAGCGCTGGGATCCCAGCTTTTTCGCGCACCGGGCGCATCACCCCGAGCTGTGCGCGCAGGCCGTGGTCCGGAAAGATCGGAACCGCCTGCGACGCAGGTGCTCGGCGCCGGTCGGCCTCGAGGGATCTTCCGGGTGGTCACGGGCCCCGCGACGGCCGTACGCCGCCTAGCAAGCGCTCGCCCACCTTGGGGCGGCCGTTACGGACAGGTACGCGACGGCCGTACCCTTGTCTGAAAGGGCATGTCACGAAGGGACAAGTGGGATGAGTTCAGCGGGTGAAGGCCTGTCTCGCCCGCTTCCCGAGCAGGTGAGGGTCAATGTCGTGGACCTGGCCTCCCAGGTTCTCGGCTCGATGCCGCCTGCCGCGATCCCGCCGCCCCTGCGCGGCATCGCCAAGTTCGACCCCCGTAAACGCGCGAAACTCGGCAGCGCGCCCATCGCGGCGCAGCTCGAAAACGACAAGAAGTTCCGCGAGCTGGTCGCCGAGTCCGTCGCCGTCGGCTGGCCGGAGCTCGTCTCCGCACTGGCCGAGGGCAACGTGCCACCGGCGGCCGATCCCGTCCTGGTGGCGGCGGCAGCCTACCTGACCAGGCCGCCCGGTTGGGCGGAAATGATCGAAATGGCGCGAGCCGACCTCGAACGGTCGGCCATGGCGGCGGAGGACTCCGAGCGCGAGGAGGCCGTCGCCCGCCTGCGCGAGCAACTCGCGGCGCAGAAGAGCGCCGCGAAGGAGGAGGCCGACCGGCTGCGCGAGCAGCTCAAGGCGGCCCGCGCGGAGAACTCCGACCTGCGCCGCAAGCTCCACGACGCCCGCGAGCGCGCCAAGGCGGCCACCCGGCGGGCCGAGGAGATGGAGCGGGCGGCCGAGGAGGCCAGGGTCGCGGCCTCTCACGCCGGCAGCGGCGCCGAGGCCGAGCTGCGGCGGCTGCGCGAGCGCCTGGCCGACGTGGAGAAGCAGCTCGAAGCCTCGCGCCGGGCCGCGCGCGAGGGCAGGAGCATCGAGGACGCCCGCATCCGCGTGCTGCTCGACGCGCTGCAGGACGCCTCGGCGGGGCTGCGCCGCGAGCTGGCGCTGCCGACCACGATCAGCCGGCCCGCCGACTCGGTCGCCGCGATCACCGGCGAGCGTCCCAGCGTGCGCGGCGTGCCCGCGCGCGCCCTGGCCGACGACGATCCGCAGCTGCTCGACCAGCTCCTCGCGCTGCCGCAGATCCACCTCATCATCGACGGCTACAACGTCACCAAGACCGGCTACGGCACCCTCACCCTCGCCGACCAGCGCACCCGCCTGATGAACGCGCTCGGCGGCCTCGTCGCGCAGACCAGGGTGGAGGTGACGGTGGTCTTCGACGGAGCCGAGCTCAACGCGCCGGTGCAGGTGGTGGCGCCGCGGGGGGTGCGGGTGCTGTTCAGCGCGCCGGGGGAGATCGCCGACGATCTGATCCGCCAGCTCGTACGCGCCGAGCCGCCCGGCCGGGCCATCGCCGTGGTCTCCTCTGACAGGGAGGTCGCCGACTCGGTACGGCGGATGGGCGCAAGACCCGTTCCGTCTGGACTGCTGCTGCGCCGGCTCAGCCGGGCCTGAATTACGAATTAGTGCGTTTACCCTTACCTCACCCGCCACTTCTGTACTATTTCGCCCCAGATTAAGATCCCTGGGAGGCGATACAGTGAGGTGTGGCCGGGTGCCGATGGCCGCGGGTCTCGCGTTCGGACTGATGCTGACTCCGATGGGAGCGGCCCTCGCTGATCCCCAACCCTCGATCGCCCAGGCGAAGGCCAAGCTGGAGAGGCTCAACGACAGGGCGGACAAGGTTGTCGACCGTTACAACACCGCCACAGAGCGCTACAAGAAGGCCAAGAGCACCTACACCAAGCTCGACGCGAGCTACAAGCGCAAGCTGGCCACCGTCGCCGACCTCCGCGAACAGGTGGTCGGCATGGCCGTCGACAGCTACAAGCTGGGCGAGGACCTCACGTCCTGGCCCGGCATCTTCGGCTCCAACGACCCTCAGGGCAGGTTGTTCGGCCTCGCCGTGGCCGGGCAGCTCGCTCAGGAAAGGCTGCAGAAACTCGCGGCCTTCGACCGGGAGAACCGGGGCCTGAAGATCCAGCGGGACAAGGCGCAGAAGGCGCTCAAAGAGGCCGACAAGGAGCGCGACGCCGTTCAAAAAGAGCGCGCGGAGGTGCTCAAGCTCATCGCGCAGCAGAAGAAGCTGCTCGACAAGCTGGGCGCCTACAATCCGGGCAACCCCAACAGCACCGGGCTCAAGTACACCGGGCCCGCGTCGGGGAGCGCCGCGGCGGTGCTGCGGTTCGCGTACGCGCAGATCGGCAAGCCGTACGTGTTCGGCGGCACCGGTCCGGGCGGGTACGACTGCTCGGGGCTCACTCAGGCGGCGTGGGCGGCCGCGGGCGTGCGGCTACCGCGTACGACCTGGCAGCAGTGGGCCTGGGGCGCGAACCGGCGGGTGTCGCTGGACGACCTCCAGCCTGGTGATCTCATCTTCAGCGAGGGTTTGGGGCACGTCAGTATCTATGCGGGCAACGGGCAGATCGTCCACGCCCCGCAGACGGGCGACGTCGTCAAGGTCGTCAAGCTCTCCGAGTACGGCCGCCGCCTCGTCGGCGCGATCCGCCCGTAAGGCTGACGCGTGCGGGGAGACCCGCGCTTCGCGCACCCGTTTCTCCGGTGACGGCCCGCTCGTGCCGAGGTTCACGACCTCGGACGGGCGGGCCGGCCGCTTTTCGCGGCACGCTTGCGAAGCCACCGTCTCCGCTCTTCGGCCGGTTCACTAAGAGACCGGGCCGGTAGGGGCCGGACCTGAGACGCGGCTCCGCCCGTACCTGAGACGCGGCTCCGCCCGCACCTCCGACGGCGCCGACTGGCGCGACCCGGCCGAGCGGACGGATTCCCAGAGTCGTTTTCATGATCTGTCGCATTCAGGACCGCTATTCGCTTTAGTCGCCGTTTCTCCGAGTGTGATATACGTCGCTCTCCTTCTACGATGCGGCATCGTAGTGGCGCCAAGGTGCGGGCCGTAGACCGTGGTGAAGGCGCGATCTTGCTGCTAGGACGTGTCGGAAAAAGGGGAAATTTCGAAAGGTGCATCCTGTCGCGGTGGTCATTCGCGCCGGCGGGCGGCCGTGCGGGAACGGGGTTCACATTTGTGACGCAGGTGACAGATGTGACTGATGAGACCTTACAAAGGGGCGGGAATGGAATTGTGAGTGAGGTCACATTTCGGTCACGGGATCTGGGGTCCCAGCAGCGGTTCCGAGTCTGACAAATACCTCTATCTGATCTTTACAGCGTTACTTGGGCTTTGCCGATTCGTGACCGTTCGGCGTAACTTCTGGCGTCGCGGCGGACAAGCCATGTCGTCGCGAACCGATCATCGGTCACTCCCGATGTGAGACAGATACATATCCGCCGGTCGGCCCCGACATCCCCATCGCACGCATCGATCGGGGCGTGACCTGCCGAATCCGTGCAGCCAGGAGGCACGGAGCCGGGGACCCAGCGATCCCGCGTTCCCCAAGGGATCAGGGGTGAATCGGCGCGCCATCGCGCCGTAGGGCGACTTCCACGCCCGAATCCGTCAGCTAACCCGGTAGGCGTTCGTGGAAGACCCAAGGAGAAATCCTGTCTGAATCCCCGCAGAACCCCCGCCTGTCCCGCCTTGCCCTGAGTGGTGTCGCACTCACGTTGACTGTGACAGCCGGAGGTATGGTCCTCCATGCCCCCGAGGCTCAGGCGGCGACGACCCGCGACGCCGGTGCGGCGGCCGGAGCGACGGTGAAGGCGGCCACCACCGCCCGCACCACCGCCTCGGCCAAGGCCCGTAAGAGGGCCGCCAAGGCCGCCCGGCAGAGGGCGAGGGCCGGCAAGGCCGTCGCCGTGGCCAAGAAGCAGATCGGTGACCCGTACCGTTACGGGGCCGCCGGACCCGGTGCCTTCGACTGCTCCGGTCTCGTCCAGTACGCCTGGAGGAAGGCCGGCGTCAAGCTCCCGCGCGTGGCGAGCAGCCAGTTCGCCCGCGTCAGGAAGAAGGTCTCCTGGCGCAATCTCCAGCCTGGTGACCTGATGTTCTTCAACGGGCTCGGCCATGTGGGCATGTACGTCGGCAAAGGCAAGATGATCCATTCACCTCGGACGGGTGAACGGGTACGCATCGACAAGCTGAGCGGATGGCGTAAGGCGTCCTTCGTCGGCGCCGTCCGTCCCGGCGCGTGAAGAAGCCCCGTCCGGATCCTCTCCGATCCGGGCGGGGCTCTCGCGTGCCGGGGACGGCCTACCATCGGGGCTGTGCCCGAGCAGGTGAGCCGACGTGCCGTGGCGGCCGGGCTGGTGCTCGCCGCCGTCTCCCTCGCGCCGGCCGCCGCTCCGCTGCCCGGCGCGCCGATCCTGCCCCAGGCGGTACGCGGCCTGTGGCCCGGCCCGTACGCCGTGCGCCGCGGCAGGTGGTCCACGGTCGTGGGCCACGACGCCACGGGGCTCGGCGAGCTGGCGCGCAGGGCCGACACGGCGGGCCGCCGGGTCTCGGCGGTGCTCGCCCGCCCCGTACGCCCCTTGATCGTCGTACCGGCCGGCGCCCGCGAGGCGGCCGCGCTGGCCCGGGTGGGCGGCGTGGACGGCCTGGCGGCACTGGCCGACGGCGAACGGGTGATCGTCGTGCCCGAGTCGTTCGCCAGGCTCAACCCCACGGGCAGGGACGTCGTCCTCGCCCACGAGCTCACCCACGTCGTCGCCGGCACCGCGGGCCTGCCCGTCTGGCTGTACGAGGGCTTCGCCGACTACGTCGCCTACCGCGACGCCGGGCTGCCCGTGACGGTCGCCGCCGCCGAGCTGGCCGCCGAGGTGCGGGCCGGACGCCTCCCGACCGATCTGCCGGGGCCTGCGGCTTTCGCGGCGAACGGCGCCGACCCGGCCGCGCTCGCCCGGGCGTACCAGGAGGCCTGGCTGGCGTGTCGCTTCCTCGCTGACCGGTTCGGTGAGGGGACCCTGGTGAGGCTCTACCGTGCGGCCCGCGCACGCGGGACCGATCGGGCACTCGCCGCGCTCGGGCTCTCCGTCGCGACGCTGACCGCGCGGTGGCGCGCGTACGTGCGGGATCAGCTCGTGTGAAGGGGAGGCAGATGAGCGAACGACAACACCCGGACGGCCGGGAGACGGACCGCGCGGAGGCCGAGGGGGCGAAGGACGGCACCCGGGCGGCTGAGGAGGCGCTGGCCACGGTGGGCGCCACCCACCCGCCCGGTGCGCCCGCCGGAGGCGGCGCCCAGGACGCGGAGGCCGCAGGCGGGCAGGAGGGCGCGCGGACCCCGGACGAAAAGGCCGCGGCAGGCGGCGCGCAGGCGGACCCGCCGGCCTCGGACCCGCCGGCCTTGGACTCGCCGGCCTCGGACGCGGACGGCGGAAAGGCGGACGTTCAGCGCTTGACCAGCGGGAAGGGGGCGGGCATGGACGAACGCGGAACGACCACCCCGGCCCTGCGCCGCCAGGCGGCCCTGGCGCTGGTGCTGCTCGGCATCGTGATCATCGCCGTGGCCGCGTTCACCACGCCCTGGGACGTGCTGACCGGAGGGCCGCCCGATCCGGCCCGCGACTTCACCGCCGCCCAGATCGCCAAGGGAGAGGCGTTCGACGCGGCGACCAGCCTGCCGAGCTACCTGTCGCTGGCGCTCACCCTCATCTCCGCCGGGGTGCTGGTGGCCACCCCGTTCGGCGCGAAGGTACTGGCCTGGCTGAGGGGCCCGTGGTGGCTGCGGGTGATCCTCGGCACGGTGGTGATCACGGCGATCATTGAGGCGCTCCGGTGGCCCCTGGGCGTGTGGTTCGAGACGATCCTGCGCGAGTACGGCCTGTCCACGCAGGACTGGGCCGGCTGGACGGCCGACCGGCTGAAGAGCCTGGGCGTGGAGACGTTCCTGCTCTGTCTCATGCTGGTGGTCCTGGTGGCGCTGGCCCGCAAGGTGCGGCGCTGGTGGATCCCGGCGGCCGCAGGGGCGTTCGCGTTCACGGTGGCGGCCTCGTTCGCCTACCCGGTGATCTTCGAGCCGCTGTTCAACGACTTCACCCCGATGCCGCAGGGCACGCTGCGGACGAACCTGCTCGACATGGCCGCGCGCGACGGCGTGCCGGTGGAGGATGTGCTGGTGGCCGACGCCTCGCGCAGGACGACGGCGCTCAACGCGTACGTGTCGGGCTTCGGCGCCACCCGCAGGATCGTCGTCTACGACACGCTGCTGCAGGCGCCGCAGAAGGAGGTGGAGCTGGTCGTGGCGCACGAGCTGGGGCACGCCAAGTACGACGACGTGCTGCACGGCACGCTCATCGGCGCGCTCGGCTCGGCCTTCGGCGCGATCCTGCTGTATGTGATCTTCGATCCGCTGCGGCGGCGTACGAAGGTGATCTCGATCACCGACCCGCGGGCGGTCGGCGCGCTCATGGGGCTGATGACGATTGGCGGGTTCCTGCTCGGCCCGGTTACGAACCTCATCAGCCGCCACATCGAGGCCAGGGCCGACGTGCACGCGCTGGATCTGACGCGGGATCCGGCCACGTTCATCGCGATGCAGAAACGCCTGGCCACCACCAACATTTCCGACTTGACGCCGAATGCGGTGGAATATGTGCTCTATGCCTCCCATCCGTCGAGTCCCGAGCGCATCGCCATGGCCCGCGCGTGGGCGCGGCTGAACGGCGTACCCCTGCCGTGACGCATCCCGTGCTCTTCGTCACGAACGACTTCCCGCCCCGCGCGGGCGGGATCCAGTCGTTCGTGCACGGACTCGCGCTGCGCACGCCGGGCGTGACGGTCTACGCCCCCGCCTGGCCGGGCAGCGCCGAGTTCGACCGGCGCCAGCCGTACCGCGTGGTGCGGCACCCGACGCGCCTCATGCTGCCCACCCCGGCCGTCGCCCGCAGGGCCGCCGGCCTGGTGGCCGCGTGCGGTGCGCGGACCGTGGTGTTCGGGGCGGCGGCGCCGCTCGGCCTGCTCGCCCCGCGCCTGCGCCGGGCGGGCGCCGAGCGGATGGTGATGCTCACCCACGGCCACGAGGCGTCGTGGGCGAGCGCGCCCGGCTTCCGCGCGGTGCTGCGCAGGATCGGAGAGCACGCGGACGTGATGACGTACCTGGGCGACTACACCCGCGCCCGGCTCGCCGCCGTCATCTCACAGGACAAGCTGGTACGGCTCGCGCCCGGCGTGGACGTCGAGCAGTTCCGGCCCGCCCCGGCCGGCCGGCCCGCCAAGGCCCGGCTGGGGCTGGCGGGCCGCCCGGTGGTGGCGTGCGTGTCGCGGCTGGTGCCGCGCAAGGGCCAGGACCGGCTCATCGAGGCCTGGCCGCGGGTGCTGCGCTCGGTGCCGGACGCGGTGCTGCTGCTGGTCGGCGGCGGCTCGTACCGGCGGACCCTGGAACGGCTGGCCGCCGGGCACGAGTCGATCAGGTTCGCGGGCACGGTCCCCGCCGCCGACCTGCCGGACTACTACGCGGCGGCGGACGTCTTCGCCATGCCGTGCCGCACCCGCCTGCGCGGCGTGGACGTGGAGGGGCTCGGCATCGTGTTCCTGGAGGCGTCGGCGACCGGGCTGCCGGTGATCGCGGGCCGGTCGGGCGGCGCCCCCGACGCCGTACGTCCCGGAGAGACCGGCCTCATCGTGAACGGCGAGGACCCCCGCGAGATCGCCGAGGCCGTGATCGAGCTGCTCACCGACCCCGACAAGGCACGCAAGATGGGCGAGGCCGGCCGCGAGTGGATCGCCGCCGAGTGGTCGTGGGACCAGGTGGCCGCCCGCTTCCGCGCCCTGCTCTGACGGGCGTCACCCCTTCGTCGACCCCAGCGTCAGACCGGCCACGAACTGCTTGTGCAGGAGCTGGAAAACGATCAGCGTGGGCAGCGCCACCAGCATCGCCCCGGCGGCCAGCAGGTTGTAGTCGGTGAAGAACTGGCCGCGCAGGTTGTTCAGCGCCGAGGTGACCGGCAGCTTGTCGCCCGACGACATCAGCACCAGCGCCCACAGGAAGTCGTTGTACATCCAGGTGAACTGCAGTGTGCCCAGCGCCGCCAGCGCCGGACGGCACAGCGGCAGCGTCAGCGTCCAGTACCGCCGCCACACCCCCGCGCCGTCCACCAGCGCCGCCTCGGAGATCTCCTCGGGGATCGTGCGCATGAAGTTCGCCAGCACGAACACGCAGAAGCCGAACTGGAACGCCACGTGGATGAGGATCAGCCCCAGGTAGGAGTCGTACAGCGCCTGCGAGTCCGACAGCCACACGGGCAGCGGCACCAGCGTGTAGAGCGTGTAGAGCGGCGTGATGAGCACCTGCGGCGGCAGCAGGTTGCCCGCGGTGAACACGATCAGCAGCGTCTTGCGCCCCGGGATGCGCAGCCGGGCGATCGCGAACGCGGTGAACGAGGCCAGCAGCAGCGTCACCAGCACGCCGGGCACCACGACGTACAGCGTGTTGAGGTAGTAGCGGGGCAGCTCGGCCTGCGTCCACGCCTGCGCGTAGTAGTCGAACGTCAGGCTCTCCGGCAGCGAGAAGTAGCCCAGGCGGGCGGTCTCCTCGTACGGGCGCAGCGAGGCGTACACGGCGAGCGCCGGCGGCACCAGCCAGCCCAGCGCCACCAGCAGCAGGAACGCGTGCAGCAGCACCCGCAGCGGCCGGACCGGGCGGCGCGCCGGCGGCTCGGCCGCCTGCGACGGGGGAGCGGGGGCGGGGGCGGTGACCGTCATCGCTCCTCCTTGAACAGCTGCGACAGGTACGTCGCGATGGACCCCAGCGAGATCACCAGCAGGATCACCGCGATCGCCGAGCCGAAGCCGATCCTGCTCGCCTCGCCCACGATGTTCTCCGTGACCAGCACCGACAGCAGCTCGAGACCGTTCCTGCCCTTGTTGATCGCGTAGACGATGTCGAACGCCCGCAGCGCCTCGATCACCGTGATCACCAGCACGATCACGTTGACCGGCCGGAGCGCGGGGAAGACCACGCGGAAGAACGCCTGCCGCTCGTTCGCGCCGTCGATGGCCGCGGCCTCCTTCAGCGCCGGATCGACCGCCTTGAGCCCGGCCAGATAAATGATCATGACGTAGCCGACGTGCCGCCAGGCCGCCGCCACCATGACCACCCAGATGTTGATCGACCGGTCGCCCAGCCAGTCCACGTTCAGCCCGGTCACCGCGTTCAGCACGCCGTAGTCGGAGGAGTAGACGAGCTGGGCGATGAAGCCCACCACCGCGAGCGACAGCACCACCGGCATGTAGAGCGCGCTCTGGTAGAACCGCGACAGCCGCAGCCGCCGGTCCAGCAGCACCGCGCAGAACAAGCCGAACGGCGTCGCCACCAGCCCGAGGAAGGCCAGCCACAGCACGTTGTTGCGGACCGCCGACCAGAACGGCGGATACTCCGCCGCGAGGTCGTGGTAGTTCCGCCCGCCCACCCACTCGATGGGCCCGATGCCGCTCCAGCTCGTGCCGGACAGCCCGATGGAGGCCAGCGTGGGCCCCCAGATGAGGCCCACGTTGATGGCGATGGCCACCCCCAGCCCGATGACCAGCACGGTCACGTCGCGGGCGGAGTAGCGATGAGTCTTGACGGCCATCAGCGGAAGATGTTCGCCTTCTGCTGCTCGATGCCGGCCAGCAGGGAGTCGATCTCGTTGGGTTTGTCGATGAACGTCTGCAACGACGGGATCATCACGGTCGACGCGAAGTCGGGCCGGGTGTCACGGTCGAGGAACTGCGCGATGTGCTTGACCCTCGACACCAGCTCCGCGCCGCGCTTCTGCAGCGGGCTGTAGCCGGAGGTGTCGGCCTTGGAGCCGGCGGCCAGCGTGCCCGGGTCCATCTTCGTGGCGATGTTCTGCGCGGACGCCTGCGCGAAGTGCTTGAGCAGGGCCTTCGCGCCCTCCACGTTCTTCGCCTTGGCGGAGATCATGTAGCCGTCGATGGGGGCGTCGATCGAGTCGGTGCCGTACGCCGGGTTGATCTCCGGGAAGGTGAAGAAGTCCAGGTCGTCCCGGTCGGCCTCGGGGAACTGCTGGGCGACGAACATCCCGAGCAGATACATCCCGGTCTTCTTCTGTGCCAGCGACTGGCCGGCCTCCTGCCACGTCCGCCCCAGCGCGGCCGGCTGGTGGAACTCCAGCAGCCCCCGCCACGTGTCGAACACCTGCTTCACTCGCGGATCCGTCCACGACTCCTTGCCGCCCATGAGCGAGATGTGGAAGTCGTAGCCGTTGATCCGCATGTTGAGGATGTCGAACGTGCCCATCGCCGGCCAGCCGTCCTTGTCGGCGAACGCGATCGGGATGAGGCCGTCCGCCTTCATCTTCCTGCACAGCGCGGTGAGGTCGTCCAGCGTCGCGGGCGGCTCGTACGCCTTCTCCTCCCACAGGCTCTTGCGGTAGAAGACCGCCCACGGATAGTAGGTGAACGGGACGAAGTACTGCTTGCCGTCCACGCCCGTCGACTGGTCCTTGAAGGCCTGCGTGTAGTCCGCGCCGATCTCCCGCCACACGTCCGAGATGTCCACCGCAAGGCCCTGCTGGGCGAAGAACTGCATCCGGTACCCGGCGAACCAGGTGAAGACGTCCTCCGGGGTGCCGCGCAGGTAGCGGTTGATGTTCTCCTGGAACGTGTTGTGATCGACGGTGTTGATCCTGACCGTGGCCTGGGTGAAGCCCTCGACCACGGCTTCCAGCGTCTTCTTGGGGATCTCGTCGGAGGCGTTCGAGCCGATCGTGACCGTGCCCAGATCGCCTCCTCCTCCGGGGGATGGGGCGTCCGATCCGCAGCCTGCCAGGACGGCGGGGACGCCGAAGGCGGCGGCTCCTAAGAGAAGATTGCGGCGGGAGATCGGCGATGGTTCCATGTGGGTGCCTCCTTGCCGGACCCTTCACGTTCCCCCGAATTCGCTCACTTTCCTTCATCGAAAAGCCCACATTTCGGACTGTCAACGCACGGTTTCGTGACAGATTCCGAGACACTCCAACGTGCGCACGCACCGGGGGAGCGGCGCGCGCCGCCCGCCGGGGTCGCAGATCGCTCGACCCGCGCCCGCAACCGCTTGCCGGCGCGATCGGGGCGTGGGGCCGAGGCGGGGGTGGGGCGCCGGGCCCGGTTGGGCGTGAGGCCGAGGTGAGGGTCGCGTCTCGTCGGGGCCGGTGAGGTACGGGGTCGCGTCGGGAACGGTGAGGTGCGGGGGCGCGGAGCACGGGCTCCGTCACCGTGCTCGCGGACGTACGCGCGCAAG
Source organism: Nonomuraea sp. NPDC049309 (assembly GCF_043196965.1). Taxonomy (NCBI): domain Bacteria; kingdom Bacillati; phylum Actinomycetota; class Actinomycetes; order Streptosporangiales; family Streptosporangiaceae; genus Nonomuraea; species Nonomuraea sp. NPDC049309. The sequence goes on along the minus strand of NZ_JBICSH010000001.1, from coordinate 2,142,867 downwards.
CGCTTGCCGCCGTCAAGTACGACGGAGGATCGGAGGAGCGCGGGCACGGCGCGGCCGTTGCGCACCTGCCCGCCCGCGGGCGGTCGGGCGCCGCGCCGCAGCCGGTCGCGGTCTGCGACCCGGCGACCGGTGAGCACGAGGAGGCCGCGCCCGAAGGCGGCCCAGGCGACATGGAGGGCGTCGGCGACGCCCCTCGGCCACCCGAGGGCAGGGAGACTACGACTGGAAGTCGTAGATGGCGTCGATCTCCTTGGCGAAGTCGCGCATCACCAGGTTGCGCTTGACCTTGAGGGTGGGCGTGAGGTGGCCGCTCTCCTCGGTGATGTCCGCGTCGAGGACGACGAACTTCTTGATCTGCTCGGCCTTCGACACGAGCGCGTTCGCCCGGTCCACCGCCGCCTGGATCTGCGCCAGCACCTCGGGGTCGGACTTGAGCGAGGAGACGGTGGCGCCCTCCGGCAGGGCCTCGGGGTCGAGGGTGATGAGGGCGGCGACGAACGGCCGCCCGTCGCCGATGACCATGGCCTGGGAGATCAGCGGGTGTGCGCGCAGCGCGTCCTCGAGCGGCCCGGGGGCGACGTTCTTGCCGGCGGCCGTCACCAGGATCTCCTTCATGCGCCCGGTGATGCGCAGGTAGCCGTCCTCGTCGAGCTCGCCGACGTCGCCGGTGTGGAACCAGCCGTCGGCGTCGATCACCTCGGCGGTGGCCGCCTCGTTCTTCCAGTAGCCGTGGAAGACGTTGCGGCCCTTGGCCAGGATCTCGCCGCTGTCGTCGATGCGTACGGTGACGCCGGGCAGCGGCTTGCCGACGGTGCCGATCTTGTTGGCGCCGGGCAGGTTGACCGAGACGGGCGCGGTGGTCTCGGTGAGCCCGTACCCCTCGAAGACCTCGATGCCGACGCCGCGGAAGAAGTGGCCGAGGCGGTCGCCGAGCGCGGAGCCGCCGCTGATCGCCGCGGAGAGCCGGCCGCCGGTGGCGGCGCGCAGCTTGCCGTACACCAGCTTGTCGAAGATCGCCCGCTGCAGCCGCAGTCCGAGCGGCGCGCCGCCCGAGCTTTCGGCCTTGCTCCAGGCCACCGCGACGTCGACGGCGCGGGCGAAGATCTTGCCCTTGCCGCCGGCGATGGCCTTCTGCTCGGCGGCGTTGTAGACCTTCTCGAACACGCGGGGCACGCCCAGCAGGAACGTCGGCTGGAAGCTCTGCAGGTCGGGGGCGACGTTCTTCATGTTGGGCGTGTGGGCGATGATCGCGCCGGCCTCGACGAGCGCCACCTGGATGATGCGGGCGAAGATGTGCGCGAGCGGCAGGAACAGCAGCGCGGCCGGCTGCCTGCCCGCGAACAGCGGCTCCAGCGGCCCGCGGATCACGTTGCGGGCGGTGAACAGGAGGTTGTCGTGGGTGATCCGGCAGCCCTTGGGACGCCCGGTGGTGCCGGAGGTGTAGACGACGGTGGCCAGGTCGGCGGAGGTGACCTGTTCCCTGCGGGCGCTCACGTCGGCGTCGGTGACGCCGCCGGTGTCCAGCGCGGCGTCCACCCGCCACAGCGCCTTCAGCTCGGGCGCGGCCTCCTTGACGGCCTGCTCGTGCGTGTCGAGCTCGACGAACGCGGCCTTGGCCGCGCTGTCGGCGAGGATCCACCGGATCTGCTCGACGGAGGAGGTCTCGTAGATCGGCACGGTGACCGCGCCGATGGTCCAGAGCGCGTAGTCGATGAGCGTCCACTCGTAGCGGGTGCGCGACATGAGCGCGACCCGGTCGCCGTGCTCGATGCCGGCCGCGATGAGGCCCTTGGCCAGCTCGACCACCTGATCGCGGAACTCGGCCGCGGTGACGGCGGGCCAGCCCGACTCCGTCTTGCGCCGCATGACCACGGCGCCCGGCTCCTGCTCGGCACGCCGGAAGACGGTGTCGGGCAGGCCGGCGTCGGCAGGCACATCGACCAGGACGGGGACGCTGTACTCGCGCACGAACTCAACTCCTCTTCGGGCTCCGCCTGGACGTTACCGTCTGAAGTTACGCGCCGGTAGCTCTGTCATTGAGGCGTTATGAACGGTCTTTCACACACGCTAGCAAGCCGGAGTCCGTCCTGCGGTGACGCGCGGGCGGCGGGCGAGCGCGCCGGGCCGGGGACGGCGCGAGCAGGAGGAACGGCGGGAACCAGACGGCGGGCGGGCGCGCCGGGTCAACGGCGGCGCGGGCGGGCGGGGCGGCGGGAATCGGGTGGCGGGCGGGCCGACGGCGGCGCGAGCGGGCGGGACGCCGGGAATCGGGCGGCGGGCGGGCGGCGGGCGGCGGGCGCTCGCGCATAGGATCTTCGCCATGAGGGTCCACGTCGTCAGCGACGTCCACGGCAGGGCGGACGCGCTCGCCAAGGCGGGTGACGGAGCCGACGCGCTCATCTGCCTCGGCGACCTGATCCTGTTCGTCGACTACGACGACCACGCCAAGGGCATCTTCGCCGACCTGTTCGGCGCCGAGAAGGCCGCGGAGTTCATCGCGCTGCGCACGGCCAAGCGGTTCGACGAGGCCAGGGCCATGTCGGCGGCGCTGTGGGCGACGCTCGACGGCGACCCGCGCGAGCACATCGAGCGCAACGTCCGGGCCCAGTACGCCGCGCTCTTCGAGGCCATGCCCACCCCCGCCTACCTCACGTACGGCAACGTCGACCTGCCGCGCCTATGGTCCGACTACCTCAGGCCCGGCCACCAGGTGCTCGACGGGCAGGTGGCGGAGATCGGCGGGTGGCGGTTCGGGTTCGTCGGCGGCGGGCTGAAGACGCAGTACCGCACGCCGTACGAGATCAGTGACGAGGAGTACGCCGCCAAGGTCGAGGCGCTCGGCGAGGTGGACGTGCTGTGCTGCCACATCCCGCCCGCGCTGCCCGAGCTGCTCTACGACGTGGTGGCCAGGCGGTTCGAGCGGGGCAGCGAGGCGACGCTGGAGGCGATCAGGCGGACGCAGCCGCGCTACGCCCTCTTCGGCCACGTGCACAACCCCCTGCACGCGCGCGCCCGCGTGGGCCGCACCGAGTGCGTGAACGTCGGCCACTTCCGCAGCCGGGGCGTCCCGTACGTCCTTGAATGGTGATCTGCGGCCTTACGCCGTCACCGGTGGATTGTGCACTAACGTGGTCGCCATGGCTGATCGGACCACTTCGAGCACCACGATCGGCGCGACGCGCGCCGACATCATGGCGGTCATCGCCGACTTCCCCAGCTACCCCCAATGGGCCGGCCAGATCACGAGCGCCGAGGTCCTGACCAGCGACGACGACGGCCGCCCGAGCACGGTCCGCTTCACGCTCGACGCCGGGCCGATCAGCGACACCTACACGCTCGGCTACACCTGGCAGGGCGACGACGCCGTGAGCTGGCAGGTGGTCGAGCCCGGGAAGATGGTCTCCGACCTGCGCGGAAGTTACCGGCTCTCCGAGTCGGGCAGTGGCACCGATGTGACGTACGAGCTGACGGTCGACCTCAGCGTCCCCATGATCGGGCTCATCAAGCGCAAGGCCGAAAAGGTCATCGTGGACACCGCGCTGAAGGGCCTGAAGAAGCGCGTCGAAGGCCGCTGAGGTGCATCCGCGGGTACTGCTCTTCACCGGCAAGGGCGGCGTCGGCAAGACCACGGCGGCGGCCGCGACGGCCACGCTGGCGGCCAGGCGCGGGCTGAAGACGCTGCTCGTCTCCACCGACACGGCGCACTCGCTGGCCGACGCGCTCGCGGCCGAGCCCGGTGAGATCGCGCCCGGCCTGCACCTGCACCAGGTGGACACGCAGAAGTCGATGGAGCGCCACTGGGGCGAGCTGCGCGACTACGCCAGGAACGTGCTGGCCGAGCTGGGGCTCGACGAGATCACCTCCGAGGAGATCACCGTCCTGCCGGGCGCCGAGGAGCTGATCGCGCTGCTGGAGCTGCGCAGTCACGCCCGCGGCGGCTGCTGGGACGTCATCGTGGTCGACTGCGCGCCGACGGCCGAGACGCTGCGGCTGCTCGCGCTGCCCGAGGCGCTCGACTGGCACGTCAACCGGCTCATGCCGGTCGGGCGCAGGCTGATGCGGCTGGCCGCGCCGTTCGTGCGCGGCGTCGCCAAGGTCAGCGCGCCGGGCGACGAGGTGATGAGCGCGGGCGAGCGCTTCCACCGCGGCCTGATGGAGGTGCGCGAGCTGCTCACCGGCGACCACGCCTCGGTGCGGCTCGTGTTCACCCCCGAGTCGGTGGTGCTGGCCGAGGCCAGGCGCACGCTGACCTCGCTCAGCCTGTACGGCTACCGCGTCGACGCCGCCATCGCCAACCGGGTCTTCCCGGGCGAGGACGCCGACGAGTGGCGCAGCGGCTGGGTGGCCGCACAGTCGCGGCTGCTGGCCGAGGCCGAGCAGTCGTTCGCGCCGCTGCCCATCCACGTCGTGCCCTACCTGCCCGCCGAGCCCGTCGGCAAGGACGCGCTGGCCGAGGTGGGCGCCGCGATGTACGGCGAGTCCGACCCGTTCGCCCCCCACTCCGTACGCCCGCCGCTGCGGATGAGCGCCGACGAGCTGGAGCTCGCGCTGCCCGGCGCCGACCGGGGCGATGTCGATCTGGCCCGCAAGGGCGACGAGCTGATCGTCACCGCGGGCCCGTACCGCAGGATCCTGGCGCTGCCGGCGGCGCTGGCCCGCAGGCAGATCAGGGGGGCGACGCTGCGCGACGGTGTGCTTCGCGTCACGTGGTCCGCCGAGGGAGCGAATCCGCGACCTGATGAGTTGAATGGATGAGCGACCCCACGAGCTTGGAGGACCACGATGACCGAGAGCAGCGACAGGAACGGCAGAGACCCTTATCGGGACACCGCCCGCGAATCCGCCGGTGACAGCGGAGAGGGCACCCGGGGCGGTGCCGAGCGGGACCCCATCGGTACGGTTGCCGACGAGGCGCGCAAGCTGTTCGAGTCGCTTCAGGAGCGGGCCACCCGCCAGGTCGGCAAGAGCGTCTTCGACTCCGTCGCCGACACGCTGAGCGGCACGTTGGGCGGCACGTTGGGCGGCACGTTGGGCGGCGCGGTCGGCGGGCGGTCCCGCAGGGAGCGCGACGTGTGGGAGGAGGCCGTCTCCGAGCCCCACGACGAGTACATCTGCCGGGCCTGCCCGGTGTGCCGGGCGATCGCGGCGCAGCGCGAGTCGGGCAACGACGTGGCCGGCCACCTGGTGGCCGCGGGCGGTGAGCTGTTCGCCGCCTTCCGCGGCGCGCTCGACGCACTGAGCAGGCCGGCCCCGCGCGGGCCACGTGACCGGCGCGACGAGCCTCGCGACGATCGCGGTCATCGCGACAACGTTCAACATATAGATCTGGGATAGGGAGACACGCGGCAATGCTCACGATCGGTGTCGACATCGGCGGGACGAAGGTGGCCGCCGGTGTGGTCGACGACAACGGCGAGATCGTCGAACACACACTCAGGCCCACCGCCGCCGACCGCCCCGACAAGGTGGCGGAGACGGTGGCCGACGTCGTTCGCGAGCTGTCCGAGGGCCGCGACATCGAGGCGGTGGGAGTCGGCGCGGCGGGTTTCGTCGACGAGAGCCGCTCCGTCATCCGCTTCGCGCCCAACCTGGCCTGGCGCGAGGAGCCGCTGCAGAAGAAGATCAGCGGGCTGGTCGGCCTGCCGGTCGTGGTCGAGAACGACGCCAACGCGATGGCCTGGGGCGAGACCAGGTTCGGCGCGGGCAGGGGTCAGTCCCACGTGGTCTGCCTCACGCTCGGCACCGGCATCGGCGGCGGCCTCGTCTTCGACGGCAGCCTCTACCGGGGGCGCTGGGGCATGGGCGCCGAGCTGGGCCACATGCAGGTGCAGCCGGGCGGGCGCGAGTGCGGCTGCGGCAACATCGGCTGCTGGGAGCAGTACGCCAGCGGCAACGCCCTGGTCAAGGAGGCCAGGAAGCTGGCCGACGAGCACCCCGAGCGGGCCGCCACGCTGCTCGCCCTGGCCGGCGGCAAGATCGAGGGCGAGGAGGTCACCGAGGCCGCCAGGAAGGGCGACGAGGTCTCCCTTGAGGCGTTCCGCAGCCTGGCCGACTGGCTCGGGCAGGGCATGGCCGACCTCGCCGCCATCCTCGACCCCGGCTGCTTCATCGTCGGCGGCGGCGTGTCCAGGGCCGCCGACCTGTTCATCGACCGGGCCAGGGAGGCGTTCGCCGAGCGGCTGACCGGGCGCGGGCACCGGCCGCTCGCCGAGATCCGGCTCGCCGAGCTGGGCGCGTCGGCGGGCGTGGTGGGCGCGGCCGACCTGGCGAGGCGACGCTAGGGCCCGTGGCGGTCCCGGTCCGGGTCGCGACGTACAACCTGCACGGGCTGCGCGACGACGTCGCCGCGCTGGCCAGGGTCATCGCCGGGCTGCGCGCCGACGTGCTGTGCGTGCAGGAGGCGCTCAGGTTCGGCCGCTGGCGGGCCAGGAGGGCCGCGCTCGCGGCCCGCGCCGGGCTCGCCGTCGCCACCCACGGCAGGGTGGGCGGCGTCGCCGTGCTCACCGGGCCGCGCGTGCGCGTGCTGCACGCCGAGCACCATGCGCTGCGCGCCTTCCGCGGGCTGGAACGCCGCGCGCTGGCCGTGGCCGTCGTGGAGCCCGTGCGGCACCAGGGCGGCGGCGGGGGCGGCGATGCGGCCGTGCGGAGCGAGAGCGGCGGGGCGCGGCTGGCCGTGGGCTCGTTCCATCTCGACCTCGACCAGGCGGCGAGGACGTACCACGCCGCCGAGATCACCGCGATCATGGAGGACGTCGCCGCCCGCCACGGCGCCTCGGTCGTGCTCGGCGGCGACGTCAACGAGCAGGACCACCAGCCGGCCTGGCGGCACCTGGCCGCCCGGCTGGCCGACTGCCACGCCGAGGCCCCCGCGGGAGGCGGTCCCACCTTCCCCGCGCACGGCCCGCACCTGCGGATCGACGCGGTGTTCGCCGCGCGCGACACCCCGGTCGTGTCGTGCGCGGTGCCCGCAACCGGATCCGACGCGGTGCGTGCCAGTGACCATTTCCCGGTCGTGGCGGAGTTGAGAGTTGGGCACTAGCGGGCAAGACCGGCGGGCGAGCCCGTAGCATTTCCTACATGACCCGTCGCTCTCAGCGGCGTGCGCTCTCTCTGATCTTGGCGACGTCCGTGGCCTTGACGCAGGTCACGCCCGCCGCGCATGCCGATCCCCGGCCCGCCGCCGAAGCGTGGCAGCAGTCGAGCAGCGTGCGCCTGCAGGCAGACGGCTCGCTGTCCGACGTGCTCGCGATCACGCCCGACGACGTGTGGGCGGTCGGCCAGCAGGAGATCTGGGACGTCTGGAAGAACCGCGGCACCATCCGCCACTGGAACGGCAGCAGGTGGTCCGAGATCGGCATCCGCGACGCCACCGCCGCGGGCAACCTGCGCAGCCTCGCCGCCGCGTCGGCATCCGACGTGTGGGCGGTCGGCGACGGGCACGACGGGCTGCCGTACCTCGCCCACGGCGACACCAGCGGGTTCGACAGGGTCAGGCCGCCGGGGCTGCGCGCCGGCGACTGGCTGGGCGGCATCGACGCCAAGCCGGGGCGGGTGGTCGCGGTCGGCAGCCGCGAGAAGAACGGGCTCATCATCACCGGCCAGGGCGGCACCTGGACCGTGCAGCAGACCAAGGAGAAGGGCGCGCTCTACGCGGTCTCCGACGGCTTCGCGGTCGGCGACACCGGCACCAGGCCGCTGATCGTCCACTACACGGGCGGCTCGTGGAAGTCCATGACGCTGCCCTCCATCCCCGGCGGCTACCTGCGCGACATCCAGGTCGACAGCCCCAAGCGGGCGGTGGCCGTGGGCGGCGTCTACCGCGGCCCGGGCGACATCTCGCCGCTCGCCCTCATCTGGAACGGCAAGCGCTGGAGCCGCCTGCGGCTGCCCGGCTCGTCCGAAGCCAGGCTCTACGGCGTCACCGGCGACGGCAAGGGCCGCTACTGGATGACCGGCTACGACCCCGAGCACGCCAACGTGCCGTTCATGCTGCGCTGCGAGAAGGGCTCCTGCACGATCATCAGGGGTGCCGCGCAGAAGGACAGGAACAGCGTGCGCCTGCAGGCCGTCACCTACTTCGCGGACAAGGGCACGGTCTGGGCGGTCGGCCACGCGGTCGATTCGGACGACCAGTACACCGACGTGGTGGAGTCGTTCGTGCCCAAGACGAGCACGCAGAAGTCCTGACCCGTGCCCCGGCCACGTCCCGGGTGCACGTGAGACGGCGCTCATGGCGCTTCTTGAGAGCGCCGTCAGCGGGCGGCGCCGTCAGCAGGCGGCGCCGTCAGCAGGCGGGCGCCGGCCGGAGGCGGCGCTCACAGGCGAGAGCCGTTCCGCGGCGGACGCCGCTCAGCGCGCGCCCGCCTACAGGCGGGCCGTTCTACAGGCGGGCACCGTCGTCCCAGCCGGAGTCGTTGGGCGGGCCGTCGCCCATGCGCACGACCAGCGCCACGAAGCCGCCGATGAACGCCGCCACCGCCGTGAACAGCGCCCACCCCTCCATGTGCCAGCTCGCCATGGCCGCCACCAGGAGGTAGGCGGGCCCGCCGAACAGCGCCACCCACGCCAGCTTGGTCGGCAGGTCGAGCTTGGGCAGCGGAGGCGGCGGCGGGGGCACGTAGTGGCCCTCGTCCTCCTCGTCAGGGCCGGCCGCGTCGTCGGCGTCGTCGAGGCCGCCGTCGATGCCGTCGTGCAGCGTGGCGCCGTTGACGCCGGGCTCGGCCTCGGACGGCTTGACCACCCGGCGGGTCGGTTCGGCGGGGAGGTTCTCGCTGTCCGGCCATGGCTGGTCGGCCGAGTCGCGCTCGGCTGTGTCGTTGAAGGACGCGACGATCTGCCGCCAGACCTCGTCCTCGTCACTCTGGGGCGTCACCTAGATGGGCCTCTCCGCAGCGATCGCGACTTCCCCCTGGGTGCGATCAGTCCCTCTGCAAGGGTACCGAGGCATGTGTCCGGATGAAGTCGAGGCTCCCGGCAAAGATCCTGTCGGCATCATTGTCCAGCGTCGCAACATGGTAGCTATCGGTAAGCTCCTCGATCGTGGCCTGCGGGACCTTCGCGCGGATGATCGCGACACTCGTCGGCTTCACCACGTGGTCCTCCGTGCTGCGGAAGACCAGCAGCGGCTGCGTCACCTTCGCCAGGTCGGCCTGCACCAGCGACCACAGGCTCGGCAGCGAGGCCGCGGCCTTGACCGGGGTGCGGGTGTAGGCCAGCTCCGTCACGCCGGGCTTCTTGACGTCGTTCGCGACGCCGGGCACCGACGGGACGAACCACTTGAGCAGCGGAGCCAGCCTCAGCAGCGGCACGTCGAGCGCGATCGAGGGGTTGACCACCATCACGCCCCTGATCGCCGGGCCGTGCACCTCGGCGAGCCGCAGCGCCAGGCAGCCGCCCAGCGACAGCCCCGCCACGAACACCTCCGTGCAGCGGCCCTGGATATCGGCGAACGCCTTCTCCACCTCGGCGTACCAGTCCTCCCAGCGAGTGCGGTTCATCTCCTGCCACGTCGTGCCGTGACCGGGCTGGCGGGGCAGCGACACGCTGATCCCGTGCCCGGCGAGGTACTCACCCCACGGCCGCAGCGACTGCGGCGTTCCGGTGAACCCATGGCACAGCAGCACGCCCACCGGGCCTGCATCATGGTGGTAGGGTTCCGCGCCTGGCATGAGCGGCATAACAGCTCCTCCGTGCTGTTTCATTCCGGCGATTTCCGCCGGAACGGCCCGATCGTCGCACGTTCTGGGGTAATTGTGCGAGAGGCGCGGTAGGAGCATGGCCCGCGAGGTGGGAAGATGACTCTGCCGATCTCGACGACGTGAGCAGGAAGAGGTGCCAGGTGTTCTACTGGGTGGTCAAGGCCATTCTGGGGCCGTTCCTCCACCTCGTGTTCCGGCCCTGGACCGAGGGTGCGGAAAACGTGCCCAAGCACGGGCCCGCCATCCTCGCCGGAAATCACCTGTCCTTCGCCGACCACTTCTTCGGCCCGCTGCAGATCCGCCGCAAGGTCATCTCGCTCGGCAAGGCCGACTACTTCACCGGTAAGGGCATCAAGGGCTTCTTCACCCGGATGTTCTTCAGCGGCGTCGGCACCGTGCCCATCGACCGCTCGGGCGGCAAGGCCAGCGAGGCGGCGCTGCGCACCGGCCTGCGCATCCTGCGCGAGGGCCAGATCCTCGGCATCTACCCGGAGGGCACCCGCTCGCCCGACGGCCGCCTCTACAAGGGCAAGACCGGTGTGGCCAGGCTCGCGCTGGAGTCGCGTGCGCCGGTCATCCCGTGGGCGATGATCAACACGCACGAGATGATGCCGCCTGGGCGCCTGTTCCCCAAGCTCGGCATCCGTCCCGGCGTGCGGTTCGGCAAGCCGCTCGACTTCTCCCGCTACTACGGCATGGAGGACGACCGGCTGGTGCTGCGCGCGGTGACCGACGAGATCATGTACGCGCTCATGGAACTGTCGGGCCAGGAGTACGTCGACAAGTACGCCGCGAGCGCCCGCGTGGAGATGGAGCGCGCGGCCCGCGCCGCGGCCGCCGGCAAGAGCTGACCCGGCTGCGCGAGCCGGCATGAGCCGGCCCGGAGTGCGTTCCGGCATGAGCCGACCCGGGCGCGCGAGCCGGCCCGGTCTCCCACGTCCTCTGCGGGCGGTGTCCCGGGCGCGCCCGCGAGGGGCGGCCGGGACGGTCAGGCGGAGGCCGGGGGGCGGTCAGGGGGAGCGTGCAAGCCGGGGGCGGCCGGGAGGCCGGGCGGTGGAGGATACAGGCCGGGTCGGTCAGGCGGGGGAGCGTAACGCCTGCTCCGCCCTGCGCATGGCGTCCGTCATCGCCTGCAGCTCCTCGCGGCTGAGCCGGTCGATGAGGTAGGCACGTACGACCTCCAGATGGCCGGGCGCCACCCGCTCCAGGCACCGCATGCCCTCGTCGGTGAGCACGGCGAGCACGCCCCGGTCGTCCGACGGGCAGGTCTCGCGCGCCACCAGCCCCGCCTTCTCCAGCTGGGTCACCTGATACGTCAGCGCGCTCTTCGACGCCACCACCCCCCTGGCCAGCTCGGTCATGCGCATCCTGCGCCCGGGGGCCTCGGAGAGCCGCACCAGGATCTCGTACTGCGGGTGGGTGAGCCCGGCAGTGGACTTGAGCTGCTCTTCGATGCGGCGCTCAAGCAGGTGGAAGGTGGACAGGAAGGCGCGCCAGGCGGCCATCTCCGTCGAGTCCAGCCATCGGGGGTCCGTCACCGGCTCAGTGTACTGTCGTTCGAATTTGAACCATCACTGCTAGAGTGGTCGTTCAAATCTGAACATCTCACGAGGAGCACGCATGGTGGATCAGGCGCGTCCCGTCGTTCTGCTGCTCGCCAGGGTCGCCGTCGGGGTGATCTTCCTGGTGCACGGCTACCAGAAGTTCGCGACGATGGGCATCGCGGGCACGACCAAGTTCTTCGAGTCGGTGGGCATCCCGCTGGCCGGCATCGCCGCGCCCGCCGTGGCCGCGCTGGAGGTGCTCGGCGGTCTGGCGCTGATCCTCGGCGCCGCGCTGCCCATCGCGGGAACGCTGCTCGCCCTCGACATGGTGGGCGCCATCGTCTTCGTGCACGGCGCCAACGGCCTGGCCGGCGAGGGCGGCTACGAGTTCGTGCTGGCGCTGGCCGCGGCCAGCCTGGCGGTCGGCTTCACCGGCGGGGGAGCGTTCGCGCTCGACAACGTCCTGCCGCGCCGCCGCAGCGCACCCGTCATCGCGTAACCGCGGTCGCGAAGCCGCGCAGTGCCCCCCGTGAGAGCGGCCTTCACGCCTTGCGATCATCCGGCGCCGCGTTCCTCCGCATAGCGGGGAACGCGGCGCCGACCACGTTCCGCACCTGAGACCGCAGCCACGCGTGCCCGGGATCGGCGTCGTGGCGCGGATGCCACGCCTGCGACAGCGTCATCTCCGGCAGATCGAACGGCAGCGGGAATGTCACCAGCCCCAGCGCCTCGTACATCGGCCGGGTGAGCCGCTCCGCCGTCAGCCCCACCAGCTCCGACTCGCGCACCGCCAGCAGCATCGCGCCGAACGTCGGCACCGAGCCCGCCACTCGCCGCGACAGCCCCATGGCGGCCAGCAGCTCGTCCACCGGCCCCGCGCCGCGGCCGCGCCGGCTCGCGATCACGTGCTCGGCCGCCGCCAGCCGCTCGGGCGTGACCGGGCCGTCGAGCAGCGGATGCCCGGGACGTACGACGCCGACCGCCCGATCGGCGAGCAGCGGCTCCACCCGCGTCTCCGGCTCCGGATCGGCGATCACCGTCAGCACCAGGTCGGCGCTGCCCCTGCGCAGCGCCGGCTCGTCCTCGTGCCCCTCGGGGATGAAGTGGAAGCGCACACCCGGCGCCGCCGCCCGCACCTCGGTCAGCAGCGGCACGCTGAGCGCCGTGATCATCGCGTCGGACGCCAGGATCACGAACCGCCGCTCCAGCGTGGCCGGATCCGGCTCCTCCTGCGGGGTGAACACCTTGCGCGCCGCCTCCACCAGCGCCCGCACCTCGCCCTGAACGGCCAGCGCCCGCGGCGTCGGCACCATCTGCCGCCCCGACCGCACCAGCACCGGATCGCCCATCGCCCGGCGGATGCGCCCCAGCGTGCGGCTCATCGCCGGCTCCGACAGGTGCAGCCGCCGTGCGGCGGCCGAGACGCTGCCCTCCTCCAGCAGCGCGTCCAGCGCGATCAGCAGGTCGAGGCTCGCTTGCGTCCGACGCATATATCACCTGACAAAGATGCATTTGAGGTCATGTCCGGTCCGAGTCTACGGTGAAGCCCGCGGGAGGCCTCCGCCCACGTTCACCCCATCTCTGACCGGAGCTTTCGCATGCCTCCAACCGCTTCCATGACCGGCCCGGACACGGGCCATCCCGCGCGCACCCGGATCACCGCCCTCATGGCGGCCTCCGTGATCGTCGCGGTCTCCCTGGTGGCCGCCGTCAACCTCGCCATCCCCGTGCTGCTCGCGAGCGAGCTGCACCCGTCGCCCGCCCAGCTCACGTGGATCGTCGACGCGTACGTCATCGTCTTCGCCTGCCTGCTCATCCCCGCGGGCGCGGCCGGCGACCGCTACGGGCGCAAGGGCGTGCTGCTGGCCGGGCTCGCCGTGTTCGCGGCCGGCTGCCTGGCCGCCGCGCTCGCCCCCGGCACCGGCACGCTCATCGCCGCCCGCGCGCTGAGCGGCGCGGGAGCCGCCCTGATCATGCCCTCCTCGCTGGCCCTGACCGTCGGCGCGCACCCCGCCGCCCTGCGCGGCCGGGCCGTCGCCACCTGGACCGCCGCCACCGGCATCGCCGGAGTGATCGGCAACCTCGGCGGCGGGCTGATCATGGAGTACCTGCCGTGGCGGGCGCTGTTCGCCGTGCCGGCGCTGCCGGCACTCGCGCTCGCGGCGCTGGTGGCCGTCGTGGTGCCGCGCGTGCCCCGGCACCCCGCCGCGCTCGGACTCACCGGTACGGCGCTGCTCACCGCCGCCTCCGTGGCCCTGCTCGCGGGCATCATCGAAGGCCCGGAGGCCGGATGGGCGAGCGTGCCGGTGCTCGGCGCGTCCGGGGCGGCCATCGTGCTCTTCGCGGTGTTCGTCGCCCACCAGCTCCGCGCCCGCACGCCGCTGCTCGACCCGCGCCTGTTCGCCTCCGCGCGGCTGCGGGCCGGCACGCTCGGCATCGCGGTGACCTTCTTCGGGCTGTTCGCGCTGTTCTTCGTCAACGCCCGCTACCTGCAGGAGGTCAAGGGGTTCTCGCCGCTGCTGACCGGTGCGGCGATCCTGCCGGTCGCCGTCCCCATGATCACCCTCACCCGGATGGCGGGCCGCTTCCGCCCGCGCGCCGCCGTCGCGGCGGGATTCGCCGGGAACGCGGCAGGCCTCGCGCTGCTGTCGTTCGCCGACGCCGCCATGCCGTACCCGCTCTACGCCGCGGGGCTGGTGGTCATGGGCGCCGCCATGGGGCTCGCCGTGCCCGTGCTGTCACACGAGATCATGGCGGCGCTGCCGCGCGAGCGCGCGGGCCTCGGATCGGGGCTCAACAGCGCCACCCGCGAGCTGGGCAGCGCGGTCGGGGTGGCCGTCATGAGCACGGCCATGACCGCGTACGGGATGGGCGCGGGCTTTCGCACCGTCGCCGCCGTCGTGCTGGCCGGCGGGCTGCTGACCGGCTGGTGGCTCAGGACAGGTGCGCGCGGATCTGCCTGATGTGCTCGGGTGTCGTACGGCAGCAACCGCCGATCAGCGACGCGCCCGCCTGCTGCCACTCCTTGGCCGCCTGGCCGAACTCCACCGGGTCGGCCAGGCCCGCCCACCGGTGGTTCTCCGCGTCCCACGTCTCGCCCGAGTTCGGATAGACCACCACGGGCAGCCCGCCCGACAGGCTGCCGATGAGGCCCGGGATGTGACGCGGCGCCGTGCAGTTGGCGCCCACGGCCACCACGTGCGGGTTGCCGCCGAACAGGGCGGCCGCCTCGGCGATCGGCGTGCCGTCGCACAGCCGCTCGCCGTCGCGGCACGAGAAGCTCACCCACGCCTTCACCCCCGGCGTGGCGGCCAGCAGCCGGGCGAGCGCCCGCGCCTCCGGATAGGACGGGATCGTCTCGCAGGCCAGCAGGTCCGCCCCGGCGTCGGCGAGGATCTCCCAGCGGGGGCGGTGCCAGGCGTACAGGCCGTCCTCGTCGAGGTCATAGTCGCCGGTGTACTCGGCGCCGTTGGCCAGATAGGCGCCGTACGGGCCCACCGAGGCCGCCACCAGGCCCCGCCCGTGCTCGTCGCGGGCCTGCGCGGCCAGCTCGACCGACAGCCGCAGCAGGCGCTCCGCCTGGGCGGCGCCGAGCCCGCGCCGCGCGAAGCCCGGCAGCGTCGCCTGGTAGCTGGCCGTGATCGCCACGTCCGCGCCCGCGGCGAAGTAACACGCGTGCGCCTGCCGGATCAGCTCCGGCTCCTCCACCAGCAGCCGCGCCGACCACAGCTCGTCGCGCAGGTCGGCGCCGAGGCTCTCGAGCTGGGTGGCCAGCCCTCCGTCCAGGACAAGAGTCGTCACCCGTTCAGCCTACGAGCCGCCACGCGCACCTGGCGCCCCAGCCGGACGCGATCGACCACGCGGTCGATGAGGGCGCGGGCCCGCGGCCTCGTCCGGATGCGATCAGCCGCGGCCCCGGCGCCCCAGGCGGTCGCCGTCTGCCCGGGGCGCCGCCTGGTCAGCCGCGCTTCCAGAAAGGGCCGCGAGGACGGGGGCCGTCGTCAGGACCGGCGCCGGGCGCCGGGGGAGCGGCGGCGGAGCCGGTGAGCGCGGTGAGGACCTGGACGGCGCGCTCGTGCAGAGCCTGGGCGTCCGCGCCCGGCCGCTCGGCCGCCGCCAGCTCCTCGGCCAGCCGCTCCAGCTCCTCGTTGCCTCCCAGGTAGGCCGCCAGCGCCCGCAACCGGGTGCCCAGGTCGGCCAGGTAGAGCAGATCGGGCGCGGGCATGGCCGCCAGCCGGTCGAGCTCGGCGCGAAGCTGGGGGCGTACCGACTCCAGCCGCCCGCCGGCCGCCCGCCCGCCACGGCCCCAGCCGGGCCGCCCGGCGGCCGGGCCGCCGAAGACACCTCGCCCGGCGGGAGCGACCGGCCTGGGCGAGGGAGCGGCGGGCCCGCCGCCCGGGCCTCCGGCGAAGAAGCCCCGCTGCTCGGCCTGGACGCCCAGCCCGGGCTGCGGCACGCGCATGCCGGACGGGCTCGCCGGCGCGGCGGCCAGCATCACGTTCGCCCCGAACGCGCCCATCCCCGGCGGCTGCGGCATCTCCCAGCCGCTGGGCGGCTCGACGGGCTGGATGACGCGGTGCCGCGGCCCCTCGCCGGCGACCTGCCGGGTGTCCACCGCCACGTACGCGGTGAACCGGCACAGCACGCCGTACTCCAGCGAGGTCCGCACGATGCGCTCCTCCAGGTCGTGCTCGCCCATGGCGTATCGGTCCTCAAGCTCCCGCAGGTGGGCGCGGGCCCACACCGCGCGCAGGGCCGGGTTGTCCACGGTGACGCCGTCCACGCGCTCCTCCCACGGCCCCTGCGAGGTGAGCCCCCGAACGGTCACCGATGAGCCCTCGCGATAGCGCCCGTACGCGCGCAGCGGCACACCCGGGAAGATCGACCCCAGGTGGGTGACGGTGTCCGGCTCGACGTCGAGGTCCTTGAGCGCCAGGTCGGTGACCAGGGGAGCGCCGATCCTGCGGTGGATGTGATCCATGGCCGCGTCGAGCCGGTCCTCCGACTCCACCAGCTCGCAGCGGCCCGCGCCGAGCCCCGCGAGACGGCCGAGGAACCCGGCGTTCACCGCCCTGTCGATGCCCACCGTGTGCACGCGCATGGCCGACAGCGCGCCGCCCGCCTGCTCGAGGATCTGGTCCTCGTTGCCCACCTGGCCGTCGGTGACGAGCACGACGACCCGCTCGCGGCCCTCGGCGCGGCCGTCGAGCAGCGCGATCGCCCGCCGCAGCGGTTCGAGCATCTCGGTGCCGCCCCGGGCGTCCACCCTGGCGAGGTGCTCGACCGCGCGGTAGCGGTTGCGGTCGGACGCCTCGACCAGCCCCTCGAACGCCTCCTCGACCACCGAGTCGAACGTCAGCACCGCGAACCTGTCCTGCGCGGTCAGCGTGTCGACGATGCGGGCGGCGGCCCGGCGGGCGCACACCATCTTCCAGCCGCCCATGCTGCCCGAGCGGTCGAGCAGCAGCACCACGTCGCGCGGCGTGCGGGCGGCCTGCAGCGGCGGCGGCAGCACGGTCAGCGCGAACGTGCCGCGCCCGTCCAGCAGCAGCGCCGTGGACGCGTCGAACGACAGCCGCAGCACGAAGTCGCGATCGAGCCGCTCGCCGGGCCGCAGCCGCACCGTACGCTTGCCGTCCGCGCCGCCCTCCTCCTCGGTCACGTGCAGGGAGGAGGCCAGCTCGCGCAGCTCGAGACCGGCGGCGTCCACCGTGGCGGCCAGCGACAGCCGTACGGGGTTGGGGAAGCCGGGCAGCAGCACCGGCGGGCTGATCCTGGAGGCGTCGGGCACGGCGTCGGTGTCGGGCGCCGTGCCGTCGCCGGCGGCGGGCCCGTCGATCGGGCCGCCGGGGATGTAGCGCGGCGCCACCACCAGCGGGAACCTGAACGTGGCCGCGCCGTCCTCGTACGGCAGCGGCTGGCTCATGCTCAGGCGCACCGAGACGCGCTCGCCCGGCAGGATGTTGCCCACCCTGATCGTGAACACGTCGGGCCGGTCCTCCTCGGCGATCGCGGCCCGCCTGCCCTCGCGCAGCGCCCGGTCGTAGTCCGCCCTGGCCTGGCCGCGCTCCTTGAGCACGCCCTCCACGACCCGGTCGTCGGCCTCCATGCGGAAGCCGGTCACCGCCGCCCTGTCCGGCAGCGGGAAGACGTACGTGGCCTCCAGGGCCACGTCGTACGGGTTCCTGAAGCCCTGCGTGACCTCCACCCCGGCGATCAGCCCGGTGATCGCGGCGTCCACGTCCACGCTCTCCAGCGGCAGATTGCCGCGCTCGGTCCGCAGCGCGCCGAACCCGGCGTCGGGCACCGGCAGGCACCGCGCGGGCTCCAGCGAAGTGATCTTCATGTCAGCTCCCTCTCTTCGAGCACCGCGAGCAGCGGCCCGGCCGCCGCCAGCACCGCATGAACGTCCTCATCGGTCAGCGCCCGGCCCTCGTCGAGCACCAGCCGCACCCCGTCGGCCAGCTTGACCCCCCTCATCACCACGGACCCGGCCTCCCGCCCGCTCACCGGCACCCGCTGCGCGGCCGCGGAGCCCGCGTCCCCGGTCCCGCGGCCGTTTCCACGGGCCAGGGAGGCCGTGCGCCCGGCGCCCCGGCCGGTCCGAGGGGTCGTGTGCCCGGCGTCCCGGCTGCTCCCATCGGCCCGAGGGGCCGTGCCCCCAGCCGCGGGCGTGTGCTGCGCGGCCTGCGAGCCCGCGCGATCCGGTCTTACGGCCGTGGGGTCCTTCGGCTCCGGCCCTCGCCGTCCGGCGGCGGAGTCCGGCCCTTCGGCCGGGCTCCCCGGGCGCTCCGCCCAGAACCGCGCCCGCCCCGTGAGCGGCCGCGCACGCGTGGGCGGCTCTTCGGTGGGGGAGGGGATGTCGAGCGGCCGCGCGCGGGTGGGTGGCCCTCCGGCGGGGGCGTCGAGGGGTCGTGTGCGCGTGGGCGGCTTTCCGGTGGGGGCGGGGATGTCGAGCGGCCGCAGGCGCGTGGGCGGCTCTCCGGGGGAGGCGGGGTCATCGAGGGGCCGTGCGCTCGCGGGCGGCTCTCCGGCGGTGGAGGCGCCGCCGTGGACGGTCCCGGGGTGCGGCAGAGACAGCCCTGAGACCGCCTCAAGGGTGTGATCTTCAGCACCCGCGAGCGCCGCCTGGATCTCGGCGATCGAGTGCCCGGCCGCCTGCATGCGCTTGATCGCCACGAGCTGGAGGAGGTGGCGGCGGCCGTAACGGGCGACTCTGCCGCGCCGCGTCAGCGGCGGATCGACGAGCCCGATCGTCGTATACCACCTGATCAGCCGCTCGCCGGGCACGTCGCGGACCCGGCCGTTGACAGGGGCCGCCGCGCCGTCGCGCAGGGCGCGGGCCGCGTGCTCGGCCAGCTCGCCGATCGTCCAGGTCTCGCTCATACCTCCACAATGACACTGTCATTATTACAGTGTCAATGTTGCGATCCCGGAAGAAGCGGCGGGGGAGATTGGTTGGGAGCAGGTGTAAACACCGACAGGCGGGGAGGAAAGTAGTCATGGCTACCATCACCGGACCTCTCACGGACGACGCCAAGAGCACAGTTGTTGAAGCCCTCCAGGGCGCCCTCGTCGACCTCATCGACCTCACCCTGGTCGCCAAGCAGTTCCACTGGAACCTCATCGGCTCCCACTTCCGTCCCATCCACTTGCAGCTCGACGAGCTGGTGTCCATCGCGAGGGAGCACGCGGACACCGTCGCCGAGCGCGTTGTCGCCCTGGGCGCCAACCCGGACGGCCGCGCCGCCACCATCGCCCGCGACACCAAGCTCCAGCAGCCCGAAGGCGGCTGGCAGGAGGACGGCAAGGTCGTGGCGGCCATCACCGAGATCCTCAGCGGCATCAGCAAGCGCATGTACGAGCGCATCGAGGCCACCGACGAGCCCGACCCGGTCAGCCAGGACCTGCTCATCGCCGTGGCGAAGGAGATCGACAAGCAGCACTGGATGTTCCAGGCGCAGCGCTGACCGTCGGCGCCGGCCTGGCAGGGCAGGCCTGCCGGTGTGGGCCTGTCAGTGCGGGCCCATCAGCGCCGGCCCACCACGGCGCCGCCGGCTCGCGGTGGGCGGGCGCCGTACGACGAAGGAGAGCCCGGGCAGCGGCCCGGGCTTTCGTATGCCCGGAGCCTTCGCATGCCGGAAGGCGATGAGCCGCCGAGGTTTTCCCGCCCGATCGAGGACAGGCGGGAAACGATTCCACCGTCACGTACGGTGACGCCCGCCCGCGACAGCGGCGGGACTCCTCCCGGAATGATGCACGGAGCGTCACGGCCGGGCCGATCACAGGCGGGGTTTGCGGATTGTTTGATTACCCGAGTCCCTGCCATTCATGTCGGTGCGGTCGACTAGCGTGGCACCTAGAGGGAGGCCCCACGATGTCCCACAAGACTCTCCTCCGCACGGGCCCGCTCTTGCCGGGCGGCATCAGCCCGTACGGTCCGCTCGGACTGCCGGGCCCAGACGGCCTGGCGCTGCCCCCCGGGTTCACCGGCCGGGTGGTGGCCCGTAGCGGTGAGAAGGTCGCCGGTCTGACCTGGCACGCCGCCCCCGACGGCGGCGCCTGCTTCCCCGACGGCGACGGCTGGATCTACGTGTCCAACTCCGAGCTGCCCCTGCTCGGCGGCGCGTCGGCGCTGCGGTTCCGCCCCGACGGCAGCATCGGCGACGCCTACCGCATACTCTCCGGCACCGATCTCAACTGCGCGGGCGGCGCCACGCCGTGGAACACGTGGCTGTCGTGCGAGCTCGGCCACCGCGGTCGCGTCTTCGAATGCGACCCGTACGGCGCCCGCGCCGCCCGTCCCCGCCTGGCGATGGGCCGGTTCAAGCACGAGGCCGCCGCCTGCGACCCCGAGCGCGGGGTGATCTACATGACGGAGGACGAGCCCGACGGGTGCTTCTATCGGTTCCGGCCGAGTGACTGGGGCGACCTGACGGAGGGCACGCTCGAGGTGCTGTGCGAGTCGGGCCGCTGGGAGCAGGTGCCCTCGCCGGCCGCCCTGCTCAAGGAGGCCCGCCACCAGGTCGATCACGCCCGCCACTTCGACGGCGGCGACGCCTGCCACTACGCGGGCGGGGTGTGCTACTTCACCACCAAGGGCGACACCGGCCTGTGGGCCTACGACGCGCAGACCTCCACGCTCGACCGGCTCTGCGCGGGCGTGCGCGCCATCACCGCCGCGCCGTCCGGTGACCTCTACGTCGCCAGGGAGCGCCCCGAGATCGACGTGATCGCGCCCGACCGTGCGGTGACGCCCTTCCTGCGGCTGGAGGGCCACGACGGGGCCGAGCTGACGGGGCTCGCGTTCTCGCCCGACGGGCGGCGGCTCTACTTCTCGGCCAGGCGCGGCCGCACCGAGGGCCAGACGTTCGAGGTCACCGGCCCGTTCCGCTCCTGACACCAGCCCGGCGGCCCCGCCGGGCACCGGCCCGCACGCGGAGGCGGCGGGCCGATCGTGCGGACGCGGGGATTGGCGACGGCGCTCGTGCGGGGGCGGCCGCCGGGCGATGCACCGGCCCGCACGCGGAGGCGGCCGCGGCGGGGTCGCTCGTGTGGAGGCGGCCGAGCCGGGTGCCGGTGCCTGCGGCCGGGCGGGCCGGGGCGCCAATGGCACGGGCTGGGGTGCCTGCGGCCGGGCGGGCCGGGCAGCCCATGGTCGCGTGGGTGACGGGGGTTACGCGGAGCCGGTGGCGGGTGTGGACAGGTCGAGGGTCCACATCTCCTCCACCAGCTCGATCCCGTTCTCCGAGCCCTTCTCCGACGACTCCAGCTCGAACCCGGCCGCCCGGTAGATGCGCCGCGCGCTGGTCAGGCAGTCGCGGGTCCACAGCGTGAGGCGCCGGTAGCCCTCGGCGCGGGCGTGCCGTACGCACTCGTCCACCAGCCGCCGCCCGATGCCGAGGCCGCGCGCCCACGGCTCGACCAGCAGCAGGCGCAGCTTGGCGGTCTCGTCGTCCTGCCGCATGCAGAAGATGCACCCGGCCCGCTCGCCGTCCACCTCGGCGATCCAGCCGGTGTCGTGCGCGGGGTCGAAGACGGCCACGATCCCGGCGACGAGCTGCTCGAACGCGGTGCCCCAGCCGTACTCGGCGCTGTAGAGCTCGCCGTGCCGGTAGGCGACCCAGCCGAGGTCGCCGGTGCGCGGCGGCCTGATCACGTATGAGCGCCGCTCCCGCGTCCCGTCGAGCACCTGCCGGATCGTCTCCATGCCCTCGACCAGCCGCGCCTGGTCGTCGTCGGACAGCCTGCCGAGCAGCTGCTCGATCTCCTCGCCTGAGCGCCGGTCGAGCGCGGCGAAGACCTCCGCGCCCTTCGGGGTGAGGCTGACGAGCTGCTTGCGTCCGTCGGACTCGGAGCGTGCGCGCTCGACGAGCCCGTCGTTGCCGAAGCGGGTGAGGATGCGGCTGAGGTAGCCCGCGTCCAGGCCGAGCAGCGCGCGCAGCTCGCCGGTCTCCAGACGGCCGGCCTGGGCCAGCTCGAAGAGCACGCGCACCTCGGTCAGCGAGTACGGCGAGTCGAGCATCCCCGCCTGGAGCGCGCCGATCACCTTCGTATAGAACCGGTTGAAAGCTCTGACCCGAGAGACCCTTGCTTCTGTCAACGAATTCATTGCCTTAGTCAACCATAGGAGGATCCCCGCTGTGAAGCACGTGCGCATAGGCGGATACGGCCCGGGCATCGTCACGATCGGCGATGGCGAGGCACGCGTCCTCGCGCGGGTGGCGGCGCCGTCGTTCCTGGCCGCCCACCCGGCGCTCCCGGTGCTGTACGCCGTGGGCGAGCTCGAACGCGGCTGGCTCACCGCCTTCGAGGTCAGCGGCGAGCCGGCCCCGCTCGACGAACGCCCGAGCGAGGGCCACAGCCCGTGCCACGTCGCGGTGGACCCCACCGGCAGGCTGCTCGCGGCGGCCAACTACGGCGACGGCACCGCCGTCATCTACCACCTCGACGAGCGCGGCGCGTTCTCCGGCGAGCCGATCGTGCTGCGCAACGAGGGCTCGGGCCCGAACGCCGAGCGCCAGGAGCGCCCCCACGCCCACCAGTGCGTCTTCCACGACGGCCTGCTGCACGTCTCCGACCTCGGCACCGACGAGATCCGCCGCTACCGCCTCGACGGCACCCGGCTGGAGTCGATCACACTGACCCCCGGCACCGGCCCGCGCCACTTCGCGTTCGCCGATGGCCGCCTGTACGTCGCGGGCGAGCTCGACGGCACCGTCACCCTCATCGACGGCGAGCGCCGCACCACCGTGCCCGCCTCCCGGCAGGACGGCGCCAACGCCCCCTCGCACCTCCAGGTCGAGGGCGACCTCGTCTACGTCGCCAACCGCGGCCCCAACACGATCACGGTGCTGCGCGCCGATGACCTGTCGCGGGTGGCCGAGGTGCCGACCGGCGGCGACTGGCCGCGCCACTTCGCGATCGACGGCGACGTGATGTACGTGGCCAACCAGTACGCGAACAAGGTCACCCGCTTCCGCCTGCGCGACGGGGTGCCCGAGCCGGACGGCACCTCGTACGAGGTGGACAGTCCCGCCTGCGTGCTGATCATGTAAGGAGTTCACCAAGTCGCCGCCGGTACGGAGGGCGCGCCCCGACCATGGCCTCGTGCGCAAGGTGCCCGTCGTCGCCGCCCTCCTCGTCGTGCTCGTCGTGCTCGCCGCCGGCTGCGGCGAGCCGCCTCCGTCCGCGCCCGTCACCGTCGATCCCCGCATCCCGGCCGAGCTGGACGTGCAGGAGTCCTGGCGGATCACCAGGCTCGGCGCCGACCACGAGATCGAGGGGTACGCCGACCGGGTGAGCGTGCTGCCCGGCGAGCCGCTGCGCCTGCACGTCTCGACGACCGCGCCGCGCTTCACCGCCCGCGCCTTCCGCATGGGCGCCAACCCGGCCAAGGTGTGGGAGTCCGACCCGGTCAAGGGCAGGCGGCAGCCGCCCGCCCACATCGTGGACGGCATGGTCACCGCCGCCCACTGGCCGCCCTCGCTGACCGTGGACACCACGGGCTGGCCCGAGGGGTCGTACCTCATCAGGCTCGACGCCTCCACCGGCGCCCAGCGGTACGTGCCCGTCACCGTGCGCTCGGCCTCCACCGCCGGGCGCGTGGTGCTGGTGAACGCGGTCACCACCTGGCAGGCGTACAACCTGTGGGGCGGGCGCAGCCTCTACAAGGGGCCCGGCGGGTACGCCGACAGGTCGCGCGCGGTCACCTTCGACCGCCCGTACGACGGGGTCGGCGCCCGCCTCTTCCTCGACTTCGAGAAAGACGTCATGGCGGTCGCCGAGAAAAGCGGCGTGCCGCTCGCGTACCTCACGAACCTCGACCTCGTGCCGGGCGCGCTCGACGGCGCCCGCGCGGTGATCTCGCTCGGCCACGACGAGTACTGGACGCCCGGGATGCGCCAGGTCGTCACCCGCGCCAGGGACAGCGGCACCAACCTCGCCTTCCTCGGCGCCAACGCCGTCTACTGGCGCATAGCGGTGCACGGCAGGACCGTCGCCTGCGACAAGGAGCGTCAGTGCCGGCTCTGGCGCGACACCCGCCCGGAGAGCGCGCTGGTGGGGCAGATGTACGACTGCTACCCCGCCGAGGCCGCCTACCGGGTCACCAGGCCGGACCACTGGATCTTCGCCGGGACCAAGGGCCGGGTCTTCCCCGGGCTCGCCGGGGTCGAGACCGACCGGGTCTCGCGCGGCTCGCCCGCCGGGGTGCAGGTGCTCGCCGAGTCGCCGCTGTCGTGCGGCGGGCGGCCCACCGTCGCGCACAGCACGTACTACACGGCGCCGAGCGGGGCCGGCGTGTTCGCCTCCGGCACGATGCGCTGGGTGTGCGGGCTGCGCGGCAGGCGCTGCGGCCACGGCGTCACCGACGCCGCCGCGGCCTTCACCCGCCGCGCCACCATCAACCTCCTCACCCGCTTCGCCCAGGGCCCCGCCGGCCGCACCTGACCCTTCGCCCACGCCGCGAAGGGCGCAGCCTGGAGCTCCGCTTCGGGCCCGCGGCCGGGCCGGGGCTTCGCGGGGCGAAGGCGCAGGCCCGGAGCGGGGCGCGCCTGCGGCGGGTCAGGCGTTGCGGGCGGCCGTGCGGGTCAGCTCGACGGCGGCCCGCCAGCGCGCGTACGCCGCCTCGTCCCGCTCCCCGGGCTCGAAGCGCCGGTCGAGCAGCCACGTCTCGCGCAGCTCCGCCTCCGACCCCCACACGCCCGCTCCGAGCCCGGCCAGGAACGCCGCGCCCAGCGCCGTGGTCTCCTGCACGGCCGGCCGCTCCACGGCGGTGCCGAGCTGGTCGGCCTGGAACTGCATGAGCAGGTCGTTGGTGCTGGCGCCGCCGTCGGCCTTGAGCACGGGCACCGACCCGGCCGTCATCGACTCCACCACGTCGCGCACCTCGAACGCGATGGCCTCCAGCGTCGCCCGCACCAGGTGCGCCCGGGTCGTGCCGCGCGTGATGCCGGTGATCAGCCCGCGCGCGTCCGGCTCCCAGTGCGGCGCGCCGAGGCCGGTCAGCGCGGGCACGAACACCACGCCGCCGCTGTCGGGCACCGTGCGCGCCACCGCCTCCGACTCCGGCGCGGTGCCGATCAGCCCGAGCCCGTCGCGCAGCCACTGCACCGCCGCGCCGGTGACGAAGATCGACCCCTCCACCGCGTACGTGCGCTCACCGGACGGCGTCTGCCAGGCCACCGTGGTCAGCAGCCCGTTCTCCGGTCTGGTGATCTTGTCGCCGATGTTGGCCAGCACGAACGAGCCGGTGCCGTAGGTGCACTTCACATCGCCCACGTCGAAGCAGGTCTGCCCGAACAGCGCCGCCTGCTGGTCGCCGGCCACCCCGCTGATCGGCACGTCGAGCCCGAGGAAGACGGACGGGTCCGTACGGCCGAGCGGCCCGTAGTTGGGCACGATCTCCGGCAGCGCCCGCTCGGGCACGCCGAACAGCTCGCACAGCTCGGGCTCCCAGCCGCCGGAGGCGAGCCCGTACAGCAGGGTGCGGGAGGCGTTGGACGGGTCGGTCACGTGCTGCGCGCCCGCCGTCAGCCTGGCGATGAGGTAGGAGTCCACCGTCCCGACGGCGATGTCGCCGGACTCGACGCCCGCCCACACCTCGGGTTCGTGCTCGGCCAGCCAGGTGAGCTTGGTGGCGGTGAAGTACGGGTCGAGCCGCAGCCCGGTCAGCTCGCTCACCCGCGGCTCGTGACCGGCGTCGCGCAGCCGCACGCACAGCCCGGCGGTGCGGCGGTCCTGCCAGACGATGGCGCGGCGCGGCGCGGCCAGCGTGTGGCGGTCCCAGAGCACGGCGGTCTCGCGCTGGTTGGTGATGCCGACGCAGGACGGCCGCAGCGAGGTGCCGCGCAGCGCGGCGGCGCAGGCCGACAGCGTGGCCTGCCAGATGTCCTCGGGGTTGTGCTCGACCCACCCGGGCTCGGGGAAGTGCTGGGCGAACTCCTCGTACCCCATGCTCGCCGCACTTCCGTCCTCGGCGACGACGAGCGCCGTCACTCCCGTCGTCCCGGCGTCGATGGCCAAAACGCTCACGATATTTCCTCCTCGATCGATGGCGGCTCGAGCGGGCGTCCAGGTTTCCTTCCCCAGCCGCGCGTTTGGTCTAGACCACTGCGTGTGATGCACGGCACAATGCGAGTCTGACACTAGGTCTGGTTCGTGACCCCTATCGGGAGGAACCCGCCATGCGTATTGGAGTGCTCACCGGAGGCGGCGACTGCCCCGGCCTCAACGCCGTCATCAGGGCAGTGGTGCGTAAGGGGGTGAGCGTCTACGGGCACGAGTTCGTCGGCTTCCGTGACGGCTGGCGCGGCCCCCTCGAAGGCGACACGATGCCACTCGACATCCAGGCCGTGCGCGGCATCCTCCCGCGCGGCGGCACGATACTCGGCTCCTCCCGCACCAACCCGATGAAGATCGAGGGCGGTGTCGACCGGATCAAGGAGAACCTCGCGGCGACCGGCGTGGACGCGCTCATCGCCATCGGCGGCGAGGACACCCTCGGCGTCGCCAAGCAGCTCTACGACCGCGGCGTCCACGTCGTGGGCGTGCCCAAGACCATCGACAACGACCTGTCGGGCACCGACTACACCTTCGGCTTCGACACCGCCGTCAACATCGCGACCGAGGCCATCGACCGGCTGCACACCACCGCCGAGTCCCACCACAGGGCGCTCATCTGCGAGGTCATGGGCCGCCACGCCGGCTGGATCGCGCTGCACGCCGGCATGGCGGGCGGCGCCAACGTCATCCTCATCCCGGAGAAGCCGTTCGACATCGACCGGGTCTGCGAGTACGTCGAGTCCCGCTTCCGCACCCGCTACTCGCCGATCATCGTGGTCGCCGAGGGCGCCCACCCGATCGAGGGCCAGATGGCGCTGCAGACCAGCACGCTCGACGCGTTCGGCCACGTCCGGCTCGGCGGCATCGGCGAGGTGCTGGCCAAGGAGATCGAAAAGCGCACCGGCAAGGAGGCCCGCACCACCGTGCTCGGCCACATCCAGCGCGGCGGCACCCCCACGGCCTACGACCGGGTGCTCGCCACCAGGTTCGGCCTGCAGGCGATCGACGCGGTGCACGAGGGCGACTACGGCAAGATGGTCGCGCTGCGCGGCACCGACATCATCCGCGTCGGGCTCGACGAGGCCACCGCCGAGCTCAAGACCGTGCCGGTGGAGCGCTACGCCGAGGCCGAGGTGTTCTTCGGCTGACTGTAAGCGGCCTGCAAGCGCGCGGCCGTACCGTCAGGGGCAGCGGGGATGACCGCTACAACCCCCTCAGGGTACGGCCTGCGCCGCGACACGTCGGCGGCCCACCTGCGCGTCGCAGGCCGTACTCATGACATAGATCACCCGTGGGGCGTGCCGAAGAGACCGGTCTCCGGCGCGCCCTCCGCGTTCGCGCGGTGCAGCCGCTCCCTGAACTCCGCCTCGCCGCGCAGCTCCTTCTCCGACGGCGACAGCACGACGACGAGCAGCAGCCCCGCCGTGATCAGGCTGATGGCGACGAGGAGCGGCAGCAGGAAGTCGATGGCCTGGGCTCCGGGAACGGGTGCCATCGCCGCGTGCGCTTCGACCGTCATCGACGCCATGCCGGTGTAGTGCATGCCGGCCACCGCGACGCCCATGACGAGCGCGGCGGCGCCGATCTTCAGCGCGCCGCTCACCCGCAGCGCGAACCACAGCGCCGCCGTCGCCGCGGCCACCGCGATCAGCACCGACAGCGAGACGATCGCCGGGTCGTAGGAGACGTGGCCCTGCATGTTCATCGCGGCCATGCCCAGGTAGTGCATGCCGGCCACGCCGGCCCCGGTCAGCACGCCACCCGCGAGCAGCCGCCAGATCCGCTCGCCGCCGTACGCGGCGAGGAACAGCCCGGCGCCCACGACGGCGATCGCGAGCAGCGCCGACGCCGCCGTGAGCGGCACGTCGTAGCGGATCACCGAGCCGGGCACGGAGAAGCCGAGCATCGCGATGAAGTGCATCGTCCAGATGCCCGTGCCGCCGATGGCGACGGCTGCCCCGGCCAGCCAGAACTTCGCCTCGCGGCCGCCGGCCAGCCGGGCCCGCGCGGTCAGCAGCAGCCCCAGCATGCAGCCCACGCAGGAGACGGCGTACGCGAGGACGGGCGTCACCGGCCCGTACGAGAAATGATCGATCGGTGACATGCCCCACCCGCTCCCTCGCACCGATGAAGGGAGTATGAGTGGGGCTCAGGTCTTCGCGCAAGCGTCAGGGCGTCACCCGCTCGCCCGGCCACCTGCCGACTGCTCGCCGTCATCTTCGACTGTCCCGGTGCTCACCTGCCCGATCTACTGCGCGCCTGATCTGCTGCGCCCGATTTCCTGGGGCCTGATTCACTGCGCCTGATCTGCTGCGCCTGATCTACTGGGCCTGATCTACTGGGCCTGATCTACTGGGCCTGATCTGCTGCGCCCGATCTGCTGCGCCCGATCTACTGGGCCCGGTCTAGCGCCGCCTGCCGCGCGTCGGCTGCCGCCGGGGAGCGGGCTGCGGCTGGGGAACGGGCTGCGGCTGGGCGGGCTGCATCGGCTGCTGCTGCATCGGCTGCGGCCGGCCGGCGACCGGGGCCGCCAGCGGGGCGGCGGCGCCCGCCGGGTAGGGCGGCTGCGGCTGCGACTGCTGCTGCTCGGAGTTGCGGCGGCGCTCCTCCAGCTTGGCGAGCAGCTCGGCGTCCTCGCTCAGCTCCTCCTCGGAGGGGGACAGGATGACCATGAGCAGCATGGTCAGCGTGATCAGGCTGATCACGGTCATGAGCGGGACGAGGAAGTCCAGCGCGTCGGCGCCGAGCACCTCGCCGGGCTGCGGGTCCACCGTCACGTGCATCGCGTACATGCCGGTGTAGTGCATGCCGGCCACCGCGACGCCCATGACGAGAGCGGCGCCGGTGATCCAGATGGGCTTCTTGACCCGGGTGGTGAACCAGAGCGCGACGGTGGCCGCCACGACCGCGATGACGACGGAGAGACCGACGAGCAGGCGGTCGTAGGAGACGCGGGCCGACATGTTCATCGCGTACATGCCGAGGTAGTGCATGGAGGCCACGCCGAGGCCGGTGAGCAGGCCACCGCCCAGCAGCGCGGGCAGCCGGCCGGCGCCGTACGAGACGAGGAACAGGCCGGTGCCGACGACCACGATCGCCACCAGGGCCGAGGCCGCGGTGAGCCAGACGTCGTACTTGATCTGGGTGCCCTGCACCTGGAAGCCCATCATGGCGATGAAGTGCATGACCCAGATACCCGTGCCGCCGATGGAGACGGCCGCGCCGAGCAGCCAGCGCACGCGTGCTCCGCCGCTCGAAGCGTGCGCCTGGGCGGTCAGCCGCAGCCCAAGCATCGAGCCGATGCAGGACATGACGTACGCGAGCAGCGGCGTGAGCAGTCCGTAAGTGAAATGATCGACAGCGGAGGTCATCTATCGGTCCTTGCGAATTAGGGGTCCCCGGATTTTGCCATCCCGGATGTCCTATTCGCATGGATATTGCAACTATCTGTCAACTCGGCCAGTCGGCAACATGAGAAGTACTCACAGTTGGTGATCTTCGCAGGCGAACGAGCCGGAGCCCGGCGCGGACTAAACTCAAGACGTCGCGACGTTGCCATCAACGGCCGCGTTTCCCCATCTTCCCGGAGGTTCCACCATGACGATGTCCGCCCTGGGCGAGCCGTGCGTTCTGCTCAAGCTGGGCGAGATCGTCCTCAAGGGCAAGAACCGCGAGCTGTTCGAACGCCGTCTGATCGGCAACATCCGTGACGCGCTCAAGAGCGTCGGCGTCCAGGTGGACGTGCGCAGGCGGCACGGCGTCATCGCGATCTTCCTGCCCAAGGGCGCCACCGCCGAGCAGGCCGACAGCGTCGCGCAGCGCGTCGCCGACGTGCCCGGCCTGGTCTGGATCCACCGCGCCTGGCGCGTCGCCAAAGACCCCGACACGGTGCTCAAGGCCGGTCTCGAGCTGGCCGGCGAGAGCGAGGCCGCAAGGCGCGGCGGCACCTTCGCCGTACGCTCCCGCCGCCGCGACAAGCGCTTCCCGCTCAGCTCCAACGAGCTCGACCGGCTGGTGGGCGGCGCCATCAACGACGAGTACAAGCTGCCCGTCGACCTCGGCAACCCCGACCTGACGATCTTCATCGAGGTCGACAGGGACGAGGTGTTCGTCTTCACCGACGGCATCCCCGGCCAGGGCGGCCTGCCGGTCGGCAGCAGCGGGCGGGCACTCGTGCTCATGTCGGGCGGCATCGACTCGCCGGTGGCCGCCTACCGGATGATGCGGCGCGGGCTGCACGTCGACTTCCTGCACTTCTCCGGCATCCCGTTCACCACCTCCGAGTCGATCTACAAGGCGTACGCGCTGGTCAAGAAGCTCGACAGGTTCCAGGGGAAGTCGCGGCTGTGGGTGGTGCCGTTCGGCAAGGCCCAGCAGTCGATCCGCAACTCCGGCCAGGACCGCCTGGCGGTGATCGCCCAGCGGCGGCTCATGCTCAAGACCGCCGAAGAGGTCGCCCACCGCATCCACGCATCGGCGCTGATCACCGGCGACGCGCTCGGCCAGGTGTCCTCCCAGACGCTGGCCAACATCACCGCCCAGGACAACGCCGTCGACCTGCCGATCCTGCGGCCCCTGGTCGGGTGGGACAAGACGGAGATCATGGCCGAGGCGCGGCGCATCGGCACGCTGGAGATCTCCGAGCTGCCCGACGAGGACTGCTGCTCGCTGCTCGCTCCCCGGCGGGCCGAGACCCGGGCCAAGATCGAGGACCTCAAGCAGATCGAAAAGCGGCTCGACGCCGAGGAGCTGTGCGTCCAGCTCGCCGACTCCATCCAGGAGTACACGATCTGAGCGGGGCCGCTTGCAGGCCGCCGCTGACGGCCTGAAGCCGCTTGCGGCGGCCCGGGGAGCTGACCCCGGCCGCCGGAACGCCCGGGGTCAGGCGTCGCACGGCGGCCGGGCCGTCTGAGACGCCCGGGGGAGGGGTCCCGGGCGTCGCGCGTCAGGCCGTGGCGCGGGCCGCGGCCGCGGCGGGAGTCTTGCCGAGCAGCGGCGGGAAGTCCGTCATGATCTGAGCCAGCGCTCCCAGGTCCGCCTCCATGAGCGCCTGCGGGCCGTCCACGAGCGCCTGCTCGGGCCGCGGATGCACATCGATGATCACCCCGTCGGCGCCCGCCGCGACCGCCGCCCTGGTCAGCGGCAGCACCAGGTCGCGGTGCCCGCCCGAGTGCGAGGGGTCCACGACGACCGGCAGGTGCGACAGGCGCTGCGCCACCGGCACCGCCGAGACGTCCAGCGTGTTACGGGTGGCCGTCTCGAACGTCCGCACGCCCCGCTCGCACAGCACGATGTCGAGGTTGCCGCGCTGGGCGATGTACTCGGCGGCCATCAGCCACTCCTCGATGGTGGCGCTCATGCCGCGCTTGAGCATCACCGGCCGCCCGGCCGCGCCGACGGCCTGCAGCAGCGCGAAGTTCTGCATGTTGCGGGTGCCGATCTGCAGCATGTCGGCGTACGAGGCCACCAGCTCGACGTCGCGGACGTCCAGCACCTCCGTCACGATCGGCAGGCCCGTCTCCTCGCGCACGTCGGCCAGGATGCGCAGCCCCTGCTCGCCGAGGCCCTGGAAGGCGTACGGGGAGGTGCGCGGCTTGAACGCGCCGCCGCGCAGCAGCACGGCGCCGGCGGCCTGCGCCATCCTGGCCGCCGCCAGCGTCTGCTCGTGAGTCTCCACCGCGCACGGCCCCGCGATCAGCGTCACGGTGCCGGGGCCGATGGGCACGCCGCCCACGTGCACGGTGGAGCGTTCCGGATGGTTCTCCCTGCTGACCAGCTTGTACGGCGTCGAGACCCGCATGACGTCGCGCACCCCGCCCATGCCCCGCAGGGCGGCGGCGTCGAGCTGCGTCACGTCGCCGACCAGGCCGACGATCGTCCGGCTCACACCCTTGCTGACGAACGCCTCGACCCCGGCCGCCTCGACGACCGACACGATCGCGGAAAGATCGTCCGCGGTGGCCTCCGGGCCCATCACGATCACCATGTGCTGCTTCTCCTTGTCCGGAAAACGCGAAAGGCCCCGGGTCCTGTGGAGGACCCGGGGCCTTTCGTTCGCCTGTGTGCTAGCGCAGCGTCACATGGCGAGCGGACTCGGGTCCGTCGCCATACCAAAACAGGAACGCTGCGTGCATGGTCCCCAACGATAGCGCACGCGCACCCGCTGCCGAGCCACTCGGCGTGCGATGGCAGGATGGCGTGAGACGCGAGACGGTGAAGGGAGTGTTCGTGGAGGAGTCGCGCCTGCCCCCAGGCCAGTACGTCCCACGCGGCAGGCCCGTGATCCACTACGGTCGCGTGCCCACGTTCAAGCCTGAGACCTGGGACTTCCGCGTCTTCGGTGCGACCGCGTCCGGCGAGGAGCACGCGCTGCGCTGGCCCGAGTTCGAGCGGCTGCCGCGCATCACACGGGTCGAGGACTTCCACTGCGTCACCAAGTTCTCGCTCATGGCCAACGAATGGCGCGGCGTCACCCCGGCCACGATCATGGACATCGCGCCGCCCGACCCCGGGGTGCGCCACGTGATGATCTGGGCGGAGTACGGCTACAGCGCCAACCTGCGCATGTCCGACTTCACCGCGCCCGGCACGCTGTTCGCCCTGGAGCTCGACGAGAAGCCGCTCAGCCCCGAGCGCGGCTACCCGGTGCGCATCGTGGTGCCCCACCTGTACGCCTGGAAGAGCGTCAAGTGGGTGCGCGGCATCGAATACCTGCTGGAGGACCGGCGCGGCTTCTGGGAGGAGCGCGGCTACCACAACATCGCCGACCCCTGGCGCGAGCAGCGCTACTCCTATCAGGAGGAACCCGGCGAAGGACCGGACTGATCTCACCGTCCGTTCCCGCCCGCGCACGAAGCGTTTGCGGCTACGGTGTGCCGCATGCGGATCATCGCGTCCGAGGCGCTGTCCTGCGCTCCCGTCCTGCTGGGGGTCCTCCTGCCGGGCGCCTTCGCGCTGGGGTGCGCGCTCGCCAGGGCCGCCTGCCGCCGCCAGGCGCCGCCCCGCAGGGCGGACGACGCCACGTTCGCCACGCTCCACATCGCCGCCATGGCCGCGCCCGCCCTGCGCGCGGGCCTCGACCGCGACTCCGCCCGCAAGGCCGTACGCCACCTGCGCACGCTGCTCGGCACCCGGGCCGTCGCGCTCACCTCGGCGGATGCGGTGCTCGCCGCCGACGGTCCCGGCGCAGGCGGCGTGCTCGGCCACGCCCGGGCCGCCCTGGCCGCCGGGCGGGCGCAGGTCTTCCCCGACGAACCGTACGGGGCGGTCGTGGTCCCGCTGACCGTGGACGGCACCGTCGTCGGGACGCTGGCCGCCCTCGACGACGAGGTGAGCGCGGCGCTCGTGCGCACCGTCACCGAGGTCGCCCGCTGGGTGTCAGGCCAGCTCGAGCTCGCCGAGCTCGACGCCTCGCGCCGACGCGCCATGGAGGCCGAGATGCGCGCCCTGCGCGCCGAGATCTCCCCGCACTTCGTCTACAACGCGCTCACCACGATCGCCTCGTTCGTCCGCACGAACCCCAGGCGGGCCCGCGAGCTGCTGCTCGACTTCGCCGACTTCTCCCGTTACGCGCTGCGCCGCGCCCACGACTTCACCACTCTCGCCGACGAGCTGACCTGCGTCGACCGCTACCTGCTGCTCGAACGCGCCCGCTTCGGCGACAAGCTGCGCTTCAGCATGCAGGTCGCGCCCGAGGTGCTGCCGGTGCCGGTGCCGTTCCTGTGCCTGCAGCCCCTGGTCGAGAACGCCATCAAGCACGGCATGCGCGGCCGCGGCGGGTCCGGCGAGGTACGGGTCGTGGTGCGCGACGCCGGGCCCGAGGCGCACATCACGGTCGAGGACGACGGCGCCGGCATGGACCCCGAGGCCGCCCGCCGCCTGCTCGACGAGGACCCCGCCCGCGAGGGCGGCGGCATCGGCCTGGCCAACGTGGACCTGCGCATGCGCCAGATCTACGGCGACGGCTACGGCCTCGTCGTGGAGACCGCGCTCGGCGCGGGCACGAAGGTGCGGCTGCGCGTGCCCAAAACCCGGCATCACCTCTCCGTGGTCGAATGATTACGCTATGCTGACATATCCCTGGTGACCTCTGCTTTCATACGACAGCGTGGTGGACATGCTGAGAGTGCTGGCCGTCGATGACGAAGTGCCTGCTCTGGAGGAGCTCGCCTACCTGTTGCGCCAGGACGACCGCATCGAGCACGTCACGACCGCGGCCGACGGCGTCACGGCCCTGCAGGACATGGTGCAGATGATCGGCGGCGGCGAGCGGCTCGACGGCGTGTTCCTGGACATCCGCATGCCCGGCCTCGACGGGCTCGACCTCGCCCGGCTGGTCGGCGGGTTCCCCAGCCCGCCGCGGCTGGTCTTCGTCACGGCCCACGAGGAGTGCGCGGTGCAGGCGTTCGAGCTGGAGGCGGTCGACTACCTGCTCAAACCCGTCAGGGCCGAGCGCCTGTCCGAGGCCGTGCGCAGGCTGGAGGC
Source organism: Nonomuraea sp. NPDC049309 (assembly GCF_043196965.1). NCBI lineage: Bacteria > Bacillati > Actinomycetota > Actinomycetes > Streptosporangiales > Streptosporangiaceae > Nonomuraea > Nonomuraea sp. NPDC049309. The sequence goes on along the minus strand of NZ_JBICSH010000001.1, from coordinate 2,108,576 downwards.
GGCCACCTGCCCCGCGCCCGAGCCGGGCCAGGACGACGTCATCCCCGTCGAGCTGGGCGGGCGCACCCGGTTCGTGCCGCAGCAGGCCGTCTGGTTCGCCGAGGCCAAGGGCGACTACGTACGCCTGCACACCGCCGACGGCAGCTACCTCGTCCGCATGTCGCTCGCCGCCCTGGAGCGGCGCTGGGCCGGCGCCGGGTTCATCCGCATCCACCGCAGCACGCTCGTCTCCGGGCGGCACGTCAGCGAGCTGCGCTTCGAAGGCGGCCGCGTCACGCTCACCGTCGGCACCGAGACCCTCCAGGTCAGCCGCCGCCACAGCCGCCAGGTCCGCGACCAGCTCGTCCGCCAGCACCGCGGCGTGATCCCGTGAGGAGCGGGACGCGGTGAGGCCGGGGCGATGGCCGGGGCGATGCGGCGCCGTTTGGCCCGGTCACGTGAGGGGCGCCGTGAGGAGTGTGACGCGGTGAGGCCGGGGCGATGCGGCGCCGTTTGGCCCGGTCGCGCAAGGGACGCCGTGAGGGGCGTGGCCCGGTGAGCGCGCGGCGGCGCGTCGTCGTACGGCGCGCCGCGCTCCGGCGCTCCCGGCGCACGCCCGGACTCGCCGGCCCTGCCGGCCCCGCCGGCTACGGTCTGACCGGTCACGCCGAGCACGGTGTGGCCGGTTCCGCTCGGTACGGTCCGGACGGGCACGATTTGCCGGCCGTGCCCGCGATCATGAGCCTGCAGCTGCGCCAGGCGCTGCGCACCGTGGGCGCGGTCGCCGCCCTCCTCGTCGGCATCCCCGTGCTGGCCGCCTGGCTGCCCGAGCCGGGCGCCTGGGTGGCGATGTCGGTGGCCGTGCACCTCGCCTGGGTCGGGCTGGCCGTACGCCAGCTCAGACGCGCTGAGCGGCTGGAGCGATGACCGTCGCGGTACTGACCGGGATCGCGTTCGTGTCGGTCCTGGGCGTGATGGCGGGCGCCGCGAGACCCCGGCGCTCGGTCGGCCTGTCCGACTTCCACGTGGCCGCGAGGACGGTGCCGCCCTGGTGGAACGGCGCCGCCATCACCTCCGAGTTCACCTCCGCCGCCGCCTGCCTCGGCACGGCGGGCCTCATCGCCACCCACGGCTCGCCGATGCTCTGGTACCCGGCGGGCGCGGCGGCCGGGTTCGTCGTCGTGCTGGCGCTGGTGGTCGCGCCGCTGCGGCGGTCGGGGACGTACACGCTGCCCGACTTCGCCGGCTGGCGGCTGCGCTCGGCCCGGCTGCGCCGCCTCACCACCGTCTTCGTGCTGCTCGTCGGGCTCGCGTTCCTGGTCGCGCAGTTCCACGCCGCCGGGGTGGTGGTGCGGCTGCTCACCGGGCTGCCGCCGTGGCTGGGCTGGGCGGCCGTCGCCGGAGCGGCGCTCGCCGTGGCGTACGGCGGCGGGGCGGGCAGCCTCACCAGCGTGCAGGCGTGGCAGTTCTGGCTGAAGCTGGTCGTCTTCCTCGGCGTCGGCCTGGTCTGCTGGTGGGCGGTCGGCTCGTGGCCGGTGCCGTGGCCGGAGGGCGCCTACCGCGCCGGCGGGGCCGGGCTCGCGGGGGCGGGAGATCCGTCGCTGCCCGGCGTCCTCGCCGTGCTGCTGGCCTGCGCGCTCGGCACGATGGGGCTGCCCCACGTCATCGTGCGGGTCTACACCAGCAAGGACGGCGCGGGCGCCCGCCGCTCGATCGTCGCCACCCAGGCCATGCTGGCCGCCTTCTGCGTGGTGCCGCCCCTGTACGGCGTGCTCGGCCACGTCCACGCCCGCGACGCCGCGGCCGACGAGATCGTGCTCCTGCTGCCCGCCAGGATGGTGCCTGGGGCCGCCGGCGAACTGCTCACCGGGCTGCTGGCGACCGGGGCGTTCGCGGCCTTCCTGGCGACCACCGGCGGGGTGCTGGTGGCCGTGGGCGGGGCGGTGGCGGCGTGCGTGCCCGGCGCGGGGGCGCGTGCCTTCCGCACGGCCGTACCGGCGGTCCTGGCGGCCGCGCTCGTTCTCACCGCCGTCTCCATGCCGGGCGTGTCGGTCGCGCTCGTGCTGCTCGGGCTCAGCCTCTCGGCGGCCACGCTCTGCCCGATGCTGGTGCTCGGCATCTGGTGGCGGAGGCTGACCGACGCGGGCGTCGCGGCCGGGTTCGTGCTCGGCGGGGGCGTGACGGGGGCGTTCGTACTGGGGGAACAGGCGGGTGTGAATACGGGGGTGCTGACATCCTCTCCCGCGCCCGTCGCGGTGCCCGCCGCGTTCGCCGCCATGGTCGTGATATCCCTGGTCACGCCCGGTCGGCTGCCGCAGGGGGTCGGTCTCATGATGGCCAGGATGCATCTCCCCGAGCGCATCGCGCGCCCCCCTGCCTACCGTTCGTCGCGCCAGGACGACCGCTCGTCGTGAGACCACTCTCCGTATGGCGATGACTACAGACCGCTCAACGAGCTGCCCGTGAAGAGGGTTTCGCCCGCAAGATCGCAACCGTAGTGTTTCGGCATCGGAAGCCATCCCGGCGCATCGGGAGGGACGAGCCGGGGGGCTCACGACAGGCTCGATGCGCCGGCTTCACCGGCGACGCGCAGGTCGCCGCGGCGGCCGGGCCCTTGACCGGGGGGTAGGGCCCGCCACGCCGGATCCGTGAAGGGGCGCCCGCGAGGCCGCGCACCAGGGCCCCGCGATCCGGCACGCGGGGGCGGCCGCATCGCGCAAGCGGGCGCCCCTTTCACGACCCCTCCCGCCCATGCCCACAGCACCGCGTTCCCCGCCTCACGAGCCCCGCCGCCTCCACCGAGAGAACGGCACCTTCCCACGGCCTGTGGCTCCCACGGCCTGCGGCTCGCACCGCCTGCGGGCCCTACCGTCTGCGGCTTGCACCGCTTGCGGCTCGCACCGCCTGTGGCTCGTACCGCCTGCGGGTCCTACCGTCTGCAGGTGCCATCGCTTGCAGATGCCGCCGTCTGCGGGTTTCACCGTCTCCGACGGGGGTGCCTTTGCCGCTCGCCCTTTACCCACGCGCGATCGCGCGGGACAGCCCAGGACAGGCAGGGTGCCGGCTGCGCGCCACGGTTCGCGCTCCTGCCGGGGGACGGTTCGTGCTCTCCGCTGGGAGATGGTTTGGGCTCTCCGCTGGGAGACGGTCCGGTACCTCGCCGCTCGGTGGGCGGGTGCGCCACTGAGCGGTCGCAGCGTGGGCGAGAGACGGCGGACGAGGACACACGACGGCGGTGGGCTGGGCGCTCCGGCCGCACCGGCGGCCGACCGAAGGGCGCCTTGCCTGCGACCGGCTGACGGGCGGCTTCCCTGCGACCGGCTGACGGGCGGCTTCCCTGCGGCCGGCCGAAAGGTGCTTCCCTGCGGCCGGGCGGCGCACCGGGTCGGAGACCGTCAGCCGTCGCGGAGCTTCTTCAGCAGGGCGATGTCCTCCGCGTGCTTCGGAGCCTTACCCGGCGTCTCGATGCAGATCGGGACCCCGGCCACCGCCGGGTGGCGCATCAGGTCGGCGAACGGCTGGACGCCGATGTGGCCGGCGCCGATGTTCTCGTGGCGGTCCTTCTTGGAGCCGCAGACGTCTTTGGAGTCGTTGGCGTGGATGAGCTTGAGCCGGCCGGGCGCGATGGCGTGCAGCGCGTCGAACGTCTCCTTCACCCCGCCCTCGGCGGCGAGGTCGTGGCCGGCGGCGAAGGCGTGGCAGGTGTCGAGGCAGACCCCGGCGCGCGGATGCCAGTCGAGCTGGGCGAGGTAGGGCTCGAGGTCCTGGACGGTGGCGCACAGCATGGCGCCCTGGCCCGCCATCGGCTCGAGGAGCAGGTCGGGCCCGCCGTCGGGGATCTCGTCGAGCAGCGGCAGCAGGTGTTCGCGCAGCTGGCGCATCGCGTTTTCGCGCGGCTGCGTGACCGCCGAGCCGGTGTGGACGACCACGCCGCGCGCGGCGGTCTGGACGCCGCGCCGCAGCGTGTGGCGGACGACCGCGGCGGAGTTGGCCAGCGTGTCGGGGTTGGGCGAGCCGAAGTTGACGAGATAGGGCAGGTGGATGAACGTCGGGACGCCCGACTCGGCGAGCTTGGCGTCCTCGTCGGGCTTGCCTTCGGTGAGCGCCCACCCGCGCGGGTTGGTGACGAACACCTGGATCATCTCGGCGCCGATCTCGGCCATGTATTTGAGGCCGCCCGTCGCCAGGCCGCCCGTGACGGACACGTGCCCGCCGATCAGGGATGTCACGGTCATGATGGCACCCAGTCTAGGGCCGCCGCCGGGCACTTCCGCAGTTCAGCGCCGCCGCGCGAAACCGGGCTCCAGAGCCCGGCGATTGGAGCATGACACGAAAAGTGCCCGTGTTCCTGGTCGTCAGTTGGGAGTTCTGGCGGATGGACCGGGCACGGAAGGGCTGTGTGTACTTCTGCCATGGCGCACCCGCACGACGGCAAGCTCGCCGCCTTCAACGTTCGGCCCAGGGCCGAGGCCGTGGCGGACCTGCTGACCTGCTGTGCCTCCCCGGTGTTCGCCGAGGAGGTGGCGGCGCGCAGGCCGTACGGCGACATCGAGGACCTGCTCGACACCGCCGCGCGCACCGTGCGGAACCTCGGCTGGGACGAGGTGCTGCGGGCGCTCAGCGCGCACCCCCGCATCGGCGAGCGGCCGGCGGGGCAGGGGAGGGAGGCGGCCTGGTCCCGCCAGGAGCAGTCGGGCGTGCCGGACGCTCTGCGGGCGGCGCTGGCCGACGCCAACCGCGCCTACGAGCGCCGCTTCGGGCACGTCTACCTGGTGTGCGCCACCGGGCTCACCGGCGCGCAGCTGCTGGCCAGGCTGGAGGAACGGCTGGCCAACGACGAGGAGAGCGAGCGCGAGGTCGTCCGCGCGGAACTGGCGGCGATCGCCCGGCTCAGGCTGGCGAAGCTGCTGCAGGAGGAGGGGGCATGAGCCTGTCCACCCATGTGCTCGACGCGGTCACCGGCCGGCCCGCCGCCGGCCTGCGCGTACGGCTCGAACACGACGGCCGGGTCGTGGCCGAGGGCCGCACCGACGACGACGGCCGGATAAAGGGCTGGGACCCGGGCGAAGGGGTGCACCGGCTGGTCTTCGACACGGGGGCGTACCTGGAGGACACCTTCTACCCGGAGGTCGTCGTCACCTTCACGGTGACCGACCCGGCCGCGCACTATCACGTGCCGCTGCTGCTCAGCCCGTACGCCTACAGCACGTACCGAGGGAGCTAGATGACCGTCAAGCTCGGCGCCAACCGCTACGGAAAGGCGGAGACCAGGCTCGTTCACGTGGTCAGGGACGGCCCGGTGCATCACCTCAAGGACGTCAACGTCAGCATCTCCCTGTCGGGCGACATGGAGGCCGTGCACCTGACCGGCGACAACGCCGCCGTGCTGCCCACCGACACGCAGAAGAACACCGTCTACGCCTTCGCCCGCAAGTACGGGGTCGGCCAGATCGAGGTGTTCGCGCAGCGGCTGGCCAGGCACTTCGTGGCCACGCAGGAGGCCATCAGGCACGCCAGGGTGGAGATCGAGGAGTACGGCTGGCACCGGCGGGGCCCGCACTCGTTCGTCCGCGACGGGAGCGAGGTGCGCACCTGCCTGATCCACCACGACGAGGACGGCCGGACCACGGTCGTGTCGGGCCTGAAGGACCTGGTGGTGCTGAACACGACCGGCTCGGAGTTCCATGGCTTCGCCGTCGACGAGTACACCACGCTGGAGCCCACCACGGACCGCATCCTGGCCACCGCGGTCGACGCCCGGTGGCGGCACGACGGTGAGCCGCCCTCGTACGGCACGTCGTACGCCCAGGTCAGGCAGGCCCTGCTGGACGCCTTCGCGAACACGCGCAGCCGCTCGCTGCAGCAGACCCTGTACGCCATGGGCGAGCGCGCGCTGCTGACCTGCGAGGGGATCTGCGAGATCCGGCTGGCCCTGCCCAACAAGCACCACTTCGCCGTGGACCTGTCGCCGTTCGGCCTGACCAACGACAACGAGGTCTTCTACGCCGCCGACCGCCCGTACGGGCTGATCGAGGGCGGCGTGCTGCGCGAGGACGCACCCGACGCCGGATTCGCCTGGGAGTAGACGCGATGGACTTCTTGCGCCCCACGACGTGGGAGGAGGCGCTGGCCGCCAAGGCGGACCGGCCCGACGCGGTGCCCATCCAGGGCGGCACCGACGTGATGGTGGAGATCAACTTCGGCGTGCGCAGGCCGTCCGCGCTGCTCGACCTCAACCGGGTGGCCGAGCTGCGCGAGTGGTCGATGACCGGGGACGCCTGCCGGCTGGGGGCGGGCGTGCCGTACGCGGAGATCGTCGACCGGCTCGGCGGCGAGCTGCCGGGCCTGGCGCAGGCCGCGCGGACGGTCGGCTCGCCGCAGATCCGCAACCGCGGCTCGGTCGGCGGGAACCTCGGCGCGGCCTCGCCCGCGGGCGACAGTCACCCGCCGCTGCTCGCCACGGGCGCGGTGGTGGAGGTGGAGTCGCGCGACCGCGGCGTGCGGATGATCCCGGCCGAGGAGTTCTACCGCGGCGTCAAGCGCAGCGCGCTGGAGCCGGACGAGCTGATCAGGGCCGTGCACGTGCCGCGCGTCACGGGACCGCAGTACTTCTCCAAGGTCGGCACCCGCAACGCCATGGTGATCGCGGTGTGCTCGTTCGCGATCGCGCTGCATCCGCGGGAGCGGCGGGTCGGCACCGGGATCGGCTCGGCCGCGCCCACCCCGCGCCGCGCCCTGGAGGCCGAGGAGCTGCTGGCCGCCGAGCTCGACTGGGACGCGCCGCTCGATCCCGCGCTGGCCCGGCGGTTCGGCGAGCTGTGCGCGCGGGCCGCCGCCCCGATCGACGACGTGCGCGGCAGCGCCGCCTACCGGGTGCACGCCATCGGCGTGCTGGCCCGCCGCACGCTCACGTGGGCGTGGAACGACCACCTGGGAAGGAGGGCGGCCTGATGCGGGTCACGTTCACCGTCAACGGCCGCGAGGAGAGCGCCGAGGACGTCTGGGAGGGCGAGAGCCTGCTGTACGTGCTGCGCGAGCGGCTCGGTCTGCCCGGCGCCAAGAACGCCTGCGAGCAGGGCGAGTGCGGCTCCTGCACGGTCTATCTCGACGGCGTGCCGGTCTGCGCGTGCCTGGTCGCCGCCGGCCAGGCGGAGGGCCGGCAGGTGCGCACGGTGGAGGGCCTGGCCGAGGGCGACCGTCTCGACCCGGTGCAGGAGGCGTTCGCCGAGAGCGGGGCCGTGCAGTGCGGCTTCTGCACGCCCGGCCTCATCGTCCAGGCGCACGACCTGCTCGAACGCGTGCCGCACCCGTCGGACGCGGAGATCAGGGAGGCGCTGGCGGGCAACCTGTGCCGGTGCACCGGCTACGAGAAGATCCTCGACGCCGTACGCCTGGCCGCCGGGCGCAAGGCGGCCCCATGACGCTGATCATCGACAACCTCCACATCGCGCCCGTCTCCGGCCCCGAGATCCCGTCCGGATATCTCAGGATCGAGGGCGACACGATCGCCGAGGTGGGCTCGGGCCCGGCGCCGCACGTGCCCGGCGCCGAGCGCGTCGACGGCGCGGGCTGCCTGGCCACCCCCGGCCTGGTCAACACCCACCACCACCTCTACCAGTGGGCCTCGCAGGGCCTGGCACAGGACGCCACGCTCTTCGAGTGGCTGGTGGCGCTCTACGAGGTGTGGGCCGCCATGGACGCCGAGGTCGTCGAGGGCGCCGCCACGGCCGCGCTCGGCTGGCTGGCGCTGTCGGGCTGCACCACTTCCAGCGACCACCACTACATCTTCCCCAAGGGCCGGGGCGACCTGCTGGCCGCCGAGATCGAGGCCGCCCGCGCGGTCGGGCTGCGGTTTCACCCGGCGCGCGGCTCGATGGACCGGGGCCGCTCGCACGGCGGCCTGCCGCCGGACGAGGTGGTCGAGGAGCTGGACGACATCCTGGCCGCCACCGCCGAGGCCGTGGACGCCTACCACGACCCGTCGCGCTCCTCCATGCTGCGGGTGGCGGTCGCGCCCTGCTCGCCGTTCTCGGCCAGCGGCGCGCTGATGACGGAGTCCGCCGCGCTGGCCAGGGACAAGGGCGTACGCCTGCACACCCACCTCGCCGAGACCCTCGACGAGGACGAGCACTGTCTGGAGCAGTTCGGGCTGCGTCCGGTCGACTACATGGAGAAGCTGGGCTGGCTCGGGCCCGACGTGTGGTTCGCGCACACCGTGCACCTGAGCGACGCCGACATCGGCAAGCTCGCCGCCACCGGCACCGGCGCGGCACACTGCCCCTCGTCCAACGGGCGGCTCGGCGCGGGCATCGCGCGCGTGTCGGAGATGCTGCGGCGCGGCGTGAACGTCGGGCTCGGCGTGGACGGCAGCGCCTCGTCCGAGCTGACCCCGATGGCGGGGGAGATGCGGCAGGCCCTGCTGTTCCAGCGCGCCCGCTACGGGCCGCGCGGACTGACCGCCGCGCAGGCGCTGGAGCTGGCCACGCTGGGCGGCGCGCGCAACCTCGGCAGGCAGGACGAGCTGGGCACGCTGGAGCCGGGCAAGCTGGCCGACGTGGTGCTGTGGCGGGCCGGCGAGCCGTTCCGCGCCGCCGTCGCCGACCCGGTCTGCGCAATCGTCTTCGGGCCGCCTCCGCCGGTCGAGCTGGTGCTGGTCGGCGGACGTACGGTGGTCGCGGGCGGCGAGCTGCGCACGGTCGCCCAGGACGCGGCGGGACGGGCGGGCGCCGAGGCGCACCGCCGGCTGGTGCGGCTGGCCCGGGAACGCGGAGTCGCCGCCGGCCGCCGAGTCCACGACGACTAATGTGGAGATGTACGGACGATCAGGAAAGGCGGTCCCGTGTCGGCGGAACTCCCAGACGAGCGGCTGGCGGAGCTCAGAAGCGCCTTCGCGGCCATCGACACCGACGGCGACGGCTACATCACCGAGGCCGAGTTCAAAGCGCACTTCCCCGACCTGCCGGCGGAGGCGCTCGGAGCGATGAGCCAGGAGGCGGACTCCGACCAGGATGGGCGCTACTCCTTCGAGGAGTTCATCCGCACCGTCTCCTGACGGCCACCCGCCCGCCGTCCCCGCCGCACCCGCTCGCGGGCGGCCCGGGGAGCAGCGCCCGGCGCTTCAGAAGGTGCCAGGGGCAGGCGCATCCGGCTTCGCCCGATGCGCGAGCCGGGTTGTCCCCTCCGCTTCGGAAAAGGCGCCAGGGGGCAGGCGCTTGCAGTTCCGCCCGGGCGCGCGAGCCGGGGTGTCCCCTTCGCTTCGGAAGCCGTCAGGGGCCAGGCGCTTGCCGCCCCGCCCGGCGCGTGGGCCGGGCGGGGCGGGATGTGATGATGAGTCACGCCTTCCTGCCCGCTCGCACCGGGCAGGAAGGCGTGTCAGGACATTCTTCATCATCAGGTGGGAGTTCGTAGTGGTTCAGCACGTTCTGGTGGCCCCCGACAAGTTCAAGGGCTCGCTGACGGCCGCCGAGGTCGCCTCCCACGTCGCGGCGGGCCTCGGCGTGCCTGCGGTGGAGCTGCCGGTGGCCGACGGCGGCGACGGCACGGTGGACGCTGCCGTGGCGAGCGGCTACAGCCGGATCACGATCGAGGCCACCGGGCCGACGGGACGGCCCGTCTCCGCCTCGTACGCCTGGCATCCCACCGGCACCGCCGTGGTCGAGCTGGCCGAGGCGTCGGGGCTGCGCCGCCTGCCGGGCGAACGCGAGCCGCTGACCGCCACCAGCCGGGGCACCGGCGACCTGATCGCCGACGCCGTGCGCCGCGGCGCGAAGCGGGTCGTGCTCGGCCTGGGCGGCAGCGCCTGCACCGACGGCGGCGCGGGCCTGGCCCAGGCGCTCGGCGCCCGGTTCCTCGACGCGGAAGGCAACGACCTGCCGCCCGGCGGTGCCGCGCTCAAGAACCTCGACCGCATCGACATGTCGGGCTTCCTCGACATCTCGGGCGTCGAGTTCGTGGTCGCGAGCGACGTGGACAACCCGCTGCTCGGCCCGCACGGCGCCGCCGCCGTCTACGGTCCGCAGAAGGGCGCGACCCCCGAGGACGTCAAGACGCTGGAGGCCGGCCTCGCCCGCCTGGCCGCCCTCGCCACCGCCACCCACGGGCTGATGGGCGCCGTCGAGCACGACGACGTGCCCAGGGCGATGGGCGTGGCGGGCGCGCCGGGCGCGGGCGCGGCGGGCGGCGTCGGGTTCGCGGCGCTCGCGTTCCTGCACGCCGAGGTGCGGCCCGGCATCGACTACCTGCTCGACCTGCTCGGCTTCGACGCCCACGCCGAGGGCGCCCGCCTGGTGATCACCGGCGAGGGCTCGCTCGACGAGCAGACGCTGCGCGGCAAGGCCCCGGCGGGCGTCGCGCGGGCCGCCGCGCGGGCGGGCGTGCCGGTGGTGGCGGTGTGCGGGCGCAGCACGCTCTCGGAGTCCGACCTGAAGGCGGCCGGCATCGAGGCCGCGTACGCGCTGACCGACATCGAGCCCGACCCGGCCCGCTGCATGGCCGAGGCGGGCCCGCTGCTCGAACGGCTCGCGGCCAGGATCGCCGCGGAACGCCTCGCGGAGGGCGCATGACACCGTACGACCTCGTCGTCCGATCCCGCAGGACCGTCACGCCCGAGGGGGAGCGGGCCCTGGCCGTCGCCGTGCGCGGCGAGCGCATCGCCGCGCTGCACGACTACGACCAGCCGCTGACCGCCGCCGAGGACGTCGACCTGCGGGACCTGGCGCTGCTGCCCGGCCTGGTCGACAGCCATGTCCACGTCAACGAGCCCGGCCGCACCCACTGGGAGGGCTTCGCCTGCGCCACCAGGGCCGCCGCCGCGGGAGGCGTCACGACGATCGTGGACATGCCGCTCAACAGCCTGCCGCCCACGGTCAGCACGGAGGCGCTCGACGTCAAGCTGCGCGCCGCCGAGGGGCAGTGCCACGTGGACACCGCGTTCTGGGGCGGCGCGATCCCGGGCAACCTCAAAGAGCTGCGACCCCTGCACGAGCGCGGGGTGCGCGGCTTCAAGTGCTTCCTGTCGCCGTCGGGGGTCGAGGAGTTCCCGCCGCTGAGCGCGGGCGAGCTGCGGCAGGTGCTGGCGGAGGTGGCCGGGTTCGGCGGGCTGATGGTGGTGCACGCCGAGGACCCGGCGCTGCTGGGCGAGCCGGACGGGCCGGGTTACCGGGCGTTCCTCGACTCACGGCCGGGGGCGGCCGAGCGCAGCGCCGTCGAGCGCGTCGTCCGGCTGGCCGCCGAGACCGGCTGCCGGGTGCACGTCCTGCACGTCTCCAGCGCCGAATGCCTCGACGTGCTGGAGGCCGCCGGAGCGGAGGGCGTGCCGGTCTCGGCCGAGACCTGCCCCCACTACCTCACGCTGACCGCCGAGCAGGTGCCCGAGTGCGAGACGGCGTACAAGTGCTGCCCGCCCATCCGCTCCGCGCGCAACCGCGACCTGCTGTGGGAGGGGCTGGCCAGGGGAGTGCTGAGCTGCGTCGTGTCCGACCACTCGCCGTCCACCGCCGACCTCAAGGTGCCCGACTTCGCCGCCGCGTGGGGCGGCATCGCCTCGCTGCAGCTCGGGCTGGCCGCCGTCTGGACCGAGGCGGCGCGCAGGGGCTTCACCCTGCCGGACGTCGCCCGCTGGATGTCCGCCGCGCCCGCCGAGCTGGCCGGCCTGCCCGGCAAGGGCGCGATCGCGGCCGGGAACGACGCCGACCTCGTCGCGTTCGACCCCGACGCCGAGACCGTCGTGGACGCCGCCCGCCTGCACCACAAGAACCCCGTCACGCCCTACCACGGCCGCACGCTCAAGGGCGCCGTCCTGACCACCTGGCTGCGCGGCCGCCCCGCCGGCGGCGAGCCGCACGGGCGATTCCTGCTGGGAGCGCGATAGATGGCCGACTTCACCCGCCTGCCCGACCTGGCCCTGCGCACGTACGGCGGCTCGGTCGTGGCCGCGAGCGACGAGTCGTTCGCCGAGAAGGAGAGCCTGATCAAGCCGGGCCGCCCCGGCTTCACACCGGAGACGTTCGGCAACAAGGGCCAGGTGTACGACGGCTGGGAGACCCGCCGCCGCCGCGAGCCCGGCCACGACTGGGCGCTGGTGCGCCTCGGCATCCCCGGCGTGATCCGCGGCGTCGTGATCGACACGGCCTGGTTCAAGGGCAACTACCCGCCGCACGCCTCCGTCGAGGCCGCGGCCGTGCCCGGCCATCCGTCGCCGGGCGAGGTGCTCGACGCGTCCTGGACCGAGATCGTGCCGCTGGTGCGGCTCAGGGGCGACCGCGAGCACTTCTTCGCCGTCGCCGACGACACCCGCTACACCCACGTACGGCTCAACATCCACCCCGACGGCGGCGTGGCCAGGCTGCGCGTGCACGGCGAGGCGCGCCCCGACCTGTCACTCTACGACGGGCTCGGCCTCGACCTCGCCGCGCTGGCCAACGGCGGGCTGGTCACCGCCTGCTCCAACGAGTTCTACTCATCGCCCAACAACGTCATCGCGCCCGGCCTGGCCCGCCACCAGGCCGAGGGCTGGGAGACCGCGCGGCGGCGCGACGGCGGCAACGACTGGCTCGTCATCCGGCTCGCCGGGCGCGGCGTCATCAGGCTCGCCGAGATCGACACCACGAACCTGCTGTACAACGCGCCCGCCGCGGTCTCGCTCACCGGCATCGACGGCGACCGCGAGGTGGAGCTGCTGCCCAGGACGCCGCTGCAGCCCGACACGCCGCACCGCTTCCGCCTCGACGGCGACACGCCGGTCACGCACGTGCGGGTCGACATCTACCCGGACGGAGGGCTCGCGCGCGTGCGGCTGCACGGCCACCTGGCCTGACGTCACCGGCCGCCCGATGGAGGTCTCCCAGCGCTTCCTCGGGGCCCGGCCGGGGCCGCGTCAGTGCCAGAGGATGACCGTGCTGCCCGGCGGGCGCTCGCTGTTGGGCAGCGGCCGCTGGAACTGCACCACGGGGGCATTGGCCAGCCGCTGCACCCGCACGCGGAAGCCCAGCGCCTCCAGCTCGGACTTGGCGTCGTTGACGTTCTTGCCGATCACCCCGGGCACCATGGCGAACTGCTGGTCGTCGCGGGCCTCGTTGTCGCCGTTCCTGAACCAGTCGAGGAACGGGACCTGGCAGCGGGAGACCGTGATCATCGCGGGCGCGCCCTTGTCCACCTCGGCCTTCGCCTTCGGCGCCTGGGCGATGACCGTGCACGGCTCGGCGTCGTCGTCGACCTCGTTGACCTGCACCTGGAAGCCCTGCGAGGTGAGGAAGGCGGCCGCCTCGTCCTTCGGCATGCCGGACACGTCGGGCATGGTCAGCCCGGCGCTGACGAAGATGTTGACCTTCGCGCTCTTCCTGACCTTCTCGCCCACCTGCGGCGAGGTGCGGATCACCTTGTCGCGCTCGACCTGCTCATTGGGCTGGCGCTTGACGGTGCCGACGGTCAGACCGGCCCTGGCGATGGCGGCGCGGGCGTCGTTGCCGCTCATGCCGGTCACGTTGGGCACCACGATGCGCTCGGGGCCCAGCGAGAGCGTCAGCGTGACCGTCGAGCCCTTCTCCAGCTCGGCGTCGGCCACCGGGTCGCTGCTCAGCACCAGGCCCTCGGCCACCTTCTCGTCGTACTGGCTCTCGCCCTTGCGCACCTTCAGCCCGGCGGCTACGAGGTCCTTCTCGGCCAGCGCCAGGTCCTTGCCCACGATGTCGGGCACCTTCACCATCTCGGGCAGCGAGAAGTACCAGCCGGTCAGGCCCACCGCGATCACCATCACCGCGGCCAGGCCGGCCAGGAACCAGCTCGGGCGGAACCGCCGCCGCGGCTCGGGCTCGGCCACCTCCAGCCGCGGCTGGATCAGCGTGTGGGCCGGCGCCGCGTGCGGCACCGACGGAGCCGAGTGCACGGAATGGACCGGCCGGGACGGATCCGGCTGGACGGCCGTGAGCGCCGCCGTCTGCTGCGAGTGGAACGCCGCGGTGCCCGGCAGCGAGGACGTGCCCGGCGGGATCGACGTGTGCGGCAGCACGCGATGGGTCTCGACCGCCGCCACCAGCATCGCGGTCGCGTCGGCCGGGCGGTCGTCCGGCTCGCGGGCCGTCGCGCTCGCCACCAGCCGGTCGATCAGATGCGGGACGTCCGGACAGATCGACGACGGCGGGGGAACGGTGTCGTGGACGTGCCGGTAGGCCACCGACATCGGGGTGTCACCGGAGTACGGCTGCTGCCCGGTCACCAGCTCGAACAGCATGATGCCGGCGGCGTAGACGTCGCTGCGCACGTCGGCGGCGCCGGTCAGCACCTGCTCGGGCGCCATGTAGCCGATCGTGCCGATCAGCATGCCGGTGCGGGTCTGGTTGGTCGCCTCGATCGCCCTGGCCAGACCGAAGTCGACGACCTTGACCCGGCCGTCCTCGGTCATCAGGACGTTCTCCGGCTTGACGTCGCGGTGCACCATGCCGGCCTTGTGGGCCGCGCCCAGGGCGGCGAGCACCGGGATGAGGATCTCCAGCGCCTCGCGGGCCGGCAGGCGGCCGCGCTCGCGCAGGATGTCGCGCAGCGTGCGGCCGGGGACGTACTCCATCGACAGGTAGACGACGTCGTTGTCGGTGCCCTGATCGAAGACCGCCACCACGTTGGGGTGTGACAGGCTGGCGACCGACTTCGCCTCGCCGATGAACCTCCTGACGAACGCAGGGTCCTCGGCGAGCGAGCGATGCATGACCTTCAGCGCGACGGTCCGGTCGAGCCGGACGTCCAGCGCGAGATAGACGGTCGCCATACCGCCCCGGGCGATCCGGCCCTCGATGCGGTAACGCCCATCGAGAAGCCGCCCGACCAGGGGGTCCGCAGTCGTCGTGTCCACCCCGCTGAGTTTACGGGCGATTTGCCACCGGGATGGCCTTGCCGCCCGAAACCGATGCGGAGACGTTCTCGTCCGCGCCGCCGCGGGGATGCCGATGTGGCCCCGGCGTGTCGCCGGAGCGGACGAGGCGGTGTTCATGAGGCGGTGTTCATGAGGCGGCGTTCATGAGGCGGCGTTCATGAGACGGCGTTCATGAGACGGGCCCGCCCATCGTGGGCGGGCCCGTCTGTCAGGAGCGTGTCACGGCGTCATGGGGGAGGACGCCTCGGCGTAGCGGCGGCGCGGGATGCGGCCCGCCTGGGACGCGAGCCGCCCGGCGATCACCGCCTGCTTCATCGCCGCCGCCATCAGGTCGGGCCGCTGCGCCCGCGTCACGGCCGTGGCCAGCAGCACGGCGTCGCAGCCCAGCTCCATCGCCAGCGCGGCGTCGCTGGCCGTGCCGATGCCCGCGTCGAGGATCACCGGCACGGACGCGGCCTCCACGATCAGCTCGATGTTGTGCGGGTTGCGGATGCCGAGCCCGGAGCCGATCGGCGCGCCCAGCGGCATGACGGCCGCGCAGCCGGCCTGCTCCAGGCGGCGGGCCAGCGCCGGGTCGTCCCCGATGTACGGCAGCACCACGAACCCCTCGGCCACCAGCCGCTCCGCCGCGTCGAACGTCTCGATCGGGTCGGGCAGCAGCGTGCGCTCGTCGGCGATGACCTCCAGCTTGACCCAGTTGGTGCCCAGGGCCTCCCTGGCCAGCCGGGCCGTCAGCACGGCGTCGCCCGCCGTGAAGCAGCCCGCCGTGTTCGGCAGCACCTTGATATTGCGCTTGTTCAGCACGTCCAGCACGGAACCGCGCGCCGACGGATCGAGCCGGCGCATCGCCACCGTGGTCAGCTCGGTGCCGGACGCGGCCAGCGCCTGGTCCAGCACCTCCAGCGAGGGCGCGCCGCCGGTGCCCATGATGAGCCGGGAGGAGAACTTCTCACCGGCGATGATCAGCTCATCCACCTTGCACCGCCGTCAGCACCTCCACGCGGTCACGGTCGCTGAGCGCCGTCGTCTCCCAGGCGCTGCGGGTGACCACCTCGTCGTTCACGGCCACGGCCACGCCGGTGGTGGCCGTCGTCAGCGTCCGTACGGCCTCCGCCACGGTGGTGCCGTCGGCCACCTCGCGCTCGGACCCGTTGATCGTGACAATCATGAAATTTCCTGAAACCTCCCTGGCGAGCACAGCGTCGCCAGCTCGCTCTCCTCGCCCATCAGGATGGCCGCCGTCAGCGGGGCCATCAGCACCCCGCCGCGGTGGTGCCCGGTCGCGTACGTCAGCCCCGGAGTCCTCGCCGGGCCGATGACCGGGAGATTGTCGGGGGTGCCCGGCCGCAGGCCCGCGACCACGTCGGCGACCTCCAGCTCGGTGACGCCGGGCACCAGCTCCCTGGCGTCGCGCAGCAGCTCGTACAGGCCGCCCGCGGTCACCGATGTGTCGAACCCCAGCTCCTCCTGCGTGGCCCCGACCACCAGCTCGCCGTCGCCCCGGGGAACGAGGTAGACCGGCGAGCCGTGAACGGTGCCGCGCACGCAGTGGGTGAGCAGCGGCTGCGGCGAGCGCAGGCGCATGATCTGGCCCTTGACCGGGCGCACCGGCACGTCGGCCAGCTCACCGCTCCACGCCCCGGCCGCCAGCACCACCCGGTCGGCCGCCAGCACGTCGCCGTCGGCCCACTCACCGGCCCGGCCGCTGCGATCGGCCCGCCCGGCGGCGTCACCGGCACCCGCGCCCGCGCGGCCGCCGGTCTCCGCGGGGTGCGGCGCGGCAGGCGGTCCACCGGCGTGGTGACCGCCGAGGCGCAGGCCGGTCGCCGGTGCCCCGGTGGGTGTCGCCAGGCGGACGCCCGTGACGGCGCCGTTCGTACGGACCAGCTCGCTGACGCGCGCCCGCACCAGGGGAACGCTGCGCCGCTCCAGAGCGGTGAGCAGCGCCGCCGTCACCCGCCGCGGGTTCACCCAGGCGTCGCCCGGCGCGAGCAGCCCGCCGCGCACCGAGGGGGCCAGCATCGGCTCCAGACGCCGGCACTCGCGCCCGGTCAGCCGCTCGACCGGCAGGTCCAGCTTCTCCATGAACGCGGCCAGCTCGTCCAGCATCGCCAGGTCGTCGGAGCCGAACGCGACGTCCAGCGTTCCCTCGGCCCGCAGATCCAGCCCGCCCGCGGAATCGCGCCCACCCGCATCGGGCCCGGCGCTCGCGAAGCCACGCCCGCCCGAGCCGGACGGGTCCTTCGGGGCGTGCGCGCCGAGGGGCGCGGAGGCGGCCGAACGGGGGCCGCGGGCCAAGGCGGCGGGGGAGACCTCGCCGGCGGGAAGGCCGGCGTCCTCGGCCAGCTCGGCCGCGAAGGCCGGCCAGCGGCTCAGCGCCGCCAGGCCCAGCCGCAGCAGCGGCGCCTCGGTGTAGGTGACCTCGCTCACCGGCGCCAGCATCCCGGCGGCCGCGTGGGAGGCCCCGGTGGCGGGCGCGGGATCGACCACGGTGACCGGCCGTCCCTCGCGTGCGAGCCGCCAGGCCACGGACAGCCCGACGACCCCGCCGCCCACGATCACGTCCATCATGCGCTCCCTTCGCCGGCATGATCCGGATCAGGTGTCTTGCGGTCGAAGGCCCGTCACAGCCTTCCTCTCAGCCCGGTCACGGCCGGACTCCCGCGCGTCTTACCGTCCACAGCCTACGACCTCGGTAGGGGACGCACGCACCGGCCCCTTAGGGTCCCCGTTATGGTCATGAACGTGAACCATGTCGTGGTGGTGGGAGCGGGTCTCGCGGGTGTGCGTACGGTGGAGGCCCTGCGCGGGCGCGGCTTCGGCGGCCGCATCACGCTGCTCGGCCAGGAGCGCCACCGCCCCTACGATCGCCCGCCGCTGTCGAAGGCGGTGCTGAAGGGCGAGGCCGACACCAGCTTCATCGACACCGACCTCGACGCCCTCCAGGTGGACTTCCGGCCTGGCGTCGCGGCCACGTCGCTGCGCGCGGGCGTCGTGGAGACCACCGAGGGTGAGCTCCCCTACGACGGCCTGGTCATCGCCACCGGCGCCGAGCCCATCAGGCTGCCCGGCGACGGCCCGCAGCACGTCCTGCGCACCCTCGACGACGCCCACGAGCTGCGCGTGATGCTCGTGCCCGGAGCGCGGGTCACGGTCATCGGCGCGGGCTGGATCGGCGCGGAGGTCGCCACCGCCGCCCGCCGCGCGGGCTGCGCGGTCACGGTCATCGAGGCGGCGCGGACGCCGCTCGCCGCCGCGATCGGCACGGAGCTCGGCGGGCGCACGATCCCCTGGTACGAAGGCATCGATCTGCGGCTCGGCACCATGGTCGAGTCGGTCGAAGAGGGCGGCGTACGCCTGGTGGGCGGCGAGTTCGTCGAATCCCACGTGGTCGTCACCGGCATCGGCGTGCGCCCGGCCGTCGAATGGCTCGCGAACGCCGACATCGACCTGCACAACGGCGTCGTCACCGACGAGCACCTGCGCACCTCGCTGCCCGGTGTGGTCGCGGTGGGCGACTGCGCCGCCTGGTGGTCGCGCCGCTGGGGCACCCGCATGCGGGTCGAGCACTGGGACACCGCGCTCAACGCCCCCGACGTCGCCGCCGCGACGCTGCTGGGGGAGGAGGCGGTCTACGACCCGGTGCCGTACTTCTGGTCGGAGCAGTTCGGCCACATGCTCCAGTACGCCGGGCACCACACCGGCGCCGACCGGCTCGTGTACCGGGGCGAGCCCGAAGGCAAGTGGTCGGCCGTCTGGCTCACTCCGGACGACGGGCTCACCGCGGTGCTCGCCGTGGACCGGCCGCGGGACCTCGTCCAGGGCCGGCGCATCATCGAAGCGGGTCACCGGCTGGACACGGAACGCCTGGTAGATCCACAGGTACCCCTACGAGATTGTGTTGTTTGAGCAAGCACGCCATGTGGTAGTTGTGGTTTCGTGACGCTTTCTGTTGCACAGATCGACCGGGAGACCGAGCAGCTCGTCGACGAGTGGCTCACCCTCCCCGAAGTGGCCCAGCGCCTCGAGCTTCCGATCGGCCGGGCCAAGCAACTCCTCAAGGACCACAAGCTGCTCGGCGTGCGCCGCGGCAGCGGCGGGCCGCAGGTGCCCGCGAAGTTCCTCGACGGAAAGGACGTGATGAAGGGCCTGCCCGGCACGCTCACCGTGCTGCAGGACGCCGGTTTCGACGACGTCGAGGCGCTTCGCTGGCTCTTCACCCCCGACGACTCGCTCCCCGGGTCGCCCATCGAGGCGATCAGGGCAGGGCGTCACACAGAGGTCAAGCGGCGTGCCCAAGCCCTCGCTTTCTGAGGCCCGCCTCTACCTCTGCACAGACGGCCGCCGCGACCGCGGCGATCTGGCGGAGTTCCTCGACGCCGTGCTGGCGGGCGGTGTGGACATCATCCAGCTGCGGGAGAAGGGTCTCGAGGCGCGCGAAGAACTCGCGCTGCTCGAGGTCTTCCGCGACGCCTGCGACCGGCACGGCAAACTGCTCGCTGTCAACGACCGGGCGGACATCGCCTACGCCGCCCGGCCCGACGTGCTCCACCTGGGGCAGGACGACCTTCCGGTGAGCGTCGCGCGAGAGATACTCGGCGACGGCATCCTCATCGGACGGTCCACCCACTCCGCGGCCGAGGCGTCCGCCGCGGCCGTGGAGGAGGGCGTCGACTACTTCTGCTGCGGCCCGATCTGGCCGACCCCCACCAAGCCCGGACGCCCCGCGCCGGGGCCGCCGCTGCTGCGGCACGCCGCCTCGCTCGGCACCTCGCGCCCGTGGTTCGGGATCGGCGGCATCGACCTGGGCAACCTCGACGAGGTGATGTCGTACGGCGTGACCCGGGTGGTGGTCGTGCGCGCCATCACCGAGGCCGACGACCCAGGGGCGGCCGCGGCCGAGTTCGCCAAGCGGCTGGCCGCCGGGCCGGCCCGCTGAAACCTCCGAGGCGCCCGCGCTCCCCGCACGGGCGCCTCCCGTCTTTCTCCGGCGGCCTTCGCCGCTCTTCCGCGTCTTTCCCGCGTCCGTCCAGACCTCCTGGCCCGCGATCTCTCACCCGCTGGGGCCTGGCGGCGGTGGAGGGCGGTACCGGGGCCGGCGCCCGGCACGGGGCTCCGGCGCGCCCCTCGGCAGCCGGGGCGGGTTCGCCCGTGACGCGGGAGCGCTCCCGCGTCAGGCGTAGGCGTACCCGATCAGGCGGCGCGCGTCAGGTCTTACGGGACGTCGCCGCGATCGCCAGCTCGGTCAGCGCCGCACGGGCCTCCGCCGTGACCGGCGCCGCCTCCAGCGCGGTCAGCGCCTGGCCGAGATAGTCGGAGATCAGGTCCTCGCACTCCTGCAGCGCCCCGCTGTCCTCGATGATCGTGCGCAGCTCCGCCACGCCCCGCTCGTCGAGGCCGGGGTCGCCGAGCAGCCGGCGCACGGTGGCGGCCCCGGCGGGGGAGGCGGCGGCGAGGGTGCGCGCCACCAGCATCGTGCGCTTGCCCTCGCGCAGGTCGTCACCGGCGGGCTTGCCCGTCTCCGCCGGGTCGCCGAAGACGCCCAGGATGTCGTCGCGGAGCTGGAAGGCGATGCCGACGCGCTGGCCGTACCCGGTGCACAGCTCGTCCATCCACGGCGTCAGCTCGCGGGCGGCGAGCACCAGGCCGAGCCGCAGCGGCTGCTCGACCGAGTACCTGCCGCTCTTGTAGAGCGCCACCCGCAGCGCCGAGTCGAAGGTGTTCTCCCCGGTGGCCTGCTCCAGCAGGTCGAGGTACTGGCCGCACATCAGCTCGCTGCGCATGTCGTCGTGGAGGGGCTGCGCCGCCTCCAGCGCCTCGTGCGGCAGGCCGCAGGTGCGCCACATCTCGCCCGACCAGAGCAGCAGCAGGTTGCCCAGCAGGATCGCCGCTCCCTCGCCGAACTGCGCCGACGAGCCGTGCCAGCCCGAGCTCTCGTGCATCGCCTGGAAGCGGCGGTGCGCCGACGGCATGCCCCTGCGCAGGTCGCTTTTGTCCATCACGTCGTCGTGCACCAGCGCGCTGGCCTGCAGCAGCTCCAGCGAGGCGACGGCGGTGAACACGGCGGGCTCGTCGACGCCGCCCGCGCCGCGCCAGCCCCAGTAGCAGAAGGCCGGCCGCAGCCGTTTGCCGCCCGACAGCAGCGCGTCGGCGGCCGTGCGCAATGGCACGAACTCGGGCTCGCCCCCGGCCGGGAGCTTTCGTTCGACGAACTCCGCGAGCGCGCTCTCCACATGGGCGCGCAGGATCTCCATGCCGGCGGCGTCAGTGGTCATGCCTTGAGAGTAATGGCCGAGAGTGCGCAGATCGATCTCGGAGGTGCCGCTCTGGCCGGTGCGACAGAAGTTTCTCGGGGTAGCCTTATCGCCATGGCTCTTGGTCGACCCTCCGTCCGGCCCGATCGCGTCCCGACGGTCCGCGAAATGCTGGCCTCCGGCGCCCGGTCGTTCTCGTTCGAGTTCTTCCCTCCGAAGACCGACGAGGGTGCGCGGCAGCTCTGGCGCGCGATCAGGGAGCTGGAGTCGCTGCGGCCGACGTTCGTCTCGGTGACGTACGGCGCGGGCGGCTCCACCCGGGATCGCACGGTCGACATCGTGGAGCGCATCGCCCACGACACCACGCTCACGCCGGTGGCCCACTTCACGGCCGTCAACCACTCCGTGCGCGAGCTGCGCCATCTCATAGGCCGCTTCGCCGACGCCGACGTGCGCAACATTCTGGCCGTGCGCGGCGACCCGCCGGGCGACCCCACCGGCGAGTGGGTGCCTCACCCGGAGGGCGTGACGTACGCGGAAGAGCTGGTGCGGCTGATCCGGCAGTCCGGCGACTTCTGCGTGGGCGTGGCCGCCTTCCCGTACAAGCACCCGCGCTCGCCGTCCATCGAGTCGGACACCGAATACTTCGTGCGCAAGTGCCGGGCCGGCGCCGATTTCGCGATCACGCAGATGTTCTTCAGGGCCGACGACTATCTGCGGCTGCGGGACCGGGTGGCGGCCAAGGGGTGCGAGACGCCGATCATCCCGTGCATCATGCCGGTCACCCAGATGAGTACGATCGCTCGTTCCGAGCAGCTGTCGGGGGCGCCGTTCCCGCCCGAGGTCGCCGCCCGCTTCGAGGAGGTCAAGGACGATCCGGCGGCGGTGCGGGCGCTGGGCATCGACCACGGCGCCGAGCTGTGCCAGCGGCTGCTCGACGAGGGCGCGCCCGGCATCCACTTCATCACGTTCAACCGGTCGAGCGCGTCACGCGAGGTGTTCCAGCGGCTGCAGCTCGCCGGCCTGCCCGCATAAGTCCGGCCTGCCCGCGTGAGGCGGCTTGCCGTGTAAAGGGGAGCCCGCCACCCGCCCGCAGGGGGACCGGGCGGGTGACGGGCAGGGGACACTAGACGGTGGGTAAAGTGTCGGCTACTTTCTGTTATGAAAGATGCCCGTGCGTCATCTCCGGTAAACCTGCGGTCACGCCGTCTCCAGCAGGTCGCCCGGGTCAGGTGAGCGGGAGCCGGCGGCCCGCGATCGCGTACTCCTCGTGACCGCCGGGGAAGACGAACTTCGTGAGCAGATCCATGAAGCCCATGCTGGCGTAAAGGTGGCGGGCCGCCGTGGGCTTGTCGTGCGTGGACAGGATGGCCGTACGCTCGCGCCGCCCCGCGCACAGCGTCCTGATCATCTGGCGGCCGATGCCCTTGCCCTGGTAGTCGGGGTGCACGTGGATCTCGGCCAGCTCGAAGGCGTTGCCCATCCAGGCCTGCGCGGCCTCCTGGCCGATGCGGTCGGCGAGGCCGCGGACGACGACGTCGTGCCACCACTGGCCGGGCGCGCCGCGGAAGCCGTAGGCGAAGCCCACGATACGGGGTTCCGCATCGCCCCCACCCGGGGATGAATCACGCAACTCCGCGAAATAGCACTGAAAATAGGGATATGTCGCGTGATTGCGCATGATGGTCTGGCGCCCGGTGATCTGGTCGAGAGGCGGGTTCATGGCCGCCGTGTAGATGTCGATCACCGTGTCCAGCCGCTCGGTGAACTGGGCCGGACCGGCTCCGCGAAACTCGATCACCCGTCGCACACTACTCGACGTCCACCGGTGTACCCCCGGTGATCCGCACCAGCTCGTCGAACGTCGTCGGGAACACCGTGTGCGGGTGCCCCGCGGCCGCCCACACCACCTCGTGCTTGCTCAGCCAGTTGTCCACCAGCGTGCGCACCGGAGCCGGATGCCCCACCGGGGCCACGCCGCCGATCGGCTGGCCGGTCGCCGCCCTGACGAACTCCGGCGTCGCCCTGCGCACCCGCTGGACGCCCGCCGTACGCGCGATGAGCTCGGTGTCGACCCGGTGCGCCCCGCTGGTCAGGACGAGCAGGGGAGCGCCGTCGGCGTCGAAGATCAGGCTGTTGGCGATGGCGCCCACCTCGCAGCCCAGCTGGGCCGCGGCGGCCGCGGCCGTGGGGGCCTTCTCCGGCAGGACCACGATCTCGCCGGTCGCGCCCCGCTCGCGCAGCGCGGACTCGACGATGACGGCGTTCGGCGGCAACTTCTCAGACATGGGGACACTCTAAACAGAATGGCCGCCCGATTACCGATTCATGGTGACTGGTGTATGGTCCCGTGATCTGTTCTGTACGGATTGTGAGAGGTGGTACCTGTGGGGTTTCCACGGCTGCCCGGGGTGGCTGCCCTCCTGACGGCCGGCGCGGTCGTCGTCTCGGGCTGCGGAACGCAGAGCACCTTACGTACGGCCGCCCCGCCCACGAGCAGCCTCGCGGCCTCCGTCGCACCGCCCGCGGCGGGGAAGAGCGCGCCCGCGGCCGAGCCCGAGCCCGCGGTGGTGGCGCCGCGCAAGACGCTGCGGCTCGGCGCCAAGGGATCGGCGGTCAAGTGGCTGCAGAAACGGCTGATCGAGCTCGGCTACCGGCCCGGCAAGGTGGACGGCCAGTACGGGACCACGACCCTGGCCGCCGTGTGGGCGTTCCAGAAGGTCAACGGGATCAAGCCGACCAGCACCATCGCCCGCCGCACGTGGGAGGCGCTGGAGACGCCGAAAGCGCCGCGCGTGCTGGTGCCGAACGGCCGGCCGACCCGCGCCGAGGTCGATCTGACCAGGCAGGTGATGACGCTGTACGTCGGCGGCCGGCTCAAGCTGATCAGCCACATCTCGTCGGGCAGCGGCATCCCCTACTGCGAGACCGCCACCTGGCAGGGCAGGAAGCAGCGCTTCTGCGGCTCGGCGACCACCCCCACCGGTGACTACCGCACGACGTGGCGGGTCAGCGGCTGGCACAGGTCGTACCTGGGCGAGCTGTACAACCCGATCTTCTTCAACGGCGGCATCGCCTTCCACGGCGCGCTGTCGGTGCCGCTCTATCCGGCCTCGCACGGCTGCGTGCGCATGCCCATGAACGTCGCTGAGGAGCTGCCAGGCCTGCTCGGCAAGGGCGTACCGGTGCACGTCAGGGGCAAGTTCCGCCGCTAGGAGCCCCCGCCGGGCCGCTGCAGGCTCGGCGGGCTCTCCCGGGCGTGCTCAGCCGTTCCCGCCGCCGCGCGCCTGCCGTCGGTGGCGGCCATCACCACCCCCACGGCCTGCGCCAGCCCACCGATGAGGATCAGGTACGCCGCGTACGACTGCCAGTCGGGCAGCCCCGCCACGAAGCCGGCCTGATCGCCCAGGGCGGCGAGCGCCCGCGCCGGGTTGAGCAGCGCGATGACGAACGACAGCGCGTACGGCAGGATCAGCAGCCCCGAGACCACCAGCAGCGCCGTGCGGCCCCGGCGCGGACGCCGTAACAGCAGGCCGATGACCAGGTAGGCGAGCGCCACCAGCCCGGCGACGAGCGCCGTCAGCGCGATGATCCCCCAGGCGTCCGCGCCGGTCGTCGTCATGCCCGAGGCGTCGATCCTGCCGCCCTCCCACCCGGGGTCGGCGATCTGCGCGCGCACCGCCGCGCGGACGCCCAGATACCCGGCGCCCGCGTACGCCGCCGCCAGCACGGGACCCAGGGCCAGCAGCACGAGACCGGCCGGTCGTCCCTTGCCCGCCATGCGATCTCCTTCCCGCTCGTCGGCTCGGCCGTCGCAAGCCGGCTTCTCACCGGATCGGGCCGGTGGCTCGGCCCGGTCGTCGGACCGCGTGATCGGTTCGCCGTCCGGTGCCCGTCATTCTGCCTCCTGGTGATCCCGGCGGTGGCCGTGAGGGCGTCCTGGAGTGTTCACACGCCTGCGAGCACGGGCGAGGGCGCCCCTCGCCTCGCTGTCTCCCCGCTCTCCCCGCCGTGGCCCGTCGCCTCGCCCGCCACGGCGGCCGCGCGGACGAAGGCGGCCGGGGCCGGGGAGGTGGCGTGCTCGGGCGCAGGCGAGGACGTCCGGCTCGCCACTTCTTCGGCGAGCAGGGCCCGGTTCCCTGGTGAGCCCGGGGCCGGCCCGGACGGCAAGCCGCTAGCCGAGTGATTGCAGCCCGGCGATCGTGACATCCCCGGCCCTGCGCACGGCCGCGATGAT
Source organism: Nonomuraea sp. NPDC049309 (assembly GCF_043196965.1). Taxonomy (NCBI): domain Bacteria; kingdom Bacillati; phylum Actinomycetota; class Actinomycetes; order Streptosporangiales; family Streptosporangiaceae; genus Nonomuraea; species Nonomuraea sp. NPDC049309. The sequence continues at coordinate 2,083,243 of NZ_JBICSH010000001.1, read as the reverse complement.
CTCGTCGACGGGCTTGCCCTCGTCGACGCACGTCATCACCGTCAGCATGACCGCGCCGATCAGCGCGCCGACGGCGGCCCCCGCGTCCTGCCGGGTGAGCCGGTCGGGGAACGCCTCGTGCAGTGCCTTGGCCAGCGTGAGCTGGCTGTCGAGCAGCAGGTGCAGCGCCCGCGCCTGCAGCGACGGCACGGTCAGCACCAGCCGCGCCCGCAGCGCCGCGGCGCCGTACGCGCCGGTGCCGGTGATGACCTGCTCGATGCTGTCCTCGAGGAACTGCCGCAGCATGCCGGCCACCGTCTGGCCGGGCTGCTTGGCCGCCAGCCGCGCCATCGCCCTGTCGAGCCGCTGCTGGGAGTCGAAGAAGAGCACGTCCTCCTTACTGGCGAAGTAGCTGAAGAACGTGCGCGTGGACACCTCGGCCTCCGCGGCGATCTCCGCAAGCGTCGTCTCCTCGTACCCCTTCTCCTCGAACAACCGCAGCGCCGCCTGGATCAGCGCCTGGCGGGTGCGCTGCTTCTTGCGCTCGCGCAGACCTTCGACCATGGCCGAACTATAGAGCACGAGATTATTCTTTTCACTCGTTGCATTTTTTCACTCGTTGAGGTTTTCTGGGGGTGAGCGAAGGAAAGGAGCCGACCATGACCGAGACGTCCCCGCTGACCCTGCCCATGACCCGCCAGCGTCCGCTCGACCCGCCCGACGAGGTCACGGGCCTGCGGCAGCACGGGGCGATCCACCGCATGACGTACGCCGACGGCCACCTCGGCTGGCTCGTCACCGGCTACGCCGCCGCCCGCGCCGTCCTGGCGCACCCGCACTTCAGCAACCGCCCGGAGACGCAGCACCCGCCGATCGCCTCCACCCGGCTGGAACTCGCTCAACGCGACTTCAAGCTGCCGCCGGGGTTCTTCCTGCGTACGGACGCGCCCGAGCACACCCGCTTCCGCAAGCTGCTGACCGGGCAGTTCACCGTGCGGCGGATGAAGATGCTCGAACCGCGCATCGCCCAGATCACCGACGACCGCCTCGACGCCATGGAGGCCAAGGGCGCTCCGGCCGACCTGGTGGAGGAGTTCGCGCTGCCGATCCCGTCGCTGGTGATCTGCGAGCTGCTCGGGGTGCCGTACGAGGACAGGGAGACGTTCCAGAAGAACTCCAGGACCCTCGCCGACCTGGAAGCCGGCGCCGACGACGCCGTGGCGGCGCTGGGGCGGATCTGGGCGTACCTGCAGGGGCTCATCCAGCGCAAGCGCGAGGAGCCGGCCGACGACCTGCTCAGCGGGCTCGTCCAGAGCGGCGAGCTGAACGACGAGGAGCTCACCGGGGTCGGCGTGCTGCTGCTCGTCGCCGGGCACGAGACGACCGCCAACATGCTGGGGCTCGGCACGTACGCGCTGCTCACCAACCCCGGGCAGCTCGCCCTGCTGCGCGACGACCCCTCCCTGGCCGAGAACGCCGTCGAGGAGCTGCTGCGCCACCTGACGATCATCCACCTCGGGCCCGTCCGCACGGCGACCCAGGACGTCGAGATCGAAGGCGTCACGATCAAGGCGGGCGAGACCGTCACCCTCCACCTGCCCGCCGCCAACCGCGACCCCGAACGCTTCCCCGGCGGCGAGCACCTCGACCTCACCCGCCCCGCCGGCGGCCACCTGACCTTCGGCCACGGCATCCACCAGTGCCTCGGCCAGCAGCTCGCCCGCGCGGAGATGCGCATCGCCTACCCTGCGCTGCTGCGGCGCCTGCCTGGCCTACGCTTGGCGGTAACACCCGAGGAGGTGCCGATGCGCTCGAACATGTCGATCTATGGAGTGCACCGCCTCCCTGTCACTTGGTAGGTCAGCATGAAAATCAAGGCAGACGAATCGGTGTGCATCGGGGCGGGCATGTGCGCGCTGACGGTGCCCAAGATCTTCGACCAGAGCGAAGAGGAAGGCACGGTCGTGCTGTTGCAGGACGTGCCGCCGGAGGACCTCGAGGACGCCGTGCGGCGCGCCGTGACCCTGTGCCCCTCAGGCGCCATCTCGATCGAGTGAGGCCCTGAGCCGCCGAGCGACCGGCCGCCCAGGCGGCGCTCGCACCGCGGCCGGCCACCCGGGCACGACCTGCGCATGGAGCCGCCCCCTCCCGCGCGGGACACGCCGGGACCGGCCGCGCCCCGCACGGCGCAACCGCGAACGTGCCACTGCGGCCGAGCGGTCCGTCAGGGGTGCGGGAAGGGCCGCGCAGCGGCGGGCCTGTGGAGCGGCACCGCGCCACCGACCACGCTCGCGCAGGCGCGTCGGGCGTGAGACGGGCGGCCGTGCGGGGCGTGAGACGGGCGGCCCGTCTCAGGCGCCTGCCTGCGCTCCCGACACCGAGGCCGACCGTCCACTTCGACCCTGCGCCTGTGCTGCGCGCGCCGAGGCCGACCGCTCGCTTCGAGTCCGCGTGGCTGTGTTGTGTGGGTGTTGCCGACCGTCCGCTTCGTGCCCGCCTGGCGGGGCCTGGTGCCGATCGCCGAGGCCCGCGGGCCGGCACTCGTTCGTGCCGAGAGCGCGCTCCGTGCCCGCTCCGTGCCCGCTCCGTGCCCGCTCCGTGCCCGTGAGGCGGCTGCTGCTGCACGAGGTCGTTCGGCGCGGGGCTGCCCCTCCAAGCGCATTCCACGGACAACATGACCGCTCAGGGCCTTCGCGGCCTCCGGCATCACATCGCGGCTGTGAGACCGCCACCTTCACCGCCGTTCACGCCGCCGCCGTCATCACGACGGCGGGTTTTTCATGCGGTCTCGTCACTGCATGCGAGGTTTGCGGCCTCCGCTTCCACGTCACTCGACGGGACTAACCCCTTACGTCGTCGGCGATCTCGGCCAGGTCCTGCAGCAGCGGGCCGTTCTCCGGCTCCAGGAAGCCATGCAGAGCGTGCGCGCGGGTGGGCGGCCTCGCTTCAAGGTCATCGAACCTTTGTTCGCGAACCGGTTGACAACGTGGCGTGATCGAAATTATGTTCGACCTAGTGACGGTGAGGCTCGCGGCTCAACGTCACACGGGCCTGGTCGCGGACGTCGCTACCCCAGCGAGCCCCCGCGGCCAGGCTCCCTGGGCGAAGGGCACGTCCTCGTCGTCGGCGGAGGCGAGTGGGCGTGTCCTGGCCGGACGGGGAGAGGGGAAGCTCCTCGTCCGGCCGGCCCGGCGGAAATGTCGGTGGCGTCTGCGATTGTTGTCACCACCGGCGGAGACGCCGGCGCCGCCCACGACTCCAAAGGAGGCGCGCAAGATGGCACCACGGCCTAGAGAAACGCCCGGGCCCCGGCTGTCGCCTGCGGTTCGGGCACACCTGACCGATTCCCGTTCGTGCCTGGCGGAGGCGAGCGCCGCTCGCACCCCGGCATCGCGCTACGTCGCCGCCCACCTGGCGGCGCTGCGCGCGGCGGCGGCGATCCTGGCCGCCCATCCCCGGCCCATGGAGGGCCGCAGGCGGCGCCTGCGCAGCGCGTGGGAGCAGTTGCCCGAGGTCGAGCCCGAGCTGGCCGAGTGGGCCGCCTACTTTACGACGACCGCCGCCAAGCGCGCCGCCGCCGAGGCGGGCATGGTGCGGCGCGTCAGCCAGGCCGACGCCGACGAGATCCTCGCCGAGGCCGAGACGTTCGTTTGCACGGTCGAAGACCTGCTCGGCGTGCCGGGCCAGCCCCAGCTGCCAGTGGACGTCCCACTGGCAGGCTGACTCCACCACCCGGCTCCTCCCACCGGGGCCGGCGCGATGCCACCCCGCCGCAGCCGCCACCCTGACCCCGCACCACGGCGGCTGACCTGACTGTGCCGCAGCAGCGAGCCATGCCCCGCCTCTCGGCGGTTCACCTGAGTGCGCCGTGCCGGTTGGTCTGGCCTTGGGTCGTGGCGGTTGATGTGGCTGTGCTTCGGTAGTTGGCTTCCTGCATCTCGGCGGTTCACCTGAGTGCGCCGTGCCGGTCGGTCTGGCCTTGGGTCGTGGCGGTTGATGTGGCTGTGCTTCGGTAGTTGGCTTGTTTCTGCATCTCGGCGGCTCGCCCGAGTGCGCCGTGCCGGTCGGCCTGAGACCGCGCTACGGCGGTAGGTCTGTGTGCGGCGCGGCATCTGGCCTGATCCCGCACCACGACAGCCGAGCCGACTGCGTCACTAGAGACGGACTTCCCCGGCCGCCCCTTGTCGGCGCCGCTGTGGGCGATGGGCAGTCGGCCCGGTGACGGGCGACGGGGTTCTCCCACGGGAGCCGTCAGGTCGCTCCGCCGCCAACGGAGCGCTGATCGCGCCGTGGCGGACCGGGCTGGTCCTGCTGTGTGCGGTGGGCGCTCGCCTGGCGGGTAAGGGCGGCGGAGGCCGGTCCGTTGGGGCGGCCGGTCCGTCGGGGCTGGGGCCTTCGCCGGGTAGATGGCCAAATGGCGGTCCGCAGCTGTGCCGATGCACTCAGGCTTCAGCGCTTGCGCGTGCAGGCAGGATATGGTGGCGGTCCGCTCGAAGCCCGATCCTCGCCGCCGGCTCTCACTCGGCCGCTGGTCCGCACTCCGCCGTTGGCCCGCAGTCCGCGGAGGGTTCTCCCTCGGCCGCTGGGTTTCCTCTGCGGTCGGTTCTCCCTCGGCTGCCGGTGTTTCCTTCGCCGTCGGCTCTCACTCCGCCGCTGGAGCTCCTTTTGCTGGTGGCTCTCTTCGCCGGTGGCGGGCGTCCGTTAGCCCGGCCGGTCTTGCCGTCGGTGTGGGTGGTGAGTCCGGCGGGTCTCGCGGGCGGTGACCGGTCCCACGGGTCCCCTCTGCGGGGCCTTCGTGGGCCGCGGCGGTGTTCGCGGGCGCCACGGCCCCAGCCGTCCCGGGGAGCGGGCTCGGCGGTACGAGGGCCGCGGTCCTGAGCGGGACGTGCTGAAGGCTCGCCGCGGGACGGCGAGCCTTCAGTGAGCGGGTGACCTCGCAAGCGGCGCCTCCCGCGATGCCCGGCCGGAAGGCCGGGGGCCGGACGGCCCGAGGGGCGCAGCCTCGGGAGCCGTACGGACCCCGGCACCGGTCCGGGGATCGCGGAGGGCTCAGAACGACTCGACGGCCCTGCGGGCCTCGGCGTCGAGAACGCCCCAGCTGATGAGCTCCTCGGTCAGCTCGCTCGGCGACTTGTCGTAGATCACCGCCAGGGAGCGCAGGTCCTCCTGGCGGATCGACAGCACCTTGCCGTTGTAGTCACCGCGCTGGCTCTGGATGGTGGCGGCGTAGCGGGCGAGCGCGCCGGCCTTCTCCTTCGGCAGCGTGGCGAGGCGCTCCAGGTCGATCACAAGCTTGGGCGTCGGCCCGAGCGGGCTGGGGGCGGCTCCGCCCGGCAGCAGCTCGGAGACGGGCACCCCGTAGAAGTCGGCAAGCTCGGCAAGCTTCTGCACGGTCACGGCGCGGTCGCCACGCTCGTACGACCCCACGACGACGGCTTTCCACCGGCCACGAGACTTCTCTTCGACTCCATGCAGGGACAGGCCCTGCTGGGTGCGGATGGCGCGGAGTCGTGCACCCAGCGACTTTGCGTACTCAGACGGCATGGTGTGGCCCCCCGGCTCTCGTATGTATCGCTCTCAGTAGATTGTGCTCCCTCGCGGCGTATGCCCGGGCCACCGGGGGGTCTGGTGCCGGGCTCGGCACCATCGGTAGCCATGGCCCTGGGTTTACCCCAGAACGCCGCGCGGTGTGGTTACGCACAGTGACGGTAAAGGGGTGGACGCCTGAGGTCAAGCTGATTGGAAAAAAGATGCCGAATCCGGTCCGGTAGGGATCGCCACATTCGCCCCTCATGTCGCGCTGGTAACAGTACTTCGTCAGAGTTTGACGAGGAATCGACACCAGGTCAGGGCTGCCTGGTCAAGATCATGACGGGACGGGTGGCGGCCTTGAGGATCTTGATGGAGGTGTCGCCGAGAAAGACCCTCCTGAGTGGCCCGGTGTCGCTCGAAGCGCATATGATCATCTCGCCGGGCAGCCACGAGGTCGCGGCGAGCGCCTGCGCCACGTTGCGGCCCTCCAGCACCTCGACCTCCACGGGGGAGCGCCGTCGCTGGCCGCGCGCCGCCGCGCGCAGGTCGGCCGCGGCCTGGTCGCGCAGGCGTATGAGCATCTCTTCCTCGATCCTCGCCCGCCTGCCGCTGCTGAGCACGAGCGTGACCAGGCGCAGCGGCACGTCCAGCGTGGCCGCCGTCCTGGCCGCGACCTTGACCGCCTGGTCACAGCCCGGGCCGCGCCGGTAGGCGAGCGTGACCCGGTCGAAGGCGGCAGGGGGCGCATCGGCGAAGCCGCGCGGCGCGAGCATGACGGGGACGGAGGAGGAGTGCAGCAACTGGTCGGCGGTGCTGCCCAGGCTGATGCGGCCCTTGGCGCCGCCCGGGGCCGGGCCGATCACCACGACGTCGGCGCCGCGCCTGCGCGCCAGCTCCACCAGGCCGCGCCCGCTGCCGCGATGGGCGGTCACCACGTAGTCGGCGTCGTCGCCGGCCAGCTCGCGGGCCTGGGCGAGCGCGGAATCGGCCTGTTCGCGCAGGTATGCAAGCCACGCGCTCTCCTCGGCCCGCGCGGGCCCAGGCGTGGTGACCGCGGGCGGCCGCACGTACGCGACCGACAGCCTGGCGTGCGCCTGCCGCTTGAGCAGCACGGCCAGCGCGAGCCCGTCGTTCCCGCGGGGACCCGGCACATATCCGGCCAGCACGTCGTCGAGCTTCATTCAGACACCTCGGCATTCAGCCGCGAATGGCCATAGCCGTACAGGAAGTAACAGATCAGGCCGACGAGCATCCACAGCGCGAAGGCCAGCCACGTCACGCCGGCCAGCCCCGCCATCACGACGAGGCACAAGATCGCGCCGAGCACCGGCGTGGCGGGGAACAGCGGCGTCTTGAAGCTGCGCGGCAGCTCGGGGCTGCGGTAGCGGAGCACGAGCACGCCGACGTTGACGATGGCGAACGCGAACAGCGTGCCGATGCTGGTCGCCTCGGCGAGCTGCCCGAGCGGCACCAGCCCGGCCAGCAGGGAGATGAACCCGGCCACGATGAGCGTGTTGAGCACCGGCACCTGGCGGCGCGGGTTCACCCGCTGGAAGACGCGCGGGATCAGGCCGTCGCGCGACATCGCGAACAGGATGCGGGTCTGGCCGTACATGACGGTCAGCACGACGCTGGCGATCGCGATGACCGCGCCGAACGAGACGATCAGCCCCGGCCAGGTGGTGCCCAGCGCCAGGTCGGCGATGTGCGACAGGCTCGCCTCGGTGCCCTCGGGGTCGAAGTCCTGCCACGGCATCGCCCCGATCGCGGCCAGGGCCACCGCCACGTACACGATGGTGACGATGAGCAGTGACAGCAGGATCGCGAGCGGCAGGTCGCGCTTGGGGTTCTTGGCCTCCTCGCCCGCGGTGGAGGCGGCGTCGAAGCCGATGTAGGAGAAGAACACCTGGGAGGCCGCCGCCGTGATGCCGGCCAGCCCCATGGGCGCGAACGGCGCGAGGTTGCCCGAGTCGAAGGCGGTGAACGCCACCGCGCAGAAGAACGCCAGCACCGCGACCTTGATGAGCACGAAGACGGCGTTGGCGGTGGCGCTCTCGGACGCGCCGTACAGCAGCAGCCAGGTGGCCAGCAGCACGATGACGATGGCGGCGACGTTCACCACACCGCCGTCCTGGCCGGGGGAGCGGGTGATCGCGTCGGGCAGCGCGAACCCGAACGCCGAGTCCAGGAACGCGTTGACGTACTCGCCCCAGCCGACCGCCACGGCCGCGACGGAGACCGCGTACTCCAGCATCAGGCACCAGCCGCAGATCCAGGCCACCAGCTCGCCCAGCGTCGCGTACGCGTACGAGTAGGACGAGCCGGACACCGGGATCGTCCCGGCCAGTTCGGCGTACGACAGCGCGGAGAACAGCGCCGTGACCGCCGCCAGCACGAATGACAGCACCACCGCGGGCCCCGCCTTGGGCACCGCCTGCCCGAGGATCACGAAGATCCCCGTGCCGAGCGTGGCGCCCACGCTGAACAGCGTGAGCTGCCACAGCGACATCGTGCGGCGCAGCTCGCCGCCCTCGCCGTGACCGCCCTCGGCCACGATGCGACTCGTCGGCTTGGTACGCAGCAGCCGTCGGACCAGTGTCACGCGCGCCCCCTACAGCGTGCTCGTCAGCGGCCACCTGCCGTTGGGCGTCACGATCGTTCCCGCCGTGCCGTCGAGTATGCGTTGCGCCTGGTCAAGCCTGCCGATGGCGGCCATGTCCCCGGTCGTCTCGACGAACCGGCAGACCGCCTCGACCTTCGGCCCCATGGACCCGGCGGGGAAGTCGAGCGTGCGCAGCTCGTGGGGCGTGGTGTGGCGGATCGGGGTCGCGGCCGGCGTGCCGAAGCCGCGCATGACGTGCGGCACGTCGGTCAGCGCGAGGAAGGCGTCGCAGTCGAGCGCCTCGGCGAGCAGCGCGGTCGTGAGGTCCTTGTCGACGACCGCCTCGACGCCGGTCAGCCGGCCGCGCTCGTCGCGCACGACGGGGATGCCGCCGCCGCCCGCGCACACCACGATCACGCCCTCGCTCATCATCCGCCGGATCAGCCGCGTCTCCACCACGCGCTGCGGGGCGGGGGAGGGCACGACGCGCCGCCACCTGCCGCCGTCCTGCTTGACGGTCCAGCCGTGCTCGGCGGCCAGCTTCTCGGCCTCCTCACGGTCGTAGGCACGCCCGACGAACTTGGAGGGCGCGGCGAACGCCGGATCGACGGCCGACACCAGCGTCTGCGTCACCATGGCGAGCACCTGGCGTCCCGGCAGCGCGTTCTGCAGCGCCTGCTGGATCCAGTAGCCGAGCAGGCCCTGCGTCTGCGCCCCGAGCGCGTCGAACGGGTAGGGGCGGCTGAGGCCGGGGTCGGATGCGCTCTGCACGGCCAGCATCCCCACCTGCGGCCCGTTGCCGTGGGTGATGACCAGCTCGTGCCGCCCGGCCAGCCCGGCCAGCGTCCTGACCGCGGTGCGCACGTTGGCGAGCTGCGTGGAGGCGTCGGGACGCTCGCCGCGCCGCAGTACCGCGTTGCCGCCGAGCGCCACGATGACCCGCATCTCAGCGGCCCCCCAGCGTCGCGACCATGACGGCCTTGGCCGCGTGCAGCCGGTTCTCGGCCTGGTCGAAGACGATCGAGCGGGGCGAGCCGAAGACGGAGGCGGTCACCTCCAGCGCGTCGAGGCCGGTCCTGTCGAAGATCTCCCCGCCGATCGCGGTGCGCCGGTCGTGGAGTGCGGGCAGGCAGTGCATGAACCGCACCGACGGGTTGCCCGTCGCCCGCACCACGGCGTCGTTCACCTGGTACGGCAGCAGCAGCTTGATCCGCTCGTCCCACACCTCGGGCGGCTCGCCCTGCGACACCCACACGTCGGTGTAGAGGAAGTCCGCGCCCTTGACGCCCTCGATCACGTCGTCGGTGACCGTGATCCGCGCGCCCGTCGCGGCCGCCAGCTCCTCGGCCGGGCCGACCGCGAGCCCGGCGTCGGGCCACAGCGCCTTGGGGGCGACCACCCGCACGTCCATGCCGCACATGGCGCCCGTCACCAGCAGCGAGTGCCCCATGTTGTTGCGCCCGTCGCCCAGGTAGGCGAGCGACACCTCGCGCAGCGGCCGGCCGGCGTGCTCCGCCATGGTCAGCACGTCGGCCAGCGTCTGCGCCGGATGCCAGGAGTCGCTCCGCCCGTTCCACACCGGCACCCCGGCCAGCGCCGCCAGCTCCTCGGTGCCGGCGTGGTCCCCGCCCCGATAGCAGATCCCGTCGTACATCCGGCCCAGCACCCGCGCGGTGTCGGCGACCGACTCCTTGTGCCCGAGCTGCGAGTCGCCGGGCCCCAGGTACGTGGTGTGCGCGCCCTGCTCGCGCGCCGCCAGCTCGAAGGCGCAGCGCGTACGCGTCGAGGCCGTGGCGAAGACCAGCGCCACGGCGCGGCCGGCGAGCCGCGGCCGCTCGGTGCCGGCGCGTCGCTCGGCCTTCAGCTCGGCCGCCAGCTCCACCAGGTGGCCGAGCTCGCCCGGCGTGACGTCGAGCTCTTTGGTGAAGCTGCGGTTGCGCAGGTCGAATGCCATCGGTCGGTGTCCCCCCGGATTTCCCCTAGACGGCGTCACGTTCGAGCGGGCAGCTCATGCACCGCGGCCCCCCGCGCCCCCTGCCGAGCTCGCTGCCCCTGATCGTGATCACCTCGATGCCGTTGTCGCGCAGGTGATTGTTGGTGGTGGCGTTGCGCTCGTAGGCGACCACCACGCCGGGCTCGATCGCCAGCCCGTTGCAGCCGTCGTCCCACTGCTCCCGCTCGGCGGAGTAGACGTCCTGGGTGGGCGTCAGGACCGTGATGTCCGGCAGGTCCAGCGCGTGCGCGATCGCCTTGTGCATGTCCTCTGGGGGGTGGTCGGTGACCTTGAGCTCTTTGGACGTCTCCCCGGGCTCGATCGTGTACGCCGGCAGCATGCCGAGCCCCGCGTACTTGGTGAACACCCCCACGTCCAGCATCGTCATCACGGTGTCGAGATGCATGAACGCCCGCGCCTTCGGCATGTCGAGCGCCACGATGCGGCGCGCCGAGCCGGCCCTGAACAGCCGCTGCGCCAGCATCTCCACCGCCTGCGGCTGGGTGCGCTCGCTCATCCCGATCAGCACCGCGCCCCGCCCGATGACCAGCACGTCGCCGCCCTCGATGGTGGCCGGCGCCACCGCCCTGCCAGGCAGCCAGCAGTGGTAGCCGCCCTGCTCGGGCCGGTTGAAACCGTCGGCGAACGTCGGGTGGTACATGTAGACGGCCTCCATGTGGACCGTCTCCCGCATCCTCGCCTTCTTCTTCATCGCGTTGATGGACACGCCGTCGTAGATCCAGCAGGAGGTGTCGCGGGTGAACAGGTGGTTGGGCAGCGGCGGCAGCACGAAGTCGTCGTCGGCCAGCGTGTGGAAGGTCAGGGCCTTGGGGTTGCAGCCCAGCTCGACCAGCTCCCGCTTGGTGATGCCGCCCGTCAGGTACATCTGCAGGGTGGCCGCGTCCATGCCGTCGAGGGTGTTGCGCACGTCGTCGATCGCGACCGGGCCGAGCCAGCGCTCGTCCACCACCGCGTCGAGGATGTGCTTGCGCGCCTCGGGGATCTCGACGGTCTCCCTGAGCAGGTCCGCCAGCAGGTGAACGCGGATGCCGCGGCTGGTGAGCACCCGCTGGAACTCCTCGTGCTCCTCGATGGCCCGCTGCACCCACAGCACGTCGTCGAAGAGGAAGGAGTCCTTGGTGGTGGGGGTCAGCCGTTTGAGCGCCAGGTCGGGCTTGTGCAGCAGGACCTGCCGCAGGCGCCCGACCTCGCTGTCCACATGAAAGGTCATCTTCGATCCATCCCCTCCGGCGGCCGGCCTCACGCCCGTACGCCCGCACGCCGCGCGCGGGTCACGTGCCCCGTGCGGGCCGCTCCGACACCGGTGCGGGCGGGGAAATTACCTGATCAGGGAGATCGCGCCGCCCGGGAGGGTGCGCACGTTGCAGCTGGTAGCCCCTGATACTGTGTGTCCCGACCAACACCCTTTTAAGACCCGTCCCGTGAGGCGGGAAAGGTGGTGAGCTTCGCCATGTCCGCAGAACCCGATACCAGGGAGCCCGGCCATAAGGGGGACTCCCGGGCGGTTCTCGAAGCCCCCGACATCCACCGGGCGCTGACCCGGATCGCGCACGAGATCCTCGAACGCACCAAGGGCGGCGACGGCGTCGTCCTGCTCGGCATCCCCACGCGCGGCGTCACGCTGGCCCGCAGGCTCGGCGAGCGCATCGAGCGTTTCGAGGGCCTGAAGATCCCCGTCGGCTCGATCGACATCACCATGCACCGCGACGACCTGCGGCGCGGCCCCGTGCGCCCGCTGGGCCACACCGAGGTCCCCGCCGACGGCATCGACGGCAAGGTCGTCGTGCTGGTCGACGACGTGCTCTACTCCGGCCGCACCGTGCGCGCCGCGCTCGACGCGCTCAACGACATCGGCCGCCCCACGGCCGTGCAGCTCGCCACGCTGGTCGACCGCGGCCACCGCGAGCTGCCCATCCGCGCCGACTATGTCGGCAAGAACCTCCCGACCGCCAAGAGCGAGAAGGTCAAGGTCTATCTCGAGGAGATCGACGGCCGGGACGCCGTGCTGCTCGTGAAGGGAGGCTCCCGGTGAAGCGGCACCTCATCTCCGCCGGAGACCTGACCAAGGACGACGCCCTGCTCATCCTCGACACCGCCGAGGAGCTGGCGAGAGTCTCGGAACGTTCCATCAAGAAGCTGCCGACGCTGCGCGGGCGCACGGTCGTCAACCTCTTCTTCGAGGACTCCACCCGCACCCGCATCTCCTTCGAGGCGGCGGCCAAGCGGCTGTCGGCCGACGTCATCAACTTCTCGGCCAAGGGCTCCAGCGTGTCCAAGGGCGAGTCGCTCAAGGACACCGCGCTCACCCTGGAGGCCATGGGCGCCGACGCGGTCGTCATCCGCCACAGCGCCTCCGGCGCGCCGCACCGGCTGGCCGGCTGGGTGCGCGGCAGCGTCGTCAACGCCGGCGACGGCACCCACGAGCACCCCACCCAGGCGCTGCTCGACGCCTTCTCCATGCGCCGCCGCCTCGGCGGGCTCGAAGGCCGCAAGATCACCATCGTCGGCGACGTCCTGCACAGCCGGGTCGCCCGCTCCAACGTGCTGCTGCTGCACACCCTCGGCGCCGAGGTCACCCTGGTCGCCCCGCCCACGCTGCTGCCCGTCTCGGTCGGCAGCTGGCCGTGCGAGGTCTCCTACGACCTCGACGCCGTGCTGCCCAAGTCCGACGTGGTGATGATGCTGCGGGTGCAGAAGGAGCGGATGAACGCCGCGTACTTCCCGAGCGAGCGCGAATACTCCCGCCGCTACGGCCTCGACCGCGACCGCTTCGCCAAGATGCCCGACGACGCGATCGTCATGCACCCCGGCCCGATGAACCGGGGCATGGAGATCGCCGCCGAGGTGGCCGACTCGGCCCGCTCGACGATCGTCGAACAGGTCGCCAACGGCGTGACCATCCGCATGGCCGTCCTGTACCTGCTGCTCGGGGGAGAGACCGCATGATCATTCGAAACGTCAGGATCCTGGGCGGCGAGCCCGCCGACATCCGCATCGCCGACGGCGTGATCGCGGAGATCGGCACCGGTCTCAAGGACGGCGAGGTCGTCGACGGCGGCGGCGCCATCGCGCTGCCCGGCCTCGTCGACCTGCACACCCACCTGCGCGAGCCCGGCCGCGAGGACGCCGAGACCGTCCAGACCGGCACCCAGGCGGCCGCCAGGGGCGGCTACACCGCCGTGCACGCCATGGCCAACACCTCGCCCGTCGCCGACACCGCGGGCGTGGTCGAGCAGGTCTGGCGGCTCGGCCGCGAGTACGGCCACTGCGACGTCCACCCGGTCGGCGCCGTCACCGTCGGCCTGGAGGGCAAGCAGCTCGCCGAGCTGGGCGCGATGGCCGACTCCGCGGCCCGTGTCCGCGTCTTCTCCGACGACGGCCACTGCGTCGACGACGCGGTGCTCATGCGCCGCGCCCTGGAGTACGTCAAGGCGTTCGACGGCGTCGTCGCCCAGCACGCCCAGGAGCCCAGGCTCACCGCCGGCGCCCAGATGAACGAGGGCGAGATCTCCGGCAGGCTCGGCCTGACCGGCTGGCCCGCCGTCGCCGAAGAGGCGATCATCGCCCGCGACTGCCTGCTGGCCGCCCATGTCGGCTCCCGGCTGCACGTCTGCCACGTCTCCACCGCGGGTTCGGTCGAGATCCTGCGCTGGGCCAAGTCCAAGGGCTGGAACGTCACCGCCGAGGTGACCCCCCACCACCTGCTGCTCACCGACGACCTCGTGGAGGACTCGCCGGTCGGCGCCTACAACCCCATCTACAAGGTCAACCCGCCGCTGCGCACCCGCGCCGACGTCGAGGCGCTGCGCGCGGCGCTGGCCGACGGCACGATCGACATCGTGGCCACCGACCACGCGCCCCACCCGGTCGAGGACAAGGAGACCGAGTGGAGCGCCGCGGCCATGGGCATGATCGGCCTGGAGACCGCGCTCAGCGTCGTACAGGCCGCCATGGTCGACACGGGCCTGCTCGACTGGGCGCAGGTGGCCGAGCGCATGTCGATCGCGCCCGCCCGCATCGGCCGCCTGGCCGGTCAGGGACGCCCGCTCGCCGTGGGCGAGCCGGCCAACATCACGCTGTACGACCCGTCCGTGCGCACGGAGGTCGACCCGTCCGCCTTCGCGTCCAAGAGCCGCAACACCCCCTACGAGGGGATGACGCTGCCCGGACGCGTGGTGGCCACGTTCCTGCGCGGCAGGCCGACCGTACTCGAAGGGAAGCTGGTTTGAACACAGCGGTGCTCGTCCTGGAAGACGGCCGCGTCTTCCGCGGATCTCCGTACGGCGCCGAAGGCGAGACGTTCGGCGAGATGGTCTTCAACACCGGCATGACCGGCTACCAGGAGACCCTGACCGACCCGTCCTACCACCGGCAGATCGTCGCCATGACGGCCCCCCACATCGGCAACACCGGCGTCAACGACGAGGACCCCGAGTCGGGCCGCGTCTGGGTGGCCGGCTACGTCGTGCGCGAGCCGTCCAGGATCGTGTCGAGCTGGCGGGCCAACCGCTCGCTCGACGACTACCTCAAGGAGCAGGGCGTGGTCGGGATCGCCATCTCCGGCACCCGCGCGCTCACCCGCCACCTGCGCGAGCGCGGCGCCATGCGGGCCGGCATCTTCAGCGCGCCCGACGCGCCGGTCGAGGAGCTCGTCGAGCGGGTCAGGCGCTCGCCCGGCATGGAGGGCGCCGACCTGGCGCGCGAGGTCGCCACGAAGGAGACCTACGTCGTGCCGGCCATCGGGACCAAGCGCTTCACGGTCGCGGCCGTCGACCTCGGCATCAAGGGCATGACCCCGCACCGCATGGCCGAGCGCGGCTGCGAGGTGCACGTGCTGCCGGCCGACGCCACCTTCGAGCAGATCATGGCGGTACGCCCCGACGGGGTGTTCTTCTCCAACGGGCCGGGCGACCCCGCCACGGCCGACGTCACCGCGCTGCGCCAGGTGCTGGAGGCCAAGGTGCCGTTCTTCGGCATCTGCTTCGGCAACCAGCTCTTCGGCCGGGCGCTGGGGCTTTCGACGTACAAGCTGCGCTACGGCCACCGCGGCGTCAACCAGCCGGTCCAGGACGTGCGCACCGGCAAGGTCGAGATCTCCGCCCACAACCACGGGTTCGCGGTCGACGCGCCGCTCGACGGGCCGTTCGAGACCCCGTTCGGGCCGGCCGAGGTCAGCCACATCAACCTCAACGACCGCTGCGTGGAGGGGCTGCGCCTGCTCGACGGGCGCGCCTTCAGCGTCCAGTACCACCCCGAGGCCGCCGCCGGCCCGCACGACGCTGCCTATCTTTTCGACGAGTTCTGCGAGGTCATGAGCCGTGCCCAAGCGTGAGGACATCAGGTCGGTCCTGGTGATCGGCTCAGGGCCGATCGTGATCGGCCAGGCGTGCGAGTTCGACTACTCCGGCACCCAGGCCTGCCGCGTGCTGCGGGCCGAGGGGTTCCGCGTCATCCTGGTCAACAGCAACCCCGCGACGATCATGACGGACCCGGAGTTCGCCGACGCCACGTACGTCGAGCCGATCACCCCCGAGTACGTCGAGAAGATCATCGCCAAGGAGCGGCCCGACGCGCTGCTGCCCACGCTGGGCGGCCAGACCGCGCTCAACACGGCCGTGGCCCTGCACGAGTCCGGCGTGCTGGAGAAGTACGGCGTCGAGCTGATCGGCGCCGACTTCGACGCGATCCAGGCGGGCGAGAACCGCGAGCGGTTCAAGGAGATCGTCGCCAAGGTCGCCCGCGAGCACGGGCTCAACGCCGAGTCGGCCAGGTCGGCCATCTGCCACAGCATGGACGAGTGCCTGGCCGCCGCGGCCGAGCTGGGCTACCCGCTGGTCGTGCGGCCCTCGTTCACGATGGGCGGCGCCGGCTCCGGCTTCGCCTACGACGAGGCCGACCTGCGGCGCATCGCCGGTGCCGGGCTCGACGCCTCTCCGACCACCGAGGTGCTCCTGGAGGAGTCCATCCTCGGCTGGAAGGAGTACGAGCTGGAGGTCATGCGCGACAAGGCCGACAACGTCGTCATCGTCTGCTCCATCGAGAACATCGACCCGATGGGCGTCCACACCGGTGACAGCGTCACGGTCGCGCCCGCGCTGACCCTGACCGACCGCGAGTACCAGAACATGCGCGACGTCGCCATCGCGGTCATCCGCGAGGTCGGCGTCGACACCGGCGGCTGCAACATCCAGTTCGCGGTCGATCCGCGCACCGGCCGCATGATCGTCATCGAGATGAACCCGCGCGTGTCGCGCTCGTCGGCGCTCGCCTCCAAGGCCACCGGCTTCCCGATCGCCAAGATCGCCGCCAAGCTGGCCATCGGCTACACGCTCGACGAGATCCCCAACGACATCACCAAGGAGACCCCGGCCTCCTTCGAGCCGACGCTCGACTACATCGTGGTGAAGGTGCCGCGCTTCGCGTTCGAGAAGTTCCGCGGCGCCGACCCGACGCTCACCACCCACATGAAGTCGGTCGGCGAGGCCATGGCCATCGGCCGCTCCTTCCCCGAGGCGCTGCAGAAGGCGCTGCGCTCGCTGGAGAAGAAGAACTCCTCCTTCACCTGGGCCGGCGACGTCCGGCCCAAGGACGAGCTGCTGGCCGCCTGCCGCACGCCCCACGACGGGCGGCTGCGCACGATGCAGCAGGCCATCAGGGCGGGCGCCACGCCCGAGGAGCTGCACGAGGCCACCAGCATCGACCCGTGGTTCATCGACCAGCTCTTCCTGCTGCACGAGGAGGCCGAGGCCGTCGCCGCCGCGCCCGAGCTGACCGCCGAGGTGCTGGAGCGGGCCAAGCGCCACGGCTTCAGCGACGTGCAGATCGGCGAGATCCGCGGCATCGACGAGGCCCGCGTGCGCGACCTGCGCCACGCGCTCGGGCTGCGGCCGGTCTACAACACGGTCGACACCTGCGCCGCCGAGTTCGCGGCCAAGACCCCGTACCTCTACTCGACCTACGATGAGGAGAGCGAGGTCCCCTACGGCGAGCGGCAGAAGGTGATCATCCTCGGCTCCGGGCCCAACCGCATCGGCCAGGGCATCGAGTTCGACTACGCGTGCGTGCACGCCTCGTTCGAGCTGTCCAGGGCCGGGTTCGAGACCGTCATGGTCAACTGCAACCCCGAGACCGTCTCGACCGACTACGACACCTCCGACCGGCTCTACTTCGAGCCGCTCACCCTGGAGGACGTCCTGGAGGTCGTGCACGCCGAGCAGCAGACCGGCCCGGTCGCGGGCGTCATCGTGCAGCTCGGCGGGCAGACGCCGCTCGGGCTCGCCCAGGCGCTCAAGGACGCGGGCGTGCCCGTCGTCGGCACCTCGCCCGAGTCGATCCACCTGGCCGAGGAGCGCGGCGCGTTCGGGCGGGTGCTGGCCGAGGCCGGGCTGCCCGCCCCGAGGCACGGCACCGCGCTGACCGTGGCCGAGGCGCGGGAGATCGCCTCCGAGATCGGCTACCCGGTGCTCGTGCGGCCCTCCTACGTGCTCGGCGGTGCCGGCATGGCCATCGTGTACGACGAGGAGACGCTCACCGCCTACATGGCGGCCCAGGAGCAGCCCGACGGCGGCGGCCACCCGGTGCTCATCGACAAGTTCCTCGACGAGGCCATCGAGATCGACGTCGACGCGCTCTACGACGGCGAGGAGCTGTTCCTCGGCGGCGTGATGGAGCACATCGAGGAGGCCGGCATCCACTCCGGCGACTCGGCGTGCGCGCTGCCGCCCATCACGCTGGGCAGCGCCGACATCACCGCCATCAGGGAGGCCACCAGGGCCATCGCCCAGGGCGTCGGCGTGCGCGGGCTGCTCAACGTCCAGTACGCCATGTCGGCGGGCGTCCTGTACGTCCTGGAGGCCAACCCGCGGGCCAGCCGGACGGTGCCGTTCGTGTCGAAGGCCACCGCCACGCCGCTGGCCAAGGCGGCGGCCCGGGTGATGCTCGGCGCGTCGATCGCCGAGCTGCGCGCCGAGGGCATGCTGCCCGCCACCGGCGACGGCGGCACGCTGCCGCTCGATGCCTCGATCGCGGTCAAGGAGGCGGTGCTGCCGTTCAACCGGTTCCGGGGCGTCGACACCGTCCTCGGGCCCGAGATGCGCTCGACCGGCGAGGTCATGGGCATCGACGAGTTCTTCGGCATCGCCTTCGCCAAGTCCCAGGCCGCGGCCTACGGCGAACTTCCGACCAAGGGACGCGCGTTCGTATCCGTGGCCAACAGGGACAAGCGTGCGATGATCTTCCCTGTGAAGGCGCTGGCGGATCTCGGATTCGAGATCCTGGCCACCGAGGGGACCGCCGAGGTGCTGCGCCGCAACGGCGTCCATGCCAAGATCGTGCGAAAGCACAGCGAGGGAGCGGGTCCCGGAGGTGAGCCCACAAGCGTGCAGGCCATTCTGGACGGCGAGGTCGATCTGATCGTCAACACGCCGTTCGGCAGCCCGGGGCAGTCGGGGCCGCGCCTCGACGGCTACGAGATCCGCACGGCCGCCGTGCTGCGCGGCATCCCGTGCATCACCACGGTGTCGGGGCTGGCCGCCGCGGCGGCGGGCATCCAGGCGATCGTGCGCGGCGATGTGGGCGTACGGTCCCTGCAGGAGCACGCACAGGCAATCAGGGGATGACCCCGCACGGGAGGTGAAGACGACTGGCCGGCACACCGGTGCAGGTGACGGGCACGGTGCTCACGACGCGCCGGGTCGACGCCTACCATGCG
Source organism: Nonomuraea sp. NPDC049309 (assembly GCF_043196965.1). NCBI lineage: Bacteria > Bacillati > Actinomycetota > Actinomycetes > Streptosporangiales > Streptosporangiaceae > Nonomuraea > Nonomuraea sp. NPDC049309. Next base: position 2,064,406 of record NZ_JBICSH010000001.1, on the reverse strand, counting down.
CTGACGGTGGTGGCGCCCGGCATCGCCGAGCGTTACCGTCCCGGCCACTTCGTCTCCGTGGCGGTCGGCGGGGCGTACACGTCGATGGTGACGCGCCGCGCGCTGTCCATCCATGACGTGAAGTCCGACTACGGCGGGACGGTCGAGCTGGTCTTCACCACGCGCGGACCCGGCACCGCCTGGCTGGCGGAGCGGCGCGCCCGGGACACGCTCGACCTCGTCGGGCCGCTCGGGCGGCCGTTCCCGCTGCCGCGCGATCCGGTCAACTGCGTGCTGGTGGGCGCCGAGTACGGCTCGGCCGTGCTGTTCCCGCTGGCCGACGCGCTGCTGGCGCGCGGCTGCCGGGTCGACTTCGTGCTGGGCGGCGCGGGCGCCGAGCGGGTGTTCGGCGCGATGCGGGCCCGCAGGCTGGCCGAGACGACCACGCTGACCACCGAGGACGGCTCGCTCGGCCTGCGCGGCAAGGTCACCGACGCGCTGCCGTCGGTGATCACCGACACCATGGCCGACGTGGTCTACGCCTGCGCGCCCATGGAGACGCTGCGGGCGGTGACGGCGGTGGCGATGGAGTTCGACATCCCGGTCCAGGTGGCCGTCGAGGAGTCGATGGCCTGCGGCATCGGGGTCTGCATGACGTGCGTGTTGCCCGTCATCGGCGACGACGGCTCGACCAGGATGGTCAGGGCGTGCGCCGAGGGGCCGGTGTTCCGGGGGGAGCGGGTGCGCTTCGAGGACGTGGGAACGATCCCGTTCGACGCGCTGGGCGCCCCAGGGGGCGGTGCACGACATGTCAGTTGATATGCGGACTTTTCTGGCGCACGTGGAGCTGGCGAACCCCATCACCACGGCCGCCGGATGCGCCTCGTCCGGCCGCGAGCTGGCGCAGTTCTTCGACCTGCACCGGCTCGGTGCCCTGACCACGCGCTCCATCACCATGGCGCCGCGCGCCGGCCGTCCTACGCCGCGCATGGCCGAGACGCCCTCCGGCATGCTCAACGCCGTCGGGCTCCAAGGGCCCGGCATCGACGCGTTCCTCGAACGCGAGCTGCCCTGGCTGGCCCAGCGCGGCATCAAGACCATCGTCTCCATCGGCGGCGGCACCGTCGCCGAATACTCCGAGCTGGCCCGCAGGCTCGCCGACGCGCCCGGAGTGACCGCGCTCGAGGTCAACCTCTCCTGCCCCAACATCGAAGACCGCGGGCGCGTCTTCGCCCGCGAAGGCAGCGCCGCCGCCGAGGTCATCGCCTCCGTACGGTCGATCATGCGCTACGACGTGCCCGTCGTCGCCAAGCTCGCGCCCGACGTGGCCGACATCGTCGCCGTCGCCCGCGCCTGCGTGGACGCCGGCGCCGACGCGCTCTCCATGATCAACAACCCGCTCGGCATGGCCATCGACACCGAGGCGCTGCGCCCCTCGCTCGCCGCCGTCACCGGCGGCCTGTCGGGCCCCGCCATCCTGCCGCTGGCCGTACGCTGCGTCTGGCAGGTCCACGCGGCACTCCCCGGCGTGCCGCTGATCGGCATCGGCGGCGTCATGACCGGCAGGGACGCCTTCCAGCTCGTCCTGGCCGGCGCCTGCGTCGTCGGCGTGGGCACGGCGCTGTTCCACGACCCGTACGCCTGCCTGCGCATCGAACGCGAGCTCGAAGACCTGCTGCGGGCCCGCGGCTTCCAGCGGCTGGCCGACGCCGTCGGCCTCGCACACCGCCCGCCGGGGAGCGCACCCCGGCACCTGTTGGTAGACACCGAGGAGAGCACGCCTTGACTCCCGAGCGCCTGGAGAGCACCACTTGACGCCCCTGACCCCCGCACCCATCGCCGTCGCTCTCGACGCACCCGACCTGGAGACCGCCGCGCGCTGGGCCGCCCTGGTCACCCCCCACGTCAGCACCGTCAAGGTCGGCCTGGAGCTCTACCTCCGCTACGGGCCCGACGTGATCGCCTCCGTGCAGGGCGCGAGCGGCGTGAACGTCTTCCTCGACCTCAAGCTGCACGACATCCCCAACACCGTCGCAGGGGCCGCCAGGGCCGTGGCGCGGCTGCGGCCCGCCATCCTCACCGTGCACGCCGCCGGCGGATCCGCCATGATCAAGGCGGCCGTCGAGTCCGCGCCGCACACCCAGATCGCCGCCGTCACCGTGCTCACCTCGCTCACCGAGGCCGACCTGGAGCGCATCGGGCTCGCCGGGCCCGCCGACGACGCCGTACGCCGCCTGGCCGCGCTGTCCGTCGAAGCCGGCGCCACCGCGCTCGTGTGCTCGCCGCACGAGGTCGCCGCCGTACGCGCCGAGGTCGGCGACGGCATCACGCTCATCACCCCCGGCGTCCGGCCCGCCGGTGCCGACACCCAGGACCAGAAGCGGGTCGCCACGCCCGAGCAGGCGCTCGCCGACGGCGCCGACCTCCTCGTGATCGGCCGCCCCATCACCGCCTCCCCAGACCCCGGCGCCGCCGCCGCGGCGATCGCCGCCTCACTGCGCCGGGCGTCCTGACGCACCAGCCCACCTGCGGGCGCCGCCGTCCGGACGGCGAGCCTGCACGGCGTGAGCGCCCGTCTTTGGACGGGGTGTCTGTACGGCGGTGTGAGCGCCGTCTCCGGGCGGGGTGTCTGTACAGCGGTGTGAGGCCGTCTCCGGGCGGGGGTGTCTGTACGGCGGTGTGAGCGCCGTCTCCGGGCGGGGTGTTTGTACGGCCGCGACTGCCGTCTTCGGACGGTGGGTGTCTGCACGATGGTGTGAGCGCCGTCTTCGGATGGTGGGTCTGTGGGGACTGACAGGTGCGGGGGCTTCTCGGGGCGGCGGGCGCAACCCCCTTGCCGGGCACGGCGCCGTTCTCGCGCCGAAGGCCCGTAGGTCCGTGCGGAGGGGCGCCCGTCCCCAAGGGACCGTGGGCAGGTACGTGTGGCGCACCACGGCCCCAGCGCTGCGCAGGCTCAGCGGCTGCGCGGGCTGAGTGTCGCGGCTCAGTGCGCTGGCTCGGCTACTGAGCGGGCTCGGCGCCGCGCAGGGTCAGTGCGCTGGCTCTGGGGCTGTGCGGGCTCAACGCGTTGACTCGGCTGCTGTGCGGGCTCAGCGCGTTGGCTCGGCTGCTGCGCGGGCTCGGCGTCGCGCAGGACCAGTGTCGCGCAGGCTTCGGTCCGGTGCTGCGTCGGCACCATCGGCTTCCCGCCTGGCATGAGTAGCCGCGACTGGTGGCGTGGGGACGTCTCGGCGCGGCCCTGGGCGCCGTCTCCGTGCGGCGTGCTTCGTGCGGCGTGCTTCGTGCGGCGTGTTTCATGCGGCGTGTTCATGCGGCGTGTTCATGCAGCGGGGGCGGCGCGACCCGTGCGCCTGGTGTGGATCCGCCTGGACCGGATGTCGTTGCCTCGCGTCGTTGTCACGGACGTGCAGCGGGGGCGCGGTCGTGCGGCGGGGGACATCGCGCGAGTGCGCCCCTCCCGTGGCATCGGCCGTCTGCGCATGGCCCGCCGGCTGCGAGGCCGGTGTCCGCGCGGGGTGGCGGTGGTCGTCCGGCGCGAGAACCGTCGGGAGCGCCGCGCAGTACCCCGGGAGGATCCCCCGCGACTTCAGGGTCGTTACGCGGCTGCCTGCCCCGCGTGATCTCTTTGCCCGCCAACTCTTCGCCGCCCGGATGACGTGCTGTCGCCGCGCCCGGCGCAGGTGCCGCCTGCTGTCGCCATGCCCAGTGCACGTGGCCTGCTGCTGCTTGGCGCAGGGGCCCGTCTGCTGCGGCCGTGTCTGACCTGAGTGCCGTTCGCTGGGGCCGTGTCTGACCTGAATGCCGTTCGCTGGGGCCGTGTCCGGCTCGAGTGCCGTCCGTCCGGGCCGTGTCCGGCTCGAGTGCCGCCTGTTGTGGCCGTCTCTGGCTCAGGTGTCGCCTGTTCGTCGCGTGGCCCACGCCTCGATGGTCCTGCCGCGTCGCGCGTGATGTGCGGCTCCCGCGTCTGCCGCACCTGCGGGGCGCTTGCCCTTCGTGCGGCGCGTTCGCCGTACGCCCAGCCGGCAGCGCGCCTGCTCAACCGTGCGCCCACTCGACCGTGTCTCTGCTCGGCACCGTGTCTCTGCTCGGCCCTGTGGGCTGTTCGGCCGTGCGGCTGCACGTTCGTGCGTCCGTTCGGTCGTACGCCTGGCCGGACCTCGTCGGCGCTCGCGTGGGCGAGAGCCGCGCGAACCTTGCTGTACCCCGCCGGACCGCTGGCGAGCAGCCCACCGGATCGGACGTGGCGCCGATCGCGGTCGCCGGAGGACGCCACGTCGTACCGGGGACGATCGCGAGGCCGGTCCGGCCGCCGTGCGGAACGGAGGCCGGCGGTGCCCGTACGAGCCTCGGAGCGATTCCTCGCCGCAACGGTCGCATGGGGATGGACGGCCGGGGGTGAGGACGGCGCACCGGGGGCCCGGGAGGGCTGCGCTAACAAGATCATAAGGCATCCGTCAGGCCCCCGTGCAAGATCGCGCAAAAGGGTTTCGGCCCAGGTGCGGCGGGGGTTTCGGACATCGGAGGGTATCTCGAATCCGATCTTCGTTGCGTTTCGCGACATCGACGCGAGCCGACGCGCGTAGGCGGATGTGAGGGCGATTTGATCAGCGGAAAGTGATTTTACCAACACGGAGAGTGATGAAGTGGATTTTGTCGCGAGAGAAACGGCTCTTGACGTTGCTTAGGGGGCGATGACCAGCTAGTTTCCCTTCCCGTCCGAGTACATCGACAGAAATTCGAGGTGACCCGGCGTGGCTCTTCCTCCCCTGACCCCTGAGCAGCGCGCCGCAGCCCTGGAGAAGGCTGCCAAGGCCCGTAAAGAGCGTGCCGAGGTCAAGAACCGGCTTAAGCATGGCGCGGTTTCTCTGGCTGAGGTGCTCAAGGATGGGCAGACCGACGACGTCATCGGCAAGATGAAGGTGTCGGCTTTGTTGGAATCGCTCCCCGGTGTCGGCAAGGTCCGTGCCAAGCAGCTCATGGAGCGGCTTGCCATCGCCGAGTCCCGTCGTGTGCGGGGCCTCGGTGCGAACCAGAGGGCTGCCCTCGAGCGCGAGTTCGGTGGCAACGAGAGCTAATCTCTGTTCCACACGAAATCGCAGGTTCAACGGGGGGTAGGAAGTGACCGAGAGGTCCTGGTCCGGCGATGTCAGTGCCCACGAGGCGGTCGGGCCTGGAACGGAGGTCGGATTCCTGCCCATGAGCGAACGGCGGCTGACGGTCCTTTCGGGGCCGTCTGGCGTCGGCAAATCCACGGTCGTCGCCGAGCTCCGGCGGGCACACCCCGAGGTGTGGCTGTCGGTCTCGGTGACAACCCGGCGACCCCGTCCCGGGGAGGTGCACGGGGTCCACTACTACTTCGTCGACAACGAGGAGTTCGACCGGCTCATCGAGTCGGGCGAGCTGCTGGAGTGGGCGGAGTTTGCGGGTAACCGTTACGGCACCCCTCGCGAGCCGGTGCTGAAGAAGCTCGCCGAGGGCGTGCCCACCCTGCTCGAGATCGACCTCGAAGGCGCCAGGCAGGTGCGCAGGACCATGCCGGAGGCGCTGCTGGTCTTCCTGGCACCGCCCTCATGGGAGGAGCTGGAAAAGCGCCTGCGCGGGCGCGGCACCGAGCCGGAGGAGGTCATCGCCCGCCGGCTGGAGGCCGGGCGCAACGAGATGGCCGCCGAGCACGAGTTCGACCTCTCACTTGTCAACACGAACGTCCAAGACGTGTGCCATCGGCTGATAGCCTTGATGACCGACCCTCAGGGGGTCACGACAACCACCAACCGAGAGGTCTGACAATCGTGGCAGGCACCACCCCGGCCGCGGAGGGCATCACCAACCCGCCGATCGACACGCTGCTCGACATCGTCGACAGCAAGTACTCCCTGGTGATCATGGGCGCCAAGCGCGCTCGCCAGATCAACGCCTACTACTCCCAGCTCGGCGAAGGCCTGCTGGAGTACGTCGGCCCGCTGGTCGAGACGCACGCGCAGGAGAAGCCGCTGTCCATCGCGCTGCGCGAGGTCGCCGAGGGGCTGCTCAACGCCGAGCCCATCGAAGGCGCGGCCTGACCCCTTCGATGAAGGTCGTCCTGGGCGTCAGCGGCGGCATCGCCGCGTACAAGGCGTGTGAGCTGCTGCGTCTGTTCACCGAGTCCGGACACGAGGTGCGGGTCGTCCCGACCCGCGAGGCGCTCAAGTTCGTGGGCGCGCCCACCTGGGCCGCCCTGTCGGGCAATCCCGTCTCGGCCGAGGTGTGGGACGACGTTCACGAGGTGCCCCACGTACGCATCGGCAAGAGCGCCGATCTCGTCGTGGTCGCACCCGCCACCGCCGACGTGCTGGCGAAGGCCGCCCACGGGCTGGCCGGCGACCTGCTGACCAACACGCTGCTGACGGCCACCTGCCCGGTCGTGTTCGCGCCCGCGATGCACACCGAGATGTGGCAGCACCCGGCCACGCGCGCCAACGTCGCGACGCTGCGTTCGCGGGGCGCCATCGTGATCGACCCGGCCGTCGGCCGGCTCACCGGCGCCGACATGGGCCCAGGACGGCTGCCCGACCCCGCCGAGATCTTCGAGGTCTGCCTGCGCGTCGCCCGGGGGCGGCCCCTCGACCTGGCAGGGCGCAAGGTCGTCGTCTCCGCCGGCGGCACCCGCGAGGCCATCGACCCGGTCCGCTTCATCGGCAACCGCTCGTCCGGGCGTCAGGGCTACGCGCTCGCCCGCACGGCGGTCGCCCGCGGGGCCGAGGTGACGGTCGTGGCGGCCAACGTGACGCTGCCCGACCCCGCGGGGGCCACCGTCGTACGCGTGGAGTCGGCGTCCGAGCTGCGCGAGGCCGTGCTCGCGGCCTCCGCGGACGCCGACGTGGTGGTGATGGCCGCCGCGGTCGCCGACTTCCGGCCCGCGGAGCGGCACGACACCAAGATCAAGAAGACGGATGGCGAGCCCGAGGCCATCCACCTGGTCAAGAACCCCGACATCCTCGCCGAGCTGGGCGAACGCTGGCGGCGGGCGCGAGCAGGGAAGCCCACCGGCTCGCTGAATGACGCGGCACCGTCCGCAGGGGCCGCATCGTCCGCCGGCGCTGTAGCGTCCGCCGGGGCCGGGGTGTCTGCGGGGTCCGCATCGCCTGCTGACGCTGCATCGTCGGCCGGCGTCGGGTCGTCCGCCGGCGTCGGGTCGCCTGCTGCGGCCGGGGCGTCGGCCCAGTCAGGGGCGCCTGCCGGTTCCGGGTCTTCCGTTGCGGCGGAGGCGGCGGTTTCCGCCCGCGCGGACCTTCCCGGCGTGCCCGACGAGGGGAGCGCTCCCGCCCTGGGCGGCGGCCCCGCTGAGCCGGCCGGAGGCGACACGCCCGGGCGGCACGCGGAGGAAAAAGTCGCCGGTAGCGGGCCGCGGGTGATCGTCGGATTCGCCGCCGAGACGAACGACGTGCTCGCCAACGGGCAGGCCAAGCTCGCCCGCAAGGGCTGCGACCTGCTGGTCGTCAATCAGGTCGGCGAGGGCCTGGCCTTCGGTACGGCCGACAACGCCGCGACGATCCTGGTGGCCGGCGGGGAATCGGTCGAGGTGCCGTTCGGGCCCAAGGAAGACCTGGCCGACACCGTCTGGGACCTGGTCGCCGCCCGCCTCTCCTGAGCCCAGGCCCCGAGTCCCGCGATGAAGCGGGCTTGAGCGTCGCAGGCACCGGGCCCTTTCGATGATCCTGCCTGAGACCGGCCGATGATCCGACTCGGGCCCGTCACTGACCCGCTCGGGCCGCTCACTGATCCTGAAGGCCGGTCGCAGATCCGGCTGGGGCCGGTCACTGATCCGGCTGGGGCTGGTCACTGATTCGGCTGGGGCTGGTCACTGATTCGGCCGGGGCTGGCCGACGATCCTGCCGAAGGGTCTGTCGGCTCAATCGCCGTGCGGGCATGGAGCGCTCCGAGCCCCTGAACGCCGTGCACCTGAGTGCGGAGGCTCGCTCAAGGCGGGTGCAGCGCGCGGCACTGACGGGGGCGGAGTAGGCGCGGTCCCGATGGGGGAGCGGGGGCAGGCACCGGCGCCTCGGCCGCGGCAATAGAGAGAGCCGGTCGCCTCGCGCTCGTGCGTGGCTCGCGGGGGATCGGTTCGCGCTCGCCTCGCGCTCGTGCGTGGCTCGCCGCACGCCGCCGCGCGTTTCGTGCGTGGCCCGTAGGGGGTGGTTCGTACTCGCCTCGCGCTTGGATGCTGCTCGAGTGGGGGTCGGTTCGTGCTGGCCGTGCGTTCGGGGTGGCTCGCGCAAGGGGCGGTTCGTGCTCGCCTCCCGTTCGGATGTTGTTCGCGTGGGGCCCCTCGCGTTCGTACGTGGCCCGCGCGAAGGTCGGCTCGCGCCCGCCGTGTGGTCGAGCCGTGGCTCGGGTGAGGGTCGGTTCGGGCTCGTTGCGAGGTCGAGCGCGTTCTTGGCTTTCCGAAGCCGGGTGGTCGCCTGCGGGCAGGCCGCTGTACGGACGCGACAGTGGGGCGTTCCAAAGAGGTAAAGGGATTCCAGGAGCGTTGGGCGTACAAAGAGTACAAATCCCACTACTCGATCACCCGTTGCAATACCCCCGCACGCCTGCGGATACTTGGGGCAAAGGGGGATGGAATGCCGGTGGGTTCTGCTGTAAGAGACCGTTGTAGAACGTTGCTCGGTGACCAAGAAGAGATTCACTACCTCTTCCCCGCCTTATCCTCGGGGCCGGCGGGAACGGGACATTTCCTGATCGTGGTCACGCGTACGGCCATTTCCGTGCTGGCGACGAGGACGCTGCGGACCGATCGGCCGGTGTCGGTGTTCGCGGAGTTTCCGCGGCGCACCCGGCTGGGTCCGATTCTGCCCGGCAACGCGCTCGAGCTCGGCTCGATGGTCTTCGAGTTCGATGAGGAGTACGCGGCGGTCGTGTCGGCCGCGGACGCCGAGATTTTCGCGCCCGAGCTGCTGCCGCCCGACCCTTTGCCCGAACTCTGATAGGAGACAGATGGTGGACGGTTTCGCCGCGGGGCGCATGGTAGGGCTAGACTTCGGCGAGGCCCGGCCATGCCCTTCGGCTCCGGGCCTTACATCCGTCAGCAGCCGCTGCATGAGGAGCCACTGAGTTGTCACGTCGCCTGTTCACCTCCGAGTCGGTCACCGAAGGCCACCCGGACAAGATCGCCGACCAAATCAGTGACGCGATTCTCGACGCCATGCTCAAGGACGACCCCAAGAGCCGGGTCGCGGTCGAGACGCTGATCACTACCGGCCAGGTCCACGTCGCAGGCGAGGTGACGACTGAGACCTACGTCGACATTCCGGGCGTCATCCGGGAGAAGATCCTGGAGATCGGTTACGACGCCTCCCACAAGGGCTTCGATGGCGCCTCGTGCGGCGTGTCGGTGTCGATCGGCGCGCAGTCGCCCGACATCGCGCAGGGCGTCGATGAGGCGTACGAGCTCCGCGTCGCCGGCGAGGGCGACGAGCTCGACCGTCAGGGCGCCGGCGACCAGGGCCTCATGTTCGGTTATGCCTGCCGTGAGACCCCCGAGCTGATGCCGCTGCCGATCACGCTCGCTCACCGGCTCGCGCAGCGCCTCGCCCAGGTGCGCAAGACCGGCACCGTGCCCTACCTGCGCCCCGACGGCAAGACGCAGGTCACCATCGAGTACGACGGCGACACGCCGGTCCGCCTCGACACCGTGGTCGTCTCCACGCAGCACGCCGCCGAGATCGACCTGCAGGAGATGCTGACCCCCGACATCAAGGAGCACGTGGTCGACCCCGTGCTCGCCGACCTCGACATCGAGACCGAGGGCTACCGCCTGCTGGTCAACCCGACGGGCCGCTTCGAGATCGGCGGTCCGATGGGCGACGCGGGCCTCACCGGCCGGAAGATCATCATCGACACCTACGGCGGCATGGCCCGCCACGGTGGCGGTGCGTTCTCCGGCAAGGACCCGTCCAAGGTCGACCGTTCCGCCGCCTACGCCATGCGCTGGGTCGCCAAGAACGTCGTGGCCGCCGGGCTGGCCGACCGGTGCGAGGTCCAGGTGGCGTACGCGATCGGCAAGGCCAAGCCGGTCGGCCTGTTCGTCGAGTGCTTCGGCACCGAGAAGCTGCCGGTCGAGAAGATCCAGGAGGCCGTGCTCCAGGTCTTCGACCTGCGTCCCGCCGCCATCATCCGCGACCTCGACCTGCTGCGTCCGATCTACTCCGAGACCGCCGCCTACGGGCACTTCGGCCGTGAGGGCTTCTCCTGGGAGTCCACCGACCGCGCCGAGGCCCTGAGGACCGCCGCCGGTTTCTGAATCTCCGCGTGACGGGACGGCCCCTCGTCGGCCGTCGCACACAGCATCCCGATCGGTGCCGTCTGTCCGCTTTCGCGGGCGGGCGGCACCGATCGGTGTCTTCGCGTCCATCGCCGAGGGGTGACGGCGGGATCCACCGCACGCCGCCCCTCGGCTGCTTCGGCGTGGCGTGGGTAAGAGGTGAGGTCTGCCCGCGCGATGGTGCCAGTGGGGCGAGGTCTGCCTGCGGTGGTGTGGTAGGGCCGCGGTCCGTCTCCGGTGTGGCGTGGCGGGGCGCGGTCCGTCTGTGGCGTGAAGTGGTGGCGCGGGGTCCGTCTGCGGCGCCTGAAGTGGCGGGTTGAGGTCCGTTTGCGGTGCGGAGTGGGTGAGGTGACGTCGGTCCACGGTGATGTGGCGCGGTGGGGTGAGGCGTCTTCGGTGGCGTGGTGCGCGGGATGGCGGCCGGCCGGATGCGGTGGGGATGTCCGGTGTCGTACGTGCGGCGGGTGGCGTGATGGTGTGCCGGTGGGATCGTCATGGGCGATGGCGGAGGCGGGGGTCTGGTAGACGTTGTTCGTGACCGACTCCTCCGACGACGCCCTCCTGCCGCTCGAAGCCGTGCGGCCCCCGGCGTCCGAGAAGGACACCAAGGGGGCGGTGCTCCCGGCCCCGGAGAAGCCCGTGGCCAAGGTGGTGGTCGACAGCCCGCTGCCGCATCTCGACCGCCCCTTCGACTACCTCGTTCCCGACCGGCTGCATGAGACGGCCGAGCCGGGCGTGCGGGTGCGGGTGCGGTTCGCGGGCAAGCTCGTGGACGGCTTCCTCCTCGACCGCGTCCAGGAGAGCGACCACGAGGGCAGGCTCACCCCGCTCGAACGCGTCGTCTCCCCGGAGCGCGTCCTCACCCCGGAGATCGCCGGCCTGGCCAGGGCCGTGGCCGACCGGTACGCCGGCACCCTCACCGACGTGCTGCGCCTCGCGGTCCCGCCCCGGCACGCCAGGGCGGAGGCGGAGACGCCCAAGCCCGTCCCGCCACAGGAGCGCCCGCCCGCGCCGTCGCCGAGCGCCTGGGACGCCTACCCTGCGGGCCCCTCCTTCCTCGCCGCCCTGCGCGACGGCCGCGCGCCCCGGGCCGTCTGGCAGGCGCTGCCCGGCGCGAAAGGCTGGGCCGGTCCCGTCGCCGAGGCGGTGCGCGCGACGCTGGACGGCGGCAGGGGAGCGGTCGTCGTCGTCCCCGACGGCAAGGACGTGGCGCTGGCCGACACCGCGTTCCTGCGGGTGCTCGGCCCGGGAGCCCATGTGGCGCTCACCGCCGACCTGGGCCCCGCCGAGCGCTACCGCAGGTGGCTGCGGCTGCTCAGAGGCGAGGTCAAGGCGGTGGTCGGCACCAGGGCGGCGATGTTCGCGCCGGTCGCCGATCTCGGCCTGGTGGCGATCTGGGACGACGGCGACGACCTGCACGCCGAACGCCTCGCCCCCTACCCGCACGCCCGCGAGGTGCTCGGGCTGCGCGCCCACAGGGCGGGCGCGGGCATGCTCATCGGCGGCTACGCGCGTACCGCCGAGGCCACCCAGCTCGTCGCGAGCGGCTGGGCCAGGCCGATCACGGCCGCCCGCACGACGATCAGGAGCCTCGCCCCGCGCGTGCGCCCGGCGGGTGAGGACGCCGAGCTGGCCAAGGATCAGGCCGCCAGGCAGGCCCGCCTGCCCAGCATCGCCTGGCGGGCCCTGCGCCACGGCCTGGACGACGGCCCGGTGCTGGTCCAGGTGCCCAGGCGCGGCTACCTGCCCGCGCTGGCCTGCCGCCACTGCCGCGCCCCGGCCCGCTGTGTCCTGCCGCCCACCAAGAGCGCCCCCGGCGACACCCTCACGATGGAGGCCGCCGAGGGGCCGCTGTGCCACGGGCCGCTCGCGCTGCGCAGCGGGCACGCGGCGCCGTACTGCCGCTGGTGCGGCCGCGTGGACGCCTCGTGGCGCTGCCCGTCCTGCGGCAGTCCCAGGCTGCGCGCGGTGGTCACCGGCGCTCGGCGTACGGCCGAGGAGCTGGGCAGGGCGTTCCCCTCCGTGCCGGTGCGCACCTCGGGCCGCGACGGCGTGCTGGCCTCGGTGCCCGCCGCCCGCGCGCTCGTCGTCGCCACCCCGGGGGCGGAGCCGGTGGCCGAGGACGGATACGCCGCCGCGGTGCTGCTCGACGGCTGGGCCCTGCTCGGCCGGGCCGACCTGCGGGCCGGCGAGGAGACCGTGCGCCGCTGGATGAACGCCGCCGCGCTGCTGCGCCCAGGGGCCGAGCTGGTGGTGCTCGCGGACGCGGCGCTGCCCGCCGTCCAGGCGCTGCTGCGCTGGGATCCGATCACCTTCGCAGAGCGCGAGCTGGCCGACCGGGCCGAGCTGGGCTTCCCGCCCGCGGTGCGGATGGCCACGCTCACGGGTCCGGCCGGCGCGGTCAGGCAGATGCTGGACGAGGCCCGCCTGCCGGCCGACGCGCAGGTGCTCGGCCCCGTCCCGGTGGCCGGCGACGGCCAGGAACGCGCCATGATCAGAGTGCCCAGGCCGGAGGGCGCCGCGCTGTCGGCCGCGCTCAAAGCCGCCGGGGGAGTACGCGCGGCACGCAAGACGCCGGATGTCGTGAGGGTGTGTGTCGACCCCCTCGACCTGATTTAGCCCGTTTCCCCGATTCGCTCATCCGTTGGCCAGCCGTTAGCGTGCCCATGTGTCGATCGAATGGGTGAACCAGGCCATCGACGACCTGCGTGCTTGGGGGCGCGCGCGGGACGTCGAAGTGGACGCGGACGAGGTCCGCCTGCTCTGCGACTACGCCAGCGACTACCTCAACGTCAACGAACTTCGCGACTTCACTCCCGAGACCTTCGACGAGCTGCTGCTGTCCATCTACCCGCGCAAGGTCATCGCACCGCCGGAGAGCGCACCCGAGACCATCGCCGCCGCCCGCACGCTCGTCGACTACCTCACCGAGGCCGGCCACGTGAGCGCGGAGACCGCGCAGGCCATGCGCGCCCGGCTCGACGACATCGAGCCCCGCATGCCCGAGGCGCTCGCCGACCCGGCGAACTTCGGCATGGCCAAGAGCCTGTTCAGCTCCATCGGTCCGGAATCGCTCGAGCAGTCGATCGCCATCCCCGCAGGCGAGCTGTCCGACATGCCCGACCTGGGAGACCTGGACGAGGCGCCCTGCGACTGCCCGGCCTGCACGCCGCTGCCCGCCGTACGCCTGGCCGGGCCCGATGAACTGCGCGCGGCGCTGGAGAGCATCCCCATGCTGGCCGAGCGGCCGCTGCCCGGCGACGGCGACCCGCTGCAGGAGTGGGCGCGGCGCGTCGCCGACCTGCTCGACCACGACACCGGCGGCGCCGTCACCGGCCACGCCGAGCTCGACGAGAGCCTGTACGAGCTGTTCGACATGCTCTACCGGCTCCAGACGCGCGTGCCCGTCACGGTGATCGGCGACCACATCGACGAGATCGACGCCGACGGCGAGATCGACCTGCGGGCCGTGCTCGCCCGGCTGGAGTGGACGGGCCTGCTGCGCGTCACCGGCGACACCGCCGAGCTGACCCCCGCCGGCGTCTGGGCGCTGCGTGAGCACTACCTGTCCATGGGCGTCGAGGCCCCCGAGGCGCCCGACCTCGCCGAGGCCGACGCGCACGGCCTCATCGAAGGACTGCTCGAAGGCGTGCCCACGGAGGTGGCCGAGACCGACATCGAACGCTGGCTGGCCGGCCGCGAGCCCGCGGAGGCCGCCGCCGAGCTGCTCGCCGCCGCATCCGGCGCGCCCGCCGTGGCGCGCGGCATCGCCATCACCATCGTCGACCGGCTCGGCCCCGAGGCCGAATCCGCCGTACGCGGCTACCTCGACGACCCGGAGCTGCGCCCGCACGCCATACACTGGCTCGCCGCGAGGAAGCTGTCCGCGCCGCCCTTGACGCAGGACGAGCTGCTGTGGGTCAGCGTCGACATGCTGGCGCTCGCCATGCCCGCCGCCGAGGAGGATCCCGAGATCTTCGCCGAGAACATGGCCGCGTCGGGACCGCCCGCCCACCTCATCGAGGAGATGTGGCGGGTCGATCACCCCGACGTGGTCGAGGTGCTGGAGCTCCTCGGACGTTCCATCCCCGACGGCACGGTCGCCAAGGCCGCGCGCAAGGCCGCGTTCAAGGCCCGGTCGCGGGCGATCCGTTGAGTACGCTCATGTGACCGGTGTGCAGTAAGTTTCGTGGGTGGCAAACAACGTCTTCGACCTCGCCGAGCTGCGCAAGCTGATCGATGAGCAGGCCGCCGTGCCTCCACGGCCCCCTGAGGAGACACCGGAGGAGCGCGAGGCCCTGACGTTCCCGCCGGTCCTGACGGCGCCGGACGCCGAGCTGGCCGCCGCGGTGCCTGCGGTGCCGCTGGTGGCCGACGCCATCCGGCTCACCCACTGGACGGGCACCCGCGAGGTCGGCCCCGACGGCCACCTCAGCCCGGCCGACGCCGAGGCCGCCGCGGCCCACCTCGGCGTTCCCGTCTCCCGCGTGCCCCTGATCTGGGTCGTCGCCGTCAACACCGGCCTGCTGCGCATCCTCGGCGGCAAGGCCGGCCGCGGGCCGCTGTCGATGCAGCTGTCGGTCGAGGCCACGCTGGAGTTCTGGGACGGCGTGGTCATGGACGTGCTCGACCGCGCCGACGACGGCCTGACCGGCTCCGCCGTGGTCGACGGCCACCTGGCCGAGATGCTCGCGACCATCTACTCCGTACGCTCGGGCGTCGCCACCGCCAACCTGGCCCGCGGCATCCTGCAGTCGCACGAGGTCGCCTGCGCGCCCGGCCCCATCGAGATGCGCAAGCTCGCCGCCTCCCTGCCCGGCGAGCTGCTGGAGGCGCTGTCGCTGCTGGCGTACTGCGGGCTCGTCGAGCAGACCCCCGCGGGCCGTACCGCGCTGACCCCGCTCGGCGTGTGGGCCATCCGCCGCGACCTGCTGCGCGAGGGCCACGACGCGCCCACCATGGCGGAGGTGGAGGTGTTCGCCGACCTGTCGGCGGCCGAGCTCGTCGAGGCGCTGGTCAAGGGCAGCGCCACGCAGAGCGCGGTGGCCGGGTGGCTGGAGCGCCGCTCGCCCGAGTCGGCCGCCCGCGACCTCGTCGAGATCGCCGCGACCGGCACGGCCGGGCAGCGCGGCGCCGTCGGAGCCATCCTGGAGGAGCTGGGCCCCGAGGCAGAGGCGCCCGTCAGGGAGGCGCTGCGGCAGCCGCTCATGCGCCGCCACGCCGCCTCCTGGCTGCACATCCGCGACCTGCCCGCCCCCGCGCTCAGCCCCGAGGACCACACCTGGCTCGCCGTCGACTCGCTGGCCGCCCTCATGCACCTGTCGGGGCCCGCCGCCGGCCGCATCGACCTGCCCGAGCCAGGCGAAGACCTGATCAAGCTCATCGGCGACATGCCCGGCATCGAGCACCCCGACACCGTCGCCGTGCTCGACATGCTGGCCTCCGCCCACGACGACCCCGCCGTGGTCAAGGCGGCGCGCAAGGCCGCGCTGAAGGCCCGCACGCTGGAGCACGCCAGGGCGCACGGCCACCGGTGACGCCGTCGCCTGCACTAAACTGGGCTGATCCACGCATGAGAACGGAGTGACCCCCTTGGCGATCCAGCCCATCAGGCTGTTCGGAGATCCGGTGCTGCGCACCCCGGCGGCCCCGGTCGTCGACTTCGACAAGGAGCTGCGCAAGCTGGTCAAAGACCTGACCGACACGATGATGGACGCCCCGGGCGCGGGCCTCGCCGCCCCCCAGATCGGCGTGGGGCTGCGGGTGTTCACCTACTACGTCGACGAGCAGCTCGGCCACCTCGTCAACCCCGACCTCGACCTGTCGAGCGAGATCGACGAGGAGGGCGAGGAGGGCTGCCTGTCCTTCCCCGGCCTGTCGTTCCCCACCCCGCGGGCGGTGCGCGCCGTCGCCAAGGGCTTCAACATGTACGGCGAGCCCGTCGTGCTCGAGGGCACCGACATGATGGCCCGCTGCTTCCAGCACGAGACCGACCACCTCGACGGCATCCTGTTCATCGACCGCATGGACCCCCAGCAGCGCAAGCTCGCCATGAAGGCGGTGCGCGAGGCCGAGTGGAGCGGCCTGGCCGCGCCCGTGGTCAAGTTCTCGCCCCACGCCACCCGCGGAAAGGCGCTCTGAGAGCATGCGTCTGGTCTTCGCGGGCACACCCGAGACGGCGCTCCCGTCGCTGCGCACTCTGATCGACTCGCCCCGGCACGACGTCGTCGCGGTCGTCACCCGCCCCGACGCGCAGTCGGGCCGGGGGCGCAAGGTCCGCCCCTCCCCGGTCGCCGAGCTCGCGGAGGAGGCGGGCATCGAGGTGCTGCGCCCGCAGAAGGCCGGCGACCCGGAGTTCCTCGACCGGCTGCGCTCGCTGGAGCCCGACTGCTGCCCCGTCGTCGCCTACGGCGCGCTGCTTCCGCAGAGCGCCCTCGACATCCCCAAGCACGGCTGGGTCAACCTGCACTTCTCGATCCTGCCCGCCTGGCGCGGCGCGGCCCCCGTCCAGCACGCCATCCTCCACGGTGACGAGATCGGCGGGGCCACCACGTTCCAGATCGTCAAGGAGCTCGACGCCGGGCCCGTCTACGGCGTCGTCACCGAGAAGATCCGCCCCACCGACACCACCGGCGACCTGCTCGAGCGGCTCGCGGTCTCCGGGGCCGGGCTGCTCGCCGCCACCCTCGACGGCATCGAGGACGGCACGCTCGAGCCGCGTCCCCAGCCCGCCGACGGCGTCACCATCGCACCCAAGATCACCGTGGCCGACGCGCGCATCGACTGGACCAAGCCCGCCATGCACGTCGACCGGCTGATCCGCGCCTGCACGCCCAACCCCGGGGCGTGGACCGAGTTCCGCGGTGCGCGCATCAAGATCGGGCCGGTGCGCCCGGTGCCCGGCGAGCGCCTGGCCCCCGGCGAGCTGGCCGCCACCAAGGCCCGCGTGCTCGTCGGCACCGCCACCGACGCGGTCGAGCTGGGCGAGGTGCAGCCGCAGGGCAAGCGGCTGATGACGGCGGGGGAGTGGGCCCGCGGGGTGCGCCTCGAGGGCAAGGAGACCTTTCAGTGACACGGAGCGGGCGGTCCGCGCGGTGGGCGGGCCGTTCGGGTGACGTGCGAACGTTCCGGCCATCTTCGCGCGGCGCTCGTCTTTCGCCGGGCACGCGCCTTGTGCCGGGCGCTCGCCGGAGTGGCGTGCCCGGCGCCAGTGAGGGTTCGGGGGCATGAAGACCAGGGGACATCACGGGGCGGGCTCGGGCGGAAACCGCACGCGCAAGCCGCGCAGGCCGGCGCGCGATCCGGCCCGCAACGCCGCCTACGACGTCGTACGGGCCGTCGACGAGCGCGACGCCTACGCCAACCTGCTGCTGCCGCGCCTGCTGCGCGAGCGCGGCATCAAGGGGCGCGACGCGGCGCTCGCCACCGAGCTGGCCTACGGCACGCTGCGCGGGCTCGGCACGTACGACGCGATCATCGAGGTGTGCAGCGACCGCGCGCCCGACCCCGACGTGCGCGACGCGCTGCGCATCGGCGCGCACCAGCTGCTGCGCATGCGCGTGCCGCCGCACGCGGCCGTCGGCACCACCGTCGATCTCGTACGCCTGCGCATCGGCGCGGGAGCCGCGAAGTTCGTCAACGCGGTGCTGCGCAAGATCGGCTCCAGGACGCTCGACGAGTGGCTGCCCATCGTCGCCCCCGACCCGGCCGACGACCCGGTCGGTCACCTCGCCATCGCCTACGGCCATCCCCGGTGGATCGTCTCCGCCTTCCGCGACGCCCTCGGCGCGCCCGGCGAGATGCCCGAGCTTCTCGAGGCCGACAACGCCCGCCCGCTGGTGACCCTGGTCGCCCGCCCCGGGCGGTCGTCGGTGGAGGAGCTGGAGGCCGCGGGCGCCCTGCCGGGGCGCTACTCGCCGTACGCGGCGTACCTGCGCGAAGGCGACCCCGGCGGCATCGACGCGGTCGCCGAGACCCGCGCCGCGGTCCAGGACGAGGCCAGCCAGCTCGTCGCGCTCGCCCTGACCCGCGTGCCCGTGGCGGGCGACGGCGAGGAGCTGTGGCTCGACATGTGCGCGGGCCCCGGCGGCAAGGCGGGCCTGCTCGACGCCATCGCCGCCCACGGCGACCTCGCCGGCCTCGCCGAAGAGGCCCGCGCCCGATCCGGCGCGCCGGGCGGGAAGCCCGGTGCGGCGCGGGGTCCGGTCCCGGGCGCTGTGACGGATGAGCAGCCGTCCAGGACGCACGATGGGGCGGCCGATGACGCGGATGGTGCGGGGCGGAGTGCGTTCGGGGGCGTGGCCTTCCCCGGCGGGGCGCGGTTGCTGGCCGCCGACGTGCAGCAGCATCGGGCCAGGCTCGTGCGCGAGACGACCAAGGACGCCTCGGTGATCACCGCCGACGGCACCGAGCCGGCGTGGCGGCCGGGCGTGTTCGACCGCGTGATGCTCGACGCGCCCTGCACCGGGCTCGGGGCACTGCGGCGGCGGCCCGAGGCGCGATGGCGGCGCGACCCGGCCGGCATCGCCGAGCTGGGCAAGCTGCAGCGGCGGCTGCTCGCCACCGCGCTCGACGCGGTGCGGCCCGGGGGCGTGGTCGCGTACGTGACGTGCTCGCCGCACCTCGCCGAGACCCGGGTCGTGGTCGGCGACCTGCTGGCGCGGCGCGACGACGTCGAGCAGCTCGACGCCCGCGACTACCTGCCCGAGGTCGAGGGGCTCGGCGACGGCCCGCACGTGCAGTTCTGGCCGCACCGGCACGGCACCGACGCCATGTTCCTGGCCCTCCTCCGGAAGAGGCCGGCCCGGCCCGCCTGACTCGCGTCACGCCCCCTGGCCGCCCGCCGGCCGGGGCCGCGTCCTGGAGTGCGAGCCCGCTCAGGCGGGGACGTGATCCTGCGGCGGTGCGGGGCAGGAGGTCCGGGCGGCGAGGCGAACAGGGGGGTCACCAGGGTGGTGTGCGGGGGCGGGGTGTGATCCGATCGGCGGCGTGGACTTCCTCGACGATCTGCACCTGGCGGAGCTCGGGCCCATCGCCTGGCTGCAGCGCCTGCCCGACGCCGTCAGGCCGGTCATGGAGCTCATCTCGTTCTTCGGCACGAACGCGTTCTTCCTGCTCGTCCTCCCTGTCCTCTACTGGTGCGTCAACCCGCCGCTCGCGCTGCGCCTCGGGCTCACCGTGCTGGTGGCCGCGGGGACGAACGCGACCGCCAAGCTCGCCTTCCACCAGCCCAGGCCGTACTGGATAGATCCCGGGATCCACGCGTTCGCGACCGAGCAGAGCTTCGGGCTGCCGTCGGGACACGCGCAGACCGGCACCGCCGCCCTGGGCCGTCTGGCGGTGGCGGCGGCGCGGCCGTGGGCATGGTGGGCGGCGGGGATCGGCGTCGCGCTGGTGTGCCTGAGCCGCATCTACCTCGGTGTGCACTTCATCTCCGACGTCGTGGTGGGCGTGGCGTTCGGCGCAGCCGTCCTGGTGCTCGTCGTACGGCTGGAACGCCCGGCGACGGCGTGGTGGCGGCGGCAGGCGCTGTGGGCGCAGCTCTGCCTCTCCCTGGCGGCGTCCGGGGTGCTGCCGGTGGCGGCGGCGCTGGCCGCGCTGCCGTACGGGGACTGGGTCGTGCCGCCCGCCTGGAGCGCGGCGGGGGCGATCGATCCCGAGAGCACGCGCACCGTCTTCCTGGTGTCCGGAGTGCTGTTCGGCACGCTGGCGGGGACGTCGGTGATGTACCGGATCGGGTGGTTCGATCCGGGTGGCGCGCTCAGGCTGCGGATCGGGCGGTGCGTGCTCGGCACGGGGGTGGCGGCGCTCATCTGGTACGCCGAGCGCGAAGTGCTGCCCGGCGCCGAGGCCTCCACCTACCTGGCGTACGCGGTGCTGGCGCTGTGGGTGCAACTGGGGGCGCCGGTGCTGTTCATCCGGCTGGGGCTGATGGAGCCGGCGCGCGGCGCGGAGGTGGCGGGCGCACGGGACGGCGTGGGCGGAGAGCACGGACGGGGTCATTAGACTTGGCGCATCATGGCCGTACAGATCTCGCCCAGCATCCTCGCCGCCGACTTCGCCAGGCTCGCCGATGAGGCCGCCGCCGTGCCCAACGCCGACTGGCTGCACGTCGACGTCATGGACTACCACTTCGTGCCCAACCTGACGCTCGGGCTGCCCGTGGTCGAGGCGCTGCGCAAGGCGACCGACACGCCGCTCGACTGCCACCTGATGATCGCCGACCCCGACCGCTGGGCTCCGCAGTACGCGGAGGCCGGGGCGGGCAGCGTGACCATCCACGCCGAGGCGGCCAAGGCGCCGATCCGCACGCTGCGGGAGATCCGGTCCCTGGGCGCCCGCGCCGGGCTGGCGCTCAACCCCGCGACGCCCGTCGAGCCGTACGAAGACCTGCTCGGCGAGGTCGACATGCTGCTGCTGATGACCGTCGAGCCGGGGTTCGGCGGGCAGAAGTTCCTCGAGATGGTGCTGCCGAAGGTGCGCAGGGCGCGCGAGATGGTCTCGCGGCACGGCGGCCGGGTGTGGCTGCAGGTCGACGGGGGAGTCGACGAGGACACGATCGGCCGGTGCGCCGAGGCGGGGGCCGACGTGTTCGTGGCGGGCAGCGCCGTCTACGGCGCCTCCGACCCGGCGGAGGCGATCGACAAGCTCCGCGCCGCCGCCGGCCGCGCCCTCTCCTGAGCCCCGTATGCCCGGCGTCGGCCGGGCTCTCGTCTGAGCCTCATCGGCCCGCCGTCGGCCGGGCCCTCCTCTGAGCCTCATCCGCCCGCCACCGGCGTCGCCGCCGATGGGGTTCGGAGTTGTGGGTGACATGAAATATCCGTCGCCGGGGTAACTATTCACTTATGACCGACTATGGGATCTTCGGGCCCCGCTCGGTGACATGGCGGGTGATGGGGGAGCCGATCCTGCTCGTAGGCGGCTTCCGTGCGCTGCTCATGCAGGGTCTGCACCCCAGGGCGATGCGCGGGGTGCTGCAGAACTCCGCGCTCATGGACCCGCACGAGGCGTGGTCCCGGTTCGTACGGACGACCGAGTTCGTGCGCGTGCGCACGTACGGCACCCATGAGGAGGTCGAACGGGCCGGCCGCCGGGTGCGCAAGATTCACGCCGGCCTCACCGCCTACGACCCGGACACCGGCGAGACGTACCGGCTCGACGAGCCGGCCGCGCTGCGCTGGGTGCACGTGGGCGAGGTCGATTCGTACCTGTCGGTCGCCCGCAGGGCCGGGGTGCGGCTGACGGACGCCGAGGCGGACGCGTTCGTCGCGGAGTGGCGGCGGGCCGCCGAGGTGGTGGGCCTGCGGGCGGACGAGGTGCCCGGGTCGGTGGCGGAGCTGCGCGACTACATCGAGGCCGAGCGCCCGCACCTGAGGTTCGTGCCCGAGGCGTCCCATCCGCTGCTCATGTCGCTGAACGCCCCGCTTCCGCTGCTGCTGACGCCGCTCAAGCCGGTGATGCCCGCGCTGACCCTGCTCGCCTTCGCCACGCTGCCGCGCTGGGCCAGGCGCCTGTACGGCCTGCCCGCCACGCCGGTCGGCGACCTGTGGGCCACGGCGACGCTGCGCACCCTGCACACCGGCATCGGGCTGGTCCCCGGGCACGTCCTGCACAGCCCGGCGGCGCGCCGCGCCCGCCGCCTCATGGCCGCCTGAGCCGGACGCCGCCATCCGATCCGGCGAGGGGTGCGCCCGCCGCCGCCGATCCGATGGCCCGCGTACCCGCCGCCGTCGGGTCCTGCGCCGCACCTGCCTCCGTCGGCTGCTGCGGTGCGCGGCGCCCGCCGCCGTCATATCGGTGACACGCCCTCGCCGCATCCCCTGACCTGCCCTTTCGCCATAACCAAGCGGTCGCTCGGGTAAAAGGGGAGGGGTGGTCGCGTGCTTTGTGAAGGACATGGCAGACTGGTAGCGAAAGAGAGCTAGCGTGCTCCGGGGTCGGTGAAAGTCCGAACCGGCGGTGAAAGTCCGCGACCCGGCCGATGCCATCGGCCGGTTGACCCGGTGGAACTCCGGGACCGACGGTTAAAGTCCGGATGGGAGGAAGCGCGCGAGGCGTCCGGTGTCCCCACCGGCCGCCTGCCGAGGACGTATGGCATGCGTCCCGGCGAGAAGATCCCCCGGGGCCCGCCGTGGCTTGGAGCTACTGGCGAGTAGGAGACCCGGGTGGAGATACCCGAGCAGGACGCCGCGCACATGGCGCGCGCCGTCGAACTGGCCGGTCGTGGACACGGCAGCACCACCCCCAACCCCGTCGTCGGCTGCGTCGTGCTCGATGCCGCGGGGCAGGTCGCGGGCGAGGGCCATCACGCGTACGCGGGCGGGCCGCACGCCGAGGTCGTCGCCCTGGCACAGGCAGGGGAGCGGGCGCGGGGCGGCACCGCGTACGTGACGCTCGAACCCTGCGACCACACGGGACGCACGGGACCGTGCAGCCGGGCGCTGCTGGAGGCGGGCGTGGCCCGCGTCGTGATCGCGGTGCCCGACCCCAACCCCGAGGCCGCGGGCGGCGCCGCGCGGCTGCGCGCCCACGGCGTGTCCGTCACCGAAGGAGTGCTGGCCGAGGCCGCCGAGCGGGTCAACGAAGAGTGGCTGACCTTCATGCGCCTCGGACGCTCCCACGTCACCTGGAAGTTCGCCGCCACCCTCGACGGCAGGTCGGCCGCCGAGGACGGCACCAGCCAGTGGATCACCTCGCCCGAGGCGCGCGCCGACGTGCACCGCATGCGGGCCGCGTCCGACGCGATCGTGGCCGGCATCGGCACGGTGCTCGCCGACGACCCCCGGCTGACCGCCCGCCCCGGCGGCGAGAGGCCGGCGCGGCAGCCCGTCCGCGTGGTCGTGGACCCCGACGCGCGGACGCCGGCGACGGCGCGGGTGCTCGACGACGAGGCGCCCACGCTGATCGCGGTGGCCGACGACGTGCAGACCGATCTCAAGGCCGACCTGCTGCGCCTGCCCCGCCACGACGCCGGGCTCGACCTGCGCGCCCTGCTGGCGGAGCTGGCCGCAAGGCGGCTGGTCAGCGCGTTCCTGGAGGGCGGCCCGGCGCTGGCCGGATCGTTCGTCAAGGAAGGGCTGGTCGATCGCGTGGTGGCGTACGTGGCGCCCGCCCTGCTCGGCTCCGGCAAACCGGCGCTCGGCGCGGCCGGCGTGGGCACGATCGGCGAGCTCCACCGCTTCACCTTCGACGACATCTCGGCCATCGGACCGGACGTGCGGCTCATCGCGCGGCCCGTCCGCCGGCCGGCCCCGCAGGAGACCCCGCTAGCAGGCCCGCAACCAGCCAGGGAGCAGTGAATGTTCACCGGAATCATTGAGGAAAAGGGCGAAGTCACCGCCATCGAGCACGCGGGCGGCGGCGCCCTGCTGTCGGTGCGCGGCCCGCTGGTCACCTCCGATGCCAAGCACGGCGACTCCATCGCGGTCAACGGCGTCTGCCTGACCGTCGTCGAGGTGGACGGCGACGTCTTCACCGTCGATGTGATCAAGGAGTCGCTCGACCGCAGCTCCCTGGGCGGCCTCACCGTGGGCTCGGCGGTCAACCTCGAACGCGCCGTCCGCGCCGACCAGCGCCTCGGCGGCCACATCGTGCAGGGCCACGTGGACGGCACCTCCGTGCTGCTGTCCAGGCGGCCCGGAGAGAGCTGGGACGACCTGCGGTTCTCACTGCCCGAGGCGCTCAGCCCGTACGTCGCCGAGAAGGGCTCGATCGCGATCGACGGAATCAGCCTGACGGTCACCACGGTTGACGACGAAAGCTTCGGCGTGAGCCTCATCCCCACCACGCTCAAGCTGACGACCATGGGCGAGCGCCAGGTGGGTGACGTGGTGAACATCGAGGTCGACGTGATCGCCAAGTACGTGGAGAGGCTGGTGGGCAGGAAGTGAGCTGGGCCGAGGCCGGATTCGAGATATTCGGCACGCACGTGTTGTGGACCGACCTGGTGGGCAACATCGCCGCCCTGGCCACGGTCCTGCTGGCGATGCGCAAGTCGATGTGGACGTGGCCGGTGCAGTTCACCGGCGCGGTGCTGCTGTTCATCGCCTCGATCAGCGCCCACGTCACCGGCAACGCGCTCAAGCAGGCGCTGTTCGCCGGTCTGGCGATCTACGGGTGGTGGGCCTGGCGGCGCGGCACCCAGGGCGGCAGGCGGCTCGCGGTCAGGCCCGGACAGGGGTGGGAGCGCCTGCTGCTGATCGGCGGCATCCTCGTGGGCACCGCCGTGATCGGGCTGCTGTTCTGGGTGACGGGCCTGTCGTGGGGCGCCCACGTGCCGCCGCCGGCGGGCGTGTTCCTGGTGCTCGCCGACGCCTACATCTTCGTCGGCAGCGCGATGGCGACCTGGGCGCAGGGCAGGGCGCTGGTGGACTTCTGGATCGTGTGGGTGGCGGTGGACCTGGTCGGGGTGCCGCTGGCGTTCAGCTCGGGCCTGGTGGTCTCGGGCGCCGTCTACGGGATCTTCTTCGTCCTGGTGCTCGTCGGGTTCGTCAAGTGGCTGCGCGAGTACCGCGCCGCCGCGCCGGGCGCCCCGGTGGCCGGGGAAGTGGCGGCCGAGGGAGTGGCCCGATGAGCGGCATCACGCTGGACCCGATCGAGCGCGCGATCGAGGACATCCGCGACGGCAAGCCGGTCATCGTGGTGGACGACGAGAACCGCGAGAACGAGGGCGACCTCATCTTCGCCGCCGCCAAGGCCACGCCGGAGCTGTGCACGTTCACCATCAGGCACACCAGCGGCATGATCTGCGTGGCCATGGAGGGCAAGGAGCTCGACCGGCTCGGCCTGCCGCTGATGGTCGTGCACAACACCGAGCGCATGCGCACGGCGTACACGATCACCGTGGACGCCCGCGACGGCGTCACCACCGGCATCTCGGCCGCCGACCGGGCCCGGACCATCCGCACGCTCGCCGACCCGGCCACCGCGCCGGACGAGCTGGTACGTCCCGGCCACGTCTTCCCGCTGCGCTACCGCGAGGGCGGCGTGCTGGTCAGGCGCGGACACACCGAGGCGGCCGTCGACCTCGCCAGGCTGGCCGGGCTGCCCGCGGCCGGCGCGCTGGCCGAGGTGGTCAACGACGACGGCACCATGGCCAGGCTCCCCGAGCTGCGCCGCTTCGCCGACGAGCACGACCTCGCGCTGGTCTCGATCGAGCAGCTCGTCGATCACCGGCGGCGGGTCGAGAGCATGGTCACCAGGGTCGCCGAGACGCGGCTGCCGAACGCGTACGGGATATGGCGGGCCTACGGCTACGCCGGCGCGCTCGACGGCGTCGAGCACCTCGCGCTCGTCTACGGCGACCTGAACGGCGGGGAGAACGTCCTGGTCAGGGCCCACTCCGAGTGCCTGACCGGCGATGTGCTCGGCTCGCTGCGCTGCGACTGCGGTGTGCAGCTCGACAACGCCATGGCGGCCATCGCGCGCGAGGGCCGGGGTGTGATCGTCTACCTGCGCGGGCACGAAGGCAGGGGTATCGGGCTGCTGGCCAAGCTCAAGGCGTACAGCCTGCAGGACAACGGCAGCGACACCGTCGACGCCAACGTCGAGCTGGGGCTGCCGGTCGACGCGCGGGAGTTCTCCGACGCCGGGCAGATCCTGGCCGACCTGGGGGTCAAGTCCGTGCGGCTGCTGACCAACAACCCGGCCAAGCTCAAGGGCCTGGACGGCTACGGCGTCAAGGTCATCGGCAGGGAGCCGATGCCGGTGGCGATGAACCCCTACAACGAGCGCTATCTCAGGGCCAAGCGGGAGCGGCTCGGCCACGACATCTCGGAGGCGTCATGAGCGGTGAAGGACGGCCGGTCGCCAGCGCGCCCGACGCGGCGGGGCTGACGGTGGGCGTGGTGGCGGCGAGCTGGCACGCCGAGATCACCGACCAGCTCCTCGCGCGGGCGCTGCGGGCGTGCGACGACAGCGGCGCGAGCGCGACCGTGGTGCGGGTGCCGGGGTCGCTGGAGATCCCGGTGGTCGCCCAGGCACTGGCCCGCCGCCACGACGCGGTGGTGGCGCTGGGCGCGGTGATCCGCGGCGAGACCGCGCACTTCGACTACGTCTGCGACTCGGTGACCTCCGGCCTCACCAGGGTCTCGCTCGACGAGGAGACGCCGGTCGGCAACGGCGTGCTCACCTGCGAGACCCTGGAGCAGGCGATCGACCGTTCCGGCCTGCCGGGCAGCAAGGAGGACAAGGGGTACGAGTCGGCCGTCGCCGCGCTCGAGACCGCCCTGCTGCTGCGGCGGCTGCGCGTTCCCGAGGCGCAGCTGCGGTAGGTTTTCGCTCGTGCCAGAGCCCGTGTCCCCTCCGCCCCTGCCCGTCACCTGGCGTCCGCGCCGGGCTCGCGTCGTCGCCTACGGCTTCGCCGCGCTGATCGTCGTGGGGGCGGTGGTGATGGCGGTGTTCATCGCCCCGCCGTTCCAGATCGCCGACCGGGTGGCGATCGTGGTGTTCGGGTGCGCGGTGGCGTACGTGCTGCACCTGCTCGGCCGGGTCAGGGTCGAGGCCGACGAGGAGGGCATCACGATCGTCAACGCCGTGCGCACCCACCGCTACACCTGGCCCGAGGTCATCGACGTGACGCTGCTGGTGGGCGACCCCTGGCCGCGCATCGACTTCTCCGACGGCCGCACCATCGGGGCGATGGGCATCCAGGGCTCGGAGAAGGAGCGCGCCCGCCGCGCCACGGCCGAGCTGGCGGCGCTGATCAGGGAGCGCGGCGAGGCGCACGAGGAACGCTGAGGCGCGCCGCGGGCAGGCACGGACGCGGGTGCTTCGGCGGCGGCCAGGGCGCGCCGCGATCGGCGGGGCATCGCCTGCGGCGCGGTCGCGACGTAGCCTGAAAACGTGCTGCGGCGGACAATCAAGGCGACGGACATCACGTCGCCGGACGAGCTGATCGAGCTTCTCGGCCGGCACGCCTACCTGGCCGACGAGGGGCTGGCCACGGCCGCCTTCCTGGCCCTGCGCATGGGGCGGCCGCTGTTCCTCGAAGGCGAGGCGGGGGTCGGCAAGACCGAGCTGGCCAAGACGCTGGCCGCGCTGCTCGACGCGCCGCTCATCAGGCTGCAGTGCTACGAGGGCCTGGACGCCGCGCAGGCGCTCTACGACTGGGACTTCGCCCGCCAGCTCCTCCACCTCAAGGCCGCCGAGGCCGCCGGGATCACCGACGTCGGCCGGCTCGAGGGCGAGATCTACGACCGGCGCTTCCTCATCGCCAGGCCGCTGCTGAAGGCCATCGAGACGCAGCCGAGCGTGCTGCTGGTCGACGAGATCGACCGCGCCGACGACGAGTTCGAGGCGTTCCTGCTCGAAGTGCTCTCCGACTTCACGATCTCCATCCCCGAGCTGGGCACGGTCAAGGCCGCGACGCCGCCGGTGGTCGTGGTGACCTCCAACCGCACCCGCGAGGTGCACGACGCGCTCAAGCGGCGCTGCCTCTACCACTGGCTCGAACACCCGAGCTTCGAGCGCGAGGTCGCCATCCTGCGCCGCCGCCTGCCCTCCTGCACCGAGAAGCTCGCCGAGCAGGTCGCCGCGGCGGCCGGGCGGCTGCGCCAGGCCGACCTGGTCAAGCCGCCGGGCGTGGCCGAGACGCTCGACTGGACGGAGGCGCTGCTGACGCTGGGCGCCGAGGAGCTGGACCCCGGGCGGGCCGCCGCCACGCTCGGCGCGGCGCTGAAGTACCGGGAGGACGTCGCGGCCGTGCTCGGCAACGGCCTGCTCGACCAGGCGCTGAAGGCGAACGGACGGCCCGGCCGTGCGTGAGCCCGCCGCCCTCATGACGGGGTTCGCGCGGACGCTGCGCGCCGCGGGCGTCGCGGCCGACCACGAACGCACCCAGAACCTCCTCAGGGCGCTCGACCACCTCGACGTGACCGACGCGGCCGCCGTCTACTGGGCCGGGCGGCTGACGCTCTGCGCGGGGCCCGACGACCTGCCCCGCTACGACCGCTGCTTCGCCGCGTACTTCGGCGGGCACAAGGCCACGCCGAGCCGTACGGCGGTCACGACCGTCACCCGGCACCTGGCCGAACGCGACGGCGGCGACGAGGGCGACGGCGACGAGACGCCGGCCCCGGCCGGGGCGAGCAGGGCCGAGGTGCTGCGGCACCGCGACGTGGCCAGGCTGACCGAGGCCGAACGCGCCGAGGTGCACCGCATGCTCGCCATGCTCAGGTGCGGGCGGGCCAGACGCCGCTCCCGCAGGTTCGAGCCCGCGCACCAGGGCAGGCTCGACCAGCGCCGCACCATCCGCGACGCGCTCAGGAAGGGCGACGTGGCCAGGCTGCGCCGCCGCAGGCACACCACCAGGCCGCGCCCCGTCGTGCTGTTCGTGGACGTGAGCGGCTCCATGGCCCCGTACGCCGAGACGCTGCTGCGCTTCGCCCACGCCCTGGTCAGGAGCGAGCCGAGGGCCACGCGGGTCTTCTCGGTCGGCACCCGGCTCACCCCGATCACCGCCGAGCTGCGCCACCGCGACCCCGGCACGGCGCTCGCCGAGGTGTCCAAGGCCATCCCCGACTGGAGCGGCGGCACCAGGCTCGGCGAGGAACTGAAGGAGTTCCTGGGCCGTTACAGCGCCAGAGGCGCGATCGCGGTGATCGCCTCTGACGGCTGGGAGCGCGGCGATCCCGGGCTGCTGGGCACCCAGATGGAGCGGCTCGCCCGGCAGGCGCACCGGGTGATCTGGGTCAACCCGCACAAGGGATACGACGACTACCAGCCGCTCACCGGCGGCATGCGAGCCGCCCTGCCCCATCTCGACGACCTGGTGGCCGGGCACAGCCTGGCCGCATTCGAACGACTCAGCGAAAGGCTCGCGCATGCGTGACGTGCTGCCGGAGATCACGAAGTGGTGGCGGGCAGGGGAGAGGTTCGGCCTCGCCACCGTGGTGGGCACCTGGAGCAGCGCCCCGAGACCGCCGGGCGCGGCCATGGCGGTGCGCGGCGACGAGGTGGTCGGCAGCGTGTCCGGCGGCTGCGTGGAGGGCGCGGTCTTCGAGCTGGCCTCCGAGGCCGAGGAGCCGGTGCTGCAGCGGTACGGCGTCAGCGACGACGACGCGTTCTCCGTCGGGCTCACCTGCGGCGGCATCATCGACGTCCTCGTCGAGCCGGTCTCGCGGGAGACCTTCCCCGAGCTGGGCGAGATCGCCGCCGCGGTGGAGGAGCGCCGCCCGGTCGCGGTGGCCACCATCGTCTCAGGGCCCGGCAGGGTGGGCGCCCGCCGGGTCATCTGGCCCGACCGCGCCAGCGGCAGCCTCGGCCTAGAACGGCTCGACGCGGCCGTGGACGACGACGCCCGCGGCATGCTCGCCCAGGGCCTGACCGGCCTGCGCCGCTACGGCGGGCAGGGGGAGCGGCGGCTCGACGACCTCGCGGTGTTCGTGCAGTCGTTCGCGCCGACGCCGCGGATGCTGGTGTTCGGGGCGATCGACTTCGCCGCCGCCGTGGCCAGGATCGGCAAGTTCCTCGGCTACCACGTCACGGTGTGCGACGCGCGGCCGGTCTTCGCCACCTCCAAGCGCTTCCCCGACGCCGACGAGGTCGTGGTCAAGTGGCCGCACGACTACCTGTCCTCGGTGGAGGTCGACGAGCGTACGGTGATCTGCGTGCTGACCCACGACCCCAAGTTCGACGTGCCGCTGCTGGAGGTGGCGCTGCGCACGAACGCCGGCTACGTCGGCGCCATGGGCTCGCGCCGCACCCACGAGGACCGCATGGCGCGGCTGCGCGAGTCGGGGCTCACCGAGGACGAGCTGGCCAGGCTGCGCTCGCCCATCGGGCTCGACCTCGGCGCGCGCACCCCGGAGGAGACCGCCGTGTCCATCGCGGCCGAGCTGATCCAGATGCGCTGGGGCGGCACCGGCCGCCCGCTGTCGGCCACCGACGGCCGCATCCACCACGACCTGCGGCACGAGACGCCGTGAAGGACGCGAAAGTGGCCGGGCTGCTGCTGGCCGCGGGCGAGGGCGCGCGGCTGGGGCGGCCCAAGGCGCTGGTCGAGTACGCCGGCGAGCGGCTGGTCGAGCGCGGCGTGCGGCTGCTCGCCGAGGGCGGCTGCCATCCCGTCGTGGTCGTGCTCGGCGCGGCCACGGTGCAGGTCCGCGGCGCGGTGACCGTGTGCAACCCCGCCTGGGCCACGGGCATGGGCTCGTCGCTGCGCGCCGGGCTGGCCGCGCTGCCCGAGCAGGCGGAGGCGGTGGTGGTCGCGCTGGTCGACCAGCCGCTGATCGGGCCGGGCGCGGTGCGCGCGCTGATCGACTCGGGGGCCGAGCTGGCGGTCGCCACGTACGGCGGGCGGCGGCGCAACCCGGTGCTCATCGGCCGCCGGCACTTCGCCGGGGTGGCGGAGCTGGCCGTCGGCGACGTGGGGGCGCGGGCGTACATGAAGGCCCATCCCGAGCTGGTCACCGAGGTGCCGTGCGACGCGCACGGCGACCCCGCCGACATCGACACGCCCGCCGACCTCGAACGGCTGCGACTCCGCGCCTGAGCAGCCCCATGTCTGAGAAGCCCCACGTCTGAGACGCACGGCCGGACGCTTGAGGGGCGCGGCCGGGAGTTCGAGGCGCGCGGGCCAGGAGCCGGTGGGGCGCGGCCGGCGGGCCGGGGGCGCGGGGGAGGCTCCAGGGGCGCGGCCGGAGAGTTCGAGGGGCGCGGTCAGAAGCGCAGCCAGGCGATCGCGGCCCGGTGGTCGCTGCCGGTGGCCGGCGCCACGCCTGCCTTGGTGGCCGTCATGCCGCGATAAAGGATGTGGTCGGGCCTGGTCACCGGGAAGCCCGCCGGCCAGGTGAAGCCGAACCCGTCGCCCGCCTCGCTCTGCGCGTCGATCAGCGGCGGCGTGAGCCCCCGCATACCGCGGTCGGTGGTGGCGGTGTTGAGGTCGCCGAGCAGGATGATGCGCTTGCTCGGGTCGGCGTCGATGAGCTCGCGCGCCTTGGCCAGCGAGGCGTCGCGCGAGGTGGTGTGGCCGGGCCTGGCCGACGCGAGGTGCATGACGTACACGGTGACCTTGCCCTTGGGTGTGGTGACGACGGCGCGCAGGGCGCGCGGCCAGCCCAGGCCGACGTCGAGCGGCTCGGTCTTGCTGAGCGGGTAGCGGCTCCACAGCCCGACCGTGCTGACCGGGTAGTGGTACTTGAACATCTTGTTCAGCTGCTTGGCCGCCGGGCCGCCGTGCGTCAGCTCCTGCGCGGCCAGCAGGTCGAGGTCTTTGGCGATGGCGCGCACGGCCTCGCCGGAGGCGTTGTTGCGCACCCCCACGTTGACGGTGCCGACGGCCAGATCGCTGGGCCCGCCGGGAGGCGTCCGCAGCAGGGTGGAGCCGAACATCGCGGCCCAGACCGCCCCGGGCAGCAGCGCGGCCAGCACGGCGCCGGTGGAGCGCGCCAGCGCGGCGGCCGTCAGCAGCAGCGGCACCACCAGGCCCGTCCACGGCAGCAGGCTCTCCAGGACCGGCGTGAACCCTCCGAGCGCGGGGATCAGCCGGTGACCCGCCAAAGTGGCGGAAACCACGACGGACACGACGATGACGACCCGCTTCAGCACCCGAACCAGGCTAGCGGCTCCTGCGAGACGCACCGGCGCGATAGCATGGTGCCACCTCAACAGAACATCATTCGGTCAGTGGGAGCCCTGAATGCGCATCGGTATGGCACTCAACTACGCGGGCGGCTTCAAGGAGTCGGTGGCCGAGCTGGCCGACTACGAGAAGGCCGGGCTGGACATCGTCTTCGTGGCCGAGGCCTACTCGTTCGACGCCGTCAGCCAGATGGGCTACATCGCGGCCAAGACCGAGCGGCTGCAGATCGCCTCGGGCATCCTGCCGATCTACTCGCGCACGCCGACGCTGCTCGCCATGACGGCCGCCGGGCTCGACTACGTCTCCGACGGGCGGTTCACGCTGGGCATCGGCGCGTCGGGGCCGCAGGTGATCGAGGGCTTCCACGGGGTGCCGTACACCGCGCCGCTCGGGCGTACGCGGGAGGTCATCGAGATCTGCCGCCAGGTCTGGCGGCGCGAGCGCGTCCGGTACGAGGGCCGCCACTACACCGTGCCGCTCCCGTCCGATCAGGGCACCGGCCTGGGCAAGCCCCTGAAGATCATCAACCACCCCGTGCGCCCGCGCATCCCGATCATGGTGGCCGCCATCGGTCCCAAGAACGTCCAGCTCGCCGCCGAGCTGGCCGAGGGCTGGGAGCCGATCTTCTACATGCCGGAGAAGGCCGCCGACGTCTGGGGCGCCTCGCTGGCCGCGGGCAGGGCCAAGCGTGACCCCGAGCTGGGCGAGCTCGACGTCGTCGCGCACGCCACGCTCGCGATCGGCGACGACGTGACCGGGCTGCGCGAGTTCGGCCGCCCGATGGCCGCGCTCTACATCGGCGGCATGGGCGCCAAGGGCCGCAACTTCTACAACGACCTGGCCAGGCGCTACGGCTACGAGAAGGAGGCCGAGCAGATCCAGGACCTCTACCTGGAGGGCAAGAAGGACGAGGCCGCCGCGCTGGTGCCGGCCGAGCTGCTGGAGAAGACCTCGCTCATCGGCAGCGAGGGCTTCGTGCGCGACCGTGTCCAGGTGCTGAAGGAGTCGGGCGTGACCACGCTGAACGTGGCGCCCATCGCGTCCACGCACGAGGAGCGGGTCCGCCTCATCGAGCGAATCAAGGAGATTGTGGTGTAGATCACACTAAGTGGGGGAATTTCCGGCATTCTCTGCTGGTTATGCCGGGCTGTGAGGTTTTCCGTGGTGATCGTGTGGCTCATCGAGCGGCTGCACATCGATCTGTGCCGGCTGCACGGATCGCTCTGTAGCTGACGCCCCTTCCCGTCGACCGTCAACAACATCCTCACTCCCGGCATGCCACGAGCATGCGCAACGCGAAGGCATCCCCCCGTGAAGAGATTCTCCTTCTCACTCCAGCTGCTGCTCGGTCTCGTCGTCGGTATCGCGCTGGGCTTCGTCGCCAAGATCTGGGACGTCACCTGGCTCGCCGAGACCCTCACCAAGGTCGGCTCGATCTTCGTCCAGCTCCTGAAGCTCGCCGTACCGCCGCTCGTCTTCACCGCCGTCCTGGTCAGCGTCGCGAACCTGCGCAACGTCAACGGCGCCGCCAGGCTCGCCACCAAGACGCTGGTCTGGTTCCTGATCACCGCGGCGATCTCGGTGGCGCTGGCCATCGGCCTCGGCCTGATCATCAACCCGGGCCAGGGCGTCACGCTCGACACCGGCTCGGCCAAGGCGCCCGAGCACACCGGCACCTGGCTCGACTTCGTCACCGGCATCCTGCCCACGAACATCGTCACCGCCTTCACCGACGTCGAGGTCCTGCAGATCGTCTTCCTCGGCGTCGTGCTCGGCGCGGCCGCCCTGGCCGTCGGCGAGAAGGCCGAGCCGTTCCTCAACCTCGCCCGTTCCGTCCTGGAGCTGGTGCAGAAGGCGCTGTGGTGGGTCATCCGCCTGGCCCCCATCGGCACCGCGGGCCTGATCGGCAAGGCCGTCGCCACGTACGGATGGGACCTGCTCGCGCCGCTGGCCAAGTTCAGCGCCGGCGTCTACGTCGGCTGCTTGCTGGTGCTGCTCGCCGTCTACCCGACGCTGCTGGCCGTCTGGGGCAAGGTCAGCCCCCTGCGCTTCTACCGCAACGCCTGGCCGGCGATCGAGCTGGCGTTCGTCTCCCGCTCCTCGGTCGGCACGCTGCCGCTGACGCAGCGGGTCTCCATCGAGCGCAACGGCGTGGACGCCGACTACGCCTCGTTCGCCGTGCCCTTCGGCGCGACCACCAAGATGGACGGCTGCGCCTCCGTCTACCCGGCGCTCGCCGCGATCTTCGTGGCCCAGGTGTTCGGCGTCCCGCTCGGGGTGGGCGACTACCTGCTCATCGCGTTCGTCTCCGTGGTCGGCTCGGCCGCCACGGCGGGCCTGACCGGCGCGACCGTCATGCTGACGCTCACGCTCAGCACGCTGGGGCTGCCGCTTGAGGGCGTCGGCCTGCTGCTGGCCATCGACCCGATCCTCGACATGATCCGCACCGCCACCAACGTGACCGGCCAGATGGTCGTCCCGGTGCTGGTGGCGCGGTCGGAGGGCCGGCTCGACACGGCCGTGTTCAACGCGCCGCCGCAGCCGCTCGACCAGCCGCGCGCGCCGCGCGTGGCGGAGCCGGCGACGGCCTGAGGTTCCTCGCGAAGGGGGCGGGCACACCGCCCCCTTTTTTCGTGCCCGTACGCGTTCCGCTCGCGTGTGGGTGCGGCGGCTGTGGCCTAAGGTAAGTCGGAAATCCTGAAGATTCCGAGTATCCGAGTATTTGGCGGGGATATGTCCGACGCGGAGCGCGAGCCCTCCCTGATCGCCGGCCGCTACCGGCTCGACGAGCGCATCGGCAGCGGGCCGATGGGCGAAGTGTGGCGAGGCTACGACACGCGGGCCGACTGGGTCGTGGCCGTCAAGGTACTCGGCGCGAGAGCGGCGGGCGCCGCCACCCGCGAGGTGCTCAGGCAGCATGCCCAGGCCGTCGCCAAGGTCATCCACCCCAACGTGGCCATGGTCCTGGACGTCGGCGAGCACGACGGGGCCCCGTTCCTCGTCATGGAGCACCTGACCGGGCTCAGCCTCGGCGAGGAGCTGGCCGCGCGCGGCAGCCTGAGCATCGTCGAGGTGTGCGACCTCATCGGGCAGGCCGCCGCCGGGCTCGACGCCGCGCACCGGGCCGGCGTCGTGCACGGGCAGGTCGACCCCGACGCCTTCAGGATGGCCGCGAGCGGCGTGCTCAAGGTCGTCGGATTCGGGATGGACGGGCGCGAGCCCGTACGCGGCAGCGGCCGTTACGCCGCGCCCGAGCGCGTCCCCGGGCAGCCCGCCGAGGCGCCGGGCGACATCTACGCGCTCGGCTGCGTCTGCTACGAGCTGCTGTGCGGCCGCCCGCCCTTCGAGGACGGCGCACCCAGAGGCCAGGCCGCCCCGCCCAGCGCCATCAGGTCCGAGGTGCCGCCCGAGCTCGACCGCCTGGTGCTCGCCATGCTCGACGAGGACCCGGCCAAGCGGCCCGCCAGCGGCGAGTACATCCGGCGCACGCTGGCCGCGATCGCCCGCCCCAAGCCCGCCGCGCCGTCCCGGACGGGCGCGTTCGCCGCCGGAGCCGCTGGGGCCGGGGTCGCTGGGGCCGGGGTCGCTGGGGGAGCGGGCGCGCCTGGGGGTGCCGTGCCGCAGGGTGCCGTGCCCGGGGGTGCCTTGTCGCAGGGGGCCGTGCCGCAGACCGGGGCTTCGCTGCGCGGGGCGGGCTTCTCGCAGGGGCCGGGCGGGGCCACCGGGGGCTACCCTGCGCCGCCGCGGGCCGGTGACACCGCCGTCTTCCAGGCGGCGGACCTGGAGCCCGACCCGCCGTCCGGATCGCCCAACCGCAAGCTGATCCTGCAGCTCGGCATCGCCGTCGTTGTCATCGCGGCGGTGACCGTGGCCATGGTCATGATCGCGGGACGGCGCGAGGAGCAGCCGCTCGCCGAGGCCACGCAGACCCCGAGTCCTACCGCCACGACGCAGACCGAGCCCTCCGAGCCGCCCGCCACCCCCACCGCCGAGTCCACGCCGGACGTCGTGACCACGATCGACGAAGAGGACATGACCTCCCTGCGGGAGGTCGCCACGCCCAAGGCGACCCTGGGCAGGTCGGTCCCGGCCGGCGGGTACGAGACCTGGCTCAAGCGGTTCGACGAGGCGCTGATGGCGCAGGAGGCGGCGGGCGGGATCGACCCGCACGTCGCGGGCAAGGCCCGCGACAGGCTCAGGAAGGCCGCGAGGAAACTCGGCGAGGGCCACCCGGACGCCACGCTCAAGGACGTCATGGGCGTCTACCGTGACCTGCTGCGGGCCCAGGAGAAGGGCCGCATGGAGCAGTCGGGCCCGGCATCCGACTTCATGCGCGACTGGAGCGTCCGCCTCCGCTGATCGCTCGGCGGGGAGATCGGAGCGTCCGCCTCCGCTCCATCGCGGGAGGAGGCTGGAGCGTCCGCTTCCGCTGATCGCTCGGTCAGAGGCTGGAGCGTCCGCCACCGCCCTTCCCGCGACGACTTCGCGGCGGCACGGATGGCACCCCGCGTGGCGGAGGCGGCACGGTCGCGCGGCGGCGCATCCGCACGGACGGTCGCCGGCGCGTGGGCGGTGTCCGCTCGGGACGCCGATCAGTGCGGGGGCAGGTGTACGGGACGATCGGCGGCGGGGACGGGATCGGGCGGTGCCCGCATTCTGTCCAGGGCGTCCGGAGCGCGTAGATTGGCGGGATGACCTTCGACTACGCGGCGCGGCGGGCACGGCTGGCCGAGTCGCTGCCCGGCCACGGGGTCCGCGCCCTGCTGGTCACCTCGCCCGTCAACGTGCGCTACCTGACCGGCCTGGCCAGCTCCAACGCCGCCGTCCTGGTGAACGCCGACGGCACGGCGAGGCTGGCCACCGACAACCGCTACATCGGCGCGGCCCGCGAGCTGGACCTGCCCGTCATGGAGGCCGGCGACGTGGCGGGCGCGCTGCTCGCATCGAGCCAGGGTGACGGCCCGCCCAAGGGGGTCGGCATCGAGGCGGCGGCCATGAGCGTGGCCACGTACCTGCGCCTGGGTGAGGGCCTCGTACCGCTCGAACAGGTCGTGGAACGCCTCCGCGCGGTCAAGGACGAGCAGGAGCTCGACCTCATCCGCACCGCCTGCGCGATCACCGACCAGGCGTTCGCCGACGTCACGCCCAAGATCGCCCCCGGCATGACCGAGCGCGAGCTGGCCCGCCTGCTGGAGCGGCGGATGGCCGAGCTGGGCGCCGACAAGCCCGCGTTCGACACGATCGTGGCGGCGGGGGAGAACGGCGCGGTCCCGCACCACAGCCCCACCGACCGCGAGCTGCGCGCCGGAGACCTCGTCACGATGGACTTCGGGGCCCGGTACCGGGGCTACCACGCCGACATGACGCGTACCGTCAGCCTGGGCCCGCCCACCGGCTGGCAGCGCGAGCTGTACGATCTGGTGGCCGACGCCCAGCGGGCCGGGCGCCACGCCCTGGCACCCGGCGCGGGAGCCCGGGAGGTGGACGCCGCCGCGCGGTCCGTCGTCGAACGCGCGGGTCACGGCGAGCACTTCAGGCACGGCCTCGGCCACGGCGTCGGCCTGGAGATCCACGAGGAGCCGTTCCTGGGCCCCTCGCGGACCGGTAAACTAGAGGATCGAGTTCCGATCACCGTCGAGCCAGGGGTCTATCTCCCAGGCCGGGGCGGGGTTCGCATCGAGGACACCCTCGTGACACGTGAGGGCGGGCCGGAACTCTTCACCAAGACGACCAAGGAGCTGCTCGTCCTTTAGAGCGGCCACACGCGGGAGAAGAACGAGTGGCGACGACCAACGACCTCAAGAACGGCATGGTGCTGAAGCTCGAGGGCGGTGAGCTCTGGAGCGTTGTCGAGTTCCAGCACGTCAAGCCGGGCAAGGGCGGCGCGTTCGTGCGCACCAAGCTCAAGAACGTCCTCTCCGGCAAAGTCGTCGACAAGACCTTCAACGCCGGGGTGAAGGTCGAGGTGGCCAACGTCGACAAGCGCGAGATGCAGTTCTCGTACAAGGACGGCGACGAGTTCGTGTTCATGGACACCGAGACCTACGACATGGTCAACGTGCCGGCCGCCACCGTCGGCACCGCCGCCAACTACATGCTGGAGAACACTCTGGCCACGGTCGCGTTCAACGAGGGCTCCGCGCTCTACGTCGAGCTGCCGGCCGCCGTCGAGCTGACCATCGCCAACACCGAGCCGGGCCTGCAGGGTGACCGCTCCACCGGCGGCACCAAGCCGGCCACGCTGGAGACCGGCGCCGAGATCAAGGTGCCGCTCTTCATCACCACCGGCGAGAAGGTCAAGGTAGACACCCGTAGCGGCGAGTACCTCGGCCGGGCCTGAGGTGTCGGCACGCGGCAAAGCACGCAGGAGAGCGCTCGACATCCTCTTCGAGGCCGAGCTGCGCGGCGAGGATCCACTGAAGATCCTCGCCGAGCGCGTGGAACGGAAAGAACCACCGGTCAACGAGTACACCTCGGCCATCGTCGAGGGAGTCGCCCGGCACCATGCGCGCATCGACGAACTGATCACGACGTACGCCGAGGGCTGGACCCTCGACCGGATGCCCGCCGTCGACCGCAATCTGCTGCGCGGCGGCACGTACGAGCTGCTGTGGATGCCCGACGTCCCCGAGGGCGTGGTCATCAGCGAATGGGTGCACCTGGCTGGGGAGCTGTCCACCGACGAATCGCCGCAGTTCGTCAACGGGCTGCTGGCGCGGTTCAAGCAACTCAAGCCAAGCCTCACCCTTTAGACACCCAACAGGCACCCCGTTTCGGGGGACCGGAGGGGCGCGTTCGAGGTACGTTTCGAGCACGCCGGTTTCCGTACGGAGGAGGGGCGCGTCACCAGCCGCGACGCGCCCTTCTCCGTGCCGGTTTCTTGCCGGTGGCGATGGCCAGGGTGACACGAGCTCCTGACCGCCGACCCCGCCACGTTCACCACCACTCCCCACTGTGACGGCCACGCGAGCGTCCTTGTCCGGATGGGGGAGGTGGACGCGGACGAGACGGGCGAGCTCCTGGCCGAGGCCTGGCGTCTGCGCGCCCCAAACGCCTCGCCGCCACCCCGCCCCCGCCTCCCGACTGACGGCGCCGAGCCCATCGGGCCGGTTCACCCCCGGGCGCCTTCGGTCGCTTCGATGGCTCCGTGCCGCCAGCGACGGACCGTGCCACCCGAACCCGCGCAGGTGCTCCCCGCGCAACAGCGCAGGGGCACCAACGCGCCCCCACAGGCCGTCCACGCGCAACTGCGCTGGGCCTCTTACGAGCGACCACGCAGGCCGTCCGCATGTAACAAGCGCTGGGCCTCTTACGAGCGAGCACGCGGGCCGTCCACGCACAACCGCGCTGGACTTCTCACGAAGGCCGGACTTCTCACGAGGGGGCTGCGCGCCGCATGCCGGAACCACCGCGCAGGGCGCTCGCACCAGCCGCCGCTCACAGCGCTCCGCAGCCGAGCGCGCGGAACCTTCCGCACCGGGGCGGGACATCTCCTGGACCCGAGGCGCGGGACCTCCGGGCGGGGGTGCGCAAGGTGTTACCGGGCGGGGCGCGCGGGCGGAGGGGCGGTCCGGGAGTCGGCCGAGCAGGTCGTGATCGAGGCCGCCGGGCGAGGACCGGCGGGGAAGCGGTGGCGAAGGGGCGGGGTGGCCGAGGGCGGGCGGTAATGCGTCCTCCTGGTGGGGAGCGGGCGCTGCCGCGTACGGCGTAGGCTGGGGCGCGTCCACATAGAAAGCCGTCCGCGAAGTGCACGTTTCGCGGGACGCGCGTTCGCGGAACCGCGCGTTGAGCGGCGGATGCCCGGGGTGTCCGGGAGCCGCCGCAGGGGCGCCGGTCGCGGCGGAGAGGGAGGCGAGCCGAGGTTGCGTGCAGAAGGCGTCACCACGAGGACCCCGGCGGTGCGCACCGCCGTCGTCTGGGACGCGTTGCGGTCCATGCTGGCCGAGCGCACGGCGGCCACCGGGCGAGAGTCGCTCGACATCGTCGACGCCGGTGGCGGCACCGGCGGGTTCGCGGTGCCGCTGGCCGAGCTGGGTCACTCCGTCACCGTCGTCGACCCGAGCCCCGACTCGCTGGCCGCGCTGGAGCGCCGGGCCAAGGAGCGCGGCGTGAGCGTACGCGGCATCCAGGGCGACGCGGCCGACCTGAGCGACCTGCTCAGCCGCGAGTCGGCCGACCTGGTGCTGTGCCACAGCGTGCTGGAGTACGTCGAGGACCCGACCAGCGCGCTGACCGCGGTCGCGGGGCTGCTGCGCAAGGGCGGCACGGTCAGCGTGCTGGCCGCCAATCCGGTGGCGAGCGCCATCCACCGGGCGCTGGCCGGGCAGTTCGAGGAGGCCAGGGCGGTGCTGGCCGACCCGGGCGGCACGTGGGGCGACCGCGACCCGACGCCGCGCCGCTTCTCCGCGGGCACGCTGACGGAGCTGCTGGAGGCGGCCGGGTTCACGGTGGGCTCGATTCACGGCGTGCGGGTCTTCGCCGACCTGGTGCCGAGCCGGCTGATCGACGGCGAGCCCGGCGCGGCGGAGTCGCTGGTCGCGCTCGAACAGGCCGCCTCGACCCATCCCGTGCTGCGCGACATCGCGACGCAGCTCCACGTGCTCGCTCATCGGGCCTGAGCCGAAGGGAAGGTAAAGGATGGCCGCTCCCCTCGGTATAGAACGCGTGTTCGGATAGAATCGGCTGCGTGTCTCGCAAGCAGATCACCGGCATCGGCCCCGCTCCGCGCACCGGGGCCGATGACAGCGGCTGCCCGATCCTCCACGTCGACATGGACGCCTTCTATGCCAGCGTCGAGCTGCTCGAGCGGCCCGAGCTGAAGGGGCGTCCGGTGATCGTGGGCTCGCCCGCGGGGCGCGGCGTCGTGCTCAGCGCCACGTACGAGGCGAGGGCGTTCGGCGTGCACTCGGCGATGCCGATGAGCCGGGCGCGCAGGCTCTGTCCCCAGGCCACGATCATCCCGCCGAGTCACGGCAAGTACGCCGAGGTCTCCAAGGGCGTCATGGAGATCTTCCACGCCATCACCCCGCTGGTGGAGCCCATCGCCTCCGATGAGGCGTTCCTCGACGTGGGCGGCGCCAGGCGGCGGCTCGGCCCGCCCGCGACGGTCGCCGCCATGATCAGGGAGCAGGTGTTCGAGCGCTACGGCATCACGTGTTCCGTGGGGGTTGCGAGCAGCAAATTCATCGCAAAACTCGCTTCCAAGCAGTGCAAGCCCGACGGCCTGCTGGTGGTGCCCGCCGACGAGGTGGTCGATTTCCTCCATCCGCTGCCGGTCTCGGCCCTGTGGGGCGTCGGCGAGCGCACCGAGCAGGCGCTGGTGCGCCTGGGCATCCGTACGGTCGGCGACCTCGCCAAGGTGCCGCCTGCCACCCTCCGGCGCGAGCTGGGGCAGGCGGTGGGCGGCCATCTGGCGGCCCTGGCCTGGGGGCGCGACGAGCGCCCGGTGACCGCCCACGTACCCGACAAGAGCATCGGCAACGAGGAGACGTTCGCCGCCGACGTCGACGATCCCGACGTGATCAAGCGCGAGCTGCTGCGCCTGTCGGAGCGGGTCGCAGCTCGCATGCGTAAGGCCGGTCACGTGGGAAGGACAGTAAGTGTGAAGCTACGCCGAGCCGATTTCACCACGATCACCCGCTCGCGCACGCTGCGCGAGCCGACCGACGTGGCGCAGGTGATTTACGCCACCGCCTGTGGGCTGTTCGAGGCGGCCGGGCTCCAGCGGGTACGGCTGCGCCTGGTGGGGGTCCGGATGGAGAACCTGCGACCGGCCGGCGAGGCCACCCGCCAGCTCAGCATCGGAGAGAAGGAGACCGGGTGGCGCGAGGCGGAGCAGGCCATGGATCGGGCGATCCAGAGATTCGGTCCTGACGCGGTGCTCCCGGCGTCGCTGGTACGTGGCAAGCTTGATGAAATAGAGACATGACGTTCGATGTCAGGACTTGCTGGGGGCGTCCGTGTCAGGATTTTGGGGGAAGGGGGGCGAGATGAGCCACAATAGAGCTATGACGTCGCCTCCGGTTTGGTCTGCGTTGGACGTTTGCTTTCGCCTACGTCTACAGCCTCGTATTCTGGGGATAACCGACCGCGAGGTTCGGACACCCCGTGTCGTCCGTTGCCGTCTTCCCCGTCCTGGGGCCGTCCTTGGGAGGCGCCGTGCCGCTCTCTGAGCACGAGCAGCGCTTGCTCGACCAGATCGAGCAGGCCCTCTACGCCGAGGACCCGAAGTGGGCCAACACCGTAAGGATCAGCGACCCGCGTAACCATTACAAGCGCCGCCTGATCAAAGCCTCCATCGGCTTTGCGCTCGGCGTCGTCATCATGATGGTCGGCGTGGTCATCAGCGGCACCGCCCTGATCCCGCTCGGCGTCGGCGGTTTCGTGGTCATGCTCGCCGCGTGTCTGTGGGGCCTGTCCAGCTGGAAAAAGATGAACGGGTTCGGCGACGGCCCCGCCGGCACGGCCACCCCTCCGGGCAAGCAGGCCCGCCGGGGTCACCGGGGCACCTTCATGGAGCGCATGGAAGAGCGCTGGCGCCGCCGTCACGACGAACGCTGACCCGTCCGGGCAAGCGTCGCGGCCGCCCCCGGCAGGGGACGGCCGCCCGCACGCTCACCGGTGCCGCCCCGCCCCGCCCAGGCACCCTTGCGCCTCCTCACGGACAGCACCGCCGTGCCCGCGCCCGCGCGTCCCCAGGCATCGGCAACGTGTCCGCACCTCGCTCGGTCACCGGTACGTCTTCGCGCCTCGTCCAGGTATCGGTGGCGCCGACTGCGCCTGGTTCAGCTATGGGTGCGTGTTCGCGCTTCGTCCGGCATCGGTAGGGCGTTCCGCGCCTGGTTCAGCTATGGGTGCGTGTTCGCGCTTCGTCCGGCATCGGTAGGGCGTTCCGCGCCTGGTTCAGCTACGGGTGCGTGTTCGCGCTTCGTCCGGCATCGGTAGGGCGTTCCGCGCCTGGTTCAGTTACCGGTACGTGTTCGCGCTTCGTCCGGCATCGGCAGCGTGTCCGCACCTCGCTCGGTCGCCGGTACGTCTTCGCGCCTCGTCCAGGTATCGGCGGCGCGTCCTGCTTCGTCCAGGCAATCGGTCCTGTGTCCCGCCTCTTGTTCCGCCATCGGTAGGTGTTCGCGCGTTCAGGCGGTGGCGGCCTGTCCGCGCCCGTCCCCGCTTCACCGGGTGGCGAACTCCGCGCCCGATTCTCGTGCACCCTCCCAGCACCTTTCCGGCCACTGCTCCGTTCGGGCGGGGTCGCGCCCTTCCGCTCCCGTCGCCCGCAGGCGTCTGCAGGTGCCGGTCTCGCTCGCCGTCGCCGGTCGCGGTCCCTTCGGCGGGTGGGGGAGGCGCCGGTGGTAGCGGCCCGGTCCGCCTGACGGCCGCTCGGCGCCGTCCGATCGCCCGGTCTCGGGGCCTTGCTCGCGGGCTGAGGGCCGTCTCGGTGACCGTCGAGTCACGGCCCGGACCGGCCCGCACAACGCCCCGGACCGGCCGGCGCAGCACGCGGTCCGCACCGGCCGGCACGACACGTGGGCGGTGCCGACTGTCACGGTGCGTGGGCGGGGTCGGGTGGTACAACGCGCGGCGGGGCTGGGCAGCACGATGTCTGGGCGGGCCAGTTGTCACGACGCGTGAGCGGCCTAGCTGTCACGACGCGCGGGCGGGGTCGGGCGGCACAGCACGCGGGCGGGGTCGGGCGGCACAGGCTGCGCGGCACGATGCGGGCGGGTTGGGCGGCACGGCACGTGGACGGCAGACCGCCCTGGGCCGGGTCGGTTCGCCACGACACCCCGTGGCATGACAAGTCCTGGACATGGCGCGACCGCCCAAGCCCGTGAGGAGGGCGGGCCGGGCGGTCGCGTGGAGCGGTCAGGCGCCTCGCTGCGGCGAGGTGTGGCGGAGACGGATGGTCTCCAGCAGGTCGAACCCGTCGAGCAGCCGCTCGCCCACCTGCCGCATCCGCCGCAGCGTGGACGGCGGCAGCAGCACGGCGCGGACGCGGCGCCCGCGCGAGACGGTGGCCGCCAGCGCCAGGCGCACCCGGCGCAGCTCCTTCCCCATGGGCCCGATCTGCCCGGGGTCACGGGCGAACAGCACCCGCTCGACGCTCTGCGCGATGGCCGTCATGGCCGCCGCGGACTCGGCGTCGAACTCGTACTGCTCGGTCAGCCGCCGGGCCAGCGCGCGGGGCGTCTCGCTCGGCAGGCGGGCCATGCCGTAGTCGTACAGGACGTCGTCGAGCTCGGCCCATACGGCGGCGACGGTCGCCTGGCCGCGGCGGGTGGCCATCCTGGCGGTCAGCTCGTCGGACGGCTGGGAGACCTTCCAGGTGAGGCGGCGCACCCGCCGGTTGCGGGAGATGAGCCGCAGACCGGCCGGGATCAGCAGGACGAGCAGCACCGCGCCCGCCCCCAGGCCGATCTTCCCGGCCAGCGGCATCGAGTCGTCCGGCGGCGTCGTGCCGGTCGCGACCGTGCCCTCGCGGTCCAGCTCGCGGGGGTTGCGCCGGGCCTGCGGGTTCTGCGGCTCGTCGGCCTCGGAGCTGGTGGCGCCGGGCGACGGCTCGCTGGAGGTGGCGGCCGGCTCGGGCCTGGGCTGCGAGTACTCGGGCACGCGGGCGCTGCCCTGCCCGGCGGCGCCGGTCGGGGTCGGCTCGAACGGCAGCCAGCCCACGC
This sequence comes from Nonomuraea sp. NPDC049309, assembly GCF_043196965.1. Classification (NCBI taxonomy): domain Bacteria; kingdom Bacillati; phylum Actinomycetota; class Actinomycetes; order Streptosporangiales; family Streptosporangiaceae; genus Nonomuraea; species Nonomuraea sp. NPDC049309. The sequence goes on along the minus strand of NZ_JBICSH010000001.1, from coordinate 2,019,879 downwards.
CCTCGAAGTACAGCTCGGGCCAGGAGTGGGAGTCGTTGGTGCCGACCTCCCAGTGGTCGCCGACCTGGATGCCGCCGGTGTAGCCGATCGCGACCCGCGACGGGATGCCGACCAGCCGGGCCAGCACCGCCATCGAGGCGGCGAACTGCTCGCAGTAGCCGGCCCGGGTGCGCAGCAGGAAGTCGGCGAGCGCCGAGTTGCTGTGCCCCTGCGTCTCCAGGCTGTAGATGAAGCCGCCGTCGGTGGTGAAGAACTTTTGCAGCAGCACCGCGGCCTCGTAGCGGGTGCGCGCGTCGGCGGTCACCTCGTCGGCGAGCTCCTTGATGCCGGACGGCAGGTTCTTCGGCAGGGCGAGGAAGCGGTCGTCGGCCTCGGACGGCAGAGTGTCGGTCGCGTCCAGCAGGTCGGCGGTGGGCTCGGGCTCGGTGGTGCGGACCTCGTAGTCGACGCCCGCGGCCTCCTCGCGGGTGGAGAAGACCATGAGGGTGTCCACGTCGGCCCGCCAGTCGCCGTCGATGTCGATCTGCCGGGGCGGGTACGGCAGCGGCAGGAACTGCAGCTTCGCGATCTCGTCGCTGATCCGGATGTTCGTCCGGACGTCCCTGATCGTCGTCTGCGGGTTGAGCCCCGGCGGGTCGGGCAGCGGGCCGTTCTCGGTCCTGTTCTGCGGCGCGCCCTTCGGCTGGGTCATGCCGAACTGCTGGCCGTCGAACGTGTCCAGGGCGTAGATCCGCAGGTAGCGCGGCCTGTTGTCGGTGTTGGTGTAGGTGAGCACCACGCGCCGCTGCGGCAGCTGGAGCTGGCCCTTGAGGTTGGCGATGGGATTGGGGATGCTGATCGAGTTGCCGGGACCGTTGCCCCTGCCGCCCACGCCGAAGGTGAAGAACGACACCGGCTCCATCGTGGGCAGCGCCGCGGGCACCAGCACGGCCAGCAGGATCGCCGCGAACCCGATGCGCTTGCCCGACAGCCGCAGCCCGCTGGTGTCGGCGGTGTCGTACGGCGTCCTTTCCCGGGCCCTGTCCTGCGCCCTCCCGTGGGAGGGGTTGACCACGCGCGTACGGCGCACCAGCACCGCGCGCCCCCAGCGGCCGATCCGCTCGCGCCCGTCGGAGATGAGCAGCCCGACGAAGCCGAGCGCGGCGATGATGAACGCGGGCCAGCTGATCGGGTCGGGGAGGATCGTCGCCGGCACGGTGGCGAGCGCGAGCAGCGGCAGCCCGGCCAGCGCCGCCCGGCGCAGCCGCGCGGCGAGCAGGTCCACGGTGATCGCGATGAGCGCCACTCCGCCCGCCGTCAGCAGCGTGATGCCCTCGGTGTTCGGTACGGGCGCCGCGAACCGCTGGATGTCGGCCCATCCGACGCCGAGCAGCCTGATCAGCTCCGCCACCGAGCTCTTGGTGGGCACGATCAGCGCCCACGCCTTGTCGGATGCGAACGAGACGGTCAGGAAGATCCACGTGGCCGCCAGCTCCACGAGCGGCGCCGCCCACGCGGGCAGCGACAGGCGGCTGCTCAGCAGGCCCGCCGCGACGACGGAGAGCACCGCGCCGAGCGAGGTCCAGAACCATGTACCGCCCGAGAAGAGGGGGTAGAGCAGGACGGCGGCGGAGAAGGAGGCCGCCCCCGAGGCGATCGTCAGTCTCATGCCGCCCCTCCTGTGGGATCGAGCACGTATCTGCCGCGGTTGGCGGCGTCCGGCCAGACCGAGGCGATGGAGACGCCGGCGGGCAGGTTGACGATGCGCCAGCCGTACCCGGCGAAGACCGTCTGCACGGCCTGCTGGTTCTCCGCGGCGGTGTGGTCACCGCCCTCCCAGGAGCTCACGTCCAGCAGCACCGCCACCCCGGTGATGCTGCTGTGCCGCAGCCTGGCCAGCTCTCTGGCCTCCTCCGGCTCCATCGCGCCGAGCACGGCCACGATCAGCCCGTCGCCGCCGCCCTGGCGCAGCGCGGACAGGCCCATCTCCAGCGAGCGGGCGGGGCTGTGCCTGATGACGGCGAGCGTGTCGAGCAGCGACTGGCTGCCCTGGTCGGTCAGGTGCGCGGCGCCCTGGTCGGTGACCAGCCGCAGGCCGAGGCCCTCGCGGGAGAGGTGCACGCCGATCGAGGCCGCCGCCGAGACGGCCACCTCGAACGACGAGCGCGGGCCCTCGCCGCGGTGCGCGTGCCTGCGGGTGTCGAGCAGCAGCGCGCCGCGGCTTTGCCACTGCTGTTCCTCGCGGCGCACCATCAGCTCACCGTGGCGGGCGGTGGAGCGCCAGTGCACCCGGCGCAGGTCGTCGCCCTGCCGGTATTCGCGCGGCGCCACGTCGTCGTCGCCGGCCGCCGCGACGCTCCGCGTACGGCTCTCGCCGCCGCCCGCCCATTCGCCCGACAGCCGCACGTGGGGCAGCGCCACCACCTGCGGCGTCACCACGAGCGTGTCGCTGATGGTGAACGAGCGGGTCAGCTCGACGAGCCCGAACGGGTCGGCGATGCGGATCGACAGCGGCCCGATCGTGTAGCGGCCGCGCAGGTCGGAGCGCACCCGGTAGTCGATCTCCCGCACGCCTCTGGCCTCCACCCGGTCCAGCACGAACCGGGGGCGCACGCCCAGTGCGTACGGCACCGTGTCCTCGATGAGCAGCAGCCCGGTGGGCAGGCGGGTGACGTTCTCCAGCCGCAGCGTCACGGTGGCCTCGCCGCCTGCCTCGGTGCGCGTCGGGTCGAGGTGGCGGGCGCAGCTCAGCCGGTAGCGGGTCCGCGCCACCACCATCGCGGCGAGCAGCGGCAGCGCCGTGATCAGGACACCGATGCGGAACAGGTCGTTCTCGCCCAGCAGCAGCGCCATGAGCAGCGCCGCGATCCCCGATGCCAGGAACGACCTGCCACGGGAGGTCAGTGCCCGCAGCCCGGCCCTCACCGCGCCCTGCCCCGCGGGCGCAGGTCCTGCATGCCCGTCATCAGGTGCCCCGCGTCTCCGGCACCGGGACCCGCTTGACCAGGTCGGCCACGACGTGCTCCGGCAGGCGGCGCTGGCCCTGGGCCTCGATGCTGGGCAGCAGGCGGTGCGCGAGCACGGGGATGGCGAGGTCCTGCAGGTCGTCGGGGATGACGTAGTCGCGGCCGCACAGCGCCGCGTGCGCCCTGGCGGCGCGCACGAGCTGCAGCGTGGACCTCGGGGAGGCGCCGAGCCGCAGGTCGGGGGAGTGGCGGGTGGCCACGACGAGGTCGATGGCGTACTTCTTGATGGCCTGGGAGACGTAGACGCCGCGCACGGCCTCGATGAGGGCGCGCACCTCTGCGGTGGTGGCGACCGGCTCCAGCTTGTCGAGCGGCGAGGTGCCGCCGTGCACGTCGAGCATCTCCAGCTCGGCGGTGGGCTCGGGGTAGCCCATCGCCACGCGGGCGGTGAAGCGGTCGCGCTGGGCCTCGGGGAGGGGGTAGGTGCCCTCCATCTCGATCGGGTTCTGGGTGGCGATCACCATGAACGGCGATTCGAGCTGGTACGTCCGCCCGTCCACCGTCACCTGGCCCTCTTCCATGCACTCCAGGAGCGCCGACTGCGTCTTCGGCGAGGCTCTGTTGATCTCGTCGCCGACGACGATGTTGGCGAACACGGGACCGGGCTTGAACTCGAACTCCCGCGTCTGCTGGTTGTACGCGCTCACCCCGGTGATGTCACTCGGCAGCAGGTCGGGGGTGAACTGCACACGGCGTACGGGACAGTCGATGGAGCGGGCGAGAGCCTTGGCGAGCATCGTCTTGCCGACTCCCGGCACGTCCTCGATGAGGAGGTGGCCTTCGCTGAGCAGGACGGTAAGGGTGAGGCGGACGGCGTCGCTCTTGCCCTCGATCACCGATTCGATGGCCTGCCGGATCCGGTGGGCGGTGGTGACCAGCTCGTCGAGCTGGGGAGGGACGTCATGGGTTACTGCCACCAGGCCTCCATGAGAAGTGCGACGGCTGTCCCGGTACGGTGCCTTTGCGGGAGCCATGCCATTCCTTTTCCATTGTTCTGTACGACCCTACGACGCTGCGGGTTCCGTAGCGACATTTGTGGATATTCAGGGAACACCGTCATGTTCCGGTTCTTGTGGCATGGTCGTGCGAATCCCGTGACACAGAGCACAGCGAAGGGCCGCAGGAAGGCCCCGGCGCCGCCCTCCACCGAGCGCTCCACTTTCCTCCACCCCACGCTTCGCCCCTCCCCTGAGTGGCCTATTTGAAGGCGGTTTCAAAGCCTCGACACGCCCATGGCGGTCACCGCCGCCCCGGGGCGCTCCACCCCGCGCCATGCCTCTGACCTGCGGTAATGCAACGGAAACCAATGATGAAGACGGTTCGAATCAGTTGACGGTGGGGAGAAGTGGAGTATGGTGGTGCGCAGTGGAGGGCACGGTGCACCAGCGCTGAGCGCTTCACGAGGCACGGGAGGTGGGGCCGGTGTTCCTCGGCACCCATCAACCGCGTCTGGACGACAAGGGACGGCTGTTCCTGCCGGCTAAGTACCGTGAGGAGCTGGCGGAGGGTCTTGTGATCACCAAAGGCCAGGAGCGATGCCTCTACGTCTTTCCCGTGGAGGAGTTCCAGCGCATTACCGAGGCTCTCAGCACCGCCCCGGTCACCGCCAAGGCGGTGCGTGACTACAGCCGCGTCTTCTTCGCCAGCGCGTCCGACGAGAAACCAGACAAGCAAGGGCGCATCACCATTCCGCAGAGTCTCCGCACGTACGCGGGCCTGGAACGTGACTGCGTCGTCATCGGGGCCAACACCCGGCTGGAGATCTGGGACGCACAGGCTTGGGACAGCTATCTCAGTGCACAGGAGCAGGCGTTCGCCGAACTGTCCGAGGAGGTGCTGCCAGGGATTCTGTAAAGAACCACGGTCGATCCGTCGGTGATGTCGTTCGGCGAGGTCTCCACCCGCAACCACTGTCCGTCAGCTGATGCACCTTCCCCGGTGTCAGATGGCGGGCGTCCACGAAGAGGGTGCGGATGGGGACCTGGCCGGGCGGCGCCGGTTGGGGACCCAGGAATGACCGGCGATCGATCGATGAACGCGTCATCCGCGAGCAAGGACGCGAAAGGGGGGTTGGAGATGGACGACAGCGTCGCCACGGGCGGTCACGTTCCGGTGATGCTCGACCGCGTTCTGGAGCTGCTCGGCCCCGCGCTGTCCGGCCCCGACCCCGTCGTCGTCGACGCCAACCTCGGACTCGGCGGTCACTCCGCCGCGCTGCTCGCCGCCCACCCGGCGCTCCACCTCATCGGCATCGATCGCGACCCCTACGCGATCGAATACTCCACCCGCAGGCTGAGCCCCTACGCCGACCGCATCACCCTCGTCCACGCCTCGTCCGCAGACCTGCCCGACGTGCTCGAGCGTGCCGGGCGCACCACGATCAACGGGGCGCTGTTCGACCTCGGCGTGTCATCGCCGCAGCTCGACGAGGCCGAGCGCGGATTCGCCTACTCCTACGACGCGCCGCTCGACATGCGCATGGACACCTCGCAGGAGCTCACGGCCGAGCAGGTGGTCAACACGTACTCCGCCGCCGACCTCACTCGCATCCTGCGCGACTACGGCGAGGAGAGATTCGCTCAGCGTGTCGCGGGCCTGATCATCAGAGAACGTGCCAAAGAGGCAATAACCTCGACGAAGCGGCTCGCGGACATCGTTCGCGAGGCCATCCCCGCCGCGACCCGGCGTACCGGGGGCAACCCCGCCAAGAGGACTTTCCAGGCGCTGCGCATCGAGGTGAACGCGGAGCTGTCCGCCCTGGAGGCGGCGCTGCCCGCGGCGCTCGACGCGCTGGCGCTCGGTGGGCGAGTCGTCGTGCTCTCCTACCACTCACTCGAGGACCGGCTCACCAAGCAGGCCCTCACGGCGCGAACCAGGGACACCAGCCCTCCCGGGCTGCCCGTCCCGCTTCCGGCTCACCAGCCGAGGTTCCGCCTGCTGACGAGGGGAGCAGAGCTCCCGAGCGAAGAAGAGATCGCCCGCAATCCGCGGGCGGCCTCGGCCCGGCTACGGGCGGCAGAGAGGATCCGTGTTGACGACTGAGCAGGAGACCGGCCGGGGGGCTCCCGTCCGCCGCGCGGTGCCCAGGACGGGCGTCCGCAGGCCGGCCGTGTCGCAGCAGCCCAAGCCCCGGCCCCGTCCTGACGTGCGGGCCGAGGCGCGAGCCGACGTGCGCTCCGAAGCGGCGGGCAGGCGCCCGGCCGCCGAGCGCGCGCGCCTGGACGCGCGGGCGAGCGGCTCCGCGGGCGCTCCCGCGCGCGGTCGTGCCACGGGTCGTGCGACGGCGGCCCCCGTACGCGGCAAGGCCCCCGCGCCCGAACGGACCAAGGCTCCCACACGCGGGCGGACCGCCGCACCCGAACGCGGCAAGCCGGCCGCTGCGGCCACCGAGCGCAGGCCGGGCGAGCCGACCGGCGCACGCGTGCGCAAGGCGCCCGCCGCACGCCCCGCGGGCGGCCGCGGCCCGGCGCGCCGGCAGCGCACGCCGTTCGTGCTGCTCGTCGTCGGCCTGCTCTGCGGCGGCCTGGTGAGCCTGCTGCTGCTCAACACGATGCTGGCCCAGGACACGATCACCGACGCCAAGCTGCGCGAGGAGATCGCGGTGGCGCGGCGCGAGAACGAGAAGATCGACCAGGAATACCAGCTCAAGACCCAGCCGGGCAACATCGCCAGGCTGGCCGAGATGCAGGGGCAGCACCCCGACTGGGACGAGGTCAACGCCTACACCGGCGACGAGCGGCCGAACCAGGCGGACACGGAACGGTGAGGGAATCAGGCGGCAGGGGGCAGGGCCCCGGCCGCGGCGCAGGCGGCGCCGGCTCTCAAGGAGGGCCCGGCGCCGCTCGTCGTACGCCGGGCGGTCCCGGAAGGACGACACGGCAGAGCGGCGGCACGTCGCGCGGCGGCTCCTCCGGCGAGGGCCGTCCGCCGTCGCAGCAGCCGCCCCGCCGCCCGCGCGACCCCGACGACCCTCTCGACCTGCCGTTCGGGCCCGAGGCGTTCGGTCCCGCCGGCGACGCGCGCGGCCGCTCGCGCGGCGACGACCGGCCGCCGGCGCGCAGGCGTCCCGGCGACGACGATCGGGGCAGGACCGCCAAGCCCGGCGGCACCGGCCGTACGGGACCGGCGGCGGGCTCCAAGGCGGCGGACTCCAAGGCGGCCGGCTCGAAAGGGGCCGGCTCGAAGGGGACCGGCTCGAAGGGAGCAGGTTCGAAGGGGGCGGGCTCGAAGGCGGCGGGGCAGCCCGGCAAGGCGCGCCGTCCGGGGGACGAGGAGCCCCGTGGACGCGGCCAGGACGGCCCGCTGCGCCGCACACCGTCCGCGGCCCCCCGCGGAGCCGCACAGGGCGGTTCCAGAGGGCCCGCGGGCGCCGCCCGCGGCCGGGAGGGCGCGGGGGCCGGGCGCGCCCCGCACAGCGCCTCTTCCGGGGCTCCTCGCGGGGCCTCTTCCGGGGCGTCTCGCGGCGGGGACGTGCCGCCGCCCAGGGGGCCGCGCCGGCCGCCGCCGCGCCCGCCGCTCGTGCTGCGCCTCGGTAACCCGCGCAGGCGCATCAACATCGGCCTGATCGGCATGACGTTCGTGCTGTCGATCTTCGCCGGCCGGCTCATCCAGATGCAGGGGCTCGACGCCAAGGTGTACGAGGCCGCGGCGGCCGAGCAGCGCACGCAGACCGTGGCGATCCCCGCCAAGCGCGGCTCGATCAAGGACGTCAAGGGCTACGACCTCGCCGTCACCCGCGAGGCGCGCGAGCTGTCGATCGACCCGACGAAGGTGCCCGCGGCCTCCCGGTCCAAGGTCGCCGCCGTCCTCGCCCAGCAGCTCGGCAAGAGCGAGCAGGAGATCGCCGCCAAGCTGGCCAAGACCGGCACCCACTACCAGCTGCTGGCCAGGGACGTCGACCCGTTCGTCGCGACCCGGCTGCTGCAGGCCAAGATCCCGTCGCTGGCGGCGAAGAAGACCTACCGCAGGGTCTATCCCGCGGGCGACCTGGCGGGCAGCCTCATCGGGTTCGTCGGCGACGACGGCACCGGCCTCGGCGGCATCGAGCGCGAGCAGAACGAGCTGCTGGCCGGCCGCGACGGCAAGATGCGCGTCGAGACCGGCCGCGACGGCCAGCAGATCCCGATGACCAGCAGCGAGCAGACGCCGCCGGTGGACGGCCGCGACGTGCGGCTGACCATCGACCGCGACATCCAGTGGGCGGCCCAGAAGTCCATCGCCGAGCAGGTGAAGAAGTCGGGCGCCGACAGCGGCACCGTGATCGTCATGGACGTCCAGACGGCCCAGATCATCGCCATGGCCAACGCGCCCGAGCTCGACCTGAACAACTGGCGCAATGCGCCCGAGTCGAGCTTCGTCAACAAGGCGGCCTCCGTCGTGTTCGAGCCCGGCAGCACCAACAAGGTGATCACCGCCGCGGCGGCGCTGGAGGCCAAGGTGGTGACGCCCGACACGGTCTACCGGGTGCCCGACCGGATCAAGTGCGCCGACCAGGTGCTGCGCGACGCCCACAGCCACAAGACGGAGTCGATGACGTTCCGCCAGGCCATGGCGCAGTCCAGCAACGTGGCCACGGTCATGGCGGCGCGCAAGGTCGGCAGCGAGCGGCTGTACGCCATGCTCAAGGCGTTCGGCTTCGGCACCAGGCCCGGCGGCGGCATCCCCGGCGCGGAGGCCGGCCTGCTGCCCGACTACAAGAAGTGGTCGGGCAGCCAGAACTGCACGGTCGCCTACGGCCAGGGCGTCTCGGTGACGGCGCTGCAGATGGCCAGCGTCTACCAGACCATCGCCAACGGCGGCGTCAAGGTCGAGCCGCAGATCGTGGCCGGCACGATGGACGAGCACGGCAGGTTCGTCCCCGCTCCTCCCGGTAAGCAGACCAGGGTGGTGAGCGAGACGACGGCCAAGGAGATCACGACGATGCTGGAGAGCGCCGTGGGCGAGGAGGGCACCGGGCAGCTCGCCGCCATCGACGGATATCGCGTTGCGGGCAAGACGGGCACCGCGAACCGCTACGATGCCGAACTCGGCCGCTATCACGGCTATACGGCGTCGTTCGCCGGGTTCGCGCCGGCCGACAAGCCACGCCTGGTGGTGCTGTCGGTGCTGCAGAACCCGAAGAACGGCCACTTCGGCGGGCAGCTCGCGGCCCCCGTCTTCAAGGATGTGATGACGTTCGCCATCAAGAGCAAGAAGATTCCTCCCACAGGCTCGGCCGTCTCGCCGGTGCGGGTCGGCGCGGGACAGTGACCAGGGAAGGTACGCTCTCGCCGTGCGTCCCCCGTCGTCTATGCGTCCCACGACCAGCCCGCCCCGCCCGCTGAGCGGGCTCGCGACCATGCTCGACGCCGAGTCGGGCACGTCGCGCTCGCCGCACGCCGTGCTGACCGGCGTCACCATCGACTCGCGCGAGGTCAGGCGCGGCGACCTGTACGTCGCGCTGCCCGGCAACCACGTGCACGGCGCCGAGTTCGCCGCCGACGCGATGGCGAACGGAGCCGTGGCCGTGCTCACCGACCGCGCCGGCCGCGACGCCGCGGTGGCCACCGGGCTGCCCGTGCTCGTCGTGTCCGACCCGCGCGCCCTGCTCGGGCAGATCTCCGCCTGGGTGTACGGCCAGCCGGCCCACGACATCCAGATACTCGGCGTGACCGGCACCAGCGGCAAGTCCACCACCACGTTCATGATCGAGGCCGGGCTGCGGGCCGCCGGTCACCGCGCGGGCCTGGTGGGCGGCGTCGAGATCCACGCCGGCGAGCTGCGCTTCCGGCCCAGGCTCACCACGCCGGAGGCGACCGACCTGCACGCCCTGTTCGCGCTCATGCGCGAGGAGGGCGTCACGGCGGCGGCCATGGAGGTCTCCAGCCACGCGCTGGCGCTCGGCAGGGTCGACGGCGTCTACTACGACGTCGCCCTGTTCACCAACCTGTCGCAGGACCACCTCGACTTCCACAAGGACTTCGAGGACTACTTCGCGACCAAGGTCAGGCTGTTCCAACCGGAGATGAGCCGGGCCGGCGTGACGAACATCGACGACCGCTACGGCCGCGAGCTGGTGGAGCTGGCGAAGGTGCCGATGACCACGTTCTCGGCGCTCGGTGACCCCGAGGCCGACTGGCGGGCGGTGGACACCAGGCTGGGCTCGGACGGCAGCGCGTTCCGCGTGGTGGGCCCCGGCGGTGTCGAGGCCGACGCGACCGTGGCGCTGCCCGGCCCGTACAACGTGGCCAACGCGCTCGGCGCCGTGGTGACCCTCGTCGAGGCCGGCGTGCCGCTCCAGGCGGCCGTGCACGGCATCGGCACGCTCTCCGGGGTGCCGGGACGCATGGAGCGCGTCACGGGCGCCGACGACGAGTTCCAGGCCGTCGTGGACTACTCGCACAAGCCGGGGGCCGTGGAGTCGGTGCTGCGCTCGCTGCGCTCGGTCACCGAGGGCCGCCTGACGATCGTGCTCGGCTGCGGCGGCGACCGCGACGCCGGCAAACGCCCTCTCATGGGGGAAATCGCCGCACAACTGGCCGATGTGGCAATCTTTACGAGCGACAACCCGCGATCCGAGGATCCGCTGGCCATCCTCGCCGCGATGATGGAAGGGGCGCTCCGCGTTCCCCGGCACCACCGCGCTCATGTGATCATTGAGCCCGACCGCGCGGCCGCCATCGGCCTGGCGATCGCCCGGTCCGGGCGCGGCGACGTGATCGTCGTAGCGGGCAAGGGCCACGAACAGGGCCAGTACGTCTCAGGCGAGGTGATCCCCTTCGACGACCGCGAAGTGGTCGCCGAAGCGATCGACGCACGCAAGGAAAGCAGGAAGCACTAATGATCCCGTTGCCTCTGGCCAGGATCGCCGAGATTACCTCGGGCGCCCTGTCGGGCATGGCCGATCCCCGCGCGGTGGTGCGCGGGCCCGTCGTGATCGACTCGCGGGCCGTAGAACCGGGATCCCTCTTCGTCGCCATCAAGGGCTCGCGGGTCGACGGTCACGACTTCGCCGCCCAGGCCGTACGCGACGGCGCCGTCGCCGTACTCGCCAGCAGGCCGGTCGACGCGCCCGCGGTGATCGTCCCCGACGCCGCCGCCGCGCTCGCCGAGCTGGCCGCCGCGCAGGTGCGCACGCTCACGAAGACGACCGTCATCGGCGTGACCGGCTCGGCGGGCAAGACCACCACCAAGGACCTGCTGGCCCGGCTCACCGGGCGCATCGGGCCGACCATCGCGCCCGTCGGCAGCTACAACAACGAGCTCGGCCACCCGCTCACCGTGCTGCGGGCCGACCTCGACACCCGCTACATGGTGCTGGAGCTGGCCGCGCGCAACATCGGCCACATCAAGGACCTGACCCGCGTCGCGCCCCCGAAGATCGGCGTCGTGCTCAACGTCGGCACCGCGCACCTCGGCGTCTTCGGCGGCAAGGAGGCCATCGCCAAGGCCAAGGGCGAGCTCGTCGAGGCGCTGCCGCGCGACGGCGTGGCGGTGCTCAACGCCGACGACCCGCTCGTGCGCGGCATGGCCTCGCGCACCGAGGCGCGGGTGACGTACTTCGGGCAGGGCGAGCAGGCGGCGATCAGGGCCGAGAACGTCGTGATCGACGTGCGCGGGCGGGCCTCGTTCACGCTGCGCACTCCCTCGGGCTCGGCGCACGTGTCGCTCAAGCTGATCGGCGCGCACGCCGTCCAGAACGCCCTCGCCGCCGCCGCGGCCGCCTACGAGCTGGGGCTGCCGGTGGCCACGATCGCCGAGGAGCTGTCGGCAGCCACACCGGTCAGCCGGTGGCGGATGGAGGTCACCGACCGGCCCGACGGCGTCACCGTGGTCAACGACGCCTACAACGCCAACCCCGACTCCATGCGGGCCGCCTTCCAGGCGTTCGACGTGATCGGCCGCGGGCGGCGGCGCTTCGCCGTCATCGCGGCGCTGCGCGAGCTCGGCGAGGACAGCAGGAAGCTCAACACCGAGCTGGGCCGCCTGGCCGGCGGCGCCGGTCTCGCCGGGCTGATCGTGGCGGGCCCCGACGCCGAACCGGTCCTGGAGGGGGCGCGCGCCGCCGCCGTGGAGACGGCGGCCGCGCTCGAGGCCGCCGCCCAGGACGCCGCCGCCACCCAGACCTTCGCACCGCCCGCCATCGACCCCCAGGCTCCCGGGGCGCCCGCGACCGGTCAGGCCGCGGGCCCGCAGGGACCCGGCGCCCCCGCCTACGGCCCGCAGGCTCCTGGAGCACCCGTTCCCGGCCCGCAGGCTCCTGGGGGGCCTGTTCCCGGTCCGCAGGCTGCTGGGGGGCCTGTTCCCGGTCCGCAGGCTGCTGCGGGACCCGTTCCCGGTCCCCAGGGTCCGCAGGGCTCCGGGGCGCAGGTTTCCGGCGCCCCCGCAGGGGTGCCGCAGGCGCCCGTTCCCGGGCCGCAGGGGCCGGGAACGCCCGGTTCCGAGCCTCAGCCGGCCGCCGTGCCGGTTCCCGGCGCTCCCGCCGTGCCGGGGGCGCCCGCGCCGGTGCCGGGGTGGCGGCCGCCGGCCGGTGGCCCGCCCATCGGGCCGCCCGGCGGATCGGCGGGCGGAGCAGCGGGAGGGCCGCCCCCGGCCGTCCCCGGCGGCTTCGGCCGCCCCACGACCGTCGTGCACGTCTCCGACGCCGAGGCCGCGGCGGCGCAGCTCGCCGCGTGGCTGCGGCCGGGTGACGCGGTATTGATCAAGGGCCCGCGAGCGATGGGCCTGGAGCGAACGGCCGAGCTGGTGCTCGGAGGTGCCCCCCAGTGACCAACATCATCATCGCCGGCGCGGTTGGCCTCATCCTCTCGATGCTGTGCACCCCGCTGGCGATCCGGCTGTTCTCGCGGCGCGGCATCGGCCAGCAGGTCCGCGAGGAGGGCGTGCAGGCGCATCTCGGCAAGCGGGGCACCCCGACCATGGGCGGCACGGTGTTCGTCCTGGCCGCCCTGCTCGCCTACGGAGCCTCACACCTGGCCACCCTGACCCCCGTGACCGTGTCGGGCATGCTGGTGCTGTTCCTCATGACGGGCCTCGGCGCGGTCGGCTTCCTCGACGACTTCATCAAGATCTACAAGCAGCGCAGCCTGGGCCTGCGCAGCGGCGCCAAGGCGCTCGGCCAGCTCATCGTGGGTGCGGTCTTCGCCGTCCTGGTGGTCCGCCAGCCCAACGTGTACGGCATCACGCCCGCCGAGACCCGGCTGTCGTTCCTGCGGGACTTCGGCCCCTCGATCGGCATCGTCGGGTTCACCATCTGGGTGCTCATCATGATCGTCGGGTTCTCCAACGCGGTGAACCTCACCGACGGTCTCGACGGTCTGGCCAGTGGTGCGACCGGCACGGTGCTCGCGGCGTACGTGCTGATCGGCAACTGGCAGCTGCGCAACAACTGCATCGACCAGCTCGGCCCCAACTGCTACTGGGTGCGCGACCCGCTCGACCTGGCCGTGGTGGCCGCCGCCGTGCTCGGGGCGCTCATCGGGTTCCTGTGGTGGAACGCGCCGCCCGCCCGCATCTTCATGGGCGACACCGGCTCGCTCGCGCTGGGCGGCGTGCTGGCCGGGCTCGCCATCGCCACCCGCACCCAGCTCCTGCTGATCATCCTGGCCGGCCTGTGTGTGATCATCACGCTGTCGGTCATCATCCAGGTCGGATCGTTCAAGATGACCGGGAAGCGAGTGTTCAGGATGGCGCCGTTGCAGCACCACTTCGAGCTCAAGGGCTGGGCGGAGACCACGATCGTGGTCCGCTTCTGGCTGATCGCCATGCTGTGCGCGGCGCTCGGGCTCGGCCTGTTCTACGTCGAGTGGATGCCGCGGCCATGACGTACACGTGTGTGGCCGGGCTCGGCGTGTCCGGTACCGCCGTGGCCGAGGTGCTGGCCGCGCGGGGTGAGCGGGTCGTGGTGGTCGAGGCGACCGAGGGCGAGCGGCAGCTCGCCGCGGCGGCGGAGCTCGCCCGCGTCGGCGTGGAGACCAGGTTCGGCGAGATGGCGCTGCCCGAGGGGGTGGCGCGGCTGGTCACCACCGGCTGGCCGCCGCATCATCCGCTCATCGCCGCGGCGCTGAAGGCCGGGGTCGAGGTCGTGGGCGAGGTCGAGCTGGCCTGGCGGCTGCGTTCCGGGCAGGCGGCGCCGTGGCTGGCGCTGACCGGCACCAACGGCAAGACCACCGCCGTGCGCATGCTCACCTCGATCCTGCTGGCCGCCGGCCGCAAGGCGTTGGCGGTGGGCAACGTGGGCGTGCCCGTGGTGCGGGCGGTGGGGGAGCCGTACGACGCGCTGGCCGTCGAGCTGTCCAGCTTCCAGCTCCACTGGTCCTCCACGCTGGCCCCGCACGCCGCCGCCGTGCTCAACGTGGCGCCCGACCACATCGACTGGCACGGCTCCATGGAGGAGTACGCCGCCGCCAAGGGCCGGATCTTCGAGCGCGCCGGCACGGTGATCTACAACGCCGACGACCCCGAGGCCGCCAGGCTGGCCGAGCCCTACCCGGGAGCCGTCGGGTTCACGCTGCGCATCCCCCGGCGCGGCGAGATCGGCGTGGTCGAGGACCTGCTGGTGGACCGCGCGTTCGTCGCCGACCCCGTGGACGCCGCGGAAGAGCTCGCCACGCTGGACGACATCAAGCCGTTCGCGCCGCACAACGTGGCCAACGCGCTGGCCGCGGCCGCCCTGGCCCGTTCGCTCGGCGTGCCCGCCGAGGCCGTGCGCCAGGGGCTGCGCGACTTCGTGCCCGACCCGCACCGGCTCGCCCACGTCGACAGGATCGGCGAGGTCGACTACGTCGACGACTCCAAGGCCACCAACCCGCACGCCGCCGCCGCGGCGCTCGCCTCCTACCGCTCGGTGGTGTGGATCGCGGGCGGCCTGCTCAAGGGCGCGGACGTCGACGACCTGGTGCGCCAGGCGGCTCCGCGGCTGCGCGCGGCCGTGCTGATCGGCGCCGACCGCGCCAGGATCGCCGAAGCCTTGGCGCGACACGCGCCGAATGTCCCCCTCGTGGACATCGCGGATCGCGACACTGGTGCGATGGACAAAGTCGTCACCGAAGCGGCACGGCTGGCCTCGCCAGGCGACACCGTGCTGCTCTCCCCGGCGGGGGCATCCTTCGACATGTTCGCGAACTATCCGGCGCGAGGGGAGGCCTTCGCGCGTGCCGTACGCGAGCTGAGGGCGCGACGTGAGCACGAGCGCTGAGGAGCGGGTACGGCCCGCGCGCGCCGAGGAGAGCCCGCAGAGCTTCCTGCGCGAGCAGCTGCTCGCGCTCAAGGAGCTGCTGGACAAGCCGCTGACCACCTACTACCTGATCATCATGTGCAGCGCGCTGCTGCTCGCGCTCGGGCTGATGATGGTGCTGTCGGCATCCAGCATCGAGGCGCTCAACAAGACCGGCAGCCCGTTCTCGTGGTTCATCAAGCAGTCGCTGTCGGCCGCGATCGGCGTGCCGCTCATGTACGCCTGCTCGCGGCTGCCGGTCAAGTTCTTCCGCTGGGCCGGCTACCCGCTGATGGCGCTGTCGATCATCGCGCTGGTCATGGTGCTGTTCGTCGGCTCGGCCGAGTGGGGCGCGCAGCGGTGGATCTACCTCGGCCCGCTGACCATCCAGCCGTCGGAGCCGGCCAAGCTCGGCCTCGCGCTGTGGGGGGCGGACCTGCTGTCCAGGCGGGTCAAGCAGGGCCGCATCGAGTGGCGGCAGATGCTGATCCCGCTGCTGCCCGGTACCGCGATCCTGGCCGTCATGGTCATGCTGGGCAGCGACCTCGGCACCACGCTCGTACTCTTCCTGATCTTTCTCGCGCTACTGTGGGTGGTGGGCGCGCCGATCAAGCTGTTCGGCGGCTTCATGGCGCTCGCGGTGCTGGCCGCCGTCATCGCGATCAAAGTGGAGCCGTACCGCACCGCCCGCATCAGCTCCTTCCTCGACCCGTGGGCCGACGCGCAGGGCGCCGGCTACCAGGCCGTGCAGGGGCAGATCGCGATCGGCTCCGGCGGCTGGTTCGGCGTCGGCCTGGGCGAGAGCCGGCAGAAGTGGAACTGGCTGCCCAACAGCGAGAGCGACTTCATCTTCGCCATCATCGGCGAGGAGCTGGGGCTCATGGGCACGCTCACCGTCGTGGCGCTGTTCGGGCTGCTCGGCTACGCGGGCCTGCGGGTGGCCATACGCGTCAACGACGCCTTCATCAGGCTCGCCGCGGCCGCCACGGTGGCGTGGGTGGTGGGCCAGGCGACCGTCAACATGGGCGCGGTGCTGGGGGTGCTGCCGATCACCGGCATCCCCCTGCCGCTGGTCTCGTACGGCGGCTCGTCACTGCTGCCCACGCTCGCGGCGCTCGGCATGCTGCTGTCGTTCGCCCGGCGCGAGCCGGGGGCGCGCGAGGCCTTGGCGGCACGTGGCCCCGGACCGGCCGCCCGGGCCCTAAGCTGGCTGGGCCTGCGGCGTACGACCAGAGGCCGAGCGACACGTTAGGGAGTGACCGAGATGAGGGTGGTCCTCGCCGGTGGGGGGACGGCCGGGCACATCGAGCCCGCGCTCGCCCTTGCGGACGCGCTGCGCCATCTTGACCAGAGCGTCGGCATCACCTGCGTGGGCACGGAACGCGGCTTGGAGACGCGGCTCGTGCCTGCGCGGGGTTACGAGCTGGAGCTGGTGCCCGCCGTGCCGCTGCCCAGGACCCTCACGCCGAGCCTGCTCACCGTGCCGGGGCGGCTCGCGGGGGCGATCAACGCCGCGGCGGGCATCCTCGACCGGGTGCAGGCCGACATCCTGGTGGGCTTCGGCGGCTACGTCGCCACGCCCGCCTACCTCGCCGCCAAGCGGCGCGGCCTGCCGATCGTCGTCCACGAGGCCAACCCGCGTCCCGGGCTGGCCAACCGGCTGGGCGCACGGCTGACCGAGCACGTCTTCACCGGCTTCCCCGACTCCGCGCTGCCCAAGGCGGAGTTCGTCGGCACGCCGCTGCGCCGCGAGATCACCACGCTCGACCGGCTGTCCATGGGCGACAAGGCGCGCTCGTGGTTCGGCCTGGAGAACGACCGGCCGACGCTGCTGGTGTTCGGCGGCTCGCAGGGCGCGCGATCGATCAACCAGGCCGCGCTGGCCGCCGCGCCCGCGCTGCGCAGGGCCGGGGTGCAGGTGCTCCACGTGCTGGGCCCGAAGAACACCGTCGACCACGAGCCGCCGCCCGGCGACCCGCAGTACGTCCTGCTGCCCTACGTCGACCGCATGGACCTCGCCTACGCCGCCGCCGACGTCGCCCTGTGCCGCAGCGGCGCGCTGACCTGCGCCGAGCTGACCGCGGTGGGGCTGCCCGCCGCGTACGTGCCGCTGCCCCACGGCAACGGCGAGCAGCGCATCAACGCCGAGCGGATCGTCGCGGGCGGCGGCGGGCTCATGGTCGACGACGCCGAGCTGTCCGCCGATTGGATCATCCAGAACGTGCTGCCCATGCTCCACGACCCCGAGCGGGTCGCCGTCATGTCGGAGGCCGCCTCCAGGCTGGGGAGCAAGGACGCCGATATCATGCTCGCCAGGAAAGTGTTGGAGATAGCCCGATGAGTCTCGTGAAGCTGGTCGATCCCGTCGCCGTCGAAGATCTTGGGCGCGTGCACTTCATCGGCATCGGCGGCGCGGGCATGTCGGGCATCGCCCGCATCCTGCTCAAGCGCGGCGTACGCGTGACCGGCAGCGACGCGCGCAGCTCCGAGCTGATCACCGAGCTGCGCGAGCTGGGCGCCACGGTCCACATCGGCCACGCCGCCTCCCACATCAGGAACGTCGACACCGTCGTGGTCTCCACGGCCATCCGCGACTCCAACCCCGAGCTGGGCGAGGCGCTCAAGCAGGGGCTGCGGATCATCCCGCGGGCCGCCGCCCTCGCCTCCGTCATGGCCGGGCGCACCGGCGTCGCCATCGCCGGCACCCACGGCAAGACCACGACCACCTCCATGCTCACCGTGGCGCTGCAGAAGTGCGGCGCCGACCCGTCCTACTGCGTGGGCGGCCAGCTCGTCACCACCGGGCTCGGCGCCGACGACGGCCAGGGGCGGGTGTTCGTGGCCGAGGCCGACGAGAGCGACGGCTCGTTCCTCATGCTCGCGCCCGACATCGCCGTGGTCACCAACGTCGAGGCCGACCACCTCGACAACTACGGCGATCCGCGGGCGGTGCACGACAGCTTCGCGCGGTTCGCCGAGCGGGTCGGCTCGCTGCTCATCTGCTGCGCCGACGACCCGGGCGCGGCCGAGCTGGCGCGCCGCGCCGCCGAGCGCGGGCTGCGGGTCAAGACCTACGGCGTGCGCGGCGAGGACTACCGCGTGGGCGGGGTGCGGCCCGACGGGTTCGGCACGGTGTTCTCCATCGAAGGCAGGGGAGAGGTCAGACTGGCCGTTCCCGGGGCTCACAACGCGCTCAACGCCACGGCGGTGATCGCCGTGGCCGATGAGCTCGGGATGCCGTTCGAGGAGATCAGAGACGGCCTGGGGGCCTTCACGGGGGCCAAGCGCCGCTTCGAGGCCAAGGGCGAGGCCGGGGGCGTGGCGGTCTTCGACAGCTACGCGCATCACCCCACCGAGCTCGCCGCCGACCTGCGCGCCGCCCGCGACGTGGTCGCCTCGTACTCGGGCACCGGCCGGGTCATCGCGATCTTCCAGCCGCACCTGTACTCGCGCACCCGGTTCTTCGCCGACGAGTTCGGCGCCGCGCTCGGCCTGGCCGACGAGGTCATCGTGCTCGACGTCTACGGCGCCAGGGAGGACCCCGAGCCCGGGGTGTCCGGCGCCATGGTGGCCGGGCGGGTGCCGCTGCCGCCCGAGCGGGTGGCGTACGCGCCCGACAGGTCGGCCGTACCGGCGCTGGTGGCCGAGCGGGCGCGGCCCGGCGACATCGTGCTGACGATGGGCGCGGGCGACGTCACGGAGCTGGGGCCGCAGATCGTCGCCCGCCTGTCGCCCTGAGCGAGGGCGTGCTCTTGGGCGTGGCGCACGGGCCTCGGAGCCGCCGCCGGGCTAGGTTCGGTGCCGACATGAGCCGCATGCCGAGGGGAGGGCGATGAAGGCGCGCACGGCGTTCCTGGTGCTGCTGACGGCGGGCGTGGTGGGCATCACCGCGTGGCTGGTGTTCTTCTCGCCCGTGCTGGGCGTGCGTTCGATCGAGATCGTGGGAAATCTCACAGTGCCGAGCGAGCGCATCAAGCAGCAGGTGGGCGTGCCGGAGCTGCACCCCCTCGCCACCGTCGACCTGGCCGGTGTCGAAAGCCGTGTCCTCGGCATCCGGCAGCTCGCCTCCGCCAAGGTGGACCGGGTGTGGCCGGGCACGCTCAGGATCGAGGTGGTCGAGCGCGAGCCGGTCGCCGCGATCGAGACCGGCGGCAAGGTGGCGGTGGTCGACGGCCAGGGCGTGGTCATCGAGGTCAAACCGGCGCCGCCGCCCCTGCTGCCCGTGCTCAAGGTGGACCGGCCGGTGCCCGGCGATCCGGTCATGACGGCCGCGCTCAAGGTCGTCCAGGCCGTTCCGTCCGAGGTGGCGGGCAAGGTGAGGCGGGTGCGCGCGGGCACGGCCGAGGGGGTCACGCTGGAGCTGTCCGACGGGCGTACGGTCCTGTGGGGCGGCGCCGACCGCCTCGAGGAGAAGGGCCGCATCCTGGCCTCGCTCCTCAAACGGGAACGATCCGCCACCTTCTACGACGTCAGTTCCCCGGACGTGGTGACGCTGAAGTGATCGTGATCGTCAGAGTCCGGCAAGTCAGCGGCAAGCAGATCGCCGAGCCTGTACGAGTCGGGGCCCGGAACATGAGAGCCTGTAAGCCGGACTTTCGGCAGAGGAGGCGCGCCACCTGGCGCGTCGGCGGAGCGAATCGGACAGCGCGCGACACGCCGGACGTGCTTGCGGCGCGGTTAGTTGACCGGCCCGGAGCGTAACTCCTACTGTCCGTATCAATCATCAGGTTGACATAAATCTAAATCTCAACCTGAGGTTGAGAGTTACCTGAAGTGACAAAAAAGCGGAGACAATCCGCACCGGAATGGCAAGTCAACGAGCGGAAAGGCCCCTCGTCGTGGCAGCACCGCAGAACTACCTCGCGGTCATCAAGGTCGTCGGCATCGGCGGCGGCGGAGTCAACGCCGTCAACCGGATGATCGAGGAGGGACTCAAGGGCGTCGAGTTCATCGCGATAAACACCGACGCCCAGGCGCTGCTGATGAGTGACGCCGATGTGAAACTCGACGTGGGCCGCGAGCTCACGCGCGGGCTCGGCGCCGGCGCCAACCCCGATGTCGGCCGCAAGGCGGCCGAGGACCACCGTGAGGAGATCGAGGAGGTCCTCAAGGGGGCCGACATGGTCTTCGTCACGGCGGGCGAGGGCGGCGGCACCGGCACGGGCGGCGCGCCCGTCGTGGCCAACATCGCGAGGTCGCTCGGCGCGCTCACCATCGGCGTCGTGACCCGTCCGTTCAGCTTCGAGGGACGGCGCAGGGCCTCGCAGGCGGAAGCGGGCATCGAGACGCTGCGCGACGAGGTCGACACGCTCATCGTGATCCCCAACGACCGGCTGCTGTCGATCTCCGACCGGCAGGTCAGCGTGCTCGACGCGTTCAAGGCGGCCGACCAGGTGCTGCTGTCGGGTGTCCAGGGCATCACGGACCTCATCACCACGCCCGGTCTGATCAACCTCGACTTCGCCGACGTCAAGTCGGTCATGTCGGGCGCCGGCTCGGCGCTCATGGGCATCGGCCACGCCCGCGGCGACGACCGCTCGGTGGCGGCCGCCGAGATGGCCGTCTCCAGCCCGCTGCTGGAGGCCAGCATCGACGGCGCGCACGGCGTGCTGCTGTCCATCGCGGGGGGCTCCGACCTCGGCCTGTTCGAGATCAACGAGGCCGCCCAGCTGGTGTCGATGGCCGCCGCGCCCGACGCCAACATCATCTTCGGCACGGTCATCGACGACGCGCTCGGCGACGAGGTGCGGGTCACGGTGATCGCGGCCGGCTTCGACGACGTGCCGGGCCCGTCCAGCAAGGAGACGCCCAGGCCGGCCGGTCGCCCCGCGGCGCCGCCCGTGTCGGCTCCTGCGCGGCCGAACGCGGCCTCCCCGAGTGTGAAGTCCGACCCGCCGCCGTTGCGCGCCGAGCCGCGCCCTGAGCCGCGTACGGAGTTCCGTCCCGAGCCGCGCCCCGAGCCCCGCGCCGAGGTGCGGCCAGAGCCGCGCCCCGAGATCAGGCCGGAGCCGCGCGTCGAGCCCCGTCCCGAGCCCCGCCCCGAGCCGCGGCCCGAGTTCCGTCCCGAGCCGCGCGCCGAGGCCAGGCCCGAGCCGGTGCGGCCGGTCGAGCCCGTGCACGATACGGCGCAGGAGCGTTCCGACGCCAGGGCGGACGACCGCGCCGAGAGCAGGAGCGAGGGCCGCGACGAGGGAAGGCAGGAGTCCGGTGAGGCCGACGGAGCGTCCGGCCCCGTCTCGATCCCGAGGCCCACGCCCGAGCCGGCCAATCCGCCCACGCCCATCACCTCCCGCATGTCGGAGCCTCCCAAACGTCCCCGGGTGATCTTCGAGGAGCAGGAAGAGGAACTCGACGTTCCCGACTTCCTCAAGTAGCCGGTCAACGAAGTCGATCGCCTGACGCCGCTCCCCGCAGCGACCCGGGAGCGGCGCCGTCGTGCCTGCGGCGGCAGGGCGCGCCGGGCCGGCGGGGGAGCGGGAGAGCGGGCGGTGCGGTAACGAAGGAGAGGCACGTGAGAAGGGACGAGATCGCGGCCGGTCTCGCCGAGGTCGAGGAGCGCATCACCGCTGCGTGTCACGCCGTGGGCCGCGACCGCGGCGAGGTCACGCTGATCGCCGTCACCAAGACCAGGCCCGCCGACGACATCCGCATCCTGGCCGAGCTGGGCGTGCGCGACATCGGCGAGAACCGCGACCAGGAGGCCGCGCCCAAGGCGCGCGAGCTGGCCGGGCTGCCGCTGACCTGGCACTTCGTCGGCCAGCTGCAGACCAACAAGGTCCGCTCGGTGGTCTCCTACGCCGACGTGATCCACTCTGTCGACCGTTCCAAACTGGTGAACGCCATCAGCAAGGAGGCGGTCAGGCAGGGCCGGCGCATCGGCTGCCTGGTCCAGGTCGCGCTCGACGACGACCCCGGCAGGGGCGGCGTCCGGCCCGACGACCTGCTCGCCCTCGCCGACGAGGTGGCGCTGGCCGAAGGTGTGTGGCTGGGCGGCGTCATGGCGGTCGCCCCGCTGGGCGAGGAGCCCGCCAAGGCCTTCGCCAGGCTCCGCGAGCTCGCCACGGCGCTGCAGGAGCAGCACCCGCGGGCCACCATGGTCTCGGCCGGGATGAGCGGCGATCTCGCCGAGGCGATCGCGTACGGCGCGACACATGTTCGGGTCGGTACGGCGTTGCTCGGTCGTCGCAAGCCCTTCGTCAGGTAATGTCCCCTCAAGTGGGTCTTCAGGCCCATGACCGAGTAGAGGTCGATCAGCGGTGAGCTCCGGGGGTGCCCCTACCGCCTCAGGGCACGGCGACGGGCCCGAGCGAGTGCGACCATGAGCAGGAGGACGACGTAGCGATGGCCGGCGCGATGCGCAAGATGGCGGTCTACCTCGGTCTCGTGGAGGACGACCGCTACGAGAGGTACGAGACCTACAACGACGACTACGCCTACGACGACGACGTGCAGCGCCCCGGTGAGGAGCGTCCTGTCGCGGTCCAAGACCGCGACGACGAGCCCGAGACCGGCGGCCCCGCGCCCAGGCCCACCACGACCATCGTGGAACGCCGTACGACGGATCTGGCTCGCATCACGACCCTGCATCCTCGCACGTACAACGAGGCGCGTACAATCGGTGAGCACTTCCGTGACGGGACCCCCGTCATCATGAACCTGACCGAGATGGTCGACAGTGACGCGAAGCGACTGGTTGATTTCGCGGCAGGTCTCGTCTTCGGCCTACATGGCAGCATTGAACGTGTTACCAACAAGGTGTTCCTGTTGTCCCCTGCCAATGTCGAGGTGACCGCCGAGGACAAGGCTCGAATCGCGGAACGCGGGTTCTTCAATCAGAGTTAGAGTCTCTGTGTATGCCTATCGGACCCAACCAGGTCTCCCCAAGGCCTGGAGGCACATCAGAAGTGGAGGCGCGGCCGGGCCGTGGAGATCGTTAGTGGGATCTTGGTCGTAGTCCTGTCTCTCTACTTGGTGCTGCTCATCGGCAGGATGATCTTTGAGACGGTGCAGGCGTTCGCACGTCAGTGGCGTCCGTCGGGCGTGGTGCTCGTCGTGGCGGAGGCCACCTACACCGCAACTGACCCACCCCTCAAGTTCCTCCGCCGTTTCATTCCTCCGCTCCGGTTGGGTACGGTGGCCTTTGACCTAAGCTTCACTGTCCTGTTCATCGTGGTTCTGATCTTGATTCAGATCGCCCAGGCTCTCGGCCCACGGTGAGCATGGCCTGTGAGGCCGCCGGTCGTGTTCCAACTCGTGTCCGCGCTGAAGTGATTCGGGTTACCGTCCTCCGGACAGACTCCAAGCGCGCCAAGGAGACCAAAAAATGCCGCTGACGCCCGCTGATGTGCGGAACAAGCAGTTCAGTACCACCCGGCTCAGGCCGGGCTACGACGAGGAGGAGGTCGACGCCTTCCTCGACGAGGTGGAAGCTGAGCTTGACCGCCTGATCCAAGAGAACGAGGAGCTCCGCGCCAAGCTGGCCGAGTGCCTGCGCGGGAAGGTGCCGGGCGGCATGAACATGCCCATGGCCTCGGCGCCCGTCCAGGAGCAGCCCAAGCCGGAGATGATGCAGCCGCCGCAGCCGGAGCCCATGCGGGCGCCCGAGCCGCAGCAGCAGCCCCAGCAGCCGCAGGTCCCGGTGGGCATGAACATGCCGCCAGCAGAGGACAACATGGACACCGCGGCCCGCGTGCTCGCTCTGGCCCAGCAGACCGCCGACCAGGCGATCGCCGACGCCCGCCGGGAGGCGGACGAGACGGTGACCCGGGCCCGGCGCGAGGCCGACGAGATCCTCACCAAGGCGCGCCGCCAGGCCGAGCAGGTCATCGGCGACGCCAGGGCCCGCGCCGAGACGCTCGAGCGCGACGCCCAGGAGCGCCACCGCCAGGCGATGGGCTCGCTCGTGCAGACCCGCGACGAGCTCGAGCGCAAGGTCGAGGAACTCCGCAGCTTCGAACGCGAATACCGCAGCAGGCTCAAGCTCTACCTCGAAAACCAGCTCGCCGAGCTCAACGTGTCCGCAGAAGGCAGCGGTGGCTTCCCCGTGCTGTCCGGCGGTCCGCAGGGCCAGCAGGCACCCGCCATGTCGCACGCCGTGCCCCAGAGCGGCCAGCAGCCTCTGCCCGGAGGCCCCGCTCCGTTCGGCGGCGACGCTCCGCAGGGCGCTTTCCCCGGCGGTGACGGTCCTCACAACGACCGGCGGTAAAGTAACGGGTCACTAGGACCTGCCACTCGAAAGAGCCCCCTGTGATCCTTATCAGTGCTGGTTTGGTGCTCGCGGCAGTGGTGCTGCTGATCGCGGGCTTCGTACTGGCGAAGCCGTTCCTGATCATGTGGTCCATCGTGGTCAGTGTGCTGTCCGCGCTGTTCCTGGTGATCGGGGCGTTCCTGCGGCGGAACGAGCTTTTTCCCGGAGGTGGGCAGGCCGCTGCGCCGGCCACCCCCCCGAAGGGGCTCACGCCGCCCACGGCGCCGTACACCCAGACCGGCCCTATGGCTCATCAGCCGCCCCCGCAGCCCCGACCGCATCCGCAGGCGCCGCAGCAGCGCACGGCGGCCACTCCGGCCCCCGCACCGCGCCGCCCCGCGGCCGCCGGCATCGCGCCGGATGCGATCGTGCTGGTCATCCCCGGACGCAAGCGCTACCACATCCACGGGTGCAGGCAGCTGATCGGGCGGGAGCACGAGGAGCTCACGTACGAAGAGGCACGCGAGGAGGGCTTCACGCCCTGCACGGCGTGCCTGCCCGACGCTGCGCTCGGCGGACGGCAGCTGCCGCCTGCCGCCGACCCCGAGCCCGCCGTCCACCCCAGCACCGCTTCTGCCAAGACCCGTGCAGAAGACTCCGCGGAGACCCGCGATCTTCGTCCGCAGGTCACCCCGCCGAAGCCCGACACGAAGGCTTCCACCCCCAGCCCGGAGCCTGCCGCCGCCCACGAGGAAGGCGCCGCCGGGTGGTTCGGCCGTCCCAAGGCCGCCCCGGCCGACCAGGCATCGGGCTCCACCTCCGCCGTCCCCGAGACCGCCGCCGGCGCCGGCTCGGACGATGAGCAGGCGGAGTCAGAGACTTCTTTCTTCCGGCCGCCGACGTCACGCGGCGCCGGCACCGCGTCCTCCCCGTCCGGATCCCCGAAGGCCGGCCCTTCGAAGGCCGGCTCCGCCACGCCCGGGCCCGGCTCCTCGGGCGGAGCCCCCGGGACCTCGGCGAAAGCGTCCGGAGCTTCGGGAGGAGCGCCCGGCAAGAGCGGGTCCTCGCCGAAGACCGCGTCCACCGCGTCGAGGGAGTCCGCCGCCCCCGCCGACGACGAGACCTCCCCGAACGTCCCCAGCCCCGCCAAGGCCACCTCGGGCTCGGGCCCCGGCTCTCCCAAGACCGGCACAGGCCCCGGCTCCACAGGCCCCGGCTCCGCCAAGGCCGGCACGGGTCCGAGCCCTGCGAAGGCCGGCTCGGGCTCCGGGTCCAGCCCTGCCAAGGCGGGCCAGGGCCCGGGCTCTGCCCGCCCCGGCGGTCCTGGCGACAAGCCCGGCCGCCCGGGTGCCGCCGGTTCGTCCGGTGGCGGGCCTGGTCGTCCGGGTGCTGCTGATTCGCCGGGCAGTGAGAGCGGCCGTCCCGGTCGGCCCGATGGCAAGCCCGGCACGGCCGCCGCATCGACGCCCGCCAAGCCTGGTACGCCTGCTTCCGGAAAGCCTGGAACGTCCGGTGTGTCCGCGTCCGGGAAGCAGGGTGCCGCGGGCGGGAGCGCTTCCGGCAAGTCCGGGACGAGCGGAGAGACCACGTCCGGGAAGGCCGCCAGGGCCGGTGACTCGACGGCCACCGGTGCGTCCGGAGCTGCGAAGCCGGGCACGTCGGCCGGGGCCACTGCTGGAAAGCCGAGGGCGTCGACTTCGTCCGCCCCCGGGACGGCGACTGGAGCCGCGCCCGGCAAGCCCGGAACCTCCGGCGGAGCCGCGTCAGGAAAGCCCGGGCAGAGCAGCGGCAAGGCCGGGCAGGGATCCGGCTCCGGCGAGCCGGATGACGACGCCGGGCCCGTCACGGCGCCGCAGCCTCGGGTGACGGCCTCGGGCGCCCCGCAGCGTCCCGGATCATCCAATACGTCCGGTGCGCCGCAGCGTGCCGGTGCCTCCGGCCCGTCCGGTGCGTCACAGCGTTCAGGAACGTCCGAGGCTTCCGGCGCGTCACAGCGGCCGGGAGCGTCGGGCGCGTCCGGGTCGTCCGGTGGGCCGCAGCGTTCGGGGGCCTCCGGGTCCTCGGAGCGATCCTCTGCCTCGGAGGGCAAGTCGGCCAAGCGTCCGTCCGGCGGGGGCGATGAGCCCGCGCCGGGGGAGACCGTCATCCTGCACGAGCGGCCCGCGTCCTCTGCCGAGGCGACCGCCAAGCCCCGGGGGCCGCTGCCTCCAGGCGCGCCGGTCAGGTCCCCTGGTGCCAAGCCCGGGGCCACGCAGGGAAAGGGCGAGGCGTCCGGTAGCGGCGAGCAGAGCGCCTCGTCCGCCGGTAAGGAAGCGCCGGCCGTCAAGGGGAGTGCTTCTCCGGGGCAAGGGCCTCGCGAGCAGGGGAGCGGATCCGCCAACGGCGGTGCCGCATCCAAGGCCGCGGACCCCAAGGCCGCCGGGGCCGGCTCATCCGCCGGCAGGTCCGGTGACGGGTCCGCCGGGTCCAACGGCAGCGGTGACGGCAAGGAGCGCGGGTCGCAGACCGTCAAGGTCATCATCGGTACTCGCCGCTACCACGGCTCCGCCTGCCCGCTGGTCCGGGGCGCGGGTGACGGCGTCGAGACGATGACCCTCGCCGCCGCCAAGGCCGCCGGGCTGACGAGCTGCCCGGTCTGCCAGCACGATCGCGAAACCGTCAGCTGAGATTTCGGCCACCTGTTGCGCGGCTCCGGCTCGCCGGGCCATTGGGCTGGGGGTTGTTCGGTGCGTCGGCGTGATTGGGGAGCCGTCTGCTGGGGTTCGGTCGGTTTGTCCTGTGGTTCGGCTGGTCGGGCTGGGGGTGCTCGGTCTGTTGGCGTGATTGCCGAACCATCCACTGACGTTTCGGTCGGTTTGTCCCGTGGCTCGGCTGGTCGGGCTGCCGGGTTGGGAGTTGCTCGGTCAGCCGGCGCGATCGTGAGGCCGTCGGCCGAGGCTCGGCCACCTGGCCTGAGGCCATGCTGGTCTCTGTCGCGAGTTCGTGCGGGGTGTCGTTCTGCGGCGCAGTTTTCCGCGGGGCGTCAGTCCCTAGGACGTGGTTTCGCGGGGTGTCATTCCGGCGTGCGGTCACGCGTCGCGCCGCACTCGCCGCTGACGTGCGTGGGTTGAATGCATCGGCCGGTGGGTTCGTGCCTGTGCGGGTGAGATAAGGGGGCACCGCCTGCGGGTCCGGTGAGGGGTCTCGGCGTGCGGCGGGATGGTCGTCTGTGCTTTTCGCGGGTGGGAGGGTTCGGTTCTGGGTTCTCTTCGTCCGCGGGCGGTGGGTGGGCGCGGTGGCGGGACGTTCGCCGGATACGTGAGCGGGCCCCGGGTGTGAAACCCGGGGCCCGCTTGATGCGTTGCCGTCGTCCGAAGGGCTATGCCCCGGACGGGGCGGTCACTCCGCGCGGCGGAGCTGGAAGGTGAGGCCGAGGTCCGCGTCCGTGTGGGCGGGCAGGTCGGGGGCGGTGCCCTCGGTGAACGAGGTGGCGAGCACCTCCTCGGTCACCACCTGGCCCTGGGTGCGCAGCGCCGTGGCCAGGTCGGGGGAGGACGCGGTCCACCACAGGTCGATGCGGTCGGTGATGGACAGGCCGGTCGACTTGCGGGCGTCCTGGACCAGGCGGATGACCTCGCGCAGCAGGCCGGCGCGGCGCAGCTCGTCGTCCAGCTCCAGGTCGAGCGCCACGGTCTCGCCGGTGCCGGTGCCGATGGCGCCGGTCTCGACGGCCCAGCCGGAGCGGGGCTGCTCGTTGACGATCACCTCGTCGGGGCCGAGCATGACCTCGCCCAGCTCCTCGGCCTCGACCATGACGGTGGAGCCGGAGCGCAGGGCGCGCGCCACGCGGGTGGCGTCGGCGGCGGCCAGTGCGGCGGCCACCAGCTTGGTACGCGGCCCGAACCGCTTGCCCAGCGCCCGGAAGTTGGGCTTGACCGTGTAGGACACCAGGTCGGCGCTGAAGCCCGACATGTCCTCGAGCGCCTGGACGTTCAGTTCCTCGGCGACCAGCCCGCGCAGCTCGTCGGGCAGGGACGGCCAGCCGTGCGCGCCCACCAGGGCCCGCCGCAGCGGCTGGCGGGTCTTGACCCCGGAGGAGGCGCGGGCCGAGCGGCCCAGCTCGACCAGGCGGCGGACGAGGGCCATCTGCTCCGACAGCTCGGCGTCGATGAGCTCCTCGCGCGCCTGCGGCCAGGAGACCAGGTGCACCGAGGTCGGCGTGTCCTCGCCGCGCAGCACGTCCCACAGGTAGTCGGTGATGAACGGCGTGATCGGCGCCATCAGCTTGAGCACCGTCTCCAGGCACTCGTACAGCGTGGCGAACGCCTCTTCCGAGCCCTGCCAGAAGCGGCGGCGCGACCGGCGCACGTACCAGTTGGACAGGTCGTCGAGGAAGTCGGCCAGGCGGCGGCCGGCGCGCTGGGTGTCGTAGTCGTCGAGCGCCGCGGTGACCTCGGCCACGGTGCGGTGCAGCTCGGACAGCGCCCAGCGGTCGAGCAGCGGGCGCTCGGCCGGCGGGACGGCCTCGGCGAGCTTGGCCGGCGACCAGGACTCGGCGTTGGCGTACAGGGTGAAGAAGGAGGCGGTGTTCCAGAGCGTCAGCAGGACCTTGCGGACGATCTCCTCCAGCGTGGCGTGCCCCACGCGGCGGGCCGCCCACGGCGAGCCCGAGCAGGCCATGAACCAGCGCAGCGCGTCGGCGCCGTGCCGGTCCATCAGCGGGATCGGCTCGAGGACGTTGCCGAGGTGCTTGCTCATCTTGCGGCCGTCCTCGGCGAGGATGAGGCCGAGGCAGAGCACGTTCCGGTAGGAGGACTGGCCGAAGACCAGCGTGCCGACGGCCATCAGCGAGTAGAACCAGCCGCGCGTCTGGTCGGTGGCCTCGCAGATGAAGTCGGCGGGGTAGACGCCCTCGGGCTTGCCGCGCTCGCCCCACTGCGCGAACGGCATGGAGCCGGAGTCGTACCAGGCGTCGATGACGTCGGGCACGCGGCGGGCGAGGCCCCCGCAGGTCGGGCAGTCGAACGTGACGTCGTCGACGTACGGGCGGTGAGGGTCGAGGGCGGAGACGTCGCGCCCGGCGAGCCTGCCCAGCTCCTCCAGCGACCCGACGCACGTCACGTGGGACTCGTCCTGCTCGCACACCCACAGCGGCAGCGGCGTGCCCCAGTAGCGGGAGCGCGACAGCGACCAGTCGACGTTGTTGCGCAGCCACTCGCCGAAGCGGCCCCACTTGATGGTGTCGGGGTACCAGTTGGTGCCGGAGTTCTCGGCCAGCATCTGGTCCTTGACAGCGGTGGTGCGGATGTACCAGGACGGCAGCGCGTAGTAGAGCAGCGGGGTGTGGCAGCGCCAGCAGTGGGGGTAGCTGTGCTCGAAGTGGCCGCCCTTGAACAGCAGGCCGCGCCGCCGCAGGTCCTCGGTCAGCTCCTCGTCGGCGTCCTTGAAGAAGCGGCCGCCCACCATGGGGACGTCTTCGAGGAAGCGGCCGTCGGGGCCGATCGGGTTGACGATCGGCATGTCGTACCGCTTGATGACGGCCATGTCGTCGGCGCCGAACGCGGGCGCCTGGTGGACCAGGCCGGTGCCGTCCTCGACGGTGACGTAGTCGCCGAGCACGACGTAGTGGGCGTCGGGGATGTCGACCAGGTCGAACGGCCGCCGGTAGGTGGTGCGCTCCAGCTCGCGGCCGGTGTAGCGGGCGACCTCGGTGACGCCCTCGCCCAGCACGGACAGCAGCGGCTCGGCGACGACCAGCACCTCGCCGTCGGCGGTGCGGGCGGCGACGTACGTGACGTCGGGGTGCACGGCGACCGCGGTGTTGGACACCAGCGTCCACGGCGTGGTCGTCCAGATCAGCAGCGAGGCGCCCAGCTCGGCCAGCGGCCCGGAGGTGACGGGCATGCGGACGTACACCGACGGGCTGGAGATGGTCTCGTAGCCGCCCGGCTGGCCCAGCTCGTGGTCCGACAGCCCGGTGCCGCAGCGCGGGCAGTAGGGCGTGATGCGGAAGTCGCGGAACAGCAGCCCCTTGTCGAAGATGACCTTCAGCGACCACCACACGGACTCGACGTAGGACGGGTCCATGGTGCGGTAGGCCTGCGACAGGTCGATCCAGTAGCCCATGCGCTCGGTCATCTGCTCGAACGCGTCGACGTGCCGCAGCACCGACTCGCGGCACTTGGCGTTGAACTCGGCGATGCCGTAGGACTCGATGTCCTTCTTGCCGGACAGGCCCAGCTCGCGCTCCACGCTCACCTCGACGGGCAGGCCGTGGCAGTCCCAGCCGGCCTTACGGGGAACGCTGAACCCGCGCATCGACTTGTAGCGGGGGAACAGGTCCTTGAAGACCCGGGCCTCGACGTGGTGCACGCCGGGCAGGCCGTTGGCGGTGGGCGGGCCCTCGTAGAACACCCACGAGGGGTTGCCGGCGTTCTGCTCGACGGAGCGCTCGAAGATCTTCCCGTCCCGCCAGCGGTCCAGGACCTCGCGCTCAAGCGCGGGCAGGTCGACCTGCGCGGGAAGAGAGCGGAACGTTGGGGAAGACATCTCGGGCGTGACCTCCACGCGTGAATCGGCCGATAGGGCTGTGGCGTGAAGGGACGAAGCCTCGCGGCCCCGCGGTACCACCCTTCTTGACCCCGCCGGGAGGCGAGGCCCTCTTCATTTGACTGCTGCCGGTTCTAATGAGCTCGCGCGAGCCGTTCTTCCGGCGGCTCCGGGGTGATATCCCTCACAGCGGGCCCCATCAACGCCTTGCAGACTCAAACCATAACGCAGAGTCGAGGTCAAGGCTTCCACGTTTCCCGCGTCAGGTCCGCCCCAGGTGGGTCACCCGCCTCCCAGCGGTACGTGAGTCGTAAAGGGCGCAAAGATGTGGGAATGGACGCCGCTGTGGAGGAGTTGAATGCGCGAGGCGGGATAGTGCGGGCTAGGTAAACCGTCCGGCGGGTCGTTTGCCGTTCCGTTATCAGGATCCTAAGCTGCCCGCACCATTCACGGCCTTGATCAGCATGGAGGCAGCCATGGCGGCAGTCACGCAGACCGCTACACCGTCGATGTGGTCGGAAGAGGAGCTGGCCGAGGTACGCGGCAGGCTCCAGAAGGAGATCGACGAGCTCGAGGCGGACATCCTCCGTCACGAGACGGAGATAGCCTCTGGGGACGTCACACAGGGCGCGGGGGACGATCAGGCGGACGCCGGGGCGAAGACGTACGAGCGCGAACGCGAGATCGCCCTTACCCTGAATGCGCGCGATCTGGTCGCGCAGAACGAACGTGCGATCGCCAGGATCGACGCAGGGACCTATGGAGTGTGCGAATCGTGCCACAAGCCGATCGGCAAGGAACGCCTGCAGGCGTTCCCGAGGGCGACGCTGTGCGTGGCCTGCAAGCAGAAGGAGGAGCGCCGGTAGACCGGCGGGACACCGCCGGCAGGCCACGCGGGCGCCTGGTCGCCGTCCTCGTCGCGCTGGCGGCCGTGATCTACGCGGCCGACCTCGTCACCAAGACGGTGGTGTTGCGCACCCTCGAGGGTGAGGCGCCCCTGGTCGTGATCCCGGGCGTGCTCCAGTTCCGGGTCATCTTCAACTCCGGTGCCGCCTTCAGCATCGGCACCGGGATGACGTTCGTCTTCACCTTCATCGCGGCCGGTGTGGTCGTCGCCATCATCCGCACGGCGCGCAAGCTCGGCAGCCGTGCGTGGGCGGTCGCGCTCGGCCTGCTGCTGGGCGGCGCCATCGGCAACCTCACCGACCGGCTGCTGCGCTACCCCTCGGGGTTCGGGCGCTCCACGCAGCTCCAGGGCCACGTCGTGGACTTCATCGAGGTGCTGCCGGGCAACTTCCCGGTCATCGACTACTTCCCCGTCTTCAACATCGCCGACTCCGCCATCGTCTGCGGCGGCATCCTGGCCGTGATCCTCGCCTGGCGCAACGTGCAGATCGACGGTTCGAAGGAGGTGGCCGAGGATGGCTGAGCAGCGCAGCCTGCCCGTGCCCGACGGGCTGGAGGGCGAGCGGCTCGACGCCGCGCTCTCGCGGCTCTTCGGGTTCTCCCGCACCCGCGCGGCCGAGCTGATCAGCGCCGGCGAGGTGCTCGTCGACGGGCGCGTGCCGAGCAAGTCCGACCGTGTGCACGCCGGCGCGTGGCTCGACGTCACGATGCCGCCGCCCGTCACCACGCCCATGCCGGTGGCCGAGCCCGTGCCGGGCATGACGATCGTGTACGAGGACGACGACGTCATCGTCATCAACAAGCCCGTCGGCGTGGCCGCGCACCCCACGGTCGGCTGGACCGGCCCCACCGTGATCGGCGGGCTGCTCGGCGCCGGTCACACCATCGCCACCAGCGGCGCCGCCGAGCGCCAGGGCATCGTGCACCGCCTGGACGCCAACACCACGGGCGCGATGGTGGTGGCCAAGAGCGAGCACGCCTACTCGTTCCTCAAGCGCGCCTTCAAGGAACGCACGGTCGACAAGCGCTACCACGCGCTGGTGCAGGGGCATCCCGACCCGTTCAGGGGCACGGTCGACGCGCCCATCGACCGGCACCCGTCGGGCGACGGCCGGTGGGCCGTCGTCGCCGGCGGCAAACCGTCGGTGACCCACTACGACACGGTCGAGGCGTTCCGCGCCGCCTCCCTGCTCGACATCAAGCTGGAGACGGGGCGTACGCACCAGATCCGCGTCCACATGTCGGCGCTGCGCCACCCGTGCGTCGGCGACATGCTGTACGGCGCCGACCCCACGCTGGCCGCCCGCCTGGGCGTCACCCGGCAATGGCTGCACGCGGTCTCGCTCGGGTTCGAGCATCCGACGACCGGCGAGTGGATGTCGTTCAGCACGGACTATCCGCAGGACCTGCAGAAGGCGCTCGACCTGGTCCGCGCGGAGTCCTGAGCCGCCGCGCACCCGCCGGCCCCGGCGGGACGTCTCCTCGCACTGGTGGTGCCTGTGGCGGCGCCGCCTCCCGCGTTCCGCCGGCCGGCCGCCGCCCGAGCCCTCGACTGGCCGCGCCTCCGAGGGGGACTCGTCGCTTTCCTGCGCCCTGTCCGCCTCGGATGTCCTCTCCGCGCGCTCTGAGTGCGTTCTGGACGTGCTGGGGCGCGGTGCGGGGATCTTGGGGCCTGCTCGCCGGTTTCAGGCGTCCTGGGCCGCGCCCGGGCGGGCTGCGGCGTGCGCGTGGGGGCTCATCCGCGGGCGGTGCCGCGAGATTTCTTACCGCGGGAGCCGCCGATCGTCCCGATCAGCCGGTGCCGCCCGCCGGCCGTCACCGCGCATGCGGACATGCGGCGGGCTACCCCAGAAAGAACCGGACAAGCGCCGTCATCGCCGCCGCTGCCCCCAAGACCACCAGGAAGGGGGCGCGGAGCAGGAGCGCCACGATTCCCGCGCCCAGCCCCGCCGTACGGGCGGCGTCGAAGCCCAGCCCGCCCTCCTGCGTGAACATCTGCACCGCGATCAGCGCCGCGAGCAGCGCCACCGGCACCAGCTCCGCGAACCTGCGCACCCTCGGATGGTCGAGCACCGCGCGCGGCGCGGCCAGGCCCGCCACCTTCAGCGCGTAACAGCCCGCGCACACCAGCGCGATCGCCCACCACAGCGTCATCGCACCATCACCACCAGCACCGCCGCGGCCGACAGCAGCACCGGCACGCCGGGCGGGAAGAACGGCGTCGCGCACAGCGCGATCGCCGCCGCGCCCGCCGCCAGCGCGCGCAGCTCGCCGCTGTCCTTCAGCCGGGGCCACAGGATGGCGAGGAACGCCATCGGGCCCACGACGTCCAGGCCGAGGACGCCGGGGTCGCCGAGTGACGAGGTGCCGTACGCGCCCGCCAGCGTGGTCAGGTTCCAGGTGATGTAGAGGGTGGCGAACGTGGTGACGAAGCCCGTACGCGCCGAGCGGGGGTCGGGCTGGGCCATCGCCACGGCCGTGGTCTCGTCGATGACGCCGTGGGCGGCCAGCAGCTTGCGCGGGCCGCGTACCTGGAGCAGGTCGGCCAGGCGCAGGCCGTACAGGGTGTTGCGGCCGCCGAGCAGCAGCGCGCCGAGACCGGCCGCCAGGAGATCGCCGCCCGCGCCCACCGCGCCCGTCAGCGCGAACTGCGAGGCGCCCGTGAACGCCAGCAGGCTCAGCACGCACGCCTGCGGCACGGACAGGCCCGCCGTGATCGCGGCGGCGCCGAAGGCGAGCCCGGACAGCCCCACGGCCAGGCCCACGCCGAGACCGTCCCGCACGGCCGCGGAACGGTGAGTTGTCGGTTCCATGCCTCCCGAGGCTATGCGCCGCCTGAATGTCGGGTCTTGTACGATCCTGCGGCTCTCTGATAAACGGCGGGCGGCACGCCCATGACCCGCTTGAAATGCCGGTTGAGGTGGGCCTGGTCGGTGAAACCCGTCTCGGCCGCCACCTGCGCCGGGCGCATCCCGCTCAGCAGCAGCTCGCGCGCCCGGCGTACCCGCAGCGAGATCAGGTAGGCGTGCGGCGGCAGGCCCGTCGCCGCCTTGAACGCCCGCAGCAGCGGGAACGGCCGCGACCCCACCGCCTCCGCCAGGTCGTCCAGCGTCGGAGGATCGACCAGGCTCTCGTGCAGCAGCTCCAGTGCCGCACGCACGGCCCGCTCGCTCCCCGGGGCCTGCGGGGCGGGCGGCCTGGGCGCGGCGTGCCGCATCAGCAGCCGGGCGAACAGCGTACGGCTCAGCGTCGAGGCCGCCAGCGCGTCGCCCCGCTCGGCCGCCTGGTGCGCGCGCCGCAGCAGCGCCGCCACCTCGTCGTCGCGCACCACCTGCTGCGGGAAGTACGGCGTCCCGCCGGGTCCGCCCAGCTCGCTGGCGATCGCCGCGACCGTCTCGATCGACGGATAGAGCATCCGATACGCCCACCCGCCCGGCACGCCCGCCTGCCCGGTGTGCACCGTTTCGGGATTGACCAGCACGATCTCGCCCGCCCTCGCCCGGTGCAGCGTGCCCCGGTAGTCGAACTCCTCCACCCCCGCCAGGATCAGCCCGATGGCGTAGCCTTCGTGCACGTGCCGGGAGAAGCGGTGGGTGACGTAGCGGGCCTTCAGCAGGTCGGTCTCCGGCACCGCCGGATGCCGCCAGAACGTCGCCCGCTCCTCGGTGATCTTGCTCACAGCGGTCTGAACGTCCTGAGGAAGTCGTCGAAGTAGTGGCGGTCGGCCCCCCAGCGGTCGTGCGTGGTCTCCCACATGACGGCGAACGGGCGGCCGTCGGCGGTGCGCAGGCTCCGGTCGATGACATGGATCGTCACGCCCTGGTCGACGCGGGTGAACTCCCAGTCGGCGGCCGGACGGCCCTGGAACTCGGTGGGGGTGATGGCGAGCCGCCGGTACCGCTCGAACTCGCCCTTCCTGCGGATCTCCGCCTCCAGCAGGATCCAGTGGCGTTCGGGGTCCTGCCAGGGGATGTCGGGGACCGTCCACTCCACGAGCAGCCTGCCGGGGGCGCCGGGGCGGGTGAACTCGACGCTGTCGCGGCCCGCCGTCTTCGTCGCCTGCCAGCGCGGGGGGACGGCGATCTCGAAGCGTCCCGCCGCGTTCCGGTACGTCCGCCAGCCGTCCGGGATCTCGGGCTCGTCGCCGGGCTGCTCGGTGGGCACGCCGGTCGTGGGGGCGGTCGTGACGTTCTCCTTCGACGGCTCCTTCGACGGCTCCTTCGACGGCTGCTCCGATGGCCGCTCCGAAGGCTGCTCCGAAGGCTTGTCCGCGGGCTCTTGCGCGGGTGCGGCCGTGGGGGAGGGCCCGAGGGCGGCGCCGGTATCCGCGAAGCGGTCGTACAGCAGCACGCCACCACCGCCCAGCGCCGCCACGGCGAGCACCGCCGCCGGCAGGGCGATCAGCACCGCCTTGCGCCGCCCGCCGCCTCGCCCGCCGGGCGCCGTCGCGCCGGGGCGGCGGTCATCGGCCGGGACGCCGCCGTACGCGGTCCGCGGCGTCCGGTGCCACGAGCCATCGGGCGGCGGGGTGCCGCCGTAAGCGGCGCCGGAAGGCGGCGTCGCAGACCAGGAGCCGCCGGGCGGCGGCGTGTCGCGCTGGGAGGCGTCCGGAGACACGGTGCCGCGCCAGGAACCCTCCAGGGACGGAGAGCCCGCGGGAGCCTGCCAGGGAGCGTCGGTGGTGGCGGCGGGGCGCGGCGCGGCGGCGGCGACCTCGTTCAGGAGCCTGGCCGCCTCGTCCGCGGGCAGGCGCGCCTCGGGCTCGCGCCGCAGCAGCCCCATCACGACCGGCCCCAGCGCCCCGGCACGCGCGGGCGGCTCGGGCTCGTCGCGCAGCACCGCGGCCACCGTCGCCGCCCACGAGTCGCGCTTGAACGGCGGCCGCCCCTCCACGGCCGCGTACAGCGTCGCGCCCAGCGACCACAGGTCGGACTCCGGCCGCGCGGGCTCGCCGTTGAGCCGCTCGGGCGGCATGTACGCGGGCGTCCCCACCAGCCCGCCCGTCGCCGTCAGCCCGCCCTCGGTCTCCAGCGCCGCGATGCCGAAGTCGGTGAGGACCACGCGGCCGTCGTCGGCGAGCAGGACGTTCTCGGGCTTGACGTCGCGGTGCAGCACCCCGGTGGCGTGGGCGGCCCGCAGCGCGCCGAGCACCCGGCCGCCGATCACCGCGACCTGCTCGGGACGCAGCGGCCCGTCCTCGGAGATCACCCGGGCCAGGGAGCGGGAGCGTACGAGCTGCATGACGATCCACGGACGGCCGTCCTCCTCGACGACGTCGTGGATGACGATGACCGACGGATGGTCGAGCCGCCCCGCCGCCCTGGCCTCGCGGATGGTGCGGCGGTTGAGCTCGGCCCGCTTGGCGTCGCCGACCCCGGTGTAGCGGACCTCCTTGATCGCCACCGTACGGTCGAGCAGCTCGTCGTAGGCCCGCCAGACCACCCCCATGCCGCCCTCCCCGATCGGCTCGAGGAGGCGGTACCGATTGCTGACGTGCACGCCGCGCAGCCTACTTCTTGGGCGTGAACGTCGCGCAGAAGCCTTCGAAGAAGTGGTAATCGGCCTTCCAGTGGCTGTTCAGCGTGTGCCAGTAGATGGCGTACGCCTTGCCGTCCTCGGCGATGAACCCCCGGTAGCGGATGCGGGACTTGCCGGTCTGGGTGGGCCAGATGAAGTCCCAGTCGGCCGCGGCCTCGCGGTAGGACACCTTCTTGATGCCGAGCTTGCGGTAGCCGCCGTACTGGTGCTTCAGCCGCGGTTCCAGCTTCTTCCAGCCCTTGAGCGGGTCCTTGCCCAGCTTGGACGCCCGTTCGATGCGGACGTGCGCGTTGGGCGCGCCGCCGGGGCCCTTGAACTCGACGCCGTTGCCGGTGCGCTGCCACTCGTCCCAGCCCTTGGGCAGGCCGATGGAGAAGCCGAGCTTCTTGTCCGTGTGCATCTTCCAGCCGGACGGCAGCGCGGCCTTGGCGTCCTTGGTCTCCTTGGGCTTGGCCTCGGGGCTCGGCGGCTGGGTCGCGGGCGGCGACGCCTCACCCGACGGTGAGGCCGGCGGGGACGCGGGAGACGTCTCCGGCGCGGACGCGCCCGGCCCGGTCGGGACCGCGGTGACCGCCGCCTGGGAGCCGCCGGTCTCCCCGCCGGGGGCCGAGCGCAGGCCCAGGTAGCCGCCGACGCCGGCGACCAGTAACACGGCCGCGGCCGCCGCCACGATCGGCAGCACCCGCCGCTGCTCGCCCCCGGTGGCCGCGTCCACCGTGGAGTCGCCGGCGGGCGGCGCCGGGGGCTGTGCGGGCGGCTGCGGCGAGGCCGTGGGCGCCTGCGACAGCCGCATCCCCGTCTCGGGCGCGCTCGCCGCGGCCGACGACGCGGCCTGCGAGCGGGCGGGCGCGAGACCGGGGTCGGTGGGCAGGTCGTCCTCCACCGGCGCGTACGGCCGCCGCGCCCTGGCCGGACCCGGCCGCTTCGGCCTGGCAGGCTGCGGCCCCGACCCCGGGGCGGGCGGCTGCACCGGCTTGTGCGCGGGCTTGTGCGCGGGCTCGGGCACCCGCAGCTCCTGCGCGGGGAACCGGGCGGCGGGGAACTGCGCCGTGGGCGCCGGGCTCGGCTGCGAGAGCACCGCGATGGCGTCGCGGAGCATGCGCTGCGTCTCCTCGTACGTCAGCCGCTGCACCGGCTCCTTGGCCAGCAGCCCCATGACCACGTCGTGGAGCGGTCCCAGGTTCGGCGCGGGGTCGGGCTCGTCCGTGAGCACGGCGTGCATGGTCGCCAGCGCCATGCCGCGCTCGTGCGGCGAGCGTCCCTCGACCGCCGTGTAGAGGGTGGCGCCCAGCGACCACAGGTCCGACTCGCGGCGCGCGGGCAGGCCCTTGAGCCGCTCGGGAGCGATGAACGCCGGCGTCCCCGCAAGGCCCGTCACCGTCAGCTGCGTCTCGGTCTCCAGCGTCGCGATGCCGAAGTCGGTGAGCACGACCCGGCCGTCGTCGGCGAGCAGGACGTTCTCGGGCTTGACGTCGCGGTGAAGCACGCCCGCCTCATGGGCGCGGTGCAGCGCGTCCAGCACCGCCAGGCCGATCTCCGCCACCCGCTTGGGCGGCAGCGGCCCGTCCTGCTTGATCACGGCACCGAGCGAGCGCGACTGGACGAGCTGCATGACGATCCAGGGGCGGTCGTCCTCCTCGATCACGTCGTGCACGACGATCACGTTGGGATGCTCGAACCTGGCCGCCGCCCTCGCCTCGCGCATAGTGCGCCGGTTCAGCAGCTGCACCTCCTCGCCGAGGGCGGCGGCGTACCTGACCTCCTTGACCGCCACCGTGCGGTCCAAGAGCTCGTCGTAGGCACGCCAGACGATGCCCATCCCGCCCCTGCCGATGGGTTCCTGCAGCTGGTAGCGGCCGGCGATGCGGCGTCCCTCCTGCTTGCGATCCGACATCAACGGCCTTAACCCTCCTCTAGGCCAAGAAATACTCCCATAGGCAGGGATCAACGGCGACTCGCTCGACGGCCACTCCGGTGTGCGAGAAGTGCCGACCAGCAGGTGGAGGCGGGGTGTAGAGTTCAGATATGACCTTGCGTCGCTACGCGTTTACCGAGCCGGCTCCAGGAGAGCCGGTCGTGCGCTAGCGACCACCTGGAGTCGGCACGAGGCAGAGACCACCGTCTCTGCCTTTTTCGTTTCCCCCGCCGGCTCCAGAGGGGCCGGCCTTCGATGAGGAGTCGGCATGTCATCGACCTTGGAACACCGGCAGGAGTGCCGGTCGCGGATCACGCTGGGCGGCCTGTCCCTCGGCGACGGACCCGCCGTGGTCATCGACGCGCGGATCAGCCTCCGTGATCGCCCCGCCGAGCCTCCCAGAGCCCCCTCGGCGCCGCCGTGGGCCCTGCCTGAGGGGCTTTCTCACGATCCGGCGCGGAATGCGGCTCAGGGGCGGTCGGCGCGGCTTGGCGGGGCGTCTGGAGCGCCGTCCGTGCCCGGGGCGGGATCGCCCGCCGGACCGGCCTCGGCGGAGGGCGCCGCCGGGGCGCCGGGGCGCGGCGTGACGCTCGTCGAGCCCGCCGGCGCCGCGGACCTTCCGGCGATCGCCGCGCACGCGCAGGCCGTCGTCGTGGGGGCGTCGTGGACCCGCGACATCCCCCTCGTGCGCGCGGCGGCCGGGCTCGGGCTGCCGGTCGTCGTGGAACGGCGGCCCGGGGCGTCGCTGGAGGAGTGGCTGGGGCTGGCCGACTACTGCGCCGTCGAGGGCGACGGGCGGGTGATCCTGTGCGAGGGCGGGCGGCCCGACCTGAGCCTCGTACGCGCGGCCAGGGCCGCATCCGGACGCCCCGTGCTCGTGGACGTCACCGGCGACCCCGGACTGTCCGCCGCGGCCGTCGCCGCCGGCGCCGACGGGCTCATCGCCGGCCAGGACGGCCGGGCGCTCGCCGAGGAGGCCGTCACCGTCGTCGGCGGCCTGCTGCGCCCCGAGTCGCCCGCCACGCTCCCCGAGTGCCGCGCGGCCATCGACCGGGTGGACGCCGCGCTGGCCACGCTCCTCGAACGCCGGGTGGAGCTGGCGGGCATCGTCCAGCGCATCAAGCCGGTCGGCGGCTTCGCGGGACGTGACATGGAACGCGAACGCGCCCTGGTCGCCCGCATGGCCCTGCGCGCACCGTCGCTCGGCGAGCCCGGCCTGGCCCCGATCATGAACGCCGTCATCGAGGCCGGCCTGCGCCTGTCGGAGCAACGCGCCGCCCGCTGACCGCGCGCCTGACGGTGGTCCGGGCCGCGCTCCGAGAGCGACACGGAGCACACCGCGCGGGCCTGCGGGGCCGGCGAATCGGTGACCACCCGTCGGCGGGCGGGGCGGGCGGCGCGTGAGACACCGCCGGAGCGTGACCGGACCCCGGGTCAGCCGGGGGTCGGCTGGGTGACGCGGAGGTTGTTGAGCGGGCGGCCGGGACCGTCGGCGATCTGCTTGATGATCAGCTCGGCGAAGCGCCGGTAGCCGTCGCCCGTCGGGTGGTAGCTGCGGGCGTTGACGCGCAGCTCCTTCACGTCCACCGCCAGCCCGTTCAGGTACGGCGCGGGCTGCCCCACCTCGTGCCCGCTGAAGGCCTCGTAGGCGTCGACGTACTCGGCGCTTCCCGGCGCGCCGAAGGCGGCGATGGCCCGGTCGAAGTCCCTGACCACCGACCCCACGGTGTCGTTGAGCCGCCGCGTGACGTCGTTGAGCCAGCGCTGGTCGGCCACGCTCAGGTTGTCGACGGTGTCCACCGGGTCCTTGGGGAACGGCCGCGGGTAGCCGAGCACGATCACGCGCGCCTCGGGGGCGCGCACCCGCAGCTCCCTGAGCACCTGCAGCAAGCTCGTCCGCAGCTCCTCGATGCGCCGGCTGACCGCGGCCTCCTGGTCGACGCACGCCGACGACCAGGGGAGCTTGGCGATGCACCCGGTGAGGACCTTGCTGAAGCCGGCGTCGTTGCCGCCGATGCTGAGCGTGATCAGGCTGGTGCCGGAGCCGACACGGGAGACCTGCGGCGGCTGGCCGTGCTGCCCGGACAGTAACTGGCGGGTGGTGGCGCCGCTGCAGGCGTAGAACGCGGTGCCGCCGCCGAACCGGTACGCCTTGGCGACGAGCGGCACGTACGAGCCGGTGGCCCGGTGGCAGCGGTCGGCGCCCTCGTTGATCGGCTGCTCGTCGAGCTCGTAGACCCCTTCGCCGGAGGAGTAGGAGTCGCCGAGCGCCACGTAGGTGCCGCTCTGCGCGGCCTGCAGAGCGGTCAGCCGGGTCACCCGCGGCAGGTCGCCGGCGGGCGAGCCGGGCGGGCAGCCCGCGTCGAGCACCGCGCAGGCGAGCTTCGGATAGACCCCCAGGGGCAGGCAGGCCAGCGCCAGCACCACGCCGATCGCGACCGCCACCCCGACCTTGATGAGCGACCGTCTGGTGTCACGTACAGCCCCGTCCAGCGCGACCTCCCCGAGCGGCGACTCCTCATGGCTGCGCTGACGAGACTACCGAGCCGATCTCCGGGGCGGGTATGCCCGGGCGGGTCAGGGCCGGGCGACCGGATCGGCCGGGCCCTGGGGGTCGCTGGG
This sequence comes from Nonomuraea sp. NPDC049309, assembly GCF_043196965.1. Taxonomy (NCBI): domain Bacteria; kingdom Bacillati; phylum Actinomycetota; class Actinomycetes; order Streptosporangiales; family Streptosporangiaceae; genus Nonomuraea; species Nonomuraea sp. NPDC049309. The sequence goes on along the minus strand of NZ_JBICSH010000001.1, from coordinate 1,977,985 downwards.
ATCCGTGGAGCCGGCGGGGTCGGCGGGGCCGGCCGGGCCGGGCGGCTCAGGGGCGCGGCGGCGCCGCTTGACCACCTGCCAGCCCAGCGCGATGCCGAGCGCGAGCACCGGGATGAGGAAGAACGCGACGAGCTGGTCCTCGTCGGCGAACGGCATCAGCAGCACCACCAGCGCGAGGAAGCCCAGCGTCGCCCAGTTGGTGTAGGGGGAGCCCGGCATCGGGAACGCGGAGCGGTGGCCGCTGCGGCGCAGCCGGGTCTGGCACCACACCAGCACGCCCCACGTGGTGATCACGCCGAGCGAGGCGCAGGCGGTGGCGATGTTGAAGGCCCGCTCGGGCAGGAAGTAGAACAGCGCCACCCCGCCGAGCAGCATCGACGCGGTGAACAGGATGCCGCCCATCGGCACGTGGCGCGAGCTGAGCGTGGCGGCGAACGCCGGGGCCTCCCGCTTCTGCGCCATCGAGCGCAGGATGCGGCCGGTGGCGTACAGGCCGGAGTTGCACGACGACGCGGCGGCGGTGATCACCACGAGGTTCATCGCGTCGGCCGCCCAGGGCACGCCGAGCCCGGCGAAGACGGTCACGAAGGGCGAGGTGCCCGCGCGGTAGGCGGTCCACGGCAGCACCATGGCGAGCAGCAGCACCGAGCCGACGTAGAAGATCGCGATGCGCCACACGACACCGTTGATCGCGCGGGGCATGACCTCGCGCGGGTTGGCCGTCTCACCGGCGGCGATGCCGACCAGCTCGATCGAGGCGTACGCGAAGACGACCGACTGCAGGCTCATCAGCACCAGCGGGAACCCGGTCGGGAAGAACCCGTCGTGCGACACGAGGTTGTGCGGCCCGGCGTCGCCCACCGCGAACACCACCAGCACCAGCCCCACGATCAGGAACGTCGAGATGGCCAGCACCTTCAGCAGCGCGAACCAGAACTCCATCTCGCCGAAGAGCCGCACGGACAGCAGGTTGACGGTCATGACGGTGCCGAGCGCGATGAGCGCCGTCAGCCACTGCGGGAAGGCGGGCGCCCAGTAGTGGATGTACGCGGCGATCGCCGTCAGCTCGGCGATGCCGGTGAACGCCCAGTTGATCCAGTACATCCAGCCGCTGGCGAACGCCGCCCACGGGCCGATGAACTCGCCCGCGTACTCGACGAAGGACCCCGCGACCGGCCGGTAGAGCACCAGCTCGCCGAGCGCCCGCATGACGAAGAACGCGGCAAGGCCCGCGATGGCGTAGGAGAGCACGAGGGCGGGCCCGGTGGCGGCCAGGCGGCCTCCCGCGCCCAGGAACAGGCCGACGCCGATCGCCCCGCCGATGGCGATCATCTGGACCTGCCGGTTGCCCAGCGCCTTGCGGTATCCCTCGTCCGTCTCCGTGCGCACCGAGTCACTCCTTGGCTACGAAACGTGACATCGAGGATATCGGTGCCGCCCGTGAAGCCCGCCGCCGCCTCGCCGGTCCACCGCGGCCGGGAGGTGATACGGACTGTCGGTGGCGGGGGTTAAAGTCTGATCCGCACGTCCGCTTCGAGACTGGGAGGCGCGGTTCATGTCGTCCAGCGACTCGTTCGTCCACCTGCACGTTCACACCGAATACTCGATGCTGGACGGAGCCGCGAGGCTGAAGCAGATGTTCCAGGTGGTCGGGGAGCTGGGCATGCCGGCGATCGCCATCACCGATCACGGCAACATGCACGGTGCCTTCGACTTCTACAAGCAGGCGACGGGCGCGGGCGTCAAGCCGATCATCGGCATCGAGGCGTACGTCGCGCCGGAGTCGCGCCACAACAAGCGGCCGGTGCTGTGGGGCGAGCCGCACCAGCGCAAGGACGACGTGTCCGCGGGTGGTTACTACACCCACATGACGATCTGGGCCCGCAACAAGACGGGCCTGCACAACCTCATGAAGCTGTCCTCGCGCGCCTACACCGAGGGCTTCGTGCGCAAGTGGGCCCGCATGGACGCCGAGCTGCTCGCCGAGCACGCCGACGGGCTCATGGCCACCACCGGCTGCCCCTCGGGCGAGGTGCAGACCAGGCTGCGGCTCGGCCAGTACGACGAGGCGCTGAAGGCCGCCGCGAAATATCAGGAGATCTTCGGCAAGGACAACTTCTACCTGGAGATCATGGACCACGGCCTCGACATCGAGCGCCGCGTCCGCGACGGCCTGGTGCGCATCAGCCGTGAGCTGGGCATCCCGCCGCTGGTCACCAACGACTCCCACTACACCTACGAGTCCGACGCCGCCTCTCACGACGCGCTGCTGTGCATCCAGACCGGCAAGCAGCTGTCCGACCCCGACCGCTTCCGCTTCGACGGCACCGGCTACTACATCAAGAGCGCCGACGAGATGCGCGCCATCGACTCCTCCGACCTGTGGGCCGAGGGCTGCCGCAACACGCTGCTGGTGGCCGAGAAGGTCGACACGAGCGGCTTCTTCGAGCACAAGAACCTCATGCCGACGTTCCCGATCCCCGACGGCATGACCGAGACCGAGTACTTCCGCAAGGCCGTCTGGGACGGCATGGCCCGCCGCTGGCCCGACGGCTACGACGAGGAGCACCGCAAGCAGGCCGAGTACGAGATCGGCGTCATCGAGCAGATGGGCTTCCCGAGCTACTTCCTCGTGGTCGCCGACTTCATCAACTGGGCCAAGCAGAACGGCATCCCGGTCGGTCCCGGGCGAGGCTCGGCCGCGGGGTCGCTGGTGGCGTACGCGCTGGGCATCACCGACCTCGACCCGCTCCCGCACGGCCTGATCTTCGAGCGGTTCCTCAACCCCGAGCGCGTGTCGATGCCCGACGTCGACGTGGACTTCGACGAGCGCAGGCGAGGCGACGTCATCCGCTACGTCACGGAGCGGTACGGTGCCGACAAGGTCGCCATGATCGCCACGTTCGGCACCATCAAGGCGAAGGCCGCCATCAAGGACGCCGGCCGCGTCCTCGGCTACCCCTACGCGCTGGGCGACCGCGTCTCCAAGGCGTTCCCGCCCGCCGTCATGGGCAAGGACATCCCGCTGTCGGGCATCTTCGACCCCGACCACCCGCGCTACGCCGAGGCGGGCGAGCTGCGCCGCCTCTACGAGGAGGACCCCGACGTCAAGGCCACCATGGACCTCGGCAGGGGCCTGGAGGGCCTGATCCGGCAGACCGGCGTCCACGCGGCCGGCGTGATCATGTCGCGCGAGGTGCTGACCGACCACATCCCGATCATGCGCCGCGACTCCGACGGCGCGATCATCACGCAGTTCGACTATCCGACGTGTGAGACGCTCGGCCTGCTCAAGATGGACTTCCTGGGCCTGCGCAACCTCACCATCATGGACGACTGCCTCAAGCTGATCGAGGCGACCACGGGCGAGAAGGTCGATCTGCTCTCGCTGCCGCTCGACGACCGCAAGAGCTACGAGCTGCTCGCCAAGGGCGACACGCTCGGCGTGTTCCAGCTCGACGGCGGCGGCATGCGCTCGCTGCTGCGCCTGATGCGTCCCGACAACTTCGAGGACATCTCCGCCGCCCTCGCGCTCTACCGTCCCGGCCCGATGGGCGCCAACTCCCACACCAACTACGCGCTGCGCAAGAACGGCCAGCAGGAGATCACGCCCATCCACCCCGAGCTGGAAAAGCCGCTCGAGGACATCCTGGAGACCACCTACGGTCTGATCATCTACCAGGAGCAGGTCATGGCCATCGCCCAGCGGGTGGCCGGCTTCTCGCTGGGCGCCGCCGACCTGCTGCGCCGCGCGATGGGCAAGAAGAAGAAGGCCGAGCTGGACAAGCAGTACGCCAACTTCGAGCGCGGCATGAAGGAGAACGGCTTCTCCGACGAGGCCATCAAGGCGCTGTGGGACATCCTGCTGCCGTTCTCCGACTACGCCTTCAACAAGGCCCACACGGCCGCCTACGGCCTCATCGCTTACTGGACCGCCTACCTCAAGGCCAACTACCCGGCGGCCTACATGGCGGCGCTGCTGACGTCGGTCAAGGACGACAAGGACAAGTCGGCCCTCTACCTCAACGAGTGCCGCCGCATGGGCATCAAGGTCCTGCCGCCCGACGTCAACGACTCCGACTTCGACTTCACCCCGCGCGGCTCCGACATCCGCTTCGGCCTGTCGGCCATCCGCAACGTCGGCGCCAACGTCGTCGAGGGCATCATCAACGCCCGCAAGCAGAAGGGCCGCTTCACCGACTTCAAGGACTTCCTGCGCAAGGTGCCCGCCGCCGTCTGCAACAAGCGGGTCATCGAGTCGCTGATCAAGGCGGGCGCGTTCGACTCGCTCGGCCACCAGCGCAAGGGCCTGGTCATGGTGCACGAGCAGGCCGTCGACGCGATCATCGACATCAAGAAGAACGAGGCCATCGGCCAGGACTCCCTGTTCGGGGCCATCGACGGCGGCGACGACCAGACCTTCGACGTGCAGATCCCCGAGGGGGAGTGGGACAAGACCACGCTCCTGCAGTTCGAGCGCGAGATGCTCGGCCTGTACGTCTCCGACCACCCGCTGTTCGGCGTCGAGCACATTCTGGCGGCGGGCGCCGACTGCTCGATCGCGGCCGTGCAGGACGAGAGCAGGCCCGACGGGCAGATCGTGACCGTGGGCGGCATCCTGAGCGGGGTGCAGCGCAAGGTCACCAAGAAAGGCGACACCTGGGTGCTGACCCAGCTCGAAGACCTCGCGGGCTCGATCGAGGTGATGATCTTCCCGTCGACGTACCAGCTGTGCTCGACGGTCGTGGCCGAGGACGCCATCGTGTTCGTCAAGGGCCGCATCGACAAGCGGGAGGACGTCGCCAAGATCATCGCCATGGAGGTGACGGTGCCCGACCTGACCCAGGAGGCGGGCGGGCCGGTGAAGGTCAACCTCCCGCTGGCCCGCTGCACGCCGCCCGTGGTCGGCCGGCTGAAGGAGATCCTCACCACCCATCCCGGCACCTCCGAGGTGCACCTGCAGGTGCGCAACGGGCCGCGCACCACTGTCCTGCGGGTCGACGACCGGCTGCGGGTCACGCCGTCGCCGGCGCTCATGGGCGACCTCAAGCAGCTCCTCGGCCCGGCCTCCGTCACCACCTGACGGCCCCGCCCGGATCGCCGCCCGACGGCCCCGCCCGGATCGCCGCCCGACGGCCCTGCCCGGATCGCCGCCCGACGGCCCGCGAGCGCCGGCCGCCCGGGTGCGGGCCGGGTCGGGGTGGGCGATCGGGCCGGCGATGGCGGGGTCGCTGAGGGGGCGGGTGGTGGCCGCCGCTGAGCGGGGGTGTCCGGGTGGCTGAGCGGGTCGGCGGCGTCCGGGTCGCTGTGCGAGGCGGGCGGGTGTCCGGGTGGCTGAGCGCGGTGGTGGCGTTCGGGTGGCTGAGTGCGGTGGTGGCGTTCGGATGGCTGAGCGCGGTGGTGGCGTCCGGGTGGCTGAGCGCGGCGGGTGGCGTTCGGCAACCCTCGCCGTCGCCTCCCCGGCCCCCGTGGGGCAGGATCACATCGTGAGCGAACTGCACTACCTGACCGCGACCGAGCTGGCCCGCCTCATCAAGACCCGGGAGGTGAGCGCCGTAGAGGTCCTGCGCGCCCACCTCGACCGCATCGAGAAGGTCAACCCCGCCGTCAACGCCATCGTCACGCTCGCCGCCGACCAGGCGCTGCGGGCGGCGGAGGCGGCCGACGCGGCCCTCGCGGCCGGTGAGCCGGTGGGCCCGCTGCACGGTGTGCCGGTCGCCCACAAGGATCTGCTCGACACGGCCGGCATCCGCACCACGTACGGCTCGCCGCTGTTCGCCGACCACGTGCCCGAGCAGGACGACCTGGTCGTCAGGAGGTTGCGCGCGGCGGGCGCGATCAGCGTGGGCAAGACCAACACCCCGGAGTTCGGCACCGGCTCCCACACGGTCAACGAGGTGTTCGGCGCCACCAGGAACCCGTACGACCTGACGAAGTCGGCGGGCGGCAGCAGCGGGGGAGCGGCCGCCGCGCTGGCCACCGGCATGGTGCCGCTGGCCGACGGCACCGACATGGGCGGCTCGCTGCGCAACCCGGCCTCGTTCTGCAACGTCGTCGGGCTGCGGCCGACGCCGGGACGCGTGCCCACGCCCTCGGACACCGCCGCCTGGTACACGCTGTCGGTGTCCGGGCCGATGGCGCGGACGGTCGACGACGTCACACTCATGCTCGGGGCCATCGCCGGGTTCGACCGGCGCTCCCCGTTCGCGATCAAGGAGGAGTTCCGGCCGGAGCCGGAGCAGGGCGTGGCGGGGCTGCGGGTGGCGTGGAGCCCTGACCTGGGCGGCCTGCCGGTCGATCCGCGTACGGCGGCGGTGACCGCGACCGCGCCCGCCGTGTTCGAGGGTCTCGGCGCCCGTGTGGAGGAGGTGGAGCTCGACCTGGAGGACGCCGACGACGCGTTCAGGACCTACCGGGCCTGGTTCTACCTGCTGGCCCACGGCGACAAGAGCGGCCTCGGCCCCAACACCGCCTGGAACGTCGAGCAGGGCCGCAAGGTCACCGGCGCCGACCTGGCCAGGGCCGAGATGGCGCGCAGCCGCCTCTACCAGCGCATGGCCGCCTTCTTCGACACCTACGACGTGCTCATCGCGCCGGTCAGCCAGGTGCCGCCGTTCCCCGTCGAGCATCCGCACGTGAGCGAGATCAACGGCCAGAAGCTGCCCGACTACCTGTCGTGGATGCGCTCGGCGTACCTGATCAGCGTGCTGCACGCGCCGGCGGCGTCCGTGCCCGCCGGGTTCACCGATGACGGCCTGCCGGTGGGCGTGCAGATCGTCGGGCGCCCGTTCGAGGACGCGAGGGTGCTGCGGGTGGCGCGGGCGTTCGAGCACGCCACCGGCCACGGGCGGCGCCGGCCCCCGCTGTAGCCGCTCAGAGCCGGTCGGGGTCGCCGGGCTCGAGGCCGTACGGATGCCGCAGCGGCGACTCGCGGTAGCCGTGCATGCCCTCCAGGAGCCCGAAGAACCCGACGGCCAGCAGCGGCCAGCACACCAGCACGCCGGAGGCGGTCAGCTTCAGCGCGCCGGGCACGATCGTCACCCCGGGCGCGGCGGCCGCCTCCACCGTGACCGCCCCGATGGTGAACGTGGACCCGATCCACAGCGTCAGAAAGGACGCCAGCACCCCACCCGCGCACAGGCCCAGCAGCACCGGCAGCATCCAGCGGCGGGCGATGAACCAGGCGACCCCGCCGCACACCAGCCCGAGACCGCCGGTGATCACCGCGAACCAGCCGTCGGCCGCGATCAGCGCCTGCGTGGTGGGGTCGGCGAGCACCGTCTGGCCCTGCCCGGTCACCTGGTAGGGAGCCCGGGGCGACAGCCCCGACCAGAGCAGGCCGGCGGCGGCTCCGAGTGTGGCGAGAGTGAGGACAGTTACCGCAAATGCGCGTACTTCCCTCGCCACGCCACTCCCCCTCACATGTACGTCCGAATCAGCTCGATGGTATCTCCCGGTTAGGCTCACTTCGTGATTGCTGAAGAGGTCTGGCTGATAGAACCCTCCGGTCCACTCCGGGGTGATGTCGAAGTACGCGGTTCCAAGAACGGCGTGTCCAAGCACATGGTCGCCGCCATGCTCGGCGACGGCGAGAGCAGCATCCACAACGCCCCCGAGGTCGGCGAGGTGGGGATCACCGCCGACATGCTGCGCGCCCTCGGCATCCACGTCGAGATCTCCGGTTCGGAGATCAGGATCGAGCGCGGCGCCGAGATCGAGCCGCGGGTGCCCGACGCGTTCACCGGCCTGAACCGCATCCCCATCCTCATGCTCGGCCCGCTGCTGCATCTGGCGGGGGAGGCGTTCGTGCCGCTGGTCGGCGGCGACCCCATCGGGCGGCGGCCGGTCAACTTCCACGTGGACGCGCTGCGGGCGATGGGCGCCGAGGTGGAGGTGAAGGAGACCGGCATCTACGCCAAGGCGAAACGGCTCAACGGCACCCGCATCGAGCTGCCGTACCCGAGCGTGGGCGCCACCGAGACCGTGCTGATGTCGGCGGTGCTGGCCGACGGCAAGACCGTGCTGAAGAACGCCGCCACCGAGCCCGAGGTGGTGGAGCTGGCGCTGTTCCTGCAGCGCATGGGCGCGCGGATCGAGCTCTCGCCCGACCGCAGGATCGTCATCGAGGGCGTCGATCACCTGCGCGGTGCCTCCACGTGGCTGACCGGCGACCGGATCGAGGCGTTCTCGTACCTTGCCGCCGGGCTCATCACCCAGGGCGAGGTACGCGTCCACGGCTGCCCCCAGGACCGCCTCGTCACCGCCATCACCACGCTGGCCAGGATGGGCGCCCAGTTCGAGATCAACGACGAGTACCTGTGCGCCACGGCGCCGCCCGAGGGCCTGCGCGCGGCGGCCGTGCAGACCGACACCCACCCCGGCTTCATGACCGACTGGCAGACGCCGCTCATGGTGCTGTTCACGCAGAGCCACGGCATGTCCGTGCTGCACGAGACGGTCTTCGAAAACCGCCTGGTGTACGTGCCGGCGCTGCAGAAGATGGGCTGCGAGATCGAGGTGTTCGACCAGTGTCTCGGCGGCCCCGCCTGCCGCTACCACGACACCAACGCCCGCCATTCGGCGGTCGTGCGCGGCGTGTCCAAGCTCAAGGGCGCCGACGTGACGCTGCCGGACATCCGGGCCGGGTTCTCGGCGGTGCTGGCCGCGGCCGTCGCCGACGGGCCCTCGACACTGCGCGGGGTGCACCACATCGAACGGGGGTACCACCGGCCGTTCGAGCAGTTCGCCTCGCTGGGTCTGAACATCCGCAGGCAACGGTAAAGAGCTGCCAGCCGGACGTTTGCCGCCGATCGGGGCGTCGCACACAACTCACGTGAGCGTACTCAGATCCATCGGGGCACTCGGGCTGGCGGGAGCGCTGGGCGGGCTGCTCACGGCCGCGCTGGCCGTCCCGGTGGTGGGCGGAGGCGGCATCGCCACGAAGAACGCCGTGAACCACTTCGTGGACCTGCCGCCCGCCCCGCGCGAGGAGCAGCTCTCCCAGGTGACCAGGCTGCTCGACAGGAACGGCCGCCCGTTCGCGCAGTTCTACGAGGCCAACAGGACCGTCGTACCGCTGGCCGCCGTCGCGCCCGTGATGCGCAAGGCCATCGTGGCCATCGAGGACGCCCGCTTCTACGAGCACGGCGGACTCGACGTCAGGGGCACGCTGCGGGCGCTGCTCACCAACACCCAGGCGGGCGGCATCAAGCAGGGCGGCTCGTCCCTGACCCAGCAGCTCGTCAAGAACATCCTGGTGGAAAGCGCCCGCACCGAGGAGGAACGCGACCGGGCCCGCGCGCCCAACCTCGCCCGCAAGATCACCGAGCTGCGGCTGGCGCTCGCGCTGGAACGCAAGTACCGCAAGGACGAGATCCTCGAGCGGTACCTCAACATCGCCTACTTCGGGGCCGGCGCCCACGGCGTGGAGGCGGCGGCCAGGCGGTTCTTCTCCACCACCGCCTCCAAGCTCACGCTCACCCAGGCGGCCACGCTGGCGGGGGCGGTGCGGATGCCGCACTCGACCGACCCCTCGCTCGGCAGCGAGCACCGGGAACGGCTCAAGGCGCGGCGCGACCTCGTGCTCGACCGCATGGCCGGGCTCAAGTGGATCACGCAGCAGGAGGCGGCCCAGGCCAAGAGCTCGCCGCTCGGGCTGCGGCTGCGGCCAGAGCCCGGCGGCTGCGCGCAGAGCGACTACCCCTACTACTGCGTGTACGTCCAGCAGGAACTGCTGTCCAACCCCGTCTTCGGCAACACCGCCGCAGAGCGGCGCCGCCGCATGGCCAGAGGCGGCCTGACCATCAGGACCAGCCTCGACCCCGTCGCCCAGCGCGCCGCGGAACAGGCCATCCGCAGGTACGTCTCGCCCAAGGACACCGAGGTGGCCGCCGAGGCCATGGTCGAGCCGGGAACCGGCCGCATCCTGGCGATGGCCGCGAGCAAGCACTTCGGCCCCAACCCCGGCAACCGCAAGAACGGTCACAGGACCACCTTCAACCTCGCCGCCGACGTCGCGCACGGCGGCGGGCAGGGCTTCCAGGCCGGATCGACGTTCAAGGTGTTCACCCTGGCCACCGCGCTGCAGCAGGGCTGGCGCTTCGGCGACGGCTTCCAGACCCCCGGCTCGCTGACGCCGTCACAGGGCTACCGCAACTGCGCCGGACGTCCCGTGAACGACCCCGGCACCACCATCCACAACGCCAGCGGCGAGGGCGAGGGCGGCCCGCACAGCATCGAGACCGGCACCTGGAAGTCGGTCAACATCTTCTACATGATGCTGGAGCGCAAGGTCGGGCTCTGCAACGTCGTCCGCACCGCCAAGAAGCTCGGCATCGTCAGGGCCGACGGGCAGCCGCTGCGCGAGGTGCCGACGTTCACGCTCGGCATCAACGAGATGGACCCGGTGACCGTGGCCGCCTCGTTCGCGGCCTTCGCCGCGCGCGGACGCTACTGCCGGCCCCTCGCCATCGTCGAGATCACCGGCAGGGACGGGCGGCGCACGCACATCCCGCCCGCCTGCGAGCAGGCCATCGAGGCGCCCGTCGCCGACGCCGTCAACCACGTGCTCACCGGCGTCTTCGACAAGGGCACGATGAAGGGGCAGAGCATCGGGCGGCCGGCCGCCGGCAAGACCGGCACCAACAACGGCTACACCTCCGCCTGGTTCGCCGGCCACACGCCCGACCTGGCGGCGGCGGTCAGCGTGGGGGACATCCGGGGGTCGTACCGGTATCCGCTGCGGGGCGTGGAGATCGGCGGGCGGTACTACGGGTCGGTGCAGGGGGCGTCGCTGCCAGGGCCGATCTGGGTGGAGTCGATGCGGCACGCCCTGCGGCGTACGGAACCGACGCGCTTCCACAAGCCCGACATGTCCCGCTTCGGTGGCGGGCACACGCCAGGCCTGGAGAAGGCGCTCGCCGAGGAGGAGCGCAAGCGCCGCATGCACCCCTTCCTGCGGCGGCACCGCCGGCTCTTCGAGTGGCTGCTCGGGCAGAAAGCGATCACCTCGCCGCGCCGCGGGCGTACCGAGTTCACCCTCGAATGGCCCCCGCACCGCCGCCACCACCCCGCCGCCCACACCACCGCACCCGCCCAGCCGAGCACCGCCCCACCCGCCCAGCCGCGCCCGCAACCGCCCGCCCAGGCACGCCCGCAGTCACCCGCGCAGTCCCGCTCGCAGGCGCGGCAGCAGCCGCCCGCGCGATCGCACTCGCAGACGGCGGCCCAATCGCGTCCGAAACCGCCCGCCCAGGCGCGTAAGCAGCCACCCGCTCAGAGCCGCGCGCAAGCGCGTCCGCAGCCCGCCCAGCCGCGCCCGCAACCGGCAGCGCAGCCCCGCAGGCAACCTCCCGCGCAGTCTCGGCAGCAGGGCTCAGCGAAGCCCCACTCGCAGTCGTCTGCTCAGCAGCACCGCCAACCCTCCGCCGATGACCGCTCGCATCGCGGCGGATCGGGTCGTGCCCAGGGTCGCGGATCAGGTCGCTCGTAGGGCGGCGAGTCGGGCGCGGGGTCGTAGGGCTGTTCGTGGGGTGGTGGGTCGGGCGCGGGGGCGCAGGGTCGCTCGTGAGGTGGTGGGTCGGGCGCGGGGGCGCAGGGTCGTTCGTAGGGCGGTGGGCCGGGCCCAGGGGCGGAGCGCTCGAAGGTGGTGGGTCCGCGTCGGGCGCAGGGTTCGCCGATCAGGTTGAGCGTGGAGTGGCGGGTTCGCGTCGCGCGGCCGCGGGCGGGTCAGGTCCCGTCGAGTCGTGGAGAAGCGGCCCTCATTGGTGCGTCGCGATCTCGACGCACGGGGCCATTGCGTGAGTCTCTGGTGAAACCGCCAAGTCGCACACGCTTCTTGCGGCGAGGGCGAGGGAATCGAGCATCGGAGATCCCCCGGGTTCAGGAGGCGTCCCCGGCTCCTCGTACGACCTGACAACTGTCGCGACAGCTGTGCCGTTCCGCCGTCACATGCACGACCTTGCGCCTGCCACGCTGAGGGCTCCCTGAAGCGGCGGTCTCATCCCGCTCACCGTCGATGAGTTGCGACCCCTCGCAGGGGCGATGACGAGTTCTCATCGCCCCTGCCAGCGGAAAACATCGGCAAGAGGGCCGACGCCCTTAGCCGTGGCCGCTCCGCTCGGGTGGTCAGGATTGGTTGGCGCAGATCACATAAGGGACGAAAGTCGCGCTGAAGTTGCTGTTGTTGAAGACCAGCACCTCCCACCCGTTATTTGCGTTGTTCGGTGCGGACGTGACCACAGAGACGACGCTGTCGTCCACTGAGATGCCGCCGCTCTGCAGCCTATATCCGCCGGAAATCGCCACCTTTCCAGCGGGACACAGAACTCCCCCGGTACCTACATTCACCCCTCCGGGCACGGTGAAGGCGTCTCCGGTGACGACCTCATAGCCCGAGACTCCTGCCGGTCCGGGTGGGCCCTCTGGTCCGGGAGGGCCCTCCGGTCCGGGCGGGCCCTCCGGCCCGGGCGGTCCGGGCGGACCCGCCGGACCACGCTTACCGTGCGGGTGGGGCGGCCGTGGCCACCCCGGCCCCTGCTTACCGGGCGCTCCCTCCGATCTCTGAAGGACCGCCTGTCCCAGGGAATCGTTGCGCTGCCCCGTCACCTGACGCCGGCTCTGGTCCGCGCCCTGACGTTCGTGCTGGGTGTTGTGTTTCGGGTCCGAGCGATGAGAGGCGCGGACGGCGAAGCGCAGCTGTCCATCGCGAGCTGGAGAGGCGGCCGCACGCGCAGGGCCGGAGGCCGCGAAGGCCGCGCCGTCGGCCAGGGCGACGGCACCTGCGGTCAGCACCGTGCCGGCTGCGAGAACCCCGAAGAGGCTGCCAATTCTAGGCAATTGATCTCCTCATTATGGGATTGCACACATAGATACGCAATGTCGATTTTTTCCGGATGGACCCGCCGACTGCAGGCCTCCCGGTACGGCTCATCTTGCATCCGTTCAGCCGTTGCCCCCATGGCGACACACAGGAGTCGAGCGCCACCATTTGTTCATTTGTCGCTCTATCAATCACAGCGTGTCGACCAGGCTCAAACTTCATCCGGATCGGAAACGCGCCCTTTTCGGGTGGTTGCGTCCGTCGGGGAAGCAGGGTCGCCGACAGGCTGAGCGTGGAGTGGCGGGTCCGGACCGGGGGCGAGCCGCTCGTAAGGTGGCGGATCCGAGTCGGGGCGGGCTCGTCCGGGGTGGGCGGCGCCCAATGCGTCCGCCAGGCCGGGAAGGGTGGGCGGTTGCTTGTTCGCGAGACTCGTCCGGGTGATCGGTCGTCCGCTTGTGAGGCTCGTCCGGGTGGGCGGTCCAGCATTCCTGAGCGTTGGTCCGGGGTGGGCGGTCACCGCGTTTGTGAGGCTCGTCCGGGGGAGAGGGGCGTGGCAGCGGGCTCGGCGGCTTATCGAGGGCGGGAGGTTCGTCTGGGGCGGGTGGCCCGGTGCGTCCGCCAGGCCCGTCCGGGTGGGCGGTGGCGCGTCCGCCGAGCTCGTCGGGTGGGCACGTGCGTGGGTACGGCCGATCGCGGGTGCGTGGCTCGGTGGGCCGCCTGGGCGTGCAGGCGTAGGGCGGACGGGCACGTCGAGGACGAGGCCGGCACCGGGCGGCCGGTGCACTCCGGTCGGGGTTCGTGGGGAGGCGGGCAGTGCAGCGCTCGGTGGGATCTCGTTGGGGTGGGCGGCGCAGTCCTCGGTCGGGGCTCGCGGGGGCGGGTGGGCGGCGCAGCTCGGTTGGGGCTCGCGGGGGCGGGTGGGCGGCGCAGCTTGGTTGGGGCTCGCGGGGGCGGGTGATCGGCACAGCCCGGTCGGGGTCCGCGAGAGGCGGGCGGTGGGGCGCACCCCGTGGGGGCCGGGAGGGGCGGGCGGTGTGGCGCTCGGTGGGGGATCACGTGGGCCGGCCGGCGCGCAGCGCTGATCGCGCAGGGCGGCGTGTCCCCGGTCGGGGCGCGGGGCGGGCGGTGTGATCCCGCCCCGGCGAGGTTGGTCAGGCGGGTTTGGCGATGGGGGCGGTGATGGCGCGGGTGAGCGCGATGAGGTTGGCGGGGGCGGTTTCGATCTGGAGGCCGCGCCTGCCCGCCGAGAAGTAGATGGTCTCGAAGCCGAGCGCCGACGAGTCGACCACGGTGGGCAGCTGCTTGCGCTGGCCGAGGGGGCTGATGCCGCCGACGACGTAGCCGGTGACGCGTTCGACCTTGGCGGCGTCGGCCATCGCGGCCCGCTTGCCGCCGAGCGCGCCGGCGAAGGCCTTGAGGTCGAGCTTGCCCGCCACGGGGACGACGGCCACGGCCAGGCCGCTCTCGACCTCGGCGACCAGCGTCTTGAAGATCCGCTCGTAGGGGACGCCGAGCGCGTCGGCGGCCTCCTCGCCGTAGGCCTGCGCGGCGGGGTCGTGCTCGTAGGGGTGGAGGGTGAACTCGGCTCCGGCCTTGGTCAGCGCCATGGTGGCCGGGGTGCCGCCCTTGCCCTTGGTTTTGCTCACAACTTTTCAGTGTAGCGAATCTACATTGTAAAGGCCCGGCCGGGGGTGTACCCGAAGGCCTTCTTGAACACGTCGATGAACGCGCTCGGCGTCGACCACCCGCAGCGATGCGCGACGGCGGTCACCGGCAGACCGTCGGCCAGCAGCACGAGCGCGTGGTGCAGCCGGAGCTGGGTGCGCCACTGCGGGAAGCTCATGCCGAGCTCGGCGCGGAACAACCGGGCGAGGGTGCGTTCGCTGGTGCCGGCGCGGGCGGCGAGCCGCGCCAGCGTGGCGGGGTCGGCGGGGTCGTCGTGCAGGGCGGCGCACACGGCGGCCAGGCGCGGGTCGCGCGGGGTGGGCAGGTGGAACGGCTGCTCGGGGGCGCGCTTGAGCTGATCGAGCAGGACGGCGAGGAGCCGGGCGCGCTCGGCCTCGGGGGCGGCGGAGTCGGCGGTGTAGGCGATGATCAGCTCGCGCAGCAGGGGGCCGACGGCGAGCACGGCGGGGCGGCCGAGGTTCAGCGGGTTGTGGGTGAGCCCGACGAGCCGCAGGTCGGTGTCGCCGTGGGCGCGGTGCTCGTGCACGGTGCCCGCGGGTACCCAGATGGCGCGGTTGGCGGGGGCGACCCAGGTGCCGGCGTCGGTGGTGACGGACAGGACGCCGCGGCAGGCGTAGACGATCTGGTGGGTGTCGTGGCGGTGGGCGTCCATGCCGGCGCCGGCGGTGAGCGGCCGGTGACCGGTGGGCGCCTCCGGTAGATGGCGGATATGCGACATACATTGGCACTTTATCGGAAGCGTGCCAGCGGCCGTCCGAATCACCATCGAAGGCATGAACAGGATTCCTACGCTCGCCGCAGGTCATGCGGCGGTGGACTTCTACCAGGGTGCGGTCCCCGCGCTGGTGCCGTTCCTGGTGGCGCAGCGCGGATACGGGTACGTCGCCGCGTCCGGCATCGTGCTGGCGGCCACGCTGTCGTCGTCGATCGTGCAGCCGCTGTTCGGGGTGCTGACCGACAGGTGGCGGATGCCGTGGCTGATTCCGGTGAGCACGGTGCTGGCCGGGGCCGGCGTGGCGGCGGGCGGGCTGTCCGGCTCGTACGCGCTGACGTGGCTCGCGGTGGCCCTGTCGGGCATGGGCGTGGCCGCCTACCACCCGGAGTCGGCGCGGCTGGCGCGGATCGCGAGCGCGGGCGGCCACGTGCGGATGAGCTGGTTCTCGCTGGGCGGGACGCTGGGGTTCGCCTGCGCGCCGGTGCTGGTGACGCCGCTGCTGGCGGCGGGCGGCCTGGAGGCCTCGCCGTTCCTGGTGGTGCCCGCGGTGGCGGGCGCGCTGGCGACGCTGCCCGCCGTGCGGGCGCTGACGCGCGGAACGCGGGCGGCCAAGGCCGCGCGGGTGGCGCACGGCAGGGACGACTGGGCGGCCTTCGCCAGGCTGACGCTGGTGATCGTCTTCCGTTCGGTGGTGTACGTGGGGCTGAGCGCGTTCGTGGCGCTGCTGATGGGCGGCGGCGCGGCGGGCGCGGCGGCTTTGTTCGTGCTGTTCGCGGGCGGCGCCGTGGGCACGGTGCTGGGCGGCAGGCTGGCCGCCCGTTACGGGCGGGTGCGCACGATGCGGGCGGCGTACGCGCTGGCCGTGCCCGCGGTCGCGGGCGTGGTGCTGGTGCCCGGCCCGGCGGCGTACGCGTTCGTGGCGGCCTCCTCGATCGCCTTGTACACCCCCTTCTCCCTGCACGTCACGCTCGGCCAGGACATGCTGCCGAACAGGGTGGGCACGGCCGGCGGGGTGACGCTGGGCCTCGCGGTGAGCGTGGGCGGCCTGGCGACCCCGCTGGTGGGCGCGGTGGCGGAGGCGTCGTCGCTGCGTACGGCGCTGGCCTGCCTGATCGTGTTCCCGGTCCTCGCCTGGCTGTTCGCGCGCACGATCAAGGAGCCCGAGCCGCTGCCCGCGGCCGAGCCGGCGTGAGCGGGCTCAGCGGCGGGTGCGCAGGCGCAGGGTGGCGGTGTTGTCGCGCTGGTCCGGGTCGAGCCTGGTGGAGACGACCCGGGCGGTGACGGGCAGGCGGTGCGGGGCGCCGGCGGCGACGTGCAGGCGGGCGGTGATCTCGACGGGCCGCCCGGGACGTACGGCGGGGATGACACAGGTGGCCTGGCGCCGGGTGGGCCTGCAGGAGACGCCGTGCACGGCGGTCAGCGCGGCGCCGCGCGGCACGCTGAGCGTGACGGGCACCCGCGCGGCGGCCATGACGCCGCGCATGGTGACGGTGGCGGTGACGGTGGTGTTCTCGCCGCGCCTGGCGGCTTTGGCCGGGCCGGTCAGCTTGACGGACAGGGCGTCGTAGACGCCGTTCGGGTCGGCCTGCCGGACGATGGCGCCGTAGCCTTCGAGGTTGAGCGCGGTGGCGACGGAGTTGCCGTCGGCCTCGCCGTCCTCCTTGCCCGCCGACAGCACGCCGACGAGGTCGCCGGTGTCCTTGAGGAACCAGGGCCCGCCGGAGTGCCCCTTGTAGAGGTGGCAGTTGTAGGTCTCCATGCGCCCGTTCCCGGTGGCCCGGCCGAGGGCGGGCAGGCGGGTGGAGCGGGCGGCGAGCAGGGTCTCGGCCGGGGCGACGCCGGCGGTCTGGCGGGTCCTGCCGAGGCACCAGAGCTGGTCGCGCCCGTCGTACGGCTGCCTGCCGGGCAGCCCTGGATAGCCGGTGGTGGCGATGACGTGCCTGCCGCCCTGGTTGAGCATGGGGGTGAAGGCGCCGACGGCGTCCTGGAGCGTGCGGCCGCGCCAGCCGACCTCGATGAGGGCGATGTCGTAGCTGGAGTTCCAGTCGCCGCCGTGCAGGCCGGTGTAGCCGTCGGGCTTCCACGCGCGGCGCCCGCCCCAGCGTCCGTACGGCTCGCGCTCCCGCACCGAGGTGGCGCGGCCGTCGTAGGCGGGCACGAACGCGAAGTCGCGGTGCCACCGGCCGGTGGTGGTGCCTTCGGGGACGCTGTAGACGCAGTGGGCGGCGGTGGCGATGAGCAGGCCGCTGGCCGAGCGTACGACGGAGGCCGTGCAGGAGTCGCCCTGGCCGGAGGAGTTGATGAAGAACAGGCGGCCGCTGATGCGGCTGTAGGGGACGGCGGTGTAGGGCCTGGGGACGCGGGCGTAGCCGTTGACGTCGCCGCCGGGGGTGAGGCGTTCGGCGGCGGGGACGCTGAGCGGCGCGGCGGTGCGGGCGGCGCCGATGCGGCTCTTGGGCTCGGAGCTCCGGGGCAGGTCGGCGGGTGTGGCCGCGGCCTGTTTGGCGGCGGTCCAGTATGTGACGGCGCGGCCGGGGCGCATCAGTGGCGACGCATCGGCGCCCCAGGGGAAGGCGGCGGTCTGCGAGCCGGTGGCGGGGGATGCGGTGGCGATGGGCGGGGCCTGGCGGTCGCCGGCGGCGGGTGCGGCCTGACGGTCTCCGGCGAAGATGAGGGGCGGCCGGTCGGCGGTGGCGGGCGGGGCGAGCGTGGCGGTCAGGCCGGTGAGCCCGGCCAGTCCGGCCATGGTGGTGACGAGAGTTCTGCGCACGATGCCCCCCGAACCGTTCAACATGCCTTTCGGTAACTCTAAGTCACCATATGAGGACGATGTGTGGTCAGGGGTGTCGTGTCGGGAGACGAGCCGTTATGCGTCAGCCGGCGGCGGCGTCGCCCCGGTGGGGGAGCAGCCCCTCGGTACGGGCCTCGGCGGGCTCGCGGTCGGGCCGCAGCCCCCGCCACGAGGGGTGACGCAGCCGCCCGTCGCCGGTGACCTCGGCGTACTGGACCTCGCCGACGAGCTCGGGGCGCACCCAGTGGGCGTCGCGGGCGTGCTCGCGCGGCACCTCCTCGTCGAAGGGCGGCTCCGGCCGCTCCAGGGGGAGCAGCCGGTCGCGCAGGTCGCGCAGCGCCCGGTCGGTGAAGCCGGTGCCGACGTGGCCGACGAAGCGCAGCCGGCCGCCCTGGTCGTACGCGCCGAGCAGCAGCGACCCGATCGTGCTCGCGCGCCGGCCGCTGCCCGGTTTCCACCCGCCGATGACGACCTCGGCGGTGCTGACGTTCTTGACCTTGGTCCATTCGCTGCTGCGCCGCCCCGGCCGGTACGGCGAGCCGAGCCGCTTGCACACCACCCCTTCGAGCCCGAGCCGCCGGGAGGACTCGAAGGCGCGGGTGGCGTGGTCGGTGAACCAGACGGGCACCTGCCACCGGTAGCCGGGGGTGAGCGTGCTCTCCAGGATCTCGCGGCGCTCGGTGTAGGTCCGCGAGACGGTGCTGCCGTCGTCGAGGTGCAGGATGTCGAAGGCCATGTACGTCACCGGCACGGCCCTGGCCAGCGCGGCCGCGGCGGCCGGGTTGCGCTGGTGCATGCGGGGCTGCAGGGCTTCGAAGCTGGGCCGCCCGGCCTCGTCGAAGGCGACGATCTCGCCGTCGATGACGGCGTCGTGGCCGCCGGTGGCGCCGGCCATGAGCTGGAGCTCGGGGTAGGCGGGGGTGATGTCCTTGGCGTTACGCGACATCAGGCGTACGGCGCCGTCCTCGATGTAGGCGAGGGCGCGCACGCCGTCCCATTTCATCTCCACGGCCCAGCCGGGGCCCTGGACGGCGGACAGGGTGCCGGGCTGGGCCAGCATGGGCGCGTAGACCGGCAGCCGGACCATGGTGCATGCCGTACCCCGTCCGCGTGATCGTCAGTGGCGCTCCGGGGTCTGCAGATGGTCAAGTGGCCCGTCGTCGGCGCGTTCGACGAGCTCGGCGAGGTCGACGCCGTGCTCGCTGAGCTCGTCGACGGTGGCGCAGTAGCCGCGCAGGTACGTGCGGCCGTTGACGCGATGGGAGACGCGCAGGAGCGGGCGATCGTCCAGGATGATCGCCTCGACGAGGATGCCATCGGGTCCGTGCCACTGTCCCATGCGGCTAAGGGTAAGAGGCCGCACATAATGGGCGGATAATTTCCGGAAACCGATCCGACACCGGCCGCGGGGAGCCCGGCCGCGCGGCCCGTGCCTTCGGGTGAGACGAGCGCGCCGCCCCGCGCCCTGGCCGACACGGACGCGCCGCGCGGCGGCCGGCAGATGTGACTAAAAATCACGCAAGGTCACCTTGTCGCGCTGCAAGGTTTGTCTTGAGAATCCGGGTTAGAGACCGCATGTCCCGGGCAGTGGAGTTTCCCGTGGCTTTCCCCGGCCGTGGCCGTACCCCCGTGACGGCCACGGCGCCGGCCCCGGCAGGCCCGGTCCGGGGCCGCGACGGCCGTGCGGGGCGTGCGTCGGCGAGCGCCGCCCCCGCGGTCGTCGAGCACCGGGCGCGACGGCGTCTCCGCGGCCGTCGCGCACCGGGCACGTGGTGCCCTCCGGGGGTCGGGCGCACGGCGTTCCCGCTGTGTTCCCGCTGTGTTCTCGCTGTGTTGTCGCTGTCCGCATGGTGGACACAACCTGAACCGGAGCCCGGACTCCGTAGACTGTGAGGGTGATTTCCCGTATCGACATGCGCGGTTCCCTGCCTGCGGACCTGCGCGACGTGCTGCCCCGCGCCGAGCTCGACGTCGAGGCCGCCCTGGAGAAGGTGCGGCCGATATGCGAGGACGTGCGCCATCGCGGGGCGGCAGCCGTACGGGAGCTGACCGCCGAGTTCGACGGTGTCGAGATCGCCTCCGCCCGCGTGCCCGCCGAGGCGCTGCGCGACGCGCTCGCCGGGCTCGACCCGAAGGTGCGCGCCGCGCTGGAGGAGTCGATCAGGCGGGCCAGGCTGGTCCACCGCGACCAGCGGCGCACCGACGTCACCACCCAGGTCGTGCCCGGCGGCACGGTGACCGAGCGGTGGGTGCCGGTCGAGCGGGTCGGCCTCTACGTCCCGGGCGGCCGCGCGGTCTATCCGTCGAGCGTCGTGATGAACGTCGTGCCCGCCCAGGAGGCCGGCGTCGGCTCGCTGGCGGTCACCAGCCCGGCGCAGAAGGAGTTCGGCGGGCTGCCGCACCCCACGATCCTGGCCGCGTGCGCGCTGCTCGGCGTGGACGAGGTCTACAGCGTGGGCGGCGCGCAGGCGGTGGCGATGTTCGCCTACGGCACCGAGGAGTGCGAGCCGGTGTCCATGGTGACGGGTCCCGGCAACATCTTCGTGGCCGCCGCCAAGCGGCTGCTCAAGGGCCGCATCGGCATCGACTCCGAGGCCGGCCCCACCGAGATCGCGATCCTCGCCGACGAGACGGCCGACCCGGTCTACGTCGCCGCCGACCTGATCAGCCAGGCCGAGCACGACGTGATCGCCGCATCCGTGCTCGTCACCACCAGCGTCGAGCTGGCCGACGCGGTCGAGAAGGAGCTGCCGGCGCAGGTCGCGGCGACCAAGCACTCCGAGCGCATCACCGAGGCGCTGGGCGGCCGCCAGTCGGGCATCGTGCTGGTGAGCTCGATCGACGACGGCCTGAAGGTGGTCGACGCCTACGCCGCCGAGCACCTGGAGATCCAGACCGCCGACGCGGCGGCCGTGGCGGCGCGGGTGCGCAACGCCGGGGCGATCTTCGTCGGCCCCTACTCGCCGGTCTCGCTCGGCGACTACCTCGCCGGGTCCAACCACGTGCTGCCGACCGGCGGCTGCGCCTGCCACTCCAGCGGCCTGTCGGTGCAGTCGTTCCTGCGCGGCATCCACGTGGTCGACTACACCCGCGAGGCGCTCGCCGGCGCGGCGGCCCATGTGTCGGTGCTGGCCGACGCCGAAGACCTGCCCGCACACGGCGCCGCGATCCGCGCCCGATTCGACTGGCGAGTGCCGACGGAGACCGCGTGAACCTCGACGACCTGCCCATCCGTGACGATCTGCGCGGCAAGACGCCCTACGGCGCGCCCCAGATCGACGTGCCCGTACGTCTCAACACCAACGAGAACCCCTACCCGCCGTCTCCCGAGCTGGTCGCCGACCTGGCGGCGGAGATCGGCCGGCGGGCGGGGGAGCTCAACCGCTATCCCGACAGGGACGCCACCGAGCTGCGCGCCGACCTGGCCGACTACCTCGGCCACGGCCTGACGGCCGCGCAGGTGTGGGCCGCCAACGGCTCCAACGAGGTGCTCCAGCAGATCCTGCAGGCGTTCGGCGGCCCGGGCCGCAGCGCCATGGGGTTCGAGCCCTCCTACTCCATGCACCCGATCATCACGGGCGGCACCTCCACCGAGTGGATCAGCGCGTCCCGTGAGGGCGACTTCTCGCTCGACCCGGACAAGGCGGTCGCCGCGATCGAGGAGCACCGCCCCGATGTGGTCTTCCTGACCTCGCCCAACAACCCCACGGGCACCGCCCAGCCGCTGGAGACGATCAAGGCGGTGCTGGCGGCGGCGCCCGGCATGGTGGTGGTCGACGAGGCGTACGCCGAGTTCGCCCGCGAGGGCACGCCGTCGGCGCTGACCCTGCTGCCCGGCCACCCGCGGCTCATCGTCACCAGGACGATGTCGAAGGCGTTCGCGATGGCCGGCACCCGCCTCGGCTATCTCGCGGCGCACCCGGCGGTGGTCGAGGCGCTGCTGCTGGTGCGGCTGCCGTACCACCTGTCCACGCTGACGCAGGCGGCGGCGCGGGTGGCGCTGCGCCACCGCGACGAGCTGCTCGGCACGGTCGACGCGCTGCGCCGCGAACGCGACGCCACGGTGGAGTGGCTGCGCGGCAAGGGGCTGGAGGTGGCCGACTCCGACGCCAACTTCGTGCTGTTCGGGCGCTTCCCCGACCGGCGCAGGGTGTGGGAGGGGCTGCTGGAGCGCGGGGTGCTCATCCGCGAGGTGGGCCCTCCCGAGTGGCTGCGGGTGAGCATCGGCACGGGCGAGGAGATGGCGGCCTTCCGCGCCGCCCTGGAAGGAGCAATGTGAGCCGCGTAGGTCGCATCGAGCGCGTCACGAAGGAGACCTCGGTCCTGGTCGAGGTCGGCCTCGACGGCACCGGCCGGGTGGAGGTGTCCACCGGGGTCGGCTTCTACGACCACATGCTGGCCCAGCTCGGCAAGCACGGGCTGTTCGACCTGACGGTCAAGACCGAGGGCGACCTGCACATCGACTCCCACCACACGATCGAG
Source organism: Nonomuraea sp. NPDC049309 (assembly GCF_043196965.1). NCBI lineage: Bacteria > Bacillati > Actinomycetota > Actinomycetes > Streptosporangiales > Streptosporangiaceae > Nonomuraea > Nonomuraea sp. NPDC049309. Next base: position 1,955,491 of record NZ_JBICSH010000001.1, on the reverse strand, counting down.
GACACCGCGCTGGCGCTGGGCGCCGCGTTCCGCGAGGCGCTGGGCGACAAGTCCGGCATCAGGCGGTTCGGCAGCGCGTCGTGCCCGCTGGACGAGTCGCTCGCCCAGGTCACCGTCGACCTGTCGGGCCGCCCCTACCTCGTGCACACCGAGCCCGAGGGCATGGCACCGATGATCGGCCCCGACTACGACACGACGATGACCCGCCACATCCTGGAGTCGTTCGTCGCGCAGGCGGCCATCTGCCTGCACGTTCATGTGCCCTACGGCCGTAACGCGCACCACATCGTCGAGGCGCAGTTCAAGGCGCTGGCGAGGGCGCTGCGCGAGGCGTCCGAGCTCGACCCGCGCGCGAGCGGGGTGCCGAGCACCAAGGGCGTGCTGTGACCGACAACCTGCTCGCCGTGGCCCTGGTGTTCCTCGGGCTGTTCCTCGGCGGCGGCGTGTACTCCCTGGCCAAGCAGGGACTGAAGGCGGGCGCGGCGATCTGCGCGGTCGGCGCGGTGATGGCGATCACGGCGGGAGTGTTGTGGTGGTGAAGAACAATGTCGTCGTACTCGACTACGGCTCGGGCAACCTGCGCTCGGCCGAGCGCGCGCTGACCAGGGCGGGTGCCCAGGTCACCGTGACCTCCGACTACCAGACGGCCATGGACAGCGACGGCCTGGTGGTGCCCGGCGTTGGGGCGTTCGCCGCCTGCATGAAGGGCCTGAAGGCGGTGCGCGGCGAGCAGATCATCGGCCGCCGCCTGTCCGGCGGCAGGCCCGTGCTCGGCATCTGCGTCGGCATGCAGATCCTGTTCGCGCGCGGCGTCGAGCACGGCGTGGAGACCGAGGGCTGCGGCGAGTGGCCGGGCACGGTCGAGCGGCTCGACGCGCCCGTGCTGCCGCACATGGGGTGGAACACCGTCAAGGCGCCCGCGGGCAGCGTGCTGTTCGACGGGCTCGACGCGGACACCCGCTTCTACTTCGTCCACTCCTACGGCGTGCGCGAGTGGGAGCTGCGCACCGGCGACGGCTTCTCCGAGCCGCTCGTCACCTGGGCCGAGCACGGCGTGCCGTTCGTGGCCGCCGTGGAGAACGGCCCGCTCATGGGCACCCAGTTCCACCCGGAGAAGTCCGGCGACGCCGGTGCGGCCCTGCTGCGAAACTGGGTCAAGGCGCTGTCGTGAGCAAGGAGCGTGCGCGCCGCAGGGCGGAGCGGGAGGCCGAGCGGGCGCGCGCGATCCGGGCCAACGAGGAGCGGCAGGCCCGCAGGGCCCGGCGCCGCGCCCTCATCGCCCGGCTGACGCCGCGCCCGGTGCGCATCCGCCGTCAGGGCGGGCTGCTGGCCCGCCGCCACCGCGCCCAGAACGCCGTGGTGGCGCTCGGCTTCCTGCTCGTCCAGGTGGTCGCGTGGCTGGTGTGGGGGTCGCTCCTCGCCAGCTTCGCCGTCCTGGTGCTGTCGCTGCTGTTCGTGCCCGTCGTCGTGACTCTCGCTTTCGACCGGAGGACCTGATGTCTCTCACATTGCTGCCCGCCGTCGACATCGTCGACGGCCAGGCCGTACGCCTGGTGCAGGGCGAGGCCGGCACCGAGACCGGCTACGGCGAGCCGCTGGCCGCCGCGCTGGCCTGGCAGGAGGCGGGCGCGGAGTGGATCCATCTGGTCGACCTCGACGCCGCCTTCGGCCGGGGGAGCAACCGCGAGCTGATCGCCGAGATGATCGGCAGGCTCGACGTCAACGTGGAGCTGTCGGGCGGCATCCGCGACGACGACTCCTTGGCCCAGGCGCTGGCCACCGGCTGCCGCCGGGTCAACATCGGCACCGCCGCGCTGGAGAACCCCGCCTGGTGCAGCAAGATCATCGCCGAGTACGGCGACCGCATCGCGGTGGGCCTCGACGTGCGCGGCACCACGCTGGCCGCGCGCGGCTGGACCGAGGACGCCGGAGACCTGTGGGAGGTGCTGGACCGGCTCGAAGCCGACGGCTGCCCCCGCTACGTCGTCACCGACGTCACCAAGGACGGCATGCTCCAGGGCCCCAACCTCGACCTCTACCGGCGCATCCTGGCCCGCACCGACAAGCCCGTGGTGGCCAGCGGCGGCGTCTCCAGCATCGACGACCTGGTCGCGCTCTCCTCCCTGGTCCCCGACGGCCTGGAGGGGGTCATCGTGGGCAGGGCCCTGTACGCTCGCGCGTTCACCCTGGAAGATGCGCTGGCAGCGGTACGTGTGTAGCCGTGCCAGGAGGGGCGAGATGAGTATTGGGAGCATCGGCATGGAGAGCACCGGTTACCGGGTGTTCTCAGGCGGCATCTGGGAGGAGAAGTACGGTTACGCCCGCGCGGTGGTCGCGGGCGGCCGGGTGATCGTGTCCGGCTGCACGGCCACGGTCGACGGAGAGGTACGCCACGTCGGCGACCCGTACATGCAGGCCCTGACCGCGATCGAGATCGCGCTCGAGGCCGTCCTCATGGGCGGCCTGACGCGTGAGGACGTCGTCATGGTCCGCTACTACGTGGTCGATCAGCGCCACTTCGACCCCGTGGGCAAGGCGATCCACGAGGTCTTCTCGAAGGTGCGCCCCGCCTGCACAGGGGTGCGGGTGGCCGGGCTGGTCGACCCGAGAATGCTGGTAGAGATCGAGATCGAGGCACTGCGAACATGAGCGTGGCGGTAAGAGTCATCCCCTGTCTCGACGTTGACGCCGGCCGCGTGGTCAAGGGCGTGAACTTCGAGAACCTGCGCGATGCGGGCGACCCCGTGGAGCTGGCCAGGCGCTATGACGAGGAGGGCGCCGACGAGCTGACCTTCCTCGACATCACCGCCTCGTCAGGCGAGCGCGAGACCATGCTCGACGTCGTGCGCAGGACCGCCGAGCAGGTCTTCATCCCGCTCACCGTGGGCGGCGGGGTGCGCTCGGTCGACGACGTCGACCGGCTGCTGCGGGCGGGGGCCGACAAGGTGTCGCTCAACACCGCCGCCATCGCCAGGCCCGAGCTGCTCACCGAGGCGTCCCGGCGGTTCGGCGCGCAGTGCGTCGTGCTGTCGGTGGACGCCCGGCGGGCGCCGGGCACGGCCAGCGGGTTCGAGGTGACCACCCACGGCGGGCGGCGCGGCACCGGCATCGACGCCGTCGAGTGGGCCGCCCGCGGCGAGGAGCTCGGCGTGGGCGAGATCCTGCTCAACTCGATGGACGGCGACGGCACGCTCGACGGATACGACCTGGAGATGTTGCGCGCGGTCAGGGCGGCCGTGCGGGTGCCGGTGATCGCCAGCGGCGGCGCCGGCCGGCTGGAGCACTTCCCCCCGGCGGTGGCGGCGGGCGCCGACGCCGTGCTGGCGGCGAGCGTGTTCCACTTCGGCACGCTGAAGATCTCCGAGGTCAAGGAGACGCTCAGGAACGCGGGCCACCCGGTCCGCTGAGCGGCGCGCTCAGAACACCCGCATGTGGTGGAAGAGCTCGAAGGAGGCGTCCTTCCCCGCGAACGCCGCGGCCTCGGACCGCTTGACGGCCAGATACGCGCTGCGCCGCAGCGGTCCGAGCGCCTCCATGAGCACCTCGTCGGCCTCCAGCGCGTCCAGCGCCTCGTCCAGCGAGGACGGCAGGCGCGGATAACGGCCCGGCCGGGTGTCGGGGTCGACGTCCACCGGCTCGCCCGGGTCCAGCTTGCGCCGGATGCCGTCGAGGCCGGCGTGGATGACCGCGCCGAGCGACAGGTAGGGGTTGGCGGAGGAGTCGGACGGCTTCAGCTCCAGGTTCGGCTCGCCGCTGTCGCCCAGCGGTGAGCAGACGCGGACGGCGGCCTCGCGGTTGTCGGGACCGTAGACGGCGTACGCGCTGGACCACATGCGGGGCGCCAGGCGGCGGAAGCTGTTGACGCTGCCGCAGGTCAGCGCCGTCAGCGCGGGCAGGTGGGCGAGCAGGCCGCCGATGAAGGCGTCGCGCACCTCGTTGTCGGTGGCGAAGACGTTGCGGCCGCCGCTCCACAGCGACAGGTGCAGGTGGGCGCCGTTGCCGGCCTGGTCGGCCAGCGGTTTGGGGGCCAGCGAGGCCCACATCTGCATGCGCAGGGCCACGCCGCGCACGGTCTCGCGGTAGAGCACGTGGTTGTCGGCGGCGCGCAGCGCGGGCGCGTGGCGGATCGACAGCTCCTGCTGACCGTGGCCGAGCTCGGGATGGTAGTGCTCGACGCGCAGCCCCTGCGTCTCCAGCGCGCGCACCAGCGCCATCGTGTAGTCGTGAGCGATGTCGAAGCCGATCGCGGCGTAGCAGAGGGCGTCGTCGATCGGCACCAGCCGGTCGGGCCCGCCCGACGGGTCGGGCAGCCGCCGGCCGAGCGTGAACTCCGGCTCGAACGCCGCCTCCAGCGCGTAGCCCTCCTCACGCAGCGCGGCGATCGCGTCCTTCAGGAACGTGCGCGGGCACGCCTCCCAGGGGGTGCCGTCGGGACGGCGCAGATCCGACAGCATCGCGGCGGCGCCGGGAGCGTACGGCAGCGGCACGTACGTGGCGGCGTCGGGCACGATGCGCACCTCGCCCACCGGCCCCATGTGCTCGACCTCCTGCAACTGATCGAGCATGTTCATCGCCATCATGGCCACCGTGTGCCCGATGCCCGAGCTGAGCCGCTCGGCCAGCCGGGACCTGGCCGCCGCCTTACCACGGATCACGCCTCCGTGGTCGGCGTACAGGAAACGGATGAGCTCGATGCCCTCGAGCTCGGCACGCTCGAGGGTGCGCCGGGCGGCGGCGCCGAGCTGATGCGGTCTGGTGCCGGTGGGGCGATCTGTCACCCTGCCTGCGTAACACGAACGGGCGGCGCGTGGAAGCACCGCACGCAGACAGCGCCCAAGGTCAGGTCAGGATGCTCGAGAAGAACACCGCCAATTGGTTGGCTCCATGGATGATCCCGTCGAACACACCGTTGACCGCGGCGGCGGCCTGGGCCGGCCGGGTGAACAGGTAGAAGACCACGAACGCGATAGCCACGTAGGTGATCACCTTCTTGACCTGCATGGGGGGCCTCCTGCAGTCCGTTCCCAGCCGTATATACCCGAGTCTGGGCGATCCTTAGGCATCTCTATAGATGTACAAGATCCTAACCGGGGGGCTTCTTTCCCTTGCCATGGTAAGCGCAGTGTCCGGAAACGCGAGCGCCTGCCCCGCCGGGTTTTCCGGGCCTGCCGGGCACCGGGCCGCCCCTCACGGGAGCAGGTCAGACCCCCAGGGGAGCCTCGCGCAGCGCCTCCACGGCCGCCGGGTCCCCGGTCAGCTCGACCCGGGCGTGTCGCTGCCGTCCGAAGCAGAACATCAGCAGCTCGGCCGCCCGCCCGGTGACCTCCACGCGCGAGCGTCCCTTGGGGCCGCCGAGCACGACGCCGCCGCCGAGCCGGTGCAGCACCACGCCGACGGGCGCCTTGCGCAGCATCAGCCGGGCCCCCGTGGACACCCGCTTCCAGATGAGCTGCTCGAACCCGGGGTCCAGCTCGCGGGGCTCCCACGACGGCTGGGCGCGGCGCACGTCCTCGTGGTGGACGAACATCTCCAGCGTGTTGACCGCCGAATCGAGCGCGGGCAGCAGGCCGTAGACGCCGCCCGGCCGGCGGACGAGGCCGACCAGCTCGGGGTAGGGGTGGGCCTCCTTCATCCGCTGCTGCACCTTGGCGGTGTAGCCGGCCAGCGGCTTGAGCCCGATGCCCGGCATGGCGTCGGGCCTGCGCTCGCGCACGACGAGGTGCGCGGCCAGGTCGTAGGTGGTCCAGCCCGCGCACAGGGTCGGCGCGTCCGGGCCGAGCCGGTCGAGCAGAGTGCAGAGCGCAGCGCGTTCGCCACGAGCGTGAGTCACGTGGATCAGCCTACCGCCGGGAATAACCGCATGATCGGGCGTGATAGGGACATACGTATCAACATCAGACCTGGAAGGAAACGTACCGAGTGGCGAGCAAGGTCACCTCGGCCGTGATGCGTCAAGGGCTCCGCGTCCTTGGGGTGGCCATTCGCACCGAGAAGACGGTCTTCACCCTCGCGGTGCTGGCCAGCGCTGTGTACGGCGGCATGACCGTCGCCTCGGCCTCCGCCCTTGGGTGGGCGACACAGAACGTCGTGCTGGCCGCGTTCCGCGACGGCGACGTCACCGCGGGAGCGCTGTGGACCGGCGTGTCGCTCATCGTCGGCACCGCCCTGCTCAAGGCGATCGGCGTGGCGGGACGGCGCATCCTGGCCGGTCTCATGCAGTACCGCATGCAGGCCCGCTCCCGGCGCGACGTCACCAAGCAGTACCTGCGGCTGCCGCTGGCCTGGCACCACCGGCACCCGACCGGGCAGCTGCTGTCCAACGCCAGCTCCGACGCCGAGGCCGCCTGGGCGCCGCTCGCGCCGCTGCCGATGGCCGTCGGCGTGGTCGTCATGCTGATCACCGCGGCCGTGGCGATGGTGCTCACCGACCTCGCGCTGGCGCTCGTGGGCTTCCTCATCTTCCCGGCCATCGCCGTGCTCAACCTCGTCTACCAGCGCAGGCTGAGCCCGCTGGCCACCCGCGCGCAGCAGCTGCGCGCCGAGGTCAGCGAGATCGCCCACGAAAGCTTCGACGGCGCGCTCGTCGTCAAGACGCTCGGCAGGGAGGAGCTGGAGACCGAGCGGTTCCGCCGGCGCGCCCACGAGCTGCGCGACGCCAACATCGCCGTCGGCCGGGTGCGCGGCCTGTTCGACCCCATGCTGGAGGCGCTGCCCACGCTCGGCGTGCTCGCCGTGCTGGGCGTCGGCGCGGCCCGGCTGTCCGCCGGCGCGATCGACCCCGGCGACCTGGTGCAGGTGGCGTACCTGTTCACGCTGCTCGCCTTCCCGATCAGGGCGCTCGGCTGGGTGCTCGCCGAGCTGCCGCGCAGCGTCGTCGGCTGGCAGCGGGTGCAGGCCGTGCTGGATGCCACCGGCTCCATGGAGTACGGCACCGCCGCCCCCGGCACCTCCGCAGGCCCCGCCGAGCTGAGCGTCAAAGGCGTCTCCTACGCCTACGGCGAGGCGAAGGTGCTGCACGACGTCACCTTCGACGTGCCCGCGGGCCGCACCGTCGCCATCGTCGGCCCCACCGGATCGGGCAAGTCCACGCTCGTGCAGCTCCTGGTGCGCCTGGTGGACCCCGACTCGGGTCAGGTGCTGCTGGACGGCGTGGACCTGCGCGACCTGCCCTACGGCGGCGTGGCCGCGTCGGTGGCGCTGGTGCCACAGCAGACGTTCCTGTTCGACGACTCCGTCCGCGGCAACATCGCCCTCGGCGGCGAGGTCACCGACGAGGACGTGTGGGCCGCCCTGCGGCTGGCCCAGGCCGACGGCTTCGTCGGCCGGCTGCCCGACGGGCTCGACACCCGCGTCGGCGAGCGCGGCGCCTCGCTCTCCGGCGGCCAGCGTCAGCGCCTGGCCCTGGCCCGCGCGGTCGTGCGCCGCCCCCGCCTGCTCGTACTCGACGACGCGACCTCCAGCGTGGACCCGCAGGTCGAGGCGAGGATCCTGCACGGGCTGCGCGACGCCGCCGAGGCGTCCACCGTCGTGGTCGTCGCCTACCGGATGGCCACCATCTCCCTGGCCGACGAGGTCGTCTACCTCGACCACGGCCGCGTGGTGGACCGGGGCACGCACGAGGAGCTGATCGGGCGCTGCGCGGGCTACCGCAACCTGGTGACCGCCTACGAGCGCGAGGAGGCCGAGCGGGCCGCCATCGAGCTGTCCGACATCGACATCGAGGAAGAAGGGGTCAGCGCATGACCGCGCAGAGCATCCACGGCAACGCCGAGCGCTCCGCGCTTGCCACCATCCGGCAGGGCCTGTCGCTGACGCCCGAGTTCCGCGCCGGCCTGCTCGGCACGCTGGCACTCGCCGTCGTCGCCACCATCGGCAAGGTGATCGTGCCGATCGCGGTGCAGCAGACCATCGACACCGGCCTCAAGACCGGCACACCCGACATCCCGTACATCACGCGGGCCGTGGTGATCTGCGCCGTCGCCGTGGTGGTGACGGCCCTGGCCGGGTACGCCATGAACGTCCGCCTCTACAAGGCCACCGAGTCCTCGCTGGCCACCCTGCGCGTGCGCGGCTTCCGCCACGTGCACGACCTGTCGGTGCTCACCCAGAACACCGAGCGCCGCGGCGCCCTGGTCTCCCGCGTCACCAACGACATCGACCAGATCAGCACGTTCATGCAGTGGGGCGGGCTGATGATCATCGTCTCGCTCGGCCAGCTCCTCGTGGCCACCGTGCTGATGCTCGTCTACTCCTGGCAGCTCACGCTGCTGGTGTGGGCCTGCTTCATCCCGCTGATGATCGCCCTGCCGCGCTTCCAGCGGCTGCTGTCGCGGGCGTACACCACCGTGCGCGAGCGCACCGGCGACATGCTGGCCGCGGTCAGCGAGTCGGTGGTCGGCGCCACCGTCATCAGGGCCTACGCCTCCGAGCGCCGCACCGCCGAACGCATCGACAGGGCCGTGGACGCCAACAAGAAGGCCCAGGTGCGGGCGCAGACCATCGTCGGGTTCGTCTTCCCGCTGACCGAGATCGTCGCCGCCATCGCCATCGCCGGCATCGTGCTGCTCGGCGTGCGGCTCGGCCTGTCGGGCGGCATCTCGCAGGGCGAGCTGGTGGCGTTCCTGTTCCTCGTCACGCTGTTCATCTCGCCGCTGCAGACCGCGACCGAGGTGCTGAACGAGGCGCAGAACGCCGTCGCGGGCTGGCGGCGCATCCTCGGTGTGCTCGACACCCCGCCCGACGTCGCCGACCCCGGCGAGCGCGGCGTGACGCTGCCGCGCGGCCCCATCGAGGTGGCCTTCGAGAACGTGCACTTCGCCTACCCCGGTGGCGCGCCCGTGCTGCGCGAGGTCACCGTGTCCATCCCGCCGCGCTCGCGCGTCGCCGTCGTCGGCGAGACCGGCTCGGGCAAGACCACGTTCGCCAAGCTCCTCACCAGGCTCATGGACCCCGCATCCGGCCGGGTCACCGTGGACGGCCACGACCTGCGCCAGGTGCGCTTCTCCTCGCTGCGCGAGCGCATCGTCATGGTGCCGCAGGACGGCTTCCTGTTCGACGGCACCCTGGAGGAGAACATCCGCTACGGCAAGCCGTCGGCCACCCGCGAGGAGATCGAGCTGGCGCTGACCGAGCTGGGCCTGGCCGACTGGCTGGAGGGCCTGCCCGCGGGCCTCGACACGCCGGTCGGGCAGCGCGGCGAGTCGCTGTCGGCGGGCGAGCGGCAGCTCGTCGCGCTGGCCCGCGCCTACCTCGCCGACCCCGACCTGCTGCTGCTCGACGAGGCCACCTCCGCCGTCGACCCGGCCACCGAGGTGCGCCTGGCCCGCGCGCTCGAAGGCGTCACCCGGGGCCGCACCGCCGTCTCCATCGCGCACCGGCTGTCCACCGCGGAGAACGCCGACGAGGTGCTGGTCTTCGACGCGGGCCGGCTGGTGCAGCGCGGGCCGCACGCCCAGCTGGTGCAGGAGCCCGGCGTGTACGCCGACCTGCACGCCTCCTGGGTGTCGGCGGCGCGCTCGAAGACCGCTCGCGACACGTAGGGCCCGCTCGCACGCCGGGCCGGTTCCTGGGCCGGGTTCCTGCTTCAGTCGCAGAGGGCGGCGAACGTCACCGTCGTCCCCGCCGGGCCTGAGACGATCATGACCTGGTCGCACAGCATGCCGGTCAGCCACAGCCCGCGCCCGCGGTGGTCGAGCCGCTCCGGCGGCCGGCCGTCGCCCATCCACCCGGCGGGCAGCCCGGGCCCCTCGTCGCTGACCTCGCACCACAGCCGGCCGCCGTGCGACCACATCCGCAGCCGGCCGTGCCCGCCGCCGTGGAGCACGGCGTTCGTGGCGACCTCGTTGACCGCCAGCACGAAGTCCTCCAGGCGGACGCCGGTCAGCCCGTGCCGCCTGGCGTGCTCGGTGACCGTCCTGCGCAGCAGCGTGATGCGGCCGCGGGCGAAGCTGGTGCGGAGCACCTGGCTAGTCATCGCCGGCCCGCCGTACGGCGAGATGCTCGTCGGCGCCGATCAGCCGCAGCACCCGCGCCATGGGGGCGCGGCAGACCACCGTCGTCGTGCCGCGCGGCCTGGCCATCGCCATGGTGGCGAGCAGCTGGGCCGAGCCGGCGTCGATGAAGCCGAGCCCGCTCGCGTCGATCACGACCTCGCCCGGCCACCTGACCAGGGGCCGCAGCAGGGAGGCGAACGCCGGGCGGTTGGTCAGGTCCACATCGCCCCACACCCGCAGCCCGTCTCCGGCGCGGGCGAAGCGCAGCAGCGCCTGCTCGGGGGCGATCGGGTGCACGGCCGCCGCCTCCTCCAGGGCGTCGCGGGGGAAGACGCCGCGGTCGTACTGGCAGACCGCCGCCAGCCAGCCCTCGCCGAACAGCTCGTTGACGGCCGCCTCGAACGCCGCGTGCCCCGGCACGTCGCCGAGGCCCCAGGAGGCGTCCACCAGCGCGTACACGCCGTGTCCTCCGGCGCGGTCGCGGGCGGCGGCGAGCCCCGCGCGCAGCCGCGCCGGGTCGAGTAAGCCGCCGGTGAAGTGGGTGTCGGCGCAGGCCAGGATCTCGATCCGGCCGGCCGACTCGGCCTCGGCGAACCCCGGCACCAGCGGCGCCAGCCAGGTGCGCGTGCGCTCGGGGGTGTCGGTGTGCGTCATGATCAGCACTTTGACGCGGCGGCGCAGGCCGTTCACGGTGAAGACCCCGGTGACCGTCATCCGCTCGCGCTCGCCGTCGAACGGCAGGCAGACATGGTCGCCCAGATCCGGATCCAGGACGGAGCCCGCCACGTGCACCACGATCCTGTCCTCCCTAGCAGCCCGTCCTTCGACGCGATCGGGTCAGAAGGTACTCGCACGGATGTGATCACGTGCCGCATTCTCAGCAAAACCCACCGTGACGCGATGCGGGCGGGTGTACGTTTTCGGCGGAGCCGCCCACGGGAGGGGTCATGAGGAACATGGGCGTGGATGTGCTGGAGATGTCGCGACACGATCACGGGGGCTCGGTGGTGGTGAGGTTGTCGGGGGAGATGGACGTCGATAACGTCTCCCAAGTGCGGAAATGTCTGGATGAGGCGGTCGCGGCGGACGAGCCGCGCCTCGTGGTCGATCTGACCGGGCTGACGTTCATCGACACCACGGGCCTGGGGGTGCTGGTACGCCTGCTCGCCTCGCTGCGCGAGCGCGGCCGCACCATGGCGCTCGTCGCCCCCGACGGCGTGGTGCTGCGCAGGCTCCGGCGCACCAACCTGGCGCCGCTGTTCCCCATCTATGACACCCTGCCGGAGGCGCTCGCCTGACGTCCGGGGCGCGCGGGCGGCCTGGTTGAATGGCAGCATGTCCCTGGATCCCAAGATCGCCGCGCGGCTGAAGCGCAACGCCGACGGCCTGGTGCCCGCGATCACCCAGCAGTACGACACCGGCGAGGTGCTCATGCTGGCCTGGATGAACGACGAGGCGCTGCACCTGACGCTCACCACCGGCAAGGCCACCTACTGGTCGCGCAGCCGCCAGGAGCTGTGGGTCAAGGGCGCCACCTCGGGCAACGTCCAGCACGTGAAGTCGGTGGCACTCGACTGCGACGGCGACACCGTGCTGGTCAAGGTCGACCAGGTCGGCGGGGCCTGCCACACCGGCGACCACACCTGCTTCGACGCCGACCGGCTCGAGATCGCGATCGGCTAGCACCATGCGCAGCGACAAGCGGGAGCTGTCGATCTGGGTCGCCGCCACCGCCCTGGGCTGCCTGCTGGTGCTGCTCGCCGCCGGCCGCGAGTGGGCCAGGGTGCTCCAGGCGGGCGCGGCCGCACCCACCGGCGGCGATCTCAGCCCGGTGCTCACACCCGTCGCGCTGGCCGGGCTGGCCGGCGTCGTGGCCGTGCTCGCCACCAGGGGCACCGGCAGGCGCGTCGTCGGCGCGGTGCTCGCCCTGTGCGGCGCGGGCGTGGCGGCGGCCGTCTGGGCGGCGATCGACGACGCCAACGTCACCGGCTGGCTCGGCGAGCGCGACGTGCTCCACGGATCCTCGGGCGTGCCCTGGGAGGCCGCGCCGCTGTGGCCCGCCGTCGCCGCCGCGGGTGCGCTGCTGATGCTCGCGGGCGGGATCACCGCGATCGCGCGCGGCCCGCGCTGGGCGGGCATGTCCGCGCGCTACGACCGCGCCCAGGGGACGGACGGCGAGGCGAAGGCGCAGGTCAGCGACGATCGGGCGCTGTGGGACGCGCTCGACAGGGGCGACGACCCGACCGAGGGCCGCTGACGCGCGGTGCTGACGAAACCTCCACTGTCCTGAGTCCTTGTCTTCTTGGCAAAGATTTCCTCACTAAGCTGCCGTACCAACTCGCCACGAACGATTGAGGAGCCAGCTCATGAGCTACGGGGATCAGAGCGGTAGCGGCGGCTACGGCGCGCAGCCGCCCGGCGGCGGTTACGGCCAGCCCGGCTACGACGGGGGCTACGGACAGCCGGCCTCCGGAGGGTACGGCCAGCAGCCCCCGAGCGGCGGAGGGTACGGCCAGCAGCCCCCTAGCGGTGGCGGATACGGCCAGCAGCCCCCGAGCGGCGGCGGATACGGCCAGCAGCCCGGCAGCGGCGGCTACGGTCAGCAGCCGAGCGGCGATTATGGGCAGCAGCCGCCCAGCTACCCGCAGGACCTCAGCTACGGCCAGATGCCCGCGAGCGGCGGCTACAGCGCCCAGCCGCAGAGCTACGGCGGCTACGATCAGCAGGCCGGCTACTACCCCCCGCAGCGCCCGACCAACGGCATGGCGGTGGCCTCGCTCGTCCTCGGCATCATCGGCCTGGTCTTCTGCGGGCTCACCAGCATCCCCGGCGTGATCTGCGGCCACATCGCGCTCAACCGGATCAAGCGCAACGGCGAAGAGGGCTCGGGCATGGCCATCGGCGGCCTGGTCACGTCCTACATCACCGTCGTGATCTGGGTGCTCACCTGGATCTTCCTCGGCGGTATCCTGCTGTCGCTGGTCGGGCTCGCCGGAGCCGCCAGCAGCACGTACGGCTACTGACCCGGCCACGCGGCGCGGGCCGACCGGGAAGGCGGACATCGGGGGCATGAGCTTCGCGACCATCGAGCGGCCAGGCACGCGGCGCATGAGAGCGCTGCTCCCGCCGCTCGGCGTCGCGGCCGTCACCGTCGCGGCCTTCACGGTCACGGGGCTGGTCGACCCCAACGAGCCTGGCCACTACCCGACATGCCCGTTCCTGTGGCTCACCGGCCTCTACTGCCCTGGCTGCGGCACGCTGCGCACCATGCACGCGCTCGCCCACCTCGACCCCGTCGCCGCGCTGGGCCTGAACCCGCTGTTCGTGGCGATGATGCCCATCCTGCTGTTCTGGTGGGCGCGCTGGGTCGTGCGCGCCTGGCGGGGCAGGCCGCCGAGCACGTCCGTGCCTCACCCGGCGTGGCTGTGGGCGTTCATCGCCGTCGTCATGGTCTACTGGGTAGTTCGTAATCTGCCTTTCGGGGCGTTCCTCGCCCCCTAGGCGGGGACCGGTGGTGAACGCGCCTCGCAGAGGCCGATACCATCGCAGGACAAGGCAGAGAGCGGACGCGACGCGAACTCTCCGCCACCCCCTTAAAGCCGACCGGAGGGACCTCAAGCGCGTGAGTGAGCGGACGGAAGGGCCGAGTGTCCTCGACGACATCCTCGACGGGGTGCGCGCCGACCTCGCCGCCCGTCAGCAGGCCGTCTCGATCGACGAGCTCAAGCGGCGAGCCGAGCGGGCGCAGCCGCCCAGAGACGCCATGGCCGCGCTCGGGGGCGATCGCGTCTCGGTGATCGCCGAGGTGAAGCGTTCCAGCCCGTCCAAGGGCGCGCTCGCCGCGATCGCCGACCCCGCCGCGCTGGCGGCCGACTACGAAGCGGGCGGCGCCCACGTCATCAGCGTGCTGACCGAGCGGCGCAAGTTCGGCGGCAGCCTCGACGACCTCGCGGCCGTCCGCGCCCGTGTCGACATCCCGATCCTGCGTAAAGACTTCATCCTGACCTCCTACCAGCTCTGGGAGGCCCGCGCCTACGGCGCCGACCTGGCGCTGCTCATGGTCGTCTGCCTCGAGCAGGAGGCGCTGGTGTCGCTCATCGAGCGCGCCGAGTCCATCGGCCTGACGCCGCTGGTCGAGGTGCACACCGAGGAGGAGCTCGAGCGGGCCGTCGCGGCCGGCGCGCGGGTCATCGGGGTCAACGCGAGAAATCTCAAGACACTCGAAGTCGACCGCGATGTCTTCGCGAAGATCGCGCCTAAGATCCCCGATAATGTGATCAAGATCGCAGAGTCGGGCGTGCGCGGCCCGCACGACCTGCTCGCCTACGCCAGGTCCGGCGCCGACGCCGTCCTGGTGGGGGAGAGCCTGGTCACCGGCAAGGACCCGCGTAAGGCAGTGGAGGCGCTGGTGACCGCCGGTGCGCATCCGTCGACGCGCCCCGACCACTCGACAGAGGGATAGCAGTGGCAAACGAAGGCACCATTCTGACCGCCGCCGATCTGGCGGGCAACGGCGCGCGCGGCGACGACCCCGACGTGCACGGCAAGTTCGGCATCTTCGGCGGCCGATACGTGCCCGAGGCGCTGATCCCGGCGCTCGACGAGGTGGCCGCGGTCTACGAGAAGGCCAAGAACGACGCGCAGTTCATCAAGGAGTTCGACCACCTGCTGCGCACCTACGCGGGCCGTCCCACCACGCTGACCGAGGTGCCGCGGTTCAGTGAGCACGCCGGCGGCGCCCGCATCATCCTCAAGCGCGAAGACCTCACCCACACCGGCGCCCACAAGATCAACAACGTGCTGGGCCAGGCGCTGCTGACCAAGCGGCTGGGCAAGAAGCGGGTCATCGCCGAGACCGGCGCGGGCCAGCACGGCGTGGCCACCGCCACCGCCGCCGCGCTGATGGGCCTGGAGTGCACCATCTACATGGGCGCCGTCGACTGCGAGCGCCAGGCGCTCAACGTCGCGCGGATGAAGCTGCTCGGCGCCACCGTCGTGCCGGTCAAGAACGGCTCCCAGACGCTCAAGGACGCCATCAACGAGGCCTTCCGCGACTGGGTGACCAACGTCGACACCACCCACTACCTGTTCGGCACCGTCGCGGGCCCGCACCCGTTCCCCGAGATCGTGCGCGACTTCGCGCGCATCATCGGCGTCGAGGCGCGCCGCCAGATCCAGGAGCTGACCGGCCGGCTGCCCGACGCGGTGTGCGCCGCGGTCGGCGGCGGCAGCAACGCCATCGGCGCCTTCCACGCCTTCATCGACGACGAGGGCGTGCAGCTCCACGGCTACGAGGCCGCCGGGCGGGGCCTGGAGAGCGGCGAGCACGCGCTCACCCTCACCGCCGGCTCGGTGGGCGTGCTGCACGGCTCGCGCACCTACGTCCTGCAGGACGACGAGGGCCAGACCATCGAGTCCCACTCGATCTCCGCCGGCCTCGACTACCCGGGCGTCGGCCCCGAGCACGCCTGGCTGAAGGACTCCGGCCGCGCCACCTACCACGGCATCACCGACGACCAGGCGATGGCCGCGTTCTCGCTGCTGGCCAGGACCGAGGGCATCATCCCGGCCATCGAGTCCTCCCACGCGCTCGCGGGCGCGCTCGAGCTGGGCCGCGAGCTCGGCCCCGAGGCGATCATCCTGGTCAACCTCTCCGGGCGCGGCGACAAGGACATGGGCACCGCCATGAAGTACTTCAACCTGTGACACCGCCGGTCCGCTGACGCCCGCGCCCCGACACGACGCCCCGAGAGGCTTCGGACCGGGCGCGGAGCAGGGCATCATGGTGGGACTAGACCTTCGAAACGGACAGACATGACGACTCTTCAGACGGTCTTCGCCAAGGCGAAGGCGGACAACCGGGCCGCACTGGTCGGCTACCTGCCCGCGGGCTTCCCGTCGAAAGACGGCGCCATCGCCGCCGCCGCGGCCCTGGTGGAGGCCGGCTGCGACGTCATCGAGATCGGCCTGCCGTACTCCGACCCGCTCATGGACGGGCCGACCATCCAGGACGCCGTGCACCGGTCGCTGACCAACGGCACCCGCATCGCCGACGTCGTGCGCACCGTCGAGGGCGTGGCCGCCACCGGAGCCGCGACGCTCGTCATGACGTACTGGAACCCGATCGACAAGTACGGCGCCGACCGCTTCGCGCGCGACCTCGCCAACGCGGGCGGCGTCGGCACGATCACGCCCGACCTGACGCCCGAGGAGTCCGAGCCGTGGCGCGCGGCCTCCGCCGCGGCCGGCATCGACACGGTGTTCCTGGTCGCGCCCAGCTCCACCGAGCAGCGCATCAAGGCCGTCGTCGACTGCTGCACCGGCTTCGTCTACGCCGCCTCGCTCATGGGCGTCACCGGCGCCAGGGAGACGGTCAACTCCGCCGCCCAGGGCCTGGTCGAGCGCACCCGCGCCCACACCGAGCTGCCCGTGTGCGTGGGCCTCGGCGTCGGCACCGGCGCCCAGGCGGCCGAGGTCGCCGCCTACGCCGACGGCGTGATCGTGGGCTCGGCGTTCATCCGCCGCATGCTCGACGCACCCGACGAGGCAGCGGGGCGCGAGTCCATCGCCGCGCTGGCCCGCGACATGGCCAAGGGCGTCCGCAGCCGCTAACGCGCCCGACTCCCGCTGGAATGGTGTCCCGCTGGATCGCCGGTCTTTCCGCGTTCCGCGGGTCGCTTGCCGCTGGGTTGCAGGCCCTCTCCGCCTCTCGCGGGCCGCAGCCCGTGTTGCGGGGCGCTGTGGGGGTGGGGTTGGGCAGGGCGAGCGGCTGCGCGGGGTGTGGCTGGGCAAGCTGGAGGGGCTGTTGCGGGCGAGCGTTCGGGTAGGCCGAGGGGCTGGGCGGGTGTGCGTTCGGGAGGCCGAGGGGGCCGGGGTGAGCGTGAGGCGGAGCCCGTGCTTGCGGGACGCGATGGCTCGTCTCAGGACCGGGTTCGGGCGTTGATAGCTTGGGGCCGCGCGGTCAAGGTCGGCGCCCGCGCCTCCGCAAGTGGGCGTTCCCCTTTGCCCCGTTTCAGGGTCTATTGCGAAGACCCTCCCAGGTCGGCGGCGGGGTACGCGCTTAGCTGACGCTTATCCCAGACGTGATCGGATGGGACCGGGTACTGTGCGCATTCCGGCGCAGAGAAAAGAGGAGAGGACTCGTGGCCGCGTCTCAAGCGTCACCGTGGGCGAGAACGGCGATACCCTGGGTGACGACCGTCGCCCGGTTGGTTCTGGGCGGGGTGCTGATCGTCGCGGGTGCGTTGAAGATCGGTAACCCGGCCGACTCCGTGGTCGCGGTCAAGGCTTACCAGTTGCTGCCGGAGTCGGTCGCCATCGCGGTGGGCTACGCGCTGCCCATCGTGGAGATCGTCGTCGGCGTGCTGCTCGTCGTCGGTCTGCTGACCAGGGCGGCCGCGGTGATCGCCGCGCTGCTCATGTTCGCGTTCGTCTTCGGCATCGCCTGGGCGTGGGCGCACGGCCTGCGGATCGACTGCGGCTGCTTCGGCGGCGGTGGCCAGCTGGGTGCCGGACAGGAGCCGACCTACCTGCTCGACATCCTGCGCGACTTCGGCCTCGTGCTGCTCGGCGCGTGGACCGTGCGCTTCCCGCCGGGCCGTTTCGCGCTCGACGGAGCTCTCGGCCTCGGGGGCGACAATGGTGTTGATGAGGGAGAGGACGAACAATGAGCAAAGGCGAGCGCACCACGACGAAGGCGCAGTCGGCGCGGGAGAAGATCAAGGCGCAGCAGGCCGCGCAGCGGGCTCGCGAGAAGCGGCGGCGCATCGTGACGTACACGACCGCGTCCGTGGTGGCCGTCGCCGTCGTCGGCCTGGGCGTGTGGTACACCGCCAGCCAGTCGCGCTCTGAGGAGGCGCTCGGTTCCCTCGCACCGATCACCGTGCAGTCCGACGGCAGCGTCGTGATGGCCCAGAACGGCGTCACCTCGCCCGTCGTCGACATCTACGAGGACTTCCAGTGCCCGGCCTGCAAGGAGCTGGAGCGCGTCAGCGGCCAGACCTTCAAGAACCTCGCCGCCGAGGGCAAGGCCAAGGTCGTCTACCACCCGATCACGATCTTCTCGCAGGATCCGACCAGGGCCAACTCCGTGCGCGCCGGCAGCGCGGCCCGCTGCATCGCCGACGGCAAGCAGTGGATGGCCTTCCACGACCTGCTCTACAAGAACCAGCCGCCCGAGACCGAAGAGGGGTTCCTGCCCGACCAGCTCAAGGAGTGGGGCAAGGAGGCGGGGGTCGACACGCCCGGGTTCGACCAGTGCGTGACCAGCAACAAGAACGCCGACGCGCAGCTCGCGTACAGCAAGAAGGTCAGTGACGAGCAGAAGCTCGACCACACGCCGACAGTGAAATTGAACGGAACAGAAATCGACAATCAGGTACTGTTCACTCCTTCCCAGCTGCGCGAAGAGATTACCGAGGCGGCCAAATAGGCCCGCTTCCGCTACCCTCACCTGACATGCCCCTAGCCTCGATTCCCAGCCCTTCCCAAGGGGTCTGGTATCTCGGAATCATCCCGATCCGGGCTTATGCGCTTTGCATCGTGCTCGGCGTCGTCGTCGCCGTCTGGCTGAGCGAACGGCGCTGGCGCGCCCGCGGCGGCCAGGCGGGGACGATCGTGGACATCGCGGTTCCCGCGGTCATCTTCGGCCTCATCGGTGGCCGGCTCTACCACGTCATCACCGACTGGCAGACCTACTTCGGCAGCCGGGCGATCAAGGAGCCCTACCAGGCGCTGTTCATCTGGGAGGGGGGCCTCGGCATCTGGGGCGCGATCTCGCTGGGCGCCCTCGGCGTCTGGCTGGCCGTACGCAAGCGCGGCCTGTCCATGAGCGCCGTCGCCGACACGGTCGCGCCCGGCATCGCCTTCGCGCAGGCCATCGGCCGCTGGGGAAACTGGTTCAACCAAGAGCTCTACGGCTCGCCGACCACCCTGCCCTGGGGCCTGGAGATCGACATCGACCACGGCGGCGAGCCCGGCGTTCTCTACCACCCGACGTTCCTGTACGAATCGCTGTGGGACGTCGCGCTCGGCTTCGCGCTCATCTTCGCCGGCCGCCGCTTCGCGCTGCACCACGGCCGGCTGTTCGCCCTCTACGTCGCGGGCTACACGCTCGGCCGCTTCTGGATCGAGGGGCTGCGCATCGACCCCGTCGGCGGGGTCGACCACGCCGTCATGTTCCTGGGGCTGCGCATCAACCAGTGGACCTCGATCGTGCTGTTCGTGCTCGCGCTGGCCTACTTCTTCGCCACGCGTGGCAGGACCGGCGAGGAGATCGTCGTCGTGCCCGAGCCGGGCTCCGACGGCGAGGCGGCCGACCCGGCCCACGGCGCGGGCCAGGCCGATCCCGGCAGCGGTGAGTCCTCGGCTGCGCCGGACCCGTCCGCGTCCGGCGAGTCCCGCTCCGACGATGGCGCGTCCGGCAGCGGCGCGTCCGGCAGCGGTGCGTCCGGGGCTGGCGCGTCCGGCAGCGGTGCGTCCGGGAGCGGTGAGTCCGGCGACGGCGCGTCCCGCGGTGGCGCGGCCGGCACGGGTGAGGCGGGCACTGGCGAGTCGGGCGCTGGTGAGTCGGGCGCTGGTGAGTCGGGTACTGGCGCGTCCGGTGCCGGCGCGGACACGCCCTCCGGCGACGCCGAAGCGGAGGCCGCCGCCGATCCTGCGCAGCCCGCAGGCGCCGCCTCAGGCGGCCGGGAGGAGGGCGCGCAGGCGGTGCCCGCCGAGGCCGAGACGGTGACGAAGGAGAAGAACACTCGATGAGCGAACGCGCGGAGGCCCACCACGCCCATCGCGACGTCACCGGAGGCTGGCTACGGCCGTCGGTGTTCGGCGCGATGGACGGCCTGGTGTCGAACTTCGCGCTCATCGCAGGCGTGGCGGGCGGCACCGCCAACCCGAGGGTCGTCGCGCTCGGCGGCGTCGCCGGGCTGGCCGCGGGAGCCCTGTCCATGGCGGGCGGCGAATACGTCTCCGTCGCCAGCCAGCGCGAGCTCGCCCAGGCCGAGATCGCCGCCGAGCGGCGCGAGCTCGCCCACCATCCCGAAGACGAGCAGGCCGAGCTCGCACAGACCTTCGTGGACAAGGGCGTGGCGCCCGACCTGGCCGCCGAGGTGGCCCGCCAGATCTCGCAGAATCCCGACCGCGCGCTCGAGGTCCACTCGCGTAACGAGCTCGGCGTGGTGCCCGGGGAGCTGCCGTCGCCGGTCGTGGCCGCCGTCTCGTCGTTCGTGTCGTTCGCGGTGGGGGCGGCGCTGCCGCTGCTGCCGTACCTGTTCGGGGCGCGCGAGCTGGCGATCTCGGCCGCGGTGTCGTGCTGCGCGCTCTTCGCCGCCGGTGCGCTGGTGTCGGCGGTGACCGCCCGCAGCTGGTGGTACTCCGGGCTGCGGCAGCTGCTCGTCGGGGCGGTGGCCGCGGCGGTCACCTTCTCGGTCGGCAACGCCATCGGGGCGGCGGGGCTGTGATGGCCCGCCGACGCGGCACCCCTGGCTCCGGCCGCTCTCGCCGCTCCCGCCGCACCGCCCCCGGCTCCGGGCCCGACTTCGAGCCCGGAGCCGACTACGGCGCTGGGGCGGACCCCGCGTACGGGTCCGGCTACGGGCCTGGGGCGTCCGAGTCCGGAGCCGAGGCCGGTTCGGAGTACGGAGCGGGACATGGTGCCGGCACGAGGCCGGAGCACGGGTCCGGCTACGGGTCCGGGGGCGGGGCCGGTTCCGCACACGGGGCTGAGGCTGGGGCCGGCGGGCGTGGCCGGCCCGGCGCGGACGTTCCCGCCGCCGGTCGCAGCGACGCCGCTACCGGCGGCTTCTTCGACGACGGCGCCGGCGGAGGCCTCGGTGGCGTTGCCGGAGGTGGCGCGACCGGCGACTGGCCGAGCACCGCGCCCGGCGGCTCGCGCAGCCGACGCGGCAATCGCGGCACTCGTGACGCTCGCGGCGCTTACGGCGACGGAACGCCCGGCGGCCGCGACAGCGGCACGGGCGGTTACGGCGTAGGGCCGGATTACGTCGCCGACGCGGGCGACGGCAGGGGCGCCGGCCGTGGTCGCGGCCGCGGAGCCGACGAAGGCCTCGGTGCCGGTGCCGGTGGGGCGGGTTACGGCTCTGGCGGCGCAGCGACAGGCTACGGCGCTGGTGGCGCTGCTGGGGCGGCTTACGGCTCAGGTGCTACCGGGACGGGTGGTTTCGACGCCGTGCCGACCGCTGGGGCGGGGGGTCGTGGCGTCGGTGGTGCCGCCGAGACGGGTGGTCACGAGGCCGGTGGTGACGGCGCGTGGCCGGGTGACGGCTCTGATGGTGGTCGGCGGACCGACGGCTGGCAGGCGTCCGGGGAGAGCCGTGGCCGGAGCCGTCGTCGCAGCCGTCGCGCCGCCGAAACCCCCCAACCCCCGACTGGCCCTCAGCCCATCGACGACGGTCACTCCGGCACGGGCGGCTGGCCTGCCGGTGACGGTGGGTCGGGCACGGGTGGCTGGGCTGCGGGTGATGGCCGGTCGGGTACAGGTGGTTGGCCTGCGGGTGATGGTCGGTCGGGGACTGGCGGTTGGCCTGCGGGTGGGGGCTCCTCGGGTACAGGTGGTTGGCCTGCCGGTGACGGTGGGTCGGGCACGGGTGGTTGGCCTGCGGGTGATGGTCGGTCGGGGACTGGCGGTTGGCCTGCGGGTGGGGGCTCCTCGGGTACAGGTGGTTGGCCTGCCGGTGACGGTGGGTCGGGCACGGGTGGTTGGCCTGCGGGTGATGGTCGGTCGGGGACTGGCGGTTGGCCTGCGGGTGGGGGCTCCTCGGGTACAGGTGGTTGGCCTGCCGGTGACGGT